>CAWEXN010000001.1:0-231394 GCA_963813015.1 uncultured Acidobacteriaceae bacterium
GGCATCCTCACAACTTCCCAGGGTAAACTTGCATTCACCGAACCAGAGGCTTACGAGGGTGACCTTTGGATCCGGCAACACACGCAGCCGTCTGAGTATTTTTATGAGGCTGCTTACCCAGACGTTTACTTTTACCTGGATCTCCGCAACCCGGCACCTCTTTCGTGTATCGAAAACGGTGGCTACACGACACCAGAGCAGGTGGCAGAGGTAATTCGAGGCCTGGAGCAACATCAGGTTCGCTACATTTTATGGAGACCGGATTATCTGGGTATACTTCCCGAATCGGAGAATCCGAGTGACGATTACCTCCGACCGCTGCAGAGTTATATCCACAGCCATTACTCGCTGGTCAAAGTCTTTTCCAACTCCGCCGAAATCTGGGAGAAGAAAGAATAGGGCTTACTGGAATTTTCGTACCAATGATGAATGACATCGGGGCCAAAATAAACCGGCCTAAGATGGTTTGCTCCGTCGGAGCTGCCGGGAAGGCCTGTTTCGCCTTTTCTTGAATCCAGCCCAACAATAAACTTCAGCTACACTTGGTCAGCACCCTCGTTTTCATTGTCTGGCCAGCGGTCGCTATCCACCTCCGCATATCCAGCGTTAGAGATTCTAAAACATCACAACTTCCAGCGAAACACGTAGCAACGCACAAACAACGCACTACCTACTTCTATCTTAATCGCCCTTGAAATTGCTTTGAAATAGGCTAAATCATAGCTCTTCAATCCAGTTGAAGTCCTGCTCGGCGCGTCGGGGCGTCTGACTTTGGAATCGATGCAAAAAAGATCGCGTGCCGCGGCCACTGGTGGTACATTAGTCCGCAGCCGGAAGATCAAACGGAAACCGCGGCCCGAATCAAAGGCCTGGCGCCGCACTTACTAAGGAGACTTCACTTCGCCGATGCATCCTCATATAAAGCGCGATGCTTTCTGGCTAGCTCTCTTCGCTCTTTCCGCTTCATCGTTGGTGTTTCCATTCCTGTTTGTGACTGAACCACCGCTATTAGATTACCCTAACCATCTAGCGCGCACCTTTATTCTCGCACATCTTAACGATCCCGCATTTCACTTCTCAGAGCATTACCGTGCGGATTGGAAGCCCTATCCTTTCATCCTCTGGGACGTGCTTATGGTGGCACTCCAACAGATCTTGCCGGTTGAAAGCGCTGGCAAGGTACTCCTCATGCTAATTACAGTGCTACTGCCGATCTCCGTCGCGTGGTTTATCTGGCAAGCCAATCGCACCGACATCAGACTCTCACTCCTGGCGTGCCCGCTTTCCTATTGTGCAATGTTTTTGTGGGGATTCATCGCATTTCAGCTTAGTGTCGGCCTTTCGTTCCTGATGATCGGGACTTGGTTGTGGTTCCGGCATAAGCCATCGCTTTCACGAGCCGCTCTGTTCCTCACGGTTACCTATCTCACATATCTGGCACACCTACTTGGATTCGCGTGTGCAGCATTCATTCTTGTACTATATGAGCTTACTGCCTTCAACTGGCGCGAGTTTCTTCGGCTTATAGTCGCCCTTGCTCCACCCTCCCTCCTTGCTCTTTGGGCGCGTCCAGGCCTTCAGGATCAAAATGGCCTCGAATGGACATCATTCACACAGAAGCTACGTTTGTTTCGCGGCTTGCTCATACACGGATACAACAAGGAACTCGATCTGCTTTTTGCGGGCGGACTTGTCGTATGCTTCCTCGCTGCGGTCTTAGGTAACCGAGAATTACGCGTTAACTGGCGGTGGCTGATGGTGACCGTTGGACTTTTCGGAATCTTCTTGCTGCTTCCCCACTCCTGGGGAACAAGTGTCGATGTAGACTCGCGCCTGGTTCCCTTTATTTATCTCATTACCCTCGCAGTATTTCGCATAGGTCGCCGCGCCAACTGGATCATCGTGCTTGCGGTTGCGTTAACGGCGCTTCGCGTGTTCAATACTGCCACAGGATTCCAAAGAGAGACACAGAAGAGCGTCGCGATGAACGATGGCATTGGGCAGATCTCTCGCAACGCAAGAGTTTTTGTCCTCGTGAACGAAATCCCGGGCACAGACTACCTTGACGACGACTATTGGCACTATTGGGCCTATGCTGTTATTAGACGTGGAGCTACAACGGGCGGTCTTTTCGATATCCGCGGCCAAACTCCGATGCGCATCACCTATGAGCCGTATACGCACAGTTTCAAGGATCGACAAATTGATTGGAAGTTTGTTTCTATGCATTACGACTATATCTGGAGTTACGGTGATGACAAGAACCAATGCAGTATCACCACAGTTGCTGACAAAGTATTTGAAGAGGGCCCACTGATTCTTTACCAGGTGCGGAAGCGATAGTTCTTAACTACGTGTTTGCTGAAAGCGAGTATTCACTCCACCCCCGTAAAGACTATCTGTAGGGTTTCGTCGCATAGAAATATGACTTCGCAGACGGGCCTAGAAGCGCACCCGAGTAACGGGTCAGAAGGGCGCGATGACGCTCCGCAGCCTCTCCTGATTGATTCCTGCGCCTCGCATACGTGGTTTCAGAAGAGAAGGGCGGAGTTTGGGATGAATGCAAACCAATTGTGTATCATAATATTTGCGAACCGGCTATTTAATTCGCGGACCCGGAGCACACTTCATGCATTCCCGTTCTTGTGCGTCGCTCGATGCCATTGCGCGCTACGCCGAGTTCTCTCCGCAATCGCCTGCGCTCATTGACTCAGATGGCGTCGTTCTCAGTTACGGTGAACTGTCGGCGCAGATTCTTGCCGTTGGTCGTCGGCTGGAGGAGGCCGGCATTGGTTTTGACGAGACAGTTGCTGTTCTTTTGCCGCAGGGCGCGCAGCAGGTCCTCGCGATTGCCGGAGCGATAAGCCACTGCGTGTGCGCTCCGATGCACCCGCGAACAACCGTCGCCGAGGTCAAGCATTTTGTGGGGTCGCTGCATGCTGTAGCGATTGTTGTTTCCCCGGACTTTGAAGCAGAGGCTGAAGCCGCCGCCGCGATGGGGCTAACCGTTCTGATTGCCCGAGATGGGCAGCATCCGGACGAATGGCAAATCCGCCATCCCACTGCTCCACTGCGATTCGACGCCGAAAGTTCGGATACGGTCGTGCTGCTGATCACGTCCGCGACCTCGGGGAGCTCTAAGTTGGTACCACTTACTGCTGCCAATCTCGATGCCCAGGCAGCACCGCGAAGCAAGTTATTACGACTAACTGAGTCTGACCGCCTATTGCAGATGACTTCCCTTTCTCACAGTATCGGAATTGATAACACTTTCGCACAGTTTCTGGCCGGCGGGGCGGTCATTGCGACGGGAGGCTTCGACTCAACCCTCTACTCGCGCTGGCTTGATGAGCTGAGACCTACGTGGTACGACTGTGCGCCAACGGTTCACCAAGCCGCACTTGCGCAACTGAAAGTCAAGCCGCCCTATCAACCGACATCTCTGCGTTTTGTTCAGTCGGCTGGAGCTCCACTGCCCGTCGAAGTTCGCCAGGAACTTGAGCAAATTCTCGGCGTACCGGTCTTGAACGACTATGGGATGACGGAAACTGGCCCGATAGCCACAGATGCATTCATTCCGAGTGACCGCATTCCAAACTCAGTAGGACGTTCTAGCGGGCTCGAGATTGGCATCATGAACGATGCCGGAGAGCTTCTTCCACACGACGCTGAAGGCGAAATTGCAGTGCGCGGCCCCGCTGTCTTCTCTGGGTACGCGGACAACCCCGATGCCAACCGAACTGCTTTTCGGAATGGTTGGTTTTGCACTGGTGATCTCGGCCGTCTGGATGAAGCGGGAAACATCTTTGTAACTGGGCGCCTTAAAGAGATGATTAACCGCGGCGGAGAAAAGATTGTTCCGGGAGAGGTAGACGCGGCCCTGGCCTCCCATCCCGCGGTGCTCGATGCTGCTGCTTTCAGCGTTCCTCATCCGACCCTTGGTGAAGACGTCGCCTGCGCAGTGGTTCTGCATCCGGTAGCTGGGTTGCAAGTTACCCCGACGGAGCTTCGCCGTTTTGCAGCACAGCGGCTTGCGTCGTTCAAGGTGCCTCGTCGCATCTGCATCGTCGAACAGATTCCTCGCGGAGAGCAGGGTAAGCCACAGCGGTGGCTTCTGACAGAGCAGATGAGTGAAAACCACGCGCCCCCGCCATCGCCAGTCGAGATATCGGTGCGTAAGTTAGCGGACGACGTTGATGATATCTATTACAAACTCCACGAGATTTGGGCTCGCATTCTCGGCCGTAACGATCTTGGTTTCGATGAAGATTTCTTTAACGCCGGCGGAGACTCACTGGCAGCGATTAGCATGCTCGCGGAGGTTGACCAGCGCTTTTCAAGTCACACCAGCGAATCGGCGGCAAACTTCTTTGATGAGCCTACCCTGGTTCAATTAACCAGGCTTGTTGGCAAGCCAGCGCTTCCCCGTCCAAACCAAAATGCATCCAACGACATTCGAATCTTTCCAGTTCGTGAGGGTGGTTCCGGACAGCGCCTATGGTGCGTTCCCGCCGACGGAGACGAAGGTCTCTACTTTCGCCGCCTGGCAACGCATCTGCACGGTCAAATGGACGTGTCGATTGTGCGACCTGCGAATACGTTTTATAGCCGGGCGCTGTTTACCTTCGAACGCGCAGGGAATGAGGTGACCGCGATGATCCGCCGGGCGCAACCCGAAGGGCCATATATCTTAGGTGGATTCTGCTACGGTGGTATCGTCGCAGCCGAGGCAGCGCGGCAACTGATTCTTGCGGGGAAGGATGTCAAACTTATTCTATTTGATACACCCATGCCTGGTTCGCCGGCTCTTCTCAGCTATTTGCGCTTCCTGATTGGAAGTGCCTGGAGGAAATGGAATACTCTATGCGAGGGAGGTCACTTAGTAACATCGACAAATCCGAGCCTTATTCCTCGCGAGTTATCGGCGCCTAAGAACGATCGGGGCTTTATCGCGCGTGGTCTTGCTTGGCTCGCATCGAATTCCCGTGTCGTTGCCCGCCGGTTCGCCTGGTCCGCGACAGTTCCCTTCCGCAGGCTCTTAGTCCCAATCGAAAACGCTCCGGGCGTCCAAAGGTTCATTCACTGGACACAGCTCGACAATTTCCCACTTTATCGGTCCCACCCGATTGAAGCTCCCATTCTTCACTTCCTCTGCACGGATGAACCTGAAATGATCGATGTCGTGACCCGTTTCGGCTGGAGAAAGATGGCACGTCGCGGTATCGAAGAACGGCTTGTGCCTCTTGACCACAACAATTTGCTTCACGAGTCTAACTTGCCCGGGATAGTCGACATGATTCTTGAGTGGTGTGATGCCTCCGTCCCGACATCAGCCAAATAGGCAACTTCGGCATGCTGACGCGTTGGCTTGAAGATCGAAGCGCCGGCGCTAAGCGTGCAAAGCGCGGCCTGTCGTCGCGTTGCTTCGGGTCTTTCGTGCAAACCTGGCCCAGCGGCCCCGGCAGACTTCGAGGAGATTCCTGCCAAGCCGAAGTCTGCACCAAATTCCAAATCGGGTTTCTCCGGGAACAAATCGGATTCGCGGTACGAGGTACGGGTTAGTGCCAAGGTGAAGAACTCCCTGCCAAGCGGTGAATGCAATCTCAAAATGGTTGCGTACCGCAGCTTCGACTTTGGGATTGACGGCGCCGAAAGGGTACGCGAAGCTTTTTGGAACTTTTCCCAGCAACGCGGTTAGATCTTCCTTACATTCTGCAATCTCCCCTTCCAGTCGTTTATCTTCTACAAAAGGCAGCTCGGGATGATGGCAGGAATGCCCTCCGAATTCTATGCCCTTGTTTGACCACTCCAATATCTCGTCTCTACTCATGAGTTGAAACGATGGCATTCCTGCCTCTTCGTCCCAACGGTTGGTCGATCCCATACACTTTGTAACCACCATGCACGCTGCGACGAAGCCGTACCGCTCAAGCAGCGGAAAAGCGTTTCGGCACGCCTCCGCATATGCGTCATCGAACACCAAGATCACTGGGCTTTCCGGAAGCGTACCTCCTGCGTCTCGCCACTGCAGCCACTCAGAAGGCCGAATCCCCTTGTAACCCATCTTCGCTAGAAAACTGATCTGTGTTTCAAACTCACCAATTGGCGTTGTTAGGCCCGGATACTCCCCAAGGCGCGGACTGCCGACATTGTGAAACATAATGACTGGAACACGCTTGCCAAATCGTTCCTCCAATGTTTTCCACGAACCGGCTTCTTGAATTGCGCCTCTGAGATGCGCGATCGCCGCTCGCGCACGCAGAATACGCTTGGCCAGCCCCGCAAACACCGGGACACTGCGAAGACGATTCGCAAGCGCGCCGACCATGCACAACACAAAGTCGCTGGAGGCTGCGTGACGAGCAAGCTGGTTCCGCAGTGCGCGTTTAAGCAAGTTGCCTTTGTTGATGTTTACAATCCCAGCGAGCGGTTTAAATGAAGGATGATCGTTGGAGAGGATTACTTCGTACTTTCCATGAAGACAGCTGTCACGGAGCATCGCGCCCACGGTCTTAGCGTAGAGTTCATAAACGATGGCCCCGGGCACAAACCGTGGTCTGTATCCTTTCGACCAGAGACGGATACCAGCCTCTACGTCGTGCATTCGCTTGTATGTTGTGTCGAATCGGCAGTTAAGCGCGGCATCGCGTCTCACTGAACTGTTTGCGCAAAGCATCACATCGGAACGGCGAGGTCCTTCCGCAGTGAGCCTTCTCCATTCTGCGTCTTCCAGGTCGCTAACAACGTCGTGAAGCGTTCCAGGCGGAGAATCCGGGTGCAAAAGCACAGGACCGATTGCCACGTATTGACCGCCTTGCATATGAGCATCATGATGGGCCGCAACAACATCCGGCTCGCAAACACAGTCATCGTCCAAAAAAACGATGACGTCGCCCGTTGCCGCTGCTACGCCTAGGTTCTGGGCTGCGGGCTGCCCCTGATTCAACTGGGCAAACCATATTAGCTTGCACGGGGAGACAAGCGAGCTCAGCATTTCGGCGCTGTCGTCCGTGGACCCGTCCACAACCACAATCACTTCAAACTCATCTGCAGGAAACTTCTGCGCCGCCAGGCTTGACAGGCAACGTTGCAGCGATTCTCTGCGGTTGTAGGTTGTAATAACGACGGAGACTTTCATCGCGCAGGAGCGGTCGAAAAGATCATTTTGCGGCCTTTACGCCTTTCAAGAGCACTGACACTTCGTAAAAAGGATCGCGGTAGTCCAACTCTTCTGGCTTCAATTCTTCCACTGCCAGTCCATGCAGAAACGCCATTGCTGCCAGCACGTTGCCGCGGGATTCAACTTCGACGCACCCCGCTCCAAACACCTCTTCAAAAAGACCTCTTAAGGACAGGCGCGTGAACCGCCAGTAATCCCCGCAGTATTCCATCTCATCGGGAGAAAGCGGCGCAATTCCGGGAACCGACACAAGCACGCAACCGCCCGGCTTTAGAATTCGATGCACAGTCTCAACTGCTGCGCGAATGTCGTAAATAAAATTCAATACCTGAGTCAGAATGATGCAGTCGAACGAGTCGGAGGGAATGCTGTCCGCAGCAGTCAGATCTCCAATGATTGTTGCCTGCGGATGGTCCGGCCGTATATCCAGGATGTCGGACCGTGTCACACGATTTCCTCCAAATCGCACCGTGTAAGCATTGTCCGAGAGTTCCAATACCCGGCCTTTGATGTTTGAGGAGTTATCTTCCAGAAACCTTTCAATATAATATCGATCGATGTAAGTTCCGCGTCCCATGCCAAAACCGGCGTGGATTGGTGTCACCCGGCGAAAGCTTCCAAAGCGTGTGCACTTATACATTGGCGACTCCGACACCCTGACCTGCATGCATCTAAGCCATTGGCGAAAACGAGCAGGAAGAATTCGCTTCGCCAGTTCCTTCGCCGCGGGCCCCGCCATGGATTAAGCTTCCCCTCGAGACAACGACATCCTCAGGCTGTGTGCCAACATCTTCAGCTCACTCCCCGTCAACTCTCCCGCTCCGGCAAGTAACCCGATGTAAAGTAAAACCGCTAGAGCAACCGAAATGCACAGGACCAACACTCCAGCGCCCTTGACGAGCTCTGCGTAAATGATAGGAGCAGCCGAAATGATCGCCGCAAAATAGATCTTCATCGACGCGAGAATGGGAAAGCTTCCAGGTAATGCCCTCCAAAGCAACACAATGAGGCCGCACACTGCGACGGACTGTGAAATACCGTTGGCAAATGCCGCACCTAATGCCCCGTATCGGGAAATGAGAGCGAGATCCAGAATAATGTTGAGAGCTGCAACGACAAGCATGTAGCGTAAAAAGGCTGTCTGTTTATCCAAAGTGAAAATGGCACCTGCACTGACCGTCAACATCACAGTCAGGAGCATGGTCGCAAGCAAGACCTGAACGACCTGAGCAACGCGAGCATATTGGCTCCCATAGACAAAGACCACCAGGCGCGGAACCAATGGAATGCTCCAGACAATGATTGGCACCATCAACAACTGCAAATACCGCATCGATTGGCGATAAGCTTTACGCAGATCTTCTGATCCGTTCTGTGTGAAGCGTGTAACAAACATTGGAAAAAGAACGTAGGAAATGCTGTCTCCTGCGGTCGCCAACCGCGCAGTTAACCCAAATGCGATGCTGTAGTACGCAAGTTCGGCAGGCGGCTGGAAGATGCGAAGGACGAACAATTCCGACTTATCGAAAACGATCAAGCTGAGCAGCGACAAGCCATAGACAGAAATTGAAAAGCTAAAGATCCGCTTTGAGATCTCGGGGAACCCAGTCTGTCGATCCGGATCGAAATGCGAAGTCAGGATTGGCCGGCAAAGGAACAATGTGAAAGCCGTGAAAACCACGGACGAAAGCAGGTTTGCCAGCAAGAAACCTAAAATCGACCCATGTCGCACCGCAACGGCCGCAACAATTCCCACCTGGAAGACTGCGCCGCCGAGCGTACTCATGAGTTGGAGATGAAAATCCTGCGCGCCCTCCATGAGTGCAAGCAGCATCTGCTGCAGTGCGGCGGGCATCACTGTAGCAAGAGCCAGGAACACCAGAATCAGGTGATGTCTGGCAAGAGCTGACCAAACGCCTGCTCCCACCAGGGACGCGATGCCGGCAGCTAGAATCTGGACCGCGATGATTCTGCGGGCAATTTTCGCGGCAAGAGCATGGTTACCTGAGCCCTTTTGTTCCGCGACGTACTTGGCTACCGCATCAGGAAGCCCTAACGATGACAGCGCTGCGATTGACCCGGCCACCCAGAGGACGAAGCTGTAGATGCCCATGTCCGACGCGCCGAGCGATCGGGCTGTGATCACCGATACGACCAGGCTGCTGACTGCAGTCACTATTTTGCAAGCGCCGCTGAATCCGAAGTTGCGCAGCGTTGTCGATCGAGCCGTTTCCGCGGTGCTCATGTTCGCCATTCGGCTGACTTGATTGCGATAAGACGATTCGCTGCTCCGGTTTCGGTCCGGATCTGTTTGAATGAGCCGTTTCGCGAGTATTTATCGGTCGAACATCCAAACTCACGTCCGCAGAAACCCAATTCAATTGGGACTTCAATTACCATAGCAAAAGGCCGCTCGGACGGCTGCGAATCGATGCAAGTTTCCGTCGTTGTTCCCACATTCAATCGCCGCGACCTTGTGCTCAGGGCGGTCTCTCGGCTACTGCTGCAAAACTTCCCTGCCGCCGAATTCGAAATCATCGTTGTCGTGGACGGCTCAACCGACGGAACAGCCGATGCCCTGCGCCTGCTGGCTCCTACCAGTCGTTTGCGAGTCATCGAACAAGAAAACCGTGGACCATCCGCTGCGCGCAATGCGGGATTTCGGGCAGCCGAAGCAGAGCTTCTGATCTTCCTCGATGACGACATGCTCGGCGACCCTGAACTACTCGCAGCGCATGTCGCGGCGCACATGGAGGTTCGCCGGATGGTTGCGTTTGGCGCTCTCTTTCTAAGCGCCGACACTCCGCCGAGCCTGGCTGCAGAATGCTTTCGCCGCGAAATCGGCGCATTTCATCTGGAACGGGAACAGCGATCAGGCGCCGAATGGCGGATCACAGACTGCGTCTTCAGCAACGCCTCGCTCTCGCGCGCGCTGTTCGAAGAGGCGGGGGGATTCGACGAAACATTCCGGATGCGTGAGGATTTGGAACTCGGGACTCGTCTGTTCGGCCTGGGCGTGCGTCCAGAATACGTCGCGGACGCCATCACGTATCAGTATTACGAAAAGACGTCGGGGCGCCTGATTCGCGACGCGGAAGCATTTGCGGTGGGGGATGTGATGTTCGCGCGTAAGCATCCCCAGGTCGTCATTGAGGGGCAGCTAAATTGGCTGGCGCAACAACCGCTCTGGAAGCGGCACGCTCAGCGGCTAGCCGCGAGCGTACCATCCGTGACAGATCTCTTTCTGGCACCGATCTGCGGCTTCAGCGAAGCCCTGATTCGCGTTCCCGCATTCTGCAGCTTAGGCGTGCGCGCACTCCAGTGGCGGCGGAGAGTTCACTGGCTTCACAAGGTCCTGGAGCTTGATGCTCAAGCTTTCAGGACAACGTCCGCAAAAACAAGGTGATTGTCATCGGGCGGAACAAGCGAGTTGCTAACCGTTCTTTGGTCTGCGGTTGCGGAAAAAGAGCGGAACCGCGCTGAGGCTGGCAGTGAGCAGCACGCGCCATCCGCTGGTAATAATTTCGCCGGGATCGGGAGCGTCACGCGGCCATGTAAGCGGTCTGCGCCGCGCGCGGCGAAAGAGAAATCGCAGCAGATCCAGGCGGTGGCTGGGGTACTCAGAAAAAAGCAACATCGAATATCCAATTTGATTGCGCGCCTCCTGCTTGATATCGCCGTGTATTTGGGAGCGATGGAAAACGATCGCAGCAGGAACGTGAGCGGCAGAATGACCCATTGAAAGAAGGCGAACGAAGGCGTGATGCTCTTCCATCCCCTCGAACAAACCGCCCCTGCCAAGACGTTCATCGAAGACATTCCAGCCCGCGCACGCCGACCTCCGCAAGGCCATGTTGGTGCCAATACCCAATCCGCCGAAGGCCGCGATTTCAAACCATCGAGGGTCTTTGTTACTAAGTCGCCAGGACGGCTCCGGGCTATTCCCGGAGACGCAAGACCCCGGTAAGAGGATGTCGCCAGTCACCGTGGCTACACAAGGATCCGCGAACGGCTCAAGGATCAACTCAAGCCACCGCTCATCGGGCATGGCATCATCGTCTAAATACGCGACAATATCGGAATTGCCTTCGATAAGCCCTCGATTGCGTGCTCGGCTCAACCCTTCAATGGGCTCCAAGGTGTAGCGAGCCGAATACTCGCGCGCTGCCGATTCTGTCTCTTTGTCTCCCGAAGAGTTATCGACCACGACGACCTCGTCCGGTGTACGCGTCAAGCGGGCAACGGCTTCGAGGCATTTCCGCAGCGCAATCGGACGATTCCGAGTACAAATGACAACTGCGGCTGTCAGATTTGGCTTCAGGCGTGCAGGAGGTGAGGCGAGTTGCATTGAAGAATGCACCAAGGAGTTAAACCACAGAACCTTTCATTCAGATTAAAGGTGCGCCAATCTGAAGTTCCAAACCTTGTACGGATCCTAACCTCGGGCAACCATATAAGGCAGTAGCCTCGCTCTGCAACCGTGAACAAATTCTATCAGACGATCGAGGAAGGCGCGTCAGAATGGAGTATTTCCGCGAGAATCGAATTTGAATTATTTTGCTGTGATGAATTGAGCACTGGTTGGCAGATCAGCGGCATAAATAAAACAAGCGTCTTGATGAAACCAGCCTTCTTACCCGCCTCAGCGCGGATTCAGAATGGCGCAATCTTTTGTTGTGTTTTTGTGCGTTGCCAGTGACAAATTCGTACGACCCTATTCAGGCAGAGTCCGATCCCGACACAATAGTTCTTCTCAGTGAGAGAGCGTCATGGAGAGGCTTCCAAGCCTATTTCGCGCAGGTTGTGAAGCGCAATCAGTTGCCCCTTCATTGGCTCGCTTCGCCACAGACGTGGAAGACTTGACGACCCAAAGACCCCTTAATCGGGCAAGCGGCGCAGCCTACCTTTGTTGGGACGCCAAGGGTCTGAAGTCGTAAGATGCGCCAATGGTAAAGCCAGTAGGGGTCAGATCATGAGGTCCGAATACGTCCTGCCAGAACTGGTACTCATAGTCGCCGCGTATCCAGATATGCTGCCACGCGCGATATTCGACTCCTCCGCCGGGTGCAAAGACCGAAAACGTGTCATGGGAGTATGTTCCCGAGGGAGGAAAATCGAGGCTCCCAACGCCGGCCAGATACTTGATGTAAGGACGGATGTTGCGATATCGATTCCAGGTGTAGATTAATCCGCCTAGGCCCGTGTCCTGGCGCATTCTCGTTATTCCCGCAGGACGACCAAAGTCGATATCACGGCCTTCTGCCTCGATGCCCAAGCCTCTTAGAGCCGTGGGCAACCGGCCGGGGAACCAGTCGGCCCAAGCCGATATTCCTTCCATTCTTTGGCCGGGTCCCCAATCGATACTGTAATCGGAGAATCCCGCGCCAACGACGAGTGGTATGCCGCCCTGGGTGGCAGCCGGAGAGACTTGAGAATGGAGGGGCAGTACCGCGGCCACAAGCAGCGCCGCGAAAATGAGCTGAAAAGTGGGCTTCAAATGCATATTCTCTCCTTTAGAATTGTCGAACGGACTCTCGGCGAGAATCCCCTTTTCAGGGGAGATCGGCAAGAGCTATTCGTTGCATTTCAGGATTTGCAAGGCAGAAACCCAACAGCACTGCAGTGGTTTAGGGGATGATTTTTCGAGCCGGATTCCGCAGTTCCGGGCGCGTGATCCGGAAATCCGATTTTCTCTCCAGATCTAGGATAGGATATACGTTTCGAATCCCCGTCTGTTAATCCTTTGTGTACACGCTCCAAAGTAATGGATGGTTGTGGAACCCGTAAAACAGTCAACTAGAAGTTGACCTTCCGCCCCGGATACCAGGTGAGCTGAATCGTGGTCGCGGTCACAGTTTGCTGGCCGGAAAGATAGATGGGTGCCTTCCAGTGCTCGTAGGCGAAGTTCCCCTTAATCTCAAAGTCCCTGCCCACACGTTTGACTGCCTGGAAGTTGATTTCGTTTAGAGTGGTTCCGCCGGGAATGAAGTCCTTTGTCGCTTTTTGATATCGCGCGCCGAATCTGAATCCATTCGTTGCCGCTCAGATGGTAAGTGATCCAGCCCTGGCCGCCTTTGTCTTCGCGGCCAATCCAGTCGCCGAAAAGCTGCCCGTTGTTGGTATATCCCTGGCGCTGGATTGCCTCGTAGTACATGAAGTGACCGGCCGCGGGCCTAAATTCGGATAGTGCCCGGTCGGATCCGTGGAGCGTGTGCGGCTTCGACGCGAATGTCCAAGCTTTGGAATGCCTGGACATGCGAGACAGATAAAACCCGGGTCGCCAGGATGCGCGACGGGGCGCGTCAATTGGCGAGATATCGTCATGCACTTCCGAGTCGCAATACAGCATGAGCCAGTTCCGAACGAATGGAAGCCGGTAAGAAAAATCGAAAGCTCCAAAGCGGGCGCCGGGATCTCGGGAACTGTCTTTGACGGTCGCATCAGGGGCGGAAAAGCTGAAGAAACTTCTCAGAAAGCTCTTGACGGTGATCGGTTCGTGACCCTTGCCTCCCCAGATCACAGTGCGCTCGAAACCGAACTCGACATTTTGCGTTGGCCGAAAGCTCACTTTCTCCACATGAACCCAGGGATCGATGGGATAAGTGTGTCCTTTCAGAGGGCCCACCAGGAATTCGTAACGGAAGGGGCCTGTTATGCGGGAGAGCAGCGGCACATCCAGCGGTTCGATGCGGTTAATGCGAAAGGAGTAGATATTCTCGGCATTGTTGGAGTAGGACATGGCGGCGCCCTGTCCAGGGCCCTGCCAGTCATCCTGTTTCCCGAAAGATATGACGTGATTCAAATACTGAGCGGAGACATAGGCCTCCATGATGCGCCCTCGCGTGGTCGTGGCGATTGGCCCAACCGGCATTGTCGTCTGCTGACTGTTGGGTAGCGCGGTGCACGGGGCTCCCGACAACCAACAGGCTGGACTAAAGGCGTCAGTGGTCGCGTCAAGAGCTGCAAGTTGCTGAATCAGCGCGGGCGAATAGCCAGCAGCCGAGGGCGCGCCCTGAAACTCCCCGCGGACATAGAGGACAAATCGCCCTGCGGACGCAAAGCCACTAGCGCCTGAATAGTTATTAAAGCCGTTGGCGAAGGGCCGGCCATAGTCGTTCACAATGGTCGAACCCAAATGATAGCTGTCATTTAATGGCGTGCCACTTATAGCACGCGCCACGCTGTAGGCAGACTCGGCACGGACAGTGCCCTTGTCAACTTCGCAGGAGTTCCAACTGTCATCGCGCAACTCACGTTTAAGCGCGTCGTACAAACCCTCAGCTTCGCTTGTGGCTTGCCCTTGATCCACATCTTCGAGACGTTCTTCGGTCTCGTCCAGCATCCGGCTCAAACTCACGCGCGTCCACGGTCGCATACCCAGATAGGCCTTGTCGACATAGCCCAGCGCATAGAGCCGCAGCACCGCTGGATAAACCCAGCTGTCAACTGGAATGTAGGGCGAGCCACGCGTAACAGGCTGGCAATCGGAATCATCGGTACTCGGACTGCTGCCGGACTGTCCTGCACCGTCCGGCATTCCTGGTTTTGCAGCCGCAGAAATTCCGGCGGTTATTAAGGCCAGCCCAGCCAACACGACCGCACATCGGATCGAGTTCGTCACAACCAATCTTCATGCTCACATTCTTACCCCGGTTCTCTCTTTCATGAGCCGCGCTCAACAGCGAGACGAAACCACGGCAAATTGGATGTATTATCTCAGGCAGTTCAGCGCAATTTGATGCTCCGCCGAAGGTGTGGTTGTTCCGCAGAAACGGAAGTGGGAAAAGCCATCGAGCGCCGGCATCGTCGATCAAGACCTCGCAGAATCGCGATACCAATCGATCGTCTTGCGCAGGCCAACTCAAACGATGTTGCGGCTCGGAACCCGAATTCCCTCTCTGCCCGACTAACGTCCAAACGCCGGCGGGGTTGACCATTCGGCTGATTCGTGTCCCACACAATCCGCCCCTCGAAGCCGGTCATCTCCGCGATTGTGTTGCGAGATCGCGAATCGAAATTTCCATTCCGCTGCCGAGATTAACCGGATCGGATTCGTCATACTTTTCGGTCGCCAAGAGGATGCCCTCCGCAGCGTCTTCCACATACAGAAACTCGCGCGTAGGTGAGCCATCGCCCCACAACACAATCTCCTCACGTCCCCCCTCTACTGCCTCGAGGCACTTGCGGATCTAGAGCCGGAATCACGTGAGACGAGTGCAAATCAGATTTGTCGCCTGGCCCGTAAAGGATTCACGGGCAACAGATAAATTGCGTTCGTTCCATACTGCTCACGATAGGCCTGGCACTGCACGAGCAGAACCTTTCTTGGCGAGTCCATAAGGAGCGTTGGTCTCCTCTGGATACCCGTTCCATAGGTCTTCTTCACGAAAGGGCACCGGCGTGAACTTCGGATAAGCGCAAATCGTACCAAGCATTACCAACTTTTCTATCCCACGGCGTCGCGCCATTTCGATAAGTTGAATACCCATGATCGCGTTTTCATAAAAGAATCGACCCGGGTTAGCGCGATTTGCGCCAATCCCACCCACGACAGCCGCCAAGTGAATGACAATCTCCGGCTGATGCATATTGAACATGCGTTCAACCGCATCGAGGCTCGTGAGGTTGTATTCACTGTGCGCCGGTGCAACGACATCCTGGCAATCGACCTTCTGAAGTCTGGCGATTAGATGGCGCCCGAGAAACCCCGCTCCACCCGTGACAAGAATTCGCTTACTTGGCAGATTGATCATATAGAACTCACTTGGCTTTAACCTTTGAGTGCGTGGCCGTCTCCATAGCGGTTTAATCGCTGGATCTGCAATGGGAATGCGTTTAGCTATCGCGCGCCGGCAGCCACATTCGGAGACTCCTTCGACGCCGCTTGTAACTGACCGTAGATCCATGGATAAGTTTTCGACAAACCCTCAAAGAGACTCTGCCTGGGCTCCCAGCCAAGTTCCTTGCGTAATAGTTTGTTATCGGAATTCCGGCCCCGCACGCCTGTTGGTCCTGGAATGTGCTTGATGGAGAGTTTCTTTCCGGCAATCTTCATAATCATTTCGGCCATCTGATTGATGGTGACCATCTCCTCCGATCCGATGTTGACAGGGCCTTGGAAAGAATCCGTCTCCATGAGCCGCCGTACGGCCTCAATGCATTCGTCGATGTAGAGGAACGACCGGGTCTGCAGTCCGTCGCCCCACATTTCGATCTGGCCCCCATCAGGTTGCTCAGCGACTTTGCGCATCAGTGCGGCCGGGGCTTTTTCCTTCCCGCCCTGCCAGGTGCCCTCGGGGCCGAAGATGTTGTGAAAGCGGGCGATCCGTACGTTGAGTCCGAGGTTGCGCGCGAAGGCAAGGTAGAGTCGCTCGCTAAAGAGTTTTTCCCATCCATACTCACTGTCTGGAGCCGCAGGATAGGCGGTTTCTTCGGCGCACTTTGGGTTATCGGGATCTTCCTGATTGTATGCGGGGTACATACAGGCGGAAGAAGAGTAGAAGATTCTCTTCACCTGGCGATGCGCGGCGAAATCGGCTGCATGAAGATTGATCATCGCCGAGTTATGCATGACATGGGCATCATTTTCTCCGGTGAAGATATAACCGGCGCCGCCCATGTCCGCAGCAAATTGATAGATCTCATCGATCCCCTTATCAAGAATTGCTTCCCAGCTCTGGCGAAGGCGCAGATCGGCAATCACGAAATCATTCGCTTCCGAGGGGCTATATTCCGTGTGCTTCAGGTCAGCTCCGCGGACCCAATAGCCCTCAGCTCGCAACCGCTTTACCATGTGGCTGCCGATAAAGCCGCCAGCGCCACAGACCAATGCCTTCCTGATTGCCATGCAGATTTCTCTCCTTCTGAGTGGTTACCGAGTGTGAATGGGGCAGGGTTAGGCGATATGCATAGACTTTTCCGCGCATCTTCCGAGGGAGGATGTGCCGGCCGCCTGCCCACGTAGACTAGCACAGCGCTAAGGACTTACCCGAACGTCTCTTTCGTGGCGAGTGACAGAAGCATGCTGAAAACTCGGATGGTTCGTGCGCTTGCCTTCTTCCGCTGAATACTCTCGAATTCGCAGCTCAAAGCACTCTTTTGAATCATATTCACGTAATGCATCCACAACGGGTTACTCTCGTGCGGAATCACTGCGGCCTGCGCTCGGGGCGCACAGTGGTAGACTTTTTTGAGATCGGACCCCAAGTCACAGGTTATAGACGAGAGCCATGAATCCTTTACGCACTTTGGTGGAGCGGCTAAGCAGGGGGCGCATTCTCAAGCGCCATTTGCCAACGGATTTTGGGTCGGTTCCCATTCTGGTTTCTCCGGATGCAGCCCTCAGTCTCTGGAAAACACGCACGGAGTCGGATCTCTTCGATTTTGCGCGCGAATTTGTCGAAACCGGTAGCGTGGTGTGGGATGTCGGCGCAAATGTTGGCTTGTTGTCCATTGCGGCTGCACAGCGGGCTGGTGTCTCCGGTAAGGTGATGGCCGTTGAAGCGGACATCTGGCTGGCTGCGCTGTTGCGCAAATCCGCCGCAATGCAGCCCCCAACTTCAGCCCCCATTCAAGTCATTCCTGCCGCGGTTTTTGACTCGCCTACGATCGCCTCGTTCAATGTTGCGAAACGCGGCAGAGCATCTAACTTTCTCACCGTGACCGGAGGGTCAACGCAGACCGGTGGTGTGCGGGAAACTGTAAGCGTGCTCACTATAACGCTCGATTGGCTGCTGGAACAGGGCGCCGCACCCAGCGTGTTGAAGATCGATGTTGAGGGTGCGGAGTGCAATGTGCTCAGGGGCGCAGAACGCGTGCTTGCAGAAGCCCGGCCGGTGGTTCTGATAGAAGTGTGGGATGATTCGCGCACCGAGGCTACGGAGATGCTGTTGCAAAACGACTACAAGCTCTACAACTGGGACGCCACACCTCGCGTGCGCGATCGAGAAAGCCTGCTTCAACACCTTGGCGGTCCCGTCGGGCAGATAGAACAATTCGATTCAACCAGTTTTACGGCCTCGCTGCGCGATCTTGAGGCACCCTTCTCGGCTGGCTTTTCCAATGCTGAAATAATCAGCGACTTTTCACTCAAGATGCAGGCTTGATGCCGTACTCTCCGGCCAGACGTGCTGCATGGCGTTTCTCCCAGATCTTGGCGTCGACAAGGAAGCGGAACCAGAAGGTTTGCAGCACCCAGAAAATGAGCCCCTCGGTTCCGTCCAGGAAGCCGCAGGCGGAAGAAGTAGCGATAGACGAACAGGCCGAAGGGCCGGATAAACAGTGGCAGTTGATCGTATTTCTGTCGCAGGAAACGTTTGCGCTGGGTCGGGTTGCCGCGTGCGTCGGGCTGAAACGCACCCGCAGTCTCCTTGCACTTTCAACTCAGCCACTTCGACGGTCGGACCAACGGTTGTGTCGCATGGTCCACTCGGTCAACGGCATGTGGATGTCGTCCACCATTGTGCCCCGTCAGCCGATCATAGCTTCCACTTTTGAGAATGAAGTGCGAGTCGTACTTGCGGTCTTCGCACCGACCGACCCCGGTGCGAAATAGGCGCAGTGCCAGGTTGGGCTCATGCCTCCGTGGCGCAACACCCGGCCCAGAAAGCGCACATATCGGGGCAAAAAGTAGCCGGAGTGATTCGGGTTCCTCGGGCAGCGCCTGAATGGCCGCTACCAAATCGTCATCCATCAGCTCGTCGCGATCCAGATGCAGTTGCCAGGGTCGCGCGATGAGCAAGATTGTCGATAGCCCAGTTCCGTTGGGCTCCATAGTGCTCGAACGGGTGCTGAACGACAGTGGCTCCACAAGCTCGCGCCAACTCCACGGTTCCATCCTTGCTGTAGGAATCCACCACGAAGATCTCATCGGAGATCAGACGGGCACAGCGGAGCGTGTCGCCCAGGGTTTCTTCGGAGTTGAAGGAGAGCACGATGACAGTTGGTCGCATAAAGACTTAAACAGGGCCTTCCGAGGTGAATCTGGACCTTCTCTTGAATGACCGCGCTCGCTATGCCTTCGAGGTGCGAACTCGTGCCGCGGAGACCACGCGATGAAGTTGAGAGATCATTGAAGCAAGGCAAACGATTCTATCCGCTCTCGGATTGTAGCAGGCATTGGGGACCAATCCACTTAGCCTCCGTGCAACAATTGACGGATTCTCATCTCCTCGAGGGACTGTTCGTACCCGGATTTATCGGACTCGAACGTGACAGCCCACTGAAGGAATTCCAGGATCCCATCGCTGAACTTCCATTTGGGCTTGAAACCAATCAACGCTCCAGCGCGCGTCACATCGGCATTTCCATGCCTGATATCGCCTTGGCGAAATGCACCGTTAACTCTGACCTTCGATTTTTCGCCAAAGAAGCGGTTCACGGTCGTGGCAACTTCCAGAACGGTTGTGCGCTCGCTCGAGCCAACATTGAGTACATGAGCGCCGTCCATAACGCTCTCGATACAAGCTGTAGTGGCTTGAACTACATCGTCAATGTAAACAAAATCCCGGCTTTCCAGTCCATCCTCGAAAACATTCATCTCGCTCCCTGCCCGCGCAAGATTCGAGAAGACTGCCAGTATTCCCGTATAGGGATTCTTCAAAGACTGGCCCGGCCCATACACGTTCTGGTACCGAAGCGCGAACGAGGGGATTCCCAACGTGTCTCCGAAGAGGAGTGTCATTTGCTCCTGCACCTGTTTGGTCAAGCCGTAAAACGAGGAGGGCTGAAAGGGGGCCTGCTCTGGCGTGGGAATGGAATCGCAAGCTCCGTTACACACCGGACAGAGCGGGTCGAATTGGCCGGCCAACTTGTCGACGGTGGATCTCGACACTGGATAGACCAATCCATCGTTCGGACATTGATCGACGCTAACTCCTCAATGGATGAAGTTTCGAACCGAGATATGGTACGCCAAAAAAGCCCCCCGCCGCAAGCCTTTCAGATTCAAGCGCTCACTATCGTGGCCCTCCTCTCCGATGAGCGGAAAAAGACAAAGGTCCCACTCTGGTCTTTCGGGCGAGTGTTTCAAATGTGCCGCTGGTAGTCCGGCTGTGCAAACGATGGCAACTCTCTGCTTCACTCCAGATAGCCTTGATAGTAATCCGAGAGATACTCCTTAAGGGCGCACCGCCAGTCGCGCATCAGATTCAAACCACGGAGATTAAGTTTACTGTTCACCAGCCGCTCGCAAGCGGGACGAGGCGCAAAATATTCCTTGCTGAAGTAGGAGCTGGCAACTGGCTGCAGCCGCACCTTATCGGTCAGTCCGAGAAGCGCGAGGACCTCCTGGGCCACCTCGAGCCGGCTCGTTTGCCCACCGCAAACCATGTTATAAAGACCCCAGAACTCATGCTCGATTAGTAGCTTCACATTCCGGGCGAAGTCTTGGGTATAGGTCGGCGTGCCATCCTTATCGTCGACAATGGCAAGTTCTCTGCGGCCCTCTTTGAGTTGTCGCATGAGTTTCTGGATAAACTTCTTGTCCTTGGCAGACCCTGCGCCCATCATCCAGCCCGCACGGCAAACGAGATAGCGAGTCGTGTTTTCGATGACAAACCGCTCCCCCATGAACTTCGAGCGCGCGTACAGGCCCAGCGGACAGGGAGTGTCCCAGTCGTCATACATCGCCTTCCTGCCGTCGAAAATCCCAGCGGTGCTGATATATAGCAGGGGAATATTCAGCCTGTTTGCGATGAATACCGCATTCTCGACTGCGAGTGTATTTGTAACGTAGGCATCATCGGGATTCTTCTCGCAATACTCAAGGTCCGTATTGGCTCCGAGATGAAAGAGATAGTCCGGCTTGAATGCGATTACGTCTGCCTGATACGCATCAAATTCGCGAAAGTCGAGGAAGGAGAGCCATGGTTCGTTGACGTCTTTATCGGTACATTTCAACTCATATTCATCTGCGAATTGCTTGTGGAAGGCTTCGCCGAGCATGCCGCCACAACCAGCAATATAAATCTTCTTCATGCACAGTCCTTTATCAGCCACATGATAATGATGATACACAAACTTAGTTCAACAACCTAGACTCGGAGCTCATGATCCGGCAGGTTCGATACATCCTTCGAAACCTGGCGTACGCTATCGCTCGTCCGGCAGGGAGGGCCACCGGAGCAAATACCTGCTCGATGGCCAAAGCGGTTTGGTTCATTGTGAACCTTCCCACGAAACAGGGGCGCGCGTGGACCGCCATCGCATCGCGTTCTGCAACAGGAAGATTGAACCAGCGACGCAACAGTCGCTCAGTGCCTTCCAACGTATCGTCCTCGACAAGCCCGGCGCCGTCGCTCTCGATCTCTGTCCAGATGTTCACCCGATTGCTAATCAGCACCGGACGCCCTACAGCCAGAGCTTCGACAACCGCAATCCCGAAGTTCTCCGAGTGAGATGAAAGGATAAACGCCTCGCAAGCCCGAAGTGCACCCCATTTAAGGTCGCCACCGATGACGCCCGGCCAGTGGACTCTGGCCGCAAAGCCGGCCTGCTCGGCCATGCGCTGGAGGTTTGCCTGCATCCCCTCCTGATCGGGGCCAGCCATCACCAGGTCCACGTCCGGAACAGAGGCCGCGATCTTGCCCAAATGCTTCGAGGAGCAGGTCGCAACCCTTCTTCGCATGGATGCGGGCCAGGAACAGCAAATAGCGGCGTCCGCGAAGCTCCGGAAATCTGCGGTAGAACGTCTCGATTTGTCCGGATGGATCTTTCGGGTTTCCTCGGGATCGTTGATCCCCAAACCCACAACGACGCTGTTCCATGTGTTTGGGCGAAAGCTTGACTTCGCTAAATCCCGCTCCGATTCGGCAGTAAAAAAGACTGCCAGCGCGTCGCGAAAAACGGGATACTGCACGGGCCAGTAGAGCCGCTTCTTAAGATGCTTGAGCGGGTAGTGCCGGTGGAACCAGGGATCGAGCGCGCCATGGACGAAGATTCCATACGGCTTTTTCGCTGCGCGCGCCGCGTGACGAAGGGCGACACTGGGAAAGGTCCATATCCCATGCATGACGATGCCGATCAAAGCGGCCTGAATTCTCGCCGAGCCAGCGCCAGAGCCGTGGAGAAAACCCATACCTGCCCAGATAGGACTGGCCAAGAGCATGCACCGGGCAAGGAATGCCCGACAGAAACGGCTCACCTGGATTGTCCAGGCAAACCACTTCGATGCCTGCGCCTACTTCCCGATATGCCTTGGCAAGCTGGCGCACCGCCTCTGGCGGTCCTCCAATTGCAGGGGAAAGGCTGTCGATGATGTGAAGTGTCGGCATAAATCCTACATCTGCGCGGGAGGCGGTCCAAGCGTGACGGCCACTGAAGAGCGGGCAACCGGCAAGCGGTCCCGATAGCGCAACAACAGTGGCACAAGATGACGGGCATCCCAATACCGCGGGACAAAACGCCGCGGATTTGAGATGCTCCGCCACAACCAGCCGAGGCCCGCTTCGTCGACCCAAACGGGAATTCGGACCTGATCTCCGGAGAGAAATGCAATGGCTGCTCCAACACAATGAATTGCCGGTTGGTAGCTCAGGTGCTGCTTCAGGTAGAAACCCAGCCGCTCCTGAGTTCCACCGCCAATACCGAGCACCAGATGCCGTGGCCGACGCTCTTCGAGCCGTTTCAGGATCTCCAAGTCGCGAATTTCAGCGCCGTAAATGGGAGCTATGTAGATATTTTCGTCGGCCACAGAGATGCCATTCGCGCGCAGCCATGCAGCGTTTCGCTCGGCCGCTGCCGCGGAAGGCATCACCCAGAAACTGTTCTCCGGCCGACGAAGGTCCGCTTGTTCGATCAATGTCCGAAGATATTTGAGCCCTGAGAGTTTGGGGATGCGGTCACCCTGCAACATGTTCCAGACCAGCACCATCAAGGCGCTGTCGGCAATGGCGAAGTCCGCGCCAAGCAATGCCTCGCGGTACTGAAGATCGAGAGCGAGATTCTTGAGCGCAGGCGCCGCCGGCACTACCACCAGGCCGCCATGTCGCGATACTTCGTCGATCGCGCCCTGCGCGGTCCCAATGAAGAAACGAATTCCCAGGATCGTTTGAAAACGGTGAGCTAGTGAAGCTTGCAAACTCAAGTTGCCTCGGACGAGCAGATTCCTTGGTTGTTGCTAATTCTGCGGGGCCAGGGCTTCTCCCGGCCGGAATAGATAGGTTCGATTATCGGTGTAATCCGGATCCGATTCACCGGGAAGCTGCTCGACCGGAACTCCACGTGTCAAATAGCCGAGCGAGTGAAGGACATCGAGGAACCGCTCTCTCGATACCCCCGCATGTAACTCCACGAGCAATTTCGGCCGATAGCGCTTCAACAGTGCAGTCATTCCCTCGAGTACTTCTATCTCCATGCCTTGCACATCGATCTTGATGCCGTCGATCCGGGAATCGGGCTCCGAAATTCTTGGCCATAACCAGTCCAATCGTGAAATCATGAACGTCTCTCGAAAGCCCTTGGTCTCCGTGAGCGTGCTGTCTATCATTCCCCTTACCGATAGCAAACTGTCCATGGCCAAATCCGACTTGTTTCCGAGCGCAATCGGCACAACTGTCAATTGCTCAAGATCGTTCAATAATCTGGTGCGTGTAACGCACGCCGCGGTGTTGAGCATGGGTTCAAATGCATAGACATGTCCGGCACTACCAACCAGCTTACAAAGCGCGATCGAGGTGTATCCATAATGCGCGCCTATATCCAGCCATGTCTCGCCCTCGCCAACGTTCTTCCCGAACCACTTGAGCAGAGCCAGTTCTGTTCTACCAAGAATCGCCGCCGGATAATCGTGCCAGGACGTCACGATTGCGCTCCCGCGCAACGGCCCTCCCAGGATCCTGTGTCGCGCTAGAGAGCGCGGAAGTAAACTTCTAAGTCCTTCCTTCAAACGTCCATTCATTCGTGTTCCTCGTTTGCTCCCAATCCTCTTTCATCCTGCAAACTGCGGCGCGCCATGGTTGGCGGGTCAGCTTCAGAATGTGCCTATCACCCACTCATTCAAACAACCTATCGCAGCGAGAATCTGTGGAAGCCTTCAAGAAGCGTATCGGCCCATCTTGCTGGTGAAAACTGTTTTGATAGCAGATAACTGGCTCGCGACATAGCATCAAGGCGCGCATCGCTCAGCCCGCTGACATGCGACATGAGTGCAGCGAGATCCTTCTCGTCATGGTTATCAAAAATGTAGCCGTTGTAATTGTCCTGGACGAGGTGCACCGCTGCGCCGACATTCTCAGATGCCAGAACGAGCAGTCCCGCCGAAACTGCCTCGTGAACCACGACGCCCCAGTGATCAATGTTGCTCGGCAGAACCAGGCAGCCGGCTGAGGCGAGTATTTCGCTCAGTTGGCTCGGTTGCACAAACCCCTCTACGCGAATCCCGGCTCGAGCTTCCAAAAGCGAGCTCAAAGGGCCAGCGCCGCAGCAGACCAGAGGCCATGGATTGACTGATCCTTCCCGGTATAACTCGTACGCTTTGACGAGCTGATCCAGGCCCTTGTGCAATGCAAACTCTCCCACGAACAGAAAGCAGCGCGGCACGGCTCGCCCCTCGGCCATGCGCGAAATGTGCACGGTTTCAATCGCGGGCTGATCGCAGGACAACGAACCCCAAAGAGTGTTGCGTTGCTCGAACCCCAGTCTCCTGGCAAAAACTGCCTGCCGTTCGCCTGGAAGCCAGATAGCGTCCGCAAGCGGCCGAATATACCATGGCGCGATGAGGGTGCCCATCCTCTGCCTCAGCGTTGCCTCCCATGGGTTATCTATGGCCAAAACGCGCCAACACCGTTTGGCGAGTTCTCTCGCCGCCCTGCGATATGCCGGCACGTGCCATCCGCAGATGATCAGTATATCCGGGTCAAACGCACGCAGCCTTAGTGCAAGTGGGGCAAATTCAGCCCTCGATTGCCACACCAGACGATTTCGTATCCATGCAAACTGGTCGTCGTTGAAAGGTGCTTGCTGCAAGGGGGCCTGGTGGCTCACAAACAACTCCACCCCTTCGCGATTTGCAAGTTCCTTCATGCAGGCGTTCAGGTACCCCGACAGCGCGGTCCAAAGAACGGCGATCCTCATGCAGTCTCTCTTTCCCCTGCCGGAGCTTTCGACCACAATGCTGTGCGAAGCAGAAAAGTGTCCATAAAGACCGCGCCGAAATAGTGCAAATCCCGGCGCCTGCGTGGCGGGAATAACAGGCTCGGCGGTTTCTCAGATCTCACGGTCGAGAATCTTAACCTTTTTCGCGGTTGCTAACCGGCCTGCAACAAAAGACCAATCCCTGATAAACAGTGAGTTGTTCGATTTGAGATGATTGGGTTCTCGATCCAGGCTGCGGCAAAACGGATTGTAGTATGCCCTTTCAAACTGATTTCTAATTAAGATGCGAGCGCTCTCCGAGGTAACTGTCTCTAGCTCGATGACTCTAAGGGATGGATTTGCGAGAAGCGCTCTTGCTCCTTGCAGAACACCTTCCTCGCCTCCTTCGACATCGGCCTTTATCATAATCGGCGCCCGATCGGCGATGACGGTGTCGAGGCGTTCCAGGCGGACCGTTCGCACATTAGTGTCATTCGCAGTTGCAATTCTGTTCGTAGAGTCGCAACCGACCGTGAATGCTACCTCGCCTTGTTCCGATCCCAAAGCACATTCATAGACCTTTACAAACGCGTCCAGGCCATTGACCGCGATGTTTCTCCTGAGGTACTGCGCGGTGCCGGGGTCTGGTTCAAATGCCCACGTTTTTGCTCGGCAAACGCCAGAAGCTAGCACCGTGTAGCTGCCCACGTTGGCACCAATGTCCAGAAACAAATCGCCTTCGTGAAGAAAATGGAGTGCGAGCATCATGTCTGGAAACTCATGCAGACCAACGTAGACGTTTGGAGTTGCCGCATGCCGTGCCGCGCAACGAGCCGTTGCCCTCCAGCCCAGTGGGAAATAACTTCATGCTGAAGCCGGCTGCGCAATTGCCACCATACGAAACGCGCCCATGCCCTCTGGGGCGCATCACAAGTAAGGGGGTGAGTTGCAAAGAAACGCTGCAAACCCCTCAACTTGTCGATAGAATTCATTTTATAAGTCGTCATTCCGGCCTTCAGAATAAGCCCTTCCTTGCAAGGGTGCGAAGTCGACCCTGCTCAATCTGCCTCGCCTTTCTCATTCCGGAATAGCTGGAGGAAGAGCGGTATGCCAAAGTCCCAAGTCTCTCCGAAAACCCGTGGGTGCAGATCATTGCTGTGGTCGCGGCGCAAGTCCGGCATGGACCCGCCGTTTCGCAGTAGACGTCCGCTTCTTTAACGTCACGGTCGCAACCTGAACCGCCTTCTGAGGCGCCATGCTCGCAAACGTCATCAGCATCACAAACGAGTATGGAAAAGTGACACGCCCCGGCGTGCCATAGGGAGAAAACAGAATTTCCCAAAGCATCAAAAAGCCCAGAAAAGATACCACCGGAAGCAGGACAGCGGTATCAGGATAGACCCGTAACAATGCCCTTGCAGTCAACACGAAGATCCATCCCCAGAACACCGCGCCAAGAATGCCGCCGTCCACCCATGCGCCAAAGAAGTACGAGTGCGTCGGGATGAGGCCTTCCTGGAGATCCTCATCCGCAATGTTCCAGGCTATCTTGTATCCCAGTCTCGCGAGCGCCTGATTCTGCAGGATGATGTACAGTGGCTCTTTTGCCCATGAACCATGTCCTAAAATGGGCGAATCGTAAATGGCGGGAAACGTCGCCAGGATTTCCGTTCGCCCGCCGAGGAGAACCCCGTATTTTCCGCTGGACTCTTCCTCGTATGTCTCTTGTGCAACCTGTCCCAGTATCCCCGCGGTGGCCGCGTATCGATAGGCCCACAGGACCCCGGCAATGCCCAGAATGATCGAAGCAGCCAGAGCCAGCACCGTCCCGGCCTTCAACTTGGAACTCCCTCCACTTTTTCTGCGCAAGAAGCCAGTCACTACAAGGTATACGGCTGCCGCCAGGCACTCGCCCCCGATGTTGCGCCCCCCCTCCACCATGCTGACGACACCCGCCAGCACAGCCAAAGTGATTGCCCAATGGCCGCGGCACTCCTTGCGCGAGGCAAGGAGGAACACTCCAAGGGATACTGGAAAAGCGAACCCGAATTTCCAGGCGTCCCCCGGCGCCCCCGCCGCCATGGATTCATTTGGATTAATAAAGAAATAAAGCAGATCTCCAACAACCAACCCCCAGCCATAGAGCACGAGCCGGCGCGGCCGCCCATACAACAGCGTCCAGAGCACGGCCAAACTGACGAGGGTCAACCCTATATTGCTCCAGCCACGCGCATAGTCCGCGAACGCAGTGTGCCTCACGATATCTGTCACGCATTGTGAAGCAAGCCACAACGAACATAGAAATAAGGTCCACTTACCAACTGGCGTCGCGATTCGCAGCCTTCCGCGAAAAGCAAGGTACAAGAATACGGCCAGCATCATCAAGTCGGAGCCGTTTAGGACGCCAACCATCCTTATCCGAATCAACTGCAGACAGGGAATGAGAAAGACCAGAATGTCAACAGGGTCAGAGGCCTTTGGAGCGTCTTCGTACAGGCGTCGCGCCGGCGGATTTGGCTTGGGGCGTGAGGGAAGACATCTTAACCTTGGATTGAGCCGAAGGAGAGTTCAAGACGAATCAGGCGAAAAGACGTTCGAGTAGGGTGACCGCAGCGCGGTGTTAGTTCCTTAGAAAGATTCCATCAACTTGCAAGGTGTCTCCGGTTTCCGGTTGAAAAAACGCGGGAGCTACTCCCACCATTCGAAAACCCATCTGGTAGATCATGGAAATCATTTCGTCGATCAAAAGCTGCCCCTCATAAAGCGGAACAAGGGAAAGTTCGCATTCCAGCGCGCGTACTCGGGGCATTAAGTGCGAAGCGCCCTTGAGCACTTCCTTCTCATATCCTTGAGTGTCGATCTTCAGCCACACGCTATCTTCCGGGCTCAACGAATCCATCACGTTGTCGTCAAGCGTGCATACTGAAATCGTTTCGCCCGAGATGTATGTGGAGTCCGGGGCACTCGCAGAATGCGCCTTGAGCATTGGAAGCAGCGAACTCGAAACGCTATTCTTCGCAACATTGATCCTGGCGCTGCCTGCCTTTGCCCCGCATGCGCAATTGACCGTCTTCCACAGATCGTCTCGAGCGGCTGACTTGGAGAGCTCGGCAAAGGCTTCGCTCAGAGGTTCGTAGGACCATATCCGGCCTCGGTATCCACTCCTTCGTAGCTCGGATGCGTATCCGCCGTTATTCGCTCCGACATCGAGCACTAAATTGATTCCCAATCGTTCCATCAACTTGCGCCGGCGGGCGGTGGGGAACCACGACAGCTTGCGCGCTTCGTATCCAAATGTATTTAACACAAATCTGATCGCGCGCTTCATCCCAGTCCTGCCTTTCCGATTCGCGAAGCATCATTCAATTCCGATTTGCTTCCGGCAAACGATCCAATATGCATGAGCGCCCGCAAGGGCAACTGGAGAATCTGCGCTCCTTAAAACCCCGCAGCGGGAGTCTTGGTAACAGCATCGCTGTCCACCGTTGGAAGACGTTCCGCCTGCATGTCATTCGAGCGAAGCAAGAAACGCATGCGCAAACGAAGATAGAGGGTGCACGAAGCTGTCGCCAGGCTGAATGCGGCCGCTGCTTCGCCCACGGTTAGGTGGCCGCGCGAGAACTCAATGGCCAACAACGCGGCGGCATTAACGGCAAACTGAATGGCGGACGAATAGGCAGCTTCGCGGGCGTTTCCGAGGCCAATGAGCATGAAGTAGGCAGACGATCCCAGCAGGCTAAAAAACGCGCCCGCGAGAGCGATCCTGAAGGTGTTCGGCAGCAGAGGATTGTAGCTTCGATGGAGCCACAGATGAAGCAAGGGATTCATCACGATCATAAGGCCGGCGAAGACCGGCAACGCAAAAACGAAGGTTACGAGCATTGCCTTGCGGTCAATTGACCGTACGCGGCCACGCAAATCGGCCTTCCCCTTGACTTGGTGACTGCTTACTTCAGGCATCATCGGTCTGAACGCGCCGTCGAAGACACTCTTGATTCTCAAGCTGCCCATCAGGCACATATCGTTGACCGCTACCGCTTCAAGCCCCGCATAACGAGACAGCATTAACCGCGTAAATGGGAGAAGCGCCATGGTGAACGCGCTGCCACCGAGAATCCAACCTCCGGTGCTGAGAAGTTGTCGCGCTTTGTGACGGCTAATCTGAGTGCGCGCAATCAGTGGAATGGGCATCATCCTTTGCACTTGCACAAGGGAAATCGTTTGAGCCACAACATAGCCGGAAAGCGTGCCTATAACCATGCCACGCAGATCGAAGCCGCGGTAAAGCAGCAAACTGCAAAAGCAAATGATAAAGATTTGCACAAGTGTCTCGTTGTAGCTGGTTAGGTCCATCCGCCCCAGCCCGCCAACTGCGGAATTGAAAGTGGAAAAAAGCAACACCAGCACCGAAAGCGCTGCAACATATGGAAGCAAGGCGTATACCGTGGCTGCGTCCGCGCCGCTTAGCTTAAACCAGGAGAGAATATACGATCGAATCAGGATCACGACGCCGAGGAAGACGAGACCAATGGCAAGGAGGATCCCGCAACTCATATTGATAAAGGTCTTGACCCCTTCCCAGTCGCCGCGGCCGTGATCCCCCGCCACCAGCTTCATCAATGCCCAAGGTATGCCAAGGTTCCCCAATTGTGTGATCGAAACGACGACACTAAGAACGAGCCAAAGGCCGTAGCGGTGATATCCAAGATAGTGAAGATAGATCGGATAGGAGAGGACACTAAGGCATACGCCCACGAGAGCCATGATGGATCCCGCTCCCATGTTCTTGTTGAACTGAGAGCCACTGAACCTCGAAAATACTTGCCTGAGCGCGCCGGCCAGAACCCCGGATTGGGGAGCACTGGAACGTTCTGGAATTACGGTCATCTTCCGGCCTCGATCGGGCCGGCTTCCGGAATTGGCTTCCAGCTTAAAACTCCACTTAGGCGAACCCGTAAGCGAGAATACCCGCGGCTTGGGAAATGTAATATCATAACTGTTCAGTCCGGCAACGCCACGTCATGCAAAACGGCGAACGGTCACTTCGTTATCGCCTTCACTAATCGCGCTGCGAGTAACGTTTCCGCGGGGTTTCAAGCGGGCAGGTCGAGGCTTTCAATCCAATTTCTGTATCGGTGCGCACGCTCGCTCCAATATATTCGTGGAATTAAGGCCGAACGATCATAATTCGCGGAACTCGCGATGGCTTTTTCGCACGCATCCGCCATGCTTTCGACGCTTCCGGGCTGATAATAAAAGCCGGTGTCGCCCAGCGCTTCGGCCACTTCTCCCACCCGGTTGGTGACAATCGGGCGATTATAGGCGATGTACTGGAAGAGTTTGGTAGGACAACGGTGTAAATTCTGCGGACTTGCCGGAAACGGAAGCAGGAACACCTCGGAGATTCGCAAGTAAGCCTGCAGATCGGCGAGCGAAACGCGCCCCGGTAGCAGAACATTGCTCAATTTGCGGGCCGCCACCAAGCTCCTCGTGGCCTCGAGACTGGGGCCGCCTCCGACCAACATAAACACCGAGGGTCGCCCACGCCGAGCAAGTGTAGTTGCAAGATCGATGAGCTGGTCAATCCCGAATGCCGGCCAGAAGCTTCCCACCCAGGTGATCACCGGGCGCTCGCCCGCCATCGCTCTCAGTTGCGAATCCAGGTTCTTACTGGCGCCCTCGAAACTTGGATCGTATCCGATGGGAAGGTATAAGAGCTGACTGCCCAGATCGGGGCGATGCTTCCGGACCAGAGACTCCAAACTCCGGCTGGCAACTACGACGCCGTGGGCACGCTGCCGGCTGAGACCTTCCAGAATCGAGTAGTACGCCCGCCAAGCTCGCGTATGACCTTCCTGCAGCGTCATCGCCTCGTCGTAGTCCTGCACGTAGAAAGGCCGCCTGAATGGGCGTCCGACGAGTTGCAGCGATCGCACTCCGGCACCGACGACGTGTACTACGTCCAGGTTACCGGCACTCACTTCCTGAAACTTGGTGAATACTTCGGCAATAGCCGACCTGGGCTTGAATAAATGGAGCGCAACCGCGCTCCCGCGCGTCACGGGATATTCGCGATTAATGGGGTCATCCGGTACAACCACCGAAACTTGGTGACCGGCGTCAGCCATGCCCCTGGCCAAATGGTACAACCGTACTTGAGAGGCGTTGACTTCCGGATTGGATGTCCCCAAAAATGCGATACGCATGGCAACCGTCTCGGCAGTACGCGATCCGGATGCGCGACGTACGCACCTGCGATCCGGAATTGCCGCGTGGGCCGATGCAGACGCGGATTTCCATTTTGAACGGCGATTGTGAAACCTCGGGCCGCCGCCATCGTCAATGTTTATGAGGGTGCAAGCGCGATCCAGGCGCCCCTGAGATCAGGTCGACTACTCTTTGGGTAACCAGGCGGAAGGCATGATCCGGGAGGCTTGGTTGCGTTGATCAGGTCTTCATACCGCTTCCGAGCGGCGGATGCTGTTAACATTTCCCCGCCGCCAAGCGTTCTTCAAAGTTTGCGGCCCGTTATTGAGTCGTGCTCCCCGATTTTTTTATCCGTTTACGACCCCAGCCCATTCCTGGTAAAGTCCACAACCACACTTGAAACTTCCGCATTGCGCCAACGACTTCAGAAACCAAAAGCTTCGGCTCCTCCTCAGGATCCATCGCCTCCCATACCATCCCCGCAAGGACCGCAATGAACGCCAGGCCAAGAGATAGAATTGCGCCGGCTTCTACAATCCGTCGCCGCAAAGGCCCGGACTTCCGCTCGGGAATATTAGCGACGTCTAAGACGCGAACCGATGGAATCTCCTCAGCCTCCTCCACCTTAGCCGCCTCATACTGTCTTGTTAGTGCCTCCCAGAGTGATTCCTGAACACGCATTTTGCGTTCCAAGTCAAAATAAGTAAGTCCTAGAGAAGGCAATTCGTTCGCTGTAGGGTATGGTGAACTGTTCGCATCGGGGTTAGCGCCTGATCCCTGACCCACTCCGCTCATCTTGTCCAGTTCTCGTTGAAGCTCTGCATTATGCGCCTCTAAGGCGCGTACTTTGACGCTATCCTCTGAATACGTCTCCCGCAAGGCCGCCAGCTGACTGCGCCCGTCGATGAGCTCAGCTTGCAATTTAAGCCCCTCATCCACCATCGATCTTGTCTGGGACGGCACATCGACCGCTCCACTTCGGGTTGAGAATTGACTAAGGTCTTTTGCAGTATCATCTAACTTTTGTTTAACCTCCTTCACCCGTTCTTCAAGAAAGATCCGTTCGCGACGGGCGCCGAAAGTTGTATTGTCGTTGATCACGCGACTAAGTTCATCGACGTACCCCTGCGCTAACTTCGCAGCGAACACGGGATTTCTGGCCTTTACACCAATTGTGATTATGCCGCTCTTCCGATCTTCCTCAATGCTGGTATCTCCCGCCAACGATCCACGGGTATCCTCATCTAGGTGTGTCTTATAATATTGCGCGAGATTGAAGCGATTGATCAGCCCATCCGCAACATCCCGGCTTTCTAAGATACTGATAAACAGATCTCCTGAAGTGTTCAGCCCCAATGCTGAGCTGCCAAATTCGGCTGCGGGACTGTTGGGTGACAGCGCGCTCATGATTGCGGCATACGGAGAAGTGTTGTCAGGCGGCATGAGCGTCGTGGTCGATGTGAATTCGTTTGGCAGGGAGAGAGAATAAAGTACTGAGACGAGAATGCCGGCGGCAAGAATGCTAAAGACCATCCTCCGTTTCACCCAGCACGTCCGCAGGAAGCGAGCGATTTTTGCGATTAGAGTTTCGCCCCCTTCTTCGGCATCGGCGGATTCAACTTCACCTGGTTCATTTGTCTCGATCTGGAGTTCCTGATCAGGCATCGGGTTTTGAGCATCGTCCATTTCAAACTCGCTTTCCGGAAAATTAACCGGCACCGGATTCATCCACTACAAACTGCTCAACCCTGGCGTTGATCGTTGGCGAGGAAGCAACTTCCGGTTTTTGTAACGCTGGCTGATTTGTCGGTAAATGCGTTGGCTGCTGGTCAGGCTGTAAAAGCGGATTGAGGAACTCTGGAATTCCTTAGTAGACTCCCGATATAGCGAGGGGCAGGGCCGCCACGGACATGGCCTGCGCCACCGCTGCGATGTTTTGCCAGACTGTCGACGCGCCGACAATCTTTTCAGGAACAAGGATCGTATCTCCGGGCCGCATGCGGAGATCCATGAAGTTATTACTTACCCAGCTGCTACTACGCGGCACGACGGACCCATCGGCATGGAGCACATAAATTCGCTTCTTATCACCCGTAGGTGTCGCGCCGCCCGCCTTTCGCAGATACCAGATTAGATCCTTCCCGGGAACGTAGCTAATCGCGGCGGGGTTATAGACCTGGCCGCTCACTACGACAAAATTTGGCCGTTTGGGAATGAAAAGCGTGTCTCCCGCACGCAGCTCAATATCGCCAGGAGTATTCGCCCATCGGCTCACGTCGGAAGAGATGTTGATGATAAGCCTTCCACTGGCGGGATGACTGAAAAGGTTGGCGAGGATCTCCCGCCGCTGCGCCTCCAGTGACTGCTGGATAGTCGACGCTGTTTGCGAACCAATCAAGCCTTGTCCAGCCTGGACGGGGGTATTCTCGACTTGTTGAATCATCTCTTGACGCGCCTGCTCGGCCAGTAGACGAACTTGGGCTCGCTCCAACACTGCGGCAGGCGGATATGCGTCCGATCGAAAGCCTCCGGCCCGCATCAACACAGAGCTAAGCCGCTCTCCCGTTTGTATCGGGTAGCTTCCTGCATGCTCGACTTCACCGCTTATCGTTACCGAAGAACCGATATCCTGCCAGCCAGCCAACTGCTGAATGCTGACGACGTCCCCCGGGCTAAGCAGCACATCGGCACTCTTGTCGCCATTGAGCGCCTTCCCGATGGCTACGGTGCTTTGGGTTACCAACACCTTTTGACCGTTTTGCACCACATAACTTGAAAGCCCCGCTTCATCCCGATAGGCGCTCCGCGTGAACCCTCCAGCCATGTTCACTAATCCGGCTACCGTCATACCCTCAGACATCGGATATGTGCCGGGACGAAGAACTTCTCCGTTAATTGAGACCATCGGCGCGTCGATCTCGTAGCGGCCGAATACGTGAATCAAATCGAACGGCTCCAGGGGAAAGGAGTCATTGCCTACTAACGCGTCATGCAGATTGAAATTGATGATCTCGGGCCGGAAGTCGGGCGACTGAAGTCGCACCAGCTCCGCGTGGTCAGATGGTTCGGGCATTACGTCCTCATAAGAATGCAACAGGTCGGTAATCGTCATCCCGTCCTTGTAGGTATATTTGCCCGGCCGATAGACGTGCCCCTCAAGATAAACCGCGTTCTGGTTGTAAGGCAAAATCTGCGAGATGACGACGTCGTCTCCCCCTTGCACGGGAAAATCTGCCAGCTTCTTTGCAACCTGCGCCGGGTCCCCTGGGAGTTGCAGACTGACCATGGTGCGGCGCTCCTGGGCTACAATTCGCGCCACATTGATTTGTTTCAAGCTCGCCGTACCCAAGACTCCTCCGGCAAGATCAATCACCTGATTCAGGGTCTTCTCACCGTTGAGTTCGTAGATCGCCGGGCGATGCACCATTCCTTCCACCGTAACTTGAGGACCGGTCGGTGGAACCATGAGCGTATCGCCAGGCAATAGATGTTCGACGTCCGAGCGGACGCCCTTCAAAAGAAAATCGTATAGATCGATTTCACGGACAAGATGATCGCCGCGATACTGCCTTAGAATGCGTAACGATCCGCGACTGGTTGGGCCGCCCGCGGCATAAAGCGCGCTCAGCGGCGTGGATAAAGAACTGACGTCATACGCTCCAGGCCGCTGCACGTCCCCTACAACGTACACGCGCACCGTCCGCAGGCGGCCCAGGGAGATTTCGACATGCTCATTGTGAAACTGCCCGCTTAGGGCCTCTTGGATAGCATCCTGCGCCTGGGCGATCGTCATCCCGCTAATCATGATGGTGCCCGCTTCAGGGAGCTCAATCTGACCCTGGCGATCGATTGTCCTGCTCAGCCGGTCTGACTGGCCGCCCCACATATTCACGACCAGACCATCGCCCGGCCCTAGAACATAATCGGGGCCGGCCGGGAGATCCATCGGCAACTCATTCGCGTTCCCCGTGCCAACAATGAATGCATCGCTGCCAAAGCGCTGCAGTTTGCCGCCAGACGACGGAATTTGGGTATAGAGATCGTGAAGTGAGGGCAAATCCTTATACGGATTGGGCTCTTGTATATTCTCGGGCTCGCTCTCACCGTTCGGGGCAGGTGTTTTCGCGAGCGGCTCGTGCGCGCCTGCTCCTTGACTGGCATCATTCGCCGATGACGCCTGGGAATCGCCTTTGTTGGCAGGTGTGTTGGCCCCGGCTTTACCACCTTGGGCCGATCCCACGGCGCCATTGCCTGTGACGGTTGGCGCTTCGGCCTGGCCAGCAGATGGTGCTTGGGCTTCGTCTGAAGGTGGCGCTTGGGCCTCACGGCTCTGCGCAGATGCCTGAGCAGAGCCCTCTTCGGCGCCGGAGTTCTGGTCCGTTGCCTGCGCGCGTCCATCCTGGACAGCAATAACGCCCAAAACCAACATCGCCAAACCGATCGTAAGCACGAGATTGCGGATGCGGGTCCGGCGCACTTCGAATTCAGCCAGTCTTCGAATCAAGTGAAATACGTTGTGCAATTCGTTACCTTCTCAGGCTTCAGTTTGTCATTCCAATTCATGGTTTGGAGCTCGCCACCTTTTGCGAGCTCAACGATTCATATATGGCCAACCAGGCACACCAAGCGAGCCTTAGGGGCACTGTACAAGAGCAGCCAGCGCTTCCCCTCCAACTTCTCACACAACGGGCGTGACCGCGAAGCTCTAAAATGTGGCGGCTCGTGGCGGCCTTTTACATTTGGAATCGCGATCACGGCCATGCGACAAATGCTTCATGCAGGAACGCCAACCCCGAGTATCCGGTTGATCGAGAAATGGATCGATCAGGCGAAATCGACTACCGAGCGCTCTCGCCCGTGAAGGTTGCAATCTTTGCCTCCAACTGCTCCACTTTTCTCTCTAAAATCCTCATTCCAGCGCGAAATTCGTCAAGATGGCGTCCAAGTTGATCATCTCGATTCACGTCTTTCATAACGGCACGCATAGCTTCGCGCGTAACGTCTGAGACGCTTCGCGCGCTGGTTAAGAAGCATATGCGCCTCAGAGCAACGTACTCCTCTTCGGAAAGACGTACGCTAACCTTGCGTGAGCGCGGCTTCAGAACTGTCATAGTCGACCTCGGAGCCGGGTTTAGATTTCAAAACGATGCCGTTCACCCTCTGCTTGCACTTCGATGGCAGGGCAGGTCAAACACGACGGATGTTTCGGAGAGTCGGGATTTAGATCGAATTCAGGGCAGGCTCCGCCCCCGTGAGCCACAGGCGATAGTAGAACTTTAATGAACTTGATTCGCTTTTCGGAAAGCTCGACAACCGGCGTTCTTCAACGTTCACTCGAATGACACATCCCGTAAGTCGCATCGATTCGACGCTGGGAATGAGCAAGGAATAGCATGGTGGGCGCGGAGGATGCAAGGTAGATGTATGACAAATGCTTGACAACCTTCAGTCCCAAAGTATCTCTATAACATTTTCATTCCAAAAGCGTTACTGTGGAAAACTAGACCGCAATTCAAAGGCCGTGCGACATTCGGTTCCTTTGGAGGATGCTGCGCCATTGACTCCTCGTGGGGTCGACCCACAAGATCCTATTGGCCTCTTCATTATTATATTCAGACATTCATGCCAAGGGCGCGATTCGGCTGACGATCTTTCAAATTCAGAATCGTGTCATAGGCTCCCACAGGGGCCAAGCTCCACACCGGACATGGGCAAATGGCCGCGGCGTTAAGGAGCCTCAGTGTAGGTGTAGCTGTTGGAGAGCAAGTTGCCGCCGCTGAACTGTGTCCAGAGCTGGATGGGCGTATTCTGAATTCGTTGAATCATCTGTTGGCGCGCCTGCTCGGCCAGTAAACGAACCTGGGCTCGCTCCAACACTGCGGCAGGCGGATATGCGTCCGTTCGAAAGCCTCCGGCACGCATCAACACAGATCTAAGCCGCTCTCCCGTTTGTATCGGGTAGCTTCCTGCATGCTCGACTTCACCGCTTATCGTTACCGAAGAACCGATATCCTGCCAGCCGGCCAACTGTTGAATGCTGACGACGTCCCCCGGCCTAAGCAGCACATCGGCACTCTTGTCGCCATTGAGCGCCTTTCCAATGGCTACGGTGCTTTGCGTTACCAACACCTTTTGACCGTTTTGCACCACATAACTTGAAAGCCCCGCTTCATCCCGATAGGCGCTCCGCGTGAACCCTCCAGCCATGTTCACTAATCCGGCTACCGTCATACCCTCAGACATCGGATATGTGCCGGGACGAAGAACCTCTCCGTTAATTGAGACCATGGGCGCGTCGATCTCGTAGCGGCCGAATACGTGAATCAAATCGAACGGCTCCAGGGGAAAGGAGTCATTGCCTACTAACGCGTCATGCAGATTGAAATTGATGATCTCGGGCCGGAAGTCGGGCGACTGAAGTCGCACCAGCTCCGCGTGGTCAGATGGTTCGGGCATTACGTCCTCATAAGAATGCAACAGGTCGGTAATCGTCATCCCGTCCTTGTAGGTATATTTGCCCGGCCGATAGACGTGTCCTTCGAGATAAACCGCGTTCTGGTTGTAAGGCAAAATCTGCGAGATGACGACGTCGTCTCCCCCTTGAACGGGAAAATCTGCCAGCTTCTTTGCAACCTGCGCCGGGTCCCCTGGGAGTTGCAGACTGACCATGGTGCGGCGCTCCTGGGCTACAATTCGCGCCACATTGATTTGTTTCAAGCTCGCCGTACCCAGGACTCCTCCGGCAAGATCAATCACCTGATTCAGGGTTTTCTCACCGTTGAGTTCATAGATCGCGGGGCGATGCACCATTCCTTCCACGGTAACTTGAGGACCGGTCGGTGGAACCATGAGCGTATCGCCAGGCAATAGATGTTCGACGTCCGAGCGGACGCCCTTCAAAAGAAAATCGTATAGATCGATTTCACGGACAAGATGATCGCCGCGATACTGCCGTAGAATGCGTAACGATCCGCGACTGGTTGGGCCGCCCGCGGCATAAAGCGCGCTCAGCGGCGTGGATAAAGAACTGACGTCATACGCTCCAGGCCGCTGCACGTCCCCTACAACGTACACGCGCACCGTCCGCAGACGGCCCAGGGAGATTTCGACGTGCTCATTGTGGAACTGCTCGCTGAGGGCCTGTTGGATAGCATCCTGCGCCTGGGCGATCGTCATCCCGCTAATCATGATGGTGCCCGCTTCAGGGAGCTCAATCTGACCCTGGCGATCGATTGTCCTGCTCAGCCGGTCTGACTGGCCGCCCCACATATTCACGACCAGACCATCGCCCGGCCCTAGAACATAATCGGGGCCGGCCGGGAGATCCATCGGCAACTCATTCGCGTTCCCCGTGCCAACAATGAATGCATCGCTGCCAAAGCGCTGCAGTTTGCCGCCAGACGACGGAATTTGGGTATAGAGATCGTGAAGTGAGGGCAAATCCTTATACGGATTGGGCTCTTGTATACTCTCGGGTTCACTCTCACCGTTCTGGGCAGGTGTTTTCGCGAGCGGCGCGTGCGCGCCTGCTCCTTGACTGGCATCATTCGGCGATGGCGCCTGGGAATCGCCTTTGTTGGCAGGTGTGTTGGCCCCGGCTTTACCACCCTGGGCCGTTCCCGCGGCGCCATTGCCTGTGACGGTTGGCGCTTCGGCCTCGCCAGCAGATGGTGCTTGGGCTTCGTCGGAAGGTGGCGCTTGGGCATCACGGCTCTGCGCAGATGCCTGAGCAGAACCCTCTTCGGCGCCGGAGTTCCGGCCCGTTGCCTGCGCGCGTCCATATTGGACAGCAATAACGCCAAAAACCAACATCGCCAAACCGATCGTAAGCACGAGATTGCGGATGCGGGTCCGGCGCACTTCGAATTCAGCCAGTCTTCGAATCAAGTGAAATACGTTGTGCAATTCGTTACCTTCTCAGGCTTCAGTTTGTCATTCCAAGTTCATGGTTTGGAGCTTGCCACCTTTTGCGAGCTCAACGATTCATTTCCGGCCAGGCAGGCACACCAAGCGAGCCTTAAGGGCAAGGTACAAGAGCAGCCAGCGCTTCCCTCCAACTTCTCACACAACGGGCGTGACCGCGAAGCTCTAAAATGTGGCGGCTCGATGCGGCCTTTTACATCTGGAATCGCGATCATCGCCGTGCGACAAATGCTTCATGCAGGAACGCCAACCCCGAGTATCCGATTGATCGAGAAATGGATCGATCAGGCGAAATCGACTACTGAGCGCTCTCGCCCGTGAAGGTTGCAATCTTTGCCTCCAACTGCTCCACTTTTCTCTCTAAAATCCTCATTCCAGCGCGAAATTCGTCAAGATGGCGTCCAAGTTGATCATCTCGATTCACGTCTTTCATAACGGCACGCATAGCTTCGCGCGTAACGTCTGAGACGCTTCGCGCGCTGGTTAAGAAGCATATGCGCCTCAGAGCAACGTACTCCTCTTCGGAAAGACGTACGCTAACCTTGCGTGAGCGCGGCTTCAGAACTGTCATAGTCGACCTCGGAGCCGGGTTTAGATTTCAAAACGATGCCGTTCACCCTCTGCTTGCACTTCGATGGCAGGGCAGGTCAAACACGACGGATGTTTCGGAGAGTCGGGATTTAGATCGAATTCAGGGCAGGCTCCGCCCCCGTGAGCCACAGGCGATAGTAGAACTTTAATGAACTTGATTCGCTTTTCGGAAAGCTCGACAACCGGCGTTCTTCAACGTTCACTCGAATGACACATCCCGTAAGTCGCATCGATTCGACGCTGGGAATGAGCAAGGAATAGCATGGTGGGCGCGGAGGATGCAAGGTAGATGTATGACAAATGCTTGACAACCTTCAGTCCCAAAGTATCTCTATAACATTTTCATTCCAAAAGCGTTACTGTGGAAAACTAGACCGCAATTCAAAGGCCGTGCGACATTCGGTTCCTTTGGAGGATGCTGCGCCATTGACTCCTCGTGGGGTCGACCCACAAGATCCTATTGGCCTCTTCATTATTATATTCAGACATTCATGCCAAGGGCGCGATTCGGCTGACGATCTTTCAAATTCAGAATCGTGTCATAGGCTCCCACAGGGGCCAAGCTCCACACCGGACATGGGCAAATGGCCGCGGCGTTAAGGAGCCTCAGTGTAGGTGTAGCTGTTGGAGAGCAAGTTGCCGCCGCTGAACTGTGTCCAGAGCTGCACATAGATCGTGGCTCCGTTGGTGGGCAGAGTCACGGTCGCGCTGGTGCCGCTCGAAATTCCGATATTCACCAGATTGGCAGTGCCGGGCGAGGTGCCCACCCAAAGATAGTATCCGGTCACTCCACCGGTGCCGGCCGTCCAGGTGAAGGTGGTCGATGCGCCGGTCAACGTGCTGCCGGGCGTCGGACTGGTCATCGCTGCCGCAGTGACATTCACCTCAGTGTAGGTGTAGCTGTTGGAGAGCAAGTGGCCGCCGTTGATCGTGTCCAGAGCTGCACATAGATCGTGGCTCCGTTGGTGGGCAGAGTCACGGTCGCGCTGGTGCCGCTCGAAATTCCGATATTCACCAGATTGGCAGTGCCGGGCGAGGTGCCCACCCAAAGATAGTATCCGGTCACTCCACCGGTGCCGGCCGTCCAGGTGAAGGTGGTCGAAGCGCCGGTCAACGTGCTGCCGGGCGTCGGACTGGTCATCGCTGCCGCGGTGACATTCACCTCAGTGTAGGTGTAGCTGTTGGAGAGGCTGGCCGTGCCGTTGATCGCTGTCCAGAGCTGCACATAGATCGTGGCTCCGTTGGTGGGCAGAGTCACGGTCGCGCTGGTGCCGCTCGAAATTCCGATATTCACCAGATTGGCAGTGCCGGGCGAGGTGCCCACCCAAAGATAGTATCCGGTCACTCCACCCGTGCCGGCCGTCCAGGTAAAGGTCGTCGAAGCGCCCGTCAAAGTGCTCCCGTTCGTTGGGCTGGTGATCGCGGCCGCGGTGGAGGACGACGAAGACCCCGCCAGTGCATTAATCAGGCCGCTTCCGTTTGGGCTACCCCAGCCAGTGGCCAGATCGTATCCGCTTGTTGCTGAGTAGCCGTTGCTCCCACTGGTAATGTCGTGAAAATCCGTGGTGTAACTCGAGCCTCCACCAATCGTATAGAGACTTGGATTAATGAAGCCCAGCAGCCCGTTGCCGTTCGTCACCGACTGCTGATTGATAAGGGCCATGTAGCCTGCCCACATGGGCGCAGCAAAGCTGGTGCCGCCGTAACTGTTTGCCGTGCACGTCGTCTGATCGGCGCACACGTAAAAGGTGTAGTTCGCATTGGCCGAAACGTCAGGACCGTTGCGATACGTCTGGGAACAACTGGCGCAACCAGCCGCTGCGGCAGTCTGCCAGGATGGGATGGCATACTTATGCGGCGAGATGCCGCCTCCGCTGTTGGCCCAAGCAGTTTCAGAAGCCCAGGGGCCCGCTGCGGAATTCGTCGACAAGTCGGTCCCGCCCACTGAGGTCACATAGACATCGTCTGCCGGGTAAGTCTGGGAAGCCTTGCCCGTCGTCGTCCACTTCTTGTTGTCGCCGGCCGCTTGAAAGAGGTTCTGTCCCTGAGCAGCAAACTCCTTGAAGTACGGATCGTCGGTGGTTGGATCAGCGGGGTACCAGGTCCATGACGAGCTCAACTGTGCGTTCAGCGGGCTGGCCGTGGCCATGGCGTTGAAGATTGCGGCATCGGTTGAGCCTACATACATCACCAGGCTCGACAATCCCGGCGCCATACCCAGCGCCTGCGTCATGTCCAGCGTCTGCTCAGTGTCGTCGCAGCTGCCGCCGGCCGTGGTGTCGACACAACTCGTGCTGGTTCCATCTGTCGAAAGCAGCGTAATGGGAACACTGTTGGTTTGCATGGCGTTCGTGAAGTACGTGTTCAGGTCGGCGAGATCGGTTCCGTAAAACTCAAGCAAACCTACCGACTGACCGGCGCCGGTGAGTGCTGTTCCACCGTAGTAAGCGGCCCGCATATCGCTCCCCAGGAACGACGCCGAAGGACCTGAGCCAGTGGTAGCGTTCGGAATTGAGCTGGCATTATCCTGTCTCTTTTCCAGGCCTGCGGGATGCGGAATTGAGTAGTTGTCGAGACCCGAGATGTGCCAAAGGGAAAATGTCAGGTTCGTAGTCGGTTCGCGATCGGGCGCAAAGAACGTGCGGCTCTCACTGGGATGCTGGTAGACGCCGAGCTTTATGTGAAAAGCCGCTTCTACGTTTGCAGCGGTCCCGGACACTTGCAAGTTCAGCCGATTCGGAGATGTGCCCTCAACAGTCAGGCCGTTTTCGCGCGCGAAGTTGATCGCGGAATCGTATTCTGCCTGGGTTGGGCCGAACTGGTCGGTGAACTGCTCGACGGTAAGAAATTGCCTGTAGCTCGGGCTGCTGGGATCGTACAGATCCGTCAGGAACTGATCCAGCTGATTCTCATTGCGCAGCGGCAACGTGATCACCAGGTGCATGTTCTGGCTTGCGGCAAGCCGACCCATCGCTGCCGCGGTCCCATCCTGCGTAGCGTCTCGCATGTGATGCGTTAAAACAGACTGAGAACGACAAACGCCAGGAACGATTGACAGGATGATGGCGATCGGGAGCGCGTAAATCCCCAGTTTTCGCGACATATTTTCCTTCTTTATGGTCTATCGAGCACTGGCCAGTGAGGAAGTACAACCCATCTCCATGCATTGTCCAGCAAATAAATTGCTCATGTCCACGTAAATGAGTGCATAAAAAGCATGATTCGAGCTACTTTCGGGGGATTGACCGGATTCTTCCCTTTCCTGCCGGCAGCCGGGACACCGGTGCCTTGACCGGTTGCACGCAAATCGCCCATTGCATGCTCCGAATTGATATGAAAGTTTCAGAAACGCTGTATCAACGCAGTCGACTCTCCGGACATGAGGCGGGTCGGGTCCGCGCCACAACATTCTTGAATGCATTGCGGCCGCAAGGCGCTATACTCTTGCTGTTCTCGCAGGCGAGAACGCTCGCGAAACGAATTTAATTAGATTCGCGGCTCCCCCGGTCGTGACAGATTTGAAACCCTCGCGCCTCGACAACCGTCGATAAAACGCAAGGGTTGTACGGGCCTCGACGCATCCCTTTTCTTGCGAAGCTGGTTGACCATCTCAAACGACACCGAAGTGGCTCATCCAGCATGAAGGTCCGAGATCCGTCAGGCTGCGTGGTCCTTTCTGATGAGTAGGCTGCGCGAGGTATTAAGCCCGCGGCCCAACGTTCGCGAATTGGCCCGCGGAAATTGGGGGAACGCCCTCGCTCGCTCGCACGCTGCAACGGGAGCGCTTATGAAAGTGAATGTCGCCGCATTTTCCGCCTTGGCTTGCATCTTCGCGGGGTCTTTGGCTGCGGCTCAAACCGAGCGGGCCTTGTTGATCGGGATCAATACCTATCAACCAGCGGGAACCACGCCCGACCATCCTGCTGGCTGCATCTACGGCCGCTGCGAGCTGGGGACTTTCGAAAACCTCGACGGCTCCGTGAACGACGCGCAGGCCATGGCCGATCTGCTCACCAGTCCGAAATTCGGCTTTCCGGCCGCGAACGTTGTCTTGCTTACCAACCCGGCGCCGCCCCAACCCAGCCCGGGAGTTGTTCTGCTTCCCGCCGACCAGACCACGCGCGACGGCATTCTCGCCGCCATGCAGAAATATCTCGTGGACATTCCGCAAAAGGGCGACACCGTGGTCTTTTACGACGCCAGTCACGGTTCGCTGCGCGTGAATAGCAAGGGCAACAAGCTCACCGTGCTCGTCGGCAATCAGTATGTTCATGCTGACAGCACGTTGGTTCCCTCTGATGCCTACAAGGGCGGCTACGACGTTCGCGATCGCGAGATGACGCGCATCTTCAACGCCGCCCTCGACAAGGGCGTCCATCTGACCGTTATCTTTGACAGTTGCCACTCTGGCGGAATCAGCCGCGGCATCGGTCCCGTCTACCGCGAGCGCGCCCTGGCCTTCGACCCCCGCGACATCAGCGAAGCCCCCGACACGCTGCCCAACGGACAGCCGGTTCCTTCGCCGACCCAGCGCACCGACAATCCAGCGCTGGTGTTTTCCGCTGCGCAGCAGGATCAGACAGCCAAGGAAATGCCCGCCAATACCGAGCCGCATGGCGCGTTCACGGCCGCGCTGCTTCAAGCTCTGCAGGCCATGCCCGCCGACACGCCCACTTCCGTTATTTACGAGCGCGTAAAGGCCGTTCTTGAGGGCGGCAACGTGCCCGATCAGGAACCGGACCTCGACGCAACGGCTGTTCGCCGTGAGCAACCGCTCTTCGGCGGCGCCGCTGCCAAGTCCGACAAAGTACGCGCCGCCGCGCTCGGCACAAACGACGATGGCTCTGTCTCGCTCGACATCGGCCGCGCCTCCGGTCTCGGCGTGGGAAGCGAATTCACCGCGACTACGCCCAATGGCGCCGGACAGACGGTTCAGCTGCGCATCACCAGCCTGGACGGCCTGGCGCGCTCCTCGGCGGAGATCGTCGGCCCGGCAGGCGCGAAGGTGTCTCCCGGCGATCTTTTCGAATTGAGCAAATGGATTCCCGCCGACAATCCACCGCTGCTCGTCTGGCTTTGGCCCTCCAATCTTTCAGAGGATCAGATTGACGCCGCAGCCGCTCAAGCGCAGGCTTCCGGTGCCGCTCTGGTCTCCGATCCCGCGGAACAGCCTTGGACCCATATCCTCAGTTGGGATGGCACGAATTGGACCTTGCAGCAGGCCGGTTCGGCTGCCCCGGTTACGCTCGGCGCGACGCTCACCGGCGATGCCATCAAGAAAAACCTTCCTGCCGGCGCGAAGCTTTGGGTCAATCTTCCGCCGTCACAGGAGCTGGCCGCGAAGCTCAAGCCCACAGGCAGCGACAGCGCCGTTCAAATCGCAAGCAACATGTCCGTCGCGCACTACGCGCTCACCGGCGTCCTCACTGCCGATGGGCCGGCATACGCCTGGTATCACAAGAGCGAGTTGGCCGCCGGACCGCCCTCGCCTAATGCGCCACCGCACAGTCCCGGCTGCTCCGCCACATCGCAATATCCGGTGCGCACGGACTGGGTTCCCGTCGGCAGCGCTTCGGCGATCGATGCTGCCGGCAACAAGCTTGACCACTATTCTTCGCTCCTCGCCAAGGTGCATGGCTGGCTGGAGCTGGCCAACAGCCCCGCCGACGCGTCCACCGACGAGTACTACTCGCTGACCCTGTTGCCCGGCAACGCCACGACGCCGCTGCCAGCCAATCAAACAACACACCAGGGCGACCAGCTCAAAATGGCGCTTGCCTCCGATGACCGCATCATCGATCATCGCTGGGTTTACGTGCTCGATATCGATTGCCATGGCCAGGGCACCGTGCTTTACCCGCGCGACTATTCCGAGAATCAGTTTCCCAATGACGCCGAGAATGGCCGGCAATTTATTCTGCCGGGCGCACCCGTCCTGCGCATTGGTCCGCCCTATGGAGTGGATACGCTCATCATGCTAAGCACTGAGCAGCCGCTGGCTGACCCGTACGTTTTGAACTTTGAAGGCGTGGCCACTCGCGGCTCGCGCGGAGTTTCTTCGCCTTTGGAAAAACTCCTCAATCAAACCAGTGGAGGAACCCGCGGATTCTCAGGGGAAGTTCCCACGAATTGGGGCATTGGGCTGATGACGGTTCACAGCGCTCCGCAAAGCAAGCCCAATTAGGAAGCTTGCATCGTTTTCCGGGTTTCGTGAATCGGGACCTTTCACTCATTGAGCAGCCGGTGCTCATTGAACCACTCCGGCAAGACATGGAGGGTATGCAAATGACCGTTTCTAGACGCCATTTCCTGGGCGACGCTTCCGCGCTGGCCATGATTGCCGCGCTGGCTCCCGAACTCGCCGCCGCACAAGCACCCACTGTCGGCGCATTCCCGACGGAGGATCTGCCTCACGATTCCTACGACTTCTGGAACGGGTTCTTCGACTCCGTGAACCCCAACAGCAAAAACTACGGCGTCAAAGCCTTCTCGCGTGGACCCACCGATCAGCTTCCCGACCCTCAGGCTCAAACCCAATACCTGCACTACGACAGCGACAACAAGCGCCTCCGCTATGCCTCGGACATCAAGAAAGAAGAGTTGCTCGACCACGACGGCGACGTCGCAGTGAGCATCGCCCTCGCGCAGTTCCGCCCGGGAGCCGGTGAAAGCAATATCAAGGCTTCTCAACTGCGCGTCGACACCACGCAAGTTCATCCATTCGTGAATATCCTCACGCCTCTCGCCTGGTCGGCCATTGCATCGGTTTCGCCGAACAATGCGGGCAAGGTTTCTCTCGACGCGCTCGGCTTTCGTTCGCCGCAGGCGATGCAAGGCACCAGCAAGATTCTGCTCACAGAAGGAACCGGCAAGCTAGCCGTGAACATCTCAAGAGCCGCGGCGCAATCGATGTTCGTCAAGGCTCTCAACATCATGATTCAGGGGGCCAAGATCGCGGCTCCCATTGTCAGCCTTCCAGCCATCAGCGTTCCCGCTCTCAGCACGTTTACTGAGGCGCTCAGTTATTGGGAAGACCGTACCCGATTCGTGATGGCGGGAAACCTTACTCACGCCGTGGCGACGCAACAGGCATTGGACGATCCCGATCGCGATCCCTCCTACATCGGACTCAAATCGGGCGACTACCTGATGGTGCCCCAGAGGCACGTCGACGAGTTGGCCAAAGCCCTGCCGAATCTCGACCTGGTTCAGGGTTACCTGGTCGCCAAGGACGCCGATCCCAATTTGCCGCTTTCGGAACGCGCGGAGAACTCGGTTCCCGGCATTACCTATGCCTCGATGCACGTCACTGTCCAGGCGTCTGATACAAACCTGAGCAGGCCAGCGAGTTCTGAGGGCTCAACATCGTGCCCATCATCGAGTTCCAAGAAGAGCAGTTCAAGCTCGGCTGGCAAGAGTGAAAAGGGTAAGTAGTGTAATGACGAAATCGCTGCCAAAACGGTATGCTAGGTTCTGTCGCTGGACGCCGGACCCTGGCTTAGTAAAGCCGCTGTGCAGGCCGGCGTCAACAAACGGTAAATCGACGGGGGTCAAGATGAGCCGTTCGGCAAAAATCGTTCTGCCATTTTTGTTGTGCATCGGGCTGCTTTCAGCGGCTGCTTCCCGCGCGCAAGGATTCGGGGCCAGCAAGGAGAAAGTCACGCTCCATCGCAAATTGCCGGCCGTTGTGCATCTGCCAGGAGACACCATCAAGGTCGTCATCGCCTCCTCCGACGCCGAGGAAGATGGCGCCCTCCCTTACGATTTCCAGGCCCTGCTTGAAACCGAGCTGCTCAAGGACGATCCCAACCTTCGCGAAGACGACAATCCAGCCGCGCAAATCATTTGCACGATCACCGAATACTCGCATCCCGATCCCGAATACACCAATAAGCTGGCGCCGGCCGCGGCCCTTGGCGGGTCGTCCCCGATCGCTTCGCTCGCCAAGGCAGGCGCCGTGGAACGCATCACCGGAAAACTCAACGTTTCCTTCCAAGCCAAGGATGCGAACGGCCACACCCTTATCTCCGACAACGTTGAATCCACATACGACCGGGAGTTTGACAGCGCGGGGAACTCAACCGCGCACGGCGTGTTGGGACAGGTTACGGGCAGCCTTTCCCATGCCAAGGGCGGGCAGAAGAGCGAGGATGGCCCACCCACCCCCGCCGAATTGAGATCGCGCTTGATCATCGACGCCGTGCAGCAGATCGCCGAGCATGTCGTCAACTCCGATGAATCGATCGAAGTCCTCCTCGCGCGCAAAGATGGTCCACTTGAGGAAGGTAACAAGGACGCCGAGACGGGACTCTGGGAACGTGCTCTGGAGACCTATGAAACTGCGCCGCCGTTCCCCAAACCCGACGAGGACGCTTACCGGCTCTACAACATCGGCGTGGCCTACGAGGCGCTTGCCTATGAAGCCGACGATGAGAAGGCGGCCATGAAATACCTCGACCAGGCGGCCATCAACTATGGCAAAGCCATCGATGCCAAGCCCGCTGAGAAGTACTTCGTCGAGCCGCAGAAGCGCATCGAGACCGCGATCGCGCACTACAAAGAACTTGATCTGGAAAAACAGCGTGATGCGGAGAAGGCCAAGTCCGCGGCTGTCGATGCCGAAAACTCCAAGGCTCAGGGCTTGACCAACGATCAGGTAATCGCCATGGTCAAGTCCGGCATGGACGATGCCACTGTCATTCAAGCCATTCGCGGCGCCAGTGCGGTTAGTTTCGACCTCACTCCGGCAGGTCAGAAGGCGCTTACCGCCGGCGGCGTCAGCGTTCATCTGCTCGCCGAGATGAAGGTGCAGGCCGCGAAGAAGCCGCCCGCAGTTGTGCACAAGGGGCTGAACAACACGCAAATCATCGCCATGGTCAAATCCGGCATGGATGAGCAAACAATCATCCAGGCCATTCACGGGGCCTCAGCCACCGACTTCGACCTCAGCTCCGAGGGCCAGCAAACACTCACGAGCGGCGGCGTCAGCGCCCGAGTCCTGGACGCAATGAAGGCTCGATCCGCGAAGAAGCCGGCGGGAACTGCGAAGCACGTAGCTGAAAAATGATCTTACCCACCCGATTCAGACTTGCCCTTTTGCCGTTGCTTGCCGCAACGATGATTGCATGCCCCGGTGCGCGAGCGCAGGGAGTCCGCTGCGGCGCGGGACAGGACCTCATCGTTCAGGCGCTGGAACGCATTACGCCGCAAAGCGGCAATGATGCCTTTGAAGACGCGCTGCAATTGCTCAAGTCTGCCGTTGCCGAATGTCCCGAGCTGGGCGACGCGTGGTACTACCGCAGCCTGGTCGAGAAGCGCCTGGGCCACGACTCTCTTGCCAACTACGCGATGGAAAAGGCCCGCTTCAATAGCTCCGAGGCGCTCGATCAGGGCCTTAACCCTCTGGTCCTTTCCACGCCCGCCTCGCGCGGCTTCGAGGCCGAGGGCACCGAAACTCCGGTACCGGCTGCGCCGCTCGTAAAGCCCGGCCCCGTGCAGCAGAAGTGGGCGCTCGTTGTCGGCATCGGCCACTTTACTGACAAGCAGATTCCCCAACTCAATTACACTGACGCCGACGCCACTGCTTTTGCGGCGGCGCTCAAAGACCCGTCCATCGGTGCTTTTCCCGCGGACAACGTTCACGTCCTCACCGACGATCAGGCCACCACCAAGAACATCAAGGAAGAGCTCAACTGGATCGCACGCCATGCGCAGCCCAACGATCTCGTGGTGATTTACGTGGCCACGCACGGCACGCCGCGCACGACGGATACAGCGGGCGGCGCCAACTACCTCATCACCTATGACACCGAAGTCTACAACGGCGGCAGCCTCGATGAGGACGCGCTCTACGCCACCGCGTATCCGATGGTGGAACTGGCCGATGCAGTCTCCACGCGCATGAAAGCATTGCGCACAGCGGTCTTTCTCGACACGTGCTACAGCGGCGGTGCAACCGGCGCCAGCGGATCGCAGCCGGCCGCGGGCCTCGCCAACACCGCGCCCTCCGCCAACATGCTCACGCATATGACCGACGGAACCGGCCGCATCGTGATGGCCGCCAGCGAGGTGAATGAAGAATCGCTTGAAAGCAGCCAGCTCCATCACGGCTACTTTACCTATTTCCTGCTTCAGGCTCTCAAAAACGGCAAAGGCGCGACGCCCTTGAGCCAGATCTACACCTCGGTGGCGCAGCAGGTTTCGACGAGCGTCTCCTCACAGGGAATGCATCAACATCCCGTGATGAATCGCAGCTCCGCGGACGCGGACTTTGCCCTTCGAACTCCCCTCGCCGCAACCGCCAGCGCCCGGCCCTGACAAGACTGCCAGCCAGGCGCACGAAAGGCTCGTCGTGTTTCGCATGCGTGGAATATGCGCTTCTGGAGTTCTGGCCCTTGCGCTCTTGAGCGGAGTCGCGTGCGCACAGCCCGGCGCATTGGCCACCCAGATCGCACAACACGAGCAAAATCTTGCCCAGGCTCGCTCCAGCAAGAACATTCGCCAACAAGTCTCGGAATTCAACATTCTTGGCGCGCTCTACTACAGCTCAGGCCAGCTCCAAAAGGCGCTCGACTACTTGAATCAAGCGCTGCCCATCGAGCAAAAGTATTCGAGCCTGCTCGGCCAGGCCACGACTCTGAACACCATGGGCCGCGTTTACACCGATCTTGGTCAGGAAGACAAGGCTCTAGACTTGCTCAATCAGGCGCTGACGTTCTGGCGCGCGATCCCGTCGCGCGGAGGGGAAGCAGAGACGCTCAATAACATGGGCAAAGTCTATAACAATCTTGGACAACATGACGCCGCACTGAAATACCTCAACCAGTCCCTTAACATCTGGCGCGAAGTCAATGCTTCCACTGTCAATCCTTCTGCCGGCAACACTTCGCCCGCCCCTGCAACATCCACGCCCGCGCCAAGCTTCACCGCGACTGCCAGCATCAACGGCGAAGCCAGTACGCTCGACAACCTGGGCCGAGCCTGGTCTGACATGGGCGACGGCAAGCAGGCCCTCGACAACTTCAATCAATCGCTGTCCATGTTCCGCAACCTGGGCGAGCGCAACGGCGAAGCTCTGGTGCTCAACGACATGGGCCCGGCTTATGCCGCTCTTGGCCAGAAACAAAAAGCTCTCGACGCCTACAACCAAGCCATTGCGCTCTGGCGTGAACTGGGCAACCGCCAGGGCGAAGCGCTCACCCTCAACAACATCGGCCGCCTGTGCAACGATCTCGGCGAGCATCAGACGGCGCTCGATTACTACAACCAGGCGCTCCCGATTTGGCGCGAGGTGGGAAACCCGAGCGGCCAGGCGCTTGCGCTCAGCGACATCGGCCGCGCTTACGCCGATCTCGGCCAGCCCGCCAAGGCGCTCGACTTCCAATCCCAGGCGCTGCCCATCTATCGCCAGACCGGCAGTCGCCGCGGCGAGGCCATGGTCCTCAATAACCTGGGACGCGATCACTCCGACCTCGGCCAGGCGCAGCAGGCATATGACCTCGACCTTCAGGCGCTCGCCATCTGGCGTGAGGTCAAAGATCAGCGCGATGAAGCTCAGGACCTGATGACCATTGCCTGGGCTTACTCGCTGATGAAACAGCCCGATCTCTCTTTTACCAGCGCCATCGCTGCGCTTGGCCTCGCCAAAGCAACCGCCGATCCCCAAATCGACGGCAACATCGAGAACTCCATCATGATCGGCTTCCGGAAGCAGAATCGACCTGAGGAAGCCATCTTTTTCGGCTTGCTCGCGGTCAACGACTACGAGCAGATTCGCAAAAATATTCTGGGCATGGACAAAGAGGTTCAGGCGGGATTTGCGCAATCGCGTTCCAGCGCTTACCGCATGCTGGCCGAATTGTTTGTCGAGGCCGGCCGCGTCGGTCAGGCCGAGCAGATTCTCGACCTGCTCAAGGAGCAGGAACTCCAGGACGTCGTCACTACCGCCGCGCCAACTTCCTCGGCGGGCATCGAGCCCCTCAAACTCTCGCCCGCGCAGCAGGACGCTGAAGACGCGCTACCCGATCTTGAAAAAAAAGCGCGCATCATCGAGGAATCGAGTCTCGCCTACGCACAGCTTCGGGCCAAGCCTACACGCTCACCGGACGAGGACACCCAGCTCAAGACGCTCAGCGCGACGATTCAGCAGCAAGGAAGCGACATTCAATCGGTTCTCACAAATAAAATCTTTCCCGAGCTCGACGCGCAATCTGCGCCCGGCCAGGCGCCCGTTGACACCACAAAGAGCTTCCTTCAGGATTCGCTAGCTAAGCTCGGCCCGCGCGTGATGGGCATTCGTTTGTTGCTTGGCGAAGATCACGCTTATGCCGTCGTCGTGACCGCCAATGCGCGTAAAGTGGTCGTTCTGCCTGCTTCCTCAGCCGACATCCGCGCCAAGGCCCTTGAAGCCCTCAAGGCGGTCGGATCTCCATCATCCGATCCGAGGCCGCAGTTGAATCAGCTTTACTCCATGGTCGTCGCGCCCATCGAAAGCAACCTCAAGTCGCTCGAATTCGTTTCCGGCCCGAAAGGCAGCGTTAGAGCCGGTGCCCCAACGCTTCTCTGGTCGCTCGACGATGCCTTGCGCTACGTCCCCATGGGCGCGCTTTATGACGGCAAACAGTATTTGGTCGAGCGCTTTCATAATGTGCTCTTCACGCCGGAGAGCTACGGCCACATGACCGATTCTCCGCTTCAAGCCGGAACCCCGCCCAGCGCGCTCGCTATGGGCCTATCGAAAAGCTACAACGGCCTCCCTGCCCTTCCCGGCGTAATTCCAGAGCTTGACTCCATCGTTCACGATCCCTCCGATCCCGCATCGCATGGCCCCATGCAAGGCAAGCTGCTGCCCGATGAGCAGTTCACGCTGGCGAATCTCAAGTCGGATCTCGGCGCCGGCAACAACTTCTCCGTCGTGCACATCGCCAGTCACTTCGTCCTCATTGCCGGCAGTGGCGACGAGCCGTTCCTCATGATGGGCGGCGACAACACCGGCGATCCGAGCGGATTTGAATGGAATCTCTCGGCGATGGAGAACTCCCCGGTCGCCTTTCACGGCATGCGCCTGCTCACCCTCTCGGCCTGCAGCACAGCAAAGGATTACAAATCGCGGAACGGGCTTGAGATGGATTCGCTCGGAATGATCGCTCAACAGAAAGACGCCGAAGCTGTGCTGGCCACGCTCTGGGATGTGAATGACCTCAGCACCAGCCACATCATGAGCGACTTCTACGATCGCTGGGTCAAGAATCCGACCGATGGAAAGGCTGAAGCGCTTCGCCAGGCTCAACTGGCCTTTATCCATGGGGGCGGAGCCGTGCCCGGCGGCGGCACCGGCCGCGGCTTCGAAACTGAAGATCAAGCCTCCGCTCCGAGCAGCCTGGGCTACGCGCATCCATATTACTGGGCGCCTTTCGTTCTTATTGGCAACTATCAATAGCAGTTCGCATTCCGCTTGTCACCGACGGCCCTCCACTTCGAGTGCTAGACTCTCCAGCCGAAGGGGAAGGTCATGCGCACGATCCGGCTCCTGTTAGTCATCGCACTCATCTTCTTACCGGCTGCCTCATTTGGCAGCGATCGCTTCGACGGCAACTGGCTCACTAAGCTCACTTGCCCGCCCAAGGGAAATACCGAAGGTTATACCTGGCAGTTTCCCAGCGTCATCCAGAACAGCATCTATCACGGGGAGCGTGGCACGGCGGGCCAACCCGGCTACCTGGCCATCGATGGCGCCATCGCCACCAACGGCGCAGCCAAACTCACTGCCAACGGCATCGTCGCATCGCGGGAATATGCTCGCGGTGTCTTCGCACACCAGGGAGAGAGTTACAGCTACGACGTCAAAGCCCAATTCCAGGAAACGACAGGAACGGGCACCAAGAGCCAAGGTCTTGGAATCGTCGGCCGCACCTGCACGTTCGAGTTCACCAAGCAATCGCCCGCCGGTCCACCAACAACGCAGCAGCCGGCCAGTCCAGCGGCCACAAGATAATTGCACGCGGCGATCGGCGCAGCCCTGCTACGCAAGCAGCCGCTTCGCCACCATGACGTACATTTGCACCGCCTCCAGAAGCTCTTTCTTCGCCAGCTTCTCGAAGGGCGTATGCGCCACATGGATGCTTCCGGGCCCCAGCAGCAACGGCTCGCCCCAGTTGCTCAGTTGCGGAATGTCGGTCGTAAACTTCGCCACCATGGTCGGCAAACCCTCCGGCGCGCGGAGCCGCACAAACGGAATTTCCAGCGTGAAGTCCACTTCCGCCAATCCCTTTGCCGCCTCCAGTAGAGCAGCCTTCACCGGCGCCGAATCGCCTACCAGCCTCACCAGCACCTGCGCTTCGGCCTTGTCCGCGATCACATTTGGCGCATGCCCGCCGTGAATTTGCCCAATGTTCAGCGTGCTCGGGCCAATGTCTTCCGTTACCGGCAGCTTCAGTTTGAGAAGCTTCGCCATTACCTGGACCAGCTTGTGCACCGCGCTCTCGCCCAGCTCCGGATACGCCGAGTGCGCCATCTTGCCCGTCGCGCGAAACACCACGCGCAGCGCACCTTTCGAAGCCAGAGCCACGCGATTATCCGTTGGCTCACCGTTGATCAGATAACGGCTCCCCTTTGGCGCCAGGTTCGCCGCCTTGGCCCCGGCCGAGTCGCGCTCTTCGCCGGACATAAATAACAATCCAATCCGAAAGCCCTCCGCGCGCAGCGCTTCCGCCGCCGCCACCTGCGCGGCAATGATTCCTTTCGCATCCGAAACTCCGCGGCCATGCATAAATTCGGCGTCTTCGCTGTACGGAATGTACGGTGGCACGGTGTCCATGTGCGTCGAAAAAACCAGATCCGGTGTCTCTCCCGCCCGGCCTCCGTACACGTTCCAGCGCGGTCCCGCACTCATGCTGTCCGCGGGCTGCGCCACCGGAGTCTTCTCCACTTCCCATCCGCGCCGGGCAAGAAAATCCCCAAGAAAATCGCCGACCGCCCCCTCGTTGTACGTTGTCGATTCGATCTCGCATAACTGGCGCGTCAGCCCAATCGGGTCAAAAGGAAGCAATTCCGATGGATCGTTCATAATGTTTCCAGAATACCGTAGCGGCCAACTCATCCTCATCATCGGCTTTCGTTGCGCTCGAGCGGCCGCGATATTGTCTACCCTTCAAGAGCCGCTGCAAGCGGCCCCCGGAGCAGCGTAAAATCAGTATTGAAATGATTTCCGCCTTGTTATTTACCTGTTTTAGAACACATCTCGCCTGCGCGGCGCTTGGGCCCAGGGAGCTGTTGCCATGACCCCGGTCAGCGATGCTGCCCTAGAGGGTATGCACGCCACAGCCACTGCCATTTTCACCGGTGCGCTCAAGGCGTGCGACATTGCTTCCGCGTTCGATCGCCGCCTGCGCTTCGAAGGCCACAGGCTGAACCGCCTCATGCCTGACGGCAGCGGCCCCGCTTCCATCGATCTCTCCGCGTACAAGCGGATTTTTGTCATCGCCATCGGCAAGGCTGCCGGCCCGATGCTCCAGATCCTGCTGGAACGCATGAAGCGCCGCAAAGGCTTGCGCGGCATCTGTTGTACCAACCAGCCGCCCACCGCCCGTAACTGGCGCATCCGCTATTTTGAAGGCGGCCATCCAGTTCCGAACGAAGACTCCTTCGCCGCTGCTCGCGCCGCGCTCTCGCTTCTTCGCAAAGCCCGCAAAGACACACTCGTCTTTTTCCTTATCTCTGGTGGCGGCTCGGCCATCTTCGATCTCCCTCTCGACCCGCACATCACCCTCGAAGAAACCGCGGCTTTCCACCAGTTGCTTCTCGCTTCGGGTGCGCCCATCAACGAGGTCAATACCCTTCGCAAGCATTTTTCCGCCGTCAAGGGTGGTCGCCTCGCGGTGGCCGCGCCGGATGCGCTCAAGGTCAGCCTGCTCCTCCCCGATGTGCCGTTGCGCTCGCTCGATGCGCTCTCTTCGGGACCCAGCACACCCGACCACTCCACCGTTGCTGAAGTGCGCGAGCTCCTTGCCAAATACGAGCTCGCGCCCAAATTACCCGCCTCCATCCGTACATTCTTTGAGCGGGAGGATCTGCCCGAATCGCCCGGCAACAAGGGCTGGCGTCAATCTTTGCTGCCCAAGCTCCCCTGGGCTGATGCCGCCCGGCCCCGCCGTATGACTTCAGCAGCCAGCATGAGCGGCGAAGATCCAGCCTTCCGCGACTCAGTCTTCGAGATTTTGCTCTCCAGCCATGACCTGGTTGAGAGCGCGCGAACGCTGGCCCGGGAAGCCGGCTACCATGTGGTGGTCGACAATAGTTGCGACGACTGGGACTACGCCGAAGCGGCACGCTATCTGCTCGAGCGCTTTCACACATTTCGCGCCAAGCACAACCGTCTCTGCCTCATCTCCGTGGGCGAAGTCACCGTTCACCTCACGCGCACGCCGGGCGCAGGTGGCCGCAATCAACAGTTTGCTCTGGCCTGCGCCCTCGATCTCGCAAACCATCCGGGCGAACGCCTCGCCGTCTTCAGCGCCGGCTCTGACGGCATCGACGGCAATACCAAGTCCGCAGGCGCCATCGCCGATCCCACGACCGTAGCTCGGGCTCGCGCCTTCGGCTTCGATCCTGAGCGGTCTCTTGCGGAATTCAATGCCTGTCCGCTTTTCACCGCAATCGGCGACACCGTCGTCACCGGGCCCACCGGCCACAACCTGCGCGACCTCCGCCTCCTGATCTCCGAAACCGATTGACACCTCCCGCTTTCACTGCGCGGAATACTCGGTGGAAAATCGAATTATTTTCCCTTTTGCACTCTGCCTTGCTGCATTAGGATTGGTGGGTGCCTCGCAAACCAAAGCGCAAGACCGCTGGCAGACTCCCCGACATTCGGGCAGTCGCCGCGGTAGCCAAGGTGTCCATCGCCACAGTCTCCCGAACCATGAACGGTTCTCCGCTGGTCAGCGAGCGCCTCAGCAAACGGGTCTGGCAGGCAATCAAGCAACTCAACTATCTCCCTAACACCCATGCCCGCACGCTCGTTTCCGGCCGCAGCCGCATTCTCGGCATCATCGTCGAAAACATCTCCAATCCATTCTTCCCCGAACTGATCCAGAGCTTTGAAGAGATTGCGGTCTCGCGCGGCTATGAGATTCTCGTCAGCTCCACCAACAGCGACCCTGCCGTGCTGGCAGCATGCGCCCGCCGCATGCTTGAGCGCAAAGTCGATGGCGTTGCCGTCATGACCTTCGGCGAGGAGGAGCCTGTGCTCGATCAGCTCACGCACCGGGGCGTGCCCATCGTGCTCGCTGAGTTTAAAGTTGACGATCCCAAAGCCAGCACGATTCTCCTCGATTACTCCACCGGCATTCATCAGGCCATTCGTCATCTCGTCGATCTTGGTCACCAGGCGATCGCATTCCTGGCCGGCCCCCACAGTCTTCACTCGGCCATTACGCGCGAGAATGATTTCCGAGCCGCCGTGCAGTCTTGCGGCCTGCTGCTTAACAGGAAGTGGGTCATCGAATGCGACCACACTCTCAAGGGCGGCGTCACGGGCTTTGAGCAGTTGAGCAGGCTCGCCGCGCGCCCCACCGCCGTCGTCTGCTCCAATGACATGACCGCCATCGGCGTTCTGCGTGCGGCCTACATGCAAGGTCTCCGCGTGCCCTACGATCTATCCGTCATCGGCCTCGACGATATCGCTTTCGCTGAGTACACGTTGCCGCCCCTCACCACCATCCGCCTCTCGCGCACCGATCTCGCTCGTGCCGCCTTCAATGCTCTCCGCATCCAACTTGAAGACGGCGGCGGCTCGCTTCAGCGCGAATTCCTCGTGTCAACTAGTCTTGTAGTCCGCGATTCCACTGCCGCCCCACCCCCGCCCGCGGCTTGAAACCCATTCGGCTCTCCCGGAGTCCAAGACTTGCAATTGAATGACGCGGGGATTGCATCCTCGTGACCCTTTGCACGATATGCTGTCCAAAGAGGATGAACGACCTGGCGCCCCGGACGCCTTCGAATGACGACTGCCTATCTCAATCGCATCGCCACCGCGGTCCCGCCACACGACATGCACGGCGCCTTCGTTCCCTTCGCCGAGAGCCTTCTGCCCGAGGGCACGCCTCGCAATCTCTATCGCCGCATGGTGCGCCTCGCCGCCATCGACCACCGATACTCGTTCCTCAAGCCCATCGTCACTGATGAGCGGCGCGATGCAGGATGAGAGTGCGATATTCGTGCGCGGCAATTTCCCCTCCACAGCGCGGCGCATGGAGGCCTTTCGGCAATTCGCTCCGCAATTGGCTCGTTGCGCCCTCTCAAAACTCGCGCTTACCGATGCGGAACGCCAGGGCATCACCCACGTCATCGTCACATGCTGCACCGGACTCTACGCGCCCGGCATCGACTTTGAAGTCATCGATCTGGCCGGACTCAATCCTTCCGTCGAGCGCACCTTCATCGGTTTCATGGGTTGCTATGCTGCAATCAACGCGCTCAAGGCCGCGCGCCACATTGTTCGCTCCGAGCCGGAAGCTAAAGTCTTGCTCTCTGAGTCTTGAGCTTTGCTCCCTGCACATGCAGGAGACCCAGGACCTGGAGCAATTGCTCGCCTTCACCGTCTTTGCCGATGGCTGCGCCGCCTACCTCGTTACCGCGGAGCCGTCCGGCTTGGCCATCGACAGTTTTCTCGCCGTGAATCTCGCCGGCACCGGTCAGTTGATCACCTGGCGCATCGGCGAGCAGGGTTTCGACATGCATCTTTCCGGCCAGGTTCCAGGCCAGTTGCGCAGCGGCCTCGCTGAAGCAGGCACGCGAATTACTCAAGGCCGCGAACTCTCATCGATTGATCTCTGGGCCGTCCATCCCGGCGGCCGCACCATCCTTGACGCGACGGAGCAGGGGCTTGATCTTCCCGCTGGAGTTCTCGCCGACTCCCGTAACATCCTCCTCAACTACGGCAACATGTCCTCGGCGTCCGTCATGTTCGTCTTGCAGCGGCTGATGGAGCGCGCCAGTCCGGGACAAGTTGGTTGCGCCATGTCCTTCGGGCCGGGTGTTACTGCCGAAACCATGATGTTCCATGCCGTCTGACGCAATCGACTTCCGTCATCGCGCCGAGCTCACGGAACTGATGGATGAGCCCTGTTCGCGCAGCGAGCTCCGCGCGTGTCTTCGCGATCTTTCGCGCCTTAACCGCTGGTTCCTTGCCTACCGGCCCATTCTAGATTGGCTCGACAAGGTCGCTCCCCTCGGTTCTGCTCGGCCGCTCCACATACTCGACGTCGGCTGCGGATACGGCGATAGCCTCCGCCGCATTGAGCGCTGGGCCAAAACGCGCGGCCTTCTCATCGAGCTCACTGGCATCGATCTCAACCCTGATGCCATCGCCATCGCTGCCGAAGCCTCACCATCGACGAGTGCCATCCGCTGGGTCGCCGCTGACGTTTTTCGCTGGCACCCCGACAAACCGGTTCACCTTATTGTCAGTTCCCTCTTCACGCACCATCTCGCCGAGACGGACTTGATTCGCTTTGTGCAATGGATGGAATCGACCGCACAACTTGGCTGGTTCATCAACGATCTCTCCCGCGCCGCGGTTCCCTATCATCTCCTGCGGATCTTCACCAAACTTGCTGGCCTTCATCGCTTCGTGCAGCACGACGGCCCGGTCTCGATCGCACGCTCCTTCTTCCCTGACGATTGGCGTCGCGTGTGCGCCGCCGCCGGTCTCGATGCGCATGCAAGCTCCATTGAGCCTATTTTCCCCGCACGCCTCTGTGTCAGCCGGAGCAAAACGCAATGACCGCCCCCGTTCGCAACGTCGACCATCTCGTTATCGGCGGCGGACCCGCAGGCGCTATGGTCGCCCTTCGCCTCGCTTCCGCAGGGCGCGACGTCTTGCTAATCGAAAAAGAATCCGGCCCGCATGACAAAGTCTGCGGCGAGTTTCTCAGCCGCGAGGCTCTGGATTATCTGCATCAGGCCGGCGTTTCCCCTCTGGATCTTGGCGCCGCGACCATTCGCACCCTTCGCCTTTCCGCTGGCAGCAAAACGATCACCGCATCCCTTCCCTTTGAGGCGATCTCGCTCTCGCGCCATGTTCTGGACGCAGCCCTGCTCGCGCGCGCCGAAGAAAACGGCAGCCAGATCCTCCGCGGCACGACGGTCGAATCGCTCATTCCCGACGGCAATCATTGGATCGCTTCGCTGAGCGGCGGCGATTCTATCCGCACGCCCAACGTCTTCGTTGCCACCGGCAAGCACAACCTCCGCGGGTTCGCGCGTTCACCATCGAGGCAATCCGATCTCGTTGGCTTCAAAATGCATTGGCAATTGACGCCCGCGCAATTCCGCGCACTGCGCAACTGCATGGACCTCTATCTTTTCCCAGGTGGCTATGGCGGCCTTTCGATCATCGAAGGCGGCATCGCTAACCTTTGTCTCGTTGTCCGCCGCTCCAGGCTGCGCATCGCCGGCGGATGGCCACGCCTCCTCGATTTCATCCTGCGCGGCAATCGCCAACTCCGTCAGCTTCTCGACGGCGGCACAGCACTCTGGCCGCGCCCCCTCGCCATCTCTCCCATTCCGTATGGTTATCTCATTCGAGAGTCGGGCGGCCTTTGGTGCGTCGGCGACCAGGCCGCTGTCATTCCATCTTTCACAGGAGATGGCATTTCCATCGCGCTGCACTCGGCCGCCCTCGCCGCACAAATATTTCTTTCCGGCGCAAACGCCGCAGAGTACAACCGCACGCTCCGCGCCCAGCTCACCCGGGCTATGACCCTCGCAACGTCGCTCTCACGTGCAGCCGTCACCGGCGTTGGCCGCACCGCAGCGCTCGCCGCGCTCACGCTTGCTCCAAACGCGATGCGCTGGATCGCCGCGTCCACGCGGATCCCACAATCGTCCCTTGTCTCTGGTGAGTTGCTACTCCAGGCAGCCAGGCCGGTCACCCGTCAGAACGCGTAACGCGCCGCTCCAACTTTACTGGGCTGCCATGGCGCTCTCGGTTTCTAGCTGACCCGTTTCGCGCCATGCCGTGATCTCCGCATGCGTCTCGTCCGCCGCCACGCGCCGGTCGGAATGAATCTTCGGCTTGCCAAAGCGCAGTTTCGCCACGAATCCTGTCACGCCCAGCACCTTCCACAAATGCGTCGTGAACCCCTCATCGCCGTACCAGCAGAGCTCGCGTTCCTCCACGCCTCCGTCGATGATGTAACGGATCGCCGCCGCCGTAATCGGCGCGCCCACGGCCGTTGCGGGATCGATCAATCGCGAATGAAACCGGAGGACCTGAGTTCCGTCCGTGCTTGTGCCTTCGGGAAAAAGCAGCACCGGAATCGGGAGTTTCAGCCGCTCCGCCATCTGCTCAGCCACTGCGTTGGCGCTCTCCCGGCTCGACCGGTCAAGAAAAATCGTCCCCCCCGAGCGCGCCGCTTTGCCAAAGAACGGCCATCCACCCACTTCGATTTTGGAAACAAAAAAGCACGGCATCGTCGCGCTGATGATGATGATGTCGAGATAGCTCAGGTGATTCGACACCACCAGCCCGCAAATCGTCGGCTGGCCCTCCACCTGCGTTTTGATGTCGAGTACTTTCAGAATCGACCGCGCCGATCCCTGCAGCCACAATGCGCGCCGCTCCAGCGTCATCGGCCCGCGCAGGCGATCGAGCCAATACCGAACAACGCACATTGCAAGAGCGAATGCCAGCGCCACAGCGCGCCGGATACGGCGCATCGTCAAGTTGTCAATGGCGCCAGAAAGCGGTGGCGAGCCGCCGCCGAAAGCAGATTCAAGTCCAGGAGCGTCAAAAAATCGATGGTGCGGAACTCGCGGTCCCATGCCGGCGCCGCTGCAATGCGCGCGCCAATCGCAAGATACGTCTTCAGCAGTTTGGGAACCTTCACCGCGATATGCACGATCGCCGGAGCGGAATCATCCGGCCCAGACCGATCGGCTCGGCAGGGCGACGGCTGTGCGTCTGCGCTCTGCTCAGTGAGATCGTAGCTTCCTGGGGGGCACGCATACGCTGCGGTCGGCCTTGTCTCAAACTCCGCTGGAACCCTGAAATTCTCCAGCTGGCGATACATCTGCCAACCCTCCGCCGGGTCATTGGAATTCAAAGAAGAGCAACCGAGCAAATAACGAAGCCCCATGTCGGTAGCATACTGCGCGATGCCTCGCCACAACAACATCAGCACCTCAGGCGTGCGATGCTCGCGGTCGATCGACGCGCGCCCCAATTCCAGAATTCCCGCCCGCAGCGGCTCATACGGTCCCAGGCTGAACTCCTGTTCCGAGTAGTAGCCCAGATTTCTCCCAGCCGTTTCGCCCGACTGCATCCGGTACGTGCCCACAACACGCCGGCTCGCTTTGTCCTCAACAAGGATGTGCTCACAGACGGCGTCGTACCGGTCCATGTCCAGCCCGGTCTCGTAGGAGCTTTCCAGGCCCTCGCCCAATTCGATGTTGAAGACTCTGAAGCGCAGCCGGCACGCTGCTTCGCGATCTTCCGGCGTCTCAGCGAGCCGCAGCCGGTAGCGCCCCACATCGGCTCGAAAACGGGAGTCAGGCGTCTGCTCCGAATGGGTTGGAATGCCAGCCGGAAGCGCAATTTCCACCAATAAACTGGCGTCAGACGCAAGTTTCAAAGGGACTCTTGACCGTGGTTGTGAAATCACGCGACCAGTATTGCGCCAGGATTGTCAATGCACAGTCAACGTGCTGCAAAAACAGTGCAAATATCTTATTCACACGTTTACCGGGCTGTCTCAAGGAGTGCTCGCCCACTGCGTCACCGCGCTCTCGCGTCGCCTCGAAAAACCCCTCAGCCGCGCGCCTCGGGCGCGGGCTGCTCAGGCGCATACGACTGCTCTGGTCCCTCATCCGGCGCCTGCGTCGGGGGCGCCGGCTGCGGCGCGTAGGATTGCGGTCCCCGCTGGTACAGCCCATACGGATCGCGTTGCGGCTCGGGCACCACCGGAACCTGAATGTCGTCCATCACGCGCAAGGTCAGCGCCGTCTCCGACTTCAGCGTGGGTCTCGGGCCACGCCGCGGCAGGTTAATCAGATCGATCGGCCATAAAACCGGAATCATCCACAGAACCGTGTCGCGAACGGCGTGGCCCTTACCCAAAATCCTTCCCTGCGCATCGATCTTGTAGCCCGGCACGTCCACAACCTTCGCGCTGATCGGAATGACCTGATCGCCCACGTACAGCCGGTCAAAATCCAGCTCCATCCATCCTTTGCCCACAAAGTGACCGGGGTCTTTGTACTCGGCGAATTGTCCGCCCAGATAGCTGTCATACGGCAGCATGAAGTCGCCGCGCTGGAACTGCACTTTGCACAGCACCGGATCGCCAACAGCGGTTGTCTTCGAAGAAATCTTCCCATCGCCGGTGGTGCATGAAACCAGCGCGCCTGCTGGAATCATCCGCGAACCGGCGTCCGCAAACAGCGATGGCGTCATCAGGAGCGAGAAAACCACGAACATTGCACGCTTCATACACTGCCCTCCAAGGCAAAAATCTCCGGTGCACCTGGCGAGAGACACTCCCCAGGCGTGAGTTGACGAAGAACCCCGATTACTCACACGAACCCATGCAGGATTCAAAAGTTTCGCAGGATTTAAAGAATGTTCTTGGAAGGGAGAGCCAAATGCGAATCTGAGTCGTCTAACTTAACTCAAATCACGGAGCACCTGCCCCGCGTTCTGTGCATCGCATCTTCGCGCCTTGGTCGGTCGCGGCTGCTACGCTCCCGGCTCATAATTCAGATTTGGGCCGAGCCAGCGTTCCACCTCAGCCACGCTCATCTCCTTGCGCCGCGCGTAATCTTCCACCTGGTCGCGATCGATCTTGCCCAAACTGAAGTATCGGCTCGCCGGATGCGCCAAATAGAACCCGCTCACGCTCGACCCCGGCCACATCGCAAACGACTCAGTCAGCTCGATGCCAGCATTCTTCTTCACGTCGAGCAGCTTCCACAGCGTGCCCTTCTCCGTGTGATCGGGGCACGCCGGATACCCTGGAGCAGGTCGTATCCCGCGATACTTTTCATGGATCAGTTCTTCGCTGCTCAACTTTTCGCTGCGCCCGTAACCCCACTCCTCGCGCACGCGCTTATGCAGGCATTCTGCAAATGCCTCTGCCAGCCGGTCGGCAATCGCCTCTGCCATGATGGCGTTGTAATCGTCGTGCGCCGCCCTAAACTGGTCGCACAATTCCTTCAACCCAAACCCGCTCGTCACCGCGAACGCGCCAATCGAATCCGTTGAGCCCCGTCTCCTTAGGCGCAACAAAATCCGCCAGGCACCGGCAAGGCTCATTCCCCTCGCGGTCCGATTGCTGCCGCAAGAAATGTACTCGCGTGAGCACCGTCTCCCGGCTTTCATCTGTGTACAGCTCAACATCGTCGCCCGTCGCATTCGCCGCAAAAAATCCGTACACAGCGCGCGCCCGCAGCAATTTCTCCTTCACAATGCGATCCAGCAGCGCATTCCCTTCCGCAAAGATCTGGCGCGCCTGCTCGCCCTGCCTTTCGTCCTCAAGAATTCGCGGATAAACTCCCTTCAGCTCCCACGTGTGAAAGAACGGGCTCCAATCGATGAACTCTCTCAGCGTCGCCAGCGGAAAATCGTCCAGCACACGCACGCCGAAAAATTCTGGGCTCGCCAAATCCTCTGCCCGCCACTCAATCGGCGTCCGCCTCGCCCGCGCCGTCTCCAGCGCAACCACCGCTCGCCGCGGCGCTGCGTGCGCCTTGCGCAGCGCGTCGTATTCCGCCTTGTACTGCGCGACAAACTCGGGCTTGCCCTCTTCGCTCAGCAGGCTCGTCGTCACCGGCACAGCCCTGCTCGCATCAAGTACGTGCACCACCGGCTGGCTATAGTGTGGAGCAATCTTCACCGCCGTGTGTGCGCGGCTCGTCGTCGCGCCACCAATAAGCAGCGGAAGCTTCATTCCCTGCCGCTCCATCTCGCGCGCCACATGCACCATCTCGTCCAGCGACGGCGTAATCAGCCCGCTCAGCCCGACAATATCCGCTCTCACCTCTCGCGCGCGTTCCAGAATCTTCTCTGCCGGAACCATCACGCCCATGTCGATCACTTCGTAGTTGTTGCAGGCCAACACGACGCCCACAATGTTTTTCCCAATGTCGTGGACGTCTCCCTTCACAGTCGCGAGCACAATCTTCCCCTGGACCCTCACCGCCTGGCCCGCCGCAACCATCTGCGCCTTCTCCGCCTCCATGAACGGCGTTAAGTAGGCCACCGCCTTCTTCATCACCCGCGCCGACTTCACCACCTGCGGTAGAAACATCTTGCCCGCGCCGAACAAATCTCCCACTACACCCATCCCGTCCATCAGCGGGCCTTCAATCACTGCGAGCGGCCGTCCCAGCTTCGCGCGCGCCTCTTCCGCGTCCGCTTCGACGTAAGCGTCGATTCCCTTCACCAGCGCGTGGCTCAGCCGCTCCTCCACCGTCCCATTGCGCCACTCTTCAACTTTCTTCGCGTCCGCCTCGTCGCCGGCGCCCGCCGCCCCTGCCAACTTCAGCCTCTCGCCGAACTCAACCAACCGCTCGGTCGCATCGGGCCGCCGGTTCAGCAGCACATCTTCAACGAGCTCCTTCAGCTCCGGCTCGATCTCCTCATACACCTCGAGCATGCCCGCGTTCACAATACCCATATCCATGCCTGCGGCAATCGCGTGATACAGGAACGCCGCGTGCATGGCTTCGCGCACCTTGTTGTTGCCGCGAAAACTGAACGACACATTGGACACGCCGCCGCTCACCTTCGCATGCGGCAAATTCTCCTTGATCCACCGCGTGGCGCGAATGAAGTCCATCCCGTAGTTGTTGTGTTCCTCCATCCCCGTCGCCACTGTCAGGATGTTCGGATCGAAGATGATGTCTTCCGGCGGAAAGCACAGCTCGCGCGTCAGAATCTTGTAGGCCCGCTCGCAGATTCGCGTCTTGTCTTCGAATCCCGCAGCCTGCCCCTGCTCATCGAAGGCCATCACCACCGCCGCCGCGCCATACTTCAGCACCGCCGCCGCGTGCTCGCGAAATTTCGCTTCGCCCTCCTTCAGCGAGATCGAGTTCACAATGCCCTTGCCCTGCAGGCACTTCAGTCCGGCCTCGATCACCTCCCACTTTGAGGAGTCGATCATGAATGGGACCTTCGCCACCTCGGGCTCGCTCGCCAGCAGTTGCAGGTAGCGCGTCATCGCGGCCACGCCGTCGATCATCCCTTCGTCCATGCAGATGTCGAGAACGTTCGCTCCGTTCTCAACCTGCTGCCGCGCCACGCTAACGGCCTCTTCGTACTTGCCCTCTTTAATCAGCTTGGCGAACTTCGGCGACCCGGCCACATTGGTCCGCTCGCCAATCAGAATGAAGACTCCAGGTTGTTGCGTGAACGGCTGCGATCCCGACAATCGCAGCGGCCGAGATTCCACGAGCTTTGCGCCAGTCGCGTTCATACTTGGGTGCCCCGTCCTAGGCGCGTCTCTGTTCTTGCGCCTAGGGTGGGGTAGCTCTCGACGCCGCACGGCTGCGCGGTCGCCGCAGCGGGCAGCTTGCGGGGCGTAACGCCATCCAGCGCCCTCGCAATCGCCGCAATATGGTCGGGTGTGTTGCCGCAGCAACCACCCGCGAGATTGATCAGCCCCTCGTGCGCAAACTCGCTGAGATATCGCGCCATATCGTCAGGCCCCAGATCGAACCCAGTTGCCGACAACGGATTCGGCAATCCCGCATTCGGATAACACGAAACCGCTACGTCCACTTTCTCCGCGAGCTCGCGCAAAAATGGCGCCATCAAATCCGGCCCCAGCGAGCAGTTCAGTCCCACACTGAACGGCTTCACATGCCGCACCGCGGTCCAGAACGCCTCAATCGTCTGCGCTGAAATCATCGTTTCTCCGCCGCGGCCCACCGCCGCCGAAATCATCACCGGCAGCTCTCGTCCGCTCGCCGCAAGCCCGTCCTCATCGAACACTTCGCGAATCGCCACCAGCGCGGCTTTCGCATTTAACGAGTCGAAGATCGTTTCCACCAGCAGCAAATCCGCGCCGCCCGCAATCAGCGCGCGCGCCTGCTGTTTGTATGCCGTCTTTACCTGGTCGAACGTCACCACGCGAAAACCTGGATCGTCGGCGTCCGGCGAATTCGAAAGCGACACCGTCAGCGGCCCCATTGCTCCTGCCACAAATCTCTGACGCCCCGTCGCGTTGCCCACGCGATCCGCCCATTCCCGACCGTGCTGCGCGGATTTCTCGTTGATCTCCCATGCCAGATCGCCAAGAAACTTGTCGTCGATCACTCGCTGATAGAATTCCGGATCTTTCCGACCGCCACGCTCCCGCGGATCGTCGACAAAAAACTCGCTCTGCGCAATGCTCGTCGCGCCAAACGTATTCGTTTCCAGAATGTCCGCCCCAGCCTCCAGGAATCGCCGATGAATGTCGCCCACCAGCTCCGGCCGCGTCAGCGTAAAAAGATCTCCATTATTCAGCAGGTCTTTCTTCGCGTCCTTGAATCGATCCCCACGAATATCGGCCTCCTTCATTCCATAGTTGCGGATCGTCGTCCCCGTCGCTCCATCAATGATGGCAATCCGGTTTTCGATGATCTTTTCGAGCGGATGTTGGGAGGCTTTAGTCATTTCTTCTCGCGGGTTTACGTCGAACCTCTCCAGAATATCGGACCGAGCGGCTCATCCCACCGAGTTCCGCGCCGAACGTGCCTTGCCATGCACTGGACTGCCACAACTCCGGCCTGAATGGGCGTCAAGTCCACGCCTCGAAGTAGCAGACACGCCAGCACATCCTTCCTGAACGGGCAATTAGCTCCGCTAGCCCCGCTAACTCCGCCAACCCCGCTGTTCCCGTTAGACTGAGAAAGATGATCACCACGCTTTTTGGTAATTCAGAACCCGAAAAATCTACTCCAAAGCCAGAAAAAATCTTCGATCGCCTGCGCCAGGCCGTCTCGCGCACGCGCGAGTCCTTCTCCGCCAAAATCTCCGACCTCGCTGCCCTCACTCGCACCGTCGACGAGTCCGCCCTCGACAATCTCGAATCCGCTCTCCTTTCGAGCGATCTCGGCGTGCCAACCACCACCGCCATCCTCGATGCGCTGCGTGATCGCGCCCGCCATCAGGCGATTCAAGGCGGCGCCGAACTGCGCGCTCTTTTGAAAGAGCAACTCGTCGCAATCCTTAGTGCCCCGCAACACGAAATCTCTCAGCCGGCCGCGCCCCCTAAAGTCACATTTCTCGTCGGCGTCAACGGCACCGGCAAAACCACTTCGAGTGGCAAGCTCGCCGCGTGGTCCCGCGCGCAGGGCCGCTCGGTTCTCCTGTGCGCTGCGGATACTTTTCGCGCCGCCGCGATCGAACAGCTTGAAATCTGGGCCCAGCGCTCCGGCGTCGAGATGATCAAGACGCGGCCTGGTGGCGACCCCGCAGCCGTCCTCTTCGACGCCATCACGGCCGCCAAATCCCGGTCGATTCTCGATCTTTACGTCGACACCGCCGGCCGCCTGCACACCAAAACCGGCCTCATGGATGAGCTCGACAAGATGCGCCGCACCGCCGCACGCCTCGTCCCCGGCGCGCCGCATGAAGTCCTTCTTGTCATGGACGCGACGACAGGACAGAACGGCCTCCAGCAGGCTCGCCTGTTCACCCAATCCGCCGGCGTTACCGGCATTCTGCTCACCAAGCTCGACGGCACCGCCAAAGGCGGAATCGCCGTCGCCATCGCCCGAGAGCTCTCGCTCCCCGTCCGCTTCGTCGGCGTGGGCGAAAAGATGACCGATCTGCTAGAGTTCTCGCCGACGGAATTTGTTGATTCATTGCTTGAATAAGATGAGCGCCCCTGACCAATTCTCCGATCTCGACCTCCACTGGATGCGCCGCGCCCTCGAACTCGCGCGCCGCGGCATCGGTGTCACTTCGCCCAACCCCGCCGTGGGCTGCATCATTCTCGACCGGGCCGGCCAGGTCGTTGGCGAGGGCTGGCACGAGTACGATCTCCTTGACCATGCCGAAATCGTTGCCCTCCGCGAGGCCACAGCGCACGCCGGCGATCGCGTTCACGGCGGCACGGCCTACGTCACGCTCGAGCCCTGCTCGATCACCGGCCGCACGCCGCCCTGCACCGATGCGCTCATCAAATCTGGCCTCGGCCGCGTCGTCGCTGCCACCATCGACCCCAATCCCGCCGTCGCCGGCCACGGCCTTGAAGCACTTCGCGCCGCAGGAATCGAGGTCACGGTCGGCCCGTGTCAGGCTGAAGCCCGCCGCCTCAACGAGGGCTTTGCTCGCTGGATCCAGAACCACCGCCCCTTCGTCCTCATGAAGGTCGCTATGACCCTCGACGCGCGCATTGCGCCGCCGCCCGCACAGCAAACGCCCCACGCGCCCTACTGGATCACCAGCGAACTTGCCCGCGCCGCCGTTCAACCCCTCCGCTGGGCCGCCGATGCCACCATGGTCGGCGTCGACACCGTTCTCGCCGACGACCCCTTGATGACCGATCGCAGTGGCCTGCGCCGCTGCCGCCCGCTGCTGCGCATCGTCCTCGACTCCGCTCTGCGCATGCCCCTCGACTGCAAGCTCATTTCGACCGCCCACCAAGACGTCGTCATCTTCACCGTCTCCCATGACGAAGCTCGCATCCGCGATCTTGAGAGCCGTGGCGTCCGCGTCGAAGTGCTTCCTGCGGATGCAGGCCGGGTTCCGCTCGAGAAAGTTCTCGACAAACTCGGCGAGGAAGGCGTCCTCACGCTTCTCACTGAGACGGGTACTCGGCTCAACACGGCCTTCCTCGCCGTCGGCCTCGTCGACCGCCTTCACCTCTTCGTTTCTCCCCAAATCATGGGCTCCGACGCCGTTCCCGCCTTCAAAGGCCTGCCGAGCTTCGTCCACATGACCGAAGTCGAGGTCGAGCGCTATGGCGACGACCTCGGCCTCAGCTCTCTCCTTCGCGACCCGTGGCCGCCCGCGCAGACCCCGTGAAACCGTCCGCACCTTCACGCGTTCTATAATTTAGATAAGCTCGGCTCCGACCCCTCAATCCCGAATCGGAGTCGCCCTGCCTGAAACCTAACGCAAAGCACGAACGGAAACGCAAATCCAAATGCACTCCACTCCCCTCATCACGGCTGTTGTCTCACTCATCGGTCTTGCCGGCGTGCTCGCCTGGCGCATTCGCGAGGGTCGCAGCGCCGTGACCCTGAGGAAAATCGTGATGCCGCCTCTCGGCATGGCCACCGGCTTCTGCATGTTCATTGTTCCCGCGTTTCGGGTCCCATGGACCTGGGGTCTCGGCGCTTTCTTCATCGGCGCCGTCATCTTCGCCTATCCGTTGCTCCTCACCTCCGACCTCCATCTGCAGAACGGCGTCATCATGATGAAGCGGTCGAGCGCGTTTTTTGCCGTCATTGTCGCTCTGGCCGTCGTGCGCTACCTGGCCCGCGGCTTCTTCGACCGCTTCCTCACGCTTGAGCAAACCGGCGCTCTCTTTTATCTGCTTGCCTTCGGCATGATCCTGCGCTGGCGGTTGAAACTTCTTCTCGCCTGGCGCGCCCTCACCAGCAGTCCCGCATTTGCCGCCGCAACCGCCCCCGAAGAAGCCGCGGCGAGCGACTAGTCCGCCAAAGCTTCGTATCTCGCCCCACGTCACGACATCGATGCACCCCGCGCGAACCCGCCTTGTTGTCGGGCCCCGTGCTTGCGCGCTATGCTGCGGAGGCGTTGTTGAGACCGGTGGAAGGGCCTTCGTTCGCTCGATCGGCCAACTCAACTCGAAATCCGCAGAGAGAGCGACCTCACTATGACCGGAATCAATCGTCGCGAGATGTTGAAGATGGGCTCGGCATGCTCGCTGGCTGCACTCGCCACCGCTACAGCCTCACTGGCTGAGGAGCCTAAAGCAGAAGACAATCACTCGCTCGTGCCGCGCTGGGAAGTGTTTGAGCTGGCCCTGACCGGGCCGTCCAGCGGAAATCCATTTACTGATGTTCAGCTTGCAGCGACATTTTCTCTAGAGCACCGCACGGTGAAGGTGAACGGGTTCTACGACGGCAATGGCGTCTATAAAATTCGCTTCATGCCGGACACCGAGGGCGACTGGGCCTACACCACCATCAGCAATGCGACTGCGCTTTCCGGAAAGACCGGCGCCTTCACCTGCGCAGCGGCTCTCGCCGGCGCACATGGCCCGGTCGGAGTCTGCAACACCCAGCACTTTGCCTATGCGGACGGAACGCCGTTCTTCCCCTTCGGAACCACCTGCTACGCCTGGGTGAACCAGACGGAGGCTATCCAGCAGGAAACCTTGCGGACGCTGGCTTCAGCCCCGTTCACCAAAATCCGCATGTGCGTCTTTCCCAAGAGTTACGAATACAACCACAATGAGCCGGCGCTCTATCCCTTCGAGCGCGATGCAGAAGGCAAGAGCGACTTCACGCGCCCGAACCCGGCCTACTTTGCGCATATTGAAGACTGCATCGCCGAGCTGCGCAAGATGAATATTGAAGCCGACCTGATCCTCTTCCACCCATACGATCGCTGGGGCTACTCAACGATGGCTGCCGGCGATGACGACCGCTATCTGCGCTATGTACTCGCGCGCATGTCGGCCTATCGAAACATCTGGTGGTCGCTGGCCAACGAGTGGGACTTTATGAGGGCCAAGTCGCGTCAGGATTTCGATCGCTTCTTCCATATCGTCGAACAGGACGACCCGGTGTCGCATCTTCGTTCGATTCACTACGGGAACACGATGTATGACTACGCTCTGCCGTGGGTAACTCACGCCAGTCTCCAGACCGCGAAATTCGACTCTGCCCCCGAATGGCTGGAGGCGTGGCGTAAGCCCATCTGCTTTGACGAGGTGCAGTACGAGGGAAACCTCAATCGCAGCTGGGGAAATCTCTCCGGGCCGGAAATGGTGCGCCGTTTCTGGCTCGGTGTCATTGCCGGCTGCTATGTAACCCACGGAGAGACATATCTTGACGCAGACTCGCCGCTTTCGGATCTGAATGAAAACAGCACGCCGGTCATCTGGTGGTCTCATGGTGGCAAGCTCCATGGCACCAGCCCTCAACGAATCAGTTTCCTGCGAAAGCTCGTGGAAGAGACCTCCATCGCGGCAGGCAAAGATGCGAAGGGTACCGGGCTCAAAGCTCAGGCCGATCCTTACTACTTGAACGCCTGGAGCCTCGATTCAACCGGAACCAAAAAGCAGGAGGGCCTCTATTATTTCGATCTCCATCAGCCACTCTTTTATGAGTTTCCTCTGCCTGAGGGAAAGTTCACCGCCGAGTATATCGATCCTTGGGAGATGAAAATAAGCCCGATTTCCGGAACCTTTGAAGGAAACGCAAAGATCAAGCTCACCGGGCGCCCCTACCAGGCATTGAGGTTCCGGCGCGTGGGATGATTGCCCGCGATCACTGGACTGAGTCGATCGCCGAATCTGAATGTTTAGCCTCAGTGTCCCTGTTCTCTGGTCACTGGTCCCTGACACCTGACCCCTGTTTCCATGAGACAATCATCCGCAGCGCTTCTTCCCTCGCATTCCAAGTCAAGGAAACCCTCAATGCCCCAGGCAGCGGCTTCGCACTCTTTCACCCTTGAAGTCGAGAGCAAAGGCTCGACGGCTCTCGTCCATTGCCACGGCCGGCTCTACTCCGGGGCCTGCGCCGCCCTCTATGCCAAGGTCCATCCCCTCATTCCCGATCACAAGCGGATCATCCTCGACCTCACTGACCTCACTTCGGTCGACAGCATGGGACTCGGCACTCTCGTTCGCCTCTACGCATCGGCTAAATCAGGCGGCTCCTGCCTCGAGCTCATCAATCTCGGCAAACAGGTCCGCGAGCTACTCGGGATCACCAATCTTCTCTCCCTCTTCGGCGATATGTGCGAGAAGGGTGTCGCAATCAAGTTCTGATCCCCCCGCCACGCCAGCGCCCCTCAGTCCCTTAGTCCCTTGCACCCTCGCTCCCTGCCGGGGTCGCGAAGCGGGGGGGCGACAGGTCCTTGTCGCAGGGGTGGCTCGCTCCCTAGAATCAACCCATGTTCACAGGCATCATCGAGCAGACCGGAACGCTCGTCAGCCTCACCGATCGCGGTGGCGTTCGCCGCATCACAGTCGAAGCTCTCGGCATCGCCTCTCGGCTGCGCGAAGGTGACTCGCTCGGAGTCTCCGGCGTCTGTCTCACCGCCCTCGATCCCGATCCCACCTACTTCCACGCCGACCTTGCACAGGAAACCCTCGACCGCACTTCGCTCGGGTCTCTCGCTCCCGGCGCACGCGTCAATCTTGAGCTGCCCACCGCCGCCGGCAGTCCACTCGGCGGCCACATCGTTCAGGGCCACGTCGACGGTACAGGCGTTCTCACCGCTCCTCGATCCCGTCGTCCCGCTTTCCAGTCCGCAGCTTCGACCGCCAGACCACCGACTGGACCCTCAAGGTTCGCGTCCCCGAAAATGTGCGTCAGTGGATGGTTCACAAAGGCTCGGTCGCTGTTGAAGGCATTAGCCTCACCATCGCCGACTTCAACAACGGCGAGATCTCCATCGCCATCCTGCCCCTCACCTACTGGCGCACCAATCTCCACACGCTCAAAGTCGGCGCGCCCTTGAACATCGAGGCTGATGTGCTGGTCAAGCTTGCCGCTATGCAGATGCAGTCCGGGAAGAAACCCGAATTCGATTTGACCGAAGCGTGGCTCGTCGCAAACGGCTACTGACTGGAGTCCCTGGGTATAATCTCCGGCGGCGCAACCTCAATCCATCGCGCTTTTTGTGACTCCGGCCGGCATTCCGCCCACAGCGCGTAGATCTCCTTCTTTGGCACGCCCCACGTCTCCACCATGATGGCGCTGCCCCCGTCCGCTCTCGTATAGCGCTCGCGGCACCACAGAACAAACGGCACAAACCGGCCGCCCTTGCGCATCGTAAACCAGTCGATGATTGCATGTGGCGATTCGCTGTAGACATTCTCCTGCGTCCACCAGAACCGGACCGGGCCTTTCGCTGAGAATCGCTCTTCGATGCAGGTGCCTCCTGATTCCCGCATCGTTCGCTGGAACTCCGCCCACCCCATAAACCTTCCTTGCGATTTCATCAGAGACTTGAGCTTGTCCTCGCGGCGTTGCTGCCGCCATCGCATCACGAGAACATAAGGCGCCGCAAAACACGCGCCAATAAACAGGAAAGGAACCATGAGCAGCCCGAGGATCCACGCGAAGGCGCCCGTCCCTCGTTTCTGCTGCCGCAGGTTTTCCGATTCCGGCATCTGCATCGTCGCCGTCCGTCACGGTTTCGCGGGAAGCTTCGGCGGCGCCACCACGTAGTCATCGCCCACTCGCGCCAGAATTTGCGCCCGCCGGTCTATCAAGAGCTTCAGCCGCTTCGTGACGCCGATGAATTCCTTCTTCTGATCGGCCGTCAGCCCCGCGCTCCCAGGTCCCTGTGTCGCGGCATTCGCGCCCGGTTCGACCTCGGCATTCGGGCCGCCCACCGGCGCGGCGACATTCGTCGTGTTCAATCCCGCAGCCTTATTCAGCGCATCCAGCCGCGCCTCCAGCGCCGGAATCTCGCGGTCGATCAGCACCGGCTTGATCACGGGCTTCTTTTCGAGCCCCGTCGCCAGCGCGTTGCGGTTATTGTCCTCCCACACCGGCAGAACTCCCACATGTCCCAGTTCCACCCGCACGCCGGCCGGCCCGTAATCTCTTTTCACGGCGGAAAACAATCCGATCATCTCGTCTCTCGGCTCGCCATTCGAGTCCGGATTCAGCCCCTCCACATAACTCCGCGACTGATTCGACAGAAAATTCCCCATCGAATAGAAAATCACCGTGTCGCGCCCATCCTGCGTCTGGTAGGTCTCGATCGGCTGCAGCACGTGCGGATGCCCGCCCACAATCACCGTCGCTCCCGCCTCCAGCATCTTGTGCGCCAGGTCCACATCTTCCGGCCGCGGCGCCGTAGCGTATTCGATCCCCCAGTGCACGCTTACCACCAGCAGATCGCACTGTGCCCTCGCCGCCTTTACCGCCGCCAGCACCGTCGCCTCATCCGCTCCCGGCGCGCCGTTGGATTCGCCTGGATATGGATAGAAGTTCACATGCGGCTGATCGTCTTTGTCCGGATTCCGGTTTCCATTCAGCCAGCGCGTCATCCCCAGCCAACCCACCTTGATCCCGTTCGCCTCCGTGATCACCGGCTGCCATGCCGTCGCCGCATTGTCCGCTGTGCCGGCGAACAACAGCCCCACCTCCTTCAGGTGTTCGCGGCTTTCTTTGAACCCTGCCCATCCCTGGTCCATCACATGGTTGTTCGCGAACGACACAATCTTGATTCCGCTCGCCTTCAGTGCCTCAGGCAGCTCCACCGGCACGTCAAACAGGAACGCCTTCGTCCCATGCGAGTTTTCCGGCGCTACCGGCGTCTCCAGATTCACGAATCCGAAATCTGCACCCTCAAACACGTCCGACACGTCGCTGAATTGCGCCGCCCACCCCTGCTCGCCGTCACCCGCCGCTGCAGCCGACTGCTTCACCGCCTCGTGCGGAATTACGTCCCCCGCCACGGCAAAGCTCACCTGCGCCAGGTCGTGGGGATACGGCGTAACCACCGCGGCGTGCTGCCGACCGTGCAGCGCCGGAATCAAAACTGTCGGAATCAGCGCCGCGCCCACCGCGAAGAGCGGAATCACCCCGGTCAGCCACTTCGAGCGCTTGGCCAACCCGCGTCCGAACCTCGCGCCGCCTCTTACCCTGATCGCTTTTTCTTTGATCGCCCAGTCCATCGTTCACACCGCCCTGTCGCGTTTCGTGACTCAACCGCGGAATGGAGCGAATTCAGAATACAGCTTCAACGAAAATGTGCGGCGAAATCCCGGTGCGGCAGCGAATCTGGAGCGCAAATGGTCACCCCCGAGCGTTGCCACCCCCTTTCGCGTCTATCCCTTACGAGAACTGGCAGCGTAACAGCGGTCCGGCAGTTGCTGTGTCCTGAAGCCGTGAAGGCCAAGTGGATTTTCCCTTAAGAAAAATCCACCCTGCACCGAGGCCTGCAATGGCTAAAACTACTGCGGGACCGCTCAAGCTGGTACCCTGAATTTTGAGAAATATGCCCGGGGAAGGCCAATCCTTCCCAACGGACAAGCGGAGCTATGGCAGAGTTCGTAATCAAGTTGGCCGATGAGCGTGGCCACGTGCAGGAGCAGGTTCAATCCGCGGCCACGGCCGAAGAGTTGCGCGCCCGCTTCTCTCACGCCGGCTACCACGTCTTTTCTATCCGCGCCCGCGGCAGCCTGGGTCTTTCTCGGCGCAAGGTCAAGCTTGAGCCCTTCCTTATCTTCAACCAGCAATTCCTCACCCTCATCCGTGCTGGCCTGCCCATCCTCGGCTCCATTCAGATGCTCGGCAAAATCCAGAAACAAGCCGCGTTCTCCAGCCAGTTGGATGACGTCGCCAGCCGCGTCAAGCGTGGTGAGGCGCTCTCGGCCGCCTTTGAAGCGCAAAGCGGCATCCCCATTATGTACACCACGACGCTGCTCGCCGGCGAGCGCTCCGGCAACCTTACCGAAGTCCTCGATCGCTACGTCAGTTTCCAGAAGGTCGCCCTGGCTCTGCGCAAAAAGCTTGTCGGCGCCCTCATTTACCCCAGCGTGCTGCTGGTTCTCGTCTTTAGCCTGCTTATTTTCATGTTCACCGTCGTCATTCCGCAGTTCGCCAAGCTCTATGACCAGCTCGGCAGCAAGCTCCCGGCGCTCACGGTTGACCTCCTGCACTTCGGCCAGTGGATGCAGCACAACTTCATCTGGCTCGCGTTGGGCGTGGTGATTGCCGCATCCGCTTTCTACCGCTTCGCCATCACCGAGCGCGGCCGTGACTTTGTCGATGCCGTTCGCGTCAAAATGCCGGTCTTCGGCAAAATCTGGCTCAAGTATCAGGTGGCTCTCTTCGCGCGCACCCTGTCCACATTGCTCACCGGCGGCTTGCCGCTCGTGCCGTCGCTTGAAACCGCTTCGCGCTCCATCTCCTCGCGCCGCGTCTCCAAAGCCGTCGAGTCGTCCATCACCACTGTGAGCGAAGGCAAAAGTCTCGCCGACTCTCTCATCAAAACCGGCGTCTTCCCCAGTCTCGCGTCGGAGATGATCGCCGTCGGCGAACAAACCGGCGCGCTGCCCCAAATGCTCAACTCCGTTTCCGAGTTTTTTGAGGATGATGTGGCCACCGCGCTCGCCGCCGCGCTCGCGCTCATTGAGCCTGCCATTCTTATCGTCATGGGTTGTGTCGTCGTCTTTATTCTCATCTCGCTCTATCTGCCCATCTTCTCGCTCGGGCAGTCCACCGGGATGTAGCTGCTCGATCTTCAGGAGGGTTTTCACCATGGCCGAATCCAACGTCGTTACGCTTCCCGCTCCCGGCAGCCCGGATCTGCGCGTCGACGAGCGTGCCAACGCCGAAGCCCTCGCCCGCCGTTATCACGCCGAGTTCGTCGACCTCAAGAACTTCAAAATTCAGCACGAGCTCCTGCGCACCGTTCCCGTCGAGCTCATGTTCCGCTACAACTTCGTCCCCATTGAGCTGACCCCTGACACGCTCATCATCGCCGTCAGCGACCCCTCGCGCCTCATGGTCCTCGATGAGATCGCCGGCCTCCTCGGTTCGCGCATCACCGCCCGCGTCGCAACCCTTTCGCAGATCACCGATCTCCTCAAGAAGACCGAGCAGTCGCAGCGCGTCCTCGACGAAGCCAGCGAAGGACTCACCTTCGACGTGCTCACGGGCGACGAAAACTCCGACGAAAACATCTCCATCGAGAAGCTCACCAGCGACACGGAAGACATCAGCCCCATCATCCGCCTCGTTGACACAACGATCTTTACCGCACTTGAGCGCCGCGCCTCCGACATTCATATCGAGAGCTACGATGACTCGGTTCACGTCAAGTACCGCATTGACGGTGTCCTCCAGGAAGCTCTGGCCCCCATCGCCCGCGAGCACCACGGCACCATTCTCGGCCGCATCAAGATCATGAGCGAGCTTGACATTGCCGAAAAGCGCGTCCCGCAGGACGGCCGTTTCCGCGTTCGTTACAAGAACCGCCTCATCGACTTCCGCGTCTCCATCATGCCGACGATTTACGGCGAAAATGCCGTCCTCCGCGTCCTCGACAAAGAGTCGATGAGTGAAAAATTCAAGAACCTCACGCTCGACGTCGTGGGCTTCGCTGAAGAGGATCTCCGCCGCTTCCGCCGCTACATTCGCGAGCCCTACGGCATGGTGCTCGTCACCGGCCCCACCGGCTCCGGCAAAACGACGACCCTCTACGCCGCGCTCAATGAGATCAAGAGCGACGAAGACAAGATCATCACCATTGAGGATCCGGTCGAGTACCAGATTCGCGGCATCACGCAGATTCCCGTCAATGAAAAGAAAGGCCTCACCTTCGCTCGCGGCCTGCGCTCCATCCTCCGCCACGATCCCGACAAAATCCTCGTCGGCGAAATCCGTGACCAGGAAACCGCGCAGATCGCCATCAACTCCGCGCTCACCGGCCACCTCGTCTTCACCACCGTCCACGCCAACAACGTCGTCGACGTCCTCGGCCGCTTCCTTAATATGGGCGTCGAAGCCTATAACTTCGTCTCCGCGCTCAACTGCATTCTGGCTCAGCGCCTCGTGCGCACCGTCTGCGAATACTGCGGCCACACCGTTCATTACAACGACGAGATCCTTATAGCGAGCGGCATGGATCCCGCTGAGTGGCGCGACTTCGACTTCCGCGAGGGCTCCGGTTGCATGGAGTGCGGCGGCACCGGCTACCGCGGCCGCACCGCCATCCACGAGCTGCTCGACCTCACTGACACCATCCGCGAGATCATCCTTGCCAAGAAACCGACCTCCGAAATTCGCCGGCAGGCGCAAAAGGAAGGCATGAGCTTTCTCCGGGAGTCGGCCATCGAGCGCGTTCGCCGCGGCGTCACTACACTCAAAGAGATCAACAAGGTTACATTTATTGAGGCTTCACGATAGTGCCCCAGATGTTCAGCAAAATTCGCAGCGTCGCCCAGACTGCCGGCCGTCCGCCCGCTGCCATTGAGATCTCGCCTGAAGGTGTGCTCGCCGCTGCGCGCCCTGCTGCACGCGGCCGTCGCCACGCGTCCGAGCCGGCGCAGGGCAATGTTTACGCCTTCGTTCCACTGTCACCCGGCGCCATAGTTCCCGGCATCGATGAGCCCAATCTGCGCGCGCCGGAGGCCGTCGCCACCGCGATTCGCTCCGCCCTCGACGAAATCTCGCCCCGCACGCGCTCCGTTACCGTCGTCCTGCCCGACACGCTCGTCCGCGTTTTCGTCCTGGACTTCGATTCCCTTCCCGCCAAACCCGCTGAAGCCCTTCCCGTCGTCCGCTTCCGCCTGCGCAAGATGGTGCCCTTTGAAGTGGAGCACGCTGGCGTCAGCTATCAGGTGCTTTCGCAGAACCTATCTGAATGGAAAGTTCTGGCCGCCGTCGTCCCCGGCCCCATCCTCGCCGAGTACGAGGCCGCCGTTCGCGCTGCCGGCTACGAGCCCGGAGCTGTTCTCTCCTCCTCGCTCGCCGCGCTCGAATCGTTTGAATCCATGGAAGCCATTATGGCCGCCAATCTCAGCGCGCACGCCATCACCACCACGATCTCCACGGGTCAGGAGCTCCTTCTCTATCGCACCCTCGACCTTCCCGAAGACTCCGCGCACCGTGTCGCTGAGATTCAGCGCAGCATCGCGGTCGCCTCCGCCTACTTTGAAGACAAGCTCGGCTCGCGCCCCCGCACCCTTCACTACGCCGGAGTTCAGGATCCCGCTGAATTCGCCGCCTCGATCGGCGATCCCGATCTCTCCGTCGTCGAATGGGCATCGCGTCCCGAAGAAGGGGCCATGACCGCGCTTCCTCAAACCTGTTTTGCCGGCGTCGCGGGCGCGCTGGCCGGAGCGAATTGATCGAATGAAAGTCACTCTCAATCTCGCCTCCCGCCCCTACGCCAACATCGGTCCCGCGCTCAAGCGCCTGCGCATTGCCATGGCTGCGCTCGCCGCGCTGTGTCTCCTCTTTTTTCTGGGCCTTCATCTCTTCGACCGCCAGGCCGAGGCGTCCCGCGCTCTTGAGCACTCACTCGACGGCCGGATCGCCCGCGTCCAGGCCGAGCGATCCGCAGCCGTCACCATGATGCACCGCCCCGAAAATGCCCGCGTGCTCATCCAGGCCCAGGCTCTCAACGAGCTGTTCGATGCCAAAGCCTTCTCATGGACCCTCGCTATGGAAGCCATGGAGACCGTTCTTCCCGCTGGCGTGCAAGTCACCTCCATCGAGCCCGTCCGCGCCCCTGACGGTCACATCACCGTTCATGTTCGCGTCGTCGGTCCCCGCGACAAGGCCGACAATCTCGTCGCTAATCTCGAGCAATCCCGCCGATTCCTTCAGCCGCGCATCACCGGCGAAAACGCCGAGTCCAGCAACAACCCCTCGCAGCGCCAGGAGCCCATCAGCATCTCCAACCGTTTCGACTTCGATCTCCTCGCTGAATACAATCCGCCCACATTGCTCGAAGCGCGAGCCAACGCCGAGCGGATCGCCGCCAGATCGACGCACCATGCCGATTCGACCATCCCTCTTGGCTACCCCAACCCCAAACATGTGCGCCGGAATCCCGCCGTCCCGCAAGGTAGCGAGCGCCAACCCTACACAGGGCCCTCGCATGGAGGGCCGCAATGAGCGCGAACGGAACTCCTTCAACCTTCCGCGAAAGGCTGACATCGCCTCTTACCTGGCATATCGCGGGCTTTGCGGTTCTCCTCGTTCTCACCATATTTCTTGCCGTTCGCCTCGGATTCGATTGGGCCGCCATGAACAGCCGTTCCAGCGAGGTCCTCGCCGGCAAGCAGACTCAGTTGAAGGTTCTCGAAATTCAGACCGCTCCCCTCCACGGCCTCGACCAGCGCGTCCAGAAAACGCGCGAGCAGATCGACGCTTTCTACAAGAAGCGTATCCCTTCCGACTACTCCGTCATATCCACCCGCATCGGCGAATTGGCAGTCGCATCCGGCGTCCGCCTTTCGCGCGTGCAGTACGCGCAGGAGAAACCCGGCGTCGAACTCACCGAGATTTCCATGGACGCGGGCATCAGCGGCGACTATCCCTCCATCATGCGTTTCATCAATGCCCTGGAGCGCGATCGGATCTTCTTCATCATTCGCGGCATGTCGCTCACCGGCCAGCAGGGCGGCCTGGTCAATCTTCGACTTCGCGTCTCCACCTGGCTGCGTCCCGCCGACGCCGAAGCCAGCGGTCTGCCCATGGCTCCATCCAAAGGCGACGAATCTCCCGCCGCATCCCTGTCGGGCAAGGAGGGCGAATAACCATGGCTCTCGCTCTCGGCACCGAAAACAAGCGCCAGGTCATTCTGGCCAGCGTGCTCGGAGTCGTTCTGCTGATTTGCGGCGTCTGGGTCTTTCACATGTTCTTCGGGTCCTCTTCGCCGAGCGACTCTGGATCTGCACCGGTCGCGCCCACGCTACAGAACCCTCCTGCCGGGTCCGGGACGCCGCCCGTCGCAACTGCTGCTTCAGGCAACGAAGCCCAACGCCTCACGAATGCCGGCATCGATCCCTCACTGCATTTCGACAAGCTGGCCCAGAGCGAAGATGTCGAATACTCCGGCTCCGGCCGCAACATCTTCTCCGCCGAGTCCGTCCCCATCGCCATTCCCAAGCCCATCGCGCCGGTGCGCCCCAACGGCAGCCCCGCGGCTGCGCAGAATCTTCCACCAGCGCCGCCCAAGCCTCCGTCCATCGATCTACGCTACTTCGGCTACTCTCAGGACGAGCACAAGGATCTCAAAGCCTTCTTCATGCACGGGGACGACATCTTCATGGCTAGAACCGGCGACATCGTCGACCATCGCTACAAGATCGGCGTCATCCGCCCCCTCAACGTTGAAGTCACCGACCTCGCATACAACAACACGCAAACGATCAGTATTGCATCGCAATGACTGTAGATACTTCAAAACTCCGAATCTCCATGATCCCCGCTTCTCCAATTCGTCGCGCACTTCATTCTTCTCCGGGTGCCCCCGGTCCCTCGCACTTGGGGACCGGGGAACCCACTCTCACGCGGAAACCCACTCCTGACTCCGAGCAGGGCTACGTGATGCTCATCGCCATCTTCCTCATAGCACTTCTTGTCATCGCGTTGGCCGTTGCTGCGCCCAAAATGGCCCGCTCCATTCAGCGCGACCGCGATCTCGAAACCTTTCATCGCGGCATGCAATACCGCCGCGCCATTCAGCTCTATTACCGCAAATTCCACGCCTATCCACCCAACGTTGAGGCCCTCGTCAACACCAACGACATTCGCTTCCTGCGCAAGAAATACATCGATCCCATGACCGGCCAGGACGACTGGAAGCCCATTGCGTTCGGCCAGAACAAGACTCCCACTGCCATGGGCTTCTTCGGCCAGCCCCTCGCCGGCAATGCGTCTACGCTCGCCGGCATCGGCCCAAGCGGCGGCGGCTTGCAGGGAACGCAAACCTCGGGCGGCTCCTCAAACGGTGGCTTTTCCAGCGGAGGCTTCAGCTCAGGCTCGTCCGACATCAGCAACGATCAGATCTCCCCGACAAGCGGATCGGGCACAACCGGCAACCCGTCCGATAGTCCTGGAAACACGACGGGGCGGCGCCGGGACCACCGGCGGCACATCCTCTGCCACTTCATCAACCAGCTCAACCTCCGGCTCCAGCGGCCCAATCATCGGCGGGGCCGGCATCATCGGCTTCGAGCCAGCCAGCCCCAAGCAATCGATCCTGGTTTACAAAAAGAAGAATCACTACAACGAGTGGGAGTTCACCTACGACCCGCTCTCCGACTTGAAGATGATCGGCGGCGGCAGCACCGGGCTGAATGGCCAACCCGGGACCAGCACCACCACACCCGCGAGTACGCCAACTTTCGGTTCCACCCCACCCACCGGGCCACCAGAAACTCCAGCTCCGGGCCGCCGACACCACCCCGCAATAGCGCAACTCGTCCGCCCCACAAACACAAAAGGCCCGCCGTTTCCGGCGAGCCTTTGTTGTCTTCCGAGTCCCTGGTCCCTGCCTCTTACGCCTGGAACGACGAACCGCATCCGCAGGTCGACTTCACCTGGGGGTTGTCAAACTTGAATCCCGCTGCTTCCAGCGTCTCGACATAGTCCACGGTGCAGCCGTTCAGGTACATTAGCGAGGTCGCGTCCACGAATACTTTTAAGTCTTCGAAATCGAAGACTTTATCCATCATCCCGCCTTGGTTCTCAAAAGCCATCGAGTATTGGAAGCCCGAGCAGCCCCCTCCCACCACGCCAATGCGCAGCCCGGCCGGCAGCGGGTCCTGGGTGGCCATAATCTCGCGCACCTTGGCAATCGCCTGCGGTGTCAACATAAGTGGCGCTTTCTTAACGGTTTCCTCGGCTGGTGCTACTGTTGTTGTGGCCATGAACTCTCCCTCGCTGACTTAAGGTTCGTGCTCTCCTTGTACTGTACCTTTCAGCGAAAGCTCGCACAAGCCCCACTTTCGGTACACATCCCATTAGATGCACCGCCTCCCGCCGCGACGCAAGGGAATCCTCCCCTCCCAAAGGTGAGTTTTCCGCTTCGCCCCAAACCACGGAGGTTCCCTTTTTCACCCAATTGGGACTATGATGACTCCCGTAAGGGCCCCTCTGGCCGCGAGACCGCAATTCCCCACGACCCCGCCGTTCCTGGGACCGGAATTCGTTCCGAGGTGGACTATGACTCTTGTCTCAATTGTGATGTGGATCATCTGGTCGGCATTTGCACTCATTACGGCAGCCCTATACATCTACCGCTCCAGCCTGACCAAGAATGAAGAGGACCAGATCTTCCTCGACGATTCGTTTTCGCAGGAGCAGGCGGAACAGGCAGTCATCACTTCTAAAGTAGCCAAGGTCGAGCCGATGGTCCGCATCGCCCGTTGGCTCGTCGTCGGCATGACCGTCATCGTCATCGCATATTACGTCCACGATATTCTTCTCCAGCTTCACCTCATTTAGTAGAGCGGTCGCATTGCTCGGCGTGCGGGGCCTCTTCGGCCTCGCACGCCCGGCCATCGCGCAACGAAATGCGCATCATCGCGCCCGCTGTCGTATCCCGCCGCAAGTCGGCTCTCTGACTTCAAAACTGATGAAAGATATCGAAGAGGTAGTACCCGACCACGACCAAAGTCATCACTCCCACAAGCACCAATGCGATCTTCTTTACAGGTCGAATCTTGTTCACCCGCTCCAGGATGGCATCCTGATCGGACTTCACTCGGTTCGAAGACTCGGCCAGATAAATCTGCGCCTCCTCATTCCGTCCGACTCTCGCGGCAAAAATAGTTACGCCGGCCATAAAGACGAAGGACACACCCCAAACAGCCCACATAATCGGAACCAATCCCATTCCAGTCTCCAGGGTTAAGAATTTGCGCGGTCCGCATCCCGCGCATCCGCAAATCTATCGCGGCCGCGCTCACTGCGTGCCTCACGCTCGTCATCTTATGGGCTGGTAGCGTTGCGCCCGGGTGACAGGAGTCACAGGCACTTCATCAAGTCACAATTTCGCACCACATTCCGAAACGGACCCGATTTTGAACTACTCCACTTCCTGCTTCGCGCGGTATCCATCACGCGCAATGATGTCGTACTTCAACGGCTTGTGCTTCTCATCCTGCATGCGCAGCGGCTGGCCTTCGTCGTCCACCAGTTCCACTCGAATCTTGCGATAGGACCCGTCCTGCTTTGCATTCGTCGGGTGGTACACCAACTCGTATTTGGCTCGGATGTTCTCGTTGATTGCCTTCATGTCGTCCGGCAGCTCGCCCACGAACCGCGGCTCAAAGTGCATCCCGCCCGTCAGTTCGGAAAAGGTCCTCATCTGATTCTCTGCCTGCAGGTAGGTAATACTTTCCCCGCGCATCGTCTCGAAGAATCCACCCGTCGAAACGGTAAAGATCGTCGTGTCGCGCGTCGCCTTCACCCGCTTCAAAATCTGATCCAGGTCCAGTTTCGACATGGTGTCCACACCAGAAGCAACCAGCAGAATGTACTTTTGGCCCTCAATGCGCGACATCCGGTCCAACCCCTCGTTCAGCGCATCGAAGACATCGGTCTCCTGGAATGCGGCCGGCATCCAGACTTCGTTCGCCAGCTCGTTGATGCCTTCCATGATCTGTTTTTTGTCCTGCGTAAAATCGCTCACAATATGTGAATTCAAGTCGAACGTCATCATGGCCACGTAGTCCTGCGGCCGCAACTGCTCGGTAAACGCCCACGCGGAATTCAACGCATCCACTCTGAAGAAATAGCCGCGCGCCGCATACTCCATCAGGATCAGCACCGTAATCGGCGCCTCGGTGCGCTTGAATCCCTCGACTTTTTGCTCCACGCCATCTTCATAAATGCGGAAGTTCGAGGGCTTCAGATTCTGCACGAACTGGTGATTCTTTTCCAGAAGCACCCCCACATCCACCGTCACCTCCGGAACCTCCACGCGCAGGCTCATGTTGGGCGCGCCTTCGGGGGCCTTGAACTCCGGACGCGCCGGCGCCGGCGGCGGCGTGTTATCTGAATTGTCCGGTTTCTTGGGCAGAGCAATCGGGCCGTTGTCTCCGGTCGGGCCCCCCGCTTCCGGCGCTTGCTGGTCCGGCTGCTGCGCCGCTGGCTGCTGCGGCGCCGCGGGCTGCTGGCTCTGGCTTTGCGCGTGTCCCTGCACCGCTACAGCCACCATCAATGGCGCCATCAATAAAATCGCCAGCGAAAATCCGCCAATCTTTCGTCTCTTCGAATGTGCCTTGGTCATCGCAACCTCTTGTGCTCCCCAGCATAATCGATTCGCATCGCTTCCTCGCACCCCGACCCTGCCGGTGTCTAACTCCGCCAACCCCGCTAGCTCCGCTTACTCCGCAGTCTCTCCGGCTAACTCCGCTCCCTTGCCGTACTCTAATAGACGTGGAAACTCGCCCGAAGGGAACCAACGCCGTCCCCGCCTTCGCCCTCCTGGCCGCCATGGCGCTGGCAGCAACTTCGCCCGCCCTCTCGCCGGCCCAATCGGCACATGGCCCCGCGACACCGTCACCCGCCTCATCGCAGCCCGCCAGCGTTCCCCCAACCAATCCGGGCTTCTTTCCCCTCAGCCAGATTCGCCCGGGAATGACCGGAACTGCCTGGACCGTCTTTCAAGGCTCCACGCCGGAACCCATGCAGGTCGAGATTCTTGGAGTCCTTCGCGGCGCACGCGGCCCCGGCCAGGACCTTATCCTCGCCCGACTTCACGGCGACGAGCCCGAATACACCGGCGTCGTCGAAGGCATGAGCGGCAGCCCCGTTTACATCGACGGCAAGCTGGCCGGCTCGCTTTCTTACCGCATCGGCCAATTCACGAAAGAACCCATCGCCGGAATCACGCCCATCGAGCAAATGCTCGAAGTCCGCGATCTCCCGGTCCCAGACACGCGAATCGACGCGCAAACCGCTCCTCCCGCTCCCGGCTCATCACTCGAAGCAAGCAACTCTGTCTCGAACCAGGATCCCTTTTCTCCCGGCTCCATGACGTTCCAGCCTCTGGACACTCCACTGGTCATGAGCGGATTCCTGCCCGACGCCATTCGTTTTTGGCAGCAACAAACCGCTGGAACTTCGCTCGAGCCCGTCGCCGCAGGCGGCTCACTTGCCGGAATGTCCTCCGCTCCAGAAATGTCATCGTCCTCTGTTTCAAGCTCCGGCCCCGATCTCGCTACTCATTCCACACTCGTGCCGGGTTCCGCAGTCAGCATGCAACTCATTCGCGGCGATCTCGAGGTCTCCGCTACCTGCACCGTCACGTGGGTCGATCCGAAACAACTCCTCGCCTGCGGCCATCCTGTTCTCGGAGCGGGACCGGTATCGCTCCCCATGACCACTGCCGATGTCGTCGCCACTCTCGCCTCGCCGCTGAATTCTTTCAAGATCATCAACACTGGCGTCACCATCGGCGCCTTCACGCAGGATCGCGAGTCGGCAATTCGAGGCGTCTTCGGCGCACAGCCTCATATGATCCCCGTCCATGTCACCGTCGATTCCCCGGAAGGCCCCCGCAAGGTCAGCGTGGACATCCTCGACCTGCCTTCCCTCACTCCCACCGCTGTCCAGGTTGTCCTCTATGAATCGCTTATTGAATCGAACCAGGGCTCCGATGCGCTCAGCTACCACGTAACCGGCAACATCGATATCTCCGGGTTCCCATTGGTCCCGCTCGATCTTTGGGCGCCTTCCGGCCAGCCAACACCTGCGCCGATGGCGGCCGCTCTTCTCGCTGGTGGCCAGTTCACGCGCCTCTATTCGAATGGCGCCCGCCAGGGTGTCGTTCGCTCCATCGATCTACACGTCCAGGCCATTCCCCATCCGATCGACGTCGCGCTCGATCAAGCGCGCATCGCGTCCACTGACATCGCTCACGCCGGCGACACCATCACTGTCGAGGCCACCCTCCGCCCTTCGCATCAGCCTGAGCGCAACGTTCGCCTCGCCTTCAAACTGCCATCCCGCCTCGCTTCAGGCAACCTCCGTCTCCTCGTTTCCGACGCGGCCACCCTCGACCGCACTTTGCTTCAACCTCGCCTTTCCTCCTCCACGCCCAGTCTTTCCACCGTCCTTGCCGAAGCCCGCAATCAGCATGCCGCGGACCGCGTTTATGTCAGCATTCTCGCGCCTGAGACTCAGGCCGAGATCCACGGTCAAACCTTCACCAGCATCCCGCTCTCCGTGGCCAACGCCCTTGAGCCTCTCCGCAACGCTCAGGACGCAGGACTAAACGGCGAATCCGCAGAGCTCGTCGGTGACGCTCCCGCCGGAGGCGTCCTCACCGGATTCTGGATTCTGAATCTCAGCATCGAGCCCGGCGGTGGATTAAACTAAAGTCATCACCGAATCAATGACTTAGGTCGGAGCTAGACCGGCACTTTGGGGGAATGTCTGGGCAGGGCGATTTAGACTAGAATCATCAACGATTCATCGATTGAATAACGGGGCGAACCGGCGCTTTTGGGGAATTGTGCCGGGCAAGCTTAAAAAAATCTGATCCGAGGCGAGTGGGGCAAACTATGGCTCAAATACAGGGACTTGCAGCTCATGCGGCGGGGTCAGAGTTGCTTCCTCTTCGCTACGATCCCGGCAAGCTCGGCGCGTACGAAGTCGAAATCGCCATCACTCACTGCGGCGTCTGTTACAGCGATCTTCATCTCATCGCCAACGACTGGGGCATCAGCCAGTATCCTTTCATCCCGGGCCACGAAATCATCGGAACCGTCTCTGCGCTCGGGAGCGAGGTTCGCACGCTTGAGCTAGACCAGCGTGTCGGCCTCGGCTGGCAATCCAACTCCTGCGGACAGTGTGAGTGGTGCATGCGCGGCCAGGAAAATCTTTGTGCCGCCTCTGAAGGCACCTGCGTTCATCGCCACGGCGGCTTCGCTGACCGCATCCGCGCCAACGCCCGCTTTGTCGTTCCCATCCCCGAGGCCCTGGCGAGCGAACAAACCGCGCCTCTGCTCGGCGGCGGCATCACCGTCTACAATCCCATGCGCGCCTTCGGCGTCAATCCTTCCTCCCGCGTCGGCGTCGTCGGCATCGGCGGATTGGGCCACCTTGCCATTCAGTTCGCCCGCGTCTTCGGTGCGCACGTCACCGCCTTCTCCACTACGGTGGCCAAGGAAGAGGAAGCCCGTGCCCTCGGCGCGCATCACTTCGTCCATAGCCGGGAATCCAAATCCATGAAGGAAGTCGCCGGCTCTCTCGACTTCGTCCTCAGCACTGTCAACGCCGACCAGGATTGGAGTTCGTATCTCCAGGCGCTGCGCCCCAATGGATCCCTCTGGTTCGTCGGCGTTCCGCCATCGCCCGTCTCCGTTCACACCTTTCCACTCGTCTCGGGCATGCGTACCATCGGCGGCAGCCCCATCGGCAGCCCGTTCCAACTGCGCGAAATGCTCGACGTTGCCGCGCGCCACGGCGTCAAAGCAACCACTGAGCGTTTCCCGATGGAAAAAGCCAACGAGGCGATCGATAAAGTGAGAAAAGGCAAAGTCCGCTACCGCGCAGTCCTCGCCAACTAGCGCCGCTTCCCGCTCACGCGGCGAGTTGCACGCTTAAGCTCCTCGCCAAACAGTAGCTGTCATCCTAAGCGAAGCCGCTCGCCTTCCTTGCAAGCGGCGGAGTCGAAGGATCTGCGGTTGCTTTTCTCTGGCTATTCTCAGCACAACGCGGTGGTGCCCCTCCTAAAATCTCGACGCGCAGCGAAGAGTTTTAGGGTGGGATCGCACAAACCCGTCGATTCGCGCTCTCATGCCGCCCTATCACTGCGCGCCCAGAGAAAAAGACCTAGAATGGACCCGCTTTTGCACGCAATAGCGAGGCTACGCCCCAATGACTTGGAACAGTCTTCGGACCGTGAGATTTGTCTTGATATGTCTGTTCTGCTTGGCTCCGCAAACGCCGCTCTATCCTGCACAAGAGCCGAATACTCCCGCTGGGGATATCTTCGGGCCCCCAAGATACCAGCAGATCAAGCTCGCTGACGCCGCCGTTGAATATTCAGACCTGGAAATCGGCGTGTCATTCACGTTACCGCGTGATTGGGGACTCGGAAATGATGGACTGCGCTATTTGGACCGGGGATGGAAAGAAAATGGCGACGGCGATATCGCGACCTCCGTGCTTCTGCGTCACAAACGCAACGATCAGGGCATCTGGTTGTACTATTCCATCTTCAGTCACGTTTATTCCTTGACGCCCGATCAGATTGACAAGTGGCTCGGCGAGGAATCCGATGACAAAATCTCGCAACGGCGAATCGGGGAGAGACTGAAGGGCTATCGTGTCCGGCCATCAAGTTACGAACGGGAGGAGATTGGCGGCCAGCGGGCGCTGGCCTGGGTCGCCGATTTCATCAATGGAAAAATCAGCATGGTCGAGTACGAAGTGATCGTGCGGAGCGACAATTCTCTCGCGGAGTTCTCGATCCGCTGTCCGGCAAGCGAGCTCGATGCGACCCGCAAGGATGTGCAGCCCATCATCGAGAGTGTGCGAATGCGATAGGCACGCCGCTCGCGTTGAGCAGGAAGGAAATCCGGCGTCCCGTCAAAGTTATGCGTTGCGCAGGGTCGGCTGACTCGCTAGCTCTGCTAACCCCGCTACCTCCGTCAACTTCGCTGCCTCCTTTATTTCCACAGCCAACTTTGGGTAACATATTTCCCAATGTCCTTCCCGATCAAAACGTGCGTCATTTGTCACGAGGAATTCGAGCTCCACCCCGGCAAGCCCGGCTTCGCCAATCGCTGCCCCTCCTGCAGCGAACCTGAGGAATCTGCCGAGCCCGCCGCCCGCCCTTCAACCGACTACGTCGAACGCCGCGCTGCGCTTGAAGTCAACGCCGCACGCCGCCGCGCCATGCGCGACCTGCTCTATCGCAAAGACAGCTAGGTCGCCCCTTTACTCCTTCACTCTTTCACTTCTTAACTCTTTCGCACTTTCACTCGTTCACTGTCCACTGTTCCCTGTCCACTAGAATGGAACTGTGCCCAAACCCTCCCCCACCGCCCCGCCCCAGGACGCTGAGACCGCTTCCCGGGGGCCCCAAGTCGGCTTCGTCTCTCTCGGCTGCCCCAAAAACCTCGTCGACTCCGAAGTCATGATGGGCCTCCTCGACCGCGCCGGCGCGCGCCTCACTACCCGCCCTGAAGACGCCGAAATCCTTGTCGTGAACACCTGTTCCTTCATCGATACGGCCAAGCAGGAATCGGTTTCAACCATCCTCGAAATGGCGCGCCACAAAACCAACGGCCGCGCAAGAAAACTTATCGTCGCAGGCTGCCTTGTCGAGCGTTACCGCGACGAAATCCGGAAAAATATCCCTGAAGTCGACGCCGTTGTCGGCACCGGCGAGCTCGAATCCATTCTCGAAGCCGCGGGACTCAGCTCCGCTCCCGCACCCATCGCATCCTCGCCCTTCACAATCCTGACCACCGTTCATGCCGAGACCAGACCCGGCAAAGAATCTCAATCCGGCACGCACAAGGCCCGCCCCGAAGGCAATGCCCGCGAGCGCTCCGGCCGCTTCCTCCGCGACGCATGGGCCGGCGCAACCTCCACGCTGCCCACCTATCTCTACGACGAAACCACTCCTCGATTGCTATCCACGCCGCGCGCATCTGCCTACATCAAAATTGCCGAGGGCTGCGACCACCCCTGCACCTTCTGCGTCATCCCCAACCTGCGCGGAAAATTCCGTTCCCGCCGCTTCGAATCCGTCGTCGCTGAAGCCGAACAGCTCGTCGCCCGCGGCGTCCGCGAGATCACTCTCATCGGCCAGGACACCACCTGCTACGGCGAAGACCTCGGACTCCGCGACGGGCTCGCTACCCTACTCGACCGGCTGGCTCTCATTCCGAATCTCAAGTGGCTCCGTTTTCTCTACGCCTATCCCAACCGCATCACCGGCAAACTGCTCGAGACAATCGCGAAGCACGACAGCATCTGCAAGTATCTCGACCTGCCCCTCCAGCACGCCTCTCCCGATGTCCTCAAGCGCATGAAACGCGGCGCCAGCGCAGATATTTTCCTCAAGACGCTTTCCAAGGTCCGCGCCGCCGTCCCCGGCATCGCCCTCCGCACCAGCTTCATCGTCGGCTTTCCCGGCGAGTCGCTCCGCGACTTTGAACTCTTGGAGGAGTTCATCAAAGAAGCCAGCTTCGACTGGCTCGGCGTCTTTAATTACAGCCACGAAGAAGGATCAGCCGCCTACATTATCGACGCGCAGGTTCCCCATCGCACCATCGAGTCGCGCCGCCGCCGCCTGATGAAGCTCCAGCAATCCATCTCGCGCCGCGCCAAGAAGAATTGGGTCGGCCGCGAGCTCACACTCCTCGCCGAAGGCCCCAGCGCCGAAACCCCGCTCCTCTGGGAAGGCCGCACCGAGTTCCACGCGCCCGAAATCGACGGCAAAGTCTTCATCAATGACTTCGGCCCGCTTGATGATCTCGAACCCGGCCGCTTCTACCGCGCCCAGATCACCGAGTCTCACGACTACGACCTCGTCGCGCGCATCCTTTCGCCCGCAAATTAGCACCCGGCGGAAACGGGAACAGCCCGGCTCGCCCAGCAAAAAAAGAAAGGGCGGCGGAACTCTAATCCCGCCGCCCCGAATAAGGTGAACTGCGATGACCGCCCGTTTTTCTAGAGCAGACCGGGCACCGTTGTGTCCATGGTGATCCGGGTTCCGCTGAGCACACCGACAATGTGGACGGTAGGGTTGCCAGAAGTGTCGTATGCATCCAGCGTAAATGTGCCCGAGTACTGGGTGCCATCCGGGCTGAGGGTGACCTCCTCGGTGATGTGTGTGGGACCCTGCGCAGGCCCGATTTCGCTCCAGCTCAGCGGGCTAGTCGGATCGTATGAGTTGGCGAACCACGCAAAATGATTCAGCTTGTACGTGTATCTCCCGGTTTGCTTCCAAACGCCCATGCAGAAATCCCCATCCTGCGGAGGCCTGTAGGAATTCATGATCTCGGTGTTGTCGCCGTGCCAGACCACGAGAGCGTTGTCTACCGGCGCGCCTTCGGGCAAGTCGCTGTCTGAACCATGGGATGTGAAGGTCACGTGCCACATGCCGATGATCGATGGCGCTCCCTGGTCAGGGAACGCCGTCCGCAACAGGCGTGCAGACCCGGACTGGAGTTGAAAACTACTGGGATGAGCCTGCGGCAGTGTGACACCTCCGCAGGCGGCTTGAGCGTTGGGGACGCACGCGAGTGCGAGCCCAATGATCGATGCTGCAATTGTGAGGATCCATTTGCTTTTCATTGTTGTCCCTCCTTGGGGATGAGCGCGAAATGCGCCGGTTGGTCGAGCGGTTAAAGTTGAGGACTTCAGCGGCAAAGGCTTCCCATCGGGCTTCTCGCGTCGCTGAGTCCGCCGGTGAGTGAGTTATTTCGCAGGGGCCCTGAGGGGAGAAGTGAGTTCAAACCACGGCCGGATGGGGAATGCTCTCAGGACCAGCACCCGGGTCGCAGTAGCGATTACCAGGGCCTTTTTGCTTTGCATTTCAGATTCCCCTTTTTCCGGGATTCGGCGCCACAATCGGCGCCTGCAGTTGAAACGGTGAAGAATTGCCGGTGCAGCGGCCTTGAAAGCCTGCACCGATGCGGGAGCGAATGGCGCGGTGCTCCTAAGCCAGCAGCGCCGACAGAATGTCCGCAGCCAGCTCTACTGTCATGTATGGCAGCTGCGAACCGCCCGCCTGGCGAGCTCCGGAAGCTGCCTGCGAGGAGGTGGTTGTGCTGGCCGCGGCCTGATGGGGAAATGCAGACGGCGCGAGGGCCAGGATCAAAGCAGCAAGTACTAATATGTTTCTGCTTTTCATGGGAATTCTCCTTTTCTCATTTCGGCGCCTCGTCCCGTTCGCGCCCTGTGATGAAAGGAGTCTGCCCTACCTTCGTCCCGGACTCAATGAGCCGGAGATGAGTTGCGCATGAGTTCAGCGGCTCCCCCAACTCATCCAAAACTCATCTCGGCTCACCGCATATTTTGGTAATCTCTCCAACATGAAACAGCAGATGGAAGGCCTCTCAACCGACCAAATTGCCGCGCTGCGGCGAGTCCTCAACTGCCCGATCCTTGCCCCCAACGATCCGGACTACCCCACCGCGCGTAAGGTCTGGAACGGCATGATCGACCGCAAGCCCAGCGTCATCGTGCGCCCCACAGGCATCGCCGACGTCATGCAGGCGATCCGCTTCGCCCGCGAAAATGGCCTCGCCGCTTCGGTCCGCGGCGGCGGCCACAGCGTCGCCGGAAAGTCCGTCGCCGACGGCGTCATCATGATCGACCTCTCCCTGATGCGAGAGGTCCAGGTCAACCCCGCCAGGCAAACCGCATTGGCTCAGGGCGGCGCCACTTGGGGAGAATTCGATCGCGAATGTGAGAAGTTTTCCCTGGCAACGACCGGCGGCGTCATCTCGTCCACCGGCGTCTGCGGATTAACCCTCGGCGGCGGCATCGGCTGGCTCATGGGTAAGCACGGCCTCAGTTGCGATAACGTTGTCTCCGCCGACCTCGTGAACGCCGACGGCAATCACCTCTCCGTCAATGAGACACAGAATCAAGACCTTTTCTGGGCCATTCGCGGCGGCGGCGGCAACTTCGGCATCGTCACCGCGCTCGAGTTTCGCCTCCACGAACTCGCTTCCATCCACGGCGGCATCGTTTTGTATCCGCGCCCGGCCGCCTTCGACCTGTTGCGCCAATATCGAGACCTCACCGCCAACGCACCCGACGAGATCACCGCCTACGCTGCGCTTCTCACTGGCCACGGTCATCCCATGGCGGGCATCGCCCTCTGCCATAGTGGATCGAACACAGACCGCGCCGCCGCCTGCAAGCAGTTCTACCTGGCCGCGCCGCCCGCCGCCGACATGATCGGCGAAAAGAGATACACCGAGCTCCAAACTATGCTCGATTTCACCGCTCCCGCAGGCGCGCACTACTACTTCAAGTGCCCTTTCCTTCGCGAACTCACCGACGATGCCCTCCGCGCCATCCTCGAGCACACAGAACAGATGCCCTCCGAGCAGACTCAAGTCGTCCTTGAGCATATGCACGGCGCTGCCAGCCGCGTTCCCGTCGAGCAGACCGCCTTCGGCCTCAGGCGCGTGCACTACAGCATCAACATCATGCCCGCATGGACCGATCCAACCATGGCCGAGAAATGCATCACCTGGGCGCAGGGCTTCGCTTCGGCCCTGAACGCCTTCGGAGCTTCGGATGCTTATGTGAACTATCTCGGTGACGAAGGACAGTCCGCGGTCAAAGCGTCGTACGGAGCAAACTACGCTCGCCTCGCCGCCCTCAAGAAGAAGTACGACCCAGAAAATTTCTTCCGCTTCAACCAGAACATCGTCCCCGCCGCTTAGTTGCGCGCCAGATGCGACAAGCCGATCGACGCGAGAAAGCCGTGAAAACGCGTATCCGTCCAGTACGGACGGAACTCATCGCAGATGACCGCAATGTAGATGGGAGTTGATTTCACCGCCACAGCCCGTTCCAGCCATTCGTACATCTCGGCAGCTTGCCCGAGCTTCGCGTAGGTCACGGCAATCAGGATGGCTGGCTCCGTCTTCTCTCCCGCAACTTTCAACTTCTTCACGATGTTGAGAGCACGCTGACGCTCGCCCTTGCCCGCCAGAGCGGCTCCCATAAAGGCCAATGCCTCAATGTTGTCAGACGCAAGCGAAAGAGCTTTCTCATAGGCTTCGATAGCCTCGTCATATCTCCCGAGCCACGCCAGATTGCGGCCCAGAAAAAAATAAGGCCTGTAATAGCCGGGCTCCAGTTCCACGCTTTGCTGCAATTGCCGCAAAGCAAGATCGTGCTGGCCGGCATGTGATTGTGCAATTCCCAGGTAGAGGTTGACGCTTGTCGATAGAGGTTCAACTTCTCGCGCGCGCTGCATCGAGGCGATCGCCTCCAGAGGCTTCCCGACAGCGGCTAAATACAGGGATTGCCAGATCAGCGCGGTAATCTGGCTCGGATCGAGCGACAGTGCCGCATGAAACTCCCTCCCCGCTCCGTCCCAGTCCCAGTCGTACCAGCTTTTTATCAGGCCCAGCGTGCAGTGCGCCTCGGCCAGCGTTTCATCCAGATCCAAGGCCCGTTGCAGATGCGAATGCGCTTGCGCCAGCGCCTCCAGCGGCTTCATTTGTCCCACTCGAATCGATCCCATTTGCGCGTAGCAATCTGCCAGTCCTGCGTAGGCCGGCGCAAACCCGGCATCGAGCGCCAGCGCCTCGTTAAAATACGCCATGCTCTGCCGGATCGCATCCGAGGTCATCTTGTGCCAGAAGAATCGCCCTTTCAGATAAGCGTCATAAGCTGCCGACGACTTCGAATACCTTCGCGCGCCCACCGTCACGCTCGGGAAAAGTTCCACCGCCAGGCTTTCACTTACGCGCTGTGTGACCTCTTCCTGCACCGCCAGCAAGTCGTAGGCCTTGCGGTCGAAGGTCTCTGACCACAGCACGCATCGGTCGCGCATATCGTGCAATTGAGCGCTGATGCGCAGCGTATCGCCCGAACGGCGCACCGACCCGCGAAGCAGGTAATCCAGGTTCAGATCCCTCTGCAGCCGATCGAGATGCGCCGCCATTTCCTCGCCGCTTTCGAGCTTCGGAACGGAAGTCACACGCAGCCTCCCGGGATCGATACGCGAGAGCGCGGAGATCATGTCTTCCGTCAATCCGGCGGCAAAATAGTCACCTTCTTTTCCTGAAAGTTCCTCCACGGGAACCACCGCGATCCTCAGTCGCTTCTCTTCGCGAGCCTCCCCACCCTGCGCGCCTCCTTCCATTTTCCCGACAAAGCGGTATCCCAGCCGCGGCAGCGTCTCTACATAACTTGGCTTTTCAGCTTGATCGTTGAGCGCCAGCCGGATCTGCCGGATGCAGAAGTTCAGCCCCTGCTCGAAATCGACAAAAGTGTCCTCGCCCCAGATGGCCAGCCGGATCTGTTCTCGCGTCACCAGCGTCCCACGATGATTCATCAAGAACGCGAGCACCCGCGCCGGCTGCTGCTGAATCCGGACAGGCGTGCCGTTTCTGCGCAGTTCAAACGTCTGCTCGTTGAGCTCAAATTCACCAAATCGTATGGATGCCATGGCGGAGAAAAGGGGCCCAATCTTCGCGCCATTATAGCAGTCGATTTTTCTGGCAGCCATGCCGCTACCGCCTTATCATCTGTCCATGTCCATCCATCGCCGCACCTTCCTCAAATCCTCAGCGTCTTTCCTCCCCGCCATGGCTCTCCATAATGTCCTCGCGCAAAGCTCGCCCGAAACACTTCCTACCCTCCATCCCGTTCCCGCCGGCGAGGACCGCACCGGCCATCTTCACTCACTCGGGTTCAGCCATCTCGCGTTTAAGGTCACCACCTCTGACACCGCAGGCAACCTCTTGATCATCGAGCACACCAATCTCATGCCCAACACAGGCCCGGCTCTGCATATGCACTTGTCACAGGAAGAATGGTTCTATGTGATGGAAGGCGAAGTCCGCTTCCAGGTAGGCGATCGTCGCCTGCGGCTCGGCCCCGGCGAGTCAATCCTCGCGCCCCGCCGCATCCCTCATACTTTCTCCGCTACCGGCTCACCCGCGCATATGCTCATCGCCTTCACGCCCGCCGACAAAATGGAGCAGTACTTCACCGATGCCGCCGTCCATCCCGAACTCGCAGCCACGGAAGACTTCATGAACCGGTACGACATGCGATGGATCGGCCCCTCGCCTTTCTGGAAGTCCTGAAGCGGCGCAGAACGAAATGGACTAATACATGAGCGCTGACCTCTACCGCCTGAGTCCTCGCCACGCCCACGCAGCCAGCGCACCTGCTCCGCCTACCAGCGCCAGCACAACTGTGGGGTCCTCGGGAGAGTCGGTGCACCCGGTCTGCGCCCGAAGCGGCACTACCATCGCGATCAGGATTCCAAGGGCGAGAGCATGAGCCATTTTCTTCACGTTCATTGTTTCCTCCTGATCGAAACCTTCGCGCTGGGCAGCGTGGGGTTCCACTACACAGAATCACTGTTAAAGACGAACGCAGGTCGCTTCATCATGGCAACAATCCAAACACCGCTATCGTAGTTCCCGTGCCAAAGTAGACTTTCCCATTCGCGACCGTCGGCGTATGGAAGTTCCCCAGAATCTGGGCCGTCTGGTCCCGATTCCCGGAAGCCTGGTTCGACGCGTACAGCAACGTAGAGAGACTCGCGGCATTGAATGCATACAAAACCCCGTGTCCGTTGGTCGGCTGAATCGCCCAGACAATTCCGTTGCTCGTGCCATTCGCCGAAATCGTGAAACCCGAGGTGCCGATGGCAGTTGTTGTCTGCATAGTGGCAGTCGTCGCCAGCAGCGCGTTGGAAATCGCATAGGCCTTGAGGGTTTGGCTCGAGGGACAGACATACACGTTGTTGTTGAAATAAGCCGGCGTCGAGAAGTTCTGGTTACCGCCGGGGATTGTAATTGTCTGGACAGTATTGTTCGTTGACATATTGAACTGACCCAGGTTGTCGCGATCGACCACGTACATATTGCCATCCTTGCCGGCCGCCACGGCATTGTGGTGCACCACGGATGAGCCATCCACCAAATCCGGCAAAATCAATACTCCTGCCGAGCCGAGATCCGCGTCCTCTTTGTCTAAAGTCTCCGCATTGTATGGTGTAAAGTAGTCGGCAACCGCCAGCGTCCCGGAGTCTGTCACCCTGACAACCGAGTTCGGATAGTCATTGGGCCCGATGGAACTGTCATCCCCCGTATTGGCCGTGGCGACGTAGATAGATCCCGCGGCGTCGGCGGAAGGACCCGCCCCACCGTTCCACATGCCTCCCAGAGAACTATTGGGGTTCAGATCGATCGCGTCGCCCTGCACCAGCGTGTCAGCGTCATACGAAATGAGCCATCCTGAGTAGAGCCCACAATCGCCATCCTGGCCGCCAAATGCGACGTAAATGTTGCCCCCTGTCTCCAGTAGCGCCGGCCTGTTGCTCTGATCCCTCGGGCTGAATGTGACCACACCACCGGAGACATTTCCCGCGGTCCCCGGATAGGTCGCTGAAACAGTCGTGGGCCCTCCAAACAATTCGTTCCCGTTCGTCAGGTCCAGCGCATGGATGCGGAAGAACTGAGTCGTGTTCGTGGTGGAATTCATGGTCTTCGCGACGGCATAGATGGCGTTGCGGCCCCGATCGATGACCGGCGTGCCCTCGACGCCAACTGGCGAAACATTGCCGCATGCACCGCCCGTCTGCTCTTGGAGAGCCGGCGCCTCTCCACTCGGAACCAGCGACTTGCTCCAGAGAACCGTAGCCGTCGTGCCGCTGATGCTGTCCGCATCCACCGCATACACCGTGTCATTCTCGGTAGCGAAGTAAATGACATTCTTCATGACTCCCGAAATCGATATCTGGCCGACGTAGAGGACCTCGCCATCGATTCGGCCATCCACGGTGAACTCTCCCAATTTCCCAAATGTCGTCGAGTTCACGTTCGCAGTCGTAAGCGTCGTCTCATTCGGGTTCAAGCCGTCGCGAGCGTTGTCGTAGCGCCAGGTAATGCTGTCGCCCGGCATCGTGCCGGAACTCACCGTGAACATGTATCCAGTGCTTGCCTGCCCGCCTACGGTCACGACCACGTTCCCTGTCGTCGCACCCGTCGGCACAGGTACGGTAATGCTCGCCGCGCCCCAGCTCGTTGGCGAAGCCGACGTCCCATTGAACGTCACCGTGCTCCCGCCTTGCGTTGCGCCAAAATTCGTCCCCGTAATCGTCACCGAGGTTCCCACTGCCGCCGGGTTCGGCAGAATATTTGTGATGCTTGGCGCTGGCGGACTTACCGTGAACGAATATCCGTTACTTGGCAGCCCTCCCACAGTCACCACCGCATTTCCCGTCGTTGCCCCCGCCGGCACGGGTACGGTAATGCTCGTCGCGCTCCAGCTTGTTGGAGAGGCCGTCGTTCCATTGAACGTCACTGTGCTCCCGCCCTGTGTCGCACCAAAATTCGTCCCCGTAATCGTCACCGATGTCCCGACCGCCGCCGGATTCGGCAGAATATTAGTGATGCCGGGTGAAACGGGAGAACCCGTAAGATTCGCAACCGTGGGCGTCACCACGGGGGACGCCAGGCCGATAAATTCTGTGAGAATGTCCACGTCGTAGCTCGTGACCCAGATGTTTCCGCTGCCGTCGATGGCAAGCTCCCGCGATACGGCCGTAGTGGGTAGTTGGTATCCACCGCTGCCTGAAACTGCCGTACCGCCGGAATTGAATTCGCTGATCGAGTGGCTGCCCTCATTCGCAACCCACGCGTTCCCAGCCCTGTCCACCGCAATGTATTGCGGCGAATTCAGTCCACCGCCTGTATATCCGCCGGAGCCGGATTGCGCGACTCCGCTCGAATTGAACTTGCTGATGGAAGTGTTTCCCGCATTAGCCGTCCACACATTCCCTGAGCCGTCAACGGCAACACCATAGGCCTCATTCAATCCGCCACCCGTGTAGCCGCCGCTGGTCACAACCGCGCCGGAGGTCGTCAGTTCGCCCAGAACCGCATAGAAATTGCTGATCCACACATGGCCCGCGGCATCGCACGCAATGTCAATACCGCCGTCGATCCCTCCGCCGCTGAACGGCGAATTCGTAGCCGCCGTGCCGCTCGAGCTGAATTCGGACACGTTGTTGGCGAATCCGTTGTTGATCCACAGATCGCCGCCGGCGTCGATACAGATGTTGGTCGGGCTCGCCAGTCCGCCGCCGGAGAAAGCCGTCGCTGAAGCGGGAGTGCCGGAAGGATTGAATTCGCTCAGAGTGTTATTGCTTGAGTTCACAACCCAAACCTTGCCGGTCGAATCGATCGCAATCCCGTACGGCCCATTCAGCCCGCCGCCTGTAAATCCGGCCGAAGTTGAAATGGCCACGCCGACAGGGCTGAACTCGCTCAGTGAATTCGCCCCGCTATTCGTGTTCGTCGTCCACACATCTCCTAAAGAATCGATCGCCAAACCCAGGGGATCGTTCATTCCACCGCCTGTGTAAGTCACCGCAATCGTAAAGTCGTTGGGCGCCGGCGTCGCGCTCAGCATGGGCTGGAACGGTGATGATGGCGTCTGCAGTCCAATCAGATTCGAAATATTGGCTCCGGGATTGTGTGCGATATTCAGTGCCGCGGTCGCGGTATCGGTCGGCTGCGTGCCGCCATTCTCCGCATTTGAGAACAATGTGCTGCATTGCGTTGAGCCGGAGCCCGTCGAGTTGATACAGGCCGCCAGGATGTTGGCCAGCGTATCAATCTCCGCCTGCGGCACGGTTCCGTTGCCGCCGGGCGTTGTGGCGTATGCCACACCCGTGTTCGAGTTCTCCAGGTTGAGGATCGTGTTCCCCGCGTTATCCGCGGCGGTCGCGTCAAAGGCGCTGCTGGAAGTCGATACATGCGTCGGATCGCTCGCAAAGCCCGCAAAGGCGTACGCCGATACGATCGTCGAAACCTCATTCACCGTGATGAACTCGCTTGTGCCCGGGCAGCTCTCCACCGGCGCCACCAGCGTAATCGCCGAATTTGTTCCGGAACCCGAATCGCCTCCCACCGCGTAAAGATACGGATGAGCCCACGTGCTGGGACATGTGTAATCGCCGGTGATGTCGAAATCGCCGTTCGGATCCGTCGTTACGTAGTAGCCGAGGCTGTCTTGGCCCGCGCCGCTTGTAAGCAACGATGCCGACTGGTTGGCGCTCGAGGCCGGAATACCCGGGCCGCCGTAACCCGTGGTATTCACCGCCATTAAGTACAAGTGCGCGCCGTTGATCGGGTTCTGCCCGCCATGGACTCTGCCCGAAATCGCCCCGCCTCGCAGCGGGTTAATTGATGAGGGATTCGAGCTCGGCATCCGCGCGCAACCCGCGATCGCCAAAACGCTCGTCAGAATAACGACAGCAAAGGGAACGCGCATGGCGAAGACTCCTCTCGCACGCTAGCGCCGGAACGCAAATGGGGCCCGCAGTTTGTAAAGCGACAATGCCTGAATGAATGAGCCGGGAGGATGGGGAACTGCACCTTGTCTATCACACACGAGGGGCCGAAGCAACGAAAAAACGCTGCCGGCGGTCACCATGAAAATCACGTTACTTTTCAGTCCGGGCCGGTGCGATCCTCCTTTCCATGCACGACCTTATGACTCCCTGCTCCTTGTTTCGCTTGCTCCCTCAGTCCCTAAGTCCCGACGCCCCTATGTCCCTGCCTTTCTGCTATCCTTCCGCCATGAAAAACCTGCTTCCCCGCCTCGCCCCGGCAATCCTGCTCCTCTGCGCGGCCCTCACCCTCTCTGCCCCCGCCTCCGCACAGGATTGGGCTAAATCCATCCTCGACAAATCCCCCCGCCACCAGGAATGGGTCAAGGTCAAATACGGCTCGCGCACCGTCGACGCTTTTGTCGTCTATCCCGAAGTCAGTCACAAAGCGCCCGTCGTCCTCCTCATCCACGAAATCTTCGGCCTCTCTGACTGGGCCCGCTCCATGGCCGACGATCTCGCCGCCATGGGCTACATCGTCATCGCACCCGACCTGCTTTCGGGTGCCGGCCCTAACGGCGGAGGCACCAGCGCGTTCCCTGACCAGCAGTCCGTGATCAGAGCTGTCTCCGGCCTCGACCCCGGCACCATCACTGCCGATCTCAACGCCACCGCCGACTCTGCGCTAAAATTCCCATCCGCTAACGGCAAGCTCGCCGTCATCGGCTTCTGCTGGGGCGGAGGACAGTCCTTCCGCTTCGCCACCACGCGCCACGGCCTCTCTGCCGCCTTCGTCTTTTACGGACCTCCGCCGCCTGCCGATGATATGAAGAACATCACCGCTCCCGTCTACGGCTTCTACGCCGGCAGCGACGCACGCATCTCCGCCACGGTTCCCGACGCCAAAACAGCAATGGCCGCCGCCGGTAAAAAGTATGATCCGGTGATTTACGATGGCGCGGGCCACGGATTCATGCGCGCGGGCGAAGATCCTGCCAACACCAATCCCGCCAACACTGCCGCCCGCATGCAAGCCCTCGCGCGCCTGCAGACGCTGCTTGGGAAGATGCAGCACTGACGAAGTCCCGCCGCCGTGCACGCCCGTAGCTCCGCTAACGCGCGAGCCGCGCTAGCCCCGCCGCCTCTCGCGCGCTAACATATTTGTTGAACGTGGACATTGCGTCCACGCCAACTTCTATGTCGCCTCGCAAAAAATCCGCGAAGATCCTCCACTGCCCCACCTGCGCCATGATCGTCCGCATGGGCGACGAAGACTTTCCCTTCTGCAGCGACCGCTGCCGCAAAATCGATCTCGGCAAATGGGCCATGGGCGCTTACAAGATCAGCTCTCCCATCCTCGACCCCGAAGTCCTCGAGGACCTCGGCGGCCTCGGCAACAATCGCGGCGGAGACTCGAATGAAGGCTGAGGTTCCCTCGCCGGAAACTGCGTCTCACGACCAGGAAGAACCCGCTGAAGAAAACCACGTGGGCCTGGGCCGTCGCCACCTTCTTCGGCATCGGCCATCTCAAGCCTGGCCCCGGCACCTGGGCCTCCATCGCAGCCGTCCTTCTGTGGCTAGCGGAAGGCACGTTCAACCACCTCGCCGCACGCACCGAGATCGTCGGCCTTTTGTTTTGGATCGCAGTCGCGATCGCAATCGGCGTCCCCGCCGCCACTATTGTCGAGCGCGAAAGCGGCCTCCATGACCCCGGCTTCGTCGTTATCGACGAGGTCATCGGCCAATGGATCGCCCTCCTCTTCAGCCCCGTCGACTGGCGTCACGGCCTCATTGCTCTCGTCCTCTTCCGCCTCTTCGATATCGTCAAGCCGTTTCCCGTACGCCGATTCGAGCGCCTTCCCGCAGGCTGGGGCATCGTCTTCGACGATGTAGCCGCCGGGCTGTATGCTTTGGGTATAGCGTCGCTGTTCCGCATCTGGTTCTAACGGGCGTCGCAACTGGCGTTTCTATGACTCGTTCCTCCCCTCAACCCGCTCCTCCTGTCGGCCAACTGCCACGCGTCGACGAGGTTCTCCCTTCCGCCGCGCTGCCCAATGGCGAAATCGAGTTGATCGGAGTCTCTCTCGGTCCCAACGGCTTCGGCCTGCCCTCCGTTGCGGTCGACAATCAACCGGCCCACGTTCTCATGAGCCGTCCCACGCGTCTCGTTTTTCGCGTTCCCCCTGAGGCTTCCGCCGGGCTCATTGAAGTTCGCACTCCCGCCGGTGCCGCCAACCCCGCCGCCCTCCGCGTCGCCCGCCAGCTCAATGACGGCCTCCATCCCGTCACCAGTCCCGCAGTCAGCCGCTCCGGAATGGTCTATGCCACCATCTCCGGCCCGCGCGGCAAGCAAACACCCGTCTCCGTCGTCCGCGTCTCGCCCGACGGCCGCGCCACTCCCTTCGTCACCGGAATCCTCAACGCCACCGGCCTCGCTTTCAATCCCGACGGCGAGCTCTTCGTCACCTCGCGCGCTGAGGGCAACGTCTACCGCGTCGACGCTGCCGGCGAATTCACGCAGTATGTTGAGGGCATGGGCGTCGCAACCGGCGCTGCATTCGATGCCGAGGGCAATCTCTTCGTCGGCGATCGCAGCGGCACCATCTTCAAAATCAATACCCAGCGGCAAATCTTTGTTCATGCCACGCTGGAAGCCAGCGTCGCCGCCTATCATCTCGCGGTCAACGCTGCAGGCACGCTGCTGGTCGCCGCTCCCTCGCTTTCGTCGAACGAAGCCATCTGGGCCATCGAGCCCAACGGAGACACGCGCGTCTGGTATCGCGGCCTCGGTCGTCCGCAGGGCCTTGCCATCTCCAGTGAAGGCGATGTCTACGTCGCTGCTTGTCTCCATGGCCGCAACGGCCTGGTCCGCATCACGCCCAGTGGCGAAGCCTCACTGGTTCTCTCCGCACCCAACCTGGTCGGCGTCGCCTTCTCGCCCCTCGGCACCACCATTCTCGCCACCAACGAAGCCGTTTATGATGTGGACTTGGGCGTCGAAGGCCTGAACCTTTTCTAAGCCTCTAGCTGCTAGCTTCTAGCCTCTAGCTTGGCTGGTGGTATGTGTTTAGCTGCGCCTGACTTCGATGAGTGAAACGCAAAGGCTGGTTCAGCACGATAAAGCTGGAAGCTAGAGGCTGGGAGCTAGAAGCTGCTTTCATGAAATCTGAAATCATCGCCGTCGGCTCCGAGATGCTCACCCCGCACCGCCAGGACACCAACTCTCTCTATCTCACGGAAAAACTCAACGCGATCGGCGTCATCGTGGCCTTCAAAACCATCGTCGGCGACCGTCGCAACGATCTCATCGGCGCCGTCAAAACTGCTCTCAGCCGCACTGACATTCTCATCCTCATGGGCGGCCTCGGACCCACGGAAGACGATCTCACCCGCGAGGCCGTTGCGGAAGCTCTCTCGCTCTCTCTCCGCCGCGACGCGACCCAAGTCGCCGCTCTGCACGCACGCGCCGCCACTTGGCGCATCTCCATGCCGCAAAACAACCTCAAGCAGGCCGACGTTCTTGAGGGCGCAACCGTTCTTCCCAACCCCAACGGCAGCGCGCCTGGCCAATGGCTCGACGTCACGTTTTCCGGCTATCGCAAGCTCGTGATGCTCCTTCCCGGGCCGCCCCACGAGTGCACTCCGCTTTTTGACGCAGAATGTCTGCCTCGCCTGCGTTCCATCGTCCCACCACGGAATATCGCCGTCCGCACGCTCAAGGCCGCCATGATTCCCGAGTCGCAGGCCGATAAGCTTCTGGCTCCCATTTATTCTCCGTACACCGATGTCGAAACCACGCTCCTCGCCCACACCGGCGACCTGCAAATCAGTCTCATCTGCTCCAAGCCCACTGCTGAAGCCGCCGAGGCGCGCGTCAACGAGCTCGCCGAGCGCATTGAAGATGCCCTCGCGGACTGGTTTTACTCCTCGCAGGGCGACACGCTCGAGCAAATCGTTCTCTACTATCTCGGCCTCCGTCAGGCCACGCTCGCCGTCGCAGAGAGCTGCACCGGCGGCCTAATTGCCCAGCGCATCACTTCCGTTCCCGGCGCTTCCCGTTCGTTTCTCGGCGGGGCGGTTGTCTATTCTGACCCGCTGAAGACCACTTTCGCCAACGTGCCGCCCGATCTCATCGCAAAGTACGGCGCCGTCTCCGCTGAAGTCGCCAAAGCCCTCGCCGAAGGCATCCGTGTGCGCACCGGCGCCACCATCGGCCTCGGCGTCACCGGGATCGCAGGCCCCACCGGCGCCACCGACTCCAAACCCGTCGGCCTCGTCTACATCGCCGTCTCCGACGCGCAGGGCACCGACTCCATTGATCGCACCTTTCGCGGCGATCGCCAGCGCGTTCGCGAGTGGTCTGCGCAGTTCGCCCTCGACATTGTCCGCCGCCGCCTCATGTGAGCATCGCAACCGGTTGCACCCGCTGTCGCCGTCGCCATCCGGGCACAGCTCTCCACACACGCTCACCGTCAATGCGCATCCGGCCCCATCAACTTCAGGGAGCCTCTGAGTTTATTTCTTGGCCGCTGCGATCGGCTTGTAGCCCGACTTTCCCGCCTTCTTCATCGCCGACATCGCCTGCGCGATCGTGAGCAGCGGCGTCGTCTTCACCGATTTGAGTGAGCCGCCCGCGGCCGCGGCCAGCGACAACGCTGCGGCATTCACATTGTTCGGCATCTCCACGATCATCACGAGATCGTAGTCGCCAAACGCCATCCACGACCCGGCCAGCTTTCCGCCCAGACCTTCAATGACCTTGCTGATATGTCCCGAGCGATTTTGCGGCTTCGCCATTAATGCGCTCAACGCCTCAGAAGTGTACGACACCTGCACCATATAACTTGCCATGGGGAATCACCTTTCAGATTCGACTTTCCTTCTTGGGGGATGGAAGGCTGTTGCAGTATACCCCCGCGATCCGCCGCTTCGAGCAAATTCTCTTCGTGCGAACTCTCTAACCGCGCCAACTCCGCTGCCTCTTCGCTCTAGCTCCACTATCTCCGCTAACCCCGCTGGCTCCGCTGCTCTTTGCTACACTTCTCCTGAAGCGTCACTCCGCTCCACCATGCATCCAATCCCCCACCAATGCGGGAGCCTTCATGCCGGTCGTTGAGCTCGCCGCAGTCACCAAGGCTTATGACAGCAAAGTCGCCGTTCGCGACCTCTCGCTCTCCATCGACGCCGGCCAGATGTTCGGACTCCTCGGCCCCAATGGCGCCGGCAAAACCAGCTCCATCCGCATGATGATGGGCATCACCATGCCCGACTCCGGCCGCATCAGCCTCTTTGAAAAACCCTTCGATCGCCGCAGCCTCGACCGCGTCGGCTACCTGCCTGAAGAGCGCGGCCTCTACAAGAAAATGAAGGTTCTCGACCAGCTCGTATTCTTCGGCGAGCTCCACGGCCTCACCCGGGAAGCCGCCCGCAAGCGCGCCGTCGACTGGGCCTCGCGCATGGAAATTTCCGGCTCACTCGACAAGAAAACGCAAGAGCTCTCCAAGGGCATGCAGCAGAAGATTCAATTCATCGCCACGCTGCTTCACGACCCCGGCCTCGTCGTCATGGATGAGCCTTTCAGCGGCCTCGATCCCGTCAACACCACACTGCTCCAGGACGCGCTCCTCGACCTCAAGTCCAAAGGCAAAGCCATCCTGTTCTCCACGCACCGCATGGACCAGGTCGAAAAACTCTGCGACTCCATCTGCCTCATCAACAACGGCGAAGCCGTCCTAAGCGGCAACCTGCGCGATATCAAGAGCCGCTACGAACGCAACCGTGTGATCGTCGAATTCGAGGGCAGCGCCGACTTCCTCAAATCCAACGAAATCGCCTCGGCCAACAACTACTCCGGCCACGCCGAAATTACTCTCAAGCCCCACGGCGACGCGCAAAAGCTCCTTCACCTCGCCGCTTCCATGGCCGCCATTTACCGTTTCGAGCTCGTCGAGCCTTCACTTGAGGAAATCTTCATTCAGACGGTGGGGGGAAAAGCCGATGCGTAATGTGCTCCTCGTCGCTCGCCGCGAGTACCTCGAGCAGATTCGCGGTCGCGCCTTTATCGTTTCCACGGTGCTGTTGCCGCTGCTGATTATTGGCGGAATGGCGGCCAGCTACTTTTTTGGGCGCAAAGCCGGCACCGGAGCTCATATTGCCATCATTGCGCAGAATGGTTCGCTCGCCAATCAGGTTCGCCGGGAGATGCTCTTCGATACCTATGCCAGGTACACCGTGGACGTCGTGACCCCGGCTTCCCCGGAGAATCGCGCGGCTCTGCTCCAGCAACTCCACGCCAAGTCCATCGACGGAATTCTCTCCATCGAATCTTCTTCTGGAGCCATTAGCGCGACTTATACCTCGCTGGCCTCCGTTGGCTTCGCCAATATCGGAGCAATGCAGGACCAGTTGAACCGCGGAATCGTCAATGAACGCCTGCTCGCTGGGGGTATGAAGCCGAATGACGTCGCCGCCGCTCTCAAGTGGGTTCCCCTCGAAACGCTCCAGTTAAGCAAGGAAGGCAAGGCGGGAAAAAGCAGCGGCATCGCCCCCTTCTACAAGAGTTTTGTCCTGCTATTGCTGCTTTCGATGCCCATTATGCTCTACGGCCTGGACATGGCTCGCGCCATCATCGAGGAAAAAACCTCGCGCATCTTCGAGGTCATGCTCGCCGTCGTCCGCACCGATGATTTGCTGGCTGGCAAAATGGTTGGTGTTGGATCGGTGGGCCTCACCCAAATCGCCATCTGGGTCCTTGCCTCCATCCTGGTTCTGGGGTCTTCGCTCGCCGCGCCTTTGCTTTCCGGCGACTTCAGCCTCCAATTCTCCTGGACTTTGAGCCTCCTCTTCCCCGTGTACTTCGTGCTCGGATTCGCTCTCTTCAGCTCCATCTTCTCTGGGCTGGCCGCTACCTGCGAGACCTCGCAGGATCTGCAGAAGTTTATGCCTGTGGCCATCATCCCGCTCTATATGGGCATGGGGGCTCTTCCCCTGCTGCTGAAAGATCCTAATTCCGTCTGGTCCATCGCTGCATCGCTATTCCCGCTCACCTCGCCTTATGTCATGCTGCCGCGCGTCGAGTTGCAGACGCCGCCTATGTGGCAAATAGGAGTTTCGATCGTCCTCTTGCTGCTCACCATCTGGGGTGCTTTGTGGTTCGCCTCTCGCCTCTATCGCGTCGGCATTCTCATGTACGGCAAGCGCGCCACCCTCCCCGAAATCCTCCGCTGGCTCCGTTACAGCTAGATTCCTCAATTTCGTTCACCGGTCTCTGTTCTCTTTACAACTCCTCTGCCGCGAATCCCATCTACTTCTTGAGGAGTGCTCACGAGCTCCATTGTGTCGGACGTTCAGAATTGCTCAGCCTTGCGTCCAAAGCGCATGCTATCGTCACTCATCGCCCACAAGGCAGACATTGAATGAAGAATCTCTTTGACCTACGCCCGCGATCCTTTTCTCTCCTCGCCTTCCTCGTCACCACGCTGATTTGCGCCGTGCAGCCGCGCCTTCATGCGGATCCGCCCGTCGTCCGCTATTTCCAAGGGACCTATCACGGCTTCCTGGAAATGCTTTCGCCAGACGGCCAGGTCGTTGCTTATGGCGACACTACTCAGGTCGTCCATGGCGATCGGATCACTTCACACACGCTCTTCACTTTCAAGGATGGCTCTACGGAAGACGACACCGCCATCTTCACTCAACACCATACATTCCAGCTCATCTCTGCGCACCATATTCAAAAGGGGCCTTTCTTCCCTCATCCCATGGAAGTCTTTGTCGACGCACGCACCGGTCAGTTCTCCACCCGCGCCACGGGAAAGGACGGCAAGGAGGAGTACAAGACCAGCCATGTTCAGCTCCCGGCGGACCTCGCCAACGGCATCGTTCCCCTCGTCGTTGAAAACATGGGCCCCGGCGAATCTTCAAAAACAGTCTCCATGGTCGTCGCCACACCCAATCCGCTCGTCGCCAAACTGGTCATCTCCAAAATTGGCGAAGACAGCTACTCCTTGGTCGGCACCGCTCGCAAGGCGGTCCACTATGAGATCAAGATTGTGCTCGGCGGAGTTGAGGGCTTTGTGGCGCCTCTCGTCGGTAAGGCGCCGCCCAATATTGAAATCTGGGCCGTGACCGGCCAGGCTCCGACCTTCGTTAGAGAACAAGGCCCCATCTATCCTGACGGCCCCGTGATGACCATCCAACTGGTCAGCCCCACCTGGCCCTGACGCCTCCAAGTCGGGCGATTCAGCGAAATAGCGCAAACTCCCTGACCCCCTCTTGCTGGGTTCCGCTCTAAAATCGACGAAGTGACCACAGCAGCCAGCGAACAGTTCTCACTGCGCCAGCGCCTCGTGCTGGCCGTAGTCCCGAGGCTCGTCTGGGCGCTCCTCTCAGTCGTCGGCCGCACCTGGCGCTTCGAGACTATCGCCGAGCTGGGCGCCACCCCGCTTCCCTTCGGCGAAGGCGCAGGCGGCGAGATCTTTTGCTTTTGGCACCAGTGCGTCCTGCCATGCACTTTCTATTTCCGCCGCACCGGCGCCACGATCATCGTCAGCCAGAGCTTCGACGGCGAGCTAATCGCCCGCACGCTCGGGCTCTTCGGATACAAAACCGTCCGCGGCTCCAGCTCGCGCGGCGCGGGCGAAGCCCTTGTCGGACTCAAAGAGGTCATTGAATCCGGTCGCCCCGCTATCTTCACGGCCGACGGCCCCCGCGGCCCGATTTATCGAACCAAGCGTGGCCCCGTTCGGCTCGCCGCTCTCACCGGCGCGCGCATCGGCGCATTCCATTTAGAGCCTCTTCACGCCTGGTCGCTGCATTCATGGGACCGCTTCTTCGTTCCCATGCCCTTCACCCGCATCGCAGTCAGTTGGTCTCGCTGGACGCACGTTCCGTCCGGTCTGGCCGAAGACAAGATCGACGCCGAGCGCGACCTGCTCTCCGCCACCATCGAACGCGCCCGCATCCACGCACTTAGCCACTTCGGGAATACTGCCGAATGAATCGCGTCTCGAACGTAAGAACCCTGCTTCGACGTGGCACGAAGTGTCAGGGCACGACTTTAGTCGTGCCGCAAATACGCCTTTTTCTGCGGGGGGCTTTAGCCCCTGGGCGGAGCTCTGCTTGCCGGCTGTGTTTGACCGGCAATGCGACTGCGACACTGGAGGTTCGCGGATGAACAACCTCGCCATCTCTGATTTCCATTACGATCTGCCCGAAGATCTCATCGCGCAAGAGCCTCCAGCCGAGCGCGGCGCCAGCCGCATGCTGGTTATGGACCGCACAACGGGCGCATTCCGCGACGATTCTTTCTCTGGTCTTGGAGAACATCTCCGCTCAGGAGATCTTCTCGTCCTCAACGACAGCCGCGTCATTCCCGCGCGTCTCTACGCGCATCGCACACTCGTCAGAGATCGTGAAAAGCCAACCGGCCGCATCGAAGTCATGCTGACCGAACCCGCGGGCGACAACCGCTGGCGCGCTCTCGTTCGTCCGGGCCGCAAAATTGCAATCGGTGAGCGCCTCGTCTTTCCCGCGCCTGACGGCTCGATCGCGCTCGAAGCCGAAGTCCTCGAGCGTGGCCAGTTCGGCGAGCGTCTGCTCGAGTTCGCTCCTGTCGACGACTTCTTCGCCGTACTAGACTCCATCGGCCACATTCCTTTGCCGCCGTACATCCATCGCGACGACGCCGACTCCGATCGTGATCGCTATCAGACTGTTTTCGCCCGCGAGCGTGGTTCCGTCGCCGCGCCCACCGCAGGCTTGCATTTCACGCCGACTGTTCTCGAAGAACTCTCATCCAAGGGAATCGAGATCGCACGCATCACGCTCCACATCGGCCTCGGCACGTTCGCTCCGCTGCGCGTCGAGCGCGTGAGCGAAGTCCAACTCCACCGCGAGCACTATACCATCACTCCCCAGGCCGCCGCGGCCATCAACGCCGCCGCTCGCAGTGCCCGACGCATCGTCGCCGTCGGCACCACCGTCGTTCGCACGCTCGAAGCCGCCGCACTGGCCGCGCAAAACGCCGAAATCCAGCCACACTCCGGCTCCACCGATATCTTCATCTCGCCCGGCTTCGACTTCCGCATCGTCGGCGCGCTCCTCACCAACTTCCATCTGCCCCAGTCCAGCCTGCTCATGCTGGTCTCGGCCTTCGCCGGCCCCCAGCACACCGGTCTCGACCGCATCCTCGCCGCATACCGTCACGCCGTCCAATCCCGCTACCGCTTCTTCAGCTACGGCGACTGCATGTTCATTCAGTAAAGTTGTCATCCTGAGCGACCTGAGTCCGCCGCGGCGGACGAAGGGAGTCGAAGGATCTGCATTGCGAGCCGGCGAGTGCAACAAACAGACTCCACTGCTATTCTCACTATCGATGCCCGATTCGCCCAGGCCGCCCGTCTTCCTCCTTGACGCGATGTCCTTCATCTTCCGCGCTTATCACGCCATGCAGCGCTCGCGGCCCATGTCCACGCGCTCCGGCCTGCCCACGGCGGCCACCTACGTCTTCGTCAACATGATCAAAAAGCTTCGCCAGGACTTCTCGCCCAAATATTTCGCCGCAGTCTTCGACGTCAGCGGCGAAGTCTTTCGCGACGAGCGCGCCCGTTCCATCGCAACTCTGCGCCGCTGGAACGCGAAGTCGCAAAGCTTCGAAGATGTGAGCTACGACGGCTACAAGGCCAAGCGCGAAGCCATGCCCGAGGATCTCCGCCGCCAGATTCCCTACATTCGCCGCTCGCTTGAGGCGCTGCGCATTCCCATCCTCCAGGCTGAAGGCTTTGAGGCCGACGACGTCATCGGCACCCTCGCTCGTGAAGCCGCCGAGCAGCAGCACGAGGTCTTCATCGTTTCCGGCGACAAGGACATGATGCAGCTCGTCACGCCGCACGTGAAGATCCTCAATCCGCAAAAGGACAACCTGATTCTCGATCCAGAAAAAGTCACCGAAGTGCTCGGCGTCCCTCCGGACAAAGTCGTCGACGTAATGGCCCTCCGCGGCGATTCCGTCGACAACATCCCCGGCGCGCCCGGCATCGGCGACAAAGGCAGCGTCGAGCTGATCAAGGAATTCGGCTCCGTCGAAGCGGTGCTCGATCGCGCCGATGAAGTCAAGCGCAAGGCCTATCGCGAATCTCTCCAGCAGAATCGCGAAACCGTGCTGCTCTCCAAGGAACTCGTCACCATCGACACCCACGTGCCCCTACCGCTCGACCTGGCCGCAATGGAAACTCAGCCGCCCGATCTTGAGGCCTGTCGCACACTGTTTACCGAGCTCGAGTTCACATCCATGCTTCGCGACCTTGCTCCTGCGGAGGGCGAAGCTTCGGTTGAGCTTATCGATGAACCTACCGCCGAACAGATCGCTGCCTTCTATGGTGCCGCACGCGAACATGGATTTGCGCTTGCACTCGATGCCGCGGAGCCCACCGAAGTCGAATCCGAAGACGGTGAGCCCGCGACTCAGTCCCTGCTGGATCTGGCTGAAGCCGCCGAGAAGAAGTCCAACTTCTACGTCGGTGTCTCCGCGGATCCTGCCCGCGCTCTTCGCCTTCCGCTTACACCCGAGCTCCGAGCGCTCCTCGAAGACGCCACGGTATCCAAGCGAATCCACGATTGGAAGCTAGCCCTCCACGTCCTCGGCGATATGGGTGTCACTCTCCGCGGCCCAATCGACGACACGCAATTGCTCTCTTATGCTCTCAACCCCACCCACTCGACGCAGTCTTTGGCCGACGTCGCCGCGCGCAACAACCAACCATCGCCTTCTTCCCTCCCGTCCGCCGCCGCCTCCATTCATGCGCTCGTTCCCGCTTTGCGCGAAGAAGCCGATAAAGCCGGTGTCTCCCGCGTCTACACCGAAATCGACCTCCCGCTCGCGCCAGTGCTCTACCGCATGGAGAAAGCCGGGGTCCGCATCGACACTGCTGCGCTGGGCAGACTCTCGGAGAGGTTTAGCAGCGAGTTGACACGCGTCGGCGAACGCATCTTCGATCTGGCAGGCGAGCGCTTCAATATCAATTCGCCCAAGCAGCTCGGCATCGTTCTCTTCACCAAGCTGGGTCTGCCCGCCCCGCCGGCTCGCGGCAAATCCAAGTCCGTCTCCACCGCAGTGGACGTGCTGGAGTTCCTTTCCGAAAAGCACGAGGTCCCTAAGCTCGTCCTTGAGTATCGCCATCTTTCCAAGCTCAAATCGAACTATGTCGACGCCTTGCCGCTGCTTGCCGATGCTGATTCGCGCGTGCACACAACCTTTCAGTCAGCCGCCACGGCCACCGGACGCCTCTCCTCTATCAATCCGAACCTGCAAAACATTCCCGTGCGCACGGAGCTGGGGCGCGAAATTCGCGCCGCATTCACTGCCGCGCCCGGCACTGAGCTGCTCTCGGCCGACTACTCTCAGATCGAGCTGCGACTCCTCGCGCACTTCACCGGCGATCCGCTGCTGATTCGCGCCTACGCGGAAGACATCGACATTCACACCCTCACGGCCAGCGAAGTCTTCGGCATCGCTGTCGACGCCATGGACAAGGAGACGCGCAATCGCGCCAAAGCCGTCAACTTCGGCATCGTCTACGGCATCTCCGCATTCGGTCTGGCCGCGCAGTTGGGCATTCCGCAGGCCGAGGCCAAGGCCTACATCGAGCGGTATTTTGCGCGCTATCAGGGCGTGCGCTCGTTCATCGAGAAAACGCTTGAACAGACACGCCGAGATGGATTCGTGCGCACCATGTTCGGACGCCTGCGGCCCATCCCCGACATTGAAAGCCGCAATCCCAATCAGCGCGGCTTTGCCGAGCGCACCGCGATCAATACTCCGCTTCAGGGGACCGGAGCCGACCTCATCAAATTGGCCATGATTTCGCTCGACCGCAAACTGGCGGAGCGAAAGCTGAAAACGCGCATGGTCTTGCAGGTCCACGACGAATTGCTCTTTGAAGTTCCCGCCAACGAGAAAGATGAGGCTGCGGCACTTGTGCGAGCAGAGATGGAAGGGGTCGTAAAATTGAAGGTGCCGCTGGTCGCTGACCTTTCGTTTGGACCGAATTGGAGAGACCTGAAGTGATCCGACAAGCCGATCCTATGCGGTCGATCTGGTAAACGTTTGCCGAAATCGGAGGAATCATCGTGAAGACTGTCAGTCGCAGAGAGTTCGCGAAAAACGTTGCCATCGCACCCGTTGGATTGGCGGCCGCGTCGTCTCTTCTGGGGATTGCCGAAGCGGAGCCTCCGAGCCAGGCCGCACCTGCCCCTGCGAAACGCGCCCCGAACCCTGAGGTGGCCGCCGATCGAATCTTCTTTGTCGACGAGTCCGAGCCCTTCGCCGCGCCTATTGAGTTCGATCGCAACCCGATGCAGCCCGCGGTACGCGAATTTGCCTTGAGCGACGTGACTCTCGAATCCGGCCCTCTTGCGCAGGCGCGGGAATGGAACCGCGGCTACCTGATGCGGCTTCCGAATGACCGCCTCCTTCACAACTTCCGTGTCAACGCTGGAATTCCATCCGCAGCCAAACCGCTCGGCGGCTGGGAATCCCCAACGTGCGAGTTGCGCGGCCATTTTGTCGGTCACTATCTTTCTGCGTGCTCCATGCTCTTCGCGGCCACCGGCGACAAAGCCGTCAAATCGAAGGCCGACGAACTCGTGGCCGGCCTCGGCGAGTGCCAGGCAAAGCTCAACGGCAACGGCTATCTCAGCGCCTTCCCTACGGGATACTTTGACCGGCTCGACCAGCGTCAGGAATGTCTGGGCGCCCTTCTACACCATGCACAAAATCATGGCCGGGCTCTACGACATGAAGACGCACGCCGGCAACGATCAGGCCCTCGATGTGGTGGTGAAGATGGCAGCCTGGGTCGACGCCTGGACCTCGGTGAAAACCGAAGAACACATGCAGGAGATCCTCAACACCGAATATGGCGGCATGAATGATGTCCTCTACAACATTGCCGCCACCACCGGCGACGATCGCTGGGCCCGCACCGGCGACCGCTTCACTAAGAAGATTTTCTTTACGCCGCTGGTTCTGCGCCACGATGCGCTCAAGGGCCAGCACATGAACACGCACGTCCCGCAGGTGATTGGCGCGGCGCGCCGCTACGAAATCAGCTCCGATTACCGCTTCCGAGACGTGAGCCGCTTCTTTTTCGAGACAGTTTCTGAAGCGCGAACCTATTCGACCGGCGGATCCAGCAACAACGAGCACTGGCTTGTCGATCCCGATCATCTGGCGGCCGAAAAGAAGGTCAGCGCGAATCACCAGGAATGCTGCTGCTCGTACAACATGATGAAGCTCGCGCGGCACCTCTACGCCTGGAGCGGCGATCCGCGCTTCATCGATTACTACGAGCGCAATCTTCTCAATCACCGACTCGGCGCCATCGAGCCAGAGACTGGGCACACAACCTATTTCCTTTCGCTGGCCCCGGGAGCGTGGAAGACAACCTGCACCGAGGATGCCACCTTCTGGTGCTGCACGGGCACCGGCGTTGAAGAGTATTCCAAGCTGAATAACAACATTTATTTCCACGACGACGACTCGCTCTACGTCAACCTTTACTTCGCGTCGACGGTTGACTGGAAAGATCGCGGCATCCGCCTCAAACAAAGCACTACCTTTCCACAAAGCGACCGAACCGAGCTCAACATCGAGAAGACTCCCGGAACCGAGTGGACTCTGCGCGTTCGCATTCCTTCCTGGACGACAGCGGCAAATCTCGCAATCGTCAACGGCAAGCGGCTGGAGGTTTCCGGCACGCTAGGCAGTTATTTGGCCATCACTCGCGTGTGGAAACCGGGCGACCGCGTTGAACTCACGCTTCCGATGCGCCTCACCGCGGAGCCATTGGCCGACGACCGCTCGCAGCAGGCCCTGCTCTACGGACCGCTGGTATTGGCTGGGCAGTTTCCAAAGAACGGGCTCGAAGCTGGCCTCGAGCACAATCAGGGACCGGAGGTCCATCACGCGCCGCCGATTGAGGTCCCCGCTCTCCAAGCCAGCGGCGCCGATCCCAGCTCCTGGGTCCAGCCCGTTCCGGGCGAAGCTCTTGCTTTTCGTACAACCGGACAGGAGCGCGATATCGTCCTGAAGCCCCTGAACCAAAGTTGGCAACGGTTTGCGGTCTATTGGACTGTATCGTAGCGAAGGAAGCTTAGCGTCAGTCTCTGGAATTGGCCCTGAATCGGGCGATCGCTCTCCTTCAGCCGACCCTCGTTGCATCTCCATTTTTCCAAAATAAACTCCTTGCATACTTATGCAATCTTGGCGTATATTTATTCATGCGCGGTTTCCGCCATGCGGGCCGCGCCTTTGCTTTGCACGAGTTTAGGAATCGGTGCAGGAAAATGAACGCCCAACGTCTTAACTTAATCCGCGAAGTGCTGGCAAGTTCCCCGGTTGCAAGCCAGGACGAGCTGCGCCGCAAATTGCGCCGTCGCGGCATTCACGTAACCCAGGCCACGCTCTCGCGAGACATTCATCAACTGCGGCTCTCAAAGGGCCCCGGCGGGTATTCGCTCCCCAATGGGCACGGGACGGCAACCGTCGCGGCAGCGGCCGACGACGATCAGCCTCCCTCTGTCAATGAAATGATCGACAGCTTTGGCTTGCGCGTGCGCCGGGCAATGAACCAAGTGGTTCTGAACACGGCGATGGGCGGAGCACAGCCGGTTGCGGCGGCCCTCGATCGTGAAGAATGGCCTGAAGTTCTCGGCACCATCGCCGGGGATGACACGGTTTTGATTATTTGCACGGATGTGCGCCACGCGAGTGAAGTCGAAACCCGGCTCAGGACGATGCTGGCACTATGACGAAGACCATACAAACCGCGGTTGTGGGAGTCACCGGCTACGCCGGCGCCGAGTTGGCGCGCCTGCTGTTGCATCATCCCCGTTTGAAGAATCATCCGCCCGTCTTTGCCGGGCGCGTCGATCAAAAAGATCTTGCGCACGGCGGCGTCCCGCTGACGGAGATCCATCCGCAACTAGGAGACAACGCCGGCGCCGCCAATCTGAAGCTTGAACCATTCTCATGGGAACTGCTCTCTACGCTCGGAGTCGACGTGCTGTTCCTCGCTACGCCGCATGAGCGGTCGCGCGAGTGGGTCCCGGAAGCGCTCAAGCGCGGGCTGCGCGTCATTGATCTGAGCGGCGCATGGCGGTTGACCGAGCCAGCCAATCGCGCTGTATATGCCTTCGACGACGAAGGCTCCGACCTTGCCGAGGCCACGCAGGCGCAGGCCATCTATGGCATGCCGGAACTTCATCGCAAGCAGATCGCGTCCGCGCAGTTGGTCGCCAATCCGGGCTGCTATGCAACTTCTGTCATACTCCCGCTCAAGCCTCTGGTCGCGGCACGACTCATTGATCTCGATCGCGGAATTGTGGCCGACGCCAAGAGCGGCGTCAGCGGAGCGGGTAAAGTCCCGACCGCCAGAACCCACTTCATGTACGCGGCCGACAATCTTTCGGCTTATGGTGTGTTTGCCCATCGGCATACTGGCGAGATTCTCGAAGAAGTCGGCGTTTCCGCTTGCCAGATTGTTTTTACCCCGCACCTTTTGCCGATTCCGCGCGGAATACTTTCGACGATTTACGTCCACTTTGCCGAGCCGGAAACACACGAGCACGTCGCGCAGGTTTATCGTAAGTTTTTCGCGGCCAGCCCGATGGTCAGGCTTTACGATAAGACGCTGCCGCAGATTCAATATTCGGTGCGGACCAATTACGCGGACATCGGATTTCAGCTCGATGCCAACGGCAAGCGCGCGGTGATTGTAAGTTGTCTCGACAACCTCCTGAAAGGCGCTGCCGGTCAGGCGGTCCAAAATCTGAACGTGATGCAGGGCTGGCCCGAATCGGAGGGTCTCGTATGAAACGTGCCGCGGAGGGCCTTGAATGAAGTACGTCGTCAAACTGGGAGGGGCCGGCCTGGAATCTTCTTCGCTCCTCGATAGCTGCATGCGGGCGATCACCGACCTTGTGCGTGATGGCAACCAAGTTGCCGTCGTTCACGGTGGCGGCGTGCAACTGACCCGCACGCTTAAAGCGCTGGGCAAGCAGAGCGAATTTATCGATGGTCTGCGCGTGACGGATGCGGAAACGCGCGACGTGGCACTGATGGTCTTTGCCGGCCGCGTGAACAAGAGTCTGGTTGCAGCCCTGGGCGCACTCGGCCAGCCTGCCGTCGGCCTCTCTGGCGGCGACGGATTGCTTTTCCGCGCGCGCAAAAAGCGCACCTCGCCCGATCTTGGATACGTGGGCGAAATCGCCGCGAGCGATCCACGCTGGCTTGAGGCCATCTGGCAGTTGAATGGAGTTCCGGTTCTATGCTCGATGGCCCTTGGATTTGATGGCGAGTACTACAACATCAATGCGGACGAGATGGCCGCGGCGTGCGCGGTAGCCTGCCGAGCCGACGCGTTGGTTTTCCTCACTGATGTTCCCGGCGTGAAAGGTGCGAATGGCGAAGTGCTCCGCTGGCTTTCCATCGATCAAATAGCGGAGATGGCCAAGAGTGCGGTGATTTCAGGGGGCATGTTGCCCAAGCTGAGCGCATGTCGGGAGGCGCTCTTGAATGGCGTGAAGCGCGTACGTATTCTTCCCGCCGAAGCTGCTAGTTCCCTGCCTGATTTGTGCAGCTCGCGTATTGTTCACGGCACTGAAGTGATGGTGGCCTGAGGAGGGGTTTTAGGAAATGAAACTCGAAGAGATTCGCGCCGCGGAGCAACGGTTGCTCCTTTCCACCTATGATCGGAGCCCGGTCCTGTTTGTGGGCGGTGAAGGGGTCTACATCCAAGACGAGAACGGTACGAAGTACCTCGATCTGCTCAGCGGCATCGGCGTCAACGCGCTCGGATATAACCACCCGGCAATTGTCGATACGATTGCGCGCCAGAGCCGGGCTCTCATCCACACATCGAACCTCTACTACCACGAGGGCCAGGCGGAACTCGCCATGCGACTCACCGAGCGCACCGGCCTCGACCGCGCCTTCTTCGCCAATACGGGCACTGAAGCGTGGGAGGGCGCGCTCAAGTTGGCGCGCGCCTACGCGGGCCTCAGGCGCAGCGAGGGCGCACAAATTGGCACTAAGTTTCTCGCCCTCGAGCAGAGCTTCCATGGGCGCACTTTTGGCGCCATGTCCACAACCTTCAAGGCAAAATACCGCGAGCCATTCGGGCCCGTGGTTCCGGGCGTCGAGTTTGTGCGCTTCAACGATGTTTCCGACCTCCGTGCCAAGTTTTCCAGCGATGTCTGCGCCATCCTTGTCGAAGCCATTCAAGGCGAGGGCGGAATTCGTCCCCTGACGCAGGGAATTCTTCGCCGAAGCTCGCGCACTGGCCAGCTCAACCAGCGCGTTGCTCATCGTCGATGAGATTCAGTCCGGTATGGGACGCACGGGAAAGTGGTGCGCATATCAGCATTACGGAATTCATCCCGACGTGACCACATTTGCCAAGCCGCTTGCCGGCGGGCTTCCCCTCGGCGCCGTCATGTGTACCGAAGAAGTCGCTCGCGTCATGCACGCCGGCATGCACGGCACAACTTTCGGTGGCGGACCGCTGGCCTGCGCCGTCGGCATCGCCGTCATCGACACCATCGAGAAGGAAGGGCTGCTGGCCCACGCAACCGAAGTCGGCGACTACTTTCAGAAGTCCCTGCGCTCGCTCGCCGTTCGGCACGAAGCCATCATCGACGTGCGCGGCAAAGGCCTGATGATCGCCGCCGAACTCGATTCAGCGGAACTTGCCAAGCTCACGGTAGCCGAAATGATGAAGCGTCACATCCTTATCAACTGCACCAGCGACACTGTGCTGCGCTTCCTGCCGCCGTACATTCTCGAGCGCGCTCACGTCGACACGGCCATCGCCGCGCTCGACGAAATTCTTACAGTCAACGCTGCGGCGCACAACGCGCCTGCGGGAGGTCACCATCATGGCTAGCAGAACCACCCTTGAACGCAAAGATCTCGACCGCAAGGAACCCGCGGTTCCCGTCGAGAAGGATCCCGATGTCCTTGCCGCGGCCGCGCGTATGGCCGGCGAAGATCTCTGCTCCATCGCCGATCTTTCCAGCGCTGAAGTGCGCGCCCTTATGAAGCTGGGCCACGACGTCAAGCAGAATCCCCGCGAGTATCGCCACGCGCTCGATGTCAAAGCAGATGGTGCTCATGTTTGAAAAAGCGAGCCTGCGCACTCGCCTGGCCTTCGAGGCCGGCATCAACACCATGGGCGGCAATGCCATCTTCGTCGACCAGACCAATTCGCCGCTCGGCGAGCGCGAAACCATCGCCGACGTGGCGCAAGAATCTCGAGCGCTGGGTCGACGTGATCGTTTTGCGCACCTATGCGCACGACACCATCACCGAGATGGCCGCCAACTCGCGCGTGCCGGTCGTCAATGCGCTCTCTGACTTCGAGCATCCCTGCCAGGCGCTGGCCGATTTCATGACTCTCGAAGAGCACTTCGGCACGGCCGTCGGTCTCAACTTCACCTATGTCGGCGACGGCAATAACGTTTGCCACTCGCTCATGCTGACGGGCGCGCAGTTGGGCGCCAACGTCACCGTGGCCACGCCTCGCGCTTACTCACCCAAGATCGAAATTGTGGCCGCCGCGCGTGAAATCGCCCAGAAGAATCACGGCGAGTTGCGGCTCATGCAGGATGCGCGGGCAGCCGTCGAGGGCGCCGATGCCGTCTACACGGACGTGTGCGTGAGCATGGGTTTCGAGCATGAGTCGACAAAGCGCGCCCCCATCTTCCGGCCCTATCAAGTGAATGAAACACTCATGTCCAAAGCCTCGCCCACGGCAGTGTTCATGCATTGCCTGCCTGCGCGTCGCGGAGAAGAAGTAACCGACGCCGTCATCGACAGCCCGCAATCCATCGTCTTCGATCAAGCCGAAAATCGTCTGCACGTGCAAAAGGCGCTGCTGCTGTTGCTGCTTGGCGGATTCGTGAATGTGGAGAAATTTCAGTAGCGAGTTAGTAGTTCATAGATCTTGGTTCACAGTTGCCGGCTGCTTGCGCTCAGGCATCAGAAACCAAGAACTGCGAACTAAGAACTACGAACTTAAAAGGAAACCATGTCTGTAATTCTCGAGTCCCTGCCCGTCGGCCAGAAAGTCGGTATCGCCTTCTCCGGCGGGCTCGACACTTCCGCCGCTCTGCACTGGATGAGGCAGAAGGGCGCGATCCCCTATGCCTATACGGCCAACCTTGGTCAGCCCGACGAAATCGACTACGACTCCATTCCGCGCGCGGCCCTCGAATACGGCGCTGAAAAAGCTCGCCTCATCGATTGCCGCGGCCCGCTTGTGCGCGAAGGCATCGCCGCGCTGCAGGCCGGAGCCTTCCACATCACCACCGCTGGCGTCCCCTATTTCAACACCACCCCTATCGGCCGCGCGGTCACGGGCACCATGCTCGTCGCCGCCATGAAGGAAGACGACGTCAACATCTGGGGCGACGGCTCAACCTTCAAGGGCAATGACATCGAGCGCTTCTATCGCTACGGCCTGCTCGTCAATCCCAACCTCCAGGTCTACAAGCCCTGGCTCGACGCCGCTTTCATTGACGAATTAGGCGGCCGCGCGGAGATGTCTGCCTTCATGCAGCGCTCCGGCTTCGCTTACAAAATGTCGGCCGAGAAGGCCTACTCCACTGACTCCAACATCCTCGGCGCAACCCATGAGGCGAAAGACTTGGAACATCTCTCTTCGTCCGTCCGGATCGTCGTTCCCATCATGGGCACTGCATTCTGGCGCGACGATGTCGACATCAAGCGCGAAGAGGTTGTCATTCGCTTCGAAGAGGGCTTCCCTGTCGCCCTTAACGGCCGGCAATTCGACTCGCCCGTCGACCTCCTACTCGAAGCCAACCGCATCGGCGGCCGCCATGGCCTCGGCATGTCCGATCAGATAGAGAACCGCATTATTGAAGCGAAATCCCGCGGCATCTACGAGGCTCCGGGCCTCGCCCTGCTCTTTATCGCGTACGAACGCCTCATCACCGGCATCCACAATGAGGACACCATCGAGCAGTATCGTGACCACGGCCGCAAGCTTGGCCGCCTGCTCTATCAGGGCCGTTGGTTCGACTCCCAGGCCATCATGCTCCGCGAATCCGCCCAGCGTTGGGTCGCCAAACCCATCACCGGCGAAGTCACGCTCGAGTTGCGTCGCGGCAATGACTATTCCATCCTCAACACGGAGTCGCCCAACCTCACCTTTCATCCCGAGCGCCTGAGCATGGAGAAGACTGAATCCACATTTTCCCCGCGCGACCGCATCGGCCAGCTCACCATGCGCAATCTCGACATTACCGACACCCGGGAGAAGCTCGTCACCTATGCGAAAGCGGGCCTCCTCACGCTCAGCAAGGGGAGCGAAATGCCGCAGCTCAACAATGGCAAGGAGAAGGAATAGGATCAGGTACCCTTAGAGAAATGTCCAACGAATCAACAATCCGGGAAGATGTGGTCAGGCCGTTTTCGCGAGCCGCTGGACTCCGAATTCGAATCGTGGCAGCGGTCCATTGTTTTCGATTGGCGCCTTCTCGACCATGAAGTAGCTGCCAGTAAGGCGCACGCGTCGGCTCTCTTCGCGGCAGGAATCTTGTCCAAAGCTGAAACAACGGAGTTGCGCGGGGCGCTCGACGAGATTGCCACGGAATTCTCTTCCAACGCTGGCAAGGTCGAAATGAGCAATCACGCGACCGCCGAGGACATTCATCACTTCGTCGAGCTGAAGCTCGTAGAGCGCGCCGGAGATCTCGCTCTCAAGCTGCACACTGGCCGCAGCCGCAACGAACAAGTTGCAACAGACCTGCGCCTCTACGTGCGCGCTCAAATTGAGCTTGTCGTCGGCGGCCTCGCAGCCTGGGCCGGCGCGCTGGTCCAGCAGGGACGCAACGCAGGCGATTCCGTCATGCCAAGTTACACGCACCTCCAACGCGCCGAGCCAGTTCTCGTCGCGCATTGGCTGCTGGCTTATGTGGAGATGGCTTTGCGCGATGCGGATCGCCTGTTGGATTGCGCGGCCCGGCTGAATTTCTGTCCGCTGGGATCGGGAGCAGTCGCCGGCGCAACGCTTCCGCTCGATCGCACCATTGCAGCTCGCGAGCTCGGATTCCGAGCACCAACCGCCAATTCGATTGACGCTACGAGCGATCGCGATTTTATCCTCGAGTACCTCAACGCGCTCACATTCGTTGGGCTGCACCTCAGCCGCTTTGCCGAGGAGATCACCCTGTTTGCCACTGCGGAATTCGGCTTTGTCACTCTGCCCGAAACCTTTTCCACGGGATCGAGCGCCATGCCGCAGAAAAAGAATCCCGATTTAACCGAGCTGATCCGCGCCAAGGTTGGGCGCATTCATGGCGCGGCGCAGGCAGTCGCAATGCAGCTCAAAGGGCTGCCCTTGGCCTACAATAAAGACATGCAGGAGACCCAGGAGCCGGTCTTTTCCGCCGGCTTCGTACCGCAAATGCTGAATCTCGTTGCGCGGTTCACGGCCGCCATTCAATTCAATCGCGACCGCATGGGCGAAGCGGCAGAGTCGGGCTTCCTCAACGCAATGGCCGCGGCAACTTATCTGGTTCACAAGGGCGTTCCTTTCCGCACCGCTCATGAAAAGATAGGCCGCGCTGTCCGCTTCGCTATCGAGAAAGGTGTCGAACTGGATGGGCTTACCATCACAGAGCTGCGCCAGTTTGGCGAAGAATTCGGCGAGGACTTCTACGCAGCGATCGCTCTCGATGCCACATTGGATTGCCACGATGTAATCGGAGGAACTGCGCGAGAGCGCGTGCGCAAGGCGCTCGATCGGGCTTCGGAGTGGATTGCAACACTCGAAAAACATCATACGGAGGCAATTCATGCTGGTGCGTAAAGCGCTTCTGCACGACGCCTCTAATATCTACGATCTGGTCAACTCTCTTTCCGGCGACGGCACCCTGCTCAAGCGGCCCTTCGCCGAAATCTGCGAGAACATTCGCGACTTCACCGTCGCCGAGTCCGATGGCGGCGTATTTCTCGGCTGCGGCGCGCTGCACCTTTACGGCCCGCATCTCTGCGAAGTGCGCTCGATTGTGGTCAAGCCGGAAGCCAAGAGCCAGGGCGCCGGCGGCGGCATCCTCAAAGCGCTCATCGAGGAGGCCGAAACACACGGCATCCAGTCGGTCTGCCTGTTCACGCGCATTCCCGATTTCTTTTTCAAGTACGGCTTCCGCACCGTCGAAGACAAATCGGAGCTGCCCGACAAGATCTTCAAGGACTGCCAGATGTGTCCGCGTCTGCACCGCTGCGACGAAGTCGCCATGGTGCGCGGCCGCATCCCGCGCATGTCCATCCTCGGCCCGCGCGACGAAGCGCAGGAGCTGGTGCGGCTCTCCGGCTGAGTACAGGTTTCAGGAGTAGGAATTACGCTCCAGTTTTGCGGCCGGACACTCCGAAGTCATCGTTTTGCCGTCTACCAGATTGAACTTGTCATCCTGAGCGGAGTTTGCCAACGCTTTTTGTGGCAAACGGAGTCGAAGATCTGCGGTTGCTCTTCAACAATCCCGCGCTTATGAATCCTTTCGCTGCCACGCCGCTCCACCACGAACGCGGCAACGCTGCTGAGGGTGACTCCCCAAAAGAAGCAGCACTTTCGATGTCAAGATCGTCATGGCGACGACGGACATGACGCTGCCGCAGAGTATCCCAGCTCGGTCGCAGGTTCTCCAGTTCAGAGCGGAGTAGACGGGAATGTACGCCAGTACAAGGACTGCTTGAAGCGGAAGCAGCTTGCGCACGTCGAGCGCCAGGAGATAAAGAGGAAGACTGAGGAGCGGCAAAGCGCAGTAAGCAGCTGACAACAATGTGTTCTGACGAAGATCCAAACCACGAACAGCAGCCAACCCGTTCAGAGTAAGCAGAAGACTAAGAATTCCGCGGGAATCGTGAACACTTTGAGGCTATGTCTTTGCGATTGTCACTTTGTTCTTCACCGTCGATCCGCCAATTCAGTCCTGAGGATCGCCGCCGCCACCACGGCCTGTCCGTAGCTCAGTCCGCCATCGCCAGGACTAACCTGAACGTGCTGGAAAACTTCAAATCCTCGCGCTTCGAGTCCTGCACGAAGCAAGCGCACCAGGCGCCGGTTGTGCATGCACCCGCCCGAGAGCGCCACTTGCTGAATGCCGGTCGCTGTTCGCGCCAGAACTGCAGCACGGACAAAAGCTGTCGCGACGCCGGCGTGAAATCGCGCGGCAATGCGCGGCTTGGCAACACCCGAGCGCAAATCTTCGATCAGTTCGCGCCAGATCGGGAACTGGCGGAGATGCGCGTCGGTTCGCGCTTGTTCCAGTCGCCGTCATCCATTCAAACGAGTAGCCGTCATCGAGTCTCATCCGCTTCGTCAAAAGCAATGCCCTTCCAGCTCAATCGCCGCCTGCGCCTCATAATCGACCACTCCGCGTCCCAGCACCACTGCGGCAACGGCGTCAAAGAGCCGCCCGCAACTGGACGTGAGCGGGGTATTCAAGCCGCGCTCGATCATGCGCCCAGTCACCCGTGCATCCTTTTGCTTAACTCCCGCCGCCGACAGCACTTCCGGCGATTCGATGTCAAAGCCCGCCGCATGCAATGCCCCCAGCGCCATGCGCCACGGCTCGCGAATCGCCGCTTCGCCCCCGGGCATCGGCACGTAATCCAGATGTGCGAACCGTTCAAAGCTTTCGAGGCGGCTTACGAGCACTTCCCCGCCCCAGATGCGGCCATCGCTGCCGTACCCCGTTCCATCGAGTGAAAGGCCGATGACCGGGCCTTCGATTCCGTGCTCCGCCATGCAGGCGGCAATATGTGCGTGGTGATGCTGCACCGCGATGACCCGCTTCCCGCGCTCCGTCGCCCATTCCTTTGCCCATGATGTCGACAAATAGCCTGGGTGCTGGTCGTGAACCACAGTTTCAGGTTCGATTTCGAAGGTGTGCATCAGATGGGCAAGCGATTCGCGGAAGAATTCGAGGCCTGTGAGATTCTCAAGGTCGCCAAGATGCTGGCTCTGGTAGGCGAGCCGGCCGCGAGCGAGAGTAAAGACATTTTTGAGATGCCCGCCGACCGCGAGCAACGGAGGCGAATCAAACGGCAGTGCCACAGCAAGCGGAACAAAGCCTCGGGCACGGCGAATCAACTGAGGCGCGCCGTCGACCAGCGCCATCACCGAATCGTCGCAACGTTGCAGAATCTCGCGGTCGTGCATCAGAAATGCATCTGCAATCTTTCCCAGCCGCGTCAGCGCCTCGTCGTTGTCGATCGAAATCGGTTCTTCGCTCAGGTTCGCGCTGGTCATTACAAGTGCGCGAACGCGAGCATCGGCGAAAAGCAAATGCTGCAACGGCGCATACGGCAGATACACTCCCAGCCACGGAATTCCCGGCGCAACCGAAGGTGCGACGTCACAGCCGATTCGTTTGGGCGCAATGACAATGGGGCGCGCAACGGTGAGGAGCAGTTGCTCTTCCCGCGGCGTCAGCACGCAGAGTTCGCGCGCCGTTTCAAGATCGCGCACCATCACCGCCAGCGGCTTGCCGTAGCGATGCTTGCGGTCGCGCAGCCGCATCACCGCGAACTCGTTCGTCGCGTCAACAGAGAGATGGAATCCGCCGATGCCCTTGATGGCCATGATTTCGCCGGCTTGCAACCGATCGATCGTCTCGGTCACCGGATCGTCCGATGGAATCTCCGCGCCGTCGGGAGCGACCAGCCACACGTGCGGTCCGCAAACAGCGCACGCGTTGGGCTGCGCATGGAAGCGGCGATTAGCCGGATCGTCATACTCCGCCTGGCAGTCCTCGCACATCTTGAATTGCGCCATGGAAGTCTGCGGGCGGTCATAGGGAATGCGACGGGTGATGGTGAAGCGCGGGCCGCAATTGGTACAGTTCAAAAATGGATAGCGGTAACGCCGGTCCTTCGGATCGAGTAGCTCGTGCAGGCAATCGGAACACGTGGCGGCGTCAGCAGGAATGCCGGTACTCACATCTCCACTGGCGTCGCTCAAGACGATGCGGAAGCCTTTTTCTTGTTTTGGAGGAATGCTTTGGACAACTACCGAGTCGATGCGCGAGAGCGGCGGAGCTTCCGCCTGCAGCCGGCGCCGAAAGGTTTCCAATTTCTCGACCGGCCCCTCAATCTCGATGGTCACGCCGCCCGTATCGTTACCGATGAAGCCCGCGAGCTCCTCTTCCGCAGCGAGACGGTAGACGAATGGCCGGAAGCCGACGCCCTGCACGACGCCGCGCACGCTCACCACTTCGCGCCGCAGCACTTCGTGCCGTTCTGGTTTTGGACGAGATTTCCGAACCAACTTTGCGCCTCGCTCAGGCATCAGCATAGCGCAGGCGGTTGCAAATCCTCCCCACTCGGGGCGTCTCGCAGATCCTGACCCCCTCCAGACCTGTGCCGCCCGGACCACAGCGGAGGACCGATAATGAGAAGGACGGACGGATTCAATGGGTCTTCGGCGGTTAAGAACGGCGCACACAGTTGCAGGCATCTGCGTCCTCCTGTTGTTTCGAGCCCCGGGATTGACGCAGGAACACGACCCTGCGGCGGTATTCCGGCTGGTCGATGCCGCGGTCGCCGCGCGGTTCGACAATGTTCTCAGCTTCACCGACGTTGAGCACTACGCTGTCTACCGCGGCGGCGATGAATTGCATCCTGCTGCGGAGATGACCGTCAAAGACACTTACAAGAAGGGCGTCGGAAAAAACTACACCGTTTTATCGCAAAGCGGATCGTCGATTCTTCTGCGCTTCGGGTTGAAACCACTTCTGGATAACGAGCAGATCATCAATCAGCCTGGAAATGTTGAGAAATCCTGGTTCAATTCAGCGAACTACAGCATGAAGCTGAACTCAGCAGCCGTTCAGAATCTGAATGGGCGCACTTGCTTTGCGCTGGACATCAAACCCAAACAAGAGGCTCCGAATCTGGTCATCGGGACGATGTGGGTGGACGCGCGGGACGGAACCCTGGTTCAGATCGACGGAGTTGCGTCAAAGAACCCCTCGGTGTTTTCAGGAACGACTCACATGATGCGGCAATACACAAACATCGACGGGTATTCGATGGCGATCCATGCGCGCGCTGAATCGGACAGCCCGCTTTTTGGCAACACAGTGGTGACGATCGACTATAGCAATTACAAACTCGACATCAGATCCCGCAAATAGCGCCTCGCTTCGACCTCGCCGCTCAGACGGCATGACGGCCTTGACCTGCTTCGCCCGTCCGGATCCATGAGAACGGACTAAAGAAAGTGATCTTCCGCACAGATTTAAGGCTGACTATCTCCCTCAATGTGCTCGCTCACACGGACTGGCGTCAATAAGATCGAACCGCCAATCGCTTCAATCTGAAACACCCGAAATCCATGCCAGCAAATGGGATAGCCACACAGGCTGGTGACTGCGGTCACGGAGCCGGAGGGGTCTGCGCTCGTACAACAATGGTAGTATCAGGCGCAAGCGGTTCAAACTCCGCCGCCCCACTCCTGATGCATGTCTCTGTATGCACCAATCACGGAGGGAATGTGCCCCCAATTGCGCCCCCACCACTGCCCAGCGAAGACAAGCGATGGAAGATCGTCAACGGCACCATGCGCAAGAACGGCTTTGCCCGCCATGCGCTGATCGAAACGCTGCACACGGTGCAGTCGTCGTTTGGGTATCTCGACGACGAATCGATTCGCTTCGTTGCGCTCTCGCTCCACGTCCCATTAAGCCAGGCGTATGGAGTGGCGACGTTCTACCACTACTTCACACTGAAACCGCCTGGCAAGCATACTCTCACGGTTTGCGCCGGCACGGCATGTTACATCAAGGGCGCTGACAACCTCATTGCCGCGGCGGAGAAACATTTATGCATCAAGCAGGGGCAGACCACCCCCGATGGACAGGTGAGCTTGATGGTGGCGCGCTGCGTGGGCGCCTGCAGCCGCGCACCCGTGGCCTTGCGCGACGGCGAAGTCGAGGGTGAGGTCACCCAAGAGCAGATCCTCGAGCAGCTGGAAAGGTGGAAGGCCGAATGACAATCGAAGAGCTCGAACAGATCGCCAAGAACGTCAAGCAGGAGAACGAGAAATACGACTATGAGATTAATGTCTGCATGGATCTGGCCTGCGCGAGCCAGGGCGCGGACAAGCTGAAAGATGCCCTCGTGAAGGCCGTCGAGGCAGGCGCAAAAAAAGTTCTGGTGCGCCGCACCGGCTGCATGGGGCCCTGTTCGCACGGGCCGCTCGTCCGTGTAGATACCCGCGTCGATCCGGATGAACGACTCTATCGGCGCGTGAACGCAAGCCACGCCGAGGCGATTGTGAAGAGCCTGGGCGGTGCGCCCGTCCCCGATTTGCAGTGCAACCTCGACGAGCACTTCGACAAACAGGTGCGCGTCGTGCTGGAAAACGCCGGCTACATCGATCCGGAAAAGATTGACGACTACATCGCGCGCGACGGCTACAAGGCGCTCCTCACCGTCTTGACCGAGATGACGCCCCACGGCGTCATCCACCGCATCACGGAGAGCGGCCTGCGCGGGCGCGGAGGCGGCGGCTATCCGACTGGCTTGAAGTGGGGCACGGTGGCCAAGGCCGCGAGCGGTGTCAAGTACGTCGTTTGCAACGGCGACGAAGGCGACCCCGGCGCGTTCATGGATCGCAGCGTCATGGAAGGCGACCCGCACCGCGTGATCGAAGGCATGGCGATTGCCGCCTACGCGATCGGCGCCAGCAAGGGATTCATCTACGTCCGCGCCGAATATCCGGTGGCCGTCTCGCGGCTCACGACTGCGCTGCGTGAGGCGCGCCGCCACGGACTGCTGGGCAACAACATCTGCAACACACCGTTTAATTTCGATGTGGAAATCCGCCTGGGTGCGGGAGCCTTCGTTTGCGGCGAGGAGACGGCATTGATCGCGTCCATCGAAGGCCGCCGGGGAACACCCAAGCCAAGGCCCCCCTATCCGGCATCGAGCGGCCTGTGGGGAAAGCCGACGCTGATCAACAACGTGGAGACCTACGCCAACATTGCGCCCATCGTGCGCAACGGCGGCAAGTGGTTCTTCAACATGGGCTCGGAGCGCAGCAAGGGGACGAAGGTCTTCGCGCTGACAGGCAAGATCGCCAACACCGGCCTTGTAGAAGTGCCCATGGGCATCAAGCTGCGCGAGATCATTGAGGTCATCGGCGGCGGCGTGCCCGATGGGCACACCTTCAAGGCGGTGCAGACGGGCGGTCCATCCGGCGGGTGCATCCCTGCGGACATGCTCGACGTCGGCGTCAGCTACGACGCGCTGCTCAGGATGGGCTCGATCATGGGCTCCGGCGGCATGATCGTGATGGACGACACCTCGTGCATGGTGAACGTGGCGCGCTTCTTTATCGAATTCTGCATGACCGAGTCGTGCGGCAAGTGCATTCCCTGCCGCGCAGGCACGGCGCAGATGTTCACTCTGCTCTCCCGCTTCTGCGATGGCTCGGGAACCATGGATGACCTGGCCCTGCTTGAGGACCTCTGCTCGACGGTGAAGGAGACCAGCCTTTGCGGCCTTGGCCAGACCGCGCCCAATCCGGTGCTGAGCACGCTCAAGTATTTCCGCAACGAGTATATCGAGCACATTGTGAACAAGCGTTGTCCGGCCGGCGTCTGCAACATGCAAGCGATCCATTCTGAAATCAAGTGCGAGGTGGTGGCATGAGCGCGGAAACAGATGTCAAAACTCTTGTCATCGACGAGCAGGAAGTAAGCGCCCGCGCCGGGCAGACGATCCTGGAAGTGGCGCGCGAGAACGAAATCAACATTCCCACGCTCTGCCATCTTGAGGGCCTGAGCGATGTGGGCGCATGCCGGCTGTGCCTTGTAGAGATCAAGGGCTCGAGCAAGCTGCTTCCGGCCTGTGTGGCCACGGTGCAGGAAGGCATGGAAGTCTCGACCAACACCGAGCGCCTGCAAAAGCACCGCCGCACGATTCTCGAGCTGCTCTTTGCCGAGCGTAACCATATCTGCTCGGTCTGCGTCGCGAACGGCCACTGCGAACTGCAAACACTCGGCCAGGAGCAGGGTCTCACCCATGTGCGCCTGCCCTATCGCAATCCCGAGCTCGGCGTCGACGCCTCGCATGAGCGGTTCACCATCGACCACAATCGCTGCATACTGTGCACGCGCTGCGTGCGCGTCTGCTCTGAGATCGAGGGCGCGCACATATGGGACGTGATGGGCCGTGGCATCAATTCGCTGATCATCTCCGACCTGCATCAGGATTGGGGAAGCTCGGCGTGCACTCGCTGCGGCAAGTGCGTGCAGGTCTGCCCCACGGGAGCGCTCTTCGACAAAAGTAAAATCGGTTCCGATCATCCCAAGTATCCGGAATTTCTGCCCTATCTGAACCTGATGAGGGAAGCACAATGAGCAAACTGAAATTGGCGACGGTCTGGCTCGACGGTTGTTCCGGCTGCCATATGTCTTTTCTGGATATGGACGAGCGGCTCCTGGAACTTGCAGAGGTCGTAGATGTGGTTTACAGCCCCATCGTGGACACCAAGGAGTTCCCTGACGAAGTGGATATCGCTTTGGTCGAGGGGGCCGTAAGCTCGGTCGACGATGAGAAGAAGATCAAAAAGGTCCGCGACCACTCCCGGATGCTTGTGGCGATGGGCGACTGCGCGATCACCGGCAACGTGCCTTCGATGCGCAATCCCATCGGGCCGGAGGCAATCCTCGATCGCGCCTACATCCAGAACGCCAGCGCGCAACCGCAGATTCCCTGCGTCGTTGTGCCCAGGCTGCTCAAAATCGTGCGGCCTATCCACGAGTTTGTGAAGGTCGACGTCTTCTTGCCCGGCTGTCCGCCTTCAGCCGACACATTTCACACCACGCTCACTGCGCTGGTCAACGGCGGGCCGCTGGACATTTCGGCGCTTACCCGTTTTGGAGCTTGATTTATGAGCCAGACCATCACCATCGATCCCGTAACCCGCCTTGAAGGCCACGGCAAAATCACCATCCAGCTCAACCGCCAGGGCGAAGTGGAGGACGCGCACTTTCACGTCACGCAGGTTCGCGGCTTTGAGCGCTTCAGCGAGGGTCGCCCGTTCTACGAGATGCCGAGCCTCATGGCGCGCATCTGCGGCATCTGCCCCGTCTCGCATCTCATCGCCTCGGCCAAGGCCTGCGAAGCCATCATGTCGGTTCGCATTCCTCATACGGCGGCGCAATTGCGGCGCATGATGAATCTGGCGCAGATGGTACAGTCGCATGCATTGAGCTTTTTCTATCTCGCTTCGCCCGATCTGCTTCTCGGAATGGAATCGGATCCCAAGGTCCGCCATATTTTCGGCGTAGCGGCGGCCAAACCGGAGTTGGGTCGCGCCGGTGTGGCGCTGCGGCGTTTCGGCCAAAGCATCATCGAACTTCTGGGCGACAAGCGCATCCATCCAGGATGGGTCGTCCCGGGCGGCGTCACCGAGCCGCTCACCCCTGAAAAGCGCGACAAAATCCTGGCCACGATCCCCGAGGCCTACGCCAATATCGCCTTGGCGCTGGGCGCTTACAAACAGATCGCCGACACATTCAAAGCTGAGATCGCGGTCTTCGCGAACTTCCCTTCCAACTATTTGAGCCTCGTCAATGAAGACGAATCCATCGAATTCACCGACGGCGCACTTCGCTTGATCGGTCCCACCGGCAACACGATCGAGGACGGCATCACCGCTACCCGATTCGCCGAAGTCATTGGCGAGGCAGTCGAGCCTTACAGCTACACCAAGTTCGCCTACTACAAGCCCCAGGGCTATCCCGAGGGGAGCTATCGCGTGGGACCGCTCGCGCGCCTGAACATCGTAAAGTCGATGGGTACTCCAAAGGCCGAAAAGGAGCTGGCCGAGTTCAAGCAATTGGCCGCCGGACCGGTCGAGAGTTCCTTCCATTACCATCATGCGCGGCTCGTGGAAATGCTCTACGGAATCGAAAAAATCGAGGAGATCCTCAGCGATCCCCGCATCCTCGACAAGCATGTGCGCGCAACCGCCGGCGTGAACCGTCTCGAGGGTACGGGCCAAGCCGAGGCGCCGCGCGGCGTATTGCACCACCATTACAAAGTGGACGAGAATGGCAAAATCACCTGGGCCAACCTGGTCATCGCCACCGGCCAGAACAACAAGGCCATGAACCTCGGCGTTCTGCAGGCCGCCCGGCATTATGTAAGAGACGGCAAATTCACCGAGGGAGTTCTCAATCGCGTCGAAGCCGTGGTTCGCACCTTTGACCCGTGCCTGAGCTGCTCCACGCATGCCTTTGGCAAGATGCCGCTGGCGATTACCTTAATCTCGGCCCAGGGTGAAGAGCTCGACCGGGTCGTGCGCGACTGAATGCTCCCACGGCAAGCCCTTCGCGAAACGAACGACAACCAAAAAGGAGACGAATTGAATTCCGATCTTGCCGAGCCGCTGCACTTTGAAAAAGCGAACTGCCTGGTTCTCGCCTGTGGCAACACGCTGCGCAGCGACGATGGCGTCGGACCCAAGCTTGCTGAGTGGGCCGCGCATCGATTCCAGGACGACTCCAACGTTCGCGTTCTCGCCCGTCAGCAATGGACGCCTGACCTCGCGAAAGATATCGCCGCCTCTGACTCCGTGCTATTTGTCGATTCTTCAATCGATTCCGCGCCGGGACGAGTGAATTTAATTCCTGTAGCGACACATGTGAACGGCCGCGAAGGCGCGAGACACGGCTCCTCCACCCACCATATCAACCCCACCGAATTGCTCGGCCTCACGCACTCGCTCTATGGTTCCATGTCGGCACATGCGATGCTTCTCACCGTAGGCGCTGGCTCCACGGAACTGGGCGAATCCTTCAGCGATCCAGTCGAAGCCGCCCTCCCACGAGCGCGTGGTGTGCTGGAGAAGACTGTGTTGCGATTCCTTGAGAACTAAGCCGGCCTGCGCCGAAATAACAACTGGCGAACGATTCTCGCCGCGATCCACAAGAGAATCAGTACCACGCAAGCAAGGCCCAGAAGCTGCCAGCGCAGTTGATAGACGACCTCGCGGATGATCGTCAACTCGTTCATCGACGTCCACTCGTCGTGAATTCTTCCATTGTCGATCCGCCAGATCGTGATGCCTTTCACTTCGATCCTGGCGCCGGTGGCAGGTACCCAGCCCGAGCGCGCTGTGTTTGTTCCGCGAAAGACCCACAGCACCGAGACCAGGTCGCCTTCGGCAACCATGGGGCCGTAGGTGATTTTCAGGTCAGGACAGGCTTGCTTCTCGAAGTGCACGGCTGCCTGATCCGTTTGCAGGTTGGCGTCCGAGTGTAATCCGTGATTGAGGAAATCCTTGGCGTAGATTTCGTCCGCAACCTGGAATTTTCCCTGGTTGAAGATCTCATCGAAGACGCGCCGTGCAATGGCCTTGTTTTGCTCCTGTTGCGATACCGCCGCTGTCGAAGCCGCCGGGTTCGGGAACGCTGCGGCCGACACCGCAGAAACGATGAAGAGCACGAAAGTTAGAGCTTTTTTCATGTGCATCCTCCAGGCTCCCTAAAAAAGCGGCCGCACATTCGTGCGGCCGTCATCGTTCCACTGCAACCCATAGAGAGAATTAGAACGCGGCTAGCGTCTGACGCAGGCTGTAGGAGCTGAGCGTCTTGATGTAATTCCCGCGATCGTACGGCGAAGTGTCGGGCACCGAACGGCGGCTCAGGCAGCCGCGCGTCTCAGCTAACGATGCATACTCGCGCTTGTTGAGCCAGTATCTCAGGTCAGCGAGCACGCGAGCGATATGCCCGATGCCATGAATATGCAGTGCTGAAACCATCATCGCCACGTTGGCCCCGGCCATAATCGCCTTCAACACATCTTCGGCGGAGTGGACACCCCCGGTGATCGCGATGTCTCCCTTGAGATGGCCATAAAGAATTGCTGCCCAGTGAAGGCGCGGCAGTAATTCCGACGGAGTTGAAAAGTGCAGCGTGGGCCGCACTTCCAGTGCTTCGATGTCGAAGTCGGGCTGATAGAAGCGGTTGAACAGCACCACCCCTCGCACACCAGCTTCCTCGAGCCGCGCGCAAAGATGCGGCAAACTCGTGAATGATTGCGACAGCTTGACCGCAACGGGAACCTTGACTGCGTCGCATACGCTCGAAACCAGCTCGAGCAGTTGCATCTCAATCGCGGCTGAGGTCTGGCTGCGGTCCGTGGCCAGCGCAAAGGTATTCAACTCGATGGCATCCGCACCGGCCTGCTCCATCTCTTTCGCCAGCCGCACCCACCCGCCGCTGGTAGCGCCGTTCAGGCTGGCCATGATGGGAATATCGACGGCCTCGCTGGCGTGTTTCAGATGCTCAAGGTATCCATCCTGCGTCATGCGATAGTCCGATAGCTCTGGCAGATAATCCAGCGACTCGGCGAAGGAATTCGTGCCCCGTGAAAGATCTTCGTCGAGGGCGCGAGACTCCAGCGCCAACTGCTCTTCAAAAAGCGAAGTCAGCACGATGGCCGAGGCGCCCGCGTCTTCCATGCGCCGAACGTTGTCAAGCGACTCCGATAGCGGCGTGCTCGCGATCACAATCGGTCCGTTCAGATTCATGCCCAGGTACTGCATGGATAGGTCGGTCATTCCTCACCTCCGGCAGCCGCAGCCGCCAGTTTGTTTTCCGGCTTTGCTTCAGCCTTTTCAAGGGGTGCAATGTGAGGCGTCTCGCCGCGGCCAGGCATCCCCGCCCGAGCGGAATAGACGCGCCATTGGCGCTCCACGTCATCCTGCGCTTCCTTGAGCAGCAGCTCGGCTTGCTCGGGGTTGCTGCGCGCCAGCATCGTATAACGGGCTTCGCGATAGGCGTAGTCCTTCAGCCGGATCGACGGCGCCTTGGAGTCCAGCTGGAACGGATTCTTGCCCTCCTCGCGCAGCGCTGGATTGTAGCGCATCAGCGGCCAGTAGCCCGATTGCACAGCCAGCTTTTGCTGCTCCAGCCCGTGTACCAGGTCGTAGCCGTGGGCGATGCAACTTGAGTACGCGATGATGATCGACGGCCCATCGTGTGCTTCAGCTTCCTGGAAAGCCTTCACCACATGGCTGTCGTTTCCGCCCAGAGCCACCTGTGCCACGTAGACAGAACCATAGCTGACAGCCTCCATGGCCAGATCCTTGCGGCTGTTCTGCTTGCCGCTGGCGGCAAACTTCGCAACTGCGCCGCGCGGCGTTGCCTTCGATGCCTGGCCGCCGGTGTTCGAATAGACTTCGGTATCGAGCACCAGCACGTTCACGTTCTTGCCCGAGCCCAGCACGTGATCGAGGCCGCCGAAGCCGATGTCAAATGCCCAACCGTCGCCGCCGAGAATCCAAACACTCTTGCGTACCAGCGCATCGGCGATCGCCAGCAGATTGCGCGCATCCGACGACTCGTTGCCGGCAAGCCGCTCGCGCAAAGCAGTCACGCGCTCGCGTTGCTTGTTGATCTCCGCCTCGGTCTTCTGCGAAGCGCCAACAATATCCGCCGCCAGCTCCGCGCCGATTGCTGATGCCAGACGCGTGGTCAGCGTTTCCGCGAAGGCCTTCTGTTGATCGAGCGCCACGCGCATGCCGAATCCGAACTCCGCATTGTCCTCAAACAACGAGTTGTTCCACGTCGGTCCGCGGCCCTCGGCATTGCAGGTGTACGGCGTGGTTGGCAGGTTGCCGCCGTAGATTGACGAGCAGCCCGTAGCGTTTGCGATGTAGAGCCGGTCGCCAAATAACTGCGTCATCAGCTTGATATAGGGCGTTTCGCCGCAGCCTGAGCAGGCGCCCGAGAATTCAAAAAGCGGCTGCAGCAGTTGAATGTCCTTGACCTGCGAATGCGACAATTTTGACCGGTCGACTTCGGGCAGGCTGAGGAAGAAATTCCAGTTCTCCCGTTCCGGCTCGCGAAGCGGCGCTTGCGGCGCCATATTGATCGCCTTCTTGCTGGCGTCGCTCTTGTTCTTCACCGGGCAAACTTCCACGCACAGGGCGCATCCGGTGCAATCTTCCGGAGCTACCTGCAGCGTGTACCGTTCCTCTTCCATGCCGCGCCACTTGGGTTTAGCCCACTTGAACGTTGTCGGAGATTTGTCGCCAAGCTCTGAATTGTAGACCTTGGCGCGGATCACCGCGTGCGGGCACACCATCACGCATTTGCCGCACTGGATGCACAGATCCTTGTCCCACACCGGAATAAACTGCGCGATGTTGCGCTTCTCCCATTGCGCCGTGCCCGTCGGGAATGCGCCGCCCGCGGGAATCGCGCTCACCGGAAGCAGGTCGCCTTTGCCCGCGGCGATCTGGCCCAGCACATCGTGAACAAACTTCGGCGCTTTGGCTGAGATAGCTCCGGTCAGATCGAAGTCGGAAGACGCCGCAGCCGGCAATTCGACTTTTTCCAGATGAGCCAGCGCATGGTCGACCGCGGCAAAGTTCTTCTGTACTACCGCCTCGCCGCGCTTGCCATAAGTCTTCTGGATTGACTTCTTGATCTGCTTGATCGCCTCATCGCGCTCGAGGACGCCGCTGATCGCGAAAAAGCACGTCTGCATGATGGTGTTGATGCGCGAGCCCATGCCGGCTTCGCGCGCCACCTTGTAGCCGTCGATCACATAGAACTCAATTTTCTTGCGCAGCATCTCTTCCTGTACGCTGCGCGGCAGCTTGTCCCACACTTCTGCCGCCGAATAAGGCGAGTTGAGCAGGAACACAGCTCCCGGCATCGCCGCTTCTAGCACATCCATTTTCTCCAGGAAGCTGAAGTTGTGGCAGGCGACGAAACTTGCGCGGGTAATCAGATAGGTTGACCGGATCGGATTGGGCCCGAACCGCAAATGCGAAGTGGTCATCGAGCCGGACTTTTTCGAGTCGTAGACAAAGTAGCCCTGCGCGTAGTTCGGCGTCTCGCTGCCGATAATCTTGATCGAGTTCTTGTTCGCGCCCACCGTGCCGTCCGAGCCCAGCCCGTAGAACAGCGCACGCACGGTCTTGGGATCCTCGGTCGAGAACTCCGGATCGTATTCCAGGCTCGTGTGGCTCACGTCGTCGTTGATGCCGATCGTGAAATGATTCTTGGGCGAAAGCCGGGCCAGCTCGTCGAAGACGCCTTTGACCATCGCCGGCGTGAACTCCTTCGATGACAAGCCGTAGCGGCCGCCGATCACAGCGGGCATGGCTGCAAAAGGCAGATCCGCTGCATTCTCAGCCAGCACGGTCATAATGTCCTGATAAAGTGGCTCGCCGGCGCCGCCCGGTTCCTTGCAGCGGTCGAGAGTGGCAATCGACTTGGCGGTCACAGGCAGAGCAGCCAAAAACGCTTTGCTGTCGAATGGCCGGTAGAGGCGGACCTTGATCATTCCCACCTTTTCGCCCTGGCGATTCAGCGCGTCCACCGCTTCCTCAGCAGCTTCAGCGCCGGAACCCATCAGCAGGATCACTCGCTCTGCATCAGGCGCGCCGTAATAGTCGAATAGGTGATACGCGCGGCCGGTCTGTGCAGCAAAGCGATCCATTACCGACTGCACAATTCCCGGAACCGCGGCATGGAACGGCGTACAGGCCTCGCGCGCCTGGAAAAACACATCGGGGTTCTGCGCCGTGCCGCGAATAAATGGGCGGTCGGGCGTCAGAGCGTTTTTGCGGAACGCGATGAGGTACTTGTCGTCGACCAGCGCGCGAATGGTTTCGTCGCTGATGGGCAAAATCTTGCCTACTTCGTGCGAGGTGCGGAAACCGTCGAAGAAATGGATGAATGGAATGCGCGATTCGAGCGTCGCGATCTGCGCCACCAGCGCCATATCGGCGACTTCCTGCACGGAGTTCGAGGCTAGCATCGCCCAGCCCGTGGACCGGCAGGCCATCACGTCGGAGTGGTCGCCGAAGATCGAGAGGCTATGCGTCGCCAGCGTGCGCGCCGAAACGTGCATCGTCGCCGGGGTCAGCTCACCGGCAATCTTGAACATGTTGGGAATCATCAGCAGCAGGCCCTGCGAAGCCGTGAATGTGGTCCCGAATGCCCCGGCCTGCAACGCGCCGTGCAGCGCGCCCGCGGCGCCGCCTTCGCTCTGCATCTCTTCCACAATGGGCAACGCGCCCCAAATGTTCTTCTTCCCTTCCGAGCGCCACTGGTCGGCCCACTCCGCCATCGGCGACGAGGGAGTGATCGGGTAAATGGCGACGACTTCGGACAGCCGATAGGCTACGGACGCCGCAGCCTCGTTCCCGTCCATAATCACGGTGGGGATCACAGTCTTTGGTTCACTCATTCGCTTCGCTCCACAATGCGGCACTTGAGGGAGTTGGCCGCTAAGGTGAGTCTCAGCTTTGAGTCGGTCAGGGGCAGTGACGGGTAACACAGGGAGGGCCAGAAATCCCACGCTGTGAAACGAAGTTTATATCCTGCAACGCGCCGGGACCGTATGAAGCCATACCCGCGTTCGCTGACCCCAAGTTGCTTCACGCCCAATCGCCCTGTTTGGCGTACGATGGCTGCAACCATTCGAGAAGTCTTGATCACTGTTCTGCGTTGGAGCGCACGGGACGCATCGCTCCGCTGCCCAGCGTGGAGCAATCACCAACGGAGGAATTCATGGCAACCGACACCTGCACGAAACACCCGGAAAAGATCCACATCGAGCAGCACACCTTCATGGGTATGGCATGGTGCGCAGCATGGCTGTTCACCATCGGCTACCTGCACTTAACTTTCTGGAAAGGCGTTCTGGCCATCGTCCTGTGGCCCTACTACATCGGCTCCCACGCCGGCGCGCTCATGCACTGACCAGAGCAGAGTCGCCAGTTTAAGCCTCGTTCGCGCGGAACTCGGCCGCCTCGCCCACCCGCTGACTTGCCGACTTGCTGACCCGCCCGTTTATGCACATGTCCTTAGTCCCTGGCCCTTCAGTCCCTAGTCGCCTAGTGAGCACGCGCTGGATGGCGAAGCCGAAGCGGGCGAAGTGCTGCTGCGCCATTTGGAAGAACCGCGTGGCTGAGCCGTGGGTCTGATCGGGCAGGATGGCGGCCAGGCTGATGCGCGAGTGGTCGTCGATGGCCACATGCAGATACTCCCAGCCCGCGCCGCGCGCCCGATCTTGCAGCCTTCCGGTGACGCGGTGGCCGGGCTGGCGGATGCAGGCCAGGCACTTGATGTCGAAGTGGATCATGTCGCCAGGCCGCTCGTGTTCGTAGCGCACCGCAGGTGGCGGCGGGTCAAGTGAGCGCAGCCGGTTCAGGCCGGCGCGGCGCAGGATGCGGCTGACCGTGGCGCGGCTGAGGTTCAGTTCGCGGGCGATGCGCCAACCGTTGTAGCGCAGCCGGCGAAGAGCAAGAACTTTTTCTAATAAGGTGGATGGTGTCTGGCGGGGCGAGCAATGCGGCCTTGAACTGAGATCGCAAAGCCCGGCCCGACCGCCGTGACGATAGCGGCGCACCCATTTGGCCGCAGTCTTGGCGCTGACCTCGAACCGCGCTGCAGCAGCCTTCAACGTCGCACCCTCCTCCATCACCATTCTCGCCATTTGCTCTCGACTCCGAACCATGGTTCGGGCATTCTGGTGGTAGTCCATTCGGTCTCCTCGGATAAACTCGTTGCTCGTCACAACCAGCTTCTCTCGGAAAGACCGAATGGACAACCTATTGCAACATCACACCTAGTCCCTGTCTCTCAGATCCCCGCGTACCACGCATATCCATATTCGGGATCGACCGAGCCCAATCCCTTGCCGAACTTCTTGATGTCATCGGTCGCCGTGATGTGCGTGACGAACTTCAGGCTCTTGTAGCCAAGCTGTCGCGGCAGGCGCAGCCGCAACGGGCCGCCAAACGGCACCGGCAAATCTCCGTCGTTCATGCCCATCGTCAGCAGCGTATGCTCGTCCCACGCATCCGCCATGTCGATGCTTCCCCACAAGCCTTTCTCGAATGCGTGGTACACAACGTAACTCGTCTGCGGCAGCACTCCCGCCTCGCGCAACACCCCAGAAAGCGGCGTCCCAATCCACTCGGCGACATACGACCATCCTTCCTCGCACGCCACCTCGGTAATCTGGCTGTGTACCGGCAGCATCTTCAAATCGCCGAGCGAAAGCACAAGCGGGTGCGCCACCGTTCCGTCGACTACCAGGCGCCAGTCTCTGAATCCGCCGGCCTGCAACTGCTTGAACTCATCGGTCGGCGGCGCAATTTCGTTGGCAAACGGTTTCTCTGAGATCATGCTTCGCGGAAACTCGCGCGCAGGCCTGTTCACCGTCAGCAGCCTCTGGCAGGCATAAGTCAGCGTCTCTCCCGGTCCGTAAATCCCTCCACCATCCGGCGGGATCAGCCCATACCGCTTCGCCATACGATCCGCCACCGCCAGGCCTCCAACGCCCGCAGCAGCGGCCACGCCTCCATAGATCAGCTTGCGCCGCGAAATTTTATTCATCGGCCCTCCGTCGAATCGCGGACATATCCCGTAATCATGGACCGCATCCGGCTCCGGAATCCCGAAACCGCCACCATCGTTACGTGAACCAGCAGAAACAGCAGCAGCAACCCAGAATCAATGAAGTGAATCGTGCGCGCCGATTGGCGTCCGCCCAACAGCGCCGCCGTCCATGGAAACGCCGCAGTGAACGCCGGAGACATCGCCAATCCCGTCCAGATGACCAGCGGAAACAAAACAAAAATCACCACCACGTATGCCGTCCGTTGCAGCACGTTGTACGAATTCTCTTCCGAGCTTCCCGGTGGCTTGCGTCGCAGATACTGCGCAATCCGTTCCCCGTACGCGTGCCAGTTCCAGTCGCGCCGCTCCGGCAACAAGTTCTTCCAAAAATGGCCGCTCACCACTCCGTAGCTTCCGTACACCAACCCCGTCAGCACGCAGACCCACGCGGCTTCGAAATGCAGATACCGGCTCCATCCATTCTGGTCCGGCATCACGTAGCCGTATCCGGTCGGCACCGTGTCGCGCGAGGACGGAATCGGAATCACGAAGAGCGGCTTCGTGTTCACGTTCCCAACCTCGCCCCAGTAGAACCGCGGATGCGAAATGACAATTTCTCCGCCCGTCACCAGCAGCGCAATGAACGCGACAAACGTGAGCCAGTGCGTTGCGCGCACCACTCCCGAGTGGCGACGAATCTTCGTCCTTTCAAGCTGGGAAGCCGCAGGCACGCCGCCAGTTTATAGCATTTTCGGAATTGCTGTTGACAGAAAGTACATACTCAAGTGGCTTTTTCATCGAGAAAAAGCCACCCTTCAATGCACTCAAGAGGCCCAAGTGAATTCCGAAAATGCTCTAGCACGCCCTGCCCCTCAATAAGTGGGGTTTTTCTCGAGTCGGTTTCGCTGATTGCCGGTCCGATGCGCGAATCCTGTTGCCTTGCCGCCTTGCTCGTCTGCAGGGCGTCCCGCAGTCGCCGTCACTTTAGCCCAGCAGCGCCGCCACTTTAGGCATCCACTCCGAAATCGGAATGTGCTGCGGACACAGTCCTTCGCACGTGTCGCAGTCGATACAGGCGCCTGCGCGTTGCTCTTCCTTGAGCACGAAGTTGTACCGGAATCGCGCCGCGCCCACGTCGTCATAGGTGCAGGCGTAGTTGAACAAGTCAAAATTCACAGGAATGTTAACGTCGTTGGGGCACGGCATGCAGTATCCGCATTGCGTGCACGGAATCGAAATCCGCGAGTGGTAATGTTCGCGAATCCGCGCGATCAGCGCGTGGTCCGCTTCGGTCATCTTGCCCACGCGCGCCAGATCCACAATTCTCAAGTTGTCTGCGACCTGGTCCATGGTGCTCATCCCGCTCAGCACCACGGAAACCTCTGGCTGATCCCATACCCAGTCCAGTGCCAGCTGGGCCGCACTCCGCCGTGCGCCATCGCCCGCAATCATCTCCCGAATCGCAGGCGGAGGATCGGCCAGCCGTCCGCCCATCAGCGGTTCCATCACCACGACCGCCAGCCCTTTATCAGTGGCCAGCTTCAGCCCGCGCGTGCCCGCCTGGTTCTCCGTGTCCATGTAGTTGTATTGGATCTGGCAAAAGCTCCACAGATCGGAGCCGTTCACGATCTCCTCGAAGCAAGCGTAGTCATCGTGAAACGAAAACCCCAAATGCCCGATGCGCCCATCGGCGAGTGCCCGCTCCGCCTCGCGCAGAATGTCGTGCTTCAGCACGATGTTTGCCCACGACGCTTTGTTCAATGAATGGATTAGATAAAAGTCGATGTGGTCGGTTTGGAGCTTCCCCAACTGCTCATTCAGAAACCGGTCGAAATCCGCCGGCCCTTGCACCATCCATGTGGGCAGCTTGGTCGCGAGGCGCACCTTTTGGCGATACCCATCCCTGAGCGCCCTGCCAACGACCGTTTCGCTTTTGCCTTCGTGATAGGGATACGCTGTATCGACGTAGTTCACGCCGTGATCGATCGCATACCGCAGCATCCGAGTCGCTTCCACTTCATCGACATTCGCGCTGCCGCGCTGCCCATCTGTACTCGGGAGTCGCATGGCGCCGAATCCCAGCGCCGAAGCCTTCCAATCCAATTTTCCAAACTTGCGAAATTGCATGACCGGGCCCTCCCGCATCCCCGCCCTCATCCAGGATGCAAACAGAGGATTCTATACCTGATCGAGGAGATCGTCTGTGTTCACGCGCCTGCCAGCCCCGCAACTAGCGCCTCCCATTCCGCTTCCAATGACGGCCGGCGAAACGTTCGCCCGGCGCGGCTATACCAGTAGTCGGCGTTCCACTCCACGCCTTTTTTCCGGTGCAGGTAGGCGTGCACCGCCATCGCGTCTGGCGTTTCAAGATCGTCCACCATGCCATGTGCGCGCTTCCAATCAACTTTTGCGTCCCACCACAACGCCGCAAGCGGTGCCGGCAGTTCCTGCGGCGGCTCGGCCTGCGACAACGAACCACGAAACTCCTCAAGCGTCATGGTTCGCTTTTAGCACCCACCTTTGTCTCCCGCAACCAGTCATGTCCTGGAACCAAGCCCCCTAGAACTGTGATTTAGATCACTTTCGCCCCTCAATTCCCCTGCTACAAAGGATTCATCGTTCCGATGAAGAGAGCAAAAGGGCCCGCCAGGGGGGTTGCAAGGGAGGGCTGGCGATCCCAGCCGATCCATCTCTCCCTGGAGGCCGGGTCATGGGAATGTCCGAATCAAAAATCCCCAAAAACCACGATTGCAGCCGCGGGCAATTTGGCCGTATACTTAAATACGACCATTCCGGTCGTATTTTTCTGCTGCCCCGCCGTTTTGGGTGGCATAACGGGGTTCATCAGGTGAGCGTGCTCAGTGATTTAACGGTTGGTGAAAGCGGGGTCCTGATCGCCCTCGACCTGCCTGAAAACGTCCAGAACCACCTCATGCACATGGGTTTTGTGCCCGACGCTGAAGTGACGGCCTTGCGCCGCGCTCCTGCCGGCGATCCCACCGTCTACCTCGTTGACGGCCTCGAAATCGCTCTCCGCCGTGAGACCGCCTCCGCCATCCGCGTCCGGCCCGTTGAACCCGCCGCCGAGCAGTCCGAAAACGACTCCAGCGAAGCTCCCCATTTTGCCGAGGCCGCGCGATGAACGCCTGTTGCGACGTACCGGCCTTCGAGCCGCCCAAGGCGCCGACCGAAAGCACCCTCCGCACCGTCGTCCTCATCGGCCCTCCCAACTCCGGCAAATCCACGCTCTTCAACAAGCTCACCGGGCTCCGTCAAAAAGTCGCCAACTATCCCGGCGTCACCGTCGAGCAGCGCATGGGCCTCATGGCCGGCGTGGGGCGCGAAGACCTCACGCTCATCGATCTCCCCGGCATCTACTCGCTCACTCCGTACTCTGAAGATGCGCGCGTCGCCGTCAACGTGCTTCGCGGCCGCATGCCCGGCACGCCCAAGCCCGACGCTGTTCTTCTGGTCTCGACTCACTTCATCTGACACGCCAACTCATGCTCGCCGCGCCGGTGCTCGACGTCGGCCTGCCCACGCTCGTTCTCCTCAACATGTCTGACCTGATGAAGTCGCGCGGCGGCCAGATTGACACGCTCAAGCTCGCGCGCGAACTCGGCGCTCCGGTTGCGCTCATCAGCGCCGTCCACGGAACCGGCCTCGACGCCGTCCCCATCTTCCTCAATCAGCAGAACGGCCACCGCGCAACCTCCAAGCCTCTCTCGCTCCCTGTCATGGGCAACGCAGCCAGCGCGCACACCTGGGCCGAGCAGGTCAGCCGCAACACCGGCTACCAGGCGCCGCTCTCCGCCGAGAACACCCGCAAAATCGACAACGTTCTTCTGCATCGCTTCTGGGGACCGCTGCTCTTCCTCGCTGTCGTCATCGGCGTCTTCGAAGTCGTCTTCGCGCTGGGCCAGCCACTCTCCGACGGCTTCGGCGATCTGCTCGCCCGCCTGGCCGATCTCGTCCGTCCGCTCATTCCCGTCCCATGGCTGCAGTCGCTCCTGCTTGACGGCGTGTGGAAAGGCATCTGCTCCGTACTCGTCTTCCTGCCGCAAATCCTTCTGCTGTTTCTCTTCATCGGAATCCTCGAAGACTCCGGCTACCTGGCCCGCGCCGCGCTCATCGCCGACCGCGTCATGCGAACAATCGGATTAAATGGCAAGGCCTTCATCCCGCTGCTCTCGGCCTACGCCTGCGCCATTCCCGCCATCATGGCCACGCGCACCATTGAGAACAAGCGCGACCGCCTCGCCACCATTCTCGTCACGCCGTTCATGACCTGCTCGGCGCGCCTGCCCGTTTACCTGCTGCTCATCGCCGCCTTCATTCCCAACATCTACTACCTGCACGGAGTCATCGGCCTGCGCACCATCGTCATGCTCAGCCTCTACGTCGCCGGCTTCGTCGCCGCATTCACCACCGCGCGCCTGCTCAAAAGCTCCATCCTCCGCTCCAGCGATACGCCCTTCATCCTCGAGCTGCCGCAGTACCGCATGCCCACCCCGTTCACGCTCGGCCTGCGCCTCATGGACCGCGCGCGCATCTTCATGCGCACCGCCGGAACCATCATCGTCGCGCGTCACTCTTGCTCTCTGGGTTCTCGCGCATCTGCCCGTCATCCACACCGCCGCGGGCGCGCTCTCGGCGCCCGCAACTGGCCGACTCGCTCATCGGCCGTCTCGGCCACTTCATCGAGCCGGCCATCGCGCCGCTCGGCTTCAACTGGAAGATCGGCATCGGCCTGCTCTCGAGCGTGCTGGCGCGCGAAGTCATGGTCAGCACCATGGGAACGCTTTACGGCGCCGACCCCAGCACCCAGGCGCTCAACCTGCAAACCGCTCTGCACCACGACATGACCCTCGGCGGCGCGCTGGCGCTGATGATCTTCTTCGCCTTCGCCATGCAGTGCACATCGACCATCGCCGTCGTCCGCCGCGAAACCAATAGCTGGCTCTGGCCCGCCGTGCAGTTCTTCTACATGCTCGCCCTGGCCTACGGAGCAGCCTTCGCCGTGAATCACATCGTGATGGCGATCTTCGGCTGAGAAGCAGCCACCAGCTCTCAGCCTTCAGCTCGATTCGCCTTGTATCAGGGCACGGCTTAAGCCGTGCCGATAAAGCCAATGAAATTGATTGGGCTTTAGCCCCTGAGGCACGCTCCTGTTTCTTGTCAAGAGAAGAATCTCTACAACCACTTTACAATCAGCACTTTCCATTTGCCGATAATTACCCCGTTTCCGGATAACCTATATCTATCAATCCAGGAACCCTCCTAGGAAACGGCGATGTCCAGGAAATCCGACAAACCGGCACAATCTCCACTCGGCCTCCAGAAAACCTCCGTGTCCGCACCGGAACAAGCAAGCCCCGCCGCCTTGACCGGAGAAGTGTGTCCCTCATCGACCGCGGCACGTCGAGGCGCAAAACGCGGCCGTAAACCTGCGTCCGTACAACCCCACCGCACCCCGTCGCCGCCGTCGCAAGCTTCCTCCCGGCCGCGGAGCCCTCAGCCTCATCAACTCCGTCAACGTCCTCCTCAACGACGAGTCCGACGTCATCGCCCGCGCTCTCGTCGACAAGACCGTCGCCGGCAACATGGCCAGCGCGCGTCTTCTCATCGAGCTCGCCTGCGCCAGGCCCCGCTCCGAGGACGATGACGAATCTCGCGGCCGCAGCCTCGCCGAAATGCTCACCGACGGGCCCCAATGGGAACCCCCACCCGACCCAAACGACCCATACCCCAACGAATCTCTCGAAGACTACAAAACAAGAATGCTTGGCCCCAACTACCGCCTAGCCATCGAAGCCGAGCGCAAAGCCGAGTCCGAGGCCGCAGCCGCGGCCCACAATTGCTTCCCGCCTGAGGCGTGAGCGGGCACCCCACTGCACCCAAACCCGACGGCGAGGAAGGCGGAACCGCATACGGAAGTAGCGAGAAGGGAACGCGGATGCCCCAAACCCGGGCCGCCGCTCCCGTGCTCGACTAAAATTAGGCGCGATGGAACCGCCCAGCTCAAAACGCGCGAGCAAGCCCGGCCAAATTCACCTGCGCATTGCGGAGGTCATGAAGAGGTTCCCGGATGGCATTTCGGGCGGCCAGATTCGACAGGAACTCGAAAAAGATGGCCTGAAACCCGAGGACCAGACTCACCTCGACCGCCGCTCCGAATCTCTTGGCCAAGGCCTTTCCCGCACCAATATGTAGTCGCATTTCACACGCCCAGAAGGGCTCTTGAAGCGTGCCGCCGCGATGTCCCAGCCAAATGGCGGCTGTCTGAGCTCTCGCAGGCGTGATTTCCATGAACGTTGGTCGGCGACAAACGAAATCAGCGAAGACCCTGTGCGTCGCCCGACTCCGACCGCCCGCAGAAGTTCTCCGATCCGAACGTGGACGCTTTCGTGAGACGAGATTCTTCGCAACGTTTCAGGGCTGATTTGCAACGAGCGGAAATAAGCGCGAAGCCCAGCGCAACAATCAGCGCAGACAGCCCACACGGCGCCGGCGCCATCAGCCCCACCCTCTGTCCACGGGTTCCGGTCCGCCACAAGGGAGACTCCGTGTTTCGAGGTTGTGCGACCGCACATCTGGCATTTGCCGCGAGCTTGCCGAACGACCATTTGCTGAACGGACCGATCGCCTGCGACCACCGGGATTCTGGGCCCCAGCATCTCAAATTTCATGTGTTCTATTCTAGAACATAAATTGACGTCTCAAACTGTACGCTTCCCGTGTGCCCAAGAGTGCAAAAAGAAAGAACATCTCCGGCAGACGCATATCGGAGGCGCGCTGTCTTCTTAGCCCGCCGCTAACCCAGGACGAGCTCTCCGGGAAGCTCGCGAGGTCCGGGGTCCAGCTGGACCGGGCTGCGATTGCCAAAATCGAAAACAACCTTCGGGGTGTTCTCGACTATGAGCTTAAGGCCCTTGCTAAGGCGTTGGGAGTCCGAGTGGAATGGCTCCTCGGGGGCGGAGAATGAAGGACGTGTCCGCCCAACTCCGATTCGCGACGAGGCGGGCCAAGTCGGACGTCGCCAACAAACTCGTCAGCATGTTTCTTCATGAGCTGAGTCGGCGAATTTCACGCGACTGGGAAATCAAAATCGATAGTGAGAAATACGAAGAGGCTGTCAGGGAGGCATTTCAAAACCGCTGCCCCTACTGCCTCCGCGAGCTTTTAGCAGGCGATGCGGTTATAGAACACCTCGACGGAATGAATCGGTATCGGGCTGGACTCCACGTGCCTGGAAACGTTCTTGTTGCCTGCAAAAGGTGCAACAACGAGAAGCGCCGAGACGACTCGCTGCAGACTCTCTCACTGGCTACGACCGGGTGGGAGTCGTTCCTGTCGCACGACGGGTCGAAGTGCGCGCCTTCGTGTATGACATGCCTCTACTGGAAAAGGACCTGGGAGGATGACCGTAAGAGAACTACGATCCTTGCCGAGAACCTTAGTCGGATCCGCTTGTTCAGGGGCAAATTCCCAGAATTCCAAGCAATAATCCCGTCACTTGCTGAGGCACTTCCCGGCGCCTTGACCAAGCTCTATTCGGATTGCCAAATATTCGCCGAATCGGAGATCAAGTCGCTCTTGGAGAAGATCGCCGCTGTCGGCATGCCCGAGGCCTAGAAACGCACGGGGCCTCTGCCCACATGGAAGGGAAGATCCGAGCGAATCCCAACGCCTCGCTTCCGGTCCAGCCACTTTCGCCCGCAACGAGCTAGAAGCTGCTCCCCGCCATCGATCCCCCAATCGTCCGCATCGGCAATACCATCCGCATTGACTCCGGCAATCGTAGAAACCCATGCACCCGGTAAAACTCCGCCGCCCGCTCGTCGATCGCATCCACAACAACCATGGAGGACCCAACCACGGCAGCATTCTCGTACGCTCTGCGTAGTGCTTCCGCCAGCAAAACAGACCCAAGCCTTCGCCCCTGCAACTCCACACTCACCGCGAGCCGTCCCAGTAGCGTTGCGCTTACCTGCGGGTAACGGGGAAGATGTTTCGTTGCTTCTTCGGGGATCGTCCCCGGCGCTAGACCGCATGCGCACAGGGTAAAGTATCCCGCAATCGTCTCCGGCGCGTGCGCCGGAACCAGGACGAACACAGCATTCGCCTTGCGCCGCATATCCTGCGAGGCCTGCGTTTTCAAATAATTGTCGAGGCTTTCCACGCCGCACCGGAATACGTCGCGGTCGTGCTGCTTTCCCAGCGGTTCAACTCGGTAAAGGCCCTCTTGCGCCAGTTCCATCAGGAAGCGACTCGTTCCTTTGCCAATCGGAATGCGCGGCGAAGTCGCTTATTCGGCTTCGGAGGATGAACTAACGCATTGAAGAAAACCGCACGGTCACGCTCTGAAAGCACCAGGTTCTCGTGCCGCGTGATCGTCTGTTGTGCGGCCTCAGTCAGGGCCACCAGGCAGAAATCCGTCAGGCTCCGCCTCTCTAGCGCTGCGGCGCGCTCCACCAGCACCTTTGTCCCGGAATGCACACGAAACCCGAGCCGCATGCTGCGCCTGCGCTGTTCGTCCTCCCTTGCCAATGCCCTGCTCCGAACCATCCCGCCCTCCCGTGTTTCACCACTCCTTCATTGTACGTCCATTGGGTGTACAATTCAACCTGCCCAAACCCCGCTAACTCGCCGACTTGCCGATCCGCCTCGTCGTATACCGCTTCCTCCACAGCTCCTGCTCCACCAGCTCCATCGCCCGATCCTCCAGCGACCGCTGCCACGGCACCAGCCCATACACCAGATCGCATTCGAGCGCCCGCGCCATCTGCTCCAGCCGTTCCAGGCTGATCTTCCTTTTCTGCTCCGACCGCTCCATCTGAAACACCATCCTCGGCGTGAACCTCATCGCCTCCGCAATCCGATCCACCGGAAACCCCACCGCCATCCGCATCGCCCGCAGCCATCCCTCCTTCGGCCTGGGACGCGCCAGCGCCTTCCGGTACGGCCGCACCCTCCGCTCCATCTCCAATCTCGCTCTCTCGCGCATCACCCTCACCATGTTCCGTCCCCTTTCTTGGTCCCTCGTTCGCCCAGTCCCGTAGCCCCGCAGCCCCGGAGCGCCCGGGCCACCGCCCACCGTTCACCGGCCACCGTCCACGGCCTTTGGCGCAGACACGACCGCCCAGTGCGCAGAATCGCGCAAAAAAGGCGCCGTTAGGCGCCCTCTGGGTGTCCTTGTCTGCTGTATGAGCCCATTGTGCCTGAAGAGTGCGTAATTATCGGCAAACTTCGCAAAAGAAATCTGAAATTCTATGCGACCATTCTGCCCCATTTTGGGAAATTACCCGGCACACCACGCAACGATTCGCGAAACTCCAGGCGAACGTTTGGGGGCTTTTTGCGAAGCTTTAAGCGACCATTTCGCAGAGTCGCAGTCGCTTGAAATCGAACATTTCGTGTGAGTTGGACGCATTTGCGCGACTTCCGAAAAACTCGGCCCCTGCCGTCAGAATTCCACTTCGAAATTGCCGCTGAAACGGGCGTCGGCGCGTTCGCAGTGGCGAACGCGCCGATGTTGGGGGAGGGGTTAGCTTGCCGTTTCTCTCTGCGAGAACCGGCGGGTTCCTGACTTAGTGGTGACCGCCGTGGTCGCCGCCACCGCCGTGATAGCCGGGAAGGGCGTGTTCACCGCCTGCGTCGTGGCCAGCGGGGCCTGTGTGGCCGCGGCCATCACGCGCTTCGTTGCCGTGGAAGTGGTTGAAGGGCTCAGCGCCGCGCTCAGGGAGCGGCCCACGATAGCCGTGATGAGGATCGAAGCGGTTGTCGACGTGGCCGTAGAAGTGGGCCGGGCCGTGGAACCAGTGGCCAGCTCCAATAAAGACTCCGTTCACAAACCAGTCAGGCCCGTAGTAGCCATAAGGCGCGCATTGATACGGAGCGTAGTCAAAGTAGCCGTAGGGACAGACAGGCTCGACTCCAAAAGAGATGGAGATCTGGGCCGAAGCGGAAGGGACGCAGCAGAGCAAGCCGATTGCAAGTGCCGCGAATCCAAAGACTTTAAATTTGGACATGTTTCCTCCTGATGGTTTGAGTATAAGAGCGGGTGCAGGGGTTGCATCAAAAAGCAGTGGTGAGTGACTCGCCATCTGGGATTAGGGATTAGAGGAGCAGGGAGCAGGGGTCAGAACGCCACTTGGCGGTGGATGAGGCACCCCCCTTTTTGTGGTTCGTTGGGATTGGGAGATTTGCGCTTGTGGTATCCCAGCCTGGGCGCGAAGACAAAAGCGCGCCGGTTAGGATACGGACGCCCAGTTCAGCTGATGGCAAGGGGAACGACCGAGATTTGGGCCGAATTGGCTACGGAGAGACTCTTCGAGGATGAGCAAAACGAATCAGACATGATTCCGGGACCAGCCCACAATCACAAAAGAAGCTGAGTGCAGTAGCCCTCAAGCGCGGGTAACGCGGTGAGGTGTGACTGGTCGTATCGGTTGAATCCATCGCGAGTCCAATCCATTCGACAATGGGAAGCTTGCTCCGGAGCAAGCGGCAGTTAACCAATGTAAGTCAGAGGAAGCTCTTATGAATGCGAAAATCATCGTCACTTCGACAGTGTTGACGTTGGCGCTTGGAATGGCGGCTCCTGCCTTTGCGCAGGATCAGAAGCAAGGCGACAAGCAAGGTCAAAAGCCGCAACAGCATGCCCAACAACAGCCAGCGCCGCAACAGCACGCCCAGCAGCAGCCGGCGCAGCGGCAACAGCCTGCGCCGCAGCAGCACGCCCAGCAACAGCCGGCGCAGCGGCAACAGCCTGCTCCTCAGCAGCATGCCCAGCAACAGCCGGCGCAGCGGCAACAGCCAGCGCCTCAGCAGCATGCCCAGCAACAGCCGGCGCAGCGGCAACAGCCAGCTCCTCAGCAGCATGCGCAGCAACAGCCAGCGCAGCGGCAACAACAACCTCAGCGCACCGCAGCGCAGCAGCGTACCGAGCAGACGACCTGGCAAAATCATCGCGCAGGAAACTGGCAGTCCGACCACCGCAGCTGGCAACAACGGGGCGGGTACAACGGCTACCGTGTGCCTGACGCCCGGTACAACGTCTACTTTGGGCAGCGGAATTTGTTTCGGATCTACGGACTTCCCTTCATGGTTTTTGATGGATACCCGCGTTTCCAGTACAACGGCTATTGGATTACGCTTCTCGACCCATGGCCGGGATACTGGTCGAATGACTGGTATGACACCGACGACGTCTACGTGGTTTACCAGAGCGACGGTTATTACCTGTACGACGACAGGTATCCGGGCATCGGAATTGCCATCAGCATCTCGATGTAATGGCGCGGAGTGCGCGCCGTTCTTGCAGTGGCAAGGCCGGCTATGGGCCGAGTTGACGCGACGAGCCCGATGCGCTTAGCCAAAATGACTTTACTCGAAGCGAGCACTGGCGATTTGGCGTAAACCGAGCACGCAGGAATGCTGTCTCCGTATTACGGCCATCGGAGGTTATCGCAGAACTCTAATTCGGCAGAGGGGACAAGGATTCGGGCGCTCGGATATTGAGGCCTGTCAGTGTGAACTGCCCTAGAAAGCGGACCTTCGCGAGACCATCGACGGTGGTGAGAACCCACTCGCCGTCAACTTCAGCGTACTGAAAAGTGATGTGAAGGTCGGAGAGCCAGAAGGAGGGACTTTCGGCTGGCACTCCCTGGATTTGGCGAATGCGGAAAGTGCTCTTGTCGACCCAAATCTGCCCACGCAAAAGGAGTTTATCTCTCCGCTTCGGAAAGATCGCAAATATGTACTCGGGGACCTCACCGAAGTTCTGTTGCCTAATAAAAACAAAGTCGTAGTTTGCCCGGTTGATCGCAGAACTGTCTACTTGCCTTGCCGATGCCGTTTCGCTGACCAAAAGGTCGCGAATGATTTTTTCCCCCCATGGGTTCCCTGTCGATTGGGTGATCGTATAAGTCTCCGTAGCGGGAGGAACGAAATCGATCCGCGCCATGATGTCAGAGGTCGGCTGCTTATCGGCGCCCATAAACACTTTGTATTCGCGCGTCACCCGGTACGGCTGGGATTGAGCGGTGGGCGGGTGCTCGGCGTCCTCCATGCGCTGCAGGATCAAGTCCAGATCGGGAGATTTGATCTCCGGGGAGGACGAGGGCACCTGCGACAACGAAGGGAGGGCCGCCAGGAGAACTGGAACTGAGAACCAGAAGATTGGCGGAACTGCTCTGGTGCGCCTCAAACGGGAAGCAGCCACGCAGATGAGCCGGAAAAGCATCTAGTCGTCAGCTTACAGCTATCAGCTATCAGCTTCCGGCGGCAAAAGCAAATGTAGGTCCCCTTCGGCTGGGTTCGGCGCACCATTGACGGCGATTGTGCGCCGAGTTGCGCCCAGCATGATGATGCAGACGGATTTGTTCGTGGCTTCCCACCCATCGTGCGATCGAGCGGCACGATGGATGGGGCGCCCTGGTTAAGTTCGATTGCTTTATCTATCTATAGTGTCCTGCCCCTTCCATGGCAGAGACGCCGAAGGCAGTTCGTAGTTCACAGTTCGTAGTTCGCAGCTCCCAATGACCTGTTGTCGCCGAGTGGTTCGGCGCCTAACTCATGAAGCCGAGGTAGGGGTCGGTGCCGAAGTTCCCGAAGTTGGGAAAGACGGTTCGGATCTGCGAGTCGGAGAGTCCGAACCAACTGGCCAGCGTGCCGGCGTACTGCTCGACGGCGGTGGTAGGAATGAGGCGGCCTGCGCCAACATCGTTGACCTGATCGACACCGACCACGGGATATTGGCCGTACATATCCTGGCCCTGCACGGCGCCGCCGACGACGAAGTGGTGGCTGCCCCAGCCGTGGTCAGTGCCGTCGCTATTGGAGGTGAGGGTGCGACCAAAATCCGAGATTGTGAAAGCGGTGACATTGTTGCCGAGGCCCATGCCGACCATCTGGGCGTCGAAATACTGGAACGCGGCGCCGAGCTGGGTGAGAAGGCGCGCGTGCTGCGTGGCCTGCCCATCGTGAGTGTCGAAGCTGCCGAGCTGGACGTAGAAGATTTGGCGGGTAACGCCGAGCTGGGCGCGGCCAGCGATGATGCGCGCGACCGTCTGCAGGGAGGTGGCCAGCGGATTGTTGGCGAGCATGTTGGTCATGGGGTCGAGATACTGCGGCGGATTGGCGATGCCGCCGACGCCCGCAGGCGCCATGGCGGTGACCAGCGTGGCCTGCGCCTGCATCGAGCGGTTGATGACAACCTCGTACTCTTTGGCGAAGAGGTTGGATTCGTCTGCGGTGAGGATGGAGTTGAGCGGATTGGCCGCGGAAGGCAGACCGAACGGCGGGTTCTGGAGGCCGTAGATCGGAATAGGTCCGGCGGATGTGACGTTGAGCTGAAACGATTGCTGGCCGGCGAGGAAGAGGGCGTTGCCGGCAGTGGAGATGCAGGTGAACATGGAGTTGGAGTTCATGTTCATGGCTTCAATGGCGTCGGCCACGGCTCCGCCCCAGCCCACGCGCTCGCTGCTGCCGAGATTAGAGGCGATGGCCTGCCACGCAGCGGTTTGATCGAAATGCGAGAAGAGCGAATCGGGCAGCGGGACGGAGTTCGAGTTGATCTGCGTTTTGGTTGCCGGAGCCACGAGAGTTCCGGTGTTGGCAACGATGGCCGCGCGGCCGGCATTGAAGAGAGTCTGTACTCCGCCGAGAGAGGGATTGAGAGCGAACGTGCGGCCGGACTGCGGAGTCTTGAGCGTGATGGGCAGCAGCTCGTTCAAAGGATAGGCGAGGCCCGGGGCGCCGGAGCGAGCGGTGGTGAAGGCGGCGAAGGAGGATGGGTCTGTGGCAATGACTGTGCCGTGACCGTCGTTGCCGCCCTGCAAGTAGACGCAGACGAGGGCGCGGTAGTCGGAGCCTGTGGCGGACTGCGCCATGGCGGCGAGCGAGTTGAGCTCGAGGAGAAACGGGCTGGCATAGATGCCGGCCATGGACGCCATGGAGGCCGTTCTGAGGAATTGCCGGCGGGTATGTTTGCAGTTGCAGCTCATGGCTGGCTCCTATTGCTGCGCGGCGTAGTCTGGCGACGCCACGGTGAGATAGATGGCAGTTTGGACGCGTGCGAGAAGCGCGGCATTGATAGCGTTCTGGTCGCCGCTGGGAATGGGGATGGCGTTGACGGCGGCGAGAATCTGGTTGTAGAGAGTCGTGGACATCTGGCCGTACATGAGCAGCAGGTTGATGCGGTCCATGAGCTGATCGGGCGTGGCCGCCAGGGACATCTCCGTGGAGTAGTAGGAGAAGACGTCAGGACCGCCTTGAGCATTGGAACCGATCGCATCCTGCATGTAATTGATGTAGCCGACCACAGAGGACACATTGGTCATCTGCATCTCGGGCGCGAGAAGACCTGCGGCGGAGATGGAAGTATTGGGCGGCGTATAGCCGGGCGCGAACCAGTTGAAGACGGTGGGAGAGCGGAGCCACATCTGACCGAAGCCGTAGATGGGATCCTCGGTGCTGCCCACATCGAATGAGCCGGTGCGGGATTGCGCTGTGAAGGCGCGTGCCCACTCGGTATAACGCACCAGAGCCTCGCGAACCTTTCCGAATTGCGGGTTGGTGGTGTCGGTAGCCGTATCGCGGGCTTCGGGGTCCATGAGTACAGCGGTGATGACAGCCTGCAGATTGCCACGCACGCCGGTGCCGTCGTTTTCAAAGACCTTGGCGACGCGGTTGATGTAGGCGGGACTCGGATTGCTCGTCACAAGGTGCTGGATCAACTGCTTGGAGAAAAACGGGGGCAAATTGGGATGATTGAAAAGAGTGTCGAGAGCGATTTTGAGATCGCCGGCGGGATCGGGGCTCCCTGAGGCAGGAATGGTAACGCCGAGGAAGTCCTTTTCGACTGTCGAGTGGTGATTTGGGAAGCTCTGCATGGGCAGCAGTTCCTCACCGTAACCGGGTCCCACGTAGACACAGCAGTTGGACCAGGCGTTATCTGAAGAGTCGCCGGGGATGTTCCAGCTCCAGCCGGTGAAGACAGCGGCGAGCCCTTTGACGTCGGTATTTGAATATGTGGGAATGGGATTTCCGGTGCTGTCGAGCTGCTGCGAACCATCGTCATTCAACTTCCAGAGTCCGATGGTGAACAGCTGCATAACTTCGCGCGCGTAATTCTCGTCGGGGTCGGTTGTGGCGTTGCCCTTGTCGTTACCCTGCATGGAGAGGAACTGGCCCATCATCGGGTTGAGGGTGACGTCCTCAAGGAACTGGCGGAAGTTGCCGAAGGCGTCAGCGCCAAGCAGGTCGTAATAGCTGGCTTCGCCGCGGGGCATGTTTTGAATGGCAGTTGTGTTGTTGCTGGAGATGACGAACTGAAGCGACAGGGCATATTTGACGCGCTGGCGGAGCTCATCGGGCGCGGTCATGGATTGTTGCCAGAAAGTGTCCTGCACCAGCCCTTCGTCCTGATTGTTCTGAACAAAGAGAGCGGCATTGCATTTGACGTCGGCGGTGGCGCAGGGCGGATTGTTGACGATGACGGCCTGCTCGACGCCTGGCTCGGTGGGCGTGGGCTGCATGGCGAATTGCTGATTGAGCCACGCCTGATAGCCCTCGAGTGAAAGAGTGCGGATGTCGGCGTCGGTGGGGCCAAAGGTGGCCTGCTCGAGAAAACGCGCGGCATCGCTGGGGGGGACGATCGGAGTGGGAATCGTGCCGCTGACCGTTGCGATGAGGTCATTCGACAATGCGGGGCCGGGGTTCGGATTGAGAACCTGAAGATCGAGGTTGCCGGGTTGGGCCTGATCGACATTCGCCGTCAGTTGCGTGCCGCTGTTGAAGGTGGTGGACACCGGAGATCCATTGACGAGCACCTGCGCGCCGGTGATGAATTTCTGGCCGGTGAGCACAATGGTTGCAGGCCCGGGATCGAAGGCCATGGGCGTGGCGGAGGTGAGAATTGGGATGGGATTCATCACCGAGATGTTCTGCGAGATGGAGACCGCGGGATTGTCTACGCTGGTGATGGTGAGCTGGACGATGTTGCTGGGCGTAGGAACAACGGGCGGCGCCGTATAGGTAATGGATCCATCGGTGTTCGAGATCGCGGTGCCAACCACACCGTTGCCGCCGGCAATGCCGTTGACCTGCAGCGTGACGGCAGGATTGTCGGTTCCATTGACCATCAAGCCGAGATTCAGCATGTTCGAGACGCGGACGTCGGTGCCGGAATTCGGCTCAAGCGTGAGCACTACCAAGCCGGGACCAACCTTCATGGAAAGTGGAATGGCGCTGGCCGACCCGGGATCGGGATTGGTGACCGTGAGCGGGAAAGTGCCTGGGTTCGGCGCGGCGATTTGCGCCACGAGTTGCGTGCTGGAGACATAGGTGGTGGTAACGAGGGTGCCGTTCCAACTGATTTGCGCTCCGTAGACAAACTGCGAACCGTTGACCGTGACTGTCGTGGTGCCCTCGGAGAAGCCGTTCGGAGTCACTGTTCCGAGGACGGGAATCGGGTTCCACACCTGGATGGCTACTGAGCCGGGAGTAGCGGTTGGATATTTGGCGATGGAGCTGGTGACGGTGACAGTGTAAGGAGTGGGAACGACCGCAGGGGCTGTGTACAGGCCAGTGCTCGAAACTGTGCCGACCTGGGCGTTGCCGCCGGGGATTCCATTCACGGAGAAGGTCATCGGCTGTCCGGACGCGAGATAGCTTGAGGTGAGCTGCATGGTTTGGCTCACGCGGACGCTGGCGGCCGGAGCTCCAATGGCGGCGATGGTGTTCATATTCACGGCGAGTGAGGGGCCGCTGCAGGCCGCGATTGAGAGAGCGATCGGTGTCAACAAAACGAGGAAGAAACTTGACGTCCAAAGCGACGCAGTCTTTGGCAGAGAACTGCGTGGATGCAGGGATTTACGGAGACACGCCACTCGCATAGATGCTCCTAAGACGGGGAAACTCCAAGGCAGGCAAATGCTGAACCAAAAAACAAGGGTGACAAAGGGGAATAAGGCTACAGGTGATTCGATACAGAGGTTATCGAAGTCACTATATAGATGCAAACTAAAATGCGATGAAAAATTACCGAAGTAATGTGATCCGGGCGGAGCCGTGCGGTACGACTTTCGGGGCGACAAGATTGAGGGCGGGCGCAGGGTATGGTCTTGCGGCGTAGTCCGATTGTGACTACAATAGAGCCGAAGGGTGAAATGGCAACGGATACTTACGTTCGCGCGCGCATCGATTCGGCCACCAAGGAACAGGCGGAGGATGCGTTGGAGGCAATGGGCCTGTCGGTCTCAGATGCGATTCGGCTGCTGATGCTACGGGTTGCTGCGGAGAGGCGGCTTCCATTCGAGGTGCGAGTTCCGAATGCGAAGACGCGCAAGGCAATTGCAGAGTTAGAGTCCGGAAAAGGAAAGAGGTTCCGGACAGTCAAGGCCCTGATGGAAGATCTCCATGCGAACGATTGAACGTTCGCTGCGATTTATGCAGCGACGTCCTTGCTAGTCTTACCCACTGGTTTCAGATCCTCGAACTGATCGATCACTACATCGCCCTCAGGAAAGACAGCGCGAATCTGCAAATCTCCGCCGATAGCGCGGATGTAGCTGCGCAGCGTGCTGATGTACATGTCGGTCCGGCGCTCAACCTTTGAAACAGATCCCTGCGAAACGCGAAGAACCTGTGCGAGCTGTGCCTGGGTGAGTTGACGAGCGTCCCGGAGCCCCTCAAGCGGCATGGTTTTGAGAGCCTCCTGAACGCGGCGCTCAACGCGGGCGCGGCGTTCCGGATCCATTTTGGAGCGAAGTTCTTTGAAGTTGTGAGCCATTCTTTCTCCTCCAGGTGGGGATCGGCAGTTGAGAAGTTGTGCTGCCTAGCAGTCCATTTCCTCCAAATGCCGAGCATAGATTTTGTCGGCGAGCGGTACGAACTGCTCATACCATCTCGGATTGCCCGTCTTGTCGCCTCCAATGAGAAGGACGGCTACGCGTCTCGGATCGAATGCAAAGAGAATGCGGTAAGGCCGGCCTTCATGCTGGCACCGTAACTCCCGCATGTTCGGATATTTCGAGCCTTTGTTCACCGAATCGGCATAGGGCCGTTTGAGATGAATACCCTGCTCCTCCAGAAGGCGCACATAAAAATCGACGCTTTCCTGCTCATTGGCATCGAGTGAGTTCCACCAGCGTTCGAACTCGCCGGTGAATTCAACTTCGCATGCCATACAATGAATATTACTCCCGAGGAATATATTCCGTCAAGGTTATTTAATTCTTATGGCTGGAGTTCCAGGGCGCGTATGATTCATGGCAATGCCCTTCGCAGCGAAACACGCTCGCAATGCTTCGCTCGGTGGTTTACTCGGCGTCGGAATCCTACTCTCGTCTCCAACCGCGGCGCATGCCGACGCGGGCATCCCGATGCTGCCGTTCGCTTATCCGGTAATCATCGTGTTCCTGCTGCCTGTCATTGCCATTGAAGCCCTATACATTCGGCTCCGACTTCACACAGGTTGGAGAAACACCGTCGGCGCCACAGCTAAGGCGAATTTAATCACCTTGCTTCTTGGCTTTCCACTTTCGTGGCTGATTTTCTTTATCGTGGAGATGGTCATTTATCTTGCGCTGACCTTTTCGGGGATTGAAAATCATATTCATTGGACGCTGAGCTCTCGGATTACAGATTTTCTGATTGTTATTACGAGCGCAGCGTGGATGGGACCTATCGAGTTGAAATGGGCAGTCCCCGTTGCGTACGTCACGCTTCTGATTCCATCTTTCTTCCTTTCTGGATACGTGGAATCGCGGCTATTGGATAAGCGGGGCTGGCTGAAATCCGAGAGCCGAAGTGCCGCTGTCGTCTGGCAGGCGAACATCCTCTCCTATGTTTTCTTAGCAGTCGTGGGCTGTCTAGCACTCGTCGCAGTCGTCGCGCATCTTTAGGCACGAGCCGAGCGCGAGCGTGGGCCTTCTGGCTGTTACCGGCTGCCGGCGATCATTTGCGCGGCGTGCTGAAGGCTGGTATCAGTGACCTTGGCGCCGGAGAGCATGCGCGCGACTTCGTGAGTGCGCGAGCGGTCGTCGAGTACGCGGATGCGGGTTTGCGTGCGACCATCCTTCTCGCGCTTTTCGACGGCGAGATGCTGATCGGCGAAGGCGGCGATTTGCGGGAGGTGGGTGACGCAGAGGACCTGCTGCGCGCGGGCGAGCGCTTTAAGCTTTTGGCCGACGGCTTCGGCGGCGCGGCCTCCAATGCCGATGTCGATTTCGTCAAAAACAAGGGTCCGCGGCGTGGTTTTCTTTTTTGACTTGGACGAGGAGCCTTCTTCGACAGCGACCTTGAGAGCGAGGAGCACGCGGGAGAGTTCGCCGCCGGAGGCGATTTCAACGAGCGGCTTGAGAGGCTCGCCGGGGTTGGTCGCGATGCGGTATTCGACCTCGTCCCAACCGGAAGCGGACCAATGAGGATTTTCGGAGGAGCTTCCCTCTGGGGCTAAAGCCCCTTCTTTTTCTGCCGCGGCACCGGCACGCGACCCACCCACTGGGTGGGTGCCCCGGTCGTGCCCTGACACTTCGTGCCGTCCCGAAGCGGCCGGGGCGGAAGATTCGCTTGAAGTGACGGCGACGTGGAACTTGACCTTCATGGCCAGCGAGTTGATCTGCGCTTCGGCGAGCTTTGCGAGTTTAACCGCGGCTGCCTCGCGCTCGGAGGTGAGGGCGGCGGCTGCTTTGCGGTAGGCTGCGGCGCTTTGTTCGAGCTCGGCGCGAAGCGTTTTGAGAATTTCATCGCGATCTTCGATCTCGCCTAGCTTCCCGGCGACGTCCCTTCCGAATGCGATGACCTCGGCGATGGTCTTGCCATATTTTCTTTTGAGCCGATCAATGAGGGCGAGGCGGTCTTCGATTTCGGCGAGGCGCTCGGGTGATGCGTTGATGCTTTCAGCGTAGTCGCGCAAGGCGGAGGCGATATCGGAGATGGTGGCGCGCGCGGAGGAGAGCTGCTGCGCAGATTCCGTGAAGCGCTGGTCGTAGCGGGCGAGTTCTTCGACATTCCGGACGGCGTCGCGGAGAGCAGCTTCGGCGCTGGCGCTGCCTTCGTAGAGTCCGTCAAAGGCGCTCATGGCGGCGGCGTAGAGCTTCTCGGCGTTGGCCAGGACGCGCTTTTCAGTTTCGAGGACCTCGTCTTCGCCGGGCTCCAGGTGCGCCTGCTCGATTTCTTTCTTCTGATAGCTCCAGAGATCGACCATGCGCAGGCGGTCTTGCTCGCCCTGAAGGAGGTCGTTGAGTTTAGCGGCCGCGGCGTGCCAGCGAGCGTGAGCCTCGGAGACTGCATCCAATGAAATGCCGGCGAAACGGTCAAGGAGCAGGCGTTGCTGCGACTGGTCGAAGCTGGAAAGGCTTTCAGTCTGGGCGTGAACGAGTGCGAGCTCGGGCGCGAGCAGCTTAAGCACCTGGACCGTGGCCGGCTGATTGTTGACGAAGACGCGACCTTTGCCATTGGAGAGGATCTCGCGCCGAAGAATGATTTCGGCGCCTTCGGCATCGATGCCGTTGGCTTCAAGGATGGCTTCGGCCCCGGGCGTGGATTCGAATACGCAGGAGAGCGCGGCCTTGTCGGCGCCGTGGCGAACCAGGTCTCCGGAACCTTTGCCTCCTAATAAGAGGGCGAGAGCGTCGACAAGAATGGATTTGCCGGCACCGGTTTCGCCAGTGAGGAGGTTGAGGCCGGGCCCGAAGGAGGCAATGGCGTGATCGATGACGGCATAGTTTTCAGCGCGCAGTTCGACGAGCATGATCCGGTTCCGTATGTGGCCGGTTAATCGTTGAGGTTTCCCAGGTCTCAAAGACGAGACCTAGGGGCACCCTCGGTCCTGCGTGATGGAAACGACAAAGACGGAGAGCTCAATAGGAATCCGAGCGCAGCATAGCATGAACGGGGCGTCAAATGGCGTGCAGGCGCGACTTTAGCAGCTCGGCAGGGTCGAGACAAACAATGGCGGAGAGAGTGCGGAGGCACCCAAAGGGTCACTTGGGCGGGAGAACGCAGTCTGGTACCGTGGAGAATGAGGTGAATGGCGATTTTTACCGCAGCATTAGCGTTTTTTTTGCAGGCTGACGGCGGCGCAGGAACGGGCGCGCCGACCTCGCAGGGATTCGGCGCTCTGGCCGGGATGATGAGCAACATCGGGCCGGTCGCTATTTTTGTGCTGGTGCTGCTTCTGCTGGCCAGTCTGTATTCGTGGATGGTGATTCTGGGCAAGATTTCCGCGTTCAGCAAAGCCACGACGCAGAGCAGGAAATTCATTCGCGCGTTTCGCAAAGCAACTCGGCTGAACGAGATTGCGGCGTTGACGAGCGATTACAGCGCCAGCCCGCTGGCGCAGGTATTCGAGGATGTGTACGAGACGTACAAGCGGCAGACGGGCGGATCGGGGCCTCCTCGTAACCTGACCCCTCTGGAGCGGACGGCGCAGACCGCTGCGAGCACGGCGATAACCACGCTAGAGCGCCGCATGACGTGGTTGGCGACGATTGGCGCGACGAGCCCGTTCGTGGGCTTGTTCGGGACTGTGATGGGGGTTGTAGACGCGTTTCAGGGCCTGGGGACGGCGGGTACCGCTACGCTGCGCGCCGTAGCGCCGGGCATTGCGGAGGCGTTGATTACGACGGCGGCAGGCTTGTTCGTGGCCGTGCCGGCGGTGGTTGCGTACAACCAGTTTTCAGCGCGGATCAGGCTGTTCGCTTCAGCGACCGACGATTTTTGCCGCGAGCTGCTGAACTCCCTCGAAGAGATGCCGTTGCGGGCGCAGGCGCAGGCGCCGAGGGTGCCGGCCGAGATGCCTCGAGAGGCTGAGCGCAGTCTATACAAGTAGCGGGGTTAGCGGAGCTAGCCCTGGTCTCAGAATCGAGACCAGGGGCACCCGCTGAAACATCGTGGTATCCCGGGTCCGAAAATCCGGACCTGGGGCACCCGGCACCTGATCAAGGCCGCTGGAAAGGCATATTGTGGCATTCTCGACAATCAACGGACAGACGCGATCGTCCCTGGCGGACATCAACATTACGCCGCTTGTCGACGTGGTGCTGGTGTTGCTGGTGATCTTCATGATCACGGAGCCGGTGCTGCAGTCGGGAATTGAAGTGAATGTGCCGAAGACGCGGACGGTGAAACAGATCACCGAGCAGCGGATGGTGGTCACGATCGACCGCGAGCAAAATGTTTATTTGAACGATCAGCCGGTGAATGTGCACGATCTGCCGGCGCGGCTGCACCAGGCGGGAGTAGATCCGACGCACCAGGCGATTTATTTACGCAGCGATGAGCGGGTGCCTTTCGGCGCGTTCGCCAGCGTGATGGATGCGGTGAAGCAATCGGGCATTACAAATGTGTCGATCGTGACACAGCCACTGGAACTAAAGGGATCGGGCGGCAGCGGAAATCCGTGACGGAGCGGGGTTAGCGGCGTTAGCGGAGCTAGCGGTATCCCAGGTGCCCAAAAGCGAGGCACCTGGGGCACCCATCGGATTAGGCGGAGCTAGCGGGAATATGGAAAGCGTTCTTGAGGGCAGCGAACACCTGGAGCGGGAAATGGCGCGGGAGCCTTTTGCGGGACCTGCGGCCGCCTCGGTTGTGCTGCATCTGGCGGTCGTCGGAATGCTCTTGTCTTACGCATGGGCGATGGGGCTGTTTCATCACAACTTCTGGGGAACGCCGGGCGCGGGCGGATCGATGCAGGTGACATTGACGAACGCGCTGCCACTGCCGACCGAACAAGTGAACCAGAACGTGCTGACGACGGAGACTCCGAGCAAAGCGCCGGCGACTCCGAGCCCGAAGGAACAGAAGCATGTGGATGAGACGGCGATTCCGATTCTGGGCAAGCCGACGAAGCCGACCGTGAAGAACATTCCCAAGACTCAGCCGCATCAGCCGCAGCCCCAACAGAACGTGGCGCAGTACGGCGAGCAGTCGGGGTCAGTGATGCCCCACCAAATGCAGCCGGGATCGGCCGGGCCAACAACGGTCGGCGACAACAACTTTGCCAGCCTGTTTCCGTGGTATGTGGACCAGATCAACCGGAAGATGTCGCAGACATGGGACAAGGGACAAGTGGATGCTCGAACGCCAAAGGGAGCGCGCGTGTACCTGGCTTTTACGATTTATCGGGACGGCAGTCACAGTCGGGCGCAGATCGACACATCAAGCGGAAGCCCGACGCTGGACAACTCGTGCATGATCGCGGCACAGCGCGTGGATACGTTTGGCCAGCTTCCGGCGAATTATAATCAGAGCACGTTGAAGGTTTCGTACTACTGCGAGTACTGAAAAACAGTGCACAGTGGTCAGTGATCAGTGGTCAGTTTGTTCAGTGGTGGGGCGACGACGTTAGTAAGTGGCGAAGAACACTGGTATCAGTGAGTGATCGCCAAGGTTCGTTGCGAAGAGAACGAGGCTTACGATCGACGGTGCTAACCGTCTTGCAAAAGGGTTTCCTTTGAAAGGGCGTGCGCACAGACCCTCTGTTACCCCAACAGGAAGGATTGCAGATCGCATGAAGGCAATAATCCGGGTCTTCCCCTTGTACTTGCTTTGTCTGGCGTCTTTTTTAGCGCCTCGACTCTTCGCCCAGGACTGGGTGCATACCGGAACCAACCTTGGCAACGAGCGCATCCGGCTGGCCGCCGCCGATTTCAAGCCGGTGGGCAGTGATCCGGAAACGGTGCCGCTGAAGGCCATCTTCGACTCGACACTGTACAGCGATCTTGAGAACGCCGGAATCTTCGACATGGTTTCGAAGAGCCTGGCGCCGCAGGCGATGCCCGGATCACCGCAAGAGTTTCAAGCGAATCAGTGGTCGGTGGCGCCGGCCAGCGCGGCCATGGTGGTGTTCGGTGCGCTCTCGGCGACGAACGGACGACTGGTGGTCTATGGATGGCTCACGGACGCGCGCACGGCGAATAGCGCGCCGGTGCTGGCCAGCCAGTACAACGAAACGGTCAGCGAAGAAATGGCGCGCACGGTGGCGCACCGGTTTGCCGATGCAATTATTTACCGGCTGGGCGGAGCCATTAACGGCATTGCCGAAACCAAAATCTATTTCGTGAGCAATCGGACCGGATCAAAAGAGATCTGGGTGATGGATTACGACGGGCAGAACCAGCACGCCGTGACGCATCTGGGCAGCATTTCTCTATCGCCGCGCATCTCACCAGATAACTCTCGAATTGCGTTTGCCTCGCTGGGAAGCGAAGGATGGTCGATTCGAATGTATTCGCTGGACTTAGGTCGGCTGGTGAGTTTCACGGCGGGTTCCGCAGGAGGAAGCAACCAGTCGCCGGCGTGGTCGGCAGACGGATCAAAGATCGCGTTCTCTTCGGCGCGCGGGGGCCATCCGGATATCTGGATTTCAGATGTCAGCGGCGGAAACGCGCACGCCGTGACCTCGTTCGGATCGGACGTATCGCCGGTCTGGAATCCACGCACCGACAACCAGCTTGCGTTTGTGAGCGGGCGGACGGGCGAGCCGCAGGTCTACACCATGGACAAGGATGGCGCCAACGTGCAGCGTATGACCGATGGCGGGTACGCGATCTCTCCGTCGTGGTCACCCAACGGAAGCATGCTGGCGTTTGCATGGAACCGCAAATACGGACCGGGCGATCCAGGCGGATATGACGTCTACGTGATGGACATAGCCAGCAAGAACTGGCTGCAGGTAACCCACGAATCCGGGGTCAACGATTTTCCGTCGTGGGCGCCGGATGGCCGGCACATTGTGTTCCAGCGCCAGGTGGGTCACCGCACGCAGATCTGGACGATGCTGGCCGACGGCACGAATCAGCAGCAACTGACCTTCTCCGGCGACAACATGATGCCGAATTGGAGCTGGAAGTGAGCGCGAAAGCAGCGGAGTTTGCGGTGTTAGCGGAGCGAGCGGAGTTTGGCCGTTTGAGGATCGCGCTATGCCAGGTCCTCCGCGGATTTGATGAACGTTTTGGGGGTGCTGAAGTTCGGAAGCCAGCAGATGGGCGTCACATTGCGGCAATGGAAAGACCAGGTTGCCCGGAAAATAACCACCACCTTTTTTGAGAAGGAGAATTCTCTTGAAGACACAGAAAGCTGTTTTTTCGATTGCACTTTTGCTGATTGCCTTGACCGCCGTTTCGGGTTGCAAAAAGAAGACCGCACCCATGCCGGGCACCGAACAGGCGCCGGCCACGTCTGCGCCGCCTCCGACGGCGCAATTGAGCGCGACCCCGACGGTGATTTCGGCTGGCGACCAGGTGCAGTTGAGCTGGAAGACGACCAACGCGAGCACGGTTTCAATTGACGGCATCGGCGATGTTCCAACGGTGGGTGTGAAGACGGTAACCCCGACGGAGTCGACTACGTATCACCTTGTGGCGAGGGGCGATGGCGGCTCGGCCGACGCATCAGCATACGTAACGGTAAATGCGCCGCCGGCAATCAGCGTGCCGAGCACGGGCATGAATGAACAGCAGGAGTTCGACGCGCACGTGCAGCCGATCTTCTTCGACTACGACAACTACGATATTCGCGGCGACGCGCAGGCGATCCTGGCCAAGAATGCCGATTACCTGAATGCGCACCCGAACATCAAAATCGTGATTGGGGGCTACTGCGACGAGCGCGGGTCGGACGAATATAACCTGGTTCTGGGCCAGAACCGCGCACAGGCTGCCAAGACCGCGCTGGTGACGGCAGGCATCGCGGCAGATCGCATCCGGGTGATCAGCTACGGCAAGGAGAAGCCGTTCTGCTCCGAATCGACCGAGGAGTGCTGGCAACTGAACCGCAGAGACGGGTTCACGATCGACAAGTGAGGCAGCAAGCAGCTTCTAGCTTCTAGCTTCTAGCTTCTAGCCTGTTCGGTGCCGATGCATCGCTGGCGGCGAATCGAAGAGCATGGTACGCGGCTTGCGAGGGGCAGAGGGTAACTCAGCAATTAGGAGCAGAACAACGGGCTCCATCTTGATGCGGCAGCCTCGCTCCAAAGAGCCCGGCTGCCGTATGTTGTATTCAGGAAGCTTTTACTGAGGAAGGGTTTAAGACATGCTCAAATCAAGACCCATTCGCTATCGTTTGCTCGCGGTTGCGACGGTGATTCTTCTGATGGTTCCGGCAGCTACGCCGGCGCACGCGGTCTCAAAGGAAATGGTAGAGCTGCAAACCCAGGTGCAGCAGTTGCTGGATGCGGTGCAGCGGCTGCAATCCACGATGGATGCACGACTGGGCGTGCTGGAGCATCTGGCGCAGCAGACCGCCGACCAGGCGAGCCAAGTGAACACGACGATGACCGCGCTGCAGCAGAAGATCAGCGCGCAGAACGATGCGGTTAGCGGAAAGGTGGACAGCGTCTCTGGCCAGGTACAGTCGCTGAATGATTCAGTGGACGAGCTGAAGGCGCGGATCGCCAAACTGGACAAGTCGGTCCAGGACCTGCAGACACAACTGCAGGCGATGCAGGCCGCACAGGCACAGCAGCAGCCGGGCGCAACAGGGCCGGGCGGGACGGCGGCGCCAGGCGGGCAGGACCAAGGACCTGGCGGGCCGGGAAACATGCCGGCCGGAGCACCGCCCAATGGAGCAGGCGCGCAACAGGCGCCGCCCCTGCAAGAGACTCTGCAGGCCGGCGTGCGCGATTACACTGCGGGACGGTACCAGGTGGCACAAGGCGAGTTTCAAGACATCGTGCACTACTATCCATTGGATGATGCGGCCGGCACGGCTCAGTTCTATCTCGGTGAGATTGCCTATCAACAGAAGGACTATCCCACTGCGATCAACGAGTACAACGCGGTGCTGGAAGGATTCAGCGGCAACGCCAAGGCTTCGGCTGCACAATTGCACAAGGGATTCGCCTTGATAGCACTGAATAAACGCGAAGAAGGCATTCACGAGTTGCGCTCGCTGATCCAGCGGCACCCACAGACACCGGAGGCGCGTGCGGCACGCGCGAAGCTGACATCGCTGGGCGTAAAGGCGGAGGCAACGCGGTAGAAAAGCAGCTTTCGGCTTCGTCTCCCAGGTCTCAGAAGCGAGACCTGGGGCACCCGCTCCAGGTGTCAAATTTCAGCAGCAGCGAAAAAGCCCCGCGATGAGCGGGGCTTTTTCATGGCGGATTCCTGGGTTCGTGCTCTCCCACCCTTCCGGCAAAAAACGCCGGAAGGATGGGGCAACGTCATCGTTCCAACGTCATCGTCGCGAGAATCCGCGTTTAGCTTTTTGCTGGAGCTGTGTCGATGGGCACAGTGCCGTCCGGGGCAGCATTGGGTGTTGTGGCAGCAGGTGAGGCGGGGGAAGCGGCTTGGGACGCCGCAGCGCCGGCATTGGCGGCATTGGCGGCTGCCTTCGCCACGCTCTTGTAGTGGCGGACATCGGCGCCCTGCACCCAGAAGATCACATCTTCGGCGATGTTGGTTGCATGATCGCCGACCCGCTCCAAGCTGCGACAAATCATGAGCGCGTTCAGGGCCTGGGGCGCCAGATGGCTTTGTTCTTCCATGACCTTTGTGAGGGCGCGGAAGGCGGCGCGGTTCATCTGGTCGACGGCATCGTCCATGGTGAGCACACCACGAGCCAGCTCGGCATCGCCCTCGATGAAGGCTTGCAGGCTTTTGCGCACCATGTCGGCTGCCATAGAGGCCATGCGGGGAATATCAACGGGAAGATCGACGGCGGCCATGCGTTCCATGATGCGGACGCGGTCGCTGATGCTTTTGGCGGCGTCGCCTACGCGCTCCAGATCGGCGTTGATCTTGATCACGCTGAGAATGAAGCGCAGGTCGATGGCCATGGGCTGCTCCATCGCCAGCAGATCGAGGGCGGCCTGGTCGATGTCGCGTTCCATGCGATTGATGGCGATCTCACTGCGGCTGACCAAGTCGCAGATGGAAAGGTCGCGAACCCGGTAAGCCTCGATGGCGCGCTGGATCGCCTGCTCGGCGAGCCCGGCCATCACCAGGAGATTCTCCTTCAAGTCTTCCAGGCTCTGTTGAAAGCGTATGCGTGTCATCCAAACCTGCCCGTGATGTAATCCTCCGTGCGCTTGTCAGAAGGATTGGTGAAGATTTTGTGGGTCGAATCGAACTCGACCATGCGGCCGTTGAGGAAGAAACCGGTCTTTTCTGCCACGCGGGCTGCCTGTTGCATATTATGCGTCACAATCACGATTGTGTACTGCGACTTTAGTTGAAAGATAAGGTCCTCGATCTTGGAGGTGGAAACGGGATCCAGGGCCGAGGCGGGCTCGTCCATGAGGAGGACTTCGGGGTCGACGGCGAGAGCGCGGGCGATGCAGAGGCGCTGCTGCTGGCCGCCGGAAAGGCTGGCGCCGGATTTCTTCTTCAGGTCGTCCTTCACTTCGTCCCATAGCGCCGAGTTCTTCAGGGACTTCTCAACAACTTCGTCGAGGGACTGGCGATTGGAGTAGCCATTGAGCTTGAGACCGGCTGAGACGTTGTCGTAGATAGACATGGTGGGAAAGGGATTGGGGCGCTGGAAGACCATGCCCACGCGGCGGCGGACTTCAACGGGCGACGCATCGTGATAGATGTCGAGGTCACCCATGCGGACGCTGCCTGTGACGCGGGCGATGGGATTGGTCTCATGCATGCGGTTGAGGCAACGCACAAAGGTGCTCTTGCCGCAGCCGGAGGGCCCAATCAGCGCCGTGGCGTGGTTGGCGGGAATATTCAGATTGATGTCCTGCAGCGTGTGGTTGGCGCCGTACCACGCATTCAGGTTGGTTACCTCGATGCCGACACCCACTTAGCTTGCCCCTTTCAAGACACCGCGGCTGGTGACAAAACGCACCAGCGAAACGGCGAGCACAATGAGAATAATCAAAACCAGCGATCCCGCCCACGCCAGCCGGTGCCAATCGTCGTAGGGAGATTGAGCATAAATCCAGATCTGCAGGGGAAGAGCGGCGATGGGCTGATTCAGGTTGGTGCTCCAGAAATCGTTGCCCAGCGCGGTGAAGATGAGCGGCGCGGTCTCGCCGGCTACACGCGCAAAGGCCAGCATGCAGCCGGTAATGATGCCGGGTGAAGCGGTCTTAACGGTGATGGAGAGGACCGAGCGCCAGTTGGGAACGCCCAGGCCGAGAGCGGCTTCGCGCACCGAATGCGGAACCATGAGCAGCATTTCTTCGGTGGTGCGGCAGACGGTGGGAATCATCATGATGCCGAGCGCCACGCCACCGGCGAATGCCGAGAAATGATGCTGCGGGACGACGATAAGCGCGTAGGCGGCAAGGCCCATGACGATGGATGGTACCCCGTTAAGGACGTCGGCGGTGAAGCGGACGGCATCCGCCAGCTTGGTGCCGCGGCCGAACTCGGCCAGGAAAACACCGCCGCCAATGCCGATGGGAACGCCGATGAGGCTGGCAAGGGCCAGAAGGGTGATCGAACCGACGATGGCGTTGGCCATTCCGCCACCTGTCTCGCCGACGGGCGCGGGAATTTTAGTGAAGAAGTCCACATTCAGCGAGCTGGCGCCTTTGATGATGAGATAAATGAAGATCGCCGCGAGCGGCACAATGACCAGGAGCGTCGACAAGACCGCGAGAGAGGTTGCAGTCTTGTCGACTAGCCAGCGGAGGCGGTTCCGAATTTGCTGTTCCTGCGGCACTTTTCTCCGATTCCCTTCTTCAGCAATTGCGGATCGTCTTTCTGTTTCTCAACGTTGCGTTGCCGGTGCCCCGCGCGTGACTGCCCAGACGAGCAGGCGGGCCGTCGCGTTCACAATGATGGTGACAATGAACAGCGCCAAACCGATTTCCATGAGCGCGCTCAGATGCATGTCGCTGACGGCCTCGGTAAATTCGTTGGCGATGACCGAGGCCATCGAGCTTCCGGTAGCCAGCAAAGATCGACTGATCTGCGGGGTGTTGCCGATGACCATGGTCACGGCCATGGTTTCGCCGAGCGCGCGGCCGAGCCCGAGAATGACGGCGCCGACGATTCCGATGCGGGCATTGCGCAAAACGCCCATGCGGATCATCTCCCAGCGCGTGGCGCCCAGAGCAAGCACAGCTTCGCGCTGCGAGTGGGGCACGGCGGTCATCACCTCGCGCGTGAGCGATGAGATGATAGGCAGAATCATGACCGCGAGAATGACACCCGACGCAAAATAGCCGAGCCCTGTCGGATTGTCGTCGCCGAACAATCCGCTCCAGCCGAATGCCTTGATCAGGACGGGATTCACGTGCTCGCGAAGCAGTGGCACGAGGACAAAAACCGCCCATAAACCGTAAATGATGCTGGGAATGGCGGCCAGCAGTTCGGTCAAAAAGGCCAGCGGCGCGCGCAAGAATCCCGGACACATCTCAGTGAGGAAGACGGCGACGCCGATGGCCAGCGGGACCGCGAACAGCAGCGAAAGAAACGAGGAAACCAGCGTGCCGTATACGAACGGCAAGGCGCTGAAGTAGTTGTTGACTGGATCCCAATAGGAAGGAAGACCGGTGGTCGGATCGATATATGTCTTATAGAAAAACTTGAAACCAAAAGCATGCCATGAAAGTTGGGATCGCTGAATGAGCTCCGTGGCAATGAGGGCCACGATAGCGAAGATGCTGAGGGCGCACAGCACCATGAGCGCCCTGAAAATCCCGTCGGCGACGGCGGAGTTGCCTCGCGCTAGCAGGAAGCGGCGAATGGCCGATTGCTCCTGCGCCAACGCTCCGCTCGGCGATTGCGGCGGAATCGAATCGACATCTGGTTGAGTCTGCGGCTGGGAAATACGAATCTCAGGCACGGTGGCGTCCACAATCGTCAGGCTACCGGTGAATTGTGAACGCGAGGTTACAACGAAGCAAAATCAAGCGCATACGGGTGGAAATCGTGATTCGCACCCCCTGGACGGCGGGCGCAGATGACCTACCCAGAGGGCACGAGACTGCCAAATCAGTGCAGAAATGAAGATTTCAGGCTCGAACGGGCCACATTGTGATTGGAAAATCGATGTATTGGCGGAGAGACTGTCTTTCCGCGCCAAGGTGGAGCGTGGTACAACTCCAACATGACAAAGGGAAAGACGACGCCAGCACCGGGGCATGTGAATCTGCGCATGCTGGCCGAGCATCTGGGCCTGTCTCAGACCACTGTGTCCCTTGTCCTGAATAACTCGCCGAGCGCCAAGTCCATCCCGCAGGAGACACGCAACCGCGTGGTGGAGGCGGCGCACCGGCTGGACTACCGGCCCAATTATTTTGCCCGGTCATTGCGGCAAAGCCGCTCCATGAGCGTGGGTGTATTGGCGCCGGATCTGAGCGAGGGATACTTCACACGGGTGATGGCTGGAGTCGTCGAGGAACTGACCGCGGCCCATTACTTTTACTTCACAGCCTGCCACGATTGGAAACCGGAACTCATTGAAAAGTATCCCCGGATGCTGGTGGAGCGGGCGGTCGACGGTTTTCTACTCCTGAATACGTCGGTAGAAGAGCTCGCGGTCCCTGTGCCAGTGGTGGCCATCTCGGCGCACTGCTCCGCGGAAAAGGTCACAAATATTCTTCTTGATCACCACCAGGCAGTGCATCGGGCGCTCTCGCACCTCTATGAGCTTGGCCACCGCCGGATTGCATTCATGCGCGGCCCGCGCGTCATTCCCGACTCGGAGTTCCGCTGGGAAAGCATTCAGCAGGTGGCCCGGGAGATGGACCTGAAGCTCGACCCGGAGCTCACGATCCGCATCGATGCTGCGGGCTGGTCGACGAAGGGCGGGCAGCATCCCATGGCGCCGGAGATTGGCTATAAGCCCACGCAGGCCCTGCTTGAACGGACGCGGGCGTTCACCGCCGTGTTTTGTTTCAACGACATCGCGGCGATTGGCGCCATTCGCGCACTGAAAGACGCGGGACTTAATGTCCCGGGAGATGTTTCCGTGGTGGGCTTTGATGACATTTTGTCGGCGGCATATGCCACGCCGTCTCTTACCACTGTGCGTCAGCCGCTGGCAGAGATGGGCCGGCGCGGCGCGAAGGTGCTGCTGGAGCGGATTGCGGACCGGAAGAAGCCGTTTGCAACCGACATCTTCATGGAGTCCGAGCTGATTGTTCGCGAATCGACGGGACCGGTAAAGAACCGTATCTAAGAAGGGGAATCAACTGCAGGCGGCCTCGAGCCAGCGGCTGATGTAGACCTGCGCGTGAGCTTCGCCGCAGTAGTGGCGCGCGCCTTTCGCATCGGCGGCTTCCTTGGTCCATTTGTAGACCGTCAATTGGGCGTCATTGCAGTGGACGACGATCCAGTGCTGCGGATTGTCGCTTTCTTCGCCGCAAATCTCACATCGATAGATAGTGCCGATCACGGGTAACCTCATTCAAGGGATTTAGGGAACCGGCGACCGAGCCTGATCTGTGTAAGCTCCCAAGCCATTCTACTCGAGCATCTGCAGGTCGAGCGGCTCAACGAGCATGCAATCCATGGAACGAATCGAAGTCAAGGCGCGCTGAAGAGCGGAGGTTTTGCAAGGCTCGACGGTCACCACGAACGGCAATGCGTCAGCTGGATAACCCGCCTTTTGCACGATGGCTCGAATATTGATCTGCTCTTGCGCCAGCGCGGTGGTGATAGAGGCGACGATGCCGGGACGATCTTTCACCAGGAATCGAATGTAATGGGGAACTTCGAACTCGTCGCCGAGGCGCGCCGGGGCTGAGGGAATCTCAACACGCTGCGAGCCATGAGCGAGGGCGAGCAGATCGCTGACTACGGCGACCGCCGTGGGATGGCCGCCCGCGCCATGACCGGAAAAAACCACGTCGCCGCCATAGTGACCGCTGACGATGACCATGTTCTCGGTTCCCTGTGACCAGGCAAGCGGAGAACGCAAAGCGACGAGCATGGGACCGACAGTGGCCGCAATCCGGCCCTCGACCTGCTGAGCGCGCGCAACCTGGCGAATGGTGCAGCCGAGATCGCGAGCATAACTGAAGTCGACAGGCGTGATGGTGGTGATGGAGCGCGGAACGATCTCGTCCGGATCAACCTGAACACGAAGGGCAAGGCGCATGAGGATGGCGAGTTTGGAGCGCGCGTCGAACCCGCCCACGTCCTCGGTGGGGTCGGCTTCGGCATAGCCTTTCGCTTGTGCTTCCGCCAGGACCGCGGCGTAATCCGCGCCTTCTTCCATTTTGCTCAGGATGAAATTGCAGGTGCCGTTGAGAATACCCTCCATGCGCTCAATGCGGTCGCCGGCCATGCCTTGTTCGAGGCCGGGGATGACCGGAATTCCGCCGGCGACGGCAGCGCCGTATTTCAGATGACCGCCTTTGGCGGCTGCCAGGCGCTCCAGATCGATGCCGTGATAGGCGATGAGCTTTTTGTTGGCGGTGACGACGCTTTTGCCGGCTTCGAGCGCGCGGCGCACCCAGCTTCCGGCGGGATCGAGGCCGCCGGCCAGCTCGACAATCACATCCACATCGGACGCGAGGACTGCGTCGGCGTCTTCGCTCCAAACAACGCTCGTGGGCACCCAGTCAGCGCGCTTGCGCGCGACGCCGCGGTTGAATATGTGCGTCAATTCGAGACCGCGCGGCTTGGATTCGCAGAGGATGCGCGCCACCGAACTACCGACCGTGCCAAAGCCAAAGATGGCAATGCGGAGATGGCGGGTGGGGCCAGACTTGCGCGCGCGCGCGGCTGGGGCGTCGGACGGCGGGGCTGAACTGTGCACTTGAGGCACCGAAATCTTCCTTTGCTGAATGCCGGAGAAGCGAAACCGTGTAACAACTCGATGATACCCGAGAAGAGCAGCGGACAGTGAACAGTGAGCAGTGAACGGTGGGCAGTGGTCAGGCGACAGTAGGCAGTGGTGGGCTTGGTCTTTCACCCCCAGGCGAATGCGGAGAACTCGTCATTTTTTTGTCACTGCCCGTGATCCATTGAGCACTGTCTGCTAGCATGAGTGTGCAGATGCGGCGCGGCTTCTCCATATTCCTGATCCTGTTCTTCGGGCTGGGACCGCTGTCGGCTTTCGTCGACGGCAACGAAGACGCAGGTCTGCCGGCCTGTTGCCGTCGGCACGGGGCGCATCACTGCGCGATGTACGCCGAGATCATGGCCATGAGGGCCGGACGCGAGGCATCGATCCGACGCCGAGCTTTTCCGCATCGCCAACCTGCCCGCTTTATCACGGCCCGACGTTTTCTATGTTGATGCCGGCGCATGCGCTGGGGCAGCGGCGGCGAAGGCGCGGGCACAGTTCACGCTTACTCCCGCTCCAGCGTTCGAGCGCATTGCAGCGTTTTCAACTCCAGGCCATGCTTACGCCGGGCGTGGTCCTCCCCTCTCGAACCCCAGCTAAGAATTGCGTTGAAGACGGTGGTCCGAACCGGATGCGCCGTTCGGAAGTTTCGCGTGTGCAATTCGCAGGGGCTGAAGCCCCCACCTCTTGTTGCTTGCGTATCGGCATGACTGAAGTCATGCCCTGATACAGAGCACGCGAATAAAGCCCAAGCGGCAACCCGCCCCATCTTCAGTCGCAGCATCTTATGCCAGCGACAGCTTTATCGATTCCCCTTCGTCTGGCGGAGGCAGCGTCGCTGCGAGAGCGGCACGCGATGGCTGCCTGTGGTCCGAACGACAAACGAGTGCGAGGTCATTTTTTCATGCGACGTCTTTATCTTCTTGCAGCGGCGCTGCTGTTGGCCGTTTCCCTTCCCGCATCCGCTACTGTCTTTGCCACGCTTCACGGGGTGGTTCACGACCCGCAGCACAGGCCGATTGCGGGAGCGAATGTGACGCTGCAGGCAGCGGATTCCGATTTTGCCCTGCATGTGACGACCAATGCCGATGGAGAATTCGAGTTGCCGGAAGCGCCGATCGGCGTCTACCGGCTGACGGTGTCGGCCACCGGATTTGCCAACGCGACCGAGACTTTGACGGTGGCATCGGGAACCAATCCGATCCTGCATATTCCGCTCGAAGTGGCGGGAGCAACGCAGTCGGTGGTGGTCAATGGCGAGGCAAGCTCCGCCGACACGGTTACGCCGACCACTTTGATCACGCGGCAAACCATCGACGAGACGCCCGGCGCGGACCGGACGATCGGTACGGAGATGATTACAGACTATGTGCCGGGCGCGTACATGACGCACGACATGCTGCATATGCGCGGCGGCCACCAGACGAGCTGGCTGATCGATGGCGTTTCGATTCCCAATACCAAGATCGCGTCAAACGTAGGGCCGCAGATCGATCCCAAAGACATCGACTCCATGGAAACACAACGCGGCAGCTATGACGCCGACATGGGCGATCGCACCTACGGAATGTTTAACGTGCTGCCGCGGAACGGATTTGAGTTCAACCGCGACGGCGAGTTGATGCTCTATGCGGGCGATCTCTATACCGGCGAAGCGCAAGTTGCGATAGGCGATCATTCGGAAAAGAGCGCGTGGTACGCGAGCGCAACGGGGTCGAGGTCGAACTACGGGCTGGCCACGCCGGTACCTGCGATCTACCACGATGCGACGAACTCAGAGAGCGGCTTCGTGTCGGTAATCCACAACCAGGCGCCGAAGGATCAGCTGCGTGTAGATGGACAGTACCGCCAGGATTATTTTCAGGTGCCCTACGATCCTAATCCCAGCGGTTATGAATGCGCTCCGCTCGATCCCTACTACTGCTCGAGCGGCTTGAGGGATGGGCAAACGGAGCGCGATTCGTTTGTGATCGCGAACTGGGTGCATACGATCTCACCGAAAGCGCTAGTTTCAGTGGCTCCGTTCTATCACTTCAACCAGTCGGACTACGATTCACTCGCAACTGACCAGCCGGTAGCGACGACCTGGCACCAGAAGTCGAACTATGGCGGGGTGCAAACGGACGCGAGGGCCGACGCTGGATGGAATACCTTCTCCGGTGGAATCTACTCGTTCATCCAGGGGGAGAACGATCTCTTCGGTGTACATGTGAATGACGACAGCGGCCCGTCGCAGCCGAATACAACGGCGCACGCCACCGCGGAACTGGTGGAGTTTTATCTCGGCGATCATTTGCGTCTGGGACGGTATGTCACATTGCTTGGAGGCGAAAGATTCACATATTACCGGTCGGACCAGAACTCGGGCGCCGTCTATCCGCGCATCGGGGCAACGGTGCGAATTCCGAAACTAAACTGGGTGCTGCGCGGGTTCTACGGTCATTTCTTTCAGCCGGCGCCGATTCTCACCGTCTCAAGCTCTGTGCTCAACTATGCCGGCAGCCTTGGAGGCGGCGAAAACACATTCACACCGCTGCCCTCCGAACGCGACGAGGAGCACCAGTTCGGCATCGAGATTCCCTACCGTGGATGGATGCTGGACATTGACACCTTCAAGAACCGCGTCAACAACTTCCTTGACCACTCGAATCTTGGCGAATCGAATATGTACTTCCCCATCGCCGTGGATGGAGCGCTGGTCCGCGCATGGGAGATGACGCTGCATTCACCGTCGCTCTGGCGCTATGGGCAGTTTTATGTAACGTACTCGAACCAGATCGCCGAGCAACGCGGCGACATTATCGGCGGCTTCACATGCTCGATCCCGGGTGATTCTGCCTGTTCGCCGGGCAACTTTGATTACACTCCCGTTGACCACGACCAGCGCGACACGCTGAACACGGGGTTCACGGCGAACTTGCCGGCGCATACTTGGTTTGCAACGAATGTGTACTACGGGTCGGGATTTGCCAACGGGCTGGCTTGTACCGATCCATCCTCTTGCCCAGACAACGGGCCATATTACGCGTCGTACCTGCCGGTGCACACGACGTTCGACGCGTCGGTGGGACATTCGCTGGGAGAAAACTGGAAGCTGTCAGCCACGGTGATCAATGCAACCAATCACCGCGTGCTGCTGGATAATTCGATCACGATTGGCGGGTTTCACTGGAACGATCCGCGGATGATCGCAGTGGAGGCGCGGTATAAGTTTCACTTCTGAACTTTCAGCCGTCAGCTATCAGCTCGTGACGCACACAAGATCGATTGGTTCGCCGAAGAGGAGGCCAGGCTCTGTCGCCCCTACGGGGCTTGATCGTCTTTTATGCTGCTTTCCCAGGGTTCCGTCCGCTGCCTCACCCCATCGAGCACAAATCGCTCGCTGGGGACCCCGACTGCCACGGACTCCACCCTGGGCTAACCTCTTGCGCTCCCTCCGGGAGCTTTCAAGCTCAGCCATCGACGTCATTGCGCCACGTGAAACAGCCCCGGCAACACTTCGCCGGCCTTGCCTTCGACGATGTGCGTGAAGGCCGAGGCGTTGAGCGGCGACTCAGGGCCGATGTAGACCGTTTGCGCGCCGCTCTGTCGTGCCCAATGGACGAAACCGGCTGCGGGATAGACGTTGCCGGAAGTGCCAATCACAATCATCAGCGTGGATTTAGCGATCTCGCGCTCGATGCGCGGCATTTCAAGGGGAATCTCACCAAAGAAAACGATGTGGGGGCGCAGCCGGCCACCGCATGCGCAGCGAGCGACTTCATCGAGGCTCGCGTAGACGGCCCGGTCTTCGATGGGCGGACGGCCGCACTCGCGCTCACAGCGCGCTTTGGCCAGCTCTCCGTGCATGTGGATGAGATTCCGCGATCCAGCGCGCTCGTGCAGGTCGTCGACGTTCTGTGTGCAGAGAAAAAAGCGGCCGGGCAGTTGTGCTTCGAGCTCCGCCAGAGCGATGTGCGCTGGATTGGGTTGAGCGTTGGCGTTATCGGCGCGACGCTTGGAATAGAACTCCCACACCAGCCATGGATCGCGCTTGAGCGCTTCAGGGGTGCAAACCTCTTCGACGCGATGTCCCGCCCATAACCCGTCGGAAGCGCGGAAGGTGGGCAAGCCGCTTTCAGCGCTGATTCCTGCTCCGGTGAGAACAAAAACGCGGTCTGTGGGTGCGATGGAGATGGTCATGATAGTGAAGCGTGGTTCGTGGATCGTGGCGAGCAGGAGAGCGAAGAGGTGAATAAGTGAGTGAGTGAGTGAGTGAGTGAGTGAATGAGTGAACGAATGAATCAGTGGTCAGTGGTCAGTGGTCAGGGTACGAGCAGAATCTTGCCGGTGGTCTTACGCTCTTCCAGGTCAATCTGGGCCTGGGCGGCGTCGGCCAGAGGGTAGGTGTGCTCGGTGCGAAGTTTGAGCTCGCCTTTTTCGGCCCATCCGAGCACGTCACCGGCGCGCCACTCAAGCTCAGAACGCGTGGCGATGTAGTGCCAAAGCGTGGGCCGGGTGAGGAAAAGCGAACCCTTGCTGTTGAGCAGAATGGGATCGAAGGGCGGAACAGGGCCGCTGGATGCGCCGAACAATGCCATCATGCCCCGGGGATGCAGGCAATTCAGGCTCTTGTCGAAAGTTGTTTTGCCTACTCCGTCATAAACGACGTCGACACCCTTGCCGCCGGTGAGGCGCTTGACCTCAGCCTCAAAATCCTGCTCGGTGTAAAGAATCACGTCGGAGGCGCCGGCCTCGCGCGAGAGCTCGGCTTTTTCCTTTGTTGAGACAGTGGTGATGACGCGCGCGCCGATGCGCGCTGCAATTTGTGTAAGCAGGAGACCGACACCGCCGGCGCCTGCGTGGACCAGAGTCGTTTCGCCCTTCTTGAGAGGGTAGGTGGAGTATGCAAGATAGTGCGCGGTCATGCCCTGGAGCAGGGCGGCGGCGGCGAACTCCATACTCAAGCCCTCTGGGACCTTGACCAATTGAGCGGCGGGAACGAGAGCGTACTCCGCATAGCTGCCGATGACGCTGGTGGACGCGACGGCATCGCCGGCTTTGAATCCGGTGACTCCGGGACCAAGCTCTTCCACGGTGCCCGCCGCTTCGCTGCCCGGGATCATGGGGAAGGAGGCCTTGTAAACGCCCTTGCGAAAGTAGACCTCGATGAAATTGACGCCGGTGGCCTCAATGCGGATGAGAACCTGGCCCGGTCCTGGTTGAGGGATGGGCAGGTCGACAAGCTGCAAAGCTTCAGGCCCGCCAGTGGACTGGATCTGGATGGCTTTCATGACTTGATCAAGAATGAACCTTGGGGGCGGGCTACCGCAAGGAAATAGAAAAACTCAACTTGGCGATCAGAGGTTCTCGTCCTTGCTTTCCGAGAGCAAGGTTCGCTCGTCGGATGATTCCAGCCGCACCAGACGGTCGATGGTGTAGGACGTAGGGCGCTGGCTACTGTAGTAGTGGCGCACCTGCAATTCACCGAGCAGACCGAGAGCGAGCAACTGAATCCCTGAGACGATGAGGACAGAGGCAATGACGAACATGGGGCCGTGTAATTCCATCAGGTCCAAATGAGGATTGAGCAACTTCATTCCCAATAGGATCGCGGCCATGACGCTGCCGGCAAACATGGCAAAAACGCCGCAACCGCCGAAGAAATGGAGCGGACGGCTCATGTGCTTCAGCAGGAAACGAATGGTCATCAGGTCAAAGATGACCTGGAAAGTCCGACCCAGGCCGTAGTGGCTTTTGCCGCGCACGCGTTTTAAATTGCGGATGGGTATTTCGCAAATGGATGCGCCGTACAAGCTGGCGAGGGCGGGAATGAAACGATGCATCTCGCCGTAAAGCGGGATGTTCTGGATGACCTCGCGGCGATAGGCTTTGAACGTGGTGCCGAAGTCGTGGATGGGAACTCCGGAGAGCCGCGCCATAATCCAGTTGGCACAGGCGGAGGGAATGCGGCGAAGGATTAAGTTGTCGATGCGGACTTTGCGCCAGCCGGAAACGACGTCATAACCCTCATCGAGTTTTTCTATAAATGCGGGAATGTCATTGGGATCGTGCTGCAGGTCTCCGTCCATGGCCAGAACAAATTCTCCCGAAGCATGATCGAAGCCGGCGGCCAGGGCGGAGGTCTGGCCGAAGTTGCGGCGAAGCTTGACGATGAGGACGCGACTATCGACGGCAGCCACCTCCTCCAGGAGTTTGAACGTGCGGTCGCTTGATCCGTCGTCAACGAGAATCATTTCAAAGGACTCGTCCACCTGTTCCATGACCTGCTTGAGCCGGGCATACAGGATGGTCACATTCTCTTCTTCGTTGTGAAAGGGAACAACGATCGAGTATTTCGCCATATTGCTCCTTTAGACGCCTTAGATGCTCGAGGGATGTCTGGGGAATCCCCATCCAATGAGACGGATGCAGCTGGGCGCCTGAATTTGGAGTTCGTCGCGAAGTGAAGAATTAGTTGCGCGGAGGCTGGTGGTTACTCCCGCATCTCCATCTCGCCAAGCATCGTCTGCATCTCGTTGAGGGCATGACTGTTACCGCTTCGCGCGGCACAGGCGATGCCGGCTCTAAGCCGCCCGATAGCCTCCGGCTTTCTGCCTGCGCCGGCCAATGTCTGCGCAGACATGAAGTAGCCTGGGGTGTAATCAGGATCGTTGGCTAAGAGTGTATCAAATTCTGAAATCGCAGCATTGATTTCGCCGCGGCTCGCCAATTCCATGGCGATTCCATAACGGGCGAAGCTGTTCTTTGGGTCGAGCGCGAGAATCTCTCTCAATCCTGCGACTTTATCCATTTTGCCTGTGTCGGGCCGATTTTGCTTGATCGGACCATGGGGATTTGCGGTTTTGCCGCGGATTGTCCCACACTGGAAGATAGAAGGGTGGACAAAACTTCCGGGCCAAAGCAGCCGCGAGTTTTATTTTAACCGGCGCGCGATGAAGACGGCGAAAAGAAAAAGTGGAAATGGAGCAGGCATGAATAGCCAGGAGCTGCACCCCAAGGTGCGCACAGTGGCCAGCACGCAGTCAGAGAAGACCGAGATTGTGCTGCCCAACGACACCAATATGCTGGGCCACCTGCTGGGTGGCCGGCTGATGCACTTCATTGACCTGACGGGCGCGATGGCCGCTTACCGGCACGCGCGAACCAACGTGGTGACGGCGTCCATGGACCACATCGACTTCATCCGACCGGTACATCTGGGCGACCTTGTCACGTTGAAATCCAGCGTAAACCGGGCGTTCACAAGCTCCATGGAAGTGGGCGTGAAAGTGTGGGCGGAGAACACGCGGACCGGCGAAGTGGCGCACGTCGCCAGCGCGTACCTGGTGTTTGTCGCGGTTGACGAACAAGGGCGCGTGCAGAAGGTTCCGCAGCTGAAGCCGGAGACGCCGGACGAGGTGCGTCGCTATGAAGATGCGCTGCGCCGCCGTGAACATCGCGAACGGGAGAGCGTGCGGCGCACAGAGGGCAAGCTGGCTGTGGCCGCGTTGGCCGAAGCGGAAGAGAAACGCTGACGGGCACGACCCGCGATCTGAAACAACATTGCGTCCGATCTGAAACAATCGATGAGTGTAGTGTCCCCGAAGTTCGCAGCATAAGTCGAAGCCCGAAATGCAGGTCCTTCGACTGCGTTTGGCTCAAGAAACGAGCTAAACTCCGCTCAAGAAGACTGTTCGTTTATCCTGCGAGCTTTAGGGAAAGAACACCAGGGAGCAACGAAAAAACAATGGCTCACTCACCTACCATGCCTTCGCCGGTGGCTTTGCCCGGCGTTTCGAAGATCGTCGCCGTCGGTTCCGGTAAGGGCGGCGTGGGAAAAACCACGGTGGCCGTGAACCTGGCCATTGCGCTGAGCAAGCTGGGCCAGCGCGTCGGCCTGATGGACGCGGATGTGTACGGGCCCAACGTGCCGCTGATGATGGGCAGCTCGCAGGCGCCGAAGATTGGCGAAGGCAACATGATCGAGCCCAACCTGACGCATGGCCTGAAGACAATCTCGATTGGGTATATCTCGCCCGGCGACAAGCCGCTGGTGATGCGGGGCCCAATGCTCCATCAGATCATCCGGCAATTCTTGCAGCAGGTGAACTGGGGCGAACTCGACTATTTGATCGTCGATCTGCCGCCGGGGACGGGCGATGTGGCCATTTCGCTGGTGCAGACTGTGCCGCTGACGGGCGCGATCGTGGTATCGACGCCCAGCGACGTGAGCCTCGAGGATGCGCGCAAGGCGCTCGAAATGTTTGCGCAGGTGAATGTGGAGGTGCTGGGAATCGTGGAGAACATGAGCCACTTTACCTGCCCGCACTGCCACCAGGAGATCGACATCTTCTCGCGCGGCGGCGCGGAGCGCACAGCCAAGCAGTTCAATGTGCCTTTTCTGGGCGCGATCGAACTGATTCCAGCGATTCGCGAGGGCGGCGACCGGGGATTGCCGGTGGCGCTGGCCGGACCGAAGAGCCCGCAGGCAGCGGCGTTCTACACGATGGCGGAAAAAGTGATGGAGCAGGCCGAGAAGGCGGCCGCAGCGGCGACGGACGTGATCGAAATCAAGTGACGGAGGGCTCGCGGCAACGCGAATCTCAAATCATGACGGGAACGCAGAAAAGCGGGGCTTGCGCCCCGCTTTCTTTTTGTCGGCTCGGCTTAGCGCCAGTGACCTTCGACCAGAACCCAGCCGTCTCCGCGGCGCTCCCAATGATGGGCGACCCAGACACCGCCTTCATGCGGTGGGCGAACCCATTCGCCGTGAACCCAAACGTAGTGGTGGCCATCCCAGCGGTGATAGCCGTCCCTCCAAACCCATCCGGGATGCGATGGATGCTCGTGATGTTCAACGATTGGGGGCGGCGGAGCAATGCGGACGACAACTTGCGCAAATGCGGCCGCAGGAGTGAGACAAAGAGCGAGCAGCCCTGCCAAAAATGTCTTTTTCACAGGAATCTTAAACCTCCGTGGTTTGGATCTGCCGGAATCGGGGGATCCTTTTCCTGGCGATCAATAGTATCAACCCATTGGCTGGGGATTGGTTGCGCATTGTTGAAAAAACGCTTCCGAATCTCCCCGAATTGGGATGTACGAGAGCTGCGCACAGTTAGCCGACAACAGCAACCGACTCCCTGGGCGCAAAAACATTGCCCAGACGCTGAATTTGCGCTCCCACGCCAATCAGCTTTTCTTCAAAGCGTTCGTAGCCGCGGTCCATGTGATAAACGCGGTCGACAATCGTTTCGCCCTCGGCGACAAGAGCCGCCAGCACCAGCGAAGCAGAGGCGCGCAGGTCAGAACACATCACGGCGGCGGAGGTGAGCCGGGCCGGGCCGCGCACCGTGGCGGTGCTTCCGTCTACCTTGATGTTGGCGCCCATGCGGACCAGCTCCTGCACGTGCATGAAGCGGTTCTCGAAGATGTTCTCGCGGACCTGGCTCACGCCTTCAGCCTGGGTGGCCAGGGCCATGTACTGCGCCTGCATATCGGTGGGGAAACCGGGATATTCCTCTGTCGAGATGTCGGCGGCGCGCAGTTCGGAGGCGCGGACGCGAACCGAATCGGGGCCGAGCACCTCAATACGCGCCCCTGCTTCCTGAAGCTTGGCCATCACGGCACCAAGGTGAGACGTATTGCAGTTGGCAACGATGAGGTCGCCGCCGGTGATGGCGCCGGCGATGAGGAAGGTTCCTGCCTCGATGCGGTCGGGATTGATGCGGTAGCGTGCGCCGCGCAGGCTGCTGACGCCGTGCACGCGGATCGTGGCCGTGCCCGCGCCTTCGATCTGCGCGCCCATGGCCGTGAGCAGCGCAGCCAGGTCGACGACTTCCGGTTCGCGCGCGCAATTCTCCATCAGCGTGTCGCCCTCGGCGAGCACGGCGGCCATCAGGAGATCCTCCGTGCCTGTGACCGTGATTTTGTCGAAGACGAGATGGGCGCCATGCAGGCGTTTCGCACGGGCCTCAAGATAGCCGTGCTCCTGCTCGATCACCGCGCCCATCTTCTCCAGGCCCTTGATGTGCAGGTCGATTGGACGGCCGCCGATGGCGCAACCGCCAGGCATGGCCACCCGCGCCACGCCGGCACGGGCGATGAGCGGGCCCAGAACCAAAGAGCTGGCGCGCATGGTCTTCACGATCTCGTAGCGGGCAACCGGATCGGAAAGAGTGCGGCAACTGATCGTGGTGCGATCCTTCAGCTCGCCTTCGCGCAATTCCACTTCGGCGCCCATCGAAGCCAGCAGCCGCCGCTCGGTCTCAATGTCGCGCACTTGCGGAATATTTTCGAGAGTGACCTCATCCTCGGTGAGGATGGCCGCGGCCATGCAGGGCAATGCCGAGTTCTTGGCGCCGGAGATGCGAATGGTGCCGACGAGCGGATTGCCGCCGCGAATGACGAACTTATCCATAGAAATGCGGGCCTTCAGCTTTAGACAGGTGCGCGCTTGCAGCCTTCAGCTTCTAGCCCTCAGCTGTGAAGTGTCAATGCGGAAGGCCAGACGATTCGAGGTACGAAGGATTGCGCGGGCCGATCGGCCGCCGGCGGGAGAGTCATTCACTAGCCCACCACGAAGAGCAGGCGTTTGACGTGGCGCGCGCTCGAGTCAGATCTGCGCGCGGGTTCTGGCCGACGCGCGAGCCGGCTCGTGCGATCCCTTGAAGGTGGGCACGAACCGGGTTGCAAGGTTTGTCCCACCGAGGAGAATCGCACCGTGCTCCAGCGATAAGTCTCCGTGGACTGCTGCTCCGGCCTCTCGGTGAAGTTCCGCTCGGGTTGCGCCGGTCTCTCCCAATTGGTTACCGTGCGCCGTTCCAGTAGCTGACTGCAGTTCATTGCTCGCCTCCTTGTTCCGGAAACGCCGGCTTTCGCCGCGCTCCAGGGCTACCTAGCAAAATCTAGTTGCCGGTTTGAGCCGCGGGGACCAGATGCAGCGGCTCATTGAGTGTGAACAGAAGGACTGTGCCGTCATCGAGCGTTGCTTGCGGATGATCGACCAGCAGATGGACCGTGATTACACTTGCGCCGATAATTCCGCCCGCCAGCGCTCCACCGGGCCCGGCGATCATGGCGCCTGTTACGATGCCTGCGCCGGCCACAGCGCCGTACTCGATGCCGACTTTCTTCAATCGCGAGCCTGGTGTAATAGCCCCTTCGCCGCCGACGCGATCGTTGGATCCGGGCGCGCCAGTGGTCTGGGCATAAAGATGGAAGCGCGAACCGTCGGCGAGAATTACGAACTGCGGTTGCAGGCGCATGGAGCCGTGGCCCGCAAAGTGACCGCTCGAAACCGAGTCCATCTTTCCGTCGATCTCGGATCCCGCGGGTATGAGAACCTGGCCGTCCTGCATCACGTCGGAAACAACGCGCGTGCGGAACGGGTCGCCGCTCTCGTTCATGGCCGTCGAGAGGCGATCCATCAAACGAACGCGAATGACAGAGCCCTCGCCGAGGGTGCCGGGCGGCAGCGGAGCCGGGTGCACGATGTCGCCATCGGGATCGCTCGTGATCGCGCGCTTATTCAACGCGGGCGCAGCGGACGCATCGGGCGCTACCTGCACCATGCCGTCGTCGGTGCCGTCGGCCGGGTTGGCCCGCATATCGTTCGCCGGCATGTTGCTGGCCGGACCAGCGTTGGCGGGACCATCGCTCGTCTGGAGTGTGTAAAGCGACCCGTCGAGGGAGCGCTGCGCCGGCTGCGCCTGTGCCGGCGGCTGAGCGGCCGTGTAGTGGCTGGGGGATGGCTTGGCTTCGGGCGCAGGCTCAGGTGCTGGAGTGGAAATGGTGTCGTCGGGCGGCGGATTGGAAGTGCCTGTGTAGGGCGTAGGCTGGCTCGCTTGCTGAGCTCCCAAAACGGCCGCGGTGGCGGCCAAAACGACATAGACGAAAATGACCCGCTTCATCCAGATCTCCTCTCCCGGAGCAAAGGTCTCCTTACCTCGGTTAGACCCTGCGGGGACGGGAAAGTTCTGCACCCGCAGCCCCTGTCCAGGCGCAGGCGTAAAACCAGCCAATGTAAGCGTAGCTCCACATTGGGCAATGGCGCATTGGTGGATAAACGGTGTGTGCCGAGGGCGGTAAGAATCAAGTTAGTTACCGTTCTGCACCTAAATCGTTGACTCTTCGTTGTGTGACCAGCGCCACAAGGGCGATCCACAACCGGTTTGTTAGAATCCGAACGGATAGAGCCATTTTTTCCACAAGCATTTTTGCTGGACGGAGAGAATTCTTTGCGCGAACCAGGGCTTTTGGACACCATTCATAGCGCCGCCGGAGAAGCCCTGGCCGTTGATCGCCGTCCCCAACTGAATGACCGGCTGCAGCACCGCATTTTGAGGAGCAATATGACTGAAATTGTTGCCATTCGTGCCCGCGAAGTTTTGGACTCGCGCGGAAACCCGACCGTGGAGGCTGACGTCATTCTGGAAAGCGGCGAGATGGGCCGCGCGATTGTGCCTTCCGGCGCTTCGACCGGTGAGCATGAGGCCGTGGAGTTGCGCGACGGCGATAAGAGCCACTACATGGGCAAGGGTGTGCTGCAGGCCGTCGCCAACGTGGAGACGGTGATTGCGCCGGAACTGGAAGGCATGGACGCTGCCAACCAGCGGCTCATTGACCAGTCAATGATCGCGCTCGATGGATCGCCGAACAAGAGCAAGCTGGGTGCGAATGCAATTCTGGCCGTTTCGATGGCGACGGCCCGCGCCGTGGCGCAGACCTTGGAAATTCCGCTCTATCGCTACCTGGGCGGCGTGAATGCCAGTGTTCTCCCCACGCCGATGCTCAACGTGCTGAACGGCGGCGCGCACGCCGATTCGAACGTCGACTTTCAGGAATTCATGATCATGCCCGTGGGCGCGGAGCGCTTCAGCGAAGCGTTGCGCTGGGCTGCAGAGACCTTCCACACGCTGAAGAGCGTGCTCAAGAAAAAGGGCTACAACACCGCAGTGGGCGACGAGGGAGGATTTGCGCCTTCGCTCAAATCGAATGCCGAGGCCATCGAGCTGATCCTCGAAGCCATCGAGCAGGCCGGATACAAGCCCGGCGAGCAGATCGCCATTGCGCTCGATCCTGCGTCGAGCGAGTTCTATGACACCGAGAAGAAAAAGTACGTGTTCAAGAAAGGCGACAAGAGCGAGCTGACCAGCGAGCAGATGGTGGATTTCTACGAGAACTGGATCCGCCAGTATCCGATCGTCTCGCTCGAAGATGGCCTGGCCGAGGAAGATTGGGCGGGATGGAGAATCCTGACCGACAAGCTCGGCAGCCGCATCCAGTTGGTGGGCGACGATATCTTCTGCACCAACATCAAGCTGTTGCAGCGCGGCATTGAAGAGGGCGTGGCCAACTCCATTTTGATCAAGCTCAACCAGATTGGCACCGTAACCGAAACGCTGGAGGCGATCGAGCTCGGCCGCCGCTACGGTTACACGTCGGTCATTTCGCATCGCTCGGGCGAAACCGAAGACACGTTCATCGCCGATTTGGCAGTGGCTACAGGCGTGGGCCAGATCAAGACCGGATCGGTAAGCCGCACCGACCGCATCGCGAAGTACAACCAGCTACTGCGCATTGAAGAGGAGCTGGGATCGGGCGCTGTTTATCTGGGACTCGAGGGGCTGAACTACAACGAGTAGGGCATCAACGATCGAAGCAAAAAACAGGGCGGAGCTCGATGCTCCGCCCTGTTGCTGTTTAGTGCCCTCAACGTGCGCATCAATGATTCGGTCGTCGCGTTAATGGCTCGCGCCCGTGCTCTTCGCTTTGTTCACTGCCTGCTCGATCTGCGCCGCGTCTCCCAGATAATAATGGCGAATCGATTTCAGATTCTCGTCGAGTTCCTGCACCATCGGCACGCCGGTTGGAATGTTGAGATCGACAATCTTGTCGTCCGGAATGTCCTCGATATACTTCACGAGCGCGCGCAGGCTGTTGCCATGGGCCGCGATCAGCACCTTTTTGCCTGAACGGATCGCTGGAGCGATCGCTTCGTGCCAGCAGGGCAGAAAGCGGTCGACCGTATCCTTGAGGCATTCGGTCAGGGGTAGCTCTTGCTTTGTAAGGCTGTGATACCGCGGATCCTTCCCCGGATAACGCGGATCAGATTCTTCGAGCGCCGGGGGGCGAACGTCGTAACTGCGCCGCCAGATTTTCACCTGGTCCTCACCGTACTTCGCTGCCGTCTCTGCTTTGTTCAGGCCTTGCAGCGCGCCATAATGCCGCTCGTTCAGCCGCCAGTCGCGTTGGACGGGAATCCACATCAGGTCCATCTGGTCCAGCGTGATCCACAACGTGCGGATCGCGCGCTTCAGGACTGAAGTAAACGCGATGTCGAAGGTATATCCCTGCTCCTTCAACGTCAGTCCGGCCCGCGTGGCCTCTTCCCTGCCCTTGTCTGACAGGTCAACGTCCGTCCAGCCGGTAAACAGGTTTTCCTTGTTCCAGATGCTTTCTCCATGACGCAGTAAAACGACCTTATACATGCGAAACTCTCTTTCCTGGATGGAATCTTTTTTCGATGGTGATTCGCCTCAATTATACGGAATCGCCGTTTTGCTTTTCGCTCGGTCTGCGTGCGCCGCTTACGAACGAGTCTGCAGACGCGAAAAGGCCTCCCGCATCGGGAGGCCCTTGTGTTTCGAATTCAACTCGGCGTTAGCGCGGACGAAGCGAACGGATGGCCGCCACGCGCTGTTCAATGAGCCGCGCATGCTCCGCGGCAATGCCGCCCAAATAGGATGGGGCCGGCGTTGCCATCAGCACCAATGCCAAAGCGATGAGCGAGAAGCAGAAGCCGGCGATGCCCGCTGAAATCAACATGTGGTACATGTCGAAGATGTCCAACCCCAAGACCTTGAAGGCCACATGCTCCAGCGGCTTGATGTGCTCAAAAACCGCGAGTGCGAAGAGGAAAAAGAGAGCGGAGAGCGACGTCAAAACAGCCAACGTCACGTCAAGACTGCGATGAAATTTCAGACGTGCCCTGCAACGGGCGCACTCGGCAAAATGACTTTCGTAATCACGGCGCATCTCCGGCGAGATCCCGGAAATGTCATAGCGCCAGCTTGCCAAGATTGCGCCTACGACACGGTCGGTACACTTATTGGCCAGCGTAGACATAAAGAATCACCCTGCAAAGAAAGTCAGTTCAACCAAGGAGCTCCCAGCCAGAGTTCAACGATGGAAGCTACCAATTTGGACGCCGAATCCCTGGTTGGGATGCAAAAACGCCCCACAAATTGTGATACGCCAAGCGAAGCTCGCTGGCGCCCTGTTGCGACCTTTTCACCAATCTTTTGGCCGTAACTTGCTTTCATTGTAATCTTCTTGGTTAGAAACGGATAGCTGAAAGTGGCTGGTGTTGCTCGGCAAGTAACAGCCGATTGGCGAGAAGGCTTGCCCGACCCAGCAGCGCGTGTTCGGCTGCAACGCGGGCGAGCTCTGGAAGATTATTGTTTTCAGAAAGATGCGCCAGAATTACATAAGCAGCCTGGCCGTCGTAGGCGGTCGAAAGAAACTCGGCCGTGGCGTCGTTTGAGAGATGGCCGACGCGGGAAAGTACCCTTTGCTTGACCGACCACGGATACGGGCCGTCGCGGAGCATTTCCAGGTCGTGATTGGACTCGAGCAGGAGCAGGTCGAGGTCCCGGAGCTGCTCTTTGACGTTGGGAGGAATGTAGCCGAGGTCGGTCGCAAATCCCATTCGGACGCCTTCCGAGCTCAAAACAAAGCCCACCGGATCGGCGGCGTCGTGAGGAATTGTGAATGGGCTGAGCGTAACGTCGCCGATGGAAAAGGACTCGCCCGCGCGGAAGTACTCCACCGCAGGTAACCACGTGGGGTCTTCTTTCATTGATGGCGGTTTGTCCGTGAGCGGCTCGGTTGGGGCGGGCAGCGCGTCCACAGACTGGGACGCATCGGCACCGTTGGTGACGCATTCGACTTCTTCCGGCCCGGCTTCTTCGGGATCGCCGTCTTCGGCTGTACTTTCCAGGATCGAAGCTTCCGGCTCGGCTTCACGCTCGGCGGCCTGTTTACGGCACTGCTCGAGCCACTCCTTGTAAGTCATCTGGCGGCGCGGGGTGAGCCAGCGCATCCAGGCGCGATGCGTAGCCTCGGTAAAGTAGACCGGGATGCCAAGTTTGCGCGCGGTTACGGCCAAGCCGTTGACGTGGTCCTGATGCTCGTGAGTGATCACGATGGCGTCGAGGGTCTCCGGAGCTTCTTCAGCGAGCTTCATGCGCCGGAAAAGTTCGCGGCAGCTTAAGCCCGCGTCAACGAGGATGCGCGTGCGTCCGCCGGAGACAACCGTGCTGTTGCCTTTGGAGCCCGAGGCCAGCACAGTGAAGCGCACCATACATTGAGAATACAATCAAGTGCGCTGGCCACACTGAGAATCTGCCGTTGCATGCGGCGGCGACCGGTCACCCGGGCGGTTTCTACGGGCTGCGATCGAAATCGAATGGAGTCGCACGTGAAATTCCATTCGATTCTTTCGTTCCCGCTTGCCTGCACTGCAATGCTGGCGGCGCGCATAGGCGGCCACGCCATCGTGAAGTTGCAAGCTGGAGCCGAAAAAAGGAGAAAGTGCCAAGCGTGAAGCCTCGATTCAGCCGCCGCGATCTGATGATCGGTTCGGCCGCACTGGCCGGCAGCGTGGCCATGCGCGGTGCAACTCTGCCCGGCACGCTGCCGCAGCCCGGCGAGGACTTCGGCCACTATCAACAGCGCCGTCGCCGCGAACTTTGGAATCTGCTCGGCGACCTGCCCTGGAATCACCAGCCCGCGCCGCCGCGACTCGTGCGCAAGGAGAAGCACGAAGACTACACGCTGGAACGCTGGGTTCTCGACCTGAATGGTCTCGAGCCGGTGCCCGCCATGGTTCTCATTCCCGATCACCGCCAGCCTTCCGCTCCCGGGCTGCTGTTCATCCACTGGCACGCAGGCCAGTACGATCTGGGCAAGGAGCAGTTGTGGCGTGGAACGGAGGTGCAGCCGCCGTACGCGGCCATCTGTGCGGAAAAGGGCCTGGTCACCATCGCAATCGATAGTTGGTGCTTCGGCGAACGCAAGCACGATCCTGACGGCCACCAGGGCGAGGAAGACACATTCAAACAGATGCTGTGGCAGGGCCGTGTTCTCTTCGGCATGATGATCTTCGACGAGTTGCAGGCTCTCTCTTATCTCGCCAGCCGTCCTGAAGTCGACCCGCGCCGGCTGGGCGTCTTTGGCATGTCGATGGGCGCTACCAAAGCATGGTGGCTCGCATCGCTCGATCCACGCGTGCTTACGGCCATCGATGTCTGCTGCCTCACGGACTTCGATTCGCTCATTGCGGCGCACGGCCTGCACCTGCACGGAATCTTCTACTATGTTCCCTCGCTGCTGAAGCATTTCAGTTCGGCGCAGATCAACGAACTCACCGTGCCGCGCGCCCACCTGAGCGTGAATGGCCGCAAAGATCCGCTCACCCCGCCCGATGGCGTGGAAAAAATACGCGACGCACTCCTGCCCCTCTACCGCAAGTACGGACGCGAAGAGGATTGCCGTATCGAACTCTTCGATTGCGCGCACCAGGAACTGCCCGAAATGCGGGCAGAGATCCTATCCTGGATGGACCTTCACCTGGTGGCAGACTGAGCCTGTGCCCCGCCAACCAGGCTCTGGAGCAAAATGCGCAAGTATGGGGCCCGACAACAAGGCGGGTCCCATGATTCAAGCGAGTTGACAAAGATGGGTTATGAGACCGGTTCTACGCAGTGGCGTGCGGCAACTCGGACATCAATTCAATCGGGTTGCCATCCGGATCGCGGAATGGAGCAAGCCACAGATCGTGATCGGCCATCCGCGCCACGCGAAACGGTTCCTCGAGTGAAAACCACGCCCTTGTCGACAAGGGCTTTGTGCGCTGCGTGAATGTCGGGAACTCGAAAGTACAGGATGGTCCCACTCGGCGCGACTGGCGTGCCTGAATTCCCAATGGCGAAGCGGATCTTGCCGCACTGAAAGAACACCATGCTTCCCGCGTCAAAGAGGAAATGCATGCCAAGAATGTTCTGGTAGAAGTCGCGGGATCTTGCCAGGTCGGTAACAGTCACTGCGATCTGGCCAATCTCATCGAGGTTTACCTGAGACGGATTTGGAGTTGCATCGGTCGTCATGCCTGCCTCCTTTTGCGGCGTCCTGAGACTACACAGTTTCTTGGAGATTGGCCGGAATCTCGATCGAGACTACCGTGCCGCGGCCCGGGTTGCTCACCACGTTGAAGCTGGCCTGGTTACCGTAAAGGACCTCCAGCCGTTCCTGGACATTTTTCATTCCGATGCCCGAACCGGTGCGGCGAATCGCGGACTCCGGGCGGCCGGTCATTCCTACGCCGTCATCGGAGACTTCGATGGAGATCCTGTCGCCCTCGAGGCGGCTGCGCAAGGTGACGGTACCGCCGTGAATGCGCGGCTCCAGACCATGCTTGATGCTGTTCTCGACCAGCGGCTGCAGCAGAATGCTGGGCACCATAACCTCAAGCGTGCGCGGATCGATGTCTTTTTCAACGCGCAGTTTGTCGGCGCCAAAACGGACCACCTCGATGTCGAGGTAATCGTCGGTGAATTTCAACTCCTCGCGAAGGGGCACGTAGGCGTCGTGATCCTTGAGCAGCGCCCGAAGAATGCTGGCCAATTTGACAGTCATCTGTCGAGCCATCTCCGGCTGGTTGCGAACAAGAGAAGCGATCGAGTTGAGCGTGTTGAAGAGGAAGTGGGGATTGATCTGGCGCTGCAAAGCATCGAGTCGAGCTTCGAGCACCAGGCGCTTCTGCTCTTCGAGCGACATCTCGACGCGCAGGGCATTCCACACCTTAATGGCCACCCCGACCGATATCGGCGCGCACAGCCACACCAGAGCCTGCAGCCAGAGTTTGCTGGCGAGCAACGCAAACAGGCGATGTGGAAAAGCGCGAGCGATCCAATCGCGAGCCATCTCCATCACCGCAATCAGAACCAGGAGGAGGAACTGGCGGTCGATGCGCGGCTTGATCAGGTTGCGGCGAACCCAGCGGTAGAGGCTGAGGTCGATGAAGGGCGTAAACGACCAGATCTCTTCCTTTTCCACAAAGCGGCCGATCATGCCGGCAGCGAGGCCCAAAATAACGTCGAACGGAAGCGCGAGATATTCGTGGTGCAGAACGGCGGGGACCGACAACACACCCCCGCTGAGCATGGCCCAGCCCGGCCCGATGAGCAGGCCGAGCAGAATCACGGTTTCAAACGAGATGTCGGCGGCAAGAAAGTTGGGAACCCGAAACCGAAGCCAAACCCCGAGCGTAAGCGGCACCAGGAAAAAAGCCAGCAGAGCCAAAGTTTGCCGAGGACTCCGCTTCTCGGCAAAAAACAGGCGCCGGAAAGTGGTCACGCGCGCCAGCACGCTGGCCACAGAGGCCACTACGCCCAGCTTCACCAGCAGCGTGATCCAGATAAGGTTGTCGGTCACACGATCAATGTACCGCAATGACAGAGATCAGGGATCGCAGATTGAAGGTTGCAGCCGCACCGTAGAATAAAAGCATGGCATTGGAAAGCGTAAGAAAGGTCGCCGAAGCCGACTTCCCTACGCGCTGGGGCGACTTCCGCATATTGGGCTTCGAGGGGGCGCGAAGCGAGGCACAGCGGGGATGTGAGCCAGCTCCTGCGGTTGAGGGGCTCGTAGCTTTGGTGATGGGCGACATTCACGCCGGTCCGCCCCTGGTCCGCATCCACTCGCAGTGCCTCACCGGGGACGTCTTTGGCTCCCTGCGCTGCGATTGCCGCTTGCAACTGGAGATGGCATTGTCCGGTATCGCCAAAGAGGGCGCAGGCATTCTGCTCTACGAGCAGCAGGAGGGCCGTGGCATCGGATTGATGGCCAAGTTGAAGGCCTACGAGTTGCAGGACCACGGACGCGACACGGTGCAAGCGAACGAGGAGCTGGGCTTCGCCGCCGATTGCCGCGATTACGACCTGCCGGCCGGCGCGCTGAAATTGCTCGGCGTCTCGAGCGTACGCCTGATGACCAACAATCCCGACAAGGTCGCTGCGCTGGAGGCGGCCGGGATCACCGTAACCGAGCGCGTATCGGCAGAGGTCGAAACGCAGGAGAGCTTCGAGCGCTATCTGCGAACCAAGCAGGAAAAAATGGGCCACATTCTCGAACACCCAAACGCAGTCGATCGTTAAGAATGCTGGAGCCTGTTTTCTTCGATCATTGCGCGATGGTTTTCCTGCGCGAAAGAACAGAACATCAGCCGGAGGCCTCAGAAAGCCCATTTAGGCTTGTGTTTGCAGGCACTTGCAGGCTCGCTTCTGTCCCTCACTGAAACGCGCCAAGTTCTTCAATTATCGTGCTAAAATCGCTGTCACTGGATGTGCGATGATCGAGGCTCAAGCGCAGTACGGAACTACGCCGGAACTGACCGCGGAGATGATCCGCGCGCAGCTTGAACTGCTGGTTCGCGATGAGGTTTTCCGCTCCAGCAAGCGGTCCGTCGCTTTCCTCAGGTATGTGGTGGAAATGACCCTGAACGGGTCCGCGGATCAGATCAAGGAACGTACCATCGGGGTCGAAGTCTTCGGCAGAGACCCGTTGTACGACACAAACCTCGATCATATTGTGCGCACAGCGGCCACGGAGTTGCGCAAAAGACTGGCATCCTACTACGTTGACGAAAAGCATCGCTCCGAACTGCGCATGGGCTTGATTCCGGGTTCGTATGTTCCCCGATTCACACTCCCCGGGCAAACCCGGCACATCGGCGTCGAAACTGAGATCGAAACGGAACAGCCGGAGCCGCTGTTTGAAACCCACGCCGCGCACATTCACATCGGACCGGTTCCAGCAAGCGAATTGAAGAAACCTGCAGCTTGGTGGAAACGATCCTATGTTGGCGCTTTCGCAGCCGTGGTCGTTGCGGTCGCGGCGTTCTCCGGATACGAGTGGTTAAATCGGGCCAATCCCGAAGACCTGTTCTGGAAACCTGTACTTGAGACACCCGGCCCTGTGTTGCTGGTGGTGGGCGATCATCCGAATGGCCCGCCGACTGTACCCGATGTTGGCGGAAATGGAAGTCCCGTCACCCCTGTGCCCAGCTCCGACTCATCGGAAACGGTTCCGTTCGCCGACACGGTGACCATTGCCAAAGTCGTCGGCGTGCTTGAGGCTCGAAACAAGCAGGTCCTCATTCGCAGAGGCAATGAGAGTTCATTCTCCGACCTCCGCAATGGCGCCGTCGTCCTTATTGGGGCCTTCAATAACGAGTGGAGCCTGCGCCTGACCCGGCAGTTGCGCTTCAGCCTGGCCATGGACGCAGACCGGCACCTTATCTACATACGCGACGCGAAAAATCCCTCTTCACGCAGTTGGAGCTGGGGCACAAACCAGCCGCGCGATCCCGCCACTGGAGCAAACAGCCCCAAGTTAGAAGATTTCGCCTTAATCTCACGGATCAGGGATTCGGAGACAGGGCACGTTGTCGTTGTGATTGGTGGGCTCTATACCTATGGCACCGAAACCGCCGGCGAATTCCTCACCGATCCAGGCCTTATGCAGGCCATTGCGCGGGAGGAGCGTTTGAATGGCAATGAACCAAATCTGCAGGTGGTTTTGGGGACGACGGTCACGGACGGGACCCCTGGTCCCCCCAGGGTTGTTGCGGTGTCGGCTGAATAAAGCTGACTTTCAACATACTTTCCCGAAAGTTTCTTGCTTGCCATAAATTGCAGAAATAAATAAGGATAAGAACAATTCCTGACCGTCAGGGACGGTACCTGTCTCATCAACTGTCAATCTATTTCAATACAAACTTTGCTGCTCGAATTATTGTGCGCCCGACGCTCTCTGCTCCGGACGCCAAGCGACTGTTCCCACCCACAGGGCAACATTTCAGGAGGCAAACATGAGAGCTATTCCCAGGTTCATCGGCTGTTTGGTCGCCGTCCTCGCGATGAGCGTATGCATTTCAGGCCGGTTGTCTGCACAAGGATTTGGGAGCATCAATGGCACGGTGACCGACGCGAGTGGCGCAGTGGTTGCCGGCGCCCAAGTGACGGCAACCCAAGCCGCAACGGGGATTTCGTCCACGACGAAGACAGGCAGCCAGGGAGCCTACGTTTTCCCGATTCTGGCGCCTACAAATTACAACGTTACGGTTAAGGCGACGGGATTCGAGACCCACACCGAGAAGAGCGTTTCTCTGCGCGCCGACGCCGCGGTGACGGTGAATATCATCTTGAAGCCCGGCACCACAACTGAAACGGTGACCGTCAGTGCCGATACCGCTCAGGTGGACGTGACGACGGGCACGCTCTCACAGGTGATCGGAGCAACATCAATGAATGCTCTGCCGCTGGAGGGCCGCAATGCGGCGCAGCTCACCGAAGAGGTGGCCGGAGTCACGATCGCACCCACAGCGCAGGCAGACCAAGGCAACACCAAGACCTTCCCCACCGTCGTCGCCATTTCGGCGAATGGCACGTTTGTCGGCCAGACCAACTACATGCTCGATGGCGGCAACAACGTTGATGAGTACACCAACGTCAACGAGCCCTTCCCCATGCCCGATGCGTTGCAGGAATTCAGCATCGAAACCAACAATTACAACGCGCAGTACGGCCAGAACGCCGGCGGTGTGGTCAACATCATCACCAAGAGCGGAACCAACCAGTATCACGGCGACCTGTTTGAATACGTCCGGAATCGCGCTCTCAACGCCGCGCCGTGGTATACCTACAGCGCAGCGACCGGCAAAAAGACCGTCGATGCGCTCAAACGCAATCAATTTGGCGGCACGGTGGGCGGGCCGCTGGATATTCCGCACGTCTTCCACACCGACAAGGCGTTTGGATTTTTCGGATACCAGAAGACCATCGATCACGAAGCTTCGGGCACCGCTTCCAACATATTGCCCACAATTGCCCAGGCAGGCGCGAACTCTTCAGGCGGGGCGCCGGGCACCAACAACCTCGTGTTTACCGATTGCGTCAACGACCCGCTCGATCCGTCGGCCATTCTCGCTTCCACAATCACATGCCCGAGCGGCTCTTCAAACACGTGGAGCGCAACCGCCCTCAGCTCAGTGACCAAGAACTTTCTGAAGTATGTTCCGCCGCTGACCTCGACCGGCGCCATTCTGTTCCAACAGCCGTCTCTTTGGAGCTTTGCCGAGATCACAGCCCGGGCCGATGAGGAGCTGACCCCGAAGGACAAGCTGACGGAGCGCTATTTCTCCGACGAATACATCCTGCAGGGCGTTGAGAACCTCCAGAACATTCTCAGCGTGGCCGACGGGGCATCGAACCACTACTACAACTCGTTGATCTCTGAGACACACACGTTCAGCGACCATGTGGTGAACAACTTCATCCTCAGCTACCAACTGCAAAGAGATATTCGCGGCCCGATCTCAAGCAGCCTCGACGCGGGAGATCTGGGCGTCAATATCTGGCAGCCGACCTACAAGCAGATCAATCAAATTCAGGTGTCATCGGGTTATTTCAACATCAGCGTCAATCCGCAGGCGGCCTTCAGCCGTGCCAATTACACGCTCACCGACGACATTCACTTCCTGCTTGGGCGGCACAACATCGATGCCGGCTATCACGGTGAGCTGTCAAAGATCGACATCATCAACGACTACGAACAACCAGGGCAGTTTTTCTTTAACGCCAACGTCAGCGGCGACGGCATGGCCAGCTTCCTGTTCGGGTATCTCTATCAGTTCAACCAGGCCTCAGGTCAGTTCTTCAATGTCCGAGGCAAGTTCCAGGGGGCGTACGTGCAGGATAGCTGGAAGGCGACGCGCAACCTGACGCTGAATTACGGAGTCCGGTACGAGCCCTTCATTCCCTGGCACAACCTCATCGGCCGTATGGGCGGCTTCAATCCGACGCTGTGGCAATCGAACACGCATTCCACAGTGTTTCCCCTCGCCCCGGCAGGCCTGCAGTTTGCCGGCGATGCGGGATTTAATTCGAATGGCGTCAAATCCGCCTACAACCATTTCATGCCGAGAGTTGGGTTCGCCTATGACGTATTCGGCAACGGCAAAACGGCCATACGCGGCGGAGCCGGCATGTTCTTCGACAGTCGCATCAACAGCACATTGTTCAACATTTATTCCAACTCGGCGCCGTTTGTTGCCGCTGTGAGTCTGTTTTCGACTCCAACCGTGGGCATGAACTTCGCCAATCCATACGGGACCGCACCCAATCCTGGCGGCGGCGTTGGAGTTGCCAATCCGTTTCCCGCCCCGCAACCTCCGCCCAACACTTTCCCGATCTCGTCTTCCAACAGCTGGCTGACTTTCGATCCGTACAAGGGCTTCCAGGATCCGGTCGACTACGCGTGGAACCTCGCTGTGGAGCAGCAACTCACGAGCAGCTTCTCGTTTCAAACTGCTTACGTCGCCACCCACGGAAGCCACGAATGGCAAGATCTCGAACTGAATCCCGAGATCGGCGGAGTCCGCGAGTTTAACCAGCCCGGCTGCGCTGCAACCAACAGTTGCTTCCCTTCGTACATCACGGCGGCTAACAGTGGCGGCAATACCAATTTCAACTCGCTGCAAGTTTCCGCTGAGCAGCGCGTAAAGTATGGCCTGACCTTGCTCTTCAACTACACCTGGTCGAAAGCCCTCAACGACATGCCCTGGAATCAGGCGGCGACCTCAATCGGCGGAGGCAACTCGTTCGTTTACCCGATTACCATGTCGCACTTCAAGGCGCTTGACTACGGACCGGCAGACTTCGACCACCGCGACGTTACGGCTCTCTCCTACGTCTACGCGGTTCCCAGATTCCTCAATGACGCACCGAGCGCGGTGCGCTACATTTTCAATGATTGGGGAACCAGCGGAATCTTCCAGTACCGCAGCGGCGATCCGCTCACTATTTGGTCGAGCGCTTCAAACAACTCGGGCTCGGGCCAAAATCGCGATCGCGCCGTGTGGTCAGGTGCAAACCCGTACGGCGGTACGCCATGCCCATCGACGGTCAATTGCAGGAATTGGCTCAATCCAGCGAGCTTTGCGGTGAATTCAGCCGGTACGTTTGGAAACGTAGTAAAGGGTGAGTTTACTGGCCCACATTACATCGACTGGGATGGCAGCCTGACGCGCAAGTTCCCCATCTCTGAAGCGAAATACCTCAGCTTCGAGGCGGACTACTTCAACTTAATGAACCACGCCAACCTGGGTGACCCCGGTACGACCTTGGGAGGGTCGTTCGGCAGAATCACGGGCAATTCACCGCAGAACACCGCGGCCGCAGCCAACCAGCCGCGCATCGCCCAGCTGTCGTTGAAATTGGTCTTCTAGATTTACTGGGGAGTGTGGCCCCGCTGCACTCCCCAATTCATTTGTCAAGGCAGGATGGTCGAGTGCCGAGTACAGCGGCAGCCGGAGGCCGTTTTTATCTCTAAAAGCAATCCGGGCGAAGGCAAAGGCTACTCGATGAGTCAAAGAACAGAAAATCTTATACAAAGCTCGATGCGAAAACTCCTGTTTGGCCTTTGCCTGGCGGCGGCGTTCGCAACAGCGCGAGCGCAGGCCCCGCGCCCCGCTGCGCAGGCGATGTATCGCAACCCGATTCTCTTCGCAGACTACTCCGATCCCGACGTTATCCGAGACGGCGTGAATTACTATCTCGTCGCTTCCACTTTTCACTTCGTGCCCGGCATTCCGATTCTGCAATCCAACGATCTCGTCCATTGGACGATCATCGGCCACGTGATCGACCGCCTCGACATGGACCCGCGCTACAGCATGATTGGCGGCAATCGCTATGGCAAAGGGGTGTGGGCGCCCTCGATCAGAAAGCACGATGGCCGGTTTTATGTTTACTTCCCGACTCCGAGCGAGGGGATTTACATGAGCACGGCGGATAAAATCACCGGGCCATGGAGTGAGCCGCAAGTCGTGATCGCAGGTCCCGGTCTCGAAGACCCGTGCCCTTTTTGGGATGACGACGGAAACGCTTACTTGATTCACTCCATAACTGGCGCCGGTCCGCTCATCCTGCACCGCTTGTCGCAGGATGGCATGCACGTGCTCGACAATGGAAAGATCATCGTTCAGGATCCACAGCATCTGCCTGTCCTTGAAGGACCCAAACTTTACAAACGCGATGGATACTATTACATCTTTGCCCCCATTGGCGGCGTGGGCGGGGGCTCTCAGGTCGTGCTGCGGTCGCGGCAGATTTATGGTCCGTACGAGCATCGCGTGGTGCTGACCCAGGGCTCGACCAATATCAACGGTCCGCATCAAGGCGGGTACGTGGAAACGCCGGATGGCGAAGGATGGTTTGTTCACTTCCAGGCCGACGGCGCGCATGGACGCATCGTTCACCTCGAGCCGGTCCGCTGGCAGGACGATTGGCCGGTGATCGGCGCCGATCCTGATGGCGAGTCCGCCGGTCAGCCCACTCCGTCCGGCCCGATTCCCGGCAATCCTCGCGTGACTTCGCGCCAGCGGCCACAGACTTCAGATGACTTCAATGGCGCAACACTCGGGCCGCAGTGGGAATGGAATCACAATCCCGAAGACGATCATTGGTCATTGAGCGATCGGCCAGGATTCCTGCGCCTCATTCCCATGCCGGCGGACGGCTTGCTTTCCGCGCGCAACACGCTGACGCAGTCCATGCAGGACAACGCCTTCGAGTTCACCGTTCGCATTGATTTGACGCAAATGAAGCCTGGCGTTCATGCCGGCCTGGCCATGTTTGAATACTCTGCCAGCGGGCTGGAGATCGTGCAGTCTGAAAGCGAGCGGCACTTGAGCTTTTTCCATCAACACGACCAGGCGGATGGGCCGTCGCTTTCACAGCCGTTGATTCAGCTTCGCGTCGAAGTGAACGGCGATCAGGCTGTATATTCTTATAGTCTTGACGATGGCACAACGTTTAAACAGCTAGGCGCGCCCACTCCTATTCACTTCAGCTGGTGGAAAGGTTCACGTCCCGCTCTTTTCGCCTACACTACGCAATCCACCCAGCCCGGAGCTGTCGATTTCGACTGGGTCCACTATCAGCCGCTCGGGCCGAACCCCTGGTAAACGTGACATGGGCGAATCGAAAACCGGCGAGCCGGCGATTTTCTTCACGCGCAGCCGAAAGGACCATGAATCCAATGCAAACTCGGCGAGAATTCATCACAGAAGTCGCCAGGGCCACAACGGCAATTGCCACAGCCGGATCAGCTGCCTCGTTGCTCGCAGGTTGCGCGCATCCCTCGGCAATCCCGAGCGTTCTGCCCGCCTCATTCCACGATGTCTCGGGTTCGCGCTCGCTCCGCGATCACGCGCGACGCCGCGGCCTCGTTTTCGGCTCCGCGGTCATCATTCATAATGTGCAGGACGATCCCGACTTTGCTGAACTGATTAGCGAGCAGTGCGGCATCGTTGTGCCTACCGGCGAGCTGAAGTGGATCGCGTTGCGCCCCGCGCCCGATCGTTTCGACTTTTCGCGCCCCGACTTCCTGCTCGCCTTCGCGCAACGCAAAGCCATGCTGATGCGCGGCCACACGCTCTGCTGGCACGAATCCGTCCCCGCGTGGATACAGACTGCGGAGAACCGCCCCAACACGCGGCAGTTTTTTATCGATCACATCACCACCGTCTGCAAGCATTACGCCGGCCAATTGCAATCGTGGGACGTGGCCAATGAGGCCATTCTTCCCAGCGACGGCCTGCCCGGCGGAATGCGCAAGTCTTTCTGGTACGAGCAAATTGGGCCTGACTACATCGATTTGGCCTTCCGCACCGCGCGTGCAGCCGATCCGCACTCCAAGCTCACCTACAACGACTACGGCGTTGAATACGACAACGCGAACAACGCCGAGCGCCGGCGCCTGATCCTCGAATTGCTGCGCGGAATGCAGAAGCGCGGAGTGTCGCTCGATGCAGTAGGCATTCAAAGCCACGTGAAGGCTGCGCAGCCCGACGCTTTTGGCAAAGGGCTTGCCGATTACATCGAGGCCATCCACCAGATGGGCCTCGAGGTCTACCTCACCGAATTGGATGTGAACGAGGACGACATCGCCGCCGACGATCCCGTCAAACGCGATGCCATCATCGCGCAAACTTATACTGAATATCTCCGCATCGCTCTTGGCAATCCGGCGGTAAGGATGGTGCTTACATGGGATCTGAGCGATCGGTTCACTTGGCTTAACGGCGGCCCAACTCACCATCGGAAACAGCCGAACCGCCCCCAGCGTTCGCTCCCATTCGATCGCGATTACCGCCCGAAAGACGCCTTTTTCGCCATTCGGAACAGCTTTGACCACCGGCCAGTGCCGTAAAGCATGCAATCCGAGCGGGAGCGTGCAGGCTGTGGGAAACTCGGCAGTTATCGCAAAGGTAACCCTTTTGGGGCATAGCCACGTAACACATTTTTCCGTGTATTCTGGATGTGATTGCCGAGGGGCTTGCTCCGCGGCAACACCCGGTTTTTGCGCTGACAGATTGCTGTTGAAGAGAAGGAGTTCCGAATGACTCGCCGCTACGCTCTTCTCCTGGCCCTGATGCTGGCCGCCGTTGTTCTTCCGCTGCGCGCTCAAACCGGATGCACTGACTCGCCGGAAGATCCAACCATAGTGCTGGCGCTGGTGGGTGGCGCAGGCGCCCTCGTGGCCAGTGCGCGAGCAGCGCGCAGTCGCAAGCGTTAGCCTCAACCAGCGATTCGTCCTCGCTCGTCCATGGAATGGGGAATACGACGGTGAATCTTCCCCGCGTTCTTCTTTCGCTTTCAATCTCTGCCAGTCTGGCCGCACTTTGTTCTGCCGCATTCGTTGGTTGCGGAGGAGTTGTCACAACGGGTGGCGGAGGAGGAGGCGGGTGCACACCAAGCGTCAGTTCCAGCACGCCCGCTTCCTGTCCGTCCAGAACTCCTCTCGCCGGCGTCTCTTTCACTGGCAAGGTCATGGCCGCTGCAACGCCAGTCGTTGGCGCTTCAGTCGAGCTCTTCGCGGCGGGTAACTCCGGCAACGGCTCTGCTCCCACACCGCTGCTGAACTCGGTGTTGACCACCGCTGCCGATGGTAGTTTCAGCGTTCCCGCGAGCTATACCTGCCCTTCGGGGCAGACTCCTATCTATCTTCTGTCCAAAGGCGGCCAGCCGACCTCTGCGGCCTCGCCCAACTCAGCGCTTTGGCTGATGGCTGCGCTCGGCCCCTGCGGAGCATCGCGTCGGGCAGCTCTTTCGCCGTCAATGAAGTCACCACAGTCGCGTCGGTTTGGGCGCTCGCCTCGTTCATGTCGGGCGGCGGAAATGTCGGCGCTACTTGCACGAATACGACGGGGCTCGACAATGCCTTCACAACGGCCAACGAACTCGCGAATGACGCCACCGGCGCGTCGCCCGGAGCCGGTCTTCCCTCCACGCTCGCCGTGCCCACTACCAAGCTGAACACACTGGCCAATGCGCTGGCATCGTGCACAGCGTCTGCCGGCAGCAGCGCTTGTTCCCCGCTCTTCAACGCCGCTTCCGGCAGTGCCGTTCCCACCAACACGCTCGACGCTACCTTCAACATCGCGCGCGCCCCCGCCAATAACGTGGCGTCCATCTATACTCTCGCCTCGGCCAACCAAGTCTTCTCGCCGGCTCTCACCACCGCGCCACCTGACTGGATGCTGCATAACACAGTCTCGGGCGGAGGCATGGATTCGCCCGCATCGGTCGGATTGGACGCGTCCGGCGACGTCTGGACCTCGAGCTACTTCGATACCGTGTCGGAGTTTTCTCCGGCCGGCGCCGCGATCTTTCCGGCCGGAATCACAGGCTCCGGAATCAACGAATCCTATGGCATGGCGCTCGATGTGCAGGGCAACGTATGGATTGCCAACGAGCAAACTACTTCGAACAACGGCAACGGCGATGTGACCGAGCTCAATTCCTCTGGCCAGGCCATCGCATCCGGAATCACCAGCGGAGGCATCTACTTTCCCATCGGTGTGGCTGCGGATCTCAACGGAAATATGTGGTTCGCCGATTACGGCGACTCCAAGGTCACACTTTTGTCGAGCTCCGGCTCTGCGATCTCCAGCTCTTCGGGCTGGGGCGGCACATCCCTCGCGTTCCCCGTCGCGTTGGCCGTTGACGCCGGCCACAACGCCTGGGTCGTCAATCAGGGCGGTCTGCTTCCCATCAGCGAAATCTCCGCGGACGGGTCCAAGGTGACGAATTACAACTGCGATTGCAATGGAGCATCGGGCGTTGCCGCAGATCAGAAGGGCAATATCTGGATCGCCAATTACTACGGCAACAGCATCAGCGAAGTCGACACCTGCGGAACGCTCAAGCTCGATGCCGCCATGGGCGGCGGTGTCTTGCGGCCCCAGGGAATCGCTGTCGATGGAGCTGGAACGGTCTGGATTGCCAACTACCAGGGCAATTCGCTCTCTGAGCTCGGCGGCGCATCGAGCACTGCGCCCGGCACATTTCTTTCGCCCACAAACGGATTCGGCTCCGACGCTTCCCTTCTCGATCCATACGGCCTAGCCATCGATGCCAGCGGAAATCTCTGGCTATCGAACTCCGGCAAGAATACGCTCACCGAGTTCATCGGTGTTGCGGCTCCTGTAAAAACGCCGCTGGCCGGGCCGCCGCAAACGCCCTAGCGCGTGGTGGCATATACGGGCGCGGAGCGAGATGCGATGATATCCAACGAGGGACGGTCAGTTTTAGAGATGGCACTCGCAACACCGCAAGCCGATCAAACAGCGCTCGAATCGCTCGCAGACTCTCGCCGGCCGTCCGCGCCATCCATCGCGCTCTGGTGCGCCATCGGCCTTCTTGCCGCGGCGGGCTGCCTCGGCATCGAGCGCGAGCTCGCTCTGCTCTGGCGATGCTGGACCACCGATCCGCTGCGCTCAATCGGCATGCTCATCCCGCCGGCCAGCGTTATCCTCACTCTTCGCGTCTGGCGCCAAAACGGCTGGCAACTGCGCGGAAGCTGGTGGGGCCTGGCCTTGATCGGAGGAGCATTCTTCGTCAGCATTCTTCACCAGAGCGCCGAACTTTTCTTTACTGCAGGCAGTGCGCTCGTCTCCCTCATCCCGCTCACCTTGCCTGTCTATCTTTACGGCAGCGGAATCGTCCTTCTGTTCGCCGGCGCGCGCGTTTGGCGCAAGGCCTGGTTCCCACTCGCGCTGTTGGTGCTCTCGCAGCCGGTGCCCGTGCTCACCAGCAGCCTGATCGATATCCCCCTGCAGAACATCTCCGCGCGTGTCGCTCGCGATTTCGCCATGCTCATCCATTTCGCGCCCACTACCCCGCAGCTCCGCCTGATGTTCTCACCGGATTTTGGCATGTTCATCGCCCCCGGCTGCGACGGCATTCGCGGCGCGGTCACACTGGGATACCTGGCTCTCATTCTCGGCTATCTCAAACGCGCCTCTTTATGGCGTTGGGCTGCCTACGTCATCGGCGGCGTGCTCCTGGGATATCTCTTCAACTTCATCCGCCTCTGCGTCCTCGTTATCTATTACCGCATCGCGCTGGGCCATCCCGTGCTCGAAGGCGTAGCCAAACAAGCCGACTACGTCATTGGAAGCTGCTTGTTTCTTTTGGCAATTCTGATCTTTCTCTGGCTCGCGAGCCTGAAGGCAGAATCGGCTTCTGCCGATGAGGCGCCAGCGCATCGTGCAAGAAATCTCGCTCCCAGCATCGGCGAACCAGCCTTGTCAACGCGGAGCCTCTTAATCCGGTGCGCCGCTTTCGCCCTCGTGCTGCTCGCCGTTCTTGCTCTGCCTTCCTCCGCGCTTCGATCGCGGCAGAGGGCGCCGGCCTCGACCCTGCCGTCGGCTGCATCCCTCGCCCGCTTCCCGAAACAAATCGGAAGCTTCGCGCTAACGCGCACCTGGTACGAACAGTCCGGCGGACAAACGCTCGTCGAAAGCGGAGCCTATTCCGCACCTGGATCGGACGAGATCATCCTGGCTGTCTGGGTCGCGCCGTTCGTCTACTATCACGACGCCAATTCGTGCTGGCTGGCGCGCGGCCTCCAGCCCGAACGGGTTACTTCTCTGCCGTTCGTCACCGCGCGCGGAAATTCCCTCGACCTGAGCACGGGCTTTTACAACGACGGGGTCACCGACAGCATCGTCGTCAGCGTCGCCTGCACTCCTGGGTCATGCTCACAATCGCAACAGGTCGCCTCAAAGGGCCACTTCAGCTTCTTCGTTCTCAAGCCGCAGGTCAGCGAGCTCGCGGGCGGAGCGACGCATCCAGTTCCCATCATGATTCGCATCGACCGGCCGAAATCTGACCAACCTCGTTCCAGTGACTCTCCAGTCGCAACGCAAGCCGCGCTCACCGCCGAGGCGCAGAAATTTCTCTCAGGCCTCGATCCCATGAGCCTGAGCCAGGCGTTTCAGTAGTCCCGCGGCTTTCACCGCGACAGGTTGTCTGCAATGCAAATTCATTGGATCGAAGGAAGAAGCGGAACGCTTAAGCGAGCAGCGATCGAACGTGCGAATTGTACAATCTGAAAAACGCTGCCCCGAGAAAGGCGACCGGTTGATGATGCGGATCAGAATAGTGCGGATGCGAAGGCGCTCATTCGTCCTGGGCATCGCGATGGTCCTAATTTGTCTGCTTGCCTGGACACAAGCAAACTCCCAAGAAGACGATCTCATCAATGCAGCTGGAAAAGGCGACTTGTCCCGTGTGCAGGAGCTGCTCTCGGCCGGAGCCAATGTGAACGCCAAGGGAAACGATGGTTGGACTGCGTTGGTCGCGGCCGCCCAAAACGGCCACCTCGATGTGGTGCAAGCCCTGCTCGCGAAGGGCGCTGAAGTGGACGCCCCGGCAGGCAATTACTCCACCCCGACCGTCGCGGGCTCCCTCACAGCGCTGATCGCGGCCTCCCAGAATGGCCACCTCGATGTGGTGCAGGCGCTACTCGCAAACGGCGCCGAAGTCAATGCGAAGGCCAGCCTCGGCTGGACCGCGCTCATTTATGCTTCTCAAAATGGCCATCTCGATGTGGCGCAGGCGTTGCTGGCCAAGGGGGCTGCAGTCAACGCCACGACGATTAATGGTGTGACCGCACTGATGTGCGCCTCAGCTGGAGGCTATCCTGATGTGGTGCAGGCACTGCTGGCCAACGGCGCTGACGTCAATGCTAAGTCGACCGATGACGGAACCGCGCTGCTGTCTGCCGTCATGAGCGATCATATCGACGTGGGTATCGTGCATGCCCTGCTCGACAAAGGCGCCGACGCCAATGCCACAATGTTGAGCGATAGTCTTGGTGTGACCGTATTGATGATGGCCGCAAACATTGGCAACCTCGATGTCGTGCAGGCGCTGCTCGCCAAGGGGGCCAATGTCAACGCCAGAGCGAAAGACGGTACGACCGCGCTGCGTGCGGCCAAGGCAGCCGGACACGCAGATGTGGCGGCAGCATTATTAAAGGCCGGAGCCAAAAAATAATCCCCAGGCTCTGCGCCCGTCCAAGTCGCGCATAGGAATCAACTCGATCGAGCCATGCTGTGCGGCGCCCGGCATCTTCAGCCTTGCTTTTTGGGGTGTGGATTCGAACCTTTCAGCACCCTCGAAGGGTACTTGAAAGAAGAGGTCACGCTCATAAACCGCGGGTTCCGATTGGTTTATGGCGGGGACGACGGGGCTCGAACCCGCGACCTCTGCCGTGACAGAGTGCATTGGCGATTAGAATCAGAGAGTTACAGGAGCTTCTGCGGCATCTAAAGAAGCCGCGAGTCCTTTGGAGAGCGTAGCGACGAGGTAATCCAGGCATAGACTCCATTGTCATGGCCTCAGGCAAGATTTAATTCATGCTCTTTTGTAACAAACATCTTGTTCTGGGACTTTATTCATATGAATGCACAATCCCTGGACATTCCACCGAATCAGTCCTCACCTGTTCTGGTCTCCCGGCGTTTATCTCTTGCTTTGCATGGGGGGATTGGCCGCGGCGTCGCAAGAACCGTTGACACTTCGCCAGGCCGTCATTCTGGCTCTGGGGCAAAGCCCCCAGGCCGCAATGGCGCGCGCCGACAACCAGGGAGCCAAGTCGTCTGCCACGCTGGCGCGAATCCAACTTCTGCCGCAACTCAACTTCACTGAAGATATCTCGCGTGGTAACGATCCGGTCTATGCCTTTGGCACGCGGTTGCGCCAGCGACAGTTCACGCAGGCCGATTTTGCGCTGAATGCGCTGAACTTTCCGCAGCCCATCGGTAATTTTTCTACGCGCTTCTCAGGCTCGTGGACGGCGTTCGACTCCTTCAGAACGCAGAGGGCAATTCGCAGCGCCGACCTTGCTCAACAGAGCGGCTCTTCATCTGCGAAGGCGGTAGATCAGCAAATCGTGTTCCAAGTGGTCGGGGCGTACCAGTCTGTGTTGTATGCGCAGAGGGAGATCGATGTCGCCCAGCATGAGCAGGAGACGGCAGCAGCGCTGCTGGCATCGGTTGAGGATCACGTGAAGGCCGGGCTTGCGGTGGAGTCAGACCGGATGGCGGCCCAGGTGAATGTTGCCGCGCGCAAAGAAGAATTGATTACGGCCCAGGGCGATCTGGAATTGGCTTGGACGCAGTTGCGCGAGGCGATGGGAACTCCGGACCTCAAGCCCTCCGAGTTGAAACCAATTGAGCCGCACACATTCCCGCAGCTTGCGCTGGACGACGAACTCGCCACTGCGGCAAAGGCGCGGCCCGATTTGATTGCGACGGGGCTGGCGAAATCGGCGCAGGCGTCAACGCTAGGAGCGGCGAAATCCGAATTTGGCCCGCGCGTGAGCGCCTATGGGAACTGGGAAGAAGATCGCACAAGTTTCGCTGGATCGGGTGGGAACAACTGGGTGGCCGGCGTTCAGATCAGCATCGACATTTTGCCACTAGGCAAGCGCGCTGAACTTGAGCGCCAGAGCGCCGCGAAGCAGCGAATCGACGCACAATTAAGTGCTTCGCAGCAGCACGTGCGCCTTGAAGTAAGCCAGGCGCACATTCATCGGCAGACGGCTGCACTTTCGTTGGAGACTGCACAAGCAGCGTTGAACGATTCGGCTGAGAGTCTTCGTATCGTCAAGAACCGCTATGGCGCGGGACTTGCCACCATCACCGAACTGCTGCGGGCCGAGGATGCAGAACGGGAAAGCCAATCGAACTACTGGCACGCGGTCTACGGCAATGCTATGGCCTATGCGGAACTGCTTTATGCAACCGGGACATTGACTCCCGATGCGGCGGAGGAATTGCAATGAGGAATTTCATCGGGACGAGTCTGCTTGCTGCCTCCATGGCGATGATGGCCGGCTGTCATGGCGGCGAATCAGTCACATCAGGCGCCGTCGAAACCGTACAGGCGCGGGTCGTTGAAAGCCAGCAGCGAGAGGTGCCAGTCAACGTTCGCGCCACGGGAGCCGTTCACGCTCGTGAGACTGCGCAAATTTCGGCGCAGGTTCCCGGCCGAATCCAGCAGATATTGGTGCGCGAAGGAGACACGGTGAGGGCGGGACAAACTGTAGCCGTGCTCGATGATGCGGCGCAGCGCGCTCAAGTGAATCAGGCGCAGGCGGGAGTGAAGGCAGCGAAAAGCCAGCAGGCAGCTGCACAAACAGACGCGAGCCTCGCCGCCAGCACGCTGGAGCGATATCGGCAACTGGAGGCCGAGAAGAGCGTAAGCCCGCAGGAAATGGATGAGATCTCACGGAAGGCCGAGGCGGCAGCGGCCGGTCTGGATGCCGCGCGTGCGCAGACAGAAGCGGCAGAGGCCGAGGAAAGCAGCGCGCACACGATGCTTGGCTACACGCGCTTGGTGGCGCCTTTCGCCGGAATCGTGACGGCACGGATGGCCGATCCGGGAACGCTGGCTTCGCCAGGCGTGCCCTTGCTCCAGATTGACCGGGCCGGAGCACTGCAACTCCAGGCCACAGTGGATGAGTCGGAGATCGCGGCGATCCACAAAGGAATGAAGACACAAGTTGCGATCGATGGCGCGTCATCCGCGGAAATCACTGGCACGATCGCGGAGATCGATCCAGCCGCCGACACTTCAACCCACAGTTTTCTGGTCAAGATTGACCTGCCTTCCTCAAGTCAACTGCGCGCTGGAATGTATGGAACTGCGGAGTTTGCCAACGGCGTCCGCAACGCAATTCTTATTTCGCGTTCTGCTGTGGTGATGCGCGGGTCGCTTGACTGTGTTTATGTTCTCGACAGCCTGGGGATTGCGCAACTCCGTTATGTCACCCTCGGCGCGCCGCAAGGCGATCTCGTTGAAGTTCTATCAGGAATCTCCGCGGGCGAGAGACTTGTGGACCTGCCTTCCGACCGCGAGCTTGCGGGCAAGCGCATTGAGGTCCAACCATGAAGCAAGACCTCGGGCTTGCCGGAAGGTTGGCGCATGCATTTCTCAATTCAAAGCTGACGCCGCTCTTCATTGCCGCGTCATTGGCTCTCGGGATCTTCGCGGTCGCGATAATTCCCCGCGAGGAAGAGCCTCAGATCCTGGTTCCAATGCTGGACATCACTACAGCGATGCCGGGCGCGTCTCCCGCCGAAGTTGAGGAGCGCGTAACGCTGCCCATCGAGACTCTGGTGCATCAGATTTCCGGAGTCGAGTATGTGTATTCGACGTCGTCACCAGGGCAGAGCCTGGTCATCGTGCGCTTTCTGGTCGGCACGCCGCAGGAAGATGCTCTGATCAAGGTCTACAGCAAGCTCTACTCGAACTTCGGTCGCATGCCGCCGGGAGTCTCGCAGCCGCTGATCAAGGCCCGCTCGATCGATAACGTCCCGATTCTTGCCTTAACGCTGTGGGGCCAGGGATACAACGGCTATCAGCTTCGCGCCATTGCTGCTGAGATGCAACACAACATCGAGCAGATTTCCGATGTTTCAGAGACGACGATCATTGGCGGCCTTTCTCGCACGATGCGCGTCGTGCTCAGCACCGAGAAGTTGACCGCTTACGGCTTATCGCCCATGGCCATTGTTGGGCATTTGCAGGCCGCAAATGCCAGCGTGCAGGCTGGGAACTTCGCTGAAAACAACCAGGAGATCCGGGTGGACGCCGGCAATCTCTTCACCAGCCGCGAAGACCTGGAAGCGGTGGTCGTGGGTGTTGTCAGTGGGCGCCCGGTATATCTGCGCGACGTTGCCGAAAAGATCGTCGACGGTGCCGCCGACCCTGCGGATTATGTCGTCTACGGCACGACGAGCTCAAGCGCCTCAGGAGCGCGCCAGTTTCCCGCTGTAACGATCACTGTGGCCAAGCGCAAGGGCACGAACGCGACCGATATCGCCAACGCTGTTCTCGCGAGTGTCCGCCGCATGCAGGGCGTAACCATTCCCAACGACGTGACGGTGACCACCACCCGAAACTACGGAGAGACGGCAAAGAACAAGTCGGACGAGTTGCTTGAGCACCTGCTGTTGGCCACGCTATCGGTGACCTTGCTGGTCGCGATCTTCCTTGGCTGGCGTGAGTCGGGCGTCGTGCTGCTGGCCATTCCAGTCACGCTCGCCCTCACGATGTCGGTGTTCTACTTCCTCGGCTACACCATCAATCGCGTTACGCTTTTCGCCTTGATTTTTTCGATCGGCATCCTCGTCGATGATGCCATTGTTGTTGTCGAAAATATGGTCCGCCACTTCCGACTGAGGGAAAATCATGGCCGGTCGATGAGCGAGGTCGCTGTCGAAGCGGTTGCGGAAGTGGGCAACCCCACCATCCTGGCCACATTCGCAGTGATCGCCGCGGTATTGCCGATGGCCTTTGTTCGCGGCCTGATGGGACCCTACATGCGGCCCATTCCCGTAGGGGCATCGGCGGCCATGCTTTTCTCGCTCCTGGTTGCATTTGTGGTTTCACCGTGGGCCGCTCTTCGTCTTGTTGGGAAGCATCTTGAAGGAGCCAAAATACTGGAGCCCGAGACCGAGAACTGGCGAACCAAGCTCTATCGCCGCATCATGACGCCGCTGATCCGATCCTCACGTAATCGCGTCTTGTTCTTCATCGGAGTTGCAGTTCTGCTGTTGATCTCGGTGGCGCTCGTACCTCTGGGATTGGTGCGCGTGAAGATGTTGCCGTTTGACAACAAGAGCGAACTGCAGGTGGTGATTAATATGCCCGACGGCACGCCGCTCGAACAGACCGCGCGAGTCGCTCAGGCACTTGGTGAAGAACTTGCGCGTCAGCCGGACGTTTTGAACTACCAGACGTATACCGGAACCTCCGGCCCCTATAACTTCAATGGTCTGGTCCGCCACTACTACATGCGTAGCCAGCCGAATCAGGCTGACATCCAGGTGAACCTGTTGCCTGCCAAGCAGCGCAGCGAGCAGAGTCACGCGATCGCAAAACAGCTTCGCCCGCTGCTGGATTCTGTTGGCAACGCGTATGGAGCGCGCATTCAGGTCAGCGAGGTTCCACCTGGCCCGCCGGTTGTGCAAACTCTAGTGGCCGAGGTTTACGGTCCCGACCTGCCTGGTCAAACACAGGTCGCCGAGCAGATCAAGTCGATCTTCCAAAAGACTCCGGGCGTTGTCGATGTCGATTGGTACGTCGAAGATCCCGAGCCAAGATTGATCATGCGCGTGGATGAGGTGAAAGCGGCCGAACACGGCATCGCAGTCTCTGACGTGGCTCATGCCTTGGCGCTTGCGACCTCAGGAACCGAGGTCGGCCTGATCCACGATCAAACTTCACGGGAACCTGTGCCCGCAATCGTCGAGATTGACCGCGCCGATCGTTCCTCAGAGCAAGGTCTGGAGAATATCCGTCTGCCCGGCGCTGACGGCAGCATGGTCTCACTGTGCGAGTTGGTCACCATCGATCACAAGACCATCGAGCCTAGCATCTACCACAAGAATCTGCGCCGCGTTGTGTATGTCACCGGCGACGTGGCCGGTGCCGAAGAGAGCCCGGTCTACGCCATCCTCAAAATGAACAAAGACCTCGACCATCTCACTCTTCCGGCCGGATACACTTTGACCCGTTACAACGCGACCATGCCCGACTCCACCGACCACTACTCGATGAAGTGGGACGGCGAATGGCATATCACCATCGAAGTCTTCCGCGACATGGGGCTCGCGTTCGCTGCGGTTCTTGTTCTCATCTACGTTCTTGTGGTCGGTTGGTTCCGCTCTTTCATTGTGCCGCTGATTATCATGGCGCCCATTCCGCTTACCCTCGTCGGCATCATGCCGGCGCACGCCATCCTGGGCGCATTCTTCACGGCAACATCCATGATCGGCTTCATTGCCGGCGCCGGTATCATCGTGCGCAATTCAATCATTCTCGTCGACTTCATCGAACTTCGGATTCGCCAGGGAATTCCACTGGCCGAAGCGGTGATTGACGCCGGTGCGACTCGTTTTCGGCCTATGCTGCTCACCGCAGCGGCGGTGGTTGTCGGCGCAAGCGTTATCCTCACCGACCCCATCTTTCAGGGGCTTGCCTTGTCATTGATTGCCGGAGCGGTAGCTTCGACATTCCTCTCCTGGCCGACCATCCCGGTACTTTACTTCATGATTCACTCCCGGCATCAATCGGGACTCGAACCCCAATCCGATTCAAATGAAGGAGAATCTTTATGACAGTTGATCGCGGTTTGCGCTTGTTGGCAGGTGTAATGGTGCTTTTGTCGCTCGCACTTTCACATTTCGTTTCGCCATATTGGCTATGGCTGACGGTTTTCGTTGGGCTCAATCTCCTGCAATCGACTTTTACCAATTGGTGCCCGGCCATGGCGATCCTGCGCGCCGCTGGGCTAAAAGATGCCAATTACGATGCGAGGTAGCGTGGCAGCCATGAGCACCAGGCTTCAAAGCGGACGAATTCAGGATGAGGTTTATCGTCATATGTACCGGCTGGAAGCGCGGTGTCCCGGAGCCGAGAGGGATCTGGCAATTGCACTGCTTCGCGCCTGGATGGCTTTGTGCTCGGAGCCGAAACGCGAAAAGGGGAAGGCATGGCTGACGAAGATCACCCCGATCTGCCTTCAGATGATTGAGTCGACTTTAGAAGCGGAAGATGCTGCGGTTCACTGCCCCAAGTGAGACTTATTCAACATGGCCAGAGCGGTCGGACTTCTAGAACCGGCGTTCATTCCTGCAGGCCGACGAATATACTGATCTTGCCCTCGATGACTTCATGCGATGCGACCTGAACTGATCCGAGCCACGGAACTCCTGCACCGAAATACTCCGGAAGCTATCGAAGAGGCGATCGGCCTGCTGCAGAACACGGTCTATTCCTTCAGCATGAAGGTCTGCGGGCATCGTGAAGACGCGGAAGACACAATGCAGGAGGTGCTGTCACGATCGCTCGGGCATCTGGGCAAAATCCAGGAGCCACAGCAACTTGCGGTCTGGCTATATACCGTCACCAGAAACCGCTGCTGGCGCATGCGCCGCAAGCCATCTCACGCTCCGATCCACACCTTCTCACTGGATGATTTGATGCCGGATGAGGCTGAGCTGGGACGATTGCTGCAGGATGCTGGCGAGAGCCCCGAGGGCGATCTCCTCAACGCCGAGCAGCACCAACTGTTGCATCAGGCAATTCTTCGCATTCCGGCGCCTTTGCGCATCGTTCTCGTGCTCCACGATATGGAGGAGTTAACGACCGAGCAGGTCGCTCAGATTCTCGACCTCAAGCAAGGAACTGTCCGGATTCGCCTTCATCGCGCGCGTCTGAGCGTGCGCAAGGAGATGAGCCAGGTTCTGAGCAACTCATCGGAACACATGAAGAGCAGCCAACTGTTGGCCAAGAAGCCCAAAAGGCTCAAGTCCAAGGGCCGGCAGCGCCCCGATGAATGCAAAGAACTATTCGGCAATCTCTCCGAATACCTGGATGGCAGGGTGGAACCGCTCGCTTGCGAACAGATGCGCATTCATATCGAGGCGTGCCCGTCCTGCGTTGCATTCCTCCGAGACCTGAGATCCGCGATCGACCGCTGCCGCTCTCTCGATGTCCCCTGTGACACGACTGTCGCATCCCGACTGCGCGCTATCCTCACGCAAGAGTACTTGCGGATGATATTGATTCCCGGAGTTAGCAAGACTCCCGCACATCGTAACCATGCCGGTAAAGTTCGGAAACAACAATCGCTCTTATGTTCCTGAGCTTTGCAGCCGAACAGATTTGCCTGATGCTATCCCTTAATTGTGAGAACCGGCATCAGAAGGTTGAGTCGCTCATTCAGGCCTGAAAGGGGTCAGAACGGCGAGTTCCGGGTGTATAGTCGCCCACTCTTCCCTTTGAAGAGTATTCGCCTCGAAACCGCCCGGACTCTCGAAACCCGAGTTACGTCCGGATTGGCGGTAATTCAGGTGTTATGCGCTAGAAACGCACTGTGCTTCAAAGTGTAGTCGGAGCGAGGTCATTTTCTGTTCCATTCGGCAGCCTTGTCGGGCTTTCCCCAGGCCTCGTAGAGCTGCACGAGCCATTGGTGCGCCAGCTTCAGGGGATACCGGTCTGGAACATCGATATGAATCTTCCGCGCGAGCATGCCCTGGTAACCTTCGAGCAGCAGCGGTTCGGCTTCGATGTACTTCTTTTGCCCAGCCAGGCTAGCTCCTAGCAAACTTTCTGCGCGGAATCGTTCCCAGCCGTCTGGCTGTATCCTTCGATCCGTCTCCACGGCCTCGTGCGCGAGGGGCACGCTTTCGGCGAACTTCCCCAGCGAAAGATAAGCCAGTGCTAGGTCAGCCGCCGCAGACATCGTCTCCTGGTGCTCAGAGCCCAAGGCGTGCTGTCGCCCTACGAGAACCTGCGCTGCATAAGTCTCCGCCAGAAAATACTTGCCCTGTCGTTGGTACATGGATGCAACGTCCGAGAGAGTGGAAAGCGTGCTCGAATGCTCGGGACCGAGCACGCGGCGCTGGATCTCTAGAGTCTGGTTACTGAGCGTCTCGGCCTGCGCGTACTCGCCCCGCAGGCAGTAGACTCTGGCCAAACCGCCCATGGACTCTAGCGTGCTGGGATGCTCGGGACCCAGCACATGGCGCTTGGTCTCCACGGTCTGGCTGAAGAGCGCCTCGGCCTGCACGTACTTGCCCTGCGAGTAGTAAAAGTCAGCCAGATAGCCCATGGATGCCAGAGTGTCGGGATGCTCAGGGCCCAAGACGCGGCGTTCGATCTCCAAGGCTTGGCTGAGGAGCGCCTCGGCCTGCGCGTACTTGCCCAGCAATTTGGAGGTTAGTGCCAGATTGTTCATGGATTCCAGAGTGTTGGGATGCTCAGGGCCCAGGACGCGGCGTTCGATCTCCAGGGCCTGGTCGTAAAGCGCCTCGGCCTGTGCATACTTGCTCTGCGAGAAGTTAACGTTGGCCAGATTGATCATGCATGCCAGCGTGTTGGGATGCTCGGGGCCCAGGACGCGGCGTTCGATTTCCAGGGTCTTGCTGTAGAGCGCCTCGGCCTGCACGTACTTGCCCTGCGAGTAGTAGACACCGGCCAGGCGGCTCATGGACCTGAGCGTGTCGGGATGCTCAGGGCCCAAGACGCGGCGTTCGATCTCCAGGGCTTGGCTGAGGAGCGTCTCGGCCTGCGCGTACTTACCCTCTGAGTAATAGACACTGGCCAGGCCGCTAATGGACCTGAGCGTGTCGGGATGCTCAGGGCCCAGGACGCGGCGTTCGATCTCCAGGGCTTGGCTGAGGAGCGCCTCGGCCTGCGCGTACTTACCCTCTGAGTAATAGACACTGGCCAGGCGGCTCATGGTTCTGAGGGTCTTGGGATTCTCTGCGCCGAGCACCCGACGCTCCAGGTCGAGCGCCCGTTCCATTTGTTTCCTTGCTTCCGGGTATAGCCCCAAGCCTTGGTACGTCTGCCCCATGGTGTCCCGAATGGTGGCTTCCACCTCCGGCTGTTTCCCAAACTTACCCGTGATTCTTTCCGCCGCGCGATCAAGCGCCGTGCGCACCTTCAGGTCAGGATCGGGTTTGGTGCCCGGCCCGGACTGGTTGTAGGCACTGGCCTGTCCGAGGATATCGTTCTGCAAAAAGTCGTTAACGGCCTGCGCAATGGCCGATTGCTCTTGCGCCCTCTTCTCCGCCCGCCGCGCCTGCACTGCCTCCCAGGTGCTGGCCACGATGCCCAGCACCAGCACCGCAAACACCGCTGCAATCCCAACCACCAGCGCCTTGTTCCTGCGCGCGAACTTCTGCAACTGGTAACTCGTGCTGGCCGGGCGCGCGACGATCGGCTCGTCGTTCAGGTAGCGGCGAATGTCTCCAGCAAGTCCAGCCGCCGAGGCGTAGCGCCGCTCCTTGTCCTTTTCCAGAGCCTTGGCGACGATGGTTTCGATGTCGCCGCGATAGACGCGGCTCACGGTGCTCAGCGGCGCTGGGTCGGTCACCTGAATCGTCCGCACCGCTTCGTGCAGGTGACGCGAGAGCGTGTAGGGCATCTTGCCCGCCAGCAGCTCGTAGAGAATCACGCCCAGCGCGTAGACATCGCTGCGTGTGTCGAGCGCATAGGGGTCGGCCAGCACCTGCTCCGGGCTCATGTAGGCCAGTGTGCCCAGCAACTGGCCCATATCGGTCTGCCGCGTGGCCTGCGCGTCGGAGTCGGTGGCCCGCGCCAGTCCGAAGTCCAGAATCCTCGGCTGGCCGGTTTCGTCCACAAGAATATTGCCTGGCTTCAGGTCGCGGTGGATGATCCCGCGCTGGTGCGCATGATGCACCGCGTCGCAGACCTGGATCATCAACTCCAGCCGCTGCCGCGTGTTCAGCTTGTGCTCATTGGCATACTCGACCAGCGGCTTGCCGTGGATCAGTTCCATTGCGAAGAACGGCTGAACGCCGAATCCAGCATCCGCGCTGCCCGCCTCGTAGATCTGCGCGATGCCGGGATGCTGCAACCGGCCAAGCGCCCGCGACTCCTGTTCGAACCGGCGCAGCATCTCAGGGCTGGCCCAGGCGGCCTTAATCACCTTGAGCGCGACTCTACGCCGCGGCTGGTCCTGCTCGGCCTCGTAGACCGCGCCCATCCCGCCCTCACCCAGCAAGCGCACGATGCGGTAACTCCCGATGCTGGCCGGTAGAGGGTGGGCGGGCGGTTCTGGAACCGGGGACGCGGGTGGTGCTGCGGCGAGGGGGAGTGTGGCGTCGTTGCTGTCTGGCGGGGTCTTAGGATGCGGATCTTCAGGCATGGAGTTGGGTCCGGAACGAGGAAGTGCTGCCAAGTATAGCGGAGCGATGCATCAAATGGGATGGTCCAACTGCAAGCGACGTCAGCTTTCCGGCTGGTTCGATTCAGATCTGGCGCCGACAGGACGAGTGATCCCTCCAGACAAAGAGTTGGTCTGCATTGCGGGTTCCGGGTGTATTGTCGCCCAACCGGACCTTACCAGAAATGGTGCTACTTCCGGATTGCCTGTAATCCACTCAGAACTCGGAACAGGGTGGTTGCTGGGTCCGTGGGCGTAGTCGATGAGCGCATTGACGATTTGCGTCAATTGAGATTGAAACGTTGGAGATGCCGAGGGTCGAGATTCGTGCAATCCCGCCCTTCCGGGGATGAAACTGCGGAAAGAATTTGACACCCGGCGTAACTTAACCTGGGCCGTTGGGAAGCTTGGCTCGGGCTATAATTCAACTCACAAATGCCACTGGCCGCTGGCTCCCGGGTAGACTCTTATGAGGTCGTCGCCCCTTTGGGCGCCGGCGGTATGGGAGAGGTCTATCGCGCCCGCGACGGCGCCCTGAAACGCGACGTAGCGATCAAGGTGCTCCCCGCCGCTTGGTCGACCGACCCCGAGCGCCTCCGGCGCTTCGAGCTGGAAGCCCAGGCCACTGCAGCCCTCAATCATCCCAATATTGTCACGATCTTCCACGTTGGCGAGCACAACGGATCGCCGTACATCGTTACCGAGCTGCTGCAGGGCGAAAATCTGCGCGATCGCCTTCGTAAAGGCTCCATGCGGCTGCGAGAAGTCCTCGACTATGGCATGGAGTTGGTTCGCGGACTGGCGGCTGCGCACGGCGCGGGAATTGTTCACCGCGATCTCAAGCCGGAAAACATCTTCGTGACGAAAGATGGGCGGATCAAAATCCTTGACTTCGGGCTGGCCAGGCTCGATCCGGCCAAAGCTGCGAAACTGGACGATTCGACTATCAGCTTCCGAGAGGAATCTACGCCAGGACAGGTGCTGGGTACGGTTGGCTACATGTCGCCTGAGCAGGTGCGTGGACAAGTGGCCGATGCGCGCAGCGATATTTTTGCATTCGGCGTGATCCTGTACGAAATGTTGACCGGCAAGCGCGCATTTCACAAAGCGACGTTGGTTGAAACGATGACGGCGATCCTGAACGAAGACCCACCGGCAATTTCGCAGCTGGCGCCAAACCTTTCACCGGGGTTGCAGAAGATTGTGAACCGCTGTCTAAGCAAGAGTCCGGAGGGGCGCTTTCAACATGCGTCCGACCTGGGGTTTGCGCTTGAAGCCCTGTCCGATGCGAGCGGCACGGCGATGCCTCCTGCTCACCAGGAAGTTGTGGGCAAGAGATGGCTCTGGGTGGCCGCGGGCGCACTGGCCATCGGCGCGGCCCTCATCGTGTGGCTGAGGCAACGGCCCGCCGTTCCCGTGGTGGAAGCCGTAACCCAGCTCAGCAATGACGGCGCGGTGAAAGGCAATAGTGGCAGACTGCTAACCGATGGCTCGCGAATTTACTTCGACGAAGGTTCCGTCGGAAGTTATCGCATTGTGCAAATCGCGGCGACTGGCGGCCCCACGGCGACTGTTCCAACCGGATTAGACAACGCCCAGATTACGGCATTGTCCCAGGACGGATCTACCTTGCTCGGCGCGGCGGGCGATGCGTCTGTGCTTCCTTTGTTGACCTTCCCGTTGCCCGCCGGAGAACCGCGCCGCGTGGGTGCGATTGAGATATACGACGCAGACTATTTCCCGGACGGAAGGATTCTCTTCTCCGTGGGAAACGACCTTTCCGTCGCTGAGAAAGACGGTTCCAATCCGCGCAGGATTCTGAGCGCCGGCGGTTTAATCGCAGATCCCGCCGTTTCCGCGGATGGACAGCACGTTGTCTTCACTGTCTATTCGAACGGACGTCACTCGAGCTCGATCGAAGAAGCCAACGCAGATGGCTCTGACCTCCACCCCGTCGTGAACAACAGCGCGACCGGACAGGTGTGCTGCGCTGCGTGGACTCCCGACGGCCGGTACATCGTCTATCGCAATCGCAATGAGGGTCGCCGAGATCTTTGGGTCTTGCCCATGAAGACCGGCTTTCTGCCACGGCGCCAGCAACCCGTTCAGCTCACCAACGGTCCGCTCTCCTACATCAAACCGGTCGTTGCACGAGATGGGAAGCATATCTTTGCCGTGGGAATCAGAGATCGGGGGGAGCTTATCCGCTATGACGCAAAGTCGAAACAGTTTCTTCCTTTCCTTCCCGGCGTAGCGGCCTTCAATCCCACCTTTTCTTCAGACGGCCAGTGGGTCGCCTACACCGTGTTTCCTGATCACTCCCTGTGGCGTAGCCGCAGCGACGGATCGGACCCGTTGCAGCTCACGTTTCCGCCTGGGGAGATCTATTATCCCGCCATCTCTCCTGACGGGAAAGAGGTCGCGTATTCCACCACGGCGGGTGCGACTTGTGTGATCGGCATGGATGGAGGGCCGCCTCAGACGCTCGTGGCAGCGGACTCCTACGGCGCGAACTGGTCCCCCGACGGAACCCGCCTGGTCTTGGTGGATACCAGCAATGCAACCCAACACAAGGCCCAGGTCTTCGATCTTCGCACCGGACAGCGCGCTACCGTTCCTGGGTCGCAACACCTTTACAACGTGCGATGGGCTGCCGATGACCTGATTGCAGCAACCACACAGGACAGTAAGAAGCTCATCGTTTTCGATCTCAAATCGCAAGAATGGTCCGACCTGGTCTCGTCGAGATTACCCGGCTACATCGTCAACGTGTCCCAATCGCCCGATCGCAAGTCTGTCTACTTCACGACTGGCGGCTCGGAGCCGATGGCTTTTCGCGTTCGATTGGCGGATCACAGCGTGGAGACGATCGCCAGTCTGAAGGGTCTGTCTTTTGCCACTGGTCCGGGAGAGAATGTCCAGTTCGGCGTCGCCCCTGATGGTTCGCCACTTTTCACCCGCGACACCGGCACGCGGGAGATTTACGCGCTCACAGTGAAGTGGCCGTGAGCCACTCCCGGATGACAGCGAGCAAAACGTAACTCTCAATCGACGCCAACGCGCTCATTGAGTCCAAATGAGGCGCGTTCTTGAGTTCCGGGCGGATCTTCGCTCAACCGGACCTTACCAGAAATGGTGCAACTTCCGGATTGCCGGCAATTCGCCCGGAACCACGTCCAAGACGCGAAAAACATCCCGGAAGCCGACATATCGTTACCGATCTGAGGTCGAAGAGATACTCAGCTGGCCACCCTCCCGGCATCCCTACATCCTCGAGCAATCGACCTCCTCGTGCAGCGGCAGCGAGCCCGACGACGGGCCCACGCTCAGCATTCGCTCGCCGCTCGGCATCATCCACTTCTGTTCTTTGGTAGACCAGTACTGAAGTTGCCGAAGCGGCACATGCAGGGTCACCGACCTGGTCTCGGCTGCAGACAGGTGCACGCGATCGAAGGCCGCCAGAGCGCGTACCGGGAACTGAACGCCGGCGGGAATTTGGCTTGGCGCGCCGAGATACACCTGCGGCACCTCGTCCGAGTCCATGAGCCCGGTGTTTCTGATCTCGACCGTTACATCGAGGCCTCCGTCCGCAGCCTTCGCCGTCTTCAGCCCGGAGTAGGCAAACGTCGTATAGCTCAGCCCGTACCCAAAGGGGAACAGTGGCTGGATGTGCTCTTTTTCAAACCAGCGATAGCCCACATCTACGCCTTCGCTGTATGTCGTGCGCCCGTCCACTCCCTTCCAGCTCCGCTCTGGATACCGCGGGTCAGTCGCCGGATAATCCGTCAGCTTCGCGCCCCACGTCACTGGCAGACGTCCCGCCGGGCTCACCTCGCCCAGCAACACATTCGCCGTCGACCATCCGCCCTCATCGCCGGGCCACCACATCTCCAGCGCAGCCTTCACTTTGTTCAGCCACGGCAGCGCCACCGGCTGGCTGGTGTTCAGCACCACAATCGTGTTCGGATTCACGGCCGCCACTTCTTCCACCAGCCTGTCCTGATCGCCCGGCAGTCCAAACACTGGAGTCAGGCGCGTCCACACAAACACGACAGCGATCTTCGCCTTTTTCGCCGCTGCAATGGCGGCTTGGTGATCCGCGTTCCGCTGTTCGGGCGTATACCAATTCAGCCGCACTTGGACTGGCGAGCCGGAGGTGTCCGGTGTCGTACTGATCTGGATCGCGTGCGGACCCGCCGTCAGTTCCACGGCCCTGCGCACATTATCCAGGCCGTCGGGCGTTGGAACCACGTTGTCTTGGTTGGCCTGCAGGATGTCTCCATGGACTCCGCCCTGGAACGCCCCCGTCCGCCCTACCGGCTTGCCGTCGATCGAAATGCTGGCGTTCGTCCCCATCGCCTGCAGGTAAATCCAGTAATCCCCAGCATGCGGAGGCGTCAGCGTCCCCTGCCACGTCAGCGCCGAATTCGGCGGCAGCGGGTTGCTGTTCTCGTTTGTAAAGTTCACCTGCGCATCCGTTTCTTCCGCCGCCCCGCCGGTCCGCAAAAGTCCCGGCTTGCCGTCATGACTCAGCGCGCTCGCCGGAATCGGGGCGCCCCTCATGGCGTCCGCCACTGCAAACTGAAGATGCGGATTCCCCGAAATCTTCCTCATCGCCGCCAGCGGACCCACTTCCCGCCACGGTAATCCCACGCTGCGCTCGCCGTTGATCCCAATCGAGTCCACCTGTCCCGCCGTGGGACCGATCAACACCACATCGCTTAAGTCATCGGCCTTCAGCGGCAGTACATGATCCCGGTTCTTCAGCAGAACTGCCGCATCCTCGCCCGTCTTCTCGATCATCTTTGCGTTGGCTTCAATATCCTGCGGTGTCACTGAATGCATCTGCATCCCGCCCATGTACCCGAACCGCACAATCTCTAACAGCACGCGCCCCGCGGCCCGCGTAATCGTCGCCTCGCTCACCGTTCCACCGCGCAGCGCCTCCTCCATCCTTTCAGGACTCAGCTTCAGTCCGAAGTCGCCGCCCATGGTCCGTTCCGGCGCGGGCTCTTCCGGGATGTGCCCAGCAAACATCATGTCCTGCATGGCACGCCGCGCGGGAGTCGGCGGAGGCGGACCCAGGCTGAAGAAAGATGGCATCCCCATTCCGGTGCCGGGCATTTCCATGTCAAGACCTGCGTTGATGAAGCTCACCGCATGCACCGCGCCCCAGTCCGATGTCACAAAACCCTTGAACCCAATCTGGTCCCGCAGCATCGTCGTCAGCGTTTGCGCGTTGCCGCATGCGAACGCTCCGTTCACGCGGTTATACGAGCACATGATCGACGCCACGCCTGCCTTCACCGCCGCGTCAAACGGAGCCAGGTATACCTCGTGCAGCGTCTGGTCGTCCACATTGATGTTGCCGCTGTTCGAGTCATAGGCCACGTAGTGCTTCACCATCGCCATCACGTGCTGTGACTGGATCCCTTTGATCTCCTCGGCGCCCATCACGCTCGTCAGGTAAGGATCCTCGCCGAATGTGTTGAATCCCCGGCCGAACTCCAGATCCCGGTCGATATTCACAAACGGCTGCAGACTCACGTCGATGCCGGCCGCGCGGTCCTCCCGCCCGATCACCACTCCATTCTCTTCCGCATCCTTCGCGCTGAAAGTTGCCGCCACGCCCATCGTTGCCGTCTCGCCCTGGCTCGGAACCCGCGTCAGTACACCCGGCGGCCCGTCGGCCAACCGCAACCCCGGAATTTCCAGTCGCGGCACCCCCGCCAGGTATCCCGCCTGCCCCTGATACATTTGCGGATCCTCATGCGAGCCACGAATCAGCGTGATCTTTTCTTCCAGCGTCATCTTGCTCAGCAACTCGTCCACTCGCGCATTCCCCGTCACCTCGGGAACGGCCTGTGCCGTCACTGTCATGCAGCTCAGCAACAACGCCGCACCCGTCAGTCCCCATTTGCACACGATGTATCGATCCACCTTTCCCTCCTGTGCATGAAATGGATCCATGTCAATCGATTGGAAGCATATTCAGCAACACCGCCATTCAGCGGGACCTTCTTCGCCCCGCATGACCCGCGCCGCCTTCAAGTCTCTCCGCAGCAACTTCGTACTCCGGTTTGCCATTCTAACGCTACGCCTGTCAGGCACTTCCATCATCGGCGAAACCACATCCAACTTAGAGCCTGTTCACACTGCCAGGACGGCAACGACGGTGTTCAACCAGAGAAAGTCTGGATAGGTCCCCGTAAACGCCCCAGGATCCTGCAATAAGGTTCCGCCCGGATTGTCGCTTATCCGTCCCTAACGTGATCTGCCTCACGTTGCTTCCGAGTTGCCGGTGATCCAGGCGCAAGAGCCAGAGAGCGTATGGTTCTCCGTTTAGATACGACGGACCTATTGATGCCGCTTGCAAAACGTTCCCGTCCCATGTCGATGCTCGCGAAATGCTCGCCGACGAGTACCGGATCGGCATCGCCTGTCGCAGGTGTGGTTTGCTGACACCAGCGCGGGCTACGAGTTGAACGTCTCGAGCACTGAGGGCGACGCGGAAGGGTTGGGGCAAGCCATTATTTCTTGAGCAGTGCTGGCCAGTTCACCACCACCGAGATGGGCGCAGAACTTGCCGGTTGGATCGGTGCCAGCATCAGAAATCGCTGGCCGTCGGGCGCAACCACGTAGAAGTTCCTTCCCCCTGTACTCCCGTCCAGTTGCGTCTGAAAGAGTGGCTTGGGTACGGCAGCTTCAAATGTGGTGCCGTTGGTATTGACAGCGACCGACATCAGCCTTCCATCAACGCTCAGAAAGAAAAGCTCTTTGCCGTCGCGGCGCCACATAGGCACGTTTCCGCCCGACGTCGAGATATGCCATTTCCCAGTCTGCCGCGGGAAGGTTTCAACATACACCTCAAACTTTCCCGTCTTGTCGGACGCATAAGCAACAAAGCGCCCGTTCGGCGAGAACATGGCGCTCTTGGCGCAGAAATTCCCTTGGACGAAGGGATAGGGCTTGCGTTCGCCGAAGAGCGGCAAGACCCAAAGCTCGGCCTTGTCCCACCCGGTGTCGTAGAGGATATAGCGGCCGTCTGGACTTATGTCATCAATGTACTTGCTCTTCAGCTTGGACTGAAAGACTAGTTCCGCGCTGCCCAGGCCGTTGGCGGGCTGCTGGTCAAGATCGTACTGTCCATCGCGACTCGACGAAAACAGGATCCTGCTTCCATCCGGCGACCAGGTAGTACTCGTATCGTCAGCAGAGTCGGAAGTCAGGCGTGACGCAGTTCCGCGCCTCAGGTCATAAATCCAGAGGTTGCGCTCGCCATACTCCCCCACCGCCACGCCCAGTTTGGAACCGTCTGGCGACATCGCCGGCGTCGTGTACCTGCCGGGCTGGCCGAGCGTGCCCAGTCGCTCTCCCGCGCGGTTGAACAATGTGATTTGGCTCGTCTCGAAGTATTGACCAGCTTGGTATGCCAGAACACCGGCCGGAGAAACGGAGAAGAAAGAATACTTGATGAGCGGATCCCTGCCGACACGCTGCGCCAGCGGCAGCGCAGGACCGGTGAAACGCAGCGCTTTGGCGTCGAACGGTCGCGCAAGGAGCGTGCCCTGATTCGTATAGAAGAGATAGCCCGGCGGAGCGTAGACCGCCTGGGCCTCTGTCGGCATCAGGCGTTCCGTTCCCTTTGCATCCAGGGAACCCACCTCTAGAAAGTTTTTCCGTGTGGATAAACTCGCCTGAAAAATGAAGTGGCGGCCGTCCGGAAGAAACTGCGGAGTTTTAAGATTCATCTCCTGCTTGGATGAGTCCGGGGCGAGCACAAGTGTTGGTGTGCCGCCAGTGTCGGGCACGGTAAAAAGGCTGTTTCGGTGCGAAAACAGAATGACGCCATCGCGGTTCCAGGCAGCACCGGCCCCGGACGCGTCGCAAAGAGCTTCCGGCGCACCGCCCGAAAGTGCCACCTTTTCCAGTTTTCCATTCGCCTCAAACAAAATCTGCCGGCTGTTTGGCGACCAGGACAGCTCGTCCGCGTCCGCGGTTCCCGGAATCTGTTGCGCGGTGAGGCTATCGAGCGGGCGCACCCAAAGCGTCGGTTGCTTGTCCTGGTCGGGCCTAGTGATAAACGCCAGCGCGCGGCCGTCGGGCGAAAGGCTAAGCCCACCCCCGGCGACGAATTCAGCGTTCTCGGGCGGCGGGACCTGGAAGCGAATGACTTCGGGCTGCGGCGCCGGCTTCAGCAGCAGCCAGGCTGCGATGCCGGCCAACAAAGGGGCGATGACGCCCAACGCCCACGGGAGAGCGCGGCGCAGACGCGAGGACTTTTCCGGCGCTGAGCTGGCTCGCTCCGATGGTTTAGGCTCCGGCCGAGCCGCCACTACTTCCACCGGCGCTTCATGCTGCGCGCTTCGCGAGCGGACCGGGTTCTTCTCACCGATCCGTTCGACCGGAGCGATGAAGCGGTAGCCTTCGCCGGGCATCGTCTGAACAAAATAGGGATCCTCGGCCGAATCGCCCAAAGCATCTCGCAATTTCTTAATCGCGATGTTTAAGCCGAGGTCGTAATCGACAACAGTGCCATCGGCCCAGAGCGCCTCCTGCAACTCGCCGCGGGAAACCGTGCTCCCGTGCTTACTTACCAGTGCGAGAAGTACGGCAGCCGATTTCGGTTGCAACTTGACGCGATGCCCCGATCTACTCAACCGCCGAGCAGCCAAATCGAATTCAAAGGGATCAAAAGCTAGCTTTTCGGAGTTATTCAAGGGAAGTTCCGTTCGCGCGCGGGTAGTATATATCGGATTTGGACGTTAACCCAATACCAGTGTCTCTCCATTCGCGAAGGAAGTGACCGCGAATCAATCACTTGGATGTTAATAAAAGTTCATTCGCACGTTTATTGATACTTTTCCCATTACTCGCACATAGTGTCGCTGTTACGCCAAATCTAGGAGGAACCGACAGGTGAGAATGCGAGCTTGTTCCGTGACCGGCGGTGTGCTGATTGCCGTTGTGTCGCTGACGGCACCATTCAAATCTCATGATCTGACTTACAACGTCAAGATTGGCATACGGACATTTTCGGGTGAGAAGAATGAGCTTCGGTCAGCCGCTGAAAGCGGCAAGCCAGACGCCGAATTCGTTCCGGGATGTCTCTACGAAAGAGGGATTGGAGAAAGCCAAGAATCGCGTTCCAGGCGAACAAATAGGGATGACAAAGAACGACGGATAGCGCGGAGGCTCAGCTGGTACGAGCGCTTTTGAGATCAATTCAAACCAGGAGGGAAGAACGATGAAGAATGCTATTTCACTCAGAACGGCAGTTGTTTTCTGCGCAGTTCTATGCACAGGGCTGGCGATGCCGGCATGGGGTAAATCCTCGACACCGTGCAGCAACACTAATGTCACTGCTGTTCTGAGCGACGACGATGTTGTCAACAATATGAATCTGCCGCTCCAGATCCAGAGCGACGGGATGGGACCTTACACGACGTATAGTCTCAATCATGGCAAGGACACAGTCACGTCTATCGTCCGGAGCGATTGCACCTGGACTTTGGACACGACCAGCTCCGCGTCCCGGGGTATCGCAGTGACACTCAAGTATGTTGATCCGAGTGGTTCCTGGACGCCGCCGTTCAGTGGGCCTCTGACAGTGAAGGCCGTAATTAACAGCCATTGCTACGCAAACCCCTTCAACAATGGCGTCGACTTTGGGAGCATGACTTTCGACGGCCAGACATTGATATGCCCCATCAACGTCGGCTTCTACTATGGAAAAACCTGGTACAACATTGCAATCAACCCGTTCAATTGGCCCGGAACAAATCAGGCCCAGGTAACGTGTGGCGGCGTGAGTAATGGGCAGTGCAATCAATGGACAGTCGCCCCTGACCCCGCGACATCGGTGCTTAACTCGGCCGGCCAAACCTCGGCAATCGGCGAACTCACGTTGCCTTCTTGCGTAGGGTGTTCGGATGGTACGGGTCTAGGACTTTATGAGTTCTCGTTCAGCTTCCTGGTCCATAAGTGAAACTGCTCTGAAGCACGGGAAAAGTATAGTGGGTCGCAACCTGAGAATTTCTCGAAGACTTCAGGGCGGGCGGCTCCGGTCCCTCGCAGTTGGGGACCGGGGATACCCCCAGAGTTCAACGGGGCGGGGCTGAATTACGATGATCCCGATCGGTCGATCACCTGCTTGCGATCAAGTGCGCTCTCCATTCTGAGTCTATCGTCGCCAATCCGGAAGTTACTACGTGGTAAACAGATCTTCTGCTTAGGGCCGGAAGTTGATCCACGAACCGTAGGCACCTTTAATGTGCTGAGATATAGATCTTGCTTTGATAGGTCCCGAGAAACGCCGTAGCGTTCGTCAATTGAAAATGGCGAAGGAACGGCCGTGTCTCACTCCAAAAACAGAAGAGGCCCCGCAAGTCGGGAGCCTCTCTTTGTTGGAACGATTCTCTACCAACGCCCAACGAGCGTTTGAAATCACTTAATGTACCTTTATTGTACCTTTGAATGTCACGCGCCAAACACCCCTAAGTTCTTTGGAATGTGTGGCGGGGACGACGGGGCTCGAACCCGCGACCTCTGCCGTGACAGGGCAGCGCTCTAACCAACTGAGCTACGTCCCCTCTGCAATTTCAATCGCTTAGCGCAAATCGCAGAATTTACTGTCTTTTCTTACTGTCCACTCCTTCGCCTGTTTCCATATTTTCCACCGGATATAACCGAATTCCGGGATTAATGGACAGTATGGACAGTAAGCCAAAGCCCAAATTCTGTGTCCACAGACAGGCGAGAGAGGACCGCGAAGTTTGTCACCACTCCGTTGCTCAAATTGTACCAAACGAATCGGCCTAGCGAGGATGGTCGCCCCGAAGGCTGTCGAACTTCGCGAGAACGCGGAGGGACTCTATAGAAGATTTGCGTTATTCGTCGAATTCTATCGGACCGAGGACCTGGTCGTGGAGGAACCGGAAGTACTGAAATCCTTGGTAAACAGCTGAAGAAGTTTGCTCAAGAGTCCGCGAGCGAGACAGTCCGCGCTGCAACTCAGCCCGCCGGGAGACGCGATTCGGGTCCACTATACCTGACGCATTGTGTCGAGTACGACGTCGCGCTCGACGCCCGACGCGGCCGGCGCTTGCGCCGAGGGCCATGCGGCCTCCGATCTCCGGATTTTCTGAGTGACCGGCAGGAGAGAATGTGGCCGCAGCGATTCGCTACCTTTGCTATTACGCGACTGTCTCGAAATGAGTTTTTAGCCTCCCTGCAATAGCCTGCAAGTCTTCGCAATATTCCGCTTATACCATTTATTTCCAATAACTTGATTCAATCCGACTATCGCATCCGTTGCTTGTATCCATGGCGTCCAGTGTTCGTGAGCACTTCGTAGATGTTTCTGCCCACTTTGCGGAGGTCGGGCTCCA
>CAWEXN010000002.1:0-261768 GCA_963813015.1 uncultured Acidobacteriaceae bacterium
GGCTAAAGCCCGCTGACTTTTGGACGGTTTGCGGCATGGCTGAAGCCAAGCCCTGATACAAAGCTTGTTGAGTAGGGTTCGTGCTATCCCGGGTCTCATCCGCCGCGGCGGACGAGGGACATGGGGCACCCATGGTCAGTGGTCAGATTCGGTTCGCACCTAGACCTGGGGCATCCGCAAGGGGCGCATTACTTCCGCGGCAGGCGCGGAAATGAACCGTGCTCCGTTCCGCTATCATGGGGTTCGACATTTTTACGACAGGAATCTCCTAGACCGTGAACCGTCGTCGATTCCTCTTTCTTTCGTTGGCAGGAGCTGCGCAGCTGGCCCGTGGGGATCCGTCTGCCCAGCCCGACCCCGGCCAAAAGAAAGTGCAGATCGTCATGGGAGAGGAACGCCTGGGACTGGTGCCCGTCGACTACACGGGGCTTAGCTATGAGTCCGCGCAACTCTACAACCCCGCGTACTTCTCCTCATCCAACACAAGCCTGGTTACGGCCTTTCGCAATCTGAGCTCGCACGGAGTGTTGCGCCTGGGCGGCAACTTGAGCGATGTGACCCGGTGGAAAGGCCCGAACGGGGATTTTTCCACGCCGAGGCAGGCTGTCGGCATCGAATACGGCAAGACTTACTGGGAGTGGAGGCTGACCGACCCTAACGTAAGAGCAAACAGAGATGGCGCCATCACACCGGAAGCGATTCGGAACCTGGGCCGCTTTCTCCATGCGACGGATTGGAAACTGATTTATGGCTTGAACTTTGGGTGCGGTTCTCGTGAGCGCGCTGCCGATGAGGCCATGTGCGTCACGCAGGAGGCAGGTGACCGCCTTATGGCGTTTCAGGTCGGCAATGAAGTTGACTTCTTCGGAGGCCGGCCGCTCTTCAGGCAGAAACCCTACGAATTCGAGCAATACATTCGCGAGCAGCAAGAGTTTGTCGACGCGGTGCGCGCCAAGGTTCCGCAGGCCCCCTTTGCGGGACCGGATTCGGCCACCAACATGGATTGGGTCGACCGCTTCGGCCAGCGCGTGGGAACCTCAGCCGCGATGCTTTCCAGCCACTTCTACGCGATGGGCCCGGCGAAGGATCCCAGCATGGATGCAGCCTTTCTGCTCTCGCATAACAAGAGGCTCGACCAGCAGATCAGCGAGGCGAAACAGGCCGTTGCCCACTCAGACGGCTTGCTTTTCCGCATGACGGAAGGCAACTCCTGCTTTGGGGGAGGAAAGGCCGGTGTCAGTGACGCCTTCGCATCCGCATTGTGGGGAGCGGATTACATGCTTACGTGCGCATCGGGAGGATACAGCGGGGTGAACCTGCACGGCGGCGGTGATGGCTTCTACACTCCGATTGCGATCGGAGAAAATCTTTCGGCTGAGTTACGACCGCTCTACTTCGGCATGCAGTTCGCCGAGCAGTTTGCCGGATGGGAACTTCACAGTTGCACCGTTGAAGGAGAGGCAAACCTCACAGCCTGGCTCGCTCACAAAGGGAATGAGCGTCAGTTGGCGTTGATCAACAAGGACGGAGCACCGGTGGAGATACAGCTCAAGGGCGCCATGAGCGCGCACCGTGCCGGCCACGCCATGTGCCTGAGCGGGCCCGGAATTGATGCGAAGGACGGAGTCGCTCTGGCCGAGATAAAAGCGCCCTCTGGTAGCACCTTTTCCATTCACGCCTATACAGCGATGCTGCTTCGCTGGCGATAAATCGACAACGCAATCGAAGCGTGGCCTGCTCTTGCGACCGTGGAGACGCGAGCGAAGGTATTCGCGGGTGGCCCGTCGATTTGGGTTCGTGCTTTCCCGGGTCCCCAAGTGCGAGGGACCCGGGGCACCCCTGCCAATCAACTCGGAAGGTGACTCATGATGTTGAGAACTGTTCCACTTGGATCGACCACAAAAAAGCGGCGAACGCCCCAAGGCTCGTCAGTCAGCGGGTAGGCGATTTCAAGGCCGCGGTCCTTGGCATCGGCGTAGACCTTGTCAACATCCTCAACCTCTATGCTCACATTGGGCAGCAATGCCGAACTGCCGTCGTCGTGCAAGACATTGATCTGGGATGTCGGATTGCTTGGCGATACGAACGTGGTGATGAAGCCCATGTCCATTGCGACGTTGAAGCCCAAAAAGTCAACGTAAAACGCGCGGCTCACATCCATTTGCCTGGACCTGATGTCCGGCACGACACGCCCAATCTTCATAGGTTGACCCTATCACGAAGTGGACTTCACTCTCGCGATGACGAGGTTGCGCGCATTCCGGGGTCTCATCCGCCGCGGCGGAGAGACGCGGGGCACCTCCATATTTCGGTGAGTGCGGATCAACGACACCAGGCCACTTGCCGGAGATTTCGTGAAATGAGACGGTGGCTTGAACTCGGACTAAATAGGTCGTAGATTAAATAAGGACTAAATCAGTCGTATATCCGAATCGAGGAGCAGCGCCTTCCCCTGGCGTCGGTTTTTAGGGTGATTTGGATCACTGCCAGAGTCGGACTCATTTGGTCGGATATATGAGAAGCCACACGGCTCACACTGCGGTCCGGATTCAATCGGCGACCCAGCGGGCGAGGGCCGAGCGGCGGGCAATTGGAGGTCTTCCCCTTGATGGGCCGGGTTTCATTCTTCCTCATTCTCGTTTTGGCGGTGGCGCTGGGACTGCCAGCACAACAAGCTCCGGGCTTTCGCGTCAGCGGCGTGGTGCACGACGCGACCGGCTCGATGCTGCCGGGGGCGGAGGTCGATGTGCGGCTGGCCGCAACGGACGCGCCGCTTTCGCAGGTGACAGACGGGCAGGGACACTTTGAGATCGAAGTACCCGCAGCGGGCACCTACATGATCGAGGTGAACACGGCCGGGTTTGCGATTTTCCATGGACAGGCAGTGGTGAGCGCGGCCGCGCCGGACGCGAATATCGACGTGGCGCTGGCGGTGAGCGGCAATGCAGAAACAGTGGAGGTGACGGCAAATGCTTTGGCGGCTGAGACGACGAGCACGCAACTGGGCCAGACGCTGCAATCGACAAAGATGGAGAGCGTGCCGCTGAACGGGCGGAGTTTTACTGACTTGATGGCGGTGCAGCCGGGGATTGTGCCGGTGAACACGGCGCAGCCAGGCTCGGTGGTGATGACGGGCGTGGCGACGACGCCGCCTTCGGGCGATGCGAATCCGGGGGATCTCTCGATCAGCGGCCAGCGCGAAGATTCAAACGGATTCCGCGTGAACGGCGCCGATGTGGAAGAAGACGTGAACATGGGCACGTCGATCGTTCCCAACCTGGACGCCATCGACAGCTTTCAGGTTTTGACTTCGAACTTCGACGCGGAGTATGGAAACTCGAGCGGCGGACAGGTGCTGGTGACGACCAAGAGCGGGACCGCGCAACTGCACGGAAGCGCGTTTGAGTTTCTGCGCAACACTGCGCTCGATGCGCGGAACTATTTTTCGTCGGACCGCGCGGCGTACCGGCAAAACCAATTTGGAGGGACGCTGGGCGGCGAGCCATTGCAGCGCGGCGTGATGCTCTTTGGCGACTACCAGGGAACGCGGCTGACGGAAGGAATCGACACCGGCGACATTGCGGTGCCGTCGGCGGCCGAGCGCGGCGGAGACTTCAGCCAGGTTCCACTGACGGGCAGCGTGAACGGGAATGCATGGGCGGCGCAGTTGTCCGAAGAGCTGGGGCAGACGGTGACGGCGGGCGAGCCCTACGCGCAAGTGTTTCCCGTCATGGCAGATTCCGCAGGCGATCTGGGCGGCACCGGCGAAAAATTTGCTGGCCTCGATTCCCGCGCCGAATGCAGGCGATGCGGTGTTTGCGACGGCGAGCGCGGCCGAGACTTTGCAGGACGACAAGGGCGGACTGCGCGCCGACTGGCGCCACGGGGCGAGCGCGCTGACTGGCTACTACTTCGTCGACCAGTATTCGCTGGATAATCCGTATCCCACGGCAACCGGCGGCGCGAATGTGCCGGGATTCGACGCGACGTCGAATGGCAGGGCGCAGCTGGTGAGCCTGGAGCACACGATGACCTTTGGCTCGACGATGCTGAATGAAGCGCACCTGAGCTATATGCGCAATGCGAATGCCGTGGGGCAGCCGCGCAGCGGTGTGGGACCGACGCTGGCCGAGCAGGGGTTTGCGGGGCCGGGGGCAAATGGAATTGACCCGTTGAAGCCGTCGACCGAAGGGATTGAGAACGTCGCCTTCAACGACTTCACCATTGGCGTGGATACAACGGCGCTGGTGCAGGCCGAGAACATTTTTGAGGGCGCGGATGCATTCTCGCGCATCGTGGGCAAGCACGGGCTGAAATTTGGCGGCGAACTGCACAAGGACCAGATCAACACGCATCCCGACGTGGTGTTTAACGGCAGCTTCGGATTCAACGGCTCCGAGACCGGCGTGGATTTTGCAGACTTTCTGCTCGGAGTGGCGTCGAGCTACACGCAGGGGCAGGCAGAGAGTTTCTATAACCGCAACTTCTACGCGTCGGCGTTTGCGCAGGACAGTTGGAAGGTGACGAACCAGCTCACCGTGAACTATGGCGTGCGCTGGGATCGCATTCGCCCGTGGGACGAAAAGTTCAACCAACTGCAAACGCTGGTGAAGGGCGAGCAGTCGCTGGTGTTTCCGGGCGCGCCGCAGGGACTGGTGTTTCCCGGCGATGCGGGCGTGCCGGATTCACTGGCGCCGCCGAGGAATAATTTTGCGCCGCGCGTGGGAATTGCGTACGGCCCTGCGGGCGGCAGCCCTTTGGAGAAGCTTTTTGGCGGGCCGGGGGCTACCAGCATTCGGCTGGGCTACGGGATGTACTACACGGCGTACGAGGGATTGTCCGCCGGAATCATGAGCGCGAATCCGCCCTATGGGTACACGTACACATCGGCCGCGCCGCCGCTCTTCGCGTCGCCGTTTACAGTGGCCGCGACAGGCGCGAGCGCGGGACAGCGATTCCCATTGCAGCATGTGGCGTATGGCGCGAGCCGCGCGAATCCGAATGCGACGGTGAACTGGAGCCAGTTCGAGCCGCTGGTTGGTATTCCGGCTGTCGATCCGAACGACGTGACTCCCTACGCGCAGCACTGGATGGCGAGTGTGCAGCGGCAGTTTGGCGAGAGCACGCTTGCCACCGTCAGCTATGTGGGAACGTCGTCGCATCATCTGCTGGTGCTTGAAGAGGCGAACCCGGCCGAACCCGCGCTGTGTTTGAGCCTGGGCGCGGCGTGCGGGCCGTTTAACGAGCAGGCGGCGCGGACGGAGTTTGGTCCGCAGTTCGGCAGCGTGGAGCTGCAACGGACGATCGCCAACGCCAACTACAACGCGCTCGAAGCCACGCTCAACCATCGCTCGCATGGGCTGGATCTGCTGGCCAGCTACACGTATTCGAAATCGATCGATCAGTCGGCTGGTTTGCCGGAGCCGGTGAACCCGATCAATCCGTCGCTCAGCCGCGGGCTGTCGGCTTTCGATATGCGGCACAACTTTGTCGCGAGCTTCCACTACGAAATTCCGAAAGTCAAGAGCAGAGGCCGCCTGGTCCACGCATTGGTCGATGGCTGGGCACTTGCGGGTATTGCCCGATTCACGACGGGGCTGCCGGTGACGCTGCTGAACAACAACGACACTTCGCTGCTGGGAACAATTCCGAACGGCATCAACAACAACGGAGTGGACACGCCGCAGTGGAGCGGAGAATCGCTGCACATCAACACGAATCCTCGCGGCGGGGCTGCGGTGTTTGACGCGGGCCAGTTCAGCCTGCCGGCGCTGGGAACCATGGGCAACGCACGGCGGCGGTTCTTCTCGGGGCCCGGCATGGAGAACCTGGACGCGACGCTTTCGCGCGAAGTGCGGTTCGGTGAGAGCCGCAGCTTCGAGTTCCGCGCCGAGGCGTTTAATGTCGTCAATCACGCGCAGTTCTTCGGGCCGGCCACGGTCGAAGGAAACATCTCGAGCGGAACGTTTGGCGATGCGGTGAGCGCGATGCCGCCGCGGTTGATGCAGGTCGCGGTGCGATACAAGTTCTAGGCTGAGAGCGATCGAATCTGGCCGGGTTTTGAGCAGAGGAATGGTGGCCGGTGATCCAACCGGAAAGTGTACTGCTTGATGGTTGCTTGCAGCGGCAACACATTGCTTTCGCGCCGATTCTCAATCGTGCCGCGTGGAAGGTTGCGCCGGCATTGTGCGCTGGCGCGACAGGCAGAGCCACGCCTTTACGTTGCGGCCGCTGAATTCGGCTGATCGCAACTCGACGATCTCGAGCGCAGGCTCGATGCCGAGGGTGACCTCGCGTGCCGTGCGGCGCGGCGGACCCTGTTCGCGCGGCGGACCTTCAGTGCTGCCGATCAAGCTGAGCCACAAGCCGCCCGGCGCCAGTGCGGCAGCGACTTGTGACGCGAAGCGCTGTCTCTCGCTTTGTTCATCGAATACGTGGAAGCAACCGCGATCGAACACGAACTGGAATGGGCCGTCGGACAGAGGCGCGGCGAGAAAGTCCCATACAGCGAAGCGGCAGCGCAGCGCGCGTTCTTCTATTTTGGCGCGGGCACTCTCGACGGCGAGCGGCGCGATATCGATTCCGAGCACGTCGAAACCGTGTTCCGCCATCCAAATTGCATTCGTACCGGTCCCTGCGCCGATCTCAAGCGCCGGGCATGGCGTGACCGCGCCCGATGTGACGAACTCGACGAGCAGAGGCTCCGGTTGCCCAGTGTCCCAGGGCAGCTGTCCTGCGGCGTAGCTCTCATTCCATGGCGGGTGCGGCATCACGATACGATTTTAGCTTCATCCGCAAGGGCGTTCATCGAGCCAGCAAATGCCGCCTGGGTCGCCGGTTTTGATGCGCGGGAACAATCCGGATTCCCTGGGTGTCTAACCAACAAGCGGGTTCAATTCCGCGCCAGCGAATTCCCCAGGAGGCTCGACCGATGAAAGAGTTCTTGATCCTTTGCACAGGACTGGCGATTGCCCTAACCACAGCGACAGCGTTCGCGGCCGATCTTAGCGGCACCTGGTCGGGCGAGATGCCGGGCCAGAATGGTGGCACGTTTCACATCTCCTACACCTTCAAACAGGACGGCGCGACGCTGACCGGCTTTGCAAAATCCCCACAGGGCGACCTGATCCAGATTGCTGACGGCAAGATTGATGGCGATAAATTTTCCTTCAATCTCACCGTCCACGGCACCACAATTCGGCATGAAGGCACTATCAGCGGAGACACCATCAAGCTCAACACAAATTCCGACGATGCCGGGTATCAGGGCGGCGATCTTACACTCACGCGAGACCATTCTGAATGAAATACCTCTCAGACTTCTGACGCCGAACCTTCCCCAACCCGAGCCCAGGTGGCCAAAATGGAGTTCTGTCCGCATAACCGGTAACCCGTCCGGAACGCCGTTGCGCATCAGATGACGTTCGGATTGCCGACTTTGCGTGATTCATCGTACCGGTGCCCGAATCAGACAATCTTCAAGACGCTCGATGAGCGCCTCCGGCTTTTCGCAACAATCGAGGTTTGACTGGGGAGAATTTCAGACTGCCTGCGTTCTTAGAAAGACAGTCTTTCCTTACTGATGGCGCCTGGAGAGTGAGGCACTGGAGGGTTAGACCTACAACGCGCCACCCTGGCTGGCCGCGACGCGATCAGAGGAGACGAAACTTCTGGCGTGGGCCAGCTCCGGACGTGCGGACTGCGCGCCGTTGCCGGTTGATTTCAGCAGCTCGGCGAAATATCCGTCGGCCGCGCTCTTGTCGCCGGACTCCTCAGCGACAACCCCGGCGTTGTAAAGGCCGTTAAAGCGGTTGGGGCTGAGCCTGAGCGAGACACGATACTCGGCAAGGGCGCTTTGCGGTTGATGAAGTTCGAGCAGCATGTCCCCCAGCATTTCGCGTGCCGGAATGTCCACTTCGCCCTGGCCCACCTTGTCCTGCAGATCCGCGGCGTCGCGCATATATTTCAGCGCATCGACCTGCTGGCCCGCGGCAAAGCTCGTCCATGCCGCGATCTCGTTACGCTCGATCTGTGCGCCGGTTGAATCAACAAAGTAGGCGTGCGGGCCCTTCTTCACCTCGGCGACCAGGGCATCGTACTGCGCCAGATCGGTCTGCGCCTGCTGCGCACGGTGCAGATGTCCGTCGGCGATGGCGCGCGCCCACCAGGTCATTTTCGCGTCCTCAGGCGGCGCGCCGCTTACCGGCTCGAGCGCCGCTGCGGTCTGCCAGTCGCGCATCTCCAGCGCATAGAAAACGTGAAATTTCGTCCGGTAGTATCCCGTCATCCCCGCCATTCCTCCCATATGGTCGCCTATCCCGGTGACCATGGCGGCAAAGCGGTCGATCACGGTTGCGCTCTTCGCGAGCACCTGCTTCGCGCTTGCGTCCTGGCCGCTCTGCAAGTAGGCGTACATCAGGAAATCGTAGGAGTGGGGTTCATCCATGACGCCCGATTCGCCGTGCGCCTCAGCCGTCTCAGAGGCCTGTATGGACGCCAGCTGCGCGTCGATGTCCTGCTGCCACATGCCGAGACGGGCGAAGATGTGCCCCGGCATGTGCGTTGCGTGCGGCCCCGACGGCGCGATCTCGCCGTAACGCTCGGCTGCCGCCAGTCCTTCTTTCGCCATAGCAGGGTTATCGCAGGAATGAATGATGTAGTGCACCACTCCCGGATTGTCAGGATATTTGACGAAAAGCGGCGCGAGCACGGCCATCGCCTCATGCTCAAGCCTCAGGCTGGTGTCGTCAGGCGCTTCTGAGGCAAGCAGAGAAAGCGCGTAGAACGCGCCGGCATCCACGTCGTCAGGATATTTCCGGTAAAGAGCACCCATCGCCGCCGAGTACGCGGCTGCGCGGGCCATATAGCCGCTGTCGCCCGGCTTGTAAAAAGCAGCCAGCGCCGCAATGTAATCCCGCTCCCGCTCGGTCTTTGCTCCAAGCGATTGCGCCTTCTGCATCTCTTCCCAGCCTAGCTTCATCGATTTGTCGCCAGGCCGGTCCCATATCTCCTGGAAGGCGCTCATCGCGATTCCCCAATGAGCCATGGCGCAGCTCGGATCGTCCTTGGCAATCTGCTTGAACTGGAGCGGCGCCTCAGCGTACCAGAAATCGTGCAGCAGAGCCACGCCGCGGTTGAACGGCGCCTGCACCTGCGGCGAGCAGGACACAGCAAACGAAACCGTACCGAGCCGCTCCCCGGGCACCGGTCCCGCGTTCATAGGCATTGAGGATTGGGCCAAAGCGGCAGCAGCCGAAGCAAGCAGCAGGGGAAGAACAATGGTTTTCATAGCGGGGAATCTCCATGAGTGGCTGAAAAAACAGTCTACGCCTCTGCCGCGGAAACGCATCTCGCTTCTCACTTTACACACAGAAGGGGCGACGCAGATTCGGTTAAGTGCCAGTCGTAATCACGATGGCGGCGCAACGTCCCGGACCGCGACTACGATAGGCGTGCTTCTGGATGGAATCAAAGTAGATGGCATCTCCCTTCGATAGCCGATAGATTTCGACTCCAATCGATATTTCAAGATCCCCATCGGTCACGTAGAGAAATTCCACTCCCGAGTGAAAGTGGGGAGCAATCTTCGCAGGCGGCAAATGGTGGAAGTGCGCGAGGAATGCGTGGAGCTTACGCTCGGTGGCGCGGAAGTTAAGACTCTCAAAGTCGTAAGCTGCATCGCGCGGCTTGGCGTCCGCGGGGAACTTGATGCGTTCATCTTTTCGCGAGATTGCGACCACATGCCGCTTGCGCGGGTCTGTGAAGAAGTAATCCAGGCCGACGTTGAATACGGTGGCAATGCGAACAAGGGTCGGGAGCGTAGGCACAAGCCGGGCGTTCTCTAATTTGGAAAGCATGGCCGCGGACAGCCCTGTATGCGCAGCCAGTTGAGCCAGGCCCATGCTCTTGCGCAGCCGCAAGGATCGCAGTTTCTCGGCGATCGCATAAGGCCGGATCGCCTCCTCGATGACGTCCGGTTTCTCGTGTTCACGGGCTGATTTCATGTCTTTCAAAATCACCTCATATTTTTTCCTGGCGGTTAAGCGAAGTGAGTCTGCAATCCTGCATTAACAGATATTCAAAACATTTTAATCTAGGATCAAATTCATGCAAAGCGATATTGGCCGCTTTGGAAGAAATAAATGACGACTGAATCGAGATGGAACAACAGAACATTCAACCCAAGGAGAATTATCGTGAAACGAATTTACGTAATGATCTGCTCTGCCCTGCTGCTCGCGAGCTTTAGCAGCAGTGCCTTCGCTGGTCCCAGGAAGGATATTGTGGATACCGCCGTTGCCGCAGGCAATTTCAAGACTCTGGCAACAGCACTGCAGGCGGCTGGTCTGGTGGACACGCTCAAGGGACCGGGTCCGTTCACAGTCTTCGCGCCAACAGATGAGGCATTTGCAAAGCTTCCTGCTGGAACTTTGGAAGATCTGCTGAAGCCTGAAAACAAACAGAAGCTGATATCGATCCTGACCTATCACGTCGTCGCGGGGAAGGTATTGGCGAAGGATGTTGTGAAGCTGCATGAGGCAAAGACTCTGAACGGACAAGAGGTGAAGATCAGGGTCGAGGACGGCAAGGTCAAAGTGGACGACGCTACCGTCATCAAGACGGACATTCAGTGCACCAACGGCGTTATCCATGTGATCGACAGCGTGCTTTTACCCCAGTAGAGCTCGAGCAACTGGTAGCTTCGCGGCTGGGCATTCCGTGTCCAGCCGCAGATTTTTTGTCGGTCAGCAAGGATCAACGAAACCTGGGCCACCTGCCGAGTGGATGGAAAGACAACCGCAGATCCTTCGACTTCGGTCGCCTTGGCGACCTACGCTCAGGATGACAAATGTGTGGTGGGCAGGCGCCCCGTTTGCGCAGGTCTCCTCAATCGATTTAGAGTTATCTCGCTCTAGAAATCGTGAGGGAAATGCGATGCAAAACCGATTCCTGCTTGTTGCGCTTGTTGCGGGCTCTTTGATGACCGCTGTTGCCGCCACCGCTGCCGCTCAGAATGGGCCGCACCGGCCAAAGATTACAGGCATCTCGCACCTGGCTGTGTACACGTCGGATGCGACGGCCACCGAGCACTTTTTTACTGTGAGCGTGGGCGCGGTGAAGGAGACAGATCCCGAGAATCCGCAGGGCGTGCGCTACATGCTGAGCCCGACGCAGTTTGTTGAAGTGCTGCCGCTGCCTGATGGCGCGGGCGTGAACCGGATGGATCACGCGGCGTTCAACACGGAGAGCGCCGAGGGGATGCGGAAGTATCTGGCGGCCAAGGGATGGAAGACGCCGGCGAAGCGTGGACGCGGGGCAAGGACGGCAGCCGCTGGTTCGACGTGCTCGATCCCGAGGGCAACACGATCCAGTTTGTGCAGCCGCCGGCGCACCCCAAGCCGGTGGACGCGCCGAATGCGATTGGGCACCACATCATCCATGTGGGCTTCCTGGTGCACGACCGCGCGACGGAGGACAAGTTCTATCGCGACCTGCTGGACTTTAAGCCCTATTGGTGGGGCGGGCGCGACGGCAAAACGGAGTGGGTCAGCCAGCAGGTTCCTGACGCGCACGATTGGATTGAGTACATGGTTTCTGGCGGGCCGGGCACGGGGATTCCGGCGGGGATGACGCAGCAGACGCTGGGCGTGCTGGACCATTTCTCGATTGGTGTGGCTTCGGTTCCGGATGCCTATAAAGTGCTGGTGGACGCGAACCGGCTGAGCGGTCGTCACGACCAGGCGCCGAAGATCGGGCTGGACGGCAAATACCAGTTCAATATGTACGATCCCGATGGGACGCGCGTCGAGGTGATGAACTTCCATGCGACGGAGAAGCCGTGCTGCTCGGAGTTCACGGCCGAAGACCCGGCGGAGTAGCGAAGGCAGGGGCGAGGGACTGGCGACTGTGTGGCTAGTGGGGTTCGAGGCGCTTGCGGCGGACCCAAAGCAAGAATTCAATTGCCAGACCGACCAGAGCATAGGTGACGGCATTGAGGAACATCAAGAAGTAGGCGTCGGGCGGGCTTGTGCTGCTCCGCCAGAAGAGTGAAGCTGGAACGGTGATCGTGGCAACGACATGCAAGTACCGAGGGAGGTCGCTGAAACTGGTCAACAGCACTACGAGGGCCCAGAGGTAAACCACAAGAGCTCCGCCAAGTGCCCACAGACCAACTCTCAAAGCACGGCCCAGCATTGCTGCCTCCATGGTTTCTTCCGCATAGGCAATTTTAGGCCGCTGTTCCAGGGAAAACGGTACTGTCCTCATTTCGATCTCCATGTCCCGAACGGCTTCTTGATTGGCAATCGACCGAAAGAGTAAAGTCTGAGGCGATTTCAGGAGTTCAGTCCGATGATCACCAGCATCCATACTCTGATCTATTCCGACGATGCGCCCGCAACGCGCGCATTCCTTCGCGATGTCCTCGGCTGGCCATACGTTGAGGATGCGGCGGGCGGAGGCGAGGGTTGGCTGATCTTCAAGACCGGGCGGAGTGAGATGGGCGTGCACCCAACCCGCAGCGTGTACGAGGGCAAGACGTACGAATCGCCGCGACACCATCTGGTTTCCCTGATGTGCGACGACATCTCAAAGACGGTCGCTGAGCTGAAGCGCAAAGGAGCGGAGTTCCACGGCGAGGTTCAGGATCACGGGTATGGACTCGTGATCATGATGGCGGTGCCGGGCGCGGACGACATGATGCTTTACGAGCCCAAGCATCCGCTGGCGTATAGCCTTTGACCGATCGAGAGGGCAGCTCACTTACTCCCATCTTTCATGCTTGGCAAGGGATCGTTCCAATCAGGGCACAGCCGGGAAATCCCCTTTCTCGCTTCAAAAGCGGGCTTACGGTATACTGATTGAGGCCTGAAGAGCAGGGAAATCCCTGTCGAATGAGGCCCGCGGCGGGCGATCCGCTTGCCGAAATCGAGAAAAAACCGAGAAGAAAATGCCAAAGTTGAAGACCCATTCAGGCGCGGCGAAGCGCTTCAGCAAGACTGGAACCGGAAAGATCAAGCGGGGCCAGACGAAGACGCGGCACATCCTGACGTCGAAGTCGAAAAAGAGCAAGCGGAAGCTGGGCAAGTCTGTGCTTGTGAGCGACGGCGACTACTTGAAGGTAGCGCGCATGATTCCCTACGCCTAAGGCGCTCCGCGCCCTCGACTCTTTGGAGGAGGGGCGTGCCGGTGCTGCCGGGCCGTTGTATTGGCCCCCGCCAGTTGCTGAGATCGTTCGCGGCCGGCGAGAGATCAGGCTTGACGAGAGCGAGTGAAGAGGTTGACAGCCGTCGCAAATGCGATGGCCTCCTGCCTCCAGCCGCGTAACCAGAGCCGTCGGATTTGAGATCGACGTGCTCGAACCGGATTCCCCGGCGCTCCGCAACTGGCGGAGCGGTACGAGCGGGATCCAAAAAAGGAGAAAAACATGCCTCGCGTAAAACGTGGCACAAAGCGGAACGACCGCCGCAAGAAGATTCTGAAACGAGCGAGCGGCTATTTCCTGACGAAATCAAAACTCTACCAGGCAGCCCAGGAAGCAGTGGAACGCGGCCTGAAGTTTGCGTACATCGGCCGGCGGCTGAAGAAGCGCCAATATAGGTCACTCTGGATCGTGCGCATTGCAGCGGCCTGCAAGCTGAACCAGACGAGCTATTCGCAGTTCATCAGCGGACTGAAGAAGGCCGGCGTGGAGCTGGACCGCAAGATCCTGGCCGACATTGCCGTGCATGACGCGGCCGGGTTCACGAAGCTTGTGGAGCAGGCCAAAGCGGCGCAACCGCCGAAGGCCAAGGCGAAACGGGCGAAGCCGGCAAAGGCCAAGGTTGCGTAACAACGAAATATGACTGGCGGAAATGCGGCCCGGGGTTCGAAAGGACTCCGGGTCGCGGCGCGTTTGGGGGTGTCGCGTCGTTCTCGTTGGCGACGCTGTTGCAGGCGGTTGGCAAAGCCGATGCTTCCCGACGCGCTTCGAGCGCCCATCCGCTGCATGGAGCGATAGGGGACTTCGCAAACTCTTGGGCGTGCGCGAAAGCGCACGCGGCTGCCCCACGCAGTGGTTTATTCTTCTCTTTGCACATGACGAACGAAGCGATACCGAATCTGACAGCGTTTGACGATGTGGCGCTGGACAAGGCGTTTGCTGCGCTTGAGCGCCAGGCGCGCGAGGCTGCAGCCGCGCTCGATGATGAGGCGGCTGTGGAAGCGTTTCGCCTGGAGTGGCTGGGGCGCAAGCAGGGCCGGCTCAACGAAGTTTCCGGCCGGTGGCTGAAAGCGGCTCCTGCAGACGCGAAGAAGGCGCTGGGTGTGCGCTTTAACGCGCTGAAAGAAGTGGTGGAGGGGCTGCTGGACGCGGCGCTTGGCGGGGGCCGAGCGATGCAGCGCTGAAGGCCGAGGCCATCGACATCACGCTGCCGGGAACGCGCGGCTGACCGGCGCAGAGCATCCGATTACGCGCACGATGAACGAGATTGTGGCCGTGTTCGCGGCGCTGGGCTACTCAGTGGGCGTGGGGCCGGAGGTCGAGACCGACTACTACAACTTCGAGAGCATGAACTTTCCGTACGGGCATCCCGCGCGCGACACGCAGGACACGCTGGTGGTTGCGGGCCAGGAGCGCAGACCGGTGCGCGACCGATTGCTGTTGCGCACGCATACGTCGCCGGTGCAGATGCGGACGATGGAGCAACAGCCGCCGCCGGTGCGCATCGTGATTCCCGGCAAGGTGCATCGCAACGATGCCGCCGACGCGACGCACTCGCCGATCTTTCACCAGGTCGAAGGCTTGTGCGTTGATTCGAATATTACTTTCAGCGACCTGAAGGGCACGCTCGACCATGCGATGAAGGCGCTATTTGGATCGGCGGTGAAGACGCGATTCTTTCCGTCGTTCTTTCCGTTCACTGAGCCGAGCGCGGACGTGCAGATCAGCTGCATCTTTTGCGGCGGCAAGGGCTGCCGCAAGTGCAAGCAGTCGGGTTGGATTGAGTTGCTGGGCTGCGGCATGGTCGATCCGGCGGTGTTTGCGTTCGCGGCGGAAAAGCAGCCGGCTTACGACGCGAAGAAGATTTCGGGCTTCGCATTCGGCATGGGCGTGGAGCGGATCGCGATGATGAAGTACGGCATCAGCGAGATGGGCAGTTTTTCGCCGGCGATATGCGGTTCCTGGGGCAGTTTTCATGAAGATACTGACCAAATGGCTTCGAGCGTATTTGCCGGGACTCGCTGTCGATGACGCGCAGTTGGCCGAGGACCTGACTCTGCGCGGGATCGCGGTCGAGGGGATTTACCCGCTCGGCGAGGGCAACGGCTCGCTTTACGAGATGGACATCACCACCAACCGCGTGGACGCAATGAACCACTACGGCATCGCGCGCGAGGCGGCGGCGATCTATGGGCTGAAGCTGGCGGCGCTCGATTTTGCGCTGCCTGCGGCGCGACCGGCGAACACGCCGTTCCCGGTGAAGATCGAAGCGGAGGATGCGTGCGGCCGGTTTACGGCACGCGTGCTGCGCGATGTGACGATCGGCGAGTCGCGCGACTGGTTCGCTGGCGCGGAGGTGGCGACGTATTTCGCGCTGCTTGAGCAGAAGATGATTTTGAACGCCGTGGACGCCACGAACTTTGCGTGGCTGGCGATGGGCCAGCCGACGCACGTTTTCGATCTGGACAAAGCTCGACGGCGGAATTGTTGTGCGGCGTGCGCGCAAGGGCGAGCGCCTGAAGACGCTGGACGGTGTCGATCGCGTGCTCGATGCGGACGATCTTGTTGTGGCCGATCACAAGAAGGCGGTGGGATTGGCCGGCGTGATGGGCGGTTGGGACACGATGATTACGCCGGAGACGAAGAACGTGCTGGTCGAGGCGGCGTGGTTCGATCCAGTTGCAGTTCGTCAAACGGCGCGGCGGCACGGATTGCACACCGACGCGAGCCACCGGTTCGAGCGCGGCGCGGACTTCAACGCTCCGCCGGCGGCGTCGGCGGTGGTGAGCGCGATTCTGCTGGCGAATGGCGGATGGATCGAAGGCGATTTGGTGGATGTGCGCGTGGCGGCTCAGGAAGAGCGCACGGCGCGGCGCAGGCCGATTCAGATCGCGCTGAGCGAAGTGTGGCGGATTCTGGGCGCGACTGAAGACGAAGAGGGAATTACCGCGGCGACGGTTGAAAGTGTGCTGACGGCTCTCGGGTGCGGGCTGGCCTCGGCGCAGCGGCCACCTGCGGTGGGGCGGACTTTTGGACAGGATTCGTGGGAGGTCACGCTTCCGAGCTGGCGGCTCGATCTAGAGCGCGAGATCGACCTGATCGAAGAAGTCGCGCGCGTTTACGGATACAACCGCTTTGCCAACACGCTGCCTGCGTTTGGCGAGGGCGTGCGCGCGCTGCCGTGGGCGGAGAAGGAGACGGCGGTGCGCGGGACCTTGCTGGCCGCTGGATTCCACGAGGCGATCGGCAGCTCGTTCTGCTCGGCGGCTGAAGGCGCGCTGACCGCGGCGCAGCCGGGGCAGGTGGTTCCGCTGGGCAATCCGCTGAGTGAGGAAGCGGGCGTGCTGCGGCCGTCGCTGGTGCCCGGAATGCTGGCGATGATTGCCGGCAACCTGAACCGCGATGTGAGCGATGTGCGGTTGTTCGAGCTGGGCACGGTGTTCAGCGGAGACGACGGACAAGGTTGAGGAGCGGCCGGCGCTGGCGTTCGGAGCGGTGGGGAGCTTACCCGAGGAGAGCGCGTTGCACGCTTCGCGGGCCTTTCGAATTTCACGACGTAAAGGGCGTGGTGGAGCAGGTGCTTGAGCGGTTCGAGATGCGGGCGATGTATTTCGACCATTTTCCCGCTGATGCGGGAATCACGCCGGAGTGGCTGCATCCGTATCGCGCGGCACGCGCGGTGGCTGACGGAGTGACGGTGGGCTGGTTTGGGCAACTGCATCCGCGCGAGGCAGCGGCGCGAAAGATCAAGGACTGTGTGCTGATTGGCGAGATCTATCTCGATCGGCTCTACAAGCTGCCGCTGCGCAGGCCCGTGGCGCGCGAAATCTCTCGCTATCAGCCGGTGCGGCGCGATTTTTCTCTGGTTTTGGACGAGAGCATTGCGTGGGAGACGATTGACCGCGCGATGGCGGAACTGAAGATTCCAGAGCTTGTGGAGTGGCGCGTCCGCGAGGTGTTTCGCGACGCGAAGCTGGGCAAGGGCGAGTATGCGTTGCTGCTGGGCGCGACGTTCCAGGCGCAGGACCGGACGCTGCGCGAGGAAGAGCTCAAGGACTTTCAAGCGCGCGTGGTGGAGGCCGTTGGCAAGGCGGGAGCGCGGCTGCGGGTTTGAGCGCGCCAAATCGAATTAAGCGCGACGAATAGTGGGCCCATCTATTCTGGAGCCGCTGTATACTCAAACGCGAACGGGCTGATTTTGAGGTCGGAGAATGTCGGAATTGGAGGCGGCTGTGGAAACCGAGAGCGAGGAACAACAACAGGCGGGACACGAGGAAGCAGTCGCGCTTGCGGTAAGCGTAGACGATTTTTCTGCGCTCGAAGAACGGGTGCGGCGCGCCGTTGACGTGGTGAAGCGGGAACGTCAGGCGCGCGCTGCGGTCGAAGCGCGCGTGGCCGAATTGGAGACGCGCGCGACGGAAGCCGGGGCTCGCGCCGCGCAGGCCGAAGCACAGTTGCAAGCGCAGTCGCCGCTGGTAGAGCGCCTGGAAAACGAAATGAGCGCGCTGCGCGCCGAGCGCGACCAGGTGAGACAGCGCGTAGAGAAGTTGCTGGCGCAGCTTGATGCGCTGGAGTTGTGAGGCGGTAATGGCAGAGCCAACTCAAAATAATCCGGCACGCAAGAATCCGAGCGAATACGTGACGGTGGAGATTTACGACCAGCTCTACCACCTTTCAGGGCAGGATCCGGAGCATATTCGCGAGCTGGCGGCGATGGTTGACGCCAAGATGCGCGCTGTGGCCGCGCATGGGCGCACGGCCGATTCACTGCGTGTGGCCGTTCTGGCTGCGCTGAATCTTGCCGACGAAGTTTCGCAGGCCACTTCGGCTGATTTGCAACTGGGCCACGCCCGCGCCAACAGCCTGCGCATGCTGTTGGACGAAGTGCTGGATAAGGACTAGTTCTCAGTTCACGGTTCTTAGTTCACAGACCTGCGCCGAGGTGCCGATGTCCCTGGACTGGAATTCTGGAGCACTGGCGGAAGGGCTCGAATGCTACAGGACCGGCGAATACTTCCTTGCACATGAGCATTGGGAAAGCGTCTGGCTGAAGTGCGAGGAACCGGAGAAGACATTTCTCCAGGCGTTGATCCAGATCACGGCGGCGTTCCACCACCTTCAACAAAAGAACTTCAAAGGCGCAGCGTCGCTGATGCGCGGAGCATTGCGCAGGCTCGATTCGTTTCCTGACACTTACAACGGCATTGAAGTCGAGACGGTTCGCGAAAGCGTGCGCGCGTGGCTGCGGGCGCTTGATCGGGAAGAGCCGTCGCCGAAGCTTCCGATTCCGCGGATTCGCTAAGGGCGAAATATTTCACGCGAAATTCTGTGGCGAGGTGGGCGCGCGGGGGTATATTCTCTCGTGACCGGAGAGGCAAAATGGGCCCCCCCAATCCCCGAAGCCGAGACCGGATGCGCAAGGCAGAAACGAAAACCAAAACAATCAGGGAGCAATGGAGGAAACCGATGAGAGTTCGCGAAGCACTGTCGGTATTCGCGGGTGTGGCCGTTGTGGCGCTGGCCACGGCGATGAACGCGCAGGGCGGGCCCAGCGACAACCCCGATGTGAACGAGGTTCGCAACTACGCGCTGACGCTGGACAAGGCGCAGAAGGCTGCGACGGCGATGCAGAGCATCAACCAGCTGATTGCGGCCAACCCCAGCTTGAATGCGGCGATGGATCAGTCAGCCAATTCCACAGGCAAAGAGACGATTACGCAGCAGGCGCAAAGCATCGACTCGAAATATCCGCAGATCTCCGCGATCATTCACGCGAATGGATTAGAGACGCGGGAGTTTATCGTGATCACCGGCGCGATCATCAACGACGTGGGATTTGTGGGAATGAAGGAGCAGGGGATCATCTCGTCGTACCCGCCGAACTCGATCACTGCGGCAAACGCGACTCTTGTCGAGGCGAACTGGGCGGCGTTCCAGGCGATTGCCGCCAAGATGACGCCACCGAACAACAATTAGCGCGCTTCGGCGTCAGGGCAGCAAGCCGAAGACTGCCACGCTGGACGGCGTTCCGACGTACACCTTGCCATTGACCACCATTGGCGTGATGAACTTGTTGCCGTTTCCGAATTGGTCTCGTTTGTTCGCCGCCTGGCTGCTGTTGTAGAGCTCCTGCAGATTGGTCGCGTTAAAGGCATGCAGGACTGCCGGCGAGGAGTTTTCAACTGCCCACACGATTCCATTTGCGGTTCCACTGGTGGTGATTGCCGGCGTGGTTCCCGGATAGGCAAAACTGTTGGTGCTTGCAAAACTCGCGGTCGCTGCGAGCCTGGCATTGACGATGGGGAAGGCCTTGAGGGTATCGCCGACCGCTCCGTAATAAATGGTGTTGTTGAAATATGCGGGCATCGACCAGACTCCGCCGATCGCGCCGGTGATCTCCTGGTAGATTGCGTTGTTGTTCTGCGCGTTAAATTTTCCCATCGAGTCGCGATTGACGACGTAGATGTTCTGGTCTTTTCCCGCACCGACTGCCAGGTGATGAGTGGCGCCCGACGCATCGGTCAGGTCAGGCAGCACCAGTGCTCCGCCGGAACCGAGGTCAAGGTCGTCCCCGGATTCGTTCACGGTATTGTTGGATTCAAAATAGTCGGCCACGGCAAGAGTGCCGCCCGTGGTGGAGACCTTGAGGAACCCGTTGCCAAAATCTCCCGATGCCGGGAACCCATTCGCATTCAAGGCGGTATCGAAGGTTCCATTGGCATCGAGAAAGTAGATGTTTCCGCTGGAATCCGCGGCCAGGCCCGCGCCCGCCATCCAGATAGAGCCTTCGCTGCCATTGGGCGTGAGATTGAGCACGGTGGATTGGGTGAGGGTGGATTCGTTGTAACCCATCAGCCAGCCCGTATAGGGGTCCGCGTCGCAATGCGATGTCCAGCCCATGTAGATGACGCCATTCAGCAGCAACAGCCCTGCTCGTTCGGCATACTGAGCGGGATCGAAGACAACATTTCCCCCGGAACTATTGGCGCCGGTGCCGGGATAAGTGGCATGGATTTCTGAAGGGCTGTTGGCAAGCTCGGCGCCTGTGGTCACATCCAGCGCATGAAGCCGCTGATGATAGGCGCCCGACTTGTCCAGCGACATGCCCACCACGAAGATGGTCCCGTTGGGGCCAGCGGAGCGGTCGATCACCGGCGTGGATGTGATGCCGATCTGAGGCGTGATTTGGCCGCAGCCATGATCTCCGCTCGTGGTTTCATTGGCGCCGAGAATGGAAGTTTTCCAGATTTGAGCGCCGCTATCCGCGTCGAACGCATAGACGCTATCGTTTTCCGTCACCGCGTAGACCACGTTGCGCTGCTGGCCGCCGGCAGTCAGGTTGGAAAGATAAAGCGGCTGCGCGTCCACCAGTCCATCTACCGGCAGAGTCATCAGCAGTCCGAACTTCGATGATGTGACATTGCTCGGGGTCAGAATGGTTTCGCTTGCATTCAAGCCGGTCCGACCGATGTCGTAGTGGTAGGTGACGACATCCACGCCCGGTGTTATTACGGCGGGCTTGACGATGAGGGTAAGGGGAGCGGTGTGGCTGAGCGCCCCGGAGGTGGCGACGAACTGCACCGTCGATGTACTCGCGGTTGCCGATGCGGAAGCTGCCAGAGCAACTTGTTGAGGCGTTCCTGGAACAAGATTGAAGCTCGACGGCGTAGCAGTGACGCCCGCCGGAAGCCCGCTGACCACGACGCCGATCGTCCCGGAGAATCCATTGAGAGCCGTTGCAGACAAGCTCACCGGCTGCTGGGTTCCTTGTGTCAGGCTCAGGCTCGAAGTGTTCGCAGAGATCGAAAAGTCTGCGGTGCTGCCGCCGCCACCACCGCCCCCTCCGGAACCACCACCGCCGTTGCTCGCCAGCTCCGCGACGCAACCGCAGATCGACGCCGCGGAAAGAGCGAAGGCGAGCCAACAGAACCGCGTCTGCCGGGGAATCAGCATAAGGTCCGTTGCATTACTGTAGCCATTGGGACGCAAAATGTCGAGATTACGTTTGGATGAAATTGGCAGACAATTCGCGGGCGCGGCCTCATTGGAGGTCGCGCCCGCGATAAGACTGTTACTTTGCAGCCAATTGGCGCAGGACGTACTGCAGGATGCCGCCGTGCTCGTAGTACTCGATCTCCTGCGGCGTGTCGATGCGGACCGTTGCATGTATCCGCTTTTTCTCGCCGTTGGGGCTCGAAGCGATGACTTCGAGAGTGCGGCCGCGGGCGAGGCGCTCTTTGAGGAGCTTGGTGAGGCCGGGGAAGTCGTAGACCTCTTCGCCGGTGAGGCCAAGCGATTCGGCGTTTTCGCCGGGCTCGAATTGCAGCGGCAAAATGCCCATGCCGACAAGGTTGGAGCGGTGAATGCGCTCGAAGCTTTCGGCGATGACGGCGCGAACGCCGAGCAGCTTTGGTCCCTTGGCGGCCCAGTCGCGCGAGGAGCCGGAGCCGTATTCTTTTCCGGCAAGAATAATGAGCGGCGTTCTGCGCTCGGCGTATTTCACGCTCGCGTCGAAGATGGACATTTGTTCGCCTTCAGGGAGCAGGCGCGTGACGCCGCCTTCGGTGCCGGGCGCGAGCTTGTTGCGCAGACGCACGTTGGCGAACGTTCCGCGCACCATGACTTCGTGATTGCCGCGGCGCGAACCGTAGGAGTTGAAGTCTGCGGGCTTGACGCCATGCTCGGAAAGATATTTTCCGGCGGGACCGTTCGCCTTGATGGAGCCAGCAGGAGAGATATGATCCGTCGTCACGGAGTCGCCGAGAACGGCGAGGACGCGCGCGCCGACGATGTCGGTAACGGGCGCGGGGGTCATGGTCATTCCGTCGAAATAGGGCGCTTTGCGGATGTAGGTCGAGTCCGGCTCCCACTGGTAGACGTCGCCGGTGGGGAAACTGAGGCCCTGCCAACTGGCGTCGCCATCGGTGACGGTTGCGTACTCCTTGCGGAAGCCTTCGCTCGAAACGGCGCGCTCGATGGCGGCGGAGACCTCGGCCTGCGTGGGCCAGATGTCGCGCAGGTAGACGGGCTTGCCGGTTGAATCTTTGCCCAATGGATCGGCGTCGAAGTTGTGGCCGATTCTTCCGGCGAGCGCATAGGCTACGACGAGCGGCGGGGACATCAAATAATTTGCGCGCACGTCGACATTGACGCGGCCCTCGAAGTTGCGATTGCCGGAGAGGACGCTGACCGCGACGAGGCCGTGCTCCTCAATGGATTTCGAAACGTCCGAGGGAAGCGGGCCTGAATTGCCGATGCAGGTAGTGCATCCGTAGCCGACGACGTTGAAGCGCAGCTTATTGAGATAGGGCAGCAGGCCGGATTTTTCGTAGTAATCCGTGACGACGCGCGAGCCGGGCGCAAGCGAAGTCTTGACCCACGGCGGAACGGTGAGGCCTTTTTCGACGGCCTTTTTCGCGAGCAGGCCGGCGGCGATCATGACGGATGGGTTCGACGTGTTGGTGCAACTGGTGATGGCTGCGATGACAACGGAGCCGTGATCGAGATAGCGGTCGGGATCGACGTTGAAACGTTCCTTTACTGTTGTCGTGACGTGAGCAGCGGCGGGTTGCGCGGCGGAGGATCTGTCCGGCCCCTCGTTGTCTTCAACGGCGACGGCAGCGTCGGTAACGGTGTCGCCCGCCGCGGCGGGCCATGCAGCCGCGGTGCGCGAGCCCAGCGGTTTGGCGGTGGGCGAGAGCAGCGACGGTAATTGCTGCGCGAAGCTCGCGGCCGCATCTTTGAGGAGCACGCGATCCTGCGGACGCTTGGGTCCGGCGACGCTGGGCTCGACGGTGGCGAGATCGAGCTCGATTGTTTGCGAATACTCAGCCTCGGGCGCGCCGGTTGTGTGGAAGAGGCCCTGTTCCTTGTAGTAGGCCTCGACGAGCGCGATTTGTTCTTCGCTGCGGCCGGTGAGGCGGAGGTAGCGCAGAGTTTCTGCGTCAACAGGGAAGATGCCGCAGGTGGCGCCGTACTCGGGGGCCATGTTGCCGATGGTGGCGCGGTCCGCAAGCGGTAACTCCGTTATTCCAGGTCCATAAAATTCTACGAACTTACCCACAACGCCGAGCTTGCGCAGCGCCTGCGTGACGGTGAGAACGAGATCGGTGGCCGTTGCTCCCTCGCGCAGCTTGCCGGTGAGCTTGTAGCCGACGACTTGCGGAATGAGCATGGATACAGGCTGGCCGAGCATGGCGGCTTCGGCCTCAATGCCGCCGACGCCCCAGCCGAGCACGCCGAGGCCGTTGATCATGGTGGTGTGTGAGTCGGTGCCGACGAGCGTGTCGGGATAGGCGTAAAGCTGGCCTTCGATTTCGGTGGTGAAAACGACGCGGGCGAGATATTCCAGATTGACCTGGTGGCAGATTCCCATGCCCGGCGGCACGGCAGAGAAGTTGCGAAACGCGGACTGGCCCCACTTGAGGAATGCATAGCGTTCGCGGTTGCGCTGGAATTCTAGGAGCGAGTTGGCCTCGTAGGCGGCCGGAGTGCCGTACTCGTCCACCTGAACGGAGTGGTCGATGACCAGCTCGGCGGGGGCGAGTGGGTTGACTCGCTCCGGGTTGCCGCCGAGGGTTTTGATCGCGTCGCGCATGGCGGCCAGATCGACGACAGCGGGAACGCCGGTGAAGTCCTGCATGAGGACGCGGGCGGGCATGTAGGCGATTTCGCGGCTGGGCTCGGCTTTCGCATCCCAGCGAGCGAGGAATTCGATGTCGGCGGCGGTGACGTTGACTCCATCCTCGCGGCGGAGCAGATTCTCAAGCAGAATTTTGAGGCTGAAGGGAAGGCGCGCGAGATTGAAACCGCGCGCGGTGAGGGCAGGGAGGCGATAGATGGTGTAAGAGCGGCTGCCGGAGTTGAGCACGGCGCGGCTATTGAAGCTGTTCATCGGAAAGTCCTCTCAGCGAGGCTAGCGGCGTTAGCGAAGCTAGCGGAGTTCGTGGAGCTCTTATGCGTAAGCATCCTGCGGGAATTTCGGAACGAGGCGCGGCCCGCGAGGATAAAACTCTCGACGGAAATAGATTACTCAGCGCGAAGGGTTAACGTCCACGGTCGGGACGACCATGGCGAAAGCGCCTGAGGAGAGGCGAGCCGGCAATGTTGAGACGGCGGCGCATAGGCTACGCATTCATTTTAGCGCGGAGGCGAGGCGGAAAGGAAGAGCAAATCTTGTCGGAACCGCGTTTGCGGCCGCGGAAGACGCGACTGGACTGGCTTCGAATTGCACCCTTTTAAAGGGGGAGATCGTGATGGGCACAATCAACGAAGCAAGCCCCTATACTGGAAAAGCGATGTTCTTCGCGGCGAGGTATCCCCTGCATTGAATTCCTGGGCTGGTATTGAAGGGCTGTTTACGCGTTTCTTCGCCTGGCTCAGGGGCCGGCTGCCTAACGAGCGCCAGCGGTTGCTGGCTCTCACCATTGTGGCCGGAGGATTGTGCGGGCTGGCGGCGGTGGCGTTTCACGTCACTTGCTTCTGGTTGTACGCAACGCTCATCGATCGCGCTACGGCGGCGCCGGGCCGCTCCTGGATCTGGTGGACGATTCTGACGCCCGCGCTAGGCGGGCTGATTGCCGGCGTCGGGCTTACCTATTGGGTTCCGGCGGCGGCGGGCAGCGGCATCCCGCAGGTCAAGGCGGCCTTCACATTTCGTTTTGGCGCGATCACGCTGAAGGAGACGCTGGGCAAGTTTGTTTTGTGCACGATACAGCTGGGCAGCGGAGCGAGCCTGGGCGTGGAGGGTCCGACGGTGCAGATTTGCGCCGGTGTGAGCAGCTTTCTGTCACGCATTGCGCGGCTCAGCCCGGTGAACAGCCGGCGCATGACGTCGGTGGGCATGGCGGCTGGAATTGCGGCGGCGTTCAACGCGCCGATTGCCGCGGTGACATTCACGTTGGAAGAGCTGATTGGCTCGCTCGACCAGACCATGCTCGCGGGCGTGATTGTGGCGGCGGCGCTGGCGGGCGTCGTGGAGCACAGCATCCTGGGCTCAAACCCGGTTTTTCAAGTGCCGCGGTTGCAGACGTATACGCTGACGAAGGCATCGTCTTTGGTTTGGTACGCGCTGCTCGGGTTGCTGGCCGCGATTGTGTCGGTGGCGTTCACCGATTCGCTGCTGTGGCTGCGTGCGTGGTTCAAAGGGCTCGAGCACGTTCCCAAAGTGGATTCAACCGGCCATTGGCGCAGGAGCAACAGGCGCATTGGCGGTGGTCGCGATCCAGTTTTTTCACGTGAACGGCATCGCGGGCAACCCATACACCACGCTGACGCAGGCGCTGCTGGGCAACCTGCCGGTGACTTCGATGGCGGTGCTGTGCGTGCTGAAGCTGGCCGCTACAGTGACGTCTTATTCGAGCGGAGGATCGGGCGGCATTTTTGCACCCGCGCTCTTCATGGGTGGAATGCTGGGCGGCGCGGTGGGCTATCTCGACGTGACCGTCTTTCATCATCCGGCAGACTCGATCGGAGCCTTCGCCGTCGTCGGCATGGGCGCGGTGTTTGCGGGGATCGTGCGCGCCCCGATGACGTCGATTCTCATTATCTTTGAGATGACGAGCGGATATGGGCTGGTGCTTCCGTTGATGATTGCGAATATGAGCGCCTTCGCGCTGGCGCGGTATTGGCGGCATACATCCGTGTACGAGGCGCTGCTGGAGCAGGATGGAATCTACCTCGATCCGAAGCACAAGCCATACGATCCGGGCGCGGGTGGGGCGGTGCCGGACGATCATCCCGAAATTGAGTTGCCGGTGGCGGAGTGAATGCAGCGGAGCAACCAGAGCCTAGCGGCGATCGAGGAGCAAGAGCGAAGTGTTGCGGGAAATGACAGGACAAATGCGGGTCCTTCGACTTCGGTCGCCCGCCGCGGCGGACGACCTTTGCTCAGGATGACATTGGGGCACTACCGTGGCTCCGTGTTGTAGAGGAAGTAGGCGCGGAGCTCGAGGTAGGGGCCGTGGAACTCACGCGGCAGATTGGGATAGCTTGAGCCGCTGATCGCGCCCCATGCCGCGCGGTCCAGGCCGGTGTCGCCAGAGCGGCCCACCAGTTGCATGTCGGTGACCTGTCCGTTGGGCAGAACCTTGAACTGAATCGCGACCACTCCCTGCTTGAGGATGGGCGGATTGACTTCGTCGGGGATGAGCGGGTCCCAGGTCTGCTGCGTGATGTAGTGCCAGCGCTGAAGCCAGTTGTTGAAGTCGACTCCCTGCGTGTCAGACAGCACTTGCACGCCGCCGGTACCCGCGCCTGGGTGCATCGAGAGCCCGCCTGAAGGCGCGTCGTAACCGGGCTGGCCGTGGTTGTGCATGGCGTTCTGCATGTCCTGGCGCAACTGGTCGGCGGGATTCTGCGGCGCCACGGCGAAGTTGGGCCTGGCAGGAACGGGCGAGGGACGCGGCGCCTCAACCTGCGACTGCGGGCTGGGCGGAATCGGCTGCGAGGCCTCCGGCTTGGGCTGTTCGGGAGCGGGCGCAGGCGGCTGCGGCGCGGGCGGCGCTTCGCGATTCATGTCTTCAAGTGTTTTCTTGTCGATGAGCGGATGAGTGAGCGGCTTGGGCGCGACTTTGGGCTGGGTCTCGCGCAGGGCGTCCGGCGGCAAATCGAGATAGGAAAGATCCTTGCGCTTATTGATCGCGTCGAAAGGATCGATGACCTTCGGCACTTTGAAGATGTAGGTCGGAATCCAGGTGATGGCGGAAAAGAAAAGGATGTGAGCGAGAAGAGCGATCCAGAAGCCCTCGCGCAGACGCGACCAGCGGCGCTCGTCTTCGAGCTCGCCGATCATCTCCAGCAATTCGTGGGTGTTGTAGTCAACCCAGCGTGAGCCGCGAAGAGGGCTGGGTCCGGACCCATTGGTCTCGAGCGGACCTTTCGGGTTCAAGGGAAGGCCGAGAAATCCGCCGGGGACGGTCTTCTCCGGGGCGGAGCTATCCGCTTCCGGGGTCGGGTCCGCTTGTCCCTTGGGCTCGGTCTCTTCGGTTGGCGCTTGGCTCGTGGGCATTCTAGGTTCGGGGCCGGGCGAAGATGCGTTTCAAGAACAGTTTTCGGGCGCGCACACGCATCCTCAGGCCCCCTTTTGAGTCCTTCCTATCTATTCTCTCATTTTCGTTAAAACCGGTCTCTCATCCCCTTGAAATCTTTGCGTAGTGGAGCGCCCGTACAATGGTTCTTGTTGAATCGACGGGTTCTTGTTGAATTGACGCAGGATGGACCGGAAAGGGACAGCGTTTGAAGCAGTTATTTGCGCGCGTGGTGGCGGAATGGAAGCTGGTGCTTCTGCCGGCGCTGTTGAAATGGGGAATCCTGGGCGTGGGCGCTGTTGCCGTGCTGGATTCCTCCAGTATTCCCGTCCCCATGGACGCGATTCTGGCCATCTATGTGTGGAACGATAAGTCCCATTTCTGGCTCTACTGCCTGATGGCGGCGGCGGGATCGGCAATCGGGGGGCTGCTGCCTTACTGGCTGGGGCGCGCAGGTGGAGAGCTTTTCCTGCTCAAGCGCGTGAACCGCGCAAAATTCGAGAAGATTCGCGACCGATTTGAGCGGCAGGAGTTCCTGGCGGTGATGATTCCGTCGATGATGCCTCCGCCGGCGCCATGGAAGATGTTCATCTTCGCGTCAGGCGTCTTCGAGATGCGCATTCCGAATTTTTTGGCGGCAGTGTTTGTGGGACGAATGTTGCGCTGGCTTGCGCTGTCGCTACTGGTGCTGAAGCTGGGGCCGAGCGCGGTGAACCTGGTGGAGCGCCACGCGTTGCCCATGGTGCTGATTGTGGGCGCGCTGGCGGTGGCCGGATTTGCGGTGTGGTGGCGGCGGAAGAAGCGCAGCGGAAAGCTGATGGAAGAGTGACAGAAACAGTTGCGCAGCGGATCTGCGGCCAAGTCGAACTTCTCTATAGGCTGATATCGGCGCGAGCGCTTTCAAAGGCGTCGACGAACTCCCGATAGCGGCGAGCCATTTCATCGACCGCTTCTTGGCGCGAAATCTTCTGGTCGCGCAGATCGACAAGGGGCTGCCAGAAGTCGGTTCTGCCAACCGCGAATCCAATGAAGCCCGGAACGCTGGCCGCCGTGGTCAGCCATTCCAGCACTTTTTGATCGTCTTCGCCACGGCCAAGAATAATGCAGCCAACCGTGCTTCGTCCGCCTGCTTTCGCGGTCGCGACGATTTTCTCGCAGTCTTCGCGGCGATCGAGACCCTCAATCTTCCAGACGTCCGGCTCAACTCCGGCGTTCTGCAATTCCGCAATGGTCCTGACCATGAGCGCGGGGCGAATCTCGCGGTCGTATGCCTTCTTATCTCCGTTGACTTTTTCAAGCTGGGCTTTTTCCGCTGGCACCAGCAGTTCGAACATGAACAAGCTGCGATTCGCGTTCTGGAGGTAATCGGAAAGCCGCTTGAGTCGGGCGGTCTGGCGGCGGTTCAGCTCGGGATCGCCTTCGGGGTTGTAGCGGACAAGCACTTTGCAAAAAGTCGGGTGAATGGACTCGATGTGCTCGGCGAATTGCTCGCCATATTCGAAGTCGAACTCTTCCTGACCGCTTTTTTCGGCGGGACACGCGAAGATGAACCCCTTCGCCGCGGCGTCGCGCAGGATGGCCGAGCCGAACTGCTCGTCGACAAGGATTCCTGCTTTCTCTTTCGGAACGCCGCCGGCGACAGCCTGCTGGAAGCCGTCGTAGATCACCTGCTTGGCAGCGGCGATTTGCGCGGTCTGCTGGGCGTCGAGCGCGCCCTTCCAGCCGAACATTCCCGTTTCAAACGAGCCGCGATGGTCAAAGGGAAGGATGTACAACGGCTTCTGGTAGCCACGAGATCGTCATAGTCGCCCATTGGTGTTCCCTGGAACACGCTCGACTCGATCACGCCAGCCGGTTTTTGGCGTCAGGTCGAGAACCACAGATAGACGTTCAGATGCACGGGCGCGGGCTCGGTTGCGCGCTGCCTCTGCGCCCATTTTAGAAACGATTTTTCTCGTACCGGTCTCGCTACTTGCCTGCCAACGCCTCTTGCGCGGGAGCCGGATTCATGCGGCGCACCAGGGCGGGTACGCCGAGCGCGACGCCGAGAACGATGGCGGTCGAGACGAGGTCATTGCGATAGAACGGCAGCCCGGCAATATAGCAGGCTCCGAGTCCAGCGAGGTTCGGCGGATAGCCGTTGAAGCCGCTGGCCCAAACGCCGAAGTTCGAGAACGAGAAAGAAGCCAGTGGGTCCGAGCAGTGTGGCCGCGACGCCGCGCGCGAAGGTGGTCTGCTTGCGCAGCAGGATGGAGCCGAGCGCCATGGCCGCGACGTACCAAATCCATGTGATGACGTAGCCCTGCCAAAGGAAGCTGTAGTGATAGACGGCGATGGTCAGGAAGAAATCGGTGGCCATCAGGGCGGCGAGAGGGACAAGCATCTCGCGCCAAGGCCGCCGCGAGCCGAAGTACAAAAGGCCGCCCGTGACAGCGGTAAAGTTCCACCAACCGGCGTGCGGAATTACGCGGGACAATACGGCAACCAGCAGGAGCAGGTAAGCAACCATGACCACCTCATTGGAATGGGCCGAAGAGTCTCGGCCTGAAACGGCGGTCCCAAGAATCAGGGGACTGCATCTATTCTGCGGTCCAGAGGCGGCGCGGTCAACCCAAAGCGTTCCACGAGGTGAAGAATATTTTGCATGGGAACAAACTTTCTACCGTTGTTCGCGGCCTGATAGGCAAATGGACAAGTGCGGGCGAGGACGCCCGCACGACAGCCGGCGAGCCACCCCAACGACGAGGACCTGTCGTTGGGGACCCCGGGCGAGGACGCCGGCGCTACGAGAGCAAGGTATCCGCGCTGCTTTCCTAATGTTGTTCGCGGCCGTTCATGGCCTCGCCGGCGTCGTCACGGCCGTCGACGATATAAACCCAGCCGGTGAGCGGCGAGCGGGCGGACGCGGCCGTTGATGCGCCGCGGGTACCGAGGAACGGATAGTCGAAGCGAAGGTCGGTGAACTCGACGGTCGTCCAGTTACGGTTCGGCGGAAGCTTGGGAGGGTCCATTCCGGGCGCGGATTCCTGGCCCACGTCGCGGACCACGGCCCACGTTCCCCAGTCGAGATACACCTGGCCCAACGGGGTTCGCTTGGCGGCTTCGACTGCGGGCGTATCGGCCGGCTTGTAGAGCACGTCGCGCTGAGAGTCGCTGTCGATGTTGTCCGTCCAGGTGTTGATCTCGGCGGTCTGGTAGAAGTCTGGCGTCTCAAGGATCGAGTGCCAGCGGAAGGGATTCACGGGGTATGGCTCGGCAGCAGTGCGCCGCGCCGGCTCGGAGGCGAGATTGGTGTTGCCGAGCATGGCCAGCGCTTGCGCGTGCTCAGCCCAGCGCACGCAGCCCAGAACCAGCATTCCGGCGAGAGCGAAGATGGCCCAGCCCTGACCGCGGAATTGCGTGCGGCGCGCGCCGATCTCGCGATCGGCAAGACCCAGCAGCCAGGGAATGACGAACGCCAGAAAGAAAATCCCATAGAGAATCGGCTCGATGATGAACATGAAGCTGCCGGCGTACCAGTGTGAATTGAGCGGGAAGAACGGACGGACGCCGTAGTTGTTGGTCCAGTCGAGCAGGATGTGGCTGAGCGCGGCGACGCAGGCGGTGAGGTAGAGCCAACCCCAATGCGCCGTGGGCGGCGCCGTGGGCGCTTTTGCGTTTTGGACGGATGCCTCGGGTTGAGCAGAGTCCGTCGCGGCACGACGACGGCGCTTTTCGCGCCAGAGATGCAGCAAGGCCACCGCTCCAACCACAGCGCCCGCAATTACGGGCACGGCCCAGAAGGTGTGCGTGATGCCGCGATGGTGCTTCAGCTCGTCAACCGGGCCGGCCAATCCCCAAAAGATGTCGAGGTCGGCAGCCTCTGCGGCCAAAACGGCCGCAAGCGTGGCGTAGGCGGTCTTGCGATTGAATCCGGCGCGGCTCAAACATGCGCCGGTAAGGAAGTGAGTGACTGGCTCCATAAATGTGTGAGTGAGCTAAGCCCATTCGCCCTTGCGCATCAGCGGCTCGGCAACGCCCGACGGGGTGATGCCGTCAATGTCGAGTTCGGCCGAGCCGATCATCCAGTCGACATGAATGAGACTGGAGTTCGCGCCTCGCGCCGCGAGTTCGTCGGGCGTGAGCTTGTCTCCGTTGATCAGGCACGAGGAATACGACTGGCCAAGCGCGATGTGCGAGGCGGCATTTTCATCGTAGAGCGTGTGGAAGAAGACAAGCCCGCTCTGCGCGATGGGAGAAGAGTGGGGAACGAGCGCCACTTCACCCAGGCGGCGCGCGCCGTCGTCGGTGTCGATGAGTTTTTCGAGGACTTCCTGGCCTCGCGTGGCGTGGGCCTCAACGATGCGGCCGTGCTCAAAGCGGACCTGAATACCTTCGATCATGGTGCCCAGATGCGATAGCGGCTTGCTGGCGGTGACGATGCCGTCGGCGCGGTCCTTGTGCGGCGTGGTGAAGACTTCTTCCGTAGGCATGTTGGGGATGCAGTAGTTGCCGTTGCCCGCGGTGGTGCCACCACCGAGCCACTCGTGATCGTCGGCGAGGCCGAGTCGAAAATCAATGCCGGGTCCACGATATTGCAGCGCCGAATAGCGCTTGTCGTTCAGGAACGCAGAACGCTTGTGCAGATCTGCGTCATGCGCCTTCCACGCGCTGACGGGGTCGGGCGAGTTGATGCGCGTGGTGAAAAAGATCGCGTCCCACAGCTTGGCCATGGCTTCATCGGGTGGATCGTTGGGAAACATGGCCGCGGCCCAGGCGGGAGTGGCGGCGCCAACAATGGTCCAGTTGATCTCGTGGCGCGTGATGAGCTCGAGCGCCCCGCGATACGCCTGCGAGAGCGCGCGATTGGCGCGGCCTACCTTGTCGGGATCCTCGTTCGAAAGCAGACTGGGATTCGCGCCGGCAACGGCAAGACGCGCGGAGCCGCTCTTGAAGGCTTCGGCCATACCGTCGTAGAGCCACTTGGCGGCGCGGTCGAAGCTCGCGTCGGGCGCGTGATGGTAGCGCAGCAGCGTGGACTCATCGTCCGAGAGCAACGTGGTGACGAGTGACGCGCCGGCGCGATAAGCCTGCTCGGTGATGCGGCGCGCCAGGGGCAGCGTGTCAACCGATGCGGTCATCACCAGTTCTTGTCCGGGCTTGAGACCGAGGCCGACGTTGACGGCAACAGAGGCGAGTTGATCGAGGTTTTCGGCGTGCGTGCGGGCTTGAGGGGCAATTGCGGTGGTCGTCATCGCGTGTCGATTCTCCAGGATTCCATTCGCAGCGGCCGCTAGAGATTCTCCGGCCGCGCGGCGGAAGGCTTGTGGTTCCCATTCTAGAGCCTGCTCGCCGCCGCTGTTCAATTCACTTACAATGGTTGGTTGGCTTTTGAGGGGCCTTACTGTCATGTTGCAATCCTTCATGAATCATGGGAAGAGGAGAATTTCAGGAACAACCATCATTCTTCTGCTGGGAATCAGCGCCGCGGGAGTTTGCGGCGCTCAGACCAAGGGCGCAGCCGGCAATTTCGGGCCGAGCAATCCGTTTTACGCGACCAGCACGCTGCCTTTTCAGACAACGCCGTTCGACAAGATCAAGGACAGCGACTACCAGGCGGCGATTGACGCTGGAATGGCGCAACAGCTCAAGGAAGTTGATGCCATCGCCAACAACCCTGCGGCGCCGACCTTTGAAAACACGCTCGTGGCGTTGGAGCGGTCGGGTCAGCTGTATGACCGCGCATGGTTGGCTTTCACCCTGGTGACGCAGGCGAATACCGATCCGGAGCTGGAAAAGATTCAGGATTACGAAGCGCCGCGCACGGCCGCTCTGGCTGACGCGATTGATCTGAACCCCAAACTCTTCGCGCGCATCAAGACGATTTACGACCAGCGCGCATCGCTCGGGCTCGATGCGGAATCGTTGCGGTTGGTGGAATACCAGTATCAGCAGTTTGTGAAGGCGGGCGCGAACCTGTCGGATTCGGACAAAGAGAAACTGAAAAAGCTCGACGAAGAAGAATCGACGCTCGAAAACACTTTCATGACCAAGCTGCTAGCCGCTGGGGCTGCGGGCGCGTATTCGACCCAGGACCGCAGCGCGCTGGCCGGGCTGAGCGAAGGGCAGATCGCCGCGGCAGCGGAAGAAGCGAAAGCTCATAAACAGCAGGGCTGGATGTTGCCGCTGCAAAACACCACGCAGCAGCCCGATCTGGCTTTCCTGAAAGAACGCGCCACGCGGCAGGCGATTTTTGAGAACTCCTGGAACCGGGCCGAACGCGGAGACGCGAACGACACACGCGCCACGCTGGCGCGGTTGGCGCAATTGCGCGCGCAAAAGGCCGCGCTGCTTGGCTACCCGAATTATGCGGCGTGGGATTTGACCGACCAGATGGCCAAAACGCCGGAAGCCGCCATTCATTTTCTGGACGCGCTGGTTCCGGCCACGACCGCGAAGGCGGCGAGAGAGGCAAAAGATATTCAGGCGCTGATCGATTCCCAAGGCGGAGATTTCACGGTTGAGCCGTGGGACTGGGAGTTCTATGCCGAGCAGGTGCGCAAAGCGAAATACGATTACGACCAGTCGCAGGTAAAGCCGTACTTCGAGCTGAACAACGTTTTGGAGAAGGGCGTCTTCTTCGCAGCGCACGAGTTGTACGGGCTCACCTTCAAGGAGCGCAAGGACCTTCCGGTTTGGCAGGCGGATGTGCGCGTGTTCGATGTTTATGATGCCGACGGCAAGCCTCTGGCGCTGTGGTACTGCGACTACTTCAAGCGCGACAACAAGAATGGCGGGGCGTGGGAAGACTCGCTGGTGGGCCAGTCGAAACTGCTGGGCACGCTGCCCGTGGTGTACAACGTGGCCAACTTCGAGAAGCCGGCTCCGGGGCAGCCGGCACTGCTCAGCTTCGACGATGTGACCACGATGTTCCACGAGTTTGGCCACGCGCTGCACGCCATGTTTGCCGACACCGAGTATCCGAGCTTTGTCGGGCACGGCAGTTCCGCGCGATTTCGTCGAGTTTCCTTCGCAGTTCAATGAGCATTGGGCCAGCAATCCCGCGGTTTTTGCGCATTACGCGCAGCCACTACAAGACCGGCGAGCCGATGCCGGCCGAGTTAGCGGCAAAGATCGTGAAGGCCAAGACTTTCAACCAGGGTTATGACTTTACCGAGATTCTTGCGGCGTCGGAGCTCGATCTGGAGTGGCACACGCTACCGGCCAGCGCGCCACTTGAGAATCCCGACACTTTCGAGAAGGAAGCGCTGGAGAGGAAGCATTTGTTGATTAGCTACGTGCCGCCGCGCTATCGCTCCAGCTATTTTCTGCACATCTGGCAGGAAGGCTACCAGGCCGGCTATTACGCGTACACGTGGAGCGAGATGCTGGACGACAATGCCTACCAGTGGTTTGAGAATCATGGCGGAATGACGCGCGCCAATGGCGACCGGTTCCGGCGGATGGTGCTTTCGCGCGGCAATACCGAGGACTTGCAGAAAATGTACGATGCGTGGTTGGGCGGAGAGCCGACGATTGAGCCGTTGCTGAAGAATCGTGGGCTGAAGTAAGCGGAGTTAGCGGGGCTAAGTGCGGGCGAGGACGCCCGCACGACAGCCGGGCAGGAGCCCGGCGCTACATAAAGCAGAAGCTCGGTGCTACATAAAGCAATGGCCCCGCGGGTCACTATAATTCGTAGCTATGGCCGAGACGAGCGCCGCGAAAAAGATCGAAAAGCTGCGGGACGAACTTCGTCGTCACGAACATTTGTACTACGTTCTGGACGCGCCGGAAATCAGCGACGCCGAATACGACGCGCTGATGAACGAGCTGAAGAAGCTGGAAGCCGCTCATCCCGAGCTGGTGACTCAGGATTCGCCGACGCAGCGCGTGGGCGGCAAGCCGGCCGAGGGATTCCGAGAAGGCGCAGCACTCACGGGCGATGTTGTCGCTCGACAACGCCTACTCCGCCGAGGAGCTGGCCGACTGGGACCGGCGCGTGCACGAGCTGGCGGGCAAGCTGCCGGTGGAATACACGGCGGAGCTGAAGCTCGACGGACTGAGCGTGGCTCTTAGTTATGAACCGGGCGGCGCGGAATCCGGCAGAATCGGGTCGCGGTTGACGGCGGGTCTGACACGCGGCGACGGGCAGACCGGCGAAGACGTCACCACAAACATTCGAACCATTCGCAGCATTCCGCTTTCGATCTCCGCTGAAAAACTGAAAAAGGCCGGAGTGCCCCAGGGCTTTGAAGTACGCGGCGAAGTGGTGATGCCGGCGGCGGCTTTTGTGCAGATGAATGAGGAGCGCGAGCGCGAAGGGCTGCCGGCATTCGTGAATCCGCGCAACTCCGCCGCAGGCACGTTGCGCACCCTCGATTCGTCTATCGTTGCCAAGCGGCGGCTGGTTTTCTTCGCGTATTTTCTGCTCGTCAACGGCGAATATTTCGCCGCCGGTCAGACGGCTACGCTCGACGCGCTCACCAAGCTCGGCTTTCGCGTGAATCCGCATCGGGAACGCGTGAAGAATGTCGATGGAATGATGAAATTCATCGACGACGCGGAAAGCAAACGAGCGACGCTGGGCTACGAGATCGACGGCGTGGTGCTGAAAGTGGATGCGCACGCGACGCAGCAGCGGCTGGGGTATACGGGGCGCGCGCCGCGCTGGGCCATTGCGTACAAGTTCACCGCGCGGTCGGCGATCAGCAAACTTGAGGACATCATGATCACCGTGGGCCGCACTGGGAAGCTCACGCCGACGGCCATGTTGACGCCGGTTTTTGTCGGCGGCGTGACCGTGAGTCGAGCCACGCTGCACAACGCGGATTTTATCGAGCGGCTGGGACTCAAGCTCGGAGACTACGTAAAGGTGGAGCGCGGCGGAGACGTGATTCCCAAGATCGTGGAAGTGGTGGAGGATAAGGATCACCCCCGAGGGAAGCGCACGTTTGAGTTTCCTTTGAAATGCCCGGAGTGCGGAAGCAAGGTTGTGCGTGCGGAAGGCGAGGCCGACTGGCGCTGCGTGAATGCCGACTGCCCGGCCAAGTTGCGCGAGAGCCTACTGCACTTTGCCAGCCGCGGAGTGATGAACATTGAAGGGTTGGGCGACGCTGCCGTACAGCAATTGCTCGACCGGGAACTGGTGCACAGCGTAGCCGATCTGTATTCGCTCACCGAGGAACAGCTCGTTGACCTGGAACGCTTCGCGGAGAAGTCGGCGCGCACGCTGCTTGCGGAGATTGAAAGATCGAAGCGCGCGGGACTGGCGCGGGCGCTGATGGGGCTGGGCATTCGCTTTGTGGGCGAGCGCACTGCGGAGTTGCTGGCGCAGGAGTTCGGGACGATCGAAGCGCTGATGGCGGCTTCGGCCGAGGAACTGGAGCGCGTGGAAGAGGTCGGTCCGCGCATCTCGCAGGCGATCCTGGAGTTCTTTGCGGACAAGGAAAATCGCAACCTGGTGAAGCGGCTCCAAGATGCCGGCGTGGACATGACGGCGGAGAAGAAGCAGCGCTCCACGCAGCTCGCCGGATTGACGTTTGTTTTGACAGGAACGCTGCCCAACCTGACGCGCGAAGATGCGAAAGAAAAAATAGAGGCGGCTGGCGGAAAGACCGCTGGTTCGGTGAGCAAGAAAACCAGCTACGTGGTGGCGGGAGAGGAAGCCGGATCGAAGCTCGACAAAGCGCGCGAGCTCAAGGTTCCGGTGATTGACGAGGCAGGGCTGCTGGCAATGCTGGCGGGGTAGCGCGGCGCACGCTTCTGAGTGATAATCAGGCATATCTCTTTAGCCTACTGTCTGAGTTGCAGGGGGAAGTGTGGGCACAGATTTTGTTGTTATAGACGTTGAGACAGCCAATCCTGATTTATCAAGTATTTGCCAGGTTGGGATCGCTTCCTTCTGCGAGGGCGCCTTGGTTGAAGCTTGGGAGTCTCTGGTTAACCCGGAAGACTACTTCAGCCCTTTCAATATTTCGATCCATGGCATAGACGAAATCAGCGTACGGGACGCCCCGAATTGGTGTAGTGTCTTTCCCGAGGTTGCCTCCCGTTTGGAAGAAATGATCGTGGTATCCCACACTCCGTTCGACCGAGCGGCGCTAGAGCGCGCCTGTTCGCGTTCGAACCTGGCGGAATGTGGTTGCAAGTGGCTCGACTCCGCAAGGGTAGCGAGAGTCGCCTGGCCGGAATTTGCTTGTTATGGTTACTCACTTCCGAAGATCGCCGCTCGGCTCGGGATCGAGTATCGTGCACACGACGCGCTCGAGGACGCTCGCTGCGCCGGTTTGCTCGTGCTTCGGGCCATTGAGATCACGGGCCTCAGCCCTGAGGAGTGGTTGGTACGTGTTCGACATACGATTCACTCGGCAGGGCATGCCGACCACAGTGGCGGACCTTATCCGGAGCATGTCAAACGATCTGGAAGCCCAGATGGACGGCTATTCGGAGAGGTTGTAGTATTCACGGGTTCATTGTCGATTTCGCGCGAAAGTGCGGCGGAAGCTGCTTTGGCGGCGGGATGCTGTGTGCATGACGGAGTGACGAAGCACACGACGATGCTCGTTGTAGGTGATCGGGACATTCTGAGGTTTGGAAGTGAGAAAAGCACGAAGCACAGAAAAGCCGAAATGCTCATCAACGGTGGACAGCATATTTGCATTCTCGGAGAGAGCGACTTCAAGCGGATTATGGGCTGCGGCGACGAGCGTGTGTGAACAACGGGAGCAGCGCCAGTAGAGCCAAGGCCAAATCGAACAACATAAGGCAATCCCTTCTGCGATCCGGAAAACAATCAAGCATTCGAGGCGCGGCGGGTGGCGACGTCGGGATGCTTTCCCATGGCGCGCTGCTCGCGCTCGCGTTCGCGCTCCCATGCTTCAGCGCGCCAATTGCGCGAGGCGAAGCGCGGCGACTCTTCGGGCGGAGCAACATACTCCGCAGGATGCGGGCGCGGAGGCACCAGTTCTGGTTGAGGCCGATAGGCAGGCCGGGGCGTCAACGGTTGAGGCGGCGCGGGAGGCGTGACATCAGGCTGGAGCCGATATATGGGCCTGGGCGGAACAGGCGCGGGCAGTGCGATCGCAGGCGGAGTGACGATGCGAGCCGACGACTCGAGATCGATGTCGGCTATAACATGGTTGGCGATATCGGGGCTAGCCGAGTCGACGTAGGCCGCATCGGAGGTGAGGCTGGCGTCGCATACGGCTGGTGGGGCAGGGGCAATTTCATCAGCCGGCTCGTCGACCGGGCGCTGGGCACGCACGGCGATGGCTTTGGCCATGAATTCATCCACCAGCTTGTGCAGGCAGGTTTGTCCGCAGAGATGCTTCGAGCCAGGGCGCAATTTGTGGCGTGAGCTCCAGCCGCTGACACGCAGCTCTCCGGCTTGCTCGTAAGCGACAAACCAATGGTTGGTTTGCCGCTTCTCCGAAGCGCAGATGTCGCACGATATTGCCTGACGGATCACCTCGAATCCCTCGCTCCATAGATAGTTTGTCGGATGACCTGAAGCACCCGTGTTTAGTTCATCGTGCGATGAGGGGAAATGGATGAGGAAGGGAGTCCGGGAGCGCGGGACCGATTCAGTTTGGGACAGCAGGGTGCACGATCGTCCTGAATCGGGAAATGAAGTGCGGGAAAATCGGCGGGATCAACAGAAAGAGCGCGAATAAAGATCGCGCTCTCCGGAAAACATGGTGAATGCAACTGAGCAGTGTGACCGCGGCGGTGCCGGTTTACTGGCCAGTGGCGAAATAGCCCTTCTTGGCGCGCACGGAGTAGCGGCGGTCGTAACAGTATAGGTAGATCGTTCGGTAAGCGCCGTTGGCAACAAAGTTGGCGGGAGTATAGACGAGCGCATACTGGCTGCGCAGTTCCTCTTCGATGTCTTTGAAGCTCGTGGCCATCTCTTCGACGGAGGGTGGAAAGAAGACTTCGCCGCCAGTCTGGTCGGCGAGTTCCTGAAGGACCTTATCGCCCTCTCCGCGGCTGGGCGTCCAGTTGGTGCTGATGGCGTAGATGATGGTTTCGGCGCGCTCACATTCCTTGACGGCTTCAGGGAGATAAACGCGGCTCTGATTATCTTCGCCGTCAGAGATGAGAATGATGGCCTTGCGCACGGGCTCGGGGCCGCGCGAAGTACCGAGCTTGTCGCGGCAGGCGACATAAACGGCATCAAAGAGGGCGGTGCCGCCGCCGGGCGATAACTTGTTGATTCCGGTTTCCAGAGCGTCCTGATCGTTGGTCCAATCCGTGGTCACGGTCGGCGTGACGTCGAAGCCCATGACGAACGCGCGGTCGTTCTTTGCTTTGAGCACCTGGAGCAAGAACTCAGTGGCCGATTCCTGCTCGAACTGGAAGCGGGAGCGGATGGAGGTGCTGGCGTCAATGACGATGCCGACGCGGAGCGGCAGATTGATCTGCTGATGGAAAGAGTTGACGCGCTCCGGAGCTTTCTGATCGTCGAGCAGGGCGAAGTCGTTCTGGCCCAGGTTGGGGACGTAGTGGCCGTGCTTATCGGAGACCGTAAAGATGAGGCTGACTTCGTTGACGCCGACATGAAACGTCGGCGCGCCGGAGTCGGTATTTGACCCGGGTCCCGGAGCTGGCTGCGCCGTGGGCTGAGCCGGCGGTTGGGCTGCCGGTTGGGCAGCCTGGCCGCCTGCGCTGGGCGCGGGCTGCTGGGCAATTGCAACTGCAGAGCAGAGCGCGACCGCCAGGGCAAGCGAGGAGAAACGCCCGAGCCGCGCCGGGGCTGCGGATGGAGGCGTGGAAAGCTGTTTGTTCATCACTTCTCATTCTAACAATCGCCGCACTGTCTGTATGGCGGCGGGGATTGACCTTTCAGGTACTTTCGTCAGCGGGGGAGCGAACGAGGCTTGTGGCGGAGGTCTAGACGCTTAGACGGACTCGAGGCGAGTAAGGAAAGCGGTCAGCTCGTCAGGCAGCGGCGCTTCAAGCTGAAGCAGTTTGCCGGTGATCGGATGCGCGAATTCGAGCTTTGCGGAGTGAAGAAAATTGCGGCCGAGCCTGAGGCGTTCCAGGTCAGGTTTTTTGCCGGCGGTGCGGGTGCCCCCGGCGGCGGTTTGCTCGGTCAATTGTCCCGCGCCGCCATAGAGCGAGTCGCCAACGACGGGATGGCCGATGGAGGCCATGTGCACGCGGATCTGGTGGGTGCGGCCGGTTTCAATGCGCACCTGGACCAGAGTGAATTTGCCAAAACGTGTGTTCAGGCGCCGCACGACTTCATAGTGAGAGATCGCGGTGCGCGCGTTTTCGCTGGGCCGCGTGGTCATGCGGGTGCGCCGGATGGGATCGCGGCTGACCGCCGCGCTGATGGTGCCTTTTTCGCGCGCGACAGACCCGTGAACCAGCGCGATGTAAGTTTTTTTGACGTGGCGACCGGAGAACATCGCGCCAAGAGCGGCATGAGCGCGGTCGTTTTTGGCGACGATGATCAGCCCGCTGGTGCTTTTGTCGAGACGATGAACGATTCCGGGACGCAAGTCGCCGCCCGTCGACGAAAGCGCCTTGAAACGGTGAAGCAGTGCATTGACGAGGGTTCCGCTGCTGCGCGCGCTTTCATTTTCGCCAGAGCCCGCATGCACCATCATGCCTGCGGGCTTGTTGACGACGGCGAGATCGTCGTCTTCGTAGACGATGTCGAGCGGAATCGCCTCGGGGACGGCTTTGAGCGGCGCGGGATGTGGATCGCCGGTAATGGTGATTTGCTCGCCACCGCGCAGCTTGAGCGAAGCTTTCACGCGAACGCCGTTCACCAGCACATCGCCCTGATCGAGGAGCAACTGCACGCGCGAACGGCTCACGCCATCGAGTTGCGTCGCGAGGAAAGCGTCAAGGCGCTGGCCGTGCGTGTCGGCAGGAGCGGCAATGGTGCGAACAAGACTCGCAGGGCGCTCGGGGCTCATGCTGTTCCCCGGTTTGCCGGCGAGGGTTGTGCGTCGGCTGGTTGTGCGCTTTTGTCTTCGAGTTGATTTTTCTTGCCCTCGCGGAGCGTCAGCGCTCCGACAAGCACGAGAAAGACCGATGCAATCTGTGGCCCGTCGATTGCGCCATCAAAGAGTGAGCCGCGGCCCACCCAGTCGCGCCAAAACTCGGTAAAGTAAATGGCCACGCCGGCTCCTATGAGCCACAGGCCGGCCACGTCGCCCGGGCGGCGCTCAAGGGGCAGCCAAACCCAGAGCAGAACGGCCAGCGCAAGAAAAGCGAGTGCGGCGTAAGCCTGCACCGGATGCAGCGGAACGCCGAGAGGAGTGCCGCTCCAGATTGCGGCCATAGGGTTGGTGTAAATGATGGCCCAGCCCACTTGAGGTCCGGCGTCGGCACCGTAACCGGAGCCAGCGGCAAGGGCACCGAGTTGCTCGAATACGAGAGCCGCGGCGAGTGGTGGGGCCAGCGCGTCTGCCGTGGCGCGAAAGGGAAGCTTGCTGCGCCACGCGTACCATGCGGCGCAACCGGCGCCGGCCAGGGCGCCGATGCAAGCGAGCAGCGGATGATGCACTATTGCCAGCCCGAGCAGCCAGGCGGGATGGCTGCGGAGCGCGCCCCAGTTGGCGGCGACGAGGAGCAAGCGCGCGGCGGCCAGCGCGGCAAACAGGCTCAAGATGCAGAGATTCCAGATTTTTCCGGCATCCACATGCACGATGCGCGTGGTGCGTTGCGCCAGGATCAGTCCCACAAGAACGCCAAACGCGGTGATCGCGCCATAGGACGGGATCAGAATGGATCCGATGTGGAAGAGGACGGGATGCACGTAAAGACAGAATAAGGCAGCGGGGCTTGCGGAGTTAGCGGCGTGGGCGTGCTATTGAGGGGACGCGCCCCCAGAGAGCGCACGTTGATCGCAGCCGTCTGGGTGGTAAACACGAGTCGTTGATGCCGGATTGTTGTGCAATTTGGCCGCCGGGCGGATGGGGCGCGGCGCGAGGTTGCCGCCGCAGTTGGGGCAGCGCCCGTGCAACTTGTTTCGAACGCAATCGCTGCAGAACGTGCACTCGAAAGTGCAGATCATCGCGTCCGCCGCATCGGGGGGCAGATCCTTGTTACAGCACTCGCAATTGGGGCGCAGCTCAAGCATGGAAATAAGCCGGGATGCAGCAGAAAGTAGAAGCCGACCCGCTGGGCCGTGGGTAATGCGCCGGTGAACCCGTCCTAAGACGGTGGAGCTCTCCGCGGTTCATTAGGCATTCCGGACTGGCGGACACTGCACACAGAACCGATTGTCGAGTCGAGCCCCTGTTCATTGAATGTTGGTTCAACCAGCGTTGACTACCCACCTGCTTTGCAGGCCGGTTTCTAATGCGGATAGTACGGGGCATCGGGGGGAATTGCAAGTCTTGTGCGGGAGGGGCAGGGTGTGCTACCGTGCTGGGCCGTGCCAATGTGGCGTGGCCCGCCCGAAACGGCATAAACCCTCAATCTCCGCCGCCAGAGCCGGGCTGAGCAGGCGTGGCCGCCGGTCTGCTGTTCTGCTCCTCGACGGCGCGCGCGATCATCGTCCTCAGCCTGCCTTCAGGGAACTGCTTCGCTCCAGACCTGCGCCGCTGGTAACCAAAATCCAGAAACCAAAGAATTTGCTGAAGACCCCGAAGAAATGTAACGGAGTTGTAATCGAGTGACTAAAATCACTTAGATACCTAAAAACCAGGCGTAGTATCGCGGCTGGTTCGTGCGGCAGTCGGGAGAAATGAGCAGAGGACATTCGAGACCGGGGAGAGCGCCGAGGTCGCGTGTGAGCCGGCGGTTGTGCATTGGTGTGTCGCCGGCGATTGTCGCGGCGGCCGGCGCATGGATCTTTGCGGGGCTCATCGGTTGCGGAGGATCCCTTATCGCGGTGTCTCCCTCGCCGCCTGTGCCCGAAAGCACTGTCTCGCCAATTCCCGGTTCACCCATTCAGCACATCGTCGTGATCATGCAGGAGAACCGCAGCTTCGACAATCTGTTCAATGGCTTTCCCGGCGCCGACACAGTTCAAGGCGGGATGAACGGGAATGAGTTGGTGCCGCTCAAAGAGGTTTCGCTGGGCGACTCACGCGACCTGAGCCACTCGCACACGCGGTGGATGGAAGATTGGGACTACGGACAGATGGATGGCTTCGCACAGTCCGGCTCGCTGCTGCCGTACTCGTACGTTCCCCGGAAAGATGTGGAAGAGTACTGGACGCTGGCCCAGCAATATGTGATCGGCGACCGCATGTTCCAGTCCAATACCGGGCCCAGCTTTGTGGCGCACCAGTACATGATCGCCGGGCAATCGGGAAAAGTGGTCGAGAATCCCAACAGCTCGGTGTGGGGCTGCGACGCGGCTCCGGGAACGACGGCCGCCCTGATGGGACCGAATGGCACAGAACTGCCCGGTGTTTTTCCCTGCTTCGATTACGTGACGACCGCCGATCTGTTGGACCAGAAGGGCGTGACGTGGCGCTATTACGCTCCCGGAAGCGGCGACCACTTCTTCGAACTTTCGGCATACCAGGCCATCCGGCACATTCGTTTCGGCAAAGACTGGAATGAAAACGTGATCTCGCCGTCGCGCCGTGTGCTGGTCGACATCAAAGCCGGCGAGCTGGCCCAGGTAACGTGGGTCGTGCCCGACTGGTCGCACTCCGACCATCCGGGATCGGGGAACGAAGGTCCGGCCTGGATCGCCGCGATCGTCAATGCCATTGGCAACAGCCCGTATTGGGATTCGACGGCGATCTTTATCTCATGGGACGACTGGGGCGGTTGGTACGACCATGTTGCGCCGACCAAAGTGGACGATATGGGGCCGGGGTTCCGCGTCCCGCTGCTCATCGTTTCGCCGTATGCAAAACACGGATACGTCACGCATCATTTCCACGAAGCCAGCGGCTTCATCGCGTTCATCGAGCATAACTTCGATCTAGGCACGCTGGGCGCGCGCGACGCGGGAACCGACGCATTCAGCGACTGCTTTGATTACACGCAGAAACCGGCCCCGTTTGTGGCGATTCGCAGCAAGGTTACTGCGGAACACATCCTGCACGAAGTGGACACCGGGCCGCCGGACGACGACTGAAGGCGAGGGATCAGGAGTCAGGTTTCAGGGGTCAGGTGAAAGACCGGAGCGGCGGACGAGGATCGTCTGCCGCTCGTCGTTTTCAATGGGGATTATTGCCCCGGCGTGTGGCCGATGAATTTGTCGGCCCACTGAATGAACCACTTCATATTCGGCGCGTCGGTGTGGCCGCCGTCATCCTGGCGCCAGGCAAGCTGGCCGTCGAGCAAACCGTCATTGACGGGCGGCATCTTGGCCGTTTTGTAATCGTCCGTGACGCCAAGGCCCTTGGCGCCGAGCAGCGTGAAGACGCGGCTGGCGTCGACCGTGGCCATCCAACTGCCCTGGTGATCGAGCCAATGCGCGTCGCCTTTTTCAGGAATGCCGTAGCTGATGAAGGTGAGCCGCGGCGCGCAGAGCGCAATCAGCTCATTCGAGTCCACAGGAAGATCGCCGGGGGTCAAGCTGCCGAACGAGGCTTCAGAAGCGTCGTACTTGATGAAGTTGCCGTCCAACCAGTAGTACTCGCCGGTGGCGAGATTCTCTACGCCTTCACCGTAGTTGCGCCGCAGCAGCGTGGCTCCGCCTTTGCCTGACGAGCCGACGAGCACCATGGCGAAGCGATCGTTGTAAGCCATGGTGACGAGTGCGGCTTTGCCGTAGCGCGAAACGCCTTCGATGCCCACGTGTTTCGCGTCGACGGCGGAATCGGTCTCAAGATAGTCGAGCCCGCGGTCAGCGCCCCAGGCCCATGCGCGCAGCGCGCCCCAATCGTCCGGCTTGCGCGGCTGGCCTTTGTTGACGAGGCCGATGATGCCGCGGGTAAGGCCCTCGGCGTTGTCGGCCTGCACGCTGGCGGGATCGAAGCGCACGAAGCCCCAGCCCGCGGCCACCAGCTCCCATTCATTGGGCGGATCGCCGTCCGCGTTCAACTGCGGAGGCACAAAGAACGGGGCTTCCTGGAATGGCTCCCACGCAGGGTGGGCCGCGAAGACCTGCTGCAAGGACGGATCCTGCTTGAGGAGCTCCGCCTTCATGGCCGTGTTGATCTTGTCGAGTTCTTCGCCGCGCGGCTCGTTGGGATTCGGGAAGCCGGCGCGGGTGAACTCCATGAGCACGGGAACAGGGCCTTTGGCATTCGCCGGCGTGACGACCGTCATGTGAATCTTGACGCTGATGGCGGAGCAACCTGAGTTGTCCACTTCGCCAACAAGATCCTTGGCGATGACCGGCGTGAAACCGATGAATTCGTGATCGACAGCCGTGACGGTCCAGGTAACCTTGGGGACGTTGGCGGGCACGAAGCCATAGACGTATTTCGAATACATGTCGACGAGCTGAGGGCGGCGATCTTTCCACCACATTTCCGGAGTCGTCACCTTCCGGCCGTCATTCATCGTGAGCGGATCGGGAACGTTGGGATAGGGATTGGCCTTCGATTCGTCGTAGTTGGCGTGGTTCGGAGCGTTTTCGTTCCCGCTCCAGCCTGGGCGAAGCGTCTTGATGCCGAGCTGATCCATCATGTTCTGGTGATCCTGATCGGCGGTGAAAGTGACCGGGGTGCAGGGAGTCTGCGCCAGGAGCGCGGAAGCTGCGGCGAATGTGAAGGCGATAATGACGGGTTTGAGGCAGGAATGCATGGGCACGCTCCGGAATAAAATGCTTGCTGCGATTTGCAGGGGTTAGAATTTCTTCGAGGATCATACTAAATCATCACCATGAGACAGACTGCCAAGATCGCGTTGTTAGCAGGGTTGTTGGCAATGGCAACCTGCACGTGGGCCGAGAAGGGCGGAGGCAAGGGAGAGGCGTGGGTGGAGAGCTGGGGAACATCGCAGCAGATTCCCGAGCCGCAGAACGCACTGCCCACGGATGATATGCGCGATGCGACCTTGCGGCAGATCGTTCATTTGTCGCTGGGCGGCTCGGCGCTGCGCGTGCATTTGTCGAACGCATTCGGAACGAAGGCGCTGCACTTTACGTCGGTGCACGTGGCGCACGCGGTTTCGCCCAGAGCTGCGGCGATTGATCCCAAGAGCGACTACGCACTGACCTTCGCGGGCAAACCGGACGTGACAATTCCGCCGGGCGCGGAGTATGTGTCTGATCCGCTCAAGGTCGCGGTAGCGCCGTTGTCGGACATTGCCGTGTCGTTTCATCTGGACGCGCCGCCTGAGCCGGAGACAGGGCATCCGGGTTCGCGATCCACTTCGTACTACGAGCATGGCGACGCGGTGGGCGCGACGGATTTACCCGACGCAAAACATGTCGATCATTGGTATCAGCTCACCGGGATCGACGTCGAGACATCGTCCGAAGCGGGGACGGTCGTGACCCTGGGCGACTCGATTACCGACGGCCACGCCGCAACCACAAACGGAAACGACCGCTGGCCGGATCGATTGGCCGCGCGGCTGCAGGCTGAGAAGAAGACGCGGGATGTCGGCGTATCGAACCAGGGAATCGGCGGCAATCATCTGCTCACAGATGGGCTGGGGCCGAATGTGCTGGCGCGTTTCGATCGCGACGTGCTGGCGCCCGCCGGCGTGCGCTGGGTGATCGTCTTCGAAGGTGTGAACGACCTGGGCGGACTGGCGCGCAACGGCGAAGTTCCTGCCGACGAGCATACCGCTCTGGTGGAGCATGTGATTGCGGCATACGAGCAGATCGTCGCGCGCGCACATGCGAAGGGGCTGCGCGTTTACGGCGCCACCATCACGCCGTACACAGGATCGGAATACTACCATCCAGGGGCGTGGAGCGAGGCCGACAGGGTAGCGGTGAACGCGTGGATTCGCGCCGCGGGGCACTTTGACGCGGTGATCGATTTCGACGCGGTGATGCGCGACCCTCAGCATCCGGATCACTTGCTGCCGGCGCTCGATTGCGGCGATCATCTGCATCCGAACCCGGCCGGCTACAAGGCGATGGGAGATGCGATCCCGCTCGATCTGTTCAAGAGGTAATCGGCGAGCAAGTCTGGCGTCACCTTTTCCGGCGTGGAGCATGGGCGGAGGGAACGTCCCGTCTGTCTCCAGGTTCCCATCGTGACGCGGATCACAGAATCAATTCTCGATTGCGGCCAGGATGTGCTTCATCATGAAGTTCAAATGGTTGATCGTGGTGTGTTGTCTCTCATCGGTAGCAGCCGGCTCGGCACAGCAAGAGAGTTCAGATAAACCCCTCGGAGCCAACACTGTATCCGGCCATGTTTACTGTGGCGATACGAATGCGCCCGCTCGCATGGCGACCGTAGTGCTTGAACCAGCCAAAATTGTTGAATCTATTAGCCCCGGCGAGGAACAGCACGCGGTGTTCAGCGGCGAGGCGGTGGAAACGCTACTGGACGGTAGCTTTGTGATGCAACATGTTGCGCCGGGCACGTACTATGTGATCGCGTCGCAACCTGGTTATGTATTTCCTCTCGCCCCGTTGTACGTGCACGGAAACACAACCTCCTCTTCGGAGGACGTTAGCCCAATGAACATTCTCAAATCCGTTCCACGAATCAGCGTAGAAGCGAATCTACCCGTCACTGTGAATGTGACAATTGACCGCGGTGCCGTGGTCAGTGGCACAGTTTTGTACGACGATGGGAGTCCGGCCAGTGGAATTCGTCTGTCGATGCTAATTTACCGGAAGGGACAATGGATTTCTCCTCCATCGAACCCTATCGTGAGAACTTCCTTTTACGGACAATCCGACGACGAGGGACACTATCGTATCAGCGGACTCCCCGGAGGAGATTACATGCTCGAAGCGACGCTTCACATCTCCAAGACGATATACAGAGTCGACGATCACGGCGGTACCAGCGTTTCGATGAACGATGTGTATTCACTGTCGACGTACTCCGGCGGTGGTACTCGGCGCAAGGATGGAACTCCCTTTTCGGTCAAAACTGGAGAGGAGAGGAGCGGCCAAGACATCGAGATTCCTCTTACCAAGCTGCACATTGTACGCGGTTTTATTGTCTCTGCCCATGACGGTCACTCGTTGAACAGGGGCACACTTTCGCTTCTAAGTTCTGATGACAAGTCTGTCATCGGCCAAACATCCTTATCGAAGGATGATGGTGCCTTTACCTTCAGTTTTGTTCCTGAAGGGGACTACATCTTGCACGTCGAAGATGCATCCGATAACGAATATCGCGATGTACCGAACAAATCCGGCTCTTGGCCGCCAACCCAAACGGAGACGCGAACAATACGCCGATATGGAACAGTGGATCAGCCGATCCGCGTAGCCAGTGAACTTTCCGGAGTTACGGTTGCGGTACCCGATTTGCCGCAGGGGTCGAATACAACTCCGTGAAGATTCCCGGGTTAGTATTTTGCGGCGAGGGATCTTGCGGCTTCGGAGAATTCCGGTTTCTGCGCCTGGACAGCGCGCGCTCTGCGCTTCTTGCCTGCAGAGGCGCTCTGTACGGATGCGGAGGGATGCGCGTGCGCGCCGGAGTTTTCACCCATGACGTGAAGGCGCAGGAAGTTGGTTGAACCGGATTTGGTGCGGGTGCCTGCCACGATGGCGATGACCTCGCGCGGGCGCACGTAGCCGCCACGTTCCAGTAGATTCTCGGCACACTCGACCATGGCCTCGCTGGTGCTCACCTTGGGACAGCGGATGGGAGTGGTGCCCCAGAGCAGGTTGAGGCGGTTGACGGTGACCTCACGCGGACTGAGCGCGAAGATGGGCGCGGTGGGGTGGTATTTGGAGAGCTGGCGCGCCGTGGTGCCTGACTCCGTGAAAAGCGCGATGCCGCGCAGATCCAGGTCGTCGGCGGCGTGCGCCGTTGCCTCGCAGATGGTTTCCGCAATCGAAAGGCCGCTGCGGCGCTCGCGCGGCGCGGCTTCAAGGTTTTCCCTCATGTGCTGCTCGGTCTCTGTAACGATGCGCGACATCATCTCCACCGATTCCACTGGATACTTGCCCACGGCGGATTCGCCGGAGAGCATCACGGCGTCGGTGCCGTCATAAATAGCGTTGGCCACGTCGGAGACCTCGGCGCGGGTAGGCCGCGGGTTCTCGATCATCGATTCCAGCATCTGCGTCGCGGTGATCACCGGCTTGAAATACTCGGCAGCGCGGCGAATGATGTACTTCTGAATGGCGGGAACTTTTTCCGGCGGCACTTCGACGCCCAGATCGCCACGCGCTACCATGATGCCGTCCGCCACTTGCAGGATGGCGTCGAGATGCTCGACGGCCTGCGGCTTTTCCAGTTTGGCGATGATCCATGTGTCGGCGCCATGCGCGGCCACGCGATTGCGCACCAGGCTCACATCTTCGGCGGTGCGCACGAATGAGACGGCGATGGCGTCGACGCCGTGATTCAGCGCGAACTCGAGATCTTCCGAGTCCTTGTCAGTGAGCGAGGGCGTACGCACCAGGACGCCGGGAAGATTGATGCCCTTACTTTCGCCCAGCATGCCGCCGTTGATGATGTCGCAGACCACGTCATCGCCGGAAATCTCGTGTACCCGGAGCTCGATGAGGCCGTCGGAGAGAAGAATCCGCGAGCCTTGCTCAACGTTTTCAGCGAGCGTTTTGAACGTGGTGCCCACCAGGGACGCGGTGCCCGGCACGTCGCGCGGCGTGATGGTGATCTTGTGGCCTGCCTTGAGAAGCACGGGCTGGTGATCCTTGAGCAAAGTAGTGCGAATCTTGGGCCCTTGCAGGTCGGCGAGAATGCAAAGCGGCTTTTTCTCTTCATGGCTCACTTTGCGAATTTTCTGAATGACCGCGATCTTCCGCTCGTGCGTGCTGTGGGAAAAATTGAGGCGCACGACATCGACGCCGGCATGAATCATGGCGCGAATGACTTGCTCGGTGTTAGAAGCCGGGCCAAGCGTCGCGACAATCTTGGCGCGGCGCTGCGAGGGGGATTCGGTCAGATTCAAATTCTCGAAGGACATGGGGGCGGCTCCAGACACGATTCTTGTTGGTCGAAAGTGTTTTTCAGCGGGTCAAAGGGAGCAAGGGGACGCGGCTGTCTCTATTGTAACTGGCCGAGACGGAGAAGCGGTGAGCGTTGGAGCAAAGGGAATCGACAAAGAAACCGAAGCCTTTTGCGGATCAGCGGGAAAGCTGGGCCGGCTCACGTGTCGAGGCGTCTGCGTTTTGATTCTGGCGTTCCCAATAAAGAGCGCCGTTCAGCTCCGCGCCCAGCAGCACGCTGAACGAGGTGATGTAAAGCCACACGAGAGTGGCGATTCCGGCGGCGAACGATCCGTAGAGCCGGGTGTAATTGGCGACGCTGGTGACGTACCAGCCGTATGCGAGCGTGGCCGGGAACCAAATGATGGTGCCCGCAATGGCGCCGGGCGCGACCCAGAACCAGCGCTCCGTCCGGCGGGTGCCGAAATGGTAAAGAGCAGTGAGGACGGCGAGGATGGCAGTAAAGGTTACCGCCCAACGGACCATGCGCCAGAAGTGAATTACGATGGGGCGCAGGTCATGGCTGGCGTTCGCGATCATCCAGTGTTCGATCTGGTGGCCAAAAACGATGGCCAGCGAAGCCAGCGAAAGCGGAATGAGCACAATGAACACCAGCAACAGCGCGCGGGCACGCCGTCCCCAGAAGGTCCAGCTCTCGGGCGGCAGCCGGTAGGCGCGGCGAAACCCTTCCATCAGCGAAAGCATCACACCCAATCCCGCGAAAAGGCTGAGGCAAGTGGCGGAGAAAATCAGCTGCCCGGAGTGGAACTGGTGATTGAGGATGGCGGACTGAACGAGATCGAGGGTATCCGGGGGGAGAAATTGCTCGAGGACGGTGCGCGTTTCGCCCACGAAGGAGGGCCCCTCTTCCACCTGAGCCACAAGCGTGGTGATCACCAGGAGGGCGGGAAAGAACATGAGCATTCCGGAATAGGCCGCCGCCTTCGATGTGTTGACAACATCGTGGAGAAAGGCCTGAATCAGCGCTTCCCGAATTCTGACGAAATAGCTGCTCATCGACGTTACAAGCCAGAGTAGAGCATTCGCGAGGACTTACGGCGATAAAAACACGGACCGAGGGACCAAGAGAACAAGGGAGCCGGGAGTCCGGAGGAGGAACCCATGCCGAGGTTGAGGAGGCGGCTTCAGCGGTCGGTGCAGGAGTAGCAGGGATCGATGGAAGCCTGGATCAGCGGCGTATCGGCGAGACGCGCTCCGCGCACCATCCAGCGTATCGCGGGCATGTTCGCATAGGTGGGCGTGCGCACGTGAACACGGGCCGGATTGCGCGAGTTTTCTTTCCAGCTGACGCTGTACATGACCTCGCCGCGCGGCGCTTCAACGCGGCTGGTGGCCGTTCCGGTGGCGAAGACCAGCTTGTCGGGCGCCGACGAGATTTCGCCGGGTGCCATCATGGCCAGCGCCTGTCGGATGATGTTGCAGCTCTCGATGATTTCGAGTGCGCGGACGAAGAGACGGGCACGCACGTCGCCGGCCTGTTCAACAGGTACTTCGAATTTCATCTCAGCGTAAGCGGCGTAGGGCGCGTCGCGGCGCAGGTCCTGCGGAATGCCGGATGCGCGCGCCGTGGGTCCGACGACGGCGCAGGAGACAGCTTTTTCGTGCGTGAGCACGCCGATGCCGGCGCAGCGTGAGCGCGCGGTGGAACTGGTGGTGAAGATGGGAATCACGGTGCGCATCATCTCGCGCTCCAGCTCGTCGATCATGGGCACGAGCGCGATCGGGTCTTCGATGTCGCGATTGACGCCGCCGACGTGGTTCATGGAGTAGTTGACGCGGTTGCCGGAGATGGCCTGCAGGACGTCCATCACTTTTTCGCGAAGCGCGAAGCAGGTCATGAACATGGTCTTGAAGCCCATGAGCTTGGCGGCGATGCCGGCCCACAGCACGTGGGAGTGCAGGCGCTCGAGCTCGGCCATCACGACGCGAATGTATTGCGCGCGCGGCGGAGCTTCGACACCAGCGAGCTTCTCCATGGCCTGGCAGAGCGTGAGCGTGTGAATGAAGGAGCAAATACCGCACACGCGCTCCATGAGCGCGATGACCTGAACGTAGTTGCGCGTCTCGGCCAGGTGCTCGATGCCGCGAAAGTTGAAACCGATGTTGAGTTCGGCGTCCTTGACCGTCTCGCCTTCGCAGATCATGTCGAGCTTGTACGGTTCTTCAAGGCCGGGGTGGTAGGGGCCCATGGGGATCTTGTAGCTCATTTTGCGACCTCCTTTTGCCCGGGCACGCCGGAAGCGGGCTCGTCCTGCACTGGGGCAACGCGCAGATTCACGCCGGGTTTGTCGCCCTCGCGCAGCATCAGCGGCTCGTACACGCGGCCCGTGAACACGATGGCGAAACCCTCGTGGACTTCGCGTTCGATCCAGTCCGCGGCCTCGATGATGTCCACAATGCTCTCTGTCGTGTTTCCGGCGATTTGAAATGGAATGCCGAGCAGGCGGCCATCGAGGTCCCAGTGGTATTCGAGTCGGAATCCCGCATCGCCGGGAAGTTCGTAGGCCGTGATGGTGATGAAGCGGGCCCCTGCGGCATTCATTGCCCAGGCCGCATCGCGGACGCGCGCGGTGCCGGGGTCAAGCCAATAAGTGCCGCGGCTCTCAACCCACGGCTCGGCAGTTCCCAGCTTTTCGCGAATGGTGTCGAGATTGGTGTCGAGATTGGTATCGAGGACGGTCATTGTGCGCCTCCAGTTGCGGTACTTGGCACGGCTGCGCCCGCCGCCGTTACGGGTGAAACGGCTGGCGAAGGTTTGGGCGTGGGCGGCCTGCGCGCCACGGTGAAGGACTTCTTCAGTTCGCCCTGCATGGTGTAAACCGGCGGAACGGCCGCCTGCTGCGAGAGCGCGTGCTCGGTGTGGCCTTCCTTCAGCGCGTGTTCCGTACAGCCTTCAACGCAGCGCCCGCAGAATGTGCATTGGCCGGGATTGTAACTCCAGGTGAACTCGCCCTTGCCGGCCTTGAACTCGATGGCGCGCGAGGTGCAGCGGAAACGGCAGACAGCGCAGCCGGTGCATAGCTCGGGATCGAATTGGACCAGTCCGCGGAAGCGCGGGGTGACTCGCGGGTGCGCGGGGAAGATCAGGGTCTGGTAGCCGCGCCGCAGATTCTTCCAGAGCATGATGAGTATGTTCATGACCGGATCCTCATGAGAATTGCGGACGAGACGGCAAGAATCGCGAAGATGAGCGTGCACTGCCAGTAGAAGCGCACGCTTGAGTCGATAGCGAGGCGCGCAGTGGCTGCGGCAAGCGTCGAAAGCAGGAGCACGATGACGACGGACAGCGCAACGAAGATGCAGGCGGCGAGCCACGCGGCGCCTAAAGGAATTGCGATGTGCGGCGCGACGAGAGTGGCGACGAGACCGGTTCCCGCGACCCATTCGAGGCCGTGGGAAAGCTCCCACATGGCCAACTCCGGTCCCGCGTATTCGGTCATGGGACCGGAATAAATCTCCTGCTCCGCGTTGGGGAGTGAAAAGGGATTGATGTGCAGCTTGGCGGGCAGGCAGACGAGAATCGCCAGCACTCCGAGCCAGTGCAGCGGTGAGTTGGGCGCGGCGGCCAGCGCTTCAAGTCTGAATGTATGTTGCGAAGCGGCGATGGAGACGATGGCCAGCAGAAAGACGATGTTGTAGGAGACGCTGAGCGCAGCCTCGCGCGCCGAGCCGATCTCACCGAAGATCGACCGCGACGAAAAGCCGGCGGCGATGATGCAGATAGACGGCAGTTCGAGCAGCGCCAGCAGCAGGATCAGGTCGCCTTCGAATCCGCCCGATGAGGGCAGCACGGGCAGCAGGCCGACAGCTCCGGCAGCAGCCGAGACTGCGATCAGCGGCCACGCGCGCATCAGCATCCCGGCGATGCCAGGCCGCGGCGGCGTGCTTTTGCCGAGCAGCTTCACGAAATCCCAGAACGGCTGCATGAACGGCGGACCCACGCGCCCCTGCATCAGCGCGACCGATTTGCGCTCGACCCAAAGGAAGAACCATGCGGCCGGCACCGCAAAGAGCAGCCCCGGAAAGATGAGCAATCGCGCGAGTGCAGTGAGGAGCGTCATTGATTTGCCTCCTCAGTGGTCTCGGCCACGAGCGTAACGATGGCCTCCGGCGGTTTGCTTTCGCGCTCCGCCAGAATCTGCGCGGCTTTGGCCACGCCGGCGATGATGGCGTCAGGCCGCGGCGGACAGCCGGGGACGAAGACATCGACCGGCAGATGCTTGTCGAGCGGCCCATCGAGCGTGCGGCTGTCGATAAAAACATTGGTTGTGGCCGGGCAGGAGCCGATGGCAATGACGGCTTTGGGTCCGAGCACCTGGTCGTACACGGTCTTGACGGCGCCGACGGCCTTGCGCGTAACGGGTCCGGTGACGCAAAGAATGTCGGCATGGCGCGGGCTGCCTTCGAGGCGCACACCCAACTGTTCGGCGTCGTAGCGCGGCGAGAGCGCGGCAACAATCTCAATGTCGCAGCCGTTGCAACTGCCGGAGTTCATATGGAAGAGCCAGGGGCTGCGGCGGCGCGCGTTGCACATCAGTCGCTTCCAGAGCTTCATGGCCGCACCCCCATCAAGAATTGCCAGGCGCTGGGCCAGATGCCCGCGGCGGCGAGGATCACGGCCAGCACGACGATTGCGGCCTTGAGCGCAAAGGGCTCTCGCGCCGCTGATTCTGTCGACGCGTCGCGCGGCGGGGCATTCTCGGGCGGGGGACCCCACCAGTTGTGCGAAAGAGCGAGAGCATAAGCGATGAGCGCGAAGGTCGACGAGAGAATGAGAAGGGCGAGCGGCCAGACGCCGATTTGCAGCGCGGTCGAATAAAGTCGCCAGCGGCCGATGTAGCCGAGCGTCGGCGGGACGCCGAGCATGGCCAACATGCCAAAGAGAAATCCGAAAGCGCTCACAGGGTAGCGCGAGGCGAGTGCAAGAGGTTCAGTTTCTAGTTCGCCTGCGGCTTCGGGTCCGGCGAGGCAGATAAAGAGAAGCGCCTTGGCCATGGCGTGCGTCGCCGCGGCAACCAATGCGCCCTGTGCTCCAATGACACTCATTGATGCGGCGCCAAGAAGCAGGAAGCCGACGTCTTCGGCTGTCGAGAGAACCAGCAGGCGCTTGAGGCTGCGCTGAGTAAGCATCAGTAGCGACGCGATGAGCGAGGTTCCCACGGCAACGGAAACCCAGAGCGCCCGTGGCGTGAGCACGAACGGAGAAGCCTGCGCGGCGATGCAGAACTCGCCGAAGGCGGCCATGTCGACGACCGCGATGATCACGCCGAGGACCAAAGCTGGAAGTTCATCGGCCAGTTTGAGCAGCCAGAAGAACAGCGGAATGGCCGCCAATTTAACGCAGATGCTGGTAAAGAGAAGCACACGCGACCATTCGATCGCGCCGCGATCGGCAAGAACTTCGCTCGCGATCATCGATCCTGCCGAGATGAGAACCACGGCGAGATAGGTGAGCTTCGCGGCGTGCGAACGTGCAGTACGCCAGACCAACAACACCGTCAGCAAGGCGGCGAGCTCGAGCAAGCCAAGCCGCCACCATGGACTCACAACGAGCAGCCCATCGACTGTCAATGCGCCGGCGAACAGAATCTCAGGCACGAGCTTTCGGCCGGCGGCGCTGGCGAAGGCAGCGATCAACAATGCGCCGGCGGCGATAGCAACGGCAATGATCAATAGCGGTGGGATTTGTTCCAGCGGAATCAGCGCAGGCATGCGCGACGAAGCGGTTCCGGGCAGGATCCAGCGAGCCAGCGCGAAAGCGGCCGCCGCGAAAGCGACGACTAGAATTGCCGCTCGACGTTCCATCCATGCGAACACAACGCCGAGACCCTGCGAAACTTCCTGCAGTCCGGTCCAAAACCAGAGATAAACGCGGTCCACGTTCGACCAGCGGAAGAACGAGTGCCAGTGCTCTTGAAAAATTTCAGAAAAATCGCCGGCAGTCAGTCGATCCTGATCCGACAGCGGCTCACCGCCGGTAAAGATGCCTCCACCCGCACCAGCCATTGCCACGCCCGACGCGCAACAGGCCGTGCGGCGTAGGCGACGAGATAAATGGCTCCGCCGAGGACAAGCGACACAAGCGCCAGCACGAGTCCTCCTGTCGAGGAAAAACTGCCCGCATCGGCCGAGAGCCCGAGCCACGTAACGTGCACGCCCGCGCCAACACCGAGCGCGAGGAGAATCGGATTGAGAAAATAATTGACGGCCAACTGCGGCGCGACGCCAAGCACCACGCTGCCTGCCGCGAGAAATCCCATCCCCCACACCATCGTGGGCGGAGATTCGTGCGCGTCCTTGGTGTGTTCTGTCGGCGGCCCGAGGAACACAGCGCTGGTTGCCTTGGCGCCAAGAAATACTGTGCCCAAGCTCGCCGCCCATGCCACCATCGCGGGCACGGCCCAGCCGGCCTGCAGGGCAGCGGCATAGAGCATCCACTTGCTGGCAAAGCCGCTCATCAGCGGAATGCCCATCATGCTTCCCACGCCGATCAGCCATGAGAGCGTGGTTTGCGGCATCTTCTGTGCCAGGCCGCCAAGCTGATTCATGTCGCGTGTGCCGGCGGCGTGTTGCACCGATCCGGCTGTCAAAAACAGCCCGCCCTTGAAGAAGCCGTGATTGAGGCAGTGCAGCAGCCCGGCGGTGATCGCGAGCGGCGTGCCGATACCGAGGCCCATCATCATGTAGCCGATCTGGCTGACGGTCGAAAATGCCAGCATGCGCTTCAGGTCGGTCTGCACCATGGCGTACATCACGCCCACGGCCATGGTCACAGTGCCGATCCACATCAGGCTCTCGCCCCATGCCGCCGGCCACACACCAAAGCTGTGCATGCGCGCGGCAAGATAAACGCCGGAGGTGACATAACAAGCCGAGTGCAGTAGCGCGCTCACTGGAGTCGGCGCGGCCATGGCCTCGGGAATCCAGGTGTGCAGCGGAACCTGCACGCTCTTGGCCACCAGCGCGACGAGCATCAGCGCGAAGATGCCGCCTGTGAAATTGCGCGTCACGTTCGGGTCAGTCCACAATGCGCTGCCCGCGCGGTGGTAAAGGATGAGAATTCCGGCGAGCAATCCGTAACCGGCAATGTGCGTCATCAGGAGAACTTTGCGCGCGCCGTCTACCGCCTCGCGATTGGTGTACCAGAAACCGACGAGCGCGAACGAGCAAAGGCCAACCAGTTCCCAGCAGAGATAAAAGATGAAGAGGTTGGCGCTATAGACGAGCGCGATAAAGCCGCCGATGAAGACGAGCATGATCACGTAGAAGCGCGTTGCCGCCTTGTCGTGCGCCATGTAACCGATGGAATAAAGCAGTACCAGGCCGCCGATGCACGCGCCCATGAAAGCGAAGAGCACGCTGAGCGCGTCGACATGAAGGACGAAGGCGAGCGGGCCATCCCAAGGCAGCGGATTCAGGTTGATCGCCTGGCCGCTGCGAACCCAAGGCGCAATGCCGGCGACGGCGACAAGAGCAGGCAAGCAGCTTAGGAACGCGAGAATTCCTTTGGTACGCGCGGAGCAAAGCCGCGCCACCAGGATCTGCAGAACGGCGCCCGCGAGAAGCGAGCATGGAGCCATCAAAATGAGGGTGGACGCATCCATGCCTTCATGTTGATCGCGCTACCGTTAGGGTTGATGTGACCGCGCACACAGGGAGGAAAATCGGACCGTCAAAGTCCGGTATTTCATACCACAAAGTGGGAATCAATCTGCTAGCTCCGCAACTTGTTGATTTGCGCTTCTAACAGCCGCTCCGCCAGCGCAACTGGCTTCGTCCGCAAGCCGCGAGCAGCTACAATTCTGCGGGAGCCGATCTGCCATGAAAGCCAACATGAAAGTGTGTTTTCGCGCACTTTTGATCCTGCTGTTTTTCGCGGGAATCTTTCGCAATGCGTTGGCGCAGGGGAGCGGCGTCGCGCCCTCGTTTCCAGTAGCGACTTCTCGTTTCGCGGCGGAACAACCGGCTCCTCCTCCTCCCTCGGCCAGCTACCGGGCAGTGCAACAGCGGCTGGCGCGGGGCTGGAACACGTGGGACACCAACAGTGTCACCACCCAGGTCCTGCTCCCGGAGGGGCTGGCGATTCATTTCGGCCTTAAGCACAACACGGCGTTGAATACCGATGCGTTTCTTGGAGACGCGCTCATCGGCCGTTTGCAGCCGGGCGCCGAGCAGGTGACGCCCGGCCCGCACGCATGGGATGGCAGCTACACCGAGCTGCGCGTGGCGTGGCGCGGCCACAGTTGGCGCATCCAGAGCGCGCACGATGCGGATGATCTGGTTGTGCTGGCCACGCCCCTGCCTTCCACGCCGATCTCGGCAATGCCGCCCACTCTCGTGGTCTCAGTCAATTTCCTTTGGAACCGGCCGGGCACCACGCTGCGCCGCGAAGACTTTATTGAGACTCATGGCGCATCGGGTTCCGTGCCCGTCTATTGCACCTGCGATCCGGCCGCCGCGCAGACCGAGAACAGCGACTACGCCGATGTTCCCGTTGCCGGGCCATATTTTGCAGTGGACTTCACGGCGCCGGTGGGCATCGCCACGGGACACCGCCGCACGCTCGCAGAAATTCAAGCCATCGTCGAGCGTCAACGCCAGGCGTACGAGCATTCCATCGCATCGGCCGGTGGCGCCGCGCCCATCCGCGACGCCATTGAAACCACCCTCGGTTGGGACACCATCTACGAGCCGAACAAGCGGCGCGTGATCTCGACCGTGAGCCGCATCTGGAATCAAAACTGGGGCGGCTACGTGCTGTTTGACTGGGACACATTTTTCGCCGCCACGCTGGCCTCTATCGGCGACCGCGACCTGGCCTACGCCAACGCCATGGAGATCCTACGCGAGGAAACGCCGGGGGGCTTTGTTCCCAATGCCGCCCGCCCCGGTGGCTGGAAGAGCTTCGATCACTCCGAGCCACCGGTGGGCGCCATCACAGTGCTGGGGCTTTATCAAAAATTCCACGACCGCTGGTTTCTTGCAGACACCTTCGAGCCGCTGTTGAGCTGGAACCGCTGGTGGGACCAGCACCGCCAGATACAGGGCTACCTGGCGTGGGGCGACGATGCCAAAACCGATCTCACCGACCCTGACGACGGCTACCGCGAAACCCGCCAGGGCGCGATCTACGAATCGGGCCTGGACAACAGCCCCATGTACGATGGCGCGATCTACGACCAGAAGACGCACCTGCTTGAAGTTGCCGACGTGGGCCTGATGAGCCTCTACATTGCTGACTGCGACGCACTGGCGCAGATTGCCGACGTGCTGGGGAAAACCTCCGAGGCGCGCGAGCTGCGCGATCGTTCCGGACATTACCGCGGAAGCCTGGCCACACTTTGGAGCGAGCAGGATGGCATCTTTCTGAACAAGGACCTGCAAACCGGCCAATTCAGCCGCCGCGTGTCGCCAACCAACTTTTATCCGCTGCTGGCACGCGCGGCCACGCCCGCGCAGACGCAGACCATGATTCAGAAGCATCTGCTCAATCCCCAGGAGTTCTGGGGCCAGTGGGTCATTCCGGCGATCGCGCGCGACGATCCCGCCTTTGCCGATCAGGACTATTGGCGCGGCCGCATCTGGGGCCCCATGAACTATCTCGTCTATCTCGGGCTGCGCAACTACGACGACCCGGACACGCGCCGAGAATTCGCGCAAAAGTCCTACGAGCTTTTCCTCAAGGAGTGGAAGGGAAAAGGCCACGTCCACGAGAATTACAACGCCATCACCGGCAGCGGCGACGACGTAACGAGTAGCGACCGCTTCTACCATTGGGGCGCACTGCTCGGCTACGTGGAGTACATGGAACAGGCTCAGCCGCCGGTCGCCTCGCAGACGGTACGCTGAATTCAGGCGCGGACGATTTGTTCATTTGCCGGGCAGCGGCCGGTTTGGCGCGAACACATGCGCATCACGCACAAGCCGTCTGGAGCTACAATTCTGCGGGGGCCTTATCGGCTATGAATCCTTCACTGAAAGAGCGTTGCGCCGCAATTTTTCTGGTTTTGTCGGTTGCGTTTTTCGCCGCGTGCTCGGCATCGGGCCAGGTCGTCGTCACCGAGACCCAACGCGTTGCCGCGCAACTGCCGGCGCCGTCCCGCGCGGTGGTGGAGCGGCTTTTGAGCCTGGGTCAACTGCCTGCCGGCACGTGGAAGATGCACGCGGGCGACCTGGCGCACGGCGAAGCTGTGAGTTTGGATGAGTCTGACTGGCAGCCCATGGCTTTGATGGCAACAGCCCCGAACGATGCGGTCTGGTTCCGGCAAACGATTCAGATTCCCGACACGCTCAATGGCTACGACTTAACCGGCGCGCGCATCTGGTTCCAGTTCCACGCCACTGCCAACGGTCCCATGCCGCAGATGATCTACTTCAACGGCCGACGCGCGGCCATGGGCGAAGATCTGGAGCCGATCGTGCTCGTAGACGACGCGCGGCCGGGCGACAGAATCGTCATCGCCGTCAAGTTGCTGCACACCATCGATGTGAAGACCTTCCGCGGCGCGACGCTGAATATCGATTTTGCGAGCGGGCGGCCGAATCCCGAAGACCTGGCGCAGGAGTTTTTGTCGGCATTTGTGCTGCTGCCGTCGATTGCGCCCGTGGACAGCGCGAAACTTGACACCCTGAACGCAGCGATCGGCGCCGTGGATGTGGCCTCTCTCGATGCGGCCGAGACCGCGACCGGCGACGCGCGGACTCAGGCGCAGTCGAAGTTCGACGCCAGCCTGAAGTCGGCGCAGGCGAAATTGGAACCGCTGCGCCCACTGCTTGAGACTGCGACCTTCCATCTCACCGGCAACTCGCACATTGACGCGGCTTGGCTGTGGCCGTGGACAGAAACCGTCGATGTTGTCCGGCGCACCTTCGGGACCGCGCTGCAATTGATGAACGAGTACCCCGGCTACACCTACACGCAATCGGCCGCGGCCTACAACGAGTGGATGGCCCAGAAGTACCCCTCGATGAATGCCGAAATCAAGAAGCGCATTCAGGAGGGGCGATGGGAGATTGTCGGCGGCATGTGGGTCGAGCCCGACCTGAACATGCCTGATGGTGAATCGCTGGTGCGCCAGTTGCTCGTAGGCAAGCGCTGGTACAAGCAGGCCTACGGTGTGGATGTGCGCATCGGCTGGAATCCGGATTCCTTCGGCTACAACTGGCAATTGCCGCAGATCTACAAGAAGAGCGGCGTGGACTACTTCGTCACGCAGAAGATGGAGTGGAACGACACGAATCAGCTTCCCTTCAAGCTGTTCTGGTGGCAGTCGCCCGACGGATCGAAGGTGCTGGCGTATTTTCCGCACGGCTATGGCAATGAGGACCTGCGTCCGCTGCGGCTTTCGGACGATCTCGTTGCTGCGAGGCAACGGTCGACAGGCATGACGGACATGATGGACCTCTACGGCGTGGGCGACCATGGCGGCGGACCGACGCGCGCGATGCTCGACCAAGGCTTTCACTGGGCGGATCCGGATCCCGCGTCGGTCACCGCGAATGGCGGCGCGCCGGACACGCCTCACTATGAGTTTGGAACGGCGCAAAGCTGGTTCTCGGCTGTTGAAAAGCAGATCGCACCGGACAGCCCTGTCTGGAACTACCAGTCGATCGCGAAGGGTTACACAGCTCCGCCGGCAGGTAGCGGGCAAAGTGACGATTCCGACTTGGAATTCGGAGCTTTACTTCGAGTACCACCGCGGCGTTATGACCACGCAGGCCAATGCACAAGCACAACATGCGGACGGCGGAAGAGGAGATGCTGAACGCGGAGAAGTGGTCGTCGCTCGCATGGCTCGACGGATTGAAGTATCCGGCGGACGAGCTGACGGAAGATTGGAAAAAGGTGCTGTTCAACCAGTTCCACGATCTGGCAGCGGGGTCGGGGATTGCGGTGATCTACAAGGATGCGCAGAAGGACTACGACTGGGTGCGGATGTCGGCGGATGGGATCGACGCGAATGCGCTGCAGGCGGTGCAAGATCGCATTGATACGCGCAACGAGCTTAAATTCGAAAACGCGATTCCGGTCGTGATCTGGAATCCGTTGGGTTGGGAAAGAAGCGGCGACGTCACAGTCTCCGCCAAGGATCCGACAGGAAAGGCAGAAACATTTGCCTGGACTTATAACGAGAAAAGCAAGGAGGTCAACAGCGCCCAACTCGTTGAAAGAGATGCCGCGACCAGTGTCATTCGAGTCAAGATCTCCGGCGTGTCCGTCCCGGCGCTTGGCTACCGTGTCATCTATCTGATTCCGGCGACCCACGAGAATGAGCCTCTGGTCAGCGTGTCGGAATCTTCAACCGGTGCATATGTGCTAAATAACGAGACACTTTTCGTTTCGATTGACAAGGATAGCGGCTGTATCACAAGTATTTTTGAGAAAACGAAGAAATTCGAAGAGCTTTTCCCGGGTTCATGCGGCAATCAGCTTCAGTTTTTCAAGGACACGCCGAAGCAGTACGACGCGTGGAATATCGATCCCGGCACGCTCGATGTTCCACCGGCAACGATTGAAAGGGCCGATTCGATTGAGCAACTCAAACTGTCAAATGGCGACAACGCTTACCGCATAACCCGCCACTGGCAGAACTCGAAATTCGTGCAAACAATTTCGCTGAGTTATCGCTCTGATCAAATTGACATCGACAACGACATCGACTGGCACGAAAAGCATGTGCTGCTCAAAGCCGCCTTCCCGCTCGCCGTGACGAGCGACTTTGCGACCTACGAGATTCCTTACGGCGAAATCGAGCGGCCGACGACGCGCAACAATTCCTTCGAAAAAGCACAGTTCGAGGTTCCGGCGATGCGCTGGGCCGATCTTTCGGGTGCTGGACCCGACGGAAAGGTCCACGGCCTGAGCATTCTCAACCAGGACAAGTACGGCTACGACGCCGCAGGCAACGTGCTGCGCATTACGCTGCTGCGTTCGCCCACGTGGCCCGACCCCGACGCCGACCAGGGCGAGCATCATTTCCACTACGCGCTCTATCCGCACGCGGGCACTTGGAAGGACGCGCTGACGGTGCGTCACGGATGGGAGTACGACTATCCGCTGCAGGCCGTGGTGACGACAGCGCACGCGGGTTCGCTGCCGCCGGAGCACTCGTTTGCTTCTGTCACGCCCGACAACGTCGTCCTGACCGCCGTGAAGAAAGCCGAAGACGCGAACGGGCTGATTTTCCGCGTGTACGAGTGGGCAGGGAAGGAGACGACGGCTGAGTTTCATGTGCCTCCGGGGGCGACCGGCGCGACCGTTACGAATCTCATGGAGCAGCCCGAAGGCGGGCCGCTTGCTGTTGCGGGCGACGTAGTCAAAGTGCCCATCCATCCGTACGAGATTCTGACGGTCAGAGTGGACTATCCGAAGGCAGGGAATAGCCAGTAAGTTCACAGTTCGTAGTTCGCAGTTCATAGTCTTAAGGGCTGCGCGCCGTGTGGGAAGAAGCGGAGTGACAATCCGTCCACGCGCCATGATCGAAATCCGGCGATTTGCGAACCGCGAGCTATGAGCAGGGAGCTGCGAACTGCGAACTACGAACCGTGAACTGCCTTTGCTATTCTGACTAGAGCAAGGAGCCTGCGCCATGCACATTACTTCCCCTTACTTCGTAGTTCCCGTCATCATCGCCGTCTTCGTGGCGTCGATTCTGTTTGCCACCAGCAGCAAGGAAGACGGCCCAACGCACTGACGCGCCTGATTGCGCGGCGTTGTCGACCATTCTGGGGGCTAATGCCCCGCGTTGCAAAATCCCCGAAATCAGAGGGCTGAAGCCCCCTGCTCCCTCCGTTTACCGGAACCTTTTGCCCGCCTGCGGCGTATAACGTCCCAAGAGGGCGATTGTGATGACACCCAACTCGACAAGCAAACTGGCATTGAGCTCGACACGCGAGCCCGCACGGAACTCGACCTCAAGCGCGAAATTCAGAGCAGGCGGCCTGGTTCCCGGCGCAGCTGCCTGCTTTCTTCTCGCCGCCGGGATCGCGGGATGCAGAGTACAGGTGGACAAAGGCCCCAACGGCGAGGACAAGAAGGTCCAGGTAGACACTCCCTTCGGCGGGATTCATGTGAACACCGATGAGACCAGTGCGGCGGACCTTGGCCTGCCGGCCTATCCGGGCGCGGAAATCGTGAAGGATAAAGACAACGACAAATCGGCGGACATCCACATGGGTTTTGGTGAGTGGGAGCTGCGCGTGAAGGTCGTCAACTACTCCACTTCCGACAGCCAGGACAAAGTCGTCGCGTTTTACAAGAAGGCGCTTACGCGTTTCGGCGACGTGATTGCTTGCCAGAACAACGCTGCCGTGGGTACCCCGACGACAACCTCCGAGGGTCTGACCTGCTCCGACAATGGAGGCCCCAACGTGAACGTCGACGACCATGGTAAATCGTACGGCTGGCAGTCGAGCCACGGAGGTTTTCAGTTGAGAGCCGGCTCAAAGCGCCACCAGCACATTGTGGGGTTTGAGAGCTCGGCGCCGGGCCAGACGCGGTTTGCTCTCGTCGCACTCGATTTGCCGGCAGCGGCCTTCGGCGAGTCCGATAAAAGCCAATAGAGCTTAGGCTGAGTTGCTCAACGATGCCTGGGGGTCTCGCTGCACTTTCCGTGCGTCGAGGCTCCTGCGCCTAGGATGAAGCGCAATGATCGTGCTCAAAATCATTAATTTCCGCACGATTCAATTCCTTTACCCCAAAGGCATCGAATAAGATCCTCAATTCGGTCGCAATTTCCGCCCCATTTGTGCAGAGGTTGGGGTGACTCCCATCACAGCGCAGCCCGCTCCTAAAGCCCAGACTAATGGCGGCTTGAAGGGAGTTGAGAGCAAGACCGGAGGCGCGACCCGTGATGGGACGATCAGAGCCGATGCACGTTCCCTTGAGGATGTGCAGCGGCGGCTCAAGATGACCTGGAGCGAAGAAGCCCAGCGCAAGCGCGTGAGCGCGGCGCAGGCGCTCAAAGCTGTACCCTCCGGTGCTCGTGTCTGGATCCAGTCAGGTTGCGGAACGCCTTCTGTTCTGGTGGACGCGCTGGTGGCACGTGCCGCCGAACTCCACGACGTCGAAATCATCCACATGAAAACGCTGGGCGCGGCGGATTACACGCGGCCCGAATACGCTGGACACTTCCGGCATCGTGGCCTGTTTCTGGGCGATAACGTGCGCGAAGCGGTTTGCAACGGACGCGCCGACTACACGCCGATTTTCCTGAGCGAAATTGAAGGCCTCTTCGAGAGCGGCGCTTTGCCGCTCGACGTTGTGTTGATGCAGGTTTCGCCGCCAGACGCGCACGGCTTCGTAAGCCTGGGCACGACAGTGGACTGCACGTTGACGGCGGTGCGCTTCGCGAAGATCGTGATCGCCGAAGTGAATCGCCAAATGCCGCGGACTCACGGCGAGACCACGATTCACGTGAGCCATATCTCCTCCATCGTGGAGACGGATCGACCGCTGTTGGAACTTGAAGCGGAGCCGTGCACAGAGCTGCACATGCGCGTGGCGCGCAATGTCGCCGCGCTCATTCCCGATGGCGCCACGCTTCAGACGGGAATCGGCGGCATCTCCGAAGCGGTGCTGCATTGCCTGACTGACAAGCTCGATTTGGGCATTCATACCGAGATGTGCCCCGACGGCGTGATCGAACTGATGGAGTCGGGCGTGATCAACGGCGAGCGCAAGACTCTGCACCGCGGCAAGGCCGTCGTGGCCTTTGCGCTGGGCACGCAACGGCTCTTCGATTTCATTCGCGAGAATCCGAGCTTCGAGTTTCGCTCCATCAGTTATACGAACGATCCGTTTATCGTGGCGCAGAACGATCGCATGGTGGCTATCAACGGAGCGCTGCAGGTGGATATGACGGGGCAGGTGTGCGCGGATTCGCTGGGCACGAGGCCGTATAGCGGGTTTGGCGGGCAAATTGACTTCATTCGCGGAGCAGCGCGATCCAGGGGCGGAGTGCCGATCATCGCGCTGCCATCGACGGCCCGCGGCGGAACTGTGTCGCGCATTGTGCCGGTGCTTGAGCCGGGTGCGGGCGTGGTCACTTCGCGCGCCGATGTGCATTACGTCGTCACCGAGCACGGCATCGCATATTTACATGGAAAAACGTTGCGTGAGCGCGCCGAGGCGCTGATTGCGATTGCCGATCCACGCTTCAGGGCGGAGCTTGAGGATTTTGCCGTGCGCTCGCACTATATGGAGCGGAAGGCGGTGCTGGTTTGAGCAGCGGGGCTAGCGGGGTTAGCGGAGCTAGCGGGGTCAGGAGGGTGACAGAGTGAGCGCGATGACAGACGGAAGAGCGCCGGATCAGAAACGGGACCGGGGCCAATTGCGCATTGACGAGCAGGAGTGCAAGGGTTGCGGCCTATGCATTGAGGCCTGCCCGCCCAAGGTAATCGCGATGAGCGAGCGGCTGAATCACTACGGCTACCGGACTGCGTTGTATGCAGGCGCAGGCTGTACAGGTTGCGGAATCTGCTTCATGGTCTGCCCGGAGCCGGGGGCGATTACGGTTTACCGGCTGGTGAGCGCGCACGAAGTTGAGGTACGCGCGGCAAAAGCCGCCGCGGAGGGGGCGAGCGCATGCGCAAGCAACTGATGAAGGGCAACGAAGCCATCGTCAAGAGCGCGATTCTTGCCGGATGCCGCGCGTTTTACGGCTATCCCATTACGCCGGCAAGCGAGATTACCGAGGCCGCGGCGGAGTTCATGCCGAAGACCGGCGGCGTCTACGTGCAGGCGGAGAGCGAGGTCGCAGCCGTCAACATGTTGTACGGCGCGGCGTCGGCTGGCGTGCGGGCCATGACGGCGTCGAGCGGGCCCGGCATCAGCCTGATGCAGGAAGGCATCAGCTACATGGCAGGCGCGGAGCTGCCTTGCGTGATCGCCGACATAACGCGCGCCGGCCCGGGCCTGGGCAATATTGGAGCCGAGCAGGGCGATTACCACCAGGTGGTGAAAGGCGGCGGGCACGGGAATTATCGGACAATCGTGCTGGCGCCGCACTCCGTGCAGGAGATGGCGGACCTGACGGCGTGGGCTTTCGAGCTGGCAGATCGCTATCGCAATCCAGTGGTGATTCTCGCCGACGGATTTATCGGGCAGATGATGGAGCCGGTTGAGTTTCCGCAGACAGCCACGGCAACGCACCTGCCGGAGTGGGCCGTTGCAGGCACTGCCGCATCGCGAGGCAATCTGATCAACTCGCTGGAACTGGATTTCGACAAGCTGGAAAAGCACGTTCGCGCACTCGAGGCCAAATACAAAATAGCCGAGCAGCGCGAAACTCGTGCCGAGGAGTGGATGACCGCGGACGCGGAGATTGTGCTGGTGGGCTACGGCATCGTCGGTCGCATTTTGAAAGCTGTCACCGCCGAGGCACGCGCCGCAGGAATCAAAGTCGGCGTGCTGCGCCCCATCACGCTCTATCCATTTCCGGTGGTGCAGTTCCAGCGGCTGGCATTCAGCGCGCGCGTTTTTGGAGTGGTGGAGATGAGCACCGGCCAGTTGATCGAAGACGTGAAGCTGGCGCTGAACGGTTCGCGGCCGGTCGAGTTTTTGAGCCGCGTCGGCGGGAATGTGCCCTCGCACGAGGAAGTGCTGGCGCTGGTTCGCGAGCTGGCTCGCCACGGCGAGCAGGCGCGCCGGGGCGGTCTCGCGCAGCCGGCTCAAGAAGAGGAGCGTATGGCAAATGTCTATTGAATCGGCGGCAGAATACGAAGTCGCGCAAGGCAGGGCCACGTCCTTCTACGAGCGCTATGAGCGCAAGGAAGATCTTCAGCACCAGACGCACTTCTGCCCCGGCTGCGGCCACGGCACCGTGCACAAGATGGTCGCCAAAGCCATCGACGATCTGGGCGTGCAGGATCGCACCATTATGGTCGGCCCTGTTGGCTGCGGCGTCTTCACCTATTACTACTTCGACGTGGGCAATGTGCAGGCCGCGCATGGCCGCGCGCCCGCCGTGGCCACGGCCATGAAACGCAGCCGTCCCGAAAGCATCGTCATCAGTTACCAAGGCGACGGCGATCTTTCCGCGATCGGATCGGCGGAGATTCTGCATGCCGCCAATCGCGGCGAAAACATCACCGTGATCTTTGTGAACAACGCCATCTACAGCATGACCGGCGGCCAGGCCGCGCCGACGACGCTGCTGGGAATGAAGAGCACCACGACTCCGAATGGCCGCAGCGCGGCGACAGAAGGCTATCCGCTCCACGTGAGCGAGCTGCTGAGCACGCTCAAGGCCCCTGCCTACATTGAGCGCGTGGGCCTGGGCGACAACAAGCAGATTGCGCAGGCGGCGAGGGCCATCCGGCGCGGCATCGAGAATCAGGTGCGCGGGTTGGGATTTTCTCTGATCGAAGTGCTTTCGCCGTGTCCGACGATTTGGAAGATGACGCCCGTCGAGGCGCAGCACTGGGTGCGCGACGTGTTGGAAAGTGAGTTCCGGCTGGGGATTTTCTGTGACCGGACAAAAGAGCGGATTGAAGCGGCGGAGCCAAGGCCAGTGACGCCGCAACCCGCGCTCGATGAGCTGCCGCGCATTCTCGGGGTTGCCGAGAATGACTTGCCGGAAGGCAACGCGGCAGCCCTCGCGGGCGACAAGGAGATTGACCTCGAAGTGCGCATTGCCGGCTTTGGCGGGCAGGGCGTCCTGCTGTTGGGCGAGGTGTTGGCCGAGGCCGGACTCGACGCAGGCCTCGAAGTGTCATGGTTGCCCTCGTACGGTCCCGAGATGCGCTCCGGCACGTCGAACTGCCACGTGCGGCTGTCGCGCCAGGCGATCGATTCGCCCCTGGTCACTTCGCCCAATGTGCTGGTGGCGATGAACGAGCCCTCGCTGCGCAAGTTCGACAAAAGCGTGCGCGCAGGCGGCTGGGTCATTTACGACGGCCAGGAGTTTCCCGAAGATTGCGTGCGCGACAGCGTACATGTGCTCGCTCTCCCGTTCACTGAGCTGGCCGACGAGCTGGGCGACAAGCGCGCTGCCAACATGGTGATGCTGGGCGCGCTGCTCGAAATTGCGGGCGTGCTGCCGCAGGCAAGCATTGATGACGCGTTGCGCCGCCTGGTTAAGAATGCGCACTGGGTGGAACTCGACGAGCGCGCCCTGGCGCGGGGAAGGGAACTGTACCGGGAATCGCTGGCGGAGGTGTGACATGAAGGCGGATGCCGATCCTAACCTGATTGTGTATTTCGGCGGGGAATATGTGCCCATGCGCGAGGCGCGCGTGGGAATCCTGACTCACGCGTTGCACTACGGAACTGGCGTGTTCGAGGGCATTCGCGCGTACTGGGACAAGAGCGCGGAAGAACTTTACCTGCTGCGGCCCCGAGAGCACTACGAGCGCTGGAAGCGGAATTGCGGAATCCTACGCATCGATCTGCCGCTGACGCCCGAACAGTTGTGCGCGATCACCATCGAGCTGGCGTGGCGTAACGCGTTTCACAGCGACCTCTACGTTCGGCCGCTGGCTTACAAAAGCGCCGAGCGCATCGGCGTGTCCCTTGACGACCAGGATGCGTTTTTTATCGCCGCCGTGCCCTTCGGCGAATACTTGCATAGCGAAAATGGGCTGCACGCCGGCGTGAGCTCCTGGCGGCGCATCGAAGACAATGCCATTCCTCCGCGCGCCAAGATCAGTGGCGCCTACGCCAATAGCGCGCTGGCCAGCGACGATGCGCACCGCTCGGGATTCGATGAAGCCATTCTGCTCAACGAGAGCGGCCACGTGACTGAGGGCGCTACCTGCAACCTCTTTATGCTGCGCAAAGGCCGGCTCATCACGCCCGCGGTGACTGACAACATTCTTGAGGGCATCACGCGCGACTCCATCATGGAGCTTGCCGCACGCGAATTGGGCATTGAGACAGTCGAGCGGCCCATCGACGCGCAGCGAGCTCTACGTTTGCGACGAGCTGTTCCTGACCGGAACGGCAGTGGGCATAGCGCCGGTGGTGCGCGTCGATCATCGCCCAATCGCGAATGGAGCTATCGGTGAAACCACGCAGCGCTTGCGGCAGTTGTACTTCGACGCGACGCATGGCCACCTGGCCGCTTACCGCAAATGGCTGCTTCCGGTGTACGCGGGAACCCAGTCGTCTGACCAGAGCGCGGCGAGGGTTGAGGAGACAAGCTTGGCCTGAGCGACTGCCGGTGACGCATCCCACCCTTTCTGTTCGGGAAGACGAACGAAAAGGGATGGGGCAACCTCGGCGGCCCAGGCAAGGAGGAAACACCAATGCCAACAGAAGTAGCGATTCAAGCAAACGCCTATGACGTCGCCATGGAGAACTTCGACACCGCGGCGGACGCGATGGGCCTCAAAAAGAATACGCGCGAGATGATCAAGTATCCCGAGCGCATGCTGACGGTGAGCGTGCCGGTGCGCATGGACGACGGCAACATTCACCGCTTTGACGGGCTACCGCGTGCAGCACAGCTCGGTGCGCGGACCGGCCAAGGGCGGCATCCGCTTTCATCCGCAGGTCACGCTCGACGAAGTGAAGGCGCTGGCCACGTGGATGACGTGGAAGTGCGCGGTGGTGAACATTCCCTTCGGCGGAGCCAAGGGCGGAATCACCTGCGATCCGAAAGCAATGTCGCCAGGGCGAACTGGAACGGATGACGCGCCGCTACACCAGCGCGATTCTGCCGATCATCGGGCCGGAGCAGGATATTCCCGCTCCCGACGTCTACACCAACTCGCAGACCATGGCCTGGATCATGGACACCTACAGCATGACCAAGGGCTATGCAATTCCCGGCGTGGTGACCGGCAAACCCATCAGCCTCGGGCGGGTCGCTCGGCCGCAACGAAGCCACGGGCCGCGGCGTGTTTTCAACCATCGAAAGCGCCTGCGAGCATCTGCACATGCCGCTGAAGGGCGCAACTGTCGCGGTGCAGGGCTTTGGCAACGCCGGCTCCATCGCCGCGCAGTTGCTCTACGAGGCGGGAGCAAAGATCATCGCTGTCAGCGACTCGACGGGCTGCGTCTACAACCGCAACGGCCTGAACATTCCCGAACTGATTCACATGAAGACGCTCTGCGGCCATGTGGAGGGTTTCCCGGAGAGCGAGCCGATCCTGCCGCACGAGCTGCTGGCTGTGCAGTGCGACATCCTCGTTCCGGCTGCGCTTGAAAACGCCGTCCACGCGGAAAATGCATCCGCCGTCCGTGCGCGCATCGTCGCCGAAGCGGCCAACGGTCCGCTCACTCCCGCGGCCGACAGAATCCTCGAGGCCAAGGGCGCTTTCGTGATCCCGGACATTCTTTGCAACGCGGGCGGCGTCACGGTTTCCTACTTCGAGTGGGTGCAGGACGAGCAGCACCTGTTCTGGGAGGCGCGCGACATTTACAAGCGCCTCGATCACGTAATGAAGACGGCCTTCCGCGACGTGCTCAAGATTCACATGGAGCGAAAGGTTTCCATGCGTATCGCCGCCAACATGCTCGGCATCGGCCGCGTGGCAGAGGCCGTGGAGATTCGCGGCATCTATCCATAGGTTGGGTGACTGCAGCAAGCGCGTCCGATAGAAGCTTCGCAAGCCTGGCCAGCAGTGTATACGCTAGAAGGGAGCGTTTGTACGCATGACTCGACGGCAACGCGGTATGGGATCACGTCTGAGCGCTAGCTATATTGCTGCCTTCGCAGGCCTGATGTTTCTCGCCTTCGTGCCGCCTCTTCTTCAAGGGCAGGGATCGGAGTCCCGATCCCTGCCCTTGAGGCCGAAGAAGGGCGTCGTGGTGCCGTTCGAGTATGTCCATAACCTCATTTTGGTCAAGCTGTCGCTGAACGGATCGCCCCCGGTAAGCTTTTCACTTGACACCGGTGCCGACACCACATCCCTTGACCGGCAAGCCGTGGATGCCGCCCACCTAAGAGCGGTGATGATCAAGGGGGAACTGAATGCACTTTCCGGCACATGCGCTCTTGGCCCAGTGGCGCAGGGCATTCACCTCAAAGTTGGCAAGAACGAGCTCCTGCGCGGCAGCGGTCTGGTCCTCGATCTGAGCCAGTTTGAAAAGCCGCTGGGGATTCCGCTGGCCGGAATCTTCGGGTTCGATTATCTTCGGCAATTTCCCGTGCTGCTGGACTATCGCGCAAAAACCATCACGATCTTCGCGGACAAGAAAGTTCGTTACAGCGGCTTATCGGCTTTGATCGTTCCTCTCGAAAAGGGGAAGGAACCTGGGAAACCTCCCAGCCTGCCGGTGATCGCGGTTCAGTTGGAGCTGCCCGATGGCTCCTCCGCCGAGGCGAAGTTGACGATCGATACTGGGTTTGACGGTGCGCTGGGTCTGCACGGACCATTTGTCCGCGAACATCCCTCGGTACAGGCCGCCCCGAGCGCCAATCCGCCTGCCGGGCCGCTGTACAACCAAGCCTTCTGTGGCGATAAGTACGAAGCAGAGCTCGGCAAGGTTTCGGCCATCCGGCTCGGTGGAACGCGATTTTCCGCGCCAGACGTCGTGTATTCAAAAACCCCGGCTGGCATCGCGGACAGCAGCGAAACCGACGGAGAGCTCGGCAATAAGTTTCTTTCACAGTTCCGCATCTTCTTCGATGTTCCGCGCAACGTGATTGTCTTTGAGCCGCTGAGCGATCGGTGAGTTCGGCTTTCGCGCTCCAAGCCAGCGTTTGTTCATCGCCTATTTGACCCGTCCACCGGCGCCGCATCGCTACCCTGCGCCCTAGAGGTTTACAGTGTGTTCATCAAATGTTCGTTAGATAGTAGTGGGGCCTTTCCCAATGGGATTCAGGGTTCATCGAGTATTTGCCGCTTTCGCCGTTTGCATTGGCTCGATCGCGCTTTCTGCACAAACCGCCCAAACCAATCCGAGTATCGACCTGCCCTCGAGCAGGCAGTTGATCGGCGAAGTCCCGGGCCATCCGCAGCGCATCAACAGCGAGCCCATCTCGATGGCTGTCTCGCCCGATGGCCGCTACGTGGTCACGGTGAATGCGGGCTACGGAACCTTGAGTCGAAGTACGACCAGTCGTTCTCGGTTCTCGACACCGAGACCGGCACGCTAGCCGACTTTCCCGATGCGCGCACATTGCTGCGCGCCCATCAGACTCTCTACTCCGGTCTTGCGTTCAGCCGCGACGGCAGTCACATTTACGCCAGCATGGCCTCGCTCACGCGATGCAAAAGGCGACGGCAAAGACGATGTGGGCAGCGGGATCGCGGTCTACACCTTCGCGAATGGAAAGATCGCGTCCGAGCGCCTGATTCATCTGCCTGTCGCGCCGCTCCCGCCGGGACGAAAGACGCGACTGCCCGAGGGAATCGACAATCGCGAGGGAGTACCGTACCCAGCAGCGATTGCGGTCCTTGGCGAGGCTGGCCACGAGAAGCTGCTGGTTGCCGAGAATCTCTCCGACGACGTTGTTCTCGTCGACGTCACGACGGGCGCGATCGAGAAGCGCTTCGACCTCTCCGAGAACGACGCCGTGCCATCGACCTATCCCGTGGCCCTCGCCGTCACGAGCGATGGCAAGCGCGCGTTTGTCGCGCTGTGGAATGCTTCGGAGATCGTTGAGCTGGACCTGATGCGCGGCACGGTGGCGCGAAAGCTTGCGTTGCTTAAGCCGCCCAGCCCCATTGCTCCGGGAACGCACCCATGTGCGATTGTTCTTTCGCCCGGCGAGAAGACGCTCTATGTCGCGCTCGCCAATCGCGATGCCGTGGCCGCCGTCAATGTGAGTCGGGCCAGTTTCAGCTGAGGGGCTACTTCGACACGCGCCTGCCGGGGCAGAATTATTTCGGCGCGGAGCCGGTTGCTCTGGCAATGAATGCCGAAGGCAGCCGGCTCTATGTGGCGAATATGGCCACGGATGCAGTGGCCGTCATCGATCCGCATAAATTGACGCCAAAGACCGCGAAGGCAGGCATGGTCGAGCCGGACGGATTCATCCCCACCGAATGGATGCCGATGTCATTGGCGTTTGTCGCGACACCCTCCGGCGGCAAGCTATACGTCGCGACCGATAAGGGCAAGGGAACCGGTCCAAACAACTTCCCGCAGAAGGTCGCCGAAGCACAGCCTCATCAACGCTGGGGCAACAGCACCTATATCGCCACGCTTCTTTACGGTTCGCTGGCCACCATCGATGCATCGGAGATCGATGGCCATCTGGCGGATTGGACCGCGAACGTGCTCGAATCGAACCGCATGGAAGCCGCGCAGGAGCAGATCGCATTTGCTGGCGGAGAAACACACCCCATTCGCCACGTCATTTACATCATTAAGGAAAATCGCACGTACGACCAGATCCTTGGCGACCTCGCGCAGGGCAGCAAGCAAGTGGGCAACGGCGACCCGAGCCTTGCAATGTATGGTCAGTCCGTCACTCCCAACGAGCACAAACTGGCGCTTCAGTTCGGCGTGCTCGACAACTTCTTCGATTCCGGCGAAGTTTCCGGCGACGGCCACGTCTGGTCCACCGCGACTATCGGCACGGATTACCTGGAGAAAACCTGGCAGCAGAACTATCGCGGTGAGCAGCGTCCGTATGACTACGAAGGCGTCGTGGCCGATGGTTATCCGCTGCTACAAAAAATTCCCGACGTGAACCAGCCAGCAAGCGGCTATCTGTGGGGCGATCTGGCGGCGCACGGAAAAACCTATTACCACTTTGGCGAATACATTTCGTCGACGTTTTGCGATCAGCCTGCCGTTGCCGACGCCACACTGGGCGCCATGCTGGCCGGTCCGGTCTGCGCGCACAAAGCGTTTGCTCCGGGCGAAGCGCTGCCCGCCGAGTGGGGCGGCGGCGTGAACAAGTGGCCTTGGCCTGTACCGCGCCTGGCCACCAATATCGCCACCAAACCGGAATTGGTGGGCCACTTCGCACCGGAAGCGCCAGACTTTGAGCTGATGGTTCCCGACCAGATCCGAGTGGAGATTTTTCTGCGCCACCTCAAGCAGTGGGTCGCCGATCGCGAGCACGGCCACGACACCATGCCGGATTTCGTCATGCTTCGCCTGCCCAACGATCACACCGCCGGAACGCGCCCCGGCGGGCCAACCCCGAAGTCCAGTGTCGCCGATAACGATCTTGCGGTAGGCCGCGCTGTGGAGGCGATCTCGCACTCGCCCTTCTGGGACGACACGGCCTTTTTTGTCCTTGAGGACGACGCGCAGAACGGCGCCGACCACGTGGATGCGCATCGCAGCATCGCGCTCGTGATCAGCAAGTACTCGCCGCACGCCCCCGGCGGCGCGCCGTTTGTCGATACCCGCTTCTATTCCACGGTCAGCGTCGTCCGCACCATGGAAGCATTGCTGGGGCTACCGCCGATGAACAACAACGATGCCTTCTGCTCGATGATGGCGCCCGAATTCGCCGGGCCGGGCGATCAGGCGCCATACTCGGCGGACTACACAAACCGCGATAACGGGCTGATCTATACGGCGAACCCAAAAAACGCAGCCGGAGCAAAGGCCAGCATGAAAATGGATTTCAGCCATGCAGATCGCGCGCCGGCGGAAAAGCTCAACGTCATCCTGTGGAAGGACGCTATGGGCAACGCGCCTGTTCCGCCGATGCTCAAAGCGCCTTCGAAAAAGGCGAGCGACGGCGAAGACGATTAGGCAGCCTGGAGGCTGTAGCCAGCCGTCGCGTTTTCGGAAATGATGTAACGCGAAGCCTCGACGGCATCGTCGACGCGACCATCAGGGAGCGTTGACCCTCCTCGATCCCCAAACGGTTCGCAATTTCCGAAAACGCCTGAACGGTTCACCTGATGGGATAAATGGGGCAAAAAGCCGCCTGAATGGCGCTGCCTGGAGCCAACTCCTTCGCCAAACCATGCCCCAAACTGGTAGCTTGAAAGAGTAGGAAATTCTTTTCCACGATGACTTCCAGTCCCTACTTTTCATTGGCGATTTTGTTCGCAGCGGCACTCGGCTTCGGCCTGGCCCCGCTGGGGCTGGCGTGGCTCTGGGCACAGGTGTTTTCGCCGGCTAAACCCAACGCAGTCAAGAACGCCATTTACGAGTGCGGCCTGGAGTCGAAGGGCGACGCGTGGATGCAGTTTCGCTCGGCCTATTACCTGTACGGGATCATTTTTCTCATCTTCGACGTGGAGGCCGTCTTCCTCCTTCCATTCGCGGTTGCATTTACAGGTTTGGGCGCAGCGGCGTGCGCGGCCATGTTGGTTTTTGTCCTCCTGCTGGTTGAGGGACTGGCCTGGGCCTGGGCCAAAGGCGTGCTGACGTGGCAGTGGAAAGACAGTGAAAGAGCGAAAGGTTAGGAAAGAGGCGGTGAAGAAGTGAAAGAGTGAACCAGCCAGGTGCGGGTCAGTGTCACTTACTCACTTATTCACCCCTCCACTCAATCGGAGCGTAGCGACTCATGGCAGTTGATCAAAATCTTAAGATCGAGCTAGGCAAGCAGGGCGTCTTCGTCACCACCATGGAGGAGCTCTACAACTGGGGCCGGCGCAGCTCGGTGTGGCCCATGCAATTCGGCCTGGCTTGCTGCGCCATCGAGATGATCGCCACCACCATGGCTCGCTATGATCTCGCTCGCTTCGGCGCCGAGGTCTTCCGGCCCTCGCCGCGGCAGGCGGATCTGATGATCGTTTCCGGCACTGTGACCAAGAAGATGGCGCCGCAGGTGGTGCGCCTTTATAACCAGATGGCCGAACCGCGCTACGTGATCGCCATGGGCGCCTGCGCGATCTCCGGCGGTCCGTTCAAGCAGGGTTACAACGTGCTCAAGGGCATCGATCGATACATCCCGGTAGACGTGCACATTCCCGGTTGCCCGCCGCGTCCTGAAGCGTTGATCCAGGCTTTCATGACACTGCAAAAGAAAATCGATGGCCAGCCGTTGACCGGCGAGGGCCGGCCACGCTTCCTTGACCCCAACGCGCAGGGCGAGTTTCCTGTGCCGGAGCAGGGCGAGCACGATCTGGAACCAACGTCGAACAAGGGAGTCTGGCCGGTGCCGATCACGATTCGGTAAGAACAGAGAACAGAGAACAGAGAATAGAAAGACTCTCGCATCGGTGATGAAACGGCTAAGAGCTAGCAGCTAGAAGCTAGGAGCTGATTGAGTGAAGACGGTGGAAGAGATCAAGGCGGCGATTGAGGCGGCGGTTCCCGGCGCAGGTGTGGAGTTTGTGTCGAATCCCAGCCCCTCCGCGCAGCACTCGCTCCGTCTGGCGCCCGAGTCTGCCGTTGCCGTGGCAACGTTTCTGCGCGACGACGCGGAGCTGGCCTTCGACTTTCTCTCCAACGTCTCCGGTGTCGACTGGCCCGACAAAGAAGTCGCGGAAAAAGTGAAAGTGACCCGCACGGTGACCAAGACCGTCGACGGCCCTGATGGGCAGAAAGTGGAGCAGCCGGTCGAAGAGACCGTCGAGGAAACCCGAAAGCACGTCGAGCCCGGCTTTCTTGAAGCGGTCTATCACCTTTTTTCGGTCGAGAAAAAGCACGGACCGCTGGTGATTCGAATGCGCACCGCGAATCGGAGCGACCAGACCGAGCTTCCGTCGCTCACGCCGGTCTGGCGATCGGCGGAGTTCCAGGAGCGCGAAGTCTTTGATCTCTACGGGATTGTTTTTACCGGCCACCCCGACCTGCGCCGTATTTTGATGTGGCCGGAATTCAAGGATCATCCGATGCGCAAGGACTACGTGGAGCCGGATGACTTTGAATACGAGCCCACGCCGCACGATGAAGTGCTGAAGCGAGCGCAGGAGCATAAAAAGAGGGAACAAGCGAGCGAGAGAGCAAGCGAGCAAGGGTCGGCCAGCGCATGAGTGTTGCAGAAACCAAAGCGGAAAGAGTCGCGGGCTGGAACCGGCCGCCAGTCATTGAGCCGGACGGCGAGGGCGAGCTGCTCGAAGTCGCCATGGGGCCGCACCATCCATCGACGCACGGCGTCTTCCGCATGGATCTGGCGCTAGACGGCGAGCGCGTCGTCCGCCTCAAGCCCGTCTTCGGCTATCTGCACCGCAACCACGAAAAACTTGGCGAGGGGCAATCCTACCTGGCGTCGATGCCGTACACCGACCGCCTCGATTACATCTGTTCGCTGACCAACAACTGGGCCTACGCGCTGGCGGTGGAAAAGCTCGTTGGCCAGCCGGTCCCCGAGCGCGCCGAGTACATTCGCGTCATTCTCGCAGAGCTTACGCGCATTCAGAACCACGCTTCGTCCATCGGCTTTCTCATTCAGGAGATGGGCGCCAGCGGCACGCCGCTGATGTACGCCTTCAAGGAACGCGAAAAGATCCTCGACCTTTTCGAGTCGCTCACCGGCTCGCGCATGATGTGCAACTACATGCGCTTCGGCGGCTGCCGCGTGGATGTTTCCTCGCAGTGGCTCGACGCCACGCGCAAAGTGGTCGCAGGCCTGCCCGCATTCGTCGACGAGTTCGAGGCTCTGCTCTCGACCAACGAAATTCTAATGGCGCGTTGTCAGGGTATCGGCATTCTGCGGCCGGAGCTGGCCATTAATGCCGGAGTCTCCGGGCCGATGCTGCGCGCGTCGGGCGTGAATTACGACATTCGCAAAGTGGACCACTACGGCATTTACGATCGCTTCCAGTTCCGCATTCCGCTCGGCGACCATGGCGACATTTACGACCGCTACATGATGCGCGTGCTGGAGATGCGCGAGTCGATCAAGATTCTCGAACAGGCGCTGCGCGAACTTCCCGCCGGGCCGATCATGGATTCGAAGGCGAAGATTCGTGGCTTCCGCCCCAAGGCTGGCGAGGCGTACGGGCGCATCGAAGCACCTAAGGGCGAGCTTGGCTTTTATCTCATCAGTGACGGCGGGCCGAATCCGTATCGTTATCGCGTGCGCCCGCCCAGCCTCATCAACCTGACGATTCTGGAGGACATGTGCCTGGGGCACAATGTTGCGGATGTGGTGCTGATCTTTGGCAGCGTGGATATTGTTTTGGGAGAAGTAGACAGGTAGGCGCCGGTTCATAGCTCTGAGTTCGCGGTTGTCAGTTGATGATTTCGCGGCACGGGCTACGAACTATGAACTACGAACTTTGAACTGCAAACCGGAGGTTTGCATTGCTGGGTGATGGAATTCTGAAAGGGATGGCGGAGACGGCGCGGAACTTCTTCGGAAGCTACGTCTCCAAGGAGCGGCTCACGACGGTCGAGTATCCGGAAGATCGGATTCCCACCGTCGAGAACGCGCGTGTCTTTCCCTTTCTCGTTTACGACGGCGCCGATTGGCTGGCCGGCATGCGCTGCGTGGCTTGCCAGATCTGCGAGAAAGAGTGCCCGCCCAAGTGCATCTACATTGAAAAAAGCGCCGACAAAAAGCCGGATTACGTGGGCAAGCCGCAGTTTTATCCCGCGCGCTTCGACATCGATATCTCCGTTTGCATGAGCTGCCAGATCTGCGTTGAAGTTTGCCCATTCGAGGCCATCAAGATGGATACGCAATTTGAGCTGGCCACCGACGATCGCTTCGGTGGCCTGCTCGAAGATCGTCAGAAGCTGGCCAAATCGAACGAGTATTACCACTCAATCCATCCAACAGAAGCGACCGAAGTGGACGCGCGTCTGGCCGAGGAAAAAGCCAAGGTGGAAGCAAAGGCCAAAGCAGCGGCTGCTGCCGCTGCCGCTGACGGCCAGCACGCCGCCGCGTCCAGCGCGGCACCGCCCGCTGCTCCGCCGGACAAAGATCGAAGGAGGGAGTTAGGCGATGTCGGCGAATTCCTTCTTCGTGGATCTCGATCAGATCTTCATTCTTCTGCGTGATTGGCTGGTTGGATTTCTGCCCACCGCGCTGCAGCCTGCAGCGGGCGTTCGTGCTCGGCGTCATCGCCATCGTCTGCGTTTTTCCCGGCCTTTTCGCGCTCACCACCGTTTTCGAGCGCAAGGGTCTGGGCCGCATCCAGAACCGCCTCGGCCCCAATCGTGTCGGCCCGTACGGTCTTTTCCAGCCGATTGCCGACGGCATCAAATCGCTCACCAAGGAAGACATTGTTCCCCTCACCGCCAATGCAGTCGTGCACTTTCTCGCGCCGCTAGTGCTGGTGGTCGTGGTCTTCATGGAATTCGCGGTTTTGCCCATGGGCCGCAACATGGTGCTGGTCGACATGGACGCGGGCCTGCTCTTCTTCTTCGCCATGAGCGCGGGGACAGAGCTTTCCGTTTTCATGGCCGGCTGGTCGAGCCGCAACAAGTACTCGCTGCTCGGCGCCATGCGCGCCGTGGCGCAGATGATCAGCTACGAAGTCGTGCTGCTGCTTTCGAGCGTATCCGTCGTCATGATCGCCGGTTCGCTCTCGCTGCCCAAGATCGTCGCCGCGCAGGACACGTACACCGGCGTCTTTCCGCACTGGTACATCTTCACGCCGTGGGGCCTCGCGGGCTTCATCATGTACGCCATCGCCGCAACGGCCGAAACCAATCGCTCGCCTTTCGATCTGCCCGAGGGCGAGTCGGAACTGGTTGCCGGCTATCACACCGAGTATTCCGGCTTCAAATTCGCGCTCTTCTTTCTCGGCGAATACCTCGCCATGTTTTCCATCTCCGGCCTCGGCACCACGCTCTTCCTCGGCGGATGGTCGGCGCCGCTTTCGTTCATGAACTGGATTCCTTCATGGATTTGGTTTTTCGGCAAGGTCATGCTCTCCATTTTCGTCTTCATCTGGATGCGCGGCACGTTGCCCCGCCTGCGCCAGGACCAGCTGATGAACTTTGCCTGGAAATTTGTTCTGCCTTTCACGCTGCTCAACCTGCTGGTCACCGCGCTGTGGCGCTTCATGGGCGAGGGCTGGGCGCGCTGGGTGGTTTGCACAGTCATTCTCGCGGCGGCTTACGTCGTCATGGGCCGGCTGGAGATGCGCAGCGAACACTTCGGCCGCAGGAGCTACCGCTATGCTGAATAGGGAGTGCGATCGTTGAGTCCGATCTTTTATCTGCTCGCGGCCCTTACGCTGGCCGGCGCCCTGGCCACGGTGTTGCTCAAGCACCTGGTTCACGCGGCGCTCGCCGTCACGGTGGCATTCGCCGGACTGGCCCTGCTGTTCCTGCAACTCGACGCGCAGTTTGCCGGCTTCGCGCAGATTCTGGTTTACATCGGAGCAGTCGCCATCCTGATTGTCTTCGCCATCCTGCTCACGCGCGGCTCCGATTTGCCCAAGCATGGGGTCTTCAGCCGGTCATGGCCTCTGGGATTGGTCATCGCCGCGGGCGTCTTTGCTGTCATCGGATGGGCGGTGCTCGCCAGCGTGAGCGCGATTCCCCAGCAGAATATCGTCCCCTCCGTCACCGTGCACGACATCGGCAGCGCGCTCGTGGGCCGCTACGTGTTGCCGCTCGAGATTCTTGGCTCTGCTGCTCACTGCGGCCACCATCGGCGCGGTCATTGTGGCCATGCACGAGAAAGAGAGATCGCGATGACGACGCCACTCGCCGGCTATCTTCTCGTTGCCGCGTTGCTCTTCGCCATCGGCCTTGGCGGCGCGCTCGTTCGCCGCAACGCCATCATGGTGCTTATCGGAATCGAATTGATGCTCAACGCCGCCAATTTGAATCTGATCGCTTTCTGGCGCTATGGCCAGCACCCGGAGGCGCTCACCGGGATGATGTTCGCCATCTTCTCGATCGCCGTGGCCGCGGCCGAGGCTGCCGTGGGCCTGGGCCTCGTGATCGCCATCTATCGCCACACCAACACCACCGAACTCGACAAGATCGACAGGATGAAGGGGTGAACGCTTGATTCAGCAATCCACTTCATTCGTTCCGCAGTTCGCCGCCTCCTCGATCACGCGGCTCTTGTGGCTCATTCCGGCCGTGCCAATGCTCGCCTCCGGACGTCATCTGCGCTGCTCAAGCAGCCGCGGCGTAAATTCGCTTCAGGTCTGGCCACCGGCTCACTCGGCTTTTCGCTCTTCTTGTCACTGATCGCGTTTGTGCACGTTGTCAGCGGCTGGGCTCACGGCACGGTTGTTCGAGAAACAGTTAACTTCGCGTGGTTCCACTTCGGCGCGGCGCGCGTCGACCTCGGCTGGGTACTCGATCCCCTCGCCGCGTCATGCTGGTGATGGTCAGCTTTGTCGGGCTGCTCATCTTCATCTACTCCGTCGGCTACATGGCTCACGACGAAAACTTCACCCGCTTCTTCTGCTTCATGTCGCTCTTTGCCGGCGCCATGCTGGGCGTTGTCATCTCGAACAGCTTGCTTCTGCTCTTCATGTGCTGGGAGATCGTCGGCCTCACGTCTTATTTGCTTATTGGCTTTTGGTATCAGAAGCCGTCGGCCGCGGCAGCAGCAAAAAAAGCCTTCGTCACCACGCGCGTCGGCGACATTTTCTTTCTTCTAGGCATCGTCTGGCTATTTTCTTCAACCGGCACATTGCTTTTGTATAACCACGGATTTGGTTCGATCGAGTCCCTTTCGCTGGCGATCCTCTCGACACAGCACGCAGGCCTCGGTCTCAGCGCTGCCGGCGCCATCGCGCTGCTCATCTTTGCCGGAGCTGTTGGCAAGAGTGGCCAGCTTCCGCTGCACGTGTGGCTGCCCGACGCAATGGAAGGCCCCACGCCCGTCTCCGCGCTCATTCACGCGGCCACCATGGTCGCCGCCGGCGTTTATCTCGTCGCGCGTGTTTATCCGCTCATGTCCATCGGCGCCCAGCCGGGAGGAACCACCGTCGCTCTCACCGTCGTCACCTGGGTGGGCGCGGCCACAGCGGTCTTCGCCGCGCTCATCGCTGTCGCGCAAAACGACATCAAGCGCATCCTTGCCTATTCGACCGTCTCGCAACTCGGCTACATGATGGCCGGTCTTGGCCTGGGCGGCGTTGCCGTGGGCATGTTCCACCTGATCACGCACGCATTTTTCAAGGCGCTCTTGTTCCTGGGCGCGGGTTCGGTGATTCACGGCTGCCACGAGGAGCAGGACATCCGCCGCATGGGCGGCCTCAAGGTCGACATGCCGCTCACCTTCATCACGTACACCATCGGCATGCTGGCGCTGTGCGGATTTCCGATCTTCTTCTCCGGCTTCTGGTCGAAGGATGGCATTCTCGAAGCCGCGCAGCATTGGAGTGTCGCGAAGGGGCCGTTCTATCTCTTCGTCTTCGGTGCGCTGCTCACAGCCTTCTATATGACGCGCCAGGTCTGCTACGTCTTTCTCGGTTACTGGCGCGGCCATGAAACGGCGCATGAAAGCCCGAAGATCATGACGGTGCCTCTCGCCATTCTGGCCTTCTTTGCCATGGCGCTCGGCTTGATCGGAACTCCAGCGTGGCCGTGGTTTCGTGCATTTCTTGAGGGCCGCGCGGCTACCTTCAGTTGGCACGGGTTTGCCGAGCCGGGCCTGGGCCTGCTCATGGCTACTTCATCTCTGGTGGTGTTTCTCGGCCTCTGGCTAGGCTGGCGGCTCTACGGCAACAAATCGCCCAAGCCGGAAGAGCCTGACGCGCTTGAGAAATCCGCGCCGTGGCTGTGGGGCCCGCTTCGCGATCGCCTTTACGTCGATGAGGTCTATGGCGTCACTGTGATTGCCTTCTATAAGTGGTGGGCGCGCGTGGCTGATTGGCTCGATCGCCGCGTGTGGGGCGGCATCGTCGCTCTTGTCGCGTGGATCTTCGCGCTATGGGCGCAGCTTAACCGACTGCTCGACATTAATTGGGTCGACGGCGGGTTTGATAAAACCTGCGAAGAACTTTCTGAAGGTGGCGGCCTGCTGGCAAGCATTGAGAGCGGCCGCGTGCAGAATTATCTGCGCATCCTCGCCGTGGCCGTCGTTGCTCTCGCCGTCATTCTTTTCTGGAGCAGCCGGCCATGAACGAACTCGCCAGCGGCTTTCCGATTCTGACGCTCCTCACGGTGCTGCCCCTCGTCGGCGCGGCGATCGCGCTCTTCGTTGGCAAGCATGCGCGCGGTGTCGCGCTGATCACTTCGCTCGCCTGCCTTGTGGTCGCGCTTTTCGTCTGGATCAGCCTCCCCGCCGACGGGAGCATCGGATTGGTTGAGATTCACCCATGGGCGCCTTCGCTTGGCATTGAGTATCACCTTGGCGTCGACGGCCTCGGCGCGCTCATGCTTTTGCTTTCCGCCATCGTCACGCTCATGTCAGTCGACGCCTCGCATCGCGTCCACCACATGCCCGGCCTTTTCTACGGCCTCATCCTCATCCTCGAGTCGGGCCTCTTCGGGTCTTTCACCGCGCTCAATTTCTTCCACTGGTTTTTGTTCTGGGAACTGAGCCTCATCCCCGCATTCTTCCTCATCAAATTGTGGGGCGGCCCACGCCGCGGACCCGCAGCCACGCAGTTCTTCGTCTACACCATGGCCGGCTCAGTGGCGCTGCTGCTTTCGTTTCTCGCCGTCTTTCTTTCGACGGGGACGAAATACGCGCCGGGCACGATGGACTTCGGAACCCTGGCAGCCATGGCCGCTTCGGGCGCGCTGGCGCAGATGGTCACCGCGCATCTTGGTGCGGTGATGCCATGGCTCGCCATCGGCGTGCTCGCAGGCTTCGCGGTCAAAGTGCCGCTCGTGCCCTTCCACACCTGGCTGCCCGCCGCATATGCCGAAGCGCCTTCGCCCGTGACCATGCTGCTCACCGGCGCAATGTCGAAAATGGGTGTCTACGGTCTGCTGCGCATTGCGTTGCCTATCTTCGGTGTGCAGATTGCCGCCATGCGCACGCCACTTCTCGTTCTCGCCGTCATCACGGTGGTCATGGGCGCGTGGGCCGCGGCTGCGCAAAAAGATTTGAAGCGCATCTTTGCTTACTCTTCGGTGAATCACCTCGGCTATTGCCTGCTCGCGATTTTCGCGCTGGCCACTCCGGTTTATGGCACAGCGCAGCAGGCGAGCCAGGCCGCCGCTCTTAACGGCGTCATTCTGCAAATGTTCAATCACGGCATCACCGCGGCCGCCATCTTCTGGTTCATCGCCATGATCCAGTTCCGCACGGGCGGCCTGCGCGGGATCGACGATTTTGGTGGCCTGCGCAAGCCCGCGCCGGTCTTCGCCGGGCTCATGGGCATCGTGCTCTTTTCCTCGCTGGGCCTGCCCGGCCTCAACAGCTTTGTCAGCGAGTTCCTCATCTTCCGAGGTGTTTTTCCGCTCGCGTGGGTCGCGGCCACAATTTCGATTCTCGGTTTGCTCGTGACGGCGATCGTGATTCTCACCGTGATTCAGAAAGTTTTCACTGGGCCCGTCCCCGAGCGTTGGACCAACTTTCCCGATCTGCATCACAGCGAGCGGATCGCACTCGCGCCTGTAATCGGACTCATGTTCCTCATAGGGCTTGCGCCGCGGCTGATTCTCGACACCATCAACCCCACGGTCGTGAACCTGCTTTCGCACTGGAGATTTTAGCGAATGGCCTGGGCGATCTACATTTCGTTTGCCGGCGCGCTGATCTCGGCGCTGCTGCCGAAAGCCAAGCCAGAAATGGCGCGCTGGTGGGCGCTCGCCGTCTCCGTGGCAGGCCTGGCCATCGCCGTCGCGGGCTTCGGTGCCGGCATGGGACAGGGCCGCCAAGTTTTTGTCGATGCTCTTTGGGTGCCCTCCATGGGCATTCACTATCTGCTCGCAGCCGACGGCATCAGCCGCGTGCTTGTTCTGCTCACCGGCATCGCGTCTGTCGCCGGCGTTCTCTTCAGTTGGAACATCGATCTCCGCACCAACCAGTTTTTTGCGTTTTATCTCGCGCTCATTGGCGGCGTCTACGGCGTCTTCCTGAGCGGCGATCTCTTCCTGCTCTTCGTCTTTTACGAAATCGCGATCGTTCCCAAATACTTCCTCATCTCCATCTGGGGTTCCACGCGCCGCGAATACGGCGCCATGAAGCTCGCGCTCTACTCCTTCGTCGGCTCGGCCATGGTGCTCATCGGCCTGCTCGCGGCCTACACGACAGCAGGCAGCCACTCCACTGCGCTCGGCGATCTCGCGCATGCGGGCCTGCCCGTCAGTTTTCAGATGTGGTGTTTCCCGCTGGTCTTTGTCGGCTTCGCGATTCTCGCCGGCATGTGGCCGTTCCATACCTGGGCGCCCACCGGCCACGTCGCCGCGCCCACCGCCGCTTCCATGCTGCTCGCCGGCGTGGTCATGAAGCTCGGCGCGTACGGCTGCCTGCGCGTCGGTATCGGCATTTTCCCGCACGGCCTCGATCCCTGGGGATTCTCGTTTATCGGCATCGGCTCGTGGCGCGACGTCTTTGCCTGGCTCGCCGTCATCGGCATCGTCTATGGCGCGCTCGTCGCGCTGGCGCAGACCGACTTCAAGTTCGTCATCGGCTACTCCAGCGTGAGCCACATGGGCTTTGTGCTCCTCGGCCTCATGACGCTCAACCAGATCGGCGTCGACGGCGCGGTTCTGCAGATGTTTTCGCACGGCGTCATCGCCGGGCTCTTGTTCGCCATCGTCGGCCGCATCGTCTACGACCGCACGCACACGCGCCAATTTGCCGAGCTCGAGCCCATGCATCTCTCGCGACGGTTGCCGTTCGCGGCGTGGGCATTTGTCGTTTGCCGGAGTCGCATCCATGGGCTTGCCCGGCTTTTCCGGGTTCGTCGCCGAACTGCAAGTCCTCGTCGGCGCGTGGCAAGTCAATCCCTGGTGGACTGCGGCTTCAGGCATCGGCATCATTGTCGGCGTTGCCTACATCTGGCGCGCGCTTGCAAAAGGCGTTCTTCAGCGACGCGCTGCCCACTCCGCATGAGCTTGAATCGGAGCAGGCGCACAAATTCGCGCCCATCACCTGGCCCGAGATTGCCGGCGTGGCGCTGCTCGGCGTTTCCACGCTCGTCGTCGGTCTCTATCCGCGCATTCTTCTCGATCAAATTGAGCCGGCCGTGAAAGCGCTGCTTGCGGGAGGCGCGCAATGAACTACGCCGCCCTCAGCTATGCCTCGCTCTTTCGGGCCACGCTGCCTGAAACGGCTCTCGAAATCGCCGCGCTGCTCGTGCTCGTCATCGATCTCGGGTTTCTGCGCAAAAAAGCTCTCGAAATTCGCGTTGCCGTCGCCGCATTCATCGGTGTCGCCGGCTGCATCGCGGCCATCTGGGCCGTTTGTGCGGTGGATTGGGCCGGATTCAGCGCCGGCAGCGATGTTCTGCTCGCGGCGGGCGGCTCGGCAGGCGTGGCGCAGGTCGCCATCCTTGTTCTCACCGCGCTCACTCTTCTGCTTGCTCATGGATTCCACATTCACGCGCAACGCAGGCGAATATGTTTCTGTCGTGCTGATGGCTGCGGCGGGCGGTTTGATCATCTCCGCCGCGCAGGATCTGCTGGTCATCTTTGTGGGCCTCGAGCTGCTCTCGCTCGGCCTCTACATCCTTACGGCCTTTAACAAGCAATCCGAAAAAAGCGCCGAGGCCGCCATCAAGTACTACCTCTTTGGCGGAATGTCTGCGGCGTTTCTGCTCTTTGGCTTCAGCTATCTCTACGGGCTCTCGGGTTCAACCAGCCTGCCCAAAGTTGTGCTCGGCACTCTTATGGCGTCGGCCCACGGCGCTTCGCCGCTGCTCTGCATCGCGCTGGTCATGGTCGCCGCCGGCCTGGGCTTCAAGATAGCCGCGGTCCCGTTCCACTTCTGGGCGCCTGATACCTACGAAGGCGCGCCTGCTCCGGCCGCCGCGTTCATTGCTTCCGTCTCCAAGATCGCGAGCTTCGCGCTGCTCATCTCGATCAGCTACGCAATCCTCCGGTGGATGGCGATGTTGCACATGACGGGCCGCGTCATGGCCGTCACTCACTCTGCGACCGCCCCGCTGCCGCATTACGCTCCTGGCGTCATCACCACGTGGCCAATGATCCTCATGGATCTGTCCGTGCTCTCGATGATCTTCGGCAACCTGGCCGCGCTCGCGCAGTCGAGCGTGCGCCGCCTGCTTGCCTACTCGGCCATCGCGCACGCCGGCTACATTCTGCTCGGCCTCGCGTTCTTCTCCTGGACCGATTCGAGCGCCCAGGCCATCCTCTACTACATCGTCACCTACGGCCTCACCACTATCGGCGCTTTCGGCGTCGTTGGCGTCGTCGAGCGCGCCACTGGCTCGGACAAGCTCGACTCTTTCCTCGGCTTGCACAAGCGCAACCCGGTTCTCGCCGCTGTGCTGCTGGTGCTCTTTCTCTCGCTCGCAGGAATTCCGCCGCTGGTCGGCTTCTGGGCCAAGTTCAATCTCTTTGCTGCGGTGCTCAATGGAGGCTGGGCTGGATTCACGAAGGGTCCTTTGACCTCGCTGCCGGCTGAGCAACTTACGCTTGTTGCCCTCGCCATCGCATTCAGCGCCGTCTCGCTCTACTACTATCTGCAGGTCCTCAAGCGCGCGTACGTCATGCCGGCAAGCGATGAGTCGCCGATCCGCGCGCACCCTGCTACGCTCGTCGTACTAATCGCCATTGCTGCCGCGGTTCTTGTGCTCGGCTGCTTCCCGGCGCTGCTGCAGAATTGGATCGCAGCGTTTTATCCAGCCGTGTAGCAGGCTTCTTTTCCCAAACAAAAGCCGCCCGAAGCTGATTGGCTCCGGACGGCCGCGCTAACCTTGCTAACTCTGCCAAGTCCGCCAACCCCGCTAACTCCGCTGCTTTTTCAGTACTTCACAATCGCCGCAAACGAATCCGGCTTGAGGCTCGCGCCGCCCACTAGAGCGCCGTCAATCTCTTCCTGGCCGATCAGCGCGGTCGCATTGTCCGGCTTCACGCTGCCGCCGTAGAGGATCCGCATTGCCGCGGCCACCTCGCCTCCGAGCAGCTTGGCCACTTCCGCGCGAATGATGCGATGCGCGTCGGCGGCAATCTCCGGCGTGGCCGTCTTGCCCGTTCCGATCGCCCACACCGGCTCATACGCAATCACGATCGGCTTTGCAGCCTCGGGCGTGATGCCTGCAAACGCGCCGGTCACCTGTGTTTTGAGCACGCTGGCCGTCTTGCCGGCCTCGCGCTCTTCCAGCACTTCGCCGATGCAGACGATGGGGATGACGCCGTGTTTCAGGGCCGTGTGCAACTTCTTGTTCACGATCTCGTCGGTCTCAGCAAAGTATTGCCGCCGCTCGGAGTGGCCGATGAGCGTATGCGTGCCGCCAACAGCCTTCAGTTGTCCAACATCGAAGTCTCGCCCGTGTACGCGCCCTCCTCGGCAAAGTGAATGTTCTGCGCGCCCACAGCCACATTCGACCTTTTGCAGCCCTCAACCACGGTGGGCAACAGCACCGGTGAAGGGAACAGCGCGATCTCGTCGCGCGTGTGCCAGGCAACAAGCGGCAAAAAAGCATCGACAAACGCCTTGGCTTCGGCGGGCGTCTTATACATCTTCCAATTGGCGGCAATGAGTGCTTTACGCGGCATTTTCTGGTTTCCTCAAGTCAATTTTAGAAGATCGATTCCGGCGTTCCGGGTGACGGAGAGCACAGAGTGAAACTACAAGTCCCTTTTCGAAAACAATGGCCGCAAGTTCTATGAGCCGGATCCCAAAACCGAGGTCAAATCATCAGGCACAGTACCCTTCAGGAAAGCAGCTCGATGATCGGGATCTCCCAGATCCATCGAGAAGTGGCGCCAGACGCCATCCTGAAGCACGCCCATTTTCCAGGGGCCTGAAACCGAATCGGAAAACTGCCAGATGATGTGGTAGCCATCCTCATTTGTGAACCCTTCCCCGTCGGCCTGAATAATCGCGTCTCCGCGCTCCCAAAGTGCTGCGCGCAGTGCGTGGAGAGCGTTGCTGCCTTCCTCTGTTTCCGAGCCTTGCAGGTGCTGAAACGCATAGACCGTCTTCACAGAGGCCAGGTAATTCTCAAGCCACTGGACGCCGCTCTTCGGCCTGCAATCCTCAATGTCCTCGATGAAGTCCGCAATCTCGTCCTGGCCGATCGAACCGTCCATCACGGGGTTGCGCTCAATCAGCGCGACTTCGACTTCGTCGTTTCCAGAGAGCAGAAGAGTGTTCCATCCCTCTTCGTCTCCTTCTTCGATTGAAAGCTTGTAGTCAGGATGACCATCGACGACCAGGCGCGCGAGTTCTTCGAAGGAAGGGAACTCCTCATCTTTCGACAGAACTCGTGTGTAATACGCCACTGCGCGTCTTTGTCCTCATGGCCCGCAGGCTTCATAAAAAGAATCGCATCTTGCGCCTTCCGGCGGGATGCGATTTCAAATTGAACAGCTTGCGGTTTCTGCGCCGAAGGCGCGGCTGCCGCACCGCAGGTGCTACTTGTCCGTCAGCGCTTCCACGCCCGGCAGCTTCTTTCCCTCAAGAAACTCGAGCGAAGCGCCGCCGCCCGTCGAAATGTGCGTGATCTGGTCGGCCACTCCCGCCTGATTGATCGCGCTCACTGAATCGCCGCCGCCGATGATCGACGTCGCCGTCCGGTTTGCCGCAACAGCGTGAGCGATCGCGTTCGTTCCCACTGCGAATCGCGGAAACTCGAAGACACCCGCCGGCCCGTTCCACACGATGGTCTTCGCAGTCGCAACCACTTCTTCAATCGCCGCAATCGACTTCGGCCCGATGTCCAGGCCCTGCCAGTCATCGGGAAAGTCTTTCGAGCAGTCCCACACCTGGGTTTTCGCGTCCGGCGCAAAGTTGTCGGCCAGGATATTGTCGACCGGCAGCAGCAGTTTGACGCCCTTGGCCTTCGCCTTGGCGATCGCGTCCTTGGCCATCTCGATCTTGTCTTCCTCGACGAGGCTCTTGCCGGTTTTCACGCCCAACGCGCGCTGAAAGGTGTACGCCATTCCGCCCACGATCACCAGCGTGTCCACTTTATCGAGCAGGTTCTGGATCACGTCGATTTTGCCCGAAATCTTCGACCCGCCGATAATGGCCACGAACGGCTTCTCGGGATTTTCGAGCGCTTTGCCGAGATAAGTGATTTCTTTTTCCATCAGCAAACCGGCCACGGCGGGCTTCAAGTAGTGCGTAATGCCCTCAGTGGAGGCGTGCGCGCGGTGCGCGGAGCCGAATGCATCGTTCACATACACTTCGGCCAGCGCGGCCAGCTGTTTTGCGAACGCAGGATCGTTGGCCTCTTCTTCCGCGTGGAAGCGCAGGTTCTCAAGCAGCAGCACCTGGCCTGATTCAAGCTGGCGCGCCATCTCCTCGGCGATCTCCCCCACGCAATCCGGCGAGAAGGCCACGTTCACGCCCTCGCCCAGTTTCTTGTCGAGCAGCTCGCGCAGCCGCTTCACCACCGGCTTGAGCGAGTACTTCGGATTGGGCTTGCCCTTGGGCCGACCCAGGTGCGAAGCCAGAATCACCTTGGCTTTATGCCGCAGCGCGTATTCGATGGTGGGCAGCGTGGCCACAATGCGCGTGTCGTCGGTAATCGTCGAGCCGTCTTCGGTCAGCGGAACATTGAAATCGACGCGGATAAACAGCCTTTTGTTGGTCACATCGATGTCTTTGATCGAGAGCTTGGCCATGGAGATGCCTTTCTTGGAGAAGAATGGTCAGAGGTCAGTTCATAGTTCTCAGTTCGCAGTCCAGGGAACGACTGCGAACCGCCAACCAAGAACTGCGAACTATGAACTACGAACTGCGAACTTGTTTACAGCCCCTTCTTGGCCAGGAAGCCGATCAGGTCGACCACGCGGTTGGAGTAGCCCCACTCGTTGTCGTACCAGCTCAGCACCTTTACGCTCTGGCCGACTACTTTCGTCAGCGGCGTGTCCACGATGGAGCTGCGCTTGTCGCCCTTGAAGTCCGAGCTGACCAGCAGGTTCGCGTCGACGCCCAGAATTCCCTTCAATTCTCCCTCTGAGGCGGTCTTGAACGCGGCATTCAAGGCATCGGCTGTCGTGGGTTTCTCGGCGATATAGGTCAGGTCGACGATCGAAACGTTCGGCGTGGGTACGCGGATGGCAAATCCGTCGAGCTTGCCGGCGGTCTCAGGGATGACCAGCTTCAGTGCCTTGGCGGCGCCGGTCGAGGTCGGAATCATGCTCAGAGCGGCGGCGCGGGCGCGGCGCAGATCCTTGTGCGGGAAGTCCAGAATGACCTGATCGTTGGTATAGCTATGAATGGTGGTCATGATGCCAGAGACGAGGCCCGTGGTTTCGAGAATCACCTTGACCACCGGCGCCAGGCAATTGGTGGTGCAGCTCGCATTCGAGAGAATGTTGTGTTTGGCCGGATCGTACTTGTCCTGGTTCACGCCCAGCACGATGGTCATGTCCTCATTGGTGGCTGGAGCTGAGATGATCACCTTCTTGACGGTCGGGCCCAGGTGCGCCTTGGCCTTGGTGGCGTCGGTAAAGTGGCCGGTCGACTCAACCACAATCTGCGCGCCCACATCGGCCCAAGGCAGCTTGGCGGGGTCGCGCTCAGCCCATACCTTGATCTTCTTGCCGTCGACCGAGATAAAATCCTCGCCCGACTTGATCTCGTTAGGCAGGTTGCCCAGGATCGAGTCGTATTTGAGCAGGTGAGCCAGCGTTGCCGGGCTGGTCAAGTCGTTGACGGCGACGAAATCGATTTCCTTATTGCCAAGCGCGGCGCGCAACACATTGCGTCCAATGCGGCCGAAGCCGTTAATACCAACCTTTACTGCCATGTGTCGTTTCTCCTTCGTGGTCTTTGAAGCCTGTGGATTCAAAATCTGGATCGTGCGGCGTCTGAAATGGGCCTCAAATCGGTTTCCACCAAACCCTTGATCGTATCATTGCGGCCTACATCGGAAAACTAATTGCACTGTCGCGCCGCACACGATTCCTACCGCAGCCTCGAACTTTCCCGACAGGCGGCAGGTTCTCTGAAAATTCAGTCGAGAAGCGAGATCCACGAAACTATGGATCGTATCATCCGAGGCGACGAGAAAAAAATTGATCCGGGTCGCAGGCGGCATACATTCCTTGTCTCGGCGTGATGGTGTTCCCACGGCGGAACTGTATGTGACGGAGTGCACACGATTTGCCGCGACCTCGCCGAGTATGGTATTCGGGGGTAAGCAAAGGCTTTCGGCAAGGATTGATAGCAGTATGAGAAGACGCTCCAGACGCGGTCCTAATACTTCAGAATCCACAGGCAAAATCGGGCAGGAACTCCCATCGAATCAACCGGCTCCTCTGGTGCCACTCTACCCTGACGAAGTGCCGGCGCGCCAAACTCCCGCGCCCGGCGCCCATGAACCCAGGCACGCTCCTCCGGCGCGTCCGCCATCGCCGCCCAGGCAACATGCGCCCGCCAAGCCAGAGTGGAACGTCCCGCCGGGCTCGTCCGCACGGCTTGAAGTCGAGACCCAGCCCGAGATGCCGGCAAAGCCCAAGCTTGCTCCCGGCCCCGAATCGCCCCAGGCGCCCAAGGGGTTCGTGGTGCTGGCCATCGGCCTTCCCGGCTCCGGCAAGACCACCTGGTTCGGCCGCCGCGGTATCACGCCGCTCTCCAGCGACCTCCTGCGCAATATTCTTTTCGACGATGTCGAGGAGCAGCGCTACCAGGGGCTGGTCTTCTCCACGCTTCGGTCGCTCTTGCGCGCGCGCCTCATTGCCCGCATGCCCGCGAACTACGTTGACGCCACCAACCTCTCTATCCACGAGCGCCGCCAGTGGATCAAGATGGCCAAGAGCTTTGGCTACGAGGTGCAGGCGGTTTTCTTCGATGTGCCGCTCGACGTTTGCCTGGAGCGCAACCGCCAGCGCGACCGCTCCGTGAGTGAAGATGTGATGCGCAAGATGGCCGAGAAGCTCAAGCCTCCGGTCTTCGAAGAGGGATTTGAAAAGATCACCGTGGTGCGCGTGAAGAGCGCGGGGTAAGGCTGAGCCACCATATCCCCACAGAGATGGGTGCCCCAGGTGCCTCGCATTCGGGCACCTGGGATAGCAAAGACTTGCCGGGTAGCTTGCGATCCCTCCTCGACATCCCCTTCGACTCGGTCTACCCTTTCCTCCAATGCCACAAGGGCTGATTCGCTTTGAGCGTACGGGGAGTTTTCACTTCCTGACCTTTAGCTGTTATCACCGCCTCCGATATCTCGGCACGGCCGCTGCCCGGGATCTCTTTGAAGACGCATTGGAGCGCGTACGGCTGCGTTATCGGTTCGTCGTCGCAGGCTATGTCGTCATGCCCGAGCACATTCATCTTCTCATCGGCGAACCGGTCAAGGGCGAAATCTCACGCGTGCTTCACGCGCTTAAGCTCTCCGTGTCCAAGCGCCGCGCGGAGCGGCCCTTCTGGCAGGCGCGATATTACGACTTTGTCGTGCACAGCGAGAACAAACGCGTTGAGAAGCTCCGATACATTCACCGCAACCCCGTGGCCCGTGGTCTGGTGAACAAGCCACAAGACTGGAAATGGTCGAGCTTCCGGCACTACGCGACAGGAATTGGAGGAACCGTCGAGATCGAATCGCAATGGACAGCCGCTCAACGAGGAAACAAATTGCCAGAGTATCTGCGTTATCGGCAAGAGGCTTGTTGAGCATCGAGGTATCCCAGGTGCCCAAATGCGAGGCACCTGGGGCACCCAGAAGAGAGTTCGAGCTACTATTGACTCCGGGCGAGCGGTAGGCTGAATCTGAAGACCGAGGTTCACCGGAAGAGACCAATGAGCACTGCTTCTCCCACGACCGCCCCCTACACCGAGCCCTGGCTCCGCGGCACGCACACTGACGTTCCCGCCGCGGGCCGTGCCGTCCTGCATGCGCTTGAACTCTCGCTTGACGACCTGACCAAGTGGACCGCCGGCCTGACCGACGCGGAAATCCACTCCCAGCCGCTCGGCCTCACGCCGATCGCCTTCCACCTGCGGCATATCGCGCGGTCAACCGATCGCATCCTCACCTATGCAGAAGGCAATCAGCTTTCCCCAGGACAACTGGCCGCACTCAAAACCGAATTGGGCGAGGAAGAGAAGCAGGAAACGCTAGCAGAACTGTTGGCCGCGGTCGAAGTCTCCTTCAGCGACGCTGCCGACCGGATTCGCGTGTTGGCCACGGCCGACCTCAATACTCCGCGCTTCGTCGGCCGCAAACAGTTGCCAACGTCGATCGGAGGAGCGATGATCCACGTGGCCGATCACACCCTGCGCCACACCGGCCAGGTCATCACCACGGCCAAGGTGGTCAAGGCGCTTCGAGCTTAGCTCTCACATTCACGCTTGGCCCAAAGCACAAGAACCGCGCCTCGCTTTCCGTCACTGGTGATCGGAACTCGCCCCGGCCGCAAGGTCGTTGCCGGCATTGATTTGCGTTGGCGGCAAGAGCCGGTAACCATCGCGGGTCCGGATGCGGTACTTCTCCGTGCCCGGGCCAACCAGCTTGACGCTGATCGACCGCCAGCCGCGGTTGGGATTGACCTGCGGGTAGTAGCTCACCGAATACAGATGGCTCAGATCGCTCTGGATGGAAGAAAAGGCCTCTTTCTCCTTGCGCCAATTCCCGGCAAAGTAGGCTTTGCCGCCGGTTGCTTTGCTCATGCGCTCAAAGGCGGCGGTCGAAACCGGATCGTCCTGCGCCAGCCGCGTGCTCACAATGTAGATGATCGTGCCGGTGTCCTGGGCCAACTCCGCAACGTCCTCAGGAGGAACTGTACTGGCGTTGTCGGGCCCATTCGAGAAGACCACAATAGCTTTCCGGCCGGTCAGCGCGGCCGCATCCTTCACCGTCATCAGCAGGCTGTTATAGAGCGCGGCGTCGTCACCGGCCACCGTGGTTCGCACGCCATTCACCACGCGGAAACGATCCGCAGTGAGCAATGTGGCACGCGAAAGATCGCGGCTATACGAATAGAATGCGATCTGGCTCGCGTTATCCATAGAGCGCACAAAATCTGAGATCGCATCCTGCGCGTACACAAATCCCCGGTACATGTAGTTGCTGGTATCGAAAAGAATAAAAATATTCGCTCCGGCAATTGACGAAGCCATTTCAGCCCCTGAGATGCGGTCAGGAGCCGCGCCCGAAGCCTCGTCCGAGGCCGTGCCCGGCGCAGCACCCGGAGCTGAGCCGGCTGGTTCGCTCGGGGCCGGCGATTCGATGTTCTGACCGGGCCGAATTGCGGGCCCGTTGCCTTCCTCAAACGTTGCGATCCGCTGGGGAATCTTGTCCTCGGTGATCTCAAAATTCTCCGGCTTGAGGCCGCTGATGTAGTTTCCCTTGCTGTCGGTCACGGCAACGTTCAGCTGCACCAGATTGACGGTGACACGCAGATGCGTTGCCTCATCCTGAGCAGCAAAACGCGGCTCGCCGGCAACGAGAAGCAGCGCGCTGAAACCTACGCCGATGCATACGATGGTCCTGTTTCCCTTCAACATCGCTAATCACCCCCGTTTGCTCTTTCGTTGCTTGCAACGGTCAGCCCCGCGGAGTGGATCGCAATCTTGCCCTTGAGGAACTCGTCCCCAGTTTGATCCATGGCGCGTTGCAGTGCAGGCCAATCGTCAATGCTGGTTGCCGAAATATTGGCCACCATCTGCCGGGTCAGCACCGGGATCAGGACATTCAGCGCCGCGGGGTCATATCCCTTTTCATCTGCCAGCCGAGCCCAGTACAGATTTCCCGACTCCCACGACTCGCCGAAGAGCCGGCTTGCGACACCTCCGGAGACGGGAAACGGCCCCGCTGCCAGCAGATCGCAGGCATTGGTCACCGCCAGTGTCGGATGCGGAACGCCGAAGTCCCTCGCGATTTTTTCCGCTGAAGTATCCGCGGGATTCTTGCGCGCGAGGTCGTCAAGTGCGCTGTTGGCCGGGCCCCAAGCCCCTATCTGGTCGGGATACTTCTTGCGGAACTCCGATTCCAGATAGAACGTGTCGGCGGGAAGCATCTCCGCGATCAGGCTCGCTGCGCTTTCCTTGTGTTCAAGTGCAAGCGCCAACTCATCGGATCGGCCCCAGCCCATGCGGTCGCCGAAGATGCCGACCACTTTGTCGCGCAGATCCGGACGGTCCACCGAATCCCGCAGCAGCTCTTCTCCGGCGTGCTGGTAAAGGCTCACGGCATGCAGCTCATCGCGGCTCACGCCCCACCAGCGTGGCATCGTCGCGTTCACCAGCAGCTGCGGCACGGTCTCGCGCCAGATCAGCGCCTGGAGTTTCTCCGGAGCGATGAAATCCTCCTCTGTCATCGCCAGAACGTAGGGCAGGTCGGCGAGCGATCCGATCAGGTAGGCTCCCCCACCGGCCGTCGCGCCGATTCCAATCAGCGATGGCGCAGCCCAGATCTGATCGATGCCCTGAATCGAAGCCGCCGAGAAATCATGCGAGCGCACGAACAACGGATTGCTATGCAGAACCTGAGCTCCCGGCGGCTCGTAGTAGGCGTAATTCAGTCCCACCAGCGTATCCCGCAGGAAAGGCGCCAGTTTTGCGCGCGCGGCTTCCAACTGCGCCGGCGTTCCCGGCGCCTTGATCACTTTGGTCAGGTCGGTGCGTACCTGCAGCTCCGCATGGCGGCTGATGTAAACCGATGGCGACCACGACACCCGCTCGCCTTCGGTGAAGATGGGCCGCGGCAGCTCGAACTCGTGCAAGGTTCCTGCGAGCGGCAGTAGGCTGTCGCCCACGTTCGCGCCTTTGGCCATCTCGCCCAGGCCGTCATAAAGCCCGAAAAGGGTGTCAAGCGAGGCGAGCCGCTGATCGCCGAGCACGGCGCGCATTCTTCGCGCCAGCTCATCGTGAATCTGCGCCGCATCGGCGTTGCTTTGCGTTGGTCCGGCGAGCAGATCGACGACCTGCTCCTCCGTTACGTCACCCTTGGCGCCCGCTGCTCTTACGATCGTCCGCAGCGATTTCCGCGCCGCGTCGAAGAGTTGCGTCGACGAGGAGATTTCCCCATAGGACTGAACCGCATCTTGCCACGAGGACTTCAAATTGTCGCCGGAGATCTGCCGTTGCCGCGCCAGAATCTGCCAGATTCCCACCTCGGCCTGAAAGGCCCCCAGCGTATTCGAACGCAGCGATTGGTTTGAAATGCCGCCGATGCGATCGGCCGCGTCGACGAAGTTCCGGATTGACGTATCGTCGAGCGCTGGAAACTCGACGAAGATCGGATACCAGTCAGAGAGTTCAACATATTTGGCAGTCAGCAACCGCGCAGTATCGCCTGACAAGCGCCGATCCCCCGGCCGCGCGCCGTCGATCGCGCTCAAGGCCAGATAAATCTGCGTCGGACTGTCGGTGGCTGCAATGTTGGAGTAGGCCACTTCGGCCTCGAGAAAGCCCTCCGCGCCATCCGCAGCGTGGAAGTGACGCCTCCAATCGCGCGAATGGTGAAGCTTCTCCTCCCGCGCGAACACCTCCTGCCAAACGCCGAGACCGCCCGGAATCAACGGTTCGCCGGCGGCATCCCATTGCAGGCGAGTGAATAGCAGCAAGAGTGTAGAGTTCCGGACGAAAACGCTGCTCGCCGCATCTACGTCGGGAACTCCCGCACGGTACGCCTCATAAAGGCTCTTCAGCCGGGTTCCCTGCGTAAGCCGCGCCTGTTGCTCAGGGCTCACGCGCGCCAGCGCATCGAAATATGCCGCGAGCCAGCCCTGGTCCTTAGCCAGCAACCGGATGACGAATTCGCCGGGAGAATGCGAACTCACGCCAACCAGCGCCTCCCATGCGGGCCTGGCTGCTTCTCCTCCGGGCAAAACCACCGCTCCCGAACGAATACAGAGCCGGCTCCCATAAAAGTCGAGCGTGGGTGCATAGAACAGCAGCCGCTTGAGCCCGGGCGATTGAAACAAGGTGTTCCTGGTCTCCGGATCGAGCTTCGTCAACGCGGTGTAGAGCCGATCCGCGTCCTGATCATTCAACAAAAGATCGAGCAACGTCTGGCCGCCACGCTGCTTAGCCGGAAGAAGTGCCAGCCAGTCGTCTTCGTGAAACAGAATCGGAATGCGCGTCGCAGGAAAGGCATACGAAAAAGGAGTGCCCTGCTGCAGCGATTGCTCCAGCCGGGTCAAAGGAAACCCCGAGTCCATGGTGAGAAAAGCGCGCTCCGCATTTGCGGTGATTAAGGTCGCGCCGTCGTGGCCGCAACCGGTCTCGAACTGGTAGCCCAGGACCTTAATCAACGGCTCCACATCGATGCAGCTCGCGATGTGGATCGAGCCATTGGCGATGGCGAGAGGCTGCAGTTCGCGCGCCTGCTGCACATACCGGTCTTCCAGCACCAGGTATTCCGTCTTCTTCCCGAGCTGGTGTCCGTAAAGGAACGCATTTCGAGCCAGCAAGGGAAGCACGTCAGCCGGCGTGCTTTCCTGGCTGATGCCGGCCATGCGCAGGAAGGACCGTAGCGGGCCTGGAATCGCGATGGTGTCCGAGGACCGGGTCACCGTCGATTCGTCGCCGACCGTTGGCCCTCCTGGAGAGGCGGGCCCGACGGCTCGCGCCAGGCAGCAGGCTCCGAATCCGGCTAGCGCTGCTGCAAATAAAGTTGGGAAACGATGCGGAAGTTTCATCGCGATACCCCTTCCCATCCCTGGCCATCGAGCCCGCCAATGAACTCGACTGAGGGATGAATTTGCGCGCGAAGCGGAAAAGCAGTGAAGGTCCAGTTGCAAGGTTGTGAAGCAAAAGGTGGCCCGCGTGATGGACCGTTTCCCCGATTTCCATTTCTCCGTGCAGGAAAAATGCGTATGATGGGCGTCGCCGCCAAATTCGATGCCCGCCACGCAAAAAAGCGGGAATTCATCATCGAATGGATCCGCAAGATTAAGAACCGTGGGGCAGCGAAGCAGGAAAAATGGATCACCTGGTTCGGCGATCTCTCCGTGTGTAGGAGAGCGTAGCAGCCAGGCGCGAGACTGGAAAGTAATTTCTTTGTAATTTCCCGCTCACCCAGAACAACGGTCCCGCAAGGCAATCAGCAAGGAAAGGGAAAGCCGCCGTCGCAGTGCTCCTTTCTTTGGTGAGGCCGGGACTTTTGAGGCCTCGTCAGGTGGGGAGGATCGGGCACCGGCAGTGCACCATAATCTGTGCAATAGCAGCTCAATTTCAACCGGATTTTACCCCCTCCAACCCGCGATCCCCGGAGGATTGCCCGTTACTTAGTTCTTAAGAAAATCGCTTTTCCTGTTGCCGGGCGTGTCCTCAACGGCTAGACTGGTCTGCGGTCCGGGAATGGCCGGGTCGGCCGCTTCATTCTGGACAGCAATCGTTTGGTGCGAGTAGGCTTTCTGCGCAAAGCGAAGCTTCGTCGAGCGGCGAAGTTGAAGAAGCGAAAGGCAATTGGACAATATGGGCCACGAATCGAACGCGGCCGGGATCTCCGGCGAAAGAAGAGGCAGCAATGATTGAGAAGCTTTCCTTCACTGAGAAGTCCGGCTACGCCCTGGGCGACATGGCCGCCAACTTCGTTTTCCAGGCATTGCTGGCCCTGCAACTGGATTTCTACACCCACACTTTCGGTTTGTCTGCCGCGCAGGCGGGAACACTTTTCCTCGTCGTCGGCCTCGGCGTGGCCTGCCTCAATCCCGTCATGGGCGTGATTGCCGACCGCACAAGCACGCGCATGGGCAAGTTTCGCCCCTGGCTGCTGTGGACTTCGCTGCCCTTCGGCGTCATCTGCGTTCTCACCTTCACCACGCCCAACATCAGCCCGACGGCCAAGATCATCTATGCGTGGACCACGTACATCCTGCTCCGGGTGATCTACACGATGAACAATGTACCCTACGCGACGCTTAACGCGGTCATGACCTCGGATCCCGACGAGCGCAACAGCATCTCCACTTACCGCCAGGTCGCCGCCAACTCCGCCGGCTTCATCGTGGCCAGCCTCGCCATCCCGATGGTCCGATTCTTCGGCCACGGCAACGACGCGCTCGGCTATCAGCTCACGATGGGCCTGCTTTCGGTGCTGAGCATCATTTTCTTTATCATCGCCTTCCTCACGACCAAAGAGCGCATCCAGCCAGACCCGCAGCAGAAATCCGATCTCGGCCAGGATCTCTCCGACCTTTTCAAGAATCGGTCCTTGGGTCGTGCTCTTTCTGGCGACGCTCTTCTACTTCGCGGCCATTGTGATCCGCGGCAACGTGATGCTGCCCTATTGCCGCTATGTCGCCGGCAACCTGAGCCTCTTCTCGTGGCTCAATGGATTCGGACTCGCGGCCCTGATCGCCGGAGTGACCTGCTCAACGGCCATATCCAAACGTGTGGGCAAACGCCAGATCTTTATCGCCAGCATGATTCTGACCGGTGTCTTCGCTGCGGCTCTGCTGATGATTCCGTCAAACGCAAACGTCCTGATCGTCGCCACCGAAGTGCTGCGCCAATTCTCCTATGGGTTGTCTGGACCGATTATCTGGTCGATGATGGGCGACGTGGCCGACTACGGCGAATGGAAGACGGGCCGCCGCGCCAGCGGCACAGTCACGGCCGCGGTTGTCTTTGCGCTCTGGGCGGGACTCGCGCTGGGCGGCTTCATTGCCGGTCAGCTCTTTTCGCTTTACGGTTTCGTCTCACAGGCTTCCACTGCAGACAGCGCGCGCGCAGTCTGGAATCTTGCTGACCGCGAGCGTTTATGCCGGCTTGGCCTTCTTCGCCGCGGCCGCTTGCATGTTCTTCTATCCCATCACCCGCGAAGTCAACCAGAAAATCGCCAATGAGCTGACGGAGCGGCGCAAAGGGTTCGCCCAGAACAAAACCGCGTAGATGTATCATTGCCTCGACCTCGATTCCGCAAGGAGGAATCATGCAAGCAAAGTCGCGCGTTGGTATGCGTTATGTCGTATTGCTATTTCTCATCGCCGCATGCACCGCCACCGCCGCGCATGCCCCCACTTCGTTGAAGCAGGCCTTCAAGGGCGACTTTGTTGTCGGCGCGGCCATAAACGAGGCGCAGATCACCGGACAGGATCAACGCGGCGACGCTCTCATCGAATCGCAGTTCAACACTATTTCGCCTGAAAATGTACTCAAGTGGGAACGCGTCCATCCTCAGCCGGGCCAATATACCTTCGATCTCGCTGACCAGTACGTCGCCTTCGGCCAGAAGCACCACATGTTTATCGTGGGGCACAATCTGGTCTGGCACAACCAGGTTCCGGCCTGGGTTTTTCACGACGACAAGGGGAATCTCCTCACGCGCGACGCTCTGCTGGCGCGAATGAAAGACCACATCGACACGGTCGTGGGCCGGTACAAGGGAAAAATCAATAGCTGGGACGTCGTCAATGAAGCGCTGAACGACGATGGCACGCTGCGCCAATCGCTGTGGTACAAGATCATCGGCCCGGACTTCATTGAGAAGGCATTCCAATACGCGCATCAGGCCGATCCGCGGGCGGAGCTGGTCTACAACGACTACAGCCTGGAGAATGGGCCCAAGCGCGATGGTGCGATTGCGCTCGTCAAGAAGTTGCGCTCGGATGGCGTCTACATCACGGGCGTCGGCATTCAGGGCCACGACCATTTGGATTGGCCGACCGCGCAACAGGAAGATGAAACCATCTCGGCCTTCGAGGCAGCGGGGATCACCGTCTCGATCACGGAGTTCGACATTACCGTGTTGCCCAACGCCGGCCAGCAGCGTACCGCTGACATCAATCTGAAGGTTCAGCAGAATGCGGCACTGAATCCCTACGCCAACGGGCTGCCCGATTCAGTTCAGCAGGAGTTGGCCAAGCGCTATGCCGACTTGTTTGCTGTGTTCTTAAAACACCCCAACGAGGTTGAGCGCGTCACGTTCTGGGGCGTCACCGATGGCGATTCCTGGTTGAACAACTGGCCCGTTCAGGGGCGCACGAATTATCCGCTGCTCTTTGACCGTAACGGCCAGCCCAAGCCGGCTTACGATGCGGTTCTTCGCATCGCAGCCGACGCGACAAAACACTGATCAGAAGCCAAGCAGCGTTTGCGTGTCAGCTCCCAAACTCGCATAGCGCCGTCACGGCTTCCGCTGACCCGTCGCGCAGCCATCCGTCCAACTGGGCCGGCTCTTTGAGCTGCTGCCCGCGCACGCGCGGCACAATCACGTATTCGCACGCCATCTGCGGTAGAGCGGTCATGTCTCCCCATAGCTTTTCGAACTGCGCCACGGGATAGATGTCTTCCTGTCCCTTGCCCCAGCGTTTTTTCACGTCCTTCAGCGTGATGTAGGTTGGCATGCGCGCGGCCATGGCGCGGACCGCGTTCGCCACCTTCTCCCGATCGCCCAAATCGCCCCGCTTCAGGCCGAAAACCTTCAACAGCCCGTCTATGTCGATCCAGAACGTATTCGAGTTGTAGTAGGAAAGCGCAAACTCGATCTCTTCCGACGGCAGTGCCATCCCTTCCACCAATCGCAAGCGCCCGTCCACCGAGGCCAGGCCTCCGCCACGATCCTCGATGCGCCGTGTCACCACTTCTGCCGTCATGGTCGCCTTGCTCGCGATGTGCCGGCCAAGGATTCCCGGATCGAGGTTAGCGCCCACTGTGTCCACGTTGTGAACCATCAAGGTGCGCAACTGCGGCCTGGCTTCCAGCATTTTCTGGAGCACGCCGCTCAAAAACAGATTCGGCACCTCGTACCAATGCCCCACCGGATGCAGGCACTGCATCGGAAGATTGTCGGTGTAACTCGTCGCCTCGCCGGCTTGCTGCGCCCACGCAACTAGCGCCGCCCGCAGGCTCTCGCGAACTTTTTGTGCCTGCGCATCGAGCTTCTGCTGCGGCGTATCTTCCCATGCAAAGCGCAGGTCACGCACCGTCGGAATCAGTCGCAGCCCCACGCTCTGCCCCGCCGATAAAAACAGCGGGCCCGTGTATCCATATGCGTTTTCGCGTCGCAGGGATTCCTCGATCGGCCCTTGCGTCAGATAACTCGTCGTGATTGCGTGCGGCACTTCGCGTCCGTAGCGCTGGCCCTCCCGGCGGCTCTTGGCCAGGTGAACCTCAAGGAACGTGCGATGCGTTCCTGCAAGCTTGCAGAACGGGCTTAGCGCCTTTACCACTCCAGCGCCGCGCGTCCATCGGCTTCCTGCGCCGCCGCTTAGTGTGACCACCGCGACTGCGCCGGCTGCAAGCGCCTCCTCACCCAGCGTGCGGTATTTCGCGTCTACGCCCTGCCGCGCGTCGAAGAGATTCTCCGGCGTCACATCTTCAATCTGCACCGTTGCCGGCAACCGGTTCTGCGCAACTCCAATATGCCCAGCCCGCAACTCCGCCTGGATCCGCTCATGCTGGATTGGATCAAATCCATTTGCCTTCAGAAGCGACTCCAAAGTCTCCGCTTGCTCACCGCCGCCGTTGCCGTGGGGCAAGAGCCGATCGAGTAGCCCGCGCGCACGGTCGCGTGCCCCCGGCACGTCATGCGAGAGCGCGCTGAATCGCTCCAGGTCGCCGCGCTCGCAGGCCGACAGCAGCCGCTGATCCTTGCGCAGAAGGGTAGGCAGCACAATGTTGTAATAGCCGTCGGGCAAAATCGCGCCGCCTGTTTTCAGTTCCGCAAACGTCCCGCGCTCATTGATCGAAAAGTCGTAGACCACCGGCTTCATCGCGAACGCCACGCCGCCTGCAAGCTTTGCGCTCACCTCGCACATCAATTCGCCCAGGCGCCGTTGCGCCTCTGCCTTCCGTTTGGGGTCGAAGATGAATCCCATCCCGCCGCCCGACATGCCGCCCAGCATCCAGAATCCCCAGAACGCGTCGCCAAACTCTGCCCGCACTTCGCGGATCAGCGTCTCCGTATATAAATTGCTGGCCCACGGAATGATGCTCTGGATCGGGCCATCGAAGTTGCGCTGCGTGGCGCCGCCAATCGCGCGCACATCGCCCACGCGCAAATCCTCGACGATCTCGTCGAGAACTTTGCACGCCGTTAGGCGCGCCGTCCACTCCGCGTTCGAGCGCAACAAGTATCTCTCCGCAACCATCTCCAGGATCGGCCCCACATCCTGCGCCATGCCGCCGTGCACCAGCACCAGGCTCTCCTGGAGCCGCCGGCGCGTCTCGGCGCTCACATCTCGCTCGCCGAGAATGCGATGATTCGGCAACAGTCTGCCGCGGCTCACCCCGAACTCCGGATCGCCCTCGCTCGCCGGCGCGCCCTCAATCACCTTGATCCCAGGCCACACGCCTCCCGAATCCTGCCATCCTCCGCCCGACCCGCCGAGCCATTCGCCGAGAATGGCGCGCGCCGCCACCACGCGCCGCTCCTCTTCCTCAAGCGGTCCCGTGAGCGACTTCGCCTGCCCCGTCGCGCGCATGCACAACGCAATCAGCGACGCCAGCAGCGTGGTCGATACCGCCAGCCGCGATCCCTTGGGAATGTTGTTCACCTGGCTGACAATCTCGATGCCCAGCCCCTCGCGCCCGGTCAGCTGCGCCAGGACCGAAGCCAGTGGCTGCCCCGAGCCTTCCATTCCCGGCGGCAAAATGCCCGACGCAATCACTGCGGCCTTCAGCAGCCCGAGATAATCGCGGCCAAAGTCGAAAAGCTCCTGCAAGTCGCCGATCTCCGCAGTCGCATCCAGATCGATGCTCGCCAGCCGAATCACCGGGCGATCGATCACGCGCAAATAGGTTTCAACGGGAGGCTTTGGCGTCTGTGCATTCTCTCCATGAATCGCCAGATCGATCGAGACGTTGAGCACGCGCGCCATCTCCGGCAGATCCATGCCCAGAAAAAAGATGTCGCTCCATCCGCTATGGCTCAGATCCATGCGAACAGGTGTGGCCTCGTGAAGAATCGGAAATGGATCGCCGTTGCTACGCTTCAGCAACTCAGGCCGCAAGCGCAGCGCATAATCGGCCGGATGCCCGGTGCGGAACATCCATTGATTGCCGCGCACCGACCGTACGCTTCGCCGTACCTGGTCGGCCAGCGTCTGAAACGCGAGCCCGCGATACGCCGCGGCCAGAGCGCTCGAAAGGCCGTCGCTCAGCCCTTCGCGCCGCTCAGCGGCGAGAAAGATGCCGATCGCTTCTTCAAATCTTCGATTCAGGAACTTTTCGTATCCATCGAAAGGAATCAACGCATTGCCCGCGGCGAACGCGTCTTTGCGTGCGGGCAGATGAAAGCGGTGGATGGCGTAGAGGAAGAAAAGCGCACGCACGCGCTCGTAGAGATTTTCGTTCGAGTGCCGGAGCCGCTCGAGCTCGCTTACTTCGGCAAGCAACTGCTCTGTCGAAGCGGTTCGGCAAAAATCATCGAGGGAGCGATTGCGAATCTCGGCGTCTGTCGCGGTGATCGTCGTCCACAGTCCGCTCACGCGCCATCTCCCTTCGCGGAGAGCATTTCGCGCGCGGCCATCACGTTCACAAGTTGGGTCAGTACGTTCTCGCGGTCCTGCCCGCTAAGCGCCAATGCGAGCTGGGCGGTAAACAACCCATATTTCACTCCCACATCGAATCGCTGGCCCGTCTGGATCATCGCCAGATACTGCTCACGCTCGGCCAGCACCGCCAACGCCGCGGACAGGCTTACTCGCCCCTCGCCCAGCATTCCGGATAAAATTTGGAAAATCGCCGGAGTCAGCACGTGCATTCCGTAGAAGCAGAGATACTGCCCGCTGCGCAGCCCGGGCACGATCAAATGTTGTTCCGCTTCGGTCGGGGTCGGCTTCTCGCGCACCGTTTCCACGCGATATAACCCCGGCTTGCCGGGCACCGGCTGTCCGCCAACGGTTCCATAAAAGGGAAGCAGGCTCTCGCGCGTCACCTGCACCGCTGAGATGGTGCAGCCCTCGGCGGTTGCCGCTTCCACCAGCCTCTTCGCGCTGCCGCTCGCTTCCTGCCCAACATAAATGTGATCGCCAACGAAGTGCAGGAACGGCTCGTCCTTCACAAAACTCTCTGAGCTGAACACCGCCTGCGCGTATCCCCGAGCCTCGGTCTGCGCGACGAACGTGAGCCGCGCGCCATCGTCGGCGAGCAGCCTTGAGTAGGCTTCCTCGTCTCCCGGGCACACCACGATGCACACATCGGTGATGCCCGCCCGCACAGCTTCCCGCACCACGAGGCTAAGCACCGAGCGCTCCACGCCCTGCTGATCAAACAGAGTTTGCATGGGCAGGTTGCGCTGGTTCTTACCCGCCGCGGTAATTACGGCCTTTCTGATTTGCATGTCGATCATTCTAGCGGGTAGCGCCGGTCGATGCCGGGGTCCCCGACGACAGGTCTTCGTCGTTGGGATGGTAGACCGGCTGTCGTGCGTGCGTCCGCGCACGCACCTCAATCCTCAATCTGCACATCTACCTTCCGAATCAACAGGCTCATACTCTATCCCACCGCCTGCACCGACCCTTTACCGGCCAGCTCTTCCACGCGCTCCACCCAACCGCGATCCGCCGCCACGCTCATGCCCTCCGGCTCAAGGATCACCGCATACTCGCCCTTCTTCTCGAGCTGGAGCATCACTTTTCCCGGCCCCGGCGCGTCCGCAGCGGCGCTCTTCAATTGCGCCAGCACCTCTTCCGTTGCGCGATCCAGATTAATCCGGATTCGCACGCCGCCCGGCAGCTTCACCTGTACCTCTTCGAGCGCCTGTACCTGGCTCACCGCGATCTTGGGCGCGGCGTCTTCTTCGCCCATCAGCTGACCGCGCACCAGGACCGGCGCCTCGATCTTCAACTGCTGCGCCAGCCGTTCGTAGTCGCGCGCAAAGCAGATGAGTTCCATTTTTCCAGTGGCGTCTTCGAGCGTTGCCTGCGCGTAAAGCCGCTGATCCCGCCGGCTCTTCTGCACGCGCAGCCCATGAATGATTCCCGCCACCTGAATCTCGTCCGCCGCGTCGGCCTGCCCGCCCCAGCGCCGTTCCGGCGGCTTGCGCTCCAGCGCTTCAGCGACCGTGATTACGCCCGTCAGGTTGCGCAGCTTTTCCGCGTACTTGTCCAGCGGATGCCCCGACACGAAAAATCCCAGCACTTCTTTTTCATTCGCCAGCCGCTCGCCCTCTTCCCAATCGGCCGCGGCCGGCAGCGCATCAACATCGCGCCCTCGCGCAGGCGTGTCGTCAAATAACCCGAACAATCCGCTCTGGCCCTGCTCGGCATCGCGCTGCGTCTTCTGCGCCCGCTCCATCGCCTTGTCCACGGCGGCCATCAACTGGCCGCGCGTGCCCAGCGAGTCCAGCGCGCCCGCCTTGATCAGCGATTCAATCACGCGCTTGTTCATCAGCCGCAGGTCGACTTTTTCGCAGAACTCCCACAAACTCTTGAATCGCCCTCCCGCCTCCGCGCGCGCTTTCAAAATCGACTCAATCGCATTGCCACCCACATTCTTCACCGCGGCCAGCCCAAAGCGAATCGCCTCGCCGTGCGGCGTGAACTGCGCGCCGCTGACCTGCACATCCGGCGGTTCCACTCGTATGCCCATCTCGCGGCACTCGCCAATGTACTTCACCACGCTGTCGGGCTTCGATGTTTCCGACGTGAGCAGCGCCGCCATGAACTCCACCGGATAGTGCGTCTTCAGATATGCCGTCTGGTAGGCCACCAGCGCGTATGCCGCTGAGTGCGACTTGTTGAAGCCGTACCCTGAGAATTTCGCCATCTGCTCAAAGATTTCTTCCACCGCTGCTTTTCGATGGCCCAGCTTGGCCGCGCCCGTCATAAACCGATCCCGCTGTTCGGCCATCGCCTTGGGATCTTTCTTGCCCATCGCGCGTCGCAGCAGGTCGGCTTCGCCCAGCGAGTAACTGGCCAGGACATTGGCGATCCGCATCACCTGTTCCTGGTAGACAATCACGCCGAGTGAATCCTTCAGAATCGCCTCGAGCTCGGGCAGCATGAAACTCCACCTTGCGCCGTCCCCATTTGCGCTCGACGAAGTCGTCGATCATATCCATCGGTCCCGGCCGGTAGAGCGCGTTCAACGCCGTAAGATCCTCCACAGTGTCCGGTTTGTAGCGCCGCAGAATATCGCGCATCCCGCCCGACTCAAACTGAAACACTCCCGACGTCAGCGCCGTGTGAAACACCCGCTTGAAGGTCTCCGGATCGTCCATTGGCAGCAAGTCGATATCCAGCTTTTCCCCGCGCGTCTGCTCGATCAACTTCATGCAATCGGTGATCACCGTCAGCGTGGTCAGGCCCAGGAAGTCCATCTTCAGCAGGCCCATTTTTTCCACGGCCTTCATGTCGTAGGCCGTCACCACTTCGTCGTTCTTGGTCCGGTTCAGCGGCACCAGTTCCGTCAGCGGTCGCGGCGCAATCACCACCGCAGATGCGTGCACGCCCGCGCCGCGCACCAGGCCCTCGAGCTTTTTCGCCGTATCGATCAGCTCGCGCACCTGCTTGTCGGTGTCGTAGGCCTTGCGCAGGTCCGGCGAATCTTTAAGTGCCTGGTCCAGCGTTACGCCGATCGTAGCCGGAACCAGCTTTGCGATACGGTCCACGTCGCCGTAGGGCATATCGAGCGCGCGTCCGCAGTCCTTGATCGCCGCCTTGGCCGCCATCGTGTTGAACGTGATGATCTGCGCCACCTGCTCGCGCCCGTACTTGCGCGTCACATAATCGATCACCTCGCCGCGCCGGTTCATGCAGAAATCCACATCGATATCGGGCATCGTCACCCGCTCCGGATTCAGGAACCGCTCGAAGAGCAGCACGTTCTGCAGCGGATCGATGTTGGTAATTTCCATCGCATACGCCACCAGCGACCCCGTCGCAGATCCACGTCCCGGGCCCACCGGAATTCCATGGTCCCGCGCATACTTGATGAAGTCCCACACGATCAGGAAATAGCCCGCGTAATTCATCCGCTTGATGATGTCGATCTCGAAATCCAGCCGCGACTGGTACTCGTCCGGTGTCGCACGTCTCACTCCGCGCAGCTCCAGCTGCCGCACCGCCGTCTCCATCCGCTTCTTCAGTCCTTCGCGGCACACTTCCTCAAAGTAGCTATTTGCCGTGTGACCCTGCGGGACCGCGAAATCCGGAAACGGATTGTCGATCTTGTGCAGCTTGAAGTTGCAGCGCTCGGCAATCTCCATTGTTCGCGCAATCGCCGCCGGCGAATCCTTGAACACCTGCGCCATCTCGATCCGCGCTCTTCACAAAAAACTGGTCGCTGTCGAACTTGAATCGATTCGCGTCGTGAATCTTGGAACCCGTCTGCACGCACAGCATTACTTCGTGCGCATGCGAGTCCTCGCCGCACAGGTAGTGCGAATCGTTGGTCGCCACCAGCGGAATCCCCAGATCGCGCTCGAGCCGATCGAAATCCGCGCGAATCTTTCTCTCTTCCTCCAGCCCCTGGTCCTGAATCTCGAGGAAGAAATTTCCCCTGCCGAATATGTCTTCGTATTGCTGAGCGATTGCCTTGGCTTTCAGGTACCGGTCCGCGGCGTCAATCTTTTCGTCACCCAGAGCCTCGCACAATTCGCCGCTCAGGCAGCCCGAAAGGCAGATCAGCCCCTTCGCGTGTTCGGCCAGGTACTTCTTGCTCACCCGCGGCTTCCGGTAAAACCCGTGCAGGCTCGCCTCCGACGTCAGCCGGATCAAATTCTGGTAGCCCTCTTCGTTCTCGGCCAGCACCAGCAGGTGGTTGTACTGGTCATTCGTAGTTTCCGCGCGATGGTCCTCGGCCTTGCACACGTAAAGCTCGCATCCCAGGATCGGCTTGATGCCCTTTTCCTTGGCCGCATCGAAGAAGTGCACCGCCCCATAGATATTTCCGTGGTCCGTCATGGCGACGGACTTCTGGCCCAGCGCCGCCACGCGATCGACGAGCTTGTAGACGTCGCAGGCCCCGTCGAGCAGGGAATATTCCGTATGCAAATGCAAATGGGTGAATTCAGACATGGCTAGACTTGATTCTAGTCGCCTGTCTGATTCGATTGGCGACGCGCGGCCAGTTCAATTAGGAGCCATGATTGAGGAAAACCGGGGCGAATCATCAGACCGCTCAGGTACCAGATTCCCTAAAAGAATCAAGATCTCCGGCCAATACGAAGACCTTGATTCCTCTTTACCGATTCCACCTACACATTCGTCGCGTCGCCCTGGCAGCCGGGATGGCCGCACTCGCACACCACTTCGGGTTCATCCGCGGTGGCTTCACAATGGGCGCTGCAATACTTTGAACCCTCGTCCGCAACGCAGCTACAAGCAGGATTCCCGCATTTCTTTTCCTTCGCCCATTTGTCTACCTCCTCAATTCGCACGCCGGCTTACGGCTTGCCAAGTGCGCTAAAGCGTTAGGAGCGACAAAGCGCAGAATCTATGCCCGCCTTCGCCGGGATTTTCATCAATTTTTCTGTTGCCAGCCCTTCGCCCCCATCTGTATGGTGTCCTCCGGAGGTTTTCCCGATGACAAGAAGCAAATTCGTTGTGGGCTCCATTCTTTGCGTGACTAGTTTTGCAGGCGGCATGCTTGTCGCACAGGGCGGCCGTCACCCGAACCTCATGGCAGCGCAGGACCTGATTAATCGCGCCTATGACCGCCTAACCGCGGCACAGCAGGCCAACGAGTGGGATATGGGCGGCCATGCCGCTCGCGCGAAAGATCTGCTCGACCAGGCAAAGCACGAGATCAGGGAAGCTACTGAAGCAGCAAATCACCACGGACACTGAGTTCAACTCAAACGTGCGGACCGGCTGACCCGCGCGGATCGGGAATGTTCCCCTCCCCGCGTGACAGCCGGTCTGCGCTTTCCGCGAAACTGCCTCGTCGCGCGTCCCGCCCTAAATTGATTGATGGTGGAAGGCGAGGAAACAATCGCGGCAAGGGTGGGGCGATGTTCGACCGATTACTGATTGAGTTGGAAGTGAGGATGGTGGTGATGGTGGTGGTGATGGTGGCGGGGATGGACGACCACTACAACCTGCGCCTGCGCCGCATAGGGTACCGCGAGGCAGAAAAGAAGCACGAGTCCGAGCAGAATCTTTTTCATAACACAGTATGCCGCCCGGCCGAATCAGAATACAGAGCTACTTTGACCGCTGCGAGCAGGCCCTGAACTTAGCTGCGCAGGCGGTCAACGCAGCAAACAAGTCCCTGGTTCGCGAACCACCCTCGCCTGCGCGAATGGGATTCGACATCGCGCATCCTCGCAAAGAAGGCGCTTACTCCGCTACCAGCACAGGAGCGTGGGGACCTCTCGGCCGAGGCATGCGAAACCGCCGCTGCTCCCGCGTTTTTCCCTTGCCATATATTCATCGCCTCTAGTAATAGTCGCCGCAGGAGGTTTTCCCATGACAAGAAACAAAGTGATATCGGGCTCCATCGTTGCCGCGGCAATCTTTGCAGGAGGCGTGCTGGTTGGCCAGACTATCGTGACCCCGTCGGCTCCGCCGCAGGTCACGTTGGGCGCAAATTATCCAAACCTGCAAGCGGCGCAGCGCGCCATCGTCCAGGCATGGAACGCCGCGACCGTGGTCGAGAGAGAGTATCCAAACAATCCCAAGGTCATCGCCGATATCAATACGGTAGGGAGATATCTCAATCAGGCAAACGATGGGCTGGTACAGGCAGCCAGAGACGAAAACGGCCGATAGGCTCAAATCCAACGAGGGCTAGCACTCTTGGGCCGGGTGACGCACGCCTCGCGCGGCCCCGGCCCGCCACCCGCGCGTGTCCCGCGTCCTTCGCCTCTGGCGACATGGGGAAAGCACGAAACGGCGAACCATGAACTCAACCCCGCCAGCCCTGTCGTTTCAACCCGCCCATTGGTATACTTGGAGATGTGACCACTTCCCTCGTCGAATCCGTTCCCCATCACGGCTCCAAGGCCGCTTCCCCTGGCAAGAAGAAGGTTTTGCTCCTTAAACCACGCGGCTTTTGCGCCGGCGTGGTCCGCGCGATCGACATCGTGAAGATCGCCCTTGAGACCTTCGGCGCGCCCATCTACGTGCGCCGCGAGATCGTCCATAACCGCTATGTTGTGAATGAGTTGGCGGAAAAGGGCGCGATCTTCGTCCACGACATCGACGACGTTCCCGACGGCCAGCGCGTCATCTACAGTGCCCACGGGGTTTCGCCCGCGGTCCGCGAGCGCAGCAAAGGCCGCAACCTCAAGGTCATTGACGCCACCTGCCCGCTGGTCACCAAAGTCCATTTTGAAGCCGTCAAGTTTGCCAAGCAGGGCTATTCGCTGGTGCTCATCGGCCATCGCGACCACGACGAAATCGAAGGCACGCTGGGCGAAGCGCCCGACGTAACCCATGTGGTTTCAAACGTTGCCGAGGTCGAGGCGCTGGAGCTTCCCAATCCCGACCGCGTCGCCTACCTCACCCAGACCACGCTCTCGCTCGACGAGGCCCGCGACATTATCCACGCGCTCAAAATCAAGTTTCCGCATATCGTCGGCCCGCATTCGCAGGACATCTGTTACGCCACTGAAAACCGTCAGGTGGCCGTGCGCAACGTGGCCCACAATGCCGACCTCGTCCTTGTTGTCGGCTCGACCAACAGTTCCAACTCCAACCGCCTGGTCGAGGTTTCTCGCAACCTCGGCACCATTGGGTACCTCATCGATAACTCCCAGGCCATCGATCCCAAATGGCTCGTCGGCGTTGAAAATGTCGCAGTTACCGCCGGCGCTTCGGCCCCGGAGATCTTGGTTGAAGACGTGGTCAACTATCTGCGGCAAAACGGCTTCGAGAACGTCGAAGAGGTTGAGGTAATGCCGGAAAATGTGCGCTTCGGCTTGCCTCCTGAGATTGTGCAAGCCATCGGAAGCGCGGGCGGCGCTGAGCCCGTCCCTGTACGTTGACCGAGATTGCAGCGCATCAGCCCGGCAACATCATAAGGATGCGCAAACAGCAAAAGCAGCCGAACTGCTTTCCGTGTTCCAGTTAATGAATCGGATTTTAGAGATTCCATGAGCCCAGAGCAGCAGAAGACGCAAACCGCGGCCCCCCATTTTGCGCAGCCCAGGTTTGGCAGAATCGACGCAGACTTGGCCGATGTCGAGTCGGCGATCGGAAACGCGCGCGAGTTCCTGTTCTCGCTACAGCATCCTGACGGTTACTGGTGCGGCGAGCTCGAGGCCGACTCGATGCTCGAGGCCGACTACATCTTTCTGCACACGCTTCTTGAAAGCGGCGATCCTGGCCGGCTCAAGCGCGCCTGCACGGAGATGATGCGCTACCAGAACGAAGACGGCAGTTGGAGCATCTATCCCGGTGGCCCCGGCAACATCTCGCTCTCGGTCAAGTGCTATTCCGCGGCCAAGCTCATGGGGATCGGCCCGGAAGACCCACGTCTGGCGAAGTGCCGCAAGTGGGTGCTGGCCCACGGCGGCGTCATCGCGTGCAACACCTTCACCAAAATGTATCTCTGCGCGCTGGGCCAGTACGACTACGACGCCGTGCCTGCTATTCCGCCGGAGATCGTTCTCTTTCCCAAGTGGTTCTACTTCAATATCTACGAGATTTCGGCGTGGTCGCGCTCCATTCTTGTGCCGCTGGCCATCATGTACGCCAAAAAGCCTTACAAGAAGATTCCGCCGGAGCAGGGAATCGACGAGTTGTTCGTGGGCGGCCGCGCCAACTCCATCCTGCGCCTGCGCATCGATCGCAAGCACCTCATCTCCTGGCGCAATTTTTTCCTCATTCTTGACCGGCTCATGCACTGGTCTGAAGCGGTGCACCTGCGCCCGCTGCGCAAGCACTGCGCTCAAGCGCGCCGAAAAGTGGATGCTTGAGCGCCTCGAGATGACCGACGGCCTCGGCGCCATCTATCCCGCCATGCTCAACGCCATCATCGCGCTGCGTTGCCTTGGCTATTCCGAAGACGACCCGCAGGTGATTCGCGCACGCGACGAATTTGAGAAGCTGGGCATCGAGCAGCCGGCCACGCCGGAGATGCCCGAGCCCACGTTCCGCATGACGCCCTGCATGAGCCCGGTGTGGGACACGGCGCAGGCTGTTTGCGCTCTGGGCGAAGCCGGCGTACCGCGCAACGATCCGCGCATGATCAAAGCAGTTGACTGGATGCTCGCCAAAGAGGTTCGCCACAAAGGCGACTGGGCCGTGAAAGCGCCCAAAACCGAACCCGGCGGCTGGTACTTCGAGTTCAACAACGAGTTTTATCCTGACACCGACGACACGGCGCAGGTTCTGCTCGCCCTCAGCAAGGTCGACAATCCCCGCGAGCGCTATCAGCACCAGGTGGCGCAGCGCGCCATCGCATGGGAGTTCGCCATGCAGTGCCGCAACGGCGGCTGGGGCAGCTTCGACAAAGACAACACCAAGATGATCTTCCAGTACATCCCCTTCGCAGATCACAACGCCATGCTCGATCCGCCCAGCGTGGACATCACCGGGCGCATGCTGGAGATGCTTGCCGGCTACGGCTACACACGCGACGACAAGCGCGTCGCAGAAGGCCATCAAGTTCATTTTCACGGAGCAGGAGCCGGACGGCAGCTGGTTCGGCCGCTGGGGCGTCAACTATTTCTACGGGACATTTCTGGTGCTGCGCGGCCTCGACGCGATCGGCGTCGATCACCTCGAGCCGCAGATTCAGCAGGCCGCGGAGTGGATTCGCATGGTGCAGAATCCCGACGGCGGCTGGGGCGAGACCTGCGGCAGCTACGACGATCCCAACACGCGCGGCATCGGGCCCGAGCACGCCATCGCAAACCGCGTGGGCGCTGCTCGGGCTGCTCGCCGCCGGCGACGATCGTTCCGACTCCATCGCAAAGGGCGTTCGCTGGCTGCTCGAGCGCCAGCGCCCCGATGGCGAGCTGGGACGAGTCCATGGGCGAGGGGCCCACGCGCCAGGCCATCATCACCGGCACCGGATTTCCCAAGGTTTTTTATCTGGCGTATACCATGTACCGCCAGTACTTCCCGCTGATGGCGCTTACGACCTACAAGCGGGCGATGGAACGGGCCACGCTCGGCTCAACGAGCCGCTGATTGGTTCTAAATCGTCCAATCTTTGGGCGATGACCTTGCTTTTTTGAACGGGTTTGACTTTAAGGGATTTTAAGATTTTGCTTGAGAGAAGCACGAAGTGTCAGGGCACGACTTTAGTCGTGCCGTAAGGGGCACAAAATCTGAGGGGCTTTAGCCCCGGACGCAAGATTGGGGCTTCTGCCCCTGAGGGAAATCGCTGATGGCAGTTCCAATCTCACAGATGTGCGACGGTGGCCACGTACGTACTGAAGAAGCGGCTCTCCGGGCAAAAGCGCTATCCGCTTGTGCTCATGCTCGAGCCGCTCTTCCGCTGCAACCTGGCCTGCGCCGGCTGCGGCAAGGTGCAGTATCCTCCGCACATCCTCAAGAAGCAGCTCACGCCCGAGCAGTGCTTTGCCGCGGTCGAAGAATGCGGCGCGCCCATGGTCTCGATCCCCGGCGGCGAGCCGCTGCTTGCATCCGCAGATCGTCGAAATCGTCAACGGCCTCATCGCGCGCAAGAAGTACATCTACCTCTGCACCAACGCGCTCGAATTGAAGCGCCGCCTGCCGGAGTTCACCCCTTCGAAGTACCTGACCTTCTCCGTCCACCTCGACGGCCAGCGCGAGGAGCACGACTTCTCCGTCTGCCGCGAGGGCGGCTGGGATATCGCAGTTGAGGGCATCAAGGAGGCGGTGAAGCGCGGCTTCCGCGTCACGCCCAACTGCCACCTTCTTCGACGGCACCGATCCCAATCACGTCCGCGCGCACTTCGATGAGATGATGGCCATCGGCGTCGAAGGCATCGTGCTCTCGCCCGGCTACAGCTACGACAAGGCGCCCGATCAGAAGCACTTCATGGGCCGCGCCCGCGTGCGCCGCCTCTTCCGCGCCATCCTTTCGAATCGCAAAAAGTCCTGGAAGTTCAACATGTCGCCCCTCTTTCTCGAGTTCCTGATGGGCGACCGCAACTACGATTGCACGCCCTGGGGTTCGCCGGCCTACAACATCTTCGGCTGGCAGCGTCCCTGCTACCTGCTGCAGGACGGCTACACCGACACCTTCAAGGAGTTGATGGATACGACGCGGTGGGAAGAGTACGGCGTCGGCTCGCGGGAATCCCAAGTGCGCCAACTGCATGGTCAGTTGCGGCTACGAGCCCTCGGCAGTCCTCGAGGGCTTCGGCTCTCTGAAAGGATTCATGGCCATGGTCAAGGGCAGCTTCTCGCTCTATCCCGATCAGCACGCGCTCAACCTGCTCAACGAACCCATGCCGACCGGCCCGTCGTCGCTGGTGACCATCACACAGCCCGACCGCGAGCTTGAGGAGACGCGCGCATGACGGCGGAAGTTCAGAAATACACGCGCGAGCAGATTGAAGCTCTCGAGTTGGCTCCCGGATTCGAGCACGAAGAACTTGAGGGCTCTGTTCCCTCGCTCGCGACCGACGAGGACCTGAAAAACGCACTCGAGAAGGCCTTCGATTTTCGCGGCGACGTGACCATCACCCTCAAGTCCGGCGAAAAAATCGAAGCCTACATCTTCAATCGCTTCACAGGCGCCACGCTCGCCGAGTCCTGGATCCAATACTTCGCACCCAGCTCGTCCGAAAAAAGAAAAATAGCGTACGACCAGATCGCGCGCCTGGAGTTTGGAAAAGATCGCGCTGCCGGCAAGCACTGGGAAGACTGGGTCAAGGCCTACAACGACAAGAAGGCCGCCGGCGAAAAAAACATCGGCCTGGTCCCGGATTCGTTGGAATAGTCCATCGCTTGAGCTCAAATGCTCGAATCGACTGAAAACGAGCTCCCGCAGGGAGCGATGGAAGTTAGCCCAGGACGCAGTCCTGGGAAAGCCGCCAATCTGATCCGCCAAGCCCCGTAGGGGCGATGGAGAACCCGCAAAAAACTCTTGGCGGAGTTCGCCTATTCTCCTTACTCTAGGCCAGCAGCTTGGCCTTGTTTCCCAGCACGACGCCGACAGGGAAGGCCTGCTTGTCAAAGGAGACGAACGTCTCTCCGCCCAGCCATCTCCCCTCGTAGGCCATCACCCCGTCGGAAAACTCCCCACCCGCATTCATCACTGTCATACCAGCTTCGACGGCGGGGCGATTGACCTCAACGTTGCCGGCATCGAGCAATGCGCGCAATGCGGCCGCGACATCTTCGCGCCCGATCTTGTAGACACTCCGCAGCACCGCAACAAACTCGCAGACCGCGGTCAGCGAAACCACGATGACCTCGGCGTCCCGGAGAAGAGTAGCCGCGGCCCGGGCCTGCCGCGCGTTGTCCCGCACTGCCGCGCGGACGAGCACGTTGCTATCAACAATCGCCTTCATCGCATCCCCGCCCATCCGCGCCCCGTGGCTTTCACGATATCCCCGATCGCGGCAGTCTTCCGCGTCTTGCCGTCGAGCACTCCGATAAAGTCTTCGATGCTTCCGGTCTTGCGGGCCGCAGCGATCGTCCCTTTGCCGCCCGGCATCAACTCCAGCTCGATTTTCTCGCCGGGCTTCACGCCGAGATGGCGCAGCACATCTTTGCGGAAAGTGACCTGGCCCCTTGCTGTAACCGTCAATGTGGCCATAGAAACTCCTTCAAAATCCGGGTAATAGGGCCATTGTAATGCGATTCTGCATGAAAATTGCAGAAGAATCTCACCAAAGTAATAAGGCGTTTCCGCATGAAAAATAAGGCAAAGATGCATGAAATATTCAATGCAAAATAGCCTTATTAAGTAAGGTAAAAACGCATGAATAGTAATGCACTAACGCATTACTAGGTAATGCAGTTATGCATGAAATCTCTCTCTGCGATTGTTTTTTTGGAGAATTGCCCCTGCGCAAGGCTCTCCGGCTGCCGGCACGTTCCTGGAACCCCGGCGGCCGCGCTGGCGCCGTCCTGCCTATAAATGCTTTACGATCGCCGCCGGCGCCGGCCCTGTCCGGTCGCTTAATAACCAGTCGAGCACGGTCCGAAGATCCGTTTCCCGCGCCTCGCCCAGCAAGCGGCAGATCACTTCGCCGTTTTCATCGAGAACCATCGTCGCCGGAAGCTCATTTCCCAGCCCCAATCGGCCCAGTGTGTCCAGATCCGCTCCGGTCCAAACTTCGAGGCCCGGCCCGTTGGCCTTCATGAACGCATCGATCTTGGCGCGTTCCGCCTCGGAATCTCCGTTTTCATCCTCCGAGATCTCGACGAATCGAACCTTCTTCGCCGAATACTCCGTATTCAGGCGGGCGAATAGGGGCAGCTCCTCGCGGCAAGGCCCGCACCATGTGGCCCAGAAATTTACCAAGACAATCGAGCCACGTAGATCCACCAGGTTTTTCCTGGCCCCCGCCAGATCCTTGAACGACAAATTCGGCACAGCTTTGGCCCCGGCAGCGGGAGGCACACACAAGGCAAACACCGCAGCCATCGCAAGAATCGCGCGCTTCTCCATCTGCTTTTCTCCTCCGTCGTTGCAGGCGTTGGCGATCTCGGCGCTCTGCCCTGTCCCCGCCGCTTAGAATAGAGCATGTCCGCGCGCCAACCAAACCGGCTCCGTTCACGCCGCTGACTCTGCTATGAAAATCTTTCTCACCGGCGCTACAGGATTTGTCGGCCACCACGTGGCCAAAGCCCTTGCCGCCGAAGGCGCCGACCTGCGCCTCCTTACCCGCAAGACCTCGAACCTCGCCAACCTCGAGGGAATCAAGGGCGAAGTTTTTGTTGGCGACTTAACGGATCCGAGGCCAATAAAAAACGCCCTCGGCGCCTGCGACGCCGTCGTCCATGTCGCCGCCGATTATCGCCTCTGGATCCCCGATCCCGCAGCAATGTATCGCGCCAACGTTGACGGAACGCGCGAGTTGCTGCGCGTGGCTCGCGAAGCCGGCGTCCGGCGCTTCGTCTACACCTCGAGCGTTGCCACCATGCACTTTCGGACCGACGGCATCGTCATCAATGAGGACACGCCCGTCTCGATCGCCGACATGGTCGGCCACTACAAGCGCTCCAAGTTCCTCGCCGAGCAGGAAGCCATCGCCGCCGCCAAGAACGGCCAGCAGGTCATGATCCTCAATCCCACCACCCCCATCGGCCCCAACGACCGCAAGCCCACGCCCACCGGCCGCATCGTTGTCGATTTTCTCAACGGCAAATTTCCCGCCTACATGGACACCGGCATGAACCTCGTCGATGTCTCAGAAGTCGCCCGCGCACACGTTCTCGCGCTCACCAAGGGCACTCCCGGCCGGCGCTACATTCTGGGAGGCGAAAACCTCACCCTCAAGCAGATCCTCGACAAAATGTCAGCCATCACCGGCATCCCTTCGCCTACCGTCAAGATTCCCTTTGCCGTCGCCGCCACCTATGCCTTCTTTGAGGAGTGGATCACCGGCCGCATCCGCGGCAAAGAACCTCGCGCCACGCTCGAAGAAGTGCGCATGGGACGCAAGAAGATGTACGCCTCCAGCGCCGCGCCCAGCAGGAGCTCGACTTCCGCATCGTGCCCGTCTACCCCGCCATGCGCGCCGCCATCGACTGGTTCCGCGCCAACGGCTATGCGCTGGCCGGTCCCGCGCAGGTTCGCGCCCGGGCCGAATCATGACCCGCGTCGCCATCATCGCTGCCTTTCCCGGCGAGCTGAAGCCGCTGGTGCGCAATTGGCCCCACTCAACCCGCGACGGAACCCGCTTTTGGGCGCAGCGTACCGAAGAGGAAGAATGGATCGCAGCCTGCGCCGGCGCCGGCCAATCCGCCGCCACGCGCGCCTTTGCCGCCATCGAGGCTGGCGGTCCCATCGACCTCGTCTTCTCCATCGGCTGGGCCGGAGCGCTTCGCCCCGAAATCGCCCCCGGCACGGCGCACAACGTCGCCGGAGTCATCGATGTTCGCACCGGCGAGCGATTCAACTGCGACGCCGGCGCGGGAAAACTCTGGCTTGCCACCAGCCCCAAGGTGGCCGACTGACTCCGAAAAGCGCCGCCTCACCTCCGCCTACAACGCCGCACTCGTCGACATGGAAGCCGCAGCCGTCGCGCGTCTCGCCGCCATGCGCAGCATTCCGTTTTACTGCATCAAAGGCGTCAGCGACGCTCTCACAGACCGCCTGCCGGACTTCAACCGATTTCTCTCGCCCAGTGGCCAATTCGAGTTTGGTGCGTTCACTCTTTTTTCGCTGTTTCGCCCCTGGTACTGGCCTTCACTCATCCGAATGGGCGAAAATAGTAAAAAGGCTTCCCAGAGCATCGCGGAGTTGCTGATCGATTTTCTCGACGCACGAGGTCACATCGAAGAATAGATGGCTACCCAAATCTCCACTCCCAGACTGCGCATCGATACAAAGATTCCCGCCACGATGCGCGCCGTCGTCTACCGCGGCATCAACGACATGCGCCTGGAGACCGTCCCCGTTCCGCGCATCGGCCCCGGCGAGCTGCTCATCAAGATCGCCACCTGTGGCGTTTGCGGCACCGATCTCAAAAAGATTCACATGGGCTCGCACTCCGCGCCCCGCATCTTCGGCCACGAGATGGCCGGCGTCGTCGCCGCAATCGGCGCCGGCGTTACCAAATTCGCCGTCGGCGACCGCGTCATGAGCTTCCACCACGTTCCCTGCGGCGAGTGCTACTACTGCCGCAAGAACACGCCCGCACAGTGCCCGCTCTACAAGAAGACCGGCGCCACCGCTGGCTTCGAGCCTTCGGGCGGCGGCTTTGCCGAATATGTCCGCGTCATGGATTTCGTCGTCAACTACGGCGGCGTGGTTCCGATCCCCGACGGTGTACCCTTCGAGCAGGCGGCCTTCGTCGAGCCGCTCAACACCGTGCTCAAAGGCGTCAAGCTGCTCAACCTCGCGACGGATGACACCGTTCTCGTCATCGGCCAGGGACCGATCGGCCTGATGCACGCGGCTCTTTCCAAAAAAATCGGCGCGCGCGTGCTCACTTCCGACCTTTTTCCGGAGCGCCACGCTATCGCGGCGCGCTTCGGGCTCTCCAACCCCATTCACGCCGGCACGGAAAACGTCGTTGAACGCGTCTTCACTGAAACCGACGGCCGCGGCGCCGACGCGGTCATCGTGGCCGTAGGCGGCAATGCGCTCATCCGCACCGCCATGGACGCGGTTCGCCCCGGCGGCAAGGTGATGCTTTTCGCCCAGACCCAGCACGGCGAAGCCACGTTCGATCCCGCCGCGGTCTGTGTGGACGAAAAGACCCTCCTCGGCTCATACTCATCCTCGTTTCCGATTCTCGACGAGGTCACGAGCCTGGTCTTCGGGGGCTACCGCAACGGCTTCGACCTCACCCAGTTGATCTCGCACCGCTTCCCGTTTGAAGATGCGGCCGCGGCCATTGAAATCGCCTCGCACCCCCAGCCCGGCTCAATGAAGATTATGATGGAGCCTGTGCCGGGCGCCGGGGCCGAGTAAGGGAAATCGAGGAGCTGATGGCCAGCACGGTGAAAGACGCGATCCTCCGCGGCCGCAAGACCGTCAAGAACGTTGTTGAAGGGGGCCGTAAGAAGGTCGAGGACGTCGTCGAGGGCGGCTTGAATACCGTCGAGACGGTCGTCGAGGCCGGTCTTGATACGGTCGAATCGGCTGTCGTCGTAGGCCGCAAGACGGTCGAAACTGTTGTCCACCATGGCCGCAAAACAGTAGAGAATGCGTTCCTCTCCGGGCGAGTGACCATGCGCGCCGCGGTCCTCCACGGCCGCGAGGATGTTCGCATCGAGCAGGTTCCCATTCCCAAGGCCGCAGCTGGCGAACTCGTTGTGCGCGTGGGCGCAGCGCTCACTTGCGGCACCGATCTCAAAGTCTTTCGCCGCGGATATCACGCGCGCATGATCGTTCCTCCCGCGCTCTTCGGCCACGAGCAGGCCGGAACCGTCGTCGAATCCGGCGAGGGCGTCACCGATTTCTCTCCCGGCGACCGCGTCGTCGCGCTCAACTCCGCTCCCTGCGGCCAGTGCTTTTTCTGCCTGCGCGGCCAGGAGAATCTTTGCGACGATCTGCTCTTCAACAATGGCGCCTACGCTGAGTTCATCAAGATTCCCGCGCGCATCGTCGCCAAAAACACGCTCATCATTCCTGAAAATGTCGCCCTTGAGCACGCCGCGCTCACTGAGCCCCTGGCCTGCGCGGTCCACGGGTTCGAGGACTCTCATCCGCGCAAGGGCGATATCGTCGCCATCATTGGCGGAGGGCCGCTGGGCCTCATGATTCTCCACGTCGCCGCGCTGGCCGGTTTTGAAACCATTGCCATCGTCAAGCACGATGGCCAGGTTGATGCGGCACGGCAGCTCGGCGCCACGCATGTCGTGCAAGCCGCCACCATTCGCAAGGCCATTCGCGAAACGCGCGCCCTCACTCCCAAGGATCGCGGCGTCGACATCGCCATTGAGGCGGTCGGCACGCCCGAAACGTGGCAGGAAGCCGTCGAGTTGGTGCGCAAGGGCGGAACCGTCAATTTCTTCGGCGGTTGCGCGGCCAACACCCAAGTCACTCTCGATACCAACCGCATTCACTATAGCGACATCACGCTGCGCGCCACGTTCCATCACACGCCCGCCATCTGCCGCAAAGCTCTCCAGCTCATCGCGAGCGGTCGCTTCCAGGCCGGCGCCTTCATTACCGGCCGCGCCCACCTCTACGAGTTGAATCGCGTCTTTGAGAAGCTGATGAACCGCTCGTCGGAGATCAAGACCGCGATTGTGCCGTGACGCTGTAGCGAGTCCGGTCAGATTCCGCTATCGCGGCTTTCGACGATTAGGCAGGATTATTTCGACCTGCGACGAGCGGGAGCCAAACCCGGAGATCCCCCGTCGATTGGTTGCAGTTTCAGATTTGGCCACTGCGTCGGAATCTGTTCGAATCTCGCGTTTGGCCATTGCGTTGGAATCGGTTCGCCTTTCGGATGCGGCCCAACAACAAGCGGAGACCATGAAGAAGAATTTTCATTCAGAGCAAAGAGACCGGCGTGCGCTTTCAAATCCGCACAGGGTGCGTTGAGGAGATCATCGAAATCAGTCGGCACATTTGCCTGATTCTTTGCGTTCGGGCCATGGCAATCGAAACTTTTGAACGTGGGCCTCGCCGCAGCCTGCCCCGGCTTACTATTGCTGAAACTGAACGGCCACAGACCCATTGATACGTTGCCGGAACCCTGTGGGCTTCCTGGCGGAGTCGCGGCCGATTGGCAGAAGATCAGGCTGCTCTGGGAGAAAAGGACTGCGAAAAGCAAGAGTCGGATCATGAGAGATCCCCTCCATCCCGGCGTTTTGGTCGGCTTTGAGTATAGCCCGTGCGGTGGACCAAGTCGATCTGGCTCATATTCGCTCGTGTGCACAAAGAGAGCGGCCGCTCGCCAGCGCGGCGGCGGAATCATATCGATGAGGCCGAATCTCCATGACCGTCACAGCCGCCCAGGCTTCGCCTGACGAGCTCATCCGCAGTGCGGTCTGAAATGCAATGCCGCAAGCCCTGTGGTCGGCGTTTGTCCGTCCATCGCCAGAGATACAGGCGCCCCCGCTGACTCAGCGAACCGATCAAAGAAGCTGCTGCCGCGTGACCGATTACACAGCCAGGAAGTCCCGTGTGGCTTATGATTGCGCGACGGTGATTCCTGGAAAGGAAGGGGCCACGCATGTCCAAAATGAAAACTGAATCGTGTGCCACGGGACTGGATGGACTATCGCGGAACAAGTTGGCAAGATGGGCAGGCGCAGCCTACCTGACCTATATCGCTTTGGGCGCTGCGAGCATGGTTCTGCGGAGTCGCCAGGTCGTATGGGGCGATGCGGCGGTCACATTTCACCAAATTCAACAGGGCATCCTGCTTTTTCGCCTGGAATTCTTTCTGGAAATTGTCGCAACCATGTTCTTTCTGCTGGCCACCTGGAGTTATTTTGTTCTGCTGAAGCCGGTCGAAAACAACCTGGCTCTGTTACTCGTTCTGCTGAACCTGGCCGGCATCGCCGCCGAGTGCGCATCGGCGATCGCCACCTTTGGCGCTTTGCAATGCGTCGTGGGCAACGATTTGCTTCGCTCTCTTACGCCGGATCAGATGCAGGCGATGAGCATGTTGCTGTTGCGTACGGGCGGGGCGGGATATTACGTGGCAACGCTGTTTTACGGCGCCTGGCTCGTTCCTTTCGGCTGGCTGATCTACAAATCCGGCATGATTCCTCGTTTCTGGGGCGTGCTGCTGATTGTTGACGGTGGCCTCTTGTTCATCACTTTCGCGCAGCTTTGCCTCTTTCCCGCTTATGGACGGTGGACCACGCCGTTCCTTCCCATTGAATTTCTGGCCGAAGTGGGTACGGCGGTATGGCTGGTGATCAAAGGCGCCAGGGAGATGCCGGTCAAGCTGGCAATTGTAGAAACCACAGCCTGACATGCTCCTCCAATCAACTCCCTCGCCTCGGTGGAATAATATCGATGAGGCCGAATCTCCATGAACGTCACAGCCGCCCAGCCTTCGCCTGATGAGCTTATCGCACGCGGCTGGAGTGCGCTTCCGGCGGCCTATCGCATCCCTGACGTCGCGCCTACGCTCGACCAGGCCCGCGACTACTGCCGTCACCTGGCCGAAACTCACTACGAGAACTTCCACGTCGCCACATGGTTCCTCCCTGCCGCGCTGCAGCCGCACTTTCATTCCATCTACGCCTATTGCCGCATTTCCGACGATCTTGGCGATGAAGTTCCCGACAAATCCGCGGCTTTGGCGCTCCTTGATTTGTGGGGCAGAGAACTGGACGCTTGCTACGAGGGTCATGCGCGCCATCCCGTTTTTGTTGCGCTCGCCGAAACCATCCGCGCTTGTTCCATTCCAAAAGAGCCGTTCGCCGACCTGCTCGTTGCCTTTCGCCAGGATCAGACCGTCAGCCGCTACGCCACCATGGACGACGTTCTCGGCTACTGCCGTTACTCCGCAAACCCCGTGGGCCGCCTGGTGCTCTACGCTTGCGGCGAAGTGCCCCCCGACAAAATCGAGGAAAACTTCCGTCTCTCCGACGCAACCTGCTCCGCCCTTCAACTGGCAAACTTCTGGCAAGATGTTCGCGTTGATTTCTTGAAAGACCGCGTATACATTTCGCAAAACGACATGCAACGCTTCGGCGTTACTGACGAAACCATCGCCAACGGAATTGCCACTCCGGAGTTTCGCGCGCTGCTCCATTATGAAGTCGACTTCGCGCGCGCGCTTTTTGCCCAGGGTCTGCCGCTCATCGGCAGAGTCAACCGCGACCTCGCTCTCGACCTCGATCTTTTCAGCCGCGGCGGCCTGGAGATTCTGCGCGCCATCGAGCGCCGCGACTATGACGTACTCAGCGCGCGGCCGGTCATTTCAAAACTCACCAAGCTCTCGCTCGCCGCTCGCGCAATGGCCGGCAAGATGCTGCCGTTTTTGCACCTCGGCCCTCGATCGACAGGGAAGGCTGCTTGACGCCGAAAGCTTCATCGAACGACCTCGCCGTGGCGGGCGCCTATGCGGTATGCCGCAGAATCGCCAAGCGCCAAGCTAAAAACTTCTACTACGCCTTCGTCGCACTTCCTCTCCACCGCCGCAATGCCATCTGCGCCATCTACGCTTTCATGCGCCAGGCCGACGATCTCTCCGACGACGAATCCATCCCTCGCGACGAGCGCAGGCGCCGTCTGGATGCATGGCTTACCGCCTGGCGCCGTGCCTCGAAAGGCGAGGCAACCATCGATCCTGTCTTCCTCGCCGTGCGCGATGCGACCACACGCTACGCCATTCCACTCTCGCTGCTTGAAGAGCTCGTCGCCGGCGTCACCCTCGACCTTGACCACGCAGCCGACGGCGCGCCCGAGACCTACGAGACCTTTGGCGATCTCTATCGATACTGCTATCTCGTCGCATCGGTTGTCGGCCTGGTTTGCATCCGCATCTTCGGTTACAAAGATCTGCGCGCGGAGAAGCTCGCCGAAGAAACCGGAGTCGCCTTCCAGCTAACCAACATTCTTCGCGACGTTGCCGAAGACGCCGCCCGCAACCGCGTTTACCTGCCCCTCAAGAATCTCGAGGAACATGGCGTTTCGCTTGATACGCTGCTTCATCATCCGCCTGGCGCGCCGCCCACACTCGCAGAGCGCGAACTCTTCGCCGCCATCGCGCGCCTCGCCGAACACTATTACGGCCGCACGCAGTTTCTCCTCCCCTTGATCGATCCCGCCAGCCGTCCTGCTCTCTGGGTTCTGGTCTCCATCTATCACTCGTTGTTAAAGCGCATCGAGCGCGCGAAGTTCGATGTCTACACCCGCCGCGCCTCGGTTCCGATGTGGCGTAAGCTTGCAATCCTCGCCGCCGGTCTGGTCTGGACCGCATGGGCGCGCATCTTTGGTTAGAACCCTGTATTGCCGGCCTCATGATTTGTGTTCGTGCGGCCATGCCTGCTAACAAACGCGCGGTGTCATCCTGAGCGGAGCGCGCTTGGAGCCCCGTGATTGCCAGGCGATCATGGGGTCGCGGCCCGCCGCGGGGGGAGTCGCAGGATCTGCTTCTGTTTTTATATTCGTGAAAGCACGATCCAGCCCCAGCCCTCTCTGCGTTACCCTGATTCGGAGGTATTCTCGATGCGCCTTCGCTCCCTCGCGCGCCTGCTCGCCGCTCTTTCACTCTCCCTCGGGTTGGCGATCGCCCCGCGCGTCTCAGCAGGGCAAAGAACTGGTTTCAATCCCGCGCTGCCTCTCACGCATGTCGACAACGGCCCCAACTCCGACTGGGCCCAGCGACAACACTATGTTGTCCTGGTTTCGCTCGACGGATTCCGCTGGGACTACGCGAAGCGCGACAATGCCACTCATCTTCTTGCCCTCGGCAAACACGGCGTTTCGGCTCTCGATGGCATGATGCCCAGCTATCCCTCTCTTACCTTTCCCAACCACTTCACCATGGTCACCGGACTCTATCCAGAGCACACTGGCATCGTCGACAACAATTTCCTTGACCCCGCGACCGGTGCACGCTATTCCTACACCGATTCGAAGTCCGCCAGCGACGGGTCCTGGTACAGCGGCGTTCCGTTGTGGAGTCTCGCCGAGAGCAAGGGAATGCGCACGGCCTGCCTTCTCTGGGTCGCCTGCGAAGCTAAGATCGCAGGCTTTCAGCCCTCGTGGTATGCGCATTACAACAACAGCGAGCCCACTCCTGAGTCGCAGCAAGCGCGCATCGACGACACCGTCGCCCTGCTTCGCCTGCCCGTCGCTGATCGCCCGCACTTCATCGCCATCTATTTTGCCGAGCCTGACCATTCGGGCCACGAGTTCGGTCCCGACGCGCCCGAAACCCGCGCAGCCGCCCTCAAAATGGACGCGATCGTCGGCAAGCTTGGATCCGCGCTCAAGGCCACCGGCCTTCCCATCGATCTCGTCATCGTCAGCGATCACGGCATGATCAAGTCCCAGGGCGATTGGATCAACCTCGATCAATTCGCCGACCTTTCCGGCTTCGACGCGGTTGGCTCGCTCCTCTACGGCAAAACCGAAGACGATCGCGCCCGCGTCTACAACCAGCTCAAGCGTGTCTCGCCGCAGTTCGTCGTCTACCGGCTCAAAAACGTCCCTCCCGATCTCAACTTCAACGAGAATCCGCGTGAGGGCGATCCCGTCGTCATCGCTACCGGTCCCTATGCCATTCGCGCTCACGCTCCCGCCGCCGGGCAGCCGTCTCATCCACCCACCGTCGGCATGCACGGCTTCGATCCGCACCTCATACCCGAGATGAAGGCCATTTTCTTTGCCGCCGGCCCCGACCTCGTCGCCGGAAAAACCGTCGCGCCCTTCGATGACGTCAATCTCTATCCCTGGCTCGCTCACATGCTCGGCCTCCACGCGCCCAAGTCCGACGGCAGCCTGAACATTCTCTCTGGCACGCTGCGCGATCACGGCGTCGCGCAGGAAAGCGCGCCCGAATCGAAATGATGGAGCGATTCCAATGAGCGTAGTTCTCGGCATCGATGGCGGCGGCACGCACACGCGCGCCTCCATCGTCGAGGGTGATCGCACCCTTGCCTTCGCAGAGAGCGGTTCCATCAAGCGCCTGCGCGTCGGCGCCGAAGCTGCCGAGGCCAATTTGCGCGCCGTGCTCAAAGACGTCTACGCGCAGGCCGGCATCACATCTGTTCGCGCAGCCTCGTGCGGTGTGGCCAGCGCCACCATGCCCGGCATCACGGAGTGGATCACCGCAGTCTTCAACGATTTTTCCGTCGCGCGCTCCGAGGTTGTCGGGGACCACATCATCGCCCTCGACGCAGCCTTTCAGGGAGGCCCCGGAATCCTCCAGATCGCGGGCACCGGAACCAACACCATCGGCCGGGCCCCTGACGGCGCCTTCGAGTCCGCTGGCGGCTGGAGTTCGCGCCTCGGCGACGAAGGCTCCGGCTACTGGATCGGTCTCCACGCCATTCGCCGCGCGCTCAACGCCTACGACCGCGACGAGCCCACGCAAGTTTTGAAAAAAGTTGGCGAGATTTGGGGCACGCCCACCCTCGACCAGCTCATCAACATCGGCGACGGCACGCCCGCGCCCGATTTCGCCGCGCTCGCTCCAGCCATCAACGAGCTCGCCGAATCAGGTGACCCCGTCGCCGTCGGCGTTCTCCGTCAGGCCGCCGCCGACCTCGTCGCCAATGTGCTCCTCGTGCGCTCCAAGCTCCGCCGCAAGCATTCCATCGACAGCGAAATCCCCGTCACAGAAATTCCCGTAGCTTGGACCGGTAGCGTCATCGGGAAAATGCCTATCGTCCGCGAAGCATTCTTCGCCGGTCTCCGCGCCGCTGCACCAGCCATGCCCGTCGAAGCCACTGAAACCGTCGCCCTCAACGGTGCTCTCTGGCGCGCCCGCCGCCTCGCCGAGCAGGCAAGCTGATCCATCTCCGCACCGCCAACTGTGAACTGAGAACTACGAACTGTGAACTGCTTTATCTGTACTTCCGCAACACTCCCAGCACCCGCCCCTGAATCGCCACCTGCGCCGCCGGAACATAAATTGGCTCCATCTCCAGGTTCGCTGGCTGCAGCCTCACCACATTCCCCTCCGGGTAGAACCGCTTCAGCGTCGTCTCTGCCCCGTGCACCAGCGCCACCACAATCTCGCCCTGCCGCGCCGTCTTGGTCCGCTCCACCAGCACGTAGTCCCCATTAATAATGTGCTCATCGCGCATTGAGTCGCCCCGCACCTCGAGCGCAAACACATCGCGGTTGCCCACCACATCGGCCAGCGAAATCGTCTCCGGGCTCTCCATCGCCTCCACCGGCGTGCCCGCCGCAATCCGCCCGGCCAGAGGCAGCTTCAGGCTCGACCGCGTCCGCGTCCCCGGGGGCAGAACGTCAATCGACCGGCTGCGGTTGTGCACCCGGTCCAGCATGCCCTTCTTCTCCAGGTTGGTAATGTGCTTGTGAACGGTAGCCAGGCTCTTCAGGCTCATGCCGCGCGCAATCTCTTCAAACGAAGGCGAATAGCCATTGCGGCTTACAAACGCCTCCAGAAAATCCAGCACTTCCTTCTGTCTTCTTGTAACGGCCATGCGCGCATTATAGCGAATAAAAAGCGAACCGCAACAATCTTTTCGCCACTTGTTTACTCCTTGGGAACGCTCGGAACCGGTGGATCAATCGGGACCCACCTGGCTGAAGGCTGATCGCTGACGGCTGAGAGCCGACTTTTCGACCCCTGAAACCCGACCTCCGAAAGCCGCCTTTGCCTCGAGATTAATCCAGCAGAATCACATTCAGAAGAGATTTATGCACGTGAATGCGGCCGTTGTAGCTGATAAAACCGAGCTTGCGAAAGCGATTCATAAAGAAGCTTACACGGGAACGCGTGGTGCCGATCATGTCTGCCAGTGTTGCCTGTGTAATGGGGGGGATCAAGGTCTCCGGTTCGCCCGGCTTGCCGAATTCCGCCATCAGAAGGAGAATCCGCGCCAGCCGCTTTTCGCTGGAGTTGAACAGGTGATCGACAAGATCGGCCTGGATGCGCATGCTCCGGACCAGTAGAAACTTCAGGAACAGATCGGAGAATTCATGCTCCTCGTGCATCACGCGAATCATCTCGTCGCGGCTGATCTTGAGCGCTGTACAGGCGTTGACCGCGGTGGCCGTGGAGAGGCGCAGCCCGGGCACCGCCGCGAGCGCTCCCTCGCCAATAAACTCATCCGCGGTGAGCAGAGCGATCGTGGCTTCCTTGCCCGCTTGCGAGACGACCGTGAGCCGCGCCCGGCCTTTTTGCAGATAGAAGACCGAATCGGCCGGATCCCCTTGTGTAAAGAAGGTCTCTCCGTTCGCCAGCTCTACAACTCTTCGGCCCAGTCCGGTGCTGGCTAGAAACTCCGCTGCATCGAATGCCGGCTTTTCAAGTGCAATCTTCAATGACACCTCCCGGAGAAAACTCAGCCCATCGGCCGCTCATGGTCGAGAGAGCCCTATTGCTCAGACATGCCCCTTGAATGCCTCTAAGGTGAGCATACCTTGTGCGCCACAGTGCGCAATTTGAAAGGGCCGCTGCGCATGGGTAGAAAAGGTGTGTTCTATGAGGAAATTCATTTCGTTAGTGGCGTTGTTCGGCCTGGGCGTGGCAAGTGCTGCCGCAGCCGAGACGCGCGAAGATGTGCAGAATCGGCTCGACAATGCAACCCTGGTGCTGCACCAGATCATGGGCGCGCCGGATCGCGGCATTCCCCAGGAAGTGCTGGAGCACGCCAAGTGCATCGCCGTTGTGCCGCACATGATCAAGGGCGGACTGGTGTTTGGCGCGGAGAACGGCAAGGGCGTAGTCACCTGTCGGACCGCGGACGGATGGAGCGCACCGGCGTTCTTTGTCATCACCGGCGGAAGCTGGGGCGCGCAGATCGGCGTTGAAGGCGTGGATCTGGTGATGGTTTTCCAGGGCGACAGAGGAATGTTGCGCCTGGAAGATGCCAAGTTCCAGCTCGGAGCGGATGCCTCTGCGGCAGCCGGCCCGGTTGGTCGCCATGCCACAGCCGATACCGACTGGAGGCTGAACACTGAAGTCCTGACCTACTCGCGCGCCAAAGGCCTGTTCGCCGGTCTCACATTGACCGGGGCCGATGTTCGCCGCGACAACGATTCCATGGATGCCCTCTACGGGCTTGACGTCTCCACACACAGCGTTCTGCGCGGCGATGTGGCAACCCCTCACTCGGCCGACCGATTTATCGAAGCCGTGAGGAATGCTAAAGCTCAGGCGATTGCATCCAACTAATCGTTGTTTGTGAACCGCTGTTTGCGCCTGGGCCGGGTTTCCCGTCTCAGGCGCACCAAGTCAAGAGAGGTTTCAATATGCTTTGGGCGATCTTCGCGATCCTTCTGATTCTCTGGCTCCTCGGCTTTACCCTGCACATCGCTGGTGGCCTCATTCACATCCTGCTGGTTCTGGCTGTGATCGTACTGATCATCAACCTGATCTCCGGACGCCGCGGCGTTTTATAGGGATTCCATCCTCGGCTAGGGGGCTAGCAGTTAGAGGCTGGAAGCTGCCGTCGTCGTAGTCCTCCTACTCCCTATTGGCTACTCCCTGATCCCTGTCTTCGGCCCCCCCCGCATTTCTCCGCCGATTCCCAGGCGCCGTCTGGCCCTCGAACTGAACTGCGTCTGAAGCTCAATCGCAATCAATGACCGCAGTGAGCCCGATTGCTCAGACACCCGCGTCGCCCGCGACTAGATTGAGAGTTGTAAGGGCTCACGAGCAACCTCCCCCATCAAGCAACGGGAAACCCCTTATGTAGGCTGCTGTTGCCGGGTTTGTCTTAACGGCGCCAATGCATCCCACCTGACCAAAGAACCGCAGACACCTTAAGGGGGTCTCCTATGAACGGACTCAGAACTCTATTCGCTTCCACAGCACTTCTCGCCGGCCTGGCTCTTGCGCCCGCGGCTCAAGCGCAACTTGTCATCGACATCGGTGGCCCTCCACCAAACTGTGCGTACGGCTACTACGGATACTCACCCTACGCCTGCGCGCCCTACGGCTATTACGGGCCGGGATACTTCTACAACGGAATCTTTCTGGGCATGGGACCCTGGGGTGGCTGGGGCTATAGCCACGGCTGGGGCAGCCATCGTTTCGTCGCCGAGGGCGGCGGTAATTATCACGGCGGGCCCGGTCGCGTATCCTACAATACCGGCGGCTCGCGGTCCGGCGGAGGTCGTGCAGTACCGCAGCGCAACAATTCTCCGCGCCAATCCGCACCTTCCCGTGCACCGGCTTCGCACCAGGCAGCATCGCGCGCACCAGCCTCGCACGCAGCTCCCAGCGGCGGCGGATCACATGGCGGCGGTGGTGGCGGCGGATCGCACGGTGGCGGCGGCGATCACCGTTAATCTGCAGTCTAGTCTCAACTCGGCGCGTGCTCTTTTCGGGCACGCGCCGAATTTACGTCTGCGCCCAGCGCTCGGTCCTTGCGGCGAAGGCCGTCGGCCCCGCACCTTTTCTAGTCCCTGTTCCCTAATCCCTGGTCTCTGTTTCTTGTCCCCACCCATTTTTCTTGGAAACAAAGTCCGCGGCGATGGCGCGATCAAGCCCTGAAACAGACTCTGCACGCTTACAAAACCCCGCGGCAGCCAAGAAGATCCAAAGGGCATGAAACGGATGGACACTCTGGCGCTATCAGAAGACATTCTCCATCGGCTCGGCCCTCGGTGTGAACAATTGCACCGGTTCTGGAACCGTTGTCCTGAGTGGAGAGCATTCAACGGAATTGCTATCAGCGACGCGAGCGCGGGGCACCCGGGTAATTCCTTACTGCTTTACGAGCTCCACGCGACGGTTTTTGGCGCGGCCGTCCTCGCTGTCATTCGACGCCACGGGAGCGTAGGGGCCACAACCGTAAGCTTTCAGCCTGCCGGCCGGTACCGCGTACTTCGTCGTGAGCGCGGCGAGCACCGCCTGTGCGCGCCGGAGCGCAAGGTCCATGTTCAGGTCGAGCGCACCCTGGTTGTCGGTGTGCCCGACAACATAGAGCTTCAGCGTGGGATCGCCTTGAAGCAACTTTGCGATCTCGCTCAGTGTCGCAGCGGATTCAGGCTTGATATCCGCCTTGCCTGTGTCGAAGTAGATGCCATAAACCGATGCGTGGCCAGTACGGTTGATGTCATTGGCCAGCGACGCGGCGTCCACCGTGATGAGACCTGACTCCATGGGTTTCACTTCGATGACGTAAAGCTCGGCATCGGTTCTGGAATCCGGGCCCTGGTCGTCAACCAACAAGCTCACGTAAACGTCGCCCTCCTGCCGCGCCAGCTTCGCCGAAATGTAGTGGATCCCGTGCTCGGGCCCCCAGTAATCGGCGTTGTCGCCGCTGTTGGCGTACGCATTTGCGATCGTGCTCCCGCAACCTTGCGGGCCGCACGTAAAGAGCGTCTCAAACCCGCCCTTCTTGAGCGCGTCTTGATAGTTGCGAAAGACCTCCAGCACCGTACGTCCCGCAGGCGCCACGTAAACGATGCGGGTGATCTTCCCTTCCAGATGCTGGTTCTTGGTAATCGTGTTCTCCTCATTGACCGGACCCATCGGAAGGCTGAACTCATCGAACTCTTTGGTCAGATACTTTGCGATATACGATCCTGGATATCGCGAGATTAAGGGGTGGTCGCTGCTTCCCTCCACGTCCTGGTCTTGTCCTGCCGCGAAGGGGGCCGATAGGCCGATCATTAAACCGGCCAATAATACTGTGCGCATGAAAGCTGTCATGGGCTCCTCCTGGACCGGTACTTTCATTTACCTGGGAATTGCGCAGAAGTATACGCCTCACGAGGTTCCAGCGCACTCGTTCTTGTTGCCAGCCTGCAGCAGCCCCGTGATGGACTGACTCGCCGACCTGTTGGCCCGCTGCCTTGCTCCGGTCAACGCCCCGCACTACCCGCAGCCACCCCGCAAACCGCTAACCCCTGATCCGCCATCTGATTTCTGATCCCTGATCTCGCTGTCCGCTGTCCACGGCTTTTACAATCAATCCATGCTCCTCGAGACGTTTCCCGTCGGTCCGCTGGCCTGCAATTGCACGATTCTTGGCGACGAAGAGACGCGCGAGGCGATCGTGATCGATCCCGGCGACGACGTGAGCCACATCGCGAAGCGTCTGAATGACCAGGGGCTGAAGCTGAAGCAGATCCTGGTGACGCATGGCCACATTGACCACGTGGGCGGAGCGCTGAAGCTGAAGCGCCTGACCGGCGCGCCGATTTACCTGAACGAAAACGACCTGCCGCAGATCGAGATGATGGACAGCGCAGGCGGCATGGCTCGGCCTGCGCACGGCTCCGGAAACCGCTCCGCCGGACGAGGGGTTGAAGGACGGCCAGCTCGTCGGCTTGGAGCACTATCCAGCCGAGGTGCTGCACACGCCCGGTCACACGCAGGGCTCCATCTGCCTGCACTTTGCCCCGCTCAATCTGCTGATTGCCGGCGACACGCTCTTTGCCGGCAGCATCGGCCGTACCGACCTGCCCGGGGGCGACTTCGACCAGATCATCGCCTCGCTGCGCACGCGACTGCTGACCCTGCCCGACGAGACGCGGGTCCTTCCCGGCCACGGCCCCGGCACGACGATCGGCGAGGAGCGAAGGTCAAATCCGTTTCTGCAAGCACGCGGCCATTAGGGGATAACGCGATAGTGCCGGCAGAGTGCCGCAAACGTTGCACAAAAACTAACTGCGAATCAAGTGCTTCTGTTTCAGCTATATATAGGGTTTAGTTCAAGAGATGGTTCTTGTGGTCAGCCCTTTTTGTTACGTCCGTGATTCGTTCTCAAGTAGTCAATCAGGATGGCGACTCCGTTACTGAATTCCGCCTCCGGCGCGAGCAGGCTTACCACGAGCCAGCCGCTCTCGGGCATCCCGAAAAAGTAGCCCGGATGAACCCAGACGCCGCGCTCGAGCAGCGCCAGAACCGTCTGCTCGTCGGGCGCGACCGCCGGAATCCGCAGCACCGCATACCAACCGCCTTCGACCTCCAGCCGCTGGGCGGATTCGACGGTCTCGACGGCTTGATCGAGCACGGCCAGGTTCGCGGCGACGCGCTGGCGAATCTGTTCCTGGATCGCTGCTCGCCCTTCGAGCCAGGCCGGCATCGCTAGCTGCACAGGAGCATTCATGGAAAGGAAGGTGTCGGCGATGACTTCGAGCCGCGCAAGAGCGTCCTCACGCTCAACACCAGCAGCGACAATCCACGCCGCCTTCATCTGCGGCAGCCCGGCAATCTTGCTGAGCCCGCTCACGACGTAAACGGGAACGCCTTCGAGGCCATGAGCGAATTCGGAGCCGCGGACGAAGCTTTCGGCCTTCGCGCCGGGGCTTTTCGGCCTTCGCGCCGAAACTGTAGTCGAGGAAGACTTCGTCGACGATGAGCGAAAGTCCGAACTCACGGCACAGGCGGGCGAGCTGCTCGGCTTCCCAAGGCTTGGTGTAGTGGCCCGTCGGATTATTCGGATGCACGATGACGATGGCCCGCGTCTGAGGTGTGATGGCGCGGCGAATGCCCTCGGCATCGATCTGCCACCCGTTCTCGTAGACCAGCGGCGCGGCCTTCAGGCGCACATCGTCGAGACCCGCCAGGAAATCGAAGAGCGGATAACTCGGCTGGGGGATAAGAATCTCGTCGCCGGGATCGCACAGGAGGCGGAAGAGAAAGCTGTAGGCCTCGCTGGTGCTGGTGGTCAGGACGATCTGTTCGGGATCCAGGGCGACGGCGTGCGCGCGGTAGTATGCGCAGACCGCCTCGCGCGCGGAGAGCAAGCCCCTTGGGCTGGGGATCGTATTGGAGCGCGCGCGAATCGGTGAGCGCACCGAGCAGGGAGGCGGGATAAGCGAATCCGCAGCGCGTGGGATTCGGATGCAGTGAGATCGGCGATGGGCAGGCCGGATGCCAGACGCTCGCGGTGCGCGCGCGCCAGCTCGCTCTCTTCGGTGTTCCAGTCGGTTCGTTGCGAAAAGGGCATGGGATTCGAATCTGTGAATCGCCGCGCATGACCCGACAGGCGACGAATCTCGATCGTGCACAATAAATGAAGCGCCTCTTCAAACGATACATGGGGAACCAAGGCGAACCATGGGCGCAATCGAGGTGACGTTGGCTCTGCGCGCTGTGATCTTTGACTACGGAAGAGTGCTGACGGGGCCCCCGGACCCCGCTGCGTATGCGGAGTTGCTGCGCATCAGCGGGCTCTCGGCTGATCGCCTTGAACCCTTTTATTGGATGGATCGGCACGCATACGACGAGGGAAAGCTGACCGGCCTCGGGTTCTGGCGTAATATCGTCCGCGATGCGGGGCTTACGTTGGGCGAATCGGAGATCGCAGAGCTGAATCTGTGGGACGCACGGATGTGGACTCGCGGAGATCCGGCCATGCTGGATTGGCAACTCGCGATCAAGCAACGCGGCCTGCTCACCGCCATCGTCTCCAACATGGGGGACTCGGTTCACGAGCACATGGTGCGCGAACTTGAATGGCTCTCGCGATTCGATGTGCTGGTTTGGAGCTATCAACTTGGCGTGGCCAAACCGGACCCGGCCATCTATCGCTACGCTTTGGAACGGCTCGGAACGCAGCCGGGCGAGACGCTGTTCATCGACGACAAGGCTGAGAATGTTGAGACCGCCGCGGCAATGGGAATGAGGGGAATCATTTTTTCGAATGTAGAAAAGCTGCGCCTTGACCTGGTGGAGTCAGGCCTCGATCGGGAGCTGCCTCTGCCGTGAGGCAGGGAGCGTCAGTGCGCGGCGATTTGCCTTTTGCTGTGCAAATGGTAGGTGAGGCCCATGGTTGCGTTCATCACGTCGAGGCCGGGATTGACCGGAACGATGAAGCCGTCGGAAAAATGAAAGTCGCCGAACAGGCCAAGGCGCAGATCAAAGCGCTCGTTGATGCGGACTTGAAGCCCGATAGCCGATTGCAGGCTGAGGTTCTCATAAGTAGTCTTCGATGAAAGCGGCTTTTGCGCAAAGACCAGTACGCCACCCTTCGCCATCAAGTAAGGCTTGATGGCCTTTCCGTCGCGCCAAAGCCAGCGGATCCCGAGGGGCGCGATGTCGATTCCGGGAACGGTCTTGCGGGCCGCGGTGAGCGTATTGCCCCAGATGTCCATTTCTTTCGGCTGGTTCAGAAGAACCATGGGCATGAATTCAGCCACGTAATCCACGCGCGAGCCGAGCAAGTGGCCCCAAGAGTGGCGATCGTACTCGATACCGGCGTCGTAGAGCTTGCAGTTCTCGCCGGAAGCAAAGATGTGGTAATTGCCGTAGGAAACCAAACCTTCGACGGTGATCTCACTTTCATCCGGCGGCTTGGCTGGATGCTCAGTGGGTGAGATCAAGGGCCTTGCGAGAATGTTGCTTGCGGGCAAGGCGTCCTGAGCCGATGCGGGAATCGGCAAAGCAACACAAAACGCGACGACGCTGCCCAGCAGCGCGAGGCCAGAAGTTAGTCCAACGCAGCGGCGGCCACACGCTAAGGCTTGAAAAAGGCCGCGCCTTCGATACTGCATGAAGAAGTGTCCTCTTGTGTTGATTCGCCGGGTGACTTGCAGAACCAGGAAAGCGTATATGGCGGTTAGTCTACTGGCGGGAATGGTTGATTACAAGACATGATTTCGCGGACGGTGCACCTGTGGTCACGGGTGTCTGGGACAGCGATCACCTGAAAGCAGGCGGCGTTGGTCCGTTGAACTGGCCGACTGGAGTTACGATGCCATGCCCAGACCAACCAGATTTGCCGCGGCGATGATGACGAGAATTCCTGCCCACAGCAGACGGATGGGGCGTCTGCGCACCCCCGCCCACTCGCCCAGCGCGAGCCCGACGAGCCCGCCGCAAAGCACGTAGATGCTCATGTGCAGCATCCAATTCACGTAGCCGAGGCGCTGCGGAATGTTGGCTGCACCCCACGCGTAAAAGAAGAACTGCAGGTACCACATGATTCCGCCGGCTGCGGCCAATGCGCCGTTCTTGATGAGCGTTGCGCGGGGCTGGGCGAGATCGGCGCGAAGAGAAAGCTCCTTTTTGAAGCCCAGCCGGATAAAACAGTAGCTCATATTAATGACCGCGCCGCCGCCCATGATGAGCACGTAGCTGGGCAGCGCGGCGTAGAGCGAGTTGACGCCTACGTGTTGCGCTGCCGCGGCGATGGGCTTGGCGGCATCAATGGCGAAGGACATGCCCGACGAAAAAATCCCGCACATCACGGCCAGCGCGAGGCCGAGCTTCACATTGAACTCCTGCACACCTGCGCCGAGCTCGACTTCTTTTTGATGGCCGGCGTAGGAAACGATGGCTACGCCGATCACGGCCACCAGAACGCCCGCCATTGTGAGCAGGCCGCTGCGTGTGCTGAAGAGCATCGCTGCCTGGCCGTGCATCAGGGGCGGGACCAGTGTGCCGACGATGAGCGTGACGCCGATGGCCACGCCAATGCCGAGCGACATCCCCAGGTGGCGCATCGTGAGTCCGTAACTGACGTTGCCGACTCCCCACATGGCGCCGAAGAGGGCGACCTTAAGCATGAGGGCGGAATCGAGTGAGGCGTAGAAGCCATGGAAGCTCGGCAGCAGAAGGTAGCTCACGCCGATCGGCAGCAGGATCCAGGAGAAGAATCCGGCGATGGCCCAGGTCGTCTCCCACGACCACTTCCTCACCTTCTCAATCGGCGCATAGAACGAAGCGGCGCAGGCCGCTCCGATGATGTGCCATCCGATTCCTGCCAGAATCACTGTTGGCATCCATTCTCCGTTTTTGCGCGCTGCGGGCTCCGCGCGAGCAAAGGAAAGCCTATCGGGTGGGTGCGGCGTTTGTACAGTGGAGAGAATTGCGACGAATGTGGCGGCGAGGACGCCGCCACGACAGCCGGCGGGGACGCCGGCGCTACCTTACACTTTGTCTATGGCTCTTCGGCTTTATGCCGCCACTACCAGCGCGGGCAAGCTGCGCGACTTTCGCACAGCCGCGAATGCATATTCGGTGAGCATCGAACCGCTTCCGGAGATGGAAAAGATCCCAGCGCCGGAAGAAGATGGCGACACGTTTCTGGCGAATGCGGCGACGAAAGCTGTTTACTATTCGCGATTCGTGCCCGGGGAGTTGGTGGTTGCCGACGATTCGGGCCTGGAGGTCGACGCGCTCGGAGGCGCACCCGGCGTGCGCTCGGCGCGGTTTGCGGCGGATACGGGCCTGGTGGATTCGCCCGACGCCAACGACAACACCGACGTTTGGAACAATATTTTGCTCCTGCAAAAGATGGAAGAGTTTCCGACGGAGTTGCGCACGGCCCGCTACCACTGCACGCTGGTTGCCGCGCGCGACGGCGAAGTGGTCCAAGTCGCCGACGGAACGGTGGAAGGCATGATTCTGGATGCGCCACGCGGCACTGGTGGATTCGGCTACGACCCGGTGTTCTATTTGCCGGAACTGGGCAAGACAATGGCCGAGATCGATCTTGAAACAAAGCTTTCGCTCAGCCATCGCGGACGGGCGATTGCGGCGTTGCTGCAGTTGCTAGCCCGCTAGCGTTCCACCGCTCTCATTCAAGACTCAAAAGTGCGGAGCACCGCGGAGCGCCGCCTTGACGGACATAGCGTCAGCCTCGAATAATGCATGAGAATCAAAGCGCGAGTTTCCGTCCCTCAATATAGGACTGCATGGGCCAAAACTGCTTCGGCCCGCGCCCGCACCTCTTAGGAGTTAACTTCTCGATGGCAACCGTTCAACCCGCCGCGCCGCCCCCTGGGCACAGCATCCGCCGCGGCGTGGAGCCGTTACGCGCCGGCGAGGGCTCGAGTTTTATCTGGCGCAAACTGCATTCGCTGCTGGGCATCGTTCCCATCGGAGCGTTTCTCCTCGAGCACTTGCTCTCGAATTTCGAAGCGTTGAAGGGTCCTATCGCATACGGCGAGCAGGTGAAGTTTCTCAACAGCCTGCCGCTGGTGCGCGTACTGGAGTGGGTCTTCATTTTTCTGCCCATCCTGTATCACGCAATCTACGGCGTCTATATCTGGCTGCGCGGCAAATCGAACATTGTGTATTACCCGTGGGCAGGGAACTGGATGTACCTTGCGCAACGATACACGGGCTTGATCGCATTCGCTTATATCGGATACCACGTGGCGACGCAGCGCTTCATGGGAGCGAGCCTGCCTGAGAATCCCGGCATGGCATTTGCCAAAGTTCAGCACGAGCTTGCCAATCCGTGGATTCTTGCGGTCTACGTGATTGCGATGATCGCCGTCTGCTGGCACTTTGCCTACGGCGTTTGGCTCTTTGCCGCCAAGTGGGGCATCACGCCGGGAGAAACCGCGCGGCGCAGGTTCGGATACGTCTGCGTTGCATTTGGCGTCATCCTTGCGGGGATGGGACTCGCCAGCATCTGGGCGTTCGTTGGACCGAAAGTATCAGAATGCGCCCGACAACGTGCCGCTCGCGGAAATCCAGCTCCGCGCGGAGCCTGCCCATCGGGTTGGTCCGCGAACAACCAACTACGAAGTACGAACTGTGAACTGCGAGCGGTTCACTGTCAGCTAAGGACGCGTCAATGGCAGCACCCAGGATCATCGTGGTTGGCGGAGGGTTGGCGGGGCTTGCGGCCGTCATCAAGATCGCCGAGGCCGGCGGCAATGTGGACCTGTTTTCCATCGTACCGGTCAAGCGCTCGCACTCAGTCTGCGCGCAGGGGGGCATTAACGCCGCCAAGAACCTGAAGGGCGAGGGCGACACCACCGCGCAACACTTTGACGACACGATTTATGGCGGAGACTTCCTGGCCAACCAAACACCGGTGAAGGCCATGTGCGAAGCGGCGCCGGCAATCATCGATCTGCTCGACCGCATGGGAGTGCCCTTTAACCGCACGCCCGAGGGTCTGCTCGACTTCCGGCGCTTCGGCGGCACGCTCTACCACCGAACAGCATTTGCCGGCGCGACCACAGGGCAACAACTGCTTTACGCGCTTGACGAGCAGGTGCGGCGCTACGAGGCCGAAGGCAAGGTACAAAAGTTCGAGGGATGGGAGTTTCTCTCCGCCATCATCGATGGGAAGGGAAATGCGCGCGGCATTGTGGCCATGAACCTGCGTTCCATGGAGCTGAAGGCATTCTCCGCCGACGCAATCATCCTGGCGACAGGCGGGATCGGTGCCATCTTCGGCAAGAGCACAAACTCGGTTGTTTGCACGGGGTCGGCGCAGTCGGCCATCTTTCAGCAGGGCGCGTACTACGCGAACGGCGAGTTCATCCAGGTGCATCCCACATGCATTCCCGGCGAGGACAAGTTGAGGCTGATGTCGGAGTCGGCGCGTGGCGAAGGTGGGCGCGTGTGGGTTCCGCGGACGCCGGGCGACAAACGCACGGTGAAAGCCATCCCCGAGGCGGAGCGGTTCTACTTCCTTGAGGAGTGGTATCCCAAGTACGGCAACCTGGTTCCGCGCGACGTAGCTACGCGCGCCATTCACAAAGTGGTGTACGAGATGGGCCTTGGGCTCGACGGCCAGCCGATGGTTTACCTGGACCTGACGCACATCGACCGCGAGACGCTGCACTACAAGCTTGGCGGGATTCTGGAGATCTACGAAAAGTTCGTGGGCGTCGATCCGTGCCTGGAGCCGATGAAGATCTTCCCGGGCATGCACTACACGATGGGCGGACTCTGGGTGGACTTCAACCAGATGACCAATATTCCCGGCATCTTTGCTGCCGGCGAATGTGAGTATCAATATCACGGTGCGAACCGGCTGGGCGCGAACTCGCTGGTCAGTTGCATCTTCGGCGGCTTCCGCGCGGGGCCGAACGCGCTGGCGTATGCGAAGAGCGTGCCGGCAGTGGAAGGCGATGGCGGTGCGGCGGCGGAAGTGACGCGGCAGACGGAGATCAACGGCAAGCTCATTCAGAACGAAGGCGGTGAGAATCCATTCAAGTTGTGGCGCGAGCTGGGCGAGACCATGACCGAGCACGCAACAGTGATCCGCTACAACAAGGATCTGAGAGAAGCCGACGGCAAGATCGTTGAGCTGCTGGAACGCTACAAGCGCGTGAACCTGAGCGACAAGAGTCAGTGGGCCAACACCAGCTTTGCCTTTGCACGGCAACTTTACAACATGTTGCAAATTTCGCGGACCGTTACGCTCGGTGCGATGTTGCGCGATGAATCGCGCGGCGCGCATTACAAGCCCGACTTTCCGGAGCGCAACGACGAACGGTTCCTCAAGACCACGAAGGCAAGCTTCACGGGCAGCGTGGAAGGACCGAAGTTCGAGTTCGAGGAAGTGGATACGCAGTTCATCAAGCCGCGGCCGAGACATTACTGACGCGGCGAAGGCATTGCATGCAGCAGACTTTCGGACGAGGGTTGCGTCGGATCGGCGAAGTCGAATGTTCCGGGGTTGTCCGCGCCGATGTCATCCTGAGCGACCGAGCAAGCCGGAACGGCGAAGCGAGAGAGTCGAAGGATCTGCGGTTGCTTTATGCGGAAGGAGCTGGGGCCTTCAGGCCCCTGAAATTGACGGAAGATTACGTGGGCCTTTAGGCCCGGAGTCAAAGAGTTTTGTATCAGGGCACGACTTCGGTCGTGCCGATAAGTGGGCGGAAACAATTGAGGGGCTTTAGCCCCTGAGGGATCATGGCGACGAGGACAGTCACTTTCGAAATCAAGCGCCAGGCCAGCCCTGAGGCGGCGGCGGTGTGGGAGCGGTTTGAGCTGGAGTGGCGGCCGGGGATGAACGTTGTTTCGGCGATGATGGAGATCGCGCGGAATCCCGTGACGGCCGACGGCAAGCCGACGACGCCGATCACCTACGACTCTAATTGTTTGGAGGAAATCTGCGGGTCGTGCGCGATGCGCATCAACGGCAAAGCGCGCATGGCCTGTTCTGCGCTCGTAGATAATTTGGAGCAGCCGATCAAGGTTGAGCCATTGACGAAATTTCCGCTGGTTCGCGATTTGCAGGTCGACCGATCGGTTCTGTTTGAAAACCTGATGCGCGTGAAGGCCTGGGTTCCGGTGGACGGGACGTACGATCTCGGCTCGGGACCGCGCGTGTACCCGCAGGAGCAGGAAGCGAACTATCCGCTCTCGAATTGCATCAGTTGCACCTGCTGCATGGAAGTTTGCCCGCAGTTCAACGATGTGACCGGATTTGTTGGCGCGGCGACCATTGCGCAGGTCAAGCTCTTCAACAACCATCCCACGGGTAAGGTCTACAAAGAAGAACGGCTGCGCGCGCTGGCCGGCGACGGCGGCATTCAGGAGTGCGGGTTCGCGCAGAACTGCGTCGAGGTCTGCCCCAAGCAGATTCCGCTGACCAATGCGATCAGCGACGTGGGCCGCGACGTGGTGGCGCAGAAGGTCAAGGACTGGCTGAAGAGCTGACGCGGCCCGTGCCGCCAACGATTTCCCTTGACGGCGCTGAGATCCGCGATGGAGTATCACAGCTGGGCCAAAGGTCCGCCGGACGAAAGTGGGCCGGCGAACCCCTTGATTCCCCTGCAGGCCTTCATCACAAAACTTTGCGGCGAGTCATTTCACCGGTCGCTGTGTGCGCATTTCTCCGGGGCGTCGAAACAGCGATGCCGCCAAACACACAAGACAACTCTCTTTTTGCTCCACCTTGGCTGGAGCTTCCTGTCTTGCGGGTCATCGTCCAGGTTCACTTCTAATGTAGCGCCGGAAACCACACCTTAATCACCAAAGACCAAGGAGGTCTCGCAATGGGTTTACGTCACTTTTTCTGGGGCGCGGCACTGGCCGCGACACTCTCCGCTTCGCTTGTTGCCCAACAAGCGCCGGTCGGTTTTCACAGCATTTCCTGCGTCCGGGTCAAGCCCGGGCAATCCGCTGCCTTTCACGATCTTCTGAGCGGAGACTACCGCAAGCTTGAGCAGGCCCGCGTTGACTCGGGAGCGGTTTCAGCCTTTATCGCGCTGCGCACGGTGATCCCCGCGGGGACCGATGCGGCGTGCGACTACGTTCTCGTCAGCTTCTTCCCCGGCCTTCCGCCTGCGCCTCTCGGTGACGACGAGATGACGGCCGTCCTTCAAAAAGCCGGCATCAGCTCCACGCTGCAGCAGTGGCGCGATCGCCTTTCCGCAGTGGCCGAGCTGGTTTCCAACAATATCACCCAATATCAGGTGCTGGTGGGCGGATCGAAGAAGGGCGACTACCTGGTCTTTAATTCCATGAAGGCAACCGACGTGGGCCAATGCGTCGCCGCGCAAAAGAGGCTTTGGCAGCCATTCGCCGAGCAAGGAGTGAAGGACGGCGCACAGGACGGCTGGGCCGTGAACATACAGCAATTTCCCAACGGCGCCAAAGACCCGAGCCTGGTGAGCAGCGTCGACATTTATCCGAGCTGGGATGCGATGTTCAATTACTTCGGACCCGACTTCACTACGCGCTGGAAGAAGGTCCATCCCGAGATGAGCCCCAATGAGGCGTTTTCGGAGATCGACAAGGCGTGCACCATCGAACACACGGTCCTTTACAAGATTGAAGACCAGATCAATTCATCGAAGTAAGACCGGCATCACGGAAAGAAGAAACAGGAGGGCCGCCCAGGAATTTGGGCGGCCTTCGCGTTGGTGCTAAAGAACAGTTCGCGGTTTGCAGGTGCCGGACGGCGCTGTTTACTCCTTGGCACTCGCCCCCGTCTCTGGCCATAAGAACAATCGCTTTCTCCAAAAAACGACCGGAAATCGATGTTTTTTGCGTCATTTTGCGTCATTTTGCGACGCGATTCTCGCGAACATTGGTTGATTCAAAAGACTTAATGGCAAGGACGGCCCACCTAGGAGGGGGGTGGGGGTGCCGGTGCACAGCAGATAGCCAGTTGCCGGTAACTAGTAGCCGAGTGCTGTCGATTTCGGAGGAGCGATCATGGGACCATGGTGCGCAAGCGGGGCATAATGATCGGCAAACTTTGAAAATGAATTTTGTCGTGTTTTCAGAGGGTTGCGGAGAAATTGGAGGTCGAGGGCATTGCCAAGGCACTCGCATCTCGGGCTCTGGCTGCAGCCGGTAATTCTCACTGATCACCCCTCGGTTCTGCTAGACTGACGGCAATTCGGTGTGTGCCCCTCCAGCGGTCATCCTGCGATGGCCGCTACAGGAAGGAGGCTCTTCAATGGACGTGTTTGAACAGCCCCCATTCAATGCCGCAGCCTTTCTGGCGAACGCGGGACTTGGGAAAAGAATCATCGAGTTTGCGCCGAAGGAAGCCCTCTTTTCGCAGGGAGATCCCGCGGACGCGGTTTTTTATCTTAAGGAAGGCCGCGCAAGAGTCACGGTTGTTTCCTCCAGTGGGAAGGAAGCTACCATCGCGCTGGTCTCCGCGGGCGACTTCGTAGGAGAAGAGGCACTCGCGGCGATGCCCGGGTTGCGTTTGGCTACGGCCCACGCCATTACTGCTTGCACTGCTCTCAAAATCAGCCGGGAAGAAATGATCCGCGTGATGCATGAGGAGCATGTTTTCTCAGACTTCTTTTTGAAGTTCCTGCTGGAGCGCAGCATGCGCGTTCAGGCCGACCTGGTCGATCATCTATTCAACTCAAGTGAGAAGCGCCTGGCGAGGATTCTGCTGTTGATGGCGGAATTTGGCAAGCCGGGGGAGCCGGAGCGATACATTCCCAAGATCTCACAAGAGACCCTTGCAGAGATGATTGGCACCACCCGGTCCCGTGTCAGCTTCTTCATGAACCGCTTTCGCAAGCTGGGGTTTATTGAATACAGCGGGCGCATCAAGGTTCACAAGTCGCTATTGAATGCGGTCCTGCTTGATCAATTGTCCGAGATTCACCCCGAGAGACTTCAAGCGTCGACCACTGTCTCTTCCTAGGGCACTTCAGCGGCTCGACCGGGAACCTGAGAGGCGCGCCCAGCACGTGCATCATTGAGCCAATTGCAGCAGAAGGTTGCGAGCACGCAGCGGACAGAGATCTACGCGCGCGCGGAGATGGCTGCAGTTTTCTCAGTGGCCGGTGCGTCCGGGCTTCTGAGGAGCTTGCGGACGGTCTTCGTCAACCCGGGAGTTGAATGCTAGCGGGAAGAAGCTGCCTCTCTGTCAACCCCCAAAGCCCCCAAGTCCCTGCATCCAAATCACTTCCATTTGCCGATAATTATCCCGGTTTGGCGCACAATGGTCCCATGATCAAGGCAGGCACTAAACCACCCCAGCGACCCCGGCTCTGCGAGCCGCCCATCGCCGGGGACGCCGGGCAGGGGACCAAGCGAGCAAGGGACTTAGGGAGCGAGGGAGCAGATGAACGACGGAGCGAGAAAAGCCGCTGTCTCAGCACGAAGAGCTGAAAGCTGCGGGCTGAAAGCTGAAGGCTGCTTTCAGCCCCACCCCCTCCTGTCTCTACGCCCCACCCCCACCCCTTCTTGAGACCCCACCCCCCATGCCGCCGACCCCCACCCCCCATGCCGTTTTTTGAAACTGTGAAACTGTGAAACTGTGGAGCCCGCAGAATCAATAGCTTGCAGCCACAGTTTCACAGTTTCACAGTTCAACTTCTGGTTTTCGATTGTTCTCGATTCCGTTTCGCGAAAGCAACGGAGTTTCGGCGCGCGGTGTCAGTTTGCGTCCCAGCTTTTTGGAACGTTCACATAGGAGCGATCGAGGGCGGCGACGGACGGGCAACCGAGCAGGCGCAAAGTGCGGTCGACGTCAGCGCGCAGAATTTCGATGGCGCGATCGACGCCGGGTTCTCCGGCAGCGGCTAGACCGTAAGCGTAGGCACGACCGCAGAGGACAGCGCGCGCGCCGAGGCAGAGAGCTTTGACGATGTCGGCGCCGCGGCGAATGCCGCCGTCCATGAGAACTTCAGTCTGGCCGCCGACGGCCTGGACAACCTCGGGCAAGACGCGCAGGGCAGAGGGAGTGCAATCGAGCTGGCGGCCGCCGTGGTTGGAGACGGAGATGGCTGCGGCGCCTTCATCGACGGCGCGGCGCGCGTCGTCCGCGGTGAGGACGCCCTTGACGACGATGGGACCGCGCCAGTGCTCGCGAATCCAGGCTAGATCGCTCCATGTGACGGCGGATTCGGCGAGGGCAACGGCGACATCGATGAGCGGCATGGGGCCCTTGCCCGGGATGACGACGTTGGGCAGCGGCTGGATGCCTCCGTCGCGCAGGAAGCCGATGACCCAGCCGGGGCGCGAGAGGATTTGCGGAAGATAAGGAATTTTCTGGAAGGGACTGCCGCTGACGAGCTCCTTCATGCCGTTGCGGAAATCGCGCTCGCGCATGCCGGAGACGGTGGTATCGATGGTGACAACGAGGGCAGAGAAGCCGGCGGCGCGGGCCCGATCGATTGCAGCTTCGGCGGCGGCGCGGCCACCCATCAGATAGAGCTGATAGAAGACAGGGCCGGTGGAGGCGGCCCTCACGTTTTCGAGTTTGTGCCCGGAGATGGTGGAGAGAATGTAAGCGGTGCCTGCTTTGCCTGCGGCGCGAGCTGCACCCACTTCGCCCACCGGGTGCATGAGGCGGCTGTAGCCAACGGGAGCCAGCAGGAAAGGAAGAGCGAGATCGAAACCGAGAACGCGGGTGCGCAAGGGACAATCGGCGAAAGCGACCGCATGACGAGGACGGAAGGTAACGTCCTCATAAACGCGGCAATTCTCGCGGAGGGTCACCTCGCCATCGGCTCCGCCATCGAGGTAATCGAAGACGGAGCTGGGCACGCGGCGCTGGGCGATAGCTCGTAAATCTCCGATGCTGACGACGCGCGGAGAGGCGACGGAACGAGAGGATGAAGACATGACAGATTGTTATATCAAAAAAGCCGGGATTAGGGATTGGGGACAAATAGGGAGTAGTAAAGAAGAGGAGCGAGGGAATGAATAAGACGAGTGAAAAACAACCCTTTGCCGGTTGCGATGCGCGGCGCATCGTGACGTTACAATCCAAACAAATCAGACGCGCGGAAGGGGATTCGGAGTTCGTTGAGTGATGGGATGAAAGTTCGGCATGCTCGATGGGCAGGCAGGCTGCCGATGTGGTGCGTGCTTGCCCTCGTATCCATTGATGCCTTGGTCATTATCGCGCCCAAAATGCCCGAAGCAAACCTGGAAGGCTCGTGGGCTTACGCCCTGAATGAAGCCACCGCACACAGGATGATCTTCGGGAGAGACATCGTCTTCACCTGTGGGCCCTATGCGTCGATTTGTACGCGGCTCTATTCTCCGTCCACCGTGTGGAGTATGGTGCTGGGAAGCCTGTTTCTCGGCGCGCTTTTCTTCGCGTGCCTGGCATGGCTGGCGAAAGATGCGCGCTGGAGCTGGCTGACAATCCTGATTTTGATTCTGGCCGTGCTTGAGCAGCCTGCGTACTATTCAGATGCCTTTTTCATTTCCATTCCGCTCCTGGTGAGCCTGGTGGTGTTCAAACTGCAAACTGCCGGCGGGGAAGCGTTGCGAAAGAAGTCCACGGTGACGCTGGTTATGCTGGCGTTCGCCGGCATCGGATTGCTGCCGCTGGTGAAGCTGACACTGCTGCCGCTCGTTGCCGGCGTGTGCCTGGCCTGTGCCGCGTTTCTCATGGCGAATGGCCGGTGGGCAGTTGCCGTGGCGTGTCCGGCGGCAACGGGATTGTCGATGACGGTTCTTTGGGTTTCCGCAGGGCAGGCACTGTGGGCGCTGCCCGAGTATCTGGCGAGCGCACGCCCGATGATTTCAGGCTATTCGGAGGCGATGTCGATCGATGGCCCGCGCCTGGAATTGGTGGTTTTTGCGTTGGGCGCTGCCTTGGTTTTGTTCAGCATTGCGGCGGCTAGGGAGTTGACGTCGAGCCAGAGAGGTTTCCAGCTGGCGATGTTCTTGTTGTTTTTGTTTCTTGCTTTCAAGGAGGGATTTGTTCGCGAGGACGCCCATTGCCTGGCGGCGCTAAACAGCCTGACGTTGAGTTGCTCGTTCCTGCTCTTGCTGGACGCCAAAGCCAGGTCGGCGAGGGGGCGCCGAACACTGCTGGTTGTGGCCCTGATGGCGGCGGCTTTGACGGGGACGACCGAGTGGCTCATCAATTTGGGCGACGAGGCGGCAGAAGCTGATGTGTCGTTGATGCAGCGCCAAGGCGAGCCGCATGTGGAGTGGTTGATGCGTCTGATCAAGGAGGCTGGTTCTTCGAAGGTCATTGCGATGAGTGCCTCCGCGCTGCCGCGAGGGAACGATGTCGTTCCCCGGATGGTGTCGTGGCGCGAAGAGTTTTCGGCGAGTAATCGGGAGATCAACGAGACGTCGGGGCTAAACTTCACGCTGCCGGGAACCGTGGATGTCTATTCCTATGAACAATCGAGCCTGTTTGCCAAGGGATACCAATGGGATCCGAGGCCGGTCCCTCAAAGCTACTCGGCGTACTCACAGGAGTTGATCCGGCGCGATGAGCAGCATTTGCGGTCGAGCAGGGCCCCGGATCACCTGATCTTCCGACTAGAGACGATCGATAACAGGTTCCCGTCGCTAGACGATGGCCTGAGTTGGCCTGCGATGCTGGATAACTACAGCTTGGGGGGAGCGAGCGGAGACTGGATTGTTCTGAACCGGAAGAACGGGATGATCAAGCGGGCGAGTGCATACGTTCCGCTGGGGACAGTGGCCGCCCAACTCGGGGATGAAGTTTCAATCCCGGAAGCGAGTGGTCCTATCTTCGTTGAAGTGCACGCGACGCTGAGTTCGGTAGGGAAATTGATCAATCTTGCGTACAAGGTTCCGTGGCTATCGATTCGGGTGACCAAGCAAGACGGAGAGCAGTCCGTTTATCGGATGAATGCCAACATGATGGAGACAGGATTCCTGCTCTCGCCCCTGGTAACCACAAATCAGGAGTTTGTTAGGCTCTTTAATCCGGAGGCCGCACTGCACGGAGGGAATCAGATTAAAAGCTTCGCTTTGGAGGCTGCGGGTGGCAAGACCGCTTGCTGGAACAAAGCGTATACAGCGACTTTTGAGCAATACGAATATTGATCCTTCCACGAGATGGATGACACTGCTTCGCAAGCGTGCTTCCTCTAAAAAACCAGTCCCTCGATTGGCACAGAACCGATGACGATTTCGTAAGTCTGGGTGCGAGCCGTCGGCCGCTCAGAACCGGTTGTATTAACCAGGAGACCGGTTTAGTCGCCGAATTCGAGGTCGTCGAAGCGACGCCATTTGTAGATGGCGATGGAGACGATCCAGCTGAGAGCAAAGAGGCCGACGATGAGGTAGCCAAGGGTTCCGAAGCTGGAATTGAGGCGGAGGATGGCGGCGAAGAAGCTGCCGGTGAGATGGAGCTGGTTGGCCAGGAGTCCGAGGGCCTCGATGCCGCCGACGACGAGAGCGACAACAACGGAGACGAAAGTGATGGTTAGGTTGTAGTAGAGCTTGCGGACGGGTTTGATGAAAGCCCAGCCGTAGGCGCCGAGCATGAGGATGTTGTCGGTGGTGTCAATGAGCGACATGCCGGCGGCGAAGAGGATGGGGAAGACGAGGATGGAGCCGAGAGGGAGTCCGCGAGAGGCTTCGGCGGCGGAGATGCCAAGGAGTCCGATTTCGGTTGCGGTGTCAAAGCCGAGGCCGAAGAGGACGCCGAGCGGGTACATGTGCCAACTGCGGCGGATGATGGCGAACATGGGACGGAAGATGCGGGCAAGAAATCCGCGATTGGCGAGGAGGAGATCGAAGTCTTCATCGACGTAGGGCGCGCCCGCGCGGACACGGGTGAAGGCGCGATAGATGGAGACGAGGACAACGATGTTGACGATGGCGATGGCAAAGAGGAAGAGCGAAGAAACGAGAGTGCCGATGAGGCCGCCAATGTCGCGAGCCGCGTCCAGACGGTGCTGAAGGGCGAGCGCGGCAGCGGCGATGAGGACCGAGCCGATGACGACGATGGTGGAGTGGCCGAGCGAGAACATGAGGCCGACGGCGACAGGGCGCTTGCCTTCCTGCATGAGCTTGCGCGTGACGTTGTCGATGGCGGCGATGTGGTCGGCGTCGACTGCGTGGCGAAGACCGAAGCTGTAGGCGAGCAGAGCGGTGCCGAGCAGGAGCGGATAGTGGCGGAAGGCGATGACGGCCCAGAGCCATGCGCCGGCATTGAAAACGAAGAGCAGGCCGTAGATGCCGATGACTTTGCCGCGAAGATTTCCGGCAGCGTCGTCGAAGAGGGAAAGCAGGCGGGGACGCCGCGCGCCGGATGAGCTGACGGGCGGCGAGGCGAGCGGGCTGGCGGGGGTCTTCATGAGGCTCAATAGACAATAGTACGATTTTTGGATTCGTGCGAATGTGACGCAAGCCACAGAGGCAGGGAACAGGGAATAGGGAACAGGGAACAGAGAGCAGTGGAAAGTGGACAGTCGTTCGTGCTGAACAGAGTCCTGTGGTAAGTCAGGCCCCAAAAGCGGGAAACCCGGACACCTGGCGATCCCACCCTAGCCACAAGAACAAGAACGTGGCGAGGGTGGGGCACCCCGAATCTGGTGAAGCTGGATCGGTGCGCGTCAGAGCGTTTTGTTGTCGGCGGTGGGGAGGGTGACGTCGCTGGCGGCGCGGCTCCAGCCGATGCGCAGATCCTTTACGTCGTGGAGAGCGAAGGCACCTTCTGAGGTGCGCGGCGCGGTGATCGAGAAGAAGTCGGCGCGGTTAACGTCCTGAAGGTAAAACGCGGGTCGAGCGTCGGGTGTGGCATTGGCAATTTCGACGTGGGACATTTCGAGATTGCGAATGTGGCGCAGGAAAAACCCTGAGGACGGCATCTGGCCGAACATGCTGGGCTCGGGATAGGCGTCTTCTTTCTCAGGTGGCTGGAGCTGGGCGGCATCGGGCGTAGCGCCACCGACGGTTTCCACAAAAATGTTCGAGAGCTTAACGTCTTCGATGGCGTTCGAGGGAATTCCGCTGAGGATGGAACTGATGCGCATGGGCGCGTTGTGGCAGTTGAGATTGTTGACGAGGATGCGCTTGAGCGTGCCGACTTTGGTGGTGTCTTTAGGCCCGCGTAGGCGGACGCCGAGGCGCATGAAGAGCGGCCCGGAGATGATGTCGCGCATGGTGGTGTTGGAGATGGTGATGTCTTCGAGCAGCGCGCCGTCGACGGTTTCCAGAGCGTAGCCCTGGCAGCCTTCGAAGACGCAGCCTGTGATGGTGATGTTGATGAAGCCGCCGTTGGATTCGGTGCCGCACTTGATGCGGCCGGTGCCGTAGGGACGACCGCCTTCAGGAAATTTCTTCCAGGTGCCGTCGAGCACGGTGCCGAGCTGATAGCAGCCAGTGACGAAACAATTCGCGATGGTGACGTTGCGCGTGGCACGCGCATAGCCGAGGGAGTAACTCGACTTGGGGCAGATGCCGTCGTCCCAGGGCGAGTTGACGGTGCAGTTGGAAACGCGGACGTTCTGGCAGCAATCGATGTCCATCCCGTCGCGATCGGTGTCGATGGTGAGGTTGTCGATGATGAGGTTGTCGACGCCGGTGAGCAGCAAACCGAAGTGGCCGCCCTTAAGGATGGAGAAATCACGCAGTTCGACATTGTGGCAGTTCTTGAGGGCGATGGCCTTGTTGCCGACGCCGGGCTGCTCGGCCTGGAACATCGGGTAGTCGCCGCGCGGATTGAAATGGCGCTCGGGCTGAGCGGGCGGAGTGCCCGGCACGGCGGGCGTGGACTGACTGTTGGCGGCGGGGCGTCCGGCCGGCTCGGTAAAGAAGCCGCGTACTTCAGTGGATGCAGCACGGCCGGGCCCGGCGCCGAAGCTCAGGCCTTTTCCGTAAATGAGGCCTGTGCCGGTGATGGAAATGTCGTGGAGGTCTACACCCCAGATGAGCGAGTTGTGCCAGTGGTTGTGACCGTAATCCTGATAAGGCTCCCAGGGATCGTTGGGCTCCGCAGCGTCGTAGGTGCCGCCGTTGTAGCCGGTGGTTTCGCCGGGCTTCGGCGAGTCGGCGGCAAGGATGGTCGCGCCTTGTTCGAGATGGAGATGCACATTGCTCTTGAGGCGGATGGAAAAACAAAGATAGATGCCCGCGGGAAAGAGAACCATGCCTCCGCCCGCGGCTGCCGCGGCATCTATGGCGCGATTGACGGCGGGCGAGTCGACAGTTTTGCCGTCGCCGGTGGCTCCGTAGGCGTGGACATTGAAGAAGACACCGTTGCCGGGCGCGGCGCCGGGGTTTGAGTCTGCTGAGGAACTTGTGGCGGCGAAGGAAATGGCGGGAATGGCGGCGCCGGCAACGCCGAGGCTGCCGACGCGGAGAAGATCGCGGCGCTGGGGATTGAAGGGGTTCATGGGGGTCCTTTTCAAATGCGAAACAATTTTAATCCGTTTAGGCGGAGGGTGAGGAAATTGTGAGTCGTGGATCGTGAATCGCGATCCGGAGGGACGGATGCGCGGATCAGTGCGCGAGGAGGCCGGCGAAGATCGGGACGTAGGCGAGGAGCGTGACCGCGATTCCGGCGAGAGCGGCGAGCGCGAGCGAATGGAAAAAGACGAAGCGGAGGATGGAGCCTTCCTGGCCGTAACTTTGTGTGGCCGTGCTGGCTACGACGACGCTGGGAGCGGCGATCATTTTGCCCATGACGCCGCCAGCTGCGTTGGCTGAGGCCATGAGCACGGGCGAGACGCCGATTTGGCGAGCGGTGAGGGTTTGCAGGCTTCCAAAAAGAACATTGGAAGCGGTGTCAGAGCCTGAACTGGCGGTGCCGAGCCAGCCAATCAGGGTTCCGAAAAAAGGATAGAGCGCGCCGGTGCGCGCGAAGGCGAGGCCGAGCGTCGCGTCAAGTCCGCAATAGCGCGTGATGTAGCCGAGGGCCATCATGGCGGCGATGGTGACGATGGTGTAGCGAATATTGAAGACGGTGCGCATGAAGGCTGCGGCGAGCGAGCGAGGGCCGAGACCCATAAGGAGACCGGCGAGGATTGAGGCCAGGAAGATTCCGGTGCCGGTGGCGGAGAGCCAGTTGAGATTGAAGACAGCGGCTTCAGCGGTGGGTGTGGGAACGACCGGCGGAACGCGTTGAATGGCTTTGTTGAGTCCGGCGACGGCGAATTTGATTGTCGAGTGCGCGTCAAGCCAGCTTGAAATGCCGGGCAAGCCCCAGAGGAGAACGACAAGGCTCAAAACCAGCCAAGGTAGCCATGCCTTGAAGATGACAGCGCCGCTGTGTCCATGATGGCGATGCGCGTGGCCGGTAATGTCCTTGAGGTCGACACTGAGCGTGCGGCGTGGCTGCCAGAAGCGCAGAAACACGATGAGGGCGACGATGGTTGCGGCAGCGGCGACGACGGCGATGAGGGAAGGGTTCGAATAAGCGGCCATCACATATTGCGTGATGGAGAAGGTGAGGCCAGAGACGAGGATCGCCGGCCAGATTTCGATCATGGCGCGGAAGCCCGCGAAGGCCCAGATGAGCCAGAAGGGAATGAGCACGTCGAAGGGCACCAGGATTGTGGCGGTGGTGCGCGTGAGGGAATGAAGATCGATGCCGGTGACGCCGTGCAACGCGACGATCGGAATACACATGGCGCCGAATGCGACCGGCGCGGTGTTCGCGAGAAGCGTGAGACCGGCGGCCTGAAGGGGCCGGAAGCCGAGACTGATGAGGATGGCCGCGCAGACGGCGACGGGCGTGCCGAATCCCGAGGTTCCTTCAAAGAACGATCCGAGGGCGAAGGCGATGAGGAGCAATTGCAAACGGCTGTCGGCCGTGATGCCGGTAAGACTTTCCTGCAGCGTGCGAAAGCGGCCGGTTTTCACGGTGAGGTCGTAGAGGAAGATGACGGGAAGAATGATCCAGACGATAGGGAAGATGCCGTAACCGGCGCCATAAGCGGCAGTCGTGAAGGCGAGCCGCGCAGGCATGTGGAAGACGAACATGGCGGCCAAAAGGGCGGTGACGAGTCCGGCGAGCGCAGCGGCGTGCGCCTTGAGGCGCAGGATGGCGATAGCGCCCAAGAGAATGACGATGGGCAGCGCGGCGACCAGGGTGGAAAGAGCAAAGCTGCCGGTGGGGTTGTAGCCCTGCGTCCAGTGGAGGTTGGCGGAACTGGTTTTGAAAAGGTAGATAACGGCGGCGATGAGGGCGAGAAAGGCGAAGGCCTCGATGGTGATGGCAAGAGTGTGCGAAGGCTTGCCCGACGAAGATTGCTCAGAAGGATTTCTCGTGGATTTCATGAGAAAGCTGAAGATAGCACAGCAGCGGGCGCGTCCGGCTTTGCGGCTTCAACCTCGCGGCGGACGGTGAGGACAGTGATATCGTCCTGCTGGCCGAAGGATTTGGCGGCCTCAGCGAGATTGACGGCCGATTCCTGGCTCAGCATGCGAACACGGTCGAAGCCGAAGAGCTCGCCATTGGGGTGACGAGCCTCAACCACTCCGTCGGAGAGCATGAGAATGCGGTCGCCGTGGTGAAGGAAAAAACGCGACTCGTCATAGGTGATTTCGCCGAGAACGCCGAGTGGTAGGCTGCCAGGCAGGGTAATTTCCTGGCTGTTGAGATAGGGCGGCAGATGACCGGCGTTGGCGATAACCATCTCGCCATTGGACCCGAACCAAAGGGCCTGGCAGGTTGTGAAGCTGTCAGTTCCGGAGAGAACGCGGTTGAGTCCCTGCAGAATTCTGGAGGGGCTTGCGTCCTGCATTCTGCGCAACGCACCCATGATCAGGGAAACGTTCATGGCGGCTTTGAGGCCGTGGCCGGCAACGTCGCCGATGACCACGAGAAGATCATCCCGGCCCATGGTTTGCACATGGAAGAAGTCGCCGCCGACTTCGCTGGCGGGGCTGTAGACGGAATCGACTTCGAAGCCGGGCGTGGCCAGTTTTTCCTGGGGGATGAGGAGTTCCTGCACGCCCCGGGCAGCGGCCAGCTCGTTGTCGGCATGCTCCTTTTCGCGCTGCACACGCCTGTAGCGGAAGAAGACGATGAGCACAATGACGAGGATGCCCGCGTAGCCGCCGAGGGCAGAGAACTGAATGGGAATGGGGCCGGCCTGGAAGGTGAGCGGTGAAATGTAGGGAGTGCCGGTTCCGCCGTTCAAGGCATTGCCGATGACCGTATCGGCGATGGCAACCACAGTGAATCCCATTGGAACGAGGAAGAGGCCAGCTTCAAAGTTGCGGCGAAGGGCAGCGGAGATAAGCGTGCCGAAGACGAAGATGCTCCAGCCGATCATCCAGAGGCCGCAGGAAATGAAGATGGCGAGGAGATAGGGGATGGCTCCGCGATGAAAGAGAAAGAGCAGGGCTGGGCTGACCCCCAATAAAATCGGTGAACTGTAACGCAGCGCTCGGATGTACCAACGCTGATTGAGAGAGAGAAACGCGACGAGAAATTCGAAAAAGAGATACGCAGAGATGAGGAGGAGCTGGAGAATGAGCGTGGCGCAGACAAAGGCGCTGAGTCGCGCGTTGTTGCCGGCCAATTCGATAAAACCGATGGGCGCCGCGGTGAGCTCGTGCAGGGCCAGCCAGAGGTATTCGGGGTGGCCTTTCTCAGAGAAGTAGAGTGCGAAGAGGAAGAGGGCGAGCACACCCAGGAGGACGGAGTAGATGAGATTCAGCAGGCGCTCGAAAAAGCTGCGATCGGAGGAAAGATTCAGCTCGCGCTCGAGGTCGTCAGGGTTGCCGAGGGAAAGAGTGTGGTTGGCGAAGAAGCCGGTGTAAGCATCCTTGCCGAATGCGGAGTAGATGACGCGTACCACCAAAGTGAGCGAGGTTACGGAGGGATCGAGGTTCAGGTTATAAAGCCGGGAGATGGGCTGATACTCGTCGGGCGCATCTCCATGTGGTCCGTCGGGCAGCACCACATTGCCGTTGACGAAGACTTCTGGGCTGAGCCCGGGCGAGCCGAGTTCGAGCGAAGTGCCGTGCGAGACGGGGAGCTCAACAAGGAGAGCAAGCGGCCCGTGATGGGGAGCGAGCTGGATATGCAAGCGGAACCAGGCGTAGCGGCGCGCGGGAGTCGCAGGCGCGGGGGCGGAGGCAGGCGCTGCGGACGGGCTCTTTGCAGGCGCAATCGCATCCTCGTCAGGGACTTCTCCGATCGATGGCAGGGCATCGCGAATGGCCCAGGCGGAGTCATCGAAGGTAGGAGAGGAGGCGGAGAGGTTGGATGTGATGCCGACGCGCCAATTCTTATCCAGGGCGACGGGAGAACCGATGGCCGTGGCGTCGAAGATGGCTGTGGAGGCGGATGGGGCGGGGCGCTTGGCTGATCTGGCGTGGCTGTGAGGCTTGGCCGCAGCAGTGGAAGGGGCTGGATTTGGGGACGGAGGCGCGGCCTGGGCGACAAGCAGCACTGCCCCGCAGACGGCAATCCAAATTGCTGGTAAAGACCTCAGCCGCAAAGCGCCTCCCTGACTATTTTCTTCACTGTACTCGAAGAAGACAGGGACGAGCCAATAGGGAGCAGGACCTGGCCAATCGCCGGTAACCGGTAGCCGCTCAATGTAAGCGAGCTCCGGGAAGGGAGTCAAAGGAAGGGAATCATACGTTTTGTCCCCGGGGCAGGCCCCTAAGAGGCCGGATTTTGCGCTGGTCAGGCCGATTCGCAGCGGATCCTTCGACTAGGCTCTGGACAGGCTCCGCGCTGGGGATGAGGGACGGGACACAGGACCGAAAAAAGCCACTTTGCCTTTGTTGCCAAAGTGGAACATACTTGCGTCTAAGTGATAGAGCGAAGCGGGTCCGTGTGAGGCGAAGGCGTGCACGGCGGCAGAGGTGAGGTCATGGTGACAGTGGATCGCATGGGATATAGAGCGGCGGTTCTGGCAGGATTTGCACTGGCCATGACCGTTGGAGTTTGGGCGCAGTCGACCACGTCCGCAGCCGGCAATTCCCCAAACAGCACAACGCCGGCGACGACGCCCGCGGCCCAGGCACCTGCACAGGCTCCGGCAAGCACGCCGGACGCAGGCACGCAAACAAACCCGGCCGCGAGCTCAACGATGCCGACCGCGGCACAGCCGGCTGCCGGCACGACGCCAGTTGGCGGAGATGCGCCGGCTCCGGCCAAGCAGCCGGATACGGGAACGGCGTCCACTACGAGTGGCAGTGGAACGACAGCCGCGGATAACAGTGCGCAGCTCCCTCCCTGCGAGGCCAAGAAGAGCGACGACAAGAAAGACAAAAAGAAGGATAAAGAGGTCAAGGACGACGATCCCGAGCCGGGGACCACGCCGGTTGGCGGCGATTGCGCAGGTCCGGTGGATGTGAACAAGGTTGTCGATCCGGGCAGCCAGATGATCCCTATCAAGACGGGCAGCATCGAGGATGTGAGCGCGGTGGGCAACCGAGACATCGGCAAGCGCGGGCTGGGCAACTGGTACTCGACCGACGGCGAGATCAAGATGGGCAAGCAGTTCGCCGACGAGATTGAGAAGAGCACTAAATTCATCACCGATCCCGTTGTGGACGAATATGTGAACCGGATCGGGCAGAACATCGTGAAGAACTCGGACTGCAAGGTGCCGTTCACGATCAAGGTAATCGATTCGGACGAGATCAATGCCATGGCGTTGCCGGGCGGGTTCTTCTATGTGAATTCGGGGCTGATTCTGGCCGCGGACGAGGAAGCGGAGCTGGCGGGAGTGATGGCGCACGAGACGGCGCACGTGTGCGCACACCACGCGGCGCGGGAGATGACGCGGCTGAACTACGCGGAGATTGGCATGATTCCGCTGGAGATCATGCTGCCCTACGACTGGACTGGATATGGGATCTACGAAGCGGCGCAACTGGCGATTCCCATCACATTCCTGCAATTCTCGCGCGACTTTGAGGCGCAGGCCGACTATCTGGGCGTGCAGTACATGTACCGGTCGGGCTACGATCCGCAGGCATTCATCACCTTCTTTGAAAAGGTGCAGGCGCTGGAGAAGCGCAAGCCGGGGCTGGTAGCAAAGGCATTCAGCGACCATCCGCAGACCCCTGACCGGATTCTCCACACGCAGGAGGAGATTGCGCGCATTCTTCCGGCCAAGGACGATTACCTTGTGACCACGTCGGAGTTCGACGATGTGAAGGCGCGGCTGGCGCGCATCGAAGACAAGCGGAGATTGATTGACAACAAGAATGGCGCGAAGCCGTCATTGCGCAGGGCCAGCACCACGACGGATGGAACGGGGAGTTCGAGCGGTTCGGGGAATTCAACGGCGCAGACCGGCAGCAGCTCCGGCGACTCAGGCGATGGACCGCCGACGCTACACCGCCGCGACGATCAGAACTAAAAAGACAGAGATCAGGGGTCAGAAAAGCGGAACGGCTTCCCGGGAAGGGAAGCCGTTCTGCTTTTGCGCGCCGCTGCGGGAGATGCGGACCGCCAGCCGGGATGAGCTTGGCTATACTTGACCTCACCGGAGCTTCTGAAGGCGTGCGTTTGCCATGAAGAAAATTGCAGCGATCGCGGCTCTCTTTGTGCTCATCCTGCTGTTGACCAAGATTGCCAACCAGACTCCGCCCGAGCCTCCGTCCGGCTACACCTTCTGGATGTACGCGCAGCATGTGGTGGAGTGCACTCCCGGCGACATCACGCTGGTGGACGTGCATCAGACGGAGACGCACTTCGAAAAGGACCTGAGCTGGCCGGATTGTTCGGCGTTTCAGAAGAGCGATGTGCTGGACTTCCATTTGTCGCGGGGCGAAAAGACTAAGTTCCTGAGCGACGAGAAGACGGCGTGGTGGCGGAAGGAAATGTGACAAAGGCAGGGAACAGGGATTAGGGACCAGGGATCAGAAGTGGAGGGAAACAGGGAACAGAGAGTAGAAAAACAGGATGCCCACCTAGCTCTGCCAACGCCGAAAACTCCGCCAACGCCGATCCCGTCCATTGCCACAGGCTCCCTAATGCCAGGTAACGGCCCTAAAGGGTGAATGCGAGGTTGATGGTTGTATGTATTTCCGTCGCTTGGCCGTTCACTTTGTAGGGCTCGTATCGCCATTGGCGCACGGCATCGAGCGCAGCCGCGGAAAGCGAAGCATCAGGGCTGGAAACGATCTTCGCGTCTTTGATCCTTCCATCCTTGCCGATCGTCGCAGAAAGCACGACCGTACCCGTGATGTGGGCCGCGCGCGCCATTTGAGGATAGACAGGCGCCACTCGCTGCACGAGAACAATCGGCTGCATGGTGATCAAGGGGGCGGTCGTCACCCTCGTTTGCAGCACACGCTCCTTGGCGTCGGGCGAGGGCGTGAAGGCCACATCGTCAGCTTGAACCTCGCGCAAGTCCTCAAGCGTCGCTTGCAGACATTTGTATCCGGCGTAATCAATCTCAATCTGAACGGGAAAGTTGTGATTCTGAAACTGTCGAACCTGGTCATACGAATTAGTGATGGTGCCATGCTCACGGCTGGCGATCAGAACCGGCTCATGTTGGTCAAAACAGTAAGCGGGCCAGAGATTGTCGAACGGCTCGTCTTTGACCTCGATGCTTGATGGCCTCACCGACGCAACGCAGGCCACCTTTTTCGACGAATATTTTGAAGTGAAGTATTTGAGCTGTCCATCACTGGGTGGAGCGTCCTTCATTGTCCAAAATGACGGAAGGAGCGAGGAATAAAGCCCTTGCGCCAGACTCGGAATGTCGTTCCCGGTAATGGAACGCAAATCCTTGCCGTCGGCGGTATGCCATTCGACGTGCGCCTGATTGCCTTGTGTCCAGGCTGCCTTACTCACCTTGCTTGTTGACCACCAATAGTCGAACTCACCCTCTGCGCTCTGTGCGCCTGTCCTGTCGTAATACCGGTAGTGGTAGCGGATGTGCCACGGCTTCATATCCGCCGACGCATAGTCGTAATACGGAGTTGCCATGTCCAGAAGCGCCTTTGGATCGGTGGGCAATGTACGAGCCGAATCGGTCTGCGCGAATAGAAGCGGGCAAGCGAAAAACGCAGTCGCTGCCAAGAGATGCTTTTTCATGCGCCCAGAGTAGCAGAGCACTTCGCGTGATGCGGTCATAAGCTTCCAGAGGCACCGCTAACAAGAAGCTAAGGACTTGCAACTCGCTGGACCATCTGCTTCACGGGCGCTACGGGTTGGGGGTCGATCGCAGAGTGGGCCCAAGGAATTGGGGTTTTCCACAGGCTTTGTGCTGAGGGGATGTGGGCGAAACCCCATGAAATTCCTGTAACTTACGGAAATTCCTTGAATGAACCGATCAAGTCGGGTTAAATACAGAAGTACCGGCCCCTTTTCGCCGCAAGAATACCGCTCTGCATTCTTCTCTTTGGAAGGCAATCATGCGCAACGCTGCTGTCCGCTCCAACCTGCTGGTTCCTGAGATTCGCGAGGTGATGGACATTCGCCAGGCCTCGAATTACCTTGGCATCTCCGCAGATACGCTCTACAAGTACGCTTCGGATGGATTTGTGCCGGCGTTCAAGCTGGGGAATCGCTGGCGGTTCAAGCGGTCGCGGCTGGATGAGTGGATGGATCGGCAGAGCGATCTGCAAGCGGGCGGCGGAGTGGACGCGAGCAAGAAGAAGCCGGTGCAGCGAGAAGCTGCTAACTCCTAGCTTCGAGCTGTCATCCTTCAGTTCTCAGCTTACCGCCGCGGCATCACTCGATTTCTACGCAAATCAGATCGCTGGGTGCAGCGAATCAAGGGATATTCCCGCGGATTCATTGCGCGCAATACCTAACACTGTTTCGTCTTTGAGCTGCGTGAATGCGGCCGCGGCGGGGTGCCGGTTGGGACGTCTGCGCCTGCGAACTTGCGATAATGGAATACGTCACGCGATTCGCGGAGGCGGGAAATGAACATCGTTGACCTTGTGGGAGGAACGCCGCTGGTCGAATTGCGCCGGGTGAATCCCAACCCGGGGGTGCACCTGTTCGGAAAGGTCGAGGGCAACAACCCCAGCTCGTCCATTAAGGATCGCGCGGCAAAGTTCATGATCGAAGGAGCGGAGAAGCGCGGGGAACTGAAGGCCGGAGTACGGATCATTGAGCCGACCAGCGGCAACACAGGCATTGCGCTGGCCATGATTGCGGCGGTGAAGGGTCTTGCAATTGAGCTGGTAATGCCGGAGAGCTCGACCGCGGAGCGCGTGGCGACGATGGAGGCCTTTGGCGCCAAGGTGACCTTGACGCCGGCCGATCGGAGAATGGAAGGCGCCATCGATTACGCGCGAGAGCAAGTGGCGAAAGGCGGAGTGGTGATGCTGAACCAGTTTGGCAACCCAGACAACTGGCGCGCGCATTACGAAACAACAGGCCCGGAAATCTGGCGCGATACAAAAGGGGCCATCACGCATTTCGTCTCGGCGATGGGAACGACCGGAACTATCATGGGGACCTCGAGATTCCTGAAGGAAAAGAATCCGCAGGTGCGGATTATCGGCGTGCAGCCTGGCGAAGGCGCGAAGATCGCGGGAATCCGCCGGTGGCCGAAAGAATACATGCCGGCCATCTTTGAGCCGCATCGCGTGGATGTGACGTTGGACGTGACGCAGGAGGAGGCCGAGAATATGACGCGCAGGCTGGCGCTCGAAGAGGGAGTTTTCGCCGGCGTTTCGTCGGGAGGAGCCTGCGCGGCGGCTTGCCGGTTGGCAGGCACGCTCGAGTCGGGCGTGGTGGTGTTCGTGCTTTGCGACCAGGGCGACAGGTACCTATCGAGCGACCTGTTCTCAACGCACGTTGGGGAAGGCTGCAGAAAGGGAAGCGACTGATGGCTGGGAGCACTCGAATCAACCTCGTGCAGGCGGGGCCGGCCAAGTTTGTGGCGACGAATGCCGCCGGCGCAACAGGAGTGATCGACGGACCGCCGGATCTTGGCGGCGAGAATGCGGGATTACGACCGATGGAGACCTTGCTGTCGGCCCTGGCCGGGTGCAGCGCGATGGACGTGCTGCACATCATGAAGAAGCAGCGCCAGGATCCGGAACGCCTGGAGGTGGAGGTGGAAGGTGAGCGCGCGGATGCGGTTCCCGCTGTCTTCACGAAGATTCACTTGCGCTTCAAAGGGTATGGCCCCATTGAACTCGAGAAGTTTCAGAAGGCTGTAGAGCTGTCGATCGAGAAATATTGTTCCGTATCGAAGATGCTGCAGCCGACGGTCGAGATTACGGCCGAGGGCGTGCTGGGGTAATTCTGCCGTGAGGGCCTGAGGGCGCGAATACGACAGTTTTTTGCTGTAACTCCGCGGCGGTATCATTCATCCAAACGGGTAAGGGAAGTTCTCGCCAGCCGGTTGGCCGTTGCTTGCGAGACTATAGTGAACTGGAGAGTGCGCCTTGGCAATATCCCGAGAAAACCTGCAGATCGCGAGTCAGCCTCCCGGCATGATTGCCGTTCGCGCTGGCCTCAAGAAGCGGCTCGATAACACTTTCCTGATCGGCTTTCCCCTGGCCGGTTCGATAGCGAGCATCTTCTGGTTTCGCACACACCCCATCCACTGGGTTGAGGTTGTCACGTTTGCTGTCGGGTACTTCATTGTTGGGATGGGAACGGGGGTCGGCTTCCACCGCTATTTCTCGCACAAAAGCTTTGAGACCGCTCCCTGGGTCGCTTATATGCTGGGCGCATTCGGCTCCATGTCGTTTCAGAGCTCGCTGCTCACCTGGACGACCGATCACCGGCGCCATCACGCCCACACCGACAACTGCGGCGACAACCACAGCCCGTTCGTCGACGGCCACTGCGATCACGAGAACACACTCAGGGGCCTGTTCCACGCGCATATCGGATGGATGTTCGATGAGACGAGCACCGATGTCAACGTTTACGGCCGGGACCTTGTGCGCGATCCCGTCATCCGGTTCTACGCACGCACGCATTACGTATGGCCGGTACTCTCGGTGGCCAGTACCTTGGCTTATCGGCTACGCGTTCGGCGGGATGACCGATGCGTGGGGCTGTTTCTTCGCGGCCTGCCTCAGAACCGTGCTCTTCCAGCATTCGGTCTGGGCGGTGAACTCTCTGGGCCATACCTTTGGCTACGAGAACTACAACATGAAGAACAACAGCAAGAACAACCATATTCTTGCGTGGCTCACCTTTGGCGACGGCTACCACAACAATCACCATCGCTATCCGCGGTCGGCCTTCCACGGAATGTTCAAGAACGAGACAGACCTGAACGGCCTGATTATTCTTGGCCTTAGGAAAGTTGGTCTCGCGCGGAACATTCTCTTCGCCGACGGGTACCTTGGCGATAAGAGTCCCGTGCTTCCCGCCGAGGCGCGCAGCGAAATGCCGGTCGGCGCGAAGTATCCTCCGGCGACCGACGCGACGGCCAGCAACTAAAAATGGGACCGGTCTGCGGTCGAAGCTAGCCGTGATAGAACTGAGCGCGTGGATCATTTACGCCGCATGGGTGCGCTTCGCCGCAGGCTGAATCTCGCCGAATGAGCGCGCTCATGTTTATCAAGTTGGAAACCGCGGTTTGGTTGGCGATACAACAGGGTTCAACTTCAAGTGCGGATTTGTCTTGCAATATCCCTCAGGTACGGCTATAGAATTCAACAGACCCCCTTCCCCTTCAAAAATCGAAATTCCATTGGATGGAGATGAAGATCATGCGTAGATCCTGGTGGATGCTTATCGTGACAGTTGTAATCGGCGCTGCGGCCTTTGCCGCCGGACCGCACCTTTGGCCGATGGGCCCCGATGTTCCTATGCCGCCGGCGAATCTTGTGCCGGGATACATTGCACTTTCGGCCATTGAGGCGCTGGCATTTGGCTTTGCCGTAGCCTTCGCGATCTTCGGATGGCCGTCGATCCGCAGCTTGAATCTCGGGGCACCGTGGCTCAACAAATTGATGTTCGTGACCCTCATCTGGTTCATCGGAAATTGGTGGGCGCACGACAACCTGCACATGCACAACGGTCTCAACATGCATGGCATGATCTTTATTGAAATCGGCTTCCACATGACCATGCTTGCCTTTGGGGTCACTCTGACGATCGGCCTTTTCCGTCTCGCCCAATTCACAGCGAGGCAAAAGGCATGAGCCGGTAGCCGCGAGCTACGAACTGCCTTTCGAAGGCTGCGGCGCCACCCCAGCCGTGATAGAACTAAGCGCGTGGATCATTTACGCCGCATGGGCGCGCTGCGCCGCAGGCTGACTCGCGCCGGGCTCCCCGGACTTCTCGTTACACACCTCCCAGATGTTCGCTATCTTTGCGGATTTACCGGTTCGAGCGCCGCGCTGGCCGTGACTCGCCGGACTGCGCGCCTGTTCACGGATGGGCGCTATACGGCGCAGGCCGCCGAAGAAGTGAAGGCGGCGCAGGTCGAGATCGCGTCGGGTTCGCCAGCCGTGGCGGCGACGCAGTGGCTGGCCGCACAGGCGGGCGTGGCCATGGCAGGATTCGATCCGGCGAAAACCACGGTGGCCGAGTTGGCGCGCTGGAAGAGTGGGCTGCCGAGCCGCCTGCGCAGAGGATTCTTTCAGGCTTTACCGGCGTCGCTGGTGGAGATGCTGCGCACGGTGAAGGATGGAGACGAGCTGGCGATCATGGCCGAGGCGGCGCGCACGGGCTGCAAGCTGTTTGAGCACATCCTGGGCGTGCTGCGGCCGGGGATTGCCGAGGTTGAAGTGGCCGCGGAGCTGGAATATCAGGCACGAAACTGGGCGCGGAAGGAATGTCGTTCGAGACCATCGTCGCGGCGGGTTTGCGGTCGGCAATGCCGCATGGTCGAGCGACAACGGCACCTCTGCCGCGGCGGGGGTTCGTGACCATGGACTTCGGTATAATCCACAAGGGTTACTGTTCGGATATGACCCGGACCGTTTTTCTGGGCAAGCCAAAGCCCGAGGAGCGAAAGGCTTACGAGGCGGTGCTGGAAGCGCAGGAGAACGCGGTAGATGCCGTGGCTCCGGGTGCGCGTTGCGCCGAGGTGGACGAGGCCGCGCGCAGCGTCTTGCGCCGGGAGGGATTGGCTGAGTTTTTTACGCACTCCACCGGTCACGGCGTTGGGATTGGAGATTCACGAGCCACCTCGAGTAGGCGCCGGACAGACGACGCGGCTCGCAGCCGGGCATGGTGATTACCATCGAGCCGGGCATTTATCTGGCAGGCAAGTTCGGAATTCGCATTGAAGATATGGTCGTTGTAACGCGGAGCGGTGGACAGGTGCTGACCCCGGCACCCAAAGCGCTGATTGAACTTTGAGTAGCAGTGGACTGCTGGTTCGGCTGAGGGAAGTGGAATTGAAGGAACGAATGAAGCAACAAGACATTGAGGATCTGCGGCAACTGATTGAGTTTTTGAAGTCGCACGGTGTGTCGGAGTTCGACGTGGACCGCGGCGACATGAAACTCCGGCTGAAATTCAATCCGCAGGAGAGCGGGCCGACGGGCTGAGCGATCTGGCGCGGCTGCTGCAATCGGCGCCTCAAAACGTGGCGCAGGCTACCGCGGCGACCGCGCAGGCAGGAGCGGCTCCAGCAACGGCGGCGGAGCCGGCCGCGAATGCGGAGGCCGGTCTGCACATGGTGAAGTCGCCGATCGTAGGCACATTTTATGGCTCGCCGTCTCCCGGCGCGTCGCCGTTTGTTGCACCGGGCGACCACGTGGAGAAGGGCCAGGTGATCGCCATCATCGAGGCCATGAAGCTGATGAATGAGATCGAGGCGGACGTGTCGGGCGAGGTGGTCAAGTGCCTGGTTGCGAACGGGCAGGCCATCGAATTCGGGCAGCCGCTGTTTTCGGTTCGGCCGGCATGAGCGGACTCATTCCGTTAACCAATCCCCCAAAGGCCACGCATGTTTCGTAAGGTACTGGTTGCCAATCGAGGCGAGATCGCGCTCCGCGTGCTGAATGCGTGCCGGGAGATGGGCATTCGCACGGTTGCGGTATACAGCGAGGCTGACCGCAACTCGCTGCACGTGCGCTTTGCCGATGAGGCGATCTGCATCGGGCCACCGCGGGCTGCGGACAGCTATCTGAATGTGCCGGCCGTGATTTCAGCGGCGGAGATTGCCGACGTGGAGGCGATTCATCCCGGATACGGCCTCTTGAGCGAGAACGCAAACTTTGCCGAAGTGTGCCGCGCGTCGAATATCAAGTTCATTGGGCCGCCACCCGAAGTGACGCGGCTGATGGGCGAGAAGGAAAAGGCTCGGCAGGCGATGAAGAAGGCGAAAGTGCCGATTCTGCCGGGATCCGATGGCATTCTGACGACCGCGGAGGAGGCGCGCGCGTGGGCCGAGAAGGTTGGCTACCCGGTCATCCTAAAGGCCAAGGCGGGCGGCGGCGGGCGCGGAATGAGGATTGTGCGCGAGGCTGAGGATCTTGCCGAATCTGTTTCACGCGGCCTTTACCGAGGCGGCGAACGCGTTCGGTAACGGCGAGCTCTACATGGAAAAGTTCATTGAAGATCCGCGGCACATCGAGTTCCAGGTGCTGGCCGACGAGCATGGCAATGTGGCTTCGCTCTTTGAGCGCGAGTGCTCGATTCAGAGGCGGCACCAGAAGCTGATTGAAGAAGCGCCGAGCCTCCAGGTGACTCCAAAGATGCGCGAGGAGATCGGGCGGACACTCTGCAAGTGTATGGCGGAGATCGGCTACCAGAACGCGGGGACGGTGGAGTTCCTGATGGATAGGAATCATCAGCTTTACTTCATCGAGATGAATACGCGCATCCAGGTGGAGCATCCGGTAACCGAGGCGATTACGGGCGTGGACCTGGTGAAGGCGCAACTGAGGATAGCGGCCGGAGAGAAGCTGGATGCGATTCTGCCGGCGAAGCTGGAAATTCGCGGGCATTCAATTGAGTGCCGGATCAACGCCGAGCATCCGAGCAAGTTCACGCCGTCAGCGGGAAAAATCACCGTATTTAATGTGCCAGGCGGAAATGGAATTCGCGTGGACACGGCGCTCTACGCGGAGGGCGTGATACCGCCGTATTACGACTCGCTGATTGCGAAGTTAATCTCGTACGGAGTGGATCGCGAAGAGGCGATCGCACGAATGGAGCGGGCGCTGAGCCAGTTCATCGTGCAGGGAATTGATACGTCGATTTCGCTGCACCAGAAGATCTTTCAAGATGCCGCTTTCAAGGCGGGCGACTTCGATACGGGGTATATGGAGCGGTTTCTGGCTGCGCGGGCCGAGGCGGAGAAGAAGACGGAATAAAGCAGAGAAGTGGTGGAGTACATTCAGTTGTTCCGGCAACATTCTGATTCAAAATAAGTAGACAGCTTGCATTGATGAGACTCGGCGGCGTTCTCGTCCTGAAAATTGGGGCGGTCTGTGGAAAAGATTATCGCTTTTTCTTCGCCTTTTCATGTGGAAATGGGCTATGCTGTTTTGGCAACAAGGAGGTTGCACGAATGGACGCACAGAAAGCACTGGTTGTTGAGTTCGATAGAGAAACGGGAAAGACGCGCAAGATGCTCGACGCGATCCCGGCGGATGCCGATTGGAACTTCAAGCCTCATCCCAAGTCGATGACCTTGGGCCGACTGGCGGGCCATCTGACGGATTTCGTCGGCGACTGGGGGAATCACACCCTGACGATGGACAAACTGGAGTTTGCCGCGGACCACAAGTGGGAGCCGTTTGCGCCTACGAGCAAAGTGGAATTGCTGGAAAAGTTCGACAAACAATTGGTCGGGACACGCGCAGCGCTGGTGGCGACAACCGGAGATGCGTGGGACCGGAACTGGAAATTTGTGTTCGGCGGGACGGCGTGGATCGACGACACCAAGTACAACGTGTTTCGCGAAACTGTTTTGAACCACATGATTCACCATCGCGGGCAATTGACCGTGTATCTTCGGCTGATCGGCGCAAAGGTTCCGGGCATTTATGGACCAAGCGCGGACGAGATGCCGGGCATGTGAGCCAAAGGCGATGAACCAGGAAAGGCAGCGCTGAATATGAATGACCGGGCTCGGTGATCATTTCGCCGAGCTTGAGGTCTTCAGGATTCTGGTGCGGCACTTTTCAGCGCTAGTCTTGACGCATGTCCTTTCAATTTCCGAAGGTGTATCCGATTCTGGATGCGGGAGTGATTCCGCAGGTTGAGCGGGCGGAGTTTTTGCGGCGATTGGCGAGCGAGCTGGCCGAGGCTGGCGTGACGCTGCTCGAATACCGGAACAAAACAGGAAGCGATGCAGAGGTGTTGGCCGACGCGGAGATTCTTCGTGCGGCGCTGCCGGCGGGAATGGTGAAGCTCATTCTCGATGATCGCGTTGGACTGGTGGAGCGGGCCGGATTTGATGGTGTGCACGTGGACGCGGGCGATGCGACGCCTGCCGAGGCGCGGCGACTGCTGGGCCCCGGCAAGATTGTGGGCACGTTTGGCGGGAGCGAAGCGCTGGTGCCGGGGATTTTGAAGGAGCCGGCGGATTATCTTTCGATCGGGCCGATTTTTCCGACAACAACCAAGCAGACGACGAAGGTGCCAATCGGTGCGGCGGGAGTGCGACGGCTGCGAGAGCAGGCGGGACAGAATGTGGTGCTGGTTGCCGTGGGCGGAGTGACGCTGGAGACGGCGCCGGGGATTCTGGAGGCTGGGGCGAGCGTGGTGGGCGTGTCAGCGGCAATTTTTCGCGCGAAGAATCCGGCAGAAGAGTTCCGGCGGTGGGTGGATGCGCTTGGGTAGCCGCGTACCAACAGCGGGAATCGCGAGTGTCTGAAAACGAGACAGTACTGAGCGGAATTGGGACGGTTCATCTGTGCAGATTCGCGGCGAGTTTGGCCGGGTCGAGACAATCTCTGGCCGAAATCGATACATCGGCTGATTAAATACGAGACATTTCTAATGAGTGCCCCGGTTGGTCAGGGCTTCCCTCAGGGGCTAAAGCCCACGATCATTTTGCCTGATTTATGCACGGGCTAAAGCCCATGCCCTTCAAGCCGAATCCCGTCCACCCAACACGTGGCCCTATCATTGGCCGGCGAGCGGGCGCTGTATCGTATGATTGCGTAACGAGTTCCGGCGGATTCTGTTTTGCGCTGCACCATCCATTCGCCAGGGAGGAAATCGGTCCTTGTTCTCGAATCTGCTGCGCATTAAACCCATGTCGATGCTCACCGAAGAGGCTGGCGAGCAGGGCGAGCACACGCTGAAGCGCTCGCTGGGGGCCGTGAACCTGGTGACGCTGGGCATTGGGGCCGTGATCGGCGCGGGAATTTTTGTGCTGACGGGCCAGGCCGCGGCGCTCTACGCGGGGCCGGCCGTGGCACTGAGCTTTGTGCTCGCGGGAATCACCTGCGCGTTCGCCGGGCTGTGCTACTCCGAGTTCGCATCGATCATTCCGATTGCGGGGTCGGCATACACCTACGGCTATGCCACGCTGGGCGAGTTTGTGGCGTGGATCATCGGCTGGGACCTGGTGCTGGAGTACGCCTTTGGTGCGTCGACCGTGGCCTCGGGCTGGTCAGGATACTTCAACAGCTTGCTGCAGCAGTTCGGGATTTACGTTCCGCCGCAGCTAACGGCGTCGACGGGGACGCACCTGGTTTTCTACCAGCATCAATGGTTGCCGTTGATGTCGCTGCCGCCGGGAGTAAGCGACGCTGGGTTGCCGCATGCGACCGCGGCGTTCAATTTGCTGGCGATGGCGATTGTCATGGTGATCACCGTGATTCTTGTCATCGGAATCAAGGAGTCGGCGAACTTCAACTCCGCGATTGTGTTTATCAAGCTAAGCGTGGTGGGGATCTTCCTGGTGGTCGGCGGGTACTATCTGATTCGCCATCCCGAACTGGCGAAGCTGAATTGGCATCCTTTTATTCCGCCGAAGGATGCGGACGGGAACTTCGGATGGGGCGGCATTTCGAAGGGCGCGTCGCGTATTTTCTTCGCGTACATCGGATTCGACGCCGTTTCGACGGCGGCACAGGAGGCGAAGAAGCCGCAACGCGATATGCCTATCGGCATATCTAGGGTCACTGTTGATCTGCACCATCCTGTACATCATGGTGTCAATGGTTTTGACCGGTCTGGTGAGCTACAAAACCCTGAATGTGGGCGCTCCGGTGGCCTTGGGGATCGACGCGACGGGCGTGAGCTGGGGCGCGCTGCTGGTGAAGGTCGGCGCGGTCTTCGGGCTGGCCACGGTGATGCTGGTGATGCTGCTGGGACAGACGCGCGTGTTTTATTCCATGTCGAAAGACGGGCTGCTGTGGAAGTGGGCCTCGGCGGTGCATCCGAGGTTCCGCACGCCGTGGATCACGACGATCGTGTTCGGAATTTTTGCGGCCGATGTTTCCCGCGTTCCTGCCCATCGGCAGGCTCGCCGACCTGGTGAACATCGGGACGCTGCTGGCTTTCACGATCGTTTGCGCGGGAGTCTGGGTGCTGCGTGTGCGGCATCCCGAGCTGCATCGGCCCTTCAAGACGCCGCTTGTGCCGCTGGTCCCGATTCTGGGCATGGGTTCGGCGCTCTTTCTTATGTCGCGGCTGGCGGCAATCACATGGGAAGTCATGATCGGATGGTTGATTTTCGGCCTGATCATTTATTTCGGCTACTCCGTGAAGCACAGCAAGGTGCAGAAGCTGGCCAAGGCGCAGGTAGCGGACTGAACGCAGAGATTTCGGAGCAAAAGCGACGGCCTCCCTTTGCGGGAGGCCGTTTTGCTTGTCTGAGGTCTGGTTGAAGCGGCGTTACGCGGTGGTTTTGGCGCAGAATTCGTCGAATGCGCGCACGAGTTCTGAGGCGATGTCCTGAGCGGTGGATTGCTCGATGACGGAGCGCTGCATGAGGTAGACAAGCTTGCCATCGCGCATGATTGCCACAGAAGGCGAGCTGGGAGGATGGCCCTCGAAGTAGCTGCGGGCGCGCTCAGTGGCCTCGCGATCCTGGCCGGCAAAGACGGTGATTTTGCGATCGGGCTGGTTAGCGGAGTTGGAGAGTGCGAGGCGGATGCCGGGACGGGCTTTGCCGGCCGCGCAGCCGCAGATGGAGTTGACGACGACGAGAGTGGTTCCCGGCTCGGCCAGTGCCGCGTCGACTTCTTCGGCAGTCCGGGTCTCTTTAATTCCAGCGCGCACAAGCTCCTCGCGCATGGGAATCACCATCAGTTCTGGATACATGTTCGCCTCCGGCAGGAGAAGCTGCCTGCAGCTATTCTACTAGGTCTGAGACCGCGTGGATTTGAAGGTTCGTCTTAAGTGGTATCCCAGGTCTCAAACTCGAGACCTGGGGCACCCATGATTGAGTTTTACTGCGCTGGTACACACCCGCGGTTGCGCTCGATGTTTTCGATCTGAAGCAGCTCGCCAGTGCGCTGTTCGGTCAACATGGTGCCGAGTGCTGCCTGATTGCCGCCGGGGAAAGCAGTGACCATGAATGCAGTCCACGCGTCGCGCAGCGCGATCCACGCGCGCTCTTCCGCGCGCAGCTTCTCCTCGCTTGTTGGGGCGTTGGGAGGGTCGCCGGGAGCGGTTTTCGCGAGGCAGGGCGAGGAAATGACGTTACGGAAGGCCTGGTTCAGGCGAAGATCGGCTTCCTCAAAGTCATCCTGCGTGGGCACGCGGTTGTGCTGCTGGTTGCTCAGCTCGAACGAAAGCTGCTGTTCGAGCATGCGTACGAAATCCTGATTCTGGTCGTTGGGCTCCGAGTCGGCATGGGCGGCGACATAGACGCGAATTGCGGCGTCGACCGGCTTGACGGCGGCGTCGAGTTGATCCGCGGTCATGCCGGTAACGAATTGGGCAAGCAGCGGCTCAATGGACTCTTCGGGGATGCAGCCGCGGTTGCGTTCGACATTTTGAATTTGTTCAAGCTGGCCGGTGCGTTGTTGATTGAGCATGGCGTCGAGGGTGGCCTTATTCGAGCCGGGAAATACAGACGCGAGAAACGCCGTCCATGCGTCGCGCATATTGAGCCAGGCCTGCTCTTCAGCGCGCAGTTTTTCCTCGCTCACGGGAGCATCGGGCGGATCGCCGGGGATGGTCTTGGTGAGGCAAGGCGAAGTGACCACGGCGCGAAACATCAGATTGAGGCGCAGATCTGTCCCCTGGAACTGATTTTGCGAGAACGCGGAGTTGTGCTGCCGCATATTCAGATCGGAAGCCAACTGCTGCTCGGTCATGCGCACGAAATCCTGGTTGCGGTCGCCAGGCTCGGATTCGGCATGAGCTTTCGCGTAGGCGGCGATCGCCGCATCGATGGGCTTGACGGCGGCATCGAGCTGATCGGCGGACATTCCCGTGACGTAGCGGACGAGCATCGGCTCGATGGACTCAACGGGAATGCAGCCACGGTTGCGTTCGTCGTTCAGGTAGCGGCGCAGCTCGGACTCGCGTTCGTTCGAGATGGTCATGCCAAAGATAGCGGGGTCGCCACCGGGGAAGAGCTTCTTGAGGAACGTAACCCATGCCTCGCGCAGCCCCAGCCACGCGGTTTGTTCCTCGCGCAACCCGTCGGCGCTTGTGGGAGCCGAAGGCGGATCGCCGGGCCCCGGCTTTCCGATGCAGGGCGACGTGACCACCTCGCGAAATGTTTCGTTCATGCGCGAATCGGCTTCAGCCACTTGCTGCTGCCCATGCAAAAGGTCAATCTGCTGCATCGTGCGCAGAGTTCCCGAGAGTCGCGAGCGCAACTGGCCGGCGAAGGCCACGCTATCGTCCTTGGGCGCGGCCACTGCGTGCGCCTTGGCGAGCGCGCCAATGGCGGCTTCGACGGGCTGGAGCGCGGTGGTGAGCTCGTCGGGCGACATTCCGGAGACTTGCTTCTCAATGAGCGGCTCGAGCTCAGCGGGGTAAACGGGGTGCATGAGGCCATGGTCCGACACCAGCCGGTAGCCGTCGGGAATCGCAAACCATTCCGGCCCGGGATCGCCCAGCTTGAGGTCAGTAACTTCGACTTTCTGCGTGCCATTGCGCGGATCGAGCCGGGTGACGGAAAGATCGAACTGGAGCTGAGGCGAATACCACATTTCTTTGGTGACGACGACGGGCTTGTCGTTTCCGAATGCGCCGGGATTGTAGGTGCGCGTCTCGCGCGTGCCGACGACTTCAAGTCCGTCGATGGTTTTCTTGCCGAGATCATCGCGGGTGAGGACCGAAGCGCCGTCGCTCGAAGGGCCGACCGGCTCCTCGACCGGGTGCCGCGAGGGATCGAAGAAAGCCTGGCGGCAGATGCGCTGCTCGGGGTAGCAGTTGGTGACCATATTGGTCTTCGGATCGTAGACCAGAGTGCGGATGAGCGGTGGATCAAGATCGGAATCGGCGGCGATCAGCTCGCGCATTTCGCGGCGCGTGCGTCCGGTGCCGTCCCGCGCCACGAGAGTGTAGTATTTTTGATCGACCACAGTGCCATCGGGCAGTTGGCGATGGATGAGGACCGCGATTTTGGCGTGAAAGGGCTGGCCCGCGACGAGCGGGATGTAGAGGCTTTCGACGTGACCGTTCACACCACTGTCGGGATCGGGCGCCTGCACGGTCATCAGCGAGCCCGCTTGCCCGCCAGCGAGCTGCCCGGCAATGGCTCGCTCGGAATCGGATGGCGCGGGCGCTGCGGAGCCGGAAGACGAAGAAGAACTCTGTGCAGTAAGGGTGAGGGCGGAAACCAGGCAAAGAACAAGCGGCATCAGCCGCGGAATGACGCAGCACTTCATCTTGCTCCCCCAAACAGTCGAATGAAGTATACCTAAGGGTTAGACGCAGGATTGCGAATTGCGCAATCTTTCGTAATCTGGACAATTGAAGATTCTCGAGAACATTTCGTTGGCGGCATTCACGACCTTTGGCATTGGCGGGCCGGCGCGGTGGTTTGTGGAGGCGGCCACGGAGGCGGAGATTGCGGAAGCTAGCGAGTGGGCGCGCGAGCGGGGCGTGTCGCTGTTTGTGCTGGGCGGCGGCAGCAATGTGCTCGTCGCTGACGAGGGATTTCCGGGGCTGGTGCTGCACGTTGGGATGAAAGGGATCGATCGCGATGGGGAGTTGTTTCGTGTTGGAGCGGGCGAGGACTGGAATGAGTTCGTCGATCGGGCAATTGCCGGCGGTTGCGCGGGCGCCGAATGCATGGCTGGAATTCCGGGGACCGTGGGCGGAACGCCGGTGCAAAACGTGGGCGCATACGGGCAGGAGGCGGCGTCGATCATCGAGCGCGTGCGGGTATTCGATCTGAAGACGCGACAATTTGTAGAGTTTTCGAACGCGGATTGCGGATTCGCGTATCGGACGAGCCGATTTAACTCGACGGATCGTGGGCGGTATATTGTCACGCGTGTCGACTATCGGCTGCGCGAGAACGGCGCGCCGCTGATTGCGTACCAGGACCTGAAGGCTCACTTTGCGGATTGGACGACGGCGCCCACGCTGGCAGAAACGGCGGAGGCGGTGCGGAGCATCCGGCGAAGCAAGGGAATGCTGCTGGTCGATGGCGATCCGGATTGCCGCAGCGCGGGGAGTTTCTTCAAGAATCCATCGGTTACAGAGGAAGTGGCGGAGCGCGTGCGGAGAATCGCAGCCGGCGCCGGAGTGCCTCTTCGAGCTTTTCCCGCGGAAGGCGGGTTGGTGAAAATCCCCGCGGCGTGGCTCATTGAGCAAGCGGGATTCGCGAAGGGATACGAGAGGGGCGCAGCGGGAATTTCATCGCGGCACACGCTGGCGGTTGTGAATCGCGGAGGCGCGACGGCCAAAGAGATTCTGGCGCTGGCGGAAAAGATTTCCGAAGCGGTTGAAGCTCGATTCGGCATACGACTGGAGATGGAGCCGGAGATGGTGGGGTTCGCGTAACGCGCCGAAATCGCCGCATGAGCGCGCGCAATTCGGCTTTGGCGTAGAATCCTTGTGATTCCCCAATGAGGTCGGAGAGCGTGCTGGAATGCGACTGGCTTTGCCTTCTATAGTGCGCTTCATTCGGCAGCAGGTTGTATATCTCCTCGTTGCCGTTATTCTCGGCGCGGTTTTCTGGGCGATTGGTACGCCCATGAATCCTGCCACGGTTTTGGTGTTCACCTTTTGCATCGGGAATCTCCTCAGCCCCGCAATGGAATGGGTCGATCCCCTCTATTCGAAAAGGCCATTTCCATTCAACTGGCTGATCTTTCTGCCCACCCTTCTCGTATTGACAGTCCCGGTTTACCTGATCTCCAGCGTGATCGTGTGGTTCGTCGCTGCTCCGGGTCCACAGACGCTTTCTCATCTCATTCTGACCGGGTGGAAATTTCCGTTTCTGGTTACCTTCATCTTTGGGTTCATTTCGTTTGTGTACCACACAACAAAGGATCGACTGGAACAGCGCAACCAGGAACTTGAGCAAACTGTAAAGCAGGGAACCGCGCAACTGGAAAAGCAGGAAGAGGAGATGCAGCGCGCCGGCGAAATTCAGCGGTCGCTGCTGCCGAATGAGATTCCGCAACTTGCCGGATTTGAAGTGGCCGGAGCGTGGCGGCCGGCGCGCACAGTGAGCGGTGACTACTACGACGTTTTCAAACTGGGCGAGGGCAGGCTAGGCCTGTGCATTGCCGACGTGGTGGGCAAAGGGGTCTCGGCCGCGTTGATGATGGCCAACGTGCAGGCCGCCGTGCGGGCCTATGCGAGCAGCGCCGAGAATCCGGCACAGTTGTGCGCCAAGGTGAACAGCCTCCTCTGCGAGAATCTGGCGACGGGAAAGTTCGTGACGTTTCTCTATGGCGTGCTGGATAGCGAGACACGCACACTCGACTACTGCAATGCGGGGCAGGTTTACCCAATTTTTGTTTCGGAAGGAAGCGCCCAGGCGCTGGACCATGGGGGTGCGGTACTAGGAGTTTTCCCCATGTGGGAATACGAGAACGCGAAGATTGAATTTCGCGCGGGCGACCGGCTGTTGCTTGTCACCGACGGCATTACTGAAGCCAGCGACGGGGACGAGCAGGAATTCGGCGAGGAGAAGTTGGCCGAAGCGGCGCTGGCATGCAGCAAGCGCACGTCGGCGGAGATGAGCAACGCGCTGCTCAATCAGGTGTCGGCGTTCTGCGACGCGCACTTCCAGGATGATGCAACGCTGCTGGTGATCGCGGCGAAGTGAGCGGCGAGAACGCTAGCCTCGCGGAAGTTGCAGGCGGCTGAGGAGGCGATCGCGTTCCGGCGCGAGGACCTCGCCGGCTGGACCGAGGGCGGCGAGGCGGCCGTCGCGCAGAAGCAGGACTTCAGCCGAGGTAGCGAGCGCGTCCGTCGCGTCATGAGTGGCCACGACGGCTTGAACGCGATTCTCGCGCAGCCAGGCTTGCAGGCGGACCAGAAGCGCGTCGCTGGCAACGCCGTCGAGCGCGGAAAAAGGTTCATCGAGTAAAAGCAGACGCGGCGCTGGCGCCAGCGCTCGAGCCAGTGCCACGCGTTGCGCCTGACCACCAGAGAGATCCTGCGGGCGGCGGGCGGCGAGATCGGCAGCGCCAACGAGATCCAGCATTTCGTCCACGCGCCGGGAGCGTGCGGGGCGATCGAGATTCCGGAGGCCATAGGCCACGTTGGCGGCGGCGGTTAGGTGGGGGAAGAGCGCGGGCTGCTGCGAGACCAGCGAAGTTTGGCGATGGCCGGGCGGGATGCGAAGTCCAGTGGCGGTTTCGGTGAGTGCGCGGCCGTCGAAGGCGATGCGGCCGCTGATCGGTTGATCGAGGCCGGCGAGCAAACGAAGCAGTGTGCTTTTTCCTGCGCCCGACGGGCCGAAGATGACGGTCCAATCGGTCGCAAATGTGCATTCCACTTGCAGGTGAAAACTGCCGCGACGCGCGTCGAGTGAAAAATTAATCACGCCCCAGCACTCCGTGCTTTTTGGTTTGGGAATAGATAAGCGCGAGGGCTAGCACGCTCAATCCAAGAAGCAATAAAGCGGTGTGGCCCGCAGCGGCGTAGTCGAAGCTTTCCACCTGGTCATAAAGAACAATAGACAGCGTGCGCGTGGCGCCCGGTATGTCGCCGCCGAGCATGAGGACGACGCCAAATTCGCCGACGGTGTGAAGAAAGCTGAGTACGATTGCGGCGAGAAGTGAGCGGCGGGCAAGCGGAATGAGAATGCTGGAGACGAGGCGGACCGGACCTGCGCCAAGAAGGCGCGCGGCGTCGACCAGAGCCGTGTCGACCGAAGAAAAACCTGCGACGAGAGGCTGCACCGCGAAGGGAAGGCTGTAGATGACCGAGCCGACGACAAGGCCATCGAAGGAAAATGCAAGCGGATGGCCGAGCACGGCGGCAATACCGCGCCCAAATGCTGTGCGTGGACCGAGCAGGACGAGAAGAAAAAAGCCGAGAACGGTTGGTGGCAAAACCATGGGCAGCGTGGAAAGTGCTTCAACAGCTGCGAGCCAGCGACCGCGACCCAGCACGATAAGCGCCGCGAGAGGCACGGCAATCGCGAGGAGAATCGCCGTGGTGACGGCGGCGAGACGAAGCGACAGCGCGAATGCTTGCCAGTCCATCGCGTTCACTTCACCGGCGTGAGGCCGGATTTGGCGAGTTCCGCCTGAATGGCAGGCGAGAGGAGGAAGTCGAGCAGCTTGTTTGCTGCGGCGCGCTGCTTGGTTTTGCTCACGATGACTGCGCCCTGCTTGATCGGCGGGTAGAGATCGCGGGGAACGACGAAGTAAGTGCCATCAGCGGAGAGGTTCGGCGTGAGAGCCGAGGTAAGCGAAATGAGGCCGGCATCGGCGTTGGCAGAGTCAACGAACTGCGCAGCCTGAGCAATGTTTTCGGCGGTAACGATGCGCGGCTTGAGCGTGTCGTAGAGCTTGAGGCTCTGGAGCGCGGCGACGGCAGCGCGGCCATAAGGCGCGCGATCAGGATTGGCGATGGCCAGGCGCTTCAGACGCGGATCGCGAAGAAGATCGAGCGAGGGCTTAGGCAAAGAGGAATCTTTGCGCGCCCAGAGGACGAGCGTGCCTCGCGCATAAGTGATCGGAGTGTTCGAACCGCCCGAATCTGCGACATCGGCGAACCCGGCGTCGATAAGGCGCTTGGGAAAACTCAGGTCGGCGGACAGGAAAACATCGAAAGGCGCGCCGTTCTCAATCTGCGTGGTGAGCGTGGCGGAAGATTGATACGTGGCCTCGGCATGAATGCCGGTATTTTTCTCGAATCGTACGAGGATCGGAGGAAGAACGGGCTCCAGATCGGCGGCGGCGGCCACGCGGAGGGGCGCCTGCGCGCCGACCGGCGCGAGGAAAAGGAGCGGAATCAAAGCGGCGAAGAATTGCTTCGACATCGGCGCGAACAGGCCCTCCATCCACAATGGGAATCGCCGTACACCTGCTAGGCTAACACTTAGGTATGAGCGACAATCTGCATCAGTTGCGCTGTTTTGGGTGCGGTAGCCGGATCCCTGGCGCCGATGCGCGTGCGGACTTTCGCTGCGCGAATTGCGGCGACCTGTTTGAGGTTGAGTATCCCGGCTGGAGCCAGCGCGGAGGCAATGACCGGCCCAATCCAGGCGCGCTGAAGTGGCTTTGGCGAGAGCGACGCTGCTCAGGCGAGGGACTGAATCAATCGGGGGTGTGGCGATTCAGAGAGCTGCTGCCGATTCTGGACAGTTTTGGCAATGCGGTGTCGCTGCGCGAGGGGAATGTTCCTCTCTATCATTTGCGGCGGTCAGCGAAAGCACTCGGAATCGATCAGCTCTACGCGAAACATCAGGGGATGAACCCGACCGGTTCATTCAAAGACACAGGAATGACGGCGGCGCTGAGCGTGGCCAAGGAGAGGGGATTCACCTGGGTCGCGTGCGCGTCAACGGGGAACACATCCGCATCGATGGCCGCATACGCGGCACGCGCAGGGATGCGCAGCCTGGTTTTGATTCCCGAAGGAAAGATTGCGTGGGGCAAGCTGTCGCAGGCGATGGATTACGGCGCGGTGACTTGCCAGGTGAAGACCGACTTCGATGGCTGCCTGCGTCTGCTGACGGAGATCGTGCGAACAGCGCCGATCTATCTGCTTAACTCAGTCAATCCCTATCGGTTAGAAGGACAGAAGACGCCGGCCATCGAAATTGCGGAGGCCATGGATTGGAATGTGCCTGACCACCTGATTGTTCCCGGGGGCAACCTGGGCAACAGCTCGGCGCTGGGCAAGGGATTCCGCGAGATGCGCGAGCTTGGATTGATCGCGCGGCTGCCGAAGATTAGCGTGATTCAGGCAGCGGGAGCCAACCCGCTGGTGCGAAGCCTGAAGTTGAACCACGGCGCGGTGATGGAGCCGGTGGAAGCGAACACGCGGGCGACGGCCATTCGCATTGGGAATCCGGCATCGTGGCGCAAGTCGGCACGGGTGATTCAAGAGAGCGGCGGATGGTGCCTGGACGTGACCGAGGCCGAGATCGCGATGGCCAAGGCGGAGATTGGCGCAGAAGGCCTGGGATGCGAGCCGGCTTCGGCCGTAACGCTCGCGGGGCTGAAAAAGCTGCGCGCGCAGGGCGTGGTCCGGTCCGGAGAGACTGTCGTGCTGGTGCTGACCGGCCATACGCTGAAGGACGCGGATTACACGATCGATTTCCATCGCGGAACCCTGTTGACCGACGAGGAAAAGCTGGGGTCCGAGCATGCGATTGAAGCGCTGCGCCGCGATGCGGTTTCGGTGGATGCCACGCCGGCTGCGGTGCTGGCGGCGATCGAGGGTGAGGTGGGATGAGCGGCCAAACGATCGATCCAGGCAAGAAAGAAGCTCTGCGACTCCGCCTGCCTGCAACTTCGGCAAATCTAGGGCCCGGATTCGACGCAGTGGCCGTGGCGCTAGATTTTTTTCTGCAGATCGAAGCTGAGCCGGCGCAAGAATTCACAGTGACCGCAAGCGGACGCGATGCGGAGCGCTGCGCGCGGCTTGAAGACAACCTGATCGTAGAGACCTACAAGCAGATCTTGCGTAGCAACAAGCATGCAGTCGTTCCGCTCGCGATCCAGATCGTCAATGGAATTCCGCTGGGGATGGGATGCGGATCGTCGGCGGCCGCGCGGCTGGCGGCGATCGCATTGGCAGCGAACTTCGGAAGGCTGCAGTGGAATACGGCGCGGATTCTCGAAGAGGCGTACAAGCTCGAGGGGCATCCGGACAACGTTTCCGCGTGCTGGCTGGGCGGATTCGTCACCGCGGTGTGCGAAGGGACCAAAGTGCACGTGGCGCGGATTGATCCTCCGCCGGAGTGGCGAGCGATTGTTGTGCTGCCGGGGGAGCCGCTTTCCACCAGCAAGGCGCGCGGAGTGCTGCCAGCGAACTATCCGCTTGAAGATGTCGTGGCGAACCTGCAGTCCGTGGCTGTGCTGGGGCTCGCATTTGCGCAGGCGCGGGGAGATCTGCTGCGCCTGGCGATGAAGGATCGCATTCATCAGCCGTATCGCACAGCCATCTGCCCGCTGCTGCCCACACTGTTGCCGCTGGTGGGAGAACACGGAATCCTGGGTGTCGCGCTGAGCGGAGCAGGGCCGGCAGTGCTGGTCATTGTCGACCGCCAGGAGAGCGTCGCCAGCGCTTCAAAAGCAGTGCAAAATTGCACCGGGGCCGAGCTTCTGGATTGCCGGTTTTCCGGGGTTGGAGCCTTCCAAACCATTGAAAACATGTGAGTTTGTGAAAACGGTATCGTTTTCAATGGGCAAGCACATGCGTTATGAGTAAGTTACGGTGGTTGCCTAGGTGGACAGTCATCAAAAAACTGATTACCGCACCTATTACTGAAGTTTGCTTGCTATTTATCGATTGAACACCTTACATTCGCTCCGTGGGCAGTTCTGGGGGAGGGCTGCTCTAGCGCCTGTGATCCTTAACGGATCCGGGCGCTTTTACTTTGTGCTTAAACGATTCCGCCGACAACAGGAGCGATGAACGCGCCGGAGAAATCGTGGCTGCGCCCATCCATAACAACGCGAAGTAAATCGGTTGTGCGGCCGTCACAACTGCGCCAAGGCTTGCGACTTTGCACCGATTTCCGCATCAGATGAATAGTCGGTGTCCTGTACAATGAACGGGTGCGGGTCCGCAAGGAGGATCATGGCTGGAGTGGGCGTTTTAGAAGTGAACGATGCGAATTTTGACCAGGAAGTCCTGAAGAGCGAGCAGCCGGTTCTGGTGGACTTTTGGGCCGTCTGGTGCGGGCCGTGCAAGGCAATTGCACCGATTGTGGACGGTTTGGCGGCGGCGTACGCGGGCAAACTGAAGGTGGCCAAGGTAAACGTAGATCAAAATGGTGCGACACCATCGCGTTACGGCATTCGCGGGATTCCGACGCTGCTCTTCTTCAAGGGTGGCAAGATTGCTGACCAGGTTGTTGGCTATTGTGCCCAGGACGTGATTGAAGAGAAGGTGAAGAAACTGATCGCGTAAACGATTTTGTTGCGATGAGAGCCCGGCCACGTGCCGGGCTTTTTGCGTCTGGGTGGTCCGGTCTTAGATCCCGCGGCGGAATTGAATGATGCGCCGGCGGTCGCGCTTGGAGGGCCGGCCCTCGGGAAGACGGACGTATTGCTCCAAGGCTTTGCGCTCTTCCGCAAGATGCAAGCGCGCTTCGCGGCTGGCGTCGGATTCGCGATAGAGAGTCTGCGCGACTGCGGCGGGGCCGCGAGTGGCGCTTACCGCTAAAACTTCGATCTCGAAGATCCCACGCTCGTTTTCAATGCGCAGTTTGTCGCCTGGGTGGACTTCGCGCGCCGGCTTGGCGCGAAGGCTGTTCGATTGAATGCGGCCGATATCGCACGCGCGCGAGGCCATGGCGCGCGTTTTGAAGAAACGCGCGGCCCAAAGCCACTTGTCGATGCGCACAGCGTCCATCGCAAATTCACGAACAGCGCAAAACAAGAATGTATCAGGAATGGTTCAGGTTTTCCGATCGGCTTTCCAGAGATACAAGTGACTGGAGTCGCTCGACGTGGCGACGGTCACTCCTTTTTGGTGCGTGGCACGATTAAGGGCCGCACGAATGTTCGCTTTGCTATCGGGTAATGCGGACAGCGGCACTTTGAGGGCATTTCCCGATGGCAGCTGCTCGAGTTGATTCAACAGGAGCGTGACAATGCGCTTATGCTTGCCCGCCCGGCCTTTGGGCACCTCATCCTGGTGAACCAATTGAAATCTCATGGAAAAGTGATTCCGTTTTGTCACATGGTTCCAACGGAATGCTCCTCACTCCTTGTGAGATGCATAAGTATGTGGAGCGTATGCCTCTTCGGTGCGAGGGGACATGAGAAGCGCGTATCGCTAACGTTTCGATTGGCGAACGGCGACGTACGGCATGCGTATGGAGTTGCTATTGGCCGGGTAAAAATATCCTAAGCGTGTAAATAATCCAGAGATTGCTGTGGGAAAAGATCATGTTTAGTTTGGCTAAGCCCGTGCAAGATTACAAGGTTCCGGTCATTCAGCGGCGATTGGCACGATGGTTGCTGAGTAGTGATCGAGGCTTCGACATGAATATGAGCGGAACACGAAACACCCCTATCGTGCCTGTCGGCGAAGCTCCAACCTTCCACGAGTTCAATTTTCGCCCCCGGGTTTTGGTGGTCGATGACGAAACATCGATCGCAGATACCACTGCAACCATCCTTTCCATGAGCGGTTATGAAGCGATGGCCGCATACGATGGAAACGATGCCCTTGAAGCTGCCTTGCTGTCGCCACCGCACCTGTTGATCACCGATGTGGTGATGCCGGGGATGAACGGGATTGAACTCGCGATCACGATCCAGCGTGTTTTTCCCGACTGCCAGATTCTGCTTTTCTCGGGCCAGGCGTCAACGGTCGATTTGCTGGCCGCGGCAGGATCCGCAGCACGCCGTTTCACATTGCTCAGCAAACCCTTGCCACCGGAGTGTTTGCTGGCCACGGTGAAAGAGAAGCTGCGTCCAGTGGCTCGCCGATCGGTATCAAGCGCGAACTAGGACAAGCCTGGCCGCCTTAGAGCTGATTCGCCGTCGATGACGGCGGCGTCAGTGCTGCGCAGCCGGCTCTTCGTGCACCTGCGCCTCGATTGCATCGAAGCTTGCGTCGTCGATGGCCGAGATGACGAAGGGATCGGCGTTCGGAATCACCGGCATCTTGAAATCGAGAGTCCACGTCTCGCCGGGATTGAGCTGCCGCGCGTAGGTGACGATACCGACTGGCGTGGTGGGAGCGGGGTTGACCCGCGTTACAAAGAAAACGTCTTGCGGGTTCGGCTCGTTCCAGTTTTTGCGGACGGAGAAGCTGCGATCCGCGTAGCCCGCCGGAAAACTGTAGAGGTCGCGATTGAAGCGGTAGAAGTTCGCTTCATCGAAACTGTTCGTCCAGCCGGGATTGAAGGCCTCGCCGTCCTTGCCGTGAGGAGTGCCCGTGGCGTTTGGGTCTTGATAGCGGACGCCCGAAGCGAAGACGGCACGGTGCGGCTCGTGGGCCGCATTCGTGATGTCGACGCGGATGAAGTCTACCTGTGGTTCGTAGATGCCGGACGTGATGTCGAAGCCAGGCATAAACGGAAATTTGGCGTGCTGCCGGGCGATGATGATGGCGCTCTTGTCGATCTTGCCGGCGAAGACGGAGAAGCGGTAGGTGAAGCCGTCGCGCTTGAACTCATAGTGAGCGATGGGCAGGTCATCTTGCTTCAAAATGTGGCCGCTGACGCTAGTCGGCTGGAGATCGGGACCCGCGAAAAACATCAGCTCTTCAAAGCCTGTGCGGAGATAGCCTTCGGACGTAATCCCGGTAGTATTCTCGAAGCCCGCGAGGCCAATCTCACCAGTCTGCTGATTGAACCAGGAGGATGGCTGGCTAGGCGCCGCGGTTGGGGGAGTCGCCTGCGCGCGTAGCGAGACAGCAAGAAGAACTACGAAAGTGCCCACCAACAGCAAGCCGGCCTTGCGAAATACGAGAAGAACTGAGGTATGCATCCGCGGAGTTCCTTAGCTTAACTTTAATGGATTGGGCTGGCTGGGCAGGCGTCGCCCGTGTACAAAGGCTACGCATGGAGCAGGGTTAGCCATTCTGGCTCGGCAAGTCGGCGCCAGACTGCGGCGTTCGCTCGAGCGGCGGCTGCGCGGCGTGACCAGATGGGCGTGACGGCAGTCACGGGCAACCCAATTCAAGCGGGCCTAGACTTCATCATCGCAGGCACATCGGGGCCCAGCATATATAGATGCTCTGCTTAAATCGAGGCTCGTTTGCCGCGGCAGGTTTATTAGGGCCGCGGCGAACGGCCAACTGCCTGGGGCGGTTCCCGCTGCGAATGCCGATGACCGTGAGGGAGCGGTCGCTGAATGAATGCGGCCTGTCAAAAATGTGCTGCGCACCTTGAAGCGACTTGGAAATTCTGCCCGAACTGCGGAGCTACAAACGATCAGAAGATCGAGCGTCTGCCGCACAGTCACATTGAACACGAGAAGCCGCCCGTGAAGGGCGCGTTCGGCGGCCTGCTGTTGGGGCTGGTGGCTGCTCCGGTGCTGATCATCTGGGGCGGCATGATTTGCCTGACAGGACTGGGAGTGTTTCTTGGCGTTCCGTTGATCATCGCCGGAGTGTGCGCGCCGCTGGTGGGATCGCTGATGGGAATCAACGCTCTGAAAGGGAAGTGCCCGTGGTGCGGCTCGTCGGTGGGCAGCGTGGCGCTCTTCGACCGCTTCTCATGCCCGGCGTGCAGCAAGCGTATTGTGGTGCGCAAAAGCGAACTGATGCGGGCAGGGTGAGTCTGTTGTGGTCTGCTCAGGGTGCCTGCAGATCCTGGTGGAAGTGCTGCCAGATGGCGTCGGCAGTTTTACGGCTGACGACGGCGGCGAGCGATTCGGCTGTTGCCTGCTGCACGTCGCGCATGCTGCCGAAATGCGTGAGCAGGCGCTGGCGGGTTTGCGGGCCAATGCCAGGAATGTTCAGTAATTCGGAGTCTCTGTCTCTCATCGCGCGGCGCTGGCGGTGGTAGCCGACGGCGAAGCGATGGCTCTCGTCGCGAATGAGCTGGACGAGATGAAGTACAGGTGAGCGGCGGTCGAGGACGATGGGCTCGTCCTCGTTGCCGTAAACGTAGATAACTTCTTCCCGTTTGGCGATTGCTGCCAGCGGCTGCGAGGTGAAGCCGAGGGATTCCAGAGCCTCGGCTGCGGCGTGAAGCTGGCCCAGGCCGCCGTCGATGAGGATCAACGATGGCATTGTTGTTGGTTCTTTGCTTCTAGCCGATGGGCCCTCGGGAACCAGAGCTTCCGATTCCCCACGGACCTTTGCGGCACGATCGAAATCCTGCCCTTTCAAAACGATCGGATCTGAAGGTTTGCAGGCGCCGTCGCGAATGCGGCGATAGCGACGCTCGACGACCTCGCGCATGGAAGCGAAATCATCGACGCCAGCGACGGTTTTCACTTTGAATTTGCGATAGGCAGACTTGTTCATCTTGCCGTCTTCCCAAACGACGAGAGAAGCAACGGTTTCGGCCCCCTGAATGTGCGAGATATCGAAGCACTCGATGCGGCGGGGAAGTTCGGGCAGCATGAGCGCATCGGCAAGCGCCTCCTGAATAGCTTTGCGCGAAGGCTCGAGCACTCGGAAACGCTGCGTGTAAGACTGGTGGGCGTTCTGGCCGGCGAGATCGACGAGGGATTTCTTGTCGCCGCGCTGGGGGACGGCGATCTCGATCTTGTGGCAGGTACGCTCGCTGAGGAGCGCGGCGAGCGTCTCGCGGTCGTCGAAGTCGACAGGAACGAGGATCGAGCGCGGGACGTATTGCTGGTCAATGTAAAGCTGCTTGAGGAGGGCCGAGAAGATTGGCCCCGCATGGAAAGGCTGCGCCTTAGTCTTCGCGGATTCCCAGGTCTCAGGATCGAGACCTGGGGCACCCATTTCTTGCGTGGCTTCCAGCAGGCTCGGTAAATCTTCCCAGAAGAATTCACGGCGGTCGACGATTTTGCCGTTGCGCATGTGGAAGAGATTGACCGCCAGGCTGCCATCTTCGAAGTGATAGCCGAAGACATCGGCGTCATCGTCGAGCTCGGCCGTGGCGATGCGCTGCTTTTCCTGGAGCTGGTGGACAGTGGAAAGCTGATCGCGCAAGCGCGCCGCGGCTTCGAACTGCTCGGCTTCGGCGGCGGCCATCATGCGCGCGGTGAGTGTGCGCTCAAGCTCTGCGTGGCGGCCCTCGAGAAAGAGCCGCGCGTCACGCACGGCTTGGTTGTAGATATCGGGAGTGGTGAGGCCTTCGACGCAGGGTCCAAGGCAGCGATGAATGTAGTACTGCAGGCAGGCGCGCGGGTGGTAGCGCGAGAGATCGACTTTGCAACTGGGCAAGTAGAAAGCTGCGATGGATGAGCTCGACCACGCGATAGGCGAGGTTGCCGGGGAAGTAAGGACCGTAGTAGGCCGATCCGTCCTTGCGCAGTCGCCGCGTGACAAAGACCTTGGGGAAGCGGTCTGCGAGCGTGAGCTTGACGTAGGGGTACGTCTTGTCGTCGCGCAGAAGAATGTTGAAGCGCGGCTTGCGCTGCTTGATGAGATTGTTTTCGAGGGCGAGGGCCTCGTGCTCGTTGGCGACGAGGATATATTCGATGTCAACCGCCTCGCGCATCAGCGAGCCGGTTTTTGCGTTGGCCTGCGAGGCTTCAAGCAGGTAAGAACGAACGCGCGAGCGAAGGTTATTGGCCTTGCCCACGTAGATGACGTCGCCTTCGGCGTTCTTGTAAAGGTAGACGCCGGGCTGCGTGGGCAGCGTGCGGATTTTTTCGAAGAGATCCATGGTGAAGTCAGCGCGCGCGAGATCCAGTTCTTAGAATATCGAGGATTGAGGGGCACGTTGCTTTGGGGCCGCGCGCTCGTGGATTTGGAGGCTGCGAGGGAAGATTGGGCAAACCTTACCGGAAAGCGTAAAAATTACATTGTTTTGACGTGTGAAGAACTGGCGCGAAGTTCGTCGGCTATAGCCTTATTATGCAATGATTTGCACTGTGCAGCCCGATTGGATGGCGGCGTGCAATTATACAGGCGGAAGAAGAGTGCTTTCCGGCGAAAGAGCGCGAAACGCGCCGGCGATGACTGGAGAGGTGAGGAGTATGAAAATGCAGCGATTTGGATTTGCGTTGACGGCAGCGGCGTTGATGGCATTTGGAGTTGCAGGATGTGCCACAAAGAATTATGTGCGGACTCAGACGACTCCGCTGATCGATCACACCGACCAACTGGAGCAGAAGACCGCGGACAACAACCGCCAGATTCATGACGTGAACGACCGCGCGATGGCGGGTATTTCGAAGGCGCAAGGCACTGCCGACACGGCGGAGATCTAATGCGCAGACCGCCAGCCAGGCCGCGAATGCCGCCGACATGGCTGCAAACGACGTCGCTCATCGCGCCGATTCGCTGGATAGCGTGGTGAAGGGACTGGACAACTACAAGCAGGTGGCGGCGGTTTCAGTGACCTTCGGATTCGACAAAGCCATGCTGACGACCGATGACAAGTCGCAACTGGATAACTTTGCCGGCTCACTGGGCTCGGCGAAGAGCTACATTCTTGAAGTGACCGGCGGAACGGACTCGGTTGGGTCGGCGCAATACAACTACGACCTTAGCCAACGCCGCGCGGATGCGGTGGTGCAATACCTGGCTGCGAAGTACGGCATCGCGCCGCACCGCTTCTATCTGATTGGCATTGGCAAGGATCAGTATGTGGCGTCGAACAACACGGCAGAAGGGCGCAAGGAGAATCGGCGCGTGCAGGTGCAGTTGCTCTCGAACATGAGTGGCAGCGAAGCGCAGAGCCCGGGTTCGACCAATACTGGACAGTCCAACACGCCGGCCGGCCAGGTTACTACTTCGACGCCGGTTCCTGAATAAAGCCTAAACGCGGTTCCCCTGATCTGTTTTGTATTCCAAAGGGCAGGCCCAAGCGGGTCTGCCCTTTGTGTTTTTGGATGACGCTAGGGGGTGGCGCTGGAGAGTTGTTTCACATGTTCGGCGCGGACTTCGTTGGCGGTGAAGAGGCGCAGAAACGGCACATGTTTCTGGGCCTGCCAGAAGGATGCGTCATTCAAGGGGCGGGCGTTTGCCGCGGCCTCAACCGCGGGGCGGCCGGCGGCCTCCTCGCGCTCGACGATGCAAACCACCGCGACGACGATCATGCCGGCTTCCTGCGCTGCCTCAATGGCGGCGATGGTGGAGGCGCCGGTGGTGCAAACGTCGTCGACAATGACAACGCGCGCGCCTTCGCGAAAAAATCCTTCGATGCGGCGGCCTGTGCCATGAGCTTTTTCCGCTTTGCGGACCAGGAAGCCGTGAAGCAGCGGCAAGCGAGGATTCGAATGAGGGTGCGATAGGGCGCGCCAGGCGCTGGCGGTTGCTACATTCGAAACGATCGGGTCGGCGCCCATGGTGAGTCCGCCGACGGCTTCTGCGTCGATCTTGTTGGCCTCAAGCAGTTCGAGGATGGCGTGGCCCGTGAGCCGGCCGCCTTCGGCGTGCAGAGTGGTGGTACGACAGTCGATGTAGTAGTCGCTTGTGCCTCCGGAGGAGAGCTTGAACTGGCCAAGCTTGAAGCTCGTGCGGGCGAGGAGCGAGAGAAGCTGCTGGGCGTGGGTTGGTGTGGGCATCAATGCGATTGTAAGGGACCGGTCAAATTGCTTTTTCACATCTTGTCGAAGTGGCGGAAGCCGCCGGCGGCAGAAATGGCTACGGTCATCCAGCCGACTGAGGCCCCGAGAAACATTCCCGCGATCACGTCCGATACCCAATGGCCATTGGTGACCGTGACCCCGATGCACGCGAGACCGGCCAGGATGGAGACTGCCACGCGCCACTGCGGAAGACGAAGCCAGGTAATTGTGACGATGGTTAGTGCGATGGTCGCGGTTCCGGAAGGGAAGGATCCCCAACCGTTGCCGGCATGAAGAAATCTGAACCCGTAGAGATGGTTGGCGAGATAGGTTGGGTCGGGGGATCCGCGACCGAAAATCTGTTTAAGAACAAACTCCGCGGATATCGCCCAGATGGTTCCCAAGGAAAAGAGCAAGGGTGTCAGAGCCCAGGAAGCCAGGCGACGGCCGGAGAGCAGCCAAAAGCCCGCGGCGAACTGGAAGAAGAGCGCAGCCACGGGAATCGCGACCAGCGGCGCGAGCAGACGGTTCAACCAGATCCAAAGGTCAAACGGCCGCACGTGGGCGTTGAAGTACTCCGCCGCCGGGCGATCGAAGTAGTAGATGCAGGTCACGACGGACAGGGCGCAAAGTGCCAACGCCAGCAGAAATCGCCGAAATGAAAGGTTTTGTGACATTCGCGTGGCCAGGTCCAACCAACAAAGCAGGAGAGAGGCGATTTTTGCAGCGGCTGGCGGATTTTCTGTTGGACTCGCCTTGATATTACATCTTGTCGAAGTGGCGGAAGCCGCCGGTGCCGATCAGCGCCAGAGAAAAAATGATGAAGTTGTAGCAGGCGTGGACCAGAGTGCTAGCGGCGAGGGACCGAGTCTTTAGGCGCACCGTGCAGAGAACCAGGCTTACCACGATGAGCAAAAGAAATGGCCCCAGGGAATGGCCCTGCTGGTCGACATGAAGCAGCGCAAAGGGAATGCTGGTGAGGACGGAGCCGACGACCATGGCGCGAATGGACCACTGGGGGTGTCGGTTAGCGTCGAGCGGAGGTGCGGGCTCGTGCCTAATCTGCTCAACGATCCAATCCCAGGCCGTGCACAGAGCGGGCAGAAGAAAGCCGCGAAAGAACATCTCCTCAAAAAAAGGCGCTAGGGTAGTGCCGAAGGCGAACATCAGCCACGCGGCTCCCGGAGAGCTAAACATTCTGTCGATGGGAGCGTTCTTGGGGCCGGGCATAAGGACTTCGTCGAGTGCAGCCAATCCGGCGCAGCCCAGCGCCGTTGCGGCTAGCGGCCAGAATCTTTTGATGGCCACCGCGCCGCGCCACTGCAATCCCACGAGGAGCTTTTCGTGCCAGAAGAGCGGGAAGATGAGCACGCTTATCGCAAAGACGAAGAGATAAAGGATCGCTTCGCTGGCAAGGATGAGCGAGACGTTGGTGGCGGCCACCCGAGGGGAGAGGCTCCAGCCGAAGAGGTGCAGGCGCATGGGAAAAAACAAGACAAGGATTCCGCAAACGAATGCGATTCCGCCGATGGGGATGAGCAGGGCGAGGTGGCCAAAGTGCGGAATGCGCACGGGCGGGCGGACCACCGGTTGCGAGAAGGATTGGAATAGCTGGGGCTCAACGCCTGGCGGCGGGCCAAGGGGCGCGTCAAAAAGCGGCTCGGGCCGGTCGGCATAGGACACGAACAGCGGATCGAGGGGAGGAAGTTCGGGCTCGCCGGGACCGAATTCATCAGGCGCAGATTCGGTCGGCAGCCCGTTAGCACGCGGCTCATCGGAAGTGCGCTGCGCCGGGAGCGAGTCGCTGCCTGCAGCGTCGTATTCCTTCCCTAACTCCGGCGGGCGCGCTTCATCTTCGGGAAGATTGGTCATTGGTCTACCGGCTTTTTCTCGCGGCGAGCGGTACGAGTTGAACGTTTTTGCTGCGCTCGTTTGCCGTTTTTCTCTGGTTCTGGTTGACCAGCCGTGCTGTACGGCCCGGATTTGGACGAGCTGACGCCGTTGCCGGTGGAGTCTGCGACCGGGATGAGTTCTTCTTCCGGTTCTGTGGGCGCGATGCGGCCGTTCGACAATTTGTAGTAGCGCTTGAGGAACTGGCCTGTGTAGGAGCCGGGCGTGGCGGCGATTTTTGCAGGGCGGCCTTCGCCGACGATGTGCCCGCCGTCTTCGCCACCCTCGGGTCCGAGATCGATGACCCAGTCGGCATTTCGAATCACATCGAGGTTGTGTTCGATGATGATGACCGAGTTACCCAAATCGACGAGGCGGTGCAGGACCTCGAGCAGTTTGCGCACGTCGTCGAAGTGCAGGCCGGTGGTGGGCTCGTCGAGCAGATAAAGAGTCTTGCCGGTCTGGCGCTTTGAAAGCTCGCGGGCCAGTTTCATGCGCTGCGCCTCGCCGCCGCTGAGCGTGGTCGCGCTTTGGCCCAGGTGCACGTAACCGAGGCCCACGTCAACCAGCGTTTGCAGCTTCTGGCGCACCTGGGGCACGTCAGCGAGCAAGGGGAGAGCGTCTTCAATGGTCAGGTCTAGAACGTCGGCGATCGAGTGGCCATGGAATTTCACAGCCAGCGTCTCCTGGTTGTACCGGCGGCCGTTGCAAACTTCGCATTGAACGAAGACGTCGGGCATGAAGTTCATCTCGATGCGTCTCTGGCCGTCGCCCTGGCAGGCCTCGCAGCGGCCGCCGGGGACGTTGAAGCTGAAACGGCCCGGCTTGTAGCCGCGCTCGCGCGCCTCGGGTAGCACAGCAAACAGGTCGCGGATGGGCGAGAAGACCTGCGTGTACGTTGCAGGATTAGAGCGCGGCGTGCGGCCAATGGGCGACTGGTCGATGCGAATGACTTTGTCGATTTGCTCGACGCCAGTGAGTTCGTCGTGCGCGCCCGGCTCTTCGCGCGATCCGTAGATGGTTTTGGCGAGCGATCGATAGAGAATGTCGTTGACCAGCGTGCTTTTGCCGCTGCCGCTTACGCCGGTGACGACGGTCATGAGTCCGAGCGGAATGCGCAGATTCAGGTCGTGCAGATTGTGCTCGCGCGCACCGGTAATGGAGAGCCACTTGCTGGTGAGGGGCCGCGGTTTTGCGCGCTGCAGCATGGTTTCGGCGCCGCTCAGATAACGGCCGGTGAGCGATGCGGGCTCAGCCATGATCTGCTCGGGCGTGCCTTCGGCGACGATATTGCCTCCCAACCTTCCCGCGCCCGGCCCAAGATCGAGAACAAAGTCGGCGTGGCGGATGGTCTCTTCATCGTGCTCGACGACGAGGACCGTGTTGCCAAGGTCGCGAAGCTTTTCGAGAGCCTGGATGAGGCGATTGTTGTCGCGCTGATGGAGGCCGATGGAGGGTTCGTCGAGTACGTAGAGAACGCCGCGCAGGCGCGAGCCAATCTGCGTGGCGAGGCGGATGCGCTGGCCCTCGCCGCCGGACAGAGTGGCGGCGCTGCGATCGAGCGAAAGATAGTTGAGGCCAACGGCGCAGAGGAATTCGAGGCGCTCGGCAATCTCCCGTCGGATGCGTTCGGCGACCAGCGCTTCGCGCTCAGTGAATTGGAGGTTGATGGCGGCTGACAACGCGCGGTTCAACGGCAGCGCGGTGAAGTCGGCGATGGAGAGCCCGCCGATTTTGACGGCAAGGGACTCGGGGCGCAGGCGTTTGCCGCGGCAGACAGGGCAAGGCGCGGCCGACATGAAGCTCATCATGTATTCGCGATAGCCTTCACTACGCGCTTCTTCAACGTTGTCGCGCAGGTAAGCGAGGATGCCGTGGAAGCCGGTGCGGGGCGCTTCGCCCTTCGGCGGCCCGTAGACGAGGATGTGCTGCTGTTTGGGGGGCAGATCTTCGAAGGGTTGCTTCAGGTCAATTCCGTAGCGGTCGGCGGCGAGCTGAATCAGCTTGATTAAGTACTGCGACGAGGAGCCCGGACCAAGTCCACCATCGAGCAGCGGCTTTGACCAGTCTGTAATCACTTTGGCCGGATCGAAATCGTAAAGCGAGCCGAGGCCGTGGCAATTGGGGCAGGCGCCAAAGGTCGAATTGAATGAAAAGCTGCGCGGCTCGAGCTTGGGCACGTCGAGGCCGCAATCAGGGCAGGCCATGGAGGAGGAAAACAGCTGCTCTTCGCCAGCGTTGAAACCGACCAGGACAAGTCCGTTGGCGAGCTGGAGGGCTTTGGCGACAGCTTGCTCGAGCCGTTTTTCGACGGAGGGCTTACCGGCGGCCGTGGGTTGGCCCGTGGTGGACGGCTTCAGAAGAACGCGGTCAACGATGGCTTCGATGGTGTGGTTCTTGCGTTTGCCGAGCGCAGGCGGCTCGGAAAGGTCGCTAATCTCGCCGTCAATGCGCGCGCGAAATCCTTGCTGGTCAATCTGATCCAGCAAATCCTTAAACTCACCCTTTCGACCTCTGACGATCGGCGCCATCACGGAGGCGCGCTCGCCACGGCCCAGCTCAAGAATGCGCTGCACGATCTGTTCGGCGGTCTGGCGGGCGATCGGCCGGCCGCAATTCGGACAGTGTGGTGTTCCCACCGAGGCGTAAAGAAGGCGGAGATAATCGTAGATCTCAGTGATGGTTCCGACGGTGGATCGGGGGCTGCGGCTGGTGGTCTTCTGCTCGATGGAGATGGCCGGGCTTAGCCCCTCAATGGAATCCACGTCTGGCCGCTCAATCTGGTCAAGGAACTGGCGCGCGTATACGGAAAGCGTTTCAACGTAGCGGCGCTGGCCCTCGGCGTAGATGGTGTCAAAGGCGAGCGAGCTCTTGCCAGAGCCGGAAAGACCGGTGACCACGGTGAGCGCGTTGCGGGGAATGCGGACGTTGATGTCGCGCAGGTTATGCTGGCGGGCCCCCCGCACCGAAATGTGAGTGATGGGCATGGATAGGTTCTGTGAAGACGGCGAGTACTTTGGTGTTTCGAGTTGTTCCGGCGCTCAACTGAAAACAAAGCTCTAGGGGTATTCTATTTGCCAATAGAAACGAGGGTCAACGCGGCCCAACTTCTGCGACAATCTCAAAGATGCTTGCGTGGTTGAGGGGTGGCTTCCTGAGTTGCGCTCCATGCGTTGCTGCATGGCGATTTCGACCTTTCCCCTAAATGGCCCGAGGCGATTTGAATGGCGGACTTGTTGAATCTGGCGATGTTGATTTCGGCTACCGTTGGCGCGATGGCCTTCGGCATCCTCGCCGCCTATGCAGTGTTGCGAGTGGTTTTTGCGTTGATGCGCCCGAGGAAGGCGCGGGCACAGGTGAAGGCGCAAACCGAAGCCGCGCGAACTCTCTAGAAACCAGCTTTCAGCCGTCAGCTATCCGCTTTCAGCTAACAACACACCGTCCTCCGTGTCTGCTGCTCGGTCAGTTCGGCGGATTCTGTTGCATGTTTTGATTCTGCTGCTGGCGCTGCCGTTCCTGAATCTCCTGCATGATTTGTTGCGGAGTGCGCATGGGAACCGGAGGCACGGTGCCGTTTTGATTGGGCTGCGGCGGCTCTTGCTCCACTTGTGGCTCCGGGGTCGCCTGGTCATCGTCCGTGTCCTCACTGCTCGGAGGCGCCGGAGTGTTATTAGCCATGTTTTTCGCGGCGCTTCCTGACCGCGAGGTCAACGTAATCCGGCGCGGCGTGCCCTCACCGCGGTCACCGATCATCAATACATCGTAGCCGGAGCCGTCAAGCAGCTGCGAAATCACATCGCGAGCAGGCCCGGGGCCATAGGTGCCGAAGATTCGCTGATCGGCGTCCATCCCTTCAACCTTGACGCCGGTTTCGAGCGAAACTTCTTTCAGGATTTGCGCCAGGCTGGAATTACTCGCGACGACGAGCAGGCCACGGCTGTCGAAAACCACAGAAGCCGCGCCGGGAAGGTCGTTCGCGGGCCAATTCGGCGGAGGGGGCGCGGCTGGAGCCGGCGGCGGAGGCGGCTGTGGCGCAGACGTGGCCGCTGCCGGTTTCTTGTGCGGATGAGCGTGCTTGTGCACGGGCGCGGCTGGAGCGGGCGATGGATTGGTCTGAGCCGGATTCGTTTGAGCGGCGAGGAAGGCACCGAAAAGCAAGAATAGGGTAGTGCAAAGGGCGAGAGATCTGGCCGATTTGCGCACACTGTGCCCGAGTCGCAAGAGCAACCGGCGATCATGCCATGATTCCGCTTGCGGCAACGGCTGTGAACGCATCGGAATCGCCTCCCTTCAGCCTGTTTTCGAGTCTTTTCAGGATCCGCTTGCCGCCGGCCAACCGCTCGTTTGACCGCGGCGCTTGTGTGTACGCGGTCCATGCTGGCTACGGCGCTCGACTGCTGCTCTACTGTACTAGACTAGCAGTGGCCGCTGGACGCTCGAAAGAGAGCCTTTTCAGGAATCATTAAGCAGAGAGGATGTTGGCGGGGATGCGCATCGGATTATTGTTCTTGGGTTCAGGCCTATTGCTGGCGCCAATGGCGAGCTGGGCGACAAGCTGTACCGCGCAGGCCGAACTGGGCTCGCTCGACCGGGACGCCCTTTCCGCAGCCGCGGGCCGGGTGGACACTGCTGTATTGGCCCAGGATTTCAACGCGCTGCAAGCCAACCTGCTGCCACAGGAAGCCTCGGAGTGGGACGGCATCCGCGCCACTGTCGAACAAGCTGCGCCACTGGTCAAAGGCGGAAACTTCCAGTTGCGCGATGTGTATCTTTTAGACGCGAGCGATCAGACCGCAACGCAGGACACGCAGTTTTTCTGCTCAAACGCCACCGGATCGCTGACCGTGACCATCAATATGACTGCGCTGCCGCCGGGGCGCTACGCTGTGATTCTTGCCGATGCGGCAGGCGCACCGCTGGCCGGGCAGATGGGACTGGTTCTGGCCTGGGATGCCGCCGCGACACAGTGGAAGCTTGCCGGGCTGACGGTGCGGCCCGGAGTTTTCGACGGACACGATGGCGTGTGGTACTGGCAGCGCGCGCGGGAGTTGGCCAAAACCGACCCGTGGAGCGGCTGGTTCAGCTACGACGCAGCGCGCTACCTGCTGCTGCCCGTGGACTTTCTCGTCTCGCCGAATCTGCAGAAGCTGCACCAGGAACAGTCGCTGATCTCGCCATCGCCGGAGAGCCTGCTTCCGATGTCGCTGCCCGACGGCGACCGCACATGGAAGATTGATGCGGTAGGGCTCGACGCCTCGCTACACGAGCCGGACTTGGGCGTGGCGTACGATTCGACTGGAGTGACTGATGCGGCGGCGCTGCGCACGGAAGCCACTGCGGTGATGAGCGCATTCCTCAAAGCGCATCCCGATATTCGCGCCAACTTTCACGGGTTGTGGGCCTATGCGGAGAAGGACGGCAAGCGCACGCCGGTGATGGAGCTGCCGATGAAGGAGATTCCGTAAAGCAGGGAACAAGGGACCAAAGGAACAAGAGAAACACGAAACGGGGAACGGGCGCCGCGGTGGCTGCCGGAAATCGCGCAGACAGGAAGGTAAGTAGACGTTGCTCATCGACGATCTGTCTCGACCATCAAGTTCGCCGTATATTGCATTAATACTCGGCGTCGTCGCAATCTCCGCGGCCACGGTTTTTGCATGCACGGGTAGGGTGTGGGTCCGTTTTAACGGCTGGGTCTACCGCGCTAAAGAACCAAGAATGTTTTGGGGAGAAGTTGCAGTCTACTATTTCGTTGGTGCTTGTTTCATCGTAGGCTTCCTGTTTTTGGTCAACTGACCTTGAGTTTGAGCTTCTTTGCTCACTTGGGAAAGGCAAAATCGCTTGGCAGCAATCATTGATCTGCGCTCCGACACCGTAACCAAGCCGACGCTCGAGATGCGTGCGGCGATGGCTGCGGCCGAGGTCGGCGACGACGTTTACGGCGAGGATCCCACAGTCAATCTGCTCGAGCGGCGCGCGGCGGAGATGTTTGGCCGCGAGGCGGCGTTGTTTGTGCCCACGGGAACCATGGGCAACCAGATTGCGATTCGCACGTTGACGCAGCCTGGGCAGGAAGTGATTGCCGAATCGCGCGCGCACATTCTCGACTACGAGATGGCGACAACGGCAGTCTTTTCCGGCTGCCTGATCCGCGCCGTGCCGACCGAGGGCGGCATTCTGACCTGGAAGCACATTGAGCCGTCATTCAGCCGTATGGAGGGTTTCGCGCGGCGACGGGGCTGATCGAAATAGAAAACACCGCAAATCTGGCCGGAGGGGTTTGCACGCGTGTGGCAGTTTTGGAGGAGATTTGGGACGGGGCGAGGGCCCACAAGCTCCCGCTGCACCTCGACGGCGCGCGCATTTTTAATGCGGCTGTGGCGTTGGGCGTTGACGTGAAGGCGCTCACGCGCGGATTCGACACGGTGATGTTTTGCTTGTCCAAAGGATTGGGCGCGCCGGTGGGATCGATGCTCGTTGGTTCGGCAGCATTGATAGCGCGCGCTCGCGTCTACCGCAAAGCTTTAGGCGGCGGCATGAGGCAGGTGGGCGTGCTTGCGGCTGCGGGACTGATTGCGCTCGAAAAAGGACCGAAGGGCCTCGCCGACGACCACGCCAACGCGCGCTTGCTGGCCGAGGCGCTGGCTCACACCGAAGGCGTGAAAATTGATTTGGACTCGGTGGAGACGAATATCGTGATCTTCCGGCTGGGGGCACGGAAAGGCGCGGGAGAGCTTGCGACGCGGCTCAAGGCGCGCGGTATTCTGGTGGGCGCTTTTGGTCCGGATGCGGTTCGAGTGGTGACACATCGCGATGTGAGCCGCAAAGACTGCATCGACGCGGCCGAAGCGCTGACCGAAGAAATTGCGGCAGGAATCAAAACGGCCAGCATCAAGTGATGCTGGCCGTTCTGGTCAACGCAGGGCCCGAGGAACTCTTCGAAGAATCTAGAACAGATTCCAGAGCGACTGGTTGTAAACCGAGTGGTGGAACTGCACCTCGGAGGGTTTGACGATGGTGCCCAGCTCGCGCGGACTGCGGTTGGCTGCGGCTTCCTTCAAGTCGGCATATCGACCTTGCACGTCGGAGCCGAGAACCTGCGCAATCCACTTCGAAGACTTGAAGTCCTTGATTGCCTGCTGGATGTTGTCAGGCAGGTAGCGGCCGCCGGCGCGCAAATCCTTGGCCTTGGAGATGTCGCCGTCGATGCCGGTCTTGAAGATTCCGTAGAGCGACAGGTAAGGATTGGCATCGGGCGCCACCGCGCGCACCTCTGTACGCATGGAACGGTGGTTGCCGATGGGCACGCGGACCATGGCGCCGCGATCCACCGCCGAAGCGCGAATCTGGTTTGGCGCTTCGAAGTGCGGATCAAGGCGCCGATATGCATTCACGCTGGAATTGAAGACCAGGCAGAGATCGAGCGCGTGAGTCAGGATGCGATCGAGAAAGTCCCAGCCGAATTTTGAGAGCTGCTCTTCGCCCTTTTCGTCCCAGAACAAGTTCGTTTTGCCCTTGGAGACCGAGACGTTGGTGTGCATGCCGCTTCCATTCACGCCCACAATCGGTTTGGGCAGGAAGCAAGCTGTGAACCCCATGTTGTTGGCGATCTGCCTGCAGAGCAGCTTGTAAAGCTGGATCTGATCAGCGGCGGCCACGACCTCGGCATAGCTGAAGTTGATTTCGAACTGACTCGGCGCGACTTCGGGGTGGTCCTTTTCGTTCTGGAAACCCATGGCCCGCTGCACTTCAGCCGCGGTGTCGATGAACTGGCGCAGGGGATCGAGCGGCATCACGTGATAGTAGCCGCCGGAATTGATGAACTCGAACTTGCCCGTCTCGATGTATTTTTGCTCCGCGTCTTTGCCTGCGAACAGGAAGCCTTCGATTTCGGCGGAAGCGTTGAGTGTGTAGTTCTTGTCCTTGAACAGCTTGTCGGAGTAGTTCTTAAGCACGCCGCGCAAATCGCCTGAGTAGGGCGTGCCGTCCTTATCAATGACGTTGCCGAAGACAAGCACTTTGCCATTGCCGAAGACGTCGGCGGGCACCCAGTAGAAAGCGCTCCAGTCAATTCCCAAACGGAGGTCGCTCTCCTTTTGCGCCGTGAATCCGCGAATCGACGATCCGTCGAAAGTCAGGTTCTCGTAGGAGCCGAGCAGGAATTTCTTGTCGTAGTCAAGCAGGTGCAGACGCCCCTCGAGATCGGAGAACAACACCGTAACAGCCTTGATGCGTTTCTCGTCGGTCAGGTACTTCAAGCGTTTTTCGCGGACCTCGCCGGCGGGCACGCGCTTGAGACGGTCGCTCTTGGCTTGCAGATTCAGCGTTTCCAGCTCTTCATAGGGGAGGGCGAGAAAATTCCGGTACTCGTGAGACATGAATCTCCTTTCGTGCAGGCGCAGGATGTAGGTGGATTGGCGAAAACCCTGGTGCAAATAGCATAAAGAATCCACAGCGAAATGGGGATTTCAGGGTGTGGAAAACGCGGCTCAGTGGGAGCGCGAGATAAGGACCATGATGAGCAGAATCGCGACTGGAATCAACGCCAAGCCGGAATAGTAGAGGATCTTGCGGGAAAGCTGAGACTTGCGCTTTTGCCAGTGAAGGAGCTCGGGACGCTCCTCGATCCCGACCTGGTCGGGGTGCTCGAGGTCGTGGATGAACTCCTGGGCAGTCGAGTACCGATTTTTGGGATCGCGCTCCAGAGCTCGGTACAGGATCTCCTGCAACTCGGGGGATACAGAGGGGTCGGCGACCCTTGGCGGAAGGGGGTGATTCAATAAGCGGTCGTTCATCGCTGCCATGGGCGATGGACCGGTGAAAGGCAGCTTGCCGGTGAGCATCTCGTACAGGATGACGCCCATGGAGTAAATGTCGGTGCGGCCGTCGCCGCGCTTGCCTTTCACTTGTTCCGGGGCGATGTAATTGGGTGTGCCCAGCGTGGTGGTGAAATTGGCGTAGGTGAGTCGGCGCGAGGAGGTGTCACCAGCAATACCGAAATCGATCAGCTTGATATGGTCGTTTTCGTCGACCATGATGTTCTCAGGCTTCAGATCGCGGTGGACGACGCCATTGGTGTGGATGTATTCGAGCGCCTTCAGAACTTCGATGGCGATGCGGATGGCGCGGTCCTGGGGAAGACGGCCTTCGTCGAGAATCTGGCGCAGCAGCCGGCCCGGACACCACTCCATGACCATGTAAATGCGGGAGCGATGCTCGTCGGCGAAGACGCGCATGACGTTGGGGTGATTGAGGCGCTCGCCTATCGCTGCTTCGCGCTTGAAGCGGTCGGAGAGGATGGGATCGGCTTCCATGTCGGGGTGGGGAATCTTGAGAGCAACAGTGCGGCCGTCGCGCGTATCGGTCGCGCGAAAAATTGTTGCCATGCCGCTTTTGGCGATGGGCGCTTCGATGCGGTAGGAATCCAGTTGCGTTCCTGGCTCAAGAACATCGAAAAAACTCATCGCACAGCACGCTCCATCGGACTTTCTCTACTGTATCGGGCGGAGGCGCGAAATCCGTAAGATTTCTGTAAAGCCGGGACCAAATAGAGCAGCAGGGAACTGAGGCTCGTTTGGGATTCAATGGAGTGGCGCGCCATTTCTTATACCGGTAGCCGGTACGGCCGCCCGCGGTACATACCCACCTGCTCCACTGAGCGCACGCGGATCACCTGCGCGGTCGTGTTATCACCGCCGTCGATTTCAACCGCGTGTGCGACGAGCTCACGCGCGAGTTCGTCGGCGCTTTTCTTCTGCGAAACAATTCGGGCGATCGTAGCCTCGTCGGTTTCGTCGTGCAGGCCGTCGGTGCAGAGGACCAGAACGTCGCCCGGTTGCAGGCTGAGCGCAGTCGTGTCAGGAGAGACAAACATTTCTGGCCCGACCGATCGAATGAGAACGTGGCGGGAATCGGAGGAGGGAATTTCGCCGGCAGAGATCAGGCCCATCTTGCGCTGCTCATTGACCCATGTGTGGTCCTGCGTCACCTGGCGGGCCTGGCCGTTGCGAACAAGGTAGCAGCGTGAATCGCCGACGTGCGAAACCACGGCCTGGTCGTAACGCAGGGCGCAGGCAACGAGCGTGGTGGCCATGTTCTTGCCGCGATATTCGGGTCTCTAGCCTGCGATCGTGAACCGCGGCATTGGCGTTCTGGATGAGCCGAGGTAACAGGCTGATGAGCATGGAGCCCGATTGCGCCTTGGCGAACTGCTCGGTCATTACCGAGACGGCGGTGGCCGAGGCAACTTCGCCCAGATCCATGCCGCCAACTCCATCCGCAACCACAAAGAGAAAACCGTGGGAACGCGCCTGCTGGCGCGAGGACGGGATAAAGGACCCCATGGCGTCTTCATTGTTGGTGCGGACTTTGCCAAAGTCGCTCGCCTGGCCGAACTGAACGTCCAACATATGCGCCGCCGCGTAAAGCATCTCGCGCAGTGATAAGCGGGGGAGATGCCTGTTCTTTAAGAGGTAACAGGTGACAGGGCCGAAAAACAATGATGGGTGGTTCCCTCTCCCCAGCCTCTCATTGAGACCGGGGAGAGATTCCACCCTGATTTTTGACATGGTTGACTCGTTGTTTAGATGGCTTCCTTCGAGGCCAGCAGGACCGATTTGCCCTTGGACTTTGACGATCGCAGGAAGTAGATGGCCCCATAGATGCCCCAGACTGCCGAGATGCCCAACGCCGTCAGGGGCTCCATCTTGGTGCCGAGGTTGAAGAACGGCCCGGCCACGTAGAACGCCATGCAGGTGAGGTTGGCGATCAGGCCAAATCCAGGAATGAGAGTGTGGCGAAGGAAGCTGTGGTCGGGGCGCCGTCGATACGCCACGATGCACAGGAAGCAACTCAGCGCGTAGAGGATGAAGGTGCCGAAGTTGGAGGTGAGCGTGATAGGCGAGCAGCGAGTTGGGCAGCTTGGCCAGGGTGTCGTGCGGCAGGTAGCCCCAACTGGAGAAGATGCCGTGCGGCAGAGCGGCGATGGTGGCATCGGTGGGCGCGCCGGCGTCGCCGAAGATCAGCGAGATGGCGATGACGCCGATAACCGCGGAGATCCAGGCCAGCGTCCAGATGGACTTGCGCGGCGAGAGGGACTCGGCGTGCAGCATGCCGAAGTGCTCGGGAACCTCCTCGTCCTTGCCCATGGCGTAGGTGACGCGGGCGCCGGTGTTCATGCAGGCCAGCGTCGTGCCGATGAGGGCGAGGAAGACCGTGACGGCTTCGGCCAGCATGAAGTACCTGCCGTGGCCCTGGCCGAGCAGCGCGATCGCCGACAATGATCATCATGTCGCCGATGGGCGCGGCTGAAGTAGTCGCGCTTTGCATGGTGTACCCCGAGTTGAGGAAGTAATTGGCGCAGAAGTACTCAAACAGATAACAGAACAACCCTTGGATCAAGAGCGAGGCAATGACAGCGATGGGAATATGCTTGGTCGGATTTTTTGCCTCGCCTCCCATCGAGGTGACCGACTCGAAACCGACGAGAATGAGAATGGCGACCGTGGCCTGGATAAAGACCCAACTCCATTTGTGCGACGCCGATCACCGAAGCGGCGTTGGGATGGGTAAGGAAATTGCCGCTCGAGTCTGTCGTCGGGATAGGTGATGGTGAAGGGAACGGGCTTACCGGCCGCGTCGAGCAGCGGCAGTGGGGTGCCGCTCGAGTCGCGCATGATGGAGCCGTCCTTGGCCGTGGCGAACTGGTAGGTGTAGGTCGCCAGCGTCTGCGTAGTCGTACTGGAAGCCGGGCGTGCCCGTCGGGATGGCTGGCGCGATAGCCGATGGCCAGAACGCTGAAGACAATCAGGGCGGAGATCTGAATCACATTGATGGCGATGTTGACGGCCGATGAGGCGCCAGCGCCCTTGGAGGCGATCCACGCAACGAAGAATGAGAAGACCACCGCGACAATCGCCATGAAGAGCAGGTCCGGGGTTGGAGCCGCTCATGAAGGTGGGAAACAGGAAGCCGACCACGTAGCCGACGAAGACGCCGGTGACGGCCACCATCACGCCGGGATAGACCCAGTAGTAAAGGTGCGAGCCCCATCCGACGATGAACTTGGCGATGCGGGCGTACTTGAAGGCCTCGTCTTTGGAGAGCATGGCCTGCTCTGCGTAGTAGTAGCTGGAGCCAGTGCCGGGGTAGAGCTTGGAGATCTCGGCATAGGAGACGGCGGTAGCCAGACAGAGCAGCAGGGAGACGAAGATGCCCAGCCACATAGCCGGGGCGGTGGATGGCTGACCCGCAACACCCGTTGTGGCCTGGATGTAGAAGGTGAGCCAGAGGAAGGCGCCGGGGGCGATGAGCGCCATTGCATTTGCGGTCAGCCCGGTAAGGCCCAGCGTGGCCTGCATCTGAGGTGCTTTCTGATCTGCCATGAGCATTCTCCTGAGATTCTGAGGTTCGTTTCGGCGGCTCCCGGCGGTTGACCCCCGGGAATTTCTTCCAATGCAAATGTGCGGCGTGCTCGTCTGTGGCGGGAAACAGATCGAGTCAACGGACGCTGCTTGCTGCGGGACCTGCCGGTGAGCCTGGTTTGGCTTCGGCCGGCCCCGGTTTCGTTTGCGGTGATCCGAGTCTATTCGCCTTAACATCAGGACGGAATAAAGTCCCATCAGGACGCTATGAAGAAACGGAGCATTTCTAGCGATGAGGCCCGAAGAAGGCGATGAAGGCCACTGTGACCGTTTGCTGTTGGTCCGTGAACTGACTCGCCAGCTTGTCGAAGTACTGCAGGTTGGATTTGTCGATGCGATATTCAACGCGTATAAGTGCGCCTTCGATCCACTTGTACTCGTAGGTGAAGGTGCCTTCGTAGAGGGTGTTCGCCGGTCCATAGACGCCGGATGTTTGGACGCCGTTCGCATCGTCAAACCACTCAAATCGGCCGGCGATGGCGTTCTTTGCGGACGCCTGTTCGTGGAAAGCGCCGGCTACGCCATACCACTTGTACAGATGGTTGTCGCCGCAAGTGGCCGTCCCGCAGGTGTAAGTGGCGTCCTGATTCTGGCCATAGTCGAAGTTGATATACGCGTTGAACTTTCCGGGAGGCGTGAGCAGCAGTGTGGTATCGAACAGGTTCCGCAGGCCGCTTGCCGTATTGGCGTTCTCAGGACCAACCAGATAGTTGAAGTCCCAGGTGTACTTCGGTTTCACCAGAGCGCTGGTAAACGCTCCGGAGACTCCGCCGTTCGATTTGGAGACGTTATTCCATCCGTTGAACAGCTGGAAGCCGACAGTCTCGGTCTTCGAAACGGGCATGGAGGTACGGGCGCCGAAGTGCCAGTAGGGAATGGCGTTCACAAAGAGCAGGGAGCGCGAGTAATTCCAGTTGTCCTTGGCCTCAATTACTTCAGCGCCGGCCGAAGTAACCCATTTGCCGAAGTCCAACTCGAAGCCCTTGGCCTTGGGCGGCGCAATGCTCAGAAATGCCTGTTCGAGGTAAGGAAGCTGCGAAGCGACAAAGGTGGTCGTGGTTGTATTGGACGTGGCGTTGTTGATCAGGTCGTTGGTCCGGCCGTAGACGAAGTCGATGTGTGCGCCAACTGGGTCGGGACTGTGGTTCAGTGTTAGCTTGGCCGCGCTCAGCTCAAACTGATCTGTCTTGTCGTTGAAGTTGTAGAGCTGGTTGAGCTGATCGAAGCCATCGGTAGTGTTGGGGCGGTTGAAGTTGAAGCTATAGTAGCCATCAATGAATCCGCTCAGATCCATCGGGCCCACGCTCCATGTGGGGGCTGCTGCGGGAGCGGCCGGCGCCGGCGCGGCTGCCGGTGCCTGGGCAGGTGCTGCGGCAGGAGCCGCTGCCGGAGCAGCGGAAGAATCTGCGGGCGCGGGCGCTGGCGTTTGCGCACCAGCGGTGAGGGCGATCGCCATTGCTGCTCCAGCGATTGATCGAAGGATTGCGGTTGTGTTCGAATGCATCGACACGATACCTCCAAGAGAAGATTTGTGCATGATGGGAGATGATGTGTGGGACACTCACGGCGCGCTTCGACACTACCTCGCGAACGCCGGAAGTCGGCGTCAATCGGCGGCATTGCGATGCGCACAGTTAGGGTTTGGACTACCGACGATGGCCGGCAATCGCGTTGCTGTGAAAGGCGCCCTGAATTGACCGAAACGAGCTATCACCAGTAACGCAAATGAAGCATAAAGAAGCTATGAAGATAAGAAAAAGATTCTATATGCCGCGCTTTGCAGCTTGAAACCGTTGACACAACGGCATTAAGACGCCCGCGGTCCCGCGTCGCTGAGCCAGGCGGATGAGGAAATCTGGACAATTAATCCAGCGCGCCCAGAGGGGTGAACGCTCTCCCCGGTGAAGAGCGAGCGAAGAACCTGATAAAATTTTATTTCCCTTGCTAGAGCTTGCTTGAGTCTGGGCACTGCGGGCAGCTCCGTGCTGATTTCTGATCGGCCCCCGAGCTGTATGAGAGCCCGTCGCGGGTGGCGCATCCGAGTTCATGCGTTGCACAGAGCTGGTGGACCCAGTGATTTCGAACCAGGAAGGTGAGTGCCCGATTGTCACCACGCCGTCCAGGCAGATCGGTAATCTTGTTTGGCCGTCCTCACGGTTCCGGCTTGCGGATACTTCTGTTCACGCTGGAGTGCGCGCTGGGCGTGGTGGCAGTGATCCTGGTGGCGGCATTCACGCATTGGTGGTCCCGGCTGCTCCCCGTGGTTACGTTGCTCTATCTGCTCATTGTGGTCCTCACGGCGCTCTGGTGCGGATTCTGGCAGGCGGTGATCGTGTCGCTCTCGGCTGTGGTGGCGCAAAGCTGGTTCGCCGCGCGTCAGTCGGAGCTGGCCATGGCGGCCGACCCCATCGCCTCAGTCACCTTGCTGGTCTTCGTGGCGGTTGCGCTCACGGTGAGCCGGCTGTCATCACGCGTGACGAATCACGCCCGCGAGGCCGAGTCACGGGGCGGCCAGATGGAAGACCTTTACGAATTCACGCGGCGGACTCTGAAGATGGATCTGCACGTGGAACCGGGCCAGCAGTTGGCCGAGCTGGTGCATGAAATTTTTAACCTTGAAGCTGTCGCGGTGTTCGACGCCGACCTGCACGATGTCTACACGGCGGGATTCTGGAATGTCGACCCGCAGGAAATGGCGCAGAACGTCTACTACTTTGAAACCTCGGATGACGATCCAGAAAGTGGGATCGGCCGCAGAGTCGTGCGGCTGGGAACGGTGCCTGTGGGCAGCCTCGTGGTCCGCGGCGAGACGGCTCCACTGACCAACAACGCGATTGCTTCGCTCATTGCCATCACCTTCGACCGTTATCGCGCCTTCGCCAACGAGAGCCGCATTGAGACCGAGCGGCGCACGGAGCAGCTCCGCGCCACGGTTCTCGACAGCCTGGCCCATGCGTACAAGACTCCGCTTACGGCGATTCGTGCCGCATCGACGGGACTGGGCGAAATGGGTCGGCTCTCTCCTGGCCAGGCGGACCTTGTGGGACTGATCGACGAGCAGACCACGCTGCTGGGCGACTTGACCAACCGGCTGCTAACCACCGCACGGCTCGATGCGGGCGAAGTTGCCATTCACGTGACTCAGGTGAGCGTGGGGACGCTTATTGAAGAGGTCGTAGCCGCGCTTAAGGATCGGCTGGCGAGCATGAAGGTCGCCATCGAGATCGAAGACGAGGACCTGGTGCTGAGTTGCGACCAGCAGTTGATGACCATGCTGCTGACCCAGTACATTGACAACGCATGCAAATACTCCAACTTCGGCAGCACAATCACCATTCGGGCGCTGGTTGCCGGGGCGGAGGCGATTTTTTCCGTACATAGTTTCGGGCCAGTGATCCCCATGGCGGACCGCGAACGAATTTTTGACCGTTACTATCGTTCGTCGACCTATGCCGACCGCGCACCAGGTACGGGAATCGGTTTGTCGGTGGCCAGGCGGGCTGCGCAGATTCACGGCGGCTATGTTTGGGTCACCAGCGATGAAGAAGAAGGCACCACGTTTTTTGCCGCCATTCCGTTGACAATAGAGAGGGAGAGCTCGTCATGATGCAGCCCGCGATTCGCATTCTCGTGGTCGACGACGAACCGGCCATTCGCCGCGCGCTTCGGCCACCGCTCGTTGAGCTTGGATTCCAGGTGGCCGAGGCCTCGCGCGGCGAGGAGGCGCTGCAGGCGCTGCGCTCTGCTCCTCACGACGTTGTGCTTCTCGACATCAATATGCCGGGTATCGGCGGCATTGAAACGCTCAAGCGAATTCGCAGCTTTGCGCCGCGGCTGCCTGTGCTGATGCTCACAGTGCGCGACGATGAGGAAGACAAAGTAGAGGCGCTCGAATTGGGCGCCGACGACTACGTGACCAAGCCGTTCAGCACTCGAGAGCTGATTGCGCGGATACGCTCGGCCGTGCGCCGCGTGCGCGCTCCCGCCCGGCCTGAGGATGCGCCCATGGAGATTGGTGAAATCCGATTAGAGCCGGCCAAGCGGCTGGTCACCAAGCGCGGCGCGGCGGTGAAGCTCACGCGCAAAGAGTTCGACATTTTGTATTGTTTGATGAGCCGCGCAGGACGCGTAGTGACCTATGCCAAGCTTCTGACAGCAGTGTGGGGCGCTGAAAGCCGCGAAGAAGTGGAGTATCTACGCACCTTCGTCAGGCAATTGCGCAAGAAGATTGAAGACGACCCGTCGAATCCGCTATACCTGCTGACTGACGTTTATGTGGGCTATCGTTTCGCCGATCCGCAGATGTTTCAGGAGGAATCTACCGCAACTGGTCAGTCGCCGGAGAACGAATCTATGCCGGCAGAGGGGCAAGAGCCCAAAGACGTGTTTTGATGCCACCGTGCTGAGACGCACCCCGCCTTGGCTCTTCGCGCCGGGAAAGTGAATTTCTTACTCGTCGTAGTGAAGCAGGCTGAAGACGTCGTACTCGGGGAAACGCTCGCGGCCCTTGAGAAAGTCAAGTTCGACGGCAAAGCCCAGGCCGGCGATCACGCCGCCCAGCTGCTTGACCAACTTGATCGTGGCTTCCATGGTGCCACCAGTGGCGAGCAGATCGTCAACCAGCACCACGCTTTGTCCCGGAGCAATAGCGTCCATGTGGATCTCAAGCGTGTCCGTTCCGTATTCGAGGTCGTAGGTGACGCGGGCAACGGGCGCGGGTAGTTTTCTTGGCTTTCGGACAGGAACAAAGCCCGCATTCAGCCGGTAGGCCAGCGCGGGGCCGAAGATGAAGCCGCGCGCCTCGATGCCCAGAATCAAGTCGATGTGGCGCCCGATATAATGCGCCGCCATGGCGTCAATCAACTGTGCGAATCCCGTTTTGTCCTTGAGGAGCGTGGTGATGTCGTAAAAGAGAATCCCCGGCTTGGGAAAATCCGGCACGGTGCGAACTAGCTTCTTCAAATCTTCTACGTTGACGGGCTTGGCAGTTTCCGGCATGGCAGTGCGTGACTCCAGTTCTCGGTGTTGAGTTGTCAGCTGTCAGCACTCAGTTTATCGCCAGTAGCCGAGTCGGCGCCGTAAGCTGGCGCGAGAGGAGGTGGCGAGCTTGGTGCTCTCAGAGGATGTCTTATGAGGAATATCAGCAGCAAGCGGGATGGCGGCAACTGACAACTATCTCTGACGCCCGTCTCTGTCACCACGCGCCATCAATCTTGAAGGAATGGAGACCCTTGGCTTCGGTTTCGGCCAGAGTGTGCTCGACGACATTGTCGACGCGCGCACCGCGTGGACCGCGGCGAAGGCTACTGCGAAGCTCATCGAGATTGCCGGCCTCGCCAGCCGCGACGACTTCCACTTCGCCATCCTCTGTGTTGCGCACCCACCCGCGCAGTTCAAGCTCGCTGGCCTCACGCTGCACGAACCAGCGAAAGCCAACACCTTGCACGCGACCTTGAATGAGGAAGTGAATAACCATGGAAACGAACCAGGGCCAGTTTTGCAGATGGGCGCGAGGCGGCGCAAGCGGCGGGCTAGATCGCACGAAACCCATAAGCTGCACGGCACGCGCTACACTGGAAATCACCATGGTCTTCGTCCTCGACAACTACGACTCCTTCACCTACAACCTGGTCCAGTACCTCGGTGAGCTGGGCGCGGACGTCGTGGTGTGTCGCAACGACGAGGTGACGCCGCAAGAAGTCGAGGCCATGAAGCCGGAGCGGATCTTGCTTTCGCCGGGGCCTTGCACGCCGCATGAGGCCGGAATCCTGGTGCCGCTCATCCGGCACATGGCGGGGAAGGCGCCGATCCTCGGGGTCTGCCTTGGCCATCAGGCTATTGGCGAGGCGTTTGGGGGCAAAGTGATTCGCGCGCAGACGCTGATGCATGGCAAAACGAGCGCGGTGGAACACGACGGAAAAGGTATTTTTGCCGGGCTGCCCACGCCGCTCACCTGCACGCGCTATCACTCGCTCATCGTGGAGCAGAAGTCGCTGCCGGCCGAACTTGCCGTAACCGCACACACGCACGAAGGCAATGGATCGGGGTCAGGGAGGGAACCTGTCATCATGGGCCTGCGGCATCGCAGTTTGCCCGTCGAGGGCGTGCAGTTCCATCCCGAGAGCGTGCTGACCGAGGGCGGACACCAGATGATTCGCAACTTTCTGGATATGTAGCCGATGCGCGCCACGACCAACGCTTCTTTGAACGCCTCATCTTCCGAATTGAGTGTGCGGCGCGTCTCGAGGCTGATCCTGCTGCTGGCGATCGCCGTAGCATTTCTGGCAGCGCAGGCAAGCGCAGCCCAAAATCCAATGGCGCCATCGACTGCACCTTCACAAACACCGCCGGCACCGGCTGCCGCGGCAGATGCGGGAACATCGCAGCCTCCAGCGGCAAGCGGGGCGGCTCCGTCGTTAGCCACTCCACCGGTAGCCATTGTTCCGCTCGACATCTCCATTCCCGGCGCAGCGCTCTCAGTGGAGGGCCCGCTGCAGGCGTGGAACGGGCGCGCGTACATCACGGGCAGCGGGACGATCACCGCGGGCGATCGGACAGCTCAGGTCACGCTGCCGTATCGCGGAACCATGCACGTCTGTGCGTCGAGCACCGTGAAGCTTGCGGCCGATTCGAGTGCCGCGTCGGGCAATGTTCCCGGGCTCCTGGTGGCGCTCGATCGCGGCGCGGTGGAGATGAGCTTTGCGGCGAGCAACGCACGCGAGCAAAATGCCGATACGCTGCTCACGCCCTACTTTCGCATCATGATCGGCGGTCCCAACGCTGCGGATGTTAGCGTGCGGATGGGCGACGACGGCGACACTTGCGTGGATAACGCCGGGGCGAACGCGCCCTATGTTGTCGTGACCAGCGTCTTCGAGGGAGGCCTCTATCGCGTGCAGCCGGGACAGCGGGTCATGTTCGAGCACGGCAGCCTGCAGAAGGTGGTCGACCAGGAAACGGAATCGTGCGGTTGTCCTCCACCTCCGAAATCCGAGGCCAACGAATTTCCCTTGGCACAGAGCGAAGGGTTGGCGCCCAAGTCGCCTCCTGCGACCGCCGCAAACACAGCGGCTGGATCTGGCCAAGCCGCAACCACTCTGGTCTACAAGAGCAGCGATCATGCGCCGCAATCAGTCGCGATCCCGCAGCCTCCCGTTTCGGCAGGTGCCACGGGGCCGGCGACTCAGGCATCCGGTAGGCCCAAGAAGCCCGGGTTCTTCCGCAAGATCGGTCGATTCTTCAAGCGCATCTTCGGCGCAGAATAGCGTCCGCCGAGTCGTTTGTTACGGATTCAACTGCTGCACGGGGCAGGAGAGTCGATGAATGACCTCGCCCGGCCGCGTCATCTCAAATTTGTATGTGCATTGCACACTTGCGTTGCCAAGCGTTGCGCCCTGATATACGTATACGGTCCGGGTTTCCGGCTGGTACACCAGCAACGAACTCGCTTCGTTAAGTCCGACGAGCTGAAACTGCACGCCCATTCCGGCATCGCTGCTTGACGCCTTGACCGTGCGGCCCGCGCCGAGCCAGAATCCAAAGGCCAGCACTGCCCCGAGCGCCAGACCGTTTCTCGCCCAATTCCACACTTTCTCCATTGCGTCCTCCTCCAGTGGATGTCTTTCCAGAAGGACGCGCAGAGGCTCGCTCCCGCTCGCGGATTGAAAGCTGGAATCGGAGGAAGCGCGCGCTACATCTCCCGCGCGCGCTCGATGGCACGAAGGACAGCCTGCGCTTTGTTCAGCGATTCCTGATGCTCGGTCTCGGGCACAGAGTCGGCGACGATGCCCGCGCCGGCCTGTACCGAGCCCTTGCCGTCCACGCTCAGCATGGAGCGGATGGAGATGCAGGAGTCGAGATTGCCGGAGAAATCGGCGTAGAGAACAGCGCCGCCGTAGGTGCCGCGCCGCGAGGGCTCGAGCTCCTCGATGATCTCCATGGCGCGGACTTTGGGCGCGCCGGAGAGCGTGCCGGCAGGGAAGCAGGCGCGAAGTGCGTCGATGGCCGTCAGTTCCGGGCGCAGCTTGCCTTCAATTGTGCTGACGATGTGCATGATGTGACTGTAACGCTCGACGAACATCAGCTTGTCGACCTTCACGCTGCCGAAGCGGCTCACGCGGCCCACGTCGTTGCGGCCCAGATCGACGAGCATTACGTGCTCGGCGCGCTCCTTCTCATCGTGCAGCATTTCCTCGGCCAGCGCATCGTCTTTGGCCTCGGTCGAGCCGCGAGGGCGTGAACCGGCGATGGGCCGGTATTCCACTTTGCCCTGGTGCACGCGCACCAGCAGCTCAGGCGACGATCCGGCCAACTCCAAGGGCAGGTTCTCCAAAGTTTTTGATTTTTTGGACAGGCTTTTTTGCGGCTTCGCTCCCAACGGACCCTCCGGTGAGAAGCGTAGGAAGAACATATACGGGCTGGGATTGACCGTGCGCAGAGCGCGATAGACCTGGAAGCTGTCCACTCCGGGGTCGACGTCGAAGCGCTGCGAGATGACCACTTGAAAGGCGTCGCCCGCGCGGATGTATTCCTTGGTGCGCTCCACCGCGGCCATAAATTCCTTCTTCGTGAGGCGGTGTTTTACTTTGAGCTCCGACGATGGACGCGGCTTCTTCGGGCCACGTTTGCGTCCGAGGTTCGGAAGCGGCTGCGAAAGGCGTTTCTCAAGCCGGTTGAGACGTCTGAGGGCACGATCGTACGCGGCCGCGGCTGAACCCTTTGACACATCTTCCGTGACCACCAGCATGATCTCCTTGCGCACGTGATCAAAGGCGAGAACCTCATCGAAAAAGAGCAGGCAGGCGTCGGGGACGTGCAATTCGTCTTTGGCCAACGTGGGCAGCCGCTCGATCTGGCGCACCGCATCATATGCGAGGTAGCCGACGGCGCCGGCGGTGAATGGGGGCAGCCCTTTCAGACGCGCGGGTTTGTGGCCGCTAAGCGCATCGCGAAGAACGGCAAAGACGTCGCCCTCAAGGTGCGTGGTCTTGCGGCCCTCGGTGATGGCGATCTCACGCCCGCGGGCCACAATGCGTTTAAACGGCGAAAGGCCGATGAAGGTGTAGCGACCCACCTGCTCGCCGCCCTCAACCGATTCGAGCAGAAAGCATTCGTTCGCCGGCCAGGCCGCGCGCAGGAAAGCCGAGACCGGAGTTTCCAGATCGGCCATCAGGGTGCGGCATACGGGCACAAGAGTGTGCGTCCGGGCGAGGTCCAGGAACTCTTTGCGGCTGGGCTGGGCGGAACGCTCGTAGGCTTTCACAGCCTAAGTGTAACTGCTGTGCGCGGTAACGGCCGCCTGGCTGCTTCCGCTTTGGGCTGGCGACCAAGAGCAAAGAGCCCGCCGGAGAGGCCCCCAAATCCTGTGTTCCATTGCCTTGACGGGAATCCCGTGGTGGCCTAGACTCACTGAGGTTTGGGCCAACGCGCGACTGGAAACGAGTCAAACCTGGGCAGCCAGGACAAACGCAGAGAGACGCGCGAGTTCGATGAGCTGGCCACGAAAAACCAGAGTGAAGACCGCTGCCTCGACTATATTCTTGAGGAGCGGATCTTGATTCCGAATCCGAAGAGCTGAGGGATAGGGAGACCAGATATGGCAACCGGAAATACCAGCGTCACATTGGACCAGGAGATCAATCCGTGGGCGGCGCAAAGCGCGCGCTTCGATTTTGCCGCGCGCAAACTGAATCTCGATGAGGGGTTGTGGAAAGTGCTGCGCTCGCCGTCGCGGGAAGTGATCGTTCACTTTCCCGTGGCCCTCGACAATGGCATGATCGACATGTTCACCGGCTTCCGCGTGCAGCACTCCATGGCGCGCGGGCCGTGCAAAGGCGGAATCCGCTACGCCCCCGATGTGACGCTGGACGAAGTGCGCGCACTGGCCAGTTGGATGACGTGGAAGTGCGCAGTGGTCAATATTCCCTTCGGCGGGGCCAAGGGCGGCGTAATCTGCGATCCCCACAACATGAGCAAGGGCGAGCTGGAGCGCATGACGCGGCGCTACACCTCCGAGATCATCGAATTCATCGGGCCGGAGAAGGATGTTCCCGCGCCCGACGTGAACACCAACGAGCAGACCATGGCGTGGATCATGGACACCTACTCCATGCACATGCGCCAGACGGTGACCAGTGTGGTGACCGGCAAGCCGATCAACATGGGAGGCTCGCAAGGGCGCATTGAGGCCACGGGGCGCGGAGTGATGGTGGTATGCAACGAGAGCCTGCGCCAGCTGGGCATGGATGTCGAGGGTTGTCGCGTCGTCATTCAAGGATTCGGCAACGTGGGATCGAATGCCGCGCGCCTGATGCTGGAGCAGGGATACAAAATTGTCGGCATCGCGGAGCGCGACGGTGGCCTGTACAACTCCAACGGCATCGATATTCATCAACTGCTTGAGTACAAGTACCGCAACAACACCATTCTCGGATTCCGCGGCGCTGAAGCCATGCCCAGCGAAGAGTTAATTCTGACGGACTGCGAGATTCTGATTCCTGCGGCAACCGAAAACGTAATTACCAGCCGCAATGCCGACAAGATCAAGGCGCGCATCGTTGTCGAGGGCGCCAATGGGCCCACCACCGCCGTGGCCGACGAGATCCTGGCCGAAAAGCGGATCTTCATCGTGCCCGACATTCTGGCCAACGCCGGCGGCGTGACTGCCAGCTACTTTGAGTGGGTACAGGACCGCCAGGGATTCTTCTGGAAAGAATCGATTGTGAACGAGCAACTGGAAGGCATCCTGCGCGCCAGTTTTGACGATGTGGTTCGTTATGCTGAAGCGCACGCCGTGAACAACCGCATCGCGGCTTATATGCTGGCCATCGATCGCGTGGCTTTCACCATCAGGCAGCGCGGCATCTACGCGTAGCGATAGAACGTAAGGGAACGTGCATGGCGGGAGAAGCGAGGAGCTTTTTCCGCCATTCCTTTTGGCGGGCAACCGAATCTCGATGATATGCATCCTTCCTGGGTAGCGAACAGCCCACAAGGAGAACGACCATGAAAGCTGCTGCGGGATTCCTTTGTCTTGCCGTCTTCGCGTTGGCGCATCAGAACCAACTGTTCGGCCAGCAAATGGCTAAGAACCGGCTGGCTTCAGCCTGCGGACCTCAAGATCAGGACTATAAAGTCAGCCTGGATCGCAGCCAGCACGGCCCCGTGCCGCCGATGGCCGGAAAGGCCCTGGTCTACTTCATTCACGATGAGGGAAGCGGAATCGGCGGAGCGGGACTTGGATATCCCACTACGAAGTACGCCATGGATGGTTCCTGGGTAGGAGCGAATCACGGCGACTCGTGGTTCGCCATTGCGGTTACGCCGGGCGAGCACCACGTCTGTACGATGCTGCAATCGTCCTTAGTCGCCGAGCGCGTCGAGCTTGCCCAATTTACAGCGGAGGCAGGGAAGAGCTACTACTTCCGCACACAGCTGGTGATCTCCAGGTCAGTTGAATTGTTGGAATTGCAAATGATCGATAGGGATGAAGCCGGCTACCTGTACTCCGAATACCCGATGGCCACGGCGACTGCGAAGAAGTAGGGCCAGGCCTTTCATTGGGCTATGGGTGGCTGGTGGCTGCCGTCGGGCGGTCACGCGGCAGGCTGCGCAAAAACGCGACGAGCTGCCAACGTTCCGGCTCGGGCAGGGAACTCCAGGTTGGCATTCCCTTGTGCAGGCTTCCGTTGCGAAGGAGCCACGCCAGTTCGCCGTCGGTTGCGCGCGCTACGTGCTCGCTGCGCAGGCTTGGCCGCCCGTGGCGTCCCTCCGCCTCACTGCCATGGCACTTAGCGCAATTCTCTTCAAACAGCAGTTTGCCGGCGGCGATCGCTTCCGGCCGGTCCGCGTAGGGGTTCACGCGCTGCCGATCCGCTGGAGGAACCTTGCTCAACCACGAGCTTTCAGCCGCGACCAGAGCTGCCGCGGAGATCGATAAGAGAATCAAGGCTATCCACCAAGTTCTTGAAGTTTTCATTGTGCCTCCTTCTTGCTGAAGAGGTCGCGGAACTGCTGAATCTCGTAGGAGATTTTGAGGCGCCACAAAACGCCTGCACTGTTGTCGTTGAGCCCGAATTGCGGGGAGAAGCCGAGCGTGGGCCCGTGAGGAATATTGAAGTAGGCTGTGGGGCCGGCGTACTGCGAGGTGTCGTGGAACCCGAAGTCGTGTACGGTCGCCAGTCCTCCATAAACCTCGGCGCCGGCGCTGAAGTTCTGGCGGCAAAAAGTACAGGCCCGGCTCGCGGCGGCCAGCGCGAACGGGCGGCTTGCGCCCACCGCATAGCCGAACTCCCAGGCTCCGCCCATCATGTCCTTCTCCATAATCCAGTTCTCCGAGATGTTCCATCCTTTCGGATTGCTGGAGAGAATCAACTTTCCCTCGATGGTGCGCGAGATATCGCCGCGGCCGGCAGCATTTCTCCCCTGAAGATCGGCGATGCTGTCGTGCCCAGTGACTTCGAGAACGCTCTTGTCGGCTCCGTTCACGTCCTCATACTCGATGTAGAGAACGGGATTGATGGCGTGCTCGGTGGGCAGCACGCGAAAGCGGTTCTCCCAGCGGAATCCGGTAAAGATGGTGGAGTCGTTCGCGGTTGCCTGGCCTTGCAAGTAGAGCTCGGTTGTCCACCAGGCTTTGGCGCCGTACTCCAGTTCGAGCGTCGCACTGTAGAACGCGTTTGCATTCTTGGGGGAGCCGGTCGTTCCTTTTTGAGCAACCTCGAGATTGCCCGGCTCTTCCAGCGCCTCAGAATACGTGACGAAATACGGAGGCTCCTGTGCGCGGGCCGTTGAATGCGGCGCAACGCAAAGCAGCCCGAGGAAGAGAAGGGCGACGCGGCAAAGAGAGAATTGCGGGAGGGGGCGTGGGAAGAGGGGCCCGCTAGAGCGGTCTCCGTGGTAGCGACCTGGCTTTTGTGCAGCTTGGACTTCAAGAATTGGGTGCGGAGACTTTGCCATCAGTTTCCTTTCTGAATGGAAGGTGGCCAAGGTTTCCGCTATCCTAGGAAAACCGTCAGCTCACGAGTTGCCGGTTGAGCGGCCCTGATGATGCTTCGCCAAAAGACGCTCATCAGGGCCGCCGCTCGATTGCCAATTAGCCGCGGCCTGCGCGACATCCGGTGCGGCACGATAAAGCGCCCGCAACACGACAAGTTAAGTGCCTTGCCGAGGAACCAACGATATACGACCTATTTAGTCCTATATCAAACTACCATGGCCCGTGGACTCCCGCAATTGCTCGCGTTCCACTTGGTGAACCCGATTCTGTGGCAGCCCAAGGGAGGCAGCGAACAGGGGAATTACGCCGGTGCAATAATGGCGCCACTCTACCAAAGACGAGAAGGCACAGCACGCCAACATGAACTTCCTCAACTCCATCACCATGATGTTGCGCTATAATAGGTTTACGCTCAGTGATTTGGACGCGAGTTGCGATTTGGCCTCGAACAGGGCCGGTCAACCTGGCACGAATTTCCCCCAAGCCCCTACAGCGTGTACCCATCAGTCTCCTTCCCGGCGACTACGTTCGGAACCGTGTGACGGTTCGCGAATAGGCTAAGCGCTCGAGTCTCAATTGACTCGAACATTCGTTCTCTCAAAGTTTGCGAGGACAGGCGCAATGCACCGGGCGATTGTGGAGCAGGGTAGCTGGTCGGCAGTGAGCCGGCAGGCGCAAAACAGCAGCGTGGGTCAGCTCCGGGCGGCAAGCACCGAATGTGCATGTCAGCCAGTCCCAGGGACGAAATTGGTTCTCGCTTACGCATAATTTAGTGCAGGTGTGTGCAGGTGTATCTGCGCGTGCCTCCGGTCAGGTTCCGTTTGCAGGCCCTTGGGAAAAAGGGCTCCGGGACCGCAGGAAAAGACATATTTTGACGACTCAATTCTCACAGTTTTCACTTTCAGCCGCGCTCATGGCGCGGCTCAACGCCAACAAGTTTCAAATCCCCACGCCGGTGCAGGCGGCGGCGATTCCGCCCGCTCTCGAAGGCCGCGACGTTCTCGCAACCGCGCAGACGGGAACTGGCAAGACCCTCAGCTTCCTCATACCGATCATGGAGATGCTTGAGAAGACCTCGGGACGCGGGGCACAGGCGCTGATTCTGCTGCCTACGCGCGAACTGGCCATGCAGGTTGAAGCCGCGTTTCGCGGACTGCGCACGAGTAATGGGCCGACGGCGGCCGTGGTCGTGGGCGGGTTGTCCGAGCACACGCAACTGGAGGCGATTCGTCGCGGAGCGCGTCTGATCGTGGCCACTCCGGGACGGCTGGAAGACTTTCTCAAGCGCAAGCTGGTGCGGCTCGACCAGGTGAAGATCCTGGTGCTGGACGAAGTGGACCGCATGCTCGATATGGGATTTCGCCCGGCGATCGCGCGCATTGCAGGCGTTCTGCCTCAGGCACGGCAGACGCTCTGCTACTCCGCCACGCTCGAGGGCGCCGTCATGGATGCGGCGCGCAACTATCTCAGGAATCCGGTGCGGATCGAGATCGGCTCGGTGCTCAAGCCTGCCGAAAACGTGGAACTACGCACCTTTGAAGTGGATCACGACAAGAAGCAAGAACTCCTCGAACACTTGCTCGACGCCGAAAAGGGCAGTTTCCTCGTGTTCGTGCGTACCAAGCATGGCGCCGATCGCGTTGCGCGCCGCCTGAGCCGCTCGGGCTGGTCGGCGACGCAGATTCATGGGGACCGCTCGCAGGCGCAGCGGAACCAGGCGCTCAAAAGCTTTTCCGAAGGCCATCACCGGGTGCTGGTGGCGACCGATGTGGCAGCACGCGGCATCGACGTTGCCAACGTGGCGCATGTCATCAACTTTGACATGCCCAAGCAGGCGGAAGATTTCGTGCACCGCGTCGGGCGCACGGGTCGTGCTTCGGCGAAAGGCGTGGCATCCACGTTTGCGATTCCGGCTGAGCGCGGCGACCTGCGCAAGATTGAGCGGACGCTGTCGATCTCAATGAAGCGGTTCCGAGTGCGGGCTGCGGATCTGAGGGCTGCTTAGTCCGATCGTATAGTCCGGTTGCACCCAAGGCAGCCGGACGCTGAACAGGAGAAGCGCTGAAGGCGACGTCAGGAGTTTGCGCAGGCGGCCGCGGCATCGGCTTCGGAGTCGAAGACTTCGAAGAGGTCGAGGACGCCGACCATCTTGAGCATCTTGGAAACGAAGTTTGTGGGCTTGACCAGCTTGACGTTTCCTCCGGCCTTGGTGGATGTGCGCAGAGCATTGACCACCGAGCCAATCCCCGAGGAATCGATGAATGCGACGGCCTCGAGGTCGATAATCAGGAAAATATGGCCGCTCGAAAGCGCGCCCATGAAGGCGTCTTGAAACTGGGTGACCGGTTCGCCGCAAACGAGCTTGCCCTTGACCTTTAGGGTGCAGACACTTCCACTCTCAATAATGTCGAGATCCACGAGAAATCTCTCTCTTTCAAATTCCACTTTACGGGGGGAGATTGGCTTGTTAAGCTCGTGACCATATTCTCGTCGATGCATCCTCTTGTCAAGCGGGGGGTTGGAGGCCAAGGGAGATGCGCCAATCGATGGGCCCTTGCATCATTGTGCCAACTGCGGAAATTGGTTGGGCTGCGCAACGGATCACGTGCCGTGAACGGCTGAAAGATTGGCGCGCGACGACGCAGACGGCCGGGCTCCCGGTTTCCTCTGGGTGCCACAGGGCTCTGTGCGCGACGCGGAATTTGCCGCCAAACTCGAACCACAGCCGAAGCGCTCGGCTTTATAGCAAGACCACGATAAACGGATGTTTGCGGAGATACGCCACCGATGGATGAAGTGAAATACGCGGTCCCGCCGGTGAATGAAACGGCCATCGAAACGGCGGCCCAACTGCTGATGGCGGCGGATGTGGCGTCGCGGGCCACGGTGATCGCCACGTCCATTGCCGGCCTCTTGCCCGACAGCGCCTGCGTGGTTCATCGGTATCAGCCTGAAAACGAGCCTACGCCGTGGACTGTTGTGGGCGCGGCGGGAGATATCTCGCTTGAAGAGGTGCAGCACGCGGGAAACTGGCCGTTTGAGGCGCCGGAATCGTTTCCAGCTGAGGGGCAGGTTTACGACAAGAATCGCCTGAGCCGTGAAGACTACGCGCACCTGCACTCGAGGCGCACGGTCGGAGCGTTGGCCTATGTGCCCGTGGATTACGACGGAAAACTGGTGGCCGTGCTCGAGATCGTGATTTTTTCGGGAGCGATCGAGGCGCGGCAACTGAAGGACCTTGCACCGATTGCGCGTTTGACCGCACCGGCGCTGCTGTCGGGTGAGCTGTTCGAGCAGCAACGGCAGACTCTGCTGGATTCCGTGCACCGCATGTCGCAGATGTACGACCTGGAGAAGTCACTGAACGCGACGCTCGAGATGGATGCGGTGATCGCGATGGTGCCAACGAAAGCCGCGGCCATGCTTCCGTGCCAGGCGATGCATTTGTGGCTATTTGACGGCTCGAGTCTGCGATTGGTTTCGAGCGAGGGCGCCGATGACACGGTGGAAGCGGGCGTGATCGAAGCACCGGGCGAGGGCTACGTTGCGGACATGGCCGAAGAGGGCGAACCGCTGCTCATCGTCGATGAGAGCGACGAGCGATTGCAGGCGCGCAATGCGAGGCGGCCAGAGGAGAGCGCGACTCCACCGGTAACCAATGCGCTGTTGGTTCCCCTGATGCAAGATGAGGCAGAGATCGGCGTGCTGGAGGCGATCAACCGCGCCGACCGGCCGTTCGACGATGACGACGAGTTCCTGCTGTTATCGATGGCCGAGACGATCGCCAGTGCGCTGAAAAACGCCAGCCTGATGACCGCCGAGCGAAAGCTGGAGATTCTGAAGGTCCTGGTGCAGGTGAGTTCGGAGATTACCTCGACGCTGCGCCTGGATCGGCTGCTGCAGATCATTGTGAACAGCCCGCAGAGTGTTCTGCCATACGAGTTGTGCGCGATCGCGCTCGACCACCGCGGGCGCTTGCAGTTGAAGGCCGTCTCGGGCATGACCAACCTGCCCATGGGCGATATTGCGGTGGAGCGGGTAAAGACGCTGGTGAACTGGCTTTCTTCACAGCCCGATGCGCTGGACCTGCGATGGCAGGAGGAAACAGATTCCGACCAGAGTTCTGGACTTCCGCCGGAGGTCTTACGCCATTTTGAAGAAACGGGCTACCGCGGGCTCTATGCTTTGCCGCTGAATGACGACCAAGGCCGAGTGGGAATGCTGATTTACGAGAGCAGCGATGCGGAGTTTCTAGATTTGCCGCAGAAGGAAATGATCAAGATTCTTTCCGGCCAGGCAACGGTGGCCATCCGCAACGCGATGCTGTACCGCGAAGTCCCGCTGATCAGCCTGATTGAGCCGCTGGTGCAAAAACGGAACGCTTTGTTGCGGACGACGCGCAGCCGTCGCGTGACCTACGCCGTGGTGGCGGCGGCTGTGGCGCTGTTCCTGATTTTCTGCCCGCTGCCGATGCGTGTTGAAGGGGACGCCGTGGTGGTGCCACAGCATCTTGTGACCGTGGCTGCGCCGGTAGATGGGAGCGTAGACCATGTATACGCGCATGAGGGGCAGAGGGTCGCCGCCGGACAGGTGCTGGGGGCCATCAACGACTGGCAATGGCGCATGGACCTGGCCGCCGCCGAAGCCAGGTATCAGGCGTCGCTGCTCACGATGGAGAACGATTTGGCCCACGGGAGCGCGCAGGCGGGCGCCGACCGGGCCAATGCCGACTACCTCCGTGCGGAAGTTGCTCAGGCCCGCTCGCGCCTGGATAGCGCGCAACTGCGGTCGCCAATTGCAGGGATTGTTGTGACACCGAACCTGCAGAATCTCGCAGGTGAGCACCTGGATGCGGGCGCAGCTTTTGCTCAGGTGCTGGACCTGGAATCGGCAGTCATTCAGATTGCGGTCCCCGAGCAAAATGCCTCGCTGCTGAGCGACGGCCAGTCCGCGGCGTTCAAACTGGACAGCTATCCGCAACGAACCTGGCACAGCCAGGTGTCCATGGTGAGCCCTCAAGCGATCGCAGGCGATGGATACCGCACTTTTGCGGCCGAGGTTCGGGTGCCGAATCATGACGCGATGCTTCGTGCGGGAATGAGCGGAAAAGGAAAGATCTACATCGGATTGAGGCCGGCGGGGTACGTGTTGCTGCGCCGGCCGGCTCTGTGGATATGGCAGACGGTTTGGAACATGATTGGCTGGTGACGCATGCATTTTGATAGGAACCGCAGAAAAACTCTATTGTTGGCAATGGCGGCTTCGGCGGCGCTGCTGACAAGCGGCTGCGACTCGCATGCCCCGGCCCCTGTCGTTGCCGCATCGTCTGGATCGCCGGAAAACGCAGCCACACCGGCACTGACGCCAGCGCCGGCACCCGCGCAAACGCCGAGCGCGCCGGATCCAGAGTCCTTCACCACCACCGGGCCGCTGGTGGCCGATCAGCAGGCCGACGTAGGCGCCGAGCGCAACGGCCGCGTTGTCGAAGTTGCCGCACAGATTGGGGACCACGTGAAAGCCGGGCAGCTCCTGGCCCAACTGGACGATCGGATTCTGCGTTCGGCGGTGGACGCACAGAAGGCGCACATCGCCGAAGCCCAGGCTCAGGTTCGCAACTGGCAGGCCGAGGAGGAGAGCGCTCGCGCCGCACTGCGACGCGCCGACGCGCTCTTCCAAGAGAAGATTCTCAGCCAGGAAAATTGGGAGATCGCGAAGACGGCTCTCGACGAGGCGACCGCCCAGGTACAGCGTTATCAGAGCGAGCAGGCCGCCGCGGAGGCTGACCTTTCTGCCAACCAAGTGCAGCTGGAGCAGTCGCGGATCGTCGCCCCGTTTGCAGGCGTGGTAGGCCGCAGTTCCGTGCGTCCCGACCAGGAGGTGAAAGCCGGAGACGCGCTCTTCTGGATTACCGCCGAAGCCCCCCTGCGCGTTTTCTTTACCGTACCGGAAACGCTGATGGCTTCGTTTTCAGCCGGCAAGCCGCTTGACCTGACCACTGCCGATTACCCCAGCCTGCACCAGGCCGGCCGCATTTATCGTGTAAGTCCGGTGGTCGATCCGGCCAGCGGCAGCGTGCAGGTCATCGGCTCTGTCGACCATCCTTCTCCACTGCTCAAGCCCGGAATGACCATGCAGGTCCGACTCGCGCCATGAATCTTAGCGAAGCCCTAGACGCCGTACTCCCGGAAATACCGCAGGCTCGCCTTACCCGCAGTCGTCCACCGTGCCTCGATCCCGACCTCATTGTCCGCGACGATGTGCTGGACGGCGAACCGATCGTCGGCGCCTTCAAACGGGAAAAAGGAAATTATTTCCGATTCGACCCGCCTCAATGGCAGCTAGCCCTGCTTTTTGACGGCGTCCGATCTTACCAGGAGATCGCCGAACTGTTTACTGCCAGCACCGGGGCGCCAATGGACCCGGCAGAAGTGCAGTCGTTTGCCAACACCCTGGAGGACGCCGGCTTTTGGTACAAAACTCCGCAGGAGAAAAACATCGCGCTGAATCAGAAGCTGACCGCTGAACGCGGACGCCGCGCAGGGCGCAAATCGAAAATGAGCCTGGCCCACATCGGCTTTTCTGCATGGGACCCGGATCGCTATCTGACGTGGCTCGATGGCCGCGTGGGCAAGTATGTTTACAATCGCTGGTTCGCGCTCTCCGCCATCGTGCTGTTCTGCTTCGAAGCCTCCATTTTCGCAACCAATTGGAGCTTTATTGGTCCCGACATCGCCCTCTATTTCAACTTCGTTCACAAGGATTTCCCGGACTTGGTGGAATTCTGGCTTTTGGTCTGCGTTCTGGGGTTTATCCATGAGACGGCCCACGGCCTCACGTGCAAGCACTATGGTGGGCAGGTTCACCAGATGGGTTTCATGTTCCTTTATCTTGCGCCATGCTTTTACTGCGATGTCACCGAAATCTGGATCTCTGCCACCAAGCTGCAGCGGGTGGCCACCATCATCGCCGGCATGTGGATTGAGTTGGTGATCTGCGGCTTCGCGATGATGGTATGGTTGAACACCCCGCCAGGAGCGTGGCTGCACGATATCACTTACCAGCTGATTCTTCTGAGCGGGATCGCTGTCGTGGTTTTGAACCTCAATCCTCTCATCAAGCTCGACGGCTATTATCTTCTGACAGAGATAATCGGGATTCAAGACCTCAAGGAGCGGTCGACTGCTTTCCTCAGCGGATGGTTCCAGAGCCGCGTTCTTCGCCTGCAGGTGGAGACGATTGTGATACCTCGCCGGCGTGTCCAGCTCTTCATTTTTTACGCGCTCGCCTCTGGGATTTACAGTTACACCTTGCTTTTTCTTGTCGTTCGCCTCTCATTCAACATCGGCTATCACTGGCTGGCGGAATTCGCTCTCATTCCCTCCGGAATGTTGTTTTTTCTCATGTTCAAATCACGCCTGCGCTCCCTGCGCAATGTGGCTCTGCTGTTCTGGCAGCAGAAACTCGGCGCAACCCGGCTTCTCCGCCCCATTCCTCTTGTTGCGGCCGGCATCATCATGGCGCTCCTCTTGCTTCCGCTCTGGCGCGATCGCGAGAACGCATATTATGTCATTGAACCGATGCGCTCCGAAGTCCTTCACGCAGCCATTCCCGGAAAGGTGAATGACGTTCTGGTTCACGAAGGAGAGCAGGTGCGCGCAGGGCAGGCACTGTTAACGATGAACAGTCCTCTGGCGGCGTCCATGGCCAACTCCGCCGGCGCACAAAGCCGCAGCGCGAGCTTTCAGGCGTTCAACGCCGAATTGCAGGGGCAAAGCATCGGCTCGGCGGCCGCACAGCAAAACGGGGCACTGCACTTCGCACGGCTCGCTGGGGAGGCGGAATCGTCACTCACAGTAGGAGCGCCGAAAAATGGAGTCGTGCTTACGCGGGATCCCGCGGCACTTCTCGGTCAGAACGTTGGTTCCGGACAGCCCCTGATCGATTTGGCCGACGATGGGCCGCGCGCGGTGCGGGTCTACATTCCCTCCGCGGCTCTTGAGCGTATTCCTGCAAGCGCGGAACTCTCGCTGGAACTTCCCGGCCGCTTTTCTCCGGTTCACCTTACGCTCGCCCAGCCGGGCGGCGATGCAGTCAATCTTCCTCAGGGCCTGGTTGCCGCGCAGAATTACAAGGGCATCAAGCTCCCGGTCTTCTATACCGCACGTATGGAGCTACCGGAATCCGGAGGCAGCCCCGGATTTGGAGTCTCCGGCCGCGCTGTCGTCTTTGGGATCAGGCGCAGTTTGGCAGGGCGCGCCTTTACCGTGGTCTCCGGTCTGCTCAGAGCACACATTTGGTGGTAAAGCAAAAAGCTGCAACCGCTTGCGCGATTGCAGCTTTTTGCACGCGAGAGAAAGTTGGATCGGTGTTCATTAGGTACTGGGAGGGCTGCTCGAACCGCCTCTCTCTCAAAACACCATGTCGATCTTTGGCTGATCCGTGGTCGGCCTGCGATGGACGCCCGGGCCGATCGGAACTGCGTCCGCCGACAGTTTTACTGATAGCGGGCTGCGGTGAAAACCTTGGCGGAGCGAATAGTGCTAGCGGTCAAAGTCTTGCTGCCGGCGCGAACGGTGCTGGCGGTCAAAGTTTTGCTGGCGCGAATGCCGCTAGCGGTGAAAGTTCTGCTGGCGGCGCGAATGCCGGTGCCTGCGAGAACTCTAGCAGTGGGGCGAACAGCCGTTGCAAGGTTTTGTGCAGCAACCAGCTTGGCGGCGGTGGTTGGAGCGGATGCGGAGTGCTTTTTGGCGGTGAGTTTCGTGGTGCCACCGATCAGAGACTTCTTTGGGATTGCCAATGTTTTTCTCCCCCAGATTGTTTTGAATTCCTTGACGCTTTACCTATTGCATCTGGCATGCCAAACTGGCCGCGATGCCGCCAAAATCTTCAAACCCCTGAATCCTCGGGGTTTAAAGGGTATGCGGGTTAGGCGGCCATCTATGCCGGAATCCACTGGTTGGGTGAATAATTACCCCATTGGTGGTTAATTATTCACCCATTTCATTGTCAGATCCCGTATTTGCGGCAAAGGTACTTCATCCGTTGGTTATCCATATTGAGCAGCCGCGCAGCCGCAGCCTTGCTGCCGTCGGTGCGCCGCAGGGCCGTAGAAAGCAGCGCAATCTCCAGCCGTCGAATCTCGACGTCGAAATCGGTTCCCTCCTCGGGCACCAGAATGGCCTCCTGGGCAGCGACGCTTTCGGCAGTTACGCGGAGAGGCAAGTCGCTGGCACGGATATCGTCTCTGCGAACTGTCACCACCAGCCGCTGGATCAGATTTTCCAGCTCGCGCACGTTTCCAGGCCAGGTATGTTCTTCAAGGGCAGCAAGCGCATCCGCAGCCATTTGTTTGACGGGTACTCCATTGGCCAGGCAATGAACTTCAAGAAAGTAGTCACAAAGCAGGGAAATATCGCCCTCTCGCTCCCTGAGGGGAGGCAGTTGAATAGGGATGACATGAATTCGGTAGAAGAGGTCCTCGCGAAACTTCCCGGTCCGGACCATCTCTTCGAGCGGCTCGTTCGTGGCGCAAATCAAACGGAAATCGATCTTGCGCATGGCGCGCCCGCCGAGCCGTTGCACCTGATGGTCTTCAAGCACACGAAGCAGCTTGGTTTGCAAGGGGGCCGTCAGAGTGGCAATCTCATCGAGAAAGAGCGTGCCGCCGTCGGCCAGCTCAATCTGCCCCGGCCGCGATTCGGTGGCTCCGGTGAACGCTCCGCGCTCGCTCCCGAAAAGCTCAGACTCGATAAGATTCTCGGGAAGAGCGGCGCAGTTGAGGCGGATAAAGGCTTTGTTGGCGCGCGGGCTGAGCGTCACGATGGCGCGGGCGGCCAATTCCTTGCCGGTCCCACTCTCGCCGCGGATGAGCACATTGATGCTGCTTCGAGCCACCTGCTGGATGGCATCATAAACCAGCCTCATGCAGTCGCTGGCGCCGACAAAATCCTGGAAGCGGCTCGATTCCAGCGATTGCTGGCGCATCCGGTTGCGCTCCGCTTCTTCAGCGCGGTAGCGCAGTGTTTCCACAATTGTCGTGCGGAGCTCGGCAATATCGACAGGGTTACGGAAATGAGCGTCGGCCCCCGCCTCGAGCGCCTGCTTTTCCACCGAGCGAGTGCGCGCGCGGCTCATGGAAATAAGGGTGAAGTTCTCGTTCAGCCTGCGCAGTTCGTTCAGAACCGGCAAGCCCCCGTAGGGGTTTTCCCCTTGGGTGTCGATGTCGAGTAGAACCGCCGCGATATCCGCTTCCCGTGTCAAACGTGCCAGGCCGTCATAGCTGTCGTGAACAATCACATTGAACCAGGGAGCGATCTCCGGAATCAGCACATCCAGGAACTCCTCGTCCATCGTGACGATGCAAACTACCGGCAACGTGGCTTGCGGAGCAGCGGGAGAATCAGATGCCTTGGAGTTTCGTCGCATGGCTATATCGAATTCTAACGTCGAAAAGGGCCGCCCCTGCGAGAGATTCCAGTTGGCAACATGCGATTCCTGCGACTTGCTAAAAAATGGAACTCCGCCGACAAATGAATCAGACCGCATTCGAGTGGAGATCTATCTCACTTTCACCTTTTCATAAATGCAGAGTGACCTCCGTCGCCGGCGCCGCGCCCACTCCGGGTTTTGCCGCTGCGAGCACTCTGGCGAATGTCGAGCAATCACGCTTATAGTTGTGGTAGTAGCTTCCGTTGTCGGCACACGGACATGAATCAGCAGTTTTTCTGCGTGATGACTTTGTGATCGAATCGCCAGCTCTGGAAATCATCTATTGATTCCAAAGGATTTATACTGAATCTCCCCAACTCCATCACGATGACGCGGATCATCATGATCCCGTTGTTCCTCTGGATCCTGTCGCCGCATTTTCCCTGGGCTGGACCGGGCGGAACGCAGGAGATTTTGGCGTCGATTCTCTTTGTGCTGGCGTCAATCACCGATGGGCTGGATGGATATCTGGCGCGCAAGCGCGGCCAGATCACCACCATGGGCATGCTGCTTGACCCGCTCGCTGACAAAATCATGGTAACGGCAGCCTTCGTGGCTCTGGTTGCCTACAACCCGCAGGTGGTCAAGGTCTGGATCGTGGTGGTCATCGTCGGCCGCGAATTTCTCATCTCCGGCCTTCGATCCATCGCGGCGTCTGAAGGGTTCACCATCACGGCCAGCGAATTGGGCAAGCTGAAGACCGTGGTCCAGATCGTTTCGGTGGTGTCGGCCATTCTCGCTCATGGCTGGCATCATTGGCAGATCGGCGTGCTCACGATCCCCATCTACTGGTATGCCGTCGCGGCCATCTACTTTGCCGCCCTGGTCGCCACCATCTCGGCCGTCGATTATTTCATTGGTTTCTGGAAGCAGATTGACCTCGCCTCAAAGGGCCGCCGCAAGGGCGCTGTGCTTTCACGCGGCAAAAGCGTGCGCATCTCGTAGGAGCAGGGAAAAGGAAGGTGGGAACAGGGGATAGAAAAGAACCCTCTTCCTGCTTTCTACTGGCTACTCCCTATTGGCTACTCCCTACCATTACTGAAGGACCGCGGCGGCAATCTCAATGTTGATCTCGGGCGTCGAAAGAAGCGTGTTGTGAACCAGGCAATGGTGCACGCTGCGCATCATTCCTTCGCTTTGCTCGGCGGTGAGCACAACAGGGCTCGTTACGAGCACGCGGAAGTTGCCCAGCCTCGCAGGCTTTAGCAGCTTCTCCGCGCTCACTGAAACTTCGAGTCCACTTTTTGCCAGATTGCGGGTTCTCAGATACTCCGCAGCATAAAAAGCAGCGCAGGAGCCCAGCGAGGCGAGCAAGAACTCCGGCGGAGTCATGCCGCAATCGGTGCCGCCATTTTCCGGGGGCTGATCGCACGCGATGTGGTGTGACCGAGTCTCGATGTCGAACTTTACGCCTTCAATTTGACAGACCTTCACTTCCATACGGTCTTCGCCCCCCATCGTAAAAAAGCCAAGAACAGGATGATTTGTTACAGGATAGCGAGGGTTTTTCTGTAAGGATGTGACGGCTGACGCAGACGCCGCACGTTGGCTGATACTGGAGGCTGGGCGAGTGTGGGAGTGGTTCCCAAAAGGTTAGTCTGCGGCGACTGTTTCAGCAATCGCGGCGGCCACCATGGCGCGAATGGAATCAATCACCAGGCCGGGTTCGTCAAGATGTATCCAGTGCTCGCTGTTGCGGGCGAAGACCTGGTTCGCTGAGTCCGCAATGCGGTCGAGATCCTGTTGCGAGAGCGGAGTGGTATTGGCAGGGGTAAGCACGGTGACGGGAATGTCGCGTATCGGCCCCACCGCGTCCATCTCGGTAACTGTTTCCGGAATCGATGAGATGTGGCTGCGAATTCCAGCGTAAAATCCGGGGCGCGACCAGTGGGCCGCAACTGCTGGCCACACCTCTCGCGGCATCTTTCTGACTTCGGTCTTGATCCGCGTCAGCACGTGGCGTTTCTGAGCCCCCGCGGCTCCGACGATCTGGTCGGAGATGTGGCTTGCGCGGCAGAACAACAAGCTCACCATCAGGCGTGCCAGGCCGCAAGAGGCGACAGGTAGGGCGAAGCGGATCAGCCGGTGGCCCAAATCGATCTGAGATTGCTTTGAGGGGTCAAGCGGGGGCCATTGATTGCAGCGCATGGGATCGATGAGCACAACACCGGCGACTTCATCGGGATAAAGCAGCGCGTAGCGTCGCATCACCAGCCCGCCAAACGAATGTCCAACCAGAATAAAAGGCGGTTTGAGTCCGGCGCGGTGCAACGTCTGGTGCAACTCCACGGCAATGTTTCCGGGAATGCGGGCGGTGCGGCAGCGGCTGCTCCAGCCCAGGCCGCAACGATCGTACGCAACGGTGCGCGCTGACTCGGCGATCGCCTCCTGAACACCTCGCCAGTTTAGGTGCGTGGCGCCAAAACCTGCTTCGAACAGAACCGTCGGCTCACCCGCGCCCATCTCGAAGAGATAGAGCTTGGATCCGTCTCCAATGGTCACCCAGCGTCCCGAAGCCGTAAAGCGCCGCCGGTCGCGCCGACCACCAATCCATTGGTAGAGCACACCGGCCGCGAGCACGACTGCTGCGAAGGCGACGATCCAAAGGACGGCGTGCATGAGTCTCCTAAAAGTGTGTGAGCGCGGCCGGACTGAAGTCGGCAGCCGTGAGCTTCGCTTTGGCGCTGCCCCGGTCGAAAATCAACAACGTTGAACCGGCCTGGCCGCGCGTCTTCACTTCAACCTGGTGCGCGAACCAATGACCCTCTTCCTGGCGCACGCCGTACGATGTGAATTCTTTCACAGACCCCGAGTGCTTGAGCGTTTTTTCCGCGTAGACAGGGAAGCCGATTGTGGGATCGATCCAGGTCTTCACTTCTGCGTAGTGCGTCCGAAACTCCGCACCGGGCGTGCTCTTGACTACGTCGCAATTGCGCGCGCCGAATTTCACCATCCCCTCTGATGTTTGGCTGGGCCAGAAGTATTGCTGCTCCATGAAGTCCTCGTAATTGAACCCCGGTCCAAGCAGATCATCGTTCCACTTCTCAAAAGTCAGCAGGAGTGGGGATGCGTCGCCGGGGTCGGCGATGCGAATTGTATGGTCGCCGTTGGCGCGCATCTCCAGTAGAACATGTTGGCGCATTTCGCGATGCGTCCCGGGGGGCTGTCCGAGATCGACAAACATGAGCAGCTCGCCGGGGAACCAGTGCGTTTTGATGGTGATGGGATAGCTCACGCGCGCGCCGCTCGGGTCAATCGCGATCAAATGGCCGGTGACGCGGAAGTCGGCGTTCTCAATCTGTTTGCGAGCGGTGGCCAGAAGATCGTTGACATTTGCGGTTTGGGCCCACAAAGCCGGAACGAGAGCCGGCAATGCCACGGCCGCACGCAAGGCCTTCACGCTTCGCGCGGTTCTCATGCCTCGATCCTGCCGTCGCGGATGCGAATGTGGCGTGGAGCGCTCAAGGCAATGTCGTTCTCGTGGGTCACAATCACCAGTGTCATGCCGCGCTGCTCGCGGATGGCGCGCAGAATCTCCATGATGTGGCCGGTGTTGACGCTGTCCAGGTTGCCGGTGGGCTCGTCGGCCAGAAGAATGGCCGGATCGTTTGCCAGGGCGCGGGCGATGGCCACGCGCTGTCGTTCGCCGGCCGAGAGCTCGTTCGGATAGTGCTGCATGCGATCCTTCAGGCCCATCTCCTCAAGGAGGGCGGATGCACGCTCGACGCGATGATTGGCTCGGCCGTTGACTGCCAGCATGGCCACCTGCACATTCTCAACCGCGCGTAGAGTGGGAAGCAGGTGAAATGCCTGGAAAATGAATCCGACCTGGCGGGAACGAAAACTGTCCAGGTTCACCACGGTACCCAGCGGCGATCCCCGGAAGAGAACTTCACCGCTGCTCGGCGAATCGAGGCCGCCCAGCATATGCAGCAGCGTGGATTTCCCGCTTCCGCTGGGTCCGCTGATGGTCAGATATTCGCCGGCTTCGATCGAAACGTCCACTCCGCGCAAAGCCGCGACGCGCCCGTCGTCATAGCTCTTGACCAGTCCGCGCGCTTCCAGGATGGGGCTACTCATAGCGCAACGCCTCCACTGGCGAAAGGCGCGCGCCCCGCCACGCGGGATACGCTCCAGCCACGAGTCCAGATCCGATGGCGATGAGCAGCGATTCAACCAGATGAACCGGCGAGACGGAAATCGAAACCACGCTCGCGGTCTCCGGCATGATGGAGAGGATCCACAAGGCGCCCAATCCTACAACGATGCCGAGCAAGCCGCCGGCCATGCCAAGGCCAGCCGCTTCAGTGAGGATGAGCAGAATCACATGCCTGCCTTTCCAACCCAGCGCGCGCAAAATGCCGATTTCGCGCGTGCGCTCAAAAACTGACATCGCCATGGTGTTGGCAATGCCCACGATGCCAATGAGCAGGGCAATGGACGATGTGCCCCAGGCCACCGAGTGGGCAATGTCCACAATCTGGTTATTGGATGCGCGTTCCGCGGCAGGCTCTGCCCGAATGCTGGGCTCGAGCGCGTCAATCTCCGCCTGAACGCGCGCTACGTAGTGCTCATACGATTCCCCGACCGGCGTGGGCCGAAGCCGCACATGAAACGCAGTCACTTTCCCCTGTCGGCTGGAGATGTTCTGCATCTGGTCGAGCGGCATGATCACCGCGCCCGTTTCCAGCGCCGTGCCTCCGTGAAAGATTCCCGTGATCGTGAACGTCTCGCCAAGAATGATGATCGAATCGCCGATTTTCTTGTTCAGGTTTTGCGCCAGCAGATCGCCCAGCACTACCTCCGGCTGGCCGGCGCGGAAGCGAGTGCCCGACGTAAAGTGAAGGGCATCCATCTCGTAGGAGTCCGCCGTCCATCCGTAGACCAAAGCATTCACGTCGGGCGTCAGGTCAATGAGATTAAAGACCAGCGGCGAAACCGCTGCCACCTCGGGAAGAGCCTTGATTTTCGGGCCCAGCGACTCATCAATCGAGCTATTGAATAAGCTGGATTCGAGGACAGCAATATCGGTGCCCGAGCTCTGATAGAGCCGCAGCCATTCCTGTTCAAATGATCGCGAAAACCCCACTAATGCCACAAATGCCCCAATACCCATCGTAATACCACACAAAGTGAGGAGCGTTCTGAGACGCCGCCGACGGAGATTTTTCCAGGCGAATCCGGTGAAAGAGAGCTGCGTGGCCATAGCCTGGGAAGATTTCCTTGTCTATACGGATGTCGAGGGGGGTCCGTACCAGCAGTTTATCGGGCCATGGGTCGTCTGTCCATTTCCGACCTTGCTTGCGATAGGTAATCGAATACGCAGAGTCAACCCCTCCGGGTCGACGCGCAGGAGTGATCGTACATTCCATTTCGGCGGGCTGACACGGAAGATAGAAGGGAGGGATCGCGGGGTCGCAAAAAAGCGCGTACAAAGAGCAGTGCTGCAGCCGTTGCCGCGACAGTACTCCCCTGTACACATCTGCACTCAACCGCAGCGAATGAACCTGCCGCCGCGGCCCAAAAAATGAACCAGTCCGCGTTCCTAGGCGCGATTAACGCCCGCGTCCTCCGCCCCCGGTGCCCTTGCGCGCCGTGTAGCAATCTCGGCAGTAAACCGGGCGATCGCCACGCGGCTCAAAAGGCACGGTGGTTGGCTGGCCACAACCCGAACAAATCACAGGCGTTCCCTGTGAAGGAGCCGAACGGTGGCCGGATCCCCCTTGATCGGCCTTCTTCGCCTGACGGCAAGGTTTGCAACGCTTTGGTGTCGAGTAACCGCGTTCCTGAAAGAATTGCTGATCGGCAGAACTGAAGGTGAATTCCTGCCCACAGTCGCTGCACGTAATTTGCATGTCGCCGGCCATAAGACTCCTTGCAAGGGATTGTACAGCCCAAACCATGTTTTTTTTGCAAGGATTCTTTTTGATCCGCCAGAAATGATTGTCAACCGGGCCATTCAGAGCGCCGGAAGCGGTTTTCGTGGACGCCCGGGACCCCGACTGCCCGGCCGCGATATAGTCTCTCCAATGGCTTTTCAGCCATCGACATGCTGTCGGCGCCCGTTCCAGACCCGATCCCCGACGACAAGATGAAGAATGCCCCCAATCCGGAGTTCGAGGCCGACTGTATCCGCCGCATTCTGGCCGGGGAAAAGCAGCTTTTTCATGAATTGATCCGCCCCTGTGAGCGGCCTATCTTCTTTCTCTTGATGTCGATCCTGCGCAACGAGGCTGATGCCGAAGATGCGGCGCAGGAGGCAGTTATAAAGATTTACCGCAACCTGCACCTGTTTCGTGGCGAGTCGCAATTCCGGACATGGGTACTCTCCATCGCGCGCAATGAGGGCCTGGGCCGGCTTCGCAAGGCCGAAACGCGCCGTGAGGACTCGCTCGACGCGCTCACCGAGGACCAGGGCGGCGACTTTACGCCGGCTATCCTGACCAGCTGGCGCGAGGTGCCGAATCAGATTTTGGAGCAGAAAGAGCTTGCGGCCGTCCTCTGCCAGGCCATCGACGGGCTGCCTGAGATTTACCGTAACGTCGTGCTGCTCAGGGACATCGAAGAAATGGACGTGCGTGAGACTGCCGCTGCGCTCGGCATCGCCGAGGGAGCGGTCAAAGTCCGCCTTCACCGGGCGCGGGCGCTTTTACAGCGCAGCCTAGCGCCGCGGCTAAAAGGGTTTGCGCCCAAGCGGGGCAAGCTGTTTGGGTGGGCCAAGGCAAGGAAAGACGAGTCGAGATGAGGATCGACTGCAAACACGTGTGGGAGCAAATCTCCGCCTACATCGACGGGGAGGTGGACGCGGGGTTGCGCGCCGAAATTGACAAGCATCTCGAGACGTGCGAGATCTGCTCAGCGGTGCTCGACTCAACACGAAACGTTGTGGTGCTCTACGCGGACGATCGAGTCTTCGAGTTGCCCTCGGGATTTAGCGAGAGGCTGCACGGGCGGCTGGAAAAAGAAATGGAAGTGTCCGGCCCATAGCCCAAACCTGGATTACCCCATTCATTTCGGCTGAAAAGGTTGGAAGTGTCCCTGCCGGCCCTTAGAACGCAGACGCTCCGTGATTCACGATTGGATGCGTGTAGATTTCCAGCCCTGCCAGAAATAACGTAGCAAGGGCCATTGTCACCTGCAGACGCTCCGACCAGCGCTGTTTCTTCGTGACCGGCTGCGTGCGCCACTGGGATTCGGGCCGAGCGCGCAGGTGCCATACCCAGGCGAGCACGGCCAGGTTAACCACCGCGCCGACTACTGCAATCGATAGCATGGGAATGCGAATGGCGTCGCGATGAAATGAGAGCAATGGCGCGGCGATGCTGCTAGCGGCAAGTGCAGCAACGCCAATTCCCACGCGAATCCCGTTGATAGTTAGAATCGCCGTGCACAAGCTTTGCAACAGCGCCATCACCATCGCCGCGCCCGAAACCGCTGCCAATCCTTTTGTGCTTTGCAATCGACCTCCCGAGTACACAGGCGCGCAACCAAGCCCCAAATGGGCTAGCTCTCCGCGCAGCAACCTTCCGAACGCAACAATACTCAAACCGACCAACGGCTAAAACAGGGTAGCGCACAAGGTGTGCGGCGGCCAATCGCCCTGGGCAGCGAAACGACAATGGGATGACAATTTCGCGAGCCAGGTTACGACCGAAAGTGATAAATTCATCGTGCCGCGCGTTTTTCCGTGTAACCTTTTTGCGCGCAGGCACTCAAAGGTTGCGTACCACCAATACTGCGGGGTGGACGAAGTTGGGCGGTTCCACAATCGCTCTCACCATCCTGCCTTCCCCAACCCGCGGTGAAACTCCGCGCCATCCCCATACGAGGTCAAAAAACGCCATGAAGAACCAGTTCAATGCAATGCTCCTCACTGCTGCGCTCGCCGGTCTCGCCGGTGGCAGCGCAGTCGCGGCCCATGCGGCCACGCAAGCCACACCGCAGGCCAACCAGGTCAAGGCTGCCAAGGCCGGCCTTCGCTACACCAGCTTCGACCAGGACACCACCAAGCATTCCTGTAAAGGCAAAAACGACTGTAAAGGCCAGGGCGGCTGCAAGTCCGGCGACAACGGTTGCTCCGGCAAGAACAGCTGCAAGGGCAAGGGCGGCTGCGCCACTGACGGCTCCGCGATGCCGGGCCTGGTCTAAAAGCAGTGATCGGTTGTCAGGGAACAAACAGTGGTCAGTTGTCGGTGATCGGTGGTCGGCATACGGGGCTCACAGTCTTTTGCGCCGTTTAATTTTGCAGGCCGCTCGTCACTGACAACTGACAACTGATCAACTGATCATCGTCCACCGTCCACCGTCCACCGTCCACCGCCCACCGTTCACCGTACTCTGATCTCTGTCTCTTTATGCCCGGCAATCGCTTCAATGCGTATCAGGACCACGGCGTCGGCATCGGCCTGCGCATTCCTCACTACGAGCACATCTTTTCCCGCAAGCCGGTCGTCGACTGGTTTGAAATCATCTCGGAAAACTACATGATCGATGCCGGCCGGCCGCTGGCGACGCTCGATCGCATCCTGGAACAATACAGAGTCGTTCAGCACGGCGTGTCGATGTACTTTGGCTCGGTGACCGCACCCGATCCGGAGCACCTGAAGCGGCTGAAGCAACTCGTGCGGCGCACCAAAACTCCGTGGCTCAGCGATCATCTCTGCTGGGGCTCGGTCGACGGCACCTACACCCACGATCTGCTTCCGCTGCCCTACACCTGGGAAGCCGTCGAACGCACTGTGGAGCGCGTGCGCATGGTGCAGGACTATCTTGAGATTCCCGTCGCTGTCGAAAACGTGAGCTCCTACGCCGCGTTCACCGGATCCGAGATGACCGAATGGGAGTTCTTGACCGAAGTGGTCGAGCGCGCCGATTGCGGAATTCTTTTCGATGTAAATAACGTTTATGTTTCCGCGATGAATCATGAGTTCAATCCCATGGATTACGTGAATGCAGTGCCCTCGCACCGCGTGGCACAGATCCATATTGCCGGCCACTCCAAATACGAAAAGTACATTCTCGATACGCACGATCATCCGGTCATCGATCCCGTGTGGCAGCTTTATGCGCGCACCATTGAGCGCTGCGGGCCCACGCCGACGCTCCTTGAGTGGGACGATCATATTCCCAGTTTCGAAGAGGTCCACACGGAAGCGAAGAAGGCCGAGCGCTATTTGCAGCCACACGCCACCGAACTTGTCGGAGCGGCAAAATGAGAGCGCAGACCATGGACCTGGAGTCGCTTCAGCGCGAGATGGCCTCGGCGGTGATGCAGCCGCTCACGAAAGACGACAACATGCGCGCGACCGCGCCGGACGGCCGGCGGATGACCGAAGTTGCGGCCTCGTTCATTGCTCCCAACTCGCGGCTCTCGGCCTTCGAACGCCTCGAAATATACAACCGGCAGTATTGGTATCGCGTGCTTGGTGCGTTGGCTGAGGACTTTCCAGCGCTGCGCGCTCTGATTGGAGAGCGCCGCTTTGAGGCGCTCAGCATTGCGTATCTCACCGAGCATCCAAGCCGCTCCTTCACGCTGCGCAACCTGGGATCGAAGCTCCCCGAGTGGCTCAGCGCTCATCCCGAACACGCCGGCCGCCGTCACCGGCTCGCCGTGGATCTGGTCCGGATCGAGTGGGCGTGTGTCGAAGCCTTTGATGCGCCGGAGCGCGATCCTCTCACGCAGCGACAGATCGCGGCGCTTCAAGGTGAGTCGAAACTCGCCCTGCAGCCCTGCCTGCAACTTGTCGCCTTGAGCTACGCTGCAGACGACCTGGTGCTGGAACTGCACAAACGCGAGAAACGCCAGACCAGCGAAGCTGGTGTCGCGCACGAAGATTCTGGCGAAGACGTCGCAATTCCGAAGTTGCGCCCCCGCCCCACGTGGCTTGCCGTGCATCGCGTCGATCTTTCGGTTTATTACCGGCGCATCGCGCGCGAAGAATTTCAGACCCTCGTCGCGCTGCGTGATGGCCGCGCTCTCGGCGCGGCGATCGAGGCCGGTTTTGCTGGTTCGCGCATCTCTCAGCGGCAGCGCCCCGAGCGCGTACAACAATGGTTTGGCAGTTGGGCCGAGCTGGGCTGGATTTGTGCCGCGTAGGCGGCGAGGGCTGATGGTTTAGTGCCCTAGGGCGCTTGCTACTGGGGACTGGGATAGCAGTCACGCCTGCGATTGAGCCGGCTTCAAATTTCCCACGCTGAATTCGCGTTACGAAGGAGTTCTATGTCAGTCCTTGTACGAACCGCAAACGTCGCATACGGCGGCATGCGCATGTTTCTCAAAAAACTTGAGAGCCCGCTGCTGCTAGCCATTCGCCTCTACTGGGGCTGGCAGTTCGCGACGGATGGCTGGGGCAAGCTGCATCATCTCGATCGCGTCGGCCAGTATTTCGCCACGCTCAATCTTCCCATGCCCCATCAGACCGCTCTCTTCGTCTCCGTCGTGGAGTTTGCCGGCGGGATTCTCCTGGCCGTCGGCCTGCTCACGCGCCTGACAGCGCTGGTGCTTTTCATCAACATGACGGTTGCCTTCCTGGCGGCGGAAAAGCCCGCATTCTTCGCCGTTCTCTCTGACCCTGACAAGTTTCAGGGTGCCGACGCTTACAACTATTGGTTTGCCGCCCTGCTGATCATGATTTTGGGCCCCGGGCTATTCGCAATCGACACCCCTCTTGCCCTTCGCTTCTCCCGGCCAGCCATGGCTGCGAAATCTGCGGTATCATCGATCCGGACAATATTCAAGTAGAGATAAGCCTTTCAATAGCGCTTAGCTTTAAACAGTATTTGGCGTCCAGCAAGGTTCGGATCCCATGCGTATCGTCTACCTGCTCTCGTCGCTCGGCGTGGGCGGGGCAGAAAAGCAGGCGCTGGCCCTGGCGGATCGAATGGCCGCGCGTGGCCACACCGTCGCATTGCTTGTGCTCATGCCGCGCCTTGAAGCAGAGTGGCCCACCACGATTCCCAGCCTTCACCTCAATGTTCGCAAAACGCCAGGCAGTATACTCGCTGGTTTCAAGCGCGGCCGCGCGTTTCTTCGCGAGTTTCGCCCCAATGTGGTCCACAGCCACGGGTTTCACTCGAACATTTTTGCGCGATTGCTTCGGCTGGCCGCGCCCCGGTTCGTCGTGCTCTCCACCGTACACAACGTATATGAGGGCGGATGGCATCGCATGCTCTCCTACCGCCTCACAGATTTCCTCAGCCGGCGCACCGTCGCCGTGAGCCAGGCCGCCGCCGATCGCTTCATTCGCATTGGCGCCGTGCCGCGTCGCAAGTGCTCGGTGATTCTCAACGGCATCGACGCCCATGAATTCGCTCCGAACGAAGAGAGAGGCGCGCGGGTTCGAGCGGAAATCGGTGTTTCTGACGCCAGGGAAGAAACCGAGTTTGTCTGGCTCGCCGTCGGTCGCCTTGCACCGGCTAAGGACTATCCAAATCTTTTGCAGGCCTTTGCAGAGGTGCGCTCAGGGCGCGGCGATGCGCGTTTGTGGATCGCGGGGGACGCTGCGGTGGGTCAGATCGCAGCTTTGCAGCAATTGCTCAGCGAATATGAACTCCGTGACTCCGTCCGCTGGCTCGGCCCGCGACGCGACATGCCCGCGTTGCTTGACGCGGCCGATGGTTTTGTCTCCGGTTCGGCGTGGGAGGGAATGCCGCTCGCCGTGGGCGAGGCAATGGCGATGGCTAAAGCCGTGGTCGCCACCGATGTGGGCGGTGTGCGCGAACTAGTGGGAGATGCCGGCCTTATCGTGCCGGCGAAAGATTCTGCGGCGCTGGCCGATGCGATGCTCTCGACTATGAGGCAGAGCAGGGAAGAGCTAGCCACCCGCGGCCGCGCCGCCCGCCAGCGCATCGTCGAACACTTCAGCATGGACGCGACTGCGGACCAATGGCTCGCCCTCTACGAAGAGCTTATTCGTGAACGGTGAACGGTGGTCAGCGGACGGTTCACTGTTCAACGTCTTCAGAACTGAAACGCCGCCTGGAAAAAGATGCGCCGCGCCGCCGAGCTGGTGGAGAAGATGCTTCCGGCCAGGCCATCCGACTTGCCGAACTGCGGACCCGGCCCGTAAAGCCCCGTACTCGGATTGAACGTCGGCTGAATTCCGCCCACCGGCGTGCCCAGGTCGATGTCGTTAAACAGATTCAGGGCCTGCACGTTGAAGTTAAGCGAATACTTCTTGTTGTTCGCGTTTGTGCCCCCGCCGAAGCCGCCGCGCCCACCACCACCGCCGCCGCCAAAGGGACCGCCCCCAAATCCGCCGCCGAAGACCACCGCCGCGCCCGCCGCCCCCGGGGGGGTCCACGGGCGGGCCGCCGTGGCGAACCTCCGAGACGCGACCTTGGGGCCGATCCCGAAGATCCGCCCCACGCGCAGGTTCACCGCAACCGCGGATGGACTGTTTCCGAGCGAAACGGGAATGATGCTCTCTCCGGCTGCGGGCACAAGGTTCAGCGTTCCGAAACTCGTCCCGACTACATTACTCGTCGTCGGGGACGCGCTCGTGTACGACGGCCGATCGTTGAAGAAGTTGTCGCCGGTCAAATCGTAGGGCGAGGTGACGTTGTAGGGTCGTCCCGCCTGTGCAATGAGAAACGGGTTGAAGGTGATTCCCCACGGGCCGTTGTAGTTGCCCATCAGAAACAGCCACTGCGGCCGGATAAACGGAGCGCGCCCGTAATCCTGCCTCAAATCGTATGAATTCGACGGGTTCGACCCGGCGCCGCCATCCGAGTTCGCCCAGCTCCCCGCATAAAAGCCCAACACGCTCAGTTTGGGCGAGAAGCGCGCGTTGATATTCACAATCACCTGATTCTCGTTTAAAACCGCCTCGGGGAAGTATTGGTCCACGATGCCCAGCGACGGATCGGGCCGCGTGCCGGTGAGCGTTGCGCTGCCGTATTGGTAGGTTCCCGGCAGATAGGCGTTCGAGTCGCGCACCGCCAGTTGATGAAAACCGGAAGTGTGCATGTAGGTGAACGTGACCGTCGCCGCCTTGGTTACCTGCCGCTCCACGCTCATGCCAAGCTGCGCCAGATAGGGCGAGCGGTAGCTTGGCGAAATCGCGTTGATCGCGGAAGTTCGCGCGTTGCCCGAGCCGCATGAGGCGACTCCGCCGTTGATCAAACTCAGGCTCATCCCGTTAAAGCAGGTGGGATCGGTGATGATGAATTGCTTCTGGCTCTTGGCTGTGCCGTTCAGCTCCTCCAGGTCCATCAGATCGTTCGTGGCGAAGCGGTCGTAAAACAGTCCGAAGCCGCCGCGCAGCACAGTCTTGGGCGTCGAGCCTTTCTTGTGCCCATCGAGTGCGTAGGCGAACGCCACGCGCGGAGCCCAGTCGCTGTGATCGGCAATGTGGTTCTGCCCCTCCCAGCGCAACCCACCGGAAAGCGTGAGCAGTTTGCTCACTGTCCAGTCATCCTGGAAAAAGAGCGCGGCGTTGAACACATTCCCCTGAAATGCAAACGGCCCGGTGGTGTAGGTGAGCTTGGTTGGCAAGCACCCGCCCGCGGTGTTCGCAGGGCAGTTGGTGCCGAGCGGCTGGTTGCTCGCCCAGTTGTTCCACGTGTTCACAAAGGCCGTGATCGACGGAAAGGTGAATCCGCCGTTGAAGTTCGAGTCTGTCGACTGGGCCTCGCGGTCGTCGCGAAGCCAGGCGCCCATTTTGATGGCCTGCTTGCCTTCACTCAGCGTTAGATAGTTTTGCAGCTCAAAATGATCGGAGTGCGACGAGGATGTCTGGCCCGAGTTGGCGCCGGCGGAAAACACTCTGGGCACGCTGAAACTCGGCGCATTCCCGGCAGGACCAAAGCCAGGCGCGGAGCTCACCGGCGCGCTAGACGAGTTCTGGCGGCGGTATTCGAAGCGCGTCTCGTCCACCATCTTGTCGCTGATTACCTGCGTATCGTCCAGTTGTATTGAATGCTCCAGCGAATCGCTGGTGCCGGAGGTGGATGGCAGCGCCGTCGAGCTCAGTGAGCCTTTCACGTTGTTGATGTAGAACTGGTAGCGCAACGTCAGCGTGTTCTTCTGCCCGAGTTGCAGGTCGACGCGCGGCGAGATTTCAAGATGATTGGCGGGGCTGAAGAGACTTCCTGAAACCACGCCGGGGCTGATCGACCACATGTTGCTGGTTTCGTCGTAGATGGGCCCGTTGGGAATGTAAAACACGTTGTCAGTTTGCGTGTCCCGCTGCTCCACGCTGAAAAAGAACGAGGCCCATTTGGACATCGCGCCGCTAACCGAGCCGTTGTATTGAAAGCTGTAGTAGGAAGGCAACTCCGCTGTAAACGGGTTGCCGGTGTTGAAGACGTTGTCGTTTCCCTGGCCGAAGACGCGCCCGTGCAGAGTGTCTGTGCCCGGCTTGGTGAGAATTTCGATGCGCCCGTATCCAATTTTGTCGAATTCCGCTGAAAACGGGTTTTGATTGATGCGAATCTCGCGGATGGCGGACTTGGGCGGCAATTGACCGCCTGTAAATCCGTCAATATAAATCTGCCCGCCGTTGGGGCCCGCAGAAGGGCCGGCGAGTGCTGTCAATTCGCTTGACAGCTCGTCGGGATCGTCCGACAGCGCATCCAGGTCAGCGCCCTTGAGCACAATGGAGTTCGAATTGGCGCCGGCCTCCGTGCTCACCGTCGGGCCGCCCTCGTCGGTTACAACGACCTCCTGCTGGGCGGCTTCAATCGCCATCTTGATGTCGATGTTCTTGGTTTGCCCTGCGGTCAGGGAAATCGGCGCAGAGACAAACGGCGCAAAACCAGAAAAGCTGGCCTCAATCACATAGCTTCCAGCCGCGAGCCCGCGCACCTGGTATCCGCCCGCGGAGTCGGCGGTCGCGTTGCCCGCGTTCTTGCCGGCAGTGGTTTCCACCGTCACCTGCGCTCCGGGAATCAGCGCGCCCGTGGGGTCGAGGATGTGGCCGTGCAGCGACCCTGTCACTGCTGGAGTAGCTTGGGCGCCGGTGGCCGGCGCAGGCGCTGGAGAAGGCGCTGAAGAGTTGGGGCTCGCCTGATTCGCTGTAGATTGCATCGCGGGTGCTGTTTGTGGAGTTGCACCCGCAGGCGCTGCTTGCGCCCGCACGGCCGCGCCGGAAAACGCGATCAAAGAGGCAACGATCAAAGGGGTCAGGTAATTCGGTTTTGAATGCAAAATTCCCTCGCTTGCGGATGAATGAAAAAATGATGGATTTACTGGGCGGCGGCCTCGGAATCGCCGGAGCTCAGGCTCCAATTCGAAAGCAGGTCTTGCGCCTGGGGTGCTTCGAGCAGCGGCTCCACTCCGGCCAGCAGCCTGACCGCGCTCACGCCTGAGGCGTCCTTGGTGGCCACGATCATCACGGCTTCGCCCTTCTGCAGGCTGGCGAGTTGGATCACCGGCGCGCGCTCCAGAATTGTTTCCAGATCCATCCGTCCCGCGCCACCTCCGCCGCTCTGGCTGAAACTGCGCTGTGCGCCACCACCTGCTCCGTTGCCGGCGCTCGCGGCTCCCTGCCCACCGCCTTGTCCTCCGGCCTGTCCGCTCTTGAGCCGCGCGGCCAGAAACGCCGCAACTTTGTCGTCGAGACGCCGCATCTGCGCGTCGGCAGAGATGCGAATCGTGACTGGCTTCTTGGTAGCCAGATCTTTCACGGTCAAGGTCGAAGCGGAATTATCCGTGGAGAGAATCGTGCCGGCAATGTTAAGGAAGCTGCCTGAAACGATGCCGTCTGCCGCGATGGCTGTCCCATCGGAATTCTTCGTGCCGCGAGCCCACAGCTGGTCGCCCGGCAGGATCGCGCCAATCGGAGCAGGCTGCGCCTCTTCGAAGCGCACCGAGCCGGGTGCGTAGCGCTTCAACACCGTGGAGCTCGTGGTATTCACCGTGACCACTCTCGTTACGGCGCTAGCGCGAACGTTGACGACGATGACTCCAGAGGACGCATCGACGCTCTTCACCAGTCCATGCACTCCCTGGTTCCATTGCTCGGCTTCTGTCTGCTGCTTTTTGGCCACGTCGGCCTGCTTGATGGCGATAATGCGGAGTGCCTGAGGGGTCCCCCCGGTTGCATTGGGATCGAGCGTCACCAGGACGCGGTCACCCGTGGCGATGCTCGAAAAGTCGAGGGCCTCGGCCTTGCTCAGATCGGTCTGTCCCGGCGCGATGCGTTTGAGCTGGGCTGTGGATGGAACCTCAACCGTATTTACCTGGCCGGCGTCGGTCTTGACGGTCAGCGTGTCGCCGCTGATGGCCGTGACCGTGCCCAGGTATCGAACCACCTGCGTTTGCGCCGGCTGCGTTTGCGCCTGCGGAGCCGCCACGGCGGCTGCGGCCAGCACCGATGCTGCCAGGACTGCTGACCCGCCCTTCATCGCACGAAATTGCATAAGTTCTTGCTCCTCAACGATTGAGCACCGGCGGAGGAGAATGACACCAGCCCTCATTGGGTAGACGAATCACTCCGCCAAAAGGTCGAAACCCCGTCCCAGAATATGCGAGATGTATGGAGGGTTAAAACAAGGGCTAATGCGGGCCTGGATCTGAACAAAGTGTTGAAGCTTCACACCGAATCGCAATGTCTCGGTTCAATAGCCGGGGTGGGTGGCCTGATCGGCGTTGGGAACCAATTCCTGGTAAACCGAGTTGGGAATGTTGGTATGCCAGTGATTGGTGGTGTGGGCGACGAGGACGGTTCCGAGAAAAATAAAGGCGATGATAGCGGCCATGGCGAGTGGCGTCACGGGACGGCGAAAGCGCGGCAGCGTGGTGGCGCTCGGACGAGGCAGCGCCGAAGTCCCGAGTGCGGTGGGGACGCCATCGGGCGCGAGCGAGAATCGCAGTGCACCTTCTGCCGGGCAGGACGCGATGCAGGCCATGCAGGCGGTGCACTCCACAGAACGGATCTTTACCAGCTTTTCGACGGGCAAAGACGCCGGGCACGCATGCACGCACCGGGCGCAGTCGATACAAGCTGTAGGGTCGCGGCGAATTTTGAGCGGGCTCAACAATGACGCCAAGCCCATGAGCGCGCCGTATGGACAGAGATAGCGGCACCAGAAATTCTCGACGAGGATCGACAAAATGACGAGCGCGGCGAGAACGATGGCTGCTGTCTGGCTCATTTCACGGAAGAAGTTGAGCATCTTGACGTCGGCGATCAGCCCGTAGGGCGTGTGCATGAAGTCGCCGATGGCGGCCGCGGACATGGCGCCGATGATGAAGACGAAGAACGCGAGCAACAGGTATTTGAGTCCGCGCAACGGAATGTCAAGCCACCGCGGAAGGCGAAGATTGTGGCGGAAAAACTTTTTGCCGATGCCCGCCAGCATCTCGGAAAATGTTCCGACGGGACAGAGCCAGGAGCAGAACGATTTCTTTGCAAGGAGACTCATGGCCAGAAAGGCCATGAAGAGAAACATGGCTGCGGGATGAATGGCGGGCACGCGACCGGTGAAGAGGAAGACCTTGAAGTTCATCAGGCCGGCAATGGGCAGCCAGCCCTCGGCGCCGGCAGGACGCGGGACTTGAAGGCCCACACCGCCGCGCTCGAAGAAGCGAACCCAGAGGTAGAACTGAAAACCTAGCCAGGCATTGAGCAGCACGAAGGCAATCTGGATGATGTGGCGCAGACGCTGCGAATTGTCGGCGGCGAAGCGGCGGATAAGCCTTTTCTTTTCAATATGTGGCCGAGCGAGCATTGCCGTATTCGGCGTCATTGGGACACCTGCGCTGGAGAAAGAGTAGGCGGATTTCGGGTAAGAGACCGTGATTCAAATCACGTTGAGGATAGCTTTGTATCGCACTCTGGGAGGTTCGGGCGATAAGGTCAGGCGCCCAACTCGCGGCGGATCGCGGCAGCAATAAATTCGGCGTGGCGGCGCATGGTTTCTTCGCTCTCCGCTTCGATCATGACGCGCGCCAAAGGCTCGGTTCCCGAATAGCGGATCACCACACGGCCTCTATCCTTGAGTTCGTTTTCGGCGGCGAGAATTGCGGCGGCGACGGGTGGGATCGAATCGAGCGGCTTTTTCTCGCGCACTTTCACATTGACGATGACCTGCGGAAAGACTTTCAGATCCGCAGTCAGCTCGGCGATGGATTTGCCGGTGCGCGCGACGAGATCGAGGACAACGAGCGCGGTGAGGAGGCCATCGCCTGTAGTGGCGAGGTGCGGGAAGAGAATGTGGCCGGACTGTTCGCCGCCAAGCGCTGCGTCTTCTTTCTGCATCATCTCGAGCACGTAGCGATCACCGACGGGCGCGCGCAGCATGCGAATGCCGCTGCGTTTGAGCGCGGCTTCCAGACCCATGTTCGACATGGTGGTAGCTACGACGAGATCGCCGGTCAACATGCCACGGGCCTTTAGATCGCGCGCGGCGATGAGCAGAATGGCGTCGCCGTTGATGACGTTGCCGTGAGCGTCGGCCAGCATGCAGCGGTCCGCATCGCCGTCAAAGGTGAGTCCCAGGTCCGCTCCGCATGCCTTTACTTCGCGGGCCACGAAGTCGGGATGGAGCGCGCCGCAGTTGGCATTGATGTTGCGGCCGTCGGGCACGATGTTGAGGAACGTGAGTCCCTCAGTTCTGCCGACATTCAGCCGGCGCAGAAGATCGGGCGCGATAGCCGCGGCAGCCCCGTTGGCGCAATCTGCGACGATCTTGAGGCCGGAAAGCGAGAGGCCCGGAACGCAGTCAATGAGGAATTGAATGTAGTCGGCCTGAAAGGCGGGATTGTCGTCGACGAGTGGGAAGCTTTGCGGATCGGAGATTTGTGTTTGGGCGGCGTGGTGCAGGATTTCTTCTTCCATGGCGAGCTCAGCCGCGTCGGGAAACTTGAATCCATCGCCGCCAAAAAGCTTGATGCCATTGTCGGCCCATGGATTGTGCGAGGCGGAGATGACCACGCCGGCCTGAAAGGCGTGCGCGCGCGCGAGGAATGCAATCGCCGGTGTGGTTACGACACCGGCGCTCTCGACAGTTGCACCGGCCCGGCGAAGGCCTTCGGCGAGTGTTGCGGCGATCCAGGGGCCGGACTCGCGCGTATCGCGGCCGAGAAGAACCTTGGGCTGCGCGGTCGTCCTACGCAATATGTGCGCGAGCGCGAGGCCCACGCTGTAAATCGTCGTGGGATCGAGAGGGGATTCGCCGGCAACGGCGCGAATGCCGTCCGTGCCGAAAAGTTTGCGTGCTCCGTTGGAGGTCATTTTGCCGATCTCTTACTTCGGGTGCCGGGTTTGGGTGTGCGGAGCGCGCCGCTTTTGCTGGGCGCGACTGACTCGACGCGGCTGGCGAATGTGCCATCGGCCAGTCTCGTAGTGAGCTGGTCACCGGAGCTGATCTGCGAGGTCGACCGGATGAGCGCGCCGTCGGATGAGAGAACGAGCGCGTAGCCGCGGTCGAGGACGGCCAGGGGCGAAAGGGAATTGAGCCGCGCATCGAGTGAGCCGACGCGTGCGGCAGAAGATTCGACGAGCCGCTCCAAAGAGCGGTTGAGGCGGGCGCGAAAGTCGGCGAGATGCGCGCGAGAATGAGCCAGCTTTTGGCGCGGGTCGTAATGGAGAACTCCGGTGGCCAGCGCGGCGATCCGGTTCTGGCGCAGGCGAAGCTGTTGCAGGACTGCCGCGTCGAGACGTTGCAATGCGTCGTCAAGCCGCTGTTCCAGACGGTGCAAAAGCGTGGTCACACGCGATTCAACGCGGCTCATGGGCAGATGCGCGAGGTGCTGGCGGGCCTGCAAAAGCTGGAAGCGGGCCGCACGTTCCAAGCGGTGCGATTGCGCGGCAAGATGCTCGGCGATCTTGTGCTGGGCCTCGGTGATGAGCTCGGCCGCCGCGGAAGGCGTGGGCGCGCGCAGGTCAGCGACAAAGTCTGCGATGGTGAAGTCAGTCTCATGGCCCACTGCGGAGACGACGGGCAGCAGCGACGCGGCAATCGCACGGGCGACTTGCTCGCTATTGAACGCGGCAAGGTCTTCAAGCGAGCCGCCGCCGCGCGCTACAACAATGAGGTCGACAAGATTTGTCGCGTTCAGCTCAACCAGGGCGGCCTCAATCTCAGCCGGCGCGGATTCACCCTGCACGGAAACGGGAGAAAGCAGGACATTGAGGCCAGAGTGGCGACGATTGACAATGTTCAGAAAGTCTCGAATCACCGCACCCGTGGGCGAAGTAATGATCCCGACCGTGCGGGGAAACATGGGCAGCGGCTTCTTGCGCCCGGCGTCGAAGATTCCTTCGGCCTTGAGCCGTTCTTTCAATTGCTCGAATGCGAGTTGCAGAGAACCCGCGCCGACAGGCTCCATGGTTTCTGCGACGAGCTGCATCTGGCCCCGCTGCTCATAGACGCTGACGCGGCCGCGAACCAGCACGTGGAGGCCATCTTCCGGCCGGAAGCGGAGAAGCATTGCCTGGCGCCGGAAAAGTACGATGGGCAACTGCGCCTCGGCGTCTTTCAGTGTGAAGTAAACATGGCCCGACGGGGCGGGACGGTAATTCGAAATCTCGCCCTCCACCCAAATGTCGCCATATTCCTGCTCGACCAGTTCGCGCACTTGCGCCACAAATTCGCGAACCGGCCAGACGCGGCGCGAAGGGCGCGGCTCGTCGAAATGGAGGCCCAGTTGGGGGCTCTCGTTGTGATCGGACGCGAATGGATCGTGCGGAGTCACTGAAGATGAGTGTAATTCGTAAGCCGTCAGCTACTCGATTTGCGGTTTTCGATCATCGTGCGCAATTCCGCCGCCATGGAGGCGAGTTGTCGGCCTAAAGCGCAGGGCGGTGCGGAGTCCAGGGAGTACATCTGCTCGAGTTCCCGCGCCAGCTCCGTTCCATGCGTTAGATTGAACATTCCCAAGGTGCCGGCGAGCTTGTGCGCGGCGCCGTGCGCGGCATCGCGGTCCGACGCATTGAGATGGTTCGCGGTCACGGCCGAAGCTGCGGCTTCAAGGACGGTGACCCGATCGAGAATCTGGGTGCGGTGGCGCGCCCACATGGTGTCCAGGGCCTTGGCGATTGTTGCGTCGGTCGGTAGGGCGGATTGGTCCGGATTTCCCATCGCGAATCGCAGTCACTTCCAACCCAGTGCGCGTGAAATCTGCGCAGGTAGGGCCAGCGGGTCGAATGGTTTGAAGAGCACTGCCTCGACGCCGAGGTCGGCAAAGCGCCGCTGGTCGGTGCCCTGGACCTTGGCCGTAAGCAGAAGCACAGGTATCGCGGCGGTGGCAGGATTCTTGCGCAACTCTCGAAATGTCGCGGGACCATCCATCCCTGGCATCATCACGTCGAGCAGAATTGCATCGGGACGCTGCTCGGCGGCGCGAGCGACGCCCTGCGCTCCCGAGCTGGCTTTGATCACTTCCCAACCCGCCACAGTTTCCAGGCTTAGCGAGGCTACCTCGCGAATGTCGTCTTCGTCATCGATGATTAAAATCTTGCGGCCCACGGCGAACGTCCTCTCATTTAATTCTTGCGTAGCGTTGCGTAACTATGGATGGATTCCATCGAGCCATTTCGTTATGCATTGGGAACGATGGATTCCGGCAGCGGTGTCTCTTCTATCGCGCGTGACGAGCGCAGCATGGTGAGCACGAGTGCCTCAAGCTGCTGCGGTTGCACGCGCGTTTTGGCGAGGAAGTAAGTGGGGCCGAGGGTCAACTGGCTTCGCTCTTCAGGCGAGAGGTCGCGGCCGGAGTAGACGACCAGCGGAAGTTGGGCCAGGCTCTTGTGCTGGCGCAACCAGTCGGCAACATTGAAGCCGTCGCCATCCGGGAGGCCGATATCGAGCAACATCAGGTGCGGCTGAAAAGTGGAACAGGCTTTGATCGTCTCTTTGAGAGAATGCGCCGTTTCGACAACGATGCTGTCGCGAGAGAAGACCTCGCTGATGATATTGGCGAGATCGCGATCGTCCTCAACGATGAGGATGCGCGCCTTTTCGCCCGTTCCGCAAAGGACGCGCGCCAATTCAGTGAGCAGAGCGTCTTCGTGAAGGGGCTTGGAGACCCATCCGTCGGCGCCCGCGGGGAGCTGCTTCGGGTTCTCAGGATCTTCGACGCTCAACAAGACGACCGGAGTGCGTGACGAAGCATCCATACGGCGCAGGAGGGGAAGAATCTCCCACCCATTCATGCCGTCGAGAGTGGTATCAAGAAGGATGGCTTGGGCATCCTGGCGCGCCGCGGATAGTGTTTGCTCTACGGTGGCGGCCTGCACTACGGAATAGCCATGCCGCGCAAGTTGCGCTGCGATCCTGGGCCGCGATTCGGGATTGGCGTCTGCCAGGACAACGGTACCATGACCAATTTCCGGTTCCAAACCGCTGCCGGGAGCAGCGGCGGGAGCAGGATGGTAGGGAAGAAAGATGCGGAATGTCGACCCGCGAACCGGGTTCCGTTCGGCCCAAATGCGACCTGAGTGCTGCATGACGATCGTGCGGCAGATTGCCAGGCCCAGCCCCGTACCACCCTTCTGCCGCGAGTCAGAGGCATCCACCTGCTGGAAGCGGCCGAAGATAGTCTCGAGCTTGTCGGCGGGAATTCCGCGACCGTGATCGATGACGGAAAGAATGACGCCCGTTACGCCGGGCCGCAGCATCACGCTCACCGGCGAATTAGGCGGCGAGAATTTGACAGCGTTGGAGAGCAGGTTGGTCACGACCTGAAGCAGGCGGTCTGAATCGGCTGAGATTTCCACCTTGGTGGAGTCGTGGATGAGCTGGACGCCCGCGGCGTCCGCCACCGGCTGCATATCTTCGATAGCCTGCTTGACGATGTCGGCCAGTTGCACCGCACGGAAGCCGAGCGGTTCACGCCCGCTCTGGATGCGCTCTAAATCGAGAATGTCGTTGATGAGCCTGACCAGCCGATCGGAGTTGGTAAGAGCAATGCGCAGCAGATTGTTGGCTTTCTCGTTGGTCTCGGGGAGAATTCCGGAGCTGAGCAGGCCCAGTGCCCCGCGGATTGAGGTGAGTGGAGTGCGCAGCTCGTGACTCACAGTGGAGATGAATTCATCCTTCATGCGGTCGAGTGCGTAGCGCTGGCTGATGTCGCGAAAACTCAGCACGGATCCTGAAACGCGGCCCCCGGCGCGGATTGGGGTAAGCGAATACTCGGCAGGGAAGAAGGTGCCGTCCGAACGATAGATGTTCTCCTCGCCGCTGGCGCCTGTAATTTGAGACGCGGCGGTGCGCAGTGGGCAATCTTTGCCGCAGGCGCGATCCGCCGGCGCAGCTCTGTGCAACAGTTCATGCACGGGCTGGTTAATCAGCATATCGACCGGCGCGCCAAGGAGCCGCGCTGCGGCGGGATTGGCAAATGTGACCTGGCCCTGGCGGTCGAGTCCGCAAATTCCTTCGGCCACGGCATCCAGCAGGACCTCCTGCTGGCGACTTAGTTCCTCCGTTCGCCCACGTTCCTGGGTGCGCGCCAGAAGCTGGCCCAGGGAAGCTGCGGCGGTTTCAATCGCGGCCATAGCTTCACGATCTTCGCGCAAGCGGAAGCGGCAATAAAACTCAAGCACCGCCAGTACTTTGCTGCCCACGCGCACCGGCACAGCCCAGCCGGACATCATGTCCTGCTTGAGCGCGATGGCCACGCGGTCGGTCGCGGGCGCCTCGGCGAGGTCGGTAACCCACACCGCCCGACCCTCTTGCCAGGCACGTTCCGGCAATTCGCTTGTGCCGCCGAGCGAAAGGCCCATGCTGCTTTGAATCAGCGCTTCCGCTTCGCGGCCCGGCGCTCCCCACGCGGTACCGAATTCGAGATGTTTCTGCTCGGCTCCGACCACCCATTCGATGGCCACATCCCATCCCTGCGAGAGACACAGGGCCTCGAGAATGCGCATGCCCTCTGACTCGCTCGCGGCGTTGTCACCGACAATCTGGCTTACCGCCAGTTGCAGCGCCAGGCGATTCTCGCGCTGCTTCTGCTGTGTCACATCGCGCATGAGGCAGCGCACCGCCAACGGAACGCCCGTTTTCTGCCTACGGCTGAGGCTCAATTCAAGATCGAGCACGCGTCCATCCGGCGTGTTCTGACGCAGGGGAATACGGTCGATTAACTCGCCGTCGAGTGCGCGGCGGAAAAGTGCGGCCACCTGGCTGCGGACGCCCTCTGAAAACAACTCTTCAAAGGAACGAAGATCGAGGAGTGCCGTCTGCTCCACGCCAAAGCAGCGCTTCCAGGCCGGATTGGCATAGAGAAACTGCCCAGCCGGACTGAGCGTGGCAATCATCTCAGTGGAGTGCTCGAAAAGGTCGCGATACCGCTCCTGCGACTCGCGCTGCGCCTGCTCGCGGTTCAGGCTCTCGCTTTGATCCACTGCCACAGCAACCATCCCGGTCAGCTCGCCCTGTGCGTCGCGCAGCGCCGAGATGTGCAAAGTGACAGAAATCTGAACGCCGTCTCGGCGACGCACCTTGGCGTCAAAGCTGGGCACCATGCTGGGAGCCAGCATGCGCACGCACTGCAAATAGGCAGACATGAGGCCGGCACCCGTATCATCCGGCGGTCGCTCCACGCGGCAAAGCTTCTGCATTTCGACCACCAGACGTTCGGCTTCGCCGGGTGCAAGGATATCTACAGTGCCCCACAGTTCGAGCAGCTCGGAGGCGCGATAGCCCAACACACGCTCGGTGGCGGGATTGCAGTAAATCAGCTTCCCGCCCAGATCCAGCGCCACCACCGCCGGACCAGCGGAATCGAGCAGTTCCCGGAGCCCTTCAGCGATCGGTTCAGCGTCCTGAACGGCGCCGGTGCGGAGCAGCCGCTTATTCAAGAGGAGCGCGAAAAGAGCCGTTGCCACCACCGCGGCCACGACCGGCAGCGACTCCCAGCGGAAATGAGGAAACAGGCGAGCCAGTGCGGCTCCGACCGAAATGGCCAGAATAGAAAAGGGCAGGATCAGCCAGAGTTGCGAAACGCCGCTATGCTCAACCGGCGCGGGCCGCGGTTGCTCGTTCTGTGCATCCGGCCGCTCGCTCATCGGCGCGCTCCCCTGATTCAACGCCTGGCTTGACATGGCACAACACCAACCTCGGCGCTCGTCTTCTTGTCGCCGCCCGCGTTACCCGACGCACCCCAAAATAGTCACGACGCGCTCCGGGAGATCCGTTTGCGCATCGCATTCCGCATGCAAAGCGGGGCCTTCGCGGAGGCAACGCGATGTGCTGGTAGTATATGCGTTCGTTTTCAGACTCTCTAGGCAAATCACCCTGCCGGTGCATGAGGCGAAACGCTCAAGTAACCTTTCCGGCCGGACCTCGTCTTGGCGCGGCGCCCCGGGGTATGAGATTCCGCCGTCGGGCCCCAAGTTGTCCGCGACGTCTCGCCTTATACTGGCTCCATGTTCCGTCAACCTGCCGCTCCTCGCCTGATTCGTTTCGCCTTGTCCGCAGCGGGCCTATTTTTTGCAGCAACCATTGCGCCGGCCGCTCACGCATGGGAGCACGACGGCCACACATTGATCAACAAGCTGGCCGCGTCCTCACTGCCGGCTGATGTGCCCGCCTTTCTGCGCACTCCAGCGGCCATCGAGGAGATCACGTACCTTGGCCCCGAGCCTGACCGCTGGCGCTCACCCGCCGAACCCGAACTGAGCGTCGCGCAGGCTCCGGAGCACTTCATCGATATGGAACTTGCCGACGCACTGGGCCCGCTGCCGCACAAGCGCTTCGATTTTGAAGCCAAGGTCTTCGCGGCGGGCGAGCGGCCAGAGAAGATCGGCCTGCAGCCGTGGGAGACCGAGGAAGTTTGGGAGCGACTGAAGGCTGCCATGCGCGAGTACCGTTTTCTTGCGGCGGGCGGCCAGGACACCAAGCCGGTGGAAGCGGCCATCATTTTCTACGCAGGCTGGCTGGGACACTATGTCGGCGATGGTTCGCAGCCCTTGCACGTTACCGTGCAGTACAACGGCTGGATCGGGCCCAATCCCAACGGCTATACGACCGGCCATCAGATTCACCATCAGTTCGAGGGACCGTTTGTCGCCGACAACATACATGCACCCGAAGTGCAGGCTAAAATGACGCCGGCTAAGCTCATCGAGGGCGACATGTTCGACGCCTACGTTGCCTATCTGCGGCACACGGCTACCTATGTCGAGCAGGTTTACCAGTTTGATAAAGCGGGCGCATTTATCGGCGCCGGCACGCCCGAGTCGCGAGATTTTACCGCCGCGCGGTTGGCGGCTGGCGCGAGCATGCTGCGTGACTTGATCTACACAGCGTGGATCGACAGTGCGCAGCCGGTGCCAGACCCGTATGCGGGGAAATGAAGAAGGCGAGTCCGAATTCCAGAGCAACTCGAATTCGAACTTCGGCGTCCAACGAAACAGTTCTTCCCTGGAGTTCTGCGATGACGTCTAACCTGCGGGGCCGACGTCAAGTAGAGCCGTAGCAGCTCAAAACGGCCACTCACTTTGCCCAGCAGTGGGGAATTTGCGTGCATTGTTTGTCCGGGTTCTCTGCTCCAGGGAGTCGATTCATCTCGAACTCAATCAAGTGCCGCCAGGAGCTCTGCTTCCGGCTTTTTTATGCGCTAGCCTTGCCGGTTGCCGCGGTGCTCTGCCTCGCAACGGCCGTTCGCGCACAAGCCCCCATTGCGCCGGGTGGATTGGGCCCGCGGCCACTGGTCACCGCTGTCGCCGACGACGCACAGCGCACGACGCTGCGCGGCAACACACATCCGCTGATCCGGCGTGCGGTCGATCAAGGGGCCGCTCCTTCAAGCCTGACCATGCAGCACATGATCCTGGTGTTGAAGCGCAGCACTGAACAAGAGTTGGCCTTGCGCGCGCTGCTCGACGCGCAGCAGACCAAGGGCTCGGCCAGCTACCACCAATGGCTTGCGCCGCAGGAGTTCGGCAAGGAGTTTGGACCCGCTGACAGCGACGTGGCGGTGGCTGAAGCGTGGCTGGAGTCGCACGGATTGAAAGTGGAAAGCGCAAGCAACGGGAGGACAGCGATCGAGTTCTCGGGAACCGCTGGCCAGGTCCATGACGCGTTTCAGACGACCATTCACAGCTACCTTCTGAACGGCGAACAGCACTGGGCCAATGTGGGCGATCCATCGATTCCGTCGGCTCTAGCGCCGGCGGTCAGAGGCGTGCTTTCGCTGCACAATTTTCCGCGGCGGCCGCAGTTGACGCTGTCGGGAGCGCAGGCGCAAGCGTCAAATTCCGGTTCCGGCTTGCCACTTTACACGTTCACTTCAGGCAAGTCGACCTACTACGCAGTCGGTCCGACGGACTGGGCGACGATCTACAACGTGCTGCCGTTATGGAGTGCCGGGATCGATGGAACCGGGCAGACGATCGCCATCGTGGGCGAGACGGATATCAATCCGAACGATATTGCGACCTTCCGCAGCTTGTTCGGACTGCCGGCAAACATCCCGAACATCATTGTGAACGGCACCGATCCGGGGATCAGCCCCGGAGACGAGCCGGAGGCCGTGCTGGACGTGAGCTGGTCGGGAGCCGTGGCAAGGAACGCGACGATCGACCTTGTGGCGTCAGCAACCACCAGCACCGCCTTGGGTGTGGATCTTTCAGCGCTCTATATCGTCGACAACAACCTGGCGCCCATCATGAGCGAGAGCTACGGCGAGTGCGAGGCAACGCTCGGAGACGCGGGCAACGCCTTCTACAACTCGCTTTGGCAGCAGGCCGCGGCGGAGGGAATCACGGTCGTGGAGGCAGCCGGGGACGGCGGTTCCGCAGGATGCGACGATTTCAACTCAGAGGCGATCGCGAGCGACGGGCTCGGGGTAAGCGGATTCGCATCGACGCCGTATAACGTTGCGGTGGGCGGCACGGACTTTGACCAGAGCGCGACGACGGCGCACAACTACTGGAGCGCAACCAACATCGCGACCACGGAGTCTTCGGCGCTGGGATATATTCCGGAGACAGTATGGAACCAATCGTGCGCCGGGTTGGGCCTGAGCGGCGGCGTGAGCCAATGCCCGACGAGTTCGAGCGATTTGAATATTGTTGCAGGGAGCGGGGGCCCGAGCAGTTGCGCTACGGGGGGCGACACTGGGAACTGCGCTGGCTACCCCAAACCGTCATGGCAAACCGGGACAGGCGTGCCGCAGGACGGTGTGCGCGACTTGCCGGACGTGTCGCTTTTCGCGAGCGCGGGTTTCAACGGCAGCTTTTACGTTCTCTGCGAGCAGGACTACACGCCGTTTGGTGTAATTGTCGGCGCCGACTTCCCGTGCAATCTGACCAACGGCTCGTTTGTAGGCGTGGGCGGAACGTCGGCAGCGGCTCCGTCTTTTGCGGGAATCATGGCGCTGGTGGAAGAGAAGACCGGCTCGCGCCAAGGAAATGCGAATTACGTTCTCTACAACCTCGCTGCGCAGCCCGGGGCTTCATGCGATTCATCGACGGCGCCACCAAGCGGAGGGGCATGCGTTTTTTACGACGTCACCAAAGGGAACGATGCCGTTCCATGCGAGGGAACGCTGGATTGTGGGTTTGCGCCAAGCTCGAACGGATATGGCATTATGATGGACCCCAATAATCCCACGGTTCCGGCGTATAGCGCGGCGGCAGGGTACGACCTGGCAACGGGACTGGGCACGGTGAATGCGGCCAACCTGGTGACGGCGTGGAATACCGCGAGCTTTTCGCCAAGCGCGACGACGTTGGTGAGCGTCTCTCCCGTCTCTCTCTCTCACGGACAATCGGTGAGCGTGAGCGCCACGGTGGCCGCGAAGAGCGGCACGGGCACGCCGACCGGATCGGTGGCCCTGATGGCAGCGACGAATGGCGGGACGGCGAGCGTAACGAACTTTCCTCTGGTGAACGGCGCGGCCAGTGGAACAACAACACTGCTTCCCGGCGGCACCTATAACGTGACGGCGCACTATCCCGGAGACGGAAGCTTCGCCGCCAGCGACTCGGCGCCGGTACAAGTGACGGTAGGCAAGGAAAACAGCCAAACCGCACTTACGCTGGAAGCGTACAACGAAACCACCCGCACCTTTTCGCCGGCGAGCCCGACGGTTCCTTACGGAAGCATTTTCTATCTTCGCGGAGACGTGACCAACGCAGCGGGCACACCTTGCGCGCCGAGCCCAATTGAAACCCAAATCCCCTGCCCGACAGGAAGCATAAGTTTCACTGTGCCGGGGAACGCCGCGGGTACCGGAAGTTTACTGCTCAACACGATGGGGTACGCCGAAGACCAGACGCTTTACGCGAACATCCGATCTGCCGGCAGCGCTGCCATCCAGACGCAGTACAGCGGCGACGCGAGTTACAACCCCGGAAATCCCACCACAATGAACCTGGTGGTGACGCCCGCGCCCACGGGGATGGATCTGCTGGAAATCCCCGATTTGTCCGTGCAGGAGGGCCCTGGGATCTTCGATTATTTGGCCGATTCCGGACAGACATTTCACGTGGAGACGGCGGTGACGGCTGCTAGTGTGCTTCCTCCGCCCACGGGCAACATCGTGTTCCTCGAGAACGGCGTAACGATTCAGGGAACGGTTGCATACTTTCCATTCAGCGACAGCCCCAACCCGTGGACGTATCTCAACGGCCAGTTACCGGTGACGATCAATACACCGGGAACCTACACGTTTACGGCCTCGTATCCAGGCGACGGAAATTACATGGCGGCGCAGACTACGTTTTCGATTCCTGTCGTCGTGTCCGATCAAACGTTCCAGATCACACCACCGATTCCAAATGTGACCGTCACCGCGGGGCAAACGGGGACGACAAATGTGACCCTGACCGCAATGGACAATTTTGGCGGGCTGGTCAACGTGACCTGTACATTGCCCTCTGCAATGGCAGAGGCAACCTGCCCGGCTTCCACTGCAGCGCTGGGCAATAACACGACCGCCTCCGCGCCGTTGACGATCACAACAACGGCTCCGCATGCCTTGACCTCGAAACTGGAGAGCGGCGCGCTGCCCTACGGCTTTGCCGTACTGGCCTGCGTCTTTCTGCTTCTGCCGATCAGGTTCAGGCGCAAGCTTCCGCTCTTAATGCTTTTCGTGGTGTTGGTCGTTGGGTTTGAAGGTTGCGGCGGAGGAAGTCACGCGCAGCAGGACCAGGGAACTCCGGCAGGCACCTACACGGTGAACGTGACCGCGAAGTCGATGAACATCACGCGGACATCGACCTTCACGGTAACAGTGCAGTAGCGGAAGACGCCCGTGAAGGGGACTGCGTTCCAAGGAACAAAAGCTGCGTGGAGAGCTTGACATCCGAATTAGTCGCCCGCTTGTGCGTTTTTCAGGACGGGAATGCGGCGCAGCATGAGGTTGAGTGCCAGCGTCATAAACAGGACCGCGGGAATAGCGGCCAGCAGCCATGCGAGCAATGCCTCACCGGCCATTCCGCTCGCACGCGTAGCGAGGTTGACAGCCGAGAAGTGCTCAAGGGCAAGAGGAACAAGAGATCGCGCGGGATGCGCTGGCGTTGATACAAGCCAGCCGCCGAGCCGGACAAAAGGAACGATGAGAGCCAACTGCAAGGGCATGGCTGCGTAGTTTGCAACTTGAATGGCTGGGAGGTTCAGTCTGAGAGCCAGTGCCAGCCCGGCGCAAAGGACGGTTGGAATTCCGATCACTGGAATGCAGCCGACAGCAAATCCGAGGGCGAGGGTTACGGCCAAACGTAGCGGGGAGATGCCCTGGCTAAGCCAGAGAACTGCGGTGCGTTTCGCCGCTGCGGGAATCAAGCGCATCGTTCTCTCCATCCCAAACTTCTTTCCCTCTAACCTATCGACACGTCAAACCGCGTTTGGTTTTCCTGGGATGAAACTTTAAAGAAAAGAACCAAACTCGTTATCAGATTGGACGCGATTAATTCAGGATGGATGCCTCAATATCGCCTGCCACAAAGGTGGCAGGTGCGATTCTGCGCGAGGGGACGATCATCGGACGATCCAGTCTGCGATACACTTGGACGCGATGAGGGTCTTTGGCATCGATTGCGGAACCGAGGTGACCGGATTCGGCGTTGTTGACTCCGGCGAAGGTTCACGTGATCAGCCGCTGCAGTTCAGGGCGATGGGCGCGATCCGCCTCTCAAAGATGCAAAGCTTACCGGAGCGTCTCGACCGGGTCTTCAGGGAATTGACAGCTGAGCTGGAGCGCTGGCGTCCCGATGCAGTGGCCGTCGAGGAAGTTTTCTACTCGGTGAACGCGAAATCGGCGCTGAAATTAGGGCAGGTGCGCGGAGTGGCGCTGCTGGCAGCGGCGCGGCAGGGCGTTCCATTGGCGGAGTACGCGCCTTTGAAGATCAAATCCAGCGTCGTGGGCTACGGCATGGCGAAAAAAGAGCAGGTGCAGTTTATGGTGGCGCGGCTGCTGAATCTGGCCGAGCCGCCGGAGCCTTCTGATGCAGCCGACGCTTTGGCCATCGCCATCTGCCACATCCACACGGCTCAAACGCTGGCACTTCAGGGGACCCGGCAATGAGGGTGCATTGGCTGATGGCGGCCGCCCTGACGCTCACCGTGCGGATCGATGGGGCTCTGGCGCCCCCTCCTGCACCTGCGCGCGCTGCCGCGCCGGCGCCGGCTGATGCGAATTCGCCCGATTCCATCGTCCAGGAGGACTTCTCCGACCCCGAACTCTCTCCTCCACAATGGACGCTCGTTCTACACCCCGATGGCAGCGGCCATTTTCGTTCTCACATGGAGCCCAAAACCGGCATGAAGGTGATTGAAGCCCCCAATGTCGATCGCGATATCCAAGTGAGCAAGGATTTCGCCGGGCGCGCTTTTGACACCGCGAAACGCTACAAATGGTTTAACGCCCAGTGCGAGAGCCATTTGAAGGTCGCTTTCCAGGGATGGAAGACGCTCACCTATACCGGACCGGCGGGCCATGGGTCATGCACCTTCAACTATTCTCGCGATAAGGAAATCCAATCGCTTGGCGAAGCCATGGAGGCGGTGGCGCAAACCGTCCTGGAGGGTGCCCGTCTGGAGGTGCTGTTGCAGCACGACCGGCTGGGACTGGACCAGGAGATGGATTTCCTGACCCAGGAGTTTCAGGACGGCAGGGCGCAGGAAGTTGAGGCCATTCGCGATATTCTTGAGCGGTTGGCCGGGGACGACGAAGTTCTGGATCGGGTGAGAAAGCGGGCGCAGAACCTGCTGGCACACGGTCCAACATAATTCTCCAGGTTGCGGAGACTTTTTAGCTTAGGTCTGTGTCCAATCAATGCAGGGCTCCCGGTGTGCGGGGTGAGTTGCAGGAAGGCGATAAGAAAGTGGGGGCGCCATGAATCTCCGAGGAAATCGCAATCTAGTAGCAGGGCTGGCGTCAGTGGCTCTGGCCGTATTGTGTTTCGACCCAGCGCTGCGTGCGCAGGACCAGGCGCAGGTGCCGGGGCAGGGATGGGGTCAGCCGGCGCGCGCCGTACGACTGAGCTACGTAGATGGTCAGGTGACCCTTTCGCAGGGCGGACAAGTGTTGGCACAACAGGCCGTGGCCAACGCGCCGCTACTGGAAGGCATGCAACTTTCGACCGCCGACAGCGGAAAGGCCGAGATACAGTTTGAAGACGGCAGCGTGGCGAGGATCTCACCGGACAGTTCGCTGACGCTGCAAGTGCTTCAAGGGGCGGGAACCACCGGTAATGCTGTGCTCGTGCTCAACAGCGGCCTTGCATACTTCGAGTTCCAGGGCGGAGGGCAGGCAGGTCAGATGAGTGTCCAATTCGGAAACGCTCAAGTGACTACAAGTGGCTTTACCGTGTTCCGCGTCGGGATGGACAACCTTCCCGGCCAGGTCGCCGTTTTCTCGGGGAACGCGCATCTCGAATCCGCGGGAGGAAACGTCACCGCCGATCTGCATGGCGGGGAAAGCATTGCGTTGAACGCTGCCAGCCCTGCCAACTATCAGCTCGCAGAAACGATCGAGCCGGATTCGTGGGATGAGTGGAACTCTGACCGCGATCAGGTACTGACCGCGGAGGCCGCATCGCAAACTGGCGCTACGGCAAATCTGGGCGAACCTCAGAACCCGGCGTGGAATGACCTGGACTCCAACGGGAACTGGTACGACGTGCCCGGGCAGGGATATATCTGGTCGCCTTATGAGGCAGCAAGCGCGGCCTTCGATCCCTACGGGTACGGGAACTGGATGTGGACTCCCGGCTACGGCTACCTCTGGGTCTCGGGGTACCCATGGGGCTATATGCCGTTCCAGTGCGGGGCGTGGAACTATTACGACACCTTTGGATGGGGCTGGGCGCCAGGGCCCGGCGGCTGCTCGCCTTGGTGGGGACTCGGCTTTTACGGCGGCCCGAATTTTGGCCATTTGCCGCCCGGCTATAGACCGATTCCGCGCCCGATCTCGCCGCGGCGGCCCATCATCGGCAGGCCGGTTCCATTACTTGCGGTGAATCGCAGCCCGGTGATCGGTGGTCGCGCGCTTCCGGCGCGAAACAGAAATACGCCGGTCACAATCGGAGGGGGTACGGTCGTCGCGCTTCGACCAATGCCATCGCGACCGGTCGTCGAGCATGCGCCGTCGATGGCGGGTGGACATGAGCCGCAGCCGGGAAATGAGGCTCCGCAGCAGCCGGGCAGGCCGGGGAATACAAACCGGCCCGGTTACAACTTCAATCGTCCCGTGCCGGAGGAACCCGCAGGGGGAAACCGGCCGGAGCCGTCGCGTCCCGTCTTCCAAAGCCAGCCGGGGCCGAGCCATGATGCGGCTCCGTCACGGCCGAGTTTCTCGAGCGGCGGGTCAGGGAATCATCCATCAGGCGGGTCGTCCG
>CAWEXN010000003.1:0-117719 GCA_963813015.1 uncultured Acidobacteriaceae bacterium
CTGGAGCGCTGTTTTGAGTGCATTGTTACCAAGGTAATTCATGTCGGTAACTTCCGCTCTTTGACGATGCTTAATCTCAGCATCTTGTTGAAAGAAATGTCCTCTCGCTAAATTTGCCGTGTTATGTTTAATGGTGCTGTGGGAAAGCCGCCACCGCTCTTCAAAGTGCGTGGAAGCGCTGGGTTCGAACCATCGACCGCGCTCAGCAATTTCAATCGGTGACAGTTTTCTCATTCATTTTGATCCCTTAGACGAATTGCGGAGGATAATCGCATGGAAACTCGTGTTTTGAAAAATGTGGGCCGGATTCTTGCCATGGTTTCAGCAGGAATCATGTTGCCGGTTGCGATGTTGAGCCAGGCGGCACCAGCAGCGCGAGGTGCGAGTAGCAACGACATGCCTTCGCGGTGGGATATTTTTGCCGGCTACAGCTATCTCGCTCCTAAGGGAACAGTCCAGGTTCTTCAATCGAACGGGACGACTGTACCCTTTTCCTACGATGCCGTGAATGTCGGCGGACTGTTCAGCGGAGCCTATTACTTCAATCGTTTTGTCGGTGTTCAGGCGGAATACGGAGTGCACGAGTGGGGAATCCAGGACAGATTCTCGCACTCGAACATCGGCACAGAGGGGAACGACGATGGTTTCCAGACCCTGAGCGGAGGCTTGATTATGCGCTTCCCCGACGGAAACATCACTCCTTTCGTGCACGGACTGGTCGGAGGGGCCTTGGTGGATGGGCCAGACCATGAATACGCCAAGTGGGGGCCCGGACTGACGGCGGGCGGCGGGATGGATTATGAAACCCCGTTGTTCAACCATCACCTGGCAATCCGTCTTTTCCAGGTAGACTACGAATACATGCATGCGGATTGGGGGCCGGTAGTGGGCGGCGGGCGCGCCAATATCAACGCCGCTCGATTGAGCACAGGCCTCGTATTTCATGCTGGATCGATTGCTCCGCCAGCGCCAATTACACTGGCCTGCTCGGCGAGCCCTGAATCGATCTTCCCCGGCGATCCGGTTACCTTTACTGTCTCACCGGGCGGCCTGGACCCTAAGGAACACGTGATATATACCTGGTCCGGCACCGGGGTCACGGGCAACGATAACAACCCCAAAATCGACACGAGCGAGCTGGCGCCAGGCGAGTACACGGTGACCGGCACCGTGAAAGAAGGCAGGCCTGGCAAGGAAGGGCTGAAGCCGTGGCAGACAGCGACCTGCACCGCCGGAATCACGGTCAAGGCCTTCGAACCGCCGACCATCAGTTGTTCTGCCAGTCCCAGCACCATCAACCCTGGGGACAAGAGCGCCATCACCGCTCAAGGCGTAAGTCCGCAAAACCGCCCGCTGACTTACAGTTACTCGGCGCCGTCCGGCACTGTCAACGGTTCGGGCACGTCGGCGACCTATGATTCCACGGGAGCTTCGCCCGGCGAAGTACCCATCGCCTGCAACGTCTCTGACGACAAAGGCCACAGCGCAACTGCGAACGCCATGGTTACCATCGTCGCGCCACCTCCACCGCCGCCTCCGGCACCCACTCCAGAACAAATACAGCTTGAGGCTCGCCTGGCTCTGCACAGTATCTTCTTCCCGACCGATCGGCCCAGGATCGACAACCCCGAGGGCGGCCTTGTCGACAGCCAAAAGGGAACTCTGACGACCCTGGCGACGGACTTCAAGAGATACCTCGAACTCAAGCCGGGTGCCCGCTTGACCTTGAGCGGACATACGGACGTGCGCGGATCGGTTGAGTACAACCAGGCCCTTTCCGAGCGCCGTGTCGCTACCACAAAGCAGTTCCTGATTAGCCAGGGTGTTCCCGAATCCAGCATTGAAACACGCGGCCTGGGCAAGGAGCAGCAGCTCACTACGGATCAGGTGAAAGCTCTGGTCGACCAGAATCCTGACCTGAGTGCTGCGGAGCGGACGAAGGTCCTTCACAACCTGAACGTCATCGTGCTGGCTCAAAACCGACGCGTAGACGTATCTTTGAACTCCACGGGTCAGCAATCGGTGCAACTGTATCCGTTCAATGCTGCCGATGCACTGACTCTAATCAGCACCAAGGCTCCTACGCCGAAAAAGGCTGCGGAGAAGAAGGCGAAGTAAGTTCAATAGCCCACCCGTCCACATGGCTCCCCCGGGACACCCCGGGGGAGCCTCAACTTTCAGCGCAATAGTGAAGGAGACTCGAATGCTTTCGCAAAAACTGAAAACCGTTGGCTTGGTTTCTGCTTTGGCCTGTTTGGCCTTTTTGCCGATGGGATGTAAGAAGGCTCCGCCGATCACGTTATCCTGCAATGCCAGTGCGCCCACCGTCTACCCGGGCGATCCGCTGTCCGTTACGGCCACGGTTGGGTCGGTAGACACGAAGAAGAACACCAATGTGATTTACAGCTGGAGCGGCGAAGGCGTAACCGGCAATGGCGCCTCAGCCTCGGTCAATACGGCGCCTCTGGCTCCGGGTTCCTACACCGTCAAAGCCGACGTCAAGGAAGGTAAGAAAGGCAAAGAAGGTCTAAAGCCGGGCCAGTCCGCGGAATGCTCCTCCGACTATGCGGTGAAGGCTTTCGACCCGCCGACAATCAGTTGTTCTGCCAGTCCCAGCACCATCAAGCCAGGAGACTCGGCGACCGTTACAGCGGTGGGTGTGAGCCCGCAAAACCGTCCTTTGTCGTACAGCTACACGGCGTCGGCAGGCACGATCACGGGTAGCGGGACGACTGCCGAGTACTCCTCGGCAGGCGCGCCCACAGGCACGGTGGGGATTACCTGTAATGTCTCTGACGACAAGGGACATGCGGAAAGCTCTTCGACGAGCCTGACGATTACCGCGCCCTATGTGCCGCCGCCACCGAAGACGCAGGCGCTTTGCTCCATCAGCTTCTCGAATGACCCCAAGCGGCCGACGCGCGTGGACAACGAAGCCAAGGCCTGCTTGGACCAGGTGGCTCTGGATCTGAAGCAACAGGCTGATGCCAAGGCGGTTGTGGTGGGCGAGTCGACGGCGGACGAAAACGCCAAGACTGCCAAGGAACAGAAGGTCGCGGCCAAACACAAGCACGCCACGGTAGAGGAGTTCGCCGCGCAGCGCGCCGTGAATGCCAAGGATTACCTGGTGACGGAGCAGGGAATCGATGCTTCGCGCATCAGCGTGGCTACCGGTGCAACCAACGAGCAGACGGAAGAGAATTACCTTGTGCCCTCGGGTGCGACCTTCAGCAACGATGTGACGGGTACGACTCCGGTGGACGAATCGGCTGTGAAGCCGCAGGTGCGCAAGCCGCTGGCGGAGCGTCACCCGCATAAGAAGGCTGCGCAATAAGCCGGGAAGTCTCCTTTGAACGATCTGCGGGCCCTGCTTGGTGAGATTGGGTTCGCGTCAACTGAGACGACTTCTGTGGCACGAAATTGAGGCTGGCCGGTGAACAACCGGCCAGCCTCATTGCTTTTGGCGCCTCATTGACGCCGGGGACAGTGTTGATTCTTTTCATGGCGCGAAACGGCGCTTTGCAGGTTACCCTGCTGGCTTGGCGCGTCCCGCCCAGGAATCGTGAATTTCCTGGAAAATATCGGAGAGGGATTTCGTAATTCCCCAACCCGTGTAGTGCGTTTTCATCTTGCGCAGATCGCTGATATAGCAGATGTGATCGCCGGAGCGGGATTGGTCCACATATTCTGAAACCATCTCCTTGCCTGAAATTCCGGCAATCATTTGAAATGCCTCCAAGATCGAGCAGCTGTTCGCGCGTCCGCCGCCGATGTTATAGACTTCTCCGGCTCGCGGATTGGCAATAAATGCGGCAATAAAAGCAGCCACGTCGTGGGAATGAATGTTATCCCGCACCTGTTTCCCTTTGTATCCGTAGATGTTGTATTTCTTGCCCGTGAGGTTGCACTTGATGAGGTAACTTAGAAAGCCGTGTAACTCGACGCCGGAATGGCTCGGTCCGGTTAAGCAGCCCCCGCGCAACGCGCAGGTGGGCATATTGAAATAGCGGCCATACTCCTGCACCATCACATCGGCGGCAACCTTTGAAGCGCCGAAGATGGAATGTTTCGATTGGTCGATGCGAAAGCTTTCAGGGATTCCATTCCAGTACGCTTCATCAGCATATTCCCAGCGTGTCTCAAGCTCCTTCAGCGGGAGCTCGTTCGGCGCATCGCCGTAGACCTTATTGGTCGACATGGATACGAACGGGGCCTCTGGGGTTTGCTGGCGCGCGGCCTCAAGAAGATTGAGCGTGCCTACCGCATTGGTGTCGAAGTCCGCGAATGGAATGGACGCGGCCAGGTCGTGGCTAGGCTGAGCCGCAGTGTGTACGACGGCGGCCGGCTTCAGCTCCTTCAGAAGGTCGAGCACCCCCTGGCGGTCGCGGATGTCGAGCTCGTGATGTACGAACCCTTTGATCGCGCTCTCTAGCCTGTGTTGATTCCATCGCGTATCGCCCAAGGGCCCAAAGAAGACAGCGCGCTGATTATTGTCGATTCCGTGAATCTCCCAACCTTCCGCCGCGAAATAAAGACAAACTTCTGATCCGATAAGGCCGGATGAGCCGGTTACGAGCAACTTCTTCATCTACTATTCCTCGCTCCAACCATAATACGTCGGGCATTCGGCGAGCCGGAGTAATCAGGGCGATACCGCTCTGCAACTCACCCAGACCGGTGACATTCTTTGCAATCGGAGCTGGTTTACCACTAAACTAGCCAAGGCCGATGTTTCTGTGTTGCTGACAAAATCGTCATAGGCGCATCGCTCTGCGCTTAGGACGGCTTCTTCAAGCGACGGCCAGCGCGGAGAGGTGGCAGAGCCCGGTTGAATGCACCTGACTCGAAATCAGGCATACCTTTACGGGTATCGGGGGTTCGAATCCCTCCCTCTCCGCCATCGAATTCTCGGTCCTCATCATCACCATCCCAGTGGCAGATGCAGTTGTGGCGCCCCCTGCCGTACCAAACTGTGCTGCGATTCGACCGAAATCGAGACTTCTTTGACCGCGCCTGCGGCTCCCCGCCGGCGGCGGGGCGTGGCTCGAGCAATTTACAATCACAGTTTCCGGTTCGCATCTAACCCATTGGTGTATTGTTTGCTTTGGTTACGACTGCACCAGAGAGATGCGGCGGACCCCGCGAAAGAGCCCCCCCAGGAGAATCGATGAAAATTCATCTTTGTGCTATCGCATTGCTGATTGCCGCTGCTGCGCTGCCGACGATCGCGCAGCGTCGTGTACCCAAAGACCTGAGCGGGGTCAGGGGATTCAATTATCAATCTGCCGAAACCATCGGACACGCTGAGTTTTGGCTTCAATACAATCCTTCGGTCACGGAAAGAGATCTGGATTACGCGGCGCGACTCCAGTTGAATCAGGTTCGTGTCTTTGTCCCTTACGCGGCGTGGGAGAGAAACAAGGAGGGTTTGAGAAAGAACCTCCTCCACTTTGTGCGCGCCGCGCATGCGCGTGGCATGGGCGTGATGCCGGCTATGCAGTACAAGTTCGGCGAATGGCGCGATAAGGCCGCATGGCCTAACGCGCGTCCATTTGTCGCGGACCTGGTCGCCACCATCGGGAAGGAGCCCGGCCTCGCAATTTGGGACGTGGAGAACGAACCGGAGTGCTGCAAGCTGCCTCCTACTCCAGACAATCGCTTGCGCATGGAGCATGCAATGTACATGGCGAGAATGTTCCATGAGCTGGACCCGGTGACACCGGTAACCATTGGCGCAACGCTCGCCGAAAATATGATTGAGATGGGCGATGCGGTAGATGTGCTCTCGTACCACGACTACAGCCCCACGCGCGCACAGATTCGCGCGAATATCGCGAAGGCGAAGCAGTACGCGGCAAAAGTGGGAAAGCCTCTCGTAAACAGCGAGATCGGATGCATTGCCCGGGCTAATCCGTACGATGTTGCGCTCCAGGAACACATGCAGGCTCACGTTGGCTGGTACATTTGGGAGTTAATGATCACGGGTAATTGGGGCACTGTGCATGGAGTCTTCTATCCGGACGGCACGGTGCGAGATCCTTCCATTGCGGCCGCCCTCCTGGGATTCTTCCGCAACCGTGGACCGGACGTTGTAGAAGATGTCCCTGACCGCGAAAACCATGTAACCGACGCGGTGGAGAAAAACAAGGCATGGCTCAAGGCTTCTGATCCGGCGTGGGATGCCGGATTGGACCTTGCGGAGATCTCTGCCAACCTGATTGAGGCGGCCCAGTTGGCGCCCATGCACGATCTGCCCTCAAGGCAGGTTGCGCTTTTGCGCAACGGACCGCCGAATCTGCCGGCGTTACGCTCGATCCTTCAGAGATTCACCTCTCTTCTTGAACCGTACGAGCTTCCCGCCGGGGATCCGCGCCGATCGCGGCCTCCCGGATTTATTCAGTGAGACACAATGAGGGATGAGCCCGCACGTCTTCCGGCGTGCGGCCGCCCTGCGGTAGAAACTCATTGTCCTCTAGCGAGTTTTTGATAGAGAACCGGATCGAACTCTTCGAGGCCTGTGATGCTGTGCAGGTGGTTGACTGAAACCCACGGCAGCCAACTGCGGTGCGTCCCAAAGCCTCTCGTATTGGGTCCCATCCCCCAGTGCTCCTGCTGCCAGCCTGGCCCCAACAGATCGTAGGTCCGGCCTGGCAGCGCGAGCATGCTTTTGGTATCGAACAGCAGGACCTGCGCGACATCCAGGTAATGCTCGTCGTGCGTGTATCGGTACAACCTGGCGTACGCAGGCACGGCCCAGTCCAGGTACTCATCTACGCCTCCACCTCCGCGCGCTGTAATACCCTGCACGCCCACAGTTGGGACGCCGCGTTTCCAATTCAGATCGGAGTCGATTGCGCCCAGCGGCATGGGCACATTCCATATCCATATCCAGCTTTCGGTGTAATTGCCCGCAGCAATCGCGCGGTCCAGCCACTTCGGTTCCTTGGTCGCATCGTAGAGGTCCAAAAAGGCCTCGAGAGACAACATCCCGGCCTCTTTGTCGGTGATGTTTGGATTGTCGGTTGTGCCGCCGACATAGACGCCATGACTCCCGAAGTTATCCCACACGTAATTGGCGGCACGGATGGCCGCATCGAGATAGCGTTTTTGCCCGGTCTCCTGATTCAATTTCACGAACATCGGCACCGGGTTATAACTGCTGGTTCCTGAGACCTCGCGCACTTCCCCTGTGCCACCGCGCCAACTCCTGGGGAAGGAGCCGTCTTCACGCTGTTGCGTCAGCAGCCAATCGCCGAACTGTTGCGACCAATGCAGCCATTCCGGGTGCTCGCGTCCGAGCCGCTTTTCGCGGCGATACGCATCCAGCAGAGTCCGCACGCCTTCCGAGGGCCCTCTCAGGGTCACGGTGTCCCCAGCCCATGAGTCTGCCTCACCCGTCCAAAGGTTGAAGCCCTCTCCCGCGGGAGGCGACATCGGCACCAGGCGCATATACGTGTCGATGATCGCCAGTCCTTCTTTGCGCATTCGTTCGCCGCGTGGAGTTTGATCGCGGTCCGCCTCGATCAGCAATTGGTCTGCTACCTCAATGCCCTTGGAGACGAAACCCATGATGACCTTCGGCCATTGCTCCAATTCATTTGCACTCGGGTCAACGTATACGCCCACAGTTCGCGCCCATGCCGCTAACTCCGCGCTCTTCTCGGGGCTTAGCTCGTGGGCTGTCACCGGTGTGTTGGGCGGACGCTGGGGCGGGACCGGAAACGAATTCCGATACCGAGACCAATTGCGATAGGACCCGGGATTTCCCGTGACGGCGTCAAAGAGGAAGGGAACGCCAGCCCGGTCATCGACAGTGAGGACGTGATTCGCGAGGTGATCTGTCAGTTCACGGCGGACGATATCCAGATCCAGATGCATCACAGGCGGATTGAGTGTTTGCCAGGCCCAGCGCCACGCGTCGCGTTCCACGCCGAGAAAGGACGAGTTTTGACCGAAGCGGAATTTGACCTGGTAACTCTGAGTGAATCCAGCTTTGACTGGGTGATACCGGCGCCGCACCGCTGGAACAGTTGGGGTATTGAAGCGCCCGCCTATGAATTCATGCGTTGTGCCCGGAAACCAGAATCCATATTCGACTCCGCCACCAGGGACTTCGCGGGCGCCAACGGCCCCGAACTGAATGCGCTCATCGATGATCGGTTGGGTCGCTGAAGCCGTAGTTTCGGTCCACGTAGTATCGCCACGCGGCGCTGGATCCAACACTGCGATCCAGGGCCCACCGCGAAAGGAGAGCGCAAAGAGAGGTGCTGACATCAAGTCTTCGCGGATCTCGAAGCGTCTGGCGCGGTCATTCAAAACGCCGCCGGGCGAGCTGTCACCGTCATGCGATGGATCGCCGTAGAGCAGGCCCGGGGCGAGATAGTCCAGATCCGGCCACGTGACCGTCGGCGGGGTCACGAGCCGAATTGCCGAAGAGAAGCCGGCGTTCTGCTCGGCGCCGATCACGCTTACCGTTCGGCTTAGCGATACCACATCGCCGGAGATCTTCCAGTCATCCTCGACGGCGAATGAGGCGTCGTCGCCGCCTTCCACCCTCGCTCTTGCAATGACACCGCCGGCTTCCTTTCGCAGCGACTGATAGCCCGCGGCAAGCTCGCGTATGTCGTTGTCTCCGCGATAGACCTCAATCTGCGCCGGCTTTGGCTGGGATTCGCGAGGCACAGCAGGGCCGGAGATCTCGATTCCCCAGTCTCCCGTGCCGGCCCGTGCAAAAGCGACCTCGGCGCCGTTCGCGAGTTGTCCGAGCACGATGCGTTCGGCTTCTACCCGTGCAGGCTTCTGCTGCGCGAGCGTCAAAGGCACAGTTCCGAAAACTGAAACAGCGAGAAATAGTGCGCATTTTGTCATGACGAGAACTCTCGGTTCCGGCAACGTTGATGCTCAGATTCGTCTTTGCTGGTGAAACCTTAAACGGCCTGGAACGACCTCTTCCGCTTCGGCTGGGTCCGCTTCAGTGAGAGGAGGCGTCCGAGCTCTCCGCTCCGGATTTTCCGAGACGTCTGGGATCTCCTTGCCGTCGAGAGGCAGTGTACTCCTCTTCGGTTCGCCTTAACGTCGCAACAGCGGTCTGTGTCGATGGCCAGACGGAGCGGAGTTTTGTATCAGGGCACGAGCGGAGTACCCAAGCTGTGCGTGGGTCGCGTGCCCAAAATGTCCCAAATTGAGCTCGGCTTAAGCCGCTGCGGGAAGGCTTCCTGCCCCGATTCCACCTTTTCCGCAGCCTCTGGGGCCAGTACCCTTCAAACTCACCGCTACCAGGGTACCGATTGCCAGCGGGATTGGGCGTAGAGAAGTTACAATCACAGTTTCCGGCGTGCATCTAGCCCATTTGTGAATCTATTGCTTTGGTCGGAATGCGCAAAGGAACAATGCAGACCGCAGCCGGGGCCGCCGAGGGTGAGTTCTTGACGATGGAGTTCCACATTTCGAGGAAGGCGCGGGATCGATACGGGTTCGCGGAGTCCCTTTTCTCGTACAACGGCAATGTGATCCTTGCCAACCTGCCGGCCTGCCGCGAGTTCGCGCACCGTATGAATCAGGTGCGCGATGTGCAAAAGAATCCTGAACAGGCGGTTCACGCGGGTCAACTCTTCGCCATGGGCCTCATTGATGAGGCCAGCCACGTGCTGATGGCTCGTTATCGCGAGCAATTCGATCCCCACGTGATGACCGCAGCGCTTGACTGGTTTGGCGCGCAGGTAGGTACCGACAATCTCGACAAAATGCTGCTCGCCTTCGTGGAGCAGTTCCCGGGCCAGAGCGTGTTGCGCGGCAAAGAGACCCCTGCGCAGTGGCTCGCGGGCAGAACTGCCGATATGCCTCACCGCGCCGCCGCACTGGAAGAGCTGCTTCTGCTTTGGTCGGCGAATCGCAATGAGGCATTCAAGCCATTCGAGGAGCTGTTCGAGGACCGAACACTGGCGGAAAAGACCGTCTACCGGCAAGTGACTGCCCAAATGCCGAAGTACTTCGCCGCGCGGCCGCTGATTCCGCTGCCGGGAGCGAAGGCCATCAGCCTGCTGGATCTATTGCGCGCTCCGGCCCTGCGCTCGCCGCGATCGCTCAGCGATCAACTGGAGCTGATTCGCCAGCTATGGAAGCCGCTGATCGGCGACGCCCTGGAACGCTTTCTTCTGATGGCCAGCGAGGTTCTGCGCGAGGAGGAACTGGCCATTTGGGCGCAGTTTAATCCGCCGGGAACACGCCGCGGGCCGCAGCAATGGCCATCATTCATGAGCCGCGCCGAGGTGCCAACCTTCGGCGATCCGATGAGCGAATATGAGAAGTTCTCGCCCGACCAGGCTTGGATGCCGGGTGCGGTGCTGATGGCCAAGAGCACCTACGTCTGGCTGGCGCAACTCAGCCGCTGGCATGGCCGGCACATCGGGCGGCTCGACGAGATTCCTGAAGAGGAATTGGCCGCTCTCGCCCATCACGGTATCAATTCCCTCTGGCTAATCGGTGTGTGGGAACGCAGCCGCGCGTCGAAGACCATCAAGCAGCTCTGCGGCAACCGCGACGCCGTCGCGTCGGCCTACTCGCTCTTTGACTATCGCATCGCTGACGATCTGGGCGGCGAAGCGGCTTACATCAACCTGCGCGACCGCTGCTATCACCATGGGATAAGGCTGGCCAGTGACATGGTGCCCAACCACATGGGCATCGACTCGCCCTGGGTCGTCGAGCACCCGGAGTGGTTCATCTCGCGCTGGGATTCTCCCTATCCCGCCTACAGCTTCAACGGTCCCGATCTCTCGCAGGATGGTCGCGTCGAAATCAAGATCGAAGACCATTACTACGAGCAGACCGATGCCGCTGTCGTCTTCCGTCGCCGCGACAAGGCCACTGGCGAAACGCGCTACATCTATCACGGCAACGACGGCACCAGCTTCCCATGGAACGATACCGCGCAGCTCGACTACCTGAATCCCGCGGTGCGCGAGCAGGTGATTCAGACCATCCTGCATGTGGCACGGCTGTTTCCCATCATTCGTTTTGACGCTGCGATGACGCTCGCCAAGCGCCACTTTCATCGCCTCTGGTTTCCCGGTCCGGGCTCGAGCGGCGCCATTCCATCACGCGCCGAATATGGGATGAGCCAGGCGGATTTTGACCGCGCCATGCCGCACGAGTTCTGGCGCGAAGTCGTTGACCGCGTCGCCGCCGAGGTTCCAGGCACGCTCCTGCTGGCTGAAGCTTTCTGGCTCATGGAAGGCTATTTCGTCCGCACGCTGGGCATGCATCGCGTCTACAACAGTGCCTTCATGATCATGCTGCGCGACGAGGATAACGCCAAGTACCGCTCGGTCATCAAGAACACGCTCGAGTTCGATCCCGACATCATGAAGCGCTACGTCAACTTCATGTCGAACCCCGACGAGCGCACGGCCATCGACCAGTTCGGCAAGGGCGACAAATGCTTTGGCGTTACGGCCATGATGTCCACTCTGCCCGGCCTGCCCATGTTCGGCCACGGGCAGATCGAGGGATTCACTGAAAAATACGGAATGGAGTATCGCTGGCCGCGTTACGAAGAGAACCCCGATCGTGCGCTGGTAGAGCGGCACGAGCGCGAAATCGCGCCGCTGCTTAAACGGCGCTGGCTGTTCGCCGAGAGCAATCACTTCCTGCTCTACGATTTTTTCAGCCCCAACGGCTCGGTCAACGAAGATGTTTTTGCGTACTCCAACCGTAACGCCGGCGAACGCGCGTTAATTGTCTACAACAATCGCTACGCCAACGCGCACGGCACCGTCGATTTCTCTGCGGCCTATGCCGACAAAGGATCGGGCCAGCTTCAGCGCCGGCGACTGGGCGAGGGCCTCGGCTTGAGCGGCGACTTCGGCGCCGTCGTTGCCTTTCGCGATTCGCTCACTGGTTTGGAATATCTGCGCCGCGCTGAAGACCTGCTCAACCGCGGCCTGACTCTCAATCTCCATGCATACCAGTGCCATGTCTTCCTCGATTGGCATGAACTGCATCCGACGGCGGAGCAGCCCTGGGACAGGCTTTCAGACTTGCTCAACGGCCGTGGCGTGCCCAACCTTGCGGATGAGCTCGTCAATCTGGAGCTTAAGCCCGTGCACGACGCACTGCGGCAGCTTCTCGATCCCGGCGTGGTGCGGCATTTCGCCGACATTGCCGAGCATCCGCGGGCTGTCGGCGCTGTGCGTAGCGAAAAAAATCGATCGGCAACGTGCCGAGTTTCTCAAGCAGGCATGGACGAAGTGCGAGAAATTTCTGGCTGAGGCCGCGAAAGCATACGCAATGCGGCTCAAAGCGGAGAATCAACCCGCGCATGAGAATGAGGCGGCAACAGCCGCGTACGAGGCGGCGAAATTCACGACGCTCCTGCGTGCGGCCATGCGCATGCCCCAGGTCGAAGGGCAATTCCCGGCGCCCTGGACGGCCGCCGCTCGCCGCATGTTGCCCAGCCCGAGCCCGCAGTTCACGGCCACCGCGATGTGGGGCCCGGTGCTTGCGTGGTGCGTGCTCCAGTTGCTCGCCGATGAGATTGATAAGACACGGCCCGAACAGACCGCGCTCGATCTCTTCGATCGTCTTCGCCTGCGCGAGCCTTTTGCCCGCGCCCTTGCCGCCCTCGGATTTGAGGGTGAGGAAGCGTGGCGCGTGGCCGCGCGGATCAAAGTGCTGCTGCTGGTAAATGCCGGCATCGGCAAAGAAAGCGCCGGCGGCAGTAAACAACCCGAGCCAGCGACCACGCCAGTCGCGAAGCCTCAAATCCGTCGCCGAGGCGGCCGTCGCTCCCGCAGCCGCGCCCGAATCATCCCGGACTTACGCCGAGAAGTTGGCGCTGCCGTCCGCGTTGTGGCTTGATCCTGATGTGCGCTGGCTCTGCGGGGTGCATGAGGCTGAAGGTCACGACTATCTGATCCGCGAGCGCTACGAGGAACTCCTCTGGTGGCTGCTCATGCCCTCTCTGCTGCGCATCGCGGGCGAACCGGTCCCGAGCCAGTCCGCAGTCGAGGAGTTGAGCCTCGCCGTCGCGTCAGCGTTGGCATCCGCCGAAGCCGCGGGCTATCGCGTCGACGTGCTGCTGGGCAAAGAGAAACTTGCGCCAGCCGTCGAATCGCCAAAAACGGCGTCGACGCCCAAACCGCCCGCGAAGCCGAAACCCACGCCGAATACAAAGCCGCGAAAAAAGCGCCCTCGCAAACCGAAGAGATAGCGCAAACCGAAGATAGGACCAGGCGGACCGCGCATCAACGAATCGCCGCACATTCCTCGACGAAAACTCCGCTGGGGAATGAGAGTCGTCCGGTCCCGCGCGCACCGATCCCACCATCACATCCGAATGTGACCTCAGGCACATCCGATTGTCGGTGATCAGGTTCAGAGTTCCAACCGGACATTCTCTGGGGAGAACTCCGACAGGTTTACGTGTGCCTGGGCAGGGTCGAATCGAGTTGGGAAGGCCTCGGGGCGCAGAGATTACAGGCTTTTTCCTTCATTTTGTTCCTTCTTCCCGGGAGTCCGCCGACATGCGGGAGGTCCCGGTGCAATGGGTCTGTGCCGGGCCGCGAAGGGAGGAAACATGGCAAGCGCCGCCCACGCCGTTGCCCACGAAGGTCTGGACCAGCAGGAGCGCCTGCTGATTGATCAGGCCATCGCCAGGCACGGCAACCAGCCCGGAGCACTGCTGGGAATTCTGGAAGAGGTTCAAACCTCCAATGCGCACAAGTTCCTCTCCATGGATGCGCTGCGCTACATTGCGCAGGAAACCGGTCTTCCTCCGGCCCGTGTTTACAGCGCGGCCACTTTCTATGCGCTCTTCAACCTCACTCCGCAGGGCGACCACGTCATTTGTGTTTGCCGCGGTACCGCGTGCCACACACGCGGCTCGCGCGACCTGCTTGATAAGCTCTGCCTCGACCTGGGCGTGAGCGAACACGAAGCCGACGAGAACAGCGAAGCCGACAAGATGGCCATCACCACGCCCGACCGCCGCTTCACCATCCGCACCGTGGCTTGCTTCGGCCAATGCGCGCTGGCGCCGGTGGTTGAAGTCAACCATCACATCCTGAGCCATGTGAATGAGCGCACCTTGCAGCGCGAGGTGAGGTCGTTGACGGCGGGGAGGAAATAATGCCGCGCATTCAGGATATTGGCGCCTTCAATGCGGTGCGTGAATCCGGGCTGGCGAAGCTCGTGCCGGCCATTCCACGAATCACTGTCGGCATGGGAACTTGCGGCCGCGGCAACGGCGCGGAAGACGTTTTTCATGCGCTGAATGAGGCCATTCAAGGCAGCGGCCTCGACGTGCTGCTGGCCAGCGTCGGCTGTTTCGGCTCGTGCTTTCAGGAGCCGTTGGTAGGCGTTCGCTTGCCTGCCGCCCCTCTCGCGATTCTGCACCGCGTGCAGGCCAACGACGCCGGCCGGATCCTCGAGGGCGTCACTTCGGGAACTCTGCCAAAGGACCTTATCTACTGCAAGATCGAAGAGTGGGATCACATCACCGCGCACCTCCGCTACGGCCAGGGCTATCCCGACATTCCAGCATGGAACACAATTCCATTCTTCAAGGGCCAGAAGAAAATCGTGTTGCGCAATTGCGGGCTCATCAGCCCGTCTGACATTGAAGAGTACATTGCGGTCGGCGGCTACCAGGCGCTCTACAAGGTCCTCATCGACGGCCGCACCGATGCTGTCATCGAACAGGTCAAAGCTGCGCGGCTGCGCGGACGTGGTGGCGCTGGATTCCTCACCGGCAACAAATGGGACTTCATGGCCAAGGCCAAAGGCGATGCCAAGTACCTCATCTGCAACGCCGACGAAGGCGATCCCGGCGCCTACATGAACCGCAATGAAATCGAAGGCGATCCACATGCATTGCTCGAGGGCATGATCATCGGCGCTTACGTCATGGGCGCGACGGAAGGCATCGTCTACGTGCGCGCGGAGTACCCCCTCGCGGTGCGCCGTCTCAATCGGGCCATCGAGCAGGCGCGCGAGTACGGCCTGCTCGGCCAGAACATTCTTGGCCGCGGCTTCAACTTCAACATCGAGCTGGTGCAGGGAGCGGGGGCCTTCGTCTGCGGCGAGGAGACCGCGCTCATCGCCTCTCTCGAGGGCTTCGCTGGCCGTCCGCGTCCGCGCCCGCCCTATCCCGCTCAAAAAGGACTGTGGGGCCGGCCCACCAACATCAACAACGTTGAAACCTGGTACAACATCGCGCCCATCATTACTCGCGGCCCCGCCTGGTTCGCTGAAACGGGCAGCGCCAAGAGCCCGGGCACAAAAGTCTTCTCACTTGTCGGCAAGGTGCAAAACACCGGCCTGGTTGAGATGCCGCTCGGCACGCCGCTCAAGAGCTTCATCTACGACATTGGCGAAGGCGCTGTCGCCGGCCGCCGCGTAAAAGCTGTACAAACTGGCGGCCCATCCGGCGGCTGCATTCCCGTCGAGATGCTCGACACGCCGGTCGACTACGAGAGCCTCGCGCAACTTGGTTCCATCATGGGCTCTGGCGGCATGGTTGTCATGGACGAAGACAACTGCATGGTCGACGTCGCGCGCTATTTCATCGAATTCACACATTCTGAATCCTGCGGCAAGTGCGTGCCGTGCCGCGTGGGCTTGAACAAGGCGCTGCGAATTCTCGACGCCATCTCCACGGGTAGCGGTACCGCGGAGCACATGAACCTGCTCGACGAGTTGGGCCGCATGATCCGCGACTGTTCGCTCTGCGCGCTCGGCCAGTCCGCCCCTAACCCCGTGCTCACCACCATCCGCCACTTCCGCGATGAGTATGAGGACCACATCGTCGCGCATCGCTGTCGCGCCGGCGTGTGCCAGGAGCTCGCCCTCTCGCCATGCGAGAACAGTTGCCCGCTGCGCATGAATATTCCGCGCTTTCTTGAGCTGTACAGCGAGGGCCGCCTCGAAGATGCGTTTGAATCGGTGATTCTCGACAACCCCTTGCCGGCCTCAACAGGGCGTGTTTGCCAGCATCCATGCGATAACCGCTGCCGCCGCCAATCCTTTGACGAAGTGGTGAACATGCGCGAAGTACATCGGCTCATCGCAGACTCCATCTATCAGTCCGATCGCTTCGGCATGATGTTGCAGCGCATTCAGGAGCGCAAGCTCATGCCCACCGGCCGCAAGGTCGCCGTCGCCGGTTCCGGCCCCACGGGCCTCACCGCTGCCTTCTACCTGGCCATGCTCGGCCACGAGGTCACCGTATTTGAAGAGCGCAGCGAAGCCGGTGGCATGTTGCGCTTCGCCATTCCCGAGTACCGTCTGCCCAAGGCCGTTCTGCGCCGCGAACTCGATCTCATTGAGGGATTGGGCGTGAAGTTTGTGTTTAAGACGCGCGTCGGCTCCGATCTGGCGCTCAACGATCTGGCCTCGCGCTTCGACGCCGTCTTCATCTCCATCGGCACATGGAAGGAGTCCTGGCTTTATCTGCCGGGTACTGAGCTGAAGAACGTCAATCCGGCCCTGCCGTTTCTTGAAGCAGTGGCGCGCCGCGAGAAAGTTACAGTTGGCTCTCGGGTGGCGATCATCGGTGGCGGCAATGCGGCGATCGATTCCGCGCGCACGGTCGTGCGCATGGGCGCGCAAGCCACCATCCTCTACCGCCGCGAGCGCAAAGATATGCCTGCGATCGATGAGGAGATTCAAGCGGCCGAGGAAGAAGGCGTTCGATTTGTTTTTCTCGCCGCGCCGCATCGCATCCTCGGCGGACCCGACGGAAGCGTGAAGGCCATCGAAATCGTCAAGACGCGCCTCGGCGAATATGACAAGTCCGGCCGCCGCCGCCCCATTCCCACCGACCAGGTGCAGCGCTTCGAATGCGACAGCGTGATTCTTGCCGTGGGCGAGACGTTTGACATGGATTTCTGCCGCGCCTCGGGTCTCGAGCTCAAGGAGGAAGGCACCATCGTTGTTGACCGATTCACCTTTGAGACTAGCCGCGCCGGTTTTTATGCTGGTGGCGACGTTATCACCGGCGCTTCCAACATGTCCAACGCCATGAGCGGAGGCAAGCAGGCAGCGCGCAAAATCGACGAACGGCTGATGGCTCCAAGCATCGACCGGTGGGATCAGCTCTTTCCTGAGTTCGAGTACAGCCACCAGGCGCCGGGCGAGCCAAGCTTGTCGCGCCGGCACGCCTCGGCTTCATTGCCTGCCGGAAGCCGCGCCCGCTCGCAGGAAGAAGTCGTCACAGGTCTCAGTCCGCAGGAGGCTCTGGAAGAGTGTCGCCGTTGCCTGCGTTGCGATTTGCGCGGTACCCCGGGAGCAGGTTAATGCGTCGACGGCGCGGCATAAAAGGTTGCCTCATCTTTTTCGCACGTTTCGTGGAAAAAGTGGAAATTTCAGGAGAATGAACAAGGTTTTTAGCCCCTGGAGCGAAAGTCGGTAGCCATGGACACCAACGTGAAAGCAACCAAAAGCGTCTCACTCCGCATCGATGGCGAACTGGTCACTGCGAATGAGGGCGACACCATCCTGGAGACGGCGCTCGCCAATGGGAAATACATTCCGACGCTTTGCTACCTCAAGGGCCTGAGCGCTGTCGGCGCCTGCCGCTTGTGCGTCGTTGAACTGGCCGGAACCGATCGCTTGCTGCCCGCCTGCACCACGCCCGCACAGGAAGGCATGTCGATCAAAACCACTTCCGCGCGCCTGATCCTCTACCGGCGCATGGCGGTCGAACTGCTCCTCGTCGAACGCAACCACATCTGCTCGTCCTGCGTTTCCAACGGCCACTGCGAGTTGCAATCCATGGCGCAGTCACTCGGCGTCACGCATGTTCGCTACGCGTACAACAATCCGCGCCTGGCTGTCGACATGACGCACCCTCGTTTCGTCCTCGATCACAATCGCTGCATTCTGTGCACGCGCTGCGTGCGCGTCTGCGCCGAAGTGGAGGGAGCGAATGTTTGGGAGGTCTCTTCGCGCGGCATCTACTCGCGCATTGTGAGCGACCTCAAAGACGATTGGGGACACGCGTCGAGCTGCACCGCCTGCGGCAAATGCGTGCAGGCTTGCCCCACAGGTGCGCTCGCTGAGAAAGGCTTTGCCGTCCACGAAATGGTGAAGCAGAGCGAACAGGTAAGCCGCCTGGCCACGCGGCGTTCCACCCACGCCAACGGAGCGCATTAATCTCCAGCTCGGCGCCCGACCGCAAAGAAAGTTCTTAGTCCCTTCGTCCCTAGTCCCTCAGTCCCTGCGTCGCATTTGTCCCAACCGGCTCGGCCCCGTAGAATGACCAGAGGGCCGGTAGTATGCGCGCATGGCGCCTGAAAATCGATGAGTGAACAGGAAACAGAGGTCTATTCCCAGACGCAGCCCGTTTCGCCGGCTTGGGACCGAATCGAGCGGGCGCGGCATCCGCAGCGCCCTTACCCCATGGATTTTATCGAGCGAATCTTTTCCGATTTCAGCGAGATTCACGGGGATCGCGCCTTTGGCGACGATGAAGCTGTGGCGTGCGGAATGGCCCGGCTGGGCGACGACGAAGTCATGGTGATTGGCAACCGCAAGGGCGGCAGCACGAAGGAACGTGTGCGCCGCAACTTTCGGCATGCCGCATCCCGAGGGCTACCGCAAGGCGCTGCGCGCCATGAAGCTCGCCGAGAAAGTTCAACGCGCCCCGTGATCACCTTCATCGATCTGCCCGGCGCATATCCCGGCGTAGGCGCCGAGGAGCGCGGCCAGGCCGAGGCGATTGCCCGCAACCTGCGCGAGATGGCTCGCCTGCGCGTGCCCACGATTTCAGTCATCAGCGGCGAAGGCGGATCGGGCGGAGCGCTGGCGCTGGCCGTGAGCGATCGTGTGCTGATCCTCGAGAACGCGCTCTATTTTGTCATCACTCCGGAGTCATGCGCCGCCATCATGTGGCGCGACGCGGCGCACAAGCAGTCGGCCGCCGAGGCCATGCGTATCTCAGCGCCCGAAGTCGCCGCCTTGGGCTGTGTGGACGAGATCGTTGTCGAGCCGCCGCAAGGCATCCACGTCGATCGCGAAGCCGGAACCGGAATGTTGGGATCGGCGCTCAAGAAGCACCTGGCGGAACTGAAAGCCATGCTCGTTGACGCGATGGTATCCGCACGGCAGCAGAAGTTCCGCAACATTGCCCAGTTTTATACGCAAAGCTGATCTACAAGCTGACTCTCCGATTCCCCTGCGGCCGGCAGGAATGCGAGATTGGTAGCCATGATGCATGATCGAGTGATGATTTGCGCCACACGCTGCGCGGCCTGTCGAGCCGGACGCTGCGGCTCGATCTCGGCCCGGAGGGCCGCATGAGCCAACCCGGATACACCGGCGGCCGCTTGCGCGCTTACCTGCAATTCCTCGGCGCGATCCTCTACTTCTTCTTGGCGCGTTCGATGGCCTTTCATGGCGCTCAAGGCTTCGTCAGCGATGCATGGTTTCCGCTTGTCGACCAGGCCATGCTGGCGTTTCTGCTCCTCGTAGGGTTTTGCCGCCATGGGTTTCTGGCTCGACCATCAGGCCCACCCCATTAGCGAGCAGGGCTTGCCGCGCCGCGAAGGCTGGCCGCGCGAATGGGGATTAGGCCTGGCAATCGGGTGGGGAGCGACGCTGGTTTGCGTGCTGCCGATGTTGGTTGCCGGCGGCATTGCCATCTCTCTCTACACACGGGGCGCATCATGGGGCTGGCTCGCAGCCGACGCGGCATTCTTCGCGGTTGCCGCTCTGGCAGAGGAGATCGCTTATCGCGGCTACGCATTCCAATGCTTTATCCGCGCCGTCGGGCCGGCCGGCGCCGTGCTTGGTTTTGCCGCAATCTACGCCATCATGCAAGCGCTCAATCCCGGCGCCAACCGCGTCAGTCTCATCGTCTCGCTTGCCTTCAGCTTCCTGCTCTCCACCGCCTATCTCCGCACCCGCGCGCTTTGGGTCAGCTGGGGCCTCAATTTTGGTTGGAAGGCAAGTCGCGCGCTCGTCTTCGGCCTCGCGGTCAGCGGAGTCAGCAGCCATTCGCCCGTCGTGCAGGGCGATCCCATGGGGCCGCTCTGGCTCACCGGCGGAGCATTCGGGCTCGATGGCAGTTGGCTCGCGTTGATCGCTCTTCTTGCTGCCATCCCGGTGGTCTATCGCGTCACGCGCGATCTTGATTTCCGCTATAACGCGCCGGTGATTGTGTCCGGCGGAATCCCGGTAGACCTTGACGCCGCCGCGCGCGCGCAGCATGATGCGGCCATGGGCCCTGCCGCTCCCGCAGCTCCCGCCGCTTCCGGGCTCGTCCAGATCGAATCGCTCGGACCAGCCGTCGGCGAACAGGAAACAGTAGCGAAGCAGGGAACAGCGAACAGGGAACTGGGAACAGAAAAACCCACCCCACCCGACCCGCCCCGATAACTCCGCAGTCCCAGTCTTTGTAGCGACGGTCTCCTGACCGGCTGTCGTGCGGGCGTCCTCGCCCGCACCGCCCTCGCCCTTCGATCCCTCGCTCTCTTGCTCCCGCCCCTTTCTGATCCCCGACCACCGACCACCGATCACCGTCCACCGTCTTATTTGCCTTTTCTCCCCGATCGGAGCTAACGTTTGCCTATAATCGTTCGTCGCAGCCACGGGAGGCTCCCATGAACCGGCGTTTGTCCGCCCCCGAGATTTTCCCCATCCGCCGACCCAGCAGTTTCGGCCCGGCCCCATTCGGCCGCCTGCGCACACGTCTCCTCGCCATCGCGCCAGCTTTCGCATGTGCCGCATTCCTCATGGCCGCAGGCTTCCGGCACTCAGTTCGCCACCGCCCAGGCCATAACGATTGACACCGGCGGCGGCAAAGGCCCCATCGCGGCTCCCGGGCAGGTTGACCGGCAGTTTTCGCAAATCACGCCCACCCATGTTGACTTGCCCAAGACCGAGCTCGATCCCAAGTCGCGGATTCTGCTTGAGCGCGACCTCCAATCCGACCAGGGATTCGCCAATCGCCCGTTTCCACGCGGCCACAAGGGGCTCACCCTCCAGGCCAACGGCAAGCTTGAGCCGGCCGGAGTCAGCTATCTCAATATGGTGGTCAACGAGGGGCTCTCCGCCAAGCCCGGCACGCGCGTCGTGGTCTCCAATATCAAGATCGACAAATCCCGCATCATTCTCGACTTCGACGGAGGCCCCGACGCCAAGCATCGCTTCCTGCGCCACCTCCAGATCGGCGCTGGGCGATCCGGAGATGGAAGACCCGGACATGGACCCTACGCTGATCGACCAGTCTGGCGACCCGGCCGGCTCGCGCATCACGCTCGTCTTCTCCGGCTATGTTCCCGAGCTCACATCGGCCCAGGTCAAGGCGCTGCTGGCCCCTCTCATCTCCTTCGACGTCAAGTCGCCCATCCAGGCCTACACTGACACACTGCCCGATGCCCTCAAAAACGCCATCCTCAGCCACAAAGTGCTCGTCGGAATGAATACCGACATGGTGATGTTTGCCAAGGGGCAGCCCAACTCCAAGTCGCGCGAGATGGACGGCCAGATGCCGTTCGAGGAGTGGATCTACGGCATTCCGCCCGATGAAGTCACCTTTGTTCGCATCAACGGCAACCGCGTCATCCGCGTGGAGATTGCGAAGGAAGGGCGCCCCTTGCAAGTCTTCACCACCGACGTGGTTTCGCCCATGCTCATGGCCGCAGGAACGCCGGAGCTGGCCGAAACAAAAACGCGCACCATCAAGGAAGGCGACGTAGCAATCGATCCCGACAAGCAGGAGGCGCCCACGCCGCCCACCCTGCGCAAGCCCGGCGAAACATTGCCCGCGGATTCGAACAGCACGGGCGAAATGCGTCCTGTGCAATTCCCCAAGCCGCATACGGACAACACGCCGGGCGCCGATCCCGACGAGCAGTCCAGCACGCCACCCGCAACCGCGCAGCCCGGTCAGCCAGCGCCGTCCAGCACATCCGCGTCGCCCAGCCAGCCCGCGTCGCAACCAGGTTCGCAGCCCACGACCGGCACGCAGCCGCCCCCGGCCGGCACAACGCCCCCCGCTCCAGCCAAGCAGCCGCCACCGGCCGGTTCGAATCAGCTCGTGTCGACAGGCACGGCTGCCTACGTGACGAACTAGCAACACGTGCAGCGGAATTAACCGATAATCCGTCGACGGAGGGAGCAGGGGCCTTCAGGCTCCTGGGAGCTATCCGGTGAAGAGATTGGCTTTAGCCCCTGCCCGCTTTCTTCTTCGCCAAATAACCGTAGCAATACGGATACTGCCCCAAGCTTCGCTATCGCAGATCCCGTGCGGTTTCGTGAATGTGTTTCTGCCTCATGTGGAGATCGAACTGAATTGCGAACCATTTACTGCTTTCCGCTGACGAAGCGCCCTTCGATTCCATGAGAGGCATTTGAGCGTTGCAGGCCGAACACTTCGCGGCGACTGGATGTGAATTCGCGCTATAGTCGATTTGCAATTCCGGTCTCTGTGCCATGTGCAGAGTCTACGCCGAACTCCGGGTGCAAGCGCGGTTCCAAGAAGCCATATTCTGAGGCCACGAGTGCCGGAAGAGCAAAACGATACAGACTTCGTTGTTAAACGAGAGTACATAACCCGTATGACAGCCGCAACGATACAGATACGAACCACCGAACTCGATGGCGATGATGGGCTGATTGTGACGTTCTCCGACGGAACGACCGGCGCGTATGTTGTTGAAGAACTGCTTGAGCTGAGGCCCATTCGAGAGCGTGTAAAGACCAGCAAACCGCTGAAACCTCTCAAGGGTTAAGCGCGACGGCGATAATCAACACATAAATGGAAATCCCCGCCTGCCAGGGCGGAGCTTTGCGTCAGAGCATCGGGCAAGCAGCAGCCCCCAGCCGGGTCGAACCAGTTGGCCTCGGCGGGTCCGCCTGGAGATGAAACGAGTCAGCGCGATCGAGGTGTCAGCGGAGATATCGGCGTTTATCAGCACCTATCAAAGCAAGATCTATGTCTCAGCACACTTAAGGTGTCTACTGTATGTGGACCAAGCACCAGCCCAAACCAGCAGGTCTGTTTACCAGGTAGGGTAATAATATACTTGACAGAAGTTGAGAATCGCGCTATTCTTAGACATTATGAAGCAGCCTAAGACCTTACTTGAAGCGATTCAATACTTTAGCGAAAGCGAAAATTGCCGCCGTTTCATGGTTGAGATGCGCTGGCCGGATGGAATTGTGCGCTGCCCACGGTGCGGCAAAGATGGCGCGGCGTGGATGGAAAAAGCTAAGGTCTATTTCTGTTCCGGCAAGCATCCCCAGCAGAAATTCTCACTCAAGGTTGGCACTATCCTTGAGGATTCGCCCATCGGCCTAGAGAAGTGGTTCCCCGCGATCTGGATGCTCACAGGCTGCAAGAATGGCATCTCCAGCTACGAACTCCACCGCGCCCTCGGCGTGACTCAGAAAACCGCTTGGTTCATGCTTCATCGGATTCGGGAAGCGATGCGTACCGGCTCATTCCTCAAGTTGGGTTTTGACGGTGGCCCGGTTGAGATGGATGAGACTTTCATCGGCGGCAAGGTCGGCAATATGCACAAGTCGAAGCGGCCAAAGGGAACCGGCTTTAGTGGCGTGCCGGTCGGCCCGATGGCAAAGACCATCGTGGTCGGGATGCTGGAGCGTAAAGGCCGCGTCCGCACTGAGGTAGTCATTGACCGGAGCGGCCCAACCTTGCACGCGCTAATCAAAAAGAACATTCATCCTGCTGCGACCCTCGTCACCGATGAACTCGGCGGCTACAAGGGAACAGACTACGCGCACGAGATTATCAATCATGCCGAGGAATACGTTCGAGGGCACATCCACACAAACGGCATCGAGAATTTCTGGTCATTGCTCAAGCGTGGATTGAAGGGAACCTATGTGAACGTAGAGCCGTTCCACCTTGGCGCGTATCTGGATGAGCAAGTATTTCGCTACAATAACCGTGCGACCACGGACAATCCGCTGAATGACGCGGACAGGTTCATGCTGGCTGTATCGCAGATAGTAGGCAAGCGCCTTACCTATGCAGAACTGACCGGCAAGGTGGGAGAAACGGCGGTCTAGGAACGCTTGGTTGGGACGCCAGAAGCGTGGGAAGCGGATTTAGCGATCCGCTTCGCTTCCTTCTCGGCATCCAATCGGGCTTTGAGTTCTGAATGCGGAACTGACATAAGTTTCCGCGTTAAATCTTTGAAGCGGTCGAAATCACCCGTCTCATTCTTGGCGGAAGCGGTCGAGTGATTGGCCATAGCTCTACCCATCTCTGATAGAGAGAAGGGTAGGGGTTTGTGTGCCAAAAGTCAATTCATGCGCAGCTTGTACAGCGCGATTCTACCGAGAGGACAAAGGGATCGACTCATTATGATTCTCCACGGATATATGGACGAGAGTGGGAACAGTCGGTTTTTTACTTTGTCGTATTTGTTAGCTAGACCTAAGGAATGGATGTGGATTGAGTCTGAATGGAAAAAGGTTCTACGGCAGAAAAATGAAGAACTAAAGAAAGCTGGAAGACAACAGATTAGCCGCTTCCACGCTGCCGATTGCAGCTCTCGTTTAGGAGAATTCAAGGGATGGAGCGTCGAAGAACAAATTGCGTTTGTAAAGCGACTACTAGTTATTTTTCACAAACACATGACTTCGGTGGTGGCCTACACCGTTCCCATCAATGATTTTAAGGCCGTATTCCCGGAGCACAAAGAAGACACCCTGGGAGCCTTATATCGAATTCTCACTCAGTTCCTGATGAACCAAACGGTATGGGATATTCAAGAGCAGGCTGGAAAACAGGCTCTAAGTCGCGTCACAATCGCGTTGATCCACGACAGGAGCGATTACAATCAGCAAATCCTAAACGGATTCGATCACGCTAAGAACGACAGCACATTTGAGGGGCGCGAGATTTTTGTGTCTATAACCGCTCAGGGATGGGAAGATTGCGTGCCCCTGCAAGCTGCGGACCTATTAGCATATGAGACATTCAAAGATGCGGAAAATCAGGTGATTGGAAGGACAAGGAGGAAATCCCTAACTTCGATTCTCGAAGGTTCTGCATTTGGCGGAAGGTCGAAGTCCTTCCGTCGTGACACCCTCGAACTTTTCAGACAAGTACTTGATGCAGATGCGGCTGGACTTCCGCGCCCCAGCCTTGAGGAATTCAAGAAACGTCTTACCCCGTAAAGGAGCTAAGGATGGACTTGGTTGAACGACTCAACGGATATACTGGCCTACTTCTCCTGCTCATCTGTGCGGGGGTATGGGCGGCAGCGTCTAGGCTCGCTAGAATCCTGCGCGAGATCGAATGCCTACATCAGGATTACGACGCAACCACCGAAGCCCATGAGCAGCTTCATTGGAAAAGGCAGGCGAAAGCGGACGAGTATGTGTCCAAGCAAAAGTGATGGCGTTCAAATGACAGACAAAGAAATGGCATTGGCGATTGCCCAAACTATCCTTCGTCAGCAGATGAGTCGCCTCGCGTTTGATTCAGTACTCGACTTGTATCGTGATCGAGGTTACCAACTGGATTGGCAAGAACGTGTCCAGACAGCGCGGGATGAACTTCTGTCGGCCCCCACGTTTTTAGACAGAATTGCCGAGCTAGAATCTGCATTTGACGGAGCCAAGTCCGCTGACGAATTGATCCACATTCTTCATAGTGAGCTTCTGTTCGGGCGGGAATAGCTCGCTGTCCTGTCACGGCTCCTCCATTATACTTCAGCCAAGTATGTTATTACGCCAGGTAGTAACTTCCGGATGGGCGACAATCCACCCGGAACTGGGAAAAATGAATCTGTACCAAACCTCAATGAACGCGTCGGGCTGTTGGCACCAGCTGACAAGAAGAATCGATTTCAGGCAAGGCAGTCCTGGGATGGACTGTGCGGAACTACCCTTTCTCCGCGCACAGCAGCATCGTCGCCTGCTCCGCTGAGGGAGCCGCCCTTTGCTACGGCCACTTCACATCCAGCGCGTAGATCTCCTGCGTACTGATGTCGCGCAGCGCGAGGATGGAGCCGTCAGGCGCAAGGCTCGTCCACGTGCCGTTACTGCCGAAGACCAGGGTGCCAGCCTGAGCCATATCGGCGAGCCGCCGCAGTTTTCGGTCCGCAAGGCAGATCTGATACTCCGGGCTGCCTTTTTCCCAGGGGGCATTGAAATCGATGCATTGGCTGTTCGACGTCCATTCGGGGGAATCTAATTCCATTTTCTCCCTGTTCAGTGGCTGCCATGTGCGATGGGCAAGATCGTACAACATGATGTGGTTGCCGTCGTGATTAATGGCCAGCAGATAATGCCCGTCGGGCGACCAGCGTGGCAAGCACATTCCCTCCGACCCCGGCACGGCCGTCACCTGACGCGTTTTCATGTCGAGGATCTGGATTGGAACATCCTTGCCATCGGAATAAGCACCCGCCGTACCGTACGCAAGCAAATCGCCATGGGGTGACCACTGAGGATCCGCCCAGCCCGGAATGCCGGAAGTGACTTGTTCCGCGTCGCCTCCTCCGGCGGGGATCACGTAGATCTGCGCCTGCTTGCCTGGCATATTGCCCATAAACGCAATCTGCGATCCGTCGGGCGAGATATGTTCTTTCCAGGTCTGCATGGGCGGAAACGTCAACTGCCGGCGATCGCTGCCGTCTACCTTGCTCTGCCACAGATTGCCCTTCGGATACGAGAGGTACGCCATGCGTTGCCCGTCTTTCGAGAAGCTGATTCGCTCGGCCGAAAAGCCGGGCAGGAATGGCTCCAGGGAACGCGTTCTGAAGTCATAGCGCATCACCTCACCGCGGCGGAACACGCCGAGGAAAAAAACCTTCTTTCCGTCCCGGCCGGGAAGCGGTGACTCGGCGTTCATTTCGCCGTGGGTGAGCTGCACCGGCTCGTGGCTGACCTTGTCCCAGGAGTCCTCTTTTTCGCGGATCGCCCATAAATTGGGTACACCGTCGCGGTCGGCCTCGAAAATGAAGTATTTACCATCCGGGGTCCAGGTTCCGCCGCGCGGATTGGCTCCGCCGTTCCAGTCCGCCAGCAACTGCCTGAGATGCGTCCCGTCGCTGCGCGCTTCCCATAGGGAATCATGACCATAACCATCGGAAGACGAAAAGCGCAGCAGCCGCCCGTCCGGCGAGACGCTCAACGACTGAAAATATGTATGTGCTTCCCGGCTTGCTTCCCGGCTAAAAAGCCTGCGGGGCTGGTTTCCGTCGTCGTCGGCGACCCATAGACCGTTCAGGGTCATGTCTGAGTGACCGTAGTAAAGCAACTTCCCGTCCGGTGACCATGCGGTCATTCCAGGCTCGTCGGTGTAAAGATTGCCAATGCGGCGCGGCTGCAGGCCGGGCAGCGAAACCTGCCAGAGCGGGTAGAACCCCTCGCCGACTCCCGATGCCATCAGCAGGCTGAGCCCGTTGCTGGAAATGCCCGCAAGAGTGAGCTCCGCCAGCGGAACGTTGAGGGGAACCGTCTCGCCGCCTTCCGTCGAAACCTCCATCAGCGGCCGGCCGGCGGAAGTGTTCTCCTGGAAATAGATGCGCGTGCCGTCGGTAAACATCCTGGGGGGAGTGTCTCCCCATGTCAGGTTTTTTGGAACACCGTCCTGGGTGATCTGCGTGGTGGCTGTCACCTCGGGAGGCGGCAGCGCCGGACGCAGCAGGTACGCAATGGCCAGCAGCGCGACCGCGGCCAGCAGCCACAACCACCAGCGCACTCGGTGCGTCCCCCGTGGCCGCGCCTGATCACTCGCCGCGGCGATGTGGCCGGATGACGAATCCCGTTGCAGCCGCTTCAGGTCCGCCCGCATCTCCGAGGCGTGCTGATAGCGCAGATCGGGATCCTTCTCGAGAGCCTTGTTCACGATCTGTTCGAGAGCGGCGGGAAGTTCTGGATTCAGCCGGACCGGCGTTACCGGGGTCCGGTTCAGAATGGCGTCAAACACAAGGCCGGTGCTTTCTCCGCTGAACGGCCGCGCGCCCGTCAACATCTCGTATAGCACCACCCCGAATGAGAACAGATCGCTGCGCGCGTCCACTTCCTTGCCCCGCACCTGCTCGGGAGACATGTACGAAACCGTGCCCATCGGGGAACCGGGGCTGGTGAGCTGTTCCGACGTTGCCGACGTTCGCTCGCCGCGGGCCTTGGCATGAACCACCTTGGCCAAGCCGAAATCCAGGATCTTGGCGTGTCCGCGGCTGGTGACAAAGATATTCGCCGGCTTGATGTCGCGATGCACGATCCCCGCCGTGTGCGCCGCATCCAGCGCATCGGCAATTTCGATCGAGAGTGAGAGCGCGGTTTCGAGATCGAGCGGCTTGCCGGTCATGCGCTGCCGCAGCGTCATCCCCTCAATGAACTCCATGGCGATGAAGACGCGGCCATCCTGTTCGCCTATCTCGTATATGGTGCAGATGTTGGGATGGTTGAGGACCGCCAGGGCACGCGCTTCACGCTGGAAGCGAGACACGCGTTCGGCATCGCCGGCCAGGTCCTCGCGCAGCACCTTGACGGCTACGTCGCGGCGCAGGTCCGTATCGGCGGCTCGAAACACCGCTCCCATGCCGCCCGAACCCAGCGGCTCGATAATCTCATAGCGGCCCAGCCGCGTCCCCTTCGGCAAACCGTGGCTGGCCGCGCCGTCGGCAGAGTTATCGCGGGGCGCGAAGGGCGACTCGGACATGAATCCCTGCAGCCGGTCGTTCTCTTCGAGCAGGGCTTCGACCACCTGGCGCAGGGCCGACTGCCCCTGGCATTTGCCATCCAGAAAGACGGAGCGCTGCTCCGGCGGCAGATCGAGAGCTTCGCCGAATACCTGCTCCGCCGCCTGCTCCTGATTTTTTGGTGGGGTCGTCATGAGGCTAACTTCGATGAAGCCCTTATGAGGCTTTCAGAGTACCATGTTGCTCATAAGGAAAGCGATGGAATCAGTTCCCGGAGACGTCACCCAGCTCCTCAAAGCCATGCACGACGGCGACCCCAGAGCTGCCGACCGCCTGCTTCCACTCGTCTACTCCGAGCTTCACCGTCTCGCTCAGGCCTACATGCGCCGCGAGCGCTCCGACCACACCCTGCAGGCCACAGCGCTGATCAACGAAGCCTACCTCCGCCTCGCTGGCGAAGACATCGACTGGAGCAGCCGCGCCCAGTTCATCGGACTCGCGGCCCACGTCATGCGCCAGGTTCTGGTCGACTATGCACGCCAGCACAACGCCGGCCGGCGCGCGGGCGGAATGCATCGCGTGGAGATGCAAGATGACCTCGCCATCTCTCCCGACCGACTCGACGAAATCGCCTCCATCGATGAAGCTCTCACCCGACTCGCCGAGGCTAACTCACGCCAGGCCCGCGTCGTCGAGCTCCGCTACTTCGGCGGCCTTCCGGTCGACCAGATCGCCCGCATCCTCGAAGTCTCTCCCCGCTCCGTCAAGCGCGACTGGTCGCTGGCCCGCATCGCGCTCTTTCGCCATCTGCATCCTGGCGCACCCGTGCCCGCGGACTCGAGCGACGCCAGCCCCGAAAAATAATTCCTCTCCCGCGTTGCCCCTTTTCCCCGCCACCGCGCACTCCTCAGTGAAAGGGTCATCAAGGCCCCTTCCCCAGGAGGTAGCACCATGAAGTCCAGTTTCCGTATCATCGCTCTTGCGGCTTCGATCGCAGCTCTTGCGTCGCTGTCCCCGGCGATGCACGCCCAGGACAAGCTCACCGTCAGTGTCAACGTGCCCTTCTCGTTCGATTGCGGGACGAAGCACTTCGCGCCCGGCGTCTACACTCTCAATTTGGACAACCCCAGTTTCCTCGACATCAGCACCGGTGAGGATAGAGGCGCGACTATCGTCAACACTTCCTCGGAACCCAATCTGCGCGGCGGCAACCGGGTCATCTTCCACAAGTACGGCGATCGCTATTTCCTCGCGGAAGTCGTCGTCCCCGACCTCGGCCATCGCGCCACCGTGATCGAGTCGGACGCCGAAAAACACGCCATCCGCGAGTACCGCGAACAGGTCAAGAACGGATCGGTACCCACCCAAGTTGCCCTGGCGCTCCTGCCCCAACGCGCCCTCGGCAACTGAATCCTACGCAGCGCCCACCGGCAGGAGTTCCCTCAACCCAGGGAACTCCTGGCTGCATTTCGGAGGACGGATCGCAGAAGGTATTCAGGCCGATTGCAGCAGTCCGTTGACGCATCATTGCTGAGGCTCGAATCGAGCGTCTAGGAGGCAAATTCCGGGTTCTGGTTGAGTGACCGGCTATTCGGAAGTTACTACCTGGGCAACAACTCGAAACAGGGCAGTCCCCTCTGGAAGGATTAGTACCGAAAAATCGTCTTTTGGTGACTCGCCCAAGCGACGAAGCTCCAAAGCTGAGGCCTTCGATCCTTCGCCGGGCCCGCTGTCAAGACCCCACTCCCGCACTTTCCCCGCAACCCGCTCAAAACACTCCGCAAACTCTCCAGCCAAGTTTGCCGATCATTTCTAGCTTTGGGCGCATACTCGTTCCATGATCGGCGAAGAGAAAAATGGATCGTCCACAAGCTGCCAGCCGCGTTTTTGCTCGCCCGGGAGGAGCGAAAAATAATTAAATAAAAAAGTTGGGATGTTTCGCCTAATATTCTCCAGTTAACTCTTTTAGAATCAACAAACCGTCTCCAGGGAAGTCGGGAATATGCATCAAAATACAAGGTATTCAAGGCAAACAACTCTTTTGGAATCAACATGCGGCTTGCCGATTTGCACTCGTTGCATTTTGACTCCGTAACTGCCTCATTTCATAAGCTTTGTTTCACTTCTTCACTCCTTCACCCCTTCACTCACGGTCCACGACCCACGGTTCACCGTCCGCCGTCTACCGGTCGAGCACCTGGTAGCGCGCCATCATGCCGGCCAGCATGTGGTCCGAGATGTGGCAGTGATAGAGCCAGATGCCGACAGCGTCGGGCACCATGTCGGCGGTGATCATCTGCGCGGATGCGATGTTCAATACATCAGTCCGTTGGCCGCCGACCAGCACGGTGTTGCCATGCCAATGTGGCGTGTGTCCGTTGAAGAAGTCGCCGAGCGTGGCCACGTACCAGCGCACGTGATCGCCCTTCTTCATCACCATCATGGGCCCGTTGCCGTAGATGGTTCCGTTGATGGACCACTTGATGTTGGTTTCGAAAAATCCCGCACCCGCGATGGTGCCTAAGATCCCTGTCGTTGTGACGGGCTTGGACTCGTAGCGATTGAGCTTGGTGGGATCGGGAATGTGGGCCTTGATGTTGTCGTCGAGATACCAGCTCTCGTTCTCGTTGATGGCGATGAAGATGGTGACGAATCCCTCGTCGACATCCTTCGGAGTGCCGTCAGGGCGCGCCATGCCGCGGCGCGTGATGACGAGGCCGCCGAAGAGGCCTGAGGCCACGTCGCGCAATTCGTCGCAGTGCGAGTGGTAGAGCCAGAAGAGGGAACTTGGATCGTTGGGGCCTGGGCCTGCGCGTTCGGGGACGTTCCAGGTGTAGGTGTGAGTGGCGCCGGGCGCGACGCAGGCGCCACGGTCCTCCATGTCGCCGCCGCCGCCGTTGTAGTTCGCGCCTTCGGAGTCCTTCTGATAAAGAACGCCGTGGGGATGCATGCCGTAGGGATGTGTGGCGTTGTTCTTGAAGACCACCTTGATGGTGTCGCCGACTTCGGCGTAAAGGATCGGCCCGAGGATGCCCTGGTACGCGTCCTGGGGCGAGCGCGGCTTGATGGTAGTGAAGGTGGCATCGGTGTATTCGTGATAGATCGCCTTCTTGTACACGCGGCCGATGTGGTCGGCACTAGTCTCAACAAAGCCCTTCGCAACGTCATCGAAGGGCATGCCCATGGCCTCGTCGCGGCCTGAGGGCGCGTAATCCCAGTTCACCTCGTCGGCGGCAACGTAGTAGGTGCGGGTTTTGCCGGCTTGAGCAGCAGGTGCGGCGTGAAGGGGTGCGGTAAGCGCGCTGAGAGTGGCGGTGAGACAGATTGCGCCGAGCGCGATGCATCGGAGAGCCTGCTTGGTCATCGTTCCTCCGGGGAATCGGTTGAGGATGAGTTTGGGCATGAAGACTCCTTCCGCGCGTCGCGTTTGGATGGAGCCATTGAGGGTTCTGGGGAAGCTACGCTGGCGATTCTACTTTGGCGGCCATAGCGCTGCAAAGCTCTTTTTTGCCGCAGAGCAGATCTTTGGCGGTCGGCATGGCCTCGCAGCGGGTCTCGCAACCCGGCTCATATAAACTGGGTGGAGCGAGTCGTGCTCTTTGCGCGCAGTGCGGAAGCTTTGATCGATCCGTAGCAGCGTGTGGGAGCAGCGGCCGCGCCGTTGAAGCCGTCCGCCGCGGCGGATGAGTGCAGAGACACCCACACAAGGAGAACCAGCTACAGATGGCAAAAATTGCAAAAACAGGTGACCGCAAGAAAGTAATGGACACCACCAAGTCGACCGACTGTCCCAAGTGCGGCAAGCCCACGCGCATCGTCAAGCGCGTGAAGGATCGCGAGAGAGGCGTTCCGGGCGGAGTGTATATTTCGTGTTCGGTATGCGAGTTTTACGAAAAGCTTTAAGTGTTGGTTGAGGTCTTATTAACAGAAAAGCCCGGCGATGAGCCGGGCTTTTTGCCTTTGAACCGCGCGTCGGTCCGTAGGGGCCCAACTCCAATCCTCGCTTTTCCGTTATCGAACCGCAGGATTTCCGGAACCTCTTATAGACTCATTGCGTACTGCACCTGCAGGAGAAATCAATGAAGCGCTTTGTTCGCCTCACCCGCCTCGTGGCATTGCTTTGCCTGGCTGGCTCGCTAAGCCAGGTGGCCGCACACGCTGCGTCGAAAGACACCTCGGGCGCCATCATCATCGTCTTCAAGGATGGCCACCGCCAGAGCTTCAACCTCTCTGACATCGCCCGTGTCGAATTCTCAGGAGGAGCTTCCTCCGCTTCGGCGGACAGCTTCAGAGTTCCCAGCCGCCCCAGGTTCATCGGCAAATGGGAGTGCGGCGACGGTCAGGGAAATAACTTCTACATCACACTGAACGAGGATGGCACCGCCTACAGGTCAATTGGCGGAGTGAACGGCCGCTGGGAGTTTGTTGACGGCGAGGCTCGCGTAACCTGGGACGACGGCCGCAAGGATGCGATTCGCAAATCCGGATCGCAGTACTTCAAATTTGCCTACGGGGAGGGCAAGTCGTTCACTGACGACCCTGACAATGTGGCCCACGCGCGCAACCTCGAGGCCGGCCCGGCCTAGGCTACAGGGCGCTCAAAGCGCTTCAGCCATCTCCCTCAGCACCGCCTGTGCTGCTACAGCGGGATTGGCAGCTTGCGTGATGGGACGGCCGACCACCAGGTAACTTGCTCCGGCGCTCAGCGCAAACGCCGGCGTGGCCATGCGCTTCTGGTCGTTCGTTTCGGAGCCGGCGGGACGAATTCCGGGAACGACAAGCACTCCGTCGGGGCCGGTGAGCGCGCGCAGCGCTGCAACCTCCTCTGAAGAACAAACAAAGCCGCGAATGCCGGCGGCGACACACATTCTGGCCAGAAGACCTACCTGGTCAGCGGGCGAGCGGTCCACTCCGGCGGCCTTGAGGGCTGCGGTGTCCATGCTGGTGAGCACTGTGACGGCGAGAAGCTCGGGCGGGTTTGTTACTCCATCGAGAGCAGCCTTGGCAGCGGCCAGCATCGCGGGACCTCCGGCGGCGTGGACGTTCATCATGCGCACGCCCCACGCGGAGGCGGAGCGGACCGCTCCAGCTACGGTATTCGGAATGTCGTGAAACTTGAGATCCAGGAAGACGGAGTGGCCACGCGAAACAAGAGGCTCGACGACGGCGGGGCCGGCGGCAGTAAAGAGCTCCAACCCAACCTTGAACCACTGGCAGGTTCCTTCGAGCTTCCTTACCAGTTCGTCAGATGCGGCGGCGCTGGGCACGTCGAGAGCAACAATGAGGCGTTGGCGCGCGGCCTCGATTTTGTCAGCGAGCGGCGAGCGCTCGGGAGCGAAGGTGGGATTCTGCCGCTCAGGAATGGGCATACTTCGATCCTAACGGATTCTGGGCGATACGATAAGAACGTGGGGAGACCGGCGTTGAGGGCGGGATCGTTGCGAATGCGATGGTGGTTGATCGGGATTTTGTGGTTGGCGGTGGCCAGCTCGGCTTGGGCGGCGGCTGTGGATACCAACCCCATGAACTACGATCCGCAGGTTCGCGCCGCATTCCAGGATTTCTACAATCTGGATTACGCCGGCGCGGTTCGAAGCTTCGAGCGCTATCACGCGGCGCATCCGGGCGATCCTCAGGCGACGGCGTATCTGCTGGACGCGATCATCTTTCAGGAGCTTTACCACAAGGACTTGCTCGACACGACCTTCTACGCGAATGACGGTTTCTTGACCGGGCGTCACGCGACCGAAGAGGATCCGAAGAAGCGCGGTCAGATTTTCGCGCTCTCCGATGAAGCTGTGCAAGAGGCGGATTGGCGGCTGAGCCAGAATCCCAATGATGTGAATGCGCTGTTTGCGCGCGCCTGGGTACGCAGCCTTCGATGCACCTATGTGGCGATGGTGGAGCGAGCCTTTGGCACTGGATTCCACCTTGCGACAAAAGCACGGGAGGACGCGGCCCGCGTGCTGGAACTGGATCCGAACTATGTGGACGCGAAGCTGATCACGGGAGTGTATGAGTACGTGGTCGGCGCGCTGCCGTGGCCCTTCAAGCTGATGATCGGCTTTGCGGGAATTACCGGATCGAAAGCCACGGGCCTGGCCATGTTGCGCGATGACGGCAACCGCGGCGTGCTGACCAGTTTGGACGCAAAAACCGCGATCGCGCTGTTCCTCCGCCGCGAGGGCAAGTACGACGAAGCCATTCAGGTGGTGATCCAACTGAAGAGCGAGTATCCGCACGATTTCCTCTTTTGCCTTGAAGAGGCCAATCTGCGCAAGGACGCGGGCGAGGGCATGAAAGCCGTCGATGCGTACCGTGAGATCCAGGCCGACGATGCCAGGCCGGGTTACTTTGCCGAAGCGCGCATGGAACTGGCCGACTTCGGGCTGGGCGACGCGCTGCGCGGCCAGCGACACGACGATGAGGCCGCGCAAGCCTATGAACAAGCCGCATGGACCCCCGGCGTGGGGCCGGAGCTGAAAATCCGTTCGCTGCTCAATGCCGGCGAATGCCGCGATATAGCCGGCGAGCGCCAGCTTGCGGTTCGCGACTATCAGGCGGCCATCGATGCTGGCCCCAACACTTCGCGAGCCGACCAGGCCCGAAGGTACCTCCGCACACCGTACGGCGGAAACTGATGGTTAGAGAATGAGATGCGCGATGGAACCGGCGGCGTTGTGAATCCGTATGATCAATGCAGTGGGCCAGTTCCTCGGGAGGGGTTGACGATGGGAGTCTTTTGTCAGCAATGTGGTAGCGCTTTGCATCCGACCGCGCGGTTTTGCTCGGGGTGTGGAGCGGTTGCGCCCATGGCGCAGGCCATGCCTGGCCGGCCGCTGATCCGGCCGCATGTGGGGCGCATGATTGGTGGCGTTTGCCTGGCGTTGGCGCAGGCCAATGGATGGGACGTGGCCACCGTCCGCATTCTTACGGTGATCGGATTCTTCGTTTCGAGCGGATTGGTCGGCGTGGCCTACTTAGCCGCATGGATTGGCATTCCCGAAGAGACGTTCCCGTATCCGGGAGCGTATCCTCCCCGAGTATGAGCAGTGACTACCTTTCTGGTGGTGCAAGGCTAAGTTACAGCGACGCGGGCGAGGGGCTCCCTGTGGTTTTGCTCCATCCCACGCCGCTTGATCGAGAGTATTGGCGGCCGCTTACGCGGGAGCTTGCGGGCATTCGTGCTATCGTTCCCGATCTGCGCGGCCACGGTCTCTCCGAATTAGGATCGGGACTGCCAGCCGGAGCGTTTACTCGCGTTCCCGGCGCGCCGGTGCTCACGATGGCTCAGCTTGCAGCAGACATTCTTGCGCTGCTTGATCACTGGAAGATTTCCAAAGCTGTCTTTGGCGGATGCTCGATTGGCGGCTATGTGCTGCTGGAGTTGTGGCGGAGGGCGCCGCAGCGGATGCGGGGCATGATGTTTGTGTGTTCCAAGCCGCAGCCCGATTCCGAGGCAAACCTGACTAAACGCATGGAGACCATCGCGCGGGCACGGGCGGACGGCGTCGAGGCTCTCTTCGACGGCATGGCGCAGAATACGGTGGCGCCCTCGGTTCGCAAGGAACGTCCCGAGGTGGTGACAGAGGTACGCGCGCAGATGACACTGACGGCCGAGGCGCGAGATTGCGGTGCAGGCAGGATTGGCGGCCCGGCCGGATTCGGTTCCGACTGTGGCGACGATTCGCGTGCCGGTGCTGGCCATTGCGGGCGCGGAAGATTTGCACGTGACGGCGGCAGACATGGAGGCATTCCGCGCGGCTCCCGGCGGATGCGAGTTGCATGTGCTGCCGTGTGCCGGCCATTATGCGGCCTATGAACAGCCGAAGAAGGTAGCCGCGCTGATGGCGCCGTGGCTGAGGCAGTTTCGGAGGACTGATCAGTTGCCCAAATCCGAATCGCATGCTGCGCTGATAGAATTTCGCACGAATCGCTTTTCCGCATCGAGGAGAATCGTATGAGCAATGTTGTCTTAGGGAATCCCGGCCGCCGCGAGTTCTTGCGTGCCGTGCCAGCGGGTGCGGCTGCCGGTTTCGCAATTGCCAATGCCTCGCTGTTTGCTCCGGTCGCGGTTGCTCAAGCGCAGAGTGCGTCTGGCGGGGCGCAGGCTTTCAACTCTTCACAGCAGAGCAGATTCAGGATGACGTGAAGGCGCTTGAGGCCAGCCCGGGCGACAACAATCTTGTTCAAGGGAAGAATTTTAGGGTGGCGCTCACCGTGGAAACGGCAAAGAGCGCCACGGAGTTCGAGTGGCACGAGGGGCGCGACCATATTTTATTGGTTTTGGACGGAGAGACGGTTTATCAGGTAGGTGGAACGCCGAAAGGCGCGCACAGCATGGGGCCCGGCGAATGGCACGCGCCGGAAGCCGAGGGAGCAACAACGCTGACGCTCAAGAAGGGCGACATGCTGGTGATTCCGCGCGGCACGCTGCACAAGCGGAGCACAGCGGGAACCGTGACGTTCTATCTGATATCGCCGCAAGGGACGTGAATCTAGGGAACCGCAGACATCAAACCGGAATCAGCAAACGCCAGACGGGCCAGAGATTTAGCTGACGACTGAAAGCTGAAGCCTAAAAGCTGCTTCTCAATTCCGGCTGCGCATTTTGGCCAGCAGGTTCAGGATCTCAATGTAGAGCCAGACCAGAGTGACCATGATGCCGAATGCTGCGTACCACTCCATGTATTTCGGAGCGCCATAGGCAACGCCCTGCTCGACAAAGTCAAAGTCGAGGACGAGATTAAGCGCGGCGATGGCGACGACGAGGAAACTGAAGCCGATGCCGATGGGAGTAGCGCCGTTGACGGTAGTGAAGTTGATCCCGAAGAAACCAAGCAGCAACTCAAGCATGTAGAAGAGGAAGATGCCGCCGGTAGCCGCGACGACGCCGAGGCGAAACTTCTGCGTGACCTTGATGATTCCGGTCTTATAAAGGAACAAAAGGACGAAGAGGGTGCCGAAGCTGAGGCCCACGGCCTCCATGGCGATGCCGGGGAGGCGCTGTTCGAGGATCGCGGACAGGCCACCGAGCACAAGCCCTTCGAGAAGCGCGTAGATGGGCGCGGTGATTGGCGCCCAGGTCCTTTTGAACGAAGTGATCAAGGCGAAGATGAGCCCGCCGAAGAGGCCGATCATCAGCGCCAGGCCGGCGATACTCGTGTCGCGAGTCTGCATGAACGAGTTCCATGTCCACGCAGCGGTGACCACGGCGCAGAGCAACAGAATGCCGGTCTTGTTGATGGTGCCGCTCAGCGTCATGCGCGACGCAGCGTCAATGAGGCTGCCGCCATACTGGCTGCCCTGAAAATCGCTGAAGGTGTTCTTGCCGAGGGCGGGATTCGATGTCTTCATCAGTGCCATTGCAATCACTCCGTCGTGGCGATCCAGCCTGGAGATCGTGAAGTTGATTCAGCACACTTTCGCCAGTGATTCCATTTTATTGGATGGAAAGGGGCCTGCGAAAGTTTCAGGTGCGTATCCGGTTGGCTAATCGAGAGTCTGCACGCCGTAAGTGGCTTCATGGCGTGCGGCCGTGGCCATCAGGTTTTCGATCGCGCCGACGGGCTGAATGCCGCCGCGCGCGCCTTGGGCCATGCAGTTCATGGCGGCGGCAGCGCATGAGAATTCGAGTCGCCGCGTGAGCGGCCAGTCGCGCAGCAGCCCGTAGATGAAGCCGGCACGAAAGATGTCACCTGCGCCTGTGGTATCGACAACATTCACACGATAGGCCGCGCTGTGAATCAACTGTTTGCCGTCCCAGGCCAGGACGCCGTTTTCGCCGAGGGTGGCTGCGCTCAGGCGGCATCCATAGTACGACTGCATCCGGCGCAGCGCGCGCTCCAGATTGGTTTCGTTCATCAGCCGGCAGGAGAAATCTTCGCTGACGATCAGATAGTCGATATTGGCGACGAGCTCCTCGATGCCGGGGTAGGTGTCATCGAGATCGGCGACGACGGGAATACGCGCCGCACGCGCCCAGGCCGCGGCTTGCGTGGCCGCGGCTGTGTCGTGGCCGTCGACGTGCAGAACGCGGGCGTTCACGATCCATTCGCGGCGGAGCTCGCCAGGTTGAAGAACCATTTGGTCATTGCGCTGGCAAATGACGGTCCGCTCGCCGGCAGCATCGATGAGGATGACGTTGTGGAGACTGGCGGCGCCGGGGACTGTGACGATTCGAGCTTCGGCCCCGATGGAGCGGAATGCATCCTGGTGCAGGCGGGCCGCGTCGTCATCGCCGAGCTTGCCGACGTAGCGGGTCCGCAGGCCCCAGGTCTGGCAAGCCACAACGGTTGTGGCTACCTGTCCGCCGGGCTGCGTCGACCGCTCGCCATAGTGAACCTTGGAGCCGGGCTCGGGAAATCGCTCGAGCGGAATCAGAGTATCCGTGGCGTTCAAGCCGACGCCGACAACATCAACGAGATCATTTTGGGACAACTCATCCACAGAATCATTGTAATGGGCCCCCGAAAGAGGCCGAGTGCGCTGAGAATTTGAGGGCCGAATGCTGTAGGCTCAGATTATTCTTTTGGTTTTGGACACGACCCGTGGCTCAGCAAATATCCTCGCGCCCATTTCAACGCCCCTATCCCGGCGAAGCGCTGCATTGCGGGGCGGTGTCGCTCGAATCGCTTGCCAAGCGGTTCGGCACTCCGCTTTACGTTTACTCGGGAGACCAGATTGCAGAGCGGCTCGGAATGTTCCAGCAGGCATTCAGTGGTCGGGATCATCTGGTTTGTTACGCGGTGAAGGCCAACTCCGCATTGGCAATCCTCAAGCTGCTTGCGGGACGCGGCGCGGGGTTCGACATCGTGTCGGGCGGCGAGCTGGAGCGTGTATTGGCGGCAGCGCCCGAAGCAGCCGGCCGCGTGGTTTTTTCAGGAGTGGGGAAAACGGCAGCGGAGATGGACGCGGGGCTGAAGGCCGGAATCCTGGCCTTCAACGTGGAGAGCGAAGCAGAACTGGCCTTGCTGGCCGAACGCGCGCGAACGCTAAAGACTCTCGCCCGATTTGCGCTGCGCGTGAACCCCGACGTGTTTGCGGATACGCACCCCTACATTTCAACGGGACTGCGCGAGCACAAGTTTGGCATCGATATTCGGCGCGCGCGTGCAATCTACAAAGACGCTGCGCAGAATCGCTGGCTTGAACCGCATGGCATCAGCGTTCACATCGGGTCGCAGATTCGCTCAACTGAACCGTTTGGCGCGGCGATCGAGCGAGTGGTCAAACTGGCCGCGCTGCTCGGGAGCGAAGGCATTGTGCTCAAGGCGATCGATGCGGGCGGCGGCTGGGCATCGACTATCACGACGGTGGTTTTGACGCTGCGGGTAAGGTAGAGGAGTACGCCGAGGTTCTGAATCGCGCGCTGGACGATTTTCACGGCCGATTGTTGATTGAGCCAGGACGATTTATGGTGGCGCAGGCCGGCGCTTTACTGGCGCGGGTGCTTTACGTGAAGCGTAACGGCACCAAGAATTTCGTAATTATTGACGCGGCCATGAACGATCTGATCCGCCCCGCGCTCTACCAGGCGCACCACGAGATTGTTCCAGTGCGGCCGCGGGCAGGGAGGGCGCTAGTTGTCGATGTTGTGGGACCGGTTTGTGAATCGGGCGACTTTTTCGCCCGTGACCGCAAGTTGGCGCCGGTTGAGCCGGGCGATCTAGTGGCCCTGCTCGATGCCGGCGCCTACGGCATGGCGCAAAGCTCGAACTACAACTCGCGCCCGCGCGCGGCGGAAGTGCTGGTGGAAGGAAGGAAGGCGCGGCTGATCCGGCGGCGGGAAACGATGGCCGATCTGTTGGCGACCGAGACGATCTGAACGAGCATTCTGCTTGGAGCGCCGCGATGACTTACGTGGGCGCCCGCTCAAGACAACCTGAATTTGCAAATCCTGCTAGAGTGTTGCGCGGGGGGTTTCTCGATGCAATTCATGACATGGACGTCACGAGTACTGATCATTGCCGTGGCGGCGGCTGGAATTTCAACTACCTCCGGCGCAGACCCGTTGAAAATCAAGACCCAGCAGGGCAAGATTCACGGCAAGCTCATTAACGACGGAAAGGTGCGGGCGTTTCTCGGCCTTCCATATGCAGCGCCGCCGGTGGGTGAGCTGCGTTGGAAAGCGCCCCAGCCGCCGGCGCGCTGGAAGGGCGTGCGCGAGGCGACGAGCTTTGGCGCGCATTGCATGCAGAGCCATCCCTTTGCCGACATGTTTTTTCAGGATAGCGGTCCGAGTGAGGACTGCCTCTATCTGAACGTCTATGCGCCTGCCGATGCCAAGCCTAACAGCAAGCTGCCGGTCATGTTTTGGATTCACGGCGGCGGGTATGAGGCTGGTTCAGCGTCGGAGCCGCGCCATAACGGCGATTTTCTGCCGACGAAAGGCGTAGTGCTGGTGACGATCAACTATCGCCTTGGCATTTTTGGATTCCTGGCGACCAGCGACCTCGCCAAGGAAGCTGATGGCGCAGCAGGGAACTACGGGTTGATGGACATGGTGTCCGCGCTAAAGTGGGTGAAGGAAAATATCGCGCGGTTCGACGGCGATCCGCGGAACGTGACGATCTTTGGAGAGAGCGCAGGCTCCTCAGCGGTGTGCACCCTGATGGCGGCGAAACCGGCCCGGGGATTATTCCAGAAGGCAATCGGCGAGAGCGGAGCGGCATTGAACGTGGGCTCGCACGGGCCCGCGGAGCTCGCGGAACGAGAGAAGCGGGCGCAGCTCTGGGTGGAATCGCTGGGAGCGGCCAACCTGGCGCAGTTGCGCGCTGTGCCGACGGAGACGGTTCTTGCAGCAGCGACCGGGAAGGACGCGCCAAACTTTCCGGTGGTAGTGGATGGCCGGTTTTTGACAGAACCGATTGCCGACACCTATGCGGCAGGGAGGCAGGCGCATGTTCCGCTGCTGGTGGGATGGAATCGGGACGAGGGCAGCTTCATCACTTTTCGAGGGAACGTTACGACTGCGCAGTGGAAGGAGACGGCGACGAAACTGTTCGGCGATCGATCGGCGGAGTTTCTCGGGCTGTATCCAGGGAACGACGACCAGCAGGCGCTGCGGTCCGCGATCGATTACAACGGCGATACGTTTATCGCATTCAGCACGTGGAAGTGGGTTGTGGCGCAGGTGAAGACGGGGGAAGCGCCGGTGTATCGCTATCACCTCGAGCTTGCTGCACCGCCGAGCAGGTTTCATCCCGGCTCGTATGCATTTCATTCCGACGACATCGAGTATGTTTTTGGAACGCTCGACACGCGGCCTGGTGCGGTGTGGCGGCCCGAGGATCGCAGGCTGAGCGAAGAGATGATGGATTACTGGACGAACTTTGCCAAGAGCGGCGACCTCAACGGGGCAGGATTGCCGGAGTGGCCGAGGTTCGACAAGACCAGCGAGTTAATCCATTTGGACAGCACGATTACTTCCAGGCCTGACACGACGCTGGCGCGCTACAAGTTCCTGATGGAGAATCCGCCGAAGACGGAGCAGTGAGCAAGAGGGTACGAGACAACTATTGGTGCACGCCGGAGGCGGCGATGAAGCCCGCGTTTTGCGAAGAGGGCGCGGCTGATGAAGGTGGGGCCGCGAAGCTCGATCCGCTGGCGTTGAGGGCCGTGGAATAGTCGGGGCCGAGGCCGAGATTCTTGAGCGCGCGGGAGTCGGGCATCAGCTTGGTTTGCCAGCCATGATCGGCCTGATACTTTTGCATGGCAGCAACGGTGATGGAATCCCAATTACCGCTGGCTTCGCCCGTAAGGTAATGTTCGCGGATCAGGGCCTGCTGAATCTGCGTCACGCGATCGGGATCGATTGCCTGCTGGCCGCGAGGACGTCGCGTTCTGTGCCGGCCATGCGAAAGCTTGTGGGAAGCGCTGGTATGGCTCGTCGTGACGGTTCGGCGCGTATTCGCGGCGAACACGGGAGGCGCAAGAAGGGCCGCGGAGATCAGAAGCGTCAATCCTGCACGAGATGGAAACATCCTAAACCGCCGGCCAAAAAGAAGATTTCAAGAACTGTTCCAAAAAGTTTAGCGAACGAACTGTTGCGCGGCAAGGGGAAAACGAATCGACTGCCACGGAGTGGATTACTTTAGATACCCGCGCCGGAGGCGAAACTTCACCTCCGGCGCGGCTCTGGAACTGCTAAAGCGTGCCACCAATATAGTTGATGCCGAGTTCGGGATGATGGGGATCTATAACTTCGAAGACCACATCGTCGCCGGTCTTGAGTTTGCTTACCACGGCATCAAACTGTTCCTTATTCGGAGTAGGCTGCCGGTTGACGTGCGTGATGACCAGGCCCGGCTCGAGTCCCTGCAAGTCAGCGAAAGAGCCGGTGCGTACAGACTCGATCACCACTCCGGAAGTATGGATGCGGGAGACCGTTGCCGGCGGGGCATCCTGCACGACCACGCCCAGCTTGGCTTCACCCGCGCCGCCGCCGTTGCCCTGATCGCTTTCTGGTTGCGGGTTGTTGAGATCGGCGAAAACCTTGTCGCGATCGCCGATGGTCACGGTGGTGTCCTGCGGCTTGCCATCGCGCATGTAGCCCAAACGGATACTTGAGCCGGGAGCACGGCTGGCGATTTCGTTTACGAGATCGTCGCCGTCCTTGATGGGGCGCCCGTCGATAGTGGTGATGATGTCGCCGGCCTTGATGCCCGCCTTGTCTGCGGGTCCGCCGGGCTGGACTTCCTGAACGAGAACGCCATTCTTGAAGCCGTAAACGCGATTGACGGCGCCCGACAATCCTTCGCGGAACTGAATGCCGATGGAACCGCGCGTGACCTTGTGACTGGGACTGATGAGGTCGTTGTAGACCGAGACGACGGTATTGGAAGGCATGGCGAATCCGATGCCCTGATAGCCGGCCGACTGCGTATAGATGGCCGTATTGACGCCGATGACCTCACCATTCATATTCAGGAGCGGGCCGCCGGAGTTGCCGGGATTAATGGCTGCGTCAGTCTGAAGAAAGTGCTGGAACTGGCCTGCTGCGCCCTGCTCGATGGTGCGGTTCTTGGCGGAGATGATGCCGGCGGTGACGGTTTGCGCCAGCGCAAATGGGCTGCCGATGGCCTCGACCCAATCGCCGACTTCAGCCGTATCGGAGTTCCCCATTTTGACGGTGGGGAGCGGCGAGCTGGTGTCGATCTTGATCACCGCAAGATCCGTGGCCTTATCGACGCCGATGACGCGGGCGGGACGGCCAAGATCCTGGGTGTCGGGATCGGTGGACAGCTTGACGTAGATCTTGTCGGCCTTGTCGATGACGTGACTGTTGGTGATGATGTAACCCTTGGCGTCGACGATGAAGCCCGAGCCGAGCGATTCCTGCACCTGGCCGTTGTCGCCGCCGTCATCGGGGCCGGGGACCTGGCCGCCGAAGAAGCGGTTGAAGAAGTCCTGGAAGTTGTCCGGTCCCTGTCCCTGCTGACCGTTGTCCTGATTGTCGTCATTGCCCGGATTCTGCTGGTTGGGCTGCGAACGGAACTGATGGAAGTTGTGGCGGGGGCCGTTATCGGACTGCTTGGGCAGAGTCTGGGTGTTGATGTTCACGACGGCGGGCCCGACAAGCTTGGCGATTCTCACAAAGTCGTTGGGCGGCGTGGGATTGGTGACGACCTTGAGAGGAGTCGCGTCGCTACTGCTCTGACTTTCCTGACCGTGGACTCCGTGAGCGGCAAACGATCCGGCCACGATGGCGGCGGAGATCGCGGCAAGCAACACGAAAACCGAGGTAAGACGGCGCGAGCGAAGCCGTTCGAAGAGCGATTTCATAGAGTTCACTGACCTCTGATCGAGCACAGCCTGACGGCTGGGGTGTGGTTGGCGCTGCTCCTTCAGTATAGCGATCCGTGAGCGGGGATGGTACTGCCTCTTCCGCGTCACACTGCAACTTGCATCCAGCCGAAACCGCGCACTGAGGAGTTAGACGCGGCACGAGCGAAAAGAGCCGCCCAACAGCAGGTACTTCGCGCAGCGCCGGACGAAGGCTTGGTTATGTTTCCGCGGCCCAATCCAGCATGGCGAGGGTGAGCAGAAGCACGCGCTTGAGTGCGAGATCGCGGTCTTTGGCCGAATACCATTCGTGCAGCGTATGTGCGGCGCCGCCATCGCCACCCGCGCCGATCGACAGGGAAGGGACACCCAGTGCGAGGGGGATGTTGGCATCGGTGGAGCCCAGGCGGAGATCGGTGCGCAGGCCGAGATGGCGGTCGACGGCGCGCAGCGTGGCCAGAAGCGGAGAATCATCAGGCAACTGCGCTGCCGGGCGATCACCGATTTTGGAAACCGTGAAGGACAAGCGCGAACGCGAACCACCGCCGAGTGATTTCGACTTCTCGTTCCAGTGCTCGACGGCATCCTCGACCGCTCTGTGAAGAGCGACTTCGAGACGCAGAAGCTGGTTGGGATCGGTGGAGCGAAAATCAATGTTCGCCTGCACGCTCTCAGGGATGGAGTTGACGCTGATGCCGCCGCGGATTGTGCCCAGGTTGAGGGTGGTGCGCGGCTCAGTGGGTAGAGGCGTTTCGGCAAGCGCGGCAAGAGCAGTAGAAAGCGCGGCGATGGGGTTGGGGGTGCCGGCATCGGTGAAACTGTGGCCACCGGGTCCGGTAATGGAGACCTGGTAGCGGCGGCTGCCAAGGGCCTGAGTGACAGCTGCGTCGGCGCCGGGTCCATCGAGAACAATGTGAGCGGCAATGCGGCCGGCGAGCGGGCTGTGCTCGTAAATATGGCGCACGCCGCGCAGATCGCCTTCACCTTCTTCTCCCACATTGCCCAGGACCACAAGAGGCACTGGCAGCGCAACACCTGCGTGGCGGAGCGCGGCAACGACGGCCAACATTCCGGCAACGCCGGCCGCATTGTCGCTGGCTCCTGGAGATTCAAGGCGGTCACCGTCGAGGACCGGATGTAGCGGAGTTCCGGCGGGAAAGACGGTGTCAATGTGAGCGGAAAGGAGAACAACGGGTCCAGTGCTGTCGGCGGGTCCGCCGCGGCGGACGGCGGGCAAGAAGCCGAGGACGTTGCCGGCAGCATCGATCTCGACGTTGCTGAGGCCAGTTTGAGTGAAGCGCGCGGCAAGCCACTCGGCGCGTTCGCGCTCACCGTGCGGGGGAGCGGGAATGGCCACGAGTTCCACTTGCCAATCCATGATGGTTTTGGGATTGGCATGCAGCCAGGCGAAGGCGGCATGAATAGGCCTCTGCGCAGCGAGGTTAGTGACGCGCGAAAACGCCGAAGCTGAAGAGAGGACCGGCATCAAGTTGAATTCAGAGTAGCAGGCAACGGATGCGTGAGCGACGGCGTCGCGACCCGGGAGCCGGAATCTCAACGAGTTCATGATGAGAGATCTTCTGGCGGGTAATCGACGGAGTGGAGAAAGAGGCCGCGCGCGGGAGCAGTGGGGCCGGCTTCGGAGCGGTCGCGTGCTGCGAGGATGCGGGGAATTTCTTCGAGGGCGAGTTGACCGCGGCCGACGTCGATCATCGTGCCGACGAGATTACGAACCATGTGGTGAAGGAAGCCGTTGCCGCGGACGCGGTAGACGAGAAGATCGCCGGCGCCGGCGGAGCGTTGCTCCCAAGCGGAAGAGAAAACGGTACGGATCGTTCCTTTCCTGGCGGCGCGTGCGGGTGAGCCACAATTCAAGTCGTGTTCGCCGGGATCCTCTTCTTCGGCGAGACTCCTGTGCGTTTGGTCAGGATCGGTTGCGGCGAAGCTGAGGAAGTCGTGCTCGCCTTCAAGGAGGCGTGCAGAATCCTGAAGCGCCTCGAACGAAAGCGGCCAAGGGCAGGCGTAAACGTATCGAGCGAGGAAGGGCGAGCAATCGGCGGCGCGGAGGATGCGATACTCGTACGTCTTGGCGACAGCCGAATGCCTTGCATGAAATGCAGTGCTTCGCACTGTTTTGGCTTCGGAGATACGAATCGATGGGGGAAGGGTCCGATTGAGGGCGCGCTGCAAGTTTTCAGGCGGGATGGGAGCGCGCAAAGTGAAACTTGCAACCTGGGCGAGAGCGTGGACGCCTGCGTCGGTGCGGCCGGATCCCTGGGGCAGAGGCGATTCTCCCGTGACGCGGCCTAGCGCCGCCTGGAGTTCCCCCTGGATTGTCGGCAGACCCGGCTGAACCTGCCAGCCCTGAAAGTCGGTTCCGTCGTAGGCCAGTCTGAGCTTCCAGGTCTGGAGGCCGGGATCGGATTGAGGCTCGTTGGTCACTGGAGTCGATTCTAGCGGGGCTGGCGGCGGAGTGCGGGCGGATGAACAGTGGACGGCGGCCCGGGATCGTGAGTCGTGAACCGTGCGCGGTGATTGAAACAAGAGTAAATAAATGAGGCAGTTAAGGAGCGAAAACCTACCGGTTGCAATTGGGTCGATCGGTTGTTGATTCCAAAGGAGTTGTTGGTCGTAAATTCTGCGAAATTTGACGACAATTGTGGTTGATTCTGGGACTGGTTTACTGATTCTAAAGAAGTTATATGGAGAAAATCAGGCGAAACATTCAATTTTTTTTTATTTATTTTCGGGGGCTTCCCGGCGCGAGTCGCGCGGGTTGAATCGCCGAACATGCAGACGGGCGGCCCAGGCACATGCGAACGGAATTTCGTGCTACTCGGAGAACGCAGGACTCGCTGCACGTTGGCAGGTTGGCCGCGCCTTGGGCGCGTGATGGCGAGTTGGCAGGTTGGCTGCATATGGGACCAGTGTAGCCAAGCCGGAGAATTAATCGGCAAACTTCGCGGAGATTAGAGATCAGGTGCAGAGGGCAGAAAAGAAGGAGGTTAGGGGAGATCCTGCCGATTTATTTTGGCCCCGGGGGCTTGACAAGGCGTGTGGGAGGGAACCGGAGAGTTGCACGCGCGGGGGCGTTTGGCGTATTTTACTAACCAGTTAGTTAAACGCCCGTCGATCACCCGAAAGTCTCTATGGAGGGATGAAATGGGGCGGCGTGGGGCTGGTGTGCGGATGAGTTGGTTCGAGAACGGAACTGACTGCTGAAGTTCGACGATTGCGGCAGCCAGAAAAAGACTTGAGCGCATGGAGCATCTTGCGTGTCTAAAGAAACACGCGGGAAAACAATTTGGAAAAGAATCAGGCAATCAGTCGATGCATGGAACGACAGGGGTATCGAATTCGTAATCAACTTCGTAACGTGCAATCGCCTATTCCGGGAATGTCGAAGCGATAATCGATTTGACACTCTCAAAACGTGCATCCGGAGCAGCAGAGCCGCCTCCGCGAGGCATACAATCCGCGCGGCGCAACCCATTGGAGAAGAAACATGCACTTGAAGAGGACCGGTGTGTTGAGTGACGAATTGACTGCCACAGAAAGTGAATGCTCAAACGCGAAACCGACGCGGGGGGTACCGAGGCGAAGCGGCGAGCGGTTGCGCGCTGTTGCTGCCGTGCTGCTGACGTTCGCGGCGACGATGCCAGCGGGATACGCACAGCAAACTGGAGCGGGCTCGAAGGGGCCGGACAAAGCGGCGTCTGAGCTGCCGGTTGCGCCGGCGCCGGTTGCGACACAGCCGATCCCTTTGCGCACATCGAGCCGGGACTATTCCAAAGCCTTCGCGACCTGGTTCGGCAATCCAATCAGCATCTACCGGCCGACGACGGTTTCCAAGGCGAGCTTCACCAATTCTGTGCGGTTGACTGACCTTGTGAAGGACGGCAAGATCTACCTGAGCCTGTCGGATGCGATTGCTCTGGCGATTGAGAACAACTACGACATCGCGATTGCGCGCTACGACCTGGACATTGCGGACACCGACATTCTGCGGACGAGGACTGGAGCGGGGCCGCTGGGCGCGCCTTCGGGACTGGTGACGGGAACGCTGGGCGGGTCGACTTCAACACTTTCGACGGGCGGCGGCCCGGGCGGGACGACGGTTGGCTCGGGTGGCGCGGGTTCGGGCGTGAATGGACTGACGCTCACGACTGCCGGCGCGGGACCAAACCCCGAGGCTCTGGATCCCACGCTCACGAGCACGATTCAATTGCAGAGATCGGAGTCGCCGGCGCAAAGCATTTTCCAGCCGCGCGCATCGACCAACACGAACGAGTACAACTTCGCGTACAACCAGGGCTTTGTGACAGGCACGGCGCTGCAGGTGGGCTTCAACAACCAACGGATCACGACAAATAACTACTTCAACGATTACAGCCCGTTGTTCCTTTCCAGCTTCCAGGCGCAGGTGACGCAGCAACTGCTGCAGGGCGCAGGCATCTGGGTGAACAAGCGTTTCATGTACCAGGCGCTGAACGACCGGCGCATCACAGATTCTTCGTTCCGGCAGCAGATTCTGTACACCGTGAACCAGGTGGAGAGCATTTACTGGGGCCTGGTGCAGGCTTATGAGGATGTGCAGGCCAGGGAGCGAGCGCTGGACCAGAGCAATCAACTGCTGGAGGACGACAAGAAGCAACTGCAGATCGGGACGATGGCGCCGCTGGACGTGGTGCAGGCGGAATCGAGCGTAGCAACGGACCAACAAGGATTGATCAGCGCACAAAGCGCGCTGAAGTACCAGCAGGAGATTATCAAGCAGGCGATCGCGCGCAATCTCAACGATCCGGCGTTGTCGGCCGCACCCGTGATTCCAACGGATCGCGTGAGCCTGGAGGCGCTGCCCGAGGAATCGCAGCCAGTGGAAGCGCTGGTACAGGAAGCATTTCAGCAAAGGCCGGAACTGGAACAGGCGGTTCTTACGCTGCGCAACGACGAGATCACGCTGAAGGGCGCGCGCAACGCGATGCTGCCGACGCTGGATGTGTACGGGTTCTATGGCGCGAGCGCAACGGGCGGCGTGCAGAGCCCGAGTTGCTACAACTTTCTTTCCAACCCTCCGGCGGCGTGCCCTCCGAATACCTACCCGACGGTCGGATACGGCGCGACCTTGAGCAACCTCGTGAACAGCAGCGCACCGAACAAGGGCGCGGGCTTCAACCTGTCGATCAATTTGCGCAATCGCGAGGCGCAATCAATACAAGAGCGCTCGCTGATGGAGTACCGGCAGGCAGAGCTGCGGCTGGAGCAACTGCACACCGAGATTCGCATGCAGGTGGTGAACGCGATGTACGGGCTGGCCAACGACCGCGCGCAGGTGCGGGCGGCAACTGCGGCGCGCGACTATGCGCAACAGAGCCTGGATGCGGAAAAGAAGAAGCTGCATCTTGGCGCATCGACGACCGCCAACGTGTTGCAGCAGGAACGTAGCCTGGCGATCGCAGAGGACAACCTGATTGCCGCGCACGCCAGCTACGCCAAGGACCGCTCGGGGCTCTACCAGACGCTGGCGTCGACGCTGCAGCACTACAACATCAACCTGACGGAAGCAGCGTCGGGAACGGTGACGACGACGCCGGTAGTGACTGGCGTGGAGCCAGCAACGCCGGGGAATGAGCCGACGATGACACCTCCGGCGACGCAGGAGCAGCCGGCGCCGCCGGCGCAGTAGGCGACGGCTTCACGTGGAAATGAGATGGCCCGGCGATATGCTGGGCCATTTCTTTTGGGAACAAGTCCGGAAATCGGAGTTCGCTTCGCGCCTTAACGCCGCTAAAACCGGCAATTGTTTTCTAGATGGCGGGTCAGCTCACAAAAGCAACCGCAGATCCTTCGACTCCCCCCGCGGCAAGCCGCGACCCCGCACTCGCATTGCGACTGCGGGGCCCCAAACGCGCTCCGCTCAGGATGACACTTTGATGGGGAGTGGGTAGCGATGCCTTTTTTTCGCTGAGTCAGCGCTCGGCGACTTGGTCCAGCAGGTCGAAGAATTCAGGGAAGCTGATGGCGGCGGAATCGGCGCCTTGAATGAGCGTGTCACCAGTGGCGCGGAGGGCTGCGACGCTAAAGGCCATGGCGATGCGGTGATCGCCGCCGGAGTCAATGATCGCGCCGTGGAGGGTTTGGCCGCCGGGGACATCGAGCCCATCGTCAAACTCCTCGACTTCGGCGCCCATGGCGCGGAGGTTTTTGGCGACGAGGGCGATGCGGTCGGACTCCTTGACGCGGAGCTCGCGCGCGCCGCGGATGCGAATGCCCCCGCTGGTGAAGGGCGCGATAGCAGCGAGGACGGGCAACTCGTCAATGAGCTGAGCGGCGAGAGCGCCGCTGACTTCCGTTGAGCCGAGACCCTCGGGCGGGGCCGAAACCTGCACTACGCCGAGGAGCTCGGCGTTCTTTTCTTCGAGGTTCAGGACAGCGACGCGCGCGCCGAGAGCGGTGAGGACGTCGAGCAATGTGGCGCGCGTGGGATTGAGGCCAATGGAGTCGAGGACCAAGCTGGAGCCGGGGAATAGCGCGGCAGCGCAAAGGAAGAATGCGGCAGAGGAAAGATCGCCGGGCACGGCGGCGCTAATGGCATGGAGCGATTGCGGGCCGGTAATGGAGATGGAGCCGGATTCGCGAGTGAGACTAGCGCCGAAGGCACGGAGGGCCAGCTCGCTGTGGTCGCGGGTCCGCACTTCTTCAAGGATGGATGAGGGGCCGGCGGTTTGCAGAGCGGCAAAAAGGATGCAGCTCTTGACCTGCGCGCTGGGAACGGGAGTGGCGTAGTCGATGGCGCGAAGCGGACCGCCATCGATGGTGAGCGGTGCGTGGCCGTCCGTTAGCGTGAGGCGCGCGCCCATCGCTTCAAGAGGCTTGCGAATGCGCTCCATGGGGCGGCGCGAAAGCGATGCGTCGCCAATGAGAGTGAAGCGGCCGGACTGTGGAGCGAGAAGGCCGGAGATCATGCGCATGGTCGAGCCGGAATTGCCACAGTCGAGCGGATGCGACGGCGACGTGAAACGGCCGGCGACGCCGGTGATCTCCAGTGAGTCGGCGGCGGTTCGGCTAACCTTTGCGCCCAATTGCTCCATGCAGGCGAGGGTGGAAGCGCAGTCAGCGCCGGTGGAGAAGTTCGTGAAGCGGGAAGTGCCCTCAGCAAAGCCGGCGAGCATGGCGTAGCGATGGCTGATGGATTTGTCGCCGGGCAAGCGAAGGCTGCCGATGATGTTTCGAGCGGGACGGATCAGTCGTTCGTGGGAAGCGGTGGACAAGAGGGCTCCGGAGTGCAGCTTTAAGCTTCTAGCTCCTAGCTTCTAGCCAGTTTGTGCGAGAACGAAGATGATTGCGTCCTCAGCGTTTCACTGAAGGGCTGAATGCCGGGAGAAAATGTCTGCTTTTAAGAGTTTATCGAATGAGGAGCCTGGAACTGAAAATAGGGGGCCCGGTTTCTAAGCCGTGCTTCTCAGAATGAACGAGAGGCTGGTGACTGGACCGGACCGAGGCACCGCGGAGGCCCGAATTCAGCCATGGCATAAAATCCGCGGGAACGTTATCATGTGGGGGACCATATTCGTCTAAATTTGCAGTAGCCGGGGAATCCAATGAAACGAATTCTTGCTCCTGTGGCGTGCGCCCTATCGCTCAGTGTGTGTTTGGGAAGTCTGGCTGGTTGCGGTGGCTCGTCCGGTTCGACGACGCCACCTCCGCCAGTCGTGGCCTCCATCTCGAGTTTCGCAGCGAGTCCGACGACCATTACAGCAGGAGCAAGCGCGACGTTGACGGGAGTCTTTTCGGGCGGCACGGGCGTGATCACTCCGGGCAATCTACCGGCTACCAGCGGAGTTGCGGTGACCGTGAGCCCAAGTGCAACGACGACCTATACCCTCACCGTTACCCCTTCGAGCGGCTCAGCGGTCACGGCGACCGCGACGATCACGGTGAATCCCCCGCCGACGATCACCAGCTTCGTGGCCAGTCCCACATCAATCCTTGCCGGCGGAAGCTCCAGCCTGACAGCCGTATTCGCCAACGGCGCGGGGGTTATCACGCCGGGCAATCTGGCCGTCACCAGCGGAACGCCGCTAAGCGTCAGCCCCGCGACGACCACGACCTACACGCTCACGGTCACTCCTCCCGTTGGAAGCGCGATCACACAGCAGGCCACGGTCACCGTGTATCCGGCGCCGACGATCACCAGCTTTACTCCCCTCGCATCAACGATCACTGCAGGAGGAAACGGCACGAGCCTGACGGCGGTGTTCGCGGGCGGCACGGGTGTCATCACACCGGGCAACATCTCGGTCACCAGCGGAAACGCGGTGAACGTTAACCCGGCGACGACTACAACCTACACCCTCACGGTCACTCCTCCCGTTGGGGCGGCGATTACGGCGATGACGAGCGTGACAGTCGATCCCGCGCCGACGATCACAAGTTTCGTGGCCAACCCAACCACCGTTGGGCCGGGAGGGAGCGCGAGCCTGACGGCGGTCTTTGCCAACGGCACGGGCGTGATTACGCCGGGCAACATCCCCGTCACCAGCGGAACACCGGTCAGCGTGAGCCCCAGCATTACGACGAATTACACTCTGACGGTCACCAATCCCATCGGGGCATCGATCAGCCAGATTACGACGGTGACCTTTAGCCCCACCGCGCCGGCGATCACCAGCTTCGTGCCTACTCCGGCAATGATCGCCGCAGGGGGAAGCTCAAGCTTGCTGGCCGATTTCGTCAACGGCACGGGCATGATCACGCCGGGCAATATCCCCGTCACCAGCGGAACGGCGGTGAGCGTGAGCCCCACGGCCACTACGACCTACACTCTCACCGTCACTCCCACCAGCGGACCGGCGATCACACAGACGACTACCGTGACCGTAGTTCCCGCACCGACGATCACGAGTTTCGGGGCGAGCCCTGCAACCATTTCGACCGGAACAAGCTCCAGCCTGACGGCGGTGTTTGCCAACGGAACGGGCGTGATCACGCCGGGGAATCTGACGGTCACCAGCGGAACGCCAGTGAGCGTGAGTCCGACGACGACAACTATCTATACGCTTACCGTCACTCCAACGTTGGGCACTGCGATCACACAAACAACTACAGTTTCAATTCAGAGCTCGGTAACGGTGAATGAGTCAATCAGCGGACCGGCCGTGACCGACCAGATTCTAGGCATGAATCTGGCGGCTTGGTACGACGTGGTGGGCAATGCGACGGCAGTCAATGATGCGTTCGCGCAGGCGGGCATCAAGGCCATTCGCTGGCCGGGTGGCTCATGGTCTGACGAGTATCACTGGCAGACGCCCAACAGCTCGTCCAATCCCAGTCTGCCTTACATGTGCGCGAACAACTCCAGCGGGGTTCCAAACGGAAGCACATCCTGGGGCGGTTACAGCACCTTCGAGGAGTTCGTCACCAGCATCGTGCAGGGCGGAAACTACGACCTTGGCCTCACCGCCGACTACGGCACGGACGCGGCTTGCACCGGGCCCGGCCAGCCATCCGAGGCTGCCGCTTGGGTAGCTGCGGCGCTCGCCGACGGCATCACCGTGAGCCACATGACGGTGGGCAACGAAGAATACGGGACATGGGAAACGGATCTGCATACCCCTGCGAACAACGCGTCAACCTACGCCGCTGCGGTGGCGGGAAGCACCGGCTACTATTCGGCGATCAAGAACGCGTGCAGCGGCTGCCAGAATACGCTGGTCGGTGTGGACGTGAACCCAGGCAACTCCCCGGCGTGGGATCCGACGGTGCTCGCCAATGCGCCCTATGATTTCGTGGAATACCATTTCTACCCGGAGACGCCGGGTTCGGAAAACGATACCTTCCTGGTGCAGCAGGCGGCGCAGGAGTTGACCGCCAACATCAACACGATCAAGTCGGAACTGAACACAGCCGGGAAACCAAACACGCCGATTTACGTGGGCGAGATTGGAGGGCCTTATAGCAATCCCGGAAAACAGAGCTGGTCGATTACTCAGGGCTTGTATGCGGGTCAAGTGTTAGGCGAAATGATGAACGACGGAGTCTCGCGCCTGACCTGGTGGATTGGCTTCGGCAATTGCAACGGCACCGCCGGAAACGATAGTTCCTCGGTCTATGGTTGGCAGACTTTCGGCGCCTACAATGTTTTCTCCGATGGACCAACCGAAACCGCCTGTCCGAACGCGGGCCCCATCGGCACCATGTCTCCCACGGCGCGCGCGTTCCAGCTCTTCAGCAACGTGGCCGTCAACGGCGAAAGCGCGCTAACGGCGACTACAACCGGCGATACAACCAACGTGCGCGCCTATGCGGCAACCAACAGCGGCGGGACGGCGCTGGTGTTGTTCAATCTGAACGAGAATGCCAACGCGCCTGTCACGATCACGCTCTCCGGGATATCCTCCGCTACTACCGTGAGCGTGGAGACCTACGACAAAGCAATCTACGACATGTCAAACCCGGCGACCACTGATACCTGGGCTCCGCCTGTGACGACGAATCTTGGCGCGCAAAGCCTGACGCCGCTGACTCTGTCGCTGGCGCCGTGGAGCATGAACGTGGTAATGATCCATTAATTGATGCGGGAGGGTTCGCATTTCGCTGGTTCAGGATGACAGGTGAAGTTTGGAGCGAGCTTCAGAGGAGCGGCTCCAGATGCGCAGTGAAGTGGCGCAGGAACGGCGCTTCATAGGTGAGGCGCATGCCGCAGATCTGCTCGCGATTCTTCCACACCTCCAAAATCACTTCGACGAGGTAGTCGATGTGGCTTTGCGTGTAAACGCGGCGCGGAATGGCCAGGCGCACGAGGTCCATTTGCGCCGCAGCCCCAAACATCAGGGTGCCGATTTCGACGGAGCGAACGCCGCCTTCAAGATACAGTTCGCAGGCCAGCGCCACGCCGGGAAACTGCGCCGAGGGAATGTGCGGTAGAAAAGCGCGCGCGTCGAGGTAAATGGCGTGGCCTCCCGGCGGCTGGACGATCGGCACACCCGCTGCGGCGATGTGGGTGCCGAGGTACGCGGTGGAGGCGATGCGGTAACGCAGGTAGTCTTCTTCGAGCGCTTCCTGAATTCCTACAGCGATGGCTTCGAGATCGCGGCCGGCCAAGCCGCCGTAAGTGGGGTAGCCCTCGGTGAGAATGAGGAGATCCTTCTCCTGCTGGGCGAGCAGATCGTTATTTGTGCAGAGGAAACCACCGATGTTGGCCATGCCGTCTTTTTTGGCCGACATGGTGCATCCATCTCCCATGTAGAACATCTCCTGCGCAATTTCCTTGGGCGTCTTTTGCTCGTATCCAGGCTCGCGCAGCTTGATAAACCATGCGTTTTCGGCGAAGCGGCAGGCGTCGAAATAGAGCGGAATGCCGTGCCGCCTGCATACAGCGCTCACTTGGCGCGCGTTTTCCATCGAGACGGGCTGTCCGCCGCCGGAGTTGTTGGTGACGGTGAGCATGACGAGAGGAATGCGGCCGCGCCCTACGCGCTCAATGAGGCTCTCGAGTGCAGTCACATCCATATTCCCTTTGAAGGGGTGCAGCACCGCGGGCTGGCGGCCCTCGGCGATCGGCAGATCAACAGCTTCAGCTTCGGCAAACTCGACGTTGGCACGAGTGGTGTCGAAGTGCGTGTTGTTGGGTACGATGTCCCCTTTCTTGCATGTGACGCCGAAGAGGATACGTTCAGCCGCGCGGCCCTGGTGCGTGGGAATCACGTGTTTGTAGCCGAAGATGTCCTGTATCGAATTTCGGAAACGATCGAAGCTGCGGCTGCCGGCGTAGCTTTCGTCGCCCTCCATGATGGCGGCCCACTGATGAGTCGACATGGCGCCGGTGCCGGAATCGGTGAGCAGGTCGATAAGGACATCGTCAGCGGGCAGGAGGAAGAGGTTGCAGTGCGCGGCCTTGAGAAGGGCTTCGCGCTCGGGGCGCGTCGTCCAGCGGATGGGCTCGACACTCTTGATGCGGAACGGCTCGATGATAGTTCTGGCGATCATGAGGGCTCTTTCGAAGCGTGTGGCAGCGAGTCCGATTCGCGGACGCGGAGGACGATGATGGTTTCGTCATCGAAGCGGTCTTTGCCGCCCTGAAAGCGCGTAACGTCGGCGAGGATAGTCTCGGCGATTTCTGAGGCGGCCAGCTCGCGGCTTTCGCAGAGAAGGCCGGCGAGGCGTTCCTCTCCGTACATCTCCTCTTTGTCATTTTCGGCGTCGAGAATCCCGTCGGAGATGAAGACGATTGCATCGCCGGGCTGAGTGGCGATGCTGAATTCATCGTAGGTGACGTTGGGAAACATGCCCAGGGGAAAGCCCTCGGCGCGAACGGGGAGCGACTGTCCGGCTCGGCATACGACAGGCTGAATAGCGCCGGAGTTCGCGACCTGGAGGGTCTGGTTCTCGTCATTCCAGAGAGCGAAGAGCATGGTGACGTACTGCGAATCGAGCTTGCGTTCCTGAATGGCGTCATTGAGGAGAGCGAGCATGGCGGCGGGTTCAGGCTGCTGCGTGGCGGCGGCGCGCATGATGCCGCTGACGAGGGCGGCGAAGAGCGCAGCGGGCGCGGCTTTGCCGCTGACGTCGCCGAGAACGATGGCGGTGCGGTTGGGACCGTAGTCGAGGAAGTCGTAGAGGTCGCCGCCGATGGTGCGCGCGGGCAGAAATCGGACAGCCATATCGGCGTGGGGATGCGAGGGGGCGTCGGTCGGAAGCAGACGGAGCTGCACCTCGCGGGCCATGGTGATGTCTTTCTCGAGCTGGCGCTCCTGGCGGTGCACGGCCTGATAGAGCCGGGCGTTCTCGATGGCGATGGCAATTTGCGAGGCGAGCGTGGTCAACATGCGCTCGTGCTCTTCATTAAAAAAGTTGGGACGCGTGTGCTCGAGATCGAGGACACCGATGACGCGGCCTTTGTAGAAGAGCGGAACGATGAGCTCCGAGCGGGTCTCGGGGTTCATGGGCAGATAGCGCGGGTCCTTAGTGACGTCTGGGACATTGATGGGGCGCCACTCGCGGACCGCGGCGCCGACCAGGCCACTGGAGATGGGAACGCGGCGAATGGGCGCGTGGACGTAGCCAAAGCGCCAGGCGTAGCGGGTGACGAGGCTCTCGCCTTTTTCATCGAGCAGCATGACGGTGAACATCTGGTAGTCGATGAGGCGGCGAAGGAGCTGGCCAACGCGCTCGAGGAGCGGATTGAGATCGAGGATGGAAGCGAGCTCGACGGCGATTTCGTTGAGGATTTCAAGGGTCTGCGCCTGGCGGGAGACTCGGGCGTAGAGGCGGGCATTCTCAATGGACTGCGCGATGCGCGATGCGGTCATGGTGAGCACATGGAGATGCTCAGGGCGGAAGAAGTTGAGCTGTTCGCTTTCGAGATCCATGACTCCGATGAGGCGGTTTTTGGCGATGAGTGGAACGGCTAGCTCGGAGCGCACGTCGGGATTGGCGGCGATGTAAAAGTCGGCGGTGGAGACGTCGTTGAGGAGAAGTGGTTCGCGGGTGAGTGCGACCTGGCCGACGACACCCTTGCCGACGGGAACACGAGTGCGCTCGATCTGTGGTGTGTGGCCAATTTGAAAGCGCATGCGCAGCTCATGCGTGCGGTCGTTGAGGAGAAAGATGGCGAAGATGCGATAGGGAATGAGGGAACGAACCAGATCGGAGGTGCGGGCCAGGAGGGTTTGCAGGTCAAGGGTCGTGTTGAGCGCGTCGGTGAGACGCATGAGATAGGCGACATCGGCGGGCTCAATGCGGGCGTTGATAGGGTCGAACGCGATTGCTGAGGTTGCGGAGTCGGCGGGACGATAGTCGCCCTCGAATTCGTGCGATGGCGGAGATGGAGGAGTGTCAGACATTAGGGGTCAAGGAATGATAACAATTCGCAGGCAGGCATGTTGTGACAGGTGCCAGGTGAGAACCTAAGGTGGGACTGCGTGGGATAAAGGATATCGTTTTGAAGATTCTGAATATCGATTTGGCGTCGTGATTGGCTGCCCCCCGTGATAACGTCGCCTTCGGAGGCTAGTTCATGATTGCGGAGCCGTTCTCTTTAAGCCGAAATGTCGTGGCCACGGCGGTTGAAAAGTTTCTGCAGTCTTTGATACAAGCTGTTCAACGCGTCTTTGGCGGTCGCCTGGGTAACCTAAGAGTCGCGGTGGGCGCCGTAATCGTCTCCCTGTTCGTGAATTTTCCGGCGTACCACTCGTTTAACTATATCCTTCATAATGACCTTATTATTCAGGCCATCTCCGCCAAGATACAACATCCGCTGACGCCGATTCCCTCGAATCTCACGAGCCTCCCGCTGACGCAAGGCGTGGGAAGCCACATTAACAAGCTCGAATTGCGTCTGACCGTTCCGATTCTCGGCCGGCTTAGCGGCACAGGCATTTGGACGGTAGTCATCTGGAGTCACCTGTCTGGATTTGGAGTGTTCTATCTTCTTGCCCTGTTAGCGAACAAAGCGCTCAAAGATGAAGTCGGCGCCGCCCTCTTCGTCCTAGGCATCGGTTCGACGTTTTTGGGAGGCTACTTCTTCAACGATCTTGATAACGGTGACGGTGTTGCATTTTTCTTTTTACTCCTGTCGATCGCAACCGGGAGTGTATTGGTTTCCAGTGTGTGTTTTCTCGCAGCTGCGTTTTGTGACGAACGCGCGGCCGCTGCCATCCCGTTGTTGCTTTTGTACCTGGCGCTCAGGCACTCCGGAGATCAAGAAAAAAGCCTCCGACGAAATCTTTCCATTGCAATTCTTGTTGGGGCAGGGGTGTGGGGGCTGCTTAGAAGCTGGATCTCGATCCATTTTCACCTCACGATGGGCACTTCCGACCTTGCGACTCGGGCGATTTTTCGACAACACATGTTTAGCACGCTGCCCGATGTGTTCTTGAAAGTATTCAAAGCGTCGTGGGTATTGCCGCTCTTTGCGGTATCGAGCCTGGCTTTGCTGCGACGGTGGGGATTGTTTCTTGCATTCGCGGGCGCTTTTGCAGTGGCTATCGCACCAGCATTTATGGTGTGGGATTTCGATCGAAGCGCTTGCTATGCGTTCGTGGCGCTGCTGATTTCACTTTATTTTCTCCGGGGAGATAAGGCCGCGTCGCGCCGGTATCTTGCCGCGATTCTCATTGTCAACCTGCTGTTGATTTCACCCGGGGCGACGATCTTCAGAATCCCATTTAAGGCGATTTTCGGATTCAGCACGCGGTAAGGCCTTCCATTCGCTGCGGACGTATCGTTGTATAGTTGCGGGACCGGGGAGCACCGCCTGGGAATGATCAGGGTCGCTGATCTTCCGTCCCTTGGTTCCTCTGCCCCTGCTCACTCGGCGCCGAGTTCGCGGAGGATGGCGACGGAGGCGGAGGAGCCGATGCGATTGGCGCCGGCCTCAAGCAGGGTGCGGACTTGATCAACTGTGCGGATGCGGCCGGCGGCCTTGACGCCGCAGCGCGCGCCGACGACTCCGCGCATGAGGGCGACATCGACAGGGGTGGCGCCTCCGGAGGCAAAGCCGGTGGCAGTGTTGATGAAATCGGCGCCGGCCTGAATGGCGATCTCCGATGCGCGCAGCTTCTCCTGCATGGTAAGCAGACAGGTCTCGAGGTTGACCTTGAGCACAGCGCCTCGATCATGCGCCACTTTTGCGACGGCATGAATGGAATGTTCGACTGCGTGATGGTTGCCGCTTTTGAGTTGTCCGATGGGAAGAACCATGCCGAGCTCGCGCGCGCCGAGCCGGATCAGTGCCGCGGCTTCCTGACGGAGCGTGGAAGCCAGCGATGCGCCGAAAGGGAATCCGATGGTTGCGGCAACGGGAATGCCGGTACCGGCGAGGAGCTTGACGGCTGTGGTGGTCCAGACGGGATTCACAACGACGGCTGCGAAACGGTAGCGCGCTGCCTCCGAGCAGAGGGCTTCAACCTGCTGGCGTGTGGCATCCGGCTTAACGAGAGAGTGATCGATCACCGAGGCGAGAGACTGCCAGCTGGCCAGAGCCTTGGCGGTAAATGCGGCAGAGTCGAAAGTTCCGTGATCAAAGTCCAGATCGGAGCTCTGGATGGCTACAGGGACAGGCATGGGGGATGCTCCTTGTGATTCGCGGACTGTGCTGTTGGGCAATCCATCCGCGGTGTCGGGAAACGACTACCGGGAGATGAGTATACGGCGGCGCCGAGCCGGAAAGAAAGGGATAGACGAAGAATCGGACAGCCAGACGACGGGACCGGGAAAAGGCGAGAATCGTTACGCGGTTTGGCCGGGCGCCATGATGCAGATGTCGGGCAGATTGCGATAGCGCTCGCCGTAGTCCATGCCGTAACCGATGACGAAAAGATTGGGAATGGAGAAACCGACGTAATCGGCGTCGATTTTTTCAATGCGGCGGGAGGGCTTATCGAGCAGCGTAGCGATGCGGAGCGATTTGGGATGCTGCTGGATGAAGAGCTTGCGCAGATAGGCAAGGGTAAGGCCGGTGTCGAGAATGTCCTCGACGATGAGCACGTTTTTGCCCTCGATGGGCTGGTCGAGGTCCTTGATGACCTTGACGGCGCCGGAGGAGCGCTGGCCGTTGCCATAGCTGGAGACGGCGACGAAGTCGAAAGTGGCGTCGGCCTGGATGGCGCGCGAGAGGTCCACGAGAAAGAAGGCAGCGCCTTTGAGCACGCCGACCATGACCAGCTTTTCACCGTTGAGGTCACGGGTGATTTGCGCGCCCATTTCGGCAACGCGTTCGGCGATCTGCTGGCGGGAATAAAGAACGTCGAGGCCCTGATAGGTCATGGTAGCCATGCACACAGTATCGCGCGATTTCCATTAGGAATGGCTGTGAAAAACAAGGGCGAAAAAAGGGCGAGTCAGCGAGCAGGCAGCAGACAGGAGATCACCAGACGGCAAGCAGGAGGTCAACGGGGGGTAGTAGAGATGGAGGGTTATCGCGCGGCACTGGCGACGCCAAAGCATTCTCACGGCAGGGTTAAGACGAGGCGCGGCGAATTTGAGCCGGCCAACGTCTATACTTGAAGAGATATGCTTCCCTACATTCCGCTTCCGTTTTGGCCCCACCATCTGAATGCTTTTGGCCTGATGCTCTGGCTTGCCGCCGTTGCGGGCGCGATCATTGCCGACCGCGCCTTTAAGCGGGCGCACATCGACGCTGACGCGGTGGGGATGGTGGCGGTTGCGCTTATCGTGGGAATCATTGGATCCAAGATCTGGCACGTGTTAGACACGCCGACGGAGTTCCAGGCCATTGGTTGGGGAGTCCTATGGGACAACGCCGGATTTGCCTGGTATGGAGGGTTGACGTTCGGCATTGCGTCCCTGGTGTTGATGGGCTGGCGCGCGAAGCTTGGCGTCCTGCGCACGCTGGATTTGCTAGCACCTGCAGCGGCGATCGGCTATGGGGTGGGGCGGATCGGGTGCTTTCTGTCGGGCGACGGATGCTACGGGATCGCGATCCAGCCGGTGCACATTTTTGGAATCACGTTCCATCCGTGGGGAATGGCATTTCCGAATGGAATTGAGCCGGTGCAGGTCCCGGTTTATCCGACGCCGCTTTATGAACTGGGAGCTGGGCTGTTGATTGGCTGGTATCTCTGGTGGCGGCTGGGAAAAAAGCACGCGACAGGCGCGATTGTGGGCCAATATCTTGCATTGAGCGGGATTGCTCGTTTTCTGGTTGAATTTATCCGGCGCAACCCCAAGGTTATTTGGGGTTTATCGAACGCTCAGCTGGCCAGCGCGGGAGCGGTTCTAGTCGGAATCGCACTGACGTGGTGGGTCTCGACTCGGCCAGTGCGGGCGAAGGAAAAGGCTCGAGAGAAGACATCAGAGCCGGTGGAAAAGACGGCCTAGGCCCCATCATATTCTCCGTCATTCCCTCATTGTTCCTGGACCAATTGTTCCTGCCAGCAGATCCGTTTCATCCTCAAACACAACTTCAATGTTCTCCATCCAACTGGCCACGACTGACCAGATTCGGAGATCTCGCGTTGGTTCCGGCGCGAGTTGGCTCACGGAGAGCTGGCCTTCTTTGCCAAAAAGTGATTTACGACACCTGTGATGAGGCTCACAGCCACTCTTGTTTTTCAGCAAGTAACGTCGGTCACATTGACCGGCGAATCCCTGGATTTCAGAAAGCCTCCTAAAGATTCGGGGGTCCGCCGGCCTTGCAGCGCAAGCGAGGTAGGCATGGGCGGAACCATTTGGCAGTCAATGCAGCAGAAGGGTTACAGCCGCAGGGATTTTATTCAATTCTGTACGGCGGCTGCGGCAGCGGCGGGGCTGGCGCAATCCGGCGTGGCGCAGGTTGTTTCAGCGTTCGAAAAGAAGGAAAAACCAGCCGTAGTGTGGATGCACTTTCAGGAGTGCACCTGCTGCAGCGAGTCGTTTATCCGGTCGTCGCACCCGATTGTGGCGGACGCGCTGCTGGACGTGCTCTCGCTGAACTACACCGAGACGCTGATGGCCGCAAGCGGCTTCCAGGCGGAGAAGAGCCTGAGCGACACGATCGCGAACAACAAGGGTAAATACATTGTGCTGGTGGAAGGCGCCGTGCCCACGAAGGACGAAGGCGTTTACTGCATGGTGGGCGGCAAGACGGCAGAACAGATTCTGCAGACGGTGGCGGCGGATGCGGCGGCGATTGTGGCGTGGGGAAGCTGCGCGTCAAATGGCTGCGTGCAGGCGGCCAAACCGAATCCGACTGGAGCCACGCCGATCTACAAACTGGTGAACAAGCCGGTGATCAATGTGCCCGGTTGCCCGCCGATTGCGGACGTAATGATGGGCGTGGTGACACACCTGCTGGTGCTGGGACAGATTCCGGCGCTCGACAGCCAGGGACGGCCCAAGGAGTTCTACGGGCGCCGCGTGCACGACACCTGCTATCGCCGGCCCAACTACGACGCCGGCCTATTTGTAGAGGCGTGGGACGACGAGAACGCGCGCAAGGGATATTGCCTTTACAAGATGGGTTGCAAAGGGCCAGTGACTTACAACGCATGCTCGGTGTGAGGTGGAACGAGGGCACGAGTTACCCGATCCAGTCGGGGCACGGATGCATCGGATGCAGCGAAGCGGGCTTCTGGGACAACGGACCGTTCTATCAGCACCTGGCATCGTTCCCCGGATTCGGCATTGAAAGCACAGCCGACACCATTGGCACCGCGATTGGAGTGGCCACGCTCGCCGGAGTTGCGGCGCACGCGATCGTGACCAACATACGCAAGCGCGGCGTGATCGCGGAAGTTCACACAGAAGATGAGAAGGAGAAGTAAACAGTATGGCTACGCGTGTCGTCGTCGATCCTGTCACTCGCATTGAAGGCCACCTGCGGATAGAAGCGGTGGTGGAGAACGGCTTCATCACCGACGCGTTCAGCGCCGGGACCATGGTTCGCGGCCTGGAGAAAATTCTGATGGGCCGCGATCCGCGCGATGCCTGGGCCATCACGGAGCGCGTGTGCGGCGTGTGCACCACGGTGCACGCGCTGGCCAGTGTGCGCTCGGTTGAAGATGCTCTGGGCGTAAGCGTGCCGCCGACGGCGGAGCTGATCCGCAATATCATGCTGACCACGCAATACGTGCAGGATCACGTGATCCACTTCTATCACTTGCACGCGCTCGATTGGGTGGACATCGTGAATGCGCTCAAGGCCGATCCGAAGAAGGCGGCGGAGCTGGCGCAGTCGTTTTCGCAGTGGGACAAGAACACGCCGGCGTACTTTACCGCGGTGCAGGACAAGATCAAGGCTTTTGCGGCGAGCGGTTTGGGCATCTTCGCCAACGGCTATTGGGGCCATCCGGCGTACAAGCTGCCGCCGGAGGTGAATCTGATCGGCGTGGCGCACTATCTGGACGCGCTGGAATGGCAGAAGGAAGTCGTGAAGATTCACGCCGTGTTTGGCGGAAAGAATCCGCACCCCAACTATCTGGTCGGCGGAGTGCCGTGCTCGATCAACATGAACGAAGTCGCGGCGATCAACTCGGACCGTTTGAACCTGGTGTCGCGGCTCATCGGGCAGGCAGACGAATTCATCAACCAGGTTTATATACCGGATCTTCTGGCCGTGGCGTCGTTCTACAAGGACTGGGCCAACTACGGCGGCGGTCTGCACAACTACCTCTGCTACGGCGAATTTCCGACCAATGGCTACAACCATCCGGAGTCGTTCAAGTACGCACGGGGCGCAATACTTAATCGCGACCTGAGCACGGTGTATCCGGTGAATCCGCGCGACTCGCAGGAGATCAAGGAGTACATTGCGCACTCCTGGTACAAGTACGATGGGGGCGACAGCGTGGGCCTGCATCCGTGGGCCGGCGAAACGAACATCGCGTACAGCGGGCCGAAGCCGCCGTTTGAGAGCCTGGAGGGATACGACAAGTACTCGTTCCTGAAGACGCCGCGCTGGAAGGAAAACGCGATGGAAGTGGGACCGTTGGCAAGGCTGCTGGTTTCCTACGCTTCGGGTCATGCGGATGTGAAGGAAACAGTCGGCATGGTGCTTGGCAAGCTGAATGTGCCAGTCGGTGCGCTGTTCAGCACGCTGGGCCGCACCGCGGCACGCGGCATCGATGCGGCCTTGGCCATGATCTGGCTGAAGGAGTTCTACGGCTCGTTGATGGATCGCGTAAAGATCAACGAGGTGTCGACATTCAACGGCGAGAAGTGGGATCCGAAGACGTGGCCGGCGGATTGCGAAGGTGTGGGGCTTGAGGAAGCTCCGCGCGGAGCGCTGGCGCACTGGATCAAGATTCACAACGGCGCGATTGAGAACTATCAACTGGTTGTGCCGACGACGTGGAACGGCTCGCCGCGCGACGCCAAGCAGCAACGGTCGTCGTTTGAGGCGTCGCTGATCGGAACGCCGGTGGCGAATCTCGAGCAGCCGGTCGAAATCATTCGCACCATCCATTCCTTTGACCCGTGCCTGGCCTGCGCCGTGCACCTGTACGATCCGCAGGGAAGGCACCTTCACCAGGTTTCATTCGAGTAACCGCATGAGCACTGTGGTAAGAGACGTTTTCAAGCTGAACGGCGGAGCGCCGGTTGAGTACAGGCGCGTGTATGTGTGGGAATTGCCGGTGCGCGCATACCACTGGATCAACGCCATCGCGCTGACGATGTTGTGCGTGACGGGTTACATGATCGGCCGCCCGGTTCACATCGCGTACGCGTCGGAGGCATACCAGCAATACTGGTTCGGCTGGGTGCGGTTCATCCACTTTGCGTCGCTTACGTGTACGTCTTCAATTTTCTGGCGCGGCTTTACTGGGGATTTGTGGGCAATAAGTACGCAAGTGGACGCAATTTTTTCCCGGTGACGACAGCGCAACGGCAGGAGATTGTGGATGTCGTTAAAGCCGACGTGCTGGAGACGAAGATGCACGGCCAATTTCCACCGGGCACAATGCTCTGGCTGGCCTGATCTACTTCCTGACGTTTATTGCGTTTTGCATCCAGACCATCACCGGGTTTCGCTCTCTATTCATCGCATGAGCTCATCGTGGGTGCCGAGGATGTTCACCTGGGTGGTGCCGCTGCTAGGCGGCGATGCCGGGGTGCGCTTCTGGCATCACACGTTCCTGTGGTTCTTTGTCACGTTCGTCATCGTTCACATTTATCTTTCCTTCTACCACGACTACATCGAGGGCCGGGGTACGGTAAGCTCGATCATTGGCGGGTGGAAGTTCGACAGGGTGCAGAGTGACGGAGAATCCAAGAAGCCTTAAGAAGACTCTGGTGCTAGGCCTTGGCAACGTCATCATGGGCGACGAAGGCGTTGGCGTCCACGTGGTGCGCGCGCTGGAGAAGCAGACGCTGCCTGCCGGGGTGGAGTGCCTGGACGGTGGGACGGGCGGATTTATCCTGCTGGAGCCGCTCGAAAGCGCGGACCGAATCATCCTCATCGACGCTGCTGCGGATGGGAACCCTCCGGGGACGGTGACGCGCACGACGCCGCGATTTTCAAAGGACTATCCACCGACGCTGACCGCGCACGACATCGGGGTGAAGGACCTGCTGGACGCATTTTATATGCAGGGTGGAACGCGAGAAGTGGTCTTATATGCAATCGCCATCGATCCGATCCAAGGGATTTCGATGGAGTTGTCGGCGGAATGCGCCAGGGCCGCCGAGACGGCAACATTCGAAATCCTTGAAGAGCTGAATACGGCCGCGGTTGGCGCGTAAGTCCTGCCGTTGCTTCCTCTCATAGCGATCCGGATTGCTATTCGGACCAAATCAGTCTAATATCTAGACCATGGTACCCATGGCCTGTTGTCGCTCGTGTAAGCTGCTCACGCGGCAAGGGTGACTTGGGTCTGAAGTTCGAAATACAAGTCCACGGCTTCCCGATGCCCGCGATTGAGTCAAAAGCTCACGCGGGCATTTTATTGCTTTGAATGAAGAGAAAAGAGTGAGGATGAGCGAAGTACCGGCGCCAAAGGAAACCAAAGCCCAGCGGATGGAGCGGCTGAAGCAGGAGAAGAATCCGTGGGAGGCATTTGATGAAGTGCGCGCGTTTGCGCGCGCGGGGCGCTCGAGCGTGGTGCCGGAGTGGGCTTCGGCTTACTTCAAATGGTGGGGCGTGTATACGCAGGGCGACGGCGTGGGCGCGACCGGCGGCAAAGGTGGCGAGGGGTTAACGACCGAATGGTTCATGATGCGGATCGGCATTCCCAACGGGATCGTCTCCGCAAGCCAGCTACGCAAGATCGGCGAGATCACGCGCAAGCAGGCGCGCAACCTGGCCGACATTACGGTGCGCCAGAACATTCAGCTCCATTGGCTGACCATTGAGTCGCTCCCGGAGGTGGTGGATGCGCTGGACGCGATCGGGCTTTCGCCCAAGGGTGCGTGCGGCGACGTGGTGCGCAACGTAACGGGATGCCCGCTGGCCGGCGTGGATGCCGACGAGCTGATCGACGCCTCGCCGATTGCGCGAGCCATTGCGCATGAATTGACCGCCAACAACGACTTCTTCAACCTGCCGCGCAAGTTCAAGATTTGCGCCACCGGCTGCCCCTCGTGGTGCAGTTATCCGGAGATCAACGACATTGCGCTGACGGCGGTGAAGCGCGGCGGTGAGGTTGGCTACTCGCTGCGCGTGGGCGGAGGACTTTCCAATGAGCCGCACCTCGCTGTAAAGCTGGACGCATTTGTGCGGCCGGACCAGGCGATTCGCGTGGCGCGCGGCGTGACGGAGATTTTCCGCGATCAGCAGGTACTGCGTGAGAGCCGCGACAGAGCGCGAATGAAGTACCTATTCATGCGCGAAGGTTGGACGGCGGATCGCTTCCTTGACGAACTGCAGACGAAGATTGGTTTCAAGCTCGATCCAGCGGCGCCGGAGCAAGTACCGGACGATATTCTTCGCGATCATGTGGGTATCCACCCCCAGCGGCAGTCGGGACTGGCGTATGTGGGCGCATCGGTGCTGCGCGGCCGCCTTTCAGGCGAGCAATTGGAAGCGGCGGCGGAATTGGCGGAGCGGTTCGGAAGCGGGGCGTTGCGCCTCACGGTCTCACAAAATCTGGTGATCATTGACGTGCCAAACGCGAAGACCGGCGAACTGGCGCGGGAACTGGGCCAGATTGGATTGCACGTGGAAGGTTCGATGTTCTGGCGGGGCGCAGTGGCCTGCACAGGAACCGAGTTCTGTAAGCTGGCGATCACCGAGACAAAGGGCTTTACGCGGTGGCTGGTCGACGAGATGGAAGAGCGGCTGCCGCAGTTCGATCAGCAGCTGAAGCTGCACGTAACCGGTTGCCCCAACGGTTGCGGGCAACACTGGATTGCGGACATCGGACTCGAGGGCAAGAAGATCAAGTACGAGGGCAAACTTACGGACGCCTTTTACTTCTGCCTGGGCGGAGCAGTGGGCCAGCATGCAGGAATCTCGCGGCCGGTGGGTTACCGGTGCCCGGCGCCATTGGTTCCTGAGGCGATTGAGCGACTGCTGCGGCGGTATTTGGCGGAGAGGAGCGGGCTGGAGGATTTGCGTGCATGGTTTTCTCGCCACACGAACGACGAATTGCGCGCGCATCTAGCCGGAGAAACTTTGGATCCGGTGGAACGCGATCTGCCGACAGCATGCGTGCCGCACAGCGTGGCGGAGTAATGAAGGCAGGGAACAAGGGACCGAGGGAATAAGGGAACGAGAAAACCGGAACTACGGGCTGTGAACTACGAACTGAGAACTAAGAAAATGAGTTTGTTGCCAATATTCCTGAAGCTTGAAGGGCGGCGGTGCCTGCTGGTAGGAGCGGGAACGGTGGCTCTGGAAAAGATCGGGACGCTGCTTAAAACCGGTCTGCGGCTGCGCGTGGTTGCGCCTGAGGCAAGGGAAGAAGTTCGTGCGCTGGCAGCTGAGGGAAAAATTGAGTGGGTGCAGCGGGAGTTTGAGCCTGCGGATCTCGACGGCAACTTTATTGCGATCGCCGCGACCGATGTGCCCGAGGTGAACGCCCAGGTCTATCGAGAGGCAGCAGCGCGAGGGATTCCGACGAACAGCGTGGACGACATTCCCAATTGCGACTTCTTTTTTGGGTCGGTGGTGAGCCGCGGCGATTTGCAGATTGCAATTTCAACTGCTGGCGAAAGCCCGGCGGTGGCGCAACGGCTAAGACGCGAGATTGACGAGCAACTGCCGCAGGATTTGGGGCCGTGGCTGGCCAAGCTGGGTGAGTTGCGGCGCGAGGTTCTGGGCACGCATCCGCGGAGCGAAGAGCGGAGGCTCCTGTTGCATGAGCTGGCGCAAAGGCAGATTTGCGAGTCGGCGCTTTGCGAAACGAAATTGCTGGCGCGGACGGGCAGGGAAGCGCGGGCAGTTGCTGGGACCGTCTATCTGGTTGGAGCAGGGCCGGGCGATCCGGAATTGCTTACGTTGAAGGCGGTACGGCTGATCGAGAGCGCGGATGTGATTCTGCACGACGACCTTGTGCCGCAGGCGATTTTGGATTTGGCGAGGTCCGGCGCTGAAGTAGTGAATGTGGGCAAGCGCTGCGGCGCTAAGACCATTACGCAGGAAGAGATCAACGCGCAGATGATCGAGCAGGCGCAGGCTGCGCGCAGCGTGGTGCGCCTTAAGAGCGGCGATCCGCTGCTATTTGGCAGAGCCAACGAGGAACTGGCTGCGCTGGCCGAGGCCGGCGTGCCGGTGGAGATTGTGCCGGGCGTGTCGGCTGCGTTTGCGGCGGCTGCCGGTATTGGCCGATCGTTGACGGATCGCGATTGGGCGTCGCACGTGATTCTATCCACTGGCCACCATGCACAGTCGCACAATCGCGGGGCGCTGCCTGCCCTTGAAGCGGGCACACGCGTGGTCTACATGCCAGGACGGGATCTGACCTTGCTGGCAGCGGAATGGCAGGCGGAAGGGTTGCCGGCCGATCTGCCATGCGCCGTGGTTTCGCGCGCGGCGCAGCCGAATCAGCAGGTGTTGCACACCACGCTTGGCGCGCTGGGAGAAATTGAGCCTGCCGCAGCTCCCAGCCTCCTGATCGCCGGATGGGCTGTGCGGGATCTTCACGCGGGCGAGCGGCCCATCGAAAGCGCCGCTTTCATCGAGGCCTCCGACTAGCCTCTTGGCCAGACTCCCGTTATAAGCGCGCTTGTTCGCGCGCAGCAGGGCGGATGATTGTTCCGCGCTGCCAGCCCTCCTTACAAGCGAATCGCGCCGATTCAGATTTCAAACAACGAAACCCACTGAAAAAAAGAGCTGAAGCCTCGTTTGTAACGTTACAGTGGCGTGTTGAGACTACCGCCCGGGCGGCAGATCAGTGAATCTGACCTGCAACGGCGGGCAGTCTGACCGGCTCGGTGGCCGATGGGGGGGGACCTAGCTGGCTTACTTCTCCGTTCAGGCTTCCGCCGTGCACAATCCTGTCTTCCCCGGAGGAACATATGAATCGACTGCTTACAGTAGGGGCGTGGCTTGGCGCGATAGGCCGGTGCGCTTTGGTGGGGATGCTGGTGGGAATGCTGGCGACACAGGCCGTGGCAGAGGGTGCGGCGACAGTGAGCCCGCTAACTCCGGCAAAGCCTGAGACGGCAAGTGTCCCGAGCGGATCCCCGGAACAAATCAACCTTGCGACAACGGCGAATCTTCCGCTCACGTCGCAAGACAACTCCAACGCCGATCTGAGCGCGTTGCCGGATGCGCTGACGACGGCGCCGGCGGGGACGAGCGACTCGGCGAGCCTGACCATGCCGCCCGAATTGAAGGCAATGATGGACGACGCGAGTAAGAACTCGCAGAATCTTCAGTCGGCTCCCGCAACCAAGAGTCACGGGCTCCAACGGCCGGGAATGCTGGTGATGGGTTTTATAGGGCTCCCGTTGGCGGCTTTGGGGGCTTATGCCTACGCACGGGCACCCAGAAACAAGCCTTACGCAACCATTATCTTCGCGCCGGGAGCAGCGATGGTCGGGTTCGGCTTCTACTTCGCGTTTAAACCCAAGAATTGACCCGTGACGGCGGGCCACAGCAAATATTGCAAGGGGGTCTCCGGCTTCGGCGAAGGCCCTCTCAGCCTTATGTTTCAATTCTGCAAACATCGCGTTGAAGCTCGATGGAGTGGTTGGTTATGCTCTCCGAATCAGGGTCTGCATGGCCAAAGTGGAGTACTTCCGCGCGTGGTAAGATCATCCCATATCCGCGGCAAAGGCTCCAGATGCCTGGCATCATCGAAAGCCACGCTTCCCCCCGCAATCCCGACGCGCGCTCACAGGAAATTCGTGCAACGTTGGAGCGATTGCTTGGGACGCAGCATTTTTCTGCGTCGAGCCGACGCGGGCAATTGCTGCGCTATCTGGTGGAGCACACGCTCAAGGGCGACGCCGACAAAATCAACGAATATGCGATTGGACTGGAAGTATTCCAGCGGCCGGAGTCGTTCGATCCGCGCATTGAATCGGTGGTGCGAACGGAGTTCAGCCGGCTGCGCCAGCGGCTCAAGGACTACTACGCAGAAGACGGACTCCGCGACCAGATCGTCATCGATTTTCCTCCGCGCAGTTATGTGGCGAGCTTCACATTTCGAGAGGCTGCAAAGCTTCGCGAGCCAGCCGCATTTCCGGAAACCGCTCGCGCTCCCCAACTGGTACGTCCAAGTGCGCGACAAACGCGTCGGGCTTGGATTATAGGGGCCATCGCAGTGCTATGTATCGCTGCAGGCGCGGTCGCTGGAATCATGCTGTGGAGACAGCACGTGTCTCTTGCAGTGGCCAGGCAGCCGATCCATGCGATCGTGGTGCTGCCGTTCGAGGATTACTCCCCCAACCATCAGGACGAGTACATTGCCGATGGAATCACGGAAGAGCTGACCAACGATCTGGCGCAATGGCGGGACATGCGCGTGGTGGCGCGAACTTCAGCTTTTGCCTTCAAGGGCAAGGGCGAAGACATTCGGCAGATCGGGCAACAACTCAACGTCGATACCGTGCTGGAAGGGAGCTTCACGCGGCTGGGTGATCATGTGCGGATCACCGCGCAACTGAACCGGGCGACAGATGGGTATCATTTGTGGTCGCACTCTTACGAGACACAATCGAAGGACATGCTGGCCATGCAGGACGAAGTGGCGACTTCTATTACCGACGCCATTGGCCAGATGCGCGGAGGATCACCGCCGGCAATCCACGAGCCGACAACGAAACCACAGGCGCTGGATCTGTACCTTCAGGGCGAGTACCAATACTACTTGCGCACGCCCGAATCACTGAAAAAGGCTGAGGAGATGTTCAACGAGGCCATTCAAAAAGATCCGAACTTCGCTCGCGCCTATTTGGGAATTGGCAACGCGGAGATTGCAGCAACGTCGCTGACGACCTTAACCCAGAAAGAGAGCATTCCGCGCGTCCGGGAGTCTGCGCAGAAAGCGATTGAGTTGGACCCGAGCCTGGGCGCGGCCTACGGGCTGCTTGCCGACGTCGCTTACACCTGGGACTGGAACTGGAACGAGGCGGAAGAGGAGTTCCGGCGTGCGCTCGATGAAGGAGCCGGAGCGGACACGCGGACGCGGTATGGCTGGTCGCTGACGACGCGCGGGCGGTTCGCAGAAGCTCATATGCAACTAAGACAGGCGGCGGAGCAGGATCCACTGTCGCTGGCCCCGCCTTTCGATGAATTCTTCACGTACGGCTTTGAGCGCGACGTAGCTGGCCAGAAACAGGCTTTGCAACGGATGATGCAGATCAGGCCTGAGTTTCTCGGCGCACACGCGCTGGTGGTCGTGATGGCTATCGAGCAGAACGATTGTGGCACGGCTCGCCATGAGGCGGACTGGATTGCTAAGACCTATCCGACGGTGCCGGTGACACAAACGGTGCTGGCATTTGCCGCAGCCTGTGAGGGCAACAAGCCCGAAGCGCTTCGCCGGATTACGCAAATGTCGGCTCACAATGCGCCGCATTACCAGTTAGCCATTGCTTATGCGCTGCTGCGCGATCGGGACAACGCGATCGCTGAGTTGGAGAGGTCAGGCGATGCGCATGAAGGGCAAATACTCTATCTCAAATACGATTCTTTCTTCGACGGAATCCGCAACGATCCCCGGTATGTGGCGCTGGAAAAGCGCGTGGGGCTGATACCCTGAATTCATGAAATTCGGCGTGGTGGTGTTTCCGGGGTCGAATTGCGATCACGATACCTACAACGTGATTGCCGAATTAGCGCGGCAGCCGGTCGTGTTCCTGTGGCATGACAGCGAGGATTTGCAAGGCGTGGATGCGGTGCTGGTTCCAGGCGGGTTTGCCTATGGCGACTACCTGAGAACGGGCGCGATTGCGCGGTTTTCGCCGGTGATGCAGGCCGTGAAGCGATTCGCGGCGGGCGGCGGGCTGGTGCTGGGGATCTGCAACGGATTCCAGATTTTGACCGAGAGCGGATTGCTGCCCGGCGCTTTGATGCGAAATGCAGGGCTGAAATATATCTGCAAGCAGGTGCACCTGAGGGTGGAAACGACGAACAGCGCGTTTACGAATCAGTTGAAGAAGGGCGCGGTGCTCAAGATTCCGATCGGGCACATGGAAGGAAACTATTTCTGCGAGCCGGATGAGCTTAAGAGGCTGGAGAGCGAGGATCGGATTGCGTTTCGCTATGCGACCCCGGCGGGAGCGATTACGCAAGAGGCGAATCCTAATGGATCGCTGAGCAACATTGCGGGGATTCTGAATGAAGGACGGAATGTGCTGGGCATGATGCCGCATCCGGACCGGTCGAGCGAGGCACTGCTGGGGTCGGTGGATGGATGGGGGATCTTCGCGTCGATGCTGCAAATGCAGGGAATAGCAAGTGGGGAATAGCCAGTAGGGAGCATCGGCTTGACGGGGTTTATGCGGGAGTGGACTTCTCGATAGCAGCCGCAGACCCCTCGACTCGGTCGTTATCGCGACCTCGCTCAGGAGGACAGCTTAATCGGCGAATTGAGCCATGATCGATATTCATCAACATTTGATTTATGGGGTCGATGACGGTGCGCCTGACCTCCAGGCGTCGCTGGACATGGCGCGCACTTCAGCGGACGAGGGCGTGACCCATATTGTGTGCACGCCGCACGCAAGCCGAGAGCACTCTTTCGACAATCCGCTCATTGAGAAACGATTCGCTGAGCTAAAGGAACGGCTGCAAGGCGTAGTGGAGTTGAGTCTGGGGTGCGACTTCCATTTGACCCCGGAAAATGTGCACGAAGCGGTGGCAAATCCGCTGCGATTCTCGATCGGCGGGAAGGGTTATCTGCTGGTCGAGTTTTCGTGGCAGGAAATCCCGTCGAGCGCCAATCATGCATTGTCACGACTGCAGGCGGCCGGATACACGCTAATCGTTACGCATCCGGAGCGGTATCCGGCAGTTCTCAAGCGGCCCCACTTGCTGGGCGAGTGGATGCGGAACGGATGCCTGGTGCAGGTGACCAGCAGCTCGCTCTATGGCCGGTTCGGAAAGGAGTCCGAGGCGTTTGCGAACGAGCTGCTGGAGCGAAACTGGATTCATTTTCTGGCGACGGACGCGCATCATCCGGTGTGGCGGTCACCACACCTGAAGAGCGGATATGAGTACGTAGCCAAACGGGTTGACGAGGAGACGGCGGTGCGGCTCTGCGAGACGAATCCGCGGGCGGCGGTGGAAGGCGCTCCGTGGCCCGAACAGCCGGAGGCAAAAGGACTGCGTGAGAATGTGCCGCTCGAGTTTGCGAAGCGGATGAGAAGCGGTGAGAAAGAAGAGAAGGGGTTCTGGAAGAGGATGCTGGGAAAACAGCGGAGCTAGCGGTGTTAAAAGCAGCGGTGTTAGCGGAGCTTAAGTGAAGGCAAGAGCAAATGCGGGTCCCCGTTCGACTCTGATCGTCCGCCGCGGCGGACAATCTTCGCTCAGGGCGGGCTTTCGACTTCGATCGCTCCGCGATCTTCGCTCAGGATGACAGATTGTTAGTTGAATGACCAGATTGTTAGTTGGATGACAGATTGTTAGCTGAGTCCGAGGCCGCCATCGACGACCAGAGTTTGGCCGGTGATGAAATGGGGGCCGGTGGCAAAAAAGAGGACGGCCTGAGCGACATCCTGCGCATCTCCGTTGCGGCCCATGGGGGTCCTGGCGGCAAATCGAGCTGCTTGTAATTCCGCTCTGCGCTCGGATTCGGTAAGTGCGCTCGATGTGTCGGCCGATCCGAGATCCGATCCCACCCTAGCGAAGCCAGGGCGGGGCATCCCCATCTCATGCGTTTCAATCCAGCCGGGAGCGACACAATTCACACTGACATCGGGCGCGAAGGCCTTGGCCATAGCTTGAGTGAGCATGTGCAGGGCGGCTTTTGAAGCACAGTAGTGGGCATGGCCAGCCCATGCGTGGAATCCACCGAGAGAGCCCATGTTGACGATGCGGCCGTGGGCATTGCGGAGGTGCGGCAGAGCCTCGCGCGCAACAAGGAACGGGCCGCGCGTGTTGGTTTCGAAGACGGTGTCCCACTGGTCGAGGGTCAGGCTTTCGAGGGCTGCGGAGGAGAAGACAGCAGCGTTATTGACGAGGATGTCGAGGCGGCCGAATCCATCAATGACCTGCGCGACGGCGGCACGGACAGAAGGTTCGGAGCGCACATCGCAGTGAACCGCGAGAGCACTGCGGCCGAGCGCGGCGATTTCGGCGGAGGTCTCTGCGGCGTCAGCTTGAGACGCGCGGAAGGTGATGGCCACGTCCGCGCCGGCCCGGGCGAGTGTGAGCGCGATGGCGCGCCCCAGGCGGCGCGCGCCACCGGTGACGAGGACCGCTTTGCCGGCAAGAGACTCAGTGGACATTCCAGGATCAGTTTAACGAGGCTGCGGGTCAGCGGAGCTAGACGAGCGCGGCTTATTTTGGGGGCGGTTGGGATGGGGTCGAATTCGAAGGGGGGGCGGATCGATCAGCAGACCCCGAAGGCGTGTTGCTGGAGTCCGGAGGCGGTGAGTTTGGCGACGAGCCGGAGGAATTGCCGGAGCTGGAGTTGTTGTCTGATCCGGAGTTGGGGGTGGAGTTCCTGTAAACAGAGTATTGCGAGGTCGGCCGATTCATTCGGACTTCCATCGCCATATTGAGTTTATCGATCTTGTAGACCTGGCCATAGGTCTGGAAACCTTTGGCGATGACTTGAAGGGTTACGGTGTCACCGAGGGGAATCACGTCGATAATGGCTTTGCCGTCTTCGTTGGTTTTGAGCTCGAGAGCGCCTCTGTCCTTATCGCCCTCGATCGGGTGGAAGATGACGTGAGCGTCCGAGATCGGCTTGCCGTTATAGGCACGAACGACGGTGACGGCAATTGTCGCCGAGGGCGGCGGGACTTTGTATTTCCGGCCGTGGTGCGAGTCATCGTCCTGGGCACGGACGATGTGGCTGACGGCGATGAGGCCAAATGAGGCAAGAAGAACGCAGACAAGAAGAGATGTACGGCGAAACATGCTTCTCATTGTAAATGGGCGAAAGACAGCGGGGTTAGCGGAGCTAGCGGTGCTGGCGGAGTTGGAGGTTTGCGAGGAGGCAAGAGAGGGATCCTAAATGACCGCTCTGCGGCAGTTTGAGGGGAAAATGCCGGCAAGTGTCACAGAATAGTCACAAATGTGAGTGAGAAGCGCTCAGATATTAACATTTTGGGGCTTGACAAGCTCGCTTGTGATGCCTATCTTTAGCAATTGGAAGGTGAGAGTGCTAGCAACTGGCCGGTGAGAGCGCTCACTGTCTGGAATCCTCTGAGGTTGGCACTCCGTAACCTCCTGAATCTTTTAATCTTATCAATCACTAACAGCCGCGTTCCGGGGCAAACCGGTGCGCGACAAGGAGAAGCAGAGCGATGGCAGTAAAGGCAGCAACAACGACATTCACTCCGCTCCACGACCGGATTCTGGTCCGCAGAGTGGAAGAGGGCGAAACAGTTCGTGGGGGCATCATCATCCCCGACAGCGCGAAAGAGAAACCCCAGGAGGGTGAAGTCATCTCCGTGGGCAAAGGCAAGTCGAACGACGAAGGCAAGGTATTTCCGCTGGACGTGAAGGCGGGCGATCGCGTGCTGTTTGGGAAGTATTCAGGCACGGAGATCAAGATCGACGGCGAAGAACTTCTGATCATGCGTGAGGAAGAAGTCCTCGGCATTTTGAAGAAGTAAGCGCGCGCGAGTTCACAGTTCGCAGTTCGTAGTTCACAGTTCCAGAGTGAATGCGGCTGTCAGACTGCTGTGAGCCTTCCGTTGAGAGTTTCGACTAAGAACTACGAACTGAGAACTGCAAACTAGGAGAATTCGAGACATGGCAAAGCAAATCTTGTACGGTGAAGATTCCCGTCAGGCGATTCTGCGCGGCGTGAACACGCTGGCGGACGCAGTGAAGGCGACGCTCGGACCGAAAGGCCGGAACGTTGTAATCGAGAAAAAGTTTGGCTCGCCCACCATCACCAAGGACGGCGTGACGGTGGCCAAAGAGATCGACTTGAAGGACCCGCTGGAGAACGTGGGCGCGCAACTGGTGCGCGAAGTGGCATCGAAGACGAGCGACGTGGCCGGCGACGGCACGACGACGGCGACCGTGCTGGCGCAATCGATCTTCCGCGAAGGCGTGAAGACGGTGGCGGCGGGCGCGAACCCGACAGCACTGAAGCGCGGCATTGAGAAGGCCGTTACCGTAATCAACGGCACGCGCGACAAGGATGGCAAGTGGAACCAGGACGGCGCGCTGAGCAAGCTGTCGAAGCCGGTGAACGAGGGATCGGTAGCCCAGGTGGGTGCGATCTCGGCCAACGGTGACGAAGAAATCGGCGCAATCATTGCTGAAGCGGTGAAGGTGGTTGGCAAGGACGGTGTGATCACGATCGAAGAGTCGAAGACCATGCACACCGGCCTCGAGACCGTGGACGGCATGCAGTTCGACCGCGGCTACCTGAGCCCGTACTTCGTGACCGATGCGGAACGGCTGGAAGTAATTCTCGAAGATCCCTACGTTCTGATCTACGAGAAGAAGATCAGCGCAATGAAGGATCTGCTGCCCTTGTTGGAGCAGGTTGCTCGCGGCGGCAAGCCGTTGCTGATTATCGCCGAGGACGTTGAAGGCGAGGCACTGGCGACGCTGGTGGTCAACAAGCTGCGCGGCACGCTGAACGTGGCTGCGGTGAAGGCTCCTGGATTCGGCGATCGCAGAAAAGCCATCCTGGGCGACATCGCGGTTCTGACCGGCGGCAAGGCCATCACCGAGGACCTGGGGATCAAGCTGGAAGGCGTGAAACTCGAGGACCTGGGCAAGGCGAAGCGCATCACCATCGACAAGGACAACACGACGATCGTCGACGGCGCAGGCAAGGCCAGCGACATCGAAGGCCGCGTGAAGGAGATCCGGTCGCAGATTGAGAAAACGACCTCAGACTACGACAAGGAAAAGCTGCAGGAGCGGCTCGCGAAGTTGGTCGGCGGCGTAGCGATCATCAAGGTGGGCGCGGCGACTGAGACCGAGCTGAAGGAGAAGAAGGCTCGCGTGGAGGACGCGCTGCACGCAACGCGCGCGGCTGTCGAAGAGGGAATCGTCCCGGGCGGCGGCGTGGCGCTGGTGCGCTGCATACCCGCGGTCCAGACGCTGATCGGCACGCTCAGCGGCGACGAGAAGACCGGCGCGAAGATCGTGCTGCGGGCGCTTGAAGAGCCGCTGCGCCAGATCGTCGACAATGCCGGCGAGGAGGGCGCGGTGGTGGTGGCCAAGGTGCTCGAAGGCAAGGACAAGGAAAAGGACCCGTTCAACCCGCACTACGGCTACAACGCGCTGACGGGGAAGTTCGAGGACCTGGTGAAGGCCGGCGTCATCGACCCGACAAAAGTGACGCGGACCGCTCTGCAGAATGCAGCCTCGATCGCGGCACTGCTGCTGACCACCGAAGCTTTGGTGGTTGAGTTGCCCGAGCCCAAGAATGCGGCGCCGGCCGGCCATGGCGGCGGCGGCATGGACGGAATGTACTAGTCCTGCGCGGACGGCGAAACGCGCACTCGGCGCAAAAACTTTAAAGGCCTCCGGCGAAAGCTGGGGGCCTTTTTTTGTGGATTGATGGTGTCAATTGTGCGACAGCGGCTCGCCGTTTGCGACCTTGACCATCAGGTCGCGCATGCAGTCGTAGTCGAAGACTCCATCGACGAACCCATTGAGGGCCTGCGACTCGCTCTTGTTTCCATTCACTTCAGATTCGTGGTAGCTATCGATGGAGAAGCGCCGCTCGCCGGGTTTCTTTGACTTGAAAAAGGCCTGGTCCGCGTCTTCGCTTCCGAGCTCAATACGTGAATCCTGCTTGCCATCGCTCGTATAGATCAAAGCGACGAGGTAAGAGTTATAGGGTTTCAAGGGCTCGAAAGGATAAAGAAAGACCGCATAGCCGGAGCGAAGCTGAACCCTTTGGATGGGGAAAATGTGCTCATTGGCGAAATCCGAGTCGGCGGTGTGCTTATGCAATTCGATCACATGGGCGATCTGCTGGTTGCGCAGAGCCTTTTCGTCGCTTTCCGCGTACGCGCGCGCCAGCAGCGCCGCCGCATGCCATTCGCGCGGATGCGCATCCGCGTATGGCTTGAGGAGCGTTAATGCGTAACTGACGTCGCCGGTCTCAATCGCTGCCCCTGCCGTGATCTGGACAACGAAGTTGGCCAGCGGAGTGTCCGGCTTGAGCGAGGAGAGGAGAATTCGGCCCTCTTTCAACACGTCGGCATCGCGGCCCTGCTGGGCGGCGTCGCGCAGCGCGTCGAACACCTCGCGATTTTCCGGGCTTAGGTCGGCGAATGAGTCGTGATTCAATTGGACGCTTTCCGCATCGTCCCGGGCGGGAGGTTGTTGCGCCGGCAAACCCCAGGCCGCAATCAAACAGAATGCAACTAACAGAGTCATTTTCCAATTCGTACGCATGATGCCTCCTGCTGAGGAAACGGTAGGCAGGATGCCATAACTTAACGCGTCCACGCAAACGGTCTACTTCAGGGGGCGGCCGGAAGCCCGCTGTCTGGCACTCCGGTCGGCGCACAGCCACGGACGGGGAAAGATCTTCAGTGGTCCGTTCATTAGCGTGGAAGGTGCAAAATCAAAAGGCCCCCGCGGATGCGGAGGCCTTTTTCTTGAGCGCGGTGTGTATCAAAGGAGCTTTTTGGCGCAGCGTTAACCGGGTGACGCATTGCGCACTTGTGGAAATGCCGTCGAACGGCCGCAAAAGGTGGGCCGGGAAGATCGAATTGTTGCCGCACTACATGACGACGGCGGACGCACCCGCGGTGGCAATTCCCGCTTCAGTGACGGTGGGTTGCGGGCGAAGCGAGCGCAACCATCCAGCGGAAAGCCATGCGCGAGGAATCACGAATTCCGACCAGCCGCAATCCAGGCAAACCCGAATGTCAGGAGAAGGAGTCATCGGGGGGTGACTCAAAGTGCGTGGACTGTTGCGATATAGCCGGACTTCTGCCGGGACGACGGAGAGAGCGGCAGATTGGCACTTGGGGCAGATCATTTGAACACCTCAGGAGGTCCGAAAACGCCGGAACTCCCCAAAAAAGAATTGAGGGAGTGATTCAACATAACGGAATAACGGCTGAGATTTCAACAGAATCAATCTAAAAGGTGCACGAAAGTAACATTGGATTCTGTTACGTGGAAATATCGTTTGACCATATCAACCAGAATTTGAGGGCCATTTGACGGGGAAGTGCCAGGACGATGGCAATTCTTGAGGCGACGCGGGGCGGGATTCCGGGATGTTCTGCCTTCAACGTGCGATGTCTGCTGGCGCAAGGGGAATTGACGGCCGAGAGCAAGTGCGAGCCAAATCTCAAGAGAGAAACGGCGTTCAAAGCCGGCCTGAACGCGCGAGTTTGCCCCGGCGATGAGACGGCTCGCAGCGGATAGAGGCGCAAAGAAAAACGCGGCGACCGAAGCCGCCGCGTTGCAAGTGTTGATTCCGCTAGCTCAGAAGTTGATGCGAGCGGCGATTTCAACCTCGCGCGGAGTGAACAAGAATCCGCTCGAGTTGGAATTCGTCGGAATTCCGAGCGTGTTGTTGGAAGGGGATGCCGACCCCTGACCGAGATATGTCAGCGTGGAACCGGACAAGGTATAAGCTGTGGTTCCAACAGAGGTTATGTTCTGGTGGTTGGCGATGTTAAAGACATTCAGGATAAACTGCACATTCTGAATGTAATGCTCGAAGTTGAACTGCTTCTGCACGCGAGCGTCGTCGACGATGTGGCGCGGGTACCGGGCCGTGTTCACGCCAATGTAGCCCGGGATGATGGTTGTTCCACCTGCACCGTTGACGTCGCTTCCCAAGGCGCCACTCAGCTTGCCACTCCAACCTGCGGTGTAGGGCAAGCCATTCTGCATGGAGAAGCTATCGTCGAAGCTCCATCCGTTCACAACCCACTTCGCCGGATTCGCGCCGCTGACTCCCGGGAAGCTGTAGAGGGCATAGGCAACGAAGCGGTTCGGTACGTTGTAACTGGATGAGCCGTAGTTCGCTCGGTAATTTCCGTACGGGTCATACCAGTTCTCCGTGGTGCCTTGAGTGAGCGCGTTTTGCGCGAAGTCAAGGCCATGAGACCAGGTGTAATTGGCGTCGAATTGAATGTTCTTAAGCGAGTGGTTGACGACCTCGCCAACCAGCGCGTTGTAATTTGAGTTGACGTTACTTGCCATCTCAGTGATGGACGTGAAGCTGGTGGCGTTGGGGCCCAGGAGGGCGGTGTTGCCGTAGCTGGTGTAAATGTTGTTGATGGTCAACGGGCCGGCCGGGATGGGACCCTTGCCAGACGCGTCAGAGACCGTAATGGTTCTTGAAACGCACGCGGTGGTCGATGCAGAGCACGGAACGATGTTGACATTGAGGAAGTTGGGCATGTCTCGGCCTAACGATCCGAGGTAACTGACGGAGAGGAAGGTTTCTTTGCCGAGTGCCTGTTGAACCTGGAGGTCGAACTCGTGCACTTGGGGCAGCTTCAGGTTTGGTGAGAAGAAATAGGAGCTCGGCTTGGAGGTGCTGGCCCCGCTGGCGAAAATATTTGGATATTGCGGACCTTCTGCGACGGAGGAGGTCGGCGCGTTGAAGAATGTGGGAGCGGTTTGCCCAGCCGGACTACCGGTGTTGAACAGGATCTCAAAGATATTCCCGTTGGTGATGCGGCCGAAGTAGAGGCCATAGCCACCGCGCACGACCGTTTGACCATTGCCATAGAGGTCATACGAAAAACCGACCCGGGGCCCGAAGTTCGACCATTGTTTGGGGTTGTTGGTGATGCCGTTGTAGGGTGCGAAGACGCCAGCTGCGGCATCGAATGACGCGACTGTCGTTGGAAGATTCTCGTGATCCCAGCGGAGGCCGAGCTCCAGGGTGAGACGCGGGGAGAACTTCCAGTTGTCCTGTCCGAAAAACCCTGTGTCGAGGGTATTGAGACCAAAGCTGGGAGTACCGAAGCCCTGGTAGAAATCCGCGTAGCAGGGGTAATTCGCAACCACAGGAGCAGCATTGCTGGCTGAACTACCGGAACCGTATTGGCCGGCATATTCGGTGTAGTTTGAATCGCAACCGTGAGTGGATGTCCCAACAGTGACGCCGTTCTTGAAGTTCATCAGATCGTTAAAGTACGGTCCAATGTATTGGTACACGTAGTCGCCGTTGCTCTCATAGAGGTTGTTCTGGAAGTCGTAATTATGGACGATATCCGCGCCGAATTTGAAACTGTGATTGCCCTTGTTCCAGTAGAGGATGTCGCCGATCTGCCACTTCTTCTCGAGCGGATACGCCACGCGGTAGGAGTAGTAGGGAGAGCCTGAGTTGAATCCCCAGCCAGAAGATGAAGCGCCGATCTGAACATACGGAATGTTACCGCTCTTGTTGTTTTCGTCCGCAAGCGTGTACGGCGTATAGACCTGCTGCCCTTCATCATCGAGCTCGCGACCGTACTGATACAGAACTTCGTTGCTGATGTTGTTGGTGATGAGGCTGGTGAATTTAGTGAGGCCGTAATCGAGCTTGACGAAGTCGTTGCCGTCAGAGTCGCGAGCGTAGTTAACGGCAGCAGCGGTCTGGACGCCGCCCGGCGAATCCCAGCGCAAGCGGTGATAGAGGACGCTCCAATGCATTTTGGGCGTAATTTGCCAGTCGAGCTTCGGGGTATTGATCTCCTGGAAACCAAAGCGCGCCACCGGGCCGAGGTCTGAGTTGAGGCCCAGATCCGTTTGTCCGTTGTGGAGAGTGCCACCGCTGATAAGAGCGGCCCAGTCCGCTGCAGCCTGCGCGTATGTGATTCCCTGACGGGCGGCCAGGGTGCAGGCTTCGGAGTCTTCGGTTTTTGTAGCTGCGGTGTCGCCGCTCAACCAACCGTTTTGATAGGGCTGAGCAGGAGGTGTGCTCGAACCAGTGAGATAGCAGGTAGAGCCTGACGGCAATGCGGCGGCTGGAAGCGTGTAGAAGTTGGCGGGGTTGTAGGGAATGCCGACCTCAGGAAAGACGTGCGTGTGCTGGTCGTAAGTATAGATCCAGAAGAGCTTGTCCTTTATGAGCGCTCCGCCGGCGGTAAATCCATAGATCTTCCTTAGATCCTCCGGCTTTATGTGCTGCGAGGAGTAGAGGCCGGTGCTGGTGTTGAGAGTGGAGACAGTCGTGTAGTCGTTGTAAGCATTCCAGTTGCTTTCGCGATCGTAGAAGTAGGCCTGTCCGTGGAGGGTGTTGGTCCCGCTCTTGGTGACAGATGTAATGACGCCGCCGGCAGCGCGGCCATATTCGGCGGAGTAGACGCCGGTGTTGACGGCGAACTCGCGCACAGCGTTGCCCGACGTGGAGTAAGCCTCGCGGGTGCGGCCGCGCTCCTCAGCGAAGAAGGCCTGGTTATCGTCCGCGCCGTCAATTTCTACATTGTTCAAGATCGGGCTGACGCCGCGGATGCTGACGAGGCCGAATCCGTTGGAGTCAGAAACGACGCCGGGCGTGCTCATGGCAAGGGACGACCAACGGCGATTGTTGATAGGCACATTTTGCATTGCCGTCTGGTTCAAGGTGTCGGAGAAATCGGGCGACTCGAGGTTCATGACCGGGGCTTGCTCGGTGACGATAACTTCAGTCGCAGCCGAGGCAACGGCTAAACGCGGCGCAAGGCTTGTAACTTGCCCGACAACAACAACGACGTCTTCAGCGCGATATTTGGCAAAGTTTGGAGAACTGATGCTGACGACGTACCTTCCCGGTTCGAGGAGCGGGGCTTTGAAGTAGCCGCTGCTGTCGGCAACGAGGTTGATGGTAAAACCCGTTGCGGCATTCACGATGCTGACAGTCGCTCCGGGGACCGCGGCCTCGGAGGAATCCAGAACTGAGCCGGCAATCGAACCTTGCGTTGTGGATTGCGCGTTCAGTGTGACGGAACTGAGGCACGCAGCGAGGATGAGGAGCGCCAGGTAACGAACACCGACGCGAAGTCTATTGAATGTCATTTAACTGCCCTCCAAAAGTAGTCGTTTGCGTTTGACCCGATTACGCGTGAAATGATGGCGTCGTCGCCAGTGCCGAGAATCGGCGCATTGGTCAACGCGCAGGAACCGGGGAATTGTAAGTACCCTTGCAAGACTGCTTGAACCATACGAGGAGCCAATCGAGCATTTCTGATACGCAAGTTAAGCCAAAACAATCGGCTTAGAAGTGAGCTTACAAACCCTCGATGAACTCCCGGTGAAAAAACGGGACGAAATTGTGTGACCAGGAAGCCGTGGGCTGCGTACCGGACGCAGCCAATAAAACACGGCCGGCAATCGGAAGGAGCAGGTCATGTATCCGATTGGACGACTTCAAAACGTAAAGAGTCATGCCGTGACGCAAAAGCGATGCAAGTCGGGCAGCACACTTGGTGCGGAAAAAGGATCGGTTGGCTGCAGCGAGAAAGCGTCTAAGAATTTGCGATGCGCCGCTGTGCCGTAACCAACTCGTGACTAGAACAATATGGAACCTCAGCCGTGCCCCAAACACGGGACGGAGAATTCCCTCAAATGGTCTCAATTTGGGGGTACTGCGATCTCTCAGGAGAGGCCATTGTAGGACAGAAGCAACCATCTTTCCAAGGGGGTAATACAAAAAAACTCCCAGAATCGGAGGAAATCGAGGGCCCCGCATACAAGCTGTGGAAAATGAGGGGGAAATCAAAGCCGAACCCTCACGAATACCGGCTGATGGAGCGAGTTGACGCGAGCTATGGCCTAACAAGGATAAGTTGAACACAGTCAAGCCGCGTTCAGACGGACCAGTACCGGGGAAAGGAATGCGTTCGGTGGCCGCGTTGTCAGTGGCCGCTACCCGGCCCCCAGCGAAGGCGCAGGCCAGTGCGAACCGTGAAGGGAAGGCTGGGATAGCCGATGGGCGCGATGTGCTGATCGTCGAGAAGATTCTCGGCCTGCGCGTAGACGTCGAGCCAATTCAACAACTGGTAGCTGCCTCCGATGTCGAGCTTGGCGTAGCCGTAATCGAGATTGCGATTGGGCAGAAGCAGGCCGTTGTCGTAGGAAGAGTCTTCGTCCTCGAGGTAGGTTGAGTCGTCGCTGCGGCTGGCGAAGGCCGCGCTGAATACTCCTGTGAGTTTTCTCGTGGCGTACGTGGCCGTGAAGTAGCCGGTGTGGGGCGCGCGGCGGAAGGGGCGAGCCCCTTCGAGCGGTGAATAGGGGCCAATCTCGATTCCGTTGGGGATGTTCTGCCAGGTGGGAATGGGGCCAAGGAGAGCCTGGTCGTCATTGGTGAAAGAGCGCTGGATCACGGCGTCGAGATAGGTGTATCCGCCTCTGAGAAACAGGTTGGCGCCGATGCCGGACTCGACGGAAGTTTCGATTCCCTGCGCGCGGAAGGCCTCTGAGTTGATGGTTAGCTCGAAGGCGCCGTTATTTTGAAGCGTGGTTTCTAGTGCGGTCTGCTCGGCCAGCGTGAGGCTTGGAAGCAGCGCGGGAATCAGGTCGAGGCCGACGTATTCGATCTGCCTGCCAAACTCGTTGTGGAAGTAGCTGGACCTGAAAATAACGTGCTGCGAGAGGAAGGACTGCTCGATACCGCCCTCGTAGGTGCGATCCTGCGGCGCTCCAATCTGATTGATATGCAGCGCCTGAATGGTGGCCAGGCCCTGGTTGTTCGGGATGTTCACGAGAAAGGTATAGAGCGATTCGTCCTGCTCGGGGAGAGTCGGCTCACGGTCAGACTCGCCGAAGTTAAACAGAAGCCGTGTGCCGCTGAAGACACCGCTGCGTGGGCGAAGCACATAATAGGAGGCCCCGGCGCGCGGCTCGGTCTGGACACCGAAGAGCGAATAGTGCTCGAGGCTGCCACCGAGAGAATAGAAGAATCGATTCTTGAAGTCGCCGTGAACGCCCGCCAGATAGTCGTAATTGGTGCGCTCGACGTTCGGGTAGAAGGTGCTGCCTGGCTCCGCGCCCCGTTCGTCTTCGTACTGGAATCCGATCAGACCCACCAGATGCGGAGTGATGGTGATGTCGCCGCGGTAGATCAGCGCATCGCGGTTGGAGACAAGCTGGGATTTAAAAGTGCTGCAATCGAGGACGGCCTGGCCGCTTGCGGAGTAACCGTTGGCGCCAGTGATGGTGACGACGTTGCCCAGCGTGCCGGGGCCGAAACAGTAATCGACGTATGAGAGGGGAGCTCCGGATTCGGTCCAGAGCGACTCTTGCTCCCGCTTGCGCGTGAGTCCGTAGCGAACGCTGTTGTGCAGACTCGCGGTGGTTTGGTTATCGATGGAGGCGCTTACGAAGATGTCCTGGTCTTTCTCGGTAGCGTCGTCGGCGACATGATAGAAGTCCCACGCATTCGGTACGCCAGTGGCGGAGACGCCATAGTGAGCTGTGCCACGAATCTGCGTGGTTCCGTTAAGAGCCCAACCAAGATTGGCTGCCGCGGTGGCGACGTGGAATTCATCGTTCGGCAGGTCATTAGCGGTTTGCAGCCAACTGTAGTCGCCGAGGTAATCAAGCTTCTTACGCGTGCCTGCAATTTCAAGCTGCTCGCGCGATGTATCGAGATTTCCGGCGTCACCCTGGAAGAGCAGGGAAGGGAAGCTGGTCGTGCCGTGTGGTGTGACGAGGCTGACGACCCCGGATTCAGCACCCGCACCGAACAGATTTGAATCGGGGCCGCGATATACTTCCGCGCTCTCGATGGCTGTTGTGGAGAGCGAACCAAAGTTGAATTGATTCCCAAGGTCGCCGGCATCGACGCCATCGAGAAGCACTTTGTTGTCGTCGGAGTCGCCGCCACGGACAAAGAGAGAGGCTTGCGCACCAAGCTGACCGGTCTGAATGACGAAAGCGCCGGGCATGAGACGCAGAACACTGACGAGATCGTCGCGAAGTTCAAGATCGAGCGGTCCGAGCACGGTGGTCGCCGAGCTGGTTTGCGACTGTGGAAGGGGTGCTCCAGTCGCCGTGACCACAATCGATTCACGCGCCCATTCCGGCTCGAGCACCACATTGCGATCAATTGAGTCCAGCTGGCCGGCGTAAAAGTCCGGCGTTTGCAGTTGGCGGAAAGACTTTGCAGAAACGACGAGAAAGAAGCGGCCGGAAGCTCCGGTGAGGATTTGGAAGCTGCCATCGGCCGAGGAAATCGCCGAGGCGATGACTTGACCGTTGCTCACGAGAGAGATGGCTGCGCCGGTGACTTTGGCGCCGGTGACATCGGTGATGAAACCGCGAATGGAAGCGGCGGGACTGGCGGCAGCGTAGAAAATGAACAGTGCTGCAGTGAGCGCGCGCGACGCGGTGCGCAACAGGGCCAGGTGCAAGGCGCGGGCGGAGTATGCGCGCAGAGAAATGGAATTCGGCATGTGAGCTCCTTCGTCCCCCTCGGGACGTGAAAGCGGTTGGGTGCCGCGAAACCGCAGATCCCATGCTCTTCGGAGTTTGCTGCGAGGTCGGCGCTCCCTGGGGTCGCGTCGATTTGGCAGTTACTACTCTGAGAAACACTTTCTGTGGTTTCGCGGTGCGCCGAGGACCGGTCTCCTGACTTGCGCTCTAATTCAGCCGCCTTCCCAAAGTCGAACCAACATGGATTCGACTTCAGTGGCTTCAAGTGGATTCCGCTGACGAGACCGGTTCCTGAGTTCTTGCAGCCTGTTCCGGAATTGTGCAAGGTGGCTCTTTCTTGAGGGAAAGAGCCACTTGGATGCAACAGCTTCGAGACACAGTAACTCAGGAACCGGTGTAGCGGAAGCACCGGGCTGAAAGCCTGTTTATACCAATGCCTCGTTATACGACGGCAAGGAAAACAGGTGCGCTCACAGTTGCGGGGCAGTGGCGGAGTTTCACCGCCTTCCCGAACATCCTGGCGATCGCAGTGATAAGTTGAGCAGCGGCAATTGCCGGTGCAATGATGTCATGGAAACGACTTCCATGACATCAACTTTTATAGTGGGTCCGGCGACGGAAGTCAAAAAGGAAAACGCGATGCATAAACGAGTCCGCCTGCGCTGATGCTACGGCGTGACAGCCTTCGCCATTTAACTGGCCCGCCGAGCCGAAGCCCGCGTTGGCGGGCGAAGGCTGGTGACCCCGGGCTGATTCGAACAGCCGACACGCAGTTTAGGAAACTGCTGCTCTATCCATCTGAGCTACGGGGCCACGTGTAGAATCAACATGTTACAGCGATCATTGAAATTGCCAAAGTCACTTTCGGTCACAGTGTGATAAACTGCCTTCATCCCCGAGGAGATCGAGAAAGTAGCACGGGATGAAGCTGCTGCATTCACGCTATCAACAGGGTAGCATCGAGAAGGTTTCACGCACATATGGCTACGCGTGGCGAGTCAGGTTCTCGGAATGGGAACGCGGGAAGCGCAAGCAGAAGTCAATCACCTTCGACGCTGCGAAATACCCCAACGAGTCCGACGTGCGCAAAGCCATCCAGTTCGCTGTCGTTCAGCAGAACCGCGAGTCCGAGCGATCGAAAGTTGAGGCTACCTTCGGCGTCATCACCGAGCTCTACCGTAAGGAGCACCTTCCCGAACTCGAACACTCCACCCAGCAGACCAGTCGCTATCTGCTAAGGAATTACATCGAGCCGAAGTTTTCGCGCGTGCCCCTTCGCAAGGTCACGCCGCTGGCCGTGGCCGGCTGGTTTAAAGAACTGACTCTGGCGCCGACGACAAAGTCCGCCATTCGTTCCGTGATGAGCCAATGCTTCGAGTTGGCCGCATTGCACGAGTACATCCCGGCCATCGAGCGCAACCCGATGTCGCTCGTCAGAATCAAGGGAACCACGAGGCGCCAGAGGAAGATCACGCAGCTCAGCATCGAAGGGTTCAAGAAACTGATTCAAGCGCTGCCGGAGCCAATCAACATCATGACGCTGGTGGCGGGAGCCCTCGGACTGCGCGTCAGCGAACTTGTGGCGCTGAAGTGGGAGGACGTGGAATGGAAGGAAAAACAGATCACCATCCAGCGCAAGTTCACGCACAGTCACCTGGGCCCGACTAAGACAATTGCTTCGGAAGCAGGACTTCCATTGGACGAGGGCTTGTTAAGCATCCTGGAGTACTGGCGATCGAAAGTCCCAGAGAGCGAATGGCTGTTCCCGTCATCGCGCTCTGGCGGTCCTCGGAGCGCATCGATGCTGCTCAACGATTACCTAAAGCCTACGGCCGAGAAGCTCGGCCTGGGCAACGTCGGGTGGCATGCATTGCGCCACGCATGCCGGTCGTGGTTGGGCGGCGCAGGCGTTTCAGCCAGCACGCAGAAGGATCTGCTCCGGCACTCCGATATTGGCATGACGATGGGTTACGGGCACACTCCCTCGGCAGACATGCGCAAGGCGCACAATAAAGTTGCGAAGCAGTTGGTCCCGAAGAGCATGCTCCAGAAATAAGTCGGACATGCGAAAGGCGGTGGGGTTGAACCCACCGCCTTTGTTATTTGTGCCGTACGATTCAGGCTGCCTTTTCCTGGTCCTCCATCCAGGCTTCCAGTGCCTTGCGGCTGAAACGCCAAAGGCTTCCAACTCGCTTGTATGGAATTCCGAGGATCTTGGCCCTTCGCTTTAAGGTAGCCGAACTGCATCTGAAGTACGCGGCGGCCTCTTCCAGGGTCAACACATCCTGATCAATTGGCATCGTGATGATTGAGCCGCCCGACTTGCGGCGGCCAGGATGACTAGCAGATTTATGTTGCTCGTTACCGTTATCTTTCATTTATGAATGCAGTCCCGTTGCAGGGATTGCCGGTGGACCCAATTGCGGTCCCCACGGGAGCATACAGGCCCGCACTGGCGTTTCCCTGTGATGACCATCTCATCGGTCGGCTGCCGCTGCCATCCCCAGAAACCCGGAGTTTTTAGGAAGAGTGTCGCGTTTGCGCGATTTCGCAGAATGAGAGTAGGAGACCTAAGAACCCTGCGGGAACGGTGTCTCAACCTCGACTTATCCGGCATGGGGACGGGTTCATGGATCAAGAAAGTCGAGTGACGCTCAATGGGCCCATTGCGACGGGGAAGAGACGGAGTTCTCTTCAATCTGGCGTCAGAGCGGTATTCCGAGCTGAAGCGCCGAGTTCTCGGCTGAGCTGCATCGACAATCGATCTTCTGGCCCAATTCCTATATAGAGCCTTTTGTCACGCATTTGCAGTGCTTCTTGGTTTCGGTCCTCGCCGATGGGTGAGATAAACCTTGTGCGAATCCCGAAATTCCAGCAGTTCATTGAGCTCGTAGCGGACCGGCCCATCTTTCCCATACTGGATATAGCTCGGCCCCTGATTGCGATGCCGCCACTTCTTCAGCAGATCGGCAGATACACCGACAACGAATGCTGCCCCATCTTCGTTCAAGACCGGATTGTCGTCATAAGCCGAGAGCGGCTTTGGCTCGACTCTGATGTATTTCTCGGGGACTTCTCTCCGATGCGGAGCCTGAGGTGTTTGCGGTGGGGAGTTCTCGACCTCGGCTGCTGGCGGGGGAGCTGGAACTGCCCTTGCAGCTGCTTGAAGTTCAGCCAACGTTTTAGGGCGGTACTGCGGGTCACGTTGAGCTGACGGCAGCATTGCTTGAGCCCAAGGCATTGTCCTTGGAGTATTGGTCATCTGGCCCCACTAAACAAAATGATTTGAGGAAAAAGCACTCAAATATTTAAGTCGCTCTTCAAGAATAGACATTCACCCTTGATTGTTCCTCGCAGTCAACTCTATCGACTCTCACGCGTGCACACCTGTGACGACGCGTACGCAACACCAGACCACAGTTCGGGCAGCGATCGTCCCGTGTTTGAGAATTCGTCAGGCGTGAGGCCGAAAAGCACGAGCAAAAGGTCGATATCGACCCAGTAAAAGAGAAAACCCGCGCCGAACAAGTGGACTCTAGAGGTCTTCCTTGTCCGGAGCGGGCTAATTTCTGGACGAACTGATGGCAACGAGCGAGAGTCAGGCTCCGCGTCGGATCGACCCCTTTTTCTTCTTAAATAATCCTTCGTAAGTAAATGGATACAAAATGCTTAGACGCTCGCAAACAAAAGTAATCCAATGGTAACGCAATGTGGTTATCTACGTGCACATTGCGTTGCTAAACTCTGAGTAGCGTCTTCCGAAAAAGGAAGTAAGGGCATGTGAGTGCTTGTGTTTCCAAGTACTTGCTAAGGCGATGCCGTGCACCGAGTTCTGGTTCCACCTTCACTGGATCTTGGGTCAGCGATCGAATTGCGGTCGAAACTCCGCCGAGCGCGCAGTTCACTTCACTTGCGTGCCCTCAGCAGTAGGCCCGGGGCTCTACTCATCTTCTTTTCCTGCAGCTTGCTTTTTATCCTCTCGGGCTGCGGCGGAGTCCTGATAAGCGAAGGGGATTCGGGAGCCCTCAAAGCGTCCCCCAATTCAGTTTCTTTCGGTGCTGTAGCTATCGGTCAAACGGCCAGCACTGCAGTCTCTCTCGTGAATGGCGGTTCGGCACCTGTTGAGATCACGAAGCTCAACTTGACGGGGCAGCCTTTCTCTGTTGTCGCTTCGAGCGACTTTCCGGTCACCATATCCGCAGGTGGAACCTTTAGCCTGAATGTGCAATTCAGTCCGGCCGCAAGCGGGACAGCAACGGGACAACTGACAGTTGCCAGCAACGCTTCGACAAACGGAACGGCAGTGATTTCTCTGACCGGCACGGGCATGGCGACGCCACCGGCGTTGAGCGCGCTATCCTGCATTAGCGGAGCCATTACAGGATCAGGCACGGACGCTTGCACGGTCACACTGAGCACTGCGGCGCCCAGCGGCCTGAATGTGAACCTGTCGAGCAGCAGTTCAGCAGTGACGGTGCCGAACACGGTGACAGTCCCGGTGGGTGCGACTAGCGCAGGATTCACGGCTACGGCATCCGCGGTGGAAACCTCTCAGGCGGTGACGATGACGGCGAGCGCAGGGAGTACGTTTACCAGCTTTACACTGCAGCTCAACGCAGCCATACTCGCGCTAAGCATCAATGCGACCAGCGTCGCATTCGGCGATGTGTTAGTGAACACGCCGGCGACGCAGTCCGTGACAATGACCTCCACCGGCACTGTGCCAGTAACGATCAATGGAGCACCGCTGACTGGTGCGGACTTTACGGTGCCAGGGGTTGATTTCCCGGCCACCTTAAATCCGAACCAGGAAGCGACGCTGAATTTAGAATTCGATCCCACGACCACGGGTCCAGCGACTGGTCAGCTGACCATTGCCAGCAACTCCTCGATCAACGGCACGGCAGTGATCGCCCTGACTGGCATAGGCTCGGCGGCGCCGGTGGTTGCCGTCGCAGTGGCTCCCACGACCGCATCCATTTCAACCGGAGCCTCTCAACAATTCGCAGCTTCTGTCACGGGAACGTCGAACACGGCCGTCACATGGACAGTTTCGGGGACAGGCTGTAGCGGAACAACTTGCGGTACGATATCCTCGGCGGGGCTCTATACCGCACCTGCTGTCGTGCCGTCTCCTGCAACCGTCACTGTCACAGCGACGAGCGTGTCGGACCCAACCAAATCTTCCTTAGCATCCGTGACAGTTTTGCCTCCTCCTGGTGCTACGTACTACCTTGCCCCAGCGTCAGCCGGCGGTAATGACTCTAACAACGGTCTCTCTCCGAGCAAACCATGGCTTTCACCTAATCACCCCGTCAACTGTGGCGATGTCATTATTGCAAAGCCGAGTGTGGCTTACACCTACACCAACTTTTATCAAACTTTTGGAACTGTCAGCTGTCCGGCGGGAAACAATGTCGCATGGTTGACATGTGCCACTTTCGATGCATGTAAAATCACTGATACTGGCGGAGCTTTCAACGACTCTGGCATGATCGTTTCTGCGAGCTATTGGGGCATCGCGGGCTGGGAGATAACCACATCATTAACGTCGGGAGAGTGTTTTGAAGCGATTCCCAATTTCTCAACGCCCGTACAAATTCACCATATCGTCTTTGCCAATGACATTTGCAACGGCGCGGGTTTGGGGGGCTTTGGCAGTGGCCCTTATGGCGGCGCAGGCGTAGATTATATCGCTATTGTTGGGAACATTGCTTACAACACAGATCAGGGTAATATCTTCTGCAATAGTGGCATCGGCGTCCTTGAACCGAAGCAATCAGACTCTATGCCGGGAACTCATATCTACATTGCCGGCAATTTCAGTTTCGAGAATTTTGAACCAAATCCTTGCGCCGGTTCAACGCCGACGGACGGAGAAGGCATTTTACTTGATACACTAAATCAATATTTGTATGTAGGGCAAATAGTCGTTGATAATAACATAGTTATTGAAAATTCGGGCAGAGGAATTGTGGATTACGAAAATACGGGGGGAAGTTCAAATGCTGCTGTCTATTTCCGGTATAACACCGCATGGGGAAACAACAGAAATGACAGTCAAAACAATTTTCCCTACTGCGGGGAAATAGAAATATCTGTAGCGAGCAGAACCGAAGCGTTTCGCAACCTAGCCTCGACAAACAGCGCAACAGGCTGTAACGCCCAAACAATATATGGTTTTAGCGTGGATCGTGGCGATGTCACTGACCAGGTTTACAATAACTTCATTTATGGGATTGGTGGCAATGACACTGTGATATATTCGAGCGGATCGTTCGCTTATGGACCAAATAATACAACAGGAAGTAGTCCGGCATTCATTAATCCTGTGGCTCCCGTCGCTCCATCTTGTGGGAGCTACACCAACGTCCCGGCTTGTATGGCGGGGGTAATCGCAGACTTCACTCCCACGAACACGGCGGCATTGGGCTACGGCTACCAGATACCAAAGAGTACGCAGGTTTATGATCCGCTCTTCCCGCAATGGCTCTGCAACGTGAACCTGCCCTCTGGCCTGGTGACGATGGGATGCCTGAGCGCCCCGTAAATGGGAATTGCTACACGCATTTCACTAAAATGAACTTGGTGTGCTAATAGATACCGTTGGCGCGCAATGGGAAGTTTACATCGAGCGTATATCCATAGGTCAATCAGTCACTTTGGCGCAATCCATCCCACTCTCGTTGAGCTTGTTCGTATTTTTCGATTGTCCCGATATCAAGCACATAGTCAGCGATCGGAAACGCGAACATTTCTCCCACCAGTCTAGGAAGTACATCAAAGCCAATGTCTGCTGGAGTCCTGGCGGGAATCTTGTCGAGAAGAGCCGGGCCCCCGACCAATACTCCGGAGAACGCTGTATCCGACTTTGGAAACTCGGGCTTCTCCGTAAATTCCACTACCTTCCCCATCACATCCGTTACCAAGATTCCGCACTGACTTGGGTTGCGTACACGGTATGTTCCGACCGTTATCGGCGTTCGTTTTAGCCGATGGAATTCCAGCATGTCATCGAAGCGACAATTCGTCAAAACATCCGCGTATAAAACCGCGAACTGCTGCTCGCCCGCAACAAAAGCGCGGTTGACGTACAAAGTGCCTGCACTCCCCAGCAGTTCCGGTTCGTTCGTCATTGTAATGTCTACGGGCCCTCGGTATGCCGCCAGATACTCCCCAACGCGCTCGCTGTGCGAGTGCGTATTGATGAGTACTTGATCGACGCCGTATTTGGCGCACCATGCCAACCAGATACCAAGCAATGGTGTGCCTCGGATCGGCACGAGGCACTTTGGAATATTGTTGGTCAACGGGCGCAATCGCGTGCCGTTCCCTGCCGCCAGCAGGAAGCCTTTCACTTAGGCCACGCTTTCATGGTCCCACCGGCATTCAAACGACCGCGGTTCTTCCAGGCCCAGGCGGTTTCGATGATGTGGTCGAGATCGGAGTTCTGCGGTTCCCAACCTAGTTCCGAAATCAAGCGTCTGGGGCTGGCGCAGAGTACCGCAGGATCTCCTGCGCGGTAGGGGCCTTCACGGATGGGTATCTTGGCACCTATGATACGTTCTGCACGTGCGTGGACTTCCCGCACGGAGTACCCCTTACCCAGTCCAATGTTATACACAGTGAACCCCGGTGAGTTCATGGTTCTGAGTGCGAGGATGTGCGCCTGAGCGATGTCGAGGACGTGGACGTAGTCGCGCACACATGTTCCATCCGGCGTCGGATAGTCAGAGCCGTATATGGTGAAGAACTCGCGCTCGCCCACAGCCGATTCAAATAGCAAGGGCAGAATGTGCGTCTCCGGCACATGCCCTTCACCATGAAAAAGGGTTGCGCCAGCCGCATTGAAATAGCGAAATGCGCAAACACTGATGCCGTAAGCTTTTGAGTACCACTCCAGCAATCGCTCAAATGCAAGCTTCGTATCGCCATACGAATTCACAGGTGCTTTGGGGTGTTCCTCGGAGATAGGTATCTCTATGGGATTCCCGTAGACCGCGGCAGTCGACGAGAAGATGAAGCGCTTGATTCCCGCCTCTCGAACAGCATCGATCATCGTAGTTGCCGCAACAACGTTCACCTGATAAAACACTGCAGGATTGGTTACCGACTCGGGAATGAGTGCTTTTGCCGCAAAATGGAATACAGCGTCAAACCTCCCTGACGCAAGCACCTCACGCATGCTCGCCGCATTTCCAATGTCAATTTGATGAAACTCGGCCTTGTCGGGAACCGCATGGCGGTGGCCGGTGGAGAGGTCATCTACAATGCACACTTCATAACCTTGGCGAAGCAATTCCTCGCAGCATACGGATCCCACATATCCTGCGCCACCTGTAACCAACACTCGACTCATTCTCACTCCACTAAACTTCGGTGCAGACTGTAGAAAATGTCGCCAGTTTAGAGCGACGCATGGATGCGGTCGACCGAGCTTAAAAGGGCCGCGGAACGGACATCCTTCCGATCGTTTGCCAAACTGAAGGCGTGGTCAAAGTTTTCTTTGAAATACTTCGTGAAGATATGGAGAACGATGGCGTGAATGCCCTCCACAAGCTCATACTCCCCCTGCATCGATGGGATCAATATCTTCGCATCTGAGAGCGGGTTAAGGCGCCCGCCGTCAAACCCGGAGATCCCGATGACAGGGACTTTCTGAGAGCGGGCCAGTTCCACTGCGCGGATAATGTTCTCAGAATTTCCAGAACTTGAAATGGCAATGAGGACATCTGAATCCTGTATATAGTTTCCCAATGGACCAGCAAAAACCATGTCGTATCCAACGTCATTCGCCCACGCGGTCAGTTCCTCCTCAGTTGTGGGTAACCGGATGGCCTGGAACCTGCGGTGGTGCCCGTCAAGATTGTGGCTAAATACAGTCTTGTTGAAGTCCGCAACCCAATGAGTCGCGAGCGCGAGGGAGCCACCGTTTCCAACGACGTAAATCCGGCCGTCGCGTTCGTATGCCGCCTGAAGAATATTCATCGCCTTGGCGATCTCAACCTTGGGAAGATTGCGCAAAAGAGAGATTGCCTTTTGTGAAAAATCCTGGATGAAGCGTTCCATTGCAGTTCACCTTCCGTAGGAATTGGTAACAATTTCGGCGCCAGCTTGAACAAACCCGACTGGCACCTCGCAGGCGCTCTCGAACCCTTCGGCCTTGGCGCCCGCCATGACTGCATCCACCACCGCTGCCCGCTTTTTAACCGGCGCTAGCATCATCAGACATCCAGCACCGCCGGCGCCGAGCATCTTTCCTCCCCAGGCTCCACGGCTCATGGCGATCTCGTACAGCCTGTCGATGGCCGGATTTGAGATTGCAGAGGCAAGTTGCTTCTTCATCGTCCAACCCTCGAGCAATATCTCTCCGGCGCTCTCAAAATCCGCTTGGAGCAACGCTTCCTTGAAAATGAGGACTGAATCGGACATGCGCTTCAATGTTTCAAAGTTCTTCTCGGCGTTAGCCTTTTGTTCGGCCAATACAGAGGATGCATCGCGCGTTGTCCCAAGGAAGAACAGGATAAGGTGACTTTCCAAATCCATCCGCTTCTTATAGTCGAGTAATACAGGTTCGACGTCGACGGTTCCATCGGCGTTGAATTGCAATACATTGAATCCGCCGAACGCCGCTGCATATTGGTCTTGCTTACCTATGGGCTCTTTGACCAAGTCAATCTCTAGTCGGCAAGCTGCTTCCGCCACTTCTCTCTTGTCAAGTTTTTTACCAATATATGCGTACAGCCCCTTCATCAGGGCCACCGAAAAGCTGGAAGATGACCCGAGGCCCGTTCTCGCCGGGATCGGCGCAAACGATCCGATCTCGACATTTTTCTCAATTCCGAGATCTAGCAGTGCTTCTCGAATCCGCGTGTTCTTCAGTTCTGAAGGATGCGACACTTCCTCGCACACGGAATACCGCGCAGCCACGTGATTCGTATAAGGCGCATGATTAATGCCAATGAATATCAACTTGTCGATCGCCGTAGAGATGACTCGACCTGGATACCTTGTATAGAACTCAGGGAAATCCGTACCACCTCCGGCAAAGCTGATCCTCATTGGAGCACTGGAAATAATCATTGAAGACGGCCTTCCTTAGAAGTGCGAAATACTAGTGCGGGTTTAGAATCAAAAAAGAAACAATAAGGTCGATCACGTCAAAGGTGCGTCGTTGAATTGGTGGAAAGCACTTATCGCGACACATGATGCCCTCGGCATGAGTCCGTGTTTATCCTAGCTGCAACGCTCGGCATCCTACATTTCGCTTTGCCTATTTCGAATGATTTGTTAGATCGCTGACAGAAACGTTCACTAACAGTGCTATTCGCTATCGCTGCGGTGCTTCCTGCTTCCATCTCCTAAAAACTAAATCGCTAATGACTCTTCCAAGAATCTCCCACGGTTCTCCGAGGTAACGGCCGGCCAGCCTCCGCGGCTCCGAGGCTAAACGAAATGCCCATTCGAGGCCAAGACGGCCAGCCCATCGCGGCGGTGTAGGTACTGCGCCAGCCACATATTCGAGAGCAGCGCCGCAAGGCACAATAATGTTGGCGCGAATGTCATCACGGTTGTCGTAGATCCAAAGCTCTTGTCGAGGCATCCCCATACCTACCATGACCAAATGAGGACGATAGGAATCGATTGCCTTCAGCACTGCCAGATTTTCAGGGTTGTCCCTTTCTGCATTGAAATACCCGCTTCTTGCTACTATCTGTAATTGTGGAAAGCGCTCCCGCAGAACGATCATTGCTTTTGAGGCTGTATTTGCGTCTGAGCCTAGGTAGAAAACTCGCCACCGGTTCTTCACCGCGGCCTTCATTATGGGTTCTGTCCAATCGATGAACGTAACCCTGTGCGCACGATTAACTCGGTGTCCATACAGGCGGGCGAGCGCAACAAGTGACATCCCGTCCATGTACACCCATTCAGCAGTCGCGAAGTACTCTCGGAATCGGCGCAGGCGCGGAAAGAGGTACAGACTGTGCAGATTGTGAGTTGCGATCACCCATTTTTCATTGTTGGCGATACCGATATAGAGCAGCTTCATCAGATCCGCTAACGTTAGTTGATTTACTGAAATGCCAGCGAAGGTGATGCGATCATGCTCACACAGTGCGGGCTTGACATTGTCGTCACTCGCCCGTTCGTCGAAGGCCAATGTGCTCATATATAGGGGAATTCTATTGTTGTCCTAAACGACAATGTTCGACGATTGTCTTGTCTCAGCAGCTCTCAATAGCTGATCTCACTTGTGCAGGAAGAGGGGCCTTACGCAGATTCTGCGAGGATTTGGCGATAAAGTTCTTTGTACTGACTAGCAATAGCTGCTGGATCACTCGATGCCTTCAGATAATCAAAGAATCGTTTGCCCTCTTGTACCACATCCTCCGGGTGAGCGAACCATTCTTCAAGAGCATCGGCAAGTGCCGCGACATCTCCGAAGGCTATGCCGTTCCTTAGCGTTCGTCCAGGGGGAAGCAGATCGATCGAAGCGGGAATCGCGCTGAGCAAAGAGGCCCGCCCCATGCTTGCTGCCTCCAAGACGACAGCGGGTTGTCCCTCTACCTCGCTAACCAAAATTGCGAACAATGCGTTGTTAATACTTCTCGAGACGTCGGTCGTAAAACCACGGAACCGGATTAGTTGCTCCAAATCATCTCTCTGTATTTGTGCCTCTAGTATCGGCCGCAATGAGCCTTCCCCGACGAGGTCCAATTCACACTTAAAACCGCGATCGCGGAGCAGCTTCCAAGCGGCTAGTAGATGAGTGTGGCCTTTAACGGGTTCAAGCCTTGCAACGCATACCGCACGGCGTTGCACCTTGCTAATATCCACGAGCGGAAGAATTTGTGGAAACTGGACGGGCGGATTTATTGAAACGAGAACATCATGACCTGTCGTCTCACGTATATTGGTCGCTACTGAGCGTGAGACTGCTGTCATCCGCCGCGGATGAAGCCATCGGAACCATGCCGCTTGTGGGAACGCTAAGTGGCCAGTATAAAGAACGGGAATCCGAACTAGCTGCAGTAGGACGGCGAGCCGCCGATGGTGGCAATGAACGAGATCACAACGCTGCACCTTGAACCATCGCCTGAAGCGGTAAAGTTCTTTGACGACGCGGATGGGGTTTGCAGTTTTCAGGTCGAATCGTTCAAACCTTCCATTCGGAATCCAAGATATGTCTTCCACCCACCTGCCGCTCTTGCAGGCAGCGAAATAGTAATCTACGTCGGTGGGAGCCTGCGAGATCCGTCTGATGGCAATCGCTACGCCCCCACTTCGGTCGAAGATATCATTCATCATGCAAACGCGCATACGTCACGCTCTCTGAGTGTTAAGCACTCGCCAACATCTTTGCTATCGACCTTTGAATTCGCCGATTCCGTTTTGGGAAATGTAGTGAATCAGTCCAGCTTTATCTGCATACGCCATCGATCACCTCGAGGGCGGCCCGTAGGCAGGAACCGTTCTGTCGTTTAGGTGTCGTCAAGTGAATTAGAATGGGCGTCCCTTAAAGGACGAGCTCTACCGTGGCACTGCTGATGTATTATGGCGAGCGTATTCTGGGTTTGTTTCTAGACCAGCCGATAAGCTAAATGGCCCATCAACTTCTTGCCTTCTCTCTCCAAAACACACCAATTCGCGGCACCTAAGGTGCCATCGGTAAGCAAGCTAGCCCATGCTGCGCCGTGCCAGCCATACCGAGGGATGAGCCAGAGATTGAGGCCAAAATTCAGAACAGCTGCCGCGATCTGTGTCATCGTGCGATAACGCTGAAGTCCCAGTGAGGTTAGAACGCTCCCCGTAACCCCGTGCACGCTTCTGAAGATGGGTATCACACAAAGCCAGCGCAGCGCCGAGACAGCTTCACCGAAGCCCTTGCCGGCGAGCAATGGAATCATCGGAGCGGAAACAAACATGCCGATAGCTGCAACGGTACTAACCAACACGCTATGTCTGAGGAGTTTGCGGCCAAGCTTGATTGGTTCATAGTTCCCGTTGCCAGCCAGCTCGAAGAGGCGAGGCTCTGCCGCAAGTTGTATAGATGCGAACGGCACTGAGCCCATTTCGATAATGCGGTAGGCCATTCCATAGATACCATTCGCTGCATTCATCCCGTAATGACTCAACATCGTCTTGTCGAGATCGTTGTACACAGTGGCTGTCGAATCGGCAAAGGCATATTGCGCCCCTTCGCGCGCCCGCTTATGTATCAAGTGGGGCTTGAAGTCCGGCCATCCTAACAGCATGGTTGCGACAGATGCCGCCATAATGGCCGCAACCGCGGAAGAGATCGCCAGCGCTAGCACCCACTGACGAGCTGTCGCGTGGTGCATAACGACCAACATTCCAACCGCGGCAATTGTCCGGCACATTGGCGACAGTTGGCCGAGCACTGCGGCGATCCGCATCCTCTGGAATGCTTGAAAAGCTTGCGTTGCGCTCATCGTGAGCTGTTCGCATAAGGCGCTCGCGACCGCAGTAAGAACTACAACGTCAGCACTGGCGGGACTGAGTATATGAGGTGCGGCCACGCGCAGCAGGAGAATCAAGACCCCTCCCATAGCCGCCGTAACGATCAGGATGTTGCCCCAGTACTCTGCAAATCTGCCATGATTCGGCGACACATAGCGCAGCAGCACGGTTCCCATCCCGAGCCTGCTGTAATTCGCCACCAGGTTGACGAGCGCGAAAGCTCCAACAACGATGCCGTATTGCAATACTCCCAACAGTCTTGCGATCACAATGAAGTAAGCTATCTTCAGGCCATATCCAAGGCCCTGGCCGAGAAACATCCATCCAGTATTGCGAACGAGCCGACTCCCAAGGATGCGCTTCAAGATACAATCCTCTGGAGGACCTGGTTGTATTGTTCCCTCACGCTACTCCACTGGAAATGATCGTTGTAGGAAGCTTGTGCTTGTTGACCAAGTTCTTTCCGGTAAGAACCATCCGCGACAAGCCGGCCAAGCGCACTGGAGAGGGCCTTCGGGTCATTTGGCGACACTAGGACTCCTCCGCCGTAAGCTAATGCCTCTGGAAGGCCGCCGACATTCGACGCGACAATGGGAAGTCCGGCCGCCATTGCCTCCAGCGTCGTCGCGGGGAATGGGTCGTGGAAAATTGACGGACAACAAAAGATATCGGCAGTTCTTACAAGGTCAGCAAGTGAATCGCCAGACTTGTATCCAACTAACTCTACGTTCTCTGGTCTTATGTGTTCAAGATGACGCGTATACCTGGTACCTCTACTCAGCCCGAATCCCGATGCACCAGCAATCTTGCATTTGGCTTCAATTCCATTGCTCTGAAGTATCCGCATCGCCTCCATCAGAATATGCACGCCCTTATACGGCTGAAGGCGCCCTGTGAAAACAACCGTGGGGACAGGTTTGCGATCTCGCTCGACCGGGTAGAATCTCGCACCATCAGCACCGCCGTAAACGACCCACGTGCTCTCGAAGTGATTGGATACTGCGGTATTTGCTTCGCTCCTTAAGAATTCACTGCAAAAGATAATCGGAGTCTTTCGGAGTGCCTCAAGCTGCCCTCCATTCGATCGAATAAGATGCGAATTGTGCATATGGAGGACGACCCGAATACCATGTGGTTTCGCCATGCGCGACAAAACTGCGGCATATTGAGGGCGATTGTGAACATAAATGATGTCGCCCCGGTTAAGCTTATCTAGAAGTGGTTGGAAAACCTTCCTATAGACCAATTTCTGTAGCGACCAAGGTAACCGCTGCCGGTACACCACGGGATGGATCGGGCCCTTAAAGTCCCAGTGCGGCAGTTGATAGATTCTATTGGCGGGGAACCCCCACGTGGAATCGAATGAAGAACAAATGACGATTTCTGTACCCTCGCGTAGAACATTCGCAACCCACCTGGAGATTCCTCCCCCGTCTCTATCTGAGAATGGCTCTCTCTCATCAAGCAAGTGATATATCGATGCCATCAAACATACACCTCTTTATGGTATCCGTCGTGCCTAATCTGCCATGCAGCCTGGGCTAATCCACAACACATAGCGACGTATAGAATCGAGAGCAACTCGTTGGGGTAAACAGCTGTTCCCGCATCGATGCTGTAGATCATGATCAATACAATAAGGCCTAAGTACCAGTCATAACGCCCCGAACTATCATTCCGGATGCAAAACCAGGCGTTCCATAGTGCCTGAATGAGTGTGACCACAAAGATGACAACTCCGAACAGTCCGAGCTGAAGGCATATTTCCAAGATGCCATTGTGAGCATTACCTGCTGTCCAACCCATTGAGTCGGCCACTCTGCCGGCTTCTCCCAACGGCTCATTCCAAAAGGCATAAAATCCGTACCCCAGCAGGGGGCGTTTGCCGATCGACTCCAAGAGAAGGCCCCAAATGAATGTTCTCCCGGTCAGCGTAGGATCTCTCCCCAAAACTCGGAGGATCTCAGGAAGGTATCTAGATCCAGTTATCGCCAGGACCGCCGTGACAAAAGATCCAAATACCACGAATGCCTTTGACTGTCGTGGTTCGACCCTTCGGCAAAAACGCAGACATGCCAGAAACAGGATGAAACAAAACAGCGCGATAAAAGCCGTGACTGCCTGTGCTTTAATGATCATTGCCAAAAGCAACACAATTGAAAGAATCTGACCACTCTTAAAGCGGCGCCCCCAACCGATAATAGCCGGACTTAGCATGAACACCATTTCTTCAGCTGCATTGGTCCTGTCAATGAATATTCCTCTCCAAGCGCCAATAGTTCTCGGATCTTGGTCATCTACCAATCCAAACTGGGGAAAGAATGTAACCATGATCAACCCAAGCAGGCAGACAACAATGCCGGCTCTGCTGACAAGAAGCATGATCTCTTCGGGTTGAAAGCGGATGACAAGGGAATAAGCAAAGAGTGTTCCTGTCAGATAGAAAGCTCCGAATAGGGCAGACCGCGTTGGATCCTGAGACCAGATGGCGGAGCAGATTGTAAGCAAAGCCAGCAAGGTCAGCATCTTGAAATGGATCGCATAGGCCACAACGCGATTCCAGCTACCCAAAATCAGCCAGAACACGATCGAGTAAACAATTCCCGGGAAGATGAAGCGCCCAACAAATCCAGGATGATGGGTCGCAACATCTGGGAGCCCCGCCTGGATGGATTCGAATTTGAGCTGAAAGGAAAACGCCCCATGAACAGAGAAGAATAGGAGCGGCAGCAGCAGAACCCAGCCTAACTGCAGCCGGAAATCAATCGTCGAGCGGAGTGCCTCGTTGGAAGCGTCTTCGCGATTCAGCGCAGCAGTTGCCATCATGTTTGTTTCATTGAGTGAGACTGAGTGCATCTAGCGTCTTGGGAAAAATCTGTTCAGGTTCGACGGTTGGGTCATAGCACCTTCGAAGTCCGAAAGCGCGGACACTGAAAGTGCGGCAGTTTAGAGCCGCGTGTAGATTCTCTCGGGAATTGGGAATGATCTATTGTGGAGGACGGTTCCCAACAGCCGAACACCCGCCGCATCGAGAGACTCCTTTGCCTTGCGTGCTGTCAAACGGCGTGTGCTATTGGCCTCGATGACGAGAATGACAGCGTCAGCAACCAGACCCAACAACTGAGCATCTCCGCAAACGCTTGTTCCTGGGGCATCGATCAGCATGTACTCGAACGTTTCACGCAGTTGCGCAAGACGCTTCTTGAGCTCATCTGGCGGTAGAAGTACTCGGCTGTTATCGGCGAGAATTTCAGGCCCGGCCAACCAAAGGTTGCCCCCAATCTTCACACACTGGTCGCGCAGAGCAGCGGATGGGCCGGAGAAGGGGTTTGTTCCTTCAATGCCAAACAGACCCGACAGACGCGGCGAGCGCACGTTGGCGTCGACCAGGCAAACCGGCCGTGAACTGTTGGCGGCGAGAGTCCGCCCAGCCCGGGCGCAGACAGAACTGCTGCCATTCTGATCGTCCACGCCACATAGAACGACTTGGCGTGGCGCGTTTCCGTTGGCCGACAGGAATATGCGCTGGATGAGGCGCAACATCTCCTCCCCGCCGGCGTTGCTGGCACGGCTCGACAGAATTGGGACAACATTCATCGCTGCAGCACCGTTGGGCGAATCTGGCCAGGGTTTGTCCGTGACCCCTGCCTCAAGCTCGAGCTGCGTCAATAATTCGAAGTTACGGCTCATTGGAGGTCCCTCACACTGACTGGAGATGTCGCGTTCGTTGCAATGGAAACTGGTGGCGGCCCAGGAAGCCAGATCTTTTGTCCTACTTCGATATGGTCCGGATCCGTGAGCTTCGGGTTGAGCTTCTGAATCTGATGTAGGCGCCGAAGATCCCAGCCTCCAAGGTATTGATTTGAGATATCTTGAAGTCTTTGGTCGGGTTTGACCGTGATTGAGAACGGCGATGTGTTTGGAGGGGGTGCGACAGCGATGGTTCTGCTGTTATCTGTTGTGGCTGGTGCCTGAACCGGGGTTGGCGTCAGTTTTTCATTGACAAAGCGGCCATCAGTCGTTGCATATGACCAGGGGATTCGATATCCGGTAAGCCATGCTACGGCCAGCGCACACAGAACGAGGACTATAGCCGAGGCTGGAATCCACGACCTCAGCAGTCGATTAGGGCGTTTCTGTTGTTTGAGTTCAGTCGCCTGCCCAACCTTAGAACCGGTTTCGGCTGTGGTTGGCTCGCGTGATTGTGGACCCAATTGCAGGTCGGCAATTACCTCAGACACCATGCCATCATCCACCTGTTTACCTTTTAGCGCGCAACAGATTGATAGCGCATTAAAGCACAAGTTATTGATGACTCGAGGAACGCCATCGCTGGCCTTGGCGATCAGCTTGAGTGCATCCTGGGTGAAAAGCGGCTCACCGTCGTAGCCAGCTTGTTTCAGCCGATAGTCGATGTAGGCAGCTGTTTCATCTGCGGTAAGCGGTTCGATTCGACATATAGTTGATATCCGCTGACGAAGCTGTACCAGGGAGGCCTGCAATAACTTTTCGGATAGCTGAGGTTGCCCTGAGAGGACGATTTGCAACAGCTTACCGCGCGAAGTCTCGAAATTGGAGAGCAGGCGAACTCTTTCGAGCACGGCATCCGAAAGATTCTGCGCTTCGTCAATAACAACTACGAATTTCCGGCCCGCTCGATTCTCTTTGACCAGAGCTTCGGTCAACTGTTCATGTCTCTCGGAGCTGGTCTGGGCCGGGGTGATCCCGATGTCGCGCAAGATGTAGCCGACAAATTCCCGCGGCTCGCAGTCGGCATCGATATCGAACAGAAAAACGGCGCGAGCAGATTCTCGAACTTCGTTTAGAAAGCGAAATAACAGCGTTGTTTTCCCCCTTCCCGGGGGCGCAATCATGGCGGTAAAACCACGGTTGCTAAGAAAGCCGTACTTCAATGATGCCAATGCCTCGCGGTGTGTTTGGCTCGGATACAGATACCGTGAATCGGGGGTGGTCCCGAACGGATCTTCGCGGAATCCAAAATATTGTAAAAACATTGCTCTAGTCTCCGCCCCTTGGCAGTGCGGCGAGCACCGGAGTGCCCAAGTAGCCGGCAAGCTCATCCGGCGTGCGGAAGGTTGGATCCATTAAGTCGAGTACGAATGCCGTGGAAAGACTAAAGGTTCCGGCCAGGAGCAACGTAAGGAGCGCAATGCCAATGGGCGAGCGATTGGGAAGGGCAGGAACCACAGGCTGTTCCGCCAGCGAAACATTCAGGATCCCACGCTGGTCGAGGGCGTCGCTGATTCGAGCTTCTTCACGCTTCTGCACATACAAAAGATAGTTTGCTTCATCCGTTTTGGCGGCTTGCAGAAGATTATCTTGTTCAATTTGATTCTGGCCGAGACGCTCGGCGTCCTCGTGGTACTTCGCAGCGATAGCAGATGCTGCAGTCGTTCGCGCTTTTAATCCACTCAGATCGGCCTGGGCCTTGGTCAGCTCAGCCTGCACCCACTGATAGTCGGGATTCTGGTCAGTAGTTTCATCGCGAATTGGTTTGCTCTCTTCTCCGCTGATAGCTCCATTTGCATCAGCAATCTGCTTGTCGACTTCCTGCACCAGTGGATAAGTTGGCTCATACTTGGTGAGAAGTTCGGTTCTCTTTAGCTCGAGATTTAGCAGGGTCGACTTTAATTGTTCGAGGAGCTGTGGGTTGTCTGAATTGCGCACCACCGTCGTCATTCTTGGTTTGATCGTCTGGAGCTGAAGCTGGAGAGCGCGAACACGTTGTTCGGTTTCCAGGAGAGCCGTTTGGGCCTGGCGGGCAGTGGCGTCGAAATCCTCCCCTTGCTTTAGTGCCGAGTCGCGTTCGAGTTCAGCAGAGACGACACCGGTTTCCTTGGTGAAGTCTGTTAGCTTTTCCTGCGCCTGACTTAACCCCTGCTGGTATTGCGCCGTTTGTTGGTCGAAGAATTTAAACTCGCCAGTTGGATGATGCACTTCTAGGTGCTTTTCCATGTATGCCGCTGCCAGTGCTTTGAGCACCTCTTCCGCCATTTGCGGGTTGCGGGCTTGATAGCTCACCGAAATCACATTGGTCTTAGGAATAGGTTCGATCTTCAAATCTTTGCCCAACTTGCGCACAGCCTTTGCGATGTTCACCTCGCCTTCACTGTTGACGGACCGACCAGATTGTCCATTCAGTCCCGTGGTCAGAACGACCTTGCGCAACAGGTCATCACTGTTAAGCAACTCAACTTCGGAGTTCAGATCTTCCTCGCTGACTTGGTCGTTACTGAACTGATCGGGTGGATTGGCCGTTGGGGTTACCATCGCGTCCGAGCGCTGGCGCAAAGCCAGAATCTTCATTTGGGCTTGATACTTCGGAATCCATACGCCGGAAAGGGCCACCGCAATCACCGCAAGGGCAAATGCTGCCACCATAGGCCAGCGCTGGCGAAACAACACAGCGATGAGATCGCGCGGGGTCGGCAGAGGTTGCCGAGAGTACCGTTCGATTGCCAGGTCGTCAGCTCTAATAACTGCAAGTTCGTCAGTTCTCATGTTTCACCTCATGCTACGGGGTGTTTACTGGGTGTCCTGCGGGCAAGTGAACTCGTTTAGGCCTCGGGATAATGGCGACTTACCAAGCTAAGCAGTTAGATCGTGGTCAGGTGTGGGACAAGAAAGAGGAGTGGGTCCTGATTCGATGGCTCCTTGGACTGGGGTCGAATTCACTGCACTGGAAGAAAAGTCGGTGGCTCGATCAGCTACTCCTAAGAAAAAGGCGGCACAGGCTGAGCGGATCTGATTTCTCGTTGCCCGTCTTTCGATTGCCAGCTGCCTTTGACGCTCTTTAAATAGCGCGATGTGTTTGCCCTCAATCCGAGTTGAACTAAAGAAGAAGCCGTTGGCGGTTGTGGACATCCCGAGCGTGGCAAAGAAATCGTCATAGCTGTGCTTCAAGATGGCATCCGATCTTTTTGAATAGTATTTCTGATTTGCGGCGCATGCGGCTGCTATCCAGCCGATCCCGAAAGCATCTGCGATACCTTGCAGAGCGGCAAGAAGCAGTTTTCTGGGGGAGTATTCACAGAGCTTCTTGAACACAAGCTTAATCTGGGAGTTGCATCCCTTCTCCCCCTGAAGCCGCGTAATTAATAGGATCTCTGCAACCTCTGATTTCACGACCCACCCGGGCACGATGATGAAGGAAAGATCAAAGATCTTTTTGCCATCGACTTGTAGACCGAGAGACAGTTCGCCCTCTTTGTCGTGGGGTGCTTTCGGCGAGCCGATCGTTACGGCGAAACGACTCCCGTCTTTGGCGATTTCGTGGAGTGTAATATCTTCTTGCAGAATCTGCCGTAGAGTGTTTTCGGGAAGCAAGGCAAGCATGCGCCTGTAGTGATGTAAAAAGCAGGACACGCGTTCAGATACTGTAAAGCTTCGAGCAAGGTAGTTGGGTACGACGTATTTAAAAGCTAATCTAGGGTTGGTTTGTATGATTTCATCGAATGGCCTGAGCTTAAGGAGACTAAATATCTCGCGCTGCAGCCCCTTATTGGCAAGGAGCCGGCACAACTCACCCAAGATGATAAACGGTGACCAGCAGACCCTCTGACGCACGAGAATCAATAGCGGTCTAAAAAACCCGAAGCGCTTGGCAGGTTCACGAGACACTACTTGTCCCATGAACGAATTACGAGAATCTCGGCAGTCAGCTTTGTGGAGATCGCTGACGGAAAGCTGAAGAAACTCACTTCGCGTTTTACTCATTGGATCGGCGCCTGCAATAGCCTTTCGGCTTCTGCCCCCCGATAAATGTGACGCATGCGACGAATCAGGAGCTCAACAGTACGGTGCAGAATGAAAGTATCAAATCAATAGATCGCCGGGTTATAGTACGCGCCCATGCTTGAGGTTGGCAGGAAAGGACGAATCTTCGACAATTCGTTCTGCGGAACGTAGACCATGTCCCCCGGTTGCAGTTGGACGTCCTCGGAAAGATTGCGCGTGGCGAGCAACTTTTTCACGTTAAGGAGCTTCGCCTCATACCCGCCAGTCGGCAATGGCCGAAACAACACCACCTGCGAATGCTTGGCTTTGTCGTTAAAGCCGCCAGCGATTGCAACCGCTTCTGTGACCGTAAGGTCACTGCGGAGGTCGTACTTGCCCGGCTTGCCCACTTGGCCGGCTGCAATGAAGTAGGGTTTCTCGAAATCCTTTAGGCCTACTGTAATGACCGGGTCGTGCAGAATCTTAGCGTAAGCGGTCTTCACGGTTTCCGTCAGCTCCGGCACCGTCTGGCCCTCAATGTAGATCGAGCCAACGCCCTTCAAGGTTATATAGCCATCTGGTTGTACAGCTACGGTTTGATTGAATTCGGGTGACAGCTCAAAATCAAGATCGAAGGTGTCGCCTCTTCGGAGTTGGTAACGCGGATTCCGTTCGTGAAGCCCAGGAGTCGTATTTGTAGGGGCGGCAACATTCGAAGGTGAAGTAGCCTCTGTCGTGGCGGGGGGCACGACGCCCTGGGCGGCCCCTGGACCCGCTAAGGTAACAATCAATGCCGCTATTGCGATGATTGAGTACTTCATCTCGAAACACACCTCTCAGCTGCAGATGATCTGTCCCGAAGCCTTGAGGCTTCCGGGGTTTATGAAATCGAACTTGCTTCTTCTGGTCCTTGCTTCCCAGGGTCAATCTTGGACTTCATGAGGCTGTGGTGGAATCGGTTGCTTCGTCCTGCATTTCACATTCCCTTCATCGCGAACACGGCGGTGTGCAGAAGGATGGCTAGATCCATGAAGAAGTTCCGATGCCGGATGTAGTAGAGATCGTATTGGATGTTTTCGTGGATCAAGAACGAACGGTCGGCACTTAGCTGCCAGAGACCCGTCAATCCGGGGGTAACCTGTAGCCGCTGCCGGTGGCGGGCATTGTAGCGCTCCACGATAAACGGCATTTCCGGGCGAGGGCCGACTAGCGACATATCGCCTTTCAGGATGTTGATAAGCTGCGGCAATTCATCAAGGCTCGTTCGGCGCAGCCAGCGGCCGATTCTTGTGACACGCGGGTCATCGGCAGCGGTGGGGTGCAGACCAAATCTTGGCACATCCGTGCGCATCGTTCGGAATTTGTATAGTTCAAATCTCTTGTTCCCGCGCCCCATCCGCTCTTGGCGGAAGAACGCCGGGCCTTTTGAATCCAGACGAATGCAAGCAGCAAGAACCGCCCATACCGGTAATGTGAGCACCAGCAGGACGAGCGCGGAAACAAAATCGACAATGCGCTTGCTGGTTTCATACAAGCGCTTGCGTTCGGGCAGGCCAAGTGAAGCGATGAGCACACCATCTATGTCGACGTAGTCTGTCAATGTTTCCGAGCTGTACGAGAGTTGGGGGACAAAGGCGACGTTGGCCCCAGCCGCTATAGCTTCATCCACAATTCCCTTGAAACGTTTCTTGGATAACGACGGGATGCCGACCAGCACGAGGCTGATGTCCCACTTCCGGATCAGGCTGCTGGTCAGGGGGCCAGCAATAACTCGAGCCGAGCGTTTGTGCTTGTAGCCGTCACCGTAGACCTCACAGCCGGTGAGCTTCTCATTGTCGTCAACAATTGCGATCGGATTCAGTCCAAGTTTGGGCGAGCGGACAACGGCAGAAAATACACGCCGGCCGGTGAGCCCCGCGCCGTATACGAGTACGTTCCGCAAGCCGTAGCCGCGGCTGTGCAGATTTCGGATCAGTACAAACACAAGCTGCTTTTCGACGATTACCAGCAGTGGAACGATGACAACCGCGAGCACGACAACCCAGCGCGAGAAAAGGTGCGACAGGAAAAACGTAATCAGAAAGACCACTCCAAAGGCTTGTACTGTCACTCGCAGTATGCGTTCGGTCTCGCGGATGCGCAGAAGGCTGTTGGCCCGCTTATACGCCCCGTCATGATCCAGCATCACCACAAACAATATCGCGAAACCGAGGGCGGCTAAAAAGACAGTGCTTGCAGAATAATGAAGCTGTCTGCCCATCTCCATGGCTTCGTACATTGCATACGCGAGCGTCGTCGCGCCCACGACGGCAGCCAGGTCGGCGATCCGCTCGATGAATGCGGTGACGAGCTCAAACCGCTCAAAGCTCTTCGGTATTGATGCGGACCGAAAGGGATAGGACCCCTCGAAGGGTAGAGCCGAACCTATCAGCTTTATCGAACCCATATTGTATTTCTCGTAATCACCGTCACCGCATCGCGGTGGTTTGGGAGAGGGCTAAAGCTCTTTACTTAGCAGGCAACTCTTGCGAGTGCCGCACTAACCGGCTCGATATCATCGGCGTCAACTTCCACCGCTACGCTGCGCATAATCGCGTCTAGTGAAAGGACTACGCGGAGGTCGTTCTTCTTGCGAACCAATACGCCCTCGACGCGGGCCATCACTCCAGCTTTGATTCGCACTCTTTCGCCGACAGTCAGGTATGGATGGGGCTCGATCTTACGCATTTGCAAGCCGAGGCGAATCGTTTCGATGTCCGAGTCAGACAAGGGCCACGGTTCCCGCGCCGAACCCACGATCGAAAGCACTCCAGGAGTACCCAGCACTGCGCTCCGAGTCTGCTGCGCGATGCGAGCGAAAACGTAAGTCGGAAACAGCGGTAGTTCGAGGTCGACCGGGCGGCTCTTCTTCCATTGCCGGGTCGTCCGATAGAGTGGTAGGAATGTCTCTATTTGGCGGTGTGCCAGTATTTCCGACACATGCTTCTCGTGGCGAGCAGTGGTGTAGAGCGCAAACCACGGCGCCGAGGTTTCCAGCACGGCGCAAAACGGACTATTGATCTCTAGACTCGTTGCTCGCTCGGTAATTTCGGACAAAGCTTCGCCATCCTTACTCGGAAAGTCCCTTTTTCCACAGCCTCTTCGAAGGAAAAACTGCTTATCGAAGAGGCGCGTCGAACATTGCCCGCCAGCTTACCAACCTGGCTTAAGCAATCTGCCCGGAAGCTTTTAGTTGCGACAGAACTGCTTCTGTCGCTTCGGGGTAAAACAATGCCGAAGCGGCAAAACCACGTTTCGTAGCTTCGGAACTCTCGCAGCGAAGAACTATGCCTTCGCCTTGCAAGTGCATTCCGGGGCTGGAATCCGCCAACTTGGGGAGCACAACTTCCATCTGGACTCGTGCTCCGACTGGCGGCAATGAATCCGTCTGAACGTAGACCCCTAAGGCGTTGATGTCACGAGTAACGCCCTTGCCGTTTCTCGGCTTCCCCTCTTGGGGCGCCCACGTGAAAAGCGCCGGAACGCTCAACCGGTAGCGTTTGGCGCGTCGCAGTTCAATGGCACTGTGCATGTGCATACCGCTTTCAATCCACCCGCAACCGGTAAAGAGTGGAAAATGGATTAAGGATTAAGGACTCCCAATGTACGTGCCGGGGAAAATGCCCACAAGAAACCGAAACACTCGGGGCCGTTTGCCCCGGCTGCGTAACGCCACGCATGAGACACAGGTCTCGGCTCACATTCGTGCGGCGGCGTGTGTGGCGGGCCATTCGGCCACGGCAAGGAATAGAGAAGGATCACTCGGCTCTGGTTAGAGTCGTTATTCTCCAGCAACTCGGCATATGAAAAGGTTGTCCAGCCATCACGTATGAGCCAAACGTCGACGGAGTCTTGCAGTTATCAGGCGGCTAAGCACTTCGTAGAGAAGAAGATGCCCTCGGCCTTAGAGACAGATCGCGGGCTTTCCATTGGGGAATAACTTTAGGGACGAAACAAATGAAGGCTCTTTCGCTCCGGAGGTGTTTCCAGGAGGACTGAGCAGAGCACTGCCGCAGGTAAATCGATTCTCAAGAAAGTTCACACGAATGTTAAAAACAGGGTTATATTGATCGGGAGACAAAAAAGCAGGTCAAAAACTCAGGTTGCATGAGCCTATCGAGATTCCTGTACGAGTCTGAGTTCGTTCCGAACGCTTGCCCTTCCCCCAAGTGAAATGATCCATCGCTCGCAGAGAATCGAGAGTGAGGATTGTTGGTGTTTGTAAATTACGCTTGGCTGTCGGCGGCAGTCGCGGTCGTGTGCCTTTCGCTCTGGCTGGGGTGCACCCCTGTAAGCGGATTCCGGACATTCGTAAAGAGTATGGGCCATGACTCCTAAGCAAAGTGATATTTCCGTTCTTTTCGCATCCCCGAACGCACTGACGCGCGAGTTGATTATGAGCGCGCTGAGCCGGCACAAACACTTTCATGTGGTGGCAGGTGCCACGACCGCCCAGGAGGTTCTCGATGCGGTGCACTCTGCACACGTAGATGTAGCTTTGATCAGTGCGACCTTGGCAGACGGTCCTCTGAGTGGTCTTGGGGTGCTGCGGCAGATCTGTGAGAGTTCTCCGCAGGTGAAGTCGGTGATTTTGTTCTACGGCACCGAACGCCATCTGGTTGTGGACTCATTTCGAGCGGGCGCCAAGGGCGTCTTTTGCCTTTCGGAGTCTAGCTTCAAGGCACTATGCCGCTGTGTGGAGCAGGTCCACGCCGGGCAGGTATGGGGAAATTGCGCCGAACTTTCGGAGGTTATAGAAGCGTTTTCTCAACTTGCGCCTATGCGAGTAGTGAGCGCAGACGGAATGCGGTTGCTGACCAAGCGGGAAGAAGAAGTAGTACGTCTCGTGGCCGAGGGTCTGCAAAATCGCGATATCGCCAAGGAACTGAAGCTAAGCGAGCATACAGTCAAGAACTACTTGTTTCATATCTTCGAGAAGCTCGGCGTTTCGTCACGTGTCGAGCTGGTACTGTATGCGGTCAGCAACGCCAAAAGCTCAGAGGTCGCGGCCGTGCAGAGCGACAAGCAGGAAAAGAACCCGGCTGGCAGAGTGAAGAATCGCAGTAAGGCGTCGAAGGCCGCGGAGCAAGATTCAGTACGCTAGATTTCCCCAATCACACGACAGGAACCAATACGGCCGTGCACAGTTGCGCAGATCGGCCGGCGCGCCCGAAGGGGAGCCTGGCCGTACATGAGCTGCGGTGTTTTTCGCGACGCTCAATTTGAGTCTTAGCGCCGTCTACAAAGTACGGGATTGGAGCTTCTTGCGCTCCGCTCGCAACTCGCGCTCAAAGCGCAGCTGTCTTTCGTGCTGCCCTTTGAGGGCCTGCTTAAGGGCATCGTCTCTTTCCACGGGATCTTCGAAAGTGACATAGGCCCATCTCGCTAGCCATTTAGCGTACCAACTAAAGCGAGCTTCTCCTTGCCCAGACGGTTGTTTCGGTTTGGTGTGCCGGATGATGACTTCCGGAAGAACGGGCGGATGCTTGGCAATTGGAGGTAGTTGATGATTCAACTTGGCTTTGAAGAGTTCGTCTGACGCGCCTTTGATAATTTCCTCACCGTGATGGCCATTTAGACTTTCCGAATCGATCCAGTTGCAGATAAGGTCAGCACCCTCTTTGGCTGATTGCGGACGGGGGGCTTCAACAGCCACAGCTGCCGGTTCCGCGGGACGAGCCTCGACTGCCGGTTCGATGCACGGTGTTTTCTCTGTGGAGATTCGATTGTGCTGAGCAATTTCCCGTTTCTTGGGCGCAGCCAGATGGGTCTTGAGCAGGTACCGGAGGCCAGATTCGCTTCGTCCAAGTTTGCGGGCGATCTGCCTAACGGGAACGCCAGCGCGCTGGATTTTGGCAATTGCACGCGCGCGATCGACACTCGAAAGGCGATTCCATCTTTTCTTTAGTTCAGGGCTGGTTGAGGGGAGTTTTAGATTCGACTGCTTGGATTTCTTCACCCTTAAACGAATATCAGTTTGCCTGTCAGCAACCGTGTGATGCCTGATACTGCCGCTACGCACTCTGTTTTTGTCGATTGCGCACGGAATGGTTGAATTCAGGTTTCCGTTGCGCGGGAGGGAAGGGAAGCTGCGCAACGCGCAACAATGATTTGGGGAGAATTCGCGCACCTTTGGCGGGCCGGCGCGGGTCTGCGATCCGCACAAAGAGGGCGGCGCCGAGTTGTGGCGTTCGCGCGGATGCATTCGTGGCTACAGGGGTGACGTGTGTTCGCAGTGAGGGGGAAAATACGCGATTGGGGTTGTTTTTACTATAGGAGTGTTGTCCCCTATGTCCCCCGATAATGCTCCAAAAGTCACAAGAAAGGATGGGGAACATGACATCCCCTACCCTTGAGGTACAGATTTCGTAACCCCACCTTTGGGGTCGATTTTGAGGGGTACAGCGGGGACAGGATGGGGGCGTAAGAGGGCCGTCGCGCCCCCGGCGCAGAGGCCCGGGGCCGAGGAAAAAGGAGGGCGGCGGGCGAACCAGAGAAGCATCCAGTCAATCTCCATACCGGGCTCCATATCAGGCAAAAAGGATCCGTCACATATATAGATAGAGAAGAAGAAGCCGAGGCCTGTCACACACACTTTCCCCCGGCCAGACCGATAGCAAATCCCGCAAACAACCCGCGAGCAAGAAACAAAGCCATCAGCAGCAACCGGACAGTCCGACTGGACAGGACCCTTGCTCTACCCGGAGCTCATATCAGGCGCCCGGCTAAAGTCAGGCGCCAGGGATGAAGGTGCTCATGTCAGGGGGCGGGCTCGAGCTTGCCCGTGTTGCGTGGAACGAGAGAGCGGGCTCGAGCTCGGTCGAAAATCTGAGTGTGAGCGCCGGATCGGGAGTGGAGCCTGGGCCTGGCGCGTGTGCGCGAGAGTTTTTGTGTCAGGCAGGACGGAGAGACCTGGTTATCCTCCCGTGAATAGGGAGCGACGTCGCCCAGGATGCGCAGCTTGTGGATGTCCGGATAGTCCTCCGGGCTGAGCCCTTTCAGTTCCGGATGCAGCGCCTCGTAGCCGGCGCCAGGCAGGCGGGCATAACCATCATCGATCCCGACGTACGGATCACCGACCTTGAAGTTGGTCATGTAATCGTCGCCGGGCAGCCACGAGGGCATGGTGTTGGGAATCTCGTTGGCCTGGGGCTCGAAGCTGGCGCGCTGGATGAAGCGGCGCAGAGGTTCTGAATAGCCGAAGTGTTCCTTGAGAGAAGGAGAAGGACCTAGACCTGCACCTAGTTCCCGTTCGTAATAACGATGGAAACTTGAATCGTCGAGCTGGGCCTTTGGACCTGAGCCTTACTGAGTACATACTCACCGTGTAATCAAATCCATCTGGACTGGTTGGCTTGACATGCCGGCTTTTCAGGAGCAATGTGTATATGAGCACGCAAGCAAGATGTTCGAATCCCTTCCGCCCTTTTATCCATCAGAACAACGCCACACGGTCCGGAGCTGCCTGTTCGGCCGTTCTATCTGTGAGACCCGCAAGCGCGCCGGCCTCTCTCTCGAAGAAGCTGCCCGTCTATCCGGCATGGAGGCCTCGGAATGGCTGGCCATCGAGGCGGGCTATGCCCCTCAGGATGTAACTCGGTTGCGCGCGATGGCCGACACCATGGAGATCAGCTTCGACCGGATCGCCATGGTGGTCCTGCTCTGCCGGGAGGCGGATGAGCTCTGAGGCCGCGCGCCACTGGCGCACTTTACTCATAACCGGATAAGCTCATCTCCAGGAGAAAGGAGGTGAGTCAGATCAAAACGAAGGAAAGATCAGGAGTCAAGAGAGTGAATATCAATATCCCAACAGGGCTTCACAACTCGTTCAAGGCCGCCGCCGCATCGCAGGGTCTGGAGATGACGGAAGTGTTGATGGCGTACATCGAAAGCTACGTTGCCAAGCACGGATACACTGCACGGAAGAAAGGACGGCGCAAATGACGCGCGCCGCCTTGTACCTGAGGGTCAGTACCCTCGATCAACACCCGGAGACCCAGTTGCTTGACCTGCGTCAGATGGCCGCCCAGCGCGGCCTGGAGATCGTCCAGGAGTATACGGACCGGATCAGCGGCGCCAAAGTGCGCCGCCCGGGCCTCGATCAGTTGATGGTCGATGCCCGCCGCGGACGCTTCGATCTGGTCATGACCTGGGCTTGTGATCGCATCGCCCGCTCGACCCGGCACCTGCTCGAGACGCTCGACGAGTTGAACCATCTTCATGTCGGGTTCGTCAGCTACCGCGAGCAGATCGACACAGCCGGCCCGCTGGGCCGAGCCCTCGTGGTCATCATCGGCGCGATTGCTGAACTCGAACGCTCCCTGATCGTCGAGCGGGTGCGCGCCGGCATGCGGCGCGCCCGGCTCGAAGGTACGCACATCGGACGCAATCCATTAGTCCTGGATCATGATGCCATCTGGCGTGAACGCTGCCAGGGACAAAGCATGAGGCAGATCGCCAGAGGACACCGCATCTCAACGGCTACCGTGCAACGTTCCCTGCGAAAGCATCCGACCCCGGTCCTGGTCCAGGATCTGCAGAAAACCGCCTGAACCATACCTTCATGCCCTGTGACAAAAAGCCTCAACAACTCCACTCACTAACTTCAACAAAACAATCGGCCGGAAATCTCCGATCCGGCCGTGTCAAAAGGTGTAGGTTGGGAAACACTCACCGCGCTGGAGAAGTCCAGCAGTCGACCCTCTACTCCAAGTCCCCTGAACTATAGAATGCTTGAACCAATCGACGGC
>CAWEXN010000004.1:0-7135 GCA_963813015.1 uncultured Acidobacteriaceae bacterium
AAAACGGCGAGTCGCACGGCTCGCTCGCGCGCCCGACTTTCCCGCCGCAGCCGCCGGCTTTCACGGCGCAATCGTTCCTTTCATCTTGCAATCCATCTTAAGAGCGATACAATTCTCCGCAGCCGGCACCAAAAAGGGAGATTCCCGCCACATCCCACACGCCATGATCAAAGTCTCTGTTCTGTTTATTTCCGGGGCCGTTCTCATATCCCTCGCCGCAATCGCAAGCGCCGCAACCGCGCCCCCGCCCGTGGCGAGCAACAGCACGGTCACCATCTCCGGCCCGGGCATTGGCGGCGTCACGAAGACTCTCTCCTTGCCTTTCATGAACAACTTCGCCAACAAAGGCAATTGGTACGTGCTGCCAGGCGACGCGCACGCCGCCTTTTTTGTCGCGGACAAAATGACGTATTCCCAAGCCCGTGTCGACATTCTGCTCAATGGAGCACAGAAGGCCTTCGTCATCACCAGCGCCAACGACCTCGCCGCGGGCCACAAAACCGATCAGGCGTTCGACGTGATGGTCGGGGATGGCCACACCAACAAGACGTTCTCCACCACCGATCCGGGCGACGCCGTCACCATCACCGTGACCCGGATGGACATGCTCAACTTCGAGGCCACATTTTCAGGAACGATGACGGAAGTGGGCATGATGGAGCGCGACGGTCACGATGCGCATGCCGTCACGGTCAGCGGCTCCATCAGCCTGCACCGTGCCAGCGCCCCGACACCGGTCTCCGCCGGCAACTGGGTCGGCTGCGATCCGATCATCCACGACTGGCTCAACGAAGCAGAGAACCGCGCCTCGTCCGAGTGCGAGGTCAAGTTCGATCACCATCTGCAGACCGCGATGAACGCTGCCTTCTCGCCCATGGAGTCGGCCCTCACGGCATCCGACTGGCAGATCGCAAACGAACCCGACCCGAACGTCCTGTTTCTTTCCGCGCCGCGCGGATCGGAGGCTCAGCCCTTTCACGGCCAGGGATTCAAGCTCACATTGGCACTCAATCCGAACTCGAGCCAGGGCCAGCAGGCCATCGACGCGGCAAACACACCCGATCCGCTCATGATGAAAATGATGGAGCTGATGAAAGAGGGCAAATACGCCGAGGCCCAGGAGTTGCAAAAGCAGCTCGATGCCAAGTCAAAAGACGCTCCGTCCCCGCCCAGCACCAGGCTCACCGTCCAGGTCAGCTTCAACACTCCCGCGAAAGAGCTCATCAACTTTCACGGCGCCTTCAGCACCTCCGCGCTTCCCGGCGGCGGCACGGTGCTTTATCTGCCCGCCATGCAGCCCCTGAGCGGCGGATCGAGCGGCGACCCCGGCACCTGGGTTCTGCTCGGGCCCTGGAGCCAGCCTGCGTCGACGCATCTGGATGGCGACACCACCAAGGTCATCGCCAAAGCGCAATTGAATCCCACCGCGCCGCGCCTCTCGGTTCAAAACATCGCGGTCTATCTCAACTGCGACCAGGACTTGGCGGCAAAGGCGATCCAGGCGATCGATTGGAGCCAGCTCCGGGCGTTGCTCGCCCAATAGCCGGCGCGCCCTGCGCAATACGAAGGTAGCCGCGGTTTTGACCTCCGGATAAACGCCGCCCACAAAAAACAGAACAAGGTACGGCCCAGCGAGCCAACCTCGCTGGGCAGATGAACGTTCCGAACGCTGCCCGCAAAACATGAGCGCACCACTCAACCCGCAAACCCCGACCTTGCTTCCGGCAACCGCGGTCAAGATTCCATCCCGCAAGGCGACTTTTCGGGACTAATTCCTGCAAATAGTTGTCTTGGTCTGTCCTGTGTTGTGATGGCCCCGCAGCCTTACCATGCTGGCGCAGTCCGCGAATCTACGATGATCGCAATGACGATGGCGTATTCATCCGCGTACACGGATGACGTGAGGCCACTTGAATCGGCGGCGCCGGATTCATCACCAGCCGAGCGACTTCCAGAGCTTTCGTTGTTCGCTGTCCGGGTCGTACGCAACCCGGCACTGGCTGTTGAGCAGCATCACGGCGCGGTTCTCGGTGTAGTACCGCGGCCAGGCGGGCTGCCCCTGCGCGGTAGGAACCCCGCTTCGCGCGAAGCTGGCGAAATAGCCGCTCATCGCCCCTGAAGCCTCGGCTAGGCCGGGCCCATTGCCCTGTAGACCGGGGATTTCATAGTTGTCGAAGAAAACGGCGACATCGCTGCCATGGCAGGCGCGCAGGGTCCAGTCCGTACCCGCAATCGGCACATTCGACTGGTAATCATCGCGGTAGCGATAGACCGGCGCGGGCTGCAGCGATTTGCGGTCGGCCACGGTCACCGTATCGTTGCCAGTGGAGAGCGCGGTATCAAGGGCGATGACGAGTTCCGCCGGGGTTGCGTTGGGCATGGTTTGGCGATAGACCGACAGAATGCGGTCGGCGGCATCCCCGAGGTTTTTGCGCGCCTCTGTGGTCAGGACGGCCTCGTCCAGATCGAAGAATGCGGGATCGTCACGCTGGAACAAGAACGGACTCGTCCCGCATGTTTCCGATGAGGAGCGGCACGTCGGCTGAGAGTGCGGGCGCAGACGGGTCGAATGGATTTCCAGGCAGAAAGCTTCCCTCCACCACCGGACCCCAGCCACCCGGTTGCGATGCATGAAGCGCTGCCATGCCGGCGGGTGGATGAGGATGGCTCGCCAAGTATTCCTTGGTTGCCACCGACAGCGGTCCCTGGCCTTTCTCGCCGGCAAGTTGTATCGAGATCAGCATTTCTGCGGGGACTGCGTTCAGCTTGCTCAGGTCGTTAGGCGCAATGCCGAGACCTGCGAGCAATCTCCGCGCGGTTTCCGTGGCCACGTCTTTAGGCAAGCCGCGCAGCATCGGCCCGCTCTGAACTCCTGCCTTATGGAAGAGCCCGTGCGCAGCGGGCATAGCCATGAGCGTGCAAGTCTTATCTAGCCGCCGCCGGATTCGCCGAACGCCATCACATTGTTGGGATCGCCGCCGAACGTGGCGATGTTCTCTCTGACCCAGGAAAGGGCGGCAACAATGTCCAGCATTCCCTGGTTGCCGGAGTCGGCGTATTCCTCGCCGCCCAGCTCGCCGAGATACAGATAGCCAAAGATGCCAGGCCGATGATTGATCGCCACCACGACCACGTCGTAGTTGGCAGCCAGATGCGCGCCGTCCTGGACATTCTGTCCTCCGGAACCGGAGGTGAAGCCGCCGCCATGGCAGTAGAACATGACCGGACGTTTGCCGCCGTCATTCACCGCTGGCGTCCAGACGTTGAGCACCAGGCAGTTCTCGCTATAAGCAGGCTCGTACTCCCCATAAGTGGTGCCCGGTCCCTGCATGGCTGGCGGCCCAAGCCAGATCGCATCGCGCACTCCCGTCCAGGGCGTCACTTTCGGCGCTGCCTTAAAGCGATTGCTGCCTGAAACCGGCCCGGCATAGGGAATGCCCTTAAATGCCAGCGCGCCACGGCTGTGGCCGCCGCGGATTTTTCCGCTGTTGATCTCAGCCCTCACGAACGGAGCGACGGTCTCGGTGGGCCAGGCGGGTCCCTTCTTACACCCATGTATCCACAAAGTGGGCGCCGCGGCTGCGGCAGCGCAGGTTTTCAAAAAACGACGGCGGTCATAGGAGCGAGCCATGAATCTCTCCCGGAGTATTCCTGACGCTGGTTTTGCAGAGGCTTTTATTGGTGGCAATAGTATCCCCAACAAGATTCGCGATCAAGAGACACACGGAAAAAGAGTTCGCACCTTACGCGAATTTGCGTTCGCAGCCGATGTCCTCAAGCTCATGACCAGCTCAAACTCAGGTAGATTGCGCGCAGCTCCAGAGAAAAGTCCTGGGAAACGCCGATTTCGCCACCAACTCCGCCCATCCCAATCGCGAATGCCACCACCGTACCGCCCACCGCTCTTTCTTGATCCCTCACCCCCGACCCCTGCATTCATGTCAAGGCCATCGCTCACCCTATTCCCCCGCAACCGTCTGAAAACACTCGCCAAAAAAATTTCCCCAAGTTTGCCGATTAATTCTCCGATTTCTTCATACTTGGTTCAGTGGTAATGGTGACGACGATAGGGCGGCGTGGTGATGGCGATGCTGGTTAGGCGGCCGGCATTCCTCGCGCCGCCCATTTTTTCCGGAAAAAAACTGTCAACAGATCGCGCACAAAACGGTGCGGCAAAGGAGAGGAACGAGCCTTAAGAACCAAAACAACCCCTAACTCCTTATGGGAGACGCATCTGCGGATAAGTGATTTGGAATGAGAAAGATGGCGGACGATACTTGCGCTAATTGAATGATTCTAAACTAGTTATTTTCAGAGACGGGGAGGGGGTACCCCCATTACCGTTGAGTCAACATATTGGGCTAGCCGCCCGCCCATGGCGGGGACGGAGTCCTCAGCTTTTTGCCACAAGTATTCGGGTTACCGGTCAGGCTTGCGCGGCGCGCACAATCGCTTCCGCAACATCGTCCGGAGTCATCGTGTCGACATGGAGAGAAACATGCGCCATGCGGTAGAGCGGCAGGCGCCGCTCATAACGATCCCTAAGATTCGCTTCATCGGCCAGAACCGGCCGCAGATGCTCGGTTCCCTTGCAGCGCGCGAGTGTGGTTTCGAGCTTCACTTCGAGATGCACCAGCAGTGTTTCGGGCGCCATGAGCAGCAGCAGGCGAGTGGCATCATCTTCGATTGCTCCGCCACCGAGAGCGAGTACGAGTCCGTCGCATCGTGCCAACTTCTTGATCGTCTCCCGCTCCCGCCTGCGGAACTCTGTCTCGCCTTCGCTACGAAAAATTTCGGGAATCGTCGTGCCGGCTTCCGCCGCGATCACATCATCCACGTCGACGAACGTCCAGCCCAACCGCTCCGCCACCAACGGCCCGACGGTCGTTTTTCCCGAGCCCATAAATCCGGTGAGCACGATGCGGCGTGTCTCTTCAGCTTTTTCCGGCGCTTTCATTCGTTCCAGTATAAGGATGGTGAACGGTGATCGGTGGTCGGTGGTCGGTTCTCAGTTCCCTTCTTCACTCTTTCACCGTGCACCGTTCACCGTCCACGGGTCACCGTCATCCCAACACCATCACCATCGCTCCGGCCGTAATCATCAATCCGCCGATCACGGCCGCGGCATTCAGCTTCTCGCCGAGCAGCAGCCATGCGAACACCATCACCAGCGGCACGCTCAGCTTGTCCAGCGGCGCAACGCGCGAAGCCGGCCCAAGCTGCAGCGCACGGAAGTAGCACAGCCACGACAGTCCCGTCGCCAATCCAGACAGCGTCAGAAAGAGAACGGTTCGCCGATCGAGCGTGCGAATCTCTCCGTGGCTGCCCAGCGCCAGCACGATGCCCCATGCAAACACAACGACCACGCTGGTGCGCAACGCCGTGGCCAGGTTTGAGTCAACATGCGCCACGCCCACCTTGGCCAGCAGTGCCGTGGCCGCGGCGAATACCGCGGAAAGCAGCGCCCAACCAATCCAGCTTTGGGTCCAGCTATTTGTCCAGCTCATGGCAATCAGCATACGCGCCGCTCTCGATACGTGTCGGACTTAATACGCGCCCCTTAAGACCCGGTGCGAATTCCGCCTCCGAATTTCGTTTAATGGAAAAACCATCCTCCAGTCCAAAACCGCCGGTGCTATCATGCGTGCATCCCCTCCAACCAAAACCCCAGGAGGTGTATCTGTGAAAAATTCCCTTACTCCCATGCGGACTAGCAAGGTGGTTCTGCGCCTGATTCTTCCGGCGATTCTCGCATGCTGCCTGGCGATCTGTTCCGGGCCACAAGCGGCGCAAGCGCAACAACCCAGCCTTCTCGGAGAGTGGCGAGCAACGATTCAGTCTGGCACGATTACGATTTCGTTCATGTCGAACGGTCAATACGACCAAACAGGCGTTACAACGACTGGTGTGCAGACGATGCAAGCCGGCCCCTACCAGCTGGTAGCGCCCAACAACATTATCTTTACGGTCACAAACTGGTCACCGAAGACCAGGTTGGTTCTTGTCCCCTGCGGAATTCCGAACGACCCAGTTTGCAATGTACAGCAGGTGCAGAACATGCCCAAGCCGCCCAATTCGGAGTATGCGTACGTGTTCAACGGCCCGAATGCGATGACGTTGACCAACCAGACAGGGGCGATCCACTTTTCACGCGTGAACGGGAAGTGAGGATCAGCGAACCGAGCTCGGTGCCACATTTCTGATCTTTATTAATCGCGCGGGCCGTGAGTCGTGGTTCGCGGATCGTGAGATACACTCCTGAACATGCAGACCGGCCGCGCCAGCAGAACTGCTCTTCGCGTGGCTCAGCGGCGCGCCGTCCACCAGGTTCTGGACCAGCCTTGTGTGCTCACAGATCCGATCGCCATCCCGCTGCTCGGCCCCGAGTTCAGCTATGATGCCGTCCGCGAGATGCACCCATTCTCGCGCGTCTTTCGCGCCTTCATGGCCGCACGCAGCCGCTATGCGGAGGACCGTTTGGCCGCATGTGTTGCACTCGGCGTCTTGCAATATGTAATTCTCGGCGCCGGCCTCGACACCTACGCCTATCGCAATCCCTTTCCGCAACTGCGCGTCTTCGAGGTGGACTTTCCGGCTACGCAGGAATGGAAACGCTCGCTGCTTGCCGCGGCCGCGATTGCGCCTCCCGCCAACCTCACCTTTGTGCCGCTCGACTTCGAGCACATGACGCTAGCGGCGAGTTTGGCCGGCAGGGGCTTTGACTCGACCATGCCGGCGTTCTTCGGATGGCTCGGCGTGGTCCCATACCTCACGCTTGCAGCCTTCCGCGCCACGCTTGAAACCATCGCCGCGCTGCCGGCAGGCACAGCCGTCAGCTTCGATTACGCAGTGTCACCCCACGCTCTGAGCGTTCTGCATCGTATGACCTTCCGTGCTTTGGCGAGGCGCGTGGCAAAAGCTGGAGAGCCCTTCCAGTTGCTGTTCACGCCTGAGCAGCTCGATGCGGAGTTCGCTGGCGCCGGATTGAACCGCTCGGAACAACTCGGCGGCGCGGAGCTGAACGATCTCTATTTCGCGCACCGCAGCGACGGGCTGAAACTGCCCACTCCGGGTCTTGGCCGACTGGCAACCGCGTGGGTGTAGCTGATGCGCCGTGAGGACGGCCACGCCGGGC
>CAWEXN010000005.1:0-83209 GCA_963813015.1 uncultured Acidobacteriaceae bacterium
ACCTGGGATGGAGTCAGGTCTTTGGGAGATCCCATCTCCATATAAGCGGTATACGCATCGTTGGCGTGGTACCCGGTCCGATACACATCAAGGTGGTAGGCGGCGCCGGGGACCAGGTGCGTCACCCGCAACTCGACCGGCGCGGCCTTGCGTGCGGGAACCACCCGTGTATAGAACGGCCGATCGCTCACCTTCTGATCTCGCTGTTCAAAGTCCCAAATCACCGCTGTAAGGTTCCCATTCTGCGTTGACAGCACTGCCTCAGGATCGGTTGCCGCAATGCTTTCTCCCTGAAGCGCATGAAGGTACTTGTAAGCAAAGAAGGCCGGCTTGCGAATTCCCTCTCGATTCAGTAGCCCGAATCCGCCTTGAAACGATGCCGTCGGTGGTCCCGATTCCTCGAACAGGTCGCTGTAGGTCCAGTAGCTCATGCCTTGCAATAGACCTTCGCTCGCCTTGAGCTTGGTCAGAATATATGGCGCGCTGATGTAAGAATCGTGGACTGCATCCCGCGGCGTGTAGCTTGTGCTCCATTCCGTGAAGTAGAGCGCAAGCCCGGGAAACGCTGAAGCAGAAATCTGCTCGCGAACGCGCCGCACGTCGCCGATGATTGCGTCTGGAGAAGGATCGAGCTTGGTATCGCTCTTGCCTTCTTCATCGAGAAACCCACCCTGCACGCCGTACGTGTGCGTGGTCACGAAATCGATCGGAGCGCCGCTTTCTTTAACATGCGCCAGAAACTCCGGAATCCACGCCGCGCCAGCCGTCGACGGGCCGCCAACCCGCAACGCTGGATCGACCGCCTTAACCGCCGTCGCGGTCAGGTCGTACAGCGCAAAGTAAGCCTTTTGATCTGCGCCTTCCCAGAACCCGGAAAGATTGGGCTCGTTCCAGACCTCGAAGTACCAGGTGCGCACCTCGTCTCGCCCGTAGCGCTCTTCGATGTGGCGAATGAAAGCATCGACCAGATCGTGCCAACCCTCCGGTTTGGGGTGCGAAGTGTTGCCGTGCCAGTAAAAAATGCTGTTCTCGGACGTGGCCAGCGCCTGGGGTGTAAAGCCGAGCTCAACGAACGGTTTGATGTGCCGAGCCAGCAAATCGTCGTAGAGCTGGTCGACCTTCGTCCAGTCATACACGGTCTTGCCGTTCTCCACTTTTACCGTTCCCAGCACATCGTGAAAGATTGCGTGAAAGCGTATATAGCGAAAGCCGAGCTCATCCACCACAAGCTTAAGCTGGGCCTGGCTGTCATCGCGGATCAACGTTCCTGGGTAATCGGACCCCACCGACAGGTCGAAAAAACGATCGACCGGGCCGGAGGTGGTGCGGATGTCCGCAACAATGAGGCGTGGAGGCGGCTGCTGCGCTCGCACGCAAAAGGATGCGGCGAGAGCCGCGGTGAGAGCGCCAAGGAAGATGAACAGAAAACGTCGCATTGCTGAAATGAACATGGAGATCGCACTTTCCTTAAAACGCTGGCGTGTGAAATTGCAGCGAGTTTCGCCCTATTTCAGTTCGATCCGGATAGCCGCCCCTTTGTATTTCACGCTCCTGGCCGTGGTTGCAGCGAACGGGAAGCCCGCTGGATGGGCTCTCGAAACCAGGACCACCTGGAAGGTGCGCTGCGGCAACATGTCCGGAAACGCGCCGTTGCGTTCACCGATTGTGAGAGTGTCAGATGGGTCATCCCACTGCATCGGGATCTCGGAAAAGGCTCCGTTTTCGTAATCGAATGTCGTGCCTTGATCCTCATACAGCGTGAACCGGCCGTTGGCTCCCGCATAGACGTAAAGCGTGATGGGGTCCGCAGGCTTCTCGCCGATGTACTGCATGTCTGGCTGGTAGGGAATAATCGAGCCCGCACGCACGAAGACAGGTATCTCGTCGTAGGGCGCCGCGGCAGTGATGCTGCCCGCACCCGCTGGCCGTCCGCTCCAGTAGTCGTACCATTGCGCGCTGCCGGGGAGATACACGGAGCGGCTGCGCTGTTGGTACTGTGTAATGGGCGCAACCAGCAGAGCTGGACCGAACATATACTCGTCGTTCAGCTCGCGCGCGGTGCGATCTTCAGGAAAATCCATCACCAGCGCACGCAGCATCGTGTAATCCCGTTGCGTGGTCCAGCCGGCCATGGAGTAGATGTAGGGAAACAAGGAGTAGCGCAAACGATCGAACTTCAACTCGGCATTGAAGGCCGGCGACCCCTCACCGAGGGTCCACATCTCGCGCGGGCGCAACTCGCCGTGCACGCGCAGCAGCGGGGTAAACGTCGAAAACTCGAACCAGCGTGCATTCAGCTCGCGCCATTCCTCCTGGTTCGCAGCGGTCATCGGTTCCTGAGCAAACTTCCTTTGCATCGTGTATCCGCCGGTGTCCATGGTCCAGTAGGGCAGGCCTGAGATACTCGCGCCCAAACCCGCGGCGATCTGCTTGGCCATCGCGGTCCAGGTCGATGTGGTGTCGCCGGACCAGATCGCAGTGGAGTAACGCTGAATGCCCGCGAAGCCCGACCGCGTGAGGATGAAAACGCGCTGGTTGGGGGCCGCTTCGCGCTGCCCGGTATAAACTCCTTCGCTGTTTTCGAGCGCGTAGCCGTTCAGCATGCGCGAACCCGAGCCCAGATACGTGGGATTCATGTGGGTGCGTTGGCCGTCGAGTGAGGGCGGCGACGGCAGCAGGTCTGGCTCGGTGGCATCCATCCACCAGGCATCGACGCCCTTGGAAAAGAGGTGCGTGTCGATCTGGGACCAGAACAGCTTGCGCGCGCCGGGATTGAACGCGTCATAAAACGTGTAGGGCTGATCAATCCAATCGTTGATATGCTCCCTGAGATTGGGCAGATACAGATATCCATCGGCCAGCATTTCTTTGGCGTTCGCCGTATTGGGGTTGAATTTGCCCCAGACTGAGATCATCACGTGTGCATGTGCGGCGTGAATCGCCTTGATCCAGCCGTCCGGGTCTGGAAAGCGGGTCGGGTCGAATTCATGCGAGCCCCACGCGTCCGGCCGCCAATACTGCCAATCCTGCACAATGTTGTCGAAGGGGATGTTGCGCTGGCGAAACTGGTTCACCACATCGAGTGATTGCTGCGCGGTCTCATAGCGCTGCCGCGACTGCCAAAGTCCGAAAACCCAGTTTGGCAACATGGTCGCTTTGCCGGTCAGCATTCGATAACCGGCGATGACCTTGTCGATGGAAGGGCCGTACACGAAGTCGTAGTCGATGCCATCGCCAACCTCCGACCACAGCGAAGTTTTGTCGTCGGACGGCGGCGTCTTCCATTCGAATTCAAGCGTGCTCTGCTGCTCCGGATCGTTTTCAATCCGGATTGGATAGCGATGGCCGGCCTCAAGATGCACGCGAATCTGATCGTTCGAAGTGAGCCAGTTCTGCCTCCAGTGGTCCATCACTATTCTGCCGTCGAGCCACACCTTGATGCCGCCATTCGAGTAGGCGCGAAACTGATACTCGCCGCTTGTTGGAGCGAGGATCGAGCCCGTCCATGACCCTTTCTTCAACTGCGGGCAGCGGACCCCGCCGCACCCATCGGGCTGCGCAGGCAGGTGCAGCGAAATATCCGCGGTCTGGCTGGGCGGCGCGGCCCCATCGGCAGAAGTCAGCGTGAGCCCGCCGGCGTTGTCTTCCGCGTCGTAAAGATCGGCGGCCGGAATCGTGGTGAACGGACGCAGATCGCCGAAGCGCGTGAATGAGGTGTTATCCCAGAAAATGCCATAGCCTTTTGAAGAGACAAGAAAAGGCACGACGATGTTGGTATTGTGCTGCCACAAATCCAGGTCGTAGCCCTTGATGTCCACAGTGCCTAATTGCATCTGTCCCAACCCGTAGAGCGATTCACTGTCTGCCGCGAGCCACTTTTGCTGAACATGAAAAGTCTGTTCTCCCTGTACGGTGGCTGGCTCGAGCATTCGGCCGCCCGGGGCTTCGGCAAGCAGCGCGTGTCCCGCGTGGTCGGCAAATGAAACCGCGCCGCTCCGGCGATCGACACTGACGCGTAACTGGTCGGTGACCAGCATATAGCTGGTCTTCGACTCGATGATTTGAAACGGCGCGTGCTGCGGCTGCAAAGGTACGCGGGCGATCGAAACGCGGCTGAAGAAATCCGGCGAGGCGGAAAAAGCCACACGCACAGCGGCGTCGCCAAGAACTTGAATATGCAATTCGCCGGAGGGCATGCGCAGGCTCATCCCACCAGGCTCCCGCTCCATCGTGATTCCGGATGTGCTGATTGCCTGCACTGAAACGCTCAAGCAAAGAATGCAGAGAGACAGGTAGATATTTCGCATGTTATGAGAATACGTCTAGCGGGCGCCTTCCCAACAGCAGCCTTCATCGGCCTGCAACTCGGGCCCAGCGGCTTGCAGAAGACACGCGACACCGCCGGCCGCCGAGGCACCTTCGGTCGCCTGTCGCTGAGTTGCTCCTGCTGCATTGAATCTGCGTGCGTCCCTATTTAGGCGTTCACAACGGCCCGTGCGGCGCGCCCTGAAGGCACGTAGCCCATGTCCATAGAGATTCCGCGAACACATTGCAATAAATGGTTGGCGATGGCCGGGAGTTTTTGCGCGGTCACGCGAAACGACGGCCCGGATACGCTCACAGCTGCTACCGGCAGCCGCTGCGCATCCAGAATCGGAACGGCGATGCAACGAAGGCCTTCTTCCAGCTCCTCGTCGTCAACCGCGTAGCCGCGGCGGCGCGTCTTTTCGAGCTCCGTGCGCAAGGCCTCGGGCGTGGCGATGGTCCGGTGCGTGGGCCGCTCGTAACGTATACGCCGCAGCACCTCCGCCGCGCGCTCCGGCGGCAGAAATGCCAGAATCGCCTTGCCCACCGAGGTGCAATGCACGGGATTGCTAGCGCCGATGCGCGTAATCATGCGCACCGCGCGCGTGGGCTCGATCTTGTCGATGTAAATCACGCGTGCCGCCTCAAGCAGCGCCAGGTGCGCCGTCTCCTCAGTTTCCGCCACCAGCCGCCGCAGATGCGGCTGCGCGCGATCGCGGAGATCGTACTGCTCAATGGCCCGGTTGCCGAAGTCGAACAACCGCAGCCCCAGCCGGAACTTCCCATTCGCAGTGCGCTCCACCATGCGATGCCGCTCCAGAACCATCAGGAAACGGTGCGCCGTGCTCTTGTGCAACTGGAGCGAAGCTGCCACCTGCGCCAGACCAAGCGGAGTCTCACTTTCGCCAAGCAGATCGAGCACCGCAAATGCGCGGTCGAGAGCCTGAACTTTGTAGGTGCCTTGGGGAATCGTGTCTCGCATATTGATCCTGTGTTCCAATCTTTGAGTACATCTATAGCTTCTCATATGATGGGACGCGGGTCAACTGGTGAAACGCCGGCTTTGTCGAAGAAGTTCGCAGTACGAACAGACGAATTTGTGCTGGCAGGAACGTTGCACGGTGCCGCAGGAATTAGACCTTGTCTTCCGTCTCTTCTTCTTCGCCGCCCTCGCCGGGCGCGAGAAACAAATTCGCTTCCAGGCCGTGCTGACGAGTGTAGAGATCGTAGTACCGGCCGCGCAGTGCGAACAGCGCGCTGTGATTGCCGCGCTCCACGATGCGTCCTTCCTCAACCACGAGAATCTGGTCAGCGCGCCGGATGGTCGAAAGACGGTGCGCAATTACGAACGTCGTCCGTCCCCGCATCAACTCGGCGAGCCCGCTCTGGATCATCGCCTCCGATTCGGAATCGAGCGAGCTTGTAGCCTCGTCGAGAATCAGAATACGCGGCTGGGCAAGCAGAGCACGCGCGATCGACAGCCGCTGCCGCTGCCCGCCACTCAACTTCACCCCGCGCTCACCGACAATCGTGTCGTACCCTTCAGGAAAGCGCTCGGCGAACTCGTCTACGCGCGCCGTGCGACAGGCAAATTGAAACTGCTCTTCGCTGGCATCCGGCCGGGAAAACATGATGTTCTCTCGGATCGTGCCGTCGAAGAGAAACGACTCCTGAAGCACCACTCCCAGTTGCGATCGGTAAGTATTCAGGTCCACCGTCGAGAGATCGATGTCATCGATCAGCACCTGCCCGCTCACCGGCGTGTGGAAGGCGCAGATCAGGCTGATGATCGTCGACTTGCCGGAGCCCGACGAACCCACCAGCGCAGTCACCGATCCGGGGTCGGCGCGAAAGCTCACGTCGTGCAGCACCGGTTTCTCCGGCGTGTAGGCAAAGTCCACATGCTCAAAGCGCACGTAGCCCTGGATCTCGCCCAGCTTGACCACGCGCCCCGCGTCCGCGAACTCGTCCTTTTCTGAAAGGATCTCCATGGTGCGATCGATGCCCGCCACGGCCTCGGTGAGCTGCGTGCCGATATTCACCACCTGAATCACCGGCGCAATCATGAACGCCAAAAACATCGTGTACTGGATGTAGGTTCCGTCGTCCATCCGGTTCTGCAGTGCCAGGTGCCCGCCCATGAACATCACCATCGCGCCCACGATCCCCAGCACCGTCGTCGCCGTCATCGACATGACGCTGGTCATGGTCAGGGTCTTCATCACGTTGTCCAGCAGGCGCAACACGCCAACCTTGAATACGGCTGCTTCGCGCTCCTCTGCGTGATAGCCCTTCACGACGCGCACGCCGCCCAAAGACTCGGTCAGCCGTCCCGTCACTTCGCCAGTGATCTTGCCTCGTTCGCGAAATATGGGACGAATTGTTTTGAATGCGTACTGCAGAATGAATACGAAAACGCCGACCACCGCGAAAACGATCAGCGTCATCTCCGCGCTGCGGTGCAGCAGGAAGATGAACGCCATCACCGCGGTCAGCAGGCCGCCCACAAACTCCACCAGGCCCGTTCCGATCAGGTTGCGCACGCCTTCCACGTCGCTCATAATTCGCGACACCAGCAGGCCGCTGCGATTGGCGTCATAGAAACTGACGGAAAGACGGCCCACGTGCCGCTGCACCTCCTGGCGCAGATCGGCGATCATGCGTTGCGCGGCCTTCGACAAGAGCTGTGTGTTTGAGAACGATGTGATCGATTGGATGATCGTGGCAACAAGTACCGCAATCACCAGCGGCATCAACTTGTCGCTTTCATGCTTCCTGAGCACCAGATTGACAAACGGTCTGGCCACAAACGGCAACGTCAAACCGGCCACGCGATTGATGGCCACCAGCAACAAGCCCAGAAGCAGCAGCCATTTCCTCGGCCGTACCAGCCTCCAGATTTCCGGCATCGCCTTCCGGTAATCAATCTTTTTTTTCTGCTGGTCGGCACCCGCACGCATGCCCCCGCCGCGCGGCGAGCGCTCGGCACGCATGCCCATTCCCATTCCACCGCGCATTGTCCCCATGAGTTACACCTGACGTGACCTGCGTGCTTTGATGAACGAGCGGACGCAAAGATTCACGTAAATCAGCAGCAGGACGGCCATTGTGAGCTTGCGAGCCCAGCGCAATCGTAGTCCGGATCCGATGCCCAGCGACCGCGCACTCGTATATTCGTGAAGCGCCGAGCCGGCCGCACCGATCAGTCCCAGCAGCCCAACGGTCACATTGATGTGCATGAAAATCTTGCGCCGCTTCTCGCTGGGGCTGATGGCCAGAGCCCCACCCGCGCAAAGCGCCAGACCCCACCAGGTCGGAATCAGCGCCGTGTAGTGGATGCTCCCGGTGCCCCAAAAACCAACCAGTCCTAGAATGATCAGCAAAACTCCGAAGACAATCGTTACCCTCGCCATGCCATTTCTCCATCCTTCCGCATGGCCAAGAATAACAGTTGGGAGCAGTCGCTGATGACCGACGCTGCCCGCTGTCTTACCGCTGGATTCGCGCCGATCCGCCCTTCGCGAACGCGCGCACCTGGTCGAGAGTCGCCATCGTCGTGTCGCCGATGAACGTCGTCAGCAGCGCGCCATGCGCCCAGCCCAGCTTCAGCGCATCTTCGGGCTTTTCGCCGGTCAGCAGGCCATAGATGAACCCGGCCGCAAATCCGTCGCCGCCGCCCACGCGATCCACCACGTCGAGCTCCGCCGTCGGCGCAACATAGGTCTTGCCATCGATCCACGCCACCGCGCTCCAGCTATGCCGGTTGGTAGAGTGCACTTCCCGCAGCGTCGTCGCCACGATCTTCACGTGCGGATGCTTCTTGACCACGTTGTCGATCATTCCGAAGAACACGCTGGGATCGAGCTTCGACTTCGCATGGACATCGGGCCCCGGAATACCAAGCCCCTTCTGCAAATCCTCTTCATTCCCGATCAGCACGTCGACATTCTTCACAATCGTCGCGATCGTCTCCACGGCCTTGTCAGCGCCACCCGAAATCTTCCACAGCTTCTCGCGGAAGTTCAGGTCAAACGAAGTCACCGCTCCGGCTTCCTTGGCCGCTTTCATCATCTCCGCAACCAGCGGAGCCGTCGTGGCCGAGAGCGCCGCGAAGATTCCGCCCGAGTGCGCCCAGCGCACACCATCCGCGCAGATTGACTTCCAATCGAAGTCGCCTGGCTTCAGCATCGCACCGGCTTCGTTGGCGCGGTTGTAGAAAACCACCGGCGGCCGCACACCGGCGCCGCGGTCGCTATAGACTGTCGCCATATTCGGGCCAGTCGCGCCGTTGTGCTCAAAATGTTTGTAGATCGGCCTCACGCCCATGGCGCGCACGCGCTCAGCGATCAGGTCGCCGATGGGATAATCCACCATCGCCGACGCCACCGCCGTCTTCATCCCAAAACAGTCAGCCAGGTTCGCGGCCACGTTGAATTCACCGCCGCTCACGTGAATCTTGCACTCCGTTGCCTTGCGAAAGGGAATAATTCCTGGGTCCAGCCGGTGCACCAGCGCGCCAAGCGCGAGAAAATCCAAAGCGCCATCCTTGCGAATCTTCAGCCCATCACTCATCGTTTTCTCCTTGCCTTCGTTCAAATTTCGTTCAAATTCTTTCCCAAATTCACCGCCCGGTCCGCACGCTCGCATTGCAACACTTTCTGTTCGCACGAAGAGAGTCGAAGCGAGCAGCTAGGAGCTGGAAGCTGTTTTCTTCAAATCCGCCAATACTTGCTCCGGGGTCCACTCGTTTCCCGGATAGAACTGCGCCACCTTGCCATGCGGGTCCGATTAATGTTGTCGACAGCGTATGCGTTATCGTGTCGTCCGGACCTGGCGTGATGCCCACGTCAAAGTACTTCGCCATCTCCAGCAACTCCGGTTTTGTCGGCACGGCAAAATCCCAATGCGCAAAGGCGCCCTTCGCATCGCTGCCGATGTACTCGACTCCATAAGCGCGCAGGCGTGCCGGCGTGTCGTGCTCCGGATCGAAGCTGATACAGATCAGATGCGTCTTCGCATAAAGCGCTGGGTTCGCGGCTAACTGCTGATTGATCACCGCAAAGTTGTGCGTGATGAGGGGGCAAAAGTTGGGCAACGGACAGCGCGTGTAAATGAAGGTCAGCAGCAGCGTCTTTCCGCGGAACTGGTTCAAGTGGATCGCGCGCCCATCCTGGTTGCGAAGCGTGAAATCCGGCACCGCGTCGCCAGGAGCGGGCACGTGATAGAACACCGCCGGCTTGTAATCCGGCTTGCCCTGCGCGATCACAACAATATGATCCAGCACCACCGTCTCTTCGGAACTCTTCGCGACCAGCACATCCGCAGTAATCGTGTCCCCGGGGTGCAGATCGCTCGCGATGGTCGGATCCTTGAGCTGGTACGGCATTGTCATTGCATCCATGAAGCCCGGAATGGCCTCATGATCCACCACCACGATCCCGTGCGCAACATCGGTTGAAACGATCTTCCCGCGCAGGTGATACACCGTGTACTGTGCGCTGGTCGAGCTCTGTGGCCCTTGCGTTGAACTGGAATGGCATCCCGCCAGAGCCGTAAAACAAGAAGACAGCTTGCGAGATAGATTCGCATGATAACCATTAGTTTACAACCAGTGGACTGACCACATAAATGCGACCGTTTCTCACCTTTTCCCTAAGTTCCCGCTGAATCGTTTTTTGCTCATTTCACTCCTTATATTGACCGGCGAGCCGCGAGCCCTTCAGCGGTATCCTTAGGCCTAAGGCAGCGAACTGCAAACTGTGAACCGCGAACTTTCATCCGAAATCGATGTATGGCTGCGCGGCGGCGGGCTCGTGGTCACGGCAAGCGAGCGCGCAGCTCGATCGCTTACTCAGGCCTTTCATCGCGCGCGCCGCGCCGAGGGCCTCACTGCATGGCAAGCTCCCACCATTCAGGACTGGCAATCCTTCATCCGAAACGCCTGGGATGAACGTACCCTCGACAGACGCGTCATCCTGAACACTTTGCAGGAGCAATCGCTCTGGGCTGGAATTGTGACGGCTGCAGCGCCTGAAGCGGCACGAGTCACCGGCGCACGCGATCGACTGGCCGCTTTGGCCATGGAAGCACACGGGCTTATCTGCGCTTACGCGCCGCAACTGCTGAACAAGAAGGCGCGCAGCGCCTGGGATCAGGATGCAGGGGCATTCAGCGAGTGGCTTGAGGAATTCAATGCGCTTTGCGCCGCCGGCGGTTTCATCAGCCCCGCTCGTTTGCCTCTCGAATTGATTGCAGCGTTGAAGCTTGATTCCTCCGAGCGTCCTCCACTGCTGCTCGCCGGTTTCGATCGCATTTTGCCCACGCAGCAGGAACTCTTCGATGCATGGGGCGACTGCACGCAGGTTTCACTTGGAGAAGCTGCCGCGCGAATCGAGTTTCATCAGGCCGCGGACTCGGTCTCCGAGCTCGCCGCATGCGCGATCTGGTCGAAACAGCAGCTCGCCGTCAATCCGGACGCGCGTTTGCTCGTCGTCACGCAGGATGTGCCCAATCGCCGCGGCGAAATTGAACGCTCGTTCCTTCGTTTTGTTTTGGAAGGTTCAATCGCGACTGCACCGTCCAGCGTCTTTGAATTCTCTCTCGGAGTTTCCCTCGGCCAAATCGCGCTCGCGCGCGGCGCGAGCCTGCTGTTGCACTGGCTTTCCGAATCGATCGAGGAGCACGAACTAGACTGGCTTCTCTCTACCGGCCAAATGGCTGCTTCTCCCGCCGAATTGCTGGCTCTCACGGCATTCATGCGCGCGCTGCGCCGCAAAGGTCTTGAACGCGTACGCTGGACGCTCGCGGACTTCCTTCGCCAGAAGCCCGGAACGGAATTGCCCGCCGCGTGGGTTGGGCGGGTCACGCAGGCCCAGCGCCGCTTGCAGGAGTTCGCGCGCCGTCCACAGTCCCCATTGGCATGGTCCGAGTTGGCTCCGCGCCTCCTCGAACTGACCGCTTGGCCCGGCAGTCGCCCCCTGACCAGCGCGGAATTCCAGGCTCACCGTCGTTGGCAGCAAATCGTTGACGACTGCGCATCGCTTGGTTTCGATGGCCGGTCGATTGATTGGAAGGAATTTCTTGCTCTTCTCGATCGCGCCGTCAGCGGAACTCTTTTCGCGCCTGAATCCGAGGATCCGCCGATTCTGATTGCCGGTCCCGCGGAGTCCGCGGGCCTCACTGCCGATGCCATTTGGTTTCTCGGCGCAACTGAGCAGGCGTGGCCGGCCGGTGGCGCCACCCATCCTTTCATTCCGATTTCGGTGCAACGCGCGGCAGGCATGCCTCATGCCTCGCCGCGTCTCGATTGGGAACTGGCAGGCGCCGTAACCCGCCGCCTTCTTGGCTCTGCTGCCGAAGTTCACTTCAGCTTCGCGCGCCAAAGCGAAGGCGTTGAAGCTCGGCCTTCGCGCATCGTCGAGCAGCTTGCATGCGCGCCGCTTCCTCTCCCACCTGACCTCGCCGCACCGGCCGCTTTGCCGCCGCTCGCCGCACCTTTCCCAGATTCAACTCGCGTTCCTTTTCCTCCCGGCAATGCTCCCGGCGGCGCTTCCACACTCACCGCGCAATCGCAATGCGCCTTCAAAGCATTCGCCACCGCGCGCCTCCATGCCGACTGCTGGGACCCCGCGGAAGCCGGCCTCACTGCCAAAGAACGCGGTCAGCTTCTGCATGAAGTTCTGCATTCCATATGGGCCGGCCCGCCGCGCGGCATTCGCTCCCACGCCGAGCTCGCCGCGCTCCCCGATCTTCGCGCCTTCGTCGCACTTCACGTTCGTGGCGCCATCCAGACTGGAATGCCTCTCCGCGCACGTGAATCCATGCCGCCACGCTACCTTGCGCTCGAAGAGGCTCGGCTCCTCAATCTCGTTACCGAATGGCTCGAGTGCGAGCGAGCGCGCGTTCCATTCACGGTGCTCGTCACGGAACAAAAAACCACTGTCTCCGTCGAGGGCCTGCCGCTTCGCGTGCGCCTCGATCGCATCGATCGCCTTATCGACAATTCTCTCCTCGTCATCGATTACAAATCGGGCAATCCCACGACGAACTCCTGGGACCTCCCTCGCCCCGACGATGTGCAGCTGCCGCTTTATTCGACTTTCGCTTTTCCTGGCGATGCAAACCAAATCGGCGGCGTCGTCTTCGCCAAAGTCCGTGCCGGAGAACCGGAATTCACCGGAAAAGTTCGCGATGCCAAAGCGACTCTGCGCGCGAATCTAAGAGGAAATACGAACCTGGTAAAAAAGCCGCTTGATTCCAACCAGCTTTCCGAGTGGAAACGGTACATCGAAGATCTCGCGCTGGCCTTTCTGGCGGGCCGCTCCGTCGTCAACCCGCGCGCGTACCCTGACACCTGCGAATACTGCGGCCTGCAAGCGCTCTGTCGCATCAGTGAAAATCCGCCGCTGCAGGAAACCAATAGCGAAGAGGCGCCCGATGTCTGAGTCGCCTCGCAGGAATCCGCCTCCCGATCAGGCACAACGTGATCTGGCTCTCGATCCGCGGCGCTCCATTCTAGTGCGCGCGCCGGCCGGCTCGGGAAAAACCACACTCCTCTCGCAGCGGTTTCTCACTTTGCTGGCGGAGGTTGAAGAGCCCGGCCAGGTCGTCGCCATCACCTTCACCAACGCTGCCGCGGCTGAAATGCGTAACCGCATTCTCGACGACCTCCGGCAAGACGAGCCCGGTCCCATCGCAGCCCGCGCCCTTGAGCGCTCGCAAGCGCTTGGCTGGGATCTGCTCAATCTTCCTGCGCAACTCCGCATCCAGACCATTGATTCATTTTGCCGCGACCTCGCCTTGCAGCAACCCGTTCTCTCCTGGCTCGGGGGGAGTCTTGACGTCCGAGAGCAGCCCAGCGAGCTTTATCGCCGCGCCGCTCGCCGCACACTCGAAGAAATCGGGCAAGCCAATGCCGCGCTCACCGAAGCCATCGAGACCCTCCTCGATTGGCGCGACAACAACTGGCACGAGATTGAAGACTTGACCGTAGATATGCTCGCCGACCGCGACCGCTGGATGCATGAATTCGTTTTGGAGGGTGAACAGGATTTCGAGCGCCTCCGTTTGCGTCTCGAATCTCCGTTCCTGCGCGCCGTCGGCGAGACCACTCCAATCAGGTATACCGACGCGGAATGGAAGATTATTCGCGCTTGTTTCACTATCCTGCGCCGCGCCGCTGCTGAACTTCGCGTCGTGTTTGCCGAGGCCGCCGCTGCCGACTTTACCGAGGTCGCGCAAATCGCTCTCAACGTGCTCCGGGGCGAAGATGAATTCCCCATCGATGCCGCACAGGCCGTGGCCGACGGAATTCGCCATCTCCTAGTCGATGAATTTCAGGACACCAGCCGCCGTCAGCATGAACTGCTCCGCCGGCTCATCGCCGCATGGTCCGATCGCGAGAGCCGCACCTGTTTCGTTGTCGGCGACCCCATGCAATCCATCTACGGCTTCCGCGAAGCCGATGCGGAATTGTTTCCGCGGGTAGAAGAACTCGGCCTCAACATCATCGGCGATCTTCCTTTTCTTTTCGATCCCGTCCATCTCACCGCAAATTTCCGCAGCGAGTGCTCGCTCGTCGAGAGCATCAACGAAACTTTCGCTCGGGTCTTCGCAGCCTCCAGTGGCAGCGGCATCGTCTTCGCTCCCTCGCAACCAGCCCGCGTCGCTACAGATCCATCTGGCACTCATCTCGTCGCCACGCCCGCGCCGCGCATGCAGCTTCACTGCGCTTTCATTCCAGAGTCGTCCCGCATCGCCGATCCCAATCGTAAGAAGGAAGTCGTCGATCAGCGCGAAGCAGCCGAGCAAAATCAAATCGATGAGATCGTCGAGATCGTTCGCGCCCACCTGCCGCGCATTGAGGCTGCGAACGCGGCCATGCAAAAGTATCGCGTCGCTGTCCTTGCTCGCGCGCGAAAATCGCTTGTGCCCATCGCCGCAGCTTTGCGCCAGGCCTTCATCCCATTCCGCGCCGTCGATCTTGAAGCGCTCCAGGACCGCCCGGAGATTATCGACGCGCTTTCGCTCGCCCGCGCACTTTTCAATCCACACGATCGCGTTGCATGGCTTGGCGTGCTTCGCGCTCCCTGGTGCGGTCTCTCGCTCGCCGATCTGCACACGCTCACCAGCGCCGATTCGCCCGAGCTTCTCGTCCGTCCAGTGCCCGATCTCGCTCGCGAGCGCGCACACCTCATCAGCCCAGAAGGCCGGCTCGCAGTCGATCGCGTTTTGCACGCGGTCGCGGCTGCCAAACGCCTTCGCGCCTCACAGCCCGCAGCCACGCTAGGCACCTGGCTTGAACAGGTCTGGCTCGAACTCGGCGGTTCGCAGTGCGTCGACACCGAAGCCCGCGCGAATCTCGATCTCTTCTGGAAGAGCCTCGACTCGCTTCCGGAGGGCGAGCCCGATCTCCTCGGCTCAGCTCTGGTCTCAGCCCTCGGGGATCTCAAAGCGCAGCCTGACCCCGCCGCAAGCAGCGATTGCGGCGTCCAGCTGATGACGATTCACGGAGCCAAGGGCCTGGAGTTTGAAGTCGTGATCGTTCCTGACCTTCAAGCTTCTCCTGGCCGCCGTGCTCCCAGCATGCTTTCCTGGCTTGAGCGCGGCCTGCCACCCGATTTTGTTTCCGACGATCCCGAAGCCTCCGAAATCGTCACCGAATTCCTCATCGCACCATTTGCGCAAAAAGGCGCTGACAGCGGCCAAGCCAAAAAGTGGGTCGATCGCAAGCGACACGAGCGCGAACTGCATGAAGCCTGCCGCCTCCTTTATGTCGCCGCCACGCGCGCCCGCGAGGAACTTCATTTTTTCGCGCGCCCCTGCTACAAATCTTTCAACGGCACGCCCGCTGAACTCGTCGAGCCGCGCGAAAGTCTGCTCCGCACTGCTTGGCCAGCGTGGAAAGACGAGATTCAACGCCGCTTCGAAGAATGGCGTACCGCTGCATCTTTCGCACAGCCCACTACCCTCGGGTCCGTCGCCGCATCCGAGTCCGCGCCCGGCAATCTGTCCGAATTCCGGCCACTCGCAGACGAGCCCACTCTCGTTCGCCGCCTCCCGTCCGGATTCTCCGCTTCAACCGCTCCGCTCGCTCCTGCCGCCGATGAACCGCTTGTTGGCGCTGGGCGTCTCTACGAACGCCACGAAGGCGGCTTGCTCTCGCGCGCGCTCGGCAAAGCCGTTCACACGCTCCTCCAGCAGTTGGCGCAGCGGCTCGCCACCGAAACGCGCGAGGCCGCACTCGCAGCACTCGCCCAGCAGCAGACTCGCGTCGCCGCATCCATCCGCGCCGCGGGTATTGAGCCTGGCGCAGCGATTCGCATGACTGCGCAAGCAGTCGACATCGTGCGTCGAGCCGCCGGCGATCCTCTCGCACAGTGGATTCTGGCCCCGCACGCTGACGCAGCCAATGAGGTTCGGTGGACCGGGGTTGTCGGGGGCAGCCTACGCACGGTCCAGGTGGATCGCGTCTTCCGCGCCGGGCCCGCTCCGCAAACCGCTGCATCTCCGAATGAAGAAGCCTGGTGGATCATCGATTACAAAACGGCTCACGCGGACGGCCTCGATCCGACTGCGTCGCTGCCCGAACTGCGCCGCCAATTCGGACCGCAGATCGAAGCCTATGCAGCCGTCCTCCGCAATCTGCGCGGAGTCGACATTCATCTCTGTGCGGGTCTTTATTATCCGCGCATGGCTCTCTTCGATTGGTGGGAAATGTAATTCTGCGTGCTTGCGGCACTTTGGCTGCAAATTCAAATCGGTTCGCCTACACCTTGCACAGCTCTTCCGCAAACACGTCGCGGTGCGCCATGATGAACCGCTCGGCATTGCGCAGCAGCAGCGCATAGGCCGCCACCGCCGCGGCAGCAAGAGGGCCGAAGATCCAGGCGCCCAGCCAGGGTTCGCCGAAATACCGGCTCAGCAGCGTCACCGGAAACTGCAATGCCATGCTTCCGAAGAGGACCAGCAAAATCAGAAGTCCACTGGTTCGATTGGTCGGCGTCGTTTGCCTTCCTCGCACTTGGCCCGGAATAAAACGGCGCGGCGCCTGAATCGAGCGCATGGTTCCCAATGCCAGGTTTGCCGCAATCACAAAAATCGTCCAAAGTCCTGTCGAAATCTGCGTCGCCAAAGGAATCGGCCCGCGCGTCAGCAGCGAAACCAAAACCCAGGCCGCTCCGGCTTCGGCGACGATCAGTGTCAGGCTCATCAGATTCTTCGCCACAATCACATCGCGCAAACGAACAGGCGCGAGCAGGTAGATCTGTACGCCCAGCCCATCCGCGCCAAATACGTTGTAGAGCCCGGCCAGAACTCCGAATAGAACGTAGGCAATCGCTCCTGGAAGAAAATAAGTGGATTGCCCGGCGAACATCGTCCTGTTTAAGATCACGACAAAAAAAAGCGGAGTAAGCATGGCTATAACTTGCGCTCCGTTGCCGCGAAGCGTGAGCCATTCCTTTTGCAGACATGCCGCAACAATGGGCGCGAAGGCTGGCCGAGCGGCTTGCGCAGGCGTGGTAGCGAGCCTGGCTCGTTGCGCAAGCGCCCGTCTGCGTTGACCTGCGCTTGCCTTGGCGCGGCCGCCCAGACTGTCACTCAGGTATTCGCCGAGAAACTGCTTGTGCAGCCGGATCGCGAACACCACCGCAAAGAGCGTCGCGCTCGCCGCGAGTGCCGCAAAGTTTGCGAGCGCCGCAAATGGATGGGCGCGTTCGAGAATCGCATGGGCGGCAAAACCGGGCGGCAGCCAGCGCAGGCCTGTGCCCGAGCCGCGCACCACATTCATAATCAAGCTTGTTCGGCCGCCATAGACGTGAGTCGGACCCCGCTGATAATTCAGGAACTGGAATCCAACGGCGGAAAGCGCCATCAGCGCGCTCAAGAATTCGCGGAAGCGGCGGTTCGCAAGCCAGCGCTCGAACCATGCGCCGATCATGCGCATCAGAAAGATGTTCGCGAGCGCATAAACCGCGAGAACCACCAGGGCCGGCAGTGCCAGCGCGGAGTCCGCCACGCCGATTCCAATAGCAGCGGCCAGCAGGGCCAGGCAGCCCACAATGGTGCTTGGCGTAAGGAAGCCGATGAAAACTCGCAAAATCAGGTAGCGCCCGAAACGCAGAGGAAAGCGTATCAGTGATGAAGGATCGAAACTTGAGATTGCAGCAGCCACGTTTTGGCCATTGATGTTGACGAAAAGCCAAAGCAGCATGATGCCTGCGAGCAACGGAGCCAGGCGCTGCGGATGGTTGTTGGCGATCGCTGCCCACGCCAGAAATCCGCTGCCTCCTACCGGACCGACGACCATCAGTGCAAGGAACGGCCAGACGATGATGCGGACCAGAATGGCGAGCACCAGGCCAGCCGCCCGGCCGGTGCTGCGCCGGCGAAACGTGCTGTTCACAAAGATGCGCCAGCGCAGCCACGCCACGGCAAACAGTTGCGTGCTCACTGGAATGTCTCGCGCAGCCTGAGGTGTCGGCTTCCCGGCTTCTAGCTCAGCCATGAAAGCTCCTGCTCCGGCGCAGTGGCCGCTGGATTCCCTTCGCGATCGGTCCCCACAACCTCAAGAAAAATCTCTTCCAGGCTGCGCTTCTTATCACTCGCAGGCGCGTTCTCTTCTCCCCGCTCCGCTCGTTCGCGGCGTCCCGCGCCGGCGCGCAGTTCCTCGAGCGACCCCTGAGCCACCAGCTGCCCGCGATGGATGATCGCCACGTGCGTGCACAGCCGTTCAACAATCTCCAGCACGTGCGACGTGAGAAAAATGGTCGCGCCGCGCGTGATCATTCTCTGCAGCATCGCCTTCAGTGTGCCTGCGGCTACCGCGTCCACGCCTTCAAACGGTTCGTCCAGAAAAAGGACTTTGGGCCCATGGATCACCGCTGCGGCCAGCGCCAATTTCTTTTGCATCCCGTGCGAGAAGTCTGTGATCAGCTTCTTGTGTTCGTCGGCCAAATGCATAAAGTCCAGTAATTCCTGCGTGCGTTGCACCGTTGTGGCGCGGTCGAGGCCGTACATGCGCCCCACGAAGCGCAGATATTCCTCAGCCGTCAGCCGGCCAAAGAGAGCCATCCCTTCCGGCACCACACCGATCTGCTTCTTAACATCCGCTGAATTCTGCATTAGATCTTCGCCAAGAATGCGAATCGTTCCCGAAGTAGGCGCCAGAAGCCCTGTCAGCATTTTGATGGTGGTTGATTTGCCGGCTCCGTTGGGGCCGAGAAAACCAAAAAACTGGCCTGCATCCACGCGCAGGTTCACATCCTGAACCGCGGTGAAGTCGCCGAAGCGGCGGGTGAGCGCAGTGGTGTCGATGGCGGGTGTTGTCATAGCTCTTTCTTGGCTTGAGACCACGATACACGCTGCGGGTTCCGCTGGCATCTAAACCTCAAAGACCTGCGCAGCAGGTTTATTTCGAAGGATCTTCACAGGCGAGTCGTACACAATGAATTCTTTTTTCGGTATTCTGTATACGAACGCTTGTCAGTTTGTCGAACTTGCAAAAGAGGAGTTTCCCCATGGCTAAGTCCGTCAAGAAATCAGGCGCCGCGCCGAAAGCTGCAGCGAAATCGCGCAAACCCAAAGAAAACAACCCCGCAGAGAAGAAGACCGTTGCCTCTACAAATGGAAACGGGAGCTCTGTCTCCCACGATCAGGTCGCGCAGCTTGCGCATCGATTCTGGAATGAGCGCGGCCGCGTACATGGTCACCACGAAGAGGATTGGTATCGGGCCGAGCAGGCCCTGCGCTCCAGGGCCTCCTGAACCGTTCGCTTTCTTCGCTTAACGACAAAGCGACGCACCTTCACGGATGCGCCGCTTCCTGCTGGAATCCAAGTCGGTTTTCCGCGCTATTGTAAATTCACCATCAAGCTTTCCAACGCGGATTTCGGCGGCCGTGTGAGCGACTCGGGCAATGTGGCCAGCGGCTCGTCGACCATGTTCAACTGATCGAGGAATGTTGGCTTTTGCGTATCGATATAGAAGACGCCGGTGAGAACTTCGTTCTTTTCCTGCGCCTCCATCAGCGTGCGGACCGCGTTCGCCTTGTTGGTGGGGTCGTAGTCCGCAAGAAGCTTGCGCAAGCGCAGCTGCGAGCCATCATGCATTTCGACGTCGTATACTTCGCCTGAATCGTAATCCACTTCGATGTCGTCGAAACTAGCTACGAATCCGATCTCGTTAATTGGCTCGTCGTTCTCCTGCAGGAATTTGTAGCTCTTCGTCGATCCCTCGTGATCGTTGAACGTGACGCAAGGACTGATCACATCGAGCATCACCGTTCCCTTGTGCGAAATCGCCGCCTTCAACATCGCGAGCAACTGCTTCTTGTCGCCGGAGAACGAGCGCCCCACGAACGTCGCGCCCAACTGGATCGCCAAGGCGCACGTATCGATCGGCGGCAGCTCGTTGATCACGCCCGTCTTCAGTTTCGAACCGATGTCAGCCGTCGCCGAAAATTGGCCCTTGGTCAAGCCATATACGCCGTTGTCCTCGATGATGTAGATCATCGGCAGGTTGCGCCGCATCAGGTGGACAAACTGGCCGATTCCGATCGACGCCGTATCGCCGTCGCCGGAAACGCCCAGCGCCAACATCGTTTGATTGGCCAGCATCGCACCCGTGGTCACGCTCGGCATGCGCCCGTGAACGCTGTTAAAGCTGAACGAGCGGTTCATGAAATACGCGGGGCTCTTTGACGAACAGCCGATGCCGCTCATCTTCATCACCCGCTCCGGCTCCACGCCCATCTCCCACATCGCGTCAATAATGCGCTCGCTGATTGCGTTATGCCCGCAGCCTGCGCACAGAGTCGACTTGCCACCGCGGTACTCCAGCACCGGCAGGCCAATGTGATTCAGTTTCGGGCCCCCCGGCCCGCTGGCCGCCCCACTCGCTGTTGTGGTCGCCATTTTAGAGGCCCTCCTTGGTTGCAAACTCATCCGTAATCGTGCGCGCGTCGGCCGGGAGTCCGTTGTACTCCAGAATGCTGCGCAGCTTTACTACCTGGTCGCCCGGAAGGTCAAGCTTCAGCAGGCTCGCCAGTTGCCCGTCGCGATCCTGCTCCACCACGTAGACGCGCTCGTGGCTGGCCACAAAGTCGTGAATCTCGTGCGCAAACGGATAAGCGCGAATGCGCATATAGTCCACGCTCATGCCGTGTTCCTTCTCAATCTGGTCCAGGCTCTCGCGCAGCGCGAAATCCGTCGAACCGTACGCCAGGAACCCGATCTTCGACGTTCCGTTCCTCACCACCACCGGCGCCGGAACCAGCTTGCGCGCATTCTCAAACTTGCGCGCCAACCGGTCCATCACTTCCTGATACTCGTCCGGCCTCTCCGTGTATCCTGCCGCATCGTTGTGTCCCGACCCGCGCGTGAAGTAAGCCGCCTTCGGATGTGCTGTTCCCGGCAGCGTGCGCCAGCCGATCGCGTCGCCATCCACGTCGCGGTAGCGCGCGAAGCTGCCCATCTTTTTGAGATCCTCGGCCGTCAGCACCTTTCCGCGGTCCAGCGGCTTGTCGGGATACACAAACGGCTCCGACATCCAGTTGTTCATGCCCAGGTCAAGATCCGACAGCACAAACACCGGTGTCTGCAGCCGCTCCGCCAGGTCGAACGCCGCATAGCTCAGCTCGAAGCATTCCTTCACCGATCCCGGCAGCAGAACCACGTGCTTGGTGTCGCCATGCGAAAGAAACGCCGTCGAAAGCAAGTCAGCCTGCTGAGTGCGCGTGGGCATGCCCGTTGAGGGTCCGCTGCGCTGCACGTCGAAAATCACTCCGGGAATTTCGGCATAGTAGCCCAGCCCGCTGAACTCCGCCATCAGTGAGATGCCCGGCCCTGAAGTGGACGTCATCGCCCGCGCGCCGGCCCAGCCCGCGCCCAGTACCATGCCGATCGCCGCCAGCTCGTCCTCGGCCTGCACCACCGCGAACGTCGCCTTGCCGTCGGCCGTCACGCGAAACTTCTTCAGCAAATCCGTCGTCGCCTCAACCAGCGACGTCGACGGCGTGATGGGATACCACGCCACCACCGTGACACCCGCAAACACTGCGCCCATGCCGCACGCAGCGTTGCCATCGATGATGATCTTGCCCTTGGTTTGATCCATTCGCTCGATGAAGAACGGGTCGTGCTTGGTGAAATTCACCTTGGCGTACTCGTAACCCGTCTCCACGGCCCCGAAGTTCAGGTCGAAGATCTTCTGCTTCTTCGAAAACTGCTTTCGCACGCACTGTTCAACTACGCCCACGTCGATGTGCAGCAGTTGCCCCACCACGCCTACGTACACCATGTTCTTGACCAGCTTGCGCAGCTTGGCCTCGGGACATAGCGCCTGGGTCAGCTTGTCGAAGGGAACCGGATAGCACACAACATCGTCGCGATACCGGCTCAGATTCAGGTACTCTTCGTAGATCGCCACGCCGCCGGGCGGCAGCGCCATCATATCTTCCTGCGCCGTATCCGGATTCAGCGCCACCAGCACTTCCGACTCGCGCTTGCGCGCCACGTAGCCGTCCTTGCTTGCGCGGATCGTGTACCACGTCGGCAGCCCGGCAATGTTCGATGGGAACAGGTTCTTCCCGCTCACGGGAACGCCCATTCCAAAAATACTCTTCAGCAGCACGCTGTTGGCGGACTGCGATCCTGATCCGTTGACTGTGGCTACGATGATGCTGAAGTCGTTGACGATGCGCGGACGCGCAATGCTTTCGCCCTGTTCTTGACCCAGGGCAAGGTTTCCTGTCGCCATTTGGCGGGATTCCCTTCCAATAAATTCTTCCGTTTTACGGGTGCCGGCTTGCTCGACTAAGGGTGCCGGTTCTTTGCGCCCCAATATGTGATTATAGTCACTTTCTTGTTCACACCGTCCCACACAGCGCCACAAAGGTAACCCTATCCCTCACCCTCGGCAACTTAACTCCACTTTGGGCCAACCGCTCCCAAAAGTGCTTTGTTTTCATAAACCCAGCCCTTCGAGCCAGCCAATCCATCATCCACCGGTAGCGCCCCGTGCTTTAGCCGTTTTTCGGCGAAAAAATAGGATCGCACTTCACTCAACGCACCTCGAAAAAAGCTAAGAGCTAACGGCTAATAGCTGCTTCTCCGCATCCCTCTTCCATCGCGCAATGAGCGCCAGCGCAATCACCACCAGCGCCAGCGTTAACCCAATCCACAATCCGTATATCCCCCACTTCAATCCGAAGCACAGAAAAAATCCCAGCGGCAATCCCAGCACCCAATACCCCACCAGGTTCGCCCACATCGGCGCGCGCGTTTCGCCCAACCCTCGCAGCGCGCCAGTGCTCACTGTTTGAATTCCGTCGAACACCTCGAACGCCGCCACAATCGCCAGCAGTCCCGGCCCGACCGCCATTACGCGCGCATCGTTCGTATACAACTCGATCAACGGCCGCGGCCACACCAGCAGCGCCATCGCCGCCAGCAGCATAAAGCTCGTGCCCAATCCCAGCGCCAGCCAGCCAGCTCTCCGCGCCCGCGCTCGATCTCCCGCACCCACCGCGTGCCCCACGCTCACCGCCGCCGCTGCTGAAATCCCAAGCGGCACCATGTACGTCACGCTCGCATAGTTCAAAACGATTTGATGCGTGGCCAGCGCCACCGGTGTCAGATACCCCGCAGAAAAGGTCGCCAGGTTCCACGCGCCCACCTCCAGCAGAATCTGTCCCGCCGCCGGAGCGCCCAACTTCATCAGTTGCTTCAGCCGCGCCGCCTGCGGTCCCGCCCAATGCTTAAACAGCGGATGCCCGCGCTTGCGCTCATATCTCCACGCAAACCCCAGCAACGCCGCAGCCATCGTCACGCGCGCAAACACCGTCGAAAGCGCCGACCCGTTCACCCCCATCGCCGGCATTCCCAGCTTGCCGTAAATCAGCACCCAGTTCAGGAACCAGTTCACCAGGTTCGCTGCCACGTACGTCACGGTAATCACGCGCACCTGGCCCACGCCCTGCAAATACCGCCGCGACGCACCATAGAGCAGCAGCGGCAGCGTCCCCCACAGCAACACGCCCATGTATCCGCTCGCCGGCGTCGCAACTTCCATGGCAATTCCGAAACGTCCAAAGAAAAAGCTGACGAGCGCGATCCCAACCATGATCGGCACCGCGGCAATCGACGCCAGATAGACGCCCTGCGCCAGCCACCTGTGGCACTCATCGTGATCCTTGCGCCCGTAGGCCTGCGCCACCAGCGTGTCCAGCCCCAGCATCAGGCCCATGCCGAACATGCTTGGCGTGTAGCAGACGGCATTGCCTACGGCCACCGCTCCAATCGCCGCCGGGCCCAGCCGTCCCACCATCATGGTGTCGACCACTCCCATCAGCATCCAGCCCAGCTCACTCAGCACCACCGGCACGGCGAGCTTCACCATCGCACTCAGCTCCTGCCGCCACTCCGCCCGCCGCTGCTCCATCTCTCCAATGTATCTGCGCTCTGGCCCTCTACCCTGTGAAACCTCTGTGCACTTAGAATTTCACAACCGATTCCGCAACAAGTTCTGCATAGTTGCGATACAATTCTGCAAATTTGCTTTCGTATTCTGTTCTCGACGCGAACCCACCATGGGTGGGACTTAATTGTGGCGCAGATCAGAAAGGACCGCGCATGCCGACAGTAAATCTGATCGGCGGATGGGTGGGGATGCTGGCCGGTGTGCTCACTGGCGCATTCATCGGCCTTTTCTTCCACCAGGACGGCTGGATGGGCGGTTACTCGTCGTATCCGCGCAGGCTCACGCGTCTCGGACACATCTCATTTTTTGGACTCGGTTTCCTCAACCTTATCTTCGCCGCCACTGCGGGGCAGCTTCTCTTGTCCGGCTACTATCTACAAGTCGCCTCATGGGCACTTGTCGTCGGCGCCATCACCATGCCGACAGTTTGCTTCCTTTCCGCTTGGCGTAAGCCCATGCGGCATCTCTTCCCAATCCCGGTCGTTTCCGTCGCCGTCGGCGTTCTGGCGATCCTGATCGGATGGTGGCGCCGATGAAACTAGGACTCATCGCCATGAGCGGCGTTCGCGCGCACAACCCCGAACTGACCGCGCTTGGGCTCACCCTTCCCGGCTTTGTGGAACGCAACAAAGTCATCGCTTCTCTTCCCAGTCTGGGGTTGCTCACGCTGGCCGGCCTGACCCCTCCCGAAATCGAAACGCGCTACCTCGAGGTCCCGGACTTGAAGGATGTCGCCGGCGTTCCCGAGGAATTTGATGCAGTCGCGATTTCCAGCTTCTCCGCGCAAATCGGCGAAGCCTACGAGTTGGCCGACCGTTATCGCCTCCTCGGCACGCGAGTGATCCTTGGTGGTCTTCACGTCAGCGCCCTGCCCGATGAGGCCCACTGCCATGCCGATGCGGTGGTGATCGGCGAGGGCGAGTCCGTGTGGCCGGTAATTATCGCCGACCTGCTTGCTCCCGGCGGTGAGCTCAAACCCGCCTACGACGCACGCGACCTCAACTACTCTTTTGCCAACTCTCCTATGCCGCGCTTCGATCTTCTCGACATCGAGCGCTATAACCGCCTCACCGTGCAGACGCAACGCGGCTGCCCGTTTCGGTGTGAGTTCTGTGCCGCTTCCATCCGCATCTCGCCTACCTACAAAATCAAGCCCGTCGAGCGCATCATCGCTGAGATTCACGCCATCAAGGCCCTCTGGAAGCGCCCGTTTGTCGAGTTCGCCGACGACAACACTTTCGTAAACAAGGCCCACTCCAAACAGCTCCTGCGCGCCCTTGCCGGCGAAGACGTCCGCTGGTTCACCGAAACCGACCTCTCTGTCGCCGACGACGATGAGCTTCTCGACATGCTTCGCGACGCGGGCTGCGCCGAAATCCTGATCGGCTTCGAAAGCACCACGTTCTCGGGTGTGGACGGCATCGAGCAGCGAGCCAATTGGAAGGCCAAGCGCGTCGACACCTATCTCGAGGCCATCCGGAAGATCCAGGATCGCGGTGTGCGCGTAAATGGATGTTTCATTCTTGGCCTCGATGGGACAGGTCCGGAATCATTCGATCAAATTTGGGAGTTTGTACAGATCAGCGGCCTTTATGACGTCCAAATCACCGTCCAGACCGCTTTCCCCGGCACCCCGCTCTACGCGCGTCTCAAAAACGAGGGCCGCATCCTTCGCGATGAAGCGTGGGAACTCTGTACTCTTTTTGACGTCAATTTCCAACCTGCGAAGATGACCGTCGCCGAGCTCGAAGCGGGCCTGCGCACACTCGGTAGCCGCATCTACTCCGACGAATGCACGCAAAAGCGCCGCTCAGATTTTCGCCGAAACTACATCGCAAAGCACCGCAACAACAATTCACAAACGCGAGGTTCAAATGTCCACCAAATGGGTTAAGCCTCTCTTTATCGTCGCCGCCGTGTACGACCTTATCCTCGGCGCCGTCGCGATCGTCGCCTCTCCGCAAATCTATCGTGCTTTGGGCGTCACCCCGCCAAACCACTGGGGCTACGTGTACTTTCCGGCGCTATTGGTGATCGTTTTTGGCATCATGTTCCTCCGGATTGCCGCCGATCCCGTCGGTCGCCTCGAGCTGATTCACTACGGCATGGGCCTCAAGGCGGCTTACTGCGGAGTCGTCTTCTTGTACCAGCTCATCGGCACTGTGCCGGCGATGTGGGTCCCATTCGCCTGGGCGGACCTGGTCTTTTTCGTCCTGTTCTTCTTCGCGTGGAGAGCGCTCGTGCGAAAAGCATAGTTGTTCGTTCTGGCCGGGCCATCCGCAGTGCAACTTGTGTGCCCTGGATTTCGACTGGTCGACTCAAAGAATGGGCGCGCCCCTACGGCCTGACGATCATCTTCCCCACGCCGTCGCGGTATTGGCTGGCAATTGCGAACGCCTCATCGATGCGATCGATCTCCCGAGTGTGTGTCAGCAGCGGCGCAAACCAAGCCGCGTGCGCCCCCAGCAACTCCAGCGCCTCTTCGGTCTCGTGGTTGGATCGTCGCACGTTAAATAGAGTCAGCTCCTTGCGCCGCATCGCCGACGCATCCACCTGCACATGCGCCGTCGTATGAATCCCCGTTAGCACCACGCGCCCTGCATTGCGCGTGATCTGCGCGGCTTGGCTCGTTGTTTCCGCTCCTGCAGCGCAGTCAATCGCGCAGTCCACGCCGCGCTGCCCCGTTCCGCGGAGAATCTCCTCCAAGGCTTCGCCCGGTTCGAGTACCACATCGGCGCCGATTCCCCGCGCCAGCTCGCGGCGGTGCGGCAGCGGATCCACGGCCCAGATGCGCCCTGCTTTCGTGGCTCTGAGCGCCGCAATCGTCAATAGGCCGATCGGCCCCGCGCCGATCACCGCGACTGTTTCGCCCGGGCCGATTTGCGCCAGGCGCAATGAATGAATAGCAACCGCCAGCGGCTCGGCGAGTGCAGCTTCGCCGTACGACATCCCGCCCGGGATCGACAGAAAATTCGCCTCCGGTAAATTCACCAGCTCGCGAAAAAATCCCGGATGACCTGGCGTGCTCAGGAATCGAATGTTCGCGCACACATTATGGTGGCCGCTCAAGCAGAACTCGCAGTGGTAGCAATAGTGCGCTGGCTCCAGCGCCCCGCGGTCACCCGCAGCCAGCCCTGTCACTCCCGCCCCCGTCTTCACAATCCTTCCCGCCGGCTCGTGCCCCAGCAGCATTGGGTAAGCGTTGGGAGTGCCGCCCACCGCGCCCTCCGTGTAGGCATGCATGTCACTCCCGCACACGCCTACAGCCTCTACCCGAACCTGGACCTCGCCCGGCCCGGGGTCGTCGATATCCATTTCGGTTAGTTGGAATGTCAGGGGAGCCGTCAGTTCCGCAGCGCGCATTCGAACCTCACACCCACAAACGATACTTCATCCGCGGGCAGAAATAGAAGGCCTCCGGACTGTATTGTCCGCTATTTTCCCCTCCATTCGGGGGGGATGAGCACTATAGCTCAGCTATTTCCCCACTGAATGAACTCCATCGCGCGTATGCTTGAACTAGTATCCCGTTTTTTCCTTCTCGCCTTCGGCCAGTCTAGCTTCGCTTCAGACGAGCATCCTTCCAGGTACCCAACAGAATGACCGGAGCGCCCAATGGCACTGATCAAGAAAATCGATGTTGAGAAGTACTTTGCAGACCGGCGAGCCATGAGGCTGGGCAGGATAGGGCCGGCGAGCCAACCCCATGCGGCCCCAATTAAGCCCACCGAAAGAGCATCGAACGTTCCACGCGCGGTTGGAAATCTCACTCCGGAACATTCTTCCGCGAGCGCCTGCTCGACTTCGATTCCGGTTCCGTTCAATTCCGGCCAGAACAGTTTGCTCAGGCCACCGGGAGTCCGGCAAGACTAAAGATCAACTCGATATTCCTGCCGGATGAGAGCAGCCTGCCGAGGCAGTTCACTCCACGCCAGGAAGTTCGGAGCTCGCTTAAACCACAAACATCGCAATGCCGGCTGCGAACATGGCGATAGTCGCAATGGCCACAACAATCCATCCCAGTCGCGAGCTCGGCTGGCCCTGCATCAGCTTCTTGTCCGCCGCCACGATCAGGATTGCGACCATGAGGAATGGCGCCAGCAATCCGTTGATCACCGCTGTCCAATAGAGCGCCCTTACCGGGTTGATCCCGATAAAATCCAGCGCAATCCCCGCCCCCGTCGAACCCAGAATCAGAGCGTAAAACCAGCGCGCGCCCGTTAGTTTCTTGTTCAACCCTTGTCGCCATCCCAGGGTCTCAGCGAATCCATATGCGGCCGATCCCGCCAGCGTGGGGATGGCAAGAAATCCGACTCCGACGACACCCAGTGTGAACAGGGTCGCAGCGAAGTTGCCGGCAAACGGCCGCAGGGCCTCGGCTGCCTGGCGAGAGGTTTCGATATTCACGATGCCGTGCCGGTTGAGGGTGATCGCGGTGGTCAAAATGATGAAGAACATGACCGTATTCGAGAAAAACGCGCCGACGCCCACATCGATATTTCTCAGTCCTAACTCCTCCGGCGTGGCGCCTCTGCGCGAGGCGAGCGTAGTTTGGCCTGCCGACTTCTCCTCTTCAACTTCCTCGCTTGCCTGCCAGAAAAACAGGTAGGGGCTGATTGTGGTGCCGAGGATCGCCACCAGCGTCGCCCATTCGTTCCTGCTATGCGGCATCGAGGGAATCAAAGAATCGCGCAGAACCTGGCCCCAGTCCGCTCCCACAACAAACGCAGTGATGGGGTAGGCGACAAGCACCAGAACCAGCCACTTCAGAACGCTTGCGATCTGCTGATACTCGAGCCGGATGGTGGCCCACGAGATCAGAAGGGCAAACACCACGACAAACCAGCGGGAATTGATCCCCGACAGCATCGAAGCCGCATCCGCCATACCCGCCAGGTCCGCCGCAATGTTAATTGTGTTGGCGATCAAAAGGGCGATAACGACCGCGAGCAGCAACCATTTGGGAAATCGTTGCTTGAGATTTCCGGCAAGTCCCCGGCCGGTGACCTTGCCGATGCGGGCGCACATCATTTGCACGGCGGCCATCAGCGGCCATGTCAGCAATGCAGTCCACAGCAGTTTGGTTCCCAGCTGTGCACCGGCGATGGAATACGTCGCAATGCCCGATGGGTCGTCGTCGGCGGCACCGGTAATGATCCCGGGCCCAAGCGACTTCAGCAGCGCGCGGATCCAACGAGATGGGGCGGAGGAAGGCAAAACAGATGGATTGGCATTCCCTTCGGATCAATCCTTGACACGATTCAGCCGGATGCGCCGAGACCAGCCCCCATTAGGAGCGTGTATCTTGTCGCACTTTGGCTTCCTGGTTGGCTCCACGCACTAGATCCTGAGCTTTTCCGAGATTGCTTTCCGCCTTCCCCTTCAACTGCTGAGCAGTGCCCTTAAGCCGGAGCGGCGTATTGCCGGTTATTCTACCCGCCTTTCGTTTGATGCTCCCCACCACTTCGTCGACCTTGCCGTTCACTCGATTGGTATTCATTTGCCCACCTCCATGGGTTCGGGTTGTCTAGTTTCCACGAGGGCGCATCGATTCCCGCCACTTGATCGGCGTAATCATCCATCTGCCCATATATTCTTCACCTTAGTCGGAGGTATCCACGGTGTCTGAGCAATTGGAACCACGCATCGGAAAAGCAGCGGCACACAGAGCCGAATCGGCGTATGCTTGAGTTAGCAGCCCGTTTTTCCCTTCTCGCCTTCGGCATTCCAGGCTTCGCTCCAGACGAGCATCTTCCTCTTCCGCAACCGATCCACTGGAGCCGGCATGAGCATCATCATTCGAAGCGATGTGAAGAATCACATGCGTCCTCCCTTCCTCGCGAAGATTCATTTGTGCCCGCCCGAAAGCCAGCCCGACGCAACCGGTTTTTCCGAGACTGAGCCGAGCATAGTGAATGCAACCCAGTCCGAATTCTCTGCCGATTTCGTCGCGGAACATTCATCATTCAGCTCATCCTCCGCGCCCGGCCGTCACTTGCCCGGTTCTTTCCACGCTGAGGCGCCCACGGTACCTAAAAGTGCGAAAGCGTGACACCGCACTCCGTTTTCCTGCGCAAGAAGTGTGTTCTTCCTGAGCCTCTGGATCCCCTTACGGAGCCGGTCGGTGAACATTGGACGCGCGTAGAAGAGATCAATGCGCCGGTTTTCGACACCATGATTCGCCAAAAGGGCTGGCACTTCATGCCGGTTGACAATCTCCGCGCCAGAAAAGCTCTTGGACTCACAGAACAAGGTGCAGTCCAGCGAGCGTTGGCACACGCCCTGAGGGCCGTGGCCGGGCGATTCAATGCTGCCGAGCTGATTGCCGTTCAGGCCGAGAAATATCCGGGCTTTTACATCGCCAGGGTCACCTTGCAACCGCGCCAGATCCAGCAATACACGTGGCTTGAAATTGCAGGAGACTGGCAGCAACTACCCGCGCCCGCTCGATAGGCCATGAAGGTCGGAACACGAGAGATGAATATTGACCCGTGTGGCCGGCGTCCGCACTGGAATTGCTCAGCGCACCTTAGGTGAGGATCGAATCAAGATGGAAAAGAGGTTAGGATGTCCTTCCCCGAAACGAAAAACCCCGAGCTGGAAGCAGGAAGAATGGGTTCGTCCGCGTCCTTGCCTATCGCGCTGAAAGCCAGCCGCCTGCCATTGCCCACGCGCATCGCATTTATTGGAAACTATCTGCCGCGCGAGTGTGGCATTGCCACTTTCACGACCGACCTTTGCAACGCGGTCGCCGGTGAATTTGGCAAAGAGCGCCTGTTTGCCATCCCCGTAAACGATCCCGATTCGAGCTACGACTATCCGGAACAAGTGCGCCTGGAATTGACACAGGAGGACATTGCCTCCTATGAGCGAGCCGCCGATTTCCTCAACTTCAACAGCAACGATCTGGTCTGCCTGCAGCATGAATACGGCATCTATGGCGGCGCTGCCGGACGTTACATTCTGGCTTTACTGCGCAGATTGAAGATGCCGCTGGTCACAACGTTGCACACGGTCCTGCGCGAACCGGACGCAAATCAACGTATCGTGCTCGAAGAAATCGCTCAACTCTCCGATCGCCTCGTCGTCATGAGCGAGCTTGCGGCCGAGCTGCTGCGCGAAGTGTATGCCGTTCCCAGCGGAAAAATCGACGTCATCCCGCACGGCGTGCCCGATATGCCCTTCATGGATCCCAACTATTTCAAGGACAAGTTCGGCACCGAGGGCAAGTCCGTTCTGCTTACATTCGGTCTGCTCTCTCCAAACAAGGGAATTGAAAATGTCATCCGCGCGCTGCCGGCGATTCTCGCCCGCCATCCGAACGTCGTGTATATCGTTTCCGGCGTGACGCATCCCCATATCCGCAAGCGCGAAGGCGAGCGCTACCGTGAAGAGTTGCTGGCGCTGGCCGCCGAGCTTGGCGTCTCCTCCAGCTTGATTCTGAACAATCGCTTTGTGAGCAACGAAGAACTTGTGGAGCATGTTGGCGCCGCGGACATTTACATCACTCCTTACCGGCACGAGGCGCAGGTCGTCTCCGGCACGCTGGCCATCGCGCTTGGAGCCGGCAAAGCAATCGTCTCCACGCCCTATTGGCATGCTAAGGAGTTGCTCGCCGACAAGAGAGGCGTGATTGTTCCGTTTGACAATCCAGATGCTATTGCCGAGTCGGTGATCGCGCTGCTGGAGAATGATGCCGAGCGTCATGCCATGCGCAAGCGGGCCTATCTGCACTCCCGTGGAACAACCTGGCCGACCACCGCGCGCGCCTACATGGCAACCTTCCAGCGGGCACGCTTTGAACGCTCGTTGAAGCCAAGACCCGCTCAACCGGACGACGCCTCCCTGGAACTGACTGTCCCGATCGAGCATCTTCCAGCTTTGAACACCCGACATCTGTTTGCCATGACCGACGACACAGGCATCCTGCAGCACGCAATCTTCTCTGTGCCCAATACGCGCGAAGGCTATACCACCGACGACAACGCGCGCGCGCTCATCGTCTCAATTCTTCTGGATGAGCGAGGTGGGCCCATCCACCGCGAGGATCATGTCAGTCTGTCTCGCCGCTACTTGGCTTTTCTCTGGCTTGCATTTCATTCCGATACCGGCCGTTTCAGAAATTTCCTAGGCTACGATCGCACGTGGCTTGAGGACGTTGGTTCCGAAGACAGCCATGGCCGCGCACTGTGGGCCTTGGGATCGGTATTGGGCCATTCGCAGAATGCGGGGTTGCGGGGAGCCGCTGGAAGACTCTTTGAGGCTGCCGTGCCGGCAGTATTGACGTTCTCAAGCCCCCGCGCGTGGGCGTTCAGCGTGCTCGGATTGCAGGCTTATCTCGACTGGTTCCCCGGTGACCGTGCGATCCAGGGCATTCGCAACACGCTCGCCAATCGCTTGCTCGATATTTACGAGCGAAGCCGCGACAACACCTGGCACTGGTTTGAAAAGAGTCTTGCGTATTCGAATGCGCGGTTGCCGCAGGCACTCATTCTGGCCGGCGGCCGCAGCAACAACCAAAAAATGATCGCCGCCGGAATCGAGTCTCTCGAATGGCTCGTTGCGGCTCAGCATTGCGGTAACCCCGATATCTTTGTCCCCATCGGCTCCAGTGACTGTTTCACTCAGGGAGGCGACAAACCCCGCTTCGATCAGCAGCCTGTTGAAGCCTGCGCCACCATCGCCGCTTGTCTTCAGGCCTACACTTTCACACACCAGGAGCGCTGGGCCGAGGAAGCCCATCGTGTCTTCGAATGGTTCCTCGGCAAGAATGACCTGCAGGCGCCGCTCTACGATGCGATCACAGGCGGCTGCAAAGATGGTCTTCATCCCGATCGCGTCAATGAAAATCAGGGAGCGGAATCGACGCTCTCCTACCTCATGGCGCTCCTTCAGATGCAGGGAGCGAACGATACCCACGCAGAAACAACGCACCAGGAAATGAGTTTCTCCTTTTGAACCCAATGATGCAGTCACCCGATCTGCCCGAGCCTGCCGCTTTAGAACAGCCGCAACCGGGAGCATGTACCGATCTTCCTTTGCTCACGCGCTACTCCGACAATCCGATTCTGAGCGGGCACGATTGGCCCTACGCCATCAACAGCGTTTTCAACGCTGGCGCCGTCCTTTTACCCGACGGAGACACCCTCCTGCTTTGCCGCGTTGAAGACCGCAGCGGCCTTTCGCACTTGTGCGCCGCGCGTTCTCAAAATGGAATCAACGGATGGCGTATCGACGCCAAGCCGACATTGATGGCCAATCCCCAGGAATACCCTGAAGAAATCTGGGGTATCGAAGATCCGCGCATCACGTACGTTCCTGAACTCGAGCAATATGCCGTAGCCTATACCTCCTTCGCGCGCGGCGGCCCGGGAGTTTCACTGGCGCTCACCAAAGACTTTCGCAGCTTTGAAAGATTCGGCGTGATCATGCAGCCCGAAGATAAGGATGCTGCTCTGCTGCCGCGAAGAATTAACGGCTATTGGGCCATGATTCATCGCCCCATGACCACCACTGGCGCGCATATGTGGATCTCGTATTCCCCCGATCTGCGGCATTGGGGCAGCCACAAAGTCATTCTGGTAGCGCGGCGCGGGGGATGGTGGGACGCGAACAAGATCGGACTGTGCTCTCCGCCCATCGAAACCCCCAAAGGCTGGCTAGTCATCTATCACGGTGTGCGGGTTACCGCCTCGGGGAGCATCTATCGCCTCGGCCTCGCCCTTTTTGACCTCGACCAACCTGAGATCTGCCTGCAACGCGGCGACTCATGGATCTTCGGTCCCGAAGCTCCATACGAACGCATCGGAGATGTGCATGACGTCGTATTTCCCTGCGGCCAAACCATCGCCGCCGATGGAGACACCATCAACCTTTATTACGGAGCAGCCGATTCCAGCATCGCTTTAGCCACGGCGAGCATTCGTTGTCTTCTCACATGGCTGGATGCGAATTCCAGCGCGGGAGACGGCACCGAGCAGTGATCGATGCCATCGTTCGCTTGAAACTCGGGTGGCGACGAAAATCGCATGGAATGGTGGTTCGGGATCAAGATCGCGCGAAAGGAAGTTCCCATGAGTGCTGATGCAACGTTCTGGCCGAGCTGGTTACCGCGTGTCATGTGGATACGGCGAAGGTGCCCGAGCTGCAGTTGCGATCAATTCAAACCAGCCGAGTTGCGCCCTTACGATTTCCTCCTCGCCTTATTCCTTCTCCATCCCGTTCGCTGCAAGTTTTGCTGGCGCCGGTGCTACTGGGTCTCCCTGCGGCCCGCGGAGTGAGCATTCACCAACACGGCTCTAGCCCCACCTCGAACGACCTTCTCGAAAGCCTGATCGCGAAACATGCTGCTTCTATGCCAGCGCCTGTGCGTGCTGTTGGGCCTGCTGGTCCGTCGCTACGCGACGGACTTCCTCAGCTCGACCTGCTTCGTGGTGATTTCGATTCTTGCCGGGGCCACCGTGCTTCCTCGCACCACCGTGCTGGCTTCTATTGATATCGTCCCTGGCGTTTTGGTCGATTGCACGATCGCTTGTGCGAGGCCGTTGAACAGCGAGCGCCGCGGCTCTTTGTCGCTTTCGTGGCAGTTGGGATCACCGTTGCCTACGCCGATGAGCGCGCCTTCGCCGGTGACTTTGAAGGTGATCATGTTGTCGGCCGTTGGCAGAGCGCGTCCCGCACCGTCGAGCGCATCGACGGTGAGCACGACAACATCTTCGCCATCGGCGTTGATCGTCGTGCGGTCAGCCGTCAACCGGACGGCCGCAATTGGTCCTGTCGTCTCGCGCTTTTCAGTTAAGACGAGTTTGCCGTCCTTCCACCCACGCGCCTCGATCGCGCCCGCTTCGTAGCGAACTTTCCACTCCACGTGCCCAAGCCGCGGAACCTTCTGCCGGCCCTGGCTCTTGCCATTTAAAAACAGCTCCACCTCGTCGAGGTTCGAGTGAACCCAGACGGGAATTTCCTCGCCTTCCCTGCCCTCCCACGTCCAGTGCGGAAAAAGATGCAGCACCGGCTCTTTGGTCCACCACGCTTTGTAGTAGAAGAAGTTGTCCTTGGGAAATCCGCACATGTCCACGATGCCGAAGTTCGAGTTAATCGACGGCCAACCATAAGGCGTTGGCTCGCCGCGATAGTCGAAGCCGGTCCACGCAAATCCGCCTGCTTCCCACTCGCGCGTGGCATAGAACGTCCACCACTCCTCGGCAAGCTGGCTCCAGACCGTGTGGTTCACATCGTAAGCGCTCAGCGTGTTGCGCAGAGGATCGGTCTGATAGCAGCCGCGCTGGGAGATGGTGCTCGCCGTCTCCGATCCGTAGATGGGCCGCGTCGGATGCTCCTTGTGAAAGCCGTCGGGACGATTCAAACCGTAGTTGAACCCGATGATATCGAGCGCATTGGACAAACCTTTCTCGTTATCTCCATTCACCGCGGCGGAGACCACGCGCGTTGGGTCGAGCTCATGGCAGCGCTCTACCATCGTTGCCGCAATCTTCGCGCCCTCCTCGGCCTGTTCGCCCTGCAGGCGCCACTCCTCATTGCCGATCGACCAGATGATGATCGATGGCGAGTTGCGGTAGCGTTTGATCATCGTCTCAAGCTGCGCCAGCCCCTCGGGGCTGGAGCTCATCTGCCGCGTCTCGCACATCATCATCATTCCCATGCGGTCGCAGGCTTCAACCAGCTCTGGCGTGGGCATGTTGTGCGAGGTGCGCACTGCATTGCAGCCCATCTGCTGCAAGACTCCAATGCGGAAGGCCTGCATCCGATCAGGCAGAGCCGCGCCCACTCCGGCGTGATCCTGGTGGTTGCATGTCCCCTGGATCTTCATCGACTGCCCGTTCAGGAAGAAGCCGTGATCGGCGTCGAACTTTACGGTACGCACGCCAAACGTGATCCGCTCGACGTCGCGGACTCTGCCGCCGGATTTGAGGCTGACGATGGCGGTATAAAGGTTGGGCGAGTCGACGGACCAGAACATCGGATGGTCGATATGTGCCGACGTTAGGAAACCGTCGTCGCTGAACCGGGTATCGCAGCACGGGCCCACCGGCTGCTCCCGCGTTTCGGCTGTGTTTACGGTTTTTCCGTCAGGGCCGAGGATCTCCCACGATACCGTCGCCGGCGCTACCTCACCGGTATGATTCTCGACCCGCGTTGCCAGCTCGACCCCGACGAATTGTCCCTCCATCGTGACGCGAGCGACGCTTTCCCACGGCGCCAAGTGGAGCGAGTCGGTCTTAGTGAGCCACACGTGCCGGTAGATTCCAGCGCCCTCATAAAACCAGCCGTCGCCAAAGCTTGCGTCCACGCGAACTACGATGCAGTTCTTCGCGCCCACCGAAAGAAAATCGGTAATGTCGAAGCGGAATGGCGCGTAGCCGTTATCGTTGCGGCCGATGAAGCACCCGTTCACGAAGACGAGCACATCGCGAAACGCTCCGTCGAACTCCGCCGCAATCCTTCGCCCGGCGTCGCTCGCTGGAATGTCAAACTCGCGCCGATACCACCCCACGCTTGTTTCCGGATAGCGCCGGCCCAGCGGTTTAAATCCATGCGGTGCGAGCGTGTCGTCCCAAACGAACGGCAGCTCCACCGCCCAATCGTGGGGCAGGTTCAGCGAGTGCCATTTCGAGTCGTCGTACCCCACACGCGCAATCTTGAAGTTGTCGGTCTTGCTAAAGTCTTCTTGCGTGTTTCCGAAACCGAAATCCTTGGCCGGGTCCGTCCCGTTGCCGAACTGGAACTTCCAGCCAGAGTCGAAGAGCAATTTTTCGCGCGGACCAATCGCACCAGCCCCGCCGGCATCCGCCTCGGTGGCCATAAAGGCGGCGGCACGCGCCCAACCCGCACGAGCCAGCAGCGACGAAGTTGAGAGAACTAATCCAGATGAGAGCAGGGAGCGACGAGAGATGGGAGACATGACAGCCTCTTTCTGATGAATGTCCGGCGCGGATATGTCCAGATGATGAAGCGGCGGACAACAAGGCACTATAAACCAGCCCGCGCAGGGCTGTATACGCTTTCAGGAAAACGCCGCAATGACGTTTCTTGCGGAGTCGAATCGGCCTGAGGATCACCACAGAGCAAAAGCTTTGAAGATGGTAAACTCAGACAGTCAGCCCGCATGATCGGAGAGATGGCCGAGTGGCTGAAGGCGCACGCTTGGAAAGCGTGTTTAGGGGAAACTCTAACCTGGGTTCGAATCCCAGTCTCTCCGCCATATATTTTACAATCAACGACTTAGAACGGATTTCGAGGTCCGTTTTTACTACTTTTTACTATTTGTGGGCGTCTGGCGGCAGCTGTTGGCTCGCGCTGGCAAGTGCTGGCGCTCCTTCATTCCAGCCCATCTTCGCTTCCATCACACCAGAGGAAGGAGCATGGGCTTGGCGAACACGTCGGTGGTTCTTTATCAGTCAATCAAAATCGGAATGAAATGGATTCTTTGTGCAGTCGATGAGGATTCCACTCATTTCCCCGGCGGGCCGTTTTATGTCAGCTGGTATGAAGGCAAGAAGAAACAGATGGAAGCCGACTACACGGCCACTTGGATGACCGGGCGGCAAAGCGCGCTCGATCGTATTCCAAGAACCTGCATCGTTGTCTCAGTACCAAATTCTCCAAACACGCGTAGCCCGCTCCAGCTGTTGCCGACGTATTAGCTTTCAGTTGGCCGATCGGCCGGTGATACTTGCGGAGTTGAAACTCCGGCGGGGCCTTCACATGTCGTGTTTCAAAAGGGGTGTCGAAAATCGAACCGCCGCGGCGGCCTTTTGAAACGGCCAAAACCCTGGAATAGCTGCCATTCCCGTTCGCAAAGCCCTCGCGAATTGTGCCTTCTATCTCACTGAAAACGAAAGGTAATTTTGGACGAAAAGAGCCGTTTCAAAACATGTGGCTTGAGAAACGCTGACTCTGCCCACTGCACCTGTGACGGACCGGCGAAAATCCCTCCCCTAACTCCCAATAAGCCGAATTCTCAGTTCCGATCGTCTCAGATCTGAGTGTGCCGTTCGGAATTGTTGCCAAGTAGTAACTGGCGGTTAGTTGGTCACGGCCAGAACCATCGTTTTTCGGCGCCGGGCGGAACAAAGAACGGCGCACAGAATTCTCGAGGCTTCAGCCCGTGCGTTCATCGCATGGAGTGGGTCAGACTGGACTATCTCGAAAGGGCGCGACGCGCCACTACGCCGAAAAGCCCTTTCGTTATTCCATTCGTGTCAAAGCACGACTTTCATCAGTGGGCGGCGGGCGCGCCCGATCCGGCATTGGCGAGAGCTATTGGGTCGCTGGGATCTCCGGTTTCTCCAGAAGCTGAGACGTAGGCGATGCGGTACCGTATCTGCGTATTGCCCACGGGCGGGTAGTCGCTTGCCGTCGTTCCGTCGATGGGGCCCGCGATGCGAATCCAACCGGCCGCAGGAGCGTCTTGGCGCTCAATGATCACGCTGAGGCCTGCCGGCGCCTTATCAAATTGGAGCGTAACGCCGGGCGAAGGCTGGCTCGCTGCTTTGAGCACCGGCACTGCGGGCTTGGGTATGGCGGCCGACCCGACGCGAACGATGACGGGATCAGTGACATCGCTGCGGTTCCCTGCGGCGTCAACCGCAACCATACGATAAAAGTACGAATTGCCGGCACTGACGTAGAGATCTTGATACACTCGCGCGCTACCCGGCAAACGGATCGCCGAGCACAACGCCCTGGTCGGCGGCGTTGCCTGAGCGCAAAACGAGAAACTGTGCGGTCCGCTCCTCGGGCACGGCCGGCGCAAACGTCAGCACCACCTTGCCGCCCGCACCGGATGCGCTCGTGATGGTGGGCTCGCCGGGCAACGAACGATCCGCCAGAGTGACTTCGACAGCATTGCTCAGGCGGACCTTCTGCATTGTCGAGCGCCACTGCGAGAACGCGGTACTCGAGCGTGGTTCCGGATGCAGTGCCGATATAGTCGTCGTACAGTGGCTCGGGAACAGCGGCCGAGTTCAGGCGAACCCAGTTTGTGGATCCCGGCCGCGCCTGGCCCGGAGGATGCTGCGGCGCTGCGCTCAACAAAATAACCTGCCACAGGAAAACCGACGGGCGTCCAGGTGAGCCGTACCCGGGTCTGGCCCGCATCGGCTGCAAGACCGGTGACAGCAGGCGGCGCGCCCGGATTCGTCGGGATGGCGCTGGCGGCGAATGACGGCGGCCCGAGATCGCCGCGTGGGCCAACGGCGCGCACGCGATAGTAGTAGGATGTCCCGCCGCGCAGGTTATCGTCCTCGTACTGGCCCGTGCCCGGTGCCAGCGCCTGCGTCATCAGCGTCTCCCAGGGTCCGTCCGGCATGAACGATCGCTCGACCACATAGCCGGCGAGATTGGGCTTCTGCCCGGCAGTCCAGGTCACTACAATCTTTCCCGGCGATCCTGCCGCCTGCACCACTGCCGGTGGCGCGAGCGCGCCAAAGTCCGGGAAGAAGATGCGAATCGAGGAAGGCTGGCTCCGGCGGCCGAATGCGTCCGCGGTGTAAACCTTGTAAGTCACGGTTGTGTTCGGCGGCGCGCTGCGGTCCACTACCAGCGCCAGCTTCGGATTCCATTGCGTGCCCACAACAAACGGCTTCACGCTGATGGAGCTTCCATTCCGCTCGACCACACATGTAATCGCGGGCAGCGCACGATTCTCGGCTGGTGGATTCCAGGAGAGCGAAACACCGGTCTGATCCACCCTGGCCTGCACTCCATCGGGCGAAGGAGGCAGCGCCGTGGCCTGCGATGCATCCACCGGCTGCGAGACGAGCTTGACGCCCGTGGGACTGCCTTGGGCGTCAAGGCCCTGGACGGTGTAGGCGCGCGCACCGGGCGACACGTTGGCAAGAGTCGCATAGAGACCTAGCGCGCGAGCGAAATTCGGATCGCTGAAGGCCCGTAGCCCGAGCAAGTTGATGAAGTTCTGCTGCTGCTTTTCGTTGGCCTGCGGCTTGCCGAGGACATCGGGCAACCGCTTGATGGTATCGGCGTCTTCAATCGGCAACGCGGCCAGAGCCGCTGCATCTCCTATTACTACGTGGGGAATCAGCACGTTTCCCGAAGTGTCGGAGACGCTCCAGCCGCCTGCCGGCCATTGCTGCGCTGGGGGAAACCACAACAACTGAATGTTCCCGTGGCCATCCGAGACGGCAAAGACAGCGCCGCCGTTCTGTTGGGCCGCGCAGATCAACGGCGCGAACAGAAGAGTACCGATGGCAGCGAGTTTGCCGAAGACTCTCTTCATAAATGCACCGAGAACGAAACGCTGCCCAAAGGCCATGGCAGGCCAAGCGAAGCGCTCGCATTAATATCGAGCGGCAGGGCCTCAGCGTGGATCTGCGCGTTCACCCAATCGGAAACACAGACCCCCGACACGCACACGCCCGCGCTTGCATTGGCCGAAAAGTCCCCGGAGATGTGCGGCTGAGGCGTGATCGTGACGCCCGCGTCGACGTCGCCTTTCACATATGCCGACGCCACCGAGTTATCGCCCACTTCGAGATCGATGCTGATTCCGCCTCCCAGGGAGAGTCCCTGGTCCGACAGCATCAGGTACATGTCGGCATTGGAGACGAGTAAGTGACCCTGAATTCGCGGGCCCTCTTTCTTGCCCGCATCGATATGCCATGGTCCGTTGCCAAAATGCAGATCGACGGCGGCGTTGTTGGCGCTATCGCCAAGACTAAGCGAGGCCAATCCGTCCATGAACGACAATTGGCCCCACAAGCGCCCATCGAAGTTTCCGCCCGCGTATTGAAAGTACCCCTGAAAATCGCCATTGCCATTGTCGGCCAGCTTAAGCAGCCAGGCGTGGAAGTCCATGCGAGCGCCCGCATCCTGGCCGCTGGCCTTGATGGTTAGATCGCCGTCGAGCGTGTAAGTGAAATGATCGGGCATGCCCACTCGCATGCCTGCGTAAAAGAGGAACGAATTGTCGTAGACGGGGCTGGCAGCGTTCAGGTCGCCCGTATCGGTGAATGCATTGATGGGGAAGTTGTGGCCCATGCCGCCGGAAATTGAGTAGAGGTTCATGATGGGCGGCACGGGAACGAGGGGAACGCCCGTATCGCCAAGGCTGATGATGGCGCGCGTCAACCAGTAGTCGTGGCCGTTGCCGTAGCCCAGCCGGAATTGCGCTGTCACCGGTGGTCCGCCCAACTCGCTCAAATCCACCGTCCCCGAGTACTCGGTGGTGCTGCCACCGTTGTAAACCGGGTGCACCTTGGCGTCAGAACTCGGCTGCCCCGAGGGATACGGAACGTCGACCGTGAACGGGGAATTTGTCGGGCCTTGCTGGGTAATGTTTGTGCCTGACTCGTCGAGCTCGTAGTTCACCTGCATCGGCGCTGCGGCCATCACCTCTGACAAGTGAACGTGGGTGCTGAACAGTGCGGTGAAGATCTGGCTGCCGCTGATTGGTACTGTGATGTGCGCGGAGACAAGATCCACAGGCGTCTGGCCGAGCTTGGAGCTGCCGCCGAGCGGAACATCGACCGAACCGGCTTCATTGGTGAGATAGGCGTGGCCATTCATGCCAAAGTAGAACGGCGTGATTGGAATGGTTGCGAAGGGTTTGCCTTCAGCATTGAAGGTGTAGACGGTTGAGGTCTGCACCGCCCAGCTCAGGCCCTGCACCTGTGTAAATACCAGGTTCTTCGCGGTAAATGAAATGTTCCCGTACGTCTTGGTGACCGACGGCGCGCCGGAAGGAAATGTGATGGTGGCCTGCTTACCTCCACCCGATTGCAGATGGCCATCGCCGGTGATGTGCGTATCGAGCCAGGGGACGTAGATGTCCATGCCATGATACGTCGCGCTGAAGTCGCCCTGGCCAGGCGCAGCCGTAGCTTCAAGGGAAGCGAAGCTCACGGTGCCGTCTTCGAGCGGCGCCTTAAAAGGCTGCGGCGTGACAAGGTGTCCGCAGAGGTTGTGGCCGACGATTCCCCAGTCGTTGACGTTGAACTGAAACGAGGAAGACTGGACCAGCCCCATGGTGTAAGGGATGAGCGTGAGCGACGGGAAGCGCACGCCCACCCAGTCGCCACCGCTAAGCCCGCCGCAAAGCGCGCCACCTGCGTCACCGCTCGAGTGGCTCAGGTCAATGCGCACATCGTTCGACTGCATCTGGAAGCCGCTCCAGCCGATGAGCGTCTCCGGCATGGAGAGGCCTTCCTTGATCCAGTCGCCGTTGGCGTGGAGCTCAGAAGTCACTCCGCTCCATGAAACAGGCAATTCGCCCGGCTCGCGCAGTGTATCGTCGGCGAGGGACAGGCTCATCGTTGCGTCCACTTCTCCCTGCGCCGCGCCTCCCTGGCCCGAGGTGTGGCCCTGAATGCGATCAATGGTCCCCTTGACTCCTGGCGCACTGGCTAGCAGCGTGATGCCGGGCGAAATGTCGATGGTTCCCGACGTGACGGTCAGGCCGTCGGGAACATTCCAGTTAGTGAAGCTGATGGGAATGGGAGGATAGGTGTCGTAACCGTCGCCTGTCGCAACGCCCGACTGGTTGGCAAGATGAATCACCAGATTGCCGGAGCCCGAGTATTGCGTGCCTTGCTGCGTGATGTGGCCTTGAATGTCCGCGATCTCGAAGGCGCCGCCGCTGGTGACGGGAAAGAGGAATTTACACGGCTTCGACGGATCGGATTGAACTACCTCGTAGTGGCGGACATTCGATGCCACATACGAATCGGCCGCAAGTTTAATTTTGTAGTGCTTGACCAGATTCTCGAGCGGCCCGTTGACATACTGCACTGCTCCCAGCCCACCGGCGCTCTGGTTTGAGCTGGAGAGAATGCCTACCTTGAGCGGAGGCAGATTGCTGCCCGCGGGCGGCGATAGGGTGTTCAACAGTGATTGCGCCTGCGACACGGCTTCCGGATCGATGCTGGTGCCGCTGCTCGCCGTGATTTTACTGAGCGTCTCGCGCACGCCAATCGACAGATTAGGCAGCGTGGGCTCAGGCGCGATTACGGCCTCCACGCTCACGGTGTGCATACCCAACGTCTTGGTAAGGAGTGGGGAGGGCGTGTCGAAGTCTGGACTGTAGGGTGGGCTGTCCGACACGATAATCTGCGGCTCGGCTTGCCCCGGCTGCGGATGCGCGATCATCTTGCGCTGCTGCGAGGGACCCAGCGCAAACGTCTGCTGCATGGTGTCGCCGTCCACATGCCAGGTGACCTGCACCTCGCCTTGGCCATAGTACCCAATCACCGACTGCGCCACGGCGGCATCGTCGCAGGTGCTGCATGTGGCGTCGGCCGTCACATTGCCACCGCCCGGACGCATGGGCTCGATTTCGACCTTCGGTTTGCCCGAGGAAGGCGCTTGCGATGGCATGGGCGCCTCGACATGCAAGGTCGCGGGCGCGCTTTGACTACTCGAATTGCCGAGCGCTGCGGGCTGCAGATGGTTGGCTATTTTGTACTGTTTATTGTCGTGGCCGGGGAAGTCCGGGTCGGCAATGGTTTTCAAGTGCAACTGCCCATCCGCAACCGTGTCTTCCGGCACGGTAAGAGTTTTGTTGGCGCAGAAGATCATGTAGGCGCGCGCAGTAATTGCCGAAAGATCGGGACCCGGCGGAGGGCTGGCGCCTGAGCTTGAAGACGCGTTGCCGTTCTTCGAGAGGACAGGCGCCGATGCGTCCACGAGGACGCTTTGAAATGCGCTGCCGACGGAGCCCTGGGAAGTGGCGCCGCCGCCGTTATTCAGTGAAACCAGCTTGTTCACTGTCGCCGCCTGCAGAAAGGGCGATCCTCCCGGCCCATCGACGCTGGCCCCGAGCAGCGACGCATTCACGTGCTGCGCGTCTGCCTCGGAGAGCTGGAAAACGCGGATGATGTAACTGACAGGGTTGTTGTAGGTATGAACATTAATGCCTTCGGATAGCAATGTCCTGGTCGACTGGGAGTTCGGAGCGGGCAGGTTCATGGTTTCACCCCGGCTCCAATTGGTCATGCTCGAGTCGTTGGGGACCGCCGTAATCTTCTGCACGGTTCCGTCGCCCCAGTCGATGAACAGATTGTCGAATGCGAGTTGCCCGACTTGCCCGACGACCTGACCGGATTTCTTGGAACCCGGCACGTAGATCAAATCGGGATTGGTTGCGTAGGGCGAGTTGGTGAGATCGAAGTTGCCGGCCACCACGAAACGATCGCCGGCGTAGTAGCTGGTTTCGCCGCCACTCAAATCGATGTCCAGCGCATTCAGCCCATTGCCAAAACCGCTTGCCGGGCAGGACATTCCCGTGGGAGCGGCGGGCCGGTCGAGCGGCCAGCGATCCGAAACTTCAACTTCGATATCGGTCGTCTGCGGTTGCGTCGGCGTTTGGTTCGATTGCAAGCCAGCCGCATGCTGCGCGTTGGCCGCGTAGTTCTGCGCGGTCGATTGCCCGCTGCCCGATTTCGTCGGCGGATTGGCCGCTTGCGACGCTACGCCATTTGTGTTGTACGTGTGATACCCAACCACCTCCCATTGCAGATCGCCCTCGGCCAGTTGCGGGCTGGAGCTTGATGGCGCAGGCGGTCTATAGATCATGACGCCATTGATGACCGTGGGAGTTGGGGCACTGTGCGACGAATAATGGAAGCCGGCAGGGGCCATCTTGAACTTCGACGGCTCCAGCGCCGAAGCGAGAAACGCCGCGTCGGGATCGTAATAGTTCGGAACCTTCATCAGCGTGGTCTGATTGCCGCCCATTGCCAGAATCGAGATGCCATTGATGCGCTCTGAAGCGAGCAGCGTGACGCCGTCCTTTAGGTAAATGTTGAGCACGTAGTAGTCGGCGATGCCGGGGTTCTGCTCGTGCCATGAGAATTGAACGCTGTCATCGAGCACCGGTATCCCGTAGTCATGCTGGGTCTCTCCCTCGTATTGATCGCCCCACTGCGGCGTGTCAAGGACGATTTTTCCCATCGTAAACTTCTGCAACGTGATGGGCGTGATCTTGAGCGCCGGCGGGGGTCCCTGTGTAACCGCCTGCGCAATCACGTCGAGCATGCGCGGGCCCGTCACTTGCTGATGCTCCGGCGTTTCGAGCGTGATGTCACGCCCACCAGGAAGCGCCGTTGCCAGCGCGTTCACCGTCACGTGAATCTCGGTGCTGTTCACATACCGCGCCGGTCCCGCGGCAAACACCGCGGCGGGAACTCCCGCGCCTACACTGAACGTCGCTTGGATGCCAGGTACAAAGTTCTTGCCTTCAATGGCGATGTCCACGTTCTGCGCGCCTGCCGTGATCTGGCTCGGAACCAGGCGAAGAATCTGCATGGGAGCAGTTTGCGGATTTGGCAAGCCCGGCGTGACTGTAAAGGTGTTCGGCGCCGGCGTGCGATAGTTACCGGCCAGCAGTGTCACTGCGCGCGGACCTAGCGGCGCACTCGCCGCAATCGTGATCTGCGTCTGCACCTGGTTCGCATTCAGCAGGTTGCTGTGCCCAATCGTCAGGCCCGTTGAGGGGATAAGCTGCAGACTCTCATTCGCGGCGAAGTTGGCGCCGGAGAGCGTGAGCACAACCGTCGTTCCCTGCTTGCCCGAAAGCGGCGACATCTCTTTGATCGTGGGCGCGGGCGCTTCGCAGGTCGCCGCAAATGCGCCATTGGGGCAAGCCGGCTGTTGCTTCACTGCCGCGACCACATTGAATGGAGTTCCCGCGATCATGTCGTGATCGGCGTCCTGCAAGTCGACCCGGTAGCTGCCAACACCCGCAGTTGCGGCGATCTGCACCTGGGCCACAATCTGAGTTGCCGACACCGCCGAGATGCTGCTCACATTCAAGCCCTGCGAAGGAGTGAAGAGCACCTTGGGTTGCCGCGGAGTAAAATTCGCTCCCGTAAACGTGAGGGTGACGGTCGTTCCCTGCGTTCCTTGCGTAGGACTGTACGACGTGAGTAAAGGATTGCCGCGCGGGGCGGCTTGTCCCCACGCGCCAGTTGCCAGCGCGATCGCAAAAACGGCGAGCAGCGCGCGAGCCATCCACATGGAGCGCAACCTCGCGCTTTGTTCTCGCTCCAAACACGTATTGGCTCGCGCCACCTGCATGCATTCTTCTTAGAAGGTCTTCTTGTGTCCCCATGCGAAGGTCCAGATGGCAACAAGCTGCGTTGTCGCCGTGTCGACATGGTTCACGTTGTCGTGATTCTGGTTGTAACTTCCCTGCGCTGAGAGGGTGCTTGTCTTCAGCCAGCCGGGCAATGTCCACGCCAGCCGCCCACCGTACTGGCCGGTGAGCGTGTTGCTGGTAAATGTGCCGCTCGCCAGTTCCGACTCGGCCTGCACCACGCTCAAAAGCGGAGAAATCTGCAGACCCGGCCTCTTCCAGGCCAGTGCGGGCTGCACGTAGACGCTGATGTTGCGCGTATCGCCAATTGCCACTGGATCTGCCGCCACCCAACTCACGTTGACTTGCGTGTTGCACTGGAAAAAGCCCTTTGTAACCAGATTCGCGCCGGCGGAAATCGATGAAGTGATCGCCCCGGCGCTGGGCTGAATGTTGTTTCTAAGCCAGTCCCGCGTGCCGCCCACATTGAGCGAGACCATGCCCACCTGGCGGCTCACCGTGACGTTGCCGGAAATGTCGCGCTGGTCGGCGCTTCCGTTTTGCGAGGGCGGCTGGCCTTGCAACGCCGACGGAACATTGCCTGTCTTGGTGATCGACTGCGTCGAACTGACGCTAAGGTTGGTCTTCGCGCCGAGCGGCTTTGACCAGGTTTCAGTCGCCGTGTTCAGGTCGAGTTCGACGGCGGTGGCTGACTTCACGTTGTTTTGCAGAAAGCTATAGGTGACAGCAAATGTCCCGGCCTTTGTGGGCGCGCTTGCTGAAGCATCCAAGCCGCGCAGATCTGGGTTGCTCGACTGCGTCAGGCTGGGATTGGCGGGATTGCCGAAGTTCGCGCTGAGATCGCGGAAATCCGCGCTGAGCGCGACCTTGCCTGCGGACCCGGAGAGGCCAGTCCTCCACGCGCGGCCGAAGAGCGTCTTCACTGTCGGATCGGAGAGATTCGCATCATCGTAGCTCCACGCGTATTCCGATTGCCACTGCCAGTTCTTGGGGAGACGGAACGTAAGCAAGCCGCCGTAGACATCCCCACGCGAAGCCTGCGCAACCGGATTGGGCACGACAATCGGATTGCCTTCCGAGTCATACTCCACGATGGTCGGCGCGCCAATGTCGCGCGCGCTAAGCCACATCAGGCGGAACTCCGTCCACTTCGGGAACGGCGCCTGCCAGCTTGCGCCCAGCAGTCGCTGATGAAACGAGATTCCCGCGCCGCCGCCCAGCGCCTCGTCGTTGGTATTGGTATAGAAGCCAAGGTTACCGCCGGGCGTAGTGAGCGTGGCTTCCACTCCCTGGCGCGGCGTTGCCGCAGTCACGAACTGCGCATCGGTGTACAGAGCCGGCGAAACGATGCCGAAGCGCATGCCCAGGCCCCAGTGTTCACCCTTGCGCTCGAACTGTGCGACGTAGTCATTCACGCGCCCTATGCTGGAGCGCAGGGCCGCAGGGTTCAGCACCGAGTCGAGCAATCCGCTTCCATTCACCGCCGGCTGCCACGGGTTGCCTTGGAAAATCATGCGATCCGAGAGCGTCAGATCGTTCGAGTCCGGCGGATTGGAGCCCGAGGCCCATTGCGTCGTAGATCCGATTTGCATATCGATTTCGCCGCCGAATTTCTGCTTTGGTGTTGCGGGCTTCGCCGGTGCGGGCGCACGTGTGAACGAAGCTCCAAGCGCGGAAGACGAACTCGGCGTTGGCGCTGCTTCAGCATCGGTACCCGGTTGGAAAGGCGTGGGGCTCGGCGTTGCAGGCGCCGCTGTCGGCGCAGACACGGTGAATTTCCATCCGGATCCCTCGTTGCCCACCGTCAGGCTTACGTCGTGCTCGCCGTTCGAAAGCGGAAGCTGCGGCGTATACGCCACCTGCGTTTGGCTCACCTGCGCCAGCGACGTAATATCGATGTCGTCCATCGCCAGGCTCACGTCCGCGGGATTAACAGGCGCCTGGAATTGAACGCTGATCGCGGGCTCGGTCTGGCTCACGCTGCTATTCGGCGCGGGCGCTTCTTTAGTGATCTGCGAGGAGAGATCGAAGTATCCGTGCCTGCGCAGCGTCGTCAGCGAAACGAATTCGACATTCAAGCTTCTGGTTGGTTGTCTCATCCGCGCCGACGGAGGTCCGGGAACACGCGGTGCGACAAATCGCTGTTCCGGCCCCGAAAACAGAAAGTCGCCCCAATGTGAATACACATCCACGCGCCAAAAGTACGTTTGGCCCGGAATGATGAGCCCTTCCACCGCGTGCAGATCGAGGGTTCCCTTGTCTGTCAGATAGCGCCGCAGAACCCTGTTGCCCTCAGCGTCGTTGCTCAAGGTGACCAGATAGAATGCGCCAGGGTTCGCGGGGTTCCAATCAAGCGACATGTGTCCGGCGGCCGATTGCGTCAAAGCAGCACTCACTGGGGCCAGGGCGCCTTGCGGCAGGTGCGCGATGGGTCGCATCGGAAGCGGTTTGCGCGTTGCACCGGCGCTGTCCACGGCGCGAACCGTCCAGTAAAGATTGCCCTCAGGTTGCTGGCGCCAAACTTCAGCGGGGACCTGCCAGTGATTGTCGTCAGCGTTATGCCAGTCCGAGATAGACGAGAAATATGGTTGCGTCGAGAATCCTACCTGGTAGCGCACCGCCCCCGGAACCGGCGCCCATAGCAAAGCGGGAGGCTCTGAATCCGTGGACGCTGCCCCATACACCGGCGCCAGAAGCTCTTCAAGTTGCCATCCGGCAGGATTCACGACGACCGTTACCGGCCGCGTCGCGATCTGGCTCGGTTGCTGCATACGCAACTGCACGGTGTGTCCGCCTAGAAACCATGTGGGCAACGGCTGCTTGGTCCTGACAGTGACACTTTGGCCGGCAACCAGGTTCACAGCAAACTGCTCGACAACCCGGTTATCCCAGAGCCATTGGCCGATGATCGTGCCCGTTCCCGCGCCCGACATCACCGCCTCTGCATAAAGCTCGCCGCCAAGAGAAACCACTGTCCCGTCGCGCGGGTGAAGCAATGCAAGATTGAGCACCGACACTGGCGCGCCGATGGATGTGGAAGAACTGATCTGTAACGGTTGCGTTGTTCCGCTGCCCGCGGCGGCCGGGCCAATCGGTGTTGCCGTGGAAGTTCCGTCGGCGTTCAGCACGTCGATCGCGCGCAGTCCCACAGACGCGCCGGGGCTCAGGCTGACGGTCGCGGTCATCAGCGTGGTGGAAATCCGATTCACGGTCAACACCGCAATGTCTGCCGCTTGGGTGTGGCCGTTGGAGTTGGCCAGGCTCGCAAGTTGTGGCGAGATGACCACCATGGCGCCGGGCCTGAAGTTTGCACCCTGCAGCGTAAGCTGCACTCGGCCTGCTCCTTGCACCGCGAGGCCGGGAGCCGCGCTGGTCAGCACTGGAGGAGGTCCGGCCGCAGCGTTCACAATCAGCGGAAATGGCGCCGATGTGCCCCCGGCTGCAGCCAACGCTGGATTGAAGACGGTGATTTCATCGGTGCCCTGGGTCGTAATGTCCGAGGCCAGAATCGCCGCGGTAATTTGCGTCGCGCTCACGAATGCAGTGGTCCGGCCCGCTCCATTCACCTGGACCACCGACCCAGCGAAGAATCCCGTGCCGTTTACGGTGAGCGTGAATCCCGGGCCGCCTGCCGTCACGCTCGACGGAACAATGGAAGTAATCGTGGGGACGCCCTGCCCATGCGCCGCTACACCAGCTAGCATTGCCAGCAACACCGCTCCCGGCAACCAACCGGGTCGCGCGCCAGGGACGCACTTCTGCTTTCGCTGCAAGTCAGGAGCCAGGAGGGTGCGCACGTATCTTCCTTCCATGAAGCCGGCGAGCCTTACCCGAGGGGAAGTCCTACACTTACCTGCGGTGGCAGGCAGGATAACCTGCGCATTTGATAGAAATCAAGTTAAAAATGGCTTGGCTTATTTCGATTTTCGGTACTTCCGATCAAAGCGGCTGCCTGCGATTGCACTCGCCAAAGATCAGATCCCCCTTTGCAACCTGAGCAGCCGCACCCCGTCGCGTGCCGCCGGTAGCTGGCTGCCCGCGCATCGTTCAGTAGGACCGTAGTCTCCCCGCAAAGGAGGTGGAGTGCCCAACGTTTTTTGTACCAGTTGCAATGAGAGAAACTGGAATGAAAGGAGCCTGGAATGGCACGAGGGAAGAAGCACACGCCGGAGCAGATCGTGACTTTGCTTCGGCAGGTTGAAGTGGCTGTTGCGAACGGCAAGACGACGCCGGCAGCCTGCCGAGAAGGCGGAATCACCGAACAAACCTACTACCGCTGGCGGAAAGAGTTTGGCGGACTGCAAGTGGACCAGGCTCGGCGACTGAAGGAACTGGAGCAGGAGAACACGAAGCTGAAGCGGCTGGTGGCGAACCTGAGCCTGGATAACCTGGTATTGAAGGACATCGCCTCGGGAAACTTCTAAGCCCGGAGCGGCGGCGTTGTGCGGTGGGCCATGCCAGTGAGCATGGAATGAGCGAGCGACATGCGTGCCAACTGGTCAATCAGCCTCGTGGCACGCAGCGCTACCGACCGACACAGCGTGACGATGAAGATGCACTTACCCGAGCTATCATCACTCTGGCCAGCCAGTATGGCCGCTTCGGCTACCGCCGCATCACGGTGGAGCTGCACAAGGCTGGCTGGCAAGTGGGCAAGGACCGGGTCGAACGCATCTGGCGCCGTGAAGGGCTGAAGGTTCCCCAAAAGCAGAAGCCGCGCGGGCGGCTGTGGCTCAACTATGGATCGTGCCTGCGACTGCGGCCGGAGCGGCCGAATCACGTCTGGTCGTACGACTCCATCAGCACGTTTACGCACGATGGAAGGACGGTACGGATGCTGAACCTGATCGATGAGTTCACGCGGGAGTGCCCGGCGATCCGTCCCGGGCGCCGGCTGAATAGCAGCAACGTAATCGAGGTTCTGGCCGACGCAATGGTCGAGCGAGGAATCCCCGAGCACATCCGCTCGGACAACGGTCCGGAGTTCGTGGCCCAGAACCTACGCAAGTGGCTGGCTCGAACGGGAGCTAAGACTCTGTACATCGAACCCGGCACTCCCTGGGAGAACGGGTACTGCGAGAGCTTCAACTCGAAGCTGCGCGATGAATTCCTGAACGGGGAGATCTTCTACTCACTGAAGGAGGTGCAGGTGCTGGCTGAACGGTGGCGCGTCTACTACAACACCAGAAGGCCGCACTCGTCGTTGGGGTACAGACCTCCGGCAACAGCAGCATGGCAGGCCGAAACGACAACGGGGCATGGAAAGGTGGAAAGCAACGAACGCTTCCCACCTTCCCACACCCCCGACTACGGCGGCGAATTTACTAACTCACCCACTGCGCTACACTAACAATCCAACTGGTACAAAACATCGGGCAGGCCAAGTGGATGTGGCCTTTTCTAGAAGTTGTGCAAGGTGGCTCTTTCTTGAGGAAAGAGCCACTTGAGCGCAATGGCTTCGGGGCACGGTAACTCAGGAACCGGTTTAGCCGCCTGATTTGCTTTTGGCGCAGGCCTCAGTCGCGATCCATCCACCACGAGCTGGGGTCTTTTCCTGATGGTTCGATTTGGCCTCGGAGACGTCTCATCGCGCACGTGAAGGACTTCTCATCATCGCCGCCGTCCTGCTTCCGCTGGCCCGCTCTATCTACGCTATCCAAGGCTGGCCCGCGCGACATTCTGTGCCAGTGGAAATGCTAATGCAGCGAGCATGCGGCAGGTATTCAAAAAATACGTGGTCGATCCGCCGCCACCAGCAAACTGGGGCTCTGGCCCTATTGTCGCCCATCCTGAAATAACTCAAGAGTAAACACTTGAGTCCGAAACCGCAGCCCCGGTGCCGGATCGGTACTGAAAAACGCCCCAGGCTCCGGGAGCATCCTGGGACCCCGACTTGGCGGCACGGCGCGAGATTCCAGTCGCCATGCCGACATTTGGGTACTTATCAGTCTTAATCAGCGCGATTCGGTAGCAATCTGAGCGACTCGCCTCCTAACGTCAGACGAGTTGAGGGAATTCCACCCAGCGGCGCGGCGGTTTTATTGCGATTCGTCGAGAACTTCGATGCCCGAGATGGTCGCGTTGTTCACAATGGGTTCGAAGGTCAAGTTGAGTTTGCCCTGCGCTGAGGGCTTGAGATGATAGAAGATCTTGGTTAGGACGTGCAGGCTTCCGGCCTCTTTGTAAATGTCGAAATTGTCCAGCAGGGTCTCACCGTTACACATCACTTTAAAGACCCTGCTTCCGATGCCGTCCGCACCGCCGGCCTGACTTCCGAAGTAAAGCTCGACGAAATGCAGAATCAACGTGTATCGGTCGCGGGTATCGACGGGAATGGCATAGGAAAAATGTCCATAGCGCTCTGTAGAGAACAATTCTGGATCGGTCGATCCGTCAATCTCATGATGCAGATCGGAGAGATGCCCGTTCATATAATAGTCATCGGGATGCCACACCTGGCCGTTGTGGTCGGTAAATGTCGCAGCCTGCATGACGAGCCGAATCGGGAGCTGCTTGTGTGATGTGCCCGGCAGAACTTCGATCGCGTTGACTTGCGGCGCTCCGGTCAGGGTGGTGAGGCTGATGTGCAGCCTTCCATCGCCGGCTGGGGATATGTCGCGAAAGACGCGCTCGTCGGCGACATTCTCTCCCATTGCGTCGGAATTAATATCAAACCCCTGCAAAACCAGATTTCCGTTGATCCTGACGATGAACGCCTGGGCGCTGTCATTTGGCGACTTGGAAGATACGAAGTACAGGTGCAGTTCGTAAACGCCCGGTCGGAGCGGAATGTCATAGGAGGAATCGCCGGTGCGCCAGTATTGGAAGATAAAGGGATCGCTGGTTCGCGCAATCGGTATGTCCGGACGGCGCCAGGGTCCTCCCCCATGGACGTACTCGTCGGCACTCCAAATTTGCCCCACGCTATCGGTTTGAGGCGCTCCACTATAACCGGCCAGCAGACGAATTGGGACCTGCGCGGACGCAACTCCAGCCTTCTGCGGGGCGGGCAACGCACCCGTAGGGATCCGCGATCCAACTGTGCCGGGCGTTGAAAACTTTGAGCGAAAAAGGACGGCGATTGCAATCCCAGCTGTCGCGACAAGCACAAGAACCAAACCTGCAAGAAGCCATCTGCTTTCCGGCCTCAGGCCTGAGCGAACGCCTTGGGTCGCGCGATCATGAGGGGCTCGTCGTGCAGACTCCGTTGCGGACGCCTGATGCCCGGCGTTCCCGTCAGGCGAAACGAGAGATTCCCGCGCGTCACGATTCTGCGACGCAGAAACAACCCGCGTGAAGACAGGAACATAGGATCCGGGAGGAATCGAAATTTGCAGCGTGTGATCTTTGCCCGGGCCGCGGTAGAAATCCTTCAGTTTCTTCCTCAGCCGGTGTGCCTCAACGCGTGCGATAGCGTCTTCGCTGGCGTCGAAAGTCGACTTTGAACGACCAAAGACTTCGGTGGCGATGTTGTACTCGCTCAGTTCATCGCTCTCGCCCTGAAGGTACTTCTCTCCCACATAACGCAGGAGATTAGCCAGCCGGGAAGAATGGCCCAGCGCTTCGGCCACCGTTTCGAGCTCGGCGCGTTCCTCTGCCAGCGGGACTCGGCCGAACTGCGCCAACATGACAAATCTCCTCTGACAATGAATACGTTTACCAAACGTGGATGATACAGCAGCGATTAGCGGATTTCAACGCTGTTAAATCGCGCATTTAACATGCTCACGATCCATCGTCCTATCAACAACGTACACGACGTTGCAGGGCACTGGAACAAATTCGTACAAGATTAACCTATCCATTTAATTCAATTATCCAATAGATTTTGTCGGTCGCTCGATTTCGGAAAAAGACATCGCCCACAAAAAAAATCGTTCCGTCGGCCATCAGCCGGAATTGAGTGCGCACCGATAATGAATCGGTTTCTTAGGCCAAGAAACAATACTGTCCAGCCCAGTCTCGGGCGAGTGGGAAACTCGACCAACTACAAACTGGAAACCGGGGCGGGAGCGGTTCCCCGGGCTTCCCTTCAACTCGCATTGAATGCCGGAAGCCGAGACCGCACCGGCGCGATTGAAGCAAACAAACTCACTGGAGGAATCATCTCATGACGCAGGGAATTCAATGGATTCTGCAGCCGATCTGCAGAGCGCAGGCATGGACGCGAGCCGGTATTGCGGCTGCACTCGTCCTGATGCTCATTTCGCCCGTACTGTACGGCCAATTCATCACTGGCAGCATATCGGGAACGGTTCGCGACCCCAGCGGAGCGTTCGTTCCTAAGGCGAATGTGACCCTGATCAATCAGGCCACAAACGACAACCGCGCTACCGTCACCAATGAGGCAGGCTATTTCACGTTTGCCGGGGTACAGGCGGGCACATACTCGATTACCGTTTCTGCTCCAGGGTTCCAAATATGGAAAGTGATTGACGTCCAGATGAATCCGGGCGATATTCGCACAGTTCCCGATATCCCGCTCAAGGTGGGCGCTGCCAGCCAGACGGTTTCCGTCACGGCTTCGGCGGCGCAGATTGTGCCCATTGATTCCGGCACGCACGCCTACGTGATTACCGGCAAGGATCTTGAAAGGCTCTCGCTGGAGGGCCGCGACATTTCCGAGGCCCTCAAGCTGTTGCCGGGATCGAGCATCGCGGCAGTAGACAGCCCGAGCAGCGGCGGTACCTATCTGGACTTTTCCACTGTCGCCAATGTGGGCAGTGCGGTGGGCAACGGGGTCGAAGTCAGCGGCGCGCCTTACCGCGGCGGCCAGGGTTACCTGCTCGATGGCGTCAACATTATCGATGTCGGGTGCAACTGCTATTCGATCGCCACTCCCAACCCGGACATGGTATCCGCGGTGCAGGTGCTGCAGAGCTTCGGCGCCGACCAGCCCAACGGACCGGCCGTAATCAGTGTGAGCAGCAAGAGCGGCGGAAACCAATTCCATGGCGAGGGGTACTTCTATGCGCGCAACCAGGTATTGAACTCAAACACATGGCTGAACAACCACAGCAAGTCCCCGAAGCAGCCCGGGGAGTGGTACTATCCCGGCGGCAACGGCGGCGGGCCGATCCCGATTCCACATTTTAAGGACAAGCTCTTCTTCTGGGCCGGATACGAATACGCCAAGCAGTTACTGCCGTCGAGCACGCCCTTCGAGTCGTACATTCCCAGCGCAGGCATGATGGCGGGCAACTTCACCTCCAGCGGCAGCGGCAACTCCGCGCTCTGCCCTGGTGGATTCGTCAAGGGCGCTACCAACTGGTGCGGCGACCCGACCGGATCGCTTGACGCCAACGGCAACGCCGTCAATCCTGCCGCCTTGGCTGTTGACCCGGGCGCGGCTGCGATCATGAAGCTGTTTCCGGCGGCCAATGCTGATCCGGCCACCACCCCCGGCAACTACAACTACGTGCATCCCTACTCGAATCCCCAGAACAGCTACACTTGGCGGGGCCGGGTGGACTACGCCATCAACGAAAACAACAAGGCCTTTATTACCTATCAGCAAGGCCACACTGTTTTCCAAACCCTGGCGCACATTTATTACAATCCTGGCTACGATGTTCCCTATCCCGGCGGTTCCCTCGACGAGCCCAATACATCGCGCGACATGACCGTGAACTATGTGAGCGTGATCCGGCCCACACTCACCAACGAGTTCGTCTTTGGCTGGGGCTGGGCCAATGGGCCGACCGCTCCCTCCGATCTGAGTAAAATGTACAAGACCGCACTCGGTTATCCCTACCAGACGATCTACAACAGCGCTTCACTGGTCGTGCCGTCGCTCAACGCCGCCGGTGCGCAGACGTTCCCCGACCTCTCCCAGCCGGCGTTTTTCAACGCCGCCGGCGAGTACCCCTTGAAAAAACAGTCACCGTCGTTTGCCGACAACGTAACCAAGGTATGGAAGACCCACACGATCAAGGTTGGAGGGTTCACCGAACTGGTAGGTAACGATCAGGGAGGTTATGAATATCCCAATGGCCAGCTCTACGTCGGCAACGGGCCGGCGCCGAACAAGGTCGTCGGCTCCACTGTTTCTCCGACCACGCTAATAGGAAGCACCAACCCCACGGCAAACCTGGTGCAGGGCATCGTCAGCGGCTTCGACCAGAACAGCTACGAGAACATTGGGGATGTTGCCAGCCGGACCACTTCGGTCTATGTCATGGACGACTGGAAATTCAACCGTCGCCTCACCCTGAACATTGGAATACGCTGGGATCACGTGGGACGCTGGTACGACCGCGAGGGTTTGGGCATGGCCGTCTGGTATCCACAACTGTTCGCGCAGGACGTCGCGGAAAACCAGACCGCCAAGTCAATGGTGGTTGAAGATCCAGGCGTACGCTGGTTGGGCATCGATTCGGGTATTCCAAATGGCGGTTCGCCGACCCGGCTGGCCTGGACGACGCCACGTCTCGGTTTTGCTTACGACTTGCAAGGCCAGGGCCAGACCGTCATCCGCGGCGGCTGGGGCGAATATGTGTGGAACGATACGCCCCCCGGCGCGCTAAATACGTCGCAGAACGTGGTGAACTACAGCTCGCCCGGCAGTCAGGACATCACGCTTGCCCAGGTTCCGCTGCAGACCGTGCCGGGCAACAGCATGCCCGCCGGCGGCGTTTCGGCCATGGCTTACAACGACTGGCAGGATCCTTTGACGTATTCGTGGAATTTGACGATTGACCGGCAGTTGCCTTGGGGGAGCATGCTGGAAGTGGCCTATGTGGGAAACAGCACGCACCATGAGCTCCTGGGCGAGGAGGTTGGCGGAGCAGGCGGCGTCGCCAGCGGCGGGTTTGTCAACCAAAACAAAATTCCGCTCGGCGGCTTGTTCAAGCCGGACCCGGTTACCGGCGCGCCCGCCCCGAAGGATCCTGAAAACAACTCCACGTTTAACGTCGAGGATTACGAACCGTACTCTGGGTGCACTGCCAGCGGCGGCTGCTATGGCTACGGCACCAACGGCATTACCGTGGGAACCCACACCGGCTATGGCAACTATAACGGTCTGCAGATTGCCTGGCTCAAACAGCGGGGACGCGCCTCCTGGGACTTCAACTACACGTGGTCGAAGGCGCTGGGCATCCTCGAAACCACCTTCGATGCGTTCAACCTGCGCAACAACTACGGAGTTCTCGATATCGACAAACCGCAGGTGTTCAACGCATCCTATGCCTACAGCATCGGGACCGTTTACCACGGAGGCGAAAAGTTGCTGAGCGGCCTCGCCAACGGTTGGAATGCTTCCGGCACCACAACCATCCAGGAGGGCGGAACCCTGCAGGGCAACGGCAACCTGGGCCTCAGCATCCAGGAGCCCAGCGGCGACGGCAACAATACGTCGGGGAATTACGAAAATCTGACCACGAGGACGTACTTCGGAACAGATGCGGACTCGATTCTGCCGATTACCACTTGCAGTCCCAGGAGCCACTTGCAGTCGCACCAGTTAATGAATCTCTCCTGCTTCTCAGCGCCCACCGTGGGCACGCAAGGTGACCGAGTGATTCGGCCTTATCTGAGAGGGCCGATCTACGACGACTCCGACCTCAGCATTTACAAAACCTTCAACATTACTGAACGGCAGAACGTGCAGGTCCGGGCCTCGGCCTTCGATTTCATGAACCATTCGCTGTGGGGCAGCACCGGCGGCAACCTTCTTTCGCCGTATTTTTCAACGGCGGACGGAGGGCACTCTTTCACACCCAACACGAAGGTCTACGACAGCGACGGCGTGAGCCTGACCGGAACTTGTGGCGCGGGCTCCAACGTCTGGGGTTGCGAGAACCAGAAGGCTCCGTTCTCTGGGGCTGGCTACGCCCGGATTATCGAGCTTTCGGCGAAGTATAACTTCTGATTGGCGTCCTTTTTTGCAGCCATGGGAAAGGCACTCGCCTATCCCATGGCTGTTTTTGCCAATATCCGTTCGATAATAAGGGGATCACGCATTTTAGGCGCTTACGTGAAGCAGACCGGGCATCGCGATTCGTCGTGACAGCCGCGCCGGAGAGGCCGTACTGAAGAGACAAGCGCTTGGTTATGCCCATGCCGGCCAAATTCGCAGCGGTTCTTCTCCTTGGTGGAGTTCTCGTCTCCTGCGCCGCCGCGCAGATCGATGTGGATGGCCAACCGAACGTCGGCGCAATCCTTCAGCGGCATTACGACGCCGCACAGAACTTTCAGCAGCAGAGAAATCTGGCGCAGGCCGCTGCGGAATACCGGCTCTTGATCGGCGATTCGCTGGCGGAGCTGGCCCTGGGTGAGGCCAACCTCGCTGAGTACACGAAGGCAGCTCCTTACTTCGACGGCGCACTGGCGCTAGAGCCGAACTCATCCGAAATCCGCCTGGCATACGCTCGCGCGGCCATGGACGCCGACGATCTGGATCATGCTCAAACCCTGGCCCGGCAACTGCTGATAGAAGAAGTCGGAAACCCCAAAGGTCTGGCGGCGGCCCATGAGGTGCTGGGCGGCACGCTGCTGAAGATGAATGAGGATCCGCGGGCCAGGCAGGAGCTGGAAGCGGCCGTCGGGCTCGACCCCAGCTTCGACAACACCTACAATCTCGCGGTTGCGTGCCTCGACATGGACGACGAGAAGTGCGCGGACAAGCTCTTTACCGGCATGGAAGGCACTTACGGCGATACGCCGGCCCTCCACCTGCAATTCGGCCTCGCTTGGGGCCAGTCGGATTTTGGGCCCCGCGCGGAGGAGGAATTCAAAAAGGTCATCGCCGAGGATCCGAAATTTCCGGAGGCGCATTACTGCCTGGCGGCGACCTATCGGGATGAACATGAAACTGCCAAGGCGCCGCTGGTAGAAAAAGAGCTCAAAGAGGATCTCGCCATCACGCCGGGGGATTTCCTCGCCTGGGCGGCCCTGGGCAAGCTGGCCGAGAGCCAGCAGAACTATGCCGCCGCGGCGAAATACCTCGGCCAGGCCATTCGCCTGAATCCCGGGAACCCCGACGCCTGGCTGTACCAGGGACAGATGGACTACGGTCTGAAGGAGTGGGCGGCGGCGGAAAAGTCGCTGCGCCAAACCATCCAGCTCACCACGGATCCGTCGCGCAACCGCTATCAGATTCGGGATGCTCATTATCTACTGGGCCGAATCCTGACACGCGAGGGCAAAGAGCAAGAAGCCGCGGCCCAGATGGGCATGGTGCAGAAGTACGTCGAGAGCAGTTATGCGCGGGACAGGGCCGAGTTGTCCGGGATGCAGGGACAGAATGTGCAGGGGATGGGCGGTTCCCCGATCACCCTGGCACTGAAGGACGCCGGGGTGAACGCGGATCCCGCCGCCATCAAGCGCTTAGCTGATATGCAAAAGCGGCTCGCTCCGATGATTGCGGACAGCTACAACAATCTGGGTGTCATCGCCGCGACGAACAGAGATTTCTCCAGCGCTTCAGCCTATTTTGCAAGCGCCGCGGAGTGGAGCCCCGCCATGCCGGGGTTGAACTTGAACTGGGGACGGGCGGCTTTCGCGGCCGGAGAATTCAGCACTGCGATGATGCCACTAGCCGGCTATCTGCGCGAGCATCCCGATGACACTCACATGCGGGGGGTCCTGGGCATGAGCCAGTTCATGGCCCAGGATTACCAGGGATGCGTGACGACGCTGCGGCCGCTGGCGGGGCAGATGGATTCCACGCCCCAGGTGGCGTTCATGTACGCGGACGCGCTGGTGAAAACCGGCCAGACCAGTCCCGGCATCGAGCGCCTGACCGCGCTCGAGAAGGCGTACCCGGAGATCGGATCTCTGCCCCTGGCCCTAGGCGAAGCGTACCTCTCAGTCGGCCGCAAACAGATAGCCGTGGAGGAGCTGCGGACCGCAGTTCGTCTGGGTCCGCAGAATTCCGAGGCTCATTACGAGTTGGGTGAAGGGCTGCTGGCTGTGGGCAATGCCAGAGACGCGGTTCCAGAACTTGAATCGGCGGTCCGCCTTGTGCCTGGGAACCCGGACTATCACCGCGAGCTTTCGCGCGCTTATCGGCTGGACGATCAAAGCGTGGACGCGGAACGGGAGACGCGCGTCTGGCAGTCGCTCCAGCCCGTGCCTCCCGCTGGCTCAGTAGAGACGAGCGCGCCTCCAGTCGGATCCTCCGGCCCTTCCAGCCCTAACTGAGCCGGAATCGCCGTCAGGCTGCCTTGCAAGGCCCTGCCGCTACGCTATTTTGGGTACACACCATGGATTTCGAACAAATGCGGATCTTCTTGAACCCGAAGCGCTCTACGCGTATGGCCGTCTGCTTTACTCGGACACCTTCACCGACAAATCGAAGCCAGATACGCAGTGCAGCGTTCATGTTCAACCCATTGGCACGATTTGTATTCGTCCTTATCCTCGGCCCTATTGTCTTTTCCGCCGCGGTTCGATCCCAGCAGAGCCTCCCGCGCCAGATTGTCGCGAACATCGACAATACCACCGGCCCGGTAGACCGATTCTTTGACCTCTCCGTCGGATCCGATTATCCAGGTACGCTGATTCGCGACGATAGCCAGGCCCAGCTCAAGCTTGCAGTGGACGAGCTCGGCTTCCGCTACATTCGCTTTCACGCAATCTTCCACGACGTTCTGGGAACAGTGAAAGTGGAGAACGGGAAAACGGTGTATGACTGGACGAAGATCGACCAGCTCTACGACGATTTGCTGGCGCGGCACATAAAGCCGTTTGTTGAGCTGGGCTTTACGCCCGAGGCACTTGCCACGTCCCCAAACAGCATTTTTTATTGGCACGGCAACACATCGCACCCCAAACCGGAGGGTTGGCACGATCTGGTCGATGCCTTCATCCGGCATATCGAAGACCGCTATGGGCGTGACGAAGTGCGCAGCTGGTACTTCGAAGTATGGAACGAGCCGAACCTTTCCGGCTTTTGGGAAGGCGGAGATCAAAGGGCCTACTTTGCACTCTACGACCTGACGGCGAAGACGGTTAAGGCTGTCGATCTCGCGTTGCGAGTTGGCGGCCCAGCCACGGCCGGCGCGGCATGGGTTCCGGAATTTCTGGCGCACGTGAAGCAGAGCGGCGCTCCGGTCGACTTCGTGAGCACGCATACGTATGGCGTCCAAGGCGGATTTCTCGACGAGCAAGGGAAGAGCGATACCAAGCTCGATCCTTCTCCGGACGCGATCATCGGCGACGTGCGGCGCGTTCGCGAACAGATTTCAGCTTCGGCGTTTCCCGGGCTTCCGCTCTACTTTACAGAATGGAGCACGAGCTACACGCCGCGCGACGCAGTGCACGATTCCTACATCAGCGCACCGTACATCTTGACTAAGCTCAAGGCTTGCGAAGGCTTGGCGCAGGGCATGAGCTACTGGACTTACAGCGACCTGTTCGAGGAACCCGGACCACCGACAGCATCGTTTCAAGGCGGATTTGGGCTGCTGAACCGGGAAGGCATTCGCAAGCCGGCATTCTTCGCTTACAAGTACCTTCATGCCCTCGAGGGAGACGGCATTGCGGCAAGCGATCCTGAGGCCATGCTTTCGACGAAGGATGGGAACTTCACAGCCGTGGTCTGGGACTTTGAACAGCCGGATCAGAAGGTGAGTAATCGGCCGCTCTACACAAAGGTCGTTCCGGCACATTCGGTCGCGCCCGTCGAGTTGCAGGTCACGCATCTGCTTCCTGGTGCCGCCTATCGCCTTGAGGTGTACCGGACTGGATACCACGGCAACGATGCTTATACCGCCTATCTTGAGATGGGATCTCCCAAAGACCTGACCCCGTCCCAGGTTGCACATCTCAACGACCTCACGCGCGACCTACCCGAAACTGATCGAGTGATGCGCAGTGGATCGGATGGCACGATCGAGGTGACAGTGCCCATGAACAGTAACGACATTGTGCTGGTAAAGCTGGAGCGCCGCAAACCCGGTGAATGAGAAGAGCAGCTCGCGGCGCGATTATCGGTTCGTGCGATCTCTCGTTGGGGGTTGATCTGTTCAAACAAACCAATTGGGCTCATTTTCTCGGACGCGATCGTTTTCGCCTGGCAGAATCCAATGGGTTCTTCTTCGCAGGAGTTGAGATACGACAGTGAATCGACACACAATTTGTTTAGTCCTCATCTGTTCTTTGGGACTGCTTGCAAGAGCTCAAGACGCTCCTGCGCACCCCAATTGGCCCGGCCCCGGGCAGCTCTTCGTAGGCACTTGTTATCAGCCGATCGATCGCTCGCCCGAAGAGATCGATCGCGATATCGCCATCATGAAGCAAGCGGGATTCAATGTCGTGCGCATGGGAGACCTGTCCTGGGATTCATTCGAGCCCTCGCGAGGGAAAGTCGAATTTGGATGGTTCGACAAAATCCTGGATAAGATGCAGGCGAATCGGATAAGGGTCATCCTGGACATTCCGGGTACACCGGCGCCGATCTGGCTGCATCGCACGTACCGGGGCATCGACATCGTCGACCAATACGGTAATCGGCTTCCTCCCGCAGAGCGCTATATGGATGACATCAGCGATCCAAACTACGTACGCGAGGTTAAGAACCTCGCTGACGCGATGACGAAACACTTCGCGCATAATCCGGCCATATTGGCCATCGGTTACGACAATGAGATCGGAAATGGTTTCATGTCCTATTCGGAAGCTGACCGGCAGCGATTTATCGCGTGGCTCAGGAAGAAATACGGAACGATCGAGGAACTTAATAAAGCCTGGGCGACGCAGCGTTGGTCGCGCCGGCTGAACAGCTTCGAGGACGTCGACTTACCGCTGGTAGATGGGCCGGGCCCGCCCGAGCGCTATCTGGATCTACATCGTTACTGGTCTGACGTTACCGTGGCGCGTCTCGAAGAACTCGATGCCATTCGCCGGCGCAATATGCCGCAAGTGCCTTCGATCTCGAACCTCTGGGATACCGCATGGAGACGCGGCTTTGATTATCTCAGCACCTACAAATCGTATGTTTCCTTTGGGGCGGAAGGCTTTTATCCGGCAGACCCGATTAGCGGCGCATTTGGCGCGCTGACGACGAAAGGCGACTTGGCCACGCCCATCTGGTTCAACGAATTTACCGCAGGTGGCGGGGGCTTCTACGGCAAGCCGGGCCGAAGCCGCATGTATGCCAACCTGGCGCTCCTGTTTGGCGCGCAGGGGATTCTCGCATGGACCTTAAACAGTCATTTAGGCGGGGAGGAACAGGCGCTTTTCGGGCTCGTGAATCACGACGGCACGCCGTCGTGGAAAGTGGATGAATTCGCGGGAATCGCCTCAGAATTCAAACAGCTTTCGCAACTCGGATTTCCGCGATACACGCATCCTGAAGTTGCCATCGCCTATTCTTTTGACTCCTTCATCGATTCGCACCCCAACGGCCCCTCGAACACCACGCTCCAATACTTCAAGCCCTCCTATACAGAGCAGGTGCAAGGAGCCTTTGAGCCCTTGTTCCGCGCCAACATCGACACTGCGATCATCAACATCGGACACGACAGACTTTCGCCTTACAAGCTAGTCATCGTTCCGGCGGATTATGTGATGGATCCGGCCAGCGCGAAAGCGATTCGGGATTACGTGAGCGTTGGCGGCACAGTTTTAATGACGGCGTTTTCGGCTAAGGTCGATGAGCACGGCCAGTGGTTTAGCACGCCGTTGCCCGGCCTGTTGAGCGATGTGTTTGGACTGAAGACGAACGCCTTTTATGACGTCGAGCCGGCCTTGCAATTCGCATTGGACGGTCAGACTGTCGATACTGGCGTAGATCGCTATGAAGTGCTCGAGCCATCGACTGCCAGGGTTTTATCGCGATTCATGAACACGGCGGATCATTCTCCCGCGGTCACGATCAACCAATACGGAAAGGGAGCGGCGGTCTATTTGGCAACGGAGTCGAAGGCCTCCGCGATTGCGCCCATTCTGAATGATCTGTACAAGATGACGGGAATCGAACCGGGCCCGCAGACTCCCGAGGGGGTTTACGCGAGGGTCGTTGACGGCCGGACGCTTTACGTAAACACCACCAACCAGGAGAAAACGATCCCCATCGCGGGCGAAAGGAAAGGCATCATCAGCAATCGTGTGTACAAGGGAAGTTTGATCCTGGGCCCGGAGCAATCGGATCTGATTCCGTGATCGGTGCGCCGACGATCGAATGGGTTGACTGATACAACGGGCTGCAAAGCGGCATCGTGCGTAAGAATTGCGGTTCACGGCGTTCCAGATGGTACGGATCGCCGTTCTCGGAATCTGCACATCAGTTTTTGCCGCAGATTCCATTGCCGATTAAACCAATGCGGGTCCGGACCGCGCCGCGCTTCGTTGCCATCGTGCTTGAAATCGTGCAGCTTTTTACTTTCCTGCAGCGCCACACGCGGTGCAGAGTTCCCCAATGATCCCCTTGCCTTCCGTGACCGTGAAGATACGATCAACGGCGGGCAGCTTGATACTTTCTTTCGCGCCCGACGGCCAGTGAATCTCCGCTGTTCCGGCGTCGGTGGCGTTTCCCAGGCCAAAGTGGACGCGCATGTCGTTCGAAGAAAGATAGCTGCCACCACTCAGAACATCCTCGCGCTGGCGGATTCCGTCAGCGTTGAGGTACACAGTCGCTCCAACGGCATCTCGTGGGCTCTTGGAGCCCCCGATCAGCTTAAGCTCGACCCAATTGTGGTGATCGGGGTTCACATTGCGCAGCAGCAGAATCCGGAAACTATGTTTCAGGTAATAACGAATGAGTAAATATAGCCTTTTAATCAACAGCGGCACTCCGCAGGGCGCGCCTGTGCGGCCAGAGCGGACGCGTTTTCACCCGGATGTGCCAGAATCAACCGATCTTCAGCCGGTCTCGCAGAATCGGTAACGGAAAACGCCGCAGGGTGCAGGAATGTCATTGAGTAGCGAGCCACTTGAGGCAATATTCGCATTCGCGAACAATCGACCAAGTAGTCTATTGCTGGCTTGCCAGCCCGCGTATTGAACGATAAAGGACGCACTTATTCACATCCACGTGCAAGATCCGCGGCGGATAATCTGATCAGTCTCGCGAGCTAGAGGGCTTGAAAAAACAAGACCAGCGGCCGACGTGTGTGACACGTGGCCGCTGCTGACGATTGGCTTTCTGGGTGGATCCTGTAACGGGAGACTGGCGGAGGTTGAGCACCTGCAGTTTCGATGCAGGCGCGCGGTTCGGCGAGCGGCGGACGACGGAAAAGGAACCTGTATATAGATCTGAGTCCTATATATGTAAACCACAACACTGGATAAAGAGGGATTTAATCTCAACCAGAAAAAGCAAATCAACAAGAAGCAAAGCAGGTAAGACAGACAAGAGATCATAGATACCGGCCCGGAAAGGATGGCAAGCGTCCCGAAGGGACAGGACTCGAGTGGTGGGGTTTTCAGGGTATGCCGGAGTCAGATGGTGCGGTTTTGTGGTGCAGTTTTGGATGCTGTGAGCGAGGCCTGGGCGGCGCCTGCGCTTTAGTCCGGTAAAGGCGACCATCATGGCCGCAGAAGATGCAGCGCAAGCGGTTCATATATATGGATATATCTGGGTATGCCCGGCGCTGACGGTAGTGCTTTTCGATGGTTCCAAAACAGGGCACGAGACGAAGAGTCCAGGTCTAAAACGGACTCGCCAGGGCTGCCATAGGCTCAACCACGCGGGCGACGAATGTCGCCTGCATCTCGGTGACCGCGTCGTCGATGGAGATACCCATACCTTCGTTCAGGATCTCCAGGCCGAAGATCTTGGCCGCGCACATCGCGCCGTACTCGTTGGCGCCGGAGAGCGTGACGTCGAAGGGCAGCACCTGGTCGGAGTACCAGGGTGATGCCAGTTGGGAGTTCTGTCCCGCGGAGCTCAGCTGGGTGTCCAGCTGATCGACGGTCGCGCCGACCGGGATGCCGGCCGAGCGAATGACCGAAGACTGGAACACAGCGCCGCCGTTGGTGACGTCGGAGTACTGTGGCCGGATCTCGTCGATGTCGGCGACAAAGGTGCCGGCGCACTTCTGAATGAGGTTCAACAGAGAGTGACGATCGAAGTTGATCCAGATCAGGCTGCCGGCGATGCCGCGCTTGTTGCGGGAATAGGCGCGAGCGTCGGGGCTGCCCATCGTGTATACGGGCGCCTTTTCACGGGTGACCGAATAGTTGATGGCCTGGAGTTTTGGACCTGAGCCTCACTGAGCGCATGCTCATCGTGTAGTTAAATCCACCCATCTGGACCGGCTTGCTTGACAGGCTGGTCCAACAGGAGCATAAGTATATGAGCACGAAATGTAAGATGTCCTTATCCCTTCCGTCTTCCGACGAACTTTTCCGCGAGAGCATGGGCCGGCTGTTCGGTCATTGCATCCAGGATGTCCGCAAGCATGCCGGCCTGTCCATCGAGAAGGCCGCCCGCCTGTCCGGCATGGAGGTCTCTGAGTGGATGGCCATCGAGGAGGGTAACGTGCCCCAGGACATCAACCGGCTGCGGGCCATGGCCGAGGCAATGCAGATCCGCTTCGACCAGATCGGCACGCTCGTCCTGGTCTGCGGGGCGGCCTGGGAGTAGTAATCGGGGTGCCCCCCTGGCGCGCCGTACTTATAAGTAGATAGACTCACCTCTAGAGAGAGAGGAGGTGAGTCCAATCGTCACCGTCAACAACGAGGAAGTCAAGCGCATGAATCTGAACGTTCCTGTCAAGTTGCACAACGCCTTCAAGGCGGCGACAGCCGTCCGGGGCCAGAACATGACCGACGAGCTGCTGAAGTTCATCCGCGGCTACGTCGACAAGCACTCATCGAAACCAACAAGGCGGCGCAAATGAAACGTGCCGTTCTATATATGAGAGTAAGCACCGTCGATCAGCACCCGGAGACCCAGCTCCTTGATCTGCACCAGATGGCTGCCCAGCGTGGCCTGGAAATCGTGCACGAATATACGGACCGGATCAGCGGCGCCAAAGCGCGCCGCCCTGGCCTCGATCAGATGATGGTCGATGCCCGCCGCGGACGCTTCGATGTGCTCCTGGTCTGGGCCTCGGACCGGCTCGCTCGGTCGGTGAGGCACTTCCTCGAAACGCTCGACGAGTTGAACCGGCTGGGCGTCGAATACATCTCGCTCAGAGAAAACATCGACACCGGCGGGCCGCTCGGTCGGGCCATCATCGTGATCGTCGCCGCGATCGCTGAGCTGGAGCGCTCCCTAATCATCGAACGGGTGCGCGCCGGCATGCGGCGCGCCCGGCTCGAAGGAACGCACATCGGACGTAATCCTTTAATCCTTGACCATGAAGCCATCCGGCGTGAACGCTGTCAGGGGCAGAGCTTGCGGAAGATCGCAAAGGGCCACCGCATCTCGGCGGCAACCGTACAGCGCGTGCTGCGGAAACACCCGGGCCCAGTCCCCGTCCCGGTCCTACAAAAAACTGCCTGAACCGAGCATGTAACAAAAGGGCTCAGAAAACCCACCCGGTAAATCACTCAAAACACATGGCCGGATCTCATCGATCCGGCTGTGTCAAAAGGTGTGGGTTGAGACACAGGACAATAGATACAGGCAACACGCATATGCATCGGCATCATCAGTCAAGGCTAGCCGACTTTCGGGGAGTAATCCTTGGAGAGACTGTAATAAGCAGACGGCAGTACCGTTATTCAGATTCTTGTTCGACTACATGTATTGGCTGTGAGATTCTGGCTGGCGCCAATACCGCCGCCCCGGAGGGCGATTTGCCGAGACCAACACCGTCGCAATACCTAGCACGACCGCCGCGCGACAAACGCGTATGCGAGTGCACAATTGGCAACTGAAGCATGGCCAGTCATGCACTCAGAACTCGGAAGTCCGGAGTTCATTGAGCGGTCACTGAGCGTGACGGCGAATACTCAGTTAACGCCGGAATAGCCTAAGCTCGGCGGCTGCTGGAGAGACACCCACCATTGTGCTTAGCGCCGGATATTGGCCATAGCTTCGTTGGACAAAGATCGCGGGCGCAAGATAAGAGCCCCCAAAATGAGTATGAGGCTGAGCAACAGTCCACCGAACCCGATAAAAACCATCGCTTCCGGGTTCATCGCCAACCAGCCGAAGAGTCCGGGTGATTCTGCCCGGCTCATCCAGGTGCGCAAATCCGCTGCATTCCAACTCTGGTCGATAAACGTCGCTCGCCATTGGAGATTATGGTCGAGCAGAAACATCTGGTTGGTGTGGATCATGACCGTTCCCTCGGTCAGGACCGTGTAATGGAAGAAATCGCAGAAGCGTCGAATGTCTGCAGCTCCAGAGCGCACGAGTATCCATTTGGATGGAAGTTTCTTTTGCATGCGAAACTGGCGTAGGGCATGGGCATCGTCGCCTGGATCGAAGGAAAAGATAAGCACTCGATAGGGCATGCCGCCGCTGATCTGCGAGGTCTGCTGCACCAACATCCGCGCCAGGACGGGACAGCTCATTGTGCAGCGCGTATAGACCGGCAGGACAATGACGGGCCCCGTCCCGGCAGCGCGCAATTCATCCCACAAGGTGTGTTGGACGTTGCCGTCATCCCAGACGGTGATATCTGGAATCTTTCCAGCGTTGATCCCCGCCGGCGACACCGCAACCGCTCTGGCGCCTGAGGCCAAGGCCAGCGCCAATGCCGGTAAAAGAAAATGATGCTGGAGATTCATGTTTCTTAATGCGTCGTATTGACGGCGGCAGGGCTATCCGGCCTGAAGCCAGGCGCAGTAGTAATGCCGTTCTTCGCGATGTCGCGGATAGGCACGTAATAGGCCGCCGCACATAGTAGGACCGCGGCCACCACCCATGGAGTGAAGTTTCGCACCCCGGGAACGTCTTCGTCGTGATAAGGCTCGCTGGTCGGGAGTGCAAACGGCGTCTGCGAGGCCGCCGCATCCGGCGCAGCCGCCAGGCTGCGAATCAGAACAATGAAATAAAGCAGGACAGCGAGTCCCATGATGCATCCCCCGATGAGGCCCATGTGGGCTGGAACCCACCAGTCGGACCGATAGCTGGGTGAAGCGGGGTTCATATAGGTCAAGCCCAGGTTGGTGCGCCGCGGCTCTCCACGCAGACCACCCATGAAGAGACCAGTCGAAAAGACGAATGTGCCTGCCATCCACACGTAAGGCACGACCATGGCCATGGTCCCGGAAACCACCGGCTTCTTCAAAAGTCCAGTAACGATGAGCAAGCTTCCGCCCAGGATTCCAAGAAAGATGGGTCCACCCACAGTGAGGTGGAAGTGAGCTGGAATCCACGCCGTGTTATGCACCACGTTGTTCATACTGTAGGAAGCGTTGACGATTCCCGTGATGCCGCCAAAGATAAAAATCACGAGGCCGCAGAAAAGATAGGGAAACAGCCAGACTTCAGGATTGAAATAGGGCAGCTTGTTCCACCAGCTGAAGAGGCCTTCGCCGCCACGCCGGCGCGCCGCGTATTCCAGAGATGCCGCCAGGGTAAAGGCCGTCAGAAGGCTCGGTATCGCGACCATGAGTGTGAGAACGCCCTGAATCCCCTTCGAGGTCGTGGAGATTCCCGGATCGGCGAACTGGTGGTGCAGGCCCAGCGGGCACGAAAGCAGAATGAGCGCCATGAATGTGAAGCGTCCTGCAAAATCACTGAATAGCTTTCCCCCGGCGAGCTTGGGCAACATGGTGTAGTACATAACGTAGGTAGGCAGCAACCAAAAATAGACCAGCGGGTGCCCGAAGAACCAGAACAGCGTCCGGCTCATCATCACGTTAATGCCGTGGGTCCATCCCATCGACCAGGGCAGAAGCTGCACCAGTACTTCAACTGCAACCGGCACCGTCGCCATCTGCCACACAGTAAACGTGGCAAGAATGCCCACCACCCCCATGGGCGTCTTCCGGCCCCGATTTCCCTTCCGCCAGCGCAGGTAGACGGGAATCCACGTCCATAGTGGCACCCAGGAACCAACAATGAACAGCGCGAGCCCGACGTAAAACAAAGGGTGAGCCATCAGAGGCGGATAAAACGTGTAGAGCACAGATGCTTTGCCCAGGAAGATCATGACGGCTGCCATCACGGCTCCTGACAGCATCAACGCCAGCGACAGTGCAGCTCCGGCGATGGAAACCTGCGACTTCAATTCCTGGCAGACCACCGTGTACCCCAGGGCAACGGCAAAGAAAGTCGTCAGGACAATCGCGTTGATCACCCCGTGAGCGGTCAGCCCCTGGTAGTAATCGATTCCAGCCACAGAAGTGGCTCGAATCACTCCCGACATGTACATCGTCTGCAACACGCCGTGATAGGCGCCGAAGATGAAGAGGGCGAGCGGGACCAGCAGCTCTGCCAGAATGATCCTGCGCAAGTTCGTTTGGAGTTCCATTATTTTTGCAGTCCCTCCAGGTACGCTTCAATCTGTGAGATCTCGTCATCTGTTAGAGGTAGGTCCGGCATGACTGGCGGATATCCCTGGACAGCAATTGTGTCTGGATGACGGACTTTTTGGAGGAATAGCGCAGAGTCCAATGTCCGGATGCTGCCGTCGGCCAGCGCCACTGGCGCGCCCCATGCGCCCTTAAAGGTTGGGCCCACGCCTGCGCTGCCATCGACACTATGGCAGGCGAGACAGCCTTTCGCATCGAGCAGTTTCATGCCTTCATCAGCCGGAAGTCCCTCGACGGAATAGTCGGCGATCTGGTCGCTTACTTCGATCCGCGCATTCATGTTTTGGTGGTTTCTGCCGCAGTACTCGTGGCACACAATGGTGTAGACCCCCGGCTTGTCGAAATGGACGCGGCCGTTGGCAACCGCTCCCGGCACCAGCATCAGGTTCACGTTGGTTCCGGCGATCAGGAAACCGTGGGTCACGTCCTTGGTTACCGCGTATATATCCAGCGTGGAACCGGTAGGAACGCGCAGCACGCTCGGCTCGAAGGCCCACATCCGCGCCACATAGTGAACTTCGTAGGTCTTGCCTTCGTGCTTCGTTACCGAGCCCTGCTCAAAGGGCTTTGACCCAAGGGGGATGCAAGTGGGCACATTGATACCCATTCCCCAAGTGGCATAGGCAATCAATGCCAAGCTCACCGCGACCGACGCTACAGCCACCAGGAGAGCACGCTTCTCAAATACGTTGATCGACATTTTTCGAGATCCTCCCTAGAGGCCCAATTGCCGATGCAGCAGCAAAAAATAGATCGTGAGCCAGATAAGCCCATAGGCCGCAATCATTGCTGCGAAAAACGCGATCGCGCCTCGAGGAAAGAAATCTCCATCACTTGGTTTTGAATCGTTTTTGTTCACAAGCGGTTCCCCCTCATCCGACCGTAGTATATGCTGCAGATTATTCATTCCGATATAAGATTCCACTGCAATCGCTCTTGGGAATTGCTCCCAGCTTGGCGGTAATGAAAGGCGCAAAACGCCATAAAGTTACCAAAATCCCAGGATCAGCAGGCTTGCGAAGAGAGCGGAGAGCGCTAGCGCCCGCTGGCCAACTTTAGTGAGTGGAATCTGAAGGGTTGCACTATTCCGCTGGCAACGGAGATCATACCCGTAGCCCATAACTGCCACTAGCAGCGCCAATGCGATCCATCCGCGCCCGAGGACGATTGTGGCAACCGCTGCGCAGGCCAGCAAAAACAGGCTGAGTTGAGCCGCGCGACGGAAATCCTCTGTGGCGGGTGCGGCCGGGCGCGAAGCGATACGCGCGGCAATACGCGCGTCGAGGCGAGCGTGAATTACCAGGATTCCCGCAGTCGCTTGCATTGCCAGGAGGAGCCACAGCCACCAGCACCAGGGCGCGATGGTTCCTGCCGCCGAAAGCGAAGTGGCCAGTGAGCTGGATGTCAGAGCCACTGCGCTGGCAATCTGAAACAGAGTGGAGCGCTGACGGTTCTTTACATTGATGCTGATCGCCAGCGCCGAAAAGAGTGCAACGCCCAGGCCCATGGCGATGATTGCCTTGAGGGGCCAAGCAAAGACAAGTACCAGCCCGCTGACGATGAGTATCGCCATCCAACTCGTGAACCATCGTGCGGCCGCGATGGTCTCAGGATGCTGCGTTTTCCAAACGAAGCGCTGCCTTGCCAATATGACCATCGGATCTTTGGCGGCCAACGCAGCGAATGCGGCCGTCAGGGTCGCCAGTTCCTGCCAGCGCCACGCTCGTGCAAGAATCGCGGTGCAGACGATAGGCGTGAGCAGCATCGCCGTTGCCCCGTGTTCGCGCGGCAGGAACCACGCGCTCTCATGTGGTTGCCTCATCCTGCTTATGATTACCTGTTCTGCTGCCATGAATCTCCGATGCGCTCCGTGCCACCTCTCACCTTCGCACACAGTGCGTCGCGAACGCTGTGACTTAAGTCCTTTTTGGGGCTGCGGACGCCGGCTATCGTTAAGCGCAGAAGGATTCCATGTTGACCTTATCCGCGCCCCTGGGCGAGGCTGCAGCGACCCACAACGTCCCGGCAAAGCAGAAGAAACTTCTGGTGCGCAGATCATCGCCCGACCGCTCGCAAGAGATTCGCCGTTCTGTGCAGATTGCTTTACTTCTGCTCAACGCATATATCGGGATCCGATTTGTACTGTGGGTCCGGTATTTTGAGAGCCAGGGCAATTCGCCCTATATCGAGCGCCCTGCGGGCCTGGACGGCTGGTTGCCGATCGCCGGCCTGATGAACCTGAGGTATTATCTCGTCAAACACCATATTCCAGCGATCCATCCGTCGGCAATGGTTCTTGTCTGCGTCTTTGTCCTGTGCAGTCTACTGGTTAAGAAGTCGTTCTGCTCCTGGCTCTGCCCGGTCGGTACGGTTTCAGAATATCTGTGGAAGCTGGGACGCAAGCTGTTTCGACGCAGCTTTACCGTGCCGCTGTGGCTCGATCTGTCGCTGCGCAGCGTCAAGTATTTTCTGCTGGCTTTCTTTCTCTTCGCTGTTTTCACCATGACGGTGCAGGAACTCGGCGATTTTCTGGTGTCGCCGTTTGGGATCGTGGCAGACGTGAAGATGCTTAACTTTTTTCGTAACATAGGCACCCTCGGAATCGCAGTGCTAGCGGCGCTTGTCGTGTTTTCAGTCCTTATCCAGAATTTCTGGTGCCGTTTTCTCTGCCCATACGGAGCACTGATGGGCATTGTCTCCATTCTCAGCCCGGTCAAAATTCGCCGTGACGCTCAAGCCTGCATCGACTGCGGCAAATGCAACAAGGCCTGCCCATCGCATCTGCCTGTGGACAGGCTGGTGCAGATCCGGTCGGTCGAGTGCACTGGGTGCATGGAGTGCATTGCGGTGTGCCCCGCGGAGCACGCGCTGCAGCTCTCGCTCGCGCCACGCAGGTCGCGCACCTCCGATGGCCTGCCGGCCGAAGCTGTTGCAGCTCGATGGTGGCATTGCGCACTCAAACCGCAGGTAGTCGCAGCGGTGCTGGCACTTGTGTTTTTTGGATTGATAGGCGCGGCGCGCGCTACGGGCCACTGGCAGACCAACATCCCGCGCGAAATCTACATGCAGTTTGTGCCCAATGCGGATAACTACGATCACTGACTCTGCTGCGCCGCCGCCGTCAGCAGTGCGTTCAGGCCGGCCTTATCTTTCAACACGATCTGCCGTGCGTCCACATCGAGGAGCCCCTCGGCTTGTAACCGCATCAGGTTGCGCGAGATCAATTCGCGTACAGTGCCTAACTGGCTGGCCAACTCCTGATGGCTCACCGGCAATTGAAATTCGATTCCGCGCGGGGTCTGCCTGCCTTCGCTCTCAGCAATCCGCAGAAGCAGAGAGATGAGGCGCTGGCGAATGGTGGTGAATGAGAGCTCCTCGATGATACCCACCAGCCTGCGCAGCCGCGCACCTACCACCGCCAGCATTTTGAGCGCAACCTCAGGATGTTCCATGCAAAATGCACGAAAATCCTCGCGCGAGATAAAGGCAATCTCCACATCGTCGACCGCCATGGCAGAAGCCGGGTAGCGACCACCGTCAAACACAGGCAACTCGGCCGCCGACTCGCCCGCATGGTTCATCGCCAGCACCTGCTCGCGTCCATTCACCGAGGTTTTGAAGATGCGCACCTTACCTCGCGCGATGATGTGCAGGCCGTGGCAGGGTTCGTCCTCAGAAAACAGCAACTCGCCGCTTTTGAATTGCTTGCGCACCGTCCGCGCCGCCAGCGACTGGAATTCCGCGCGTGACAGGCTTGAAAGCAGCGCGGTCTTTTCGAGGATAACCGCGAGATCTGTGTGTTCACTCGCCGTGGGGAAAAGTCTAGCGCATTGCCAAGAGTGCGCGCCGCCAATTGATTTCGCCCCCAGTGACTAAAGTCGCTGCGCTGCAGACGCAACTCTCTTAAGGTCAGCTCAGGAGAACATCATGGCTGACCTTACAAAAACCGTTCGCGAAATTGCCCTCGAACAACCCTCTTCCATTCGCGTCTTCGAGGGTTTCGGTATCGACTACTGTTGCGGTGGGCGCAAACCTCTTGCAGAAGCATGCGCCGCCGGCCAACTCGAGGTTGACGAAGTGCTCGCTGCGCTCGACTCTGCCGCAAATGCGGAAACGGCATCATCTACCGACTGGGCGCAAGCCTCGCTAGGCCGACTGATTGAGCATATTGTCGCCACGCATCATTCGTACGTGAAAAAGGAGTTACCGCGTTTGGCAGCACTGGCGCAGAAAGTCGTAAATCGCCACGGCGATACGCAGGCTCATTTGCCCGCCATGCAGAGAACGATTTCGCAACTCGACGACGAGCTAACTTACCATTTGGCGAAGGAAGAAAACGTGCTGTTTCCGTACATTGCCAGCCTTGAAGCCGCGCAGGCCTCGGGGAATTCTGAGCCCGACGCATGCTTCGGAAACTTAGCCAATCCCATTGCCATGATGACCCGTGAACATGAGGCTGCTGGCGCGCTGCTTGCCGAGATTCGCCGCTTGAGCGATGACTTCAGCGCTCCTGCCGGCGCCTGTCCCACCTATCACGCCTTCTATGGCGGCCTGCAGGAATTCGAGCGCGACCTGCATCAGCACATTCATCTGGAGAACAACATCCTGTTTCCTCGCGCCATCGATCTGGAATCGTCGGCCATTAGCGCAACGGTTTAGTGAGCGAACCGCCGCGCCACAACCCCGTCTTCCAGAATGCGGATCGGAAGAAAGGATCCGCCGCCATAAACCGCGGCCGCAATGGACCGACGTGGGAAATTACGAGCGTCCCGATTCCCCAGAAGCAGTCAGTGTTCAGCACAAAAGGTGGGATCGGTAACGAAGAACGCCGCAGGATTGAGGAATCTTTCGAGCAACTATCGTCTGATGGATTATCTGGGTTGTCCTGTCTTTGAAGGTATACCTTCGGATACAACACAGAAGGTCTGACAGCCGCGTAGTGTTTAGCGATGACTAGCCGACTTCTCGGCGCCGCAGGATTCGAGCCTCCGAACTGGACACATCTTGGCCTGAACACGCAAACTCTCGTCAGCCAAATGGCAGTAAGAATGGCAGACGAAACCGGTAAAGCTGGGCGCAGATGGAATCTTGGCGAAGGACAATACAATGCAGCGCTTCAATGTGGCACTGTGCTGCTCGCGGGATCCTGTTGGACAATTTACCGCGGCACTGGAAAGGGGATTACGGAAAGGTCGGCATCGAAAACTCGTACATTTAGTCACTGGCCGAATACGATCCGGTTCCGACCCAGTTTCTTCGCTTCGTATAACGCTTCATCTGCGGCGGCAATCAGTTTCGCCTTCGACCTGTCACCTGGTTTTGCAATCGCCGCACCGATGCTGAGGGTGATTCGTAAATTGATCAGCTCTGTGGGAACCGGCTCCGATTCGGTGGACACTCGAATGCGTTCCGCGAGTTCGCAGAGCTCTTTTTCGTTGGTAGCAGGCACAACGATCAGGAATTCTTCTCCTCCATACCGGCCGAGGCGGTCATAGGCGCGCAATTTTCGGCAGAGTCGACGAGCTGTTTCCTGCAAAACCAGATCGCCGGCCAAGTGCCCGTGAGCATCGTTGACGTTTTTGAAATGGTCGAGATCGAGCATCAGGACCCCCGTTGATCTGCCATTGTGTTCGGCGCGATCCAGCTCCCGTTCCAGAATCTCAAGAATTCCTCTTCGATTCCAGACACCGGTAAGTGCATCTCGCGTCGCCTGGTCGCGAAACTGCTCGCGCGAACTGATCAAGTTTTCGTGGCGGTCGAGCGCGCGAACCGCAACAATGAGGCGAGCTCTCAACTCCTGTTCGTCAAAAGGCGTGGTCAGGTACTCGGTTGCTCCGGATTCCAAAGATTCGACGACGTCCTGACGGCCGGTCGGCCTGCCCATCATGACGATGTAGGGGGAATGCTCACTGAAACGGTCGCAGATCCGCCGGCATAGCTCGATGCCGTTCATACCTGCCAGCGACCGGTTAATGAAAAAGAAATCAGGCGGCTGTTGGAGTTCAACGACACCGAGGGCCTCTATTCCGTCTGTTGCCACGACAACGCTGAATCCCCATTCGCGAAGTAGATAAAGCAGGCGAAGCCGCGTGTCGCTATCGCCTTCGGCAACAAGAACGCGTCGAAGATCTCCGAATCGACTGCGGCGTTCGCTTGGCGGGCCATCTGCAGAGTTGCGGGGCGATCGCGGGCTAAGGGCGTGCCCGGGCGGGTCCTGGCGTTCCGGCTTTGGCATCCGCACCAGCAGATATCGCGCTCCGTCAACTTCCGTGTCAACCAATACCGCCACCGAGGACCGATCCTGCCCGTCGTTGATCCCGTCAGGGTGCGCAGAGTCGCCGGCCATTCCGGCCAGCCCCCGGATTGCTTCAGATAGAAGAAGCCCGTTAAGCGAAGCAGGCGGGTCCATTGAAACCAATGCATGAGCAGCAGACATGGCGTTTTCTCCTAGGAGTGGTTTGCAAAACCGGCTGAGGTGCGGATTCGGACGATTGCTTCAGAATGCGCGAGATCTGGCACAAAGCTTCGAGGTGAAGTTCGTTTCAGATGAGAATTGGCATGGTTCATGGCCCGGCAGATGAAAACGACTCAGGGAAGCAACGAAACCATGAATTGCGGCAAGAGCACTCACCAGGCGGATTCATTAACGATATGTCGAATGGTGATGATTCGGGGGCGATCGTTTCAATGGGATGCCAAAAAAACTTCCGACGCCATAGCTGTGCGCCACTCCGGTCGAAATTTGTTCAAAAAAGCTTGAAACGATCGCTTCGAGTGCTGCACTACCCATCGAGCCCGGAAAAGGGCGCTGAAATTGAACCCTTCGCAAGCGCGGCCACTTTGCTGATTCAGCGGTGCGTTGGCGGAGATCAGGATGGCGATTTATGCACAGAGAAAGCTCTTCCAAAAATCAACTGATTGCGGCCAGAGCTTCACACTGCTGGGTCGCCAGAGCCGGTACGGAGCGGAAGCCTTGGCCGCATCCGTATTGGCGATCAGAAATCGACAAACTCCAGTCTGGCGTCCTCCCCCAAAGCGGGCGGGACTCGTCCTTCGGGGCGGGTCCCGCCCGCGCCCCAGAAGCCAACGAACTGGAATTGAGATGAAGGCAATCGTTACTGCCGCGGCAACGAGCCTACGGGTCAAGACAACGTGGCTACCGCATTGGGTCGAGGCGAAGCACCAAATGTCCCCAACCCCAATTCTTCGCCTGGCTGCGCAGCGCCGCACTGGAATGGCCGTCTACGCGTCGAATCTGATTCTTTGTTTGAGCCTTTGGATGTCACTACTCGTTGCAATATGGCTGACAAGAGGCTGGATCGGCTTGTTATTCAGCGGGCAGCTGTTCTCTGCAGGGGCCAAGCTTTTCGAAACACTGTCGAAAAGGACTCATTATGCTTTCTCCGCAGGGAATGTGCCCGCTCATGAGCTCGAGGTCAATCGGCATGAGTAGTCAAGGAGTGCGGACTCATTTCAAACGCGACAAGCCGGAGCCGGATTACCGTGTGAACGTTGAGTACCTTGGACGTCTTGAGATCGCTGTGAGCGGAACCGCTACGGGAAGGCTCTACAGGTTCACTCCCGTCCAGCCGGTGCAGCTGGTCGACTCCAGAGACGCGTTTTATTTGCTGGCAAGCGGATTATTCGGGGTCGCATCATGAACGCAGCGCATCCTCGCTACGCGCTTCGCGGCTCACCCAGGAATTGCCGGAGTCACTCAAAATCTCCTCGGCCAACATGTTTTCAATCGCCGACGCCGGCTGAGATACTATACCCGTCTCTTCCGATGACGGGGCGAACCTTGCAATTCCATTCGTTCGATGCGAAATACGTAGAGGATCTTTGCGCGGGAGACTTCCAGACGCAGGAGCACTTTGTCGCATATTTCACCGCACTGCTTAAACTCAAGCTCCGCTCGCGGCTTCAGTCTTCCCACGCTATAGACGATGTTTGCCAGGAAACCTTTGCCAGGGTACTTCAGGTCCTGCGCAAGGATGGTGGTCTGCGCCAGCCTGAAAGTCTCGGCGCATTCGTAAACAATGTTTGTAATCATGTTCTCTTTGAGCACTACCGTTCCTCAAGCCGCAGCGAGTCACTCGATGCAGAGGGTGCGCCGGAGCCGGCTGCAACTGGTGCAGATGTCCTCGACATCGTATCTGCACGGCAAATCAAGGAGAACGTCCGGGTCATCCTGATGCGCCTTTCAAAGCGGGACCGTTCTTTGCTGAAGGCGGTCTTTCTCGACGAACGTGATCGTGATGAGGTCTGCCAGGAGTTCGGCGTAGAACGGGAATACTTGCGAGTTCTTCTGCATCGCGCCAAGCAGGAATTCAAAGTCGAATACGTGAAACACATTGGCAATCAAGCGCCTTTGAGCGCAGACGCCTGAACCGCTTGCAATACCTGAGAGACAGCGACGATGAATTCAAGGGAGGAAAAGATGAATCATAGCGAAGCAGTGGAGCAAATGACCTCAGAGCGATACCTGCTGAATGAGCTCACTCCCGATGCGCGTGATGCCTTCGAGGAGCATGCATTCAATTGCCCGGAATGCGCCCTCGACCTGCGGGCCGGCGCTCTCTTTGTGCGTGAAGCAAATGCTCAACTTCCGGAACTTGTGGCTTCGCAGACCAGACCTGGGATGGCAAAAGCCAGCGCGAAGCGGAATTTCTGGTTTTCATTGTGGCGTCCCGCATTTGCTGCTCCCGCCTTTGCAGCCTTGCTCATCGTGGTTGGGTACCAAAACTTCGTCACATTCCCGGCGCTGCGCCAGTCGGCGAATGAGCCCCGTGTTGCCCCTTTGGCCCCGCTGCACTCCGCCACGCGTGGTGGCACGCTGCCAACATTCACTGCCGACCGGACACATGGTGTCGCGTTGCCGGTTGATCTGGTGATCGACCCGGAAGTGGCGCCAGCAGCCTCCTATTCCTTCGACCTCCGCGATCCGCAAGGGAAACTCGTCTGGACCGGTAACTTGCCAGCAACAGCACAGGGGACGGGCAGCGACCAGTCGTTTTCCCTCACCATTCCAGGGAGCATGCTCCAGAGCGGTTCTTACTCACTGACGGTTACCAGCGTTACTGCTCAAGGTGGGCGTACACCTGTCGAGCAATATAACTTTGATATAGTGATGACCAACTAGCTGATTCCAGGAGTTCTGGAACGGGCCCAAAATTATCTCCACACCCAGGAACCCACTTGCGGGAAACAGCGGCAAGAAATCATCGGACATTCGATGAATGTTCGCATGCAAAGGAGCATGAGTACGCCCATGTCCGAATTGAACGGCAGAACCCACCACTATCACGCAGAAGCCACCATCCTTTCCGGACATCTACGGCTTCCGCTGGAGCACCACATCAAGCCCCAGGTGCACACGCATCTTCCGAAGGAAGGGGGCTATTTCTCGCACCGTGCTGAGCACTTTATGCTCGAGTCAGTCATTTCGTTCAGCTCCGCATATTCGCACGTTGCCGGGAACATCAATCCAAAGCCCGGCGGCGGCTGGGTCACATTGGCAACAACGGTAATCGAGGGCTTGAACGTAATGGAGGTGGTCACGGTCGACCGAATCGTCGGGCAAACGATAACCGAGCATCCCCGAGAGGGTTACGTGCCGACGATCAGTTTCCTTGGCACGCGCTTTGAGAACCTGCGCATCGCCGGTTTTCCAGTCGATCTCGATCTCAACACGAACTTCCTCGGCCCAAAGCCGGCAAACGACGCGGCCTACACTCATGACCCCTCATTGATAGGGCGCATCTCGAACCAACTGGGCCGCGTCGGGGAACATCCGGATCTTCCAGCAGAGCTTCACCAACGATACAATCGACTTTCCGCATCTCTTGGATCGCAGCCGGAGGAAGTGGAATGTTCACTGGTCAATCGTGCAACTGGAGCCTACCCCGGCCATTCCTCCGGACATGTGATCACGATTCCGGACTTCGGCACGATGGTTCTGGGCAAGGTAACAATCAAGCACGAGGACTTCAAGACGGAGACGGGCGCGCCGAAGAAGACGACAGTTCAACTCACCATGATCGACTTCCACTTTGGCTGCCCGATCGATGGAAGCGGGGGTACAGGGACTGGTTCAAGCAACGGGACAACGGAACCATAACACCATTAGCTTCGCAGGCGGACACTGTGCTGCATCGGGGCTCGTCACGATCGCACCGCGGTTTGCGTCCGTCCAAGCTCCTCCTGCTGTTTTTGCTACCGTTAGTGCTTCCGCTCGAAGACACACGACCCGAAAGTGCGCAAGCCGCTTATGACCATGCGTGGCGACTGTTTCAGAGTGGCTATTTGGCGTTGAGCCAGCAGGAAGCCGAATCAGCCGCCAAACAATTTCAAGCCTCCGACCCTTCATGGGCGTCGCGATTCACGTTGCTCGAGGCAGACTCTATGCTTCGCCGCGGCATGTATGAGGATGCTCTTCGTGTCACCAGTACTCTTCGCGGTCCCGCAACGTCTGACGCTGGCAACATAGAAAGGCTGGCGATTGAAGCAGTCGCGCTGACGCGACAGCAGCAGCTTCAGGCCGCCGATCGGCGGCTCAGCCAGGCTGAGACCATCTGCCACATTGCGGACTTTGCGACTTGCGGGAATGTAGTTGCAGCACGTGGCATTTTTGAAGCGAAGCTTGGACAGTTTACTCAGGCCCGGCAGACCTTCCTTCAAGCGCTGACGTTCGCCCGCAGTCATCGAGATCCCTGGCTTGAAGCAACCACAACGCTAAATCTTGGCTTTATCGCGATGCAGGTCAATCACTACGATGAGGCTGTCGACTGGTCGAACTCGGCGTATCAAGAGGCCACCAGGTTCGGATTCGAGAACACGGAGGAAGGGGCTGAGGGTAATCTCGGATGGGCGTATTTTCAGTTGGGCGATGATGAGAGGGCACTTGAGAAGTTCGATGCGGCCGAGATGGACGCAACTCGGCTTGGCAGCGTCCGTAACCAGCTGAAGTGGCTTAGTGACGCTGGTTACATATATCGCGACTCCGGTGATTGGGCGCGCGCTGCGCAATCATACCGCCAGGCATTAGTTTTAGCGCGACTGATCAATAGTCGCGAAGATATTGTGAATGCGCTCCAGGATCTTCCTCTGGTTTCAGTCCTCAGCGGTAATCTCGATGAAGCGGACGCGGCCATTTCGCAACTCCGGCGAATGAATAACGACAACACCGTTCATCCCAGCGCCACCTTGTTGTTGACGATGGGCATGGTGGCTGCTGCACGAAAGCAGCCGGCGCAGGCCGAAGCCTATTTTCATTCGGTTCAGAACGATTCTTCGAGCTTGATGACCACAAAGTTGGACGCCGGCTTCGAATTGGCCAAGCTCTTTGAATCGAAAGGTGACACAGCTGCCGCAGAGCGAATGTACAAAGCTACCTTGTCGCAGTATGAGGCCGCACGAGCACAGCTCAAGAGTGAGGAGTCTCAGCTGCCATTCGGCACTAACGCCGCGGAAATTTACGACTACTATGTTCACTTCCTTGTGAAGCTGGGCCGAAACGAAGCGGCTTTGGCAGTCGCCGATCAAAGTCGCGCACAAACGCTGGAACGAGGACTCGACGAGCCAAGGGCGCGTAAACCTCTGCGGACGGCAAGTTTCAACCCACAACAAATCGCGCGAAAAACCAACTCGACTCTCCTTTTCTATTGGCTCGGGGCGCAGCAGTCATATTTATGGGTCATTAAGCCTGCGAAGACCCAACTGATATTCTTGCCGCCGCGGCACGAGATTTCAGAGAAGGTTGAGCGTTATCGCAAAGCACTCCTGGAGACCCAGGATCCTTTGGAAAGCGGCAATGCGGACGGCCAATCTCTTTATAAGATGCTACTGTCGCCTGCCACTGTGTTGCTTCGTCCCAACACACCCGTGATCATTCTTGCTGACGGAATCCTGAGCCAATTGAACTTTGAAACTCTCCTTGTTCCTGGTGCGGCCCCCGGCACTCCGCCAATTGCCGCTTCGAGTGTCAAGATGCACTACTTACTTGGCGATCTGATTGTGTCGTCAGCTCCATCGCTTGCGATGCTTGGTGCCGCAGGGCCTATGGGCCCGGTAGCTCGAAAGATACTTTTGATCGGCAATCCGGTCTCCCCGGATCAGGATTTTCCGTCCCTTCCATTCTTCCGGTTGGAGATGTCCCGCATCGAAGGGCATTTCAGTTCTTCGGATATTTCGACACTCGAAGGGCAACAAGCCACACCCGCCGCCTATCTTGCCAGCGACCCGCGTAACTACACCTACATTCATTTTGTATCCCACGCTGTCGCCAGCCTCACCAGTCCGCTGGATTCGGCAATCATTCTTTCAAATCCCGCGGGTCGCGAAGATTCCTATAAGCTCTATGCGCGTGAGATCATCCAGCGTCCGATCCGTGCACAGCTGGTCACTATCTCTGCTTGCTACGGCAGCGGAACACGCACCTATGCGGGGGAGGGACTGGTTGGTCTGTCTTGGGCTTTTCTGAATGCCGGTGCACAACGGGTTATCGGCGCGCTCTGGGAGGTCAGTGATGATTCGACTCCGCGCCTGATGGACAAACTCTACCAAGGCCTTACCGCCGGCGATTCACCGGCAGTTGCGTTGCGTAACGCCAAACTCTCGCTGCTTCATTCACAGAGCAGATTTAGCGCGCCGTTCTATTGGGCCCCTTTTCAAATCTACAGCCGGCGATAAGCTCAATCTGTTGCGGTGAGATACAGATCTTGCTTCGATAGGTCCTGATAAACGCCCCAGGGTCTGGGAAAAGGTTGTGCCCGGATTGTCGCCCAACCGGAAATTACAACTTTGATAACACTTCGCCGCAGGTGTTGATCAACTGGTTAATTCCGAGTTGGCGGTCATCCGCCCGGAATCCGAAAAGCCGAGGGATTTCTCAACTTTCAGTGCGCGATGAGTGCGCTGGTGAGTTGCGCCAGAGATTTATCGCCAAGGGGTTTTCAAGCCCAATTAAATC
>CAWEXN010000006.1:0-20907 GCA_963813015.1 uncultured Acidobacteriaceae bacterium
AAGCTGAATGTCGCCGGTTCGATCCCGGTCTCCCGCTCCAATTCTTCCTCAGGCTCGTCAAGCCGTTTTCGCCGCACTTACGAAACTTCCTCAACCTTCATCACGAGTGCTGTGAACGTGTCCTCTGCCTTCACCAGCATCTGATGAGGCGTTCCCGCCGGCACGTGCGCCACATCCCCCGCTCGCAGCGTCTGCCGCGCCCCTCCGTCGATCGACACGCCGCGCGTTTCACCCGGCGCAATCGACCGCGCTCCATTCACCACTCCGCCTGTAACCAGTGTTGCCTTGCCCGCCAGCACGCAGAACAGGTCAGCAAACTTCTCATGTACCTCCACCTCGCCGTCGCGGCTACGAAACGAAAGCATCGCATAGTGCTGGGGATATTCCTTCAGCGTCTCCGACGCCGAACCATCTCCATGCTTGGCCAGCTTGCGCAGGTACGCCGCGCGCTCCAGCAGAACTGCAAGCGACCAGTGATCCACGAGGTTTTTCGGCGCGCCCGCCTTTGGGCTTACTTCATCCAGATCCACATCCTTCAAGATCGCATTCGACAGCAAGTCCATGTCGACTCCTTTGCCTCCTCAAACATCCAGCCGCGATTCGCCCTTCACCGCTGCGCCAGTATCCTCGCCCGTTTGAAAACCTTCAGCAGCATAGCTCGCGTCAGCTTTCCGGTGTTCGTGTTTTGCAACGAAGGATGATAGCTGGCAATCACGACCATGCCGCCCGGCAGCTTGTATTCCGCTCCGTGCGCAAAGGCAAACTCTCCACGCGACCGCAACATTCCTGTTCTCATCCCATGTGCCAGCAAGCCATCAAACGCAATCCGACCGAGACAAACCACCACGCGCAAATCTGTCAGCAGCCTCATCTCCTCGTCGAGCCAAGGCGCACAGTTGCGCAGCTCTTCCGGTGTTGGCTTGTTGCCCGGCGGCGCGCAGCGGGCCACTGCCGTTATCCAAAGCCCAGTCAGCTTCATCCCATCGTCGCGCGACACCGCTTTCGCCTGCGAGGCAAATCCAGCCTCCTGTAGCACCGAGTACAAGAAGTCGCCCGACCCGTCGCCCGTGAACGGCCGTCCTGTTCGATTGGACCCGTGCGCTCCCGGAGCAAGCCCCAGCGCCATAACGCGCGCCTTCGGATCGCCAAACGACGGAACCGGCCGTCCCCAATACTCCCAGTCCAAATAGGCCCGCCGGCGCTTGCGCGCCACTTCCGCGCAATGCGCGCGCAATCGCGGGCAAAGCTCGCACACAACAATCCGCGCATTCAACGCCGCAAGAGTCGTCGCTCCGGCCATGAAGAAATTCTACGTCGCAGCACCGCGAGCTTATGGCAAACTTGGTGCGGAGGAGTTCGCACGATGAAACATGCAAGGCTCTTGCTTCTCGCCGGCGATTTTGTCGAGGACTACGAGATCATGGTTCCTTTTCAGGCGCTGCAAATGGTTGGCCACACCGTTCACGCCGTCTGCCCCGGCAAGAAGAAAGGCGATCAGATTCGAACCGCGATCCACAACTTCGAGGGCGATCAGACCTACACCGAAAAGCGCGGCCACAACTTCACCCTCAACGCCACCTTTGACGAGATCGATCCCGCTCGCTACGACGGCCTCGTCATTCCCGGCGGCCGCGCGCCCGAGTATCTGCGCCTCAACCCCAAGGTTCTCGATACGATTCGCCACTTTGCCAAAGCCAACAAACCTATTGCCGCGCTCTGCCACGGCCCGCAACTCCTGGCCGCTGCGGGCGTCATCAAGGGCCGCAAGCTCAACGCCTATCCCGCCTGCGCACCCGAGGTCGAACTCGCTGGTGGAACCTACGTCACGGTCGACATGACGAGCGCCGTCGTTGATGGCAACCTCGTCACCGGTCCTGCCTGGCCCGCACACCCGGCTTGGCTTGCCAAGTTCCTTGAGGTTCTTGAGGCCCATTCAGCCGCCTGAATCGCCAAAATCCGCGCCCTCCCACTGGATCGCTTTTCGCATGGCGTACTGATAATCTGTTCGGCATTAATACAAGAGGGGCTCTTATGGCGGCGATAAGAAATGCTGCGAACCCTGCGAAGCGGAGGCTTCAGCGCATTCTTCTCGCTTCCGCAATCCTTTGCTGGTCCGGGCGAGGCGCATTCGCAGATCAATGCCCTGTTCTTCACCACGGCCCGCAGACCGACGCTGAAAAAGCCCTGCTGGCCGCCGACTACGCAAAAGCGGAGACCCTCTATCGCGCGGCACTTGCAACAGATCCCTCTAGCGCTGCGCTGACCGTCGGCCTCGTCCATGCGCTGCTCCGCGACCAGAAAGTTCAGGAGGCTGCCGATACGGTTAAAGCCGCTTTGGCCTCGGCGCCGGGATCGGCAGCGCTCATCACGCTGCGCGGCGAGGTCGAGCTTCGGCAAGGCGAGCCTTGGATTGCGGCTCAGTCTGCCGACCAGTCATTCAAGCTGGATCCGTGTAACCCCCGTACGCAATTACTCTTCGCGGACTTGTTCCGGCTCAGTTCGTTTTACGCTTCAGCTCGTTCTCACATTCTTACAGCGCATCAGCTCGATCCCGATGACCCGGAAATCCGCGGAGAGTGGATGATGACGTTGCCACTCAAGCAGCGCGTTCAGGAGATCGATGCCTACTTGGATGAACCGCGCGGCGATGACGCCGAGGAAGTGCGGCACCTGAGAGATTACCTGGAACACATCCAGAAGCTATCAACCGAGCCGAGGAAACCTTGTAAGTTGGTTTCGCAGATTACGGCCACCCAGATGCCGTTTGTCTACCTGATGCGCGATGCGACACACGTTGACGGCTTTGGCCTTGACGTGAAGCTGAATAACCGCAATGCGCGCCTCGAAATTGATACTGGCGCGGGTGGTCTAGTGGTCAGCAGCTCGACTGCGAAACATGCAGGGCTGCTCGCTTTCTCGCAGAACCAAATTGGCGGCATCGGTGACGAAGGCGAAAGAAAAGGCTTTACCGCCTACGTCGACTCGATCCGCATCGGTGACCTTGAGTTTCAGAATTGCGCGGTCCAGGTAATAGACGGTCGCTATATTCCCGGGGACATCGACGGGCTGATCGGCATGGATGTCTTTTCGCAGTTTCTTGTCACACTTGATTACCCGATGCGCAAACTATCCCTCGGCCAGTTGCCGCCTCGGCCTGGAGAGGACCCTGGTTCCGCTGACAAATTGAAAACTGACAACGATGACGAGGAAAACGATAGCCAATCAATGGAGAAATCGAAGCAATCTGGACCAGCCGCCCCGCCTGCAAACGCGGCGGCAGAGAAGCAGCCGTCCCACGGTCCTTACGATCGGTATATTGCCCCCGAAATGAAGGATTACACGAAGGTCTTTCGAGTGGGGAATCAGTTGATTTTGCCAGCCTCGCTCAATGCTTCCAAGATCAAACTTTTTATTCTGGATACCGGCTCATGGACGACCACCATCTCACCGCAGGCTGCCCGCGAAGTGACAAAGGTTTATGGCGATAGTTCTTTCTGGGTAGAAGGGATCAACGGCGAGGTGGGCAAGACCTACTTGGCCAACAGAATCGTCTTCCGATTCGCAAATCTTTCGCAAGAGGTGAACGGTGTGTTGGCTTTCGACACTTCGAAGATTTCGAAGGACGAGGGGATGGAGATCTCCGGATTCCTCGGCGCAACCACGTTAGACCTCTTGACCATCCACATCGACTACCGCGACGGCCTCGTTAAGTTCGACTACGATCCGAAACACGGCTACCATTAATAATGGCTTTCGGCTTGTGTTTGTTGGCGCTGTAGGCGCTGCCATAAGGCCCGGTGGGCGAGTCGTTAAGTGCCGTCAATGCATTATCCACCTCCGCGGATTTTCGGAAAGGCTCTGTGCCATACTGAATCTGTCTTCGCCTTCCGCGGAAATTGCATTCACTTCTCATGGCTGGCCAACCCAACCCGGAGTTCCTGCGCCGCGCCATCGCGCTCGCGACGCGGAACGTGATCACCGCGGCGGGCGGCCCATTTGCAGCAGTGGTGGTGCATGAGGGCAAAATCGTTGGCGAAGGCGCCAACTCCGTCACCTCGACCAACGACCCTACCGCCCACGCCGAGATCAACGCGATCCGCTCCGCCGCCAAAGCACTGCGGACCTTCACGCTTGCCGGTTGCGATCTCTATACCAGTTGCGAGCCTTGCCCCATGTGCCTTGCCGCCGCCTACTGGGCGCGCCTTGATGCCGTCTACTTCGGAGCCAGCGCCGCCGACGCGGCCCGCGCCGGTTTCGACGACGCTTTTCTTTACGCCGAGCTTCGCAAAAGCGTGAGCGAACGCAAACTCAGTGCGACGCAGTTGCTCGCCGACGAAGCATGGGCCAGCTTTGCGGCCTGGATCGCTTCACCCAACAAGATCGAGTACTGATTCAAGGTGAGTTTCTCCGCGGTCGGAGCGGGCGGAGTCAGCCTCTTCGCGTAGCGGGAGCGCCGGCGTCAATCGTCAGCCGGCCTCGGCCGCTCGTTCTGCCCATCGTTCCAAGCATCAAGAATCCCTGCAGAACAAGGACCAATGAAATAACAAAAACGAAGCCCTCAAAATGCGCGGACCGCGCGTTGCGCAGGAAACTCGAGCCACCGAACCAGATGAGCGCGAGTGCTGCCGGCCAGAACCACCGTTCGTGGCGCATGTCCAGGTGGAGCATCCGCGCCAGCAGCTTGGCCACGCAAGTGGCTGCAATCAGCAGCGCAATGGCGGCCCGCGATGCGAAACCCGCGTGCCGAAGTAGCAATTCCATAAGCGCGAGCCAGCATCCGCAAATCAAAGTCACGAGCGAATTGAAAATCAAAAGTTTCCCCATCGCTCCTCCCTCACGAACGCCCCGCTGCGCAAGGCTCAGACATTGGCGGAGATACCAAAAATCGGCCCGCAGACGGCCCGAGCGTGGCTCGACAGATTCGACGTACTCTTCCCGCAGGTCGCCCACTACGGTCTCCTGGTCGCGCGCCGCCAGCAACCGGCCCAGGAGCATCTCTGCCCATCGCGATGGCCCAGGATGGTTCATGACTTCGCCGCCATCGGTACTTTCACTCCTTGCCACATCTTCGCCAGAGTCCTTTGCGCATCCGCAAGGGCTCGATTTCCCACGGCCCCGACCACGTAATAGCGTCGAGCTCGTCCTCCGCGAATTGCGGTGCCTTTCGCCAGCCGGGAATTGATGAGCCCGCGTTGTTCCAGACGGTCCAGGGTTGTGTAGACGGCCCCCGCCGCAACGCTTCTCGCCAGCGACTCCTGAACCTGATGCAAGACCGCCCGGCCGTAGGCGCCGTCGCCCAGACGGAGGATTGCCAGCATTACCGCTTGTTCGAACGTTCCGAGCAGGTCAGCCATGTCTACAATGTAGGCATAGATGACTTCCAGTGTCAAGTGACAAAATTCAGCCCGCGCGAAGCAGGAACAGGCAGGTGCTGTCCGCTCAACTTCAATGAATCTCCGATGACGGCGCGCCACGATCCTTGACCCCGTGCCGCCGCCTTGCGTATGCTGCGAGCGTTTAAGCATGGCGCAGAGCACTTGAGTCAACGCCGCCAGGGAGAGCCCGCATGAGCGTCGCCACGGTCGCAACTCCCGCTCCCGAAATTGCTGCGAAGCCGCTTCTCGTGCGTCGCGCCGCCGTCCTTGGCGCTGGGACCATGGGCTCCCGCATCGCCGCTCATCTGGCCAACGCCGGAATCCCGGTTCTTCTCCTCGACCTTCCTCCCAAAGATCGATTCGCGCAGCGTGCTCTCGACGCGCTTGCAAAATCCAAACCGGCCGCCTTCTTTGAGCCCTCCTGCGCAGCGCTTATCACTCCCGGCACGTTCGACGAAGATCTGCCCAAGCTCGCAAGCTGCGACTGGATCATTGAAGCAGTCGCCGAAAATCTCGAAATCAAAACCTCGCTGCTCACCCGCGTCCTCCCTCATCTCGCTGCGCACGCGCTCCTCACCACCAACACTTCCGGCTTGCCGATATCGCAGATCGCCTCAATATTGCCAGCCCAATTCCAGAAAAAATTCTTCGGTACGCATTTCTTCAATCCGCCGCGCTACATGCGTCTCCTTGAAGTGATTCCCACCGCCGATTCCGATCCCGCTGTCGTTTCCACTTTTTCTGCATTTGCCGATCTCGTTCTTGGCAAGCAGGTCGTTTTTGCGCACGACACGCCCAACTTCATTGCCAATCGCATCGGCATCGCGGTGATGTTCAGCGCTGCCAACCTCATGCTCGAGCAGGGACTCTCCATCGAGGAAGTCGACGCGCTTACCGGGCCTGCCGTCGGCTGGCCGCGCACGGGAACCTTTCGCTTGGCCGATCTCGTCGGCATCGACATCCTTGCTCACGTGGCCGCGAACTTCCCGCAGGGCGTCACTGGCGGCAAGTTTTCCCCAATTCTCGAAGAGCTCCTCAAGCGCGGTTGGCTCGGCGATAAATCTGGCCAGGGCTTCTACAAGAAAATCCGCGGTGCCGATGGCAAAGAAGAGCGCCTCGTCCTCGATCTCTCGACTTTTGATTACCGTCCTTCTGTAAAGCCTGCTCTGCCTTCGCTCGACATGGCGAAAAACGCCGGCACGCTTCCCGAGCGCTTGCGTCTTCTGCTCGCAAACAATCCCGCCAAAGACAAAGCTGCCGCCTTCCTTTGGCCATTTCTCTCATCGCTCTGGAACTTCGCCGCCGATCGCATCGGCGAAGTCGCCGACGACGCCCCTTCCATCGACGCCGCCATGCGCGCCGGCTTCAACTGGGAAATGGGCCTCTTCGAAATGTGGGACGCGGCCGGCGTCCCCGAAACCGTCTCCCGCATGAAGGCTTTCGGCCTTCCCGTCGCTGCTCCTGTTGAAAAACTTCTGGCCGCCTCGCGCACTTCTTGGTACTCGCCCGGCCGCGACGCCTGCTTCCAGCCTGCGACTGGCCAGCTCGTTCAAATTCCCGCCATACTCGGCCACGCCCGCGTTGCGGATTTCCGCAGTTCAAGCGCGCCCATTCGATCCAACTCCGGCGCATCGCTGGTCGATCTCGGCGATGGCATCGGCTGCATCGAGCTGCACTCGCTCAAGAACGCCATCGGCGGCGACGTTCTCGCTTTCATCTCCGCCGTCCTCAACCCGTCTTCCGACGCGATCCGCGATTTCTCCGGTTTCGTCATCTCTGGAGACCGCGACAATTTCTCCGTCGGCGCCAATCTGATGCAGCTCCTCCTCGCTGCACAAGAGGGCGAATGGGACGAGCTCGCGAGCCTCATCCACAACTTCCAGCAGATGACGGCGGCCATCAAATTCTGTCCGCGCCCTGTCGTTGCCGCGCCTTTTGGCCTGACTCTCGGTGGCGGCGCCGAAATCTGCCTCCACGCTGCACGCCGCCAGCCTCATGCTGAAACCTACATGGGACTGGTCGAAGCCGGCGTCGGCCTCATCCCTGCCGGCGGCGGCACAAAGGAAATGTTCCTCCGCGCATTCGACGCGGCAATCGCGCTCGCTCCGCCCGACCCTCGCGATCCGCCGTCGCGCTTTGCACAATCCGCCGAACTGGCCACAGCCCTCAAGCGCTCGCTCGAAACCATCGCCATGGCCAAGGCATCAACCTCCGCCGCTGAGGCCCGTTCCCTCGGCCTGCTCGCTCCCGCCGATCGCATCACCATGAACCGCGACCGCCTGCTTTTCGACGCAAAGGCTCAGGCCGCCGCGCTCGCCGAGTCCGGTTACTCTCCGCCGCAACCGCGCACGCAAATCCCCGCTCCGGGCCTTGCAGTGCTCGCCACCCTTGAACTGGGTATCTATTTGATGGGCGAAGCCGGCTACGCATCCGAACACGACCAGAAGGTCGCCCGCTGGGCCGCACACATTCTCGCCGGAGGCCGCATCACTCCAGGCACTCTTGTCAGCGAACAGCATTTTCTCGACCTCGAGCGCGAGGCTTTTCTCTCTCTCTGTGGTGAGCGTAAAACACAGGAGCGTATCGCCTTCACCCTCAAAACCGGCAAACCGTTGCGTAACTGATTCTCATCGAGCGCTTTCAGTTGCGGTTCGTTCGCGCTGGGCATAGAGTGCTCGTGAGAGTCTTCGATGGTTCGCGCTTTAATCAAATCGGGGCTTGCGGTTGCGTCGCTGCCTCTTCTTTGCTGTTCCTTAACGGCGCTGCCGCAGGATTCGGTTTCTGTGCCCCTCAATGCGTCTGGCTCGATCGTGATCGACGGCCACCCCACTCCCTATCTCATCCGTCATCTTCCAGTCAGCTCGTTTCCTGATCTGCCGCCTGCCGTACAGCAGCAGCTCGACCACCGCGGCTGCCTTATCCCGCAATCCTATGAAGCGCGGCAGCCGGAAAACGTCGTTCACGCCAGCCTGGAACGCTCCGGCTCCTCCGATTGGGCCGTCCTCTGTTCCGCGCAGGGAACGGTCTCCCTTCTCGTCTTTTTTGGCAGCGGTTCAAGACAGCCTTTCACGCTCGCCTCGGCGCCTGAAACTGAGCGCCTTCAGTCTCACGGATCAGCCGGAGTCCTTGGATTCAACTGGGCAATCGATCCCGCATCGTCTCAGAATGTTCACGAAGCACAGCTCGGAATGCGCCGTCCACCACCTCGCCTTGACCACGATGCCCTCGCCGACTCCGTCGTTGACCGGCGGACCGACTATCACTTTTATTTGAGCAACTCCTGGACCCTTATCGACACGCAGGACTGATCGCCACCTTATGCAATCCTCCGGCTTGACCATCATCCGCCTCGCCATCTAACAATGAGCCAACGGGTTGCTGTCATTCTGATCGCTGTTCACTGATCACTAACCACTGCTCCGCAGGAGCGTTCCATGCCTGAAGCCGTTCTCGTCGCCGCCGTCCGCACTCCCGTTGGTCGCGCCCCCAAAGGCGCGCTCTCCACCACGCGCCCCGACGATCTGGCCGCAACGGCAATCACCGGCGCGCTGGCCCGCGTCCCAGCCCTCGACAAATCCGCAATCGACGACGTGATCCTCGGCTGCGCGCAGCCTGAAGGTGAGCAGGGCTGGAACATCGCGCGCATGGCTGCTCTTCGCGCAGGGCTTCCTGTCGAAATTCCCGGCGCAACCGTCAATCGCCTTTGCGCTTCGGGTCTCGAAGCAATCGCCATCGCCGATCAACGGATCCGCTCCGGTTCCCCAAGGGTTGTCGTCGCGGGCGGCGCGGAATCCATGAGCCTGATCCCCATGGGCGGCAACAAGCCCAGTCCCAATCCCTGGCTCGCGGACAACTATCCGGCTTCCTTGCTCACCATGGGCCTCACCGCCGAGCGAGTCGCACGCCACTACTCCATCTCGCGCGACGATCAAGATGCATTTGCCCTTTCGAGCCACCAGAAGGCTCTCGCCGCGCAAGCCGCCGGCCGTTTCACCGATGAACTCGTTCCGGTCAAAATCACAACCGCAACGCCGGACGTGCCGCCGAAGGAACCCCACATCAAGGAAAAGGAATTCTCTGTCGACGAAGGCCCGCGCAGCGACACCTCCGCCGCAGCCCTCGCCGCGCTCAAGCCCGTCTTCCAAGCGGACGGTACCGTCACCGCCGGGAATTCCTCGCAAACCTCCGACGGCGCAGCCGCCGCCGTCCTCATGGATGCGGCCCGTGCGCGCGAACTCGGCATTCAGCCTCTCGCCCGCCTCGTTTCCTACGCCGTCACCGGTTGTCTGCCTGAAGAGATGGGTGTCGGCCCCATTACCGCCATCCCCAAAGCGCTTGCGCTCGCCGGTCTCACTCTCAACGACATCGACATCATCGAATTAAATGAAGCCTTCACCGCGCAGGTCCTTGCAATCATTCGGGCTCTCAACCTGGACCAGGGAAAAATCAACGTGAATGGCGGCGCCATCGCGCTCGGGCACCCGCTCGGCTGCACCGGTGCCAAACTTACCGCAACTCTGATCCAAGAGTTAAAGCGCCGTAAGGCGGCGCGATACGGAATGGTCACCATGTGTGTCGGCGGCGGCATGGGCGCCGCCGGCATCTTCGAGCGCCTCAGCTGAATGGCCTGCCGTTTCCGTCTCCAATCCACGCGTCTTTAGTCCCTATTTCCTAAGTCCCGAGTCCCTAGTTCTTAAAGAACTCCCCATGCCCTCCGTTCGCCCACGGATCGTAGTGCAACGCGAAGTCGGCGCGGTGTTGCGTGCTCGGGTGGTCGTAGAGCCAGAACTCAATGAACGCGTTCGGATTCGGATCGTCCAGCCACGACCGGCCAAGCGCGTTGAACGCAGCGACCGCTGTCTTCTGTGGATCCGGTACGATCCCGTGGATCGCCTCCTGCCCGTACACGTCTGCCTGGTGCTCAAAATGCCGGCTCACAGCATTGCTTACCGGCTCCAAAAGAAAACTCGCAATCGAGACCGCGAATAGCAACACCACAAATCCTGTTCGCGACGAAAGCGCCGGGGTCCCCACGGACAGGTCTTCGTCCGTGGGGTGGAGGTCATTCGTCCCCCACCGCGCTCCGAATCGCCGCACCATCCACGCTGCGAACCCCGCGCAGACCCAAAAAACAAAAAACAGCCCTACGGCCGAGAATGCAAATCCCTTCGGAATGTGGTGGAGCACGTAATGCCCGCTCTCGTGCCCGAAAATGAACAGGATTTCATCGCTCGGCAGTTGGTCTGTCGTCGTATCCCACATCACGTAACGCTTTGTCGGGCCCATTCCCGCCACGAATGCGTTCATCCCCGTGAACTTCGCGCCGGCTTTCAGCAGATACATGCGATCCGGCGGAATATTGATCTCCGTCCGCGCCACGACCGTCTCAAGTTTCTCCACCAGGGCTGCATGATTCTTTTCGAGCGGCTCCTGTTTGAAGAAAAGCGGGACCACCAGCGGCTCAATAAAAGTGAGAAACGCCAGAATCGGCAGGGTGACCGCCCAGGCGCCGAGCCAGTAGCGACGCGGCCACCGCCGCACGATCCAATGGAATAGCAGCATCACCGGCACGCCAACCGCGAGCGTTAACCCCAGCAACTTTCCCTCATCGCCGATCCAGCCGCCCCAACTCTGCACGCTGATTCCGTAACTACGCTCATAGTGCTCGCCGATCCAGTCCAGCGGCAGCCCCGCCAGCGTCGCGACGATCAGGTACGCCGCGAAGAAAATTGCTCCCTGAATCCAGCGTCGGCCCGAAATCTTCTCTGCCCAACTCTCCATCCATGCCCAGGTCCGCGTCGCCAGCGTCAGCCACAGAAAAACAAGGCCCCATACCGACCCGCCAATGCTCAGAATGTTCCGGATGCGGCTGAGTTGAATCGCCTTCTCCAGCTTGTCTGGCGGCAGCGTATACGCCTGCTGCGTGCTCGATGGCGACTGCGAGTCCGCAGCCACGGGAGCCTGCGCCGTTTGAGTCGCTCCACTCTGCGCGCGAATCTGCGGCATGATTCCTGCCAGCAGCGCGGCCGTGCAGACCGCCAGCCGCATTGAACGTCTAAATCTCATCCCCCTCCTCCCTTGGTCAGCCAAGTCTGCGAGAATCGAACAAACCGATGCTTTCTCCAAATCCTCGAGCTTTCACGCCCCATCATTTTAATGGCCCGTTGCGCCGGCCGATCGTCGCCCTCCTCCACTCTGCGCCAGTCGCAACCATTCTTTCGCTGCTTTTCCTCATACCCGCGGCCCGCGCCCAGCAGCCGGCCCCTGTGGTTCTTGACACCATGACGGCCGAGCTCCATCGCGCCTTCACTTCACTTGGCAAAGTTCCGATTGCCCCATCCTTGGCGTCCGCCGGCGCGGACAACAAGGGTGGGATCGCAGCGGACACCTCGCACCCGACGCCCGCAGCCGACAAGCTGTTGCCGCCCTACTTCCTCAGCTACAGCGTGCGCGACACGAACTTCGTCTCCATTCGCGCGATGTACGGCGCGCTCGCCGAAAGCTCGGCAGGCCGAACGCGCATGGCCGACGTTCAGGTCCGTGTCGGCGATCCTAAACTCGACAATACGCACGGTGCTCATCGCGGTTCGGCCGTCAACACCCAGCAACTCCCGCTCGGCGACGACCGCGAAGCCCTCGCGCGTTCCCTTTGGCTGGCCACCAACACCGGCTACGGCACCGCTCTCGACAACTACCTTCGCGTCCAGACTGAAGCTGAAGTCCGCGCCAAGGAAGAAGATACTTCGCCCGACTTCAGCCAGCAGACGGCGCAAAAGCACGTCGACGCCATCGCGCCGTCCATCGTCATTGATCGCGCTGCGTGGGAGCAGCGGGTGAGGGAACTGTCGCGCGTCTTCCGCGACTACCCCGACGTTTACGAGAATATGGTCTTTCTCACGGTACAGAATGAGACCGACTACTTCGCCTCCTCCGAAGGATCGCAAATCGTCACGCCGCATCTCCAGGCGCGAATCGTCGCCGTGGCTGTCACCCGTGCCGACGATGGTATGGACCTCTTCCGCGAGCAAACCTTTGAAGCCCCTACCATTGACGGCCTTCCCTCGCAGGCCGATCTCGCATCCGCCATGCGCGATCTCGGCAAGAGTCTTGAAGCGTTGCGCAAGGCTCCCGTCACCGAGCCATTCGATGGTCCTGCGATTCTCTCCGGCCGCGCCGCTGCCGTCTTTTTCCACGAAGTTCTCGGCCATCGCCTCGAGGGCCAGCGCCAGCGCGGTGACGAAGAAGGTCAGACATTCACCAAGGACGTCGGCAAGCCGATCCTTCCCGATTTCCTTTCCGTCGTCGACGACCCGACGGTCAACAACTTCGGCAGCACCTGGCTTAGCGGCAGCTACCAGTACGACGACGAAGGACAGAAAGCCGTGCGCGTCGACCTCATTCAGGACGGCGTGCTCAAAACCTTCCTCATGTCGCGCCTGCCGATCGCCAGCTTCGGCGCTTCCAACGGCCACGGCCGCGCTGAAGAAGGCCACGTGCCCACCGGCCGCCAAGGCAACCTCATCGTCACGTCGACCAAGAGCGTTCCTGACTCCGATCTGCGCAAGCAGCTCATCGACGAAGCCAAGAAACAGGGCAAGCCCTACGGCCTCTACTTTGAAGACATCTCCTCCGGCTTCGCAGTCACGCAACGTTCCTCGCCGCAGGCTTTCCAGGTCATTCCCCTCGTGGTTTGGCGCGTCTACGTCGACGGCCGTCCCGACGAGCTCGTCCGCGGCGTCAGCATCGTCGGCACTCCGCTCGCCGCCATGAAGAGCATCATCGCCACCGGCAACAAGAGTGAAGTCTTCAATGGCGAGTGCGGCGCGGAATCGGGCACCATTCCCGTTAGCGCCGTTGCGCCGGCCATGCTCCTCAGCGGCATCGAGACGCAGCGCCAGCCGCAAGGCACCGCGCGCCCACCGATCCTGCCCATTCCCGGCGCGGACTCCCAAGCGCCCGCAACGAAGGGGGCTCAATGAATCCGCTTCGTTCGCGCATCGTTGTTCCGCTCACCGGATTTCTCGCGTTCTTCGTCGCCGTGCCACTCGTTCCAGCTCAGCCCACCCGCACCGACGCCGAAAAAGATCCCGTCCTCAAAGCCATGCTCACGGAGCTTGACCGGAGCATGAGCCTGCTCCAGTTGCAGGGCTTTGCCAAGCCATTCTTCATCCAGTACCGAATTGAAGAGGTCGACGACTTCCAAACCTCTGCTGAGTTCGGGTCCAGTGAAGGCTCCGACCACGCCCGCCAGCGCGTTGCGCGCGTCACGGTCCGGGTCGGCGACTATAAAACTGACAGCTCCGGCGCTCGCGGCGACGGCTCCCTCGAAATTGCTGTTCTCGACGACGATCCCATCGCCCTTCGCTCCACTTTATGGACCGGCACCGATCAGGCCTATAAGAGTGCGCTCTCCGCTTACGCTCAAAAACAGGCCGAGCTGAAGCAGGTGCAAACTCCTCCCCAGGCCGACGACTTCAGCCAGGAGAAGGCCATCATTTCTCTCGCCGATCCCCTCGCCCTGCACGTCGATGAGAATTCCTGGGCCGATCGCATCGCCCGCGCCAGCGGTCTCTACCGCACAGATTCTTCCGTCAGCGCAGGCCAGCGCGACATCCAGTACTCGTCCGCAAGTTTTCGCGCCCGCGCAACCACCACTTGGCTCGTCAACAGCGAGGGAACCATCGTTCGCAAATCCTCCGTCGAATATCAGGAATCCTTCGCCGCCGGCACGCAGGCTCCCGACGGCATGCGCCTCGATCGCTCCTATGGCTCTTCGGGAACTTCTATCGCCGACCTCGACTCTGAGCCCGTCTTCTACCATCACGCCGTCGATGAGCTCGCTTCGCTCGCCGAACTTCGAAGAGCTCCGCTCGTCGAAGAGGAGTATCACGGCCCACTGCTCTTCTCGGCGGATGCCGCGGCCGACGCGTTGCGCTCGCTCCTTGGCTCCGCGGTCACCGCCACCCGCCCCGCTCTCGGCACTGAGGCGCGCACCAATGGTCCGTTCGCGTCCAGCTATCACGCCCGCGTCCTGCCTGACTTCATGAATGCCGTTGATGATCCCAGCTTGAAAACCTTCAACGGCAAAGGTCTGCTCGGCGCCTACGATGTCGACGACGAAGGCGTTCCCGCCCAGGCCGTCAAACTCGTTGACGCCGGCCGCCTCGACAATTACCTCATTGGCCGCCAGCCCGTCCGCGACTTTCCTCAATCCAACGGCCACGGCCGCGCCGGCATCACCGGTCCTCCGCGCCCCATAATCGGCGTTTTCAAAATCACCGCCGACAACGGCCTTTCCACAGCCGATCTCAACCAGAAGCTACTGGCAATGGCGAAGGATCGTGGACTTCAGTCTGTTTATTTCGTCCAGACATTTGGCGGCGGCCTCACCCCCCGCCTGCTCTATCGCATCAGTCTCGATGGCAAGCGCGAACTTGTGCGCGGCGCGGTTCTTGACGACATTGACCAGCGCGCTATGCGCTCCAGCATTGAATCCGCTGGCAACGACCTGTGGGTTAGTAATTTTTTCGGCGATCCGCCCACCACCGTCCTCGCTCCGGCGCTGCTCTTCAGTGATGCTACTGTCCGTCGCGCCAATGCCAAGAACGACAAGTTGCCCTTCTATCTGCCGCCCGACTAGTGGGAGGGGGTGGAGGACTCCTCGATCTGCGTTGCGGACAAGGCTGGCAAGGAACTGCGAGACTTTTGGCCTACTCAGCGCTTTTCTTCCTCCACGCGCCCACAATTGCTCCCATCAGCACCATGCCGAGCAGCCAGAACCCGGTGTTGATGGCGAACAGGGCATAAGTGCGCACCTCGAAGACATACTCGGTCGCCCACGTTGTCAGTACAAAGCCCAGCCATAGCAGCGCGGCCGCCTTCATGCCGCGCAGGGCCGTCTGCGGCCCGGTCAGTTGCGTCACGCACGAGATCGCCGTGGCAATCAAGGCCGCTGAGATCAGCGCTGTGCCGTACTGCAACGCTGGATTCACTCCCTGGCTCATCAGCCAGGCTTGCGTGCGCCCAATTCCATCAAGCCAGCCCTGCATAAAAAACGAGTACCATGCCGCCTCCAGGAGGAAACACGCCACCGCCGCAACCACGATGGCCAGATAGTTTTGCCTTACTCTCTTCGCTTCCATGGGTAATTGGCCCTCCGGTCGTCAGTTCTCTGTGCCCACGATTCCCATCCCTGATCAGGCGTCCCGGCGAATCGTCGCATTCGCTGGGATTGTTTTTTGGGGGAATTGTAGAGCATCCTCGCTGGTATTGTCCTGCATGCCTCGCCCGTGCCGCCGAAAACTCCACTTCAGGTCCAAATCGCGCAATTCTCCTGCTATGCATCTCACCCTGTGAACTTTCCCGCACCCCTGCCTCCCCTTTCCGCATCCATCCTGATAGAAGGCATTTCCTGCCCGGCCGCCGATTTTAATCAACACTCAATTCACCCGGGCCAAACCCACAAAGTACAATCCGAACGAAGGAGATTTTCCCCAATGGCATACGAGTTACCACCGCTTCCCTACGAGTACTCGGCGCTTGAGCCTTTCATCGACCTCGAAACGATGAAGCTACACCACGACAAGCACCACCAGACCTACATCACCAACGTGAACAACGCCCTGGCCAATCACCCCACGCTCGCCGCCAAATCCGTTGACGACCTCATCAGCGATCTGAACGCCGTCCCTGAAGACATTCGCGGCGTGGTCCGCAACAACGGCGGCGGCCACTCCAACCACTCCATGTTCTGGACCATCATGGGTCCTGCAAACGCGGCTGGCGTTGGTGGCAGCCCTTCGGGCGACATCGCCAAGCAGATCTCCGCCGACTTCGGCGACTTCGAGGCTTTCAAAAAGACCTTCAACGAAACTACGGCCAAGCAGTTCGGCTCCGGTTGGGGCTGGCTCGTGTTTACGGGCGGCAAGCTCAAGGTCATCACTACCGCCAATCAGGATTCGCCGCTCTCGCAAGGGCTCTATCCTATCCTCGGCAACGATGTCTGGGAGCATGCGTACTATCTCAAGTACCAGAACCGCCGTCCCGATTACCTCGCTGCCTGGTGGAATGTAGTCAACTGGTCCGAAGTCAACAAGCGCTTCGCCAAAGCCAAGAAGTAAATCAGCCACTAGCTCCTGGCCCCTAGCTTTTAGCCGTCCAGGCCTTCGTTGGGGGACTGAGTTCTGGCACAAAAAGCTAGAAGCTAGTAGCTAGTAGCTAGAAGCTGTTCTTCGTTGCTGGAGGTGAACCGCCCATGGCCACCATGCAAATGACGGTGCGTCCCGAGGATCTCTCTCAACTCCCCAAGGGCGCTGAGCGTATCCCCGATCCTGGAATCCTCGTCATCTTTGGCGCCTCCGGCGATCTCACCAAGCGCAAGCTGCTGCCCGCCTACTTTCACCTCTTTCAGGGGAACCTCCTGCCCAAGCAGTTCGCCATCGTCGGCGTGGCACGCCGAGCGCTGGGCGATGCCTTCGCCGCCGACATGCGCTCGGGCATCGTCGAATTCGGCGACGTCGACGCCTCCGATCCCAAACTGGACGACTTTGTCAGCCACATCAGCTACTTCCCCCTCAACTTCGACGACGCTTCCCACTACGCTGCGCTGAAAGCGGAACTCGACCGCATCGCTACGGAGAAGGGAATCGGCCCCGATCGCCTCTTTTATCTCGCCACCGCGCCCGAGTTCTTCGCCGGCATCATTGAGAATCTCGGCGCGCAGAATATGGCGCAGCCCGGAAAAGGCCGCGTCGCCGTCGTCATCGAGAAGCCCTTCGGCCACGACCTCGACTCTGCCCGCCAGCTCAACCATCAGGTCAATGCCGTCTTCCACGAGAGCCAGGTCTTCCGCATCGATCACTATCTCGGCAAGGAGACCGTCCAGAACCTCCTCGTCTTCCGCTTCGCCAATGGCATCTTTGAGCCGATCTGGAAACGCAACTACATCGACCACGTGCAGATCACCGTCGCTGAAACTCTTGGCGTCGAAGGCCGCGGTCCCTTCTATGAGAAGGCCGGCGCACTGCGCGACGTCGTACAGAACCACATGATGGAGCTGCTCGCGCTCGTCGCCCTCGAACCGCCCTCCAGCTTCGAGGCTGAAAGCGTGCGCCGCGAGAAACTCAAGGTCTGGCAGGCAATCCCGGCGATCCCCATCCTCAATACCGTCCGCGGCCAGTACGGCCCCGGCATCATCGACGGTGAGCACGTCGTCGGCTATCGCGACGAGGACCGCGTTAACCCCGAATCCGGCACTGAAACCTACGCCGCCCTCCGCCTTACTATCGAGAATTGGCGCTGGGCCGGTGTCCCCTTCTTTCTCCGCGCCGGCAAGCGCATGAAGAAGCGCGCCACCGAAATCAGCATCCAGTTCAAGATGCCACCGCTACTCATCTTCAACCGCATGGCCACCTCCGGCCCTTGTAGCGAGATTCAGCCCAACCTGCTTACCATCCGCATCCAGCCCGACGAAGGCATCGCCCTGCGCTTCGGTGCCAAGGTCCCTACCAGCACTGAAATGGCCGTCTGCCCTGTCAATATGGATTTCGATTATGAGTCTGCCTTCGGCAAGTCCAGCGCCAACGGCTACGAGCGCCTGCTCCTCGACGCCATGCTCGGCGACCAGACTCTTTTCGCCCATCGCGACGGCGTCGAAACCAACTGGGCGCTTTACACGCCCATCCTGCAAGCCTGGGCCGCCAAGAAACCGCAGGTATTTCCAAATTATTTCGCCGGCTCCTGGGGCCCCGAGTGCGCCGACCACCTGCTCGAGCATTCCGGCCACACCTGGCGCAACGACCTCGGCCGAAACGCATAGACGACACGCGAGCAGGACAGGGAAACGAGATCAAAGCGCTCGCATTGTCTTTCTGACCCGGCGGCTCGCTAGTCCCTAAGTCCCTAAGTCCCTGGTCCCTCATTTTTGTCCGTCATCCATCGCATCATTCGCCAGCCTGTCCGCTTCCTTATTCCCGCCCCGCAGCGTGTGTCGCATCTCAAACCCTTCCAGCCTGAGCGCCAGTCGTTGCGCCTCTTCCCACAATGGCCTCAGCCCCGGGCTTTTAACCTTGTACCGGCCCTTCATCTGCCGCACCATCAGCTCCGAATCCGACACCACGCGCAGCCGCCGGGCCCCGTTGGCCAGTGCCCAATCCAGCACCGCCAGCAGTCCCTTGTACTCGGCGTAGTTATTGGTTTGCCGGCCGAGATATTCGCTCAGCTTCGCCGCAACCCGGCCCTCCGGGTCCTCGATTACCGCCCCATACCCCGCCGGTCCCGGATTGCCCCGCGACCCGCCGTCGCAGTGCGCAGTGAACCACCCGCCGGCCCTCCGTCTCCAGCTGCCTCATTCTCGAACAGGTTTCCGCTCATCGCTTTCCAGTCTACCGGGAGCAGCCTGACCCACCGGGCCAGCCACGGCTCCCTCGCTCCCTTAGCCCCTCAGTCCCTTAGTCCCTATTCCCCTGCTTCCAATTACCCCCTTTCTTCGTCTACTCATATGCAACGGCTGCATCTTCCGCGAGCGGAGAAGCGATGGCTACGGACGCGATTGGCGTTTCCATGACCCCAACGATGAGTCTCGCCCAGGCAGCAGACACTTTAGCTTGGCCGGGCTGCGGGAGGGTACAATCCTCTCCAGACGTGGCTTCCAGAGCAATGGGCGGAGCAAGGCGCCAGAATCCTGGCCAGGACGATGCCTCCCGGCGCGCGCAAAGCCGCGCTCTTGAGATGGACCTCATCCGCGAGGCCCAGGCCGGTTCCCGTGTCGCGTTCGATACCCTGGTTCGCCAGTACGAGCACCAGGTCCTGCGTCTGGCCCTCCATCTCACCGGTTCCGAGCAGGACGCTGAAGACATCTATCAGGATGCCTTCCTCAAGGCCTACCGGTACATTGGTAACTTCCGCTTTGAGTGCTCGTTTTACACCTGGATCTACCGCATCGTCACAAACCTCTGCCTTGACCAGTTGCGCCGGCGCAAGACTCGCCGCGAGGACCACGCAGTCGTTGTCGACCGCACCGGCGACGAGATCGACGTTCTGGCATCCGTCTCCGACAACCGCTCATTTTCCAACCCCGCCCGCGAGCTCGACCGCAAGATGCTGGGCGCAAAAATTCAGGCCGCGCTGGGCAAGCTCACCCCGCGCGAGCGCATGGTCTTTGAGCTGAAGCACTATCAGGGTCTTCGCCTTCGCACCATCGGCGAAATGTTGAACACCACGGAAGAGACCGCCAAGAACACACTCTTTCGCGCAACGAAAAAGTTGCGTGCACAACTGGCGGAGTTGAGATAAAGGTTCACCGGCCCACTGGGAACTGTGAACTACGAACTGTGAACTGCCTTTGGGGCTATAAGGACGTAACCATGAATTGTGAACTTGCACACGAACACATTGTCGCGGCAGCCTATGGAGAGCTGCCTGACGATCAGGTCCACCAGCTCGAGCGGCACATGATCGCTTGCCCGGAGTGCCAAAAGGAACGCGAGCAAATCCTGGCGCTTAGAGTCCTCGCCGACGCGCATCCCGTCGTCGAGCCGGATCCAAATCTTATCGCCCGCGCTCATTTGCGTCTCGACGATGCCCTCGACACCCTGCCGCCCAGGCGCTGGTATGAGGTTCTCGGCCAGCGCATCGTGAACAACTTCGCCAGCTTGCAGTCTGCGCCCGTCGCGGCGTTGCTTCTGCTCGTTGCCGGCGCTGGTGCGGGAACCCTCGGCGGTTACGAATACGCGCAGAATCGCGCTGCCCACGCCGCGACCGTAGCTCGATCCAGTTCACCCGCTGGCAATCATGTCTTGCCCGCGGCTGCCGCGCCTTCGCCGGGCGATGTGGCTGGCGTCTCCGCCATCGTGCGCCATCCCAACAGCGAAATCGTCGACGTCAGTTATAACCAGGTGGTTCCGCGTCAGATTGAGGGCTCGCTCGACGACCCCGGTATTCGCCAGTTGCTCATGCTGGCGTCTCAAGACTCCTCCTCTCCGGGTGTACGCGATGACTCCATCGCCCTGCTTGCCGCCGAGTGCCGCGCAGGCCACAGTTGCCAGCCATCCGGCATCCGCGATGCGCTCATGTACGCCCTCCGCAACGATCGCAGCCCCAAGGTCCGCCAGAAGGCCCTCGAGGGACTCGAGCCGTACGTCGCCGACGATGTGCGCGTTCGTGACGCCGTTCTTGAAGCAGTTTTGAACGACAAAGATCCCGCGATCCGGACCGCCGCAATCGCTTTGTTGGAGCCCGTTGACGCCGATACCAGCGTTCAACAGGTTCTCTATTCAGTCTCTAATTCCGACCAGAATCCTCAGATCAGGTATGTTTCCCGGCAGGTTTTGAGCCGGGTTCCGGAAACGCAGTAGCAACCGTGCAACAACCACGGGTAAATATGTCAATGATCGTTTGAACTCGCTAACCCTTCCGGCCACTGCACCGTCTTGATGAGTGCGGACCGGACGATGAAACATTGGGAGAAACCGAAATGAAGCACCTTTTGAGGCCGTTCCGTCATTCGTATTTGATCTTTGCTTCCGCCGGGCTT
>CAWEXN010000007.1:0-511861 GCA_963813015.1 uncultured Acidobacteriaceae bacterium
TCTATGTCCGTACACAAGTGAATACCTTTTTTCGTGTCTTCTCACTTTGATGGGACAAAGTAGCCCGTCCCTTTCGATCGAGTCAGTGAGTTTTTGGATTCCTCACCCTCGTCGTATTTCAATCGCGAATTAAATGGGTTATCGTCCACCAGATTAACTGGAATCGATTCCATACATCTATGATAATTGCTCTAAGATAAAAAGTTCGTCTTTTCATACTGAATTCTATTTTAGATGCTTATGAAATGTGACAGATTCTTTTCTTATTTTCTCATAGAGTCAGAAGGTGATAATCTGGCGGAGTCTTTAGGAAAAGATGGCCCCCTAGTTTGGCAAGAACCGGAATTGTGAGAAAGCACGGTCGCTCAAATCGAAGTAATAAATTTCAAGTTGTATCTTCAATCATTCAGACTCTGGGTTACGCGTGATAAACCCAGATATTAGTCTAATTCAAAGTCTACTACTATAGTAATCATGCACTCCAAGAAATACTGTATCCTGTCATTCCTTGAAATTTCATTTGCTCGGAGTGTCGTGGTACTTGTAATCGTTCCCGAAATATTCGAGATGCAGGCTTCTTGTATGGATACCTTTCGAACGCGGATTCGTTGACTTCGATCCCCTAGTCCTGGCTTGCTCGAAGGATACACGTAGCCGTCTCGCACGTCGAAGTACTCCTTAATCAAATCTCGCCTGACCTTCTGCGCGTCCACCCAGTATTCGATTATCAACGCGTTTGGCATGGCAATTAGGGCGTTGAGCGTCGCAGCAGTCGCTACCGGGCCGTTGGGGTTGTGCGGCGCAACTTGGATGTAGTTAACCTCCGCCATTGACGCGACCTCTTCGATCGCGCGAATCCCGCCCATGTGACACACATCCGGCTGGATGATGTCAGCCGCCCTCGCTGCCAGAAGTTCTTGGAATCGATACTTTGTGACGATCCTTTCGCCGGTCGCAATTGGGACTGGAGACTTTGCCCTCACCTCGGCCATGGAATTGATGTCATCCTCCGGAACCGGTTCTTCAAACCAGAGCGGAGAGAAGCGTTTCAATTCTGCAGCGATGCTGACCGCTGTGATAGAATCAAAGCGGCCATGCGCCTCGATCAGGATGTCCGGATTTTCACCGACGGCATTTCTGATTGCCTCGATTCGCGATATCGCAGTTTTCATTTCTTCCTTTGTAATCCTTGGTCCTGCCGGGCCAAAGGGGTCGAACTTCAAGGCGTTGTAGCCTTCCTTCACAACTTTTGCCGCGGCTGATCCGAATTCTTCTGGACTCGCGCTGCCCGAGATAAATCCGGTTTGCGTATGCCCTAATTCTCTTGTTAGCCTTTCCTCCGAGAAGGGCGTATACAGGCCGATTTGCGGATTTGCCGAGAATGTCCCAGAGCGCCTGCTCGATTGCGCTGATGGCGCTCATCAGCATCGGCCCGCCGCGCCAGTAAAAGTGCCTGAAGAGAAACTGGGTGATCTCCGGGATGTTGATTTCCTTTCCGATCAGGAACGGTTTGTAATCGTAGACCGCCGCCTCGATGGTTCTCTCAAAATCTGCCAGCGTCCCCTCGCCGTAACCGATGATTCCGTCATCGGAAGTCACCTTCACGATGATGAAATTTCTCCAGACCGCGTTCACGAGGTGAACGGAGATGTCCTTGATCTTCAAGTTACCAGCCTTCCCAGAAGGATGAGATATATTGGTTTGGAGGGCATCTGTGCCCCAATCAATAAATCATGATTCTATTTCTCACTGGCTTAGGAATAGGGATAACTTCTCCACGAACGTCAAAAATAATGTTCTACAGTCGATAGGAGATACTCCGCTAGTCAAATTGAACAAGATGACCGGAAGGGTTGATGCGAATCGTGTTCGTCAAACTGGAGTTTTTCAATCCTACGGGAAGCGACAAGGACAGAATGGCTCTTGCGATGATCCAAGGCGCGGAAAGGCAGGGGTTGTTGAAGCCGGGTGACACCGTGATTGAATACACCGGAGGCAGGACGGGAACCTCGCTCGCCTTCGTTTGTGCGGTCAAAGATTACAAGCTCAAGATAGTGACCTCTGATGCGTCCTCTTGAAGAAAAAAGGAATACGATGAAGGCCCTTCGGCGCAGACCTGACGATCGTGCCAAGTGAAGGCGGTCAGATCACTCCCGACCTGGTACCTCGAATGATGAAGGTGGCGGAAGAAATGGGCAGGGAGCCCCACACCTATCGCACAAATCAGTTTTACAACGAAAATACATTGAAAGGATACAATAAAATCGGAACGGAGATTCTGGATTAACTTGATGGTAATGTGGATGCGTTCGTAGCAGCAGTTGGTACTGCTGGATGTGCCATGGGAGTTGCGGAAGTTCTCAAGGCAAAAAGTAAGGAGATCGGTGTTTTCCTAGTAGAGCCTTCAGAAGGCTCCCCTCATTTCGAAAGGAATCAAAGGAACGCACCATATCGAAGGCATTGGCGTTGGGTTTGTTCCACCGCTTCTTAGGAAAGGTACTTCTACGACGAAATCGTAACCGTTTCGACCGAGGAGGCGCAGGAAACTGCTAGGACATTGGCGAGGGAAGAGGGAATATTTTCAGGTTCTTCCACAGGTGCGAATGTTCTCGGCGCGCTTCGGATCGCAAAGAAATTGGGTGGAGGAAAGAACATTGTAACAGTTGCCGTGGACACTGGGCTGAAGGACCCTGACGACGGAAGTGTTTCGGTAGAGGATGAAATAACTACAATCTTTTCGCCCCTGCAGGAACACTAACTGCTGTTTTTAAATTCAGGACAAAATTCCGGATTCCCATGGTAGAATATGGACCCAACGCAAATCTAGAGGGCGGCGTTCCCTTTGGCGGAATCGGAACCGGTAAGGTGGAGATCGACAACGAAGGCAAGATGTCCAACCTCACGATTCTACACAACTGGGGAAGCCCGACTCCGAAGATGCGCGCCTTTCACGTGTTTGTGGTTCCGGATGACGGAGCGCCATTCTTCATTGAAAAATTCCTTCCAATGAAAAACTTCTCCGATTACGAGCCGGATGAACTGTCGTACAGTGGAGAATTTCCGTTTGCGACGCTGAAAGCGAAGAAGGGAACTATCGAGGCGACGATGGAGGTCTTCTCATCGCTCATTCCGGGGAACCTGGACGAGTCCTCGATGCCCGCTCTCGGAATATCCGTCAGAGTCAAGGGAAGCAAGAGCGGCAGGATCGCGGTCTCGGTTTCAAACATTACCGGAACGAACCTGATCGGAAGGGTGAACGAATCAGTCGAGGGTGGTGTCAGGTTTGTGAACCGGCAGTGCAACGATTACGACGGCGCGAAGGGAGAGCTGTGCCTCATCGCGGAGATTCCGTCGCAGAAAATCGTGCAGTACAACCTCAACGTGCCGCCGGGCGTCGCGATCTCCCAGAGGGTGTGGAAGTACATATTTGAAAATGAGGAACCCTGGCTTTCAATTGCAAAGGGCGGAAGGCTTCCTGCTGACGATCCACATGAAGTCTTAGGGCAGTGGGACGATCCTGCCGGGGTGGTCGTCTGCAAGTATGACCGGGAGGAGCAAGAAGTGAAGTACGCCTTTTCATGGTACTTCACGGGACGCTGCGTGTTGTATCCTTACGGTCACTACTATCACAACAAGTTTAGCGGATCCGAACAGGTCGCGCGCCACTTTCTCTCCGACTACGACCGGCTCAGGGATCAATCCCGCGCGTGGCACAAAACCCTCATAAAAAACGACCTGCCGGACTGGTTGAAGGATGCCATAATCAACACCACGTACACGCTATTTGCGGCGACATGGCTCGATGAAAAGGGGAGATTTGCGATGTTTGAGGCAACCAAAAACGACCCGATGCTCGGAACGATTGCCGGATTTTGTCACGAGGGCGGATCTCCTCCCGCACCTTATCATGTTCCCCCAGCTCGAGAAAACCTTCCTCGGGTTGCTTGCAAAAGCTGCGAGACCGGACGGGTACATTCCGCATGACCTCGGACTGAACTCGTTTGATCACGCAACCGACGGAACGACATCGCCTCCTGGATGGAAGGACCTGGGCCCGTCATTCATCTTACTCGTGTTCCGGTACTACAAGTTTACGAAGGACGTCCAGTTCCTCCGAGAGATGTATCCCACGATGTTGAAGACTTTGCAGTGGGACCTGAAGCAGGACAAGGATGGCGACGGGATTCCGGATGCGGAGGGGCAAGCGGATGCGGGGTTTGATGCAACAGCGATCAAGGGAAAGGACGAGCTATCTGCGGCTCGGTTTTCGTTGCATGCCTGACCGCCCTAAGAGAAACGGCGAAGATCTTGAACAATCCGAAGGACCAGGAGTGGTACAACGCACTCTTGACCAAGGCGAAGAGTTCGTTTCTAAGATCTGTACAACGGAAGGTACTTCGAAGCGTGGCGGGGCGATCCGGATCCCGACGGGAGTACGTGTTCATGGCCCAGCTTACCGGCGAGTGGTGGATGCATGTCCTTGAGCTCGAGTCAATAGCGCCCAAGGATAAGATTGATTCGGCGTTTGAGTGGCGGTACAAGGTGAACGCGCAGGCATCCAAGTACGCAACGCCGAACCTCGTCAACGAAAACGGTAAGATCTGGGAACTGAGCGTGCAGTCGTACTCCTCGTGGCCTCGTCTCGTCTTTGGGCTGGCAGGATACAGGTACCGGATCGGAGACAAGAAGTGGCTGGATGTCGCAAAGAAAGAGTGGGACAACATCGTCGAGCAGGGCTTGGTGTGGAACCAGCCGTCGAGAATAGACGGAAGAACCGGGCGACCCGACCCCGAAGTGTACTTCCTCGACCATTACATCGGCAGCGCCGCTCCGTGGACTTTTACTATGTAGAAAGTTCGCCGACGGGATGGCGGTTAATTGTACGAAGTGAAACGCGCCACTCCGGAACTTTCGAAAATTCTTGCAAAGACCGGAGACACGGTGTTCAGGCCCGGTAATGAATCCGGACTGCTCGATGATTTTCCGCTTTTCTACTCGGCGGATAATTCAAAGAATCTATACTATATCGACGATGAAAAGGGAAATCCAATAAGTTCGGCTGGCGTATACAAGAGCGTCTGCTCGCTGAATGGGTTGCGACTTCACGTCGCATCTCTAGGTAATGTCTGGACACTCCCGGAGCATCGAGGCGAAAAACTAGCTTCGAGAATCATTGGAGAAATTGTCAGGGATCTGGAAAAGGAGCCGATATCACTGCTGCTGGTTTCTGGAGACGAGGGCATTTACACGAGAATCGGGTGTTCCTCTGTCGGTAAGATGATTGTTGCAATTTTCGAACGCGGGACTAGAGGAGATGTTACATCGGACGAGTTTCAAACTATACTTGTAAAGCCGGAAGACAGAGAGTCGCATGCGAAAGAGCTCTTAGAAATCCACGAGAATGAACCAGTCAGATATGTAAGAAATATTTCGCAGATGGAGGTCTTCCTTCGCACGCTCGGATACCTCCGCAGGTATTCTTGATCGACAACTTTTCGAGATAAAGCATTATGGAAAAACTGTAGGATATGTTATCGCATCCATTGACAGTTTGATAGCAGAGACGAGATTCGTGAGAATAATCGAGTGGGCAGGATCGCGCAGAGCTGTGGTTTCCAGTTTATCAAGAATTTCGGAGCACTATGTGGCAGAGTTTGTGGAATTGCATGTTCTTCCATCGGATGTTGAAATGATGAAGTATGTAGATGTATCTTAAAATGAACTTTCGAGAGGAGCCTCTGCAGGGAACGATCCGACCGCTGAATGTGGAATGTCTTTTCTCTGAACTCCAGCCCTGGTTTGAAAGAAATCTTGGTGGCAAAGCCGGAATTTTTCGTGAGAAAGGCTCATTGTTAGTTGAAGGGCCTTTTGGAAAGAAGACCATTGAGCAGCTACGAAGCCATGTCTCGCTGGCTCTTTGATTCCAGTGAAGATAACCTAGGAATTCCCTTGATGATGACTGATGATTTGAATTATATCTAAACAGAGCAAATTTGTACGCAATACGGGATTCGCGTACGAGTGACTAGTAAATTGAGCGCGGTTTCGCTTAAATTGATAATCACGGTGAGATTCACGCAGGTTTCTCAACCAACACCCTCTCGGTCGCCATCGGATTTACCGTTTTGATCCAGGGAACTTTGCTAAAATCCTTGATATTTTCCGTAAAAAGAATCCTCACACCAGCATCTTTCATCGTTTCAGCGATCAAGAGATACCAAAAGGGGATGTTAATGGTCACCACATCGTCAAGAGCTTCTTCTGATAGTGGTATGATCGTAGTTCGCCTTGTTCCATTTTGGGGAATCTATAAAACCACGCAATACAGCACAAGCCTTCTCCTTCGAAAAAGGTTTCGCAACCTTGTTAGTAAGCACGATGAAGAGTTCGCCAAGTATTTGATTGGACAGATAGGAGTTTGACTCTCCCTGAAACGCAGCCCTTACTATCTTTCCACAAATCTTGCGCTTTTTCTTTTCACTTTGGTCATAGGCATATGCCAGAATGTTCGTATCAACGAAGAAAGGTATATCGTCATTAGTTTCACCGCTCATGTAACTCATCCCGGTGTTTGTACTTGATTCCTCCGAATCTGCGCCTTCATCCAGCAAACGGAGCGCGACAGCGACTGTATCGCTTCGCTCCTTGTCTTTAGTCCATTTGTCCATTGCTTCAGTTAACGCTTTGCCTAGGTAACCCTTCTTTTCTCCGTGAACTGCCTTGGCTACTCTTCTAAATTTTTCCTCAACAGCGGCGTTCACGCTAACAGTCACTACCTTGGAGTCGGCCATGTGGTATATTTAGATTGACGAATATTTAATTATTTCAACGATTAAAGCAATTTGTTTCGATACGCTTGCCGTCCCATTCCCTTTTTCTGCGAAGGTAATCAAGAAGATACCTCAGCGCCCAGTACCGCTCCAGTAATCGATGTAGACAGATTCGTGTGAAACGCTCCGCGGGCGTCCTTCCGCCTCTACCAAGAATACCTTACGCAAATTCCTGATTTTCCGGCTGACATCCGGATCGTGTAAGAAAAGAGGGTGCTTCACAGACTTTGCTTCTAGCCCTGTTTCTTCGTAAGTCTCCCTGACCGCCGCCTGAGTTCGTCTTTTGTTATGTGACTTGTGAAAGATGCATCACCTGATTGGTGCAGGGAGGGAACGAGACCAAAGGTACGCGCAAGCATGTTTCGAGTCGGGGAATCGGTCGACATTGTCAAGAGCCGATGAAAGAAAAAGAGCCATGTACGGTGCAACGCCAGGCAGTGTGTCCATGAGCTTTGCCTTTTCATCACGCGCGACAACCGAAGCAATTTGCTTGTCGAGCTCTCTCTATAATTGATTCAACTAGTTCCAGTTCTTGCAATCTGATATCTATCTCCTGAAGCGAAATCTCTTCTCTCAACTTCCTCCTTCCTTCTGCACTAAACGGATTATCAACGACTGATCCCCTCCTCTTCAGAAGCCATCGTATCGAGCCTCTCAGCTCCCCTCTTCGAAGACCGTACTTCACCCTTTTTTTGCTTTGAACCGGAATCTCGTCTCAGCCACTTCGGATTTGCTACAGTGCATCTCGCATCTTGGAATCTGTCTGAGGCTCTGTCTGTACAACGGGTAGATGAATCCGACTGATTCTGAAGGCTAGGTGTTTCTCCTTCGCGGTCAGAGACTGGATGAGTCTTTGAAGGTCCTTCGTGGAATACTCTCCTCCTGCAGAAGAGTGCCTCCAGGTTCAATACTTGCAGTCTAGTTTCTCTTTCGTGTACATCTGCTCCTATGTAGATTACATCATCTTGTTCGTGCATATCCTTCGATTTTACATTCTGTGTTTTCAAGGATAGTCATAGGAATCACTGGTAACGAAAACGATTCCAAACTCCGAATCTCTGGGATTCTAAATCATGCACAAGAAAAACTACCCGCACATGAAATGCTTTCGCGTCATGCCACTACAGTTATGACCACATTTCCTGTCTTTTGCCTTGTATCGACATACTTGTGAGCCTCTGCAGTCTGTTCCAAGTCGATAGCGCCTATCTATTACCGCTCTGATCTTTCCTGTTTTCAAGGGGCTCCTCCTGAGGGCAGTCATATCTCTGCTCTCATACGACATCATCCCGCCTATTACTTTTCTATTACCGCTCATCCTTTTGGTCCACATAGTCCGAACCTGTTGTGACAATCCAGGATTACCTAGGAGATAGAACCCGTTTTCTCCATCAGGCGGGTCGTCCGGTGGAGGCTCGCCGCACCCCAGCGGGGGCTCATCCAGTGGAGGCAGCGGTGGGGGAGCATCGCATAGCGGCAGTGGCGGCGGAGGTGGTGGTTCCCACAGCGGTGGAGGCGGTGGCGGCGGTGGCGGTGGTGGCCACAGCAGCGGCGGTGGTGGCGGCGGTGGCGGCAGCGGCCATAAGTGATTGAGGTTTGACGCCGGCCAGAACTCGGTTTGAGCTTGCACAACGCTCCGCGCCCGCGCGGAGCGTTTTGCATGCAGGTCGCTCTGTGGCGAGGTGACGACCCTGCTTACCTTCGTGCTCGAGACAGGCGAATCCGGACTTGAGGATTGGTAGTCTAAGAGATGTGAGCCCCGAGCAAGACACGCGTTTGCGGGTTGCGGCGATTGGATTTCTCAATCCTGCGCCGCTGATGTGGGATTTTGAGCATCCGCCGCTCGACGACGTGCTCAAACAGCGCTACCGCATCGATCGCATGACGCCATCGGAGTGCGCGGCGCGCCTGGCTGACGGACGAGCCGACATCGGGTTGATTCCCATTGCATCGCTTGCGACCACGCCGGGATTGCAGATTCTGCCCGGCTGCACGATCGCCTCGAAGGGGCGGGTGCGTTCGCTGATCCTGGTGCATCGCGTGAGCCGTCCGCTCGAGAAGCTGCGCTCGGTTGCGGCCGATGCCGCCAGTCGAACGACGCTTGCTTATGCCCGCATCATGTTCCACAAGTGGGGCAATGCGAAGGTCCCGTTTTTGCCCATGGTAGCGGATCTGGACGCGATGCTGGAGCGCGCCGATGCAGCCATTCTCATAGGCGATCCGGCGCTGCTGGCGCTGGAAGAGCGGTACAACCGTCTTGAACGAACCGGCGAAGAGTTGGTTTATCGCGATCTCGCTGAGGAGTGGCGCGCGCTGACCGGCCTTGTTTTCGTTTCGGCTGTGTGGAGCGCTGCGCCTGCCCTGCCTTTGGATGAAAGCATCACCGAAGACTTTATTCATTCACGCGATCATGGGCTGGCGAATATCGATGCGCTGGTGGCCGAGTGGTCGCAGCGGTTTGCCATCCCCGAGGCAACGATCCAAACGTATCTCACGACCAACATCCATTACGTGCTCGACGAAGAATGCATCGAGGGAATGCGCGGGTTCTTCCGCGTTGCGGCCGAGTTGGGTGTGCTGCCACAGTACACCGTCGCGGTACCAGAGTTGGCGACGAAGTAGCCGGCAGCTGATAGCCAGTAGCTGGTTGCCGGTTGCTGGCGGGCATTTCTCATTTGATAGCCCTTCCTGGTCGATGCCGCTTTCCTAGGCAAGTAATGATTTTTCAATCACTTAAGATCATGTTCTGACCCGGTGCGAATTGTCATGCATCGGCGTTGATTCCAGGGGAGTTACGGGTCGCAAATTGGGCGTAATTCGATGTCATTTTTCGCGGTTTCCAAAATCGATTTGTTGATTCTAAACGATTTAAGTGGCGAATATTCGGCGAAACATGCTTAATTTTTTTATTTAATTATTTTTCTCCATGGTTGGGAGGCGGTGAACAGTGAACGGGGCAGTGACGGAACGAGGGAGCGATTTTGGTCCGCGCGTCGATCATGGAACGAGTATGCGCCGAAAGGGGGAAATGATCGGCAAACTTGGCGGAGATTATTTGGTCGGGGTCAGGGATCAGAAAAGGAACGAGTTAGGGCGGAGATGGAGAGTTTGTTTGGGCGGCGGAGGGCTTGACATCTCTAACGACGTCGGCGTGGTCAAGGGCGAGATAGGGCCCCGGCATGAGAACAGGGAACCCGGCGTTTATACTCAGGCTCTACATTTGTTGCAAATCCAAAATGTGGAGAGGTCCAAAAATGAGGCCGATCATCAGCCGATCGAACGCACTTTTCCTGCTTGCATACCCGGCCTTCTGCGCCGCGCAGACCGCGCCTCTCACGCCGCCAGTTGCTCCGGTGATACCCATAACGGACACGTACTTTGGCACCCCGGTCGTTGATCCCTATCGGTGGATGGAGACCAGCACAGACGATTTGATGGCCTACATGAAGGCCGAGAATGCGGTGACGGTTCAGGCGTTGCAGCCGTTCGCTACGCAGGACGCGAAGATACTTGCGGAGCTGACCAAACTCTCCGATACGGTCGACATCGTCAGCAATCCGGATCGTGAGCTGGATCGATTCTTCTACCTTGAATTGCCTTCTGGTAAAAGCGACTACCTCCTGATGACCCGCGCGGCAGGCGGAGGGCCCTCGCGACTGCTTCTCGATCCAGCAACCCTTGCCGAGAACGGCAAGCATGCCGCGATCGACTACTACGTGCCATCGCCCGACGGGAAGTATGTCGCGGTTGGCGTATCGCTGGGCGGCTCAGAGAATTCTGTGCTGCACGTAGTGGAAACCGCGACTGGCAAATTGCTGAGCGAATCGATTTCGCGGGCGCAGGAAGCGAACCCCTCGTGGACGGATGACAGCAAGGGCTTTTACTTTACGCGGCTGCAGGCGATGGCGCCCACCGCTCCCGCCTCAACGAAATACGATAACGAGCGCGTCTACTACCATCGTTTGGGCGCCGGGGAGGCCGATCGGCAGGTATTTGGCCCTGACATCACGACCGATCCAGCGCTGCCGAAGAACGGAAACGTCTTCGTCTCCGTTGTACCCGGCACGGGAATGATTGTCGCTGGCCAGACTTCCGGAGTGGTGGAAACGCCCGCGCTCTGGGTTCGCCGCAGTGAGTCCGGCCCTTGGATTCAGGTGGTGAAACACGAAGACGGAATGATGGACATCGCGCTGCACGGAACCCGCGCCTTTATCAGGACCAAGGGGGGAGCGAACGGGGCAGTCAGCAACGGACGCGTGGTGAGCTTCGATCTTGCCATCGAGACGTTCGCGGCAGCCCGAGTGGTGCTGCCTGAGAGCAGCCTGATTCTTTCGGCACGAACCGGCGAAGGAGTAGCTTGCGCAAGCGACGCGCTCTACGTTCAGGGATTTCGCGACGGCCTTGGCGTGGTGACGCGGATTCCGTACAGCGCGCAGTCGAAAGGAACGGAGCTGAAGCTTCCTATGAGCGGGACTGTCGGCGGCATCGGCGCGGATTATCGCCGGCCGGGCATTACGCTTTCCATGGTGGGCTGGACCGCTCCGCGCCTCATCTATGCCTATGCACCGGCGAGCCGCAGTTTTCTAAACACGCACCTGCAGGCCAGGAATCCGATTGATATGTCGGCGATCCGCTCCGTCGAAGTGCAGGCAAAGAGTACCGACGGCACCATGGTCCCGCTCTCGATTCTCTACAAGAGAGGCATGGCTTTCAACGGCTCGCATCCGGCGCTACTGGAGGCCTATGGCGCGTACGGTTACTCGATTTCTCCGTTCTACGCTTCCTCGTTTTTGCCGTGGCTCAATCGGGGAGGTGTATTTGCTTTCGCCCATGTGCGTGGTGGTGGCGAGAAAGGCGAAGCGTGGCACCTTGACGGGATGAAGACCACCAAGCAGCACACCATCGACGACTTTGTGGCCTGCGCACATTACTTGATCGACGAGAAATACACGTCGCCGGCGCATCTGGCGATCGAGGGCACAAGCGCCGGAGGAATCGCGGTGGGCGGCTTCCTCACCCAGCATCCTGAATTGGTGGCTGCCGTTCTTTATCGCGTGGGCATTACGGATATTCTGCGCAGTGAGCAGCGCGCAAGTGGCGCCGAGAACGCCTTTGAATACGGCTCGGTGAAAATCGAGCCCGAGTTTCGCGCCATGTACGCGATCAGTCCCTACGCGCACGTGCAGGACGGCTTCAACTACCCGGCAGTGATGCTGGAGACGGGCGCGAACGATCCGCGCGTGACGAGCTGGATGCTGACCAAGATGACCGCCCGGCTGCAAGCAGCCAACACGTCTTCAAATCCGATCTTGCTGCGCGTGGACTTCGATGCCGGGCACGGGATTGGCTCCAACCGCACACAAGCCTTGAAACTTGCGGCCGACGAATACACATTTCTTGGCTGGAGACTCGGGATGGATGGATTTGCTGCGACCGCGGCGGCAATGCCGGCGGCGGCTAAGTAATTCGCCGCTCTGGCTAACCTTCGACGGTCTTGAGCAGAAAGTCGAGCAGCGTTTTCTCCGCCCAGAAGCCTTCGTCGCCGTGATCGAGAGAGAGAAACGCGCAGTGGCCGCCGTGGCGAGTCTCGACCAACCGAACGCGGGGGTTGGCGAGGATCTTGGCGCGGGTCTCGGGAGTCATGCGGATGAAAGGATCGTCGAGGGCCTGCAGGATGAGCGTGGGCACGGTAATGTCCTGTACCCAGTTGGAACTGGCCGCTCTGCGGTGGTAGTCGTCCGCGCCCGCGAAGCCACCGTATCGCGCGACGACCTCCTCGTCGAATTGGCGCAGGGTGCGAATCTTGTTGAGGTCGTCCGCGGAGTAGAGATCCGGATAGAGTTCGGCCTGGTGGCGAATGTGCTTGATGAGGTCGGCGAGAAACCTGGTCGCGTAGAGGAGGTTTTGCGGTTCGTGCACTGCGGCGGAAGAGGCTGCGAGATCCATGAGGGGCGAGACGCCGACGACGGCCTTGAGCGAGGGCGGCGCTGCGGCGCCCAACTCGCCGGCCAGCTTGAGAACCTGGTTGCCTCCCATGGAATAGCCGACCAGCGCAAAGCTATGGATGAAGTGCGTGCGGGCCATTTCGGCCATCACGGTGGCGACGTCTTCAGAGCGGCCGGCATGATAGATGGTGGGAGATAAATCTCTACCGGCGCCGCAGCTCCGCATATTCATTCGCACGACGTTGCAGCCAGCCTTCCACGCGCGAGCCGAGTTCCCCAGCACGTAGGGAGAAGATGGAGGATCCCTCAAGCCCGTGAACGATGACCACGGTGAGCCGTTCGCTGCGGACTTCGGCGGGTTGCCAATGACAGTGGCATAACACGAAACTTGCTGGACGAGCGGAGGTGGCGGCTTCCACTTCGATGAGTTGGATCTCCGGCTCGGGTAACGAGTAAGTACGTGGCAGATAGCTGCCGACGATGGTCTGCAGATGGCCGTTGCTGAGGAAACGCCGCGGCACAAAGGGGCGCATCCATGGCGACGCTTCGGTGGAGTCGAACCGGTTCTCCCCTGTGGTGCTCATGGGGTCCCTGATTCTCAATCGCTAATACTTGTGAGGATACGCTTTATGGAGATGGAATGTTGCGGTGTGGCAAGCGATGGGATTTTCAGTTGTTTTGCCAGTGTTCCGGGGAGAGAGTGACGGTGGCGCAGCCCATGCTGTAGTTGAACCAGGCGTGCTCCGTGGTGGCCGTGGCAAAGAAACCCTCGAGGTTCAAGGTGGAACAAACGCGCTCGATGAGCGAGCGCGGGCCGTAGAAGAGTGTGAAGAAGCTGTCCCAGTCGACCGTGAAGAGAAAGGAATGGTCAGGAGCCAGCAGGGTTCCGCGGGACGGGAAGGGAATGGAACCGTTGCGCAGGCCGGCGATGGGAAGCGTGACGACGGGCTCAGAGTGTGGGAACTCGGGAACGTAGACGAACTCGGGCGCGCGAGCGAGCGCAAAGGCGCGGAGAAAGTCTGCGCGAAGCAGCGGCTCGAAGCGGCCTTCAACCGGCATCCAGAATGGCTGCGACTCGAGGAAACTCTGAAGGGCGCCGGACGCGGCGGGGTCGGCAAGATGGTCGGGCAGCGATCCGATGGAGGTGAGCAGGGCCTGATTGACGCGCGCGCAGGAGCCGAGGCCGGTGAGCGATGCAATTTCGGACCACGTTTGTTTCGTTCCATGGGTGAGGATTTCGGCGTCCGAAGGATATTGGCGAGTGGCGTTCCATGAAAGCGAATCGGGGACGCGAACAAAGGGATGCAGGAGGATCAGGGCTGCTTCGAAGCGGGCGTCGTAGGCCTGGAGCAGTGGGGCGCTGTATGAGGGATATGTGAATTCCTCGGACTTCACACGCGAGAAATAGCAGAGAGGTCCGGAGTGGAGCGGTGAGGGTCGTCACAGAAAAACAGGGGGTTAGGGACCAGGGACTAGTGACCAGGGATCAGGGCTACTGCCCAGGCTGGTTACTTGGTGCGGATCCTTGCGCGGCGTGCGCGGCGGCGCGATGCTTGATCCACCACTTGACTTCCCAAACAAACAGCGCGATGAACAAGACCACGTCAACCGAACAGGTTGCGATGAGCACCCATTTGTACTGCGGATGGTTTTGGTAGAGTACTGCGGCTGGCACTGCAGTGGCGTAAAGGAAAATCACAGATCCTATGGCGACGACATAATCGCCGGCGGACAGCTTCATCCCCTGGCGTTGGTAATGACGAATGGTGAATAGGTCCCAGCAAACTTTAAATAGCTCGCCCATCTGGCTGCCCCCGAGCACGTGTTTCTTTTGTGTTGTGCGGCCCCGATTGCAGGGATTCTATCGTGGGGGCCGAGGGTTGGGACACAAGGAACGACAATTGAGGCCGGAGATCGCGCGGCGGAAGCCCCCGGCCATGATGGCGGCGGGGGTATGGAACAAGGACCGGGGTGCTTGCCTTCAAACGGCAAACATGACAACCTTGAGAGAAGTGCGCGAGTTTTCGAAAAGAAGGAGTTCCTAAATCCCCATGCCTATTCAAACGACTGAAAAGATTTGGCACAACGGGAGCCTGATTGCCTGGGATCAAGCAAAAATCCACGTGATGAGCCACGTGATTCATTATGGATCGAGCGTGTTCGAAGGAGTGCGCTGTTACGGACAGCCGCAAGGGTCGGCGGTTTTCAGGCTGCCGGAGCACATGCAGCGGTTGCTGGACTCGGCAAAGATCTACCGCATGGAGGTTCCATTCACGCTGGAGGAGCTTTGCGCCGGAGTGGTGGAGACGATCGAGGCCAACGGGGTTGCGCCGTGCTATATCCGGCCGATCGTGCTGCGCGGATATGGTGAGATCGGCGTGAACCCGAAGGGGTCGCCGATCGAGGTCTACATTGCGAATTATCCGTGGGGCAAGTACCTTGCCGGGCACGGCGGCGCGGATGTGTGCATCTCAAGCTGGAACCGGCTGGCGCCCAATACGATGCCGGCACTGGCCAAGGCCGGCGCGAATTACATGAACTCGCAGCTCATCAAGATGGAGGCCGAAGCCAACGGCTATCAGGAAGGCATTGCGCTGGACGTGAATGGGTTGGTGAGCGAGGGATCGGGCGAAAATATCTTCATCGTGCGCAACGGCGTGCTGTTTACGCCGCCACTGGGGAGCTCGGCGCTTTCTGGGATTACGCGCGACAGCGTGCTGACGATTGCGCGGCACCTGGGATTCACGGTGAACGAGCAGGCGATTCCTCGTGAGCTTTTGTACATTTCGGACGAGGTATTCTTGACGGGAACGGCCGCCGAGGTGCAGCCGATCCGGTCGATTGATCGCATCGTGATTGGCGAGGGCAAGCCCGGCGAGATTACGAAGAAGATCGCGGACGAGTTCTTCGGCATCGCGAACGGGCTGAAGCCGGACCGGTTTGGCTGGCTGACGCCGGTGAAAGTGGACGCGAGCGAGACTGTAACGGCGTAGAGACAGGGACCAGGGAATAGGCAATAGGAAAGACAAAAACAGAACTAAAGGCCCTTCGGTGTGCGCCGGAGGGCTTTCTGTTGGTGCAGTTGGCGAATCTGCGCGAGGCAAATCGGCATGTGCTCCAAGTATGATGAATCGGAGAGCCGCGTCGGCGAAGCGCCAAACACAAAGCCCTCTCGATTCGCTTGAAAGGAAGATAGCCGAGCCGTGAAACCAGACATGAGAGTCTCGTTCGCTGGACTGGAGCTGGCGAATCCGGTGATCGCAGCCAGCGGCACTTTTGGATACGGCATCGAGTTTGAAGAGATCGTCTCGCTGGACCGGCTGGGCGCGATCGTGACCAAAGGGATCTCGCTTGGAGCCGATGGCAGGGCACGCGCCGCCGCGCATTGTGCAAACGGCCGCGGGAATGCTGAATGCGATCGGGCTGCAGAATGTGGGCGTGGAAGATTTCGTCGAGCGAAAGCTGCCGCCGATGAGCCGGCACCCGAGTTGCAAAGTGATCGTGAATGTGTTCGGGCATACGGTGAACGAATACATCGGCGTAATCGACCGGCTGAACGATGCGGAGGGAATTGCCGCGTACGAATTGAATGTGTCGTGTCCCAACGTGCACGAGGGCGGAATGACGTTTGGCGCCGATCCGTACGCTCTGGAAGAGCTGGTGGAGCGGACGAAGAAAGTCGCCATACAACCGCTGATCGTGAAACTCTCGCCGAACGTGACTTCGATCGGGCAAATGGCTCGCGTGTGCGCGGAAGCGGGCGCGGATGCGGTGAGCCTGGTGAATACGTTTCTGGCGATGTCAATCGATGCAGAAGAGCGGCGGGCGCGGCTGAGCAATGCGACCGGAGGGCTTTCAGGACCGGCGATCAAGCCGATCGCGCTCCGTATGGTCTACGAGGTGGCGCGGTCGGTGGAGATTCCGATTCTGGGGATAGGCGGAATTGTGACACCCGAGGACGCGGTGGAGTTCATGCTTGCCGGTGCGACGGCAGTGCAGGTCGGCACGGCGAGCTATGCCGATCCGCGCGCGACGGAGCGGCTGGCGAAGGGCTTGGAGTCGTGGTGCAAGAGCCATGACGTGGCAAAGGTGGCGAGTTTGACCGGGGGATTGAAGACAGATGCTCGCCGATAGCCGATTGACATTGGATTCGGGCTCATCGTGTCGTTTGCCGTTCAGAACGATAAGTTTGTTTGGAACCCGATGCTGCGGGTACCGGGGGTTGGGTTGCCGAACTGGCCGCCGGCGAGGGTTTGCGTTTTGTTAAAGAGCGGCGAGAGCAGAACACCGTTGGGCGTGCCCAAATTCACCATGTTGAAGACATCGTTGGCGCCGACGACGAAAGTAAGGTTGTAGCGGCGCGGGACGGTGGCGTCGAGTTTGATGGCTGGACCGCCTCCGCCGATGCCGCGATTGCTGACGTTGCCGCCGCCACCAGGGGTGAAGGTTTGGCCTTCGCCCGCAGTTTTAATTTTTGGCCCGATACCAAAGACCTTGCTGATGCGTATGTGAACAACCACATTGGCGGGTCCCAATCCAACGCCGTAGGGAACGATCGGCTCATCTTTGCCCACAGGATCAGTATCGAGGCAGCCGTACTGCGTGGTGACAACGCCGGGATCGCCGCACGTGCCGTAAGCCGGGCGCGCGTTGAATTGGTTGTTGCCTGTGAGGTCCTCGCCGATGGTGAGGTTATAAGGAGTGCCGGACTGCGCGGCAATGTATGCCCCGAGCACGAAGCCGTGCGGCGCGATGTAGCTGCCCACAGCAAGAAACTTATGACGGATGCCGAAGCTGGCGCGACCGTAATCGAAGCCGGGATCCTCGGCGACCGAAGGGAATGAGTTGATGCCCTGGGTATCGCTTTTGGCCTGGTTCAGCACGTAATTGCTGCTGACGGTGAACTTCTTGAGCTGCAACGCCGAAGAAACGATGAGCTGGTTTTGCCGGTAAAAGCCTTCCGACTGGAACTGATAGTTGTAGACCGAAGGAGTGGGCCCCGTGATCGTGTAGTCGGAGAGGTCGAAGTCAGGCGCTGTGACATTGTTCGACATGTATTGATGCACGCCCTGGGTGTAGAGATAGGTGACGTTGCCGGTGACATGTTTGGCGATCTGGCGGTCGACGCCGATGCCGCCCTGCATGTCGAGCGCGGCATGAAAGTGCGTATCGACGGAATGGTACGTGGGAATGGATGTGGTTGAGGCATTGAGGACCGAAACCGGTTCGGGCGAGTTGGGATTGTAGAACGTGGGATTTGCGACGGCATAAGACTGCTGGTTGATGCGGTTGTCGTGAATGGCCTCAATGACGTAGGGCGTGGTGCCAGAAGTGTAGGCAGTGCTCATGATAAAGCGGTTGAAGAACCAGCCGTAACCGCCTCGAATGACGGTCCTTGGCGGAGTCTTGCCGGGATGGCCCGGCGTCCAGGCGAAAGCGATGCGCGGCGCGAAGTCTGCGTGGTCGTGAATGTAGTTTTGCCCTTCATAACGGGCCCCAATGCCGAGAAGGAAGCTGCGGTTGACGCGCCAGTCGTCCTGCAGGAAAAGCGAACCGTCGAAAAGCAACGCGCGCGCAAGCGGATTTTCAATGACAGTGGCCGAATAAAGCGACGGAGCGCAGGTGGTGGGAACGTATTGATCGGCCCCGCAACCGGAGTAGGAGGGCGCGCCGGAGAAATAGTAGCTGCCGTTCTGGCCCGCAGTTGTGTAGTTGGCATCGCGCCAGGCGCGGGCGCGGGCGCCGAAGCGCAGGGTATGCACGCCGACAGTCGCAGTCCCATAGTCCTGAAGCATGAAGACGTCTTCGTGTTCGTGGAGCGTGTCGGAGCCGTTACCGCCGGTAGTGAATGCGCCCTGCAAGGTAACGGCGGGAGTGGGGAAAGCAGAAGTGCCATTGTTGCCGATCCGACGCCACAGGAAGCGCGGCTCCATGAGGAGATGAGAGTTGATGACCCACGTGTCGTTTATCTGGACTTCGTTGCTCCAATTCAGGACGCTGAAAGCCTGCTCGGGAAGAACGAGCGCGCCCACCCTCTGGCCCTGCTCCGTGTAGCGGGTGTATTGATCGCGGATGCTGATGAAGTTGGATTTGGAGATTTGAAAATCGACGCGGGGCGTGAAGTTCAGGTAGTTCACCGGGTTGGGTTCGGCCTCGATGATGTTGGAATCGAGAGTGGACGGATTGAGGGCGTCGACGATGCTCTGGTTCTGGCGCTCAAAGTCCTGGGCGCTGAAAAAGTACGAAGCGGTTTTGGAGATGGGGCCGCTGATGTTGCCGGAAAACGAGTACTGATAGTAGCCGGGCTTTCCGGGGAGGAAGGGATTGGCCGTGCTGAACGCGGAGTCTGTGCCGAAACCTCCGACGCTGCCCTGAAACTTTTGCGTGCCGGGCTTGGTGACGATCTCGATGCGTCCATAGCCCATGCGATCGTATTCGGCGGAGAAGGGATTTTGATTGACGCGAATTTCCAGGATGTCGGATTTGGGCGGAATCTGGCCGCCTTCGAAGCCGTCAATATAGATTTGGCCGCCATTGGGACCGGCAGCCGGGCCGGCGAGCGCCTGCAATTCATTCTGCAATTCTGTGGGATCGTCGGAGAGGGCGTCGAGGTCGCTGCCCTTGAGGACAACTGAGCCCGCGTTCTGGTCGGAACTGATGCCGACGGATTGTATGTCGCTTTCGACCTCGACTTGCTGGTTTTGGACCGCGATGGCGAGCGGCAGATTGAGAGATTTGGACTGGCCCGCGGTGAGAGTGACATTGGGGATAGTGAGGGGAGCGAAGCCCGCGGCGGTGACGGAAACGGTGTAAGAGCCGGGCGCAAGACTGCGGATCGCGTACTCGCCGCCGGCGCCGGATTGAGTCTGGATTGGCGCAACGCCGCCGGTGAGCGAGATGGAGGCGCCAGGGATCACGGCGCCGCTGGGGTCAGTGACCTGGCCGTGGAGCGTGGCTGTTTGCGCGACGGCGGTAACAGGCAGAAGCAGGGAAGCAGCAACCAGGCAGAATAGGGAAAAGCGCGAAAAGAGATTCATGTCCACCCTTGGGAAGTAAACGGACAAGATGACGATCGGATCGTGCGCTACACAGCGTAATGTTACACATGGTAACAGTGCTATTGTGAAAAGTCAAAAGCCTTTTCGGAGGAAGGTTGGGTGACCATCTGGATTCACTGTTGGTTAGACCTCCAATTGTTGTTCAAGGAAAGCAGGTGAATGGATCTGTGACGAAGACGGAAAAGGAGGCCGTTACGCTCATCGGAAACTACGCATGACGATCTGCAAGTGTTCCTTAAGGCTCTCTTGAATAGTTAGACACCATATGCTGTCTGAGTGTTCCCAACATGTGACGAATTGAAGCGCGAGCGATTTCAGATGTTGCTATGGTTTGTTGCATAGCTTGGAATGCGGGATGCGGCGAGAGCCGGCGCTAGAGACGCTTGATGAAGGCGAGAGCTTCAGTGAGTTGGGGGAAGCGGGATTCGTCGGCCTTGAATTCCTGAGAGTGGATACAGCGGCGCAGGCCGCGAGTCCTGATGGGGTGCTTGAGGTGAAGCATCTCGTGGTAGAGAAGATATTCGATGGCGTAACGAGGGCTGGACGGGCGGTCGAAGACGCGGCTGACGACAATGGTGTTGTGGGCGGCGTCGTAATGGCCGAGTGAGCGCTTGGCGTGGTGCTCGCTCCATGTGAGGTCGGGGCGGCCAAGCAGCCCGCCGAAAAAGCGCATGTTGAGCGAGTCGAAGACCTCATCGAGATTGAAGAAGCGGCCCTCGGGGCCGAAGTAGCGCTTGGTGCCGCGCGCGTGACGGATCAGTTCCGTTTGGCGCGTGACAGCGGCTGAAGATGCGAAGCGCTTGTAGCGCAGGTTGTGGCTGGCGTCGATGGACTTCCGATAAAGCTTGGCAAGGAGAATGTGAGCGATGGCGTGCAGGACCGACTCAGGCGCGCCTTCGAGCAGGTCGGAGAGGCTGGCGTGGATTTCGCCGTCGCGCAGGCGGATGGTGGTGTTGAGCGAGGTGAAGCGACGGAAGCGAATGTGAAAGGGTGGCATGGGCGCGCGCGGGCGGAGGGCGCGGTACTCGATACTGGAAGATGAAGGCGACGTCGGGGGCCACGAAAAGCAGAATAACAGTGCTCAGCGATCGCCGGTTTCACTTCGGCTCGTAGCGGTCCTGGTTTTTTTCGTCGGGGTGGGCTTTGAAGTAGGCTTCCTGATCGGCGGTTAGTTGTTTGGCCTGATCGGAAAGATCGCTCGCGCTGTCGAGAGCGTCCTTGAGAGAGAGTTCGAAGCCGGGCTCGCTTGGCAGGCCATGCAGATGATTTCTGCCAGCGCGCGACGCCTTCGCTGAGCGGCTTGAGCGCCTTGCGAATGTCGGCTTTGCGCTCAGCATAGACGTCGAGGTTATCGCCGAGTTCGTCCATGAGGGCGGAGAAGTTCTGGAGCTCGCCGTTCAGGCGCCTGACTCGCGCCTCTGTATGCGCGCGTGGGATGAGTCCCTTGATGGTGTCGGAATGTTCGTCGAGAAATTTGATGTAGAGACCGACGCGGACGACGGGATAGATGCCGGCCTCGGCGATCTGGTCCTGCTGGGCATCAGTCAGCGGCTCGGGTTTATCCTTCTGCGCAGCGAGCGGCGAGCGATCAGAAATAGACCGAGAATTGCAGCGATTGTGCGCATGGCAAAAGACTCCGACGAGTTTATTCAAGCACAGACATTGGAAGCCGGCAGTGGACAGAAAACAGGGAACAGTGGACGAGGGAAGGGTTTTTGAAGCAGCCTGGGTGCCGATGACCCACCGGCTCATGCGGGTGAGACGCTCTGAAGCCGGCAAGGTTAGAGAGCAAACAAGTCCGCGCAGTGAAGAGGATGGGCCGAGGTTGACGAGTCCGGTGGCCTATTTGCGGAAGACCTGCATCAACGTGGCATTCTTGGCGTCGGTGACCTGGGCCAGGGTCTGCTCGACGAGCGGGCGGTCCTCGATGCTGCTCGCCTGGAGCATTTCGCTCAGCCGGAAAGCCGTATGGCTCAACATGAGTTCGGCGTTCTTAAGGCGCTTATCGTCATCATTCACGGAGAGGTGGATTTTTTTTGCGATGCGTTGGATCTGTTGGAGCAGTCCGGTGGCCTTGGTCACGTTGCCTGACTGATATTGGCGAATGCTCATCTCTGTCATTTGCTGGACGAGCTGAGCGTAGAGGAAGCATTGCTCACGTGGCTGTGCTTGGTTGGCGCGGGCCTCGAGCGTTTCAATCGATTGCTGATCGGGTATGGAACTGTCGGCGGAGGCGGCGCGCAGGGGGCCGACGTTAAGGCTGAGAACGAGGAGCGCGGCGATGGGAAACACAGTCCGCATAGGGGAACTCCTGTAACGCGGTTCTGCCCCCAAATTGAACCTATAGTACGCACATTGCGCAACAAACCGCAAGCACTATGATGCAGGATTTTGATCCGGCGAATAACGCGGGTACTAAAAAAACGATGGATTCCCCGAATGGAAGGACGCCGAGGGGTGGCCTGGAAGCCGTTCGGGTCTATTTTTCGAGGATCTGGAGGCGTTGGCGGGCCTGCCATTCCTGGTTGGGAAGTCTGCCGCTGGAAGCGTCGAGGAAGCGGTGGTAGTAGGCTGCGGCCTGGGTTTTCTGGTGCAGAGAGTCATAGGCGGTAGCCCAAAGGAAGAGGGTTGACGCGTTCTCCGGAAGATAGCGGGAGCGCATGGCGAGCGCGTGCACGGTGACATCGGGATGGCCGAGACGCGAGGCGGTGAAGGCCAGGCCGCTCCAGCCATCGACATTCGCCGGATCGATTTGGGTGACCTTGCCGAAGATCGCATAGGCTTGGTCGAGCTGGCCCTCGTGGACGAGGTTCTGAGCATGGGAGACGAGCAGTTCGGGATCTTCAGGCGACGCGGCAAGGAGATGGAGCAAGAGCTGGTCGGAACCGGCGAAGTCTCCGGCGTCGGCGAGGACCGCGGCCAACATGCGGGTGACCACGGGGTCGGTGGGATGGGCGGCGTGAAGTTTTTGGAGCAGCGGAAGCGCCTCGGCTTTGTCCTGATCGGCGAGCACGGTGGCGAGCTGAGCGGTAAGCGTCGGATCGTCGGGATTTCTAGCTAGCGCAGCGCGCAGAAGGGTCTCGGCACCGGCATAATCCTTGCGCTCGATGAGCAGATGAGCCAGGCCGGCAGAGGCAGCCGCGGAATTGGGGTCCTTGTCGAGGACCCGGCGATAAGCGGCCGCGGCGGCTTCGAGCTGGCCGCTTTTTTCGGCAAGCTCGGCGGCAAGGAGCGTATCCGCGGGAGTTTCCGGCGTGAGCTTCAGGGCTTCGAGCAGATCGTTGGATGCGGCACCGGGATTGGTGTCGCGATCGATGCGGGCGAGTGCGCGCCAAGCACGGGCTTTGAGCGCGGGGTCGGCAACACCGGGATCGAGAGTGGTGGCGGCGAGCAGCTCAGGACGCGCTTCGGCGAGTTTATCTTGCCGCGCGAGGAGCAGGCCGAGGGAGATGTGAGCCTCGAACGAATTGGGGTCGGCGGCGACGGCGCGGCGGTAGAGAACAGCAGCGTCGTCGAGACGATTTTGGGCGTCGGCGACGTAGCCGGCGTCGAAGAGGGCGCGCGCGTCAGCAGGATGGGAGGCGAGGTAAACGTCGAGCTTGGCCTCAGCGGCCTTCCAGTCGGATGCGGCGATGGCCGATTCGGCGGCGGCGATTTCGGCGGGGACGGGCTGCGAAGTTGCGGTTGCTGTGGTGGCAGATTCGGGGGCCGAGGTCGCTGGAGGAGGGGCAGAGCCAGCGGATGAAGACGAGTTCTGGGCTGAGGCAGGAGCGGAGCCGAGAATAAGAGCCGCGAGCAGGACGGAAAAAGCGAGACGGAGCAATGAATCCCTCATTCAATAGTGTAATTTGCTCGTGCGGGGCGCAATGGTTGGACGCTGCAACGAGCCTGCGGGTGTGGAACGCGCGGGTTTTTGACGCCCCGTATAATAAAGATGGACGGTTGCGTCCCAAGGCTCGCAGAGAGCACTGTGTCGCGGCCGGAACAAACTGCCGGTGCCTTCCCTTTGAACGATGCCATCATCATCCGCAATGCGCGGACGCACAACCTGAAAAATCTCTCGTGCGAGATACCCCACGGCAAGCTGACGGTGATCAGCGGCGTGTCGGGCTCGGGCAAGAGCTCGCTGGCCTTCGACACGATTTATGCCGAGGGGCAGCGGAGGTACGTGGAGTCGCTGTCGGCCTACGCGCGGCAGTTTCTGGAGCGCATTGAGAAGCCAGACGTGGACGAGATCGACGGGATGGCGCCGGCCATCGCCATCAAGCAAAAAAACACGACGCGCAATCCGCGGTCGACGGTGGCGACGGCGACGGAGATCTACGACTATCTGCGCCTGCTGTACGCGCGCTGCGGAGAAGTTCATTGCATTTATTGCGACGGGCTGGTGAAACGCGATTCAGTCGACGAGGCTGTAGAGAAGATTCTCGCGCTGGGCGAGGGGACGCGACTGAACGTGCTGTTCCCGGCAATGAGCGCGGTCGCACCGGTGGCAGAGACGGAAGCGAAGGCAGGGAAGGCCGTGGGACGCGCGGTGAAAAGCGGAGCCAGGCCGAAGACTTCGGCGAAGGCTAGCGACGGGCCGCATGTGGAGGCCGTGAAGGCGCGGCTCGCGGAATTGCGGGCGAGCGGATTCAATCGCTTGTGGCAGCAGGGAAGACTGTTCGAGTTTTCGACGCCGGAGTCGCTGATCGATTTGGATCTTTCAGCTCCGGTGTTGGTGCTGCTCGACCGAATTGTTGTCAGCGCGGAGAACCGCGCGCGAATTGTGGACGCCGTGGAGACGGGGTATCGCGAGGCGGACGAAGTGATCTTTGAGGAGGCTGTTCGCGAAGGAGAGCCGGGTGGTCGACGGCTGCGGTTCTCCGGGGCATTCGAGTGCACGAATTGCCACCGGCCGGGAAGCGAGCCGGAGCCGCGCCTGTTCAGCTTCAACAATCCGTTTGGGGCATGCCCGCGCTGCCAGGGATTCGGCAACACGGTGGATTACGATCTGGGACTGGTGATTCCCGACCAGAGCCTGAGTTTGGCCGGAGGCGCGATCGATCCGTGGAACAGGCCAAAGTATCGGCCATGGTTTGGCGAGTTGCGCAAACGCGCTCCGGAACTTGGAGTGCCGCTGGACGTTCCCTGGCGCGACATGAGCGAAGCGGCACGCGAAACGGTTTTGCGTGGCAAGGACGGATTTGGCGGGGTCTACGGATTCTTTGCTCAATTGGAGCGCAAGAAGTACAAGCTGCACGTGCGCGTGATGCTGAGCAAGTATCGCGGCTACGCGGAATGTCCCGATTGCCGAGGGCAGAGGCTGCGGGCGGAAGCGCGAGCGGTGCGGATTGCGGGAAAGAACATTTGCAAGGCTACAGCATTGACGATTGCGCAGGCGAAGGAGTTCTTCGACGGGCTGAAACTTTCACCGATGCAAGAGGAGATTGCGGGGCCGATTCTCATCGAGGTGCGGCAGCGGCTGAGCTTTCTGGTGGCGGTGGGGCTGGAATACCTGACGCTCGACCGGCTGGCATCTACATTGAGTGGCGGCGAGGCGCAACGGATTCAACTGGCGACGTCGCTGGGTTCGCGGCTGGTGGGAGCACTGTATGTGTTGGATGAGCCGTCGATCGGACTGCACACGCGCGACACGGCGCGGCTGATTCATATCCTCGAAGAGCTGCGCGATCTGGGAAATACGATTCTGGTGGTGGAGCACGATGCCGACATTCTGCGCGCGGCAGATCATCTGCTCGATTTGGGGCCGGGCGCGGGCGAATTCGGCGGGAAGCTGCTGGCGGAAGGCGTACTGGCGGAGATTGAAGCCAATCCAGCGTCGCTTACAGGCCGTTATTTGAGCGGAAAGATTGCGATTCCGGTGCCCACGCGGCGGCGCGCGCCGGGGCGGGAGAAGCTGGTGCTGCGCGGGGCACGGGCGAACAATCTGCACGGACTCGACGTGGAGATTCCACTGGGAATGCTGGTGGCGGTGACGGGTGTTTCCGGGTCTGGAAAGTCCACGCTGGTGCACCAGGTGCTGTATCGCGCGGTGGCGCGGGCGTTGGGGCAGAGCGACGGCAGCGATCCTTCGGGCGTGTTCAATTCGCTAAACGGCGTGGAGCGGCTGAACGACGTAATTTTGGTGGATCAGACACCGATCGGGAGAACGCCGCGATCAAATCCGATTACATACATCAAGGGATTCGATCTTGTACGCGAGCTATTTGCCGCGCAGCCTGAAGCGAAGCGGCTGTCGTTGACGCCGGGCCATTTTTCGTTCAACGTGCCGGGCGGGCGCTGCAACACATGCGAAGGCGACGGAACGGTGACGGTCGAGATGCAGTTTTTGGCCGACGTGGAGTTGCCCTGCGAGGACTGCAACGGCACGCGCTACCAGGCAAAGATTCTCGGCGTGCAGTACAAGGGCAAGAATATTCACGAAGTGCTGCAGATGACTGTGAAGGAGGCGCTGCGTTTTTTTGCCGGCCAGACCAGGCTGGTGGAAAAACTGGCAGTGCTGGATGAGATCGGGCTGGGATATTTGCGGCTTGGGCAGTCGGCGACGACGCTTTCAGGCGGGGAAGCGCAACGCGTGAAGCTGGCCGCGCACTTGTCCGCGGTACGCGCGGTGAACGCAACGGCGAAGCCATCGCAGGCCAGCCGCGTGCTGTACATTCTGGACGAGCCAACGACGGGGCTGCACTTCGACGATGTGTCGAAGCTGCTGACGGCGTTTCGCAAGCTGATCGACGGCGGCGGGTCGCTGGTTGTGATCGAACACAACCTGGACGTGATCAAGAGCGCGGATTGGGTGATCGATCTGGGGCCGGAAGGCGGAGAAGGCGGCGGACGGATTGTGGCGGAGGGACCGCCGGAGAAGATTGCGTCGAATCTGCACTCGCACACGGGGAAGTGGCTGGCACGGGTGCTGTGAAGATCAAGTGGGGGGCGCTGAAGACTATTCAGGGACGGCGGGTACGGTCGCGCGGCGCGAGAAGCACCATCCATCGCCGTGAAGCCAGCAGGAATCTTCTTTCTCGTGGACGTCGCAACGCAGAGAGCGCACGCTGAAACCGTGGTCGCGTTTGAGCGCCCGGGCCAGTTCATCGCTGATCGCGGGGTCACGTGCTCCTTCGAAATCGACAAAGAAAACTGAACCGCAGAGCGTGGCCGCGAACACATTTGGGCCTTTTCGGGAGATATATGCCATGGCGCCGGGCCCGCGCGTGGGAGTAAGCGGGAAAAGAAGCTTGCCTTCGTGTTTGAGCGCAGCGAGCCATGCGTGGAGGGGATGTGTGGCGCCCGCGCTGACAACGATCGCATCGGTTGGATCGAATGGGCCGCTCGCTCCGTCGGCATGAAGCACGGTGACCTGAGGCCAGGGCTCGAGCGCGATGCGGGCGCGGTCCGCGAGGGCCTGGTCGATTTCGACGGCGACGACGTGGCCACGCGGGCCGACAAGCTCGGCGAGAATGGCCGAGTAATAGCCTGCGCCACAACCGAGATGAAGGACGTGGTCGCCGGGATGGACGTCAAGCAGATTCAAGTGAACTGCCCAGAGGCTCGGTTGGCCATTGTTCAGGCGCTTGGCCGGATCGAGGACGATAAGGGCATCCTGGTAAACGTCGCTCGGGTCGGCGCTTTCAGTGAAGGTCTGTGCGCCGCTGACCTGGATCAACCATGGGCTGGGACCGACGAAGCGTTCGCGAGGAACTGGAGGAGAAGGCGGCAAGAATTGCCGGCGAGGAGATGCCGTTGATCCTTGCACAGTTCCTCGGCGAAAGAGCGCCGTATGGATTCGATTGAGACGTTTTCCAAGGGTTGCATCGCGTTGACCGGCACTCACTCCGCGAAGATTCGCGGGAAAGAGGCCGCCCTACGCACGGATTATAGGCGTCGCGTGATGAGCGCGGGGCAGCGGGGATGAAGCGAGTGATTTGCCAGTGGAGCGCCGGACTCTGTACAAAGTTGAAAGCCGCTCTATGAATGAAACAATGCCGAGCAATGAAGACATTGAGGCCCGATTGATTCCCGCGGGACGGCTGGTGCCGTTCCTGGTGGTTACGCCGCTCTTTTTTCTTTGGGCAGTCCCCAACAACCTGAACGACATTCTGATCCGGCAGTTCATGAAATCGTTCGGGATCAACCAGTCAAGCGCGGCGCAGTTGCAGGTAATCTTCGTCGGCTATTTCCTGATGGCCATTCCTGCCGGGCAGATCATGCGATGGTTCGGGTACAAGGCTGGATTGATCACCGGCCTGATCCTGATGGGAAGCGGATGCTGGATGTTTTATCCCGCAGCGCATGCCGGGGTCTACGGATTCTTTCTGGTAGCGCAGTTTGTGATTGGCTGCGGGCTATCGTTTCTGGAAACCGGGGCGAACTCTTTCATCGCGCAACTGGGGCCGGCGGGGTCGAGCGAGAGGCGGCTGAATCTTTCGCAGGCATTCAATCCGCTGGGGTCCATCAGCGCGGGACTGATTGGGACGGTTTTCATTTTTTCGGGAGTGAAACTGAGCGAGGGGCAGATTGCGGCCATGCAGGCGGCCGGAACGTACCAGGAGTATCTGCATTCGGAGACACTGCGCGTGGTAGCGCCGTACCTGGTGCTGGGTTGCATTGCGCTCTTTTGGGCCGTGCTGATTCTGATGACTAAGTTCCCCGATCTGGGCAGCGAGGATGTCTCAGAGAGCTCGCCAACTGGGATGCATGTTCGGCTTTGGCAGCGGCACTTTGTGTTTTCTGTGGTGGCGCAGTTTCTTTATGTAGGCGCGCAGGTGGGCACGTGGAGCTACTTCATCAGTTACGTCGAGTCAGCGACAGGGGTGGGCGATAAGGCCGCGGGCTATATGCTGACGGGAACACTGGCGGCGTTTGCTGTGGGACGGTTCAGCTCGGCGTGGCTGATGAAGCATTTCCATGCGCGGCTGATGCTGGTGCTGTATTCGGTCGTCAACGTCGTGTTGTGCATGGCAGCGGTTTTGCATCCGAGTTGGTTCGGGGTGGGTTGTCTCTTGCTGACCAGCCTGTTCATGTCGATCATGTTTCCGACAATTTTTGCGCTTGGCTTGAAAGGGATGGGCGAGAAGACGAAGACCGCGGGGTCGTTTCAGGTGATGGCGATACTGGGAGGATGGGCGCTGACCAAGGTGATGGGAATGCTGTGGCATGCGCGAGGCTTGCAGGCAGCATACCTTGTCCCGGTCGCCTGCTACGCCGCGGTTGCGCTCTATGCATGGTTGTTTGCGGAGGCGAGGGCGGGAGAGGTATCGGCGTAACGGGCCAGGTTGGAAACAGAGTTGCGGAGCTCGGCGCAGTCGGTAGGGCCCGGCGCAGCTGCACCTGTCGGCGCTGCGGAATCTATTTTCGTGCGCCGGCGATTACATTCAAATAAGCGCGAGCGGTTTCCGTGATGGTTCCCGCTTGCCCCGCGTCGATGGCAGCGAGATTGACGAGATCGCTGCCGACGCCGAGTGCGCGCGCGCCGGCCTGAATAAAGCTCGCAGCCGTTTGGAGCGTGACGCCACCGGTGGGAATGAGCTTGAGATGTGGGAAAGGAGCGAGCAGCGACTTTAAGTAGCTTGCGCCGCCAACTGCGGAGCAGGGAAAGATTTTGACGTAGTCTGCGCCGGCGTTCCATGCCGTGATGGCCTCAGTTGGGGTGAGCGCGCCGGGGCACGATATCTTTTTATTGATTTTGGTCACGCGGATTACGTCGGGGTGAAGGCTTGGACTAACGACGAACTCCGCGCCCGCGTCAATCGTGGCTTGGGCCTGATCGGCTGTGGTGACAGTGCCGGAACCGAGCAAGAGGTCCTTCGGACTGTACTCGTTTCGGAGTTCATTGAGCAGATCGATAGCGCCGGGAACGGTCATGGTGACTTCAACGACCGTGACGCCGCCTGCGATCATGGCGTCAACGAGGGCGCGGCCCTGAGCGACGCTTTTGGCTCTGAGGACGGGAATGAGGCCGACGCGCTCGATGATTTGTTGGGTGGTTTCGGACATTCTTCCTCCCTGTAAGAAGCACGTAGTGCTTGCTGTTCCGGTTGGCCTAGGGGGCCCAGACATTGAGCGCACGAAGTAAGTGATCGAGGCCGGAGAGCATCTCCCAAGATCCGTCGTCTGGGTCGAGTTCTCGAATGGTTTGACGACGAACTACATGGTAGCTGGCGGGCTGAATGCCTTCCAATAAATACCAGCCACCGTCAAAGTATTCTTTGTGGGGTTTCTGGCGGCCCACTAAAGACGAGGTGGGAACTGGTGGCGGCGTGCCGACCATCGAATAGAATAGTTCCCATTTGAGGAGCGCGACGATCGTTTTGGTCTTTTCAGCGGCGAAGTGCTTCCGAGCTTTTTCGATTCGTCCGTCATTCCATTTGCGTGCTGCTATTGTGTCGATCGAGCCATCGCGATGCACGATGACTCGCACGGTCTTCAATGGTATAGCCGACACGAATCCGTAATCAGAGAGCCGGTAGAGCGAAACGATATCAGGATCGAGGCGATCCGGTAATGCCAACTCGCCAAGTTCCGCGAGTCGAGGAGTCCAGAATCCTTCCAGATTAATGCACTCCTGCGCTCCTGATTCCGCAGGTGTGCAATTCCTGAAGTATGCGGTATGCGGTCGATCCGGTTGAGTTGCAGAATCCTGCGGAAAGCTCTGGACCGGCAAAAAAACCCAAACCAGAGTTAATGTGCTGATTCTTCGCTTGGCTCGAAAGCAACCGGATGCGGCATTCACCGCGCTATCCTCGCTGAGCCGCCTTTGATGATGCGCTCCACCTCGGCAAGCGTCGCCATGCTGGTGTCGCCGGGGGTGGTCATGGCAAGCGCGCCGTGAGCCACGCCGCACTTGACGGCCCAGTCTATGCCCTTGTTAGCGAGCAAGCCGTAGATGAGGCCCGAGGCGAAGCTGTCCCCGCCGCCCACGCGGTCGAGAATATCGATATCGCGCTGCGGAACGTGGACGATCTTGTTTTCGTAAAGCGCGATGGCGCCCCATGCGTTTCGGCTGGCGGAATGCACGGTGCGAAGCGTGCTCGCTACCAACTTTAGATTCGGATACGTGGAGGCCACTTCGCGGAGCATCTCCTCGTAGCCGGCGATGGGCAGCTCGGCGAAGTCGTCGCTGACACCTTTGATGGCGATCCCGAGCATGGCGGAGAAATCTTCTTCATTGCCAAGCAGGACGTCGACCTTACGTACGATGTCGCGATTAACCTCTTGCGCCTTGGCTTTCCCGCCGATGGATTTCCAGAGCGAATCGCGGAAGTTGAGGTCGTAGGAGATGGGCGTCGCGTATTTGCGAGCGGCGTTCATGGCTTCAACAGCCACGTCGGCGGTAGAAGCGGAAAGTGCGGCGAAGATGCCTCCAGTGTGCATCCAGCGCGAACCGTTTTCATTGCCGAGGATCGAGTCCCAATCGAAGTCGCCGGGCTTGACCTGGCTGATCGCGGTATGGCCGCGATCGGAACATCCGGCCGCGGCGCGCACGCCGAAGCCACGCTCAGTGAAGTTGAGACCGTTGCGGACGGTGCGGCCGACACCGTCGTAAGGAACCCAGCGAATGAGCGAGGGGTCGACGCCGCCTTGCAAGATAAGATCCTCGACGAGGCGGCCGATGGGATTATCGGCGAGTGCGGTGGCGACGGCGACGCGCATGCCGAAGCAGCGGCGCAGACCGCGCGCGACGTTGTATTCACCACCGCCTTCCCACACTTGAAATTCGCGTGCGGTGTGGATGCGGCCTTCGCCAGGATCGAGACGAAGCATGACTTCGCCGAGGCTGAGGCAATCCCACCGGCGGCCGGAATCGGGAATCGAGAGTGGGTTCATAGTCAATGAATACTTTAGCTCACCCGAGCGCCGGGGGAGTGTGTCGAGGCGCGGAATTCCGCGGAAGGCAGATCATTTAGGCTAGGGGTGTTTGAGGATTGGATTGAACGCCGGGGCTTGCGGGGCTAGAACCAAGCGGCGGGCGCGGACGGCGGGAGGATCAATTGAAGGGGCGAGAGCTTTTTGAATTGGACGGGCGGGTTGCGGTCATTACCGGCGGGACGACCGGCCTGGGACGTGAGATTGCGCTGGGTTTTGCCGCCGCGGGTGCGGACGTAGTAGCGAGTTCGCGAGGAAAGGAACATGTGGATGCGGTGGCCCGAGAGATCGAGGCGCTTGGCCGGCGTACGCTGCGCGTGGTTTGCGACGTGCTCGATCGGGCATCGATTCAGGGGTTGCACGACGCAGTGATCGCAGCCTTCGGCAAAGTGGACATTCTGGTGAATGCCGCCGGGATGGCGAAGAAAGTTCCAACGCTCGACGAAGATGAAGGCGAATGGTTGAAGATTATCGATACCAATCTGACGGGAACCATGCGCGCGTGCCAGATTTTCGGCAGGACGATGGTCAACGCGCATTACGGACGCATCATTAACGTCGCGTCGTCGACGGCTTTTCGCGGATCGTACCAGCTGGCGGCCTATGGAGCGAGCAAGAGCGCAGTGGCTTCGCTGACAAAGACACTGGCGATCGAATTGGCGGAGTCGGGTGTAAACGTGAACGCGATTGCGCCAGGCGTGTTTTCCACTGAGATGAGCGCGCCAATGGTGAAGAATACGCTGCGCGGCGAGGAGTTGCTGACGCGCACGCCGATGCATCGCTTCGGGAAGCCCCGAGAAGTGGTGGGGCCGACGATTTTTCTGGCGTCGGAGGCGGCGGGATTCGTGACCGGCGAGGTGCTCGCCGTGGACGGTGGCTACCTGGCCAGCGGAGTGAACGTTTGAAAGACAGGGACCGAGAGACCAAGGGAACAAGGGACCGACGGGAGTGAGAACGATGGGGGAAGAACGCAAGCTGCGCATGGGGATGGTGGGCGGGGGGCCGGGTGCGTTCATTGGTCCTGTGCATCGCATCGCGGCGGAGCTGGATGGAAAGATCGAGCTGGTTGCGGGAGCGTTTTCGCAGTCGGCGGAGCGCTCGCGTGAAGCGGGCAAGATGTTTCGCATCGATCCGGCGCGCGCGTATGCGGACTACAGGCAGATGTTCGAAGAGGAGCGTAAACGGCCGCACGGGATCGACTTTGTGGCCATCGTGACGCCGAATCATCTCCACCTGCCCATCGCCTTAGCGGCGCTCGAGGCAGGGATTCCAGTGATGAGCGACAAGCCAGCGACGGCGACCTACGAAGAGGTTCTGAAACTAGAGGCAGCGGTGAAGAAAGCCGGCCTTCCCTTCGGGCTTACACACACCTATGCGGGGTACCAGATGGTGCGTGAGGCGCGTGCGATGTGCGCGGCGGGCAAGCTGGGAAAGATTCGCAAAGTAGCCGTTGAATATTTTCAGGGATGGCTGAGTCGGCTGATCGAGACCACTGGCCACAAACAGGCAGAGTGGCGGAGCGATCCTGCGCGCAGCGGGCCTGGAGGTGCGATCGGCGACATCGGCACGCATGCGTTTCATTTGCTCGAGTACATCAGTTGCCTGGAAGTGACGCAGATCAACGCGACTCTGCGCTCGGTGGTTCCGGGGCGCAAGCTCGACGACGATTGCAATGCATTTGTGCGGATGAACAACGGCGCGGAAGGGACGTTAGCCTGTTCGCAGGTGGCGGCGGGCGAGATGAACGAGCTGCTCTTGCGGATTTACGGCGAGAATGGATCGCTTGAGTGGCGGCAACAGGATCCGAACCGGCTGATTGTGAAAGGTCTCGACAAGCCGGAGGAGATTTACCACGCGGCAATGAGTTACCTGGGCGGCGATGCGAAGGCCGTGGCGCGCACTCCGGCGGGTCATCCTGAGGGGTATCTTGAGGCGTTTGCCGTTCTCTATCGAGAGTTTGCCGATGTGCTCATCGCATGGAAGCAGGGGAAGTCTGATGCATTGCCGGCTACGCTGCCGGGCATTCGAGCGGGCGTCCGAGGAATGCGTTTTATAGAGCGCGCGATTGAGAGCAACCGCAGAGAAACTTGGGTTGATTTCTAGGGCCTTGCGCGATGTCGTGAGGAGGAACAATGAGAACGATCAAGGGACCGGGTATTTTTCTGGCGCAGTTTGCCGGCGATGAGGCGCCCTACAACACGCTTGAGGGGATGGCGAAGTGGGCGGCGGGTCACGGCTATGTGGGCATCCAGATTCCGAGCTGGGACCGGAGGCTTTTCGATCTCGAGCGTGCAGCTGAGAGCCAAACCTACTGCGACGAAGTGAAAGGCATTGCCACGCAGGCCGGGCTAGCGCTCACGGAACTTTCGACGCATCTGCAGGGGCAGTTGGTCGCGAGCCATCCGGCGTTCGACGTTTTGCTTGAAAGTTTTGGGCCACCGGAGTTAAAGGGAAACGTGAAGGCGCGGACCGCATGGGCCGTGGAACAGCTGTGGTGGGCGGCCAAGGCTAGCCGCAACCTGGGGCTGGATGCGCATGCAACATTTTCTGGTGCGTTGGCTTGGCCGTTCTTCTATCCGTGGCCACAACGGCCGGCTGGGCTAATCGGAGAGGCGTTCAAGGAACTGGGGCGGCGCTGGATGCCGATTCTGAATGCATTCGACGATGCTGGAGTGGATGTGTGCTTTGAACTGCATCCTGGCGAGGATTTGCACGATGGGGCGACATTCGAGCGTTTTCTCGGAGCGGTCGGCGATCATCCGCGCGCGAATATTTTGTACGATCCGAGCCACATGGTCTTGCAGCAGATGGATTATCTTGCTTTCCTCGATCTTTATCACGATCGGGTGCGCGCGTTTCACGTGAAGGACGCGGAGTTCCGGCCGAGTGGGCGGTCGGGAGTTTACGGCGGCTATCAGGAGTGGATCGACCGGCCGGGGAGATTTCGTTCCTTAGGCGATGGGCAGATCGATTTTCGGCAGATCTTCAGCAAGATGGCGCAGTACGACTATCCGGGATGGGCCGTGGTGGAGTGGGAGTGCTGCATCAAACATCCTGAGCAGGGCGCGGCGGAGGGGGCGACGTTCGTGCGCGAGCAGATCATTCGCGTCACCGATCGGGCGTTCGACGATTTTGCGGGCGGCGAGGCAGACGCGGAGAGCAATCGAAAGGTTCTGGGATTGTAGGGACGGCAGAAGAAATCAATCCGCAAGTTCTGCCGCGTCGCCGATGGGCGAGGGCGTCTTGCCTGGCGCGACGATACCGTATTTCTGATCGAGGAACTCCTGCAAATCTTCAGGAAGCAGCGCAGCCAGCTCCTGCCAAGTGAGAACCTTCAGGCGCGTACGCAAACCGGCGCTTTTTACAGCGGACATGATCAGAAACCACTCCTCGCGCAGATCGGGCCGGCGCTCGTCGTGGATCACGCAGAAGCTGCAATCGGCGGCATGGGCAGCCAGGACGCTGCGGATGAGTTGATAGGCGGCATAGCCCGGCTCGCCGGGCGGGCGAAAGATTGTGTCAACGACGGAGACGAGGGTGGGATCGGCGACGATGCTTTCATATTCTTGTGACGCGTTTTCAGGGAATTCGCTGGCCCGCATCCAGCGCGAGGTGGGGATCTCAATGCGTGGCAGCCGATCGCGATCGAAGACAACGTCGAAGTCGCGATAGGCTTCGACGATTGCGGCGGTTCGTGTCTGGAAGCCAACCTCTGTGAGTTTTGCTTCGACCAGGAGGGAACCGAGGCGCATATCGACTTCAGTGCGGTCGAAGCGGCCATTCGTAAGCGGAACTCGTGCCTTCCACCCGAAGACGGGAACAGCATCTTCTTCGACGCCGAGCGCGGATTGGATCGCGGCAGACGCAGCGACGCCGGGTGTGCAGAAGATATTCATCAGCAGGGCGTCGGAGCTCATCGAGGAGTCGAGTTCGCGCCAGCGTCGAGTTGAGTCGAGCTGCGGCTTGGGTAGCGAACGCGCAGCCTGGGCGTGAACCTTGTCGAAGCGGCGCATCCAATCGGGGTTTGAAGCGATGGCGTTGTATGCGGGATCGAAGAAGTTTCCGTGGCGGCCGTCTTTCGGCTCGTATGCAATGACCGGCGCGCTGCCGTAACTTTCAACATGCGCATGGCCGCGCGCATAGATGCGGTTGCGCAGCATGAGCTCCTGCCGCAGCTGAGCCGCATTGGAGACCGCAGGGATCACGTCAGTACGGGGATGTCTGCAACGCCAGCCACGCCGAACACGCGACGATAGCGCTCGGCCTCGGTGGGATCGCCGAGGGCCTTTGAATAATTGTCAGAGAGCTTGACGGCGGGCCTGCCGTCAACCTCGCTGAGTTTGCAAACCAGGCCGATAGGATTGAAACCGTCATTACCCTGGGGATTGCAACCGCGAAAGTCATTGGTGAGCAATGTGCCCCAACCGGCGCTGAAGCGGATACGGCGATCGGGAATCCAACGGTCTGGATCGTGAAAGTCAGTTGCAGATCGGAAGTCGTCAGGCGAGGCGCCGTTGAGCAACTTCCCGGCGAAGTAAGCGTGAAGGCCGAGAATCTGCTCGACATCGAGAGCGTCGCTGGCGATGAGGCGTTTCTGGCGCGGATCGCGGCCATGGCGCTCAAGCCAAGCGATGTACTCGTCGCCGGCGACGTAGGCGTCTTTGCTGTCGATGCGCTGGCCGGTCCAGTTGGCCACCCAATCGGGAGCGCCGCGCAAAAACTGCGTGGTGCCGAATGTGTCGGGGAGCAAAATGAGCAGCTCGCCCTGATAACTGCGCTGCCACAGTTCGAGGAGGGCGTACTGGGATCTGCGCAACTCATCGTCGCTGCGGGCGAGGGCGGCCATGGCCATGGGCAGCTCGTGGCCATTGGTGCCGATAGCTTCAAGATCGTGCTTGTAGGCGAGGTAGGCGTTGGACGTTCCGGAAAAGCCTTCGCCGATGGTATCGCGCATGGAGTTGACGACGTACTCATGCCAGAGAAAACTGTGCCTGCGACGCGTGCCAAAGTCGCTGATGCTGAGATCGGGGACGCCGCGCAGGCGCTCCATCTTCTCCCAGAGCCTGGTCTTGGCGCGCGCGTAAAGAATGTCGAGCTCGAGTTCGCTCAAAGGCTTGAGCGCGGCGCGCGTCTTCAGCTCGCCGATATCAGAGAGCGCGTAGATCTCCCACATCGAGGTTCCGGACCAGAGTCCCTCAAAGCGAATCTGGAGCTGGCCATCGCGGGTGGAGAGCTCGTATTCGGAGAGCTGAAAATCGTGCTCGAGCCAATCGAGAAAAGCCGGCTCGAAGATGCCGCGGCGGCCAAAGAATGTGTTGCCGGCAAGCCAGACCAATTCGGATTTGCGGAACCGCAGGCGGCGCGTGGCGTCGAGCTGGTCGCGCAGTTGAGAGACGCTGACCATCTCGCCAAGACGCATCGATGCGGTGCGATTGATGAGCTTGAAAGTGGCGCGGGTGCGCGGGAAATTCTTCCAGATGAACTGGAGCATCAGGAGCTTGTAGAAATCGGTGTCGAGCAGCGAGCGCGTGATGGGATCCATCTCCCAGTTATGGTCATGCGCGCGCCTGGCGAAGTCGATAATCACGATGACTTTACTTTACCCGAGTTGTGGCGGAGACCGGAAGCGACCCCAGCCGTGAGCTTCGCCCGAGACTTGGAATCAGTAGCTCAGCTCCAGCACATTGACTGAGTAGGGCGCAAAAATGTGCGTGAACATAGGGCCGGCGATAGAGACAGTTTGTGAAACCGGAACCACAGCGTTGGGCTGGGTGATGGAGTTGGTCGCATTGGGCGTCTTGCCGCTCATAGTCGTGAGCGTAGCCTGTCGGGCGAGCTTGCCCACGCCTGCCAGGTCGATGGCGAGGGGTTGCGGAGTCGAGGTTGCGTTAACGACTTTAACGAAGACCTTGTGCGTCGCGCCATTGCGCGTGGCCGAAGCAAAGACGCGCGGGGCAGCATTGGCGAGCGCAGCGGGCACAATCTCGGTCCCAAGATGCGAGGAGAACATCACCTGCGTCCAGTAGCTGGGTGAGCCGTAACTTGAGAGCGCGTTATAGCCGATGAGATCGGGGGCCCACTGCATGGCGCCGGGATTGACGTTGACGAAAAGCGGCGCGTAGCTCGTCATGACGATCAGATCGCTGTTGCGCTCAAGGCCCGTGAGCCAGGCGGCGTCGGCGAGAGCGGCTTCGAGGTTGGGTGTGGGATCGCCTTCGCGCGTGGCCCACTCGCCGACAAAAATCTTTGGTCCTTTGCGGTCGGCGGCGTCGTAGTGATGCGCTTGAGAAAACGACTCTTGAGCGGACATGTAAAAATGCTCGTCGAGCACATCGGGCTTGATGCTTTTGACGGGCGCTGTGGCGATGATTTCGAGGTCGGGATAGCGCTGCTTGATGGCGCGATAGAACTGCGCGTAGCGGCCGTCATAGGAGCCGGAGTGGTCGAATCCATCTTCGTTGCCGACTTCAATATAGTGAAGCGGGAACGGCTCGGGATGGCCGCCTCTGGCGCGCTCGGCGCCCCATTTGGTATCGGCGTTGCCAGTGACGTACTCAATTTCGTCGAGCGCGTCTTGCACGTAAGGCTCGAGCGCCGGACCTGGATCCACGTGCTCCTGCGCCAGTGAATAGCCGGCATAGACTGCGAGCACCGGTTGCATTTTGAGATCCTGGCACCACTCGAGGAATTCGAGCAGGCCCATGCCGTCAGATGAACGATAACGCCACGGGCTCATGTGCGTGGGCCGGTCGACCCACGGGCCGATGGTCTTTTTCCAGTCGAACCGCTCGGCGATGTGATCGCCTTCAAGATAATTGCCGCCGGGAAAGCGCAGGAATTTGGGCTGCATAGCAGCGAGCAAATTCATGATGTCGGCGCGATTTCCGCCAGGCCGGTCGCGGTAGGTGGGCGGAAAGAGGGAGACCAGATTGAGCCATATCGTCGCGGGCTGAGCGATTGTGAGGATGAGATGGTTGTTCGACGAGACCGGTACATCGGCAGTCTTGAAAGTATATGTGAATCGCTTCCATTCGCCGGTGAGGCCGGCGACCGTGGCCGATGCGGCAATTGCTCCTGTTTGATCGTTTTGTAGGGAAATAGTGACAGAGATTCCGGGGCTGTCAGTCTTGGCGTAGAAAGAGCCGGAGTAAGCCGTGTGCGGCCGCACAGGAATGCCCCAATACCCACCGTTCTCGACCCCGGCTGGCGAGGCTGCGCTGGCCTTGGCGACAGTGACCCTGAGGCTGCGCGGAAGAGCCGCGCTCGGTCCGTCGCTCTCATCGGCGGAGACGTTGACGATGGAGTCGCCGCGCGCCACCATGGGCCAGAGCCTGAGCGCGTCCCATGAGCGGCTCAGCACGCGGTCGCGTATCAGCTCGGGGTAGAGGCCGCCGTCGTAGGAGTAGTTGATCTCTTCGGTCATGAGCCCGTAGAGCGTTGGGCTGACGGTTCCGGTTGGGTGGTCCACCTGAATGGTGAGGGAGGGTGCCTGGGCGAGCGCGCCGATGGGAGGAAGAGCCGATACAAGAATGGCGAAGGCTAAGATGCGGTTGTTCATGACCTCGTCATCCTACTGCGGTGACCGCGGTTTGACAATCTGGAAAACGCTTACTTGGCTGATGAGAGTCATGGACGTTTATTGGCTGGATCGGGTCCCATCCAGCGATAGATGGAGCAGTCCTCCCAGCCTGGCGCAGCGTATTCAGCACCGGGTTGGCGCTTGAGAATGGTGCGATCGGCAACGGCATCCGGATTCGAGCGCCTGACGGGACCGTGAAAAAGCCGCTCGAATTCCGGCTCGCGCCTGAGGACGCTCTCCTGTTCGTTGTTGACGTACAAGATATCCAGTTGTGCGGGACGTTCGGCAAGAGTCCGCCTCCAGGCTCGCAAAAGGCGGCGCAGCACGGGCGCGCCAAAGGGATTAAAGAGAAAAACAACGCTCGGGCCGGCAGGGAGCGAAAAGTCCAATGCATCGCGGCAGAACATGCGCATGGGTACGCGCGTGCGCCCGCCGGCGCGCCAAATGCCAAGATTCTTTCGCGCGATGCGCGCCAATGTGGGATGCAGTTCTACGCCGACTACAGCACGAAAGGGGTATGCCGCTGCGAGCAACATTGCACGGCCCATGCCGGCGCCGAGATCGATGAACGTGTATTCGTCGATGGGCGCGAGCGGTCGGCAGCGGCGCCAGCGCACGATCATGCCTTGAAAGACCGAAGGAGCGACGGCGTAGTAGGCCGTTACATGACGGTCGTTACAGTGGCCGGATCCGAGATGACGTCCCGCGACCAGGCCGCTGGTGCGTACGCCGAATTCGAGGTCGAATGGATGGTGGATCAGGCCGTCTTTTTCCGCGAGACCGGGCAAGCGGCGCCTGCTCGAAGCGATTCTCTTCTTTCCCCCTTTGCCTGACGCGCCAACGCTCACGCTTGAACGTTAGCACAGCCTGCGCGGCGAGGCACGACGAATTGCCGGGAACGAATTAACGAGTTTTTTGGATTGAAAGACTTAGAAGACGCTTCGGCCGAGCGCGGGCACTCTGTTTTTGCGGTCAGATTTGTTCTTGACTCCGGATGAGCCCGTCTGCAAAACTGCGTGGGCGCGGCGGCAGGAACCTGGTTGAAGGCGCTGCGCTTCCGAACCACGGAGCGAATTCTCTCAGAATCAACATGGAGGAAACGTGAAAAAATACCTTGCGGAACTGATAGGGACATTCATCCTGGTGTTGTTTGGCGTTGGAACGGCGGTGATTGCCGGCGACAAGGTTGGAATTCTTGGCATCGCATTCGCATTCGGATTGGGTTTGATCGCAGCGGCGTATGGGATTGGTCCAATCTCGGGTTGCCATATCAACCCGGCGGTGAGCCTGGGGGTCTGGGTCGCCGGGCGGATGACCGTCGTCGATATGATCGGTTACTGGGTAGGGCAGTTTGTGGGCGCGATTCTCGCGGCCTGGCTGGTGCTGATGATCGCGGTCGGCACCACGGGATATAACCTTGCGGCAAACGGACTCGGCCAGGATGGCTGGGGACCCGGCTACCAGGGCGGATACAACGAGCCATCGGCAATCCTGTTTGAGTTCTTCGCAACCATGATCTTCGTGATCGTGATCCTGGGATCAACGCAGAAGAGCGCGCCGGCGGGATTTGCCGGGCTGGCAATTGGCATTACGCTGGTAGCGATTCACATCTTCGGCATCCACATTACGGGCGTGAGCGTGAACCCGGCGCGGAGCCTTGGGCCGGCGATTTTTGCGGGCGGACAGGCGATGAAACAGTTGTGGCTGTTTCTTGTCTTTCCCAGCCTGGGCGGAATTGTGGCCGGCTTGTTCTTCCGGACGAAGTTGCTGGCGGCAGACTAAGACATTGCCAGAAAAAGGATTCGGGGAGCGGCCGTGTTGCGGCTGCTCCCCGGAGGCTGTTGGTGTTGACGGCTAGACTCGTCGCGTTCTGGCGCCCAATTTGCCGAGGCCTGTTTCGTATGAACGAAGGGACATCATACCTTCGCGATAAAGCGCAGGCGTACATAGTCCGCGGTCCAGTGGCCATCGTGGGCGCGAAGAACCGGCGCGAGCAGTGCGACGGTTTCTTCGACTGCAGTGTTTCGCAGACCTTCCGGTAGTGCATCGAGCGCACCGCGATAGAAAGTGTTCAACCAGCCCGTCATGCCGCCGTCATTCAATCGGGTGGGGCGAGGGAAGAGAACGATCTTCTCGACTGTGAATCCATGGCGCTCAAGGCGGCTGCTATAGGCCTCTGAAGTCGGATAGTAATTGCCGCGCTCTCCAAGACTTGCGAATCCAAGGCGAGAGAGGACGGCGGCGAAGGCGACGCGGATGGCAGCAATGTTGCCGTGGCCGCCCAACTCCGCGACGAAGCGCCCGCCGGGGCGGAGTACGCGATGCACTTGCGAGAGCATTTCATCCTGGCCTCGAACCCAGTGCAGCGCCGCATTGGAAAAAACAGCTTCGAAGATGCGATCGGGATACGGCAGCTTTTCGGCAGTGCCACGGTCAACTTTGATTCCCCGGGCGCGGGCTGCTGTCACCATTGCCGGGGAGGAGTCAATGCCGATGACGCTGGCGCCGCAAGCTGCGATGCGCTGCGTCAGTTGTCCATCGCCACAGCCAAGGTCGAGAATGCGCTCGCCAGGCTGAGCGGCGAGCCACTCGAGCACGCCTCCAGCCAGTTCGTGAACAAAGGCCCCATCGCGGCCGTAGGTCTCAGGATTCCAAGTCTGCGGCATGGGCCGGCTCCCGATGTTCAGAATCTTCGGAGATCATAATTGCGCAATGAAATCTGCGGAGAGAGACAGCAGCGAAACGGGCGCTAGGTTCGAAATTGAGTCAATTCTCTCACGGCAGCAGGTTCCAGCTTCAGACGACAGTGATACGAACGCCAGAGGCGCGGGGAACGAGCGTGGCGAACTTTCCGTCTTTAATGCGGCCGGATTTCGCCGCCCGTGCGATGTGAGCTTCGCGGCTGTCGACCGACGGCGCGTGCAAGGTATCGATCTCTACCGCGCCGGTTCGGATGGCGCCGAAATTCAGTCGGAGGGCAAGATCGTTTTCCATATCCTTGTTCAAAACGACGACGCAAGTTTGCCCACCCGAAAGCTTGGCGGCGTAAGCGGTCGCGTTGACGCCCGCAGCCTGAAGCTTCGCGGTGAGATCGGAATGGATCAGAGTGCCACCGGCCAACAGCCCCGCGAAAATGAGCCCATAAGCAACTGGCTCCAAAACATACGTCGAGCCAAACTCCGCAATCGGTGAATAGTAGGCGTGAGGGTGCGTGGCGATTTGCTCCGGCGTCGCGCCCTGCGCTTTGAGGACTTCATCGCCAAACATCACTCCGCCAAGCCCGCTGGCGATGATGGTGCCGGTGCCCCCATGCAGATTAATGCCGGAGTATTTGTTGGTGGCGAGGAGGAGCGAGTAATCGGCCGACCAGAGAGCCGCAGCAAAGACGTCGGAGACTCCAGGCTTGCCGCCGCGATAGCAGGTGTTGCCTTCGGTCATGCGCGCGCGGATGCCCATTTTCGCTGCCGCCGCAGCGGCCGTGTCGGCCATGCCCTGAACCTTGACCATGGATGAGGCCTTGAGGAGATTGGGAATGTTGACGTCGGGGTTCGATGGCGGTCCGCCAAAGTAATAGTGATGCGTAAGCCGGGTGACACGCGGACGGTTCTCGACGGAACTCCAGGCGTTGGCGATAAGCGGCAGCCAGGAAATGTCGTCAGTGACATCAGGCATCCCGAATCGGGCTCCGGGAACGCGGACGGAGATGGCGCGAGCGAGAGTGAGCCACTCTGCGAGGTAGGCCTGTGCGGACCAGGTTTTTGGATCGCGCAGGTGGCGGCCGAACAAATTCACCTCGTTGCCGATCTGGAAATATTGCAGTCGCGAGTCGAGGGTTTTGGAGACAAATTGAGCTTCGTCGGCGGCACGAGCGGGGGTGTTAGTCCCCATATTGATGCCATAGAGGCAGGTCCAGCCGGTCGCTTCGAGGAAAGTGGCCAGGTTGCGGATCGCATCAGGAGTAACGGCGTAGTAGCTCGCTTTCGGCTCGCCAGTCACTTCGCGAGTATGCGGATGCTCCGGCTCGTGGGAATCGGGAGTGGGTTTCCACCAGCCGAATTCGCTGGTATTTCCGCCAAGTCGCAGGACGCCTCGCGAGGAAATCTGTCTGAAAGCGCGAATCAAGCCAATGTTCTTTGCGGAAAAGAAGTCCGGATTTGCGAGTTCCATAACCTCGTAGGACAGGCCCACGAAGTCGGCTGGAATATGGGGTCCCGACGCCTCGGACGGAATGGCGAGATTGGCGTGGACCTGAGCGGGGTTTTGCGGATGAAGCCGCGTGGCGGCGAGAGACAAAGCGGACGTGGCCAGGAATTTGCGGCGGCTGATCGGATTCATGAAGACAACCTTTCTTGAAGAATGCCGCCATCCATTTTAGATCGATTGCACAGGCAAGAGGGTGAGATCGTCGACGAGGCCGACTTCTTTCTGCACGAAGGGCTCGCCGAAGCGAACGCCGGCGAGGAGGCCGTAGTGTCGAGCCTCAGCAAATGTGCGCTCGCGAATTTCTTCCTCGGGCACAAAAATGCCGGAACCAGCAGATTGGTTTGCGAACTGCGAGCGGTAAGCCATGAGGGACATGTGGCGCTGCTCGATGAACGGCGTAATGTCGACGATAAAGCTGGGGCGCACATCGGCGTAGAGGCTGGCGTAGACGGTCTTGAATGGACGGTGCGGTTCCGCGCCAGTGTCGATCTTCTTCAGGCCGGAAAGAAAGCAGGCTTCGGCGCCGAGAGTGGCAGTGATGGCGTGGTCGGGATGGCGCGCCTGCCAGTACGGAAGAATAACTACGCGAGGCCGGAGCTGACGCAGAATGCGCACGATGGCGAGGCGATTCTCAAAATTGTTGGCGATGGCGCCGTCGGGCAGATCGAGCGCATGACGCCAGCCGACTCCCAGGATGCTGGCGGCTTCTTCGGCTTCGCGGGCGCGCTCGTCCGCGGTGCCGCGCGTTCCGGCTTCGCCGCGCGTCAAATCGAGAATCGCCGTGCGCAGGCCGCGCGCAGCCATGCGCAGCAGGGTTCCTCCGCAGGTTTGTTCGACGTCGTCGCGATGGGCAGCGATGGCGAGAATGTCGGCTCGAAAGTCGATTGCCTCTGCGGGCATCAGGGTTAGTAAACAGTATTGTCGGCGTCGGTGACTGCGTCCATGTAGGCTACGTCGTAGGCCGTGCCTGTCACGGTCACATACTGGTTGTCGATCGACGTACCGTCAGTGGTGGAATAGATGTAGACCTGCCCGCCCTCAGCTGCGTAGATCTTGTGCAAGCCCAGGACAGCAGCAATCCCGGTGGCGTTACCCAGATACGGCTCGAGCAGGTCGACGGATTTCGTGGAGGTGTTGAACATGGTCAGGCAGCCGTATCCGCTGGCGGGGTTGGTTGCATAGCGGACTCCGACGGTACAGCCGGTCATTCCGATCCAGAGCGTGTTGTCATCGGCCTCGATCATGCGGCTGATCGCGCCCGGTTGGCCATCGCTGATGGCAATGGGGCTGCCGGCGGTGTTGTTGGCCAGATTGACCACAGTGAGATTGCCGCCGAAAAGAGTCTGTCCCTGGATCGACTGCGGCTGCTGGCCCACGACGTACATGGTGGTGATATCGACCAAAGCATTGCTGGCTCCGCCGGGGATGGGGATATTCACCATCGGTGCATCGTTGGTGTCGGGACACGAAGACACGGAAGGACGATTACAGGGCAGCAAGCCGGACTGCTGTCCCTGAAGAAAGATCAGCGGCGCAATCGGGACAACAGAGATGGACGCCCTGGATCCTCCGCACTCCGGGCCGCAGCTCAAGATGTAGGCGGTGCTCCCATCCGCTGAGAAGACAGCTTTGATGGGGCGGTCGAAGGTGAGAGGAGCGCCGTAGTAGTTGCCGGTTGCGTCGATGTGGTCGGGACTTTCCATCTGGAACAGGCACCACGAGGGCGCCTGCTGTGGCTCGCAGTCAGCGGCGGCTTTAGGCCAGGTGGACGGCCCTCCGGAGAAAGCGATCGATTGCGCGGTCGAGAGCTGGCGGGGGTAATAGGCGTAATTGGAGTTCTGGACAAATGCCAGCGCAACAGAGCCTCCCGGGTTCACGCTGGCGCGGTACACGCCGGGAAGGCTGAGAGCCGTAGATGAACCGGCGTGCTGGTCCACCACGGTGAAAACCGTTGAGGTCTGGCTGGCGGCGAAGGCATAGGACCCGTTGCGGGTGATGAAGACACTGGACGACAAGCCATTCAGTCCGCTGATGTTAGGGGTAGAGGTCTTTTCGCCTTGATAGTCGATCAAGGCGAGGGTGCCGTCGCCAGACCCGTATACGGCTCCGAGTTGTTGTTCCGGCATGTTCTGAATGGAACTGGGCAACGCGCCGCCGTAGCCGGCAATGGAAAAAAAGGCGGGTTTGCCGTTATAGCCGCTGCGGGAGTCGTAAAAGGCGTCGACGACTTCGAGTTCCCCCTTGCTCAGGGTGGCGGGATTCTGGATGGCGATCATGACGCGATATTGCAGCCCACTGGGGGGTAACACGCGGCCAGCGAAGTAAAAGGTCTTGCCACAACCGGCCAGCGCGGCGGCTACCGCCAAAGCAACGCCGGCGCTCAAGAGAAGACTTCTGTTCTTCAAATTTCAAACCCTCGTTTGATCGCGCGGAAAAATCCGCAACGTCGACAAATAAATGGCGTTATTGACACACGGAGGGGCATTGAAACGTGCAAGCCCAAACCGATTTCCATGCAGGCGATAACTTCCGAAGTATAACAAAGCGGCCTGCCCTCTTGGCGCGCAGCGCGCGACGGCAAGAGCGAGGATCCGAGAAACGTCAGTGGGCATGTCCGGTTGGACGAGCAAACGTCAGACGGGGGGCGCGAAGAGTGGATACATCCCCGCTCGCGATGCGTTAGCATGACAACAGAATGAGCCGGTTCGCCGAAATCTTTTCCGACCGCGCCGTGCTTGCTGACGGCGCGATGGGCACGGTACTCGAAGCTCGCGGTGTGTTCACCAACCGCAGCTACGACGAGCTGAACCTGTCGGATCCCAATTTGATCGTTGCCGTCCACGAAGAATACCTGCTTGCCGGGGCGGAGATTCTTGAAACCAACACTTTCGGTGCGAACCGCTTTCGGTTGTCCCGGCACGGGTTGGGCGCAAAGGTGGAAGAGATCAATGCGGCGGGAGTTCGCCTGGCGCGTGAGGCGGTGAAGCGCCTTAAAGAGAAACAAGCTGGCGAAGCATGGGTGGCCGGCGCAGTGGGACCACTGGGCGTGCGGCTGGAACCGTTGGGCAAAACTGGCCTCGATGAAGCCCGCGCGGCCTTTGCCGAGCAAATCGGCGTGCTCAAGAGAAGTGGCGTCGACCTGCTGATCGTGGAGACGATGCCCGCCCTGAATGAGGCGCGGGAGGCCCTGGAAGCCGCGAAGGCGGTGGCCCCGGAGCTCCCGGTGCTGGTGATGGTGACGGTTGACGATGAGGGCGATTGCCTGGACGGTTCTTCGGCGGCGCAGGCGGCCGCGTGGCTGACCGAGTGGGGAGCCGACGCCGTGGGAGTAAACTGCTCGACCGGTCCTGCGACGGTGCTGACCGCGATTGAGGAGATGCGCGCGGCAACGAATCTGCCCTTGGGCGCCATGCCCAACGCCGGAATGCCTCGCGCGGTCGAGGGGCGAAACATCTACTTGTGTTCTCCCGAATATATGGCGAGCTTTGCGCGCAAGGCCATCGCCGCAGGAGCGCAGATGGTTGGCGGTTGCTGCGGCACTACCCCGAACCACATTCGCGCCATGCGGCAGGCCATTCGAGCGATCGACGAACAGGCGCACGTGGCAGGGAAAGATGCTGCGCCGGCAGTCGGCAAGGAGACGCCGCCGGCCACGTTGGCGCAACGCTCGCGCCTGGGCTCGTTGATCGCGGAAGGCAAGTTCATCACCATGGTGGAGTTTGTGCCGCCGCGGGGCATCGATTGTGCGAAAGAGATAGAAGGCGCGGCACTGATGGCGCGCCTGAGCGTGGACGCCATCGACGTGTACGACGCGGCGCAGGCGTCGGCGCGGATGAGCGGAGAGAGCCTCTGCATCCAGATCCAGCAGCATACGGGGATGGAGACGATTCTTCATTACACCTGCCGCGATCGCAACCTGCTGTCAATCCAGTCGGATCTTTTGGGCGCTTCATCGATCGGGCTGCGCAACATTCTGTGCGTGACCGGCGATCCGCCCAAGCAGGGAAACTATCCTGACGCGTCTGCTGTCTTTGACGTGGACTCGATCGGATTGGTAAACATCGCGCGGCGGCTGAATCATGGCCTCGATATCGGATCGAATTCGATCGGAGCGAGCACGAACTTCACCATCGGCGTTGCGGCCAACCCCGGCGTGCCGGACCTGGAGAATGAGCTGAAGCGGCTCGCCTTCAAAGTGGAGGCAGGCGCGGAATATGTGATCACGCAGGCGGTCTTCGACCTGCGCTTGCTTGAGGAGTTCCTGGAACGAATCAAGAACCTCTTGGGGGACAGGCGCATTCCGGTGATCGCGGGCATCTGGCCCCTGACCAGCCTGCGCAATGCAGAGTATATGAAGAACGATCTGCGGGTCGCGATGCCTGAGGAGATCATGCTGCGCATGGCGCAGGCGGATACGCCCGAAGCGGCGCGGGCGGAGGGTATCAAGATCGCGCAGGAGATGCTGTCAGCGGTGCGGCCATTGGTACAGGGAGTGCAAGTGAGCGCGCCATTCGGAAACTATGAAACCGCGGCCGAAGTGATTGCCAGCGCACTGCCGGCGGGAACCGGCGAGAAGAGGTGAAACGCCATGCCATCTTTTGAGGAGTCGCTCAAAAAGCTGGAAACGATTGTCGAGCAGTTGGAAAAAGGCGATCTGGCGCTCGAAGACTCGCTGAAGCTCTTTGAAGAGGGCGTGGGACTGTCGGCGGCTTGCAAGCAGGAGCTGGATGCCGCCGAGGGTAAGGTGCAGATGCTGGTGAAGCAGCGCGACGGTTCTGTGAAGCCGGAGCCGTTTCTGACGGACAAATCGTTCTAAGTCAGTTTTTCAGTCACAATCAGCGTTCAATCGGACATGGCGGTCTTTGTGTGCGCGCCGATCTCTGCGGCAAGCTGGAGGAGCGACTCGTCGTTGTTACGGGCTGCGGCCAGTTGCATGCCGCCGTGCGCGCAAGGGATGGCGACTGTGGGAACGCCAGCCAGGCTGAAGGGCGCCGTGTATCGCAACAGGCGGGCGCGGGTCTGGCTGTGATCTGCGCCGACAGCCAGGCGCGCAACCGGAATCGATGGCAACAGAATGAGCTCGTGTGCGGCAAAAAGGTCATCCATGCGCGTGCGAAACGCTGCGTGACGATTCCGCAAAGCGGAAATCTCGTCGGAAGCTAGACCGGCGCCCCATTTGAGACGGTCGCGGATCGCCGGCTCGAAGCGATCGAAGTTGCCGGCGTGCAAGCGCGCAGCTTCAGAGGCCTGGAGTGGCGCAAAGATTTCTACGGCTTTCGACCACCATTCTGTGTCGAAGCTTCGACCTTTCAATCCAAGGGCCTGCAGAGTTCGAATGACGTCGCGGAAGCCCGCGACCACGTCCGGTTCGCAATCGTGAAGAAAACTGTCGTCGACATAGGCGAAGCTGGTGAAGCGGCGGGCCTGAGCGGCTTGCGCCGGTGCAAAGGCGCCGGCAAGAAACGGAGCGTCCTCGAGATCGCGAAAGAGCCAGCCGAACGTGTCAAATGATTCGGCCAGGTGAGCGCCGCCGCGCCAGTCCCCGCGACCGAGCGTGGCGCGATATCCGGCGAGGCCGCAAAGAGCTGCAGGCGCCCGCACGGAGCCACCGGTGTCCGTGCCGATGGCGGCTACCGCTGACCGCTCCTGCACGCTGGCCGCAGCGCCACTCGACGAGCCACCGGTGAGCGCGCCGGAATCGCGAGGCTGGGCGCAGTCGCCATACTCAGGGTTCTCGCCAGTGATCCCGTAGGCCAGTGCGTGGAGATGAGTCTTGCCAACAATCACGGCTCCGGTAGAGCGCAGTTGTTCCACAAGCCAGGAATCATGTGCGGCTTGGCCATCGCGATCGCAGTAGAAGTGGACGCCGCAGCTGGTCGGAGAGCCAGCGAGATCGAAACAATCTTTTACCGAAATTGGCAGACCCCAAAGTGCTGGCCGGCCGTCACCGAAGGGGCCACCGCTTGAAGGGGGCATGGATTCAGCGCGGGCTGCTTCGGCGCGTGTCCACGCAGCGTCCTGCCAAATGTAGGTGTTGTGGCTGGCATTCCGGTTGCTATTCGCGAGCGCGGATTCGGCGAGTTGAGATGGGCTGAGATATCCGGCGGCAAGCGCAGCGCGAAAACCCCGGACAGTCCATGAGGGGGCGGTCATAACGCCATTCTAGAAGCCGCCGGCGGACGCGACACCTTTCGCTCAAAGACCACAACCGTGAAAAGCAGAAGGGCGACCCGTGCGGGCCGCCCTCGGAGCGAGAAGGCGCTTGAATCAGAAGTCCAGATGCAGCGACATCTGGATCTGTCGCGCGCTGCCGATGGTGTGCTTGGTAATGCCGAGGCCGGATGGAGGATTGTAGAGCGTATCTCCTCCCACGGGTACGTTGTTGAAACCAGCATTCTGGTTCACATTGTTCTGGGGAATGTCGAAGCTGGATGTGTTGGTCAAGTTGTACACATCGAATGTGTAGTGCAGGCTGTATGGCTCGTGAATCATCAAGTCCTTCACCAGAGAGGCATCGGCGCGCCGCTGCCATGACTGGCGGAAGATGTTTCGTTCGCCAGTGATGAAGTTGGTCTCGTAGGTGTCGCCGTTCGGAACTCCCATCGTGCCTTGCGGGATCAGTGGAAGCGTAAAGCAACTGGCTTTTAGCGCCGCGCCCTGGCCTGTATTGATGTTGTAGAATGCGCCGTTCTGGCCTGTCAGCGCGTTCTTGCGATTGCATCCGGGAGCAAGCGGCACGATCGGGTTAGTAATTCCATTGAACGTGCTGTAATAAATGCTACCGACAGCTCCGGAGTAATCGATCATGCTGTACGGCTGCCCGCTCTGAATGATCGCAACGCCGTGAATGGCCCAGCCATCGACCACTTTGCCCGCTAGCGTATCCTCACTCATGAATTTTGGGAAAGTGTAACCGTAGGTGAAATTCAGAACGTGGGTGCGGTCGAAATCGGATGATCCGTATCCGCTGCGCAGATTGGCAGGATTGTTGCCGTTGTAGAACAGTCCCATGCCGCTCTGCTCGTCGGTGGCGTGCGAATATGTATAGGAAACCCCCGCTGTGATGCCGTGGCTTAAGCGTTGTTCAAGATGCGACTCGAGCGCGTTGTACATTGCAATGCCGGCCGCGGTGTACGCCTCGGACTCCGACGAGTAACCGATGTAGGGCACGCGAAGATCCACATTGCCGCCCTCGTAGTTGTTCAACATGGTGCCGTAACTGCAATTGGTTTCCGTGGGATCGTTCACGCATTCAGGGAAAAAGGTGTTCGGGTCAAGCACGGTATAGCCGTAGCTGTAAGACTGCGAGACCGATGTGCCGTCGGCAAACACTTTTCCGCCAGGATGGGTGGGGCTGCCAGGGGTGGCGATCTGAGCCTGATTAAAGGGAATCGGGATGACCTGGTGACGGCCAAGATTGCCCACGTAGCCGATCTCAATCATCAGATCGTTGCGCGGTTGATACTGGAGGTTGAGCGTAAAGTTCATGCTGTAAGGCAGCTTGTTGGCACGGTTGTAAACGCCGAGTGTGTACGGCTGGCCGCTGTTGTTCGCACCGACGGTGCCATCGATGATTGCCGCGGCGTTCGGGAGATAATTTGCAATGTCAGAGGCCTTGGGATTCGACGGCGGCGCTGATCGCGTCGGACCCCAGGGGGTGGCCAGGTTGTAATCCGTGTTGTCGACGTAGCCTCCATCCCCGTCGTATCCGGTTCCGAACGCGCCGAAGCCGCCGCCGCATATTGGGACGTAAAACAGATAAAGAAAGGTCGGATTGGCGGCGTTGTAGGAAGAGCTATACGGGCAATGCTGCTGCGAAACAAACGGTTCTGTTTGCGAAGAACCGAAGGGACCGCCATCGATTTCACCAGCGGCATAGCCGGGCGAGAGATAAGTGAACAACTCGCCGCGATCGTAGTAGAAGCCGCCGCCGGTGCGAACAACCAATTTCGAATGTAAGATGGCTGGCTGCCAGGCAATACCGAGGCGTGGCGCGATGCCCCACTGGCGGCCGGTAAGCGTGGTTTTGCTCACTCCCTGGGTTCCGTTCTTGTTGTTGCCGGCGATGAGGAATCCGGAGCTTGTGATCGTGTCGGATGCGGCGTCGTAGCTATATTGCTTGGAATCGAAGTTGAAGATGTTGCCATATTTTTCCGTCAGCCCGCCATCCCAGTCGTAACGAACACCGAGGGTGATGCTGAGCGTGGGCGTCGCCTGGAACTTGTCCTGCACAAAGAGCCCGGTCTCGTTGGCGCGATAGTACCGATTGGCGTTGCCCTGAAGAAATGAGGTCGCTGTAAAGAGTTGCGTGGTGTAGGGCGTGACCCAGTTATTGGCTAACGTGACAAAGTCAGGTGTGTCCAGGTTGCCCGTGCCGGTGCGATGATCGATTGTGTTCAACTGAGTATAGGAGTAACTGCCTCCGAAGCTGACGGAGTGGCGTCCCTTGGCCCAGATCGCCGTGCCGGAGGGCATGATCCGATTCTGAAACATGCCGGTGTTTGCTCCCTGATATTCGGAATCCGGACCGATGGCCAGCGACGGAAACACCAAGCCGTAGAGCGGGCCGCCGGGCGCATCGAATTGGTCGCCGATAGCGTCGTTGATGGTGACGCCGGGAAAATAGTTGCCGAACGCCGAGCTCATCCCGATTTGCGAAGGGGAGAAAAGCTGATCGTTCGTGGCATACGCCTTCTCGCGCAAAACTCCAACAGTCTCAGAAATGCTCAGATTGGTTCCGATCGTCTGCACATTGTTAATCGAGCCCACCTGGGAGCCCGTGTCCATCTTCGCGGCAAAGCCGGGAACGTTCGAGTAGGCGTAGGGCGATGAGTTGGGATCGTGTTGATAGTAGTATTTGGCGGCCAGGACGTCTTTGGCGCTGATGTTCCAGTCCAGATCGGCGATTGCCTGATCGGATGTGAAGCGCGCCGTACCGGGTAGAAATGCATTGTAGGGCGAAAAGACGTTGGGGCTTCCCGGAGCATTCTGGTTCGGGACCAGCCATTTTCCAGGCTCGCCAGGCACCGACGGCAGATTGAAAAGCGCGAGGCCGATGGGGTTTGAACTCCAGTTGCCGGAGCTGACTGTGACGCCGCTGGTGCCTTCGTTTGTGGTCCAGTTGTTATTCGCAATGTCCGTGAGTCCACTGGGAGTGCGGTTGGAGTCGCTCAATCCGGGAGGGACGATAAGCAGCTCATCGCCGGTTTCCTGATCCGAAATATGCAGGTGCTGGTAGCTGACAAACCCGAAGAGTCTGTCCTTGAGGATCGGTCCGCCAAAGGTACCGCCCGCAGTGTAGCGGTGCAACTGAGGATTCTTGTAGGCGGAGGGTATATTGTCGTCCTTCTTGAAGAAGAAAGGCGCGGCGTTGAGAAAGTTGGTGCCGCGGTGCCCGTAGACCGATCCATGGATCTGGTTGGTTCCAGACTTGGTACTCATGTCGATATGCGCTCCACTGTCAGAGCCTTGCTGCGCATCGTACATTGAGGCGTTCACGCGGACTTCCGCAATTGTTTCAGGCGCGGGCGTCGGGATGGCGTTGCCGATGGCCAGATAAACAGAGGAGGCGCTTGGAATTACACCCCCGGCGGCGTTGTTGGCTTGGCCAGTATTGTTCACGATCCGGAATGAATCCACTTGGCTGGTGCTCTTGCCGTTGAAGAGATTGCTGGCGTCGACGCCATTCAGAAGAAATGCATTTGATGTATCGCGCTGGCCGTTGGCCCAGATGGGGGCGTTGCCGAGGCCTGAATTGGCGCCAGTGCCGCCGGGCAATTCGGCGTCGACACCGGGCGAAAGGATGGCCAGTCCGGTAAAACTGCCGGTGGGAAGGGGCACGTTGTCGATCTGCTGCTGCTCCATCACGTAGCCGTTGGTGGTGTCGACGGCGTTCATCAGCGGCGCGGCTTCCACTTCCACGGTGGTGCTGGCCTGGCCAACCTTCAATGAGACATTCAACGTTGCCGTGCGGTCGGCCTCTACAGTGATGTGCGGCGTCTTCTGCGCCTGGTATCCATCGGCCGTGTAGGTGAGCGTATACGTGCCGATGGGCAGATTCACAAACGTGTATTCGCCCTGGTCATTGGTCTTCGTGGCGCGAGTGAGTGAAGTCTCTTCGTGAGTAAGAGAGACCGTGACATTGGGAATCACGCCGCCAGAGGCGTCGGTGACTTCTCCCGTAATTCCGCCCAGCGTTTGTTGAGCTTGAAGAGAACTGCTGCACAGCACTGTGGCTGCCGCGATTGCAAGCAGACCCGCAAACGAGAAACAGGACACACGCATGGAACGCTTCAAAGGACTGACCTCGAAATAGAAATTTCCCCCTGAAACCTGGGGGATTCAATGACCGCTGAAATAGATTTGAAATCTCGAGTTTCTTGAGCGTTGAATTGCTACGCGGGGCAGACCTCGCCAACGCGACCCGCGGTGGTTGAATGGCCTTTCCTGCTGGCGCTGCAGGTTACGAGAATATTAATTGGCGCGACATAAAGTTCACGTAAGGAATTTCGCTGCGGAAAACGGGATTAGGCACTGCTTTTCCACAAGACATCACACGCCTTAGGCTTTTCTTCGCCGCAATCCGTACCAGGCGAGTCCGACAGTAATGTAGGCGAGATAGATATAGGGGATTCGCGCGTGAACAACGTCCTCGGCGGAGTTGAGGTCGAAGATCGCGATGATCAGGATGACGGCAACCGTGAGGACGCTGATGCCCGCGAGGAGATGGGAGTGCTGGCCAACTGCGCGCCGCGCGAAGGGAAGGGCCAGAGCGACCAGCACATAGGCAGTGAGGAAGCCAAAGACGGAAAGCGATCCCAGCAGGTCATACATCGTCGATCCCGTGTCGCCGAGGAGCGCCATGGCTGCGGTCGCCGCGAACATGAGCGCGATGGACAAAGCCACAGATGCTCCCGGCGTTCCATGGCGCGGGCTGGTGCGCTGCAACGCGGCGGGCAACAGTTTGTCGTGCGCCATGCGAAGCAATACGCGCGCCGCAGCGGTGGCGCAAGCCAGCACGCAGGCGAACATGCTGACGAATGCGCCGCAGTCGATCGCGATGCCCAACGGCGAAACATGAGCCTTTGCGGCAAGTATGTGCAGTGGACTCGTGGAACTGGAGAGCGCGGCCGCCTGACCACTGAATCCGTACACCTCGGAGTATGCGCAAATCATGAAGAATCCGCCAGCCAGGAGCGCGCACTGAATCACCGCACGCGGAATGGTCCGCAATGGGTCGCGCACCTCGCCGCCCAAGGTGGTTGCGCCTTCAAAGCCGACGAAGCTGAAGATGGAAAGCACCAAAGCGGGTCCGAGGCCATTGAATGAAGCACCCTTGAGACGGAATTGACTTGTGTCGACGTGAAAGCCGATGTGCACCGGCAACAGAACGAGCACGATCACGATCAGGCCAAGGGAGACAGCTTCAATCCACAACATAACTTCGGCAGAAAGCTTGACATCGCGGTAGGCAATGAATCCGGCAACGGCGCAAACCACCGCCAGTGTGGGAACAGCAGGCGGCGCCCAGTGGAAAAACTGCTGGGAGAGTACGGTTGCATAGTACAGGGCGCCACCGGCAACCGATGCGCCTGTGGCTACGTAAGCCAGCAGCAATCCCCATGCGGCGGCGACGCCGAACGCTGGCGGAAGTGTGTTCGCCGTATAAGTGTAAAGCGAGCCTGGCGACGCGCTCAGGCGCGCAAATCGGCTGATGCAGAAACCGACCAGCAGCATGGAAATTGTGGCCAGAAGATAGACGAACCAGGTGGCATTGCCGGCGTATGCGAAGACCAGCGGAATGGTGAGACAGGCGGACGTGCTCGGCGCCATGGCGGAAACGGACTGAGCCAGAGTCTCGATGGGGCCGAGGACGCCCTTGCGCAGTCCGAAGCTTTCCGCAGCGTTGTCCTCCGCATACACGTTTCGCTTTGTGGTCGTGGTCCCGGTCACGGCTACGCCTCTTGCTTCTAAAGCTAACGCTCGATTGTGGCCTCGATCGTACCATGCGGTTCATCGATGGGCACGAAGATGTGGTTGGGGTTTTCCTGGTCGAAGGGGCTTAAGTCGGCGAGCAGATGATGCAGGTTGGGCATGGAAAGATGAATGCGCGCGATCTCAGGCGCGGCGTCGAGTGCGGCTTTGCCCATATCGAAGAGTGTGTGCTGAACGCTCATGCTGTTGTGCTCAGCAAATGTCTTGAGCAGCGCGGCGACGATGCGTTCGCGAGCCTGTGCATAGTCCGGCGCGGTAGCCGCATAGTCCCACGTCACGGTGGCGCACGTACCGAGAATGCGATCGGTGGCCGGCTTGAGCGTGGTCAGCTTGTCGACAATGTAGCCAGTAAAAGCCGACTTCGTGGTTTTGAGAATCGTCAGGCCATCCACTCCGGATCTGATGGACCACTCGCGTCCCTGGTGTCGCATGGCACGCACGGTCTGGACCTCCGGCCCGCTGAGCTTGAAAGTTGTGGGTTCTGGTGCACCGCCAATTGTCATTCGTTCCCAGGCGCGCTCTTCAATTTCGATCGAAACTCCTGAGACTTGCGCATTGTTGGTGAGAAAATAGTCGCCCAGTTCCATAGCGAAGGCTTCGATGGTCGCTGCTTGTGAGCTGCGCGCCACAGAATACACCGTGTTCTTCATCGTGTCGGTGGGCAGGACCTGGCTGTTATCGGCTTTCGTAAAGCTGGCTTCAAAATCTCCCTCGAGCATTACGTAGACGGTCCACTCATTGAAGAGATGCTGGTCCTCGAGGCGCGTGATCCGCGAGAGGCGGACGCGAGATTTTCCGTAGCGATTGTCACCGAGCCTCGCCATTCGTCAGCTCCCTCTGTAGGTTGTGTAGCTGTTGTCGCTCAACAGCAGCGGCAAGTGGTAATGCGCGCTGCCGTCGCAGGTGAATGTAATCGCAATCTCCGGATAGATACTTGTTCGCCCCATCCGCGCGAAGTATGGGGCGGTGTCGAAGACAATGCGATACGGGCCGGAGTCCGCGTCGCGCGCCAAGTCGCGGCAACGGCCATCGGCATCGGTGACGCCGGTAGCGACTTCAATCCAGTCCCCGGGCGCATCATGCGCGCGTTCGGCGGCATCGCCGATCGCGGAGATCTCAATCCAGCCTCCGCCGGCAAACCTTTCCAGACGCACAGCAATTCCCGCGGCCGGCCTGCCCAGCATGGAATCCAAAACGTGTGTTGAAATGTTGCTCATTCGACTAACCACTTTCCTAAACGGATTTGCATAATCTGGCGCTGCTGTTCGGCCGCTTCGCGCAATTCGGTCTCTCGATCGTTCTCCAGGCGCCGTTTGAGAATGGTAAGCATCTCGGTAGCGCTTTTTCCGGTTGCGCAGACGATGTATGTGAAGCCGAAGCGCTCCTCATAACGTTGATTGTCCTCCGCGAGCTCGGCTAGCACCAACTCACTTGCCGCCCTGGCTGACGACTGTTCTTGCTGCGACCACTCGGTTGATCGTGCCGCAGACCGGTATGACGGGCGCGTTGTAACAAGGACGGGCTGACGCTCGCCGATGCGCGGATGACATGTAAACGCCTCCAGCCAATCGGATTCTCGCATCGTGCTCCATAAGCGGTCGGCAGCCTCGCTTAGTGCCCGTACACTCGCGATCGGTCGTTGCGCCGCCATGGCTTGAGCCCATCGCTTTGATCCGCAGCAGGCGAGCATCGCTTCCAGGGCCGCGGATTCGTCGGCTGCATTCCACGCTGCAAGCGTAGCATTCATAAAGTCGATTCTCCCGGGCGAAGTGAGAGCAGGAATTCGTCGAGAAGATTCACAGCCACGCGCCGCCGATACTCTGCCGTAGAACGAATGTCATTGATCGGCTTGATTTCGGCGAGCAGCGCGCGGCGCGCCGATTGCGTCGCTTCGCGAGAGACTGTTTGGCCGAGAAGCGCAGCTTCAGTTTGCCAAAGGCGTGTGGGGAAGGGCGCCAGGCTTGCGGCTCCGAGGCGAATTTCCACGATCACATCATTCTCAAGCAGAGCGGTTGCGCCGAGCGCAACTTTGGCGATGGCCATGGCGCGGCGGGTTCCAACCTTGCGCAGGTATAGAGCGTGGTGCGTAAAACGGCGCGGGACGTGAATCGCAAAAAGAAGTTCGTCGGGCAAAAGAACATTGCGTTTGTAGCCGGAGTGAAAAGCGGAGTAGGGGACTCGGCGGCGGCCGCGCACGGAGATGAGCTCGATCTCGGCGTCGTAGGCAAGCAGAGCAGGCGAAGAATCCGCGGCTGGCGAGCCGTTGACGAGATTGCCACCGAGCGTGGCGCGACCTTGGTTGGCGACGGAGCCGATCCAGCTTGCGGCTTTGGCGAGCAAAGGCAATTCGGTGGCGATGACAACGTGCCTTCGCAGGTCGAGAAACGTTGCAGCTGCGCCGATGATCATGCTCTGCGGGGTCACCTCTATGGTACGCAAATCAGGAATGCCCCACAGGCTGACAAGCTTGGGAGCGGCAAGTCGGCCCGCGGAAAATGCGACCATCAACTCCGTGCCGCCGGCAATCGGCGTCCATACCCCGGGTTCGGCGGCAAGCAACTGAAGCACCGCGCCCAGCTCTCCAGGCGCGACAAGATCGTGCAGGTCTGCATTACCGCGCATGATGTGTCTGCTCCAAAGTTGATTCCGTCGCCTGCCGAGCCCTCTCCGGTGCGATCGTCGCGGCGACAGACTCAAAGATGCGAATGAATCCTGTGCAGCGGCATAGGTTGCCGGCAAGCGCTTCGCGAATTTGAGTCATGTCGGGATGAGGATTCTGTTCGAGAAGTTGCGCCGAGGCCATCAACATTCCCGGCGTACAGATGCCGCACTGCGCGCCTCCGTGCTTGAGAAACGCCTTCTGCAACGGATGGAGTTCGCCATGGAGGGCGAGCCCTTCGACTGTCTGTATTTCTGCTCCCTCGGCCTGCAAAACTGGAACCAGGCAACTGTTCACAAGTTCACCATCCATGCGCACGGAACAGGAGCCGCACTCGCCTTCGCCGCATCCCTCCTTGGTCCCGGTCAATTGCAGATCTTCACGCAGTACGTCGAGAAGGCGCTTCATCGGCGGAACTTTGACAGTTCTTGTATTGCCATTCACGCTGAATCGAATCGCGGGCCACCTTTCGCTGAAAATCGCACTCTCGCTCTTGCTCATCGCGCCGCCATCTCTTCCGCCCGCTGGGCCGCGGCGAGACCTGCGTATAGATCTTCAGGGAGAAGTGGAATTGCGTTGAATGCGACACCTGTGGCATTGCGAATCGCATTCAATATTGCGGGTGCGGGCCCATCGTGAGGCAACTCGCCGATGCCTTTGGCTCCAAATCCGCCATATCGGAACGGAATCTCCTCGAAGTACACGTGAATGGGAGGAACATCTTCGGCGGTGGGCATAATGTAGTTGGTCATCTGATTATTGGCCATGCGGCCGTCTTGCCACACGACTTTTTCGTACAGCGCATAGCCGATGCCCTGCGCGATTCCGCCCTCAACCTGACCAGCGGCCATGACCGGATGAATCACGCGGCCCACTTCCTGCACGGCCCAGAAATCTTCAACTTCTGCGGAATAGGTGACGGTGTCGACCGCGACCTGTGCAACATGAATTGCCCACGCATACGCGCCATAGGCTTCGCCATGATACTTCTGATCGTCCCAGATAATTCCGGGCGGCGCTTCGTAGCGGCATAACGACAACAGCTCACCGTGCTCTGCGCGATATCGGTCGCAGGCGGCGAGAAATTCCTTCTGGGTGTAGCTGGCGCCGAGGCCGGCATGTTCGCGGAGCAACGCGAGCAGCTGGGAGCAGGCGCGCTCGATGATGCGGCCGACGACCATCGATGTGCGAGAGGCAACTGTGGGGCCACTGTTGGGAACCACGCCGGTATCAGGCGAGGCCATCATCACATCGGAGTAGTTGACTCCCAGCGCCTCGGCGGCAACTTGGGTGAGGACGGTATTCGTGCCCTGACCGAACTCCGTATTTGAGACAAGTACGCGAACCTTGCCTTCGGCCGTGACATCAACGCCCGCCTGAGAATTCAAATACACCTCGCCCGAACCGGTAAAGCCCGAGCCGTGATAAAACGCGGCCAGTCCCAATCCCCGCTTGATCGGGCTCAATGGATTCTCGCGGGCAAACTGCGCGCGCTTCGCGTGGTAATCACTCTCCTTGAGAGCACGATCGAGCAGCTGGTCGAGAATTACTGGCTCGCGCATCTCTTGTTCAGTCGCGTTGGTATCGCCCACGTGCAGGAAATTTCTGCGCCGCAGTTCCACAGGATCGATTTCGAGCGCTGCGGCGATTTCATCCATGTGGCGCTCCATCGCAAAAATGGCCTGCGGGGCGCCAAAGCCGCGAAACGCTCCGTACGGAACGAGGTTGGTTGCCCAGGAGGTTGCGCTTACTCGCACGTTGTGGCACAAGTAAGGGCCGGTGGAGTGAAGCACGGCGCGCGACAGCACGGTAGATGAGAGGGTCGAGTACGCGCCGCCGTCGGTCGCGAGATCGATCTCGATAGCCAGCAACTTGCCGTCGCGATCAAGTGCCGTCCGGTGCCGGACCCGCGATGGATGGCGCTTGGTGGTTGCGGCCAAGTCTTCCATGCGGTCGTAGACCATTTTCACTGGATGGCCGCTCTTCATGGCAAGAAGGGCCGCGTGGCAGGCGAGCACAGATGGGAAGTCCTCTTTGCCGCCGAATGCACCGCCGGTCTCGGTCTGAATCACGCGCACCTTTTCGTCGGGCAAATCGAAAACCGGGCGCAGAGCCTTGAAGACGTAGTAGGGGCACTGTAGCGAGCCCCAAACCGTGACACCATTTTTCGCGCTGTATTCCGCGATCATGCCCTGGTTTTCGATGTAGAGGTGTTCCTGCGCGCCGGTGCGGTACTCGCCCTCGATGATGTGCGCCGCACGAGCCCAAACTGAATCGACGTCGCCCTTTTCAAGCAGGAAGCTTTTCAGCAGATTGTCGGCGCCCCACACGACTTGATCCTGCCGCTCGCTCTCTTCAATGGTGAAAATCGGCGGCAGCGGTTCGTATTCGATCCGCACCGCGCCGACGGCCTCGCGCAGTTTGCGTTTGTCAGGATGAGCGAGGAGCAGGATCGCCTCTTCGCAATGATTCACCTTGCCGTCTGCAAGGCAGGGCTGATCGGCGACGATGAGCTGGATGCAGTTCTCGCCGGGAATGTCGGCGGCGGTGACGACTGCAAACTCGGTCCAGTCAACTGCGGCGATCGAAAGTGATGGAACGGATGAACCCACGCGGAATGGAGCTGCGCACCGTGGCGCCGTGCCACATCCCCTCGCGCTCAATGTCGTCGACGTAGCGCGCGCGGCCCAGCAGCTTGTCCACGCCTTCCTTGCGGGGAACGGGGGCGCCAACGATGCGGGTTGTCGAAGGCGAACTCATGTTTGCCGAAACCGCCGCTGCCGAACAGGTTGAGGGATAGCATACAACGGCGTGACGGTTTTTTGAAGTTGCAGGAGGTTATGAAGCGAGTTCTGCAAGCGTCCTTGCCAACACATGGACACCGCCGCCGATCCATTCGGGCGAAGCATACTCGTCGGGCCGATGACTGACGCCGCCTCGGCAGGGGATAAACAGCATCGCCACGGGAGCAAAGCACGATACAAAGGACGAGTCATGATAAGCGCGCGCCACCATTTTCTTGTAGGTCTTGCCGGCCGCAATGGCCGATCTCTCAAGCGCGGCGAGAATAGCGGGGTCACACGTCGTGGGCGGGTCGGCGTTGATCAGTTCCGTGGTGATCTTCACGCCGCGGCGGGCGCTCACTTCTTTTACCGTCGAAGCGAGCGAAGCCAGAACGCCGTCGCGGCGCGCACCATCGATGTCGCGCACGTCCGTTGTGATGAGCACGCGCGAAGGAACGCTGTTGACCGCGCCGGGGAACACTTCGCAGATGCCGACAGTGCCGACAGTGTCAATTGCGCCCGTCGATTTGGCCGCAGATTCGAGCGCGAGAATCAGTTCGGCGGCCGCGGCCAACGCATCCTTGCGGCCCGGCATAAGCTTTCCGCCGGCGTGTCCGCCTTCGCCTTCGATCACGATACGCTGGCTGGCGGGCGCCGCAATGTGCGTCACCAGGCCGACGTCGAGCTGTTCCTGCTCGAGATAGGGGCCCTGCTCGATGTGCAGCTCGACAAACTGATGGAAGCGGCCTCGCGGCACGGCAACGGATTCAGGCGGACCGGAGAACCCCGCCTCCGTGCGCCATTCTTCCAGTCCGCGGCCACTTCTTGTCGCGCAGTGCGAGCGCTTGCTGGGGAGTGAGCACTCCAGCCATCATGCGGCTACCCAGGCAGCCAATGCCAAATCGCGTCGGTTCTTCGGCGGTGAAGATGACGAGTTCGATGGACCGCCGCGGCTTGAATCCGAGCTTCTGCAGAACGCGAATCGCTTCAAGACCGCCAAGCACTCCCACGCAGCCGTCGTAGAGGCCGGCATTGGGAATAGCGTCGATGTGCGAGCCGGTGCCAATCGGCGCGAGCGTCGGAGTCGGTGCCCTCCCATCGCGCGAAGGTATTGCCGACCGCGTCTTCGCGAACGCTGAGTCCGGCGGCTTGGCAAAGATCTTTCACATAGGCCCGCGCGCGCAGGTCGGCTTCGCCAAAGACAACGCGTGTCACCACGGGCGGTTCAGCTTCAGAGATCTGCCCCAGAGCCATCAGCTCAGCGATCAGGCCATCAATCGTGAGTTGCGGGCGTCTCCGTTGTCATTCGGCTTCTCCCAGCGGATGGCGGCGCCAGTCTTTGTAGAGGAGGTATTTTGCCGGGCGCTTGCCGAGCGCGCCAAACCATTGCGGACAGTAGGCTCGCATCCAAATGAAGTCGCCGGCATAGACCGGATACCATGAGTCGCCGAGGCGATAGATTCCGCCGCCCTCGAGCATCAGCAAGCCATGCTCCATCAAGTGAACCTCTACCATGGGAAGCGAGGCGCCGGGGTCGTAGGTGAGGGTGTTCACGGCAAAATCGTAAGGCGCGCCATCGGGCATGAGAGCGCGCACGCGCAGCGCATCGTCGTCCATCAGGGACGTAGCTCTGACTGCAGTTTCGTCCCCGACGACAATTTTTGGCACGGCCGCGCCGGCTTGCGGTTCGTAGAGTTTCTCGATCAGCGCCGCACGGGCGATTCCCGATGCCTTCACCGTGTGCGGCGTCCCTTGGGGCAGATAAGCGAACCCGCCGGGCTTGAGGATGTGCTTCTTGTCGCCCGCTTTGACTTCAACCTTGCCGTCGAGGACATAAAGAAATCTCTGTGCCTGCGCAGGTCCGAGTGTGCCGCCGGCCACGAATTCGGCAGTCATTTGCGTGAATCGCGCACCCAATTGCGGCGCGGCGTGAATGATGAACTCCACTCCATCGGCACCGGGCAGCGGCGAACGGACAAAAGTGTCTGGGGTTTGCAGCAGATGATCCGGCTTCCGGCTGCTGCGCGTTGATCCAAGATGATGCACGTGCGACCTCGATCCGGGAAATGGAAACAGTGTTCGGGAGAATTCCGATGTTCGATTCTATCCGACCGTCGTGGCAAGGATTTCCAGAAATTTGCGGCCGATTTTGAGCGCGGCCTCAACATCCTCTTCTCGAACCGTTTCGTCGGGATGGTGGCTGATTCCGCCGGGGCTGCGCAGGAAGAGCATGGTTGTGGGCACACGGGCGGCCATGACCATTGCGTCGTGCCCTGCACCGCTGGTCATGCGTTTTTCAGGCAGGCTGGCGGCCGATATCGCTTCAACCAGGTAGGCCGTCAGCCGTTCATCCATGGGTACGGCGGGCTGATCCATTTGTTGAGTCGATTCGAGAGCGAGCCCCCGCTTAGCGGCAATGGCCTGAGCGCGTTCGAGAAGGGATTCCACAGCGGCCTTGCGCGTGTGGTCGTCCGCGTGGCGGACATCAAGGCTCAAACGAGCGGTGCCGGCGATCACATTCACAGCGTTCGGCTCGACATTGATTTTGCCCACCGTGGCAATCAGTCCATCGATTTGTCGTGCCACGGACTCTGCTCCGGAGATCCATTCCGCCGCCCCCGCAAGTGCATCATGGCGCAGATACATGGGCGTTGTGCCGGCATGGTTGGCTTGACCGCAGAACTCCAGGGTTAGACGCGACTGGCCGACAATCGCCGAGACCGCTGCGACAGAGAGGCCCTCGGATTCTAGTACCGGGCCTTGCTCGATGTGCATTTCGACGAAGCCGAGCACGCCGCCATCGAGCGTTGCGGCGCCGATTTGGCTCGGATCGAGACCGAAGTCGCGAATTGCATCAGCTAGCGTAGCGCCGTCCGCATCTTTGAGTGCCAGCAACGTGGGGTCGAACCGTCCAGCCACGGCCCGGCTTCCTAAGAAGGGAACTCCGAACCGCACGCCTTCTTCCTCAGAGAATGCGATGACCTCGATGGGCAGGAGAAGATTGAGCTCCTGCGCAAGATTCACCCATTCCAGCGCGAGCGCGACCCCGAGGACGCCGTCGTAAGCGCCCGCATCAGGCACAGTATCGATATGCGAACCGATGACCAATCGTTTGGACTGCGCGCTCCAGGCGGTTTCCAATGCCCGCGCAGATTACCCACAGCGTCGACATGGACCGTCATGCCGAGGGACTCCATGCGGTTGCGCAAAAGCGCGTGAACTTCATGCACTGGTGGCGCGAGGAAGCGGCGGGTGGTGCGGCCCGGCTCTTCGCTCATCTGAGCGATGCGTTTGCATTCGGCAATGGCGCGTTGTGCGCGATCATTCACGTGCGCACCAGCTCTCTGCCGCGTGCGGCGCCTTCAAACTTGCCCGCGCGAAAAACCGGCTCTCCGCGCATCCACGTCTCGACGACGCGCCCGCGAAGCTCAGCACCAAGATAAGGCGAGAATTTGTGGCGAAAGTGCAGATCGTTCGGCGTCACGGTCCACTTGGCCGCAGAATCGAAAACAGCAAAGTCTGCGTCGGCGCCGGCTGCGATTGCGCCTTTGCGCCCTGCCAGACCCGCAAGTCGCGCAGGCGCTGCCGCCATCCACTCACCGATCCGTTCCAGCCTCATTCCGCGTTTTTGCATTGCCGTCCACATGACGGGCAGAGCTAATCCGAGACTTGCAATTCCTCCCCACGCCTGGTCCCAATGGCCGATTTCGCGTTTCTTCATTTCGGGAGGGCAAGGAGAATGATCCGTGGCCACCAAATCGATAAGACCGCTATCGAGCGCTTTCCACAAAGCCTCACGGTTGGCGGCGTCGCGGATAGGCGGCGCGCATTTGAATTCCGTTGCGCCATCGGGGATCTGTTCGCTGGCGAACCATAGGTAGTGTACGCATGTTTCGATCGTCACCGGAACACCACGGTCACGCGCAGCCGCCAACAGCGGCAGCGCCTTTGCGCTGGACAAATGAACGATATGAACCGGAGTCCGGAACTGCTCTGCAAGTTGAATCAGCAGCGCGATGGCGTCAACCTCGGCAGCGTCCGGGCGCGATGCCAGATAGGTCGAGTACTTGCGCCAATCAGTGCCCGCCTCGTTCAGCTTCTTCGTTGCGGCGTTCACCGGGCCGGAGATTTCAGCGTGTGCCAGCAATGGCAGGCCTGTGCCGCTCAGCTTCGCAAGTGCCAGCCGCAAGTCTGCTTCATCCACCCATGCAAAGCCATCGATGCCCGAGTGAATCAGGAAGCATTTAAAGCCGGGAACGCCCGCACGCGCCAGCGGTTCGATCGAATCGGCGTTTCCGCGCACCACGCCGCCCCACGCAGCCCAGTCGACCCACGATTTTCCCTGCGCGGATTGATGCTTCTGTTCCAATGCGGGTACATCGATTGTTTCTGGCACGCAATTCAAAGGCATGTCGACCAGCATGGTCACGCCGCCCGCAGCCGCGGCCTGCGTCGCTGTCTCAAACCCCTCCCACTCCGTGCGGCCGGGCTCGTTGATATGCACATGCGTATCGACAAGGCCCGGCAGGAGCACGGCATCGCCAAAGTCGATCCGCTCAACGCCAAGCGGGATTTCGTCCCATCCGCAAACCGCCGAGATGCGCTCTCCTTCCACAAGAACGGCCGCAGGTGCGAGAGCCGTCGGCGTTAAGACGCGAGTGGAACGAAGTGCCTTCTTCATCTTGTCTGTACTTTCGCTGAATGGGGAGGCAAAGGGCAAGAGCCGCGCACTCGAATTCAGCGAACGGCTTGATCACTCTCTCATGGACCAAGGCCACGCGGCTTCGAGATCCGAGAATGCGCCGCCGGAGCGTTATTATCCGCGCAACTTGGCCAGCAGGTCCTGAGGGTGCACCGGCTTGGCGAGAATGTCGAATTCGTAGCCCTCGGCGCGCGCCTTCTCCAGCAGATCGGCGGTCGCGGCCTGACCTGAAAAGAGAAGAATCTTGATGTTCGGAAGCAGGGCGCGGATGCGGATGGCCGCGTCAATCCCATTCAAATCGGCCATGATTACATCGGAGATGAGCATGTCCGGTTGAAAAGTTTCAGCAAGCTCGAGGGCTTTCTCGCCCGAATAGACCGCGCGAGCGTCAAATCCACTCTGGTTCAGAATGATGGCCAGCGTGTCGGCAATCACTCGCTCATCGTCAGCAACGAGCACTTTTGGTTTCGTCGTGTTAGACATACTCTCCTGAGGGGGCAGGGAAAAAATTGGTCAGGCCGCGCCCAGTTGGCTCCAAGTGGCGAGGCCAGTGAGGCCGCTTTGCAAGTATGCTTTCATCAGGTGAAGAATGGTACGCTTTACCAGTGTAAAGCAAGGCACGCCTTTGTCTAATAAGACCCGCCTCTCGACCCGGAAATTCGAGCCAGCTAGCGCAATGGCGTGGCTTTTTCGGGAGGCCACGAATTCACCTGCCATCAAATGTCGACTTCTATACTGGCGCAAACAAGCTGTAGCTTCGTCTGACAATCCTCTCCCGGAGCATCGGAAATGCTGGAAACGACTATCTCCAACGCTACTCCCCAAGCGCCGCCCGCCACGGATGCGATTATCCGCGCGGAAAAGATCGAGAAATACTACGCGCAGCCGAGCCAGAATCGCATCCAGGTCATCTCGGCAACGGATCTAAGCATTGTGGCGGGAGAGATTCTAGCCTTGCTGGGCCCTTCTGGATCGGGCAAATCGACCATGCTGCGCATGTTGACCGGGCTCTCCACCCCAACGGCGGGCCAGGTCTACTGGCATGGCGTTCCCATTTCGCAGGCCGAGATCAATGTCTCAATCGTCTTTCAGAACTTCGCGCTGTTTCCATGGCTCACGGTTCTCGAGAATGTTGAAGCTCCGCTGCAGGCTCGCGGCGTGGCGCCGGCTGAGCGTCGAGAACGAAGCATGAAGATGCTCGACACGGTCGGCCTGGACGGATTCGAGACCGCTTATCCCAAGGAGCTTTCTGGTGGAATGCGGCAGCGTGTCGGATTCGCGCGCGCCCTCGTGGTCGAGCCCGAGGTTCTTTTCATGGATGAGCCATTTTCAGCACTCGACGTGCTGACGGCGGAGAACCTGCGTAGCGAACTGCTGGAGCTGTGGGCGAACAAGACCATGCCGACGAAGGCCGTCTTTCTCGTCACTCACAACATCGAGGAAGCCGTACTGCTTGCAGATCGCATTATTGTACTGGGACGCAATCCGGGCCACGTTCGGACCGATTTTCCGGTGCAGTTGCCGCAGCCGCGCGACCGCAAGTCCGAGGCCTTTACGAAATTGGTGGACTACATCTACAAGGTGCTTACGCAGCCAGACGTGGCGCCAGCCGGAGCGCCGGATCAGTTGGCAGAGCCGCGCCCGCGGGACCAACGGCAGATGCGCTACCAAATGCTGCCTCACGCGCGGCCGGGAGGCATTGCCGGATTGCTTGAACTGCTTCTCGATCGCGGCGGGCGCGACGACATGTATCGACTGGCCGACGACCTTGCCTTTGAAATCGACGATCTGCTGCCCATTGTGGACGCCGCGCAAATGCTGGGCTTCCTCAAGATCGAAGAGGGCGACGTAGCCATCACGCCGAGCGGCGAGGAATTCGCGAACTCCGAAATCCTGCGGCAGAAGGAGCTGTTTCGCAACGCAGCAGTCGAGAACGTCCTCCTGCTGCGCCAGATTCGCCGCGCACTCGACGCGAAGAGTGATCACACCGTTCCCGAGGACTTCTTTCTCGATATGCTTGCCGAACAGTTCAGCGAGGAAGAATCGCAATTGCAGTTGCAAACGGCGGTTAACTGGGGCCGTTACGCCGAGCTGTTCGATTACGACTCCGGGCGGCGTCGCTTTGTAATGCCCGACGCGCTGGAGGAAGAAATTGCCGCGAGCGGAGATGCGAAGTGAATCTCCCGCACCCTCTTGCTCGATCCCTCGTCGTCGTTCGGAAAACGCCGTTCTTCGTCGATCTCGGAATCGCGGCCTGCGCGCTGGCTTTGTTTTTCGCCATTGTCAGTACCGGCGTCTATTGGTTCCAAAAGCCCATCCCTGTCGTGCCGATTTCGAATTCCATCGGCGCCCTGCCGGTGTACGCGTTTTATTCCATCGTCCGCATGGCGATCGCATACGTTCTCAGCCTGGCCTTTGCTGTTTCCTATGGCTACATTGCGGCCTACAACTCGCGCATTGAGCCGTGGATGGTCGCGGTTCTCGACATTCTGCAGTCGATTCCTGTGCTCAGCTTTCTGCCTCCCGTCGTGCTGGCCATGGTTTCGCTCATTCCCGGCCATCAACTAGGAATCGAAATGGCTGTGATTTTGCTCATCTTCACCGGCCAGGTTTGGAACCTTGCATTCAGTTTTTATTCCTCCCTCAAGACCATTCCGCGAGAGATGCTGGAAGCGTCGCGCGTCTTCCGCTACTCCGGATGGCAGCGCTTTTGGCAACTGGAGATGCCATTTTCGGCCATAGGCCTGGTGTGGAACTCGATCGTCTCCGTGGCCGGCGGCTGGTTCGCGTTGATTTTCTGCGAGACGTTTACCATGGGGGCGCGCAATTTTCAGTTGCCCGGCCTGGGAAGCTACATCCAATCCGCGACCAACAACGGCGATACGCACGCCCTGCTGGCGGGCATCGCCACCGTGATTCTCATCGTTGTCGCCACTGATCAACTGGTGTGGCGCCCGCTGATTGCCTGGAGCGACAAATTCAAATTCGAACAAGTGGAGTCGGCCGATCAGGTAACCTCACCGATCCTCGAGCTGCTTCGCCGATCGCGGATTCTAGAGACCCTGTCCGGGGCGCATTTGGAATCGTCTTGAAGAGCCGGTTTACCAGCACATGGCACGGAGCAAGGAATGCCGTGTGGTGAGGCCGCTCGACGAGCAGAAATCGCGAAAGGCCCCACCCGTGCTCTGGGCATTGGCTGCAGCGGCAGCGTTTGCCATTTGCTGGGCGGCTCTGCAGGCCATGTTCATGCTCAGCACCGTTACCTGGCCGGACCTGCGGCTGTTGCTCGAGGGCGCGGCGGCTACGTTTCTGCGCGTCAACGCATCGTTGCTCATCTCCGCCGCGTGGACGATTCCGGTTGGCGTGGCCATCGGCTTTAACCCGCGGCTGGCGCGCGTGGTGCAGCCGCTGGCGCAGATTCTGGCATCTGTGCCTGCGACAGCCTTCTTTCCGATTTTGCTCATGGGACTGGTGAAGATCGGCGGCGGGCTGGGCATCGGGTCCGTAGCCCTCATGCTGCTCGGCACGCAGTGGTACATCCTTTTCAACGTGATTGCGGGCGCCATGGCCATCCCGTCGGACCTGCGCGAAGTTTGCTCGGTCTGCCGCTTTACGCGCTGGCAGCGATGGACCCGCCTCATTCTTCCGGGAATTTTTCCCTACCTGATTACGGGGATGGTCACGGCCTCTGGCGGCGCGTGGAACGCCTCGGTGATGGCCGAATATTCGCATGTCCAGGGCCGCACGCTCCAAACCATCGGGCTAGGCGCGCAGATTGACGCCGCCACCGACAGCGGGCGTTTTGCCATGCTCTTGCTGGCCACCATCTTGATTTCGCTGATGGTCGTCACCATGAACCGGCTGGTGTGGCGGCGGCTCTACCGCCTCGCCGAGACACGATTTAAACTCGAAGGCTGACGCGGCCAGACGATTCGAGCCAACAACGCAGTCGCGCCCGCTCACCGCCGGCTGGGCTCTTTCTCGATCAGTGGTATCCAAAAATGGAATCGCGCTCCGCCGCCGGGAACGGTAGTGGCTTCGATTCCTCCGCCATGCGCGGCGAGGATGGCGCGCGTGATGGCCAGCCCCATTCCCGATCCTTTTCGCCGGCTCGTTTCGCGCTTGCCGCGGTAGAACTTTTCAAAGATATGCGGCAGATCGTGGGCATCGATTCCGGGGCCATTGTCTTCGACAGTAAACTCCACGCGATCCTCGCTGCGCTTGCTGCTGAGGGTAACGCGCGAGCCGGGAGGGGTGTGGCTGGCTACGTTCTCGAGCAGATGCCGGAGGACCCGGCCCAAGAGGTGGGGATCAAACCAGGCGGGCCCGTCGCTTTCGCCTTGGGCCTCCGCGGCATCTGGAAGGATCGTCACCTTGTGACCGGCCAGAATTTTGCGCGACTCCTCGACGGCCTGATCGAGCAGGGCGCGCGGATGCACGGAAGCCATCTTGACTTGAACGACGTTGGCGTCAATTTCAGCCATCTCCACAGCCTCGCCGATCAATAGATCCAGCCTCGCCGCCTCTTCGTCGATCACGCGCACCATTTCGATGCGTCCTGCTTCGTCGAGCCCTTCGCCCTCAAGTAGGGTGGTGGCCGCCGCTCGAATGGACGTGAGCGGCGTACGCAACTCGTGGGTCAGTGAATCGATCAGCGCGGTGCGCAGGCGGTCTGCCTCGCGTGCAGCTTCGATGCGCGTGGAAGCAGCAATGGCGATGGAGCGCGCCACCGCGATGGATACTTGAGCGGACACCGCTGTCGCGACCTCCAGCGAAAGCGTATCCGGCCGCCACGCGAGAGCGCCCACGGGCTTCAACCCCAGAGCCAACGCGTTGGTCTGGTAGCCGGCAAACGGCGCAACCGTGGGATTCAAACCCTGGGCAACGGCCTGCATGTGTGCCCGCAGGCTGGGCGAAACCTCGCCAATCGAAGAGTAAAACCGATCGTACTCGCCGACATAAAGAACCACGCCATCGAGAATGAAGATGCGGCCAATCGCGCCGGGCAGGTCGCGGAGAAGGCGATCCGCGTCTTCAAAGAGCATCATCTCCTGGCTCAGCGAGTACAGCTTTCCCACGTCTTCCTCTCGCTGCTGGGCGCGAACCGTCTGTTTCCGCGCACGCTCCGCAAGCCGGCTCACAACCAGGCAACTCAGCGCGAACGACACCATCGCCACCCATTGCTGCGCGCCCTCAATCCTCAGCGTGTGTATGGGGGGCAGAAAGAAAAAATCGAAGCACACGGCGCACAGAACGGCGGTGTAGATAGAGAGGACAATTCCAGCCTGCGTGGCCCACCACACCACCAGCACCAGAAAGACCATCCCGGCGGTGGTGGAATTGGCGCGAAGCCAGACCAGCAAGAACGTGGCGAGCGACGCCGTGGCCGTGGCTGCGAGCCAGTGAAGAGCCTGTCTTGCATAGGCGGGTACGCCCATGGTCATCTCCACGGGAATCATACCTTCCTTCGCCGCTTCCTGAAATGCCGGCTCACAATGGTGTAAGCTTCCGATGGATGAAAGAAGCAAGACATGCCGGGAAGAATTCTGGTTATTGACGACGAGCCGCAGATTACGCGGGTGCTGCGCGCCGGACTCTCAGCGCAGGGATACGATGTTCGAACGGCCAACGATCCCGAGGAGGGATTGCGGCTGTTTCGCGATTGGGCGCCGGACCTCGTCATCACCGACCTGATGATGCCGGTCATGAGCGGGGTTGAAGTCTGCCGGGCCATTCGTACGCTTGGAACAACGCCCGTGCTGGTTTTATCGGTGCGCGAACACGAACGGTCGAAGGTGGAAGCGCTTGACGCGGGCGCCGACGATTATGTCACCAAGCCCTTCAGCATTCAGGAATTGCTGGCTCGTGTACGAGCGCACCTGCGCCGCGCTCCGGAACGGACGACGGCCCCGCTTGAGGCCGGCGACTTTGTGATCGATGAGCGGGCGCACAGCATTCTGGTGCAGGGCAAGCCAGTCCACCTGACGCCCAAAGAGTTCGATCTTCTGCTGCACTTGGCCCGCAATTCCGGCAAGGTCATGACGCATCGCGCGCTGTTGACGGCTGTCTGGGGGGCGCAATCCGCGCACCAACCCGAATACCTGCGCGTATTCGTGGGCCAACTGCGCAAGAAGCTCGAAGGGGAAACCGGCCGGCAGTACATCCAGACCGAGCCATGGGTTGGCTATCGTTTCGTGCCCGAGGGCTGGACCGGAAACGAAGAATGACCGGCAACGAAGACTGAGAGGCGTGCACTGCGTCGCAAGCTGTATCGCATTGCGAGTGTCGCCCCCGGCATTGGCTGATTTTCAACAACATCCCACCACAAAGAACCAATCCTTACGAAATCTTTAGGTTTTCTTTTCGATTCTCAAAGCAGACGAAGGGCAGAATCGGAATCGAGCAAGACCGACTGCGTCGGTTTGTGACTCTCGTGTGCTTCCGGAACGCGATCTGGGGCAAGGGAACGCGGAGCAGCTTTTTGAACCTTGTCCGGCACCGGTTCGGATGAAAAGGGGACACGTCGCATGCAGGATGCATTGATGTTGCTCTACACCGTCATTTTCTTCGCCGTGGCGTTTCTCTACGTCAAGGCATGCCAAAAGTTGAGGTAGCCCATGTCAATGGATTGGATTTCAGCAACCGGACTCATCCTCTCGATTCTCCTGCTGGTTTATCTCACCGTTTCGCTGATCTTTCCGGAGAAGTTCTGACATGTCAGTCAATGGCTGGTTACAGTTTGCGATTTATTCGATCATCCTGTTGGCGACAGTGCGTCCAGTCGGCATCTACGTGACGCGTGTGCTCGAAGGCGAGCGGACCTGGCTCGACCCGGTCTTTCGCCCGTTTGAGAAGCTCATCTACAAGGTCTGCGCGGTAAAGGCCGATAAAGAGATGAACTGGCGCGAGTACACGTTTGCGCTTCTCGGCTTCTCGGCCGCCACCATGCTGCTGACATACGCCATCGAGCGTTTGCAGTACTATCTGCCATGGAATCCGCAGCATCTCACCGGCGTGGGTAGCGATCTCGCATTCAATACCGCCGCCAGCTTTACTACGAATACCAACTGGCAGTTCTACTCACCCGAATCGACCATGAGCTATCTCACCGAGATGGCCGGCCTGGCAACGCACAACTTCTGGTCCGCGGCGGCGGGCATCGTGGTGGCCGTGGCGCTAATCCGCGGCATCAAGCGAACCAGTTCCGCGAACGATCGGCAACTTCTGGGTCGACATGACGCGGACGCTGCTCTACATCTTGGCGCCGGCATGCATCCTTTACTCGCTACTCCTGGTGTGGCAGGGCGTCCCGCAAAATCTGAACGGCTACACCGTCGCGCACCCACTCGAGCAGCCCTCCCAAACGCAGACCATCGGGCAGGGGCCGGTAGCCTCGCAGGAAGCCATCAAGATGCTGGGCACCAACGGCGGCGGTTTCTTCAACGCCAACAGCGCACACCCTTATGAGAACCCGACGCCGTTTTCGAATTACCTTGAGATTTTTTCAATCTTCGTCATTGGTGCCGGTCTCACGTACACCCTGGGTCGCATGACCGGTTCGCGCGGCCACGGATGGGCGGTCTTCGGAGCGATGTATGTGTTGTTCGCTGCCGGCTTCTTCGTGTGCTACTGGGCTGAGGCGCATCCCTACAACATGGTTCACGGGGCGCAGCAAACGCGTACTGCAACTGCGCCCGGCGGCAACATGGAGGGCAAGGAGGTTCGCAACGGCATCGCCGAAAGCGCCCTTTTCGCCACCATCACCACCGACGCGAGTTGTGGTGCGGTGAATGGCATGCATGACAGCTTCACGCCGCTCGGCGGCATGATTCCGCTGGCCAACATCATGCTCGGCGAGGTCGTCTTCGGCGGTGTCGGCGCGGGTATGTACGGCATGTTGATTTACGTCGTGCTGGCCGTCTTTATCGCCGGCCTCATGGTCGGCCGCACGCCCGAGTATCTCGGCAAGAAGATTGAATCCTTCGACGTGAAGATGGCCATGTTGTATGCGCTCATCTTCCCGCTCATCATTCTCACCTTCGCTGCAATCTTCGTGCTGATTCCGGCGGGACAGTCTTCGATGGCGAACCCGGGCCCGCACGGCTTCAGTGAAGTTCTTTACTCGTTTGTTTCCGGCGCCGGCAACAACGGCTCGGCGTTCGCGGGCCTCGGAACCAACTGGTGGTACAACATCGCGATGGGCTTCGACATGCTCATCGGCAGATTCCTCATGATGATTCCAGCCCTCGCCCTGGCCGGTAATCTCGCCCAGAAAAAGAGCGTTCCGCCATCGCCCGGCACATTCCCGGTCAGTACGCCACTTTTTGCCATCCTGCTTGTCGGCACGGTTCTGATCGTCGGCGCGCTCACATTCTTCCCGGCGCTGAGCCTGGGACCGATTCTGGAACATCTCCTGCTGCAAACAGGGAAGGTCTTCTAACCGAATTCATACCGCATCTGGTCGAGGCAAAGCGAACGGACATGGCTGAAAAAACGAGTCTCTGGAACACGCAGATTATGGCCCAGGCAACGCTGGACAGCTTTCGCAAGCTCGATCCGCGCTGGATGGTCAAGAACCCGGTGATGTTCGTGGTGGAAGTGGGCAGCGTGCTGACCAGTCTTCTGCTCGTTGAAAACTACCGCCATCACCCTGGGTCGTTCTTCTTCAACCTGCAGATCACGCTCTGGCTGTGGTTCACGGTGCTGTTCGCCAACTTTGCCGAAGCCATGGCGGAAGGCCGCGGCAAGGCCCAGGCCGACACGCTGCGCAAGGCCAAGGGCGAGACCATTGCCAAGCGCTACAAGGACGATGGCAGTTTTGAAGAGGTCGTTAGCGGAGCCCTTCGCGCCGGAGACGTGATTTACGTCGAAGCAGGAAAGTACATCGCCGGCGACGGCGAAGTGATCGAGGGCGTGGCGTCAGTGGACGAGTCGGCGATCACTGGTGAGTCGGCTCCCGTGATCCGCGAGGCGGGCGGCGACCGCTCCGCCGTAACCGGTGGCACGAAGGTTCTGTCGGACTGGATCAAGGTGAAGATCACCTCCAATCCGGGCGAGACTTTTCTTGACCGCATGATTGCACTGGTCGAAGGCGCCACGCGCCAGAAGACTCCCAACGAGATCGCTCTCAGCATTCTGCTTTCCGGTCTTACGATTATCTTTTTACTCGCCGTGGTTACGCTGCAGCCCTTCGCCATTTACTCGAGCGCTCCGCAGACCGTTTTCGTTCTGGTGTCGCTGCTGGTTTGCCTCATCCCCACCACCATCGGCGGGCTGCTCTCGGCCATCGGCATCGCCGGCATGGACCGGCTGGTGCAGTACAACGTGCTGGCCATGAGCGGGCGCGCTGTAGAAGCCGCTGGCGACGTGAACACGCTGCTGCTCGACAAAACCGGCACCATCACCCTGGGCAATCGTCAGGCAACAGAGTTCCTGACCGCGCCGGACGTGAGCCAGGAACGGTTGGCGAATGCGGCGCAGCTTGCGTCGCTCTCCGATGAAACTCCCGAGGGCCGCTCGATTGTGGTGCTCGCAAAGGAGAAGTACAACCTGCGCGGGCGCGATCTGGCCGGCATTCACGCTGAGTTTGTTCCCTTCACTGCGCAGACCCGCATGAGCGGCGTCAATCTGCCTGGCACGCGCATCCGCAAAGGTTCGGTGGACGCCATTGCGCGCTTCCTTGAAGAGCAGGGCTCGTCGTTGCCGCAAAAGGTTCGCGACCACGTTGAGGAGATCGCGCGCCAGGGAGGTACGCCGTTGGTCGTCGCCGAAAACTCTTCGGCTCTGGGCGTGATTTATCTGAAGGACGTGGTCAAGGGAGGATTGAAGGATCGGCTGGCGCGGCTGCGCGCCATGGGCATCCGCACCATCATGATTACCGGCGACAACCCACTGACCGCTGCGGTGATTGCGCGTGAGGCCGGCGTGGACGACTTTCTTGCCGAGGCCAAGCCCAAAGACAAGATGGATCTCATCAAGCGCGAGCAGGGGAAGGGAAAACTCGTTGCCATGACTGGCGACGGAACCAATGACGCTCCCGCTCTGGCGCAGGCCGATGTGGGCGTGGCCATGAACTCCGGCACGCAGGCCGCCAAGGAAGCTGGCAACATGGTCGATCTCGACTCCAACCCCACCAAGCTCATCGAGATTGTGGAGATCGGCAAGCAACTGCTGATGACGCGCGGCGCGTTGACCACCTTCTCGATTGCCAACGACGTGGCCAAATACTTCGCCATCATTCCCGCCATGTTCGCCGGAGTCTTTCCAGTGCTCGGCGCGCTCAACATCATGTATCTGCACTCACCGCAGTCGGCGATTCTCTCCGCAGTCATCTTCAACGCGGTCATCATCGTGGCCCTGATTCCGCTGGCACTGAAAGGCGTGAAGTACGAGCCCAAGGCAGCAGATGTGCTGCTGCGCAACAACCTGCTCATCTACGGCGTCGGCGGCATCATCATCCCGTTCATCGGCATCAAGGCCATCGACCTTTGTCTGGTGGCAATGCACCTGGCGTAAGTGCGCGGTTCGCGCAAAGGAGAATCATCGTGCATTCGGTTTCTATGATCGACGAAGAACTTGGAACTCGTGAAGGGCACCACGTTTCACATGTACAAGAATCCACGGTCAATCATTCGCTCTGGAGAACCTCGATTCTCTTCACGCTGGTCACCGCGGTCATCATCGGCCTCGGCTATCCGCTGCTGATGACCGGCCTGGCCCACATTCTTTTTCCACGACAGGCGGCCGGAAGTCTCATCACAGGCAAGGATGGCACAGTGATCGGCTCCGAACTCATCGCGCAGAGCTTCGCCTCCGACAAGTACTTCCATCCGCGTCCATCGGCGGCGGGCAACGGCTACGACGCTACATCCTCCGGCGGCACCAACCTGGCCCAGTCCAACGCCAAGCTGCCGCAGCGCATGCAGGCCGACATCGACAAGCTGGCCGCAGAGAATCCCGGCAAGCCGGTTCCGATCGATATGGTGACGTATTCCGCCTCGGGTCTCGATCCCGACATTACGCCCGATAATGCCTACTTCCAGGCGCCGCGCATTGCCAAGGCGCGTGGATTGTCGGAGGATGCAGTTCGAAAGGTGATTGCAGATCACATTCAAGGACGCACGCTCGGTCTTGCTAGGCGAGCCGCGCGTGAATGTGCTGGACCTGAATCTCGCGCTGGACAATCTGGCGCACTAAGTTTGCACGCAGCGGCTCCCCAAGCAATTTGAGCGGGATGGCTAACCAGCCCTCCCGCTTTTCTTTTGCATTCACAGGGGGATGCTTCTTCGGTCCGCAGTACATTGAGCCCTGTCTCGGTCAAACCGCTCCGATTTCAACGAAGTTAGATCACTCCAACTCGCAGGTGATCTCAATCACAGATGAATCATGACACTACATCAGCAAAGGAGGAAGTTCCCTGCACATTGCTGCGCAACAGTTTGCGCTCTGACTGGCTTGACTGGATGCAAGTGGGTGATTCTAAAAGATGAAGGAATGGAGATGGAATTGCATAAATAAAATATAAGATCCGCCACTGTCGCGTAGGAATGTTGGTGTGTCTCCGTGCGTTTGATTACGGGTTCGATACATGCCATTCCAAAAGAAGGTGAATACAGTGACGGAGTCTTTCCGATCCTGGGTCGGCCGGTGGTATGGACCGCCCAGGGCGAATTGACAGGGGCCAGAGCAATCTTTTGAAAGGACCATTGCATGAAAAGAGTTGTGCTGGCAATTCTGGGCTTGCTGTTGAGCACGGCGGTGCTGCGCGCAGATAGTCTTGTCATTACACGTCCGACCAACGGAACCGACTCGGTCAATTGGTCCCAGCTTGGCTCACCCTCCACCTCTATACCAAATCCATTTTCATTCATAACAGCTAACGGTGTGTCTGGAAACGGCACCTATGCAACCGGAAACGGCGATTATGGCAACCACGGCTCGGTGTATTTACAAGGAGCTAACTGGGCTGGCAATTTTACCCACGGCGACTATGTGAATTGGACGGAAAACGAAGGAGCTATCACTCTCAACTTCGCACGAGGATACACACAGATTGGGGCCCAGATTGAGGAGGACAGTTGGGGCGCATTCACGGCGCAGATCTGCGACGTGAACGGTTGCTTCACGGAGGATGGGGTTTCCAACGGCAAAGATGATGGGAGCGCGATCTATATCGGGATCTTCAGCGATTCCCCTATCGATTGGGTAACATTCAGCCTTAAATCAGCGTCCTATCGTCGAGATGACTTTGCGATCGATGAAGTGACGTTGAATACTCCTGAACCGGGGACGCTGCTTCTGATGGCTTCGGGACTGGCGACAATGGCAGCATTTTTGCGGCGCAGATTCGCGCGCCGTTAAGTTGCAGGAAGTTTTCTCAACCGTGCAAGCAGGATGAGCCAGTCATAGCGAGCTCTCTTCATAGATGGAGAGCGCAGGACTCTTGTACTCTATTTCTTAACGCGCGGAGTACTACAAGGGACCGCGAAAGAGCGCACGCAGGGCTCACTGCAGCTCCGATGATGCTATGGAACGGGAGCCAGGCCTTTCGGCTAGTAGCAAGGCACACACTCACAGGGAAATCAAACTTCTCGCCGCCCTTCGATGGCGCGGGCCATCGTCACCTCATCGGCGTATTCAATATCGCTGCCGGCCGGAACCCCCGTTGCAATGCGGGTAAGTTTCACCGGAAATCCGCGCAACGCAGTTGCCAGCCAGTCGGCGGTCGCCTCGCCCTCGAGCGTGGGGCTCGTGGCCAGAATCACTTCGTCCACCTCGCCGCGTTCCGCGCGGCGTACGAGAGTCTCCGCGCGCAACTGGTCCGGGCCCACCCCGTGCAACGGCGAGAGCGTTCCATGCAGCACGTGATAGACACCCTGGTAGGTTTGCGATCGCTCGACAGCGGCGATGCTGGTCGGCTCTTCAACGACGCAGACCACGCGCTGATTCCGGGATGGGCTGGCGCAGTAGGCGCAAGGATCGATGTCGGTGACGTTGTTGCAGATGGAGCAGAGCCGCAGACTTGCCTTGAGCCCGCGCACCGCGTCGGCCAAAGCGTCAGCGTCCTCGTCGCTCGAGCGCAAAATATGGAAGGCGTAGCGCTGTGCGCTCTTTGTGCCCACGCCGGGCAGCTTCTTCAGTTCTTCAATGAGCCGCGCCATCGGCTCGGCATAGCGTGACACGGTGGAAGAGCTCCCCCAGGGGCTAAAGCCCCGAATTTATTTGCGGTCCATTGCGGCACGGCTAAAGCCATGCCCTGATACAAAGCCCCTCATGCGCCCATACCTGGAAGTTTGAGTCCGCCCAGCATTCCCTGCACGCTCGACTTGATGGCTTCGTCCGCCTTGCGGCCTGCTTCGTTCACGGCAGCGACGATCAAATCCTCGAGCATCTCTACGTCGGCCTGCGCGCCGCTCAGGCTCGTTACCGCTGCGGGGTCGATGCGAAGCTTCAGCAGCTCCTTCTTGCCGTTCATGGTTGCGGTCACGGCGCCCCCGCCGCTTGAAGCTTCCACCACGGTCTCACCGAGCTTTCGCTGTACTTCCTCCTGCATCTGGTTGGCCTGCGAAAGCATCTCCGAGATTTTCAGCGGATTAATCATTCGGTATACCCCAGTCTGTTTCCTTTCACTTCTGGCGCAAATCGACCACGCTGCGGACCTCGGCGTTGAAGATCTCCTGTGCCCGCTTTACTAATGGATGCGCGAGCGCCGCCTCCTGCACGCTGCCGGATTCGATAACCGGCGGCGCAACTGCAGCCGGAGCGTCACCCTCGCCCGGCGAGACGAGAAATCTTGCCGGTGCGCCGAGCCTGAGCAACTCCGTCCGGATGAGCTTTTCCGCGGCAGCGTTCACCGTCAAGCTGAGCATCTTCTTGCCCAGGCCCGGCACTGCAACGCGCACCGCGGCGCCATCCAGTGTCCAGGTGCCGGCTCCGAGCAGTTGCGCGGCGGTGCTGTGGCCGGCACTGGCCAATGCGGCTACGACGGCCTCGCGCACCTGGTCAATACCGAGACCATTTGAAGTGTCGGTCGAGGACTCGGGCACCTTGGCCAACGCGCCTTCAGTCAGATTGACGGCCGCTCCGTACCCTGCCTCCTGGCTTGCGACAACCGGGAAGGGGGTTGCTCGATACATTGATTCAGTAGTCCTTGCCGTTGAATGGATTGCAGACAAAGGCTCAACGATTGCCTCAGCCTTCATCGATCCGCTTCGGGTGGCCTCGGAATCTCTGTTCCAGCTGCTCCCCTCGTGCGAGGCGGGGCTCGCTGACGGCGTCGTAACCGATGCCGGTTTTGCAACGCTTCCACTCGTGCGTTGTGTGCCGTGTGCTGGGCTTGGCCGCGATGCCGCTCCGCTTGCGACGCCACTCAGCAGCTCCTCGATGGGCAGAAGCCGCTGCGCGTGAATCAGCTTGAGTACCCCAAGCTCGAGGTGCAAGCGCTGTTCCTGGCGATAGTTCAGGTCGTCGAAGGTGCGCAAGACGATTTGCAGGTTGCGCGTGAGTTCTTCCTCGGTAAAGAACAGGGCGGTGCGAGCCGCGCGGGCTCGCTCGTCTGCGGAGATTTGCAAAAGCTCGGTTTGCTCGCCGCCAAGCTTGGCCATCAGCGCATTGCGCAGATAGCGAACCATCTGCCGCGCCAGCGAGAGCGGGCTGTGACCGGCGTTTACGAGATGGTTGATCTCTTTCATCAGCGCGGCGCTCTGGCATGCGGCGACGGCTTCCATCAGCCGTTCGAAGACCGTGTTCGGCACCGCGCCCATCAGCTCGCGAATCTGCTCCGCCGAAAGCGCAGGAAGGCCACCCTCAAGAGGGGCGGACGCGATCGCCTGGTCCATGATGGACAGCGCGTCGCGCATCGATCCGTCGCCGGCCTCGGCCAGGAGCGCCAGCGCATCGTCTTCGGCTTTCACATGCTCTTCGGTCGCAATCATCCGTAACTGCGCCAGGATGTCGTCGAATTTGACCGCATGAAAGCTGAAGTGCTGGCAGCGCGAGCGAATGGTCTGTGGAATGTTCTCGGGCTCGGTGGTCGCCATCATGAAGATGACGTGAGCCGGCGGTTCCTCCAGCGTCTTGAGCAGCGCGTTAAAGGCGGCCTCAGTAATCTGGTGCGCTTCGTCGAGGATGTAGATTTTGTATCGGTCGCGTGACGGGGCGTAGCGCGCCGCATCGCGCAACTCGCGAATTTCGTCGATGCCGCGGTTGGTGGCCGCATCGATTTCGATCACATCCACGGCGTTGCCCTGGCGAATCTCCGTGCAGGCGTCGCATGTGCCGCACGGTTCCGGCGTCGGTCGCTGAGCCGTGCCCACTTCCGTCCGGCAGTTCAGCGCCATGGCCAAAATGCGCGCGATGGTGGTCTTGCCAATGCCGCGATGCCCGGAAAAGATGTACCCGTGCGCGATGCGGTTCTGCTGCAGCGCGTTAAGCAGCGTGCGCGTTACATGGTCCTGGCCGGCCACGTCGGCAAAGCGCTGCGGACGATATTTTCTGGCCAGAACCTGGTAGCCCATGCGAAGTTGCACTCCCCATTTGAGCCTCAAAAAATTGCGAAGCCCAGAGGTGATTGTATCGGTTCAGGGCGGATTGCTGCGGGGTGGAAATCGCACAGCAAGAGGGCTTTTCGACGTTTCGGCCAAGCCCCCGCCGCCAGTGACTACCGGGCATTTGTCGAGTCAAAAGAAGCAGGTCCCGTTTGGGCCGTCGCGCGCTCGGAGGGGATGAAATCACCTTGCAAATGTGCGATCCTCATGATGAGTGCGTATTGCGCTGAGCGTGATTGCTCACACCGTGCCTGGTGAGTTTGCGTCCAACGATTAGAGGGTTGGTATTGAAGTCGCTCTTTGGAGTCGCGCTGCTCGTGAGCTGCTTTTGGGCAGCGGCGCCGCAGTTCTGTGCGCATGCGCAAGGCAATGGAGGCCAGTCCGGCTCTGGCCAAAGCCAACCGGCCGCCGGCCAGCCCAATGCCGCTCCTTCGCAGCAGCCCCCGCGCCCAAACCCGCAGACGAATTCGAATCCATTTCCTGAGGACACAACTTCGGTTCCGGTGATGCCGACCCGGATCTCACCGGATTTGGCCCCGGGCGACGAAGAGCCGAGCGCACGCGCTGCCATGCCCGCCGAGGACGGCGATCCCGTGCGCAGCCCGGAAATGGCGGCTGACGCCGCCGATTCAAGTAGTAGTAGTTCGAGCTCCAGCCTCGCCGGGATGGGCGACCTGAATCCACCGGACGATGACACCACGCAACCCGGGAAACATAAGAAGAAGGGCGAGGAGGTTGTGCCCGAGCATCATGAGACCGCGGCCGAAGACGAAGAAGTCGGCAGCTACTATCTCACGAACAAGGATTGGAAAGGAGCGCTGTCTCGCTTTCAATCCGCACTGGTTCTCGATCCCGATAATCCGGATGTGTACTGGGGCCTGGCCGAAGCCGAACGCCACATGGGCGACTTTGCCGACGCCCGCACCAACTATTTGAAGGTGAGGGAATACGATCCCGGCAGCCGTCACGCGAAAGACGCCGCGAAGGCCCTGGAGGATCCGGAGATTGCGAACGCGAAGCCGGATGCAGCAAAACCGGACATGACGGGGCAGCCTGCTGCGCAGCCGCACCAATAAGGGCTGACGCGGACGAAGCTAGAAGCCCGCCCAGCGCCGATACGCGTCAATCATTTGCTCTCCCCACAAGCTGCTGACGATTCCGCCAATACACAGAAACGTGCCCAGCGGCAGCTTGGTGAGTGCCCAGCTTTCTTTCTTTTCGCGAGTAGACGGCAGAACAAGCAAAACCAACCCAGCCACCGCGCCCAGCACTACACCCAGGCCAAAGGAGAGCAGCGCGCCTTGCAGGCCGAGCCACGCGGCCAGCATGGCCATCAGCTTTGCGTCGCCCAGTCCGATGCCCTCGCGCCGGCGGACGAGCCAGTAGGTCCAGCGGATGAGCAGGATGAGGCCGGCAGCGACGAGAATAGCGAGCAATCGTTCCCAGACGATATGCCAAAAGAAGCGGCTCCGCAGGCCAAGTGCTCCATAGAAAGCGAATACGCGTTTGGAGTTTACTGCTGCATAGAGGAGAGTGGTCGCGTAGCCGAGCAAGATACCCGGGAGGGTGATTTTGTCTGGGAGCCAAAGATGCTCGAAATCAAGAACCGCAAGCGCAACAAGCAACCAGAGAAGAATCATCTGCGAAAGTCCGTAGATTGCCACTGCCCAAAGAAGATCAGAAGGTACAGGACTGGTGGTGCTAGCGAGAACTTGCCACGCGGCCGTCGCCCAAAGTGCTCCTACCGCCAGCTCCACGAGCGGATACCGCCAGCTAATTGATGCCCTGCAGCTCCGGCAGCGCCCGCGCAGAGCGAGCCAGCTCACCAGTGGAACATTTTCCCACCACGCGAGCGTTCGTCCGCAGCTTCGGCAATGCGAGCGCGGTTTTACGATGCTCTCGCCCTCTGGCCAGCGGCTCAGACACACGTTAAGGAAGCTGCCGAAGGCCAGCCCGAGAAGTCCGGCGAAGAGGGTTCCGAGGATGCGAATCATTGAAGAGATTGAGTATACGGCTGCGGCGTATGCTTCGTAAGACGCGCAGATCATCGCCGCCGCTCCCTAAAAGGTAAAATGGAGATGGATGGATCTGCCGCCAGAGAGCTCCAGCGCGAAGGATCCCACGCCGCAAGGCACCACCGATCCGGCGCGGGCAGCGGCATTGTTTGAGCAGTCCGCAACCATCATGGCTCGACTGCGCGCTCCCGGCGGCTGCCCGTGGGATCGCGAGCAGTCTTTCGATTCCATTCGCAAATACACACTGGAAGAGGTCTACGAGGTCTTCGACGCCATCGAGCGCCGTGACTTCGACCATCTTGCCGAAGAGCTTGGCGATCTGCTTTTGCAAGTGCTCTTTTATGCGGAGATGGCAGCCAACGAGGGCCGATTCACCATCGCGGACGTTCTCGACCACCTGAATCGCAAACTGATCCGCCGCCATCCTCACGTCTTCGGCGACGAAGCATCGCGGGCCGCCGGAAACTCGGCCGACGTCGACGCAGCCGCGGCGGGCACGGCAGCGGGTGTCCTGCGCAACTGGGAAGAAATCAAAGCGGCCGAAAAGGCATTGCATGCAGCAAACGCGCCTTCGGCGCAAGAGCAGGCCGTCTCGCGGCTCGATGGTGTTCTTCGCTCGATGCCCGCGCTGGCCGAAGCTTCCAAGCTCGGCGCCAAGGCGCAAAAATCCGGCTTCGATTGGCCGAGCTGGCGCGAGCTGCTGCCCAAAGTGGCGGAAGAGACCGCCGAGTTGGCATCAGAAGCCGAGGCAGGCGATCCGCGTGTCGAAGCCGAGCTGGGTGACCTGCTCTTCACGGTGGTCAGTCTCGGGCGCCACCTGGGCGTAGACGCGGAGATGGCGCTGCGCAACTGCAATCTGCGCTTCCGACGGCGCTTCAGCGAGATGGAAAGCATGTCTGAACGCCCGCTTGAGGAATTGTCGCCGCCCGAGTTGGAAGCGCTTTGGGAGCAGGCAAAGAAGAACCTCCAGGACGTCGAAGCGCGCAGCTCCGAGCATTTGGCTCAAACCGAATCGCAGGCGCGGCCCGGAGCACGAAAATGATCGAGATTCGCAGCTGCATGGGTTTCGACGAAATGGAGGCGTGCGTAAAGCTCCAGATCGAGACCTGGGGCTACGACGAAAGCGATGTCACCGCACGCAAAACCTTCCTGCTTGCTCAAAGAATCGGTGGCCAGGTGCTCGGTGCCTTTGACACTGAGATCGCGACAGGCCAGCCCGGCGCGCAGGGCAAAGCGCTCGTCGGTTTCGCCATGTCTTTGCCGGGGATCAAACGGACTCAAAACGGTCCCCAGCCTTATCTCCATTCGCACATGCTGGCGGTCCGTCCATCGCATCGCAATCGCGGTCTTGGAGCACAACTCAAATGGGAACAGCGGCGTGAGGCGCTTTCGCGTGGCATTAAGCACATGGAGTGGACCTTTGATCCGCTCGTAATTCCCAACGCTTTCCTCAATATCCACAGGCTGGGCGCGATCTCCAGCGCCTATCTTGTGAATTTCTATGGTGTATCCTCTTCTCGACTGCAGGGTGGGCTCCCGACCGATCGGTTATTGGCGGAATGGGAGCTGGATTCCCCTCGAGTAGAAGCAACTTTTGCTCAGCGCCCGGCAGCCGCGCAATGCATTGAAGAACGCATTTTGGTCCCAGCCCTCATTGACCGTTGGAAGACAAGCGAAGCGAGCCGTGAAAGGGCCCTCGATGTTCAGCTAGAGAATCGGCGGAAGTTTCAGGATGCTTTCTCGCGGGGACTGGTCGTACTTGGCTTCTCTCGCGATGCGGAAGGAAACGGAATCTTCGAACTGGGCTCCCTAACCCAGTTGCAATCGAATCTTGGTTCTGGTTTTTCTAAGGAATGTAAAACTTTATGAGAATTGATGCGATCATTCTGCGTGAGCTTCATATGCCGCTGGTGCGTCCATTTGAGACCAGCTTTGGCGTCACCCGCAACCGGCGTATCGTGCTCGCCGAAGTTCAGTCGGAAGGACTTTCAGGCTGGGGCGAGTGCACAGCCGGCGAGCGGCCGTTCTTTTCCGGCGAGTCGACCGACTCGGCCTGGCAGGTCCTGGTTCAGGAACTCGCGCCCATGATGGCTGCCGAGTCCCCGGAGCATGGCGGCGATTGCCCCGGCATTTTCCGCGCCGTGCGCGGCAACCCGATGGCCAAAGCCGCTCTTGAGAACGCAATCTGGGACTTGGAAGCGCAGCGCGAGGGTGTCTCGCTCTCACGATTGCTCGGCGGAGTTCGCGACAGCATTACCTGCGGCGTTTCCATTGGCATTCAACCTTCCATTGAAGAGCTGCTTTCCATCATCGAGCACGAATTGGCCGCAGGCTATCAGCGCATCAAGCTCAAGTGCAAACCGGGCTGGGATGTAGAAGTTTTTGAGCGTGTGCGCAGCCGCTGGCCCGGCATCCTGCTCAGTTGCGACGCCAACTCGGCCTATCGCCTGCGCGATGAAGAGCACTTGGTCTCATTTGACGCTTTTGATTTGCTCATGATCGAGCAGCCGCTCTGGCACGACGACTTCTACTTCCACTCTGTTCTTCAACGTCGCCTCAACACTCCCATCTGCCTCGACGAATCCATTCGCAACCGCCGCGATACCCTGGCGGCCATCGAGATGGAGTCCTGCAAGATCATCAACGTCAAACTGGGGCGGGTCGGAGGTTTCTCCGAGGCCATTGCCGTACACAATGCGGCGATGGAGCGTGGAGTTCCCGTCTGGTGCGGTGGAATGCTCGAGTCCGGCATCGGACGCGCACACAACATCGCGCTTTCTACCCTCGAAGGCTTCACGCTGCCCGGCGACGTGTCTGCTTCGGCGCGCTATTTTGCCGATGACATCATTGAGCCCGGAGTTACGGTCTCCGATCAAGGCGAGATTGCGATCCCCGACACACCTGGCCGAGGCTACGAGGTGCGCACCGACCTGATCGACCGCCTCACATCGCGCAAGGAAACTATTCGCGAGATGGCGCTAGTGGCTTAGCGACTCTTTTCACGCGTGCGCGCACGGCGGGTAGGATGTCCGTGCGGCGCATGTGCGTGATGATTTGTGTCCGTGATCGCCGTCGGATCCCTTCCGTCGGGAACCCAATTGGATTCCAGCTCGTATTTCCCTTCGACCAAGCTCATTCCCTATCTAAATGGTCCAGCTTCAGGCTCAAGGGATGACTTTGTGACAAGATGCAAATCAGCGTGACAAAGTGCAACGTCCGCAGCCGAAGGCCGCTCGCCTGAGACCTAAAATGATTGATATTGCTTTTCGAGACTGAGAACCACCCCATTTTGTTTCTGGAGACTTTCAAGATGGATCGACTTTTTGGTGCGGCAGCCGTGCTGCTGGCAGGCAGTTTCGTATTTGTGGTCCAGGTTCCCGCTGCCCACGCTCAAGCCCCGGCCACAACGCCGGGCGGTTCGAGCGAAACGGTCACCCTTCCGCCGGGACTCGATAGGCAGTTCATCGATACCACTGCCGACCCGTGCGTCAACTTCGTGCAGTACGCCTGCGGGAATTTCGCCAAGTTGTATCCAATTCCCGCCGACAAACCCGGCTACGACACCCTGTACATGGTTTACGACTACACGCAGACGTCGCTGCACACGCTACTGGACCAGGTAGCCGACAAAGCCGCACAACACACTGCAAACGAGCAGAAGATCGGCGACTTCTACGCGAGCTGCTTGGATGAGAAGGCGGTCTACGCCGACGGGCTGAAGCCGCTGCAACCCGAGCTCGACCGAATCTCCGCGCTGAGCGACAAGAAGCAGCTCACCGATCTGCTCGCTCACGACCAGATGATCAACGTGGGCGCTTTCTTCAGCTATTCGGAGCAGCAGGACTTTGCCGACGCTCGCAAGCAGATCGCGTTTGTCGACCAGGGCGGTCTCGGCCTGCCGGAACGCGACTACTATTTCCGCACTGGCGATGCCGACGAAAAAACCCGCAAGGATTATGTCGCACATATAGCAACGATGCTGGGCTTGCTGGGCGAGCCGGCGGACAAAGCCTCCGCTGACGCCGACAAAATCATGGCTCTTGAAACGGCGCTGGCCAAAGCGTCGATGGATGTGACCGATCGCCGCGATCCCCACAAGGTCTATCACATGATGCCCACATCTCAATTGGCTCAGCTCACTCCGGCGATTGATTGGCCACAATTCTTCGCGCGTACCGGCGTGCCGGGCATTGCCGATTTGAACGTAGCGAATCCGGATTTCTTCAAGGGGCTCCAGGCCGTTCTCGATTCCACGGACCTTGAAACCATCAAGACGTATCTTCGCTGGCAACTGGTGCACAGCACTCCCCACTACGCGCTGCCCAAAGCGATCGACGATGCGAATTTTGAGTTTTTCGGCCACGAGCTCAACGGACAGCCGGTGCAGCGGCCGCGCTGGCAGCGCTGTGTCTCGGCGACCGACGGCGCCCTCGGCGAGGCGCTTGGACAGGTCTATGTGAATTCGCAATTTTCCGCCGCGCAAAAAGCCTTCACGGTGCAAATGGTCCACGACATCGAGGATGCGATGGACCAGGAGCTGGACACACAGGATTGGATGAGCGCTGAAACGAGGGAAAAAGCAAAAGCCAAGCTGCATATGGTCGCCAACAAAATCGGCTATCCCGATCACTGGCGTGACTACTCAAAGCTGTCTGTGGTTCGTGGCGATGCGCTTGGCAATGAATTCCGCGCGGCAGAATTCGAAAACCATCGCCAGCTCGCCAAGATTGGCAAGCCCGTAGACCGCGGCGAGTGGATTACTACTCCTGCTACCGTCAATGCCTTTTACGACCCGTCGATGAACGACATTAACTTTCCCGCTGCGTTTCTGCAGGCCCCGGTATTCGATCCCAAGGCAACCGATGCGGAAAACTACGGGCACATGGGATTCTTTGTGGGGCACGAGTTGACCCACGGCTTTGACGACCAGGGAAGCCAGTTTGATGGCAATGGAAATCTGTCCGATTGGTGGACGGCGGACGATCGCAAGAAGTTCAACGCCATGACGGATTGCGAAGTGCACGAGTACGGCAACTTTACGGCTGTGGATGACGTGAAAGTAAACGGACAGCTGACTCTGGGCGAGAATACCGCTGACAACGGCGGCCTGCGCCTCGCGTATATGGCATTCCTGGCCGACGCCAAGCGCAAAGGCATCGATATGACTGCGAAGGATGATTCCGGCTACACGCCGCAGCAGGAGTTCTTCATGGCGTTCGGGCAGGATTGGTGCGGCGCCTGGCGTCCACAGCTCACCAGATTGCTGGTCCAGACCGATCCGCATTCCCCGGATTTTATCCGCGTCAATGGCGTTGTGCAGAATTTGACGCCGTTCGGCAAAGCCTTCGGGTGCAAAGTGGGCCAGCCCATGATGCCCGACAACGCATGTCATGTGTGGTGAGCGGAGTGTTCATTAATTGAGCGAGAGCGGGCTGGAAGGATTCTCCGGCCTGCCTTTGCTCCTGATGCTGTTCAAGCTTTCGCGCTGAGAAACTCGTCCACTTCGGCGCGCATCGGCATGGAAGCGGCCGCACCTTTACGCGTGACGCAAATTGCCGCGGCCGCGTTGGCGAATCGTGCAGCGGCCCATGGATCGTTGCCTTCAAGCAACGCCACAGCGAATGCGCCGTTGAAGCAATCGCCGGCGGCGACGGTATCGATCGCGTCCACTTTGAACGGCTTTACCCACCCGGCTTTGCCGCCCGCGACAGCTACGTAAGCGCCTTCTCCCCCGCGCTTGAGCACCACGCCGCGCAGCCCCTTCTCAAGAAGCCTTTTGGCGCTTTCCTCAGCATCTGCCCCGTCGCCGACGTAATGCGCGGCCTCGGTTTCATTGGGCGTAAACCATGCCACCTGCTGCCAAACCGCCGACGGTAAATCAGCTGCCGGCGCAGGATCGAGCATCACCGGCACGCCTGCCCGCGCGCAAAAATCCAGCGTGTAGCTCAGCGTGTCCATGGGAATCTCGAGCTGGCACAAGACCATCCCCGCGGAGCGAATCAGCTCCGCATGGCTATCCACGATGGCACGATCCATTTTTCCGTTGGCGCCCGGAACCACCACAATCGCGTTCAGGCCATCGTCGGCCACGAACATCGGCGCCAGTCCTGAAGAGCCGGGCACCTGCGACATTCCCGCCGTCGCCACGCCCGCGCGCTTCAGATTCTGAATCAGCGCCGGCCCGTACGCGTCGTCGCCCACCTTGGCCACCATGGCCACGGGATAGCCAAGCCGCGCCGCCGCGACCGCTTGGTTGGCGCCTTTGCCTCCCGGCGTCGTCTCAAAGCCAGTTCCGATCAGCGTTTGCCCGATCGCCGGAATCCGCGGCGTACGGGTGACCAGGTCCATGGTGATGCTGCCGACGATCACGATTGGCTTGCGTGAATCACTCATAACGGAATCTCAATACAGCGGAGCGGGTGCCCCATCCTAAACAAATCCGCAGTTGCGGATTCGTTTAGGGTGGGAGGCCAATCTGTGTCAACCTAATCTCCAATCCAAATAGAGCGGAGCTACGGCAACCAATCCCAGCCCGGTTAAGAAAAAGATAAACATCAAAACCAGAAATGTCTTGGCCTGTCGCGGAGCGCCGGCAAACTCGTGCCACACAAAAACGCCCCAGCAGGCGGAGACCATGGTTGCGCCCTGACCAATGCTATAAGAAACTGCTGGCCCCACCAGATGCGCACCCGACGCGAGGAAATTCGCCACGCCGCCCGTGCACCAGATGGCTCCTCCCAGCGCTCCAGCCATATGCCAGCCCAGAGGCGCGCGCCAGTAGCCGCCGCCATCCACCGGCTCTTTCCCGTCCAGCGGTTTCTTCATCAGCAGCCAGTTCGCGGGCACCGCAGAAATCAGCACGCCGATCATAAAAAACATCGTCACCGCATAGGGCCCGGGAGCAGCACTGCCCGGTTCGCCATTTAATGCGTGCGCCACAAACGGATAAAAGCATCCCATCAGCACGCCGCAGGCAAGGCTGATAAAAATGCCGCGCCCCGTCGTGGCCTTGGCGGTGGCTTCGCGCTTGCGGTAGGCTGCCGCGTCCAATACGATTGCCACCACGACGAGCGCAACGCCGCCGAACAGCAGAAGCGGGTTGCCCACCGGCTTGAGAACGTAATTCGATACCGCGCCGATCACCAGCGCCAGCCCAATCCCGACAGGGAAGGCAACCGCCAATCCGGCCACGTCGATCGCGGCCACCAGCAGCAGGTTCGCAACGTTGAAGATCGCGCCACCCGCAATCGCGTAGAGCATCGGCCCCGCAGCAGTCTGCTTCAGGTCGGCCAGAAACGGCGTTCCGGCGCTTCCGATGCTGCCCGCGGTGAGGCCCCACAAGACAGCGCCTGCCGCCATTCCCAGAACGTAATCCCAATAGAAGAGTTGAAAGCGGTAGCCGGGGCAAAGTTTGAGCGTGTTGGCCCACGATCCCCAGCAAATCATGGTCAGGATCGTGAGGCCGAGCGCTGCTGGATACGTCTCTGGAAAAAGCATCGAAATTCACTCCGTGCACAGGTGAACGCGAGACAAGAATGGAACCATAACACATCGGTGTCGCTGTTGTTTACTTGGCGAAGCGGAATTGATTTTTGAGAGATTCCAGTTGTTGGCCGACTCTGCTGGCGCCTTGTCGCACCGCCTAGTCCTTCGCCGCCTTCACTGCCTCGGTCAGCGCCGGAACCACCTCAAACAAGTCGCCGATAATTCCGTAATCGGCCACCTCGAAGATGGGCGCGTCGGGGTCCTTATTAATGGCGACAATGCACTGCGAACCCTTCATTCCCACCAGATGCTGAATTGCGCCCGAGATTCCCACCGCTAGATACAGCTTCGGCGCAACCGTCTGGCCCGAACTGCCCACCTGCCGTTCCATCGGCAGCCATCCGTTGTCGCAAATGGGCCGCGAGGCAGCCAGCTCAGCGCCCAAAGCTGCGGCCAGTTCCTGAACCAGCGAAAGATTCTGCGCCTCCTTGATGCCGCGTCCCACGCTCACAATGCGCTGCGCCGAGCCAAGATCGATCGTCTGCTCCGACGCCCGGAACGGGTCGCCGGGTCGCGTGCGAATTTGCGCGGCATCGATCGTCGGCGTGAATGTCGTGATCGGCGCCGGCGCGCGGCCTGCCGATGAATTTGGCCCGGCAGCGGTCTCATCGGGTCGAAACGCTCCCGCTTGTACTGAAACAAAACACGGCCCATCGCCGGAAGGCCGGTAGCTGCCTGTCAATCGCCCCTGCATGAGTTGCCGCACAAACCTCGGCCCCTCTTCGATCCCCACCACGTCGCCGATCAGAACCTGGCCCATGCGGCAAGCCAGCGCCGGCGCGTAATCGCGCACCTGGTAGGTATGCGGAAACACCACGTACTTCGTACTGCTCTGGTTTTGGAGTAGCGTTTCGAGAGCGCAGGCAAAACCATCTGCCGTGTACTGCGCGAGCAGTGGATGTTCCACGCGAATCACTTTGCCGACGGGCTTGGCAGCGGCCTCCGCAGCCAACGTTTCGGTCTGAGCGCCGATGACGACAGCTGTGATGCTTTCCCGAGGTCCCAGCCGTTGCGCGGCCGCAAGCGCTTCCCAACTCGCTCTTTTGACACTCCCATTACTCTCCTCCAAGACCAGCAGAATATTCATAGGACACGCGCCTGCGTTTTCAGCTTCTCCACCAGCCCTGCCGCTGCTTCTTTGGCCGAGCCCGGCAAGATTTGCGTGGTCTTTTGCTTCTTCGGCGCAGAGATCTGCTCGAGCACGACGGTCGGCGCACCATCAACGCTTGAGCTCTGCCGCGCTCACAGTTCGCAGTTCTTTTGTCTTAGCGCTTCTTGATGCCCATCAGCGTGGCATATCGCAGCTTGTTTCCGCCCGACTGCATCGTCAGCACCGCCGGCGTCGGCAACTCAATCGACTGGAACCATCCCTCTTCCAGCTCGCGCTTCACTTTGAGGCCTGAGTCGGTCTTCTCCACCTGCAGAATCATGGTGGCGTGCGGCAGTCCAAGCAGTTCGGCGACGATGACGCCCGTCTGCCCCGAGCCCCACGTCCTCCGATTGCAATCCCGGTGAGCACAAGGTCGGGATTCTCCGGCTTGATGGCCGCGGCCAGAAGTCTGGCCACGCCCAGTGCATCGCGCGCGTTCAGGTCGTCGCAGACAACGTGAATCGCACGGTCCGCGCCTTTTGCGAGAGCCTCGCGAATCGTCGATCCCACACGCTCCGGCCCGGCGCTCAACACAATTACTTCGCCGCCGGCCTTCTCCTTGAGCTGAAGCGCTTCTTCCAGGGCATAGGCATCCGGCTCGTTCATCGCCCATTGCAAATCCGCTTCGTCAATCCACTTCCCGTTCGCGGCAATGCGCACCTGCGCGTCTCGATCTGAAACCTGCTTGATGGCAACAATAATCTTCATGTCCTGATTCTCCCGACGCTCTCGAGGATCACTCGGGCAATCCCCGCGCCGCCAGCTGCGCAATGTCCATCAGCTCCGGCGCGCCTTCGCCTTTTTCCGCGAACGCATCCCGGAACATCGTATTGCAGAAGGGGCAGGCCGTGCCGACCACGCTCGCTCCCGTCGCGGCCAGCTCCGCGGCGCGCACGTGGCTCACGCGTTCGCCCTTCTCTTCGCCGAGAAACACCAACCCTCCACCCGCACCGCAACAAAAACTGCGCTCATGCGAGCGCGGCGCTTCTACAAGCTCTCCCGACAGCGCCGCAACTCTCCGCGGCTCCTCGTAAACCCCGCGATACCGCCCCAGATAGCAGGGATCGTGAAACACAATTTTTCCCTGGTTTTGGATGGACGGAAGTTGGCCAGCGAACCGGGCCAGAAACTCGCTATGATGCTCAACTTCGGGCGGCGTTCCGTATGCCTTCCAATCTTCTTGAATCGTTCGCACGCAGTGCGGACAGATGGTCACGATCTTCTTCACCTTGTTCTGCTTCAGCGCCTCAAGGTTTGCCTCAGCCAATTGCTGAAAGAGCAAATCATTGCCCAACCGCCGCACCGGGTCGCCCGTGCAGCGCTCCTTGCGCAGCACGCCGAAGCTAACCTCGAGGTGACGCAGGACCCTGACCAAAGCCACAACAATCTCTCGTCCGCGCGGGTCATACGCGCCCATGCATCCGAGCCACAAACAATACTCCTGTGTCCCGTCAAAGAGGGGCAGGGCATTCTTCTCCATAAACTTGTCACGTTCTGCCGGGGGCATCCCCAATGCGTTGCTCCCGCGTTCCAACGCCAGAAAAAGTTTTGCCCCATAATCGTTTTCCCATGCGCCGGTATTCACAGCGCCGCGCCGCAGGCCGACAATGATCGGCACATGCTCGATCCCCACAGGGCACTGGAACTCGCACGCTCCGCACGTGGTGCATTCAAACGCGGCCTCCTGTGAGTTGTACTTGCCAAGCAGCGGCTCTTCAGAGTGCGGCCCAAACTCATTCAGGTAGCCGCGCAGCCCCAATACGATTTCTTTCGGGTTGAGCAGCTTACCCGTGTTGTTGGCCGGGCAATGCTCCATGCAACGGCCGCACTCCACGCAGGAGTATGCCTGCAGGCTGACAAGTTGAGTAAGATCCTTTCCCGTTACGAGCCCAAAGTCTTCGTCGTCGGCAAGCGGAGGAATCTCGGCAAATCCACCGCGCGAAAGGAAAACCGTAAACGGGCTCAGGACCAGATGCAGGTGCTTGGTATGTGGAATCACCGGCAGAAACGCGAGCAGAGCAAGTGTGTGCGTCCACCACAGCACATGTGCAGCATCTCCCGTTCCCGGCACAAAGAACGCCGCCAGATAAGTGATCATCAGTACGAAGATCAGCAGCGCAACCAGTCCCGATCCCCAGGAGACTTCGCCCAGCCACTTCGGCCGCGCAACGAACCGCCTCACAAACAGCGCGAAGATCCCGACGGCGCAGGCCGCAGCAAACAGAGCCGCAAAATCGAAGTAAAACCGGCCGATACGCCCTGCCGGATCGAGAAAGCCGAATCCGAAAATCGTCGCGCAGTGGTTCAGCGTGACCAGCGCAAAGGCACAGAAGGCCCAGAAGACCAGCGCGTGCGCTATGCCCGCCAGCGGCCGTTCTCGGATGACCTTACCCTGGAGCAGCACTTCCCACACAAAGTCGCGCACCCGTCTGCCAATGGGGAACAGATGAAAGCCCGGGTCCTTTTTCGATTGCAGGATTTTGCTGAGGATCGGTCCGAAACGATGGAAGAATCCGAAAATTGAGACGGCCACCAGCGCCAGGAACAGCAGCCTTTCAGACGTCGAGAAACTCAAAGGCTCAGCCAAAGTCAGCGGCGGAAAAATCATAGATTGGACCACCCAAAGATACAGCATCCGCTTACTTCCCGTCGCCAACCCGTTCCATTCTGCCCGCCGAATTGAATGTAGTCATCCAATGTCTTTTCGGCTATACTGCTGACGCCTGAAAGATCGAACGAGGCACTATGCGGAAAGTGTTCGTTGTTGTGCTCGCACTTGGAGCCTTGCAGCCCGGGCTTTCAAGTGCCGGGGCGCAGGGCACGCCGGTCCCTCCCCAGACTCCCGTTGAAATCGAACTTCTTGAAAATCTCTCATCGCAGACCATGCAGGCAGGCCAATCCATCGGGTTCAAGGTGGTCAGGCCGGTCCTGGTCAACGGCACAACGCTGCTCGAGGCCGGCGCGCAAGTTACAGGCGAGGTGAAAACTGTACAAGCGTCGCGGGCGTTTGCGAAGAACGGGGCCTTCGACCTCATCCTGAGGCCGATCCGGCTTGGTAATGGTACGTTGTTGCATTTGGATTTTTATCGACCCAAAATGCGATCGTCCGCCAAAGAGAAGACAGGCGCGGCAATCGTGATGATTCCCGTGCTTGCCTATTACTTTCCGCTGATTCCGGTCGCGGTGTATGACGCCGTCCGGCGCGGGAAACCATACGAAATTCGTGAAGGCGAGCGATACCTGGTGTACGTGATCTCCAGCGAATCGCCGACGGCAAATAGTGCGCCAGAAGGGGCACCGCCGGCACCGGCTACGGAGCCGAAGCCGGCTCAGCCTTCTCGAGAATGAGATTTAAGTGCACGGTTAAGGCAACGTGCGCCGCGAAGGCGATCGGAACAAATCCATCGCGGTCGCCTGCGTTAACAAAATTTTCCGTTGTGCTCGCGTCTGTCGCACCAATGACGCGATAGACGAATTTCTGTGCGTGGTTTGCCAGGCGCTCCGCAAGGTACGGCGGCTGCCGGAGCGATTCAGCGACGACTCGAAATCCCTCCTGCCCAAGCGCATTGAGCTGCTGCTCGAGTTGCACAGCTTCTCCTACTTCAAATGCCCGATACTCAAACGGAGCTCCATCTTGAGCCGAGCACAGCTCCATTGTCACTCCATAGACACTGTATGCGCCCGGATCAGCGTTGGACCGGTACCGGTAGTTTTCGGCAGCCAGTTTACTGATGTTTTTCAAAAGGTTGCGCTTTGACGATGCGCGGACCATGCGAAGCGGCGCCAGCTTTTGGGCGGGCTCTGTCTTGCCGATTTCGCGCATGTAAAGTGGCTCATTGCCAGGAAATCCCACCAGCTGAAAGCCCTGCGCCAGCAAGGCATCTTTCGACTGGTCCTGGGCTTTTTTGGTGAACCCGTTAATAAATGCGTATTCATAATTGCGCGGGTGCGGTTCTTTCTCGAGGATCTTTGTTTCTTTGAGCAAGCCGTAACCGAGCGCGCCCTGCAGGTTCAACTGATTGAGCAAATCATTGCGATAGCCGGTTTCGGGAGCCGGCAGATAGCGATACGTGTCGGGCGGCGCCGTATCTAGGCGCATGATGGCGAGCTGCGCGCCGAGAAGAAACCGATAACCTTGGTCCGCCGCGGCATTCATCTCTGGAACTGCCTTCTCCGGCGGGTTGCCCCGCACCACCTTGTACTTCGGCAACGATGTGCTCTGCGCAGTTGCAAGAATGCTCGCAATCAGCAGAGGGGAAAGAACCGCTTTACGCATGGATGGACGCTCCTTAGCATTCAAAGAGATCCGGTGCTTAAGCAGATTAGAATGCTTGGTATTCTACACCCGCTCGAATCCAGCAGTTGACATCGGAATAGAGCGTTAGCTCGCAATAGTATCCTGACGTTTGTAGGCCGCTCATGCCGGCGTATGAGTTCGCTCTTGGAGAAAGACCTTGCCCAAATATCTCGTTACCGGAGCCGCGGGGTTCATCGGACGTTCGATTGCCGCCGCCCTGCTCAGACGCGGCGACAGCGTCCGCGGCATCGACAGCTTTATCACTGGCAAGCGCGCCAACCTCGCCGGCCTTGAAGCCATGGAGTTCATCGAAGGCGACCTGGCCGATCCGGCAGTCTGCGCCCAAGCATGCGAGGGCATGGAATTCGTTTTCCATGAGGCGGCGCTGGCCAGCGTTCCGCGTTCAGTGGCTGATCCCGCCGCCACCAACCGCAACTGCGTCGATGCCACCCTCAACGTGCTGATTGCAGCACGCGCCGCCGGAGTGCGCCGCGTCGTCTATGCGGGCTCTTCTTCGGTCTATGGAGATACGCCCACGCTCCCCAAGCGCGAGGACATGCTGCCCAACCCCATCAGCCCCTACGCGGTGGCTAAGCTCGCAGGCGAGCACTATATGACTGCCTTCGCGCGCGTCTATGGGCTTGAGACCGTCACCCTGCGCTACTTCAACGTCTTCGGCCCCTTTCAGGACCCGACTTCGCACTACTCAGGCGTGCTGGCCATTTTTTGCCGCAAGCTACTTGCAGGCGAGCAGCCGACGATCTATGGAGATGGCGAGCAGAGCCGCGACTTCACATTTATTGAGAATGTAGTTGCCGCCAACCTTCTGGCCGCGTCCGCGCCGGCCGAGAAGGTCTCCGGCAAAATGATGAACGTGGCCACCGGCTCCGCCATCACGCTCAATCAGGTCGTTGAGATTCTCAGTGAACTCACAGGCTACAAGGGCAAGCCGGCCTATGCGGAGTCGCGTTCCGGAGACATCAAGCACTCTCTGGCCGACATCAGCCGGGCAAGGGAATTGCTGGACTACGTCCCGCAGGTCGATTTCCACGAAGGACTCCGCCGCACCGTCGACTGGTACAGGACGACACAGAAATAAGCTCAGTTCGCCGCCGCCGCCCGCATTCCGGGCTATTCGGTGACGCAAACGCATCCTCTGATGCCGTATAACGTAGTCCGCTGCGCAACGATCGCGCACTCACTGTGTGACGGCAATCACGCTTGTGCGACCAATCCTGTTCAAGATCATTGACGATCGCTCTCCGATGAACGAAACTGTCAGGGATTTTCCCCAGCATAGCTGTTCGTTCTGAACGCCAGGGCCATCGCTTTGCCCCCAATGGCGTGGGGCGATTACGAGACTCATGACGAGCATTTGCTGCGTTGCGCGGCGGCAGGCCCCTGCGTTCCTTGCCGGAATTCCGGCCGGAACCGCAGAGGACTGCAATCTCGTGCGTGGCCTGTCGTCATTGAGGCCTTCTTCCGTTGCCGAATGCTTTGTCGATCCACGAAGTCCTTGTCAGCAACTCTGCGACTGCTACTCCCGCGAGCATCGCTCCGCCAGCGTCCACTTCTTTGCGAGACCTCTGGCGTGTGATTCGGCGCAGGCGTCGTTTCGTCATCATCATTGAAGGTGCGCTGCTCGCTGCGTGCGTCCTCTATTGCCTCATAGCGCCCAATCAGTATGAAGCTGCCGGTCGCGTCGAGCTCCGCGCCGCGCCGGTTTCCTCGCTAAGCCTTGACGGCGCTGCAGTGCAGATTCCCACTTCTATTCTTTCTGCGCCCATTGCATTGGAAACGCTGGCCAGCGTATTGCGCAGCGACCAAATTGCCTGGCGCGTGATTGTCGCGCTCAAGCTCTACAGTGCTCCCGGTTTTTGTGACGACTTTGCTGACCACTTCCCGGGCTTCGATTCCGCCAAGCCCGCGCCCGCCGCCCAGGCCTGGCTGCTCGATCGCTTCTCGCGCCGCCTTCACGTGGAATCGGTGCCGCGCACCATGCTGGTCGAGATTCGCTTTCGCTCGCACGACGCGACGCTCTCGGCCACGGTCGTAAACACGCTCATCGCCGCCTACGGTGAACAGGAAACCGAATCGCAGATTCAGGCCACTGCGCAGGCCTCCGGCTGGCTCAATGCGCAGCTCGCCGATTTGAAGACACACGTTGACCGGGATCAAAAGCGCCTGGCAGAGTTCGAAAACCAGCATGGCATCGTGAGCACGCCGGAGATTATGGCTAACGGCCAGCCCGGAGAAACCGAGCACAGTTCGGCGCTGCTTGAGATTGACGAGCTCAGCCGCCAGCTCGTTGCCGCCACAACGGATCGCATTCTCGCCGAAGCCGAATATCGCGCTGCGTCTCAAGGCGATCCGGAAGCGGTCATCGCCTCCGACCCGCACCTGCAGGCAGATAACACCAACTTCGCTACCGCGCTTCTCGAGCAGATCCACGCTCGGCGCAGCGATCTTGAGCAGGAACAGGCCCAGCTCAGCGCCGAGCACGGCCCGGGCTTTCCCCGCGTCGTCGAAATTGGCCGCCAGTTGCAGGATCTCGACCGGCAAAAGCAGGCCGAGGATGCGAAACTCCTCGAGCGCTTCCGCTCCAACTGGCAAACCGCTCTCGATCGCGAACAATTGGTGCGGAATAGCCTCGCGCAGGCCACCGATCAAGGCATGAAACTGAACGAGGCTGCCACCGAATACGCCGTCATGCGCCAGGAAGCAAACGCCAGCCACGACTTGTACCTGCGCGTCGAGGACAAGGCGGAAGAAGCAGGCCTCGCTGCCGGTGTGCGCGCCTCCAACATCTCCGTCGTTGACTATGCGCGCCAGCCAGTGAAACCCGTTGCTCCAGACCTGCCACTTTATCTCGCGATCACGTTTTTCGTAGGGCTTTGGATCGCACTCGGCGCCGCGTTGTTGCGCGAGTTGCTCGGGTCGGCAACTGGCCCGGCACTGCTTGCCCTGATTGTGCTGTTGGGCGCCGGTGCATCGACTCGCGCGCAGGCGCCAACACCGAATACATCGGGTTTGCCTTCGGGCGTCGCCAGCTTCCCGCAGACGCAGGAGACGAGGAGCGTGCCCAATCCCAAGGACGCACCTGCCATCTGGAACGATGCTGGCGGCGCTTCGCCCGCGCCCGGCGTTACACCTTCCGCAAATGCGCAGGCCTCCGCTCCCATGCCTGCGCCCATCGGCCCGGGAGACTTCCTTGACATCGCGGAGTACCACACGCCTGAATTTCATTCGACAACCCGAGTCTCGACCGCAGGCACGGTCACGCTGCCCCTGATCGGTGAAGTGAAGCTTGCAGGCATGGACGAGCAAGCCGCCGCGCGAGCGATTGAAGCGGCGCTGCTTGCCAAGGGCATGCTCTTGCATCCCCTTGTTTCAGTGCTGGTCACTTCCTACGTCGGGCAGGATGTGAGCGTCCTCGGCGAAGTCACGCGCCCCGGCGTTTATCCCTTCACCGTCCACCATCGACTGCTCGATCTGCTCTCTGCCGCGTCGGGTCTTTCGCCCAACGCCGGGCGGCTCGTAAATGTGTTTCATCAGGGCGATCCCAAGACGCCGCACGCCGTTGTGCTCGATCCCAGCGGTACTGACACGTCTTCCGATCACAATCCCGAGCTCAGCCCCGGTGACACGGTCCAGGTGAGCCGCGCCGGTCTCGTCTACGTCGTCGGCGATGTGATTCGTCCCGGCGGATTCCCGGTTGATCCCGTGCAGGGCCTCACTGTGGTACAGGCGCTCTCGCTCGCCTGGGGGCCTTCGCAGAACGCCGCTGTCGGCAAAGTGCTGCTCATTCGCGAGCAAAAAGGAGGCCGCGCCATGATTGCGCTCAATGTTCGCCGCATGTTGCGCGGGCAAGATCCCGATCAGCCGGTGCAGGATCGCGACATTCTCTACGTTCCCGATTCTGTCGCCAGAAACCTCATCAATCGCACGCTGGAGTCCGCCATCCAGTCCACGATTGGCGTCACCATTTACTCGGCATTGGTTTACTCGCAACGATATTAGTGAGGCGACGATGAGAAGAATCGCGTGGACTTTGCTTCTCCTCTTCGCATTTACGATCCCGTGGGAATACTCTCTCGATCTTGGAGGTTTGCTTGGCAACGCGGCACGGATCACAGGCTTGCTGGTGCTCCTCGCCACGGTTCCCGCCGTGCTGCAAGCGGGCCGCATGCGCACTCCGGGCGCGTTTTGGTTGTTCACCATAGCGCTCTTTCTCTGGTTTTGCAGTTCCTATTTCTGGACCATCGATCCTGTCGCAACCCTGGAAAAGATTCGCGCTTATTTCCAGGAGATGATGATCGTCTGGCTGATGTGGGAGCTTGCCGACACTCCCGCCGATCTGCGCAACCTGCTGCGCGCGACCGTCGCCGGCAGCTGGGTGCTTGCGCTTCTCACGCTCGCGGCCTTCAGTTCGCCTGAAGCCATTGCCGCCGGCCAGATCCGCTTCGCCGCGTATGGTCAGGATCCCAACGAAGTCGCGCGCTTTCTCGATCTTGGTTTTCCGTTGGCAGCGCTTCTCGTTCATTGCGAGCGCCGCTGGCCTCCGCGGCTGTTGGCTCTCGGCTTTTTCCCATTGGGAATTTTCGCTGTTCTGTTGACGGCCTCGCGCGAAGGTTTCCTTGCCGCCGTCATCGGGCTCGTCGGCTCTGTTCTCCTCCTCACGCAGGGCCGTGCCCGCCGCGCCATCGCCGCGGCTTTCGCAGTGCCGCCTTTTCTCGCCGCACTCTGGCTCATCGTTCCTGGCGGGACTCTGGCGCGGCTCGCCACCATTCCAGAGCAACTCCGAACCGGCGATCTGAATCAACGCTTCAACATCTGGTCCGCCGGATGGCGCGCCTTCGCGCACGCGCCGCTCGTCGGCACAGGAGCAGGCTCATTCGTCGCCGCCGCGCATCTTTCCCCAATCGACACCGCGCACAACACCGCGCTTTCCATCGCCGTAGGCGGAGGCCTGTGCGCCTTGTTCCTGGCTGTCGCCTTGGTCGCTCTCGCAGTTCGCTGCGCACTTCGGACGAATGGCCCTCTGCGCCTCGCCCTCATCACTTCGCTGCTGGTCTGGATTCTCACTTCGCTCGCCGCCACCGTGGAAGAGAACCGCACCACATGGTTATTGCTGGCTATCGTTGCAGTTGCCGGCCGTCTCGGAGCTGAAGACCCCGCCGGACTCGTCGCCTGTTTCTCCGCGCATCCGCTGCTTCCTGCTCAAGCGCAGGAGGAAGTTTCTCACCTTGTGGAGGTGTAACACAGTATGTTACAGTACGAAAAGTGATCAGAACATTCCGTCACTCCGGCCTGGAGAATTTCTTTAGGACCGGCTCGAAGACGGGAATTCAACCGGCACACGCAGCGCGGCTTCGCATTCTGCTTACGACGCTGAACCTAGCCTCGACGCCGCAGGATATGAACCGGCCGGGCTGGAAATGGCATCCTCTGAAGGGAGAGCTCAAGGATCACTGGGCCGTCACGGTTAACCGGAACTGGCGGCTTGTATTCAGCTTTGAGGGTGAAGACGCGATCCTGGTGGACTACCGGGACTATCACTGAAGAGGAAACAAAGATGGCGAAAATGCACAACCCGGCCAGCCCAGGTGAATTGTTGAAAGAATTCCTCGGCAAGACAACGGTCACCGCTCTTGCGCGTCAGATCGGCGTAGCCCGCGCCACCATTTCGCGCATTTTGAATGGCCGGACCTCCGTCACCGTGGACCTCAGCATTCGCCTGGGACAGGCGCTTGGACTTTCTTCGGATTTCTTCTCAAAAGCTCAGCTTCAATACGATCTTTGGATCGAATTACAAAAGAAGCGGCCGAAGATCAAGCGGCTCGCGGCATGAAAAGCGGTCTGCGTCGCACGGAGTTTATCTCGCTATGAAGTTAAGATGGAAGCTCGGAATTGGAATACCAGTCGCCTTGCTCGTCGCGGGCGTTGTGAGTTGGTTTTCGGTTCCGTATTTTCGGTTTTGGGTTCGGGAGGCATACTTCTCCGTTCGCCCCGTTCCACCGCGCTGCAAGCAGCGGGCGGCTGATTTGCAGGCGAGAGCCGAACGAATCAAAGCCGAGGCCAAAAACTACCTTAAGCCGGGCACAACTAAAGCCGGCGTCACCAGCTTCTTTGCCTCGCAGAACATCCCAGTGGACTTCTATCAGATCGCCGGGCACAACGAAGTGAGCGGTCAAATATACGTCACGGGCCTCGCAGAGTGCGCTAACGTCGCCTGTGGTGACGACTCAGCTTTAATTGGCGTCCGGGTCGATGTAGACGGGAACGGAACCGTCGTGTCAGACCCGGTTGTCGTAGGAATGTACACGGATTGCCTGTAATTTCTCCCTGATCAGACGTTCGAGCCAATTCTATGTCGACGCTTTCGCAAGGTTGGCGGCGGGCCTCTCTGCCATTCGCGGCCACGGGCATGAATCGCGCCATCTTCCGCGCCGCTGTCTCGGTGGGCGCTGCTGGAATCTTCGTTAAAATCCTCGCCACCTTCAAGGAAGTCGCAGTTGCCTCGGTCTATGGCCGCTCCGACGCCATGGACGCATTCCTGGCCGCCGCGCTCATTCCCAGCCTGCTCATCAATCTGATTTCGGAATCGATGAATCAGGCTCTCGTGCCCACGCTGGTTCGGGTGAGGGAACAAGAGGGCCGCGAGCGCGCTCAGCAGCTTCTCTCGAGTTCCATGCTCTGGATGTGCCTTTTCCTTGGCGCTGCCAGTGCGGTCATGGCTCTTGCCGCCCGCGGCTTCTTCCCGCTCATCGCCTCGCACTTTGCGCCGGCCAAGCTCACCCTGGCCGTGCATTTGTTTTACGGCCTTCTGCCGATTGTCCTCATCACGGGAATCGCTACCAACTGCACTGCCGTCCTCAACACGGTTGATCGATTTACCGTTCCGGCTCTTGCGCCGATCGTGATTTCAATTGCGATCATCGTCGGCGCGCTTTTCTTCGGGGTCCGCTTCGGCATCTGGGCCATGGTGTGGTCCACGCTCATTGGGTCGCTTCTCCATGCCGGATTGGTGGCCTGGATGATGCAGAGACGCGGCTACCGATTCCGCCTGCGCTGGCACGGCATGGACGAGCCGACCCGCGAGGTTGCCGGCCAATACGGCCCGGTGTTGCTCTCGAGCGTGGTATCGTCAGGCGGCCTGCTCGTCGATCAGGCGATGGCCGCCATGCTCGTTGCTGGCAGCGTCTCGGCTCTGGTGTATGCCAATCGCTTTGTCAGCGTGGTGCTCACGCTGCTGGCCGGCGCCATCTCCACCGCCATCGTGCCGTATCTTTCGCGCATCATCGCCTTCCACGACTGGAACGGGTGCCTCCGCACGATCCGCACCTGGGTTCGGCTCTCCGCCCTTGTCTCTGTGCCCATCGCGGTCGTGCTTATCGCTGCCGCGCGGCCTCTGGTTCGCGTCGCCCTCCAGCATGGCCAGTTCGGACCGCGCGACACAGCAGTGGTCGCTTCTGTTCTCGCCATGTACGCCGTTCAGATCCCATTCTTTGTCGTCAGCCGCGTTTACTACCGCTTTGTGGTCGCCATGCGCCGCACCGATCTGATCCTTTACTGCGGCATTCTCAACCTCGGCCTCGACATCGTGCTCAATCTCGTTCTCATGCGCTGGCTTGGGGTTGCTGGAATAGCGCTTGCTACTTCGCTTTGGACGATGAGCACATTCTTCTATCTCTGGTACTGGAGTAGGAAACTGCTCGCGCAAGCTTTTGCCGCGGAGGCTGCCGCATGATTCCCTCACCGGCCGAGTATCTTCTCCGCTGCGACGACCTTTGTCCGACCGTCCCGCTCGAACGCTGGCGGCGCGTCGAGTCGCTCATCGAGGAATTCGGTCTTCAGCCGATCCTCGCCGTCGTTCCCGACAACCGCGATCCCGAACTGGGTGTTGCAACTCCGGATCCTGCCTTTTGGCTGCGCATACACGCGTTGGAAGTGTCGGGGGCCGTTGTTGGACTGCACGGCTATCGCCATATTTGCGCAAGCCATGGCCGCAGTCTCGTACGCCTCTCACGGACTTCGGAATTTGCCGGTGTGCCCGCGCAAACCCAGCGAACGTGGATCATCGAGGGCCTGCGGATTTTGCGCGCGCACGGGCTTAACCCAAGAATCTGGGTCGCGCCGCGTCATGGCTTCGACCGCAACACCCTCGATGCGCTCGGCGCCGAAGGAATCGCGTTGCTCTCCGATGGCTTCGCGCGCGTTCCCTTCCTGCGTGGCGGCGCTACCTGGATTCCTCAGCAGCTTTGGGGCCCGGTCGACAAGCCAAAAGGACTATGGACCATTTGCGTGCACGCCAATACAGCCTCAGACGCGGACATTTCCGCCCTGCACGCATTTCTATCCGTTCACGCCGATCAGTTCACCTCCGTCGATCATGTTCTATTTCGCAGCCAGCCCACAACCTTGACCCTGGCCGAATATCTCTATGCCGAGGCGGCGCTGTGGCGGCTCAAAGCATCGCGAGCCGTCAGGGGCGTCCGCCACATGGCGCTCTTCTGAGCGAGCAGTGATTCGTAGAGCTGCTCCCACCGGTTGAGCACGATGTCCATGCTGAACTCCTTGACCACGCGGCGCCGTGCGCATTCGCCCATCGCATATCGTTCTTCCAGCGGCATCCGCATCAGTCTCGTCATCGCTTCATGCAGGTTGTTTGGGTCTCCCGCACGGGCGAGCCATCCGTTCACTCCATCAACCACTACTTCCCGTGTTCCCGGCACATCGGTAGCCACCGCCGGCACTCCGCAAGCGCCCGCCTCGAGCAACACCATCGGCAGCCCTTCATAGCGGGACGACAAAACGAAGCCATCAGCGGCCTGCATCCAGCGTTCGACATTCGGCTCGAAGCCCATAAACCAGACGCGCCGCTTGAGCCCAAATTGTTCCGCCTGCTTCACCAGTTCCCCCTCCAGCGGGCCGGTGCCCAGAATTAAAAGACCCGCGTTCTCCGGCGCCCTGGCCATCGCACGCAAGAGAGTCGGGTAATCCTTGACAGCTTCCAGCCTGCCCACCGCCATCCAAAGAAACTCGTCTGTCAATCCAAGCTGCCGTCGGGCCTTCGCCCGTGCCTGAATATTCGGCGCCCATGCCTCCACTTCAATTCCGTTGCCAAGAATGGATAAACGCTCCTTGCGTACCATCCCCGCAGCCAGATGGGACACCGACGTTGCGTGGCTGACGGCGGTCACATGGTCGGGCAGCCAGCGGCTGAGCGAATAGCCGAAGCGTCGGCCGCTCTTGCCCGTGCAAGAACTATGCAGAGTGTCAACCATCACCGGAACGGCCGCAGCTAAGCGCGACCACCGGCACAGCCATGCGGCATGCGGAAGGTGCGCGTGCAGCACGTCGGGCTGTTCGCGCTTGAGCCAGCGATGAAAGCGAATCCAGCCTCGAGGATCCGCAAGCCCCTTGCGCATCTCAAGGCTCGTGAACGCCACGCCGCATGCGCGCAGTTCGGCGGCCGCCGCGCCCCCGTCGCCGGAAAGCACAACCACACTCACGCGCCAACCACGCCGGCGAAGCCCTTTGGCCAGCAGCATGGCTTGCCGCTCTGCTCCGCCAATGCGGTTCAGGCCGGGGATTGCAATCGCTGCATGGCTCATGTGCGCCTCCACGCATGCGCGTCAATCAACTCCTCATACGCCTCAATGGCGCGCTCGAAGGCAAACTCGTCCGATCGCCATTTCTTCTCGATCTCGGATTCACGAATTCTTTGCCGCTCGCGAAGGGGAGAACCAAGCGCGACCGTCGCTGTGCAGGCGCCGGCGATCAGCATGGAGACGGCAATCAACGGTAGGGACAGGACGCACAAAATCCCTGTGAGAGCAAAACCAAACCAAGGACGGAGCACGGCATTTCTCCAGCGACACAACTGCGACGTCCCGGGCCGCATCCGGCTCCGGAGACAGGCAAAGAAGCTTCGTGATGGATCTGCCTCGAACCGGCGCAACTGGAACGGCGCGGGCCGCAGTGGATGCGGTCTCATCGTGCGCAGGAATCGTGACGACAGCTTTTAATTGCTTAGGCGGGACTCTTTCTCGACGAATTCCGGCGATGCTCTAAATAATTACAGCCCCAAAATACGACGGCCCGGCACGCCCGATTCTTCTTCGTCTGAGCAAGGCTCCCTCGACAACGCGAGAGTGACCCTGGTAACACTTCCCAACGCGGGGTGTGGAAAAACTGTACTGAAACTGTATCCAAAGGAAACATCTAATCGAAAAAAATGTCAAGAAATAAATATTCACAGGAAAAAGTGGGTTGTTGATTAATTCCGTGCCGAGTTCAAACCAAAGGCTCGGTGCTTTCCCGGTCCTTTTCCACAACCGCCTGCTGCATCGTCCCGGCAGCCGATGCAAAGAATGTCTGAGCAAATCGTTCGCCTGGCCTCAACGTCTCGAGCGCTGCCACGATCGTGGCTGCGAGCGCCTCTGCGGAGATTTCCGGTGCGAGCCACGCGCCAGGACGGCCACTCAACAAATCCACCACTCCGCCTGATGCAGGCGTCGCCACAATCGGCAAGCCGGCGGCCGCAGCCTCCAGCAGGGCGTTCGGCAGGCCTTCATGGCGCGATGGAAGCACAAACAGTGTTGTGCGTGCGAAGAATGCGTAGGGAGGATCGACGTGGCCGGCGAAGCCGACTGCATCTTCTATTCCCAGCTGGCGGCAGAGCGACTTGAGAGCCTGCTCTTCATGGCCCGCGCCAACCAGGATCAGCTTGACATCGGGAAATCGCTCCCGCACCACGGCCAGCGCATGCAGCAGCAGGTCGAAGCCCTTCTCACGCGACAGCCTTCCCACTGCCAATAGCTGCGAGCCCGGGATGCTCTTTCTCGCGGGTGCCTGTAGCACCGCTCGAATCCCCGCCAGATCCACGGGATTCGGCAGAACGGCGATTTGCTCCTCGCCGATTCCCGCGGCCCGCGCCAAGTCTCTTGCCATGTCTCGCGACTGGCAGATCACCTGGTCGGAGTTTCGATAGAGCACGCGATAGAGCAGGCGAGTGAGCCGCGGCAATCGTCCGAATGCCATCACTGACGTCGCGGTGGCATTCTGGCGCACCAGCACCGATGTTTTGGCTGGAAATAGCGGCCGCAGCATCAAGACCAGAAAGCTGACCTCCGCAGCCCCCGTGAGCACCACCTCTGGCCGAAGCCGCCAGATCAGGCGCAGCAGAGGCAATGCCGCTGCGCGCGCTCGCCCTGCTCCCAGCGGATGCACATGAACCCAGGCCGGCAAGGTTTCTCCGCTTTGATCGCATTGTCCCACGAGGCCCAGGTGTACTTCGTACTTCTCCTGCGACAAGCCGCGCGCCAGCAAGGCGATTACGTGTTCGGCTCCGCCGCCGCCCAAATGCGAAAGGAGCAGCAGGATTCTTGTTCGTCGCGCCATGGCTTCCCTTCGCCTGACTTTCCCGAGAGGAAAACCATTCTCGCCCAAAGCTCAGTACCGGATGTGTGCTCACAGTCACTGACTGTTTGTTGGATTGCTCTAATCTTGTTGTTTCAAATTGATACACTGGCCCTCGAATCCCACCAGAATCTGCTGACCACCCCTCACATGCGGGGATCTCACGCGACGCAGGCGCTCGATGGCAGATTCAGGGACTCTTTCCTTCCGGCTCTCTCCCGGTTTCAACGAACAGCCCACCATCCTCCTCGGCGTGACGACGCAGGAGCTATGCCTGATTCTCGGAGGGCGCATACGCGTACTACGGCGCGCTGGATTCCGTGTCGTCCTTGTCTCCGGCCCTGGCGAACTGCTCGAGCGCACAGCCTCGTGTACTGGGGTGAAATGTGTCGCGCTCCCCATGCGCCGCTCAATCGCTCCTCTCGCCGATCTCGTCGCACTGTTTCGCCTCTGGTGGATCCTTGGCAACTACAAGCCGGATCTCGTCGAGTTCAGCACACCGAAGGCCGGCCTGCTGGGCATGCTTGCTGCCTTGCTGCGCGGCGTTCCCCGTCGCATCTACATGCTGCGCGGGCTAAAGCTCGAAAGGTCGCGCGGCTTCAAGCGCTGGGTTCTGCTCACTGCCGAGCGCGTGGCCTGCTCCTGCGCACATAGGGTGCTCTGCAACAGCAAAAGTCTCCGCGCTGAGGCACTCGCGCTCGGCCTCGCTCCCTCCGCCAAGTTGCTGGTGCTGGGGGAGGGAAGCAGCAATGGCGTCGACGTGGAGCGCTTTTCGCCAGGGCCGAGCGCGGTGCGCGAACAGTTCTCTATTCCCCGCGAGGCTCCAGTCGTCGGCTTCGTGGGCCGCCTAACGCGCGACAAGGGCCTGCCCGAACTGATCGAGGCTTTCGATCGGATTCTGTTGGCGGAGCCGTCAACTCATCTGCTCCTCGTCGGCTGGTTCGACCGCGCCGAAGACGCGCTCGCTGCCGAGTTGCGTCGTCGCATACTCACCCATCCGCGCATCCATTGCACCGGATTCGTCGCCGACACCGCGCCTTACTACCGCGGCATGGACTTGATGGTTCTTCCCACCTGGCGCGAGGGATTTCCAAATGCTGTTCTGGAAGCCGCTGCCACCGGCATTCCGGTCGTGACCACTGAATCCACCGGCGCCCGCGATGCGGTTGTTGCCGAGGTGACCGGCCTTCTCATTCCGCCTGGCTATCCTGAGGCCATCGTTGAAGCTGTCGTCAAGCTCCTTCGCGATCCGGCGCGCCGATTCCACATGGGCCGCGCAGCGCGTGCCTGGGTGGTAGAACATTACTCCGAGGAGCGAGTCCTCGGCTTGACTGCGGAGTACTATCGGAGCTTACTCGACGCCGACCCGGTCAGTCAGCTTCAGAATGCGTAGTTCTGGGCTCTCATCCAAACCGGTCTTCGGAAAACCAAAGGAAAGCGCTCTACGACGCGCGGGGCGCAGGCCGTTCGATTCTTCCCAGCAGGAAGATGTATGCCGCGATGCCGATAACGAGGTAAATTGCTGCGACGCGAAAGACCCATACGTAGGAATGCGTAACCGCATACCAGATACCCGGTGACGATGGGCGCGGCAATTCCGGAGATTTGGTTGGAGAAGTTGATGATCCCTCCCACCTTGCCAACGTCGTTGCGGGCGGCAATGAGAGAGGGCAATGACCATCCCACAGGAGACGCAGCGGACAGGCCACCGATGGAGATGCTGATCCAAATGAGAGCCTGCGTTGCGCTGTGTGTGTGCCCGGCGCCAAAGATGCCGAGGCCAAACGCGGTTCCACCGATGAGAACAGTTCGACGCACCGCACTTCCACTCCATCCGCGCTTGAGCAGCAGGTCCACAAGCCAGCCCCCAATGGCCATGTCGGTGAAGGTCGCGAAGAGCCAGGGCACACTGGTGTAGACAAACGAATGCATTTGGTCGAGGTGAAGATCGAACAAAAGGTAGCTGGGCAGCCACGTGAGCAGGAGATAGAAGACGTAATTGTAGGAGCCAAAACCGAGGGCGAGCCCGAGCACTTTGCGGTCGGCCAGAAGATGAAACAGCGATGAAGCGGGCTCATTGACAGGTTTGATCTTCGCGGATTCCGGATTCTCGCCCTGGATATGGCAGCGTTCTACTTCGCTTAGGCGAGGCTCATCGTCGGGGTCGCGATACACCCGCCAGAAAAAGAGAAAATAGAGCGCGCTGATCAAGCCAGTGAGGGCGAAGCTCCAACGCCAGCCGGCCTCAATCAGCACGAAGCCCATGAGGGGAATGCCGGCTACCGATGCAAACTTGGCGGCCGCATCGAACAACGAAGTCGCGAAGCTGCGCTCGTTCTCGGGGAACCATGCGCCGATGGCCTTGGCATTCGCAGGGAACGTGGGAGCCTCACCCACACCGAGCAGGAAGCGGGCAGCGAACAGGCCGCCAATTGAAGGCGTGGCGGCTGCGCCGAATGTCGCCAGGCTCCAGAGCAGCGTGCCAATGCGGCCGACGCGTTTCACGCCGAACTTGTCGAGGATGACGCCGATCGGCAACTGGAGTGCCGCGTACGTGATGTTGTATGCGCCGGAAAGATACCCAAAGGCGATATCGGAAATGCCAAAAGAGGCAATGAGAGCGCCGTGTGCGACAGAGAGGTTTACTCGATCGAAGTAGTTGACGAGCACGCCGATGCCCAGTAGCCAGGCGATCCGCCAGCGGTACATGGGAATCCGTTGTCGCAATTGTTTTGGTTCTCCGGCCAAGACGACCTCTTACACCGTCGATCGAGTCGCGCCCGTTGATATGCCGCCGTCCACCAGGAGAATCTGGCCCGTAATATATGCGCTTGCGTCCGACGCCAGAAAGACCACCGCGCCATCCAGGTCGTTCGGCTGCCCCGGACGTTTTAGCGGGATGCGGTCGGTGATGTACTCGACCCACTTTTCATTCTCATAGAGGACCGCGTTCTGTTTTGTCCGGAACCAACCAGGCGCCAGGCAGTTCACGGTAATTCCCGACGGCCCCCACTCGTCCGCCAGACTCATGGTCAGTTGCTTGATTCCTCCGCGGCTGGCGCAATACGGGGCGATTTCCGCGTATCCAAACACACTCGTGACCGAACCGATATTGATGATGCGCCCGTAGCCTCGCTTCACCATATGCCGCGCAAACGCCTGTGCAACAAAAAACGCTCCGCGCAGATTGGTCTCAAGCACCAGATTCCAATCGTCAGGCGTAATCTCCAACGCGGGTTTCCTCACGTTGCAGCCGGCGTTGTTCACCAGAATGTCGATCTTGCCAAAGTGGTTCCAGGCGCTCTCGGCCACGCGTCCGATCCCGTCAACATCTCGCACATCCAATTCGAGCGGCAACACCTTTCGCCCGATCGCCTCGATCTCGTCCTGAAATGGCTTTAAGTCGGGCAGGTGCCGGCTGGTGATCACCAGATCCGCGCCGGCTCGTGCGAGCGCTCGGCCCAGGTATTGGCCCAGTCCCCGGCTGGCGCCCGTCACAACCGCAGTCTTGCCCGTCAAATCGAATAAAGTCGTGCTCATCAACTTTCCCTCACGGCTCAAGAACCACCTTCATCAGCCCCGGTTCACGCGCATGCAGCCGTTCGAACCATCCAGCCGCATCGCTCAAAGGGGCCACCGCGGTGATCAACGGCTCAACGCGGATCGCTCCATTTTGCATGAGCGAGATGCACTCCGGATATTCTCCCGCTGAAGCACACGACCCCAGCAGACGGAGCTGACGGCTGACGACCCTCTGCAGCGGAATCTCTACCTTGTGCGAGACGTTGCCGATCAACGTCACGGTTCCTCCCGAGCATACACATTCGATCGCTGTGTTGATCGGATCCTGCGCGCCTACTGCCTCAACTGCGATCTCTGCTCCGCGGCCATCCGTAACGTCAAGAACCCGCGAAACGATCTCGGACCGCGAGCCGGAAAATGTATCCGTCGCCCCAAGGTCCCGCGCCATCTTCAGCCGGGTCTCATCCACATCGACTGCGAATACGCGATCGCATCCATAATGGCGAAAAGCCTGGACACTCAATAGGCCGATCATCCCGGCACCAATTACTACCGCCGTCGAGCCGGGCCGGATCTCGGTAATTTTCGCCGCGTGAACCGCGATCGAAACCGCTTCGATCAGGGCCGCATGGGCAAACGAGAACGCGTCCGGCAGGGCATAAACGATCCGTGCTGGCACAGACACATATTCGGCGAATGCCCCGTTGCGCCGGTATTCGCCGCACGAAACTCCCAGCACCTGACGCTTCTCGCAGAGATTCACCGCGCCTGCCGCACAAAACCGGCACGCACCGCAGGAGATGGTCGAATCGAAGGTCACGCGGTCGCCTGGCTTGAAACTTTGCACGTCGCGTCCTGCGCTGTGAACGATGCCGGCGGCCTCATGGCCCATGATCAAGGGCGGAATCCGGCGTCCAGTGCTGCCGTCGTAGCCGTGCACGTCGCTGCCACAGATGCCACACGCCTTGACACGGATCAGCACATCCTCATGTCCCAAACTCGGGCATGGGGACATCCTTCAGCTTCAATTCGTTGTATTCCTCAAGCAGTAGCGCTCGCATCGTATGCATTCCTTCAACCCGTCTCGCTGTCGCCGCCAAACAGGTCGCGCTGCTCGCCGCTCGGCTTCGGTGTCTCGGCGCGCTTGCGGCCCGCGGCTCCAATCAGGCTCAGCACCTCGAGCGTCTGAACCGCTTGCCGCGGCACATAAATCCGCTGCGTGTTCGATCGCGTGTCGGGAGGAGTCAGGAGTAGTCCGGCGCCGTCAACCAGGCTCCGGTCATTCGCCGCCAGGCCCTCCAACTCATCGCCATCCTGCAGCGTGAGCCGCATCCACAACCCCGCCGTGCGTGGCCGCAGCGAAAATCGCTTGCGTACCATCCGCTCAGGGTCCGCCTGGTCCGCCGAACCTGCAGGCAATGCGCGCACGTAGCACATCCACTTCACCTGTTCCCAATCCATGCGCACCACTCTGCCGGTCAGGTCAAGAAACTCGAGCTCCGGTTTCGTCTGCCCGAACTCCGCAGCCGCATACCCCGCGAACCAGTCTCGGGAGAACTTGCGCACTATGACGGGTTTGCGTGCCGAGGCCATCGCTCTGGATTGTCGCACGTACCGGTGCCACCCGACGCCGGCTCCTGTTGCACGATCTGGGTACCTGGACCCGATATCGCGCCATAAATCGTCCACGATTCCCACACCTGAAAAGTTGCAACCTCGGCGCAACCTCGCTGGCCTTCCGCCGCGAGTTGTGTTAATGTCTTTGTTTGCAAGTTGTTGTGAGTCTCACCATAACGGCAGCATCATCAGTCACTTGGGCTGCGGTCCAGACGGCGGAATCAGGTTAGAACATGCCCGACTATATCTACCTCCTGGAGAACCGGCTCTCGGCTGACCAGCGCAATGCACTCGCGCAGTTGCGAACCGCCGCGCGCGAAGCGGGAACCATCCTTTTCCTTACCGGGGACGCCGTCCGAGACCTGACCAGCGGCCATGCCGTTCGCGAGCTCGAGGTCGCCTTCCATGGCAATGCCCTTAAGCTCAAGAAACCATTGGAGAAACTGGGCGGAAAGGTCTGGGGCGAGGACGAAGCTTCACGCAGCCTTTACCTCTGTTTCCCGGGCACTGTCCGCGTGAACGTGGTCAGCACGCACCGCATTGAATATCCAAAGCCTGGCAAGCCCGTCTTTCATCCCGCCTCGATTCACGAGGATCTTCGCCGACGCGACTTCACGGTCAATTCCATGGCCATTTCCCTCAATGAGGGCTCGTACGGCCTTCTCATGGACCCCTTGAACGGCGCCGCCGACATTGAGTTGCGCGCCTTGCGCCTCGTCTCCAATTACGGCTTCATTGAAGATCCTTCGCTCCTCATCCGCGCCACGCGCTTCCGTGCGCGCCTGGGTTGGGAGATGGACCCCCGAACTCAAACACGATACGACAATGCCAAGAGCGAAGGCGTAATCGAGTTTTTGTCCGCCCACTCTCGCAAAGAGGAGCTGGAGCAGATCGGCCACGAAGATGATGGCCTGAAAGTTCTGCGCGCGCTCGAAGCCGAAGGTTGGATGAAGGTTCTGTTTCCGGCATGGACCTCCGCCAAAGCCGATGAGGCCAAGCTGAGTGCTCTCCACGATCTTGCGGTGCAACTCCTCTTGCAGGGTGTTCATCCCGACATGTCCGCTGCGCAGATGCAACTGCTCACTGCCAAGCTGCCGTCGCGCGATCTGTCGGCGCTCAAGAAGTCTCTCTTGCGGCCGGGCTTCGTCGAGGAATGGAACAAGCTGGATTCGCTGGCTTCAGGGTTCGCCAAATCGCTTCTCTCCAAGCAGAATGCCAAGCCGTCAGCATGTTTCAAGTTATTCATGAGCTACGATCCGGAAGCAATTCTCTGGCTTGGCTTTACAAGCAAGGATAAAGACGTCCAGGAGCGCTTCAATAACTTCCTCAAGGTTTGGCCTGAGGCTCATCAGCGCATCCCGTATGTCCTGATGCAAGAGATGCGCATTACCCCCGAGCTGCCCATTTACGGCGAGCTCAAACAGAAGATCTTCCTCGAGCTGATCGATGGCAAGTTGACCACCCCGGAAGAGATGCGCGCCTTTCTCGAGCCATATTCGCCGCCCGCGCCGCCTCCGCAAGTCACAGTCAAGCGCTCGCGCGCACGTCGCGCCGGAGCCAGGATCAAGGAGCAGGCAATCGAAGAAGAAGAGGCAGAAGACGCGTTGCCGGAAGAGGATCTGGAAATCGGCGGCGACGACGAAGAACTCGATCTTGCGATTCTGCCCAAAGGCGCGCTGGCCGTTGGGATCGAAGATGATTCGGAAGGCGAGGAAGAGGAAGACCTGGTCGGGGAAGAGGAAACACCCTCAGCGAAAAAGCTTGCCGGAAAGAAAGGGCCAAAGTCGACTGTCGCCTCTAAGCCGGCTCCAGGAACGAAGCCGGTTGCGGCCAAGCCCGCTGCAGCTCCCGCTCCGGCAAAATCCGTTCCAGCAAAGTCGCAACCTGCTCATGCACCGAAAAAACCCGTACGGGCGGCTGCGCCGGCCAAGCCCATCGCCAAGCCTGTGCCCAAGGCTGCTGCCAAGCCGGTAAAGGTCGCCGCCAAAGCGCCTGCGAAGAAACACGCCCCAGCCAAAGCCGCCCGCCCTAAACCGAAGGCAAAACCTGCTCCGAAACCAGTCAAAAAAGCTCATGCAAAGCCCGTAAAACCGGCCGCTAAGAAGCCCGCTCCAAAAAAAGGAAAGAAGCGGTAATTGATCGGCAAGAGTCCGCTTCGCAAATGCGGCCTTGGCGGGATCGACATGTTGGATCCCAATTTCAGCTCAGTCCCAAATTCATCAAACGTTTGCATTCTCTTTGCCTGATTGTTTTACTCTGTTCTTGGTTCCCAGCGGTCAACTGATCCCGAGCATCCCAAACGGCCGCGGGACGAGGACTGACGGTTTTGAGCCAATCCGTGTTTGTTCTGGAAGACGACTCCGATATAGCGAGGCTGGTGCAACATCATCTCGAGGCGGCAGGCTTTGAAGCTCGCCTGTTCCACACCCCCACCAATCTCATTCCCGACGCCGAGCGCAGGCCGCCCGCCTTGTTTCTGCTCGATATCATGGTTCCCGGCGGCGATGGTCTCGACGTTTGCCGGCGTCTGCGCAATCACGCCGGACTTTCCACCATCCCCATCATCTTTCTCACCGCTCGCGCCGGAGAAAACGATCGCGTCCTCGGCCTCGATCTCGGCGCCGACGATTACATTACCAAGCCGTTTTCCACGCGCGAACTCGTGGCGCGCGTTAAAGCTGTGCTGCGCCGATTCGAGCGGCCCACGTCGCCATCCATCATCAGCTTTGAAGAGATCATCATTGACGCAGGCGCCATGCAACTCAAGGTTCGCGGCGAGCTCACCACGACCACTGCGACCGAGTTCCGCCTGCTCGACTATCTGGCCCGCCATCCCGGCCGCGTCTTCAGCCGCGATCACCTTCTCGACGCTGTCTGGGGCGACGCGCGCTTTGTTACGCCTCGCTCTGTCGATGTCTATGTGCGACGTATCCGTGAGAAAATCGAGATCGACCCGGAGAATCCGCGCTATCTCAAGACCGTGCGCGGCGCCGGCTATCGCTTCGAGCTGCCGAAGGGCGAGTAATAGAGCTTCTAGCCGCTAGCTTCTAGCCGGAGAAAATCGGAACGAACCATTGCGTCGAATCCGGTAACCCAGAAGAATGCAAAAGTGCTAGAAGCTAGGAGCTAGGAGCTAGAAGCTAGAAGCTGCTTTATGACATCCAAAGTCTTTGCCAGACTCCTCGTTCTCTTCATCGCCCTGCTTGTGCTCTACACGGTGGCGAGCGCGTTGATCTTTGGCGTCTTTGTCGGGGACTCGGGCGCGACCACCCTGCGCGCGCTTGGCCGGGACTCCCTTCTTTTGGGTTTAATCGCTCTTGCCGTAGCTGTTCCGATGGCCGCCTTCGTTTCTCAACGCTTCTCCGGTCGCCTGCGCCGCGTCGTCACCTTCGCTCGCCGCATTGCCGATGGCGATCTCACGGCCCGCATCAACGCCCTCGATACCACCACCGGTCCCTTCAGCGGAATTGCAGAGCTCTCATCGATGGAGGCTGCGCTCAACGAAACTGCGGTCCGTCTCGGCAGGGACTTTTCCGAGCTGCAAAGCGGGCGCGACGAGCTGGCTGTCATGCTCGACTCCATGCAGGAAGCGGTTGTCGCCATCACGTCCTCCGGCTTCGTTCGCTGGTCCAATTCCGTCATGCAGGGCATTCTTGGATCGCAGATTGCTCCCGGCCGTCCGCTCGTCCATTTTGTGCGCGATCCTGAACTGCTGGCCTGCGTGCGTGGCGCGCTCGAGCGCCGCGAGCTCTGCGTGGGCCGCGCCAGCCTGCTTGCTCCCGGCCGCGTCTTTGAGGTCAACGCCGCTCCATTGCCCGCGGGCGGCGCGCTGGTCGTGCTCCACGACGTCACCAGCATTGAGGCCGCGCAAAAATCCCGCCGTGAATTCGTCGCTAACGTCAGCCACGAGCTGCGCACCCCGCTCACTTCCATCCAGGGCTACGTCGAAACGCTTATTGAAGATCCTCACCCCAGCCCCGAGACCACTCTCGAATTTCTTGGCGTCATTCTAAAAAACACCAGCCGCATGAGTCGCCTTACCGAGGACCTGCTCGCGCTCGCCAGCGTCGAAAGCCCTGATTACAAGCTTTCCCTCCAACCCGTCCGGGCGAGTGTGCTGCTTCAGGATGCGATTGACTCCATCGGCGGCATCGTGGTCGACTCCGGCGTTCAACTCCAGTCCGCCGGCGCGCCTGACTCTCTCGTCATGGCCGATCCCGACGCCATGCACCAGGTCTTCGGCAACCTCATGGAGAACGCCCTCAAGTATGCCGGGACAGGCAAGCGCATCCGCGCCGGCGCTCGTCTCCTTGCCTCCGAGGTCCAATTCACTATTCAGGACTTCGGCCCCGGCATCTCATCCGAGCATTTGGAACGCATCTTCGAGCGCTTCTATCGCGTCGACAAGGCCCGCTCACGCGAGTCCGGCGGCACCGGCCTCGGTCTCGCCATCGTCAAGCACATCGTGCTGGCCCACGGCGGACGCATCTGGGCTGAAAGCGAGCTTGGCAAGGGCGCATCGTTCCACTTCACGCTGCCCCTGGCTCCCGCGCCGCAAACCGCCCCGCAGCCCGCGCAAGCTCCGCCAACCCACGCTGGCGTGCCCTCCTAGGTTGAGGATTCGCCCGATTCGCCTTTATCCACTGGCCGTGAGTCCTATTCCTTAATCCCTGATCCCTAATCCCTGTTCTTTTCAACTCCCCGTAACATTGGCCGTTGACAATAGACCTCGGCAGAAAATCCGAAAGGGAGCAAATCGTGAAAAAATCCTTGCTTTTCATCGCGTTGTTCGTGTGCGCGCTGAGCACGGCTCAGGCTCAAACAATTACAGCCGCTGGCGCCACCTTCCCATATCCCATCTATTCCAAGTGGTTCTCTGAGTACAGCGCCGCGCATCCCGGCGTCCAAATCAACTATCAATCCATCGGTTCCGGCGGTGGCATCAAGCAGGTTTGCTCGGGGACCGTCGACTTCGGCGCATCCGATATGCCCATGACTGACGATCTCCTCAAGTCGTGCGGAGTCAAGCTGGTTCACATCCCCACCGTGCTCGGTGCGGACGTCCCGGCCTACAATGTGCCCGGCGTGACCGCTGAACTCAAGTTCAGCCAATCTGCAATCGCCGACATCTTCTTGGGGAACATCACGAACTGGAACGATCCGCGCATCGCCAAGGATAATCCCGGCGTCCATCTGCCCGATCAGAAGATCATCGTCGTTCATCGTTCCGATGGCAGCGGCACAACCTTCATTTGGACCGACTTCCTGAGCAAGGTCAGCAAAGAGTGGGCCGGCGGTCCGGGCAAGGGAACGGCAATCAATTGGCCGACAGGCGTGGGAGGCAAGGGCAACGAAGGCGTATCCGGCTACATTCGCCAATTGCCCGGTGCCATCGGTTACGTCGAGCTGATTTATGCTTTGCAAAACCATATCAACTTCGGATCGGTCCAGAACGCGGACGGAAAATTCGTCAAGGCCTCGATTGACGGCGTGACAGCCGCTGCCGCGACCGCCAAAATACCAGCCGATTATCGTGTATCCATCACCAACGCTCCCGGCCCCAATGTCTATCCCGTCTCCAGCTTCACTTATCTCCTCATTCCCTTGCAGCCGAAGAATATGGCGAATGAGAAGATCATGAAAGATCTGTTTAGCTGGTGCATCAACTCTGGCGAAAGCGAGGTTTCGAACCTCTCCTATGCGCCGCTTCCCGACGCTCTCAAGCAGAAGGTTCTCCAAACCGTCTACGCCCTGCAGTAGCCATGTAACGCCGGGCTCCTGCTCGGCTGTCGTGCGGGCGTCCTCGACCGCACATTCTTCACGAGGGGTCCGGCGCCCGCCGGACTCCTCGTCCCGCCTTCGCATCTCACCTGCATTCCTCCCTCCGCCTCTCCTTTGATCGTTTTGCTCTCTGGTGATTCCTCAAGCTCACAGCTGAAAGCCGGGAGCGACAGCCTGATCCCTGTTCCCTGATCCCTAATCTCTGTCTTTTGGTACACTCACCAAGGCTCGGGTGTTACGATTGCCAGATTCCATAAATCATGCAATGACTCCTTCTTCAATCTCCACGGTCAATGACCTCTTTGTTCGCATCGTCTCGGCAGGCAACCCGCGCGCAGTCCTCTGGCAGGACGAGTTCGGGCACTGGCATCCCATTTCCTCTGATCAGATCTATCAGCGCGTCCGCGCTCTGGCTACAGCCTTTCTCCGCTTGGGCGTGCAGAAGGGTGACCGCATTGCTCTCATCAGCGAGAACCGCTGGGAGTGGGCAGTCACCGATTTCGCCGTCCTTGCTGTCGGAGCCGCTGATGTTCCTCTCTATCCCACGCTGACCGGCGAGCAAATCGCCGAGCAGGTGCGCGACGCCGGCTGCCGCATCGCCGTTGTCTCGACGCGTCAGCAATTCGACAAGCTGCAATCCGTCCGCGCGCAAACCGAGTTGCAGCACATCGTCATGATGGATTCGCCGTCTCTCGAAGGCGCCATCACCATGAGTGAACTTTTAGCCGACGCCGACGCGGTCGGCGCTAAGCGTGATCCTGTCTTCGACGCACTCGTTCGTTCCGTTGAGCCCGGCGATCTGGCCACGCTCATCTACACCTCGGGAACCACCGGCGAGCCGAAAGGTGTTGCTCTTACCCACGGCAACTTCGCCGCGAACCAGAATTTTGCGGCCATTGATTTCGGCTTTAATTCGAGTGACGCATGCATCTCCTTTCTGCCTCTTTCTCACGTCACCGCGCGCGCCCTCGACTATGTGATGTACAACCACGGCGCGCAAGTGGCGTACTGTTCGCAGTTCGACAAGCTCCCGCAGGCCATGAAAGAAGTCCGTCCCACGGTCATCGTCGGTGTGCCTCGTGTCTTTGAGAAGATTCGTCAGGCTGTCGAGCAGAAGGCCTCGCAATCGCCGGTCAAGAAACCGCTGCTGGCGGGTGCCATTCGTCTCGGCTCGCACTTCGCCGCCACGGTTTACGACGGTCGTCAGCCCGACTCGATGCTGTGGAAGCTGGCCAACAAGCTTGTCTATTCCAAAGTGAGCGAAGCCTTCGGAGGCCGCGTGAGGGTCTTCGTCTCCGGTGGCGCGCCTCTCGGTATCGACACCGCGCGCTGGTTCGCGTCCGCGGGAATCGCTCTCTGGGAAGGCTACGGCCTCACGGAAACCGCGCCTGTCATCGCGCTCAATACGCCCATTCACCATCGCATGGGCACGGTTGGCATGCCCCTGCCGAACATCGAGCTCAAGCTCGCCGACGATGGTGAGCTGCTCGTCCGCGGTCCCTCTGTCTTCTCCGGTTACTGGCACAAGCCCGCCGCCACCGCCGAGTGTCTTGATGCCGAGGGATGGTTCCGCACCGGCGATATTGCCCACCTCGACGCCGACGGCTTTCTCTCCATCACCGATCGCAAGAAGGAGCTGCTGAAAACCTCGGGCGGCAAGCTGGTCGCGCCGCAGCCGATCGAGAACAAGCTGAAAAACAGCGTCTTCGTGGCCCAGGCCGCGCTGGTCGGCGATCGCCACAAGTTCATCTGCGCGCTCATCTCGCCTAACTTTGCCGCACTGGAACAGTGGGCCGGCCATCATGGAATCTCAGCTTCTTCCCGTGCCGTGTTGGTTGCCGATTCGCGCGTGGTGGCTCATTACGCCGAGATTGTCCGCGAGGTAAACGGCTCCTTGGCCAACTTTGAATCGCTCAAGCGCTTCCGCATCGTAGCCGACGAGTGGTCGCAGGAATCCGGTGAGCTTACCCCGTCCATGAAGATCAAGCGCCGTGTTCTCACGACTCAGTACGCGGCGGTAATCGACGAACTATACGCCGACGAATCAACCGCCCGCGGCGAATCGGCTGGCTGATCCGGCCGATGCCTTCGCGCACCACCTTCCGCCTGTGCCACAGCCGTTGCAGCGCCCTGAAAAACGGCGCGCCCCACGCGCCCACCCCCAGCACAGCTCCAAATAGAATCACCGCGTCGATGCTCAGACGGCCCTCGCGGCTCCAGTAGACGTCGGGTGACAAGCTCAGCCACAAGGCGAACTCGTCCAGCGTGAGCGCCGCTCCCACCCCGTAACTCACCGCCATCAGCCGCCCCAGAAAGATCGACATCGGCGAGTGCGACCAACCCAGATCGAGCAGCCACCCGTATCCAACGAAAAGAAGAATCAGAATTCCCCACACCAGGTGATGAATGTGCATCCCGCGTACCACCACCCACTGCAGATGCCCCTCATGATTCGCAATCCGGTGAACCAGCAGGCGCACGCCGGCAAAGGTGATCAAGAACGCAACCGACGCAATGAACATGCGCTGCCGCGGCCGATCGGGAATCGTGGCGCGGATCAGGTAGCCCAGTCGGGTCAATTGCAGCAGCACCAGAAGTACCGCGACGACCAGGCCGACAAATGCGAGCAGGAATCCAGCGCCAGTTTCCGGCATACCTTATCGTAGCTCCGGCCTCCTGAACACTGACCACTGAATACTGTCCAATGGCGCCGTGAGGCGCATCACGATTCCCATTGACAGGCGCGCGATACACTGTTTATGTCCCAACGGCCGGTGATTTTCCCCGGCTCCGGTAAATACTGTGTGCTGTCCCTCAAACTTCCAGACCACCCGGCCGATACTGACCACTGTGCACTGCGAACTGTGAACGAAGAACTGCGAACTGTTTTTAGGAGATTCCACGATGCGAATTGCTTTGTTGACCGGCGGCGGCGATTGCCCCGGATTGAATGCGGTCATTTATGCGGCCGTGAGGAAGGGAATTAATCACTACGGAGACGAGTTCATTGGATTTCTGAACGGCTGGCGCGGCGTGCTCGATAACAATTTCATTCCTCTCACGCTCGAAGCGGTCGACGGAATTCAGCTCAGGGGCGGCACGATCCTGCATTCTTCACGCACCAATGTGAAGAAGATCCCCGGCGGCATCGACAAAGTGCAGGAAGTCCTCAAGACCAACAAAATCGATGCGCTCATCGCGCTGGGAGGCGACGACACGCAATCGGTCACGCTCTTCCTGAGCGAACACGGCGTCAAAGCCGTCGGCGTGCCGAAGACCATTGACAACGACATCAGCGGTACCGACCAGACCTTCGGATTCGATACCGCGGTCATGATTGCCACCGAGGCTGTCGATCGCATCCATACCACGGCCGACTCGCACAACCGCGTGGTCGTGATTGAAGTCATGGGCCGCGACGCGGGCTGGATCGCATACGCCTCCGGTGTCGCCGGCGGCGCCCATGTCATCCTCGTTCCCGAAAAAGAGATCGACATCGACCACGTCTGCGCGCTGCTTAAATACAACTACGATCACGGCAAGCATTACGGCGTCGTGGTAGTCGCCGAGGGCTGCCATCTGCCCGAGGTGGGCCAGGTCATCGGCTCGGAGCAAGTGGACTCCTTCGGCCACGTGCGTCTCTCCGGCATTGGCGAAGCGCTTGCCGAGCTTATCGAGAAGAAGACTGGTTACGAGACCCGCTCCGTGAATTTGGGCCACACCCAGCGCGGTGGAGTTCCCACGGCCTACGACCGCGTTCTCGGCCAGCGTTACGGCTTGCACGCCATTGACATGGTGCACCAGCAAAAGTGGGGCCGCATCGCTGTCGTTCATGGCCTCGACATCACCGACATTCCCATCAAGGAGGCCATCGCCACCAACCGCCGCCTCGACCAGCGTTTCTTCGATGTGATCGCGGATCTCGAAGCCAAAGTGTAAGCCTGCTGTCTCAGCGTGAATCAAGCAGGCTGCTTTCGGGCGGCCTGCGGCATTCTGAGCTGAGATCTTTGGACGATTCAAATGCCGCAAACCTTGGATAGACATCAGCAAGCGTTTAGCAGACACGGCAAAACTGATCTCTGACCTCTGATCTCTGACCCCTGATCTCTTTTTATGCTCTACCGTCCATACCAACCCCGCGACTTCGCCCAGCTCTATGCTGTCGAAGAGCTTTGCTTCGAACCACCTTTCCGCTTCAGCCGCGCTTTGATGCGTAAGTTGATCACGAACTCGAACTCTGCCACCTGGATCGCTGAAGAGAATTCTGAATTGGCCGGATTCGCCATTGTGGATTGGGCCACCATGCCCAAGGGCACCGTTGCTTATATTCAGACCATCGAAGTGCACCCACGGTCGCGCCGTCGCGGTATCGCCGCTGAACTACTCAACCATGCGCACAACTCCGCTCGCGCCGCCGGCGCATCAGCAATATGGCTCCATGTGGATGTCGAAAATTCCGCCGCGATCCGCCTGTACGAGACCCGCGGCTACTTGCGCAAGCGCAGGGAAGAACACTTCTACGCGCGCCATCGCCCGGCATTTGTTTACGCCAAGCCGTTGGGTCCCCCATCCGCTGGCGAGTAGTTCTTGTTCCCTTGCTCCCTGCCGGAGTCACCGTCGGATGAATTCTACCCGACGGGAGGCTCGGTCCCTTCGGTTACTGACCACTGACAACTGATCACTGAACACTGCTCTTGATAAACGCCGCCACGTTTTCGTGCAACTGCTTTACGCACTCATCGCGCACGTAGACCATGTGCCCCGACTCGTACCATGCGTAGCTGATGTTCTTCGCCAGCGACTGCGGAATGGGAAGGTGTTTCTCTTCGTATTGCGCAGCAAAGAACGGCGTGGCCAGATCGTAGTATCCGCCGTTTACCAGCACCTTCAGCCGCGGATTCGTCTTCATCGCCTGCGCCAGGTCTCCGCTCACGTTGACGCTGGCGGTGTTCCCGTTGTGGACCCAATTCCACTGCGGCTCGGCCGTGTACAGCACCGGTTGGTAAGTTTGCCCGTCACCGTATTTCAAGTCTCGCCGCACGTATTGATTGAATTGTGCCACGTATGCTGACGAAATCGCCGTCTCCTGCGGATCGTACTCAGCATTCTGGCTCAGCGGATCGAGGTTCGGCCCCGAGAATCGCGTATCCAGCCGCCCCGTCGTCAAATCGTCCGCATCCTGCAGCGTCTTTTCAAACTCCGGACCGCTAACGCGCAAATTAGCCTTCAAAAGATAATCCACCGGCAGTCCCGTAACCTCGTGCATTCTTTCCGCAACCTGCTGCTTTTCTTCGGCGCTCACATCGGTTCCCAGCGCCAGCGCATGCGCGTAGGGTCCCATCGCGAACTCTTCTACGTCCTTCAGGAATGGCTCCAGCGCAGCCGGCTGGTTGGGCAGCTTCTTGTGGTACCACGCAGTCGCGGCGAACGTCGGCAGCGCCAGCTCGTACGGCAAATCGACGCCCGGATTAGCGCTCGGTTGATCGATGTCTGTTGTGAAATTGAAAATCTGCGACAGCAGAATGACACCATTGATGTCGATGTTCAGCTTGTTCTCCAGCAGATTGGCCAACACTGCCGAACGCGTCGTCCCGTAGCTCTCGCCAAAGATGAACTTCGCGGAGTTCCATCGCCCAAACTTCGAAATAAAACGCTGGATGAATCGCGCATACGCATTCCCATCGCCATCCACGCCCCAGAATGCCTTTTGCGGATCTTTACCGAGGAGCTCCCCAAAGCCGGTGCCCGGCGCGTCAACAAAGACCAGGTCGCTCACATCGAGCAGGGAATTCGGATTGTCGACCATGGTGTATGGCGCGGCGGGCAGGTGCGTGTCGCCCGTTGTCAGCACATGCTTTGGTCCAAGCGATCCCATGTGGAGCCACACCGTTGAGCTGCCCGGACCGCCGTTGTAGAAGAACGTGATCGGCCGATCCTCAGCCTTCGCGTCTTTCTTGAAGTAGGCCACGTAGAACATGCGCGCCACGGGGGTTGCATCCTTCGCACTCGCGGGCGCGTTCAGAGCGAGCTGGCTTCCCGGCTGCGGCTTTCCGTCCGCTCCGAGTTGCGCATCCTGGTCGTCGGTTGATCCCACCGTAATCGTCCCGGCGATCGCCGTATAGGCGATCTGCTGTCCACCCACCGTGACGGAACCCTGCGTCGTCGAATCGGCAGGCGGAGCCGCCGCTTCGGCGCTCTTGTCAGGCGTCGCAGGCGTTGCAGGCTTGGCCGCGGTCTTATCGTCCTGCGCGCGGACCGAAACACAAAGAATCAAGAACGCTGCTCCCGTCAGGGCGGCAAAGCGGCGGCTCCATAAATTCATTTTTCTTTTCTCCGTGTGGGATTACGAGCGAATGGTTAGTATAAAGCGCGCAGGCGGAGCGGGTTTCTGGAATTCCGCTTCACCCGAACAGCCGAAAGATGCGCCGCTCCCGCCAGGGCGGCCCCTGATCACTGACCACTGTCCACTGATCACTGTTTACCTCGCGCCGCTCGCGCTCTTGATAAATGCCGCGACGCGGTCGTGGAGTAACTTTCGGCATTCGTCGCGTATGTATGCCATGTGCCCCGCTTCGTACCAGTCGTATTCGATATTCTTTGTCAGCGACGCCGGAATCGGCAGGTGCTCTTCTTCGTATTCCGCGGCGAAAAACGGCGTGGCCAAATCGTAGTAGCCGTCATTCACCATCACCTTCAGGTGCGGATTCGTCTTTATCGCTTCGGCGAGATCCGCGCCCACATTCAATCCGCGGGCACCGCCGAACCCATTGCCCCCGGTCCGGGTCATGTTCCAACGGAAGCCGTCAAACAGCGCGCTGGGCAGATACGTTTCCCCCGCGCCGTACTTCAGGTTCTGCCGCAGATACAGATTCACCAGAGAAAAATACGCTGACGAAATGGCGGCGCTCTGCGGATCGTATTGCGAGGCCTCACTCAGCGGATCGAGCGTCGGGCCCAGAAAGCGCGTGTCGTATCGTCCAGTCGTCATCCCCTCCGGGTCGTCGAATGTCTTTTCGAACTCGCCCGCAGTCACACGCAGATCGGCCTTGACGATGTAGTCGACCGGCAGCCCGGTGTATTCGTGCAGCTTCGTGGCTACCTGCTGCTTTTCCGTATCGCTCAGCGCGTTACCTTGTGCCAGCGCATGCATATACTCGCCCGTAGCGAAATCCTCCACTTCTTTCAGGAACGGATCGAGCGCGGCAGGCTGGGGCGAAAGCTTCTTGTGGTACCAAGCCGTGGCCGCGTAAGTCGGCAGCGCCAGCTCGTAAGGCAAATCCACGCCGGGCCGAGGCGGTCCCGTGGCGATGGAAAAGTCGAAGATCTCGCCGAGCAGCATCACTCCATTCAGGTCGACGTTCTTTTCGTTTTCCAGAATGTCAGCCAGCACCGCGGATCGTGTTGTCCCATAACTCTCGCCGAACAGAAACTTAGGCGAGTTCCACCGGTCGTATTTCACCAGAAAGCGCGCGATGAATCGCGCGAACGCCTCCGCATCTTGATCGACGCCCCAGAACGCCTTGTTCGCATCCTTGCCGGCAAGCCGCCCAAAACCTGTCCCGGGCATATCGATAAAAACTTCGTCGCTCACGTCCAGCAAACTGTCCGCGTTGTCGATCAGCTTGTAGGGAGCACCCGGCAAATGCGTGTCACCTGCCGTCTCCACATATTTCGGCCCCAGCGATCCCATGTGCAGCCACATCGTCGAGCTGCCTGGTCCGCCGTTATAAAAGAATGTGATCGGCCGATTCTCGGTATTCGCGCCTGTCTTGAAATAGGCCACGTAAAACATGTGCGCCACTGGCGGCGCGTCGGCCGGCTCCTTCGGCACGCTCAGCGCAAGCTGCGAGCCCGGCAGCGGCTTGCCATCTGGCCCAAGCTGCGCATCGTCGGTGTCGGTCGCGCCCACCGTGATGGTGCCTGCAATCGCCGTGTACGCGATATGCTGCCCGCCCGCATCGATCGTGCCCTGCGTGGTCGAGTCGGGCGGTGGCGCCGGCGCGGTAGCTTTCGTGCTCTTCTCTGCGGTGCTATCGGAATTCGCTGCAGGTTTTTCGTCTTGCGCGCGAAGAGCTGGCGTCACAGTAAACACTGGCACAACTAGAACGGCCAACAAAATAGGAACAAGGCATTTCATCGGAGGGCCTCCAGTACGAGCGGGTTAAGCAGGGGAACAGTATAGAACGCCGCGCAGGGCAGGGAATCAGCGCATCTCAAATTCACATGCGATACCAGCGCTTTCATGGATCACTGTCCCCTGAACCGTGCCCGTATTTCTACGGCTTGGCGAACGGCTGCTTCTCCGTGATCCTCGGCCGCGTCTTCCGCCTGCAGCGTCTTCGATACCGCCTCCACCTCGCGGAATACGCGCAGCAGATTTCCGCCCAGAATCTTCCGGCAATCCTCCGCCGAGTAGCCGCGAGCCATCAGAGCCGCCGTGATCTTCGGCAGATCGGCAGGAGAATCGATCCCCTCCGGCAACTGCCCGCTGATTCCGTCAAAGTCCGAACCCAGCCCCACATGATCCACTCCCGCCACCTTTGCAATGTGGTCGATGTGGTCGATCAGCACCGAGAACGGCGGCCGCGGAATTCGATCCGCCGCCGCGCGCTGCAACTTGTCGATCTCCGCCTGCGTCGTCTCTTTCCCTTCGGCTTTGTTCTTCGCCTTCAGTGCTTCAATCTCCTTATTGACCTCCGGCGTTATCGCCTTCAGCGCATTCCGGTAGTCCTGCGACAAAAATGCGGAGTAGAAATTCACTTGCACCACGCCGCCCTTCGACTCCGGTCCGCCGGAGTTCGCGATCGCGCGCAGCATGTCGTCCGTCATGTTGCGCGGCGCATCGCATAGCGCCCGCGCCGAGGAGTGCGATGCAATCACCGGCGCTCGCGAGATGATCAGCGTGCGATAAAACGTCCGGTCCGAGACGTGCGACACATCCACCATCATTCCCAGCCGGTTCATCTCGTAAACCACATCTTTGCCGAACTCGCTCAAGCCGTCCTTGGTGTGCGGCACGCTCGCGTCGTCAATGTCCCCGGAGCTGTCGGCCCAGCCGTTTGAATTGGCCCACGTCAGCGTCATGTAGCGCACGCCCAGCGCATAGTACTGGCGCAGCAGCCCCAGCGAGTCCTCGATCGAGTGCCCTCCCTCGATTCCCATCAGCGCCGCAATCTTGTGGTCGCGGTGCGCGCGCTCGATTCCTTCGCGCGAAGTCACCAACTCCATCTGATCGGAGTGCTTCGCCACCTGCTGCTTCACCGCGTCGATCAACTCCAAAGTACGCCGCGCATACTGGCCCTTGAAACGCGCCGGATCAACCCAGATCGAGAAGAACTCCGCGCCCAGGTTTCCCTTGCGCGCAGTCTCCAGATTCCAGTCGCCGCCATTCAGCGGATCGCCGAGATCGAAATGCTCGTCAAGGAAGCGCTGCGGCGTGTCGGCGTGCGTGTCGATGACGATGGCGGAGCGATGAACTGCTTCAGGCGTAAGCGCTTTGGTTTTGGTCATAGTGGAAGGGAGACCAGCTGAGTTCTGGCCCCACACGAGAGCCGGAATCGCCGCGAAAAGCAGTGCGTACAACAAAACTGTTCGCATAGGCTTGCGATGAGTCTATACCATGCTGGATAACGCACGAATCTGGCAGCCGGTGTCATTCCGCGCCAACCACTATTGCTATCCTGACTTGGAGAACTCAGTCGCAACAGACGACGAATCTACAATCATGTATTCGCCCAAATTCAACCTCGTTCACGATCGCGCCATCCTCCTCGAAGCCATGCGCGAGCACTCCTTTGCCACGCTCTTCGGCCCGCTCTCAGGCGCGCCGGCTGACGAATCCGCCGCGGCAACTCACCTCCCGCTCATCGTCAAGGATGAAGGCGAGCACGGCGTCATCGAAGGACACTTCGCCAAAGCAAATCCGCATTGGCGCGCCCTCGCCGGCCGCGAAACGCTCGTCGTTTTCCAGGGGCCGCACAGCTACGTTTCTCCAACCCTCTATACGGAGGAACTCTCCGTCCCCACATGGAACTACATCGCGATCCATGCCTACGGAACGCTTTCGCTTGTGGAAGACGATCCCGGCAAGGAGACCCTCCTCGCCGATCTCATCGCTGCGAATGAGCCCGCTTACCTCGACCGCTGGCACGCCTTGCCTGATGGCTTTCGCCGCACCATGCTCCTGGGCATCGTCGGTTTTCGCGTGCCCATCGCGCGCATTGAAGGCAAATTCAAATTGAGCCAGAATCGCAAACCCGAGGAGCGGCGCAATGTTCAGGCCGCTCACACCGCCGGCTCGCCTGACCAGCAAGCCCTCGCGCGCTGGATGGAGCGCCTCGGCGCTGAACTCGCTCGCGCCGGCGCTTCAGCTGAGCGAAACCACGAACGCAGGGCCGGCGCATGGTCCTGAGGCCTTCAGCCCGGATGATCGGGCGACGTCGCCAGCCGCCGGCTCGCGTAACATTCTCTTTGCTATACTTATAGGGTTCACCGCCGTGCGGAAGTGGTGAAATTGGCAGACACACCATCTTGAGGGGGTGGCGCCCAAAAGGCATAGGGGTTCAAGTCCCCTCTTCCGCACCAAAGATCTTGCGCCAGGGCCCCTCGTCCTCATTCAGGCCTCCTGGCGCGCATGGAAAGCAGCTTAAGAAATGCAGATTTTCTTCTACTTTGTCGTCGTCCTGCACGTGATCGTGTGCTTCTTCCTGATTGGCGTCGTCCTGCTCCAGCAGGGCCGCTCGGCCGATCTCGCCGGCGCATTCGGCGGTCAGGGTTCGCAGACCGCATTCGGTCCCCGCGCCGCGGCCAACGTGCTCACCCGCCTCACCACTTGGTCGGCGATCATCTTCATGTGCACATCCATCTGCCTCGTGGTTCTGTTTGTGCGTTCCTCGGGATCGCACTCAGTACTCGAAGGCGGTTCCGCTCCGGTCAGCGCTCCGGCTAAGTCCGGCAAATAAACAGGGCAGCAGCGTACGGGCGTCGGCGGGGAATTAACCTGCCACGCCTCTCCTCGCCTGGGAAGCGCGCTTGCGGCATCATAGAAACGGTCTACTTGCCGGAACCCTGCACGGCGCCGGCTGACGTGCTGTCTTGCCCGGCGAAGGCCGCCTTCAATTTGGCCGCGGTGCGATTGAGCGCATCCTCGTAATCCGCGGGGTTGTAGTTGTGGCCGCCCTTGATGAAGTCGTGATCGGCTCCGGGATAGGTAATGAGTTCGAAGGGCGCGTTGTTGGCTTTGGCGCTGGTTTCAATGGCGCGCGCTGTCTCGATCAGGCAGCAATTCTCAAAATGGTCGGCCTCTCCGGCGAACATCAGCACCGGGACAGACATGCGCCTGGCAAAACCGGGAAGCCTGGCGGCAAAACCCGTTGCCGGATACCAGACGATGTCCACTGCGACCACGTCGGGCCATTCTGAGCCGAGGCCCAGCGCGAACCCGCCGCCCAGAGAAATGCCAACCAGCGCAACTTTGCCAGGCAGGGCATGCGGCGATTGCTGAGCGGCCTGAATGGCAGCTCGCAGATTGCCACCCGGGTTTTTGGCGATTTTCCTGCCATCGCAGACGTAGACATCGTAACCCAGCGCTGCGATGGCCTCTGAAAGGGCCTTGTCGTGCTTGGGGCCCATGATTCCGGAGACGAAGACAACCACGTGACCGTTGCCCTGAGGAGGAGCAATTTCCTCCTGTGCCAGAACGCATGGGGTCAATAGAACCGCTGCAAGGAGCGAGGCGGCGAGCGGGAGCAGTCGGGGCGATGAGTTCGTCATGAATTTCCTTTCCTGGGCCGGGCGCGCTACTGGTAGTTGCCAATGAGGACAAAAGGCGCCCAGTAGTATGGATGGGCGTAGCCGAGGCTCGAAGTTTGCGTCGAAGATTGGCCGACGGTTTCGAAGCCGCGGCCGGCATTGGCGCCAGATGGAGCGGAAGCGCCGTGCAGGAAGGCAAGCTGTGCCTGGCGCAGCGCCTCGGCCTTGCCCTTGGCGGGATTCTTGACCCAGCGATCGTAGAAGTCGCTCATGATGCGGCTAGTCGAGAGGTCGTTCACGTCCCACAGAGTCGCAAGGACGGCTCCAGCGTCCTTTTGCTGCGCAATCATCCCCAGGCTGTCCATCTCGAAGCCGTTGCGGGACTTGTAATCCTTCGCTGTGCTACACGCCGAGAGGGTCAGCAGCCGCGTTCCGTGGAAGGTGACCGTCGAGTTCTCCATATCAGAAAGGTTCCACTCGAATCCGTTCGCGTCGCCCGCAGTGTTGCCGCCCATGAGCAGGAACGGTTCATCGCCTGTGCCGGCAATCAGGACGAAGTGGCTGGCGATGTGAACCACCGGAAATCCGCTGCCGGAGCCGAGAGCAGTCTTTAATGCGGCCAGTGTGAACTGCCCGTCGGGCAGGACTTTGCCCTGCATGGGGCCGTGCGAGTCGGTCACGGCAGGATCGTGTGCGACCGAGTCGAGCTCGGGAATCACTCCCGGCAGCGCCGGCATCCCGTCGTAGCTCTTCGAAAGGCCCATGGCCAGCGCCTTGGGCGGATCTCCGCCTTGAATGGGCGCATCCGCGATGTGGCCGTAGCTTTCGGGGGTGAAGAGGACATTGTGGAATCGCTCGACCAGGTAATGGTTGCCGTCGTAGAGCGCACTCATCGGCACGTAGCGCAATGCGTCGTCGAGCGACCAGAGCAAAGTGGGGACGTTATCTTGCGCTCCATTTGCCGCTTCGATCGCCTTCAACTCGTCTTCAAGCGGCGCCAGGATCATGGTGTAGAGCTGGTTCAGTTGCGGCCTTGGATCGGTGGACGGTGAGCTAATGGCTTTGAGTGCCTCGAATGCTTTGCTGCGAAGATCGGCCGAGGAGACGGGAAGTTCAAACTTCTGGCGCGAGTTCGCTGTGATCACGATCGCGTAGGCGTGATCTTCGCCGAGCAGTATGCGGATTCCGATCACGTTTGGCCCAAGTTTCGTGAGTGAGCTTTGCAGATAGCTTTGCGCGGAGTCGGCAGTGGGCTGGCCCGCGGACTGCTTGTCGAGTTCCGGAATGATTGTGTTGTCGAAGCTGTCGCGAATGTCCGATTGCGCTTGCTCAAGGTTCGCTGCCAGCGTTTTCAATTGCTCATCATCGGTGGGCGTGCGCGCAGGACTGGCCTCGAGCTGCGCGGCTTGGAGATTCCACTCTTCAATGTCACGGGCCTTCTTTTCGAGATCGGGCAGCAAGGATTCAACCTTCTGCTGCGCGGGAGAAAGCTTGAGCGGTTCAATGGCGGCAGCGGCTCCCGGAGCCGAGCCGGGGACGAGGTCTTTCAGTTCCTGCTCCTTGAGGAGATCAAGAATCTGCTCCGCTTCGCCCAGGCGCCCGGCTTCAATGAGCAGTTCGGCCAGCGTGCGATAAGCGCCGGATTTGGATTGCGCAAAGCCAGCCTGAAGATTTTTGTCCAATCCAGTGATGTTTTTCCGAATCGACTGATAAGAGTTGACCGCTTCAAAACCGAAGAAGATGGCCTCTTCAAGGTGATGCTGTTTGCGGAACCCCATCATCAGCGAGGTCTCGATGGCGCCCTCAACCTCCGGATCGCTTACCGCTTTTGCAAGGCCCAAGGCGGCGAGAGCGCTGGCCAGGGAACTGTCGGGCTGCTGAAGGGCCGAGTACGACCAGGAGAGGGTCATCAGGTCCTGGGCTTCGTTGCGCTGATCTTTCACCTCACGCCAGATGGCCAGCGCCTGCAACTCAAGCTTCATTGCCTCGCCTGGCTCTCCCAGATCGGTGTGATCCTTGCCCATCATGTTGAGAGTCATGGCTTCGCCGCGGCGGGTGCCGGTCTCACGAAAGATCGGCAAGGCCTGGTTGGCGTAGTCAAGCGCCTTGCGCGGCTGGCCCAGGTCGGCATAGGCCCGGCCGATGTCGCTGAGAGCGAGCCCTTCGCCGTTGCGATTTCCAACCTCGCGCCAGATGGGCAGTGCCTGGCTGTAGTAATCCATCGCACTTTGTTGTTGGCCGAGGTCGCGATAGACGCGCCCGATGTCGTTGAGCGTGAGCGCTTCGCCCTCGCGGCTGCCGATTTCGCGCCAGATGCCGAGGGCTTGGTTAAGAGATTGGAGTGCCTTCTGTTTTTGGCCAATCTCGGCGTACGCCGGACCCATATCGTTCAGAACCAGAGCCTCACCAGCTCGCTCGCCACTCTGCTGGAAGACTGGAAGCGCCTTCTCGAAGTACTTGAGCGCTTCACGGCCCTGGCCTTCATCGGCGTACGTTCTGCCCAGCGCGTCGAGCGTCCCCGCCTCGCCAATCGCGCTGGCATTGACGATGTTGATGTTTGCCGCCGCGGTAAATTTCTCTCGCGCGGATTCGATTCTTCGTGAGAACCGGCCCGAAGGCCCGCTCGGAGCAGCTTCAGCGGCCACAGATGTCTCTGGGTTGTCGATGTCGTGCCAGATCTCCATGGCATCGTTCAGATTCTTGAGCGCTTCTTCATGCTGGCCAAGGTTCTCGTACACCCGGCCGATAAAGGTGAGCGCATTCGCTTCGCCGGTGCGCTGACCGGCTGTTTGCCACAAAGGCAGAGCCTGGTTCAGATACGACAGGGCTTTGTCTTCCTGGCCCAGATCGGTGTAGACCTGCCCCATGGTATTGAAGGTCATGGCTTGGCCCAGCGCACCGTTCTCCTTCTGCTCAATGGGAAGCGCCTCATTGAGGGAGTCGAGCGCCTTTTGCAACTGCCCGGACTGACGATAGACCGAGGCGAGAAGATTGAGATAGAGGATCAACTCACGCGTTTTGTGACCGGACCTTGCCTTCGCGACCTCTTGCTCGTACTGCGCGATGGAATCCTTCAGACTTGGAGTTTGTGCGCCGGCAACCGCCAACAGGCACATTCCGGCCGCGAGCACGGTGACGAATCCGCTCTTGCGATTCATGTCTGATCCATGGCGCCCGCTGTCAGGGCTGCGCAGGAGTTGCAGGTGGCTGCGCGGGAGTTGCCGTTGGATTCGGCGTCGCTGCCGTGGCATCCTTCTTCTTGTCGTTTGGCTGCTCGACAGGTTTGGAGAGATGCAGCTTGCTCATCTCCCTGGCTCCAACCGCGGGGTCCATCATCGTGACTTTGATGCCCGAGGCCATCGCAGACGCTGTCCATTTCAGTAGTAGATCTTACCCTCGATCGCGTCGAACCGAATCCTCTCGTTCTCCTTCCTTGTGGCGTGGTTGACCGCAGCGCCCGCTGCCGTGAAAATGCTGGACGGTGTACATCTTCGGCATTCCGGTCACCACGACTTTGCCTGGATCCACCTCCATCCCCGCATATTCGCCGTTGATCAAGTGGCCAGATAAACGCCATTGACGTAAAGATGGTCATGGGCGGCGGAACCGGCACAGCTTCCCCCGGCCGATAAATGTAGACGATCGCCTTGCCCACGGAAGGCGCCGTCGGCAGGGGTGGCATCTCCTTGGCAGGCGATGCAGTTTGCTGCTGATTCTGGCCGGCTGGCGCGGCAGGTTGCTGATCCTGCGCAGCAGCAACAGAACCGCAGAAAAGCACAAGCGCGCAGCAGGCCAGCAGGAAGGCTGCAGATTTGCGGAAAGCGCTCTTGCCGCGGCGAGTGTCGGCGACAATGCAGATCGTTCTTTTCATGGCAAGTCTCCTCGATCAGATAAATTCCTCGGGGGGTGAGGAATTGAGTCGGGGACCCGGTACTGAGATAAGCGAAGGGTAGTCTTCTGGAAGAAGCCGTCAGTGCGCGCAGTCACCTGAGCACGTGACGAGTTATAAAGGGGCTTTGCGGCGAATGAGCAGGTATGAATTGTGAGTCTCGGGATCGGAAGCGGCCAGATTTATTCCCTTAGTCCCTGGTCCCTTAGTCCCTGCTTCTTCACACCGGCGGCATCGCGTCCACTACCGGTACGCCCGCCGGCGGAGTGAAGCGGAACGTCTCCGATGGAATCGGCGCGTTCGGCTGCTCGTCCGTGAACGTGAATTGCGTGATCGCCCCGTCCGCCTCGTCGACTTCGATCCCGTTGATCGTGCCGTCGCGCGTCACCGTCAGCGCAACCCGCGTTACGCGTTTTTCCTGGCCTTTGGGCCGGCCGGTCAGCGTAAAGGAGCCATTCGGCGATGTAGCCAGCGCCAGTCCGGTCAACTCCTTTTCAAGTTGCGTGTGGCCCAGCAAAAAACGCAGCGGCGAGCGCAGATCGTCCAGCTCGCTCGCCGGGATGCGCTGCACCTGCGCGTCTCCCTGCGCATAGAACCACGCGTATTTACCGTCAAGGAGAAAGATCTTCCCCTGCGGCGAGCTGTAACGCCACATCATGCGCCCCGGCTTGCGCAGGAAAAGCGTGCCGCTCTCGGTCTTCGTCATGCCCAGCCCTGCGTAGCTCTCGCTGAACCCCGCTTTCAGCGACTGTAACTGGTCATAATGCCGGTCGACGCGCTGCGCCAGCTCATGCACCGAAGGCAGATTCTGCTGGGCGAGAAGGTTTGTCGCCAAAAACAAAACGGCGGCCAACACCAGGCCGCCGCTTCATCTTCAATCGTCGTATCTTCATTGGCCAAGAATCTGCGTGCAGTTCACGCCGCCCGTGGGATCAAATTTGATCTGGTCAGTCTCATCGTCGCAGTAGCCCCGGTCCCCCGTCTTTCCCACCGATTGCGGCTTGGCAGTGACCGTGAAACTGTTGAAGCGATCGACGTTATTGGCCGTCACCTTGTCGCTGCATGCCAGGCTGAACTCGTATCCCTGCTTGAACCCTGACGCCAGATCCGACGGCAGCAGTTGCGCGCTCGTTGGCGTTGGCGGTCCGGAGTGCGGATCTCCTCCCAGCGCCTCAAGGGTGCACGCATACCCGTTCGCGGGGTACGACTCCGCATACATCATCTGCGCCTGCACGATTTTCTGCAGCGAGTTGACGGCGGACAAGGCATTCGCTCTCTTCGTGTAAACGCTGATGCTGGCGATCGCCAAAAGAGAAAGGATCGCGATGATGGCCATCACAATCAGCAATTCCATCAAAGTGAAGCCATTGGGCGAGAAAACACGGTGCGAGCGATTGCGGCCGGACTTACTGTTCATGGAATTCCCAAAGCCTCGTGAAACAGGCCGGTTTCCACCGGCCTTCTGTCAAGATGCTACAACGTATAGACGCGATTGGGAAATAGATCGCTCAGCATGCCAGCCTTGCACGGCCCAGCTTCACCCCATCCAGCCGGCCCAGCAAAGTCACTGCAATGCGCTCCGGCTCAAAGAGCCGTTGCGCCATCGCCTGCACCTCTGCCGCATTCACCTCGTTGATGCGCGCAATGATTTCGTCGGCCGAGAAGAACTGGTGGAAGTACATCTCCTGCCGTGCAAGGTTGGCCATGCGCGCGTTCGAGCTCTCCAGGCTCAACAGAATATTGCCTCTCAGTTGATCCTTGGCCCGGGTCAATTCTTCCTCGTTGATCGGGGTCTCTTTCAGGTTACGAAATTCCGCCAGAATCAAGTCCACCACCTCCAGCGTCTTACCTGCCGAAGTCCCCGCATACACGCAGAAGTTTCCCGTATCGCGATAAGGGCTCATATCGGAGTAAACCGAATAGGCCAGCCCCCGCTCCTCGCGGATATTCTGGAACAGCCTGGAGCTCATGCCCCCGCCCAGCACCGTGTTCAGGATCGAGGTAGCAAATCGGCTCTCATCCGCAACCGGTGGCGCCGGGACCCCCAGGCAAATCTGCACCTGCTCCAGCGCCTTCTTATTGCGCAGAATAATCCGCGCGCTGGGCTCTGGCGCCGACAGTTCACTAAGCGCCGCGCCGGCTGCGAGCGTAGAAAACTTCGCCGCCACGGCCTCCACGAACTGGTCGTGGTCCAGGTTTCCCGCCGCGGAAAACACCATGTTTCCGCCGTGGAACCGGTCGCCATGGTAGCCAAAGAGCTGCTGCTGGCCCAGCCGTCTCACCGTCTCCGTTGTTCCCAGGATCGGGCTGCCCAGCGGATGTCCCTTCCAGAAGCTTTGCGTGAACAGCTCGTGCACCAGCACGTCCGGATTGTCTTCGTCGATCTTGATCTCTTCCAGAATCACACCGCGTTCCCGCTCAATGTCCGGCACCGCAAACGTGGGATTCAGAACCATATCCGCCAGCACGTCCAGCGCGATGGGCACATGATCTGAAAGCGACTTGACGTTGAAGCAGATGGTTTCCTTGCTGGTGAACGCGTCCAGGTTGCCGCCAATCGAATCCATCTCCCGGGCAATGTGCTGCGCCGAACGCGAGCGCGTCCCCTTGAAGAGCATGTGCTCGACAAAATGCGAGATGCCGTTCACTTCCGCGCTTTCACACCGCGATCCCGACTTGATCCACACGCCCATGGCCACCGAATGCACATGCTCCATCCGCTCGGTCAGCACAATCAGGCCGTTCGGCAACTCAGTGCGGCGAAGGTTTCGCTCAGTGTTCATCGTCATCGTGTGGAAACTCGATTCTAGGCTAACCGGAGCCCCAGCGGCCGTCCTTCGGTCCCTGGGGTGTTCGTCCTGCATTGATTCGGGATTCATCGGGTCCCGGCAAGCTTTGGGCTGCTGGCAGCGACACCGGCTATGATGCTGAAAGTTGTGTCCAGAAAATGCCGTGCCTGACAATCCAGATCAACTCGTACCGGTAGTTGCTTCCGCGCCGGCCCCAGGGAGCCTTAACCCGCAAACTCATCCTCTATTTGGATTGGATGCGGCAGCCCTTGCGACGGTTCTAGCCGGGGAGGGCGAGCTGTCCTGGCGCGCCGATCAAATCGTAGAAGCTATGTACCATCAATATGTTACAGAACTTTCTTCGATTACAACCTTATCGTTGGACCTGCGCCGGAAACTCACCTCCCAAGGCTGGCAGATTGCCCGTCCCGAGATCGCCAAAGCCTTCCAATCTGCCGATGGAACCGAGCGTTATCTGGTCAGCTGCCCGGGTCCGAAGCCCGAAACCGTCGAAACCGTCTGGATGCCTGAAGGCGACGACGGCGAGGCCGGCGACAGCGCGGATGAAGAGCCATATCCAGACACGAAATCCTGGCGTCGCGCCACCATCTGCGTCTCCTCACAGGTCGGTTGCGCGGTGAACTGCCAGTTTTGCCTCACCGCCAAACTGGGCCTTCAGCGCAATCTGACCGCGGGCGAGATTGCCGGCCAGGTCGTCGCTGTCCTTGATCGCCATCGCGTCCGCGTGGGCCGCGACCGCGTGAACCTTGTCTTCATGGGTATGGGCGAGCCGTTTCTCAACTACGACAACTTCATGGCCGCCGTGCGCCTTCTCGTCCGCGAAGTCGGCCTGAGCCCGCAACGCATGACGGTTTCAACCTCTGGCATCGTTCCCGGCATCGAGCGTTTCATCCAGGAACCGCCCGACCTCCGCCCCAAGCTCGCCATCAGCCTCAACGCGCCCAACGACGAGGTTCGCGCCGAAATCATGCCCATCAACCGGAAATGGCCCATCGCGAAGGTCATTGAGGCCGTGCGCCCCATCCGCCTCCGTCCGCACGAGCGCATCACCTTCGAATATGTTCTGCTTGGCGGCGTCACCGACCGCCCCGAGCATGCCCGTGAGCTTGCGCGCCTCGTGCGCCGCACCGGCCTGCCCGCCAAAGTGAATCTGATTGCATGGAATCCCGGGCCCGATTTCCACTACTCAACTCCAAAACTTGAAACCGCGGAGCAGTTCCGTAAGGCGCTCGCGGGTGAGGGAATTCCCGCCTACATTCGTCAGCCGCGCGGCCGCGACATCTTTGCCGCTTGCGGCCAGCTCAAACGCACCGTCGAAGCATGAATGGAAGACTCACCCTTGTTCTGCTCCATGGACCGCGGAATCAGGTGTAGAATCGCTTAAAAAACCAGACAACTGTTGGATTTGAGCTCCGTCTAACTTCACAGAAAAGCCGCAAGCCACCCGCGGAAAGGTATCTGCCATGCAAAGGGTTCGCTTTCTTGCAGTTCTCGGGGCCCTTGCTGTTGTCTCTGTGACGCTCTCCACCGCTCCGCTATTGGCCGCCACACCGTCGCCGTCCTTCACCATCACAGCCACAAATGCGACTTTGTCTTCCAGCACAGCAAGCGGGGTTGGTTCCAGCTCCTTCATTCTGACCTCGGTCAACGGCTACGCTGGCCAGGTTCGCGTCAATTGCAATCCACCCACTCCTCCGGCCGGAGTGACGGTACCCTACTGCGGCTATGGCGTTCCTTCTGGTAATGCCGCAGTACCGGCGCAGCCACCCATTACGCTCACCGCGAATGAGGCGGTAACGGGCACCATTGCCTTTTACAACGCTGCTGTCCCATGTAGCAATCCTTGTCCCGTCAGTCTGCCGCGTCGCGGCGTCCATGGCCTGCCGCAGAGCTTGGCACTCGCCGGAGCGCTTCTGTTCGGATTTGCATTCCGGCGCAAAGCCGCGCGCTGGCTCACTCTAACTTTGTTTGCAGTCGGTGCGCTGGCCGGCTTGGCTGCGATCAGTGCCTGCGGCGGCAACAATGACGTCGTCACGCCGGGTACCTACGCCTACACGATCTCCGCGACAGACGTCACCACCGCCGTGTCCGTAACGACGTCGGTCAACGTCACGGTGCCTTAAAACTCTTCAGCCTAATTAAGAGTGCTTCTTGTCGCACATCGGAGCCGGCGTCCGCAGCCCGCCTATTGGCTCGGCGGCATGGCCAGGGGCTGCACACTTCCGCAGTCGGCTCCTTTATAGGTCGACGTTGACTGCATAGTCATCTGCATCTGTTGGCCATTGCCCATCGTCATATTCATCAGCATCGTCGTCTTTGTCGTGTTCGCGTCCACGAACGTCGTCTTCACTGTTCCCGTCATGGTCGTGCGTCCCGTGCAGCTCAAGTCCGCACTCATGCCGGTCGGCGTAAGCGACACGTTGGTCACCTGGCACTGCGCATTTTGCGGATTGCTGTACGGGCCGCCGTATTTATCGATCATTGCCTGCGTTACGCATACCTGCTGCGTGTGCGATCCCATTTGCGGCATATTAGGCATTCCGCTCATGCTCATCTGGCTGGTCACTTCCCAAAGGCCGGCCTTTCGCTGTCCCTGCGCGCTCGCCGCCATCGCAATCAAGCAACAGCTCACCACCACCCAAATCCGGGTCTTGCTCATACTTCCTCCTGGTCGCGCGGAAATACTGCGGAGCGCGTGTTAAGAATCTAGCGCAATCCATCGCTCCGAGAACAGACTTATTTTCACCGTCGTTTGTGGATTCCCGGCCGCTTCTGAAGATCCCGCCGCAGTTTCGTCAACACCGATCACCTTGTCCGCTGGTCTTCGAACCTCTCCGCGCTTCGACTCGTTGTCTACTGCGGCGCCGGTCCGCGAACCACCTGCACCAGGTTTCCGGTATCAATTTCCTTGGCAAACGCATTCTTCACGTCGTCGGCAGTAAGCGCCATGTACTTTTTTGCCGCCAGTTCCGGCTCGTCGAGGGGCAGGCCAATCTCGGCATACCCGAGAAGTTCACCCGCAACCGCATCCTCGCTCGAAGTGCTCAGCGGAATCTGCCTGAGCATCAGCGCCTTGGCCTGGAGCAACTCGGCGTCAGACACATTCTGAGTCCGCATCTGATCCAAGTCCCGGACAATGATGGCCCGGGCCTTCGACACATTCTGAGGGTCGCACCCATACTGCACCGAATAGCTCGCCCTCGTTTTCGATGCGTTCAGGCTCACGTCAACCGTGTAGACCAGCCCGTCCACCTGGCGCAAATCGTGGTAGAGCCGAGTGGCATAGAACCCGCCTCCCAGCACGTGGTTGGCAAGCTCGAGCGGGTAATATGCGGGGTCAAAGCGGTTCAGATTGAGCTGCTCGGCCAGCGTCACCGTGTCCTGCACCGCCTGGTTGTCGGGCACATTTGCTGCCGAAGCTTTGTTCACAGGAATCGCAGGCAGCGTAGTGTTCGGCGTCGGACCTGTTGCCTTCCAGTCTCCAAACGACTTTTCGATCGCCGCGCGGGCTTCATCGGGCGTGATGTCACCGATCACCACAATGGTAGTCAGATCGGGCCGCACCGTTTCATCATGAAATTGCTTCACCTCGGCGAGGGTCAGCTTGGAGACTGTGTCTGGCGTGGTCTCGCGCAGAATCGGGTCTCCGGCAGGAACCAGCGCCAGATTCAGTGCGTGCGAGGTTCGGTAGCCCGGGCTCTGGAGATTGCCGGCCACAAACTGCGCTGTCTGGCCGCGCGTGATCTCGAAGGCCTGCTCAGGAAGTGCGGGATGTAGTTCGTTATCGGCCAGCAGTTGAACGCCTTTCGAGAAATACTCTTTCAGGACGGTCAGCGAAAACCGGTACCCGGCGCTTTCGTTCGCCGCAATGTCGTCCAGCGCTTTCGCGAACGTGAGCCGGTCCATGGTCTGCGTTCCGTAGGAGTAGAGTTCGCCGAGCACGCTGCCCAGCCCGTCTTCGCCCGGCGGCGTTTGCAGGTTGGCGTTGTGCTTGATCATTCCCGTCAGCGTCACGGTGGGGCTAGTCCGATCGGTGCGCACAATCAGCCGGATTCCGTTCGAGAGCTTCATATCTGTTACCGCAAGAGAATCCGTCGGCATTTGAATCGCATTCAGCGGACCAGCGGCCCAAGCTGGCAGCACCACGGGCTTCGTCGGTGCCGACGTCGCCTGTTCCGCCCCGCCGAATCCCTTGGCTGCAACCGCCTCGCCGTTGGGCGCCGGCTTCAAAATGGCTGAAATGGTGCTCGTGTTCAGCAAGTACTGTTTGGCCACTCGATTCACATCGGCCAGGGTCACCTTGCGGATCGCATCCACATCTTCTTCAGGTGAGTTGCGGCCCTCTGCCGCAAGCGCGGTTGACCATACATCCGCAAGGCCAGGAATGGAGTTGCGTTCGAACTCGGCTTGCGCAATCTCGCTGCGCTTGGCCGCATCCACAAGATCCGCGGGCACCCCGTTCGTCGCGTAGCCCTCAATGATCTGCCGCATCTCCTTCATTGCGCCTGCGGCATCGGCATCGGCCGGCAACGCGACTACCCCGTAGCCGACACTCGCCTTGCGATACGCCTCGGCAAATCCAAATTCGGCCGCCAGCGCCTTGCCCGCAGGAACCATTCCGTACAAATCCGCGCGCTCATTTGCCAACACATCCCCAAGAATCTGTGCGGCCGCGTAATCCGGTGAGTCGGTGCCCGGCATCCGGTACGCAATAAAACCCAGAACATAAGGCAGGTTGCTGTCGATGGTGAAGCTGTCCGTCTTGAACGGCTGAAGATCAATGGTCGGGCGCGCCGGCACAGCATGTTTTGGAGTGGCTGAATAGAGTTGTTTGATTTCCGCGAGCGTCTTGGCCGCGTCCACATCGCCCACCACCACGAGAATCATGTTCGAGGGCGAGTACCACTTCTCGTAAAACTCCTTCAACTGGGCGCCCGTGGTCGCGTCAAACGAAGCCTTCGTTCCCAGCGGATCGTGTGCGTAGGGCGTTCCGGCAAACATCGCCGTGTTCAGCTGGTTGATGAATTTGTACGTGGGATTAGACAGGTCGCGCTGCACTTCCTGTTCGATGGCTCCGCGTTCCTCGTCCCATTCGCTTTGCGCGTCGTCGATCCCGCTCACGCAAGCGGCCTGCGCGCGTAGCGCCACATCCACGTTAGCCGATGGCACGGTCGTGAAAAACTGTGTGATGTCCTGCTGTGTATCCGCATTATCTTCGCCGCCCAGCAGGGCATAGATAGCTGCGGTCTGATCGGCGGTCATGCCCGAGCAGCCGCGGAAGGCCATGTGTTCCTGCGCGTGGGCCATGCCCGGAAAACCGTCGGGCGTCTCATTACCGCCGACAAGAAAGTTAGCTTCCACGGTTGCCACGGGCGCCAGCTTGTTGGGAATGATCACCACGCGCATCCCATTGGAGAGTGTGGCGCGGGTGACGTTCTCAGTTGCGGAAGAGGTCGCCTGCGCAAAGCAGGGCACGGTAGCTATCGTCAAGCACAACAAGGGTAAACATTGCTTCGAATTCACTAGGATTCTCCATCGGGGTTGTGGCGCAAACTCAAGGCTCGCAAGCTCAATCGTACGATGCCGCCACGGGCTTGGCCAATTGCGCGCCCCGTCAATTCTACTTAGACGTCTTCTTCTTGGACGCGCTGTCGGCGGCAAGTTTCATCAGGGCTTCGGTCACGCGCCCGGGAGCGTGTCGGACGACGTTTTCCTCGCTGGCAAAATTGCCCATGATGCAGCGCACGCCCAATGCCTCGATCTTCTTAACATCGGGCAGGATCGGCGCAGCACCCTCCGCGGAATAGCGGGCCAGTGTCTCGGCCGAAAACTGTCCCGTGTTCACGATGGCGTAATCGAAAATCTTCGTTCGCGTGTGCTCGTAGATGCGCTCGATGTGCTCGGATGCGGTCAGGTTCAGGCTCTCATTGGCTTGCGTCATCAAGTTGCAAATGAAAACGCGGATCCCCTTCGCCGAACCCAGCGCCGACGGGATTCCGTCCACTAACAAATTGGTGATGAGCGAAGTGTAGAGCGATCCCGGACCGACGGTGATCAAATCGGCGCGCTCGATGGCCTCAAGGGTCTCCGGCAGCGGAGCGGGATGCGGCGGATCAAGCGTGAGTTCCACAATGCGCCGTTTGCTCGCCGTGATGTTCGTCTCTCCGCGCACCACTGTGCCGTCGTCCATTCTTGCCACCAGCGTGGCGTTCGCCGTGGTCGCCGGATAGATGCGTCCCCGCGTGGCCAGAATCTTTGAAGCCAGTTGCACCGCCTGCGCAAAATCGCCCGTGATCTCCGTCAGCGCCGCCACAAACAGGTTGCCGAAGTTGTGGCCCTTGAGCCCATTGCCGCCGCGGAAGCGATGCGTGAACAGCCGCGAAAGCAGATCCTCTTCTTCGCTCAGCGCCACCATGCAGTTCCGCAGGTCGCCCGGCGGCAGCATGTTGAAGTCCTGGCGCAGCCGCCCCGACGACCCTCCGTCGTCGGTCACCGTCACCACCGCTGCCAGATCCGCAATCGCGCCCGTGGCGTCCGGGCTGTGTCCTGGTGCAGACACATGCCGGCGCAGCCCGCGCAGCAGCGTCGACAGGCCCGTTCCGCCGCCCATCGCCACCACGCGCAATCCCGGAGCCGCAGACAAGGCCCCGCGCTCGAGCTTCCGCGCCTGGGCTCGCTCATCTTTTATTTTGGGAGAGTTCAAAGCACTTCCTACGGAACTTCAGGATAGAGCAATTCGGTGAACCGTGGGTCGTCCACCATGTTCTGGAAGTCGTTATCGACGCGCGCCTGCAACCGGTTCTTCGGATTCAGTTCAATGGCCCTAGCCAGATTGTTCAGGCAGTCCTGCACGCGCCCCGTGATGGATTCGAGCACCGCCAGACCGTAAAACGCATAGTCGGCATTGGGATGCCCGCTCAGTATGCTGTTGAACTGTTCGCGCGCTTCCTCGTAGTAGCCGGTATTCAATTGGGAAATGGCGTAGTCGTAATGTTCCTCGGGCGTGGGGAAGGAACGGCTGTCCTTTTCCATTTGCCGGCGGCACGTGACGATGTACATGCGGCAGCGGTCCTGAATCTCGGCCGGCGCTTCGGGGAGCAGTTTCTCCAGCAGTCCCAGGGCCTTTTCGTACTTCCCCTGCTGCAGCAGTTGCACAGCAGCCTGGTAGTGCTGCACGGCGGCGTCATTGTGGGTGGTGCGGCCGCGGCCGTCGGTCTTTCCGGCCGGTGGGGTGGTCTTCTTGCGGCTGGGCGCCGCGGATCGTGCCTCTTGCGTCATGAGTTTTCCCGAACCGCGTATTCCTTTGCCCCTGGGACCTGCTCATCGTCCGGTGAGGGACCGTCTTTGAGGAACAACGCTACTTGGAGTCTGCCATTAACATATGGGGAAATTTCATTGCGGACTCTTAGGCCATGTTTATACGCAGAACCCCGCCTTCCGTCAATGGGTGTTTCCTGACAGTTGCTTAGCTGCCCCCGGATGCGCCGGATTTGCCGTAGATCGCCGGGTTCAGCGTTGGATCGTTGTACATCTTCAACTGCCGGTAAAGTTTGAAGCGCCGCGTGCCACCGACTGTCTCCCGCCAAAGCGTGTCCAGGCATCCAGCCAGGTCGATGCGCTGCTCCTCCAGAATCGCCAGCCGCTCCCGATTCCGCTCCGCATGCCCCGGCGGCGCGTCCATTCGCTCCGCCTCTTCTTTCGTGTGGTAGATCTTTAGCGCCAAGATCGATAGCCTGTCGATCATCATTCCCGGCGACTCCGACTGCAGGGGTGCCGCTGCATTCGGCAAGCCGCGCGCCGCCATCCAGCCCATCATTGCGCGATCAAGATCCTCAACCAGGTCGTTGCGCAGTTGGTTGGTCACGTCCACGCCCTGCTTCACCAGGGCAATCTCTCCATCGCTCGCGCCCGGAGTTCGTGCCTTGTCCTCAATGTGCCACAGGTCGAAGTTCGCCCGATGCTGCTGCGCCACGAGCCTCAGCCATTCGCCGTCGGGCCCTGAAGATCCGCCCACCGGCGCGTCCGGCTTCTCGTGCCACTCTCGCGTCAGCCGATCCTGCAGCTGAACAATCTCTTCCGCCGAAACCATCCTTGCCCGTCCTATTTTGGCCGCCCCTTTGCGTTTTTGGCTGAGAGCAGCCCGAATCCGCAGGCTCCATCCTAGAACGGCAATGAAGGCTCCGCCAAGTCAGGGGTCCGTCCGCCAGTGCGATCCGGCGGGCGAGCTCACCTCAGGTTGTCGCTGAGAACGGCGGCCAGGGAGTGGTGAGCCCGGTGCGGATCGAACGCACGACCCACGCCTTAAAAGGGCGTTGCTCTACCAACTGAGCTACGGGCTCGCTAAAGGCCGCTGTCTTCAAACTAACACAGGGTCAGTCGCCAAATTCTGCCCCTCGGGGCAGGGAATTCACACATCTCGCTCGTGTCCAATTCCGCTTCGCACCGTGCCGCGAATTGCAACACTTCAACCTTCACCACGCCATCGAAAACATTTCCCGGCACGGTAACCAAAACCGCGTGTACGATGGTACCCATAGGGCACGGAGAAAGCGATTACAAACGGGGGATAAATGCCTGCATCGCTCAGAAAATGAGGCAGTTCTGCCCTTTTCGATGGCTTGAAAGTGTTAGCGTCGTGGCCGTGCAAGTGTTATTGTTCTCGGCCCCCTGCGGACACTACGATGACCACTAAGGATTCATCCGCCATCCGGGTTCAAGTTCCCGGTGTTCCGTATCGCAACAAGCCGGCATCTTGGGCTCATAACATTTTTGAAAAAATGCGTGGCGGAGTTGCACTTTTAGACCTTGGTATAGATTATGACGGAGCATAAAGGGCAGTCCGATTCAAACGAACCCCCGGATGATGTAGCTTCGCTCTACTCCTGGGCGAATCTGCACGGCGCAAAGTACCGCGATTTTTCTGCCTCGCGTGCGCAGACTCGCGAAAAGGCTCGCCAGCGCGTTGAACAGGCGATGGAGCAGGAACACCAGCGCACGCAGCAGCCTCTGGAGCAAAAGCGAGGCAACGGCGACACGCGACAAGACGAATCCTCGCCGCAGTCAACTGCGACGCAGCCCCCCTTGTATCCTCCGCGACCCGCTCAGACGTCGCCTGACCGGCCGATTATTGACAGCCCGAATCCTGAACGCCCGAATATCGACCGCTCGCATTCCGAGCATCCCATCCGCGAAGATCTTGCCTCCGCGCTTCGCGGTTTAGCCGTGCCCCCGTCGTACCGCCAGCCAGCCCATGCGCAGCATGCTCCGATGCGCGAAGAAAGCTACAGTCCGAAGCGCAGTCCGTGGTCGGCCGATCCAGCCGAAAATGCAGGCCGTCCCGCGTGGCTCATGCCGGAGCGGACTGAAGTCTCAAGCCCATCCAGTCTTCCGCCCGCGCCCGAAGACACTTTGCAGGGTTCGCGTGAACGTCTTGCCACGCGCTGGTTTGCTTTGCGTGGAGTCGTCGAAGGAAGCGTGCCGCCAACGCAGGTGGCCCCCGCTCCCGTCGCCGCGCGCGCTCCGGTCATAGCCATCTTCTCGCTTGCCGGTGGAGTGGGAAAAACCAGTCTCGTCGCTACGCTCGGTCGCGCGCTCTCGGCACGCGGTGAGCGTGTCTTGCTGGTTGATACAGCGGCTTACGGCTTGCTGCCATTCTTCTTCGGCGCCGGCGATCAGCGCCCCGGAATGTTGCGCACCTTCAGTCCGCCGGTCTCGAGCGGCGACGCCCCGATTCAAATGATCACGCTCGATCCCGAAAACTTCGGCTCTGAAACCGCGCCGCAGGAAGCTCTCTCTGCAGAAATCTCCAAGCACGCGCGTGGAGTCGGCCGCGTCATCATCGATCTCGCCACAGCTTCCGGCGCAACCACGCGCCGCATCATGCGCCTCGTGCCGCAGATTCTTGTTCCGCTGATTCCGGATATGAATTCTGTGGTCAGCGTCAGCTCCATTGACGCCTTCTTCGATCACAACGGCAATGCGTCGGCCATTCACTCGCTGCCCAACTACGTGCTCAACCAGTTCGATTCCTCGCTCCCGCTGCATCTCGACGTGCGCGAAGTGCTCCGCGAACAACTCGGCGATCGATTGCTCCCCTTCGTGATCCGCCGCGCTCCCGCCGTCAGTGAAGCGCTGGCCGAGGGCATGACCATCATTGATTACGCGCCCAACTCCGGCGTGGCCGAAGATTTCGCCAGCCTGGCCAGCTGGGTCAAAAGCCTTTCCGCTGCCGCCACCACCACCTTCCGCGGGGTTCGCTGGAGCGAACGATGACAGCGACCACAATCTGGCAGGATATTGGTGCCGGTGAAAATGTTTTTACCAAAATCCTTCGCCTCCTTTTTCTCATCCTTGTCGCGGTCATTTTCTGTTTTCTCGCGATCGTCCCGCTTACCTGGCCCCAGCAGGCGGTTCTCGGTCTGCTCAGCCTCCTCATGGCTCTGGCCCTTGCGCGCGGCTCTGACTCCTATCTCGTCACGCTGACCCTCATGATGCTGTCCATGTTCTGTACCTTCCGCTACGGATATTGGCGCATCGAGCAGGTCGTTCGCTTCTTTCGCGACCCGGCGAATCACTGGGGCGCGCTGGACGCATTCTTCATCCTCTGCCTGCTTCTCGCGGAAGCTTACGCATTTGTCATTCTTTTTCTCGGCTACTTCCAGACCATCTGGCCCTTGCGCCGTGCTCCCGTATCGCTCCCTGAAAATCCCGACGATTGGCCCGACGTCGACGTGCTCATTCCTACATTCAATGAGCCGCTCGACGTCGTCCGTTTTACCGCTCTCGGCGCGTTGAACATGGATTGGCCGGCCGACAAACTCCATGTCTACATCCTTGATGATGGCCGCCGCAAGGAATTTGAGGAATTCGCATTCGAAGCGGGAATCGGCTACCGCACCCGTCCCGACAACAAATTCGCCAAGGCCGGCAACATCAACACCGCGCTCGAAACCATGTCCTCGCCGCTCGTGGCCGTGTTCGACAGCGACCATGTTCCTACGCGCAGCTTTCTGCAGATGACTGTCGGCTGGTTCATGCGCGATCCCAAACTGGCCGTGATGCAGACTCCGCATCACTTCTATTCGCCGGATCCGTTTGAGCGCAATCTCCGCCAGTTCCACATCATTCCCAATGAAGGCGAGCTCTTCTACGGCGTGGTTCAGGATGGCAACGACTTCTGGAATGCCTCATTCTTCTGCGGCTCCTGCGCAGTCCTGCGCCGCTCGGCCCTTGATGAGATCGGCGGCATCGCCAAGGAAACCGTCACCGAAGACGCGCACACTTCGCTGCGCATGCAGATGGCTGGCTGGAATACCGCCTACATCAACATTCCTCAGGCCGCAGGACTCGCCACCGAGCGCCTTTCCGCGCACGTCGGCCAGCGCATTCGCTGGGCGCGCGGCATGATCCAGGTTCTCCGCACCGACAATCCGCTCTTCGCGCGCGGCCTGACATTCCCTCAGCGGCTTTGCTACTTCAACGCCGTGGGCCATTTTCTCTACGCCGTGCCGCGCCTCATCTTTCTCACCGCGCCGCTCATCTATCTGCTTTTGAACCACACCAACATTCCCGGCTACTGGGCCGCGATCCTGGCCTACGCGCTGCCTCACCTAACCCTCTCCAACGTCACCAACTCGCGCATTCAGGGCGATCATCGCCATTCCTTCTGGAACGAGATTTACGAAACCGTCCTCTCGCCCTACATTCTGCTGCCAACCATGATGGCGCTCATCAGCCCAAAACTGGGCAAATTCAACGTCACCTCGAAGGGTGGCGTCGTCCGGCGCACATTTTTTGATTCACGCATCGCCCAGCCCTTCCTGGTCATGCTCATCTTCAACATCGCCGGCCTGCTCGTCGCCATCCCCCGCTTCTTCATCTGGGACACAACGCGCCGCGGCACGGTTTTGATGAACGTCATGTGGTGCGTCTTCAACATCATCATTCTCGGTGTCTGCACCGCCGTCGCGCGTGAGCTCATGCAGCGCCGCACCACCGTGCGCCTCAACATCTCCACGCCCCTCCTCGTAAAGTTGCCCGATGGAATTTTCATCTCGGGCCAGACACTCGACATGTCCAACGGCGGAGCAGGCATCCAACTCGGCGAAGCCGTCGATCTCGCGCCCGATTCTGAGGTAGACCTGGTATTTCAGCCGCCCTCGGGATCCGTTCCTCTCCATGCCACCGTGGTCTCTCTTGAAGGTTCGGAGTTGCGCGTCCGATTCGACGATCTGTCGATCGCGGAGCAGGAGGTTCTCACCATGCAGCTCTACTCCCGCGCCGATTCCTGGCTCGGGTGGGGCGAGGGCCGCGAGAGCGACAACGTCCTGCGCAGCCTCGGCAGAATCTTCCAGATCTCCATGCGCGGCCTCAAAGCCACGGCTCTCAGCTTGGTTGGCCGCGATGACCTCACGGCCCGTCGTAAATCGGCGCCGCTCTCCATCGCTCAGTCGGGATTGATCCTGCTCTTCGCGTCTGTCCTCGTCGCCGGCTCACCGAAATCCCTCGGACAGCCCGCACAGAAATCCGCTATCCCAACGAACCCTGCTAACTCCGCTAACCCCGCCAACTCCGCGAACCCTTCGGGTGCCCCCGGTCCCGCGCATTCGGGGACCGGGGACAGCACGAACGCTAACTCCGCTAACCCCGCCAACTCGGCTAACCCCGCTGTCTTACCCGGCCAGTATCACGACACCTTCACTCTCGCCGATGCAGGCTCACCGCAAATCGAGCTGCATTCCATCGATCGCCAGCACACCATCTACTTCACGCTGCCGCAAACGCATGTGGTCCGCACCGCTGCTATTCACCTCTCCTACGCTTTTTCTCCCGCTCTCATTCCGCAGCTCAGCCAGCTCAAACTCATTCTGAACGGCACGCTCTTCGCCACGGTCCAACCGGCGGCAGGGAAGTACGGCGGCTCCGACGGCAGCGACTCCGAAGCCGATCTCAACATTCCGCCCGAGTTGCTCGTGCATAACAACGCGCTCACCATCGAGTTCATCGGCCACTACACCATGAGCTGCGAGGACCCGGCCAGCACCGCCCTCTGGGCGCGCGTTCATCCGAACACTTCTCTCGATATTCGCGGCGACCTTTTACCTCTCGCCGACGACCTGAAGCAACTGCCCATCCCCTTCGTCGACCCGGCGGTCATCCAGCCTGTCAGCATTCCCGTTGTCTTCCCCACGCAGCCGTCCTTCAAAGCCATTCAGGCGGCGGGCATCGTCGCCAGCTACTTCGGTCTCGTCTCGGCCGACCGCCCCGTGCGTTTTCCTGTACGTATCGGCGCCATTCCGCAAGGCAATGCCATCGTCATTGCCGAAGATGCCGCGAGCCTTCCCGCCGGGTTCAACCTTTCCTCACCCAGCGGACCCACCGTGGCCATGCGCACCAACCCCAACGATCCCTACGGAAAAATCCTCATCGTCACCGGGCCCAATGCAAACGACGCACTCGTTGCCGCTCAAGCCGTCGCGCTGCATAGGGACACGCTCGCCGGTTCGCAGGCCCCGATAAATAGCCTCGTCCTGCCCGCCAGGCAAGCTCCCGACGCCGCGCCTCGCTGGGCCCGCACCGATCAGACCATTCCACTCTGGGACTATGCGACTGCCGGTCAGCTTCAAGGCGATGGAACCGCTCCGCTCAATGTCTACTTCCGTATTCCGCCCGACCTCTACTACGAAACCGGCAGCGACAACACGCGCCTGCATCTCGTCTATCGCTACAATTCCATTCCCATCGGCCCTATCTCCAGCCTCCAGGTGCGGATCAACAGCGCGTTCCTCGGATCCACTCCTCTCACTCCGGGGCAGGATGCATCGCGCACCACCACCACCGATGTCCCCGTTCCCGTCGTCAACCTGCGCCCGTTCTCGAACACTCTCTCGTTCGACTACACCTTCCAGCTTGCTCTCAAACAAAACTGCGACAACACAACCCCCATCAACCTTCAGGGCTCTATCCTGCGCGACTCCTATCTCGACTTGCGCGGCTATCCGCACTGGACGCCGCTGCCCAATCTCGAAATCTTTTCGAACGCCGGATTTCCTTTCACGCGCCTCGCTGACCTGAGCGGCACCACGGTTGTTCTGCCTCCCGCGCCCACTGAGCAGGAGATTGAAACATTCGTCACCCTCATGGGCCACTTCGGCCGCCAAACCGGCTTCCCCGGCCTGCGCGTCACCGTAGCCGGTCCCGACGCTCTCCAAAACGGCGCCGCCACTGACTTTCTCATCATCGGCGCCGGCGACGATCAGCCGGCCTTTTCGAAACTTGGGCTCCATCTTCCCGTCTCGCTCGGTACCGGGCAGGTTCAGGTTCACGACACGGCAGGCTTCTTCGTCTCGCTCCTTCACAACGCGTGGTGGAAGCTCCGTCCCAACGATCACACTGAATCGGGCGAGCTTTCGGCCGGTGGCACGCCCGACGCCGTCATCGAAGGGATCGAATCTCCCTACGACATCGCCGGCAGCCGCAGCATCGTCGCCATTCATCTCCGGGACGCGTCCACATTCGAACCTTTCATCACCACGTTCCTCAACGTGCAGCAGTCCAGCGACGTCTCCGGCTCCGTCTCCGTCCTTCATGGAACCGAGTTTCGATCCTTTCGTGTCGGCTCGCAGGTTTATTTCGTGGGATCGTTGCCGTGGTTCACGCAACTCCGTCTCTGGGCCGCCGAATATCCGTGGCTGATTGCCGTCATCGTCGTCGTGCTCGCATTCCTGCTCGCCATCTGGACGCGCCAATGGTTGCGCATGAGAGCCAGAGCGCGCTTGACGATGATGGAGAATTAGATCGGTTTGACAGAATCCGGATTTCGTCACACGCCGTGATTTTCCTCAACCACCGCTGTCATCCTGAGGGCGCCGCGGCGACCGAAGGATCTGCGGTTGCTTTTCGCGCTCGCGCCGTAGGTGCAGTGTTCGTTAGCCCCGCGCTTCAGCGTGGGGAGCGAGACGCATTGAACAAAGAGGAGTCCCGTAGGGACGGCGCTCTACAAAACGCATCGGGACAAGCGCGTTCGATGCTGGAGGGCATTGTCAGGAGATTCATCGCCGAGTTTCTGCCTCGTTTTCCACACTTGTTGGCGCCTTCGCATCATTTCGCCTTCGAAAAACGTGCGCGCAGCTAAAAGTGAGTCGCTTACAACGCGATTCCAGTATGGTCCGCGCGGAAAATAAAACGTAGAATGGAAGCGCGAATGACGGTGGCCTCGGGAGCTTGGAAAGCGGGTTTGATCGGTGCGGCCTGCCTGGTGCTGACGCTCCTGCTAGCCCACGCTCAAAACTCTTCCGTCGCCAATTCCGCTCAAGCCGCTCGCGCCAGCATCGCTGAAAAAGCCCTCGCGCTCGAGTCCCGCGGACGACCCGACATGGCCCTCCAGCTTTGGCAGCAGATTCTTCTCTCCGATCCTCAAAACACCGACGCACTCGCGGGCCTCGCCAAAGATTACAAGCTCATCGGATCCGACGCGCTCGCCAATCAGACCCTCGATCGTCTGCGCGCCATCAATCCCAACGATCCCAACATCGCTCGCATTCAGTCCATGTCGAGCTCGGCCCAGGAGAGCGAACAGCTCAGGCAGGCAGGTGAGCTCACGCGCCAAGGCCGCAATGACGATGCCCTGCGCATCTATCGCCAGCTTTACGGCGATCAGCCTCCCAACGGCGACATTGCGTTGGCCTACTATCAAACTCTCTACGGCACCGCCAGCGGCAAGCAGCAAGCCATCGCCGGTATGCGCGCACTCGTCGCTCGAAATTCCTCCGACCCGCGCTACGCCATCGCGCTCGGCGTCATGCTCACCTACGATCCGCATACGCGCGCCGAAGGCATTCGCATTTTGCAGGCGCATCCCTCCGATTCCGCTGCGCAATCCGCTCTGCGTCAGGCGCTCATCTGGGACTCCTCCAATCCCGCATCCGCCTCCGAGCTGCGCGAATATCTCAAATCGCACCCGCAGGACACTGAACTCGCCGCGAAGCTCAATGAGAACCAGAAAAAACTCGCGCAAATGAATTCAGGAATTGCGCGCACGGCCGCCGAGCGCGCAGCCTTCGCGGCCCTCAACGCGGGTCATCTCGACGAGGCCAACCAGCTGTTCACCGAACTCCTCGCAAAAGACCCAACCAACAGCCGCGCTGCCGCTGGAATGGGTTTTCTGCGCATGCGCCAGCAGGACTTCGCCTCCGCCATTACTAACTTCACGCAAGCCGAGCAAAACGGATACAAAGCGAAGATCGTTGAAGATGCGCTCGCCAACTCGCGCTTCTGGCTCATCTTGAACGAAGCCACGCAGGCCTTCAGCCAAAATCAATTCAACGTCGCCGACCAAAAATTCCGCGCCGCGCTCGCCATCGATCCTCGAAGCACTCCGGCCCTCAACGGCCTGGCCGGCCTCTACATTAAGGAGCAGCAGTACACCACTGCCGCTTCGCGTCTACGAACTCCTCATCAAGGTTCAGCCAACTTCTTTCGATGGCTGGCGCGGCCTTTTCATTGCCAATGCACGCGCCGATCAAAGCGATCGAGCTCTTGCCATCGCCGCGCGATTCCCGCCCAGCGTTCGCGCTGTCCTCGACAAGGATCCTGAATTCCTCCGCACTCTCGCCGCCATCTATCAGGCCCAAGGCCGCACCGTCGATGCCGAGCACACTCTCGATCTCGCGCTCGCTTTGCCGTTTCCCGGCAACGGCAGCACTCTCAAAGACGACACCAAGCTCCAGTACGCCGGCATTCTCATGGAGGCCAAACGTTTTCCGCAGGCCGCCGCGCTCTATGAGCAAGTCGTCGCGAGCCGACCCCGCCAACGTCTCCGCCTGGATGGGCCTCGTCAGCGCGCATCACGAGCTGGGCCAGGACACGCAGGCCATCAGCGACGTGCAGCGCATCCCCGCGGCCACCTACGAGATCGCTCTCGGCGATCCCGGCTTCCTCGCCGAGCTCGGCGCCATCTATCAGCAAGCCAATCAATTTGACGTCGCTCAGGGAATGCTTGAGCGCGCGGAAAAACTCGAGCTCGCCGCCGGCCATCAGCCTTCCATCGCGCTCCAGTTGCAGCTTGCCGCCATCGATCTTGAGCGCAACAACACCGATCAGGCCTTCGCGATCTATCAGCAGATGCTCGCCGCGCATCCTGACAACGCCGCTGCATGGAAAGGTCTCATCTCCACCCTCGCTGCCACCAATCGCAACTCGCAGGCGCTGCAGCAGCTCGCGCAAATTCCCGCGCCCGTCCGCACGCAGCTTGAATCCGACATCGATTTCATCCAGACCGAAGCCGGCCTTTACGCGACCACCGGCGACACCAGCACCGCCGTCGCCTATATGGATCGCGTGCTTGCGTACTACGCCAAGCTCAAGCAGCAACCGCCGCCCGCCATCGATATTCAGAATGCGTGGCTGCTCTACAACATCGGCAACGATCGCGCTCTCTACGCCGCGCTCATGCGCATCGGCGGCCGATCTGATCTGACCCTTGCCCAACGCCAAACCGTGCAGAACATCTGGGCCGAGTGGAGCGTGCGCCGCGCTGCCGCAGCCATGGACAACGGTTATCCTCGCCGCGCCGTCGACATTCTCGACGCCGCATCGCAAGCTTTCCCCAACAATCTCACTGTGATCAAGGCCGTCGCCGGCGGCTATGCGCGCGTTGGCCGCGCGAAGGAAGCTCTCGCCATCTACAGAACCATCCCCATGCAGGACGCTTCAGCCGGCGACTTTGAAGGCGCAGTCGGCGCTGCTCTCGCCGCCAACGACAAGAATCAGGCCGAGCTCTGGCTGCGTCAGGCCCTCGATCGTTTCCCGCGCGATCCCGCCATTCTCTCTCTCGCCGCACGCTACGAGCAGGCCCGCGGAGACAACGAGCGCGCCGCCGACTACTATCGCGCGTCCATCGCCGCCATGCCCGCCGTTACGCCCGTCGATCGTCTCGCCCACGTGCTCGACTATCCCGACACAGATCTTCAGCCTCATCGCGCTGTCACGGCCGCCGATCTCCAGCGTCTCCTCAATCCCGACGACACGCCCTTCGACAAAACCACCAAGCTTCCGCCTCTCCCGGCCTACGGTCCCGATCCCGACGAAGGCGCGCGCCCGTCGTGCTTCCGCAAGCGCAGCCCGCCCGCAAGCTCCGTCTCCCGTCAACGCGCAACCCGACTCGCACGACCTGCCGCCACCACCCGCGCCGCAGTCCTCGCTCGAACCGGTTCCCGCAATCTCTGGCACAGCACCGCGCTCAGCCCGTCTCGCGCCCCAACAGGAGCATCCGGAGCGGCACGAAGTGTCAGGGCACGACTTTAGTCGTGCTGTAGGGGCTGAAAGAAGAGTGTGGGCTTTAGCCCCTGAGGGAAGTTTTTCAATCGCACGCGCCCCTCATCTCGTGCTCGCCTCCTTCACCCTCACTCCCCGCATCAGTTTCTGGCGCACTTCCATTCGCAGCGATTTTTCTCCGCTCACCGCCGTTCAGTCCGCCGATCTTGCCGCCCCACCCGATCTCACTCTCAATCCTCCGCACTCGCTCGCCTCCGACGCGTGGAAGGGCCTCGTCTTTTCGCTCATGGCCGCTAATCGCAACGCCGAGGCTCTCGGCGAGCTCAATAAAATCCCCGCCGAACCGCGCCGCCTTCTCGAAGCCGACATCGAGTGGGTGCAAGCCATCGCCAGCCTCTACGTTGCCGTCGGCGATGAGCCTCACGCCAACGCCTACGTCCATCGCGTCGAAACTTTCTATCTTCTTCACCGCGCCGCCGTCCCTGCTGCGCTTGAGATCCAGCACGCCTGGCTGCTCTACAACCTCCACAGCGACGCCGCGCTCTATCCCGTCCTCACCGCTCTTGACGCGCGCACTGATCTCACCGCCGATCAGCGCCAGCAGATGCAAACCCTCTGGGCCAACTGGGCCGTCCGCCGCGCCAATCAGGATCTTGCCGCCGGCCGGCTCTCTCGCGGCACGCAGATTCTTGAAGCCGCTGCCGAGACCTACCCAGCCAGCCTCGACATTCGTTTCGCCCTTGCCGGTGCCTATGCTCGCATCGGCCGCTCGCAGGACGCACTCGCGCTCTACAAATCCATTCCCATGAATCAGGCTGGCTCGGGCGATTTTCAGGGAGCCATCTGGTCCGCGATCTCTGCTAAAGACATGGCCCAGGCCGAGATTTGGTTGCGCGCCGCGCTCGACCGCTTTCCCTCCGACCCCAACGTCCTCTCGCTCGCCGCCCGCTTTGAGCAGGCTCGCGGCAACAAGCAGCGCGCCACCCAATTCTGGCGGGCCGCCATCGCCGCTGCTCCACCCGGATCTGCAGCCAACAGTTTTGAAAACGGCGCTGCCAATTCTTTCGGCTTTTTACCCGCATCGAACCGTGGCGACATCAAGCGCCTGCTCAATCCAAGTCTCGATCCGACCCTCAACGAGCCTTCTCCCGACCAGCTCGCGCCGCTTCCGTCCTACAAATCTCTCTCTTCGCCGCAGGCCACGCTTCCTTCGTTGCCCTCTGCGACCGACACCACAACCGCCTTCGCCACGGCGCCCTCCAATAATCCGCTGCCGCTCCCATTCGCAGCACGCGATGAAGCAGCAGAGCAGGGAACTGCGCCGTCCACTCCGCCGGTGTTCGTCTCGCCCCGCACAGCCAGCAACACAAACTCGTCTGCCGTCGAGCCTTCGCCGTTTAATGGCAGTGTCCATCTCTCGCCTCTTGAACAAAACGTCAACTCCACAACGCGAACCGACGCGGAAGTTCAAACCGGAATCACTGCCTCGTATCAGCCATGGATCAACGAGCCCGAGCCTTCACCCGCTTCACCACAGGACAATCTCCGCATCAGCCCTGAGCCGATGAACCTTCTCGCCGCGCAAGCCCAGGCCCGTTTCACCGCACAAACCGAAAGTCAACCCCCGCAGGGCTCAGCCGCGCTCATTCACTCCATTCCCAACGCCGTGTCGCCTGCCGCGAGCCCCAATGCAACGCCGCCGCAAGCCAGCGTGCCCACCGCGTCGCCCACTTCTCCAGCCGCCGCATCCACTCCGTCTAACGCCACGCCCGCGCAAGCAAGCGCGCCGGCGCCCGCTACTCCGCCCGCTGCCACGCGAAACTCCACTTCCCACTCGGATCACGGCGTCAGCACCATTGCGCAAAACACGCCGTCCGCGCAGGACGCGGCTTCCGGCGCTTACTCCGCACCGCAGCAACAGCAGCCGCCAACTCCGCCTCCCGCTTCGGCCACCTACCAGACGACCGTGCCCGTTTGCCCACCCGCCAAAATCGCGCCCGCAAAACACAAGCACCCGCGCAAACCCGCTACCCAACCCGCTGCCCAACCCGCGGAGTCCACGCAAACTCTCGGCAACGCGTCCATCGGCACTGCACCCCAAAACGCGCCACCCGCCACCGCGCCCGCCGAATCCCGAACGCAACCCGAATCCACAACCGGCTCCGGCGCCTCCGACGAAGAACTTCAGCAGCAGAATCTTCCGCCTCTTCGCGGTCCATGGATTCGCATTCAGCGCCAGGCCGCTCCGCCCAGCCCTCGCGATCTTGCCGAGCAGCAGCTCCAGGCCATCGAAAGCGGTTACTCGGGCTGGCTCGGCGGCACTTCGCTGCTCAACTATCGCAGTGGCGCTCCCGGCTACTCGCAGCTCGCCGCCATCGAGTCGCCCTTTGAGGCCTCGGCCCCGCTCGGCGTTCACGCGCGCATCACCGCCATCGCCCGCCCCGTCTTTCTCGACTCCGGCCAGGCCGATGGCACCGCCACCACGTCGGTTCTCGAATCTCAATCCGGCGCCACCTGTCTTATCGCCATTCCCGAGCCCATCGGCACCTACACCGCCGGCCAGAATTTCACTCCCTGCACCTCGCCCACGATCAGCGCGCTCGTTCCGCCCGCGCAGCAAAACGCCTTCGGCCTCGGCGGCGAATTGCAACTCACCTTCCCGCACTTCACTATCGCTGGCGGTTCCACGCCCTTCGACTTCCTGGTCTCCACTGTCACCGGGCGTTTTCAATGGAACCCCGGCGGCGGTCCCGTCACCATCAGCCTTGTGCGCGACTCTGAAAAGGACTCGCAGCTCTCTTATGCCGGCCTGCGCGATCCTGCCGGCAACACGCTTTCCACGCAGGGCCAAATTTGGGGTGGAGTCGTCGCCAACCAGGGCACGGTCCAGGTCGCGCACGGCGACGCCGAATCCGGCTTCTACTTCTCCGCCAGCGGCCAATATCTCACCGGCTACCACACGCGCTCCAACACCCGCATTGACGGCACCGGCGGCGCCTACTGGCGCGTCATGGCCTCGCCCGAGTTCGGCAACCTCACTCTCGGCGCAAACTTCTTCGGCATGCACTACGCCAACAATCAAAACGCATTCACGCACGGAATGGGTGGCTACTTCAGCCCGCAGGCTTACTTCCTCGCCAACGTTCCACTCAGCTGGCAGGGCCATTACGGCACGCGCTGGCACTACAACATTAACGGCGCGCTAGGCGTGCAGGCTTTTCAGGAGGACTCGACCCCGCTCTGGCCTCTCGCCGGCGACAAGCCTCTTGAAGTCAGCCAGAACAATCCCATGCTGCCCAACGTCACCAGCGTGAGCCCCAACTACGACTTCCACTCGCAGGTCGCCTATCAGATCCACACGCACTGGTTCGCCGGCGCATACTTCGCCGCCAACAATACGCGCAACTACTCCTACGCCTCTGTCGGATTTTTTGTCCGTTACACCTTCCGCGAGCAGCCCTCCGCCGTCGCAGCCCCCACCGGCCTCTTTCCCGCCGACGGCCCCCGCCCCTTCACCGTCCCGTAGGCTATGCCTTCGTCCGCGCTCTAACGCGGTGTCATCCTGATCCCGCCGAGGCGGGAGAAGGATCTGCGGTTGCTCTTCGGAAACTTCCCTGGGCACAACCGGGGCTGGGTGCCACGCTCGCCCCGAATCGTCTCGAATTCATCCGGAATGGCAAAATAGGTGCAGCGCACGGCTGCGCGTCGATCGCCGCCTGCAGAATCGAAAGCCAGACGATGAGGAGGTAACCTAATGAGCGCTCCACCAACACAATTCAAGAAAGCCGACGCCCGAGTTGGATTCATCGGTCTCGGGCTCATGGGAAGCCATTTGACGCGGCGCCTGCATGCAAGCGGTTGGCGTATTCAAGCATGGAACCGCAGCCCAAAGCCTGCAGAGGAGATCGGCAAGCAAGGAATTGTCATTGCGCCGTCCCTTGTGGATCTTGTTGCTCTTTCGGATTTGATTATTTCTTCTCTGGCGAATGATGCAGCCGTTCGGTCCGTCTACCTGGAAAAGGGAGGCGTCTTCTCCGTCGCAGTGCCGGGAACCGTGATCCTTGAAATGAGCACGATCTCGCCGGATCTGTCGCGTCAGTTGCACGATGCGGCCCGCACCAGAGGCGTAAGCCTGCTCGATGTGGCCATCTCCGGGTCCACGCCCGCGGTCGATGCCGGAACCATCACACTCCTTGCCGGCGGCAACAAGGACACCTTTGAGCGTTGCGTCCCGATTTACGAGTCGATTGCCAAACAATGGTTCTTGATTGGGCCTGGCTCTTCAGGCGTTCAAATGAAACTCGTAGTCAACCTTCTTCTGGGCCTCGATATGGAGGCAATTGCAGAGGCGGTCTCGCTCGGAGAGCATCTTCACATCGATCGCAATATTCTGCTCGATGTCCTTTCCAAGACAGCTGTCGTCCCTCCCGCGTTTGTGGGCAAGTTCCGCAAGATCAAAGACAGCGACTATTCGCCTGAATTCCCTCTGCGGCTGGCCAGCAAAGACCTCGATCTGGTCATGGATGCCGCAAAGGCGTCTGGCGCCGATTTGCCTGCGGCCGCTGTTGCACAGTCCGTATTTGCATCCAATGTCGCTGCGAGTGGCGACCTCGATCTGTCCGCTATCGCGCCGTCTGTCCTCAATCGCCCGCGCCGCCCTTGACCAGCCAATAAAGTGAGAGCCAGCGGCCACCCAGCTTTCCTGTCAAGAGGGCAGGCCATTCCAACTCACCCCAACCCTCTGAAAACACTCGCCAAAAATCTTTCCCCAAGTTTGCCGATCATTTCACCCAATACGCGCACAATGTCTGTATGAATCGAACCACCGCATTCGCGCGAAACTCAGGGCAGGGAACCCGCGCCAAGCTGGCTCTCGCACTGGACGTGCGCCTCCCCACTCATTCTCCGGAAAAAATTTAGGGGAAAAACTGCCCCATTCCTGGTTCAGTTTCGACCTTCCCAGACGGCTCATTCAACAGAATCAATAGCTTAGATGTTAACGCATCGATAAACAGGCTATTGATCGACTAGTAAATCCAGCGCGAATCCAAAGAACTCGCTCTGTAGCCCACAAGAAATGAATTATATTAATTAAACATATTGACAAACTTAATAATATTTATTATTGTCTTTCCAGCGGTCGAGAAATCCGCTACGTTTCATGCCCACTGACCCCAAACCCGCCTCCCAACCCGCCTCCGACTGGCAAGACCTGCTCCGCATCGCCGCAGGGTCTCCGATCATCATTGAGCGAGTCCGAATCCAGGAAAAACAGATCGCCATCGAAGGCCAGTTCACCCTGCCCGAACTCGCCCGCCTCACCCTTGAAGATCAGGTCTTCGTCATCGCCTTTATCCGCTCCCACGGCACCATCAAGGACATGGAGCAGACCTTCGGCGTCAGTTACCCAACCATCAAAGCGCGCCTCAATCGCATCTCCAGCCAGCTTGAGTTCGTTGAAACCAATCCAGTGTCGTCGCGTACAGATGTGCTTCAGCAGTTGAACAGCGGCGAGATCTCGGCTGCTGATGCCATCCGCGCGCTGGAGGCCCTCAAATGATTCCCAACGTCGCCGTCCTCGAAATCAACAACGCGCACTTCCACATGCCGCGCCTCTGGATCCCGCTCATCCTTCTTTGGCTTCCACTGGCCGTGCTCTTGCTCCTGCTTTCGCCGATCCTCTTCATCATCGTCTGCGCCATCAGCATGACCACCGGCGTCGGGCCGTTTCGCGTCGTCCGCATCTTCTGGGACATTCTCTCCAGCTTGCGCGGCACCGACGTTCGTGTCACCGCAAACGGCAACAAAGTCCTCGTCAGTATCTTGTAGCGCCGGCGTCCTCGCCGGGGTCCCCAGCGACAGGTCTTCGTCGCTGGGGTGGCTCACCGGCTGTCGTGCGGGCGTCTCGCCCGCACATCGAGAAAGACTTCAACCCAAATCGGAGAACAACCATGAACGAAAATCGCCGTCAGATCCTGGAAATGTTAGCCGCTGGTAAAATCACGGCGGACGAAGCCGACCGCCTTCTCGCCGCGCTTGAGCCGGAACCCACCGCAACCGCCGGCGAGTTCACCGGCAACATCGCCGGCTCAAAAGGCTGGTCCGATGCCGATAAAGGCGCAACCGTCAAGACTCACGCGAAGTATCTCCGCGTCCTGGTCGAGTCCACCGAGAAGAATGGTCCGACGACGGTCAATGTCCGCGTGCCCATGCAGCTTCTGCGCGCCGGTGTCCGCCTCGCCAGCCTCATTCCCCAGCAGGCCCACGATCAGTTGGACGAGACTCTGAGCAAGCACGGCGTTCCGCTGACGCTATCGCAAATCAAGCCGGAGAATCTCGAGGAGCTGATCGACCACCTCGGAGACCTCACCGTCGACGTCGACGCCAAGGAAGAAAAAGCCAAAGTCCGCGTCTTCTGCGAATAAGGCACTGCCGCGAAGTTCGCAAAGTACATCCTTGGTGCCGGAGCAATGATCGCTATTGCAGCGTCAGCGTGCCAGTGCCGCCATCGTTGTTGCAGTTGCTGCCCATGAGAACGTAAACGTAGCTGAGCGCGAGTGTCTTCCCATCCGGTGAAAGAACACCAGAGACATCGAGAAGGCCGCCGGGCACAGCATTCATCGCGACTTCGAGGTTGTTGCCCAGAAAGCTCCCGCCTGTTACCGAAGCGGATGTGACACACGGGTAACCGGTAAGGTTCGCAGTTCCGGTCACGTCGAAAACCCCGCTCAGGGTCACAGCCGTGCTTTGATCGAAGGTTGCTGAGATCGCGAAGCTCTGCCCGGTGATCTGCGAAGTGAGCGTGCCCGTATACGTGCCGTTGAGCGCCGGGTACTCGGTGCCTGCCACGGCTCCCTGGTCAGAGCACGAGCCGGTGAGAGTGTAGTTGCCATTGTTCAGCGATTCACCGTTCACTTGGCCGGTCATCGTGAACACGGGACCGCCATTCGGCACATTGGATCCCAGCATCAAGTTGCCCTTCGCGTCAACCGTGCCCGTGAGCGAACGATTGAATACGTAAAAGGGACCTCCGCAACAGCCATTGGGAGCGCAGTACAAAGGAAACGCCATCTGCACTTGGGCGGTGCCAGAAACGACGCCGTTGGCGGAGGTCAGATAAGTGGCAATGGGGATACCGCCAGCGGGTCCGGGATTCGCGATGAACTGCCAGTTGCCCGTAATGTTCGCTGAAGAACTTGGAGGATTGGAGATTGGAGAATTCGGAGGATTTGAGGTTGCGACGGCAGGGTTGGATACGCAGCCCACGAGACCTGCAGCCAGCAAGCTGGCGAGAAACAGGATCGCGTCGCCGCAACACTCGGCCGCCTTCAAAACCCGGGAAGTCATGGCCTTTACCCTCCCGATGATTGCGTAATGAATTTAGACGAAAAGCCGCAGCAATGGGTTAGATTCGCAAGGCTCGTTGCGGCATGTCGTGCCCCTAAAGAGACGACAGAACTGTGCGGCATTGGACGCCCCTTACGCGCCTCCCCGTGCCTACTGCAGCGTCAGCGTGCCGGTGCCCCAGTCGTCGTTGCAACTTCCGCTGCCGGGATATACGCCGTAGTTGATCTCAAGCGTCTTTCCGTCCAGGGAAAGGGTGCCTGTCAAGGCAAGCGTTTGGTTCGACGAAGGAGTCAGGTCGGTATTGAAGTTGTTCCCAAGATAACTGCCGCTCAGACTGATCGGTGTTCCGCCGCCGGATGAAAGACAGGAATCGCCGGTTACGTCGACCGTTCCTCCAAGGCCCAGGTAGCCATCGGTGTTAGGCGCGCTGCTCTGATCAAGGTGTGCTGAAATCGTAAAGCTCTGACCTGTGCCCTGCGACGTCACTGTTCCGGCGTAGGTTCCGTCGAGCGGCGCATACTCAGTTCCGGTGATTGTTCCTTGCGTGGTGCAGGTTCCACTCAATGTAAAGCTGCCGTTCGATAGGTTTGAACCGCTTGCCGTGCCGGTCATGGCGAAGGCCGGGATCGCGCCGGCTGCGGTTCCCAGCTTTAGGTTGCCGCCGCCATCCACCGTCCCGGTGAGTGGCACGTTGTAAAAAACACCAATGGGAGTCCCGCAGCAGCCACTGGAAGTACAGAGATTGTCGACCGCCGGCGGACCCTCGGCAATGCCCGACACACTTCCTGCATTGGAAGTTAGATAGACCGCAATGGGAGTTGGTGCGTTAAACGTGGGCTGTGCCGTCAACTCCCAGTTTCCAGTGATATTGGCAGGTGTACTGGGAGGCGTGATCGGGCTGATTGGCGCCTTGCCGCCACACCCGGCGAGAGATCCGGCAGTGAGAATCGCTACGAGCGCGGCAGCGCAGCAACACGCGCCAGTCATGAGAGCCCGGGAAGTCATAGGACACCTCCCGTGTGCGATGGAATGTTCAAGTTCCGGCCTCTTAGACGGGAACTTTGCCTTTAAGTTTACGCTCCCAGACCGAAGCGGAGAACCCAGCGAAGCATCACGCCCTTCGCAGCGGCTTCTGCATCGGCACCACTTGCACCGTCACGTCGCGAACTTCAGACAGAAACCGATTCAGCACTGAGCCGCGCAGCAGAATGTCGAAGCGCGACCGCGCCGACTGCCCGAAGACCACGTGCGAGATGTTCTCCTGTTGCGCAAACCGGATCAGCGCGTCGGCGACTTTGCGGTCGGTGAGCTGAACCACCTTGGCGCCAAGGTCCCGCGCCATACGCATGTATTCTTCCAACCGATGAAATGCCTCGGGGTCGCTATGGCCCTTGTCGTCCGGCGGACCCACATAGACGGCATACCAATTTGTCGCCAGACGTCCTGCGATTCTTGCGCCAATGCGAAGCAGCCTTTCGGTTCCAGGTCGCGTGCTCAGGCAAACCATCACCTTCTCCGGAATCGGCGCCTGTTCCAGCCCTTGCGTACGCCGGTACTCCGCCGCGCGGCTGCTCACCTGTTCCGCTGTGGTGCGCAGCGCCAGTTCGCGTAGCATGTTCAGGTTGCCCTTGCGGAAAAAGTTAGCCAGAGACTGCTCCACCTTTTCGGGAGCGTAGATTTTGCCCGCCCGCAGCCGGTTGCGCAGTTCCTCCACAGTCAGGTCGACGTTAACCACCTCGTCGGCGCGCTTTACAAAGCTGTCTGGAACGGTCTCGCGGATGGTCGTGTTCGCCGAGCGGTTGACGGCGTCGTTCAGCGTTTCCAGATGCTGAATGTTCACCGCGGTCATCACGTTGATGCCGGCATCCAGCAATTCCTGTACGTCTTCGTACCGCTTGCGGTTCTTGCTTCCGGGAACGTTGGTGTGCGCCAGCTCGTCAACGATCACCATCTGCGGATGTCTCGCGATGATCGCGTCCACATCCATCTCTTTCAGGTTCACGCCGCGATAAGGAATCACCTTTAGCGGGATGACCTCGAGATCCCGGATCTGATCCTGGGTCTCCTTCCGCCCGTGGGCCTCAACCAGGCCGATCACCACATCCACGCCGCCCTGAGTACGCATCAGGTAGGCATCGTTCACCATCTGGTAGGTTTTGCCCACGCCCGGCGCGGCGCCCAGATAGATGCGCAGCTTGGCGGGCTCCGGCTTGCTCTCAAGGACGATCTCGGCCATCGTCAGCCCACCTCGACGGGATGATGTACGTCACGCGCTACAGCGACGGGAATCGTAAATCGGAAGGTCGCTCCGTGGCCCAGGCGGCTCTCCACTGCGATCTGGCCGCCCAGCGACTCCACCAGCCGCCGAACCAGCGCCAGGCCGAGTCCTGTTCCTTGATCCGAGAAGGTATTGAACCGGTCGAAGATCGAGCTGAGCCGCTCCGCCTCAATGCCGCGTCCCGTGTCGCGCACACTGAACTGCACAAAGCTCTTGATCTCTTCCGCCGCCAGCAGGATCTCGCCGTCTTCCGGGGTGTAGCGCAGCGCATTCGACAGCAGGTTGTCCAGGATCGAGCGTATTGCGCGGCGATCGGCTTCGATCACTGCCAAGTCGGCGTAGGCGCTCACTTCCACCCGAATGTGCTTCCGCGCAGCCTCGTCGCAGAAGCGGTCGCGCGCTTCATTCAGCACCTGTAAAGGCCGCAATCGCTCGGGCTTCAACTCGCGCTTGCCGGTGTCCAGCTCGGCCACTCCAATCAGGTCGGCCATCAGATCGTCCAGGGTTTCGGCCTCTTTGCTTGCCTGTGCCACCAGTTCGGTCTGCAGATTGGTCATTTCTCCGCTGAATCCCTGGGCCAGCGCGTACAGCCCGCGCCGCAATTGCAAGCAGCGGGTCGCGCAACTTGCGGCTGGCGACCGCAATGAACTGTGTCTTGAATCGGTCGGTGTCCCGCAGGCTGGTCACATCCTCAAGCGTCGTTACTGCGCCCAGCAGCCTGCCCTCCGAGTCGCGCATCGGCGTAGTGCGCAGCCGGTAGCTGCGCGCCTGGTCGCCGATCCGCATCGGCAGCATCGACGCTTCGCCCTCGGCGGCTACTGCCTTCTGCATGGACACCGCGTCCTGGATCGCGCTCAGAATCTTTTCGCCTCCCGGCGTATTCGTCAGCGCCATGCGATCGCTGGCCGCCTCGCCCAGCAACTCCGATGCCGATTGATTCAACTTCAGGACATGGCCCTTGCCGTCCGTCACGATAATGGGCTCGAAGATCGATTGAAGCACCGCGTCAGAAAGCTGGAACTCCATCTGCCGGCGGCCAGCCTCGGTATCGCGCACGTCGCGGAGCCGCACCGCAATCCGGCTCAACTCGCTCGCAATCACGCCAAAGCTGTCGCGGCTGTTCCACTCCACCCGATGTTCCAGGTTGCCCTGCGCAATGCGGTGCGCATCGCCTGCCAGCGTGTCGATGGGTCTCAGCACGAAGAAGATCGTCGCTGCTGCAATGAGCGATGCGGCCACGGCCACCGCGTAGCCTAGATGAAGCTGCCCGCTTGCGGCCAGCGCCTTATGGGCGATCGCGACCAGCCCCACCGTCAGGCAGGCGAGGAGCACACAGCCGAGAATCAGTCGCTGGGTAAGATTAAGCATGATCGGTGCCCGAGCAGGAGTATGGTGACTTCCTTATTCTCGATGATGTAGCCACAACCTGCAATGCCCGCGTCTCGCATTTGGTAGCGCCGGCGTCCTCGCAGGGGTGACTCGCCGGCTGTCGTGCGGGCGTCCCCGCCCGCACGAGCCTCATGGAATTCTGCATACCGATAGCTGCTCGTCTTGCCATTTGCAGTTCAGTCCGGTCGTCTGCTCGTTGTTCACCAGCACCCAGTCGACGCCAAATTCCGCCTTCAGGCGTTCGAAGTCGACAAGGCTGAACGTGGGCCATCCTTCTCCCGCATCTGTCTGGCGCACCCACTCCGGTCCAAGCTCGGGCACCAGCGTAACTACGGACGCGTCCTTCACCGCATCGGCCAGTTGACTGCGCTCGGCCAACGCACGAAAGCTGTGGTAATCCTCGCCGGGAGCCTCAAGATAGTGCGGATCGAGCGCGAAATAGGCATTCTCCGGCGTGTTCACGCGGACCCATGCGAAGGCTTGCAGCCAGGGATTTGCGGGCTGCCGCCACGGCATTTCCAAGTGCTGGCTGCCGGCAAACTCCACGCGCTGCCATCCAAACATGCTGCCATTCGCGATGAGCAGAAATGCCGCCCAGCGCCAGACGCTTCGTTTCAGGACGAACTTTCCCAGCAGGCATCCGGCCATGAGCACGAAAAAGAAGTAGACCAACTGCAGGTAGCGCATGGGCTGCAGCGGCGTCACGCGCACCAGAAAGCCAGGCCAGAGCAGGACCATCGCCAGACGTCTGTTGAAAGACGCCGTAGATCAGAACTGCCAGCGCAAACCGCGCCAGCACTGTTGAGTCCATGCTTGCCGCGCATAGCGCCACAGCAGCCAGAACAGAACGAGCGGCGCCAATGCGCCCAGCCACTCGTACCAGGTCCACTTGTAAAGGGTATCGTAGGTGCGCGTGTCCAGCGCCTTGCGCCAGCCCGGATTGCCCGGTTCGAAGATCCATCCCAGCGGGATGATTGCGGCCATCGAAGTCCTCCACTCTGATACCCGCTCATGCGGCCGGTCCATCAGAACCACGGTGAGAATAAAGCAGAACGAGATCCCTAATGCCGCCATCAACGGATGCAGCAAGAATGCCACCAGCAGCAACGCCGCTGCCTGCCACCGTTTCTCATCCAGGATGCGCCACACTGCGAGCAGAATCATTGCCGTCGCCAGGCTCCGCGGATGCAGATGCTGGTCGACCATGTAGAGCGCGGTTCCGGTCACCGGAAGAGTGAACATTGCCGAGACCAGCGCAACTCCGCCCCATCGCGCCCGCGCTTCTTCGAAAAGCCGGTTCGCGATCTTTTTCACCGCCCAGAGAATCAGAAAAAGCGCGACCCATTGCACCAGCAGTTCGGCCCACGCGACCGGCAAGTGCGTCCAGCGGATGAACTGCGCCATCCATGTATCAAAGAGTGTTGCTTCGAGCTGCAACCTGAAGAATTCAGCGTTATGAGGGAAGAGCGCTGGATTCACGTCAGCCTTGATGGCCGACAGATAGAGCCCGTCGTCCTCGAGCCCCGGATGGTAGCCCATGACCAGGAACCCGAGCGCCGTAAAAAGCAAAGCTCCCAGAAAATCGAATGGAATGGCGTGGCGTGCCCGCCGTGAGCTTCCGACCTCCTCCAAAACCGGTGCTACGCAATTCGCCACATCGCATAGCATATCGTGCGATCCGGTGGGGCAGAGAGATAGTGAGCCACTTATACGTGTGGCAGCAGCATGCGCAGCAGCAGGAATCCGGCCACGCCGGCAAAGAACACCAGCGCCATGCGGATCCCCGGTTCCCGATTTACCTCGGGCACCAGATCGGTCGCGGCCACGTAGAGCGCGACTCCCGCTGAAACCGGCAGCCCAAATGGAACCCATCGCGGAACAAGCTGAATCACCAGCACGCCCACCAGCGTGGCGCAGGCCAGTGCCACTGCGGACCAGAAAGCCGTCCTGCGGCTTCGCCCGCTCGCCAACATTACGCTGGCCATTGTGAATCCCTCCGGCGCTTTGTGCAGCAAAATCGCCAGGAAAATCAGCCAGCCCAGCCAGTTGGAAAGCGCGAACCCCGATCCGATGGCCACGCCATCGAACAAGGCATGAACGCTCAGGCCACCCAGCACCGAATAGCCCGTGCGCGCGGAGACAAATTCGCCGCCGTGTGTCTCTTCGCCATAGTGAAAGTGCGCGTTGATTGTGTGTTCAAGAAGATGCATCACGCAGTAGCCGCCCATGATGAGAGCCGGGGCGAGCTGAGCATTCAGCCGCAGGCTCTCCGGCGTCATCTCCAGCAGCGCCGTGGCCATCAAGAAGCCCGCGCCAAGCGCCACAAAGTAGCGCAGGTAGCGCTCCACGCCTCGCGCGCGCACCAGCACCAGCCCGCCAGCCACATCGGCCAACGCCGCAATCGTTCCGAGAATGAGAGAGGTCGTCAACATTCGTTCGCCGAACACAATCAAGAAATCAAGCGCTCACAAAATCCAAGGCACGGCTGAAAGCCGAGAGCTGAAGGCGAATAGCCGTTCTATCCGCTATGCCGTATGTGCATCACATCCCCATCCTTCACCACATATTCCTTGCCTTCCAGGCGCAGGGTGCCCTTGGAGCGCGCTGCAGCCTCCGATCCTGCATCCAGCAAATTGTCCCAGCGAATGGTCTCGGCGCGGATGAAATGATGCTCCAGATCGGAATGGATCGCGCCCGCCGCCTGTGGCGCCTTGGAGCCCGCCGGCACTGTCCACGCGCGGCACTCGTCTTCGCCGGCAGTGAAAAAGCTGATAAGCCCCAACAGTTCATAGCTCTTCCGGATGAGCCGCACCAGGCCGCTTTCGCGCAGGCCATAGCTTTCCAGAAAGTCTGCGGCCTCGGCGTCGTCCATGTCCGCCAACTCGGCTTCCACCTTGCCGCAGATGGCCATCGCGCCCGCATTGGGCCGGCTCGCAATCGTGTCCAGTTTGTATTTGCTTACAGCGGACTCGAGATCGGTGCCTAACGTAGGACTCTCGCTGACATTTAGCACATACAGGATGGGTTTTTGCGACAAGAACATAAAGCCGCGGATGAGCTTTTTCTCTTCCGCCGTCATCTGCATGGCGCGCAGCGGAATTTCCTTCTCCAGCATCTCTTTTGACCGAACCAGCAGTGCCTGTTCGCGCTCAAGTTCGGTGGTGCGGCCTTTCTTCATATCCTTTTCGACGCGCTCCATCCGTTTTTCAACCTGGCCAAGGTCGCTCAACATCAGGTCGAACTCAACGTTCTTCGCGTCGCGCAGCGGGTCGATCGGACCCTCATGCGGAACAGCGTCATTCTCGAACGCTCGCAGCACATGAATCAACGCATCCACATTGCGCAAGTTCGTCAGGTACGCAGTTTCTTTCAGCGCTTCCTGCCCGATGCCCGCAACGTCAACGAACTCCACGGACGCAAACGTCGTCTTCTTGGGCGAGTAGAGAGCCGACAACTTCTCCAGCCGCTCATCGGGAACGCGCGCCACGCCAATGTGCGCCTCGCGCGGGTTCGCGCGGCCGTGCTCGTCAATCTTGGCTTTGGTCAGAATCTTGAATAGCGAAGTCTTGCCCACCTGCGGCAGGCCGATGATGCCGGTCTTCATAGTCGTTCCATGGTGGCTTTTGCACAGCAGGAGCTGCGCAATCAAGCCTTTTCGATGATACAGGAAGCACTCCATCGCCGAATCGCGGTGATGAACGCAGGATCAGTGTCGTTCGAGTTTCAAACTCGTGTGCTTTCCGCGCGCGCCATCAGCACCACGGTCGCCAACCCCAGGAGAAGGATTGCCTCTTCCACAAACTCGCTGCGGTTATGCAGCTTGTTGAAATTCGCTGTGGTCGCATCGGCAGGAGTGGTTGTATCGATGGAGCCTCCAGCAGCAATGCGGTCGCGCTCCATCGCGGGAATGATCCCGTATTGCGAGTAAACCGTAAGCGCGATCATCAAGACGACAAATGCCATCGGCACTAGAACCGCGCGCGGTTTGTAGATTCCCCACGCCGGAGCCAGCGCCATCACTGCCAGCGCCACCATGCCTGAGACCAATCCCATTCCATGCAGGATGCGAATCAGTTGCCCGACGATGGTTCCGGCGATATGCGTGTCTGGTTGGAGGGTGTTAAAAGTGATCGCGGCAACGATCGGAAAGAATACCTCAGCACCCAGCCAGACGATGAGGGACAAAGAAAGCAGCGTGCGAAGAAGAGTCTTCATGAAGACAGCTTACAGGGAACAGTGGTCAGTGATCAGTCCAGACGCGCCAACCAGCGTCTGCCGAATGTTCTCGGCCGGCTATTCTGACCACTGACCCCTGAAACCTGAACCCTAGCTTTTTTTCAGCGCCCGTCTCAGCACGGTCTCGAGGGCCGCTTTTTGCTCGGCGTACTCACTCGCAGACAAGGTTCCAGCAATCTTCTCGCTTTCCAATGCGAAAAGCTCTTCCTTAAGCACATTCAGCAGCGCCGAGTGTTTTTGAGCCGGCGTGCTGCCCGCCACGCCCGGTGCGGAGTAGACCGACGAAGCTCGAGAAGATGCCGCTGGCGCCGCATCCAACGGCGCACCTGCTCCTTGCGTCGCCGGCTTGCGCAGCAAAAACGCTGCCGCCGCCGCAAGCAGCAAAGCCAGCCCGCCCAGGATCCACCATTTGTACTTCGAAAGCGGATCGGGCGTGTTGATCGGCTCGCCGATTCCGCCGCCGGGCTGATTGCCGGGCGCGGCGCCTTGTCCACCTGTGTCGCCTTGACCGTTCTGGTCATCGCGAGCAAACGATCCGGTTCCGGCGACAGAAAACTCCAATGTTTTTCCGGGAGCAACGTTGCGCGCAAGGAAAGTCTGTACGCTCGGGTCCTGCGGCGACGACTCGAATCCCGCGCCGCTTCCGCCTGTGAATGTCATCGATTTGGGCAGCACCACCCAAACCGTATCCGCCGGCAGCGTCACCTGCGAACGAAAGCTGTATTTCCCGCTGCCGTACGGCAGATTGTATTGAACCTGGAAGAGTGTGCCTTTCGCTTCCTGATCTGGTTGGATGGGAAAGTCGAACGAGTAGTGGCCCTTGGGCCCGTCAGGATTGAGCTTCACGCTGGTCGGCAGGCTGCTTGCGCCGGGCCGCTGCGCCGAAGCATCGCCTACCACCGCGTCGTCCGGCAGAATCACCTGGAAGGATTGCTTGCTCCACTGCGTGCGAGGCGGAGAACTTGCGTTGTGAATGTCGTAGCGCTCAACGACGCGAAGCTGCCCGTTATCGGTCTCAATACCGGTTACATGCTCGGAGATCGTGATACCTTCCACCTTCGCCGCCACGTCATACACGGAAATGTCGCCGGTTCCGCCGCCTTGCGGTGCGGCGATAAAGTACTCCGCGCCCTGGTGGGTCACGCGAACAAGGTATGGAACCTGGCCCGGCAGATTCAGGGTGTAGCGGCCTTGCGCATTGGTCGTCGCATGGCCCACCTCGCCCATGCCCGACATCGGTTCCACCAGCGTGACCTGGTCGCCCGCCGCGGGCTTGTTGGTGGTCATGTTCGTGACGGTGCCGCTTACGGTAGCTGCCTGCGCCACCGCCGCAACGAGGAAAAAGCCCAAAGCGAAAGTCATTCCAAAGAGTCGTGTCGATTTCATCTCGTCCTAAATTCCTTGCGATCTGTTTCATTGTGCGGGCGAGGACGCCCGCACGACAGCCGGCGAGGACGCCGGCGTTACAACCTCATGCCTGCTGCAGATAATCGATTTCAGCCAGCAACTGCGCCGTCTCATGTTCCAGCTGTGTCCGCTGCTTCTCGAAATCTTCTTCGGGATACTTCCCCGCGCGAAACTCGAAGTTCAAATCGCGCAGGTTTTCGTAAAGCTGTTCCTTGCGTTCAAGGAGAAAATCGAGCCGCGTCTTTTCCTTCTGGCTGGCAAAAGCGTTTTCCGGCCAGAAGGTGTACAGGAAGAGCGCAAAAAGAAGAAGCACTCCGGCAATCAGGCCTTCCGTTTCGGTCATGGCTCAAATCCTCCGTCGTTGCTGCCGGTCTCGCGGCGAATGCGGTCCAGCCGCTCCTGCTCTGCCGGATTTGCGTTCGGTGCCGCCGCGACAGCAGCCTGTGCGCGCCGCTCAAGTCCTAATCCGCCCCATCGCCGGATCAGCAGGATCGTTCCCAGCAAAGCTGCGCCGAATACCGCGAAGGGGGCTATCCATGCCACCAGGTCGAATCCCTTGGTCGTCGGCGCAGCCAGCACCGTTGCGCCGTACTTGGCCACAAACGCGTTAAACACTTCCTGATCCGTCATGCCCGCCGCAATGTCCGTCATTAGCTCCGACAGTTCCTTGTCGCGATCGGGGCATCCGACGTGATCGCACTCGCCCAGCAGTTGCGCGCAACCGCAAGTGCACATGAGTTGATGGCTTAGCGTATTCTGGCGCGACTCGGGAGTGCCAGCGCCGAGAGAAAAGCAGAGTGCACCGGCAAGCACAGCGCATTCCACCGCCTTCAACCAAGGCCTGGAAGCGCGGAGCGCCGCTGCTCTCCTCCAAAACCTGAAAGTGCGGAGCATTCAGTCGCCTCCCTTGAGCGCGGGAGCCATGGGAGCTGCCTGCGCAGCGGGCACGCGCAAAGTTGCAGTTGCCGGTGTCAGGCTGGGAACCAGCGCAACGAATGTTCCGCCGACAATGATGACGAGGCCGAACCATATCCAGCCGACCAGCGGATTGAGAAATGCCTTGATGATCGGCTGGCCTGTGTCGGGATTCGTGCCTTCATACACGACATACAGATCCCACTCGGGATCTGAATGAATGGCGACCATGGTCTGCGGCTGGCCGCTGGCAAGGTAAAAGCGGCGTTCCGGCGTCATCTGAAAGATCTTTTTGCCGCCCTGAGAAACGTCGAGCACCGCGTAGTCGGAGTTGTAGTTTTGATTTGTGTCCTGCGTGAAGCCCATGCACTCCAGCGTGTACGGTCCCACGCTCATCTTCGAATGCAGGCCCATTTCGCTTTCGATGCTGCGATTGAACGCTGAGCCGGCGAGTCCGATCACGACCACCACAACGCCGATGTGCACGATATAGCCACCGTATCTGCGCGTGTTTCGCCGCGTGAGCAGCCAAGTCGCCGCGAAGAGATTGCGGTGGGTCTGGCGCGAGATGACGCCTGCGCCGCGCAGAAACTCGGCGATGATCGCGGTGAGCACGGCCGCTGCGACGGCGAATGCCACAACCGCGTAGAAACTGCCCTGGTCGAGCGCACCGTCTTTCCACGGCCGAACGCCGACGGCGAGGCAAACGATGACCGTTGCCCAAAGCGCGATGACTGGCAGGACAAAGTTGCGCTTGACGGCCTTGAATGAGGCGGCTCGCCAGGGCAGGAGCGGACCAACGCCGGTGAGAAACACGAGAAAGAGTCCGATGGGTACAGCGACGCGGTTATAAAACGGCGCTGCGACTGTTTCCTTCGTGCCACGCATGTATTCGCTCAGGATGGGCCAAAGCGTGCCCCAGAGAATCACAAAGCAGGCCGTCAGCAGCACGAGATTGTTGAAGAGGAAGCTCGACTCGCGGCTCACCAGCGATTCCATGTGGTGCTCCGTCTTGAGGTGCCCGCGCTGCAGAATGTAGGTGAAGATGCAGACCGCCAGCACGATGCCCATGAAGACGACAAACCACGTGCCGATGGACGATTGAGCGAACGCATGTACCGAGCTCACGAGGCCAGCCCGGGTGAGCAACGTCCCCAGCATTGTCAGCAGAAACGTGGAGAAGATCAGCCACACGTTCCAGCTCTTCATCATGCCCTTGCGTTCCTGCATCATCACCGAGTGCAAAAACGCGGTTCCGGTGAGCCACGGCATGAAGCTCGCGTTCTCCACCGGGTCCCAGCCCCAGTAGCCGCCCCAGCCCAGCACCGCATAAGCCCAGTGCATGCCAAGGAAGATGCCGCAGGTCAAAAACAGCCAGGTCACCATGGTCCAGGTGCGTGTAATCCTGATCCATTTCTCGCCGGGGTAGCGCATCATGAGGGCGCCGAGAGCAAACGCGAAGGGCACCGAGAAGCCCACATAGCCGAGGTAAAGCATGGGCGGGTGAATCACCATCTCCGGGTACTGGAGCAGGGGATTCAGACCGTTGCCATCGTCGGGGATAGCGCCTTTGAGCAGCGCGAACGGAGGCGCGGCAAAAACCAGCACCGCCAGGAAGAACAGCTGAATGCCGGACAGAATTGTGCCCGCATAGGCGTAGAGCTTTACATCCGTCTTGTGGCGCAGACGAAGGACGAAGCCGTAGGTTCCCAGCAGCCAGGCCCAAAGCAGGAGCGAACCTTCTTGCCCGCTCCAGAGCGCCGCGAACTTGTAGGGAATGGGAAGCGCCCGGTTGGAGTGCTCAAGGATGTAAGTGATAGAGAAGTCGTTGGTAAAGACTGACCAGATGAGGGCAAACGCGGCGCCGGTAATGGCCACGAACCCCGCAATTCCGGCCCGGCGAGCGGTATCGGCCATTCTTTCCGGCGAAAACCAGACCGGCCGACCAGTCGCAATCAGTCTGAGGGCGATGGCGCCCGCGACGAGATTGTAGGCGGCCAGAACTAAAGCGATATAAAGACAAAAGCTGCCAAAAGTGGCCATTATGACCCCACGTTCATTCTCGCACGCACGCTGGAGGCCGGTGACCTCCCAACGGATGACCTTATTGTCCAACCATGATAGGAGTTCTGCGTGTGATTTGGCTCACACTATGACTGGTGCCACGGCAGGTTGTATTGGGTTTGCTGCTTAAGCGACCGCTGGCTTGCGGTCCGAGAGGATCCGGTTGGTAACAGCCAGTATTTTGTCCCCTCTAAAGGGGCGGGGAAGGAAGACAACGCGTTCGTCTTTGTAATCGGAGGGTCCGGCGCCATTCGTACTCAGGACAAGAACCGGCAGGTCCGGCTTCCGCGCGTGCAACTCGTCGACGAAGGCAGGGCCACCGATTCCGGTCATGTGATGCCCGGTAATGACCAGGCTGAGCTTGGCGGCGAATTCGGGCTGCTCGATGAGGCAAAGCGCCTCGGCAGCATCGTTCACCCTGCACACATTGCCAAATTGGCGCCCCAGAAGCGACATCAGCAAAGATGCCTGAAGCGGATCGTCGTCCACGATGAGGATGGTTGTCATGGCCCCGGATGGCGCGCTCAACCCCGCATGAAGGCGCCCGATCACATTAACTATCTCGACAACTAAGATGGTGACCAGGCGGCTTAAGTTGCCTGCAGACCCGGATGATCCGGGGTTATCCAAAGAGAAACTCCTTGTCGCGAAGTTCCTTGATGGAGTCGCGCAGGCGTGCGGCCTTCTCGAATTCAAACCTTTAGCCGCCTCGCGCATATCGGCCTCGAGTTTGGCAATGTAGGCGTCGAGCTCCAGCTGGGTCTTGAATTCGGGAATGGCGGCCGCCTCCTCGATCTCGATGTCGCCGTACTCGGCCTTCAGAATTGAAGCCAGCCCCATCTCCACGTGGCTGAGGATGGATTGCGGCGTGATCCCGTTCTCCTCGTTGTATGCGCGCTGGATGGCGCGGCGGCGATCGGTCTCGTCTATCGCGCGGCGCATGGAGTCGGTGATCTTGTCGGCGTAGAGAATGGCCCTGCCCTCGAGGTGCCGCGCTGCGCGGCCCATGGTCTGGATGAGCGAGCCGGCGGAGCGCAGGAAGCCTTCCTTATCGGCGTCGAGGATCGCGACCAGCGACACCTCGGGCAGATCGAGCCCCTCGCGCAGCAGGTTGATGCCGATCAGCACGTCATACTCGCCCTTGCGCAGGCCGGCGAGGAGCTTGACGCGCTCGAGCGTTTCAATCTCGGAGTGCATGTAGCGGCAGCGCACGCCGACCTCGGTGTAGTAGCCGGCGAGGTCTTCGGCCATGCGCTTGGTCAGGGTGGTGACCAGCACGCGCTCATTGCGCTTGGCGCGGTCGCGAATCTCGGCGAGCAGATCGTCGATCTGGCCTTTCACGGGGCGAATCTCGACTTCGGGATCGACGAGGCCGGTGGGCCGGATGACCTGCTCGACGACCACGCCAGCCGAGCGCGTCAGCTCGTACGGGCCCGGCGTGGCCGAGACGTAGATCGTCTGATGAATGCGATTCTCGAACTCGTCGAACTTGAGCGGCCGATTGTCCATCGCCGATGGCAGGCGGAATCCGTAGTCGACCAGGGTTTGCTTGCGGCTGCGATCGCCGTGCCACATGCCGTGCACCTGCGGAATGGTGGCGTGGCTCTCGTCGACGAAGAGCAGGAAGTCGCGCGGGAAGTAGTCGAGCAGTGTAGGCGGTGGCTCGCCGGGCAGGCGGCCGCTGAAGTGGCGCGAGTAGTTCTCAATGCCGTGGCAGTAGCCCATGGACTTGATCATTTCGAGATCGAAGCGTGTGCGCTGGTGGACGCGCTGCGCCTCCACGGCGCGCCCTTCCGATTCGAGGTGCGCGACCCACTCGTTCAACTCCGCAACAATCGAGTCAATGGCTTCCGACTTTCGCTCCGGCTGCACGACGTAATGGCTCTTGGGATAGATGGGCAGGCGCGAGAACTTCTGCTTCACGGTGCCGAAGAGCGGATCGATCTGCGAGAGAGAATCGATCTCGTCGCCGAAGAGCTCGATGCGATAGGCGTTCTCGTCGTACGTGGGGAAGACTTCGATCACGTCGCCTCTTACTCGAAAAGTCCCGCGGCGGAAGTCTGTGTCGTTCCTCTCGTAGAGAATTTCGACGAGCCGCCGCGTAATGTCTTTGCGGCTGATGTGCTGGCCTTTCTCAAGCAGCAGCAGCATGCCGTAGTAGGCCTCAGGCGAACCGAGGCCGTAGATGCAACTTACCGAGCTCACGATGATGGCGTCGCGGCGCTCGAAGAGGGAGCGCGTGGCCGAGAGCCGCAGCTTGTCGAGCTCCTCATTGATGGTGGCTTCCTTCTCGATGTAGAGATCGCCGGCCGGAATGTACGCCTCCGGCTGGTAGTAGTCGTAGTAGCTGACGAAGTACTCGACGGCGTTCGAAGGGAAGAACTGCTTGAACTCGTGATAGAGCTGCGCGGCCAGCGTCTTGTTGTGCGCCAGGATCAGCGCCGGCCGATTGGACTGCTCGATGACCTTGGCCATGGTGAACGTCTTGCCGGAACCGGTGACGCCCAGCAGCACCTGGTGCTTCTCGCCCGCACTCAGCCCCTCCATAAGCTGGTCGATGGCGCGGGGCTGGTCGCCTTTGGGCGTGTAGCTGGTGACGAGCTGAAAGTCCATGCCTCAATTATATCGAAATGGCGAATATCAGGCGAAAAGCGGAGGCCTTTTTGTTTTTGGGGTGTCGTTTACATTTGAGCTTCCAGCGGCCCGATTCTGCCTGCTATGATCAGGTCCTCCAAGCGCTTCCCCGCACCAGGAAACAACCGGGCCAAACCCAACTGATCAAGGAGTCAACCTTTATGGCAGAAGGCGCCAAAGGCACTGCGAGCGATGTCTATTTGCTCGGAACCGGCGAGGCTGCGGCAGATCGGCTGCGGCTTCTCGATGAGGTCTATGGACCGTCAACCCGCAAAATGCTTCTGGATGCGGGACTCGGCCCTGGAACGCGCGCCCTGGACCTGGCATGCGGCATCGGCGCCGTTTCCTGCTGGATGGCCACACAGGTCGGGCCCATGAGTTCGGTCGTCGCGGCAGACGTCAATCCCGATCAGCTTGTCGTCTCCAAATGGCATTGCGCCAAATGCGATCATCTGCCCATCGATTACATCGAAGCCAGCGCCTACGACACCGGATTTCCCGATGAAAGCTTCGACCTCGTGCACATGCGGCTCCTCCTTTGCCATCTCACCGAGCCCCAGAAAGTTCTTCGCGAAGCGTATCGCCTTCTCCGGCCCGGGGGTGTCCTCGTCTGCCAGGATATTCGGATCTCGAGCGTCTTCAGCTCCGTCAAGTCTCCAGCAATCTCGCGCTCCATTGAGATCGGTCAGGCGGTGGGAGACGCATTGGGCGTGTGCTATGACTACGGAGCCCGGATGCCAACCGACGCGTCCCATGCCGGCTTTCAATCCGTCGAGGTTCGCCTTGAACAGCCAGCTTATTTTCGCGGTCCGGAAAAGCGTCTTTGGGAGCTTACCTTTGCTGAAGCTTCAAGCGTGACGCGGCGCACCGATATCGCAACTCAGGCAGAGCTGAACGGGATTCTTGATGAAATGCGCGCGCTGGCAGAGGACGACGGTGTCCTTATCGCGCAGTGGTGCAGCCCCGGAATCATCGCCAGGAAGTGACCGGCGAGCTCAGGATCAGTCACTCACGGCCTCCCGAGCGGCGCGGTTCTCTAGCGCATCACGTAACCACCGTCGACCGAAATTGATTGGCCGGTGATGTAGCTGGCTGCGTCGCTGCAGAGCCACAGGACTGCGGCCGCAATCTCCTCGGGGCGCCCCAGTCGCTTCATGGGGACGAAGGTGTTGAGCATCCTGTCCAGCTCCGGTCCCTGGCCTTCGGCGATCATCTTGTCGGACATCGGCGTCTGGATCATGCCTGGGCAAACGTCGTTGACGCGGATGCCGCGAGTTGCGTATTCGAGGGCCGCGCTTTTGGTGAGCCCGATGACTCCGTGTTTGGCAGCGTGATATGTGCCTCGCCTGCTTCCGCCGATGAGGCCGCCGAGGGAGGAGCAGTTCACAATGGCGCCGCTGCCCTGGGCGCGCATTTGCTGCAGCTCGAACTTCATTGAGCTCCACACGCCGCGGAGGTTGATGGCCATGATGCGATCGTAGTCATCGCGCGGGGAATCGGCGGTTTCGGCGAGGACGTTTTGCACGCCGGCGTTGTTATAGGCGGCATCGAGCCGGCCGAATGCGGCGACGGTCTGCTTGACCATGGCTTCGACCTGGGCGTCGTCGGAGACGTCACAGGTAACGGCCAGAGTTTTATGGCCGTTTGCGGCAATCGCATTGGCTGCCGTTTGCACGGCCGTTTCATTCCAGTCAGCCAATACCACCGCTGCGCCGGACTCGGCAAATGCAGTTGCAGTGGCCAGGCCGAGGCCGGACGCCGCACCTGTCACGAGGGCGACTTTGTTTTCAAAGCTGATGTTCATTTGAAATCTCCTCGGAAGGGATAAGTCGAACAGTGATTGATTAGCGATCAATCAGCTTCTGGTGCGTTGCTGGGTAGCGCTCGCCTTCGACTTTGATTGCAGATGACGCCTCTTCGAGGGCGCGCACATCTTCTTTCGTGAGTTCGAGGGTCGCGCCGCCGAGGTTTTCTTCGAGCCGGGAGATCTTGGTGGTGCCGGGAATTGGTACGATCCATGGCTTCTTGGCGAGCAGCCATGCGAGAGCGATCTGCGCAGGCGTGGCTTTCTTTTGTTGGGCAAACTTCGTCACCACGTCAACGAGCGCATGGTTGGCCCTGCGATTCTCCTGGCTGAAGCGTGGCACGATGGCGCGGAAATCGGTGCTGTCGAATTGGGTGGATGCGTCGATTTTTCCGGTGAGGAAGCCTTTGCCGAGCGGGCTGAAGGGGACGAAGCCGATGCCGAGCTCTTCGAGCGTGGGCATGACGGACTGCTCAGGTTCGCGCCAAAAGAGGGAATACTCACTTTGCAAAGCGGTGACGGGCTGCACGGCGTGAGCGCGGCGAATGTTTTTTGCGCCTGCTTCGGAGAGTCCGAAATGCTTCACCTTGCCTGCCTGAATCAGGTCCTTGACTGCGCCTGCGGTTTCTTCGATGGGAGTGTTCGGGTCGACGCGATGTTGGTAGAGCAGGTCGATGACGCCGGTTTTGAGGCGCTTCAGCGAGCCTTCGACGACCTGCTTGATATGGGCAGGTTGACTGTTAGTTGTTGTCCATTTGCCGCTGCCGTCCGGGTTGGGTTCAAAGCCGAACTTGGTTGCGATGACAACTTTATCCCGGAACGGAGCGAGAGCTTCGCCGACCAGCTCTTCGTTGACGTATGGGCCATAGACTTCGGCGGTATCAAAGAAGGTGACGCCGCGCTCAACGGCGGCTCGAATGAGCTTGATGGCTTCCGACTTTTCCGTGGCGGGGCCGAATCCGAAGCTCAAGCCCATGCAACCGAGGCCCAGTGCTGAAACTTCGAGGCCGCTCTTTCCCAGTAGACGCTTTTTCATGACTTCTCCTGTGCTCAAAAATGCCGTTGTCGATCAAGAACAAGTCTAGGCCTGTTCGGTTTATGAGACTAGATGGTTTGCAATTCCATCTGTTATGAGTAGAATTCATGAATGATGAGAAATGATCTGGGAGAACTCTCGGCCTTCAGGATGGTCGCCGAAGAACGCAGTTTCACGCGGGCAGCAGCGCGCCTGGGCGTCTCGCAATCCGCTTTGAGCCACTCCATGCGAGGGCTCGAAGAGCGGCTGGGGCTACAACTGCTGGCGCGGACCACGCGAAGCGTTTCTCCAACCGCCGCAGGCGCGGCTCTGCTCGACGAACTTGCGCCGGCCCTGGAAAGGATTGAGCGGGCGGTCGCCGAATCCCGGAAACTACGAGAGAAACCTGCAGGCCGAATTCGGATCATCATTCCGCGAACGGCGACGCAGATGGTGCTGCTTCCAAAGCTGGCTCAGTTTGCTCGCACCTATCCTGAAATCGTATTGGAGATCACTTCTTCGAACGACCCAGTCGATCTGGTAGCCGACGAGTATGACGCGGGTGTCCAACTCGGAGAGTTCATCGAGCGGGACATGATTGCCGTTCGGGTGACCAAAGAAATGCGTCTCGCGGTGGTTGGTTCTCCAAAATATTTCAAATCAAATCCCATTCCGCGACACCCGCAAGATCTGAAAGATCACGCGTGTATCGGGTTTCGTTTCGGCAATGGTCTTTATCGATGGGAGTTCGAGAAAGGCGGGAAGGCGCTGACGGTTAGTCCTCATGGGCCTGTATCGTTCGACGATCCGAGCCTCGTCATCCAGGCTGTGCTCGATGGAGTGGGAATCGGAACAGCGATGGAAGACTCGCTCGCCGATTTGATTGCAAAGGGACGCCTGGTTCAGGTTCTGAGAGACTGGTGCCCGTCTTTTGCGGGATATTTTCTCTACTATCCGAGCCGCCGAAATCAGCCTGCCGCTTTGACCGCTCTGATCGACACGCTTCGCATATCGGATTACCGCGCGGGAAAATGACCGTTCCGGCGTGTGCTGAGGACCCGTGCTGAGTCGCGACAACAGCGCAGAATCAGAGGAGTAAGATTCTCTCTATATGAAACGCCGTCAATGGCCGATCGCGGTTGCGTTGTTGATGCTATTCGGTACCGCGCGACCGGCAGCGGCCGCTAAGACTTTGTCGATCGACCAAGTGGAGCAACTGCTGGCTACGTTGCACGGCAAGCCAGACGGCAAGGCGGCCGGTGAACTCCACGATGTGCAATCGACCGAGCGGGTGAGCGCGGCGAGGCTGGCGCGATGGGAAGCGGAGTTCCCGGGCGTACATACACGTGAACAGTTGATGAAGCTGGCCGATCTGTCGGCGTTTCTGAATCCGCCGGCGTCGGATGTGGTTCACGACCCGCGGCCAGACGTCAAAACCCAACTGAGCATTCTGTCGATAGCCGTGCACTATGTGGCGAACACGATGCCGCGATTGCCCGACTTCTATGCGACGCGCATCACGACGCACTTCGAGAACAATCCTTCGCAACAGATCTCATTGGCTGAAGGGGACGCGGCGGGGTTCCGCCCGGCTGGAATCTATACGAGGATCGTTACCTACCGCGACGGAAAGGAAGTCCTGTATGAGAACGTGAGCAAGCTGAAGCAGGAATCCGAGCTGTCGCTCACGACCAGCGGCGAGTTTGGGCCGATCCTGATGGTTGTGGTGGGCGACGCACTGCATGGCAGCATGAAATGGCTGCGGTGGGAGCACGGCGCGGGAGGGACGATCGCTGTCTTCTCGTACACCGTGCCGCAAGCCGAGTCGCACTTCATGGTGGGCGTCGCGGTCAGAAGCGAGCCGCAGGGAATTCTTCCTGCCTACCATGGCGAAATCGCGATCAACCCGGAGACGGGAGCCGTTCTGCGGCTGAGCCAGATTGCCGATATGACGTCGCCGCACGAGGGCATGGTCGCTGAAATCGCGGTGGATTACGCGCCGGTGGCAATTTCGGGCCGCAATTACATTTGCCCGGTGAAGGGCGTGGCCTTCTCGCAGTATCCTTTGCCCACCTTCACCGCAACAGGCTCGGCACGTGCGGTGACAGAGTCAGGGGTGGACAAGAGCTTATGGCCGATCAAGACGGAGCTGAACGACGTAGCGTTTACGAACTACCACGAGTTCGGTTCCGAGGCGCGGATCGTGACAAATCCGAGCACAGGCAGCGAAGGAAATGCAGCAGGTGTGACAGGAGCTCCGGCAGCGGACCTATCCGCGGGCGCTGCCGCGCCGGGTGCGAGCTCCGCCGAAGTTGCGGCGCAGGCAGCGAGTTCGCCTGCAGCTGCGTCGCCCGCTCCGTCAGCGGGGCCGGAGTCCGAGGGGGCAGCGCATGCGCCGTCGAATGCTTCTCCCGTGCTGAACGCTGCAGCACCTGCCGCGAATTCCGCCGCCGGTTCTTCTTCGGAGGCGCCGGTTGCGTCGGCCTCGAGCACAGGCGCAAAACCGGGGACCGAAGCCGCCGAGGCTGAGCCGACCCCGAGCGCGAGCGTTGCTGCGGAAGAGCCCGGCGCGGCTACCGTCTTGCATGCCCAATCCAAACTGGTGCTTGTAGACGTGGTGGTGACGGATCATGGCAAGCCAGTGACGGGGTTAGATCGCAGCAAGTTCCATGTGTTTCAGGATGGGCACGAGCAGGACATTACTTCGTTTGAAGAGATCGGACCAGCCGAAACGAGCACGGCGGTGGTGCGCCCGCCGGTTCTGCCGCCCGATACCTACTCGAATCAACCGACGTATCCCAAAACGAGCGCCGTGAATGTGCTGCTTTTGGACGGGCTGAATACAGAGGCGGCCGACCAAATGTACGTGCGCCGCGACATGATTGGCTATCTGAGGACGCTGCCACCGGGACAACAGATCGCTATCTTCACGCTGGGCTCGAAGCTGCGGCTCATCCAGGGATTCACCGCGGACACAGGCAAGTTGCTTGCGATGTTGGCAGAGAAAAAAACGGCGGCTCCGGCGTCACTGCGGCAGTCAGCGGAGCAAAAGACTCAGGACCAGGCAGAGCTCGACCAGTTGACCGACGCGGAGGTCTCACCAGAGGACGTCGCGGACATTCAGGATTTTATGAGCGAAGCCGAAGAGCAACAGACAGGCATGCGAGTGGACATGACCCTTGAAGCGCTTCAGGAGCTGGCTCGCTACCTGAGTGGCATTCCTGGGCGCAAGAACCTGGTGTGGTTCTCCGGCTCATTCCCGCTTCAGTTCTTTGCGATGGGGAGCAGCCCCATCGAACAAATCAAGCTGAATGCCGATGGAGCCGTCGGGGAGCAGGTGCGCGACACGGCCGATTTGCTCGCAGCAGAACGCATCGCCGTGTACCCGGTAGACGCCCGGGGAGTCCTGGGGCAGTCGATGTTCGACGCGTCGACTCAAGCGCAGGATTACACGAGGCCGACGGTGCCGAGCCCCATAGGCGGGGGGACGGGCCGATTCTCGCAGGACACGCAATTAGCAGCGCTCCAGACTGACGCGGAGCATAGCAGCATGGATGTGCTGGCCCAGGAGACAGGCGGAAGGGCGGTGCACGATTCGAACGGCCTTAAGGAAGCGCTTGCGGATGCGCTGAGCGATGGCTCGAAATTCTACAGCGTTGCTTATGTTCCGCCGGAAAGAAAAAACGGCCAGAGCGGAGTCCTGTTTCACAGCATCGACGTGAAGGTGGACGGAGCCAGGTATCAACTTACCTTCCGGCGCGGCTATTACACCGACGACTCGAGCAAGCCGGCGGAGGAAAGCGGGAAAATGCCGGACGCGATGACCCAGGCAACTGTTCTGGGCGCTCCGCCTTCAACGCAGATTCTGTTTCAGGCGCGAGTGGCGCCGGAAACATCGCCAGGGCTGAATGGAGCTGCGCCCGATGACAACATGGCCGGCGAAAAAACGACGAGTTTCCCCGGAGGGACACACCGATACGCGGTGGACCTGAGCGTGCCGCTTGAGAACTTGACTCTTGCGGAGGGAGCAGGCGGGGCGGGGCGCGCGCAATTCGAGAGCGCGCTGGTGGCCTATAACGACGAGGGGCAGATCGTGAATTCTCTGGGACGCGCCTTCGATTTCGATCTTCCTGCGGCACAATACCAGAAGCTGATGGTTTCGGGGGGCGCAATTTCCGCTCATCTCGCGCTGGATTTGCCTACGCGCGATGTAGTTTTGCGCATCGTGGTGTACGACCCGGCCAGCGCAAGAACTGGATCGATCGAGATTCCGATACAAAGCGCGAATAAACAGGCGCGATCGCAGACCAAATCTCCATCGCGGTGACCGCCGGGAATGATGCGGATGCGACCCATTAGACTGATCGAATGACCAAGAGAATCGGAGTGCATCTGGGGACGGCGGGCGGGGCGTCGAACGCCGTGGAACGCGCGCAGAAGATCGGCGCGAACACGTTTCAGATTTTCTCGTCAAGCCCGCGCATGTGGCGCGCGCCCAAGGTTGACCCCGCGCAGGCCGAGCGGATGCGCGAGCTGCGTACGAAGCTCGACGTGGGTCCTTTGGTGATCCACACCAGCTACCTGGTGAATGTGTGCAGCCAATCGCCAGAAATTAGAGAAAAGAGCGTGGCGGCGTTTCGCGGAGAGATTGATCGGGCTTTGGCCTGGGGAGCAGAGTTCCTCGTGCTGCATCCGGGATCGTGGAAGGGATTGACGCGCGACGAAGGATTGAAGTTGGCGGCGAACTCGATTGAGCGGGCGATCGATGGGCAGGCTTGGCAGGGGACAGGTTTTCACATCTTAATTGAAAACACGGCGGGCGCGGAGTTCTCGCTGGGCGGCAGTTTTGAGCAGGTAGCGGAGTTGGTGGAGCGCCTGAAGCATCACGCGCCGGTGGCCGTGTGCCTGGATACGTGCCATACGCATGTGGCCGGATACGACATGATGACCGCCGAGGGCTACGAAGAAACGATGAAACAGGCCAGCGCGACGGTGGGGTTCGATGCAGTGCGCGTGTGGCACTGCAATGACGCCAAAGCCGAACGCGGATCGAGGCTCGACCGGCACGAGCACATAGGCGAGGGAACGATGGGGCTCGAACCGTTCCGGCGATTGCTGAACGATGCGCGCTTCGATCATTGCGCGTTTATTGCGGAGACGCCGGTGGACGAAGAGGGCGACGAGGAGCGGAACGTAAGGGCGCTGAAGAGGCTGGTTCAATCTTCGTAGATTTCACGTCTGTGGCCGACCTTAAGCACAAGGACCACGAGACGTTGGTCCTCGATGCGGCAGATGAGGCGATAGTCGCCCATTCGATAACGCCAAAGGCCTGCGAGGTTCATCCGAAGAGGCTTGCCAAATTGCCGGGGATCGCGCGACCCCGCGATCCGTTCGCGCAGATAGCGCAGGATGTCTTTTTGGGCTTTGACATCTAATTTGCGGAGTTCACGCCGGGCGCGGTCGTCAAATTCGACGGCCCACACCGTCTTGCCTGGTCTTGATCCGGAGGCGGCCATGTTTAGCGCTTCCGGTCAAGGCCCTTTTCCAACTCATCCAGGGTCCAGCGACGGGCAGGATTTTCAAGGCGGTACAGCGCGGTGTAGGTATCTTCGATCTCGTCAAGGTGCGTGGTAAGCGCCTGGCGAACATAAAAACTCTTGGGTCGGCCTGTAAGCTTGGCGAGCTTGTCGAGCCGGGATTCAAGAACATCGGGGATGCGGGCAGCTAACATCGATGAGCCTCGTTTAACTTGTCATACAAATCATACACGACGTCTATCTTTCAAGTCAACAATCCGCGCCTGACCCGCATAGGGTCCGACGCGCTCCGCCGTTTACACTGAAAAGTGATGGCGGACGAAAGAGAACAACTGCGCTACGATCCGGCGGCGATTGAGCAGAAATGGCAACAACGCTGGGCCGCGGACCCCACACTCTACGCGGCTGAACCGACGACCAGCAAGAAGCCCAAGTACTACGTGCTGGAGATGCTGCCGTATCCGAGCGGCCAACTGCACATGGGCCACGTGCGCAATTATGCCATTGGCGATGCGCTGGCGCGGCAGATGTGGATGCGCGGCTACAACGTGCTGCACCCTATGGGGTGGGACGCATTCGGATTGCCGGCGGAGAATGCCGCGCTCAAAAACAACACGCCGCCGAGAGAGTGGACGCTCGCCAACATTGCGGCCATGAAGCGGCAGTTTGAGCGCCTGGGCATGGGTTTCGACTGGGCAACCGAAGTGACCACGTGCATGCCCGAATACTACCGCTGGAACCAGTGGTTTTTTTTGCGCATGTACGAGAAGGACCTGGCGTACCGAAAGAAGAGCAAGGTGAACTGGTGCCCGGAGTGCGCCACGGTGCTGGCCAATGAGCAGGTGGTCGACGGATGCTGCTGGCGGCATGAAGACACGAAGGTGGAGCAGCGCGACCTGGTGCAGTGGTTCTTCCGCATCACGGCCTACGCACAGGAATTACTGGACGACCTGGACAAGCTGGATGGCTGGCCGGACAAAGTGCGTACCATGCAGCGCAACTGGATTGGGCGCAGCGAGGGGACGGAGGTTGACTTTTTCTTGGAGGAGATCAACCAGGGAGCGGAAAAGACGCGTATCCGCGTGTTCACTACCCGTGTGGATACGATTTTTGGCGCGACCAGCGTGCAGTTGGCGCCGGAGCATCCGCTGGTGAAGGCTTTCACAGCCGAAGATGCTGACCTGAAGACGAAGGTAGACGAGCTACTCGCGCAGCAGAAGGCGGCTAGGGAAACAGGCGACCTGGGTGCGATCGACAAGCACGGCGTGGCGACGGGCCGATTTGCTTTGAATCCGTATAACGGCGAGCGCGTGCCGATCTGGGTGGCGAATTACATCCTGATGGACTACGGGACGGGCGCCATTATGAGCGTGCCGGCGCACGACGAACGTGACTTTGAGTTCGCGACAAAATACGGGATCGAAATTAGACAGGTGATTAAGCCAGTCCAGGACGACAACGAAGCGAAGCTTCCGTTTATCTCCGAAGATGGCGTGCTGATGAACTCAGGCGAATACGACGGGTTGAGCTGCGCCCAAGCCCAGATGAAGCTTCAGGAAGTGGCGACGAGAGGGGAGTTTGGAGAGGCGAAGGTCATCTTTCGCTTAAAGGATTGGGGCGTGAGCCGGCAGCGCTACTGGGGCACGCCGATTCCCATGATTCACTGCGAGCGCGACGGGCTGGTTCCGGTTCCGGACGATCAACTGCCGGTGCTGTTGCCGGACAAGATCGAGATTACGCAGCAGGGCGGCTCGCCTTTGGCGCGCGTGCCGGAGTTTGTGAACACCACGTGCCCCAAGTGCGGCGGGCCGGCGAAGCGCGAGACCGACACGATGGACACGTTCGTCGATTCGAGCTGGTACTTCTATCGCTACACGGACGCGCATAACGCGGAGGCGCCGTTCGATCCGGAGATCGTGAAGTATTGGTTTCCCATCGACCAGTACATCGGCGGCGTGGAGCACGCCATTCTGCATTTGATCTACTCGCGCTTCTGGACCAAGGTGATGCGCGACCTGGGGCTGGTCAAGAACGACGAGCCGGTCGAGCGCCTGTTCACGCAGGGCATGGTGATCAAAGACGGCGCGAAGATGTCGAAGTCGAAGGGCAACGTGGTTTCGCCCGACGACATGGTGGCGCGCTACGGCGCCGACTCCGCGCGCATGTATTCTCTTTTTGCCGCGCCTCCCGACCGCGATCTTGACTGGCAGGAGGACGGCGTCGCCGGTGTGAGCCGCTTTCTGGGCCGCGTTTGGCGGATCGTGACGAAATATTCCGCCGCTCCGCGGTCTCACCTTTTGGACGAGACCGGAGCCAACACCAACAAGGGAGCCCAGCTTCTGCGCAAGCTGCATCAGACGATTGCCAAGATCACGCAGGATTTTGAGGGTCGCTGGCACTTCAATACCGACGTGGCGGCAATCATGGAACTGGTCAACGAGATCCAGGACGCGGACGCGCAACTTGCGTCAGGCGAGATCGCGGCGCCGGTTGTGCATGAGCTGCTGCGCACGCTTGGTTCTGCTGCTGGCGCCGTTCGCGCCGTTTCTCGCGGCGGAGATGTGGGAGCAACTCGGCGAGGAGGGCGCAATTCTTCGCACGCCGTGGCCCCAAAGCGATCCCGAGCTGGCGAAGGAAGACGAGATCGAGATTCCGGTTCAGATCAACGGCAAGCTGGTCACAGTGGTTCGTGTGGCGGCGGGCGCAGATGCCAAGGCCATCGAGGCGAAGGCGCTTGCCAACGAGAAGGTGCGCGAACGGACGGCGGGCAAAAACGTCGCGAAGGTGATTGTTGTGCCGGGCAGGGCAGTCAATTTGGTTGTGAAGTGAGGGCAGCCCCCGTGGCAACCGTTCACGGCAACGCTCCGGTACGCGGGACGCAGTTGCTTGTGGAGCACATGAGCGATGTAGTCCGGCGGCCGTCGCTCGTGGTCATTGAGATTGCGTGGCGCTGGCTGTTCGGAGTTCCATTTCTGCTTATCTGCTGGCAGCAAGTTCAGAGGATTCTTGCAGCTTATCCGCTGGAGTCTTCGGGCGCGAGTCTCCATCGACACGCAGAATCCCTGGGTCGCCGCCGTGCAGCTCTCGAATGTTGCCGCGGTCTACGAGCCGCATGTTGCAGCAGTGTTGCGTTGGCTATTGCCGGTCGCGGCCCTGGCCTGGATGATCGTTTCAGGCGTCGGCCGCAATCTTCTGCTGATGCAGATGGAGCGGCTGTGCGCGTTCCGGCCCTTCGCGATGATCCTGCTGCAAGGCGCGTGGCTCGCGCTGCTGGGATTGACGTTGTGGGGCTGGCTCGGGAGCATGCAGTGGGCGGCGACCACGCACATCGCCGTAGCCGGCGAGCCCGATTTGGTGGGCCTCTTTATCTGGTCCATTTTTCTGTCGCTGGGATTTTTTACGGCCTCTGCGCTCACGAGTTGGGCGCTGACGATCGCACCGATTCTCCTCCTGCTCGAGCGGCGCTCCGCGCTTTCAAGTTTTGGACAGGCTTTGCGGCTGGGAAGAGGTTTCACGAGCAAGCTCGCTGAGATCAACCTCGTCCTCGGCATCGTGAAGCTGGCGCTGCTGGTGGTGGCGATGGTTTTTTCCGCCGCGCCGCTGCCGTTCAGCGACGAATTGGGCCCTGGCGCCGTGCACTTCGTGGTCGCCGCGTCTGCACTCTTTTTCCTGGTCGCCGACGACTTCTTCCAGGTGGTGCGGCTCAAAGCGTTCGTGGAGTTCTGGAGAATCTTCAGGGACAGCGCGGCAGCGTGAACTATTTGCCCGCGTGCTGCGCGGCCTCTTCTTTCAGGAAGGCGTCGCTTAGCGTTTTCTTGTCGCTTCGCGATGGGCAACAAGGTCGGATAAAACTGCACAAATGTGGTGTCGACCGCGCCATGCTGTTGATGGCATGAGTAGCACGCGGCGGTTGGCGGAAAAACCTTGCCATTCGCAGTCGATGATGAAAAGTCGAAGAATGCCCATCCGCCGGGGAATCGCGCGACATCCTTCACGTGGGCTTCGATCCCCATCACCTCAGTGCTTTGATAGTGACCGCTCTGGTTGATCGATCCTTTGCTTTCGGCCCCACGCACTTCCAGCACCATCACGGTCTTATCGGGCCACGTTCCTGTGGCCACAAAACTGCGATAGGCCTCGGGGTTGACGAAAACATTGTCGAACATGGTCATGCCTGACGGGTTGGGTGTGTAGCTCATGTCGATGCCGGAGGAAAGGTAGATCCACTCACGATAATTGGCCACTGGCAGCATGTCGCCGTTCGACGCGTAAGCGGGTGTTTGCACAACGGCGGCTCTGGCAACAGGGATATGACGGAGCAAGACGAGCAGGGAAGTCGCGACCAGGCAAGCGCCTGCCGCAAGAATTGCTTTGGAATGCATGGGACCTCCGTCCAAAAAAGAATACGGGAAGGACAAAGAGAATGTTCCAACGAAATAGCGGTGAAACCCGGCGCGTTTCCGCAGGCTGCCCCTAGAACAGCCTCAACTGAATCACGAGATACTTTTTGGGGTTTTCGCGCATGCCCTTGATAAGCTGCTGTGCCTGGTCCGCGGTCTGGTCAAGATGATCGTAGAGCGCGCGATTCTGTATGAGCTGCCCCGCTGTCCCTTTGCCCTCGTTAATGCCCTTCAAAAGACTGTCGAGATTGGTGACGGAATCATCGAGCTTCCGCGCGAACTCAGGATCTTTGGCGAGCTTGCCGAATGTGCCCTGGCCCGCGTTCACCGACGCCAGGACCTGATTCAGGTTCGACACCGATGAATTCAGGTTGTTGTAAAAGGTGTCGTCTTTGAGGAGCTTGCCTGCGGAGCCTTTGCCCGCATTAAGATCGCTCGTCACTTGATTCAATTGATCGACGGTAGAGTTCAGCTTTGTATAAAACGTGTCGTCGTTGATGAATTTCCCAAGCGACCCCTTGCCGTCCGCCAATCCCTGGGTAATGGTCTGCAGGTTCGCGGCGATGGAGGCGATGTTCTTTCTGAGCGAAGGGTCATTGATCAATGCGCCGACCGTTCCGCGCGATGAATTCAAGGTATCGGTCAGGGTCTCGATTTTGTGCACCAGCACGTTCACTTCCTGGATGGAGACCTGGCTGGTGTTGATGACGGACTGGATGGTTGGTGAGCCGGATTGCTGGAGTTCGGCGCCGTTGGATACGCGGGGCCCTATGGCATGGGTGGAATCGATGTCGACGTAGCTGTCGCCCAGAACGCCCGCCGCCTGGATAGAGGCCAGCGAATCGGTGTGCAGGTCGTACGCGTATTTCTCGCCCACCTGCATGGTCACTTCCACAGGATTGGGGTTGCGCCCAGGGACCACGCGCAGGTGGATGACGTTGCCGATGGTGACGCCTTCGAGCGTAACGACAGCGCCATCCTTCAGGCCTCCGGCGTTGGGAAAGTAACAACGCAACTGGATGCGGCGAGCGAACATGCCGCCCGAGGATGAGGTCATGAGAAAGACGATGGCGGTCAACAGGGCGAGCGCGACCAGAATCAACGCTCCCACCTTGAGTTGCGACCACTGAATCTCTTTGCGGCTAGGCACTTGACTCCTCTTAGGGAACTCAGCGGATCAACGCCTTGAGAATACCAGAGGCGGCGCGCCTTGAGCGGTTCCGCGGGCGGGGCGCTGGCCTGTTTGAGGAGGCTTTTCCTCAGGGCTAAAGGACTGATTCATTGGGTTAGTCGATGCGCGGGTTGAAGACCTTACCCTCCAATGAAAGCCCGTCGTCTTCAACTGAAACCACTAGCCTTCAAGCGAAGCTCGCATTTTTCAAGCTGTGGCGTTCCATTTACTCGATTTACTGTTCGTCCTCGAGCACCACGCTGGCCATGGCAATCTGCGCGGTGTGCGTGAGCGAAAGGGCGGAGCGTACAACCCCCAACCGCCTGGCAATTTGCGCGGCGCGACCATGAAAGCGCAGGCTGGGCTTTCCGCCAGCTTCGCGGATCACCTCAATTTCCAGCCAGTTGACCCCGAAACTGATGCCCGTTCCCAAGGCCTTGGCTGCCGCTTCCTTGGCGGCGAAACGTGCGGCGAAACTCTCGGCCGCATTGCGTTTGCGCTTGCAGTATGCCTGTTCCGCCTCAAGGTAGACGCGGTCGAGAAAGCGGCCGCCGAAACGATCCATGACGTGCTGGATGCGCGCAATTTCGATCACATCGATTCCTGAGCCAGCGATCATCTTGTTTAACAAGCTACAACATTCCTGCCGGAGCGCGCCGGACGGAGCGCCGAACTGGTTTGCTCAACGAAACGCAGCGCGAGGAATTCGAAGCGGGGCCCAATGATCGTTGTAGGCTTTTCCACACATTTGGCGGCCGGGATGTGTCAAAGGCGGTCATGCCCGTTCGACTCCGCAACAGGATTCATCCACCCCAGCCTGACTCCGATAAACAGCACGTGAAGATGAAGATGCGGGAAGCGAGCCGGCGGCAGGCATTGAGCATTCCCTGGGCGATGCAGATGAAGGCCGTCTCGACCGAGGATCCGTCGCGGCTGGTCCAGGCGCTAACCGGCGCCATCCTCGGCTGCGGCGGATGGGTGCTGAGCCGCGGCGCGAACGATACCGGCAGGGTAAACATGCTCTTCGAATTCGAGCGCCAGGCCTGCGTGGACATCTACACGATCCTGATTGCATCGGGGCTGGAACTGAGCCAGAACGGCCACGTCCGCCTGACCGAGCTTTGCCAATGCACGCGGAGCCAGCAGCGGGATTGCGGCGCGGAGATTGCCAGCGTCGATCTGGAGGTTCAGACTTTTCCCCCGGAGTCACGGACGTGATGCAGCCGGCGGGGCCGGCGTAAAGCAGCGAAGTTAGCGGCGTTAGCGGAGCTAGCGGGGTTAGTTGTACCCGCATCTTTCAGCCCGCCTCAACCAGCCCATATTTCCGTTGCCAGGATTGTTTGAGCTGCGACCGCACGGCGGCGCGCTCGGCTTCTGTCACTTCCGGCTCGGGACCGAGGACAAAACTCGCAGCTTCCTTCTTGGCCAGCTCCAATAATTGGCGGTCGCGCAGGAGATTGGCCACGCGGAAGTCCGGCAAGCCCGCCTGGCGCGTGCCAAAGAATTCGCCCGGGCCGCGCTGCCGGAGATCGAGATCGGCCAGCTCGAAGCCGTCCTGCGTTTCGACCATGGCGTTCAGGCGCTCCTCGCCCAGGTCGGAGACGCGCTCGCCCGTCATCAGAATGCAGTAACTCTTGGCCGCGCCACGGCCCACGCGACCGCGCAACTGGTGCAACTGCGCGAGGCCAAAGCGCTCGGCGTGCTCGACCACCATGACGGTGGCGTTGGCGACGTCGACACCGACCTCGATAACCGTGGTGGAGACGAGCACATCGATTTCGCCGCGCTGGAAGCGGCGCATGATGATCTCTTTTTCGTCGGCGTCGAGGCGGCCATGGAGCAGTCCGACACGCAATCCGGCGAACGGACCCTTGCGGAGCTTTTCATGCATTTCGACGGCGGACTTGAGCCCTGATTTCGCGCTCGGGGCCGCTTCTCTTGCTAATCCAGGGAACAGCTCCGCTACTTTGCCTTTTGGACTTTTTTTGTGCTGAGTCGCCGGCGAGCCCGCTTTCTCGGCCTGCGCTTCGTCGCGCGAGAAATCCAGTTCGGGCTGATCGTCTTTCGATCCCTCGATGACGGGGTAGACGATGTAGGCCTGCCTGCCCAGCGCCACCTGCTTGCGCACAAAGTCCCACACCTCATCGGCGCGCTCGCCGGGCATGCGCCGCGTGACGATGGGCATGCGCCCCGGCGGCAGCTCATCGAGAGTGCTAAGGTCCAGGTCGCCGTAGAGCGAGAGCGCGAGAGTGCGCGGAATGGGAGTAGCCGTCATCACCAGCACGTCGGGCTCGGGCTGATTGGGTTTCTTCATCAGCTTGAAGCGCTGCACTACGCCGAAGCGGTGCTGCTCGTCGACAACAACCAGGCCGAGCCGGTCGAACTCGACTTTCTCTTCGATGAGCGCGTGCGTTCCGATGATCAGGTTGGCGTCGCCGCGATTGATGAGCCCGCGGTTGGTCCGCTTGCGGTCTTCGTCGAGCGAGCCGGTGAGGAGCACAATGCGCGGCTTGCGGCTGGAGCGCTCCAGCAGCTTGCGCGCCGCCAGGTAATGCTGCGTGGCGAGGATCTCGGTGGGCGCCATCAACGCGGCTTGGTAGCCGTTTTCCATGGCCACGAGCATGGCCTGAAACGCGACAATCGTCTTTCCCGAGCCGACATCGCCCTGTAGCAGACGTCGCATTGGGTGGGGCGCGCGCATGTCGGCGACAATCTCGCCGAGAGCACGTTTCTGGGCTGACGTGGGATGAAAAGGAAGCACCTCGCGGATGGCCTCACGCACTTTATCGTTGGTGGCGAAGGCGACGCCGATGCGCTCCTTCATGCGGCGGCGCTTGAGTTCGAGGCCCAGCTCGAGAAAGAAAAACTCCTCGAAGATGAGGCGGCGGTGGGCTGGCGTTGAGAAGCTTTTTAGCTCAGAGAGTGGCGTGCCTTCCGGCGGGAAGTGGACCTCGCGCAACGCAGTTTCGCGATCGGGAAAGTCGAGCCGCCCGAGCATCGATTGCGGCAGGCACTCCGGCACCGCGCCGCGCATGGATTCGAGCAGGTTGAAGATCACGCGGCGCTGCCAACGCGAGGCCAGGCGGCTGCCGCCGAGCGATTCGTAGACGGGCGTGATGCGGCCCACTTCAAGCATCTGCGTCTCGGCGTCGGCGGTCGAGTCGGGCAGAATCTCGAATTGCGGCTGGATCATTTTGAAGTTTGTCGTTGATCGCGATGGCTCGACCTTGCCGTAGACCGCGACGGTTTGTCCGGCCTGGAATTTGTCTTTGAGATAAGGTGCGTTGAACCAGACGCACTTGAGCGCGTGGCGGCCCTGGCCGACGGTGAGCTCAAAGAGCGGCATGCGGCGCGTGCGCAACAGAGCCGAACCGCGCACTTCGCCGATCACGCTGGCCACTTCTCCCGGCTTCAGTTCGTCAAGGCTGACAGGATTCTGGCGGTCCTCATAGCGGAAGGGAAGGTGGTAGAGCAGGTCTTCGGTGGTCAGGACGCCTTTTTCAGCGAGCATCTTGGCGACGGTCGGGCCGACGCCGCGCACATACTGCACTTGATCGCTGAGGTTGGGCACAAGCGAATGCTAAATGGCGCGCACGGCTCGCAACAATCTGGCGGCAGCGAACCGGGTGCGATCTACCCTAGCTGAACCCCAGCACCGGATGCGGAATGTATGGCTCTTCGAGCGCCGTGATCTCCTCTGACGTGAGCTTCACGGAGAGCGCAGCGACAGCGTCCTCAAGATGATGCGGCTTGGTTGCGCCGACGATGGGAGCGGTGACGGCCGGCTTGGCCAGAAGCCATGCCAGAGCGACCTGCGCGTACGGAATTCCGCGTTTCCCAGCGATTTCTCCGAGGCGGTCGACGACTTTGTGGTCGGCATCTTCCGTTCCACCGTAAAGAAACTTGTCGAATCGGTCGGTTTCGGAGCGCAGCGTCGTCTCGGCCTTCCAGGGTCTCGTGAGGCGTCCGCGCGCCAAGGGACTCCAGGGAATGACGGCGATGCCCTCGGACTTGCACAGGCCGATCATCTCGCGCTCTTCTTCGCGGTAGAGCAGGTTGTAGTGGTTTTGCATGGAGACGAAGCGCGTCCAGCCGTGCAGGTCGGCGAGATACAGCGCCTGCGCGAACTGCCAGGCAAACATCGACGAAGCGCCGATGTAGCGTACCTTTCCCGCTTTCACTACGTCGTGCAAAGCCTCGAGCGTCTCCTCGATCGGCGTCTCGTAGTCCCAGCGATGAATCTGGTAGAGGTCCACGTAATCGGTTTCAAGGCGCTTGAGGCTCTGGTCAAGTTCGAAAATGATTTCTTTCCGCGAAAGGCCCTTGCCGTTGGGCTCGTCGCGCATCATGCTGTGCACCTTGGTTGCGATTACGACCGCTTCGCGGCGCGTGTTGGCCTTGAGGAAGCGGCCCACGACGGCTTCACTTTCGCCGCTCGAATAAACATTGGCGGTATCGAAGAAATTGATGCCGAGATCGAGCGCCTGGCGCAGAAGGGGCTGGCTGTCGGCTTCATTCAAGGTCCACGCATGGCGTCCCGGCATCGGCTGGCCTTGCGCCGGGCCGCCGTAGCTCATGCATCCAAGACAAATCCGGGAGACTTTCAGTCCAGTGCGGCCGAGATTGACGTATTCCATGGTCACTCCTATCCAAATTCTAAGGCCGGTCTCCTCCGCCCTTGTTATCGCAGCCGGAATTGTGACAATTTCGCAACACAGTACCTTCGTTTTCTGCCGTGCGACCCGCGAAAACACTGGATTATTCATTTGTGCGAATATCGGGAGACAACTCTTCTTGCGTCGCAAGGGTCTAAAATTGATGGCAGGGGGAAGGTGTATTTGGGGGTCTTCCGTAGGGTCCGGCGCTCGCGGAGGAGGGGATAGACAAGTTTCACCGAAGAACGTCTAACGAGGACTGAGCAGAACCATTAGCCAGAAAGGCGCCGGGTACATTGAGCCTGGGAACGGCAGAGACGACCGAACCGCAAAGGCCACGCCTGCTTTCTGTGGGCAGGCATGTTAAGAGACCTTTGCCACGGCGGAAAGCAAAGCTTGCAGGGCGCTGGCAGGCGCGATTGCTGGCCGCGGGCGCCGTTCCAATCTTCGTTCTGCTGGCCGGTTGCGGCGGAACAGCATCCGGCACTTCATCGAACGGCACTCTCTCCATTTCTCCCGGCTTGGCTACGGTCGACACCAACTGCACTGGCTGCAACGCCGTCAACAATTCCGGTACCGCTGTTGAGCTGTTTTCCGCGACGCTGAAGAGCGGAGGCGCGGCTTCGGTCAATTGGACAGTGAGCGGCGGGGACGTCAATGTCGGCCCTGGGTCGATCTCGAGCAGCGGCCAGTACACTCCACCGCCTTACCTGACGGCAGACAGCGTAAAAGTGACCGTGACGGCTACGATCGCGTCGGGGACTGGCATGGGTACTTCAGCCAGCGCCAGTGTAACGGTAACGCCGGGATTCCTTGAACCGCTCTCGCCCGAAAATGCCGCTCTGGGCGGCAGCGGAACGGTGACCGTCACGGGCTATATTGCAGAAGCGGGCGGCAGCACGGGGATTAACTACGCCGTTTCAAACTCGGCGACGGGATCGAGCGGAGGGTCGGGCTCGCTGGGCTCAACGAGTTGCTCGCGCAGCGCGAATGAGTTTACGTATTGCACGGTCACCTACACGGCGCCGGGAACAATTTCGGCTACGGCTGCTACTTATGTGGTCGGCACGATCGGCACATCGTCTTCAAAGACTGCGGCTCAAGTGCTTTTGAACACGGCGGGGATTTCGAGCAATCCCGCGACGCACCAGGTGCAACTGGCGACGCCGATTCTGCTGGGCAGCTCTGGTGGCAACAATAACGACTACGACACTCAGGTTCAAAACGGGACGACATATATCACGGATTGCTGCGGCGGCACGCTCGGTTCGTTGATCCAGAGCAGCGGCGGCACGCAATACCTGCTGAGCTGCAATCACGTGCTGGCGCGCAGCGATCAGGCATCCGTGGGCGAAACGATTGTGCAGCCGGGGCTGATTGACAATAACTGCACGCCCAATGGAGATGGAAGCGGAACCACGCCGGTGGGGGTTCTGACCACGTGGCTGCCGCTGAGCGCGAGCACCACCAACGCCGATGCGGCCATCGCGCAGGTGAACTCCGGCGCCGTGAATCCGAGCGGCGCAATTTTGGAGTTGGGCGCGCGCGGCGCAGGCGGTGTGCTGGCTGCGGCGCCTCCGGGCATCTCTTCGACGGGCGGCAAGGGTGAGTCCCCGACCATCAATATGACCGTGGCCAAGAGCGGGCGGACGACCGGACTGACGTGCGCCAACATTTCGGCGGTCAACCTTAGCGTGGAAGTGAGCTACTTCAAGAATTGCGAAGAGACCGAGCCTTACCTGACCAAGACCTATACCGACCAGATTGCCATTGAAGCCAACCAATTCAGCGATGCGGGCGATTCCGGATCGTTGGTGGTGGATGCCGCCGATGCCGAGCCGGTTGGATTGTTCTTCGCCGGCGGTGAGACCGACACCGGCGTGGGCGAGGGCATCGCAAATCCCGCTCCGACGGTCCTTGCGGAGCTGGGCTCTCAGGAAGGAACATCCTACACATTCGTCGGCACAACGGACCACCCGGTGGAGTGCTTGAACTACGGAAACGCCACGGCGACAGCGGCGCAGGCCAGCACACTCACAGGCTCGCAGAGCCAGCTTGCTCAGCAGGCGTTGACGCAGGCGCGCTCGCTGGTCAATCCTTCCGCGGGAATATTGGGTGTTGCGACGGGCAAGAGCAGTGACCACGCCGGACACGCGGCCGTGATTCTCTACGTCGACCAGAACATGAACGTGAGCGCGCCGCAGATGGTGAATGGAGTGCGCACGGAAGTGATTCCGACGACAGCGCAGGCTCTGGCGGCGGGCCTGGTTCCAAAGGCCGCGGCGGAGACGAATGCGCTTACTCCGTTGTCATCGGCTGCGCTCAACCAGGCCATCGCCTCGAAGGAACAGGTGGCGCAAAGCCTGATGAAACAGAATCCGGCCTTCTTCGGAGTCGGGGTGGGGCAGAGCTTCGACAATCCTAAAGAAGCGGCCCTGGTGATCTATGTCGATCGCACGCAGGTTCCTGCTTCGCTTCCGGCCACGATCGCCGGGCTCCGCACCCGGTACGTGATTATGAATCGGCTGCACGTCACACGGTCGTACCTTGCCGGCCAGATCCGGCAGCAGAGTCACTGCATGGCGCACCCGGTCACGCATCCATTCAGTGACTTCGATCCGCTCCAGACGCACTCGCTGCGCGGCGTGAAGCTTTTCTGAGCCACCGATCGGCTCGAATCATCGACCTCAACGCTTGATGCTGCTTAGTTCACAGGCTTCGCTTTGCCGCTTTTCAAGCTGTCGTCGATGATTGAGTTGATCTTCTGCTGGTTTTGCTGAACGGTTTGGCCTAATCGAGAGCCCATCTGGCGCATCTGCTCGTTGAACTTGTCCTCGTCGGCCTTGAACTTCGAGTTGAAGTCGGCGTTGAAGTTCTTCATATCCGTATTGACCTCGGCCTCGATCACACGACGTTGAAGTGCCTGGACGTCGCGCTGGATCTGCTGTAATTCCTCGCGCGAGACAGTAGCGCCCTGCTTGGCGGTCAAGCTGGCCACCGTTGCGTTCAATTCCGCCATCTCCTTGGAGAGGTCGGGTGCGGGAATGGCGGCTGTGGCTTTGCGCGCCTCGTCGCGCGCCTCGTCGCGCGCCTGCCTGCCGGCATCGCGGAGTTGCTCACCGAGCGCGCGCATTTGCTCGCCTTGATCGTGCATCGCCTTGTCCATCTGCTCGATCTGGCTCACGACTGCGGGATCGTCGACAACGTAGTACTTGCCATCGTGGCGAAAAAGGAGGAAATGTCCATGGGCGACGCTACGCGCCTTTTCGACTTCAGCTTCCATTTCGCCGCGCGTGTTGCCGCAGAATCTCGATGGAGTTCCAGGGTCGCCAACGATGGCGTAAGCGTCGCCATCGGCAAAGCACTTTGCGTGGCCTTCGTAGTCGTGCATGAAGAGCATCAGCGGCGGCACCGGGGGAACCTGAACTTCAACATCGACGGGCGGAACAGGCGGTACCTGCGGCACGATGAGTTCCATCGTGCTCGGCGGAAGCGGCGGAGCCGCGGGAGCGGCCTGAGCATCGGCAGAGGGCATGGGCGGAACCGGGGCGGGCGCGGGCGTTGGGTTCGGGCTCGGCACGGCAGCGGGAGCTGGCGTTTGAGCGGGACTTGAATCGGCCGATTGCGCCGGCGCTGGGCGGGGTTCGCCTGTCACAGTCGAGAATGACGGCATCTGGTCTTTTGAGAGCATGACCACCTGGGACAAATTAGACTGGCCAGGCGCGGCCGCGGCCTCGACGCGAAACAGCGCCGTGGTCGCAACGAGTACCGCGGGAACAATAAGGGCGGCAACGAATGCGCGGCGGCTACCCGTGAAGGCCTGCTTGAAGCTGGATTCGTTGAGCAGGCGGTCGATGCGATGGGAGAGATTGTTTGAGCGGGCCATGGCTATTCCTGTGAGAGTTGGGCGCGGCAATGCCGCGAATTCGAGTAAGAGCTGGGCGTATGCGGAGCGGCTGCGAGATTCTTCAAGGCCGGCGCGGTCGCTGATCGCCTCGCTCAGTTCAGAGAGCTTGCGCTTGAGCCACCATCCGAGCGGGCTGAACCAGGTGAGTGCAACGTACAAACCTGCAAGCAGTTGCAAATAGAAATCGCGCTGGCGGACGTGCGAGCCCTCGTGGGCCAGCACAGCACGCAGTTTTTCCGGCGGCCATTTCTGATAATCCGCCGGAAGGACGATCCCGGAGCCGATGTTCACGGGAGAAAAGATGCGGCTGTTCGAGCGCGTTGCGATGGCTGAGTCCATGCCGCCAAACTCTGCGGCCTCGACGGGCGTGGCTTTGAACCAAAGCCGAGTCGACGAAACGATGCCGATGAACCAACGAAACAAAAGCGCGGCGGAGACTGCGAGGTATAGGAACCAGGCGACAACGAGCGGGTCGAGCGGGAAGCGGCTGTTTTTGTGTGGGGCAGGCGCTGTCGGCGCGGCAGCAGGTGGCAGCGTCACTGTGGGCCTGCTTACGGTTGCGTGATCCGGCAAGATTTCGAGCTTCATCGCACGCGAATGGGGCAGGGAACCGGTTGCAGATGCGACGGGGATTGGCTTTGGTGATGTTTCCGGCGATTCCGCCGGCGATGCTGCGGGGCGAGCGATGTCCGCGGAGGATGCGACGGAGTGCACGACGTTTGCGGGCGATTGCGAGGGAGGAAGCAACCGGGACCACGAAGGCGCCGGAAGCCGGACTTCGGCCCAGGCAGGGATCCAGTGAGAGAGCATAAGCAGCGGCAAGGCGATGCCGGCCAGCAACATCACACTCCAGGCCGCTTTTTGCGCGCGAACATTGGTTACGCGCAGGAGGCGGAGAGCAATCCAAAGAATGCAAGCCGCCACGAGCGCGCGCAGGACGGATTCAAGCAAGACGGGCAGCGCAAATCGAATCACGATTTTCCCTCCTTCTTGCGGGTGCCTTTTTCCTGGGGCCCGCTTTCTTCAGCGGCGGCGATGCGTTCGGCCAGCCGCTGCAATTCATTGCGGTCGAGAACTTTGGAGTCGACCATGCCGACGAGCAGCGCCTCGACGGACCCTGCGCAGAACCAGTCCACAATGCGTTTGACGGCACGTCCGGCTACGCGCTGCCGCGATTCGGCGGGGCGATAGAGAAAGGTGCGGTCTTCGACGGTGTGAGCGAGGTACCCCTTCTCCTCAAGCCGCCGCAAGACGGTGCGAATGGTCGAGTCCTTGAGGGGGCGCCCAAGTTCCTCGCGGACTTGTTCCGCGGTCAGGGTTCCTTTGCGCCAAATGATGAGGAGAATACTCCGTTCGAGCTCTCCCAATTCGCCGGGGTCGTGATCGGGCTGAGTGTTACGTGCCATAGTGTTACCAAACGTAACACATGGAACGGGCCAGATGTCAAGGGCGGAGCCGAGATTTTTTTAAGGGGATAACGGTTGGGCGCTTTTCAAGCCTTGATATGATCGGCGGATCGTGATGCCGTGCCGTCGCCTTCGGCGACCTTCCCGGCTGAATAACCGGATGCTGCGGCAGCGGGCGCTTCATCGGGAAGAAAAATCTCAAAGACCGTTCCCGAGCCCCATTGTTTCTGCGCATTTGAGGGCGCGGCGACCCGGCTGCGAACGCGCATTGACCCATGATGTTTCAGGACGATCTCCTGGCTAACCCAGAGCCCGAGGCCGGTTCCGGTCGCTTCCTTTGTGGTGAAGAAGGCCTCGAAGATGTGTTCGCGCACATCCGAGCTCCATGCCTGTGCCCGTGTCAGCGACAGTAAACCGGACTCCGGATTGCGCGGGGTTTCTCCAGTCGCGCGAGCGCCGCGTGCGCAACACCAGGCGTCCACCGGCGGCGCTGGCATCGATCGCATTGCCTACCAGGTTGGCGAAGACCTGGCGGATCTCCCCGGCAAAACAGAAGAGGGTTAGCCCGGGCTCGTACTCGCGCTCCACGCGAAGATCGACCGCGTGGATTCGGCTTTGATAAAGATTGAGCACCGAGTCAAACAGTTCTTCCGCGGTGACCCTGGCAGGCTGCGTCGGCTGGCGGTAGAAGCGCAGGGTCTGCTGTGTGATTTCAGAGATGCGGCGCACTTCGTTGTCGGCCATGGTCACGTATTGCTTTGCCGCATCCGGAAGATCGTTGGAACAGCGGAGCAGAAAGAGAAGGTTGGTGATGGCTTCGAGGGGGTTGTTGATCTCGTGCGCGATGGAAGCAGCCAACCGTCCGGTAACAGCCAGTTTTTCACTTCGGCGCAGAGCTTCTTCGCTGCGCTTGCGGTCGCTGGCGTCCAGTGCGATGATTCCCACCCAGCGCACCTGATTCGGCATGGTGCGCACGGGGTAAGCACTGATCAGCCAGGTCCAGGGCCGGCGCAGTTTGCCTCCTACGCCATTCAACTCCAGATTCCGCACCGGTTCTTCACTGCTAAAAACGCGATGCACCGCGCCCTCGATCTCAGAGGCTACGGTCTTCGGCAGCAGGTCCGTCAAGGTGCGGCCAAGATGTCGGCTGACGGCGATGCCCGTCAGGTCTGCGAAGATCTGGTTGACGCGCACCACGCGTCCATTGCGGTCAACAAATGCCAATCCGATGGGCGCGTTGGCCAGCATCGAGTCGAGCAGCGAAAGCGTGTCATTCAATCCCGCACGCTGCTCAGCTAGCGAGGCAACCATACGGTTGAACGTCTCAATCAAGTCGCCAATCTCGTTTTGGACCCGTACGGGAAGCGGAAAACGACTGCCATCTTCCGGCGACGTCATGAGGGAGGTGGTGCCGTGATGCAATAACGCCAGAGGCTGCGTGATCGTGCGCCCCATGAGCAGGACCAGGAGCGCCGAGGCCACGACCCAAATGACGCCAAAGATAACAGTGTCGTCTAAAAGCGAACCCAACTGCTGGCGTGCAGAGCTGCGGTCGAACGTTACAAATGCATAGCCCCGCAGACTGGTCTGTGTGTAGATTGGCCGGATCGCCTCCCACCCGCCATTTCCCGTCGGGAAAACTCTCGACTGATCGCGGATGGCGAGAGGAATCTGTGTATGCTCGATCGGGCTGAGATCAGACGATTCCTGCCTTGCGCTTCGGAAGAACAGGACTTCGCCTGACGGGCTGACGATCTTAGCCGATTGCACAATCGGCGCGTCGACGACGGTGCGCACGGCCAGATCCACCCAACTGGGCCTCTGTTGCTCGAGCGCCTCAGCCGACTCATTGGCAAGGGCGGTTGATTCATATTGAAGCCAATATTGCGCGCGTTGATTTGTGCGGCGGACCTGTTGCACGGTCAGAAGGCCGGCGAACAGGCCGATGGAGAGTATTTCCAGCAGAAGCAGGCCAGCCAGCATCTGCCAGCGAATGGATCGAGGCCACCAGCGCATGCGCAAACACCCACCCCCCGGAAAAATGACAACCGAGCCTAGTCTATCGAGTTGGATGCGGCGATCGCATTGCGCACACCATCCCGCGACCGCGCTTTCAGCACGAGCGAGTCCGCGATCAGTTTTCCGTGAAAACGGCCGTTCTCAATAAAGATCTCGCTGGTGCGCGAGCCGGCAACAATCACTCCGGCCAGGTAAATGCCCGGCACGTTGCTTTCGAGCGTCGCCGGATCGCACTTTGGGCACCGGTCCTCGCTCTCGAAATGCACACCCAGGCGCTCGAGGAACGAAAAATCGGGATGGTATCCGGTCATGGCAAAGACGAAATCGTTGGGCAGTGTCTTGCGGCCTGCTGGAGTCTCAATCACAACCGTGTCGGGCGTGATCTCCAAAACCTCGGTCGAAAAGTATGCCTTGACTTCCCCGTCTTTGATGCGGTTTTCGATGTCCGGCTTGATCCAGTACTTCACGTTTGGCGTCACCTCGGGTCCGCGGTAGACGAGCGTGACGCGGGCGCCGCTTCGCCATAGTTCGAGGGCGGCGATGGCAGCGGAGTTCTTGCCGCCAATGACCACCACGTCCGTGCCGTAAAAGGGGTGCGGATCGTGATAGTAGTGATGAACCTTGCTCAAACTCTCACCCGGAATGCCCATCCAATTGGGCAGGTCGTAGTAGCCGGTGGAGATGGCCAGTTTGCGCGCGTGCAGTTCGCCGGGCCGGCCGAAACGGTCCACGGTGTGCGCGGTGAAGGCGCCATCGGCTCCCGTTACGCTCTCCACGCGGTGGTATTGGCGCACGTCCAAATGGTAGTAAGCTGCCACCTGGCGGTAGTATTCAAGCGCCTCACCGCGTGTTGGCTTGGCATTCACGCTGGGGAAGGGAATGCCGCCGATCTCGAGGCGTTCCGAGGTGGTGAAAAAGGTCATGTGAGCGGGATAGTGAAAGAGGGAGTTGCAGACGCACCCTTTGTCCACGAGCGCCACTCGAAAGCCAGCCTTTTGCGCCTCAATGGCGGTTGCCAAGCCGGTTGGTCCCGCACCCACGACCAGGAGATCCATGACCCTCGCGTCAGGACTCTTCATCCCGTTAGGCGTCTGCTCGCTCATGTTTCTAGATTAGGGCATTCGGCGGAAAACTTGTACGCCAAGGCGGGACAAACATAAAAGCTCCGGCCAAAGCTGGAGCTTTTATTCAAAGCATTGAACGAACTGCAATCTTTCTATGCGAGAGCGGGCGCAGGCTCCAGCATAGGAGCCGGGGACGCCACGATCGGCGCAGGAGTCTGCTGCGAGGGCGCATGCAACGGGCGGGTGAGGCGGTGGACGAAGTGGTAGGGCGGCCACGGACCGGAGAGCTGCATCTGGCATTCCCGCAACAGGGCGCTGGTGGTGGCGAATTTGTTCAGGTACCGTTCCACGCATTTGCGGTCGATGAGATGGGCAATGTCGAGCATCATCTTGCCGTTATCCATCAGCCGGCAGCTCACTTCCTCGTCGAGAGGAATGAATAGCCGGTGCATCTGGAAGCTGACTGCGCGAGCACGGGTCTGGCGTTCGCGCGCCCGGGAGGCATTCTCCCGCAGGTTGCTCAGATACTCGCGGCCCGCGCCCTCGCCGCTGAAACGCTTTTCAATTTCCCGCCCGCAACAATCGTCGACGAAGATCTTCAGGTGCATCTCGGTCTTGCCGCGGAGCTTATCGATATTGCCGATAAACTGGCGCTGATTCGAGCGTATGGATTTGCGCAGCGACTCATCGTCATTGAAGACGGTGCCAAAGCGGAAAGGAAGTACGGTGGAGTGCTGAAAGCAGTCTGAGATCACGCGCGCGTGGTCAACGCCTGACCGCTGGTTGAAGCTTTCCAGTGGGTTATGCTCGCTTACGATGACTGCCAAATCGCTTGCGGGATAAAGGAAAACCTGATTGCCACTGACTCCGAAGACCGAATCCATCGCGACCGGTTTGCGATGGCGGGCTAAAGCTGGAAATGCTTGTTTCTCACCGATGCAGTAGGCATACCATGCCATGACGAGACACTCCGTCCGCGCACGCCAAGACTGTCAGGCGCCGCTGGTTGATGAAGCTCTGTGAACTTGGGAACAACTGCATTCATAGTGGAGGATAGATTTTCGGCCCGTGGTTGCGGACCGCCCCAAACTAACCGGAATACTAGTCCTCTGAAAATACGACTGGCAACACCTGAAAGGGGAAAGATGGAAGGAGGGTGCAGCTTGTGCAAAAGTCGTGTTGATTAAACTGAAAAACGCATTCAGTTTATAGAATTTGTGGTTTAGCTCACGATAAGGGCCTCAAATCGTGCACTTTGGGCCGCCAATTGCTAGTCGGCGTTCTGGAGCCAGACGCCCTCCAGGAGGAGGGGCTATAGCCATCCGCGGTTTTTCCACAAGGCGCGCGGCGGCAAGGCGGACGCTCCTGGACTCTTGCCGGGTTCGACCTGCTACTTCGATTCGAGACGGTAAACTCTAGTAAACTCAACGGCAGAATGTTTCGATCTTCCCGCGTCCTTCAACGCTCCAAGTCGGCTCCAACTTTCATTGCACTCTTGGCCATTTTTGCTGCCGGAGCCGCCTCAACCGGCGCGCGCGCGGCGGCACAGGGCACGCACTTATGGCAGCAATCGCAAATGGAGGAGTTTGAAAAGGGCACGCCCGCAGGAGTTTCGATCGGGAGCGATGGACACCTGCGCCAGGGACCGGGACTGACCGAATTGGTAACAACTCCTTCGACCTACGTGTGGTCGATCGCGGTCGACAAAAAGGGAACCGTGTTTGCCGGCACGGGATCTCCGGCAACCGTGCTTCGGCTGGGCGAGAAGCCGGGCGAAAAGCCGCTCACACTCTTTGAAACCAGAGACCTCAGCATCCAGGCGCTGCGCTTCGGGCCCGATGGCGCGCTCTATGCCGCCACGGTGCCGAGCGGCAAAGTCTACAAGCTCAACACGGACGCGGCCACCAAGCAGGATGAATCCAATGCGACGGTCATATTCGACGCGGCTAAGCCGGATGCAGCCACTGGCGACACGAAGACGAGTTCTTCAGCCAGCGGCGGCCAATCGCATTACATCTGGGACCTGACCTTCGATTCCGCCGGACGCCTCTACATTGCGACGGGAAATCCCGGATCGGTTTATCGCGTTGATCCGACTAAGCCCGGCACGACGCCGGAGCTGTTCTTCAAGAGCGACGAGGCGCACATCCGCACTCTGGCGTGGGACGCGAAGGGCAACCTCATTGCCGGCTCCGACGGCTCTGGTCTGGTTTACCGGATCGATTCGAACGGCAAGGGCTACGTGCTCTTCGAAGCTCCGCGACGGGAGATCCCTTCGATCGCCATCGGCGCCAATGGGACCATTTACGCGGCATGCGTTGGGGACAAGAGCCGCAATCCGCTGCCTCCGCTGCCGGTGCAGGGGACAACCTCCGTTACGATCACGGTGGTTCAGCCGCAGTCGGTACTGGCGGCCAATGCCAGCGCTTCAGTGCCTGAAGGAACTGAGATCTACGCGCTGAGCGAGGGCCAGGCGCCGCGCTTGCTCTGGTCGAGCAAGGATTCGATTGTGTACGCGCTCGCTGCACGGCCAGACGGCCTGCTCGCGTTCAGCGGCAATCGCGGACAAATTTATCGCATCCAGGATGACGGTAGTTATGCGGACGTTGCTCATTTGCAAGCGCAGCAGGGGCTGAGCCTGGCCGCCGGACCGAATTCGCAAAGTGTATTCGTCGGCACGGGCAATATTGGCAAGGTTTTTGTACTAGGTGCGGCAGAAACGCACGAATACGCCAGCGATGTTCTCGATGCGGGAGCTTTCGCCCGCTTTGGCCGCGTGGAGATCGAGCCCGGCTCAGCCGGCTACGACATCCTGACGCGCAGCGGAAATGTGGAGCAGCCCGTGCGCGGCTGGAGCGACTGGCAGCCACTCACGGATGGCTCCGTGGCCTCTCCGCCGGGTCGCTTTCTTCAGTGGAAAGCAGTGCTTCACTCGGGCGGCACGCTGGGCAGCGTCGGCGTCAACTATCTGCCAGTAAACTCCGCGCCCGTGGTCGACGAGCTAGTCGTTGTGCCAGGCGCGCGCATTAATCCGCAGGCAAACAACTCGCAGAATCAAACGGTGAGTATTACATTCCCGCCATCGAACCAGGGCTCAACGATCACGTTTGACACTAGCTCCTCAAGCCAGCCACTACAGGCCGCAAAAGATCGCACTGCCGTAACGGTTCGTTGGGCGGCGCACGACGACGATGGCGATTCGCTGACCTACTCGCTTCTCCTGCGTGGCGACGGTGACAGCGCGTGGTGGCCTCTGAAAAAGAAGATCAAGGAGCAGGCTTACAGCTTTGACGCCACGCTGATTCCCGACGGCGGCTACCGCATCAAAGTAGTCGCATCCGATGCGCCTTCTCACTCGCCGGGCGACGCGCTCACGGGCGAGAAGGTCAGCGACCGATTCGTCGTCGACACGACGCCGCCTGTGGTAACAAACCTCAAAGCCACAGAGCAGCCGGTCCCCTGCGCAGGGTTAGATTGCGAAAGAAAGTTTGTCGTTGCTTTCGATGCGCAGGATGCAGCGTCGCCCATTGCGCACGCTGAATACTCGATTGACGCGGGGCCGTGGCAGGCCATCGATCCGGCCGGCAAGATTTCCGACTCTAAAAGCGAGCATTACGAATTCCAGATCTCGCTGGAATCCGGCACGCACACGGAAGGCGAGCATTTGATCACCGTCCGCGCTTACGACCGCTACGACAATGTAGGCGTAGCAAAAACGATCGTTCCCGCGCAGGCACAGTAGGCGCCATGCGATTTGAACTCTATGTGGCGGCGCGGTACCTGAAGGCCAAGCGGCGCCAGGCCGTCGTCGGCGTGGTCACGATCATCTCCATCGCCGGAGTGACCGCTGGCGTCGCGGCCCTCATCATCGCTCTGGCCATTACCAACGGCATGCGCCGCGATCTGCAGGACAAGCTGCTCGGCTCCAGCGCGCACGTGCAGTTGATGCAGATGGATGGGCGCGGAATCTCCGATTGGCGGGATCTGCTGGCCCGCCTGCGCAAAGTCCCGCACGTCGTCGCGGCATCTCCTGGCTTGTACGAACAGGTGCTGGTGGCTCGCGGCGCGCGCGATGGCGGCGCCATGATTGAAGGCATCCTTCCCAATGATGAGCTCACGGTCAGCGACTTGCTCTCGAAAGCTACGCCTGGCGCGGTGCAAGCACTGGAGCCGCAACCGGCACAAGCTTCAGCTCAAAACGCGGAACTACCGCCGATCGTTCTGGGCAGCGACCTAGCCGAAACCATCGGCGCGTCCGTCGGCGATTCGGTGCTCATCATTAGCCCGCAGGGCGAGATGACCCCGATGGGCGTGATTCCAAAATATGTGCGATTCCAGCTGGCCGGAACTTTTCATTCCGGTTTCTATCAATATGACGCGCAGATGGGCTTTCTGCGTCTCGCGGATGCGCAGCATCTTTTCGATGAGCCCGACTTGCTTTCGGTGATCAGCTTTAAAGTCGATAATCTCGATCGCGCGCCGGAGATTGCGCACACCATCGAGCAGGCCGCGGGTAAGGGCTACATGACCACCAATTGGACCGAGGAGAATCGCGAACTGTTTCGCGCCCTCCGGCTGGAGCAGGTTGTCACGTTCATCGTCATCGCGCTCATCGTGATCGTGGCCGCGCTGAACATTCTTATCGCGCTGACCATGATGGTGATGGAAAAGACGCGCGACATTGCGGTGATGATGAGCTTTGGCGTCGATCCGAGCCAGGTGCGGAGGATTTTCTTGTTGCAAGGCCTGCTCATCAGCGTCGTCGGCACGGCGCTTGGGTTGGTGCTTGGCTACATTGCTTCGTGGGCTGGTGGCCACTATCACTTTATCCATCTGTCGGCGGACGTCTATTCCATCGACACGCTGCCTTTCGCGCCGCGTTTGTTCGATGGGGTGATTGTGTCGATTGTGTCGATCGGGATTTCGCTGCTCGCGACGTTGTATCCGTCGTCTTCGGCCGCAAGAGTGCTGCCGGCCGAGGCGTTGCGGTACGAGTAAGACCAATGAAATCAACTGAGTATTGACAATGTGTCACAAGTTGTGTCACATTGTCTCCATGAAGAGCATTACATTGCGCCAGCTGCGTGACACCAAGCAGGTGAAGACCTGGCTGCGCGCCGGCGTGCACATTGAAGTCCGCGAACGAAACGAAGTCATTGCGGATCTGGTGCCTCGAACCCCGCCGAAGCTGCCGGTGGAGTGGCCCGACTTTGAAGCGCGTGCGAAGAAGATTTTCGGCGATCGAATCCTTCCCGGAGCAGACCTCCTCATTGAAGAGCGTGAGCGGAGCCGTTATTGACGATCTACGCGGATAGCAGCTTCTTCGTCTCTCTTCATATCGTCGACGCGCATTCTCATGAAGTGTGGCGCCGCATGCAGTCGAATCCTGCCATCTACCTCACACCTATTCATCGAATCGAGTTCGCACATGCCGCGTTTCTTCATGTTTTTTGGAAGAAGGCGACCGCGTTCGAGGCTGAGAGTGCGGTTTCCGCATTCAATGAAGATTGCGCGAACGGAATCTGGACTCTCGTCGCCTTCCCCGAGAGTGCGTTCATGCGAAGCGTCGAGCTCGCGGCACGCTATGCGCCTTCAATCGGCGTGCGGAGCCTCGACTCACTCCACGTCGCATGCGCGCTGGAGTTACGTGCCAACAAATTCTGGACCTTTGACGAGCGCCAGGCAAAGTTGGCTGAAGCCGTTGGCCTCGACACAAGCCCCTGATTGCGTCGCGCGAGCGGGATCAACTCACTGCGGCGTAATGATTCCGCCCAGAGCGTGGCGACGCGGCAGAACGATGCCGCGGTGATCGACTTCGGCGGGCAACCTGCCGGAGTCGGATTCAGGCAAGCGCTTTCGCTCCACCAGCGCGCCACCGCAGGCTGGGCACCAGTCTGCCTTCGTCTCTGCGGCAAGAACCGCGTGGCATTGGCTGCAGATCCGTTCCATAGGTATGAGATTACCGGATTGGCACCCGGTAGCGAAATCGGCGTCGATCCTTCGTTCGACTGCCCGGTACACTTAAAGAATGCACCCACCCCCGCGGCTCATCGCAATCGACGTGGATGGCACGCTACTGCCAACAGGTTCCCAAACGATCAGCGACCGCAATGCAAGGGCGCTCCGAGCGGCGCAGGAGGCGGGCATTACGGTTGCCATCGCCACGGGCCGCCGGCCGGCTTACACTTTGCCGTTGCTGGCTGGTCTCGGCTTGCGAGCGGATACGCCTCTGATCGCGTCCAATGGTGCAGTGCTCTCGACGCTGGGCGGCGGTGTGATCGAACGCTGCCATATGCCGTCGCGGGTGGCGCGAGGCCTTTGCGGCGTTCTTCGGCCGTTTGGAGCGGTGGTCTTCACTTTTGATCGACCGGGACGTGGGGAGCTGGTGCTCGAAGATATCGATCATGCACATGGACGCATCGCGATGTGGGTCGAGACGAATCGGAATGCAATTGAAGTGGTGAAGCCGCTGGAGTTGGCGCTGGTTGATGGCGACGATCCCATTCAGGGTATGGCGGCGGGAACAATCTTCGAGATGAAAGAGGCTGAGAGAGCGTTGAAGGCGAGCGAGTGGGCTGCAGAATGTGAGGCTGTGCGGACGGAGTATCCGGCGCGCGACATTTCGATTCTGGACCTTCTGCCGCCGGGCGTATCAAAAGGATGGGCGCTGGAGCGGCTGGCTGCGCGGCTGGACGTGGATCGCAAGGAGACCATGGCCATCGGCGACAACTGGAACGACGCGGATATGCTGGAGTGGGCAGGGCAGGGAATTGTGATGGCCAACGCGGCGCAGGAGCTGCGCACTGTGGCCAAGATGCGCGGATGGAAGCAGGCGCCGTCGAACGATGAAGATGGCGTGGCCGTGGTGCTGGAACGAGTTCTGGCGAAGATGGCGCCAGCGGCAGTCTGAGAGGATCATCGGTTTGGAATTGCGATTCAAAATGCGCGCGACGGCAATCATCGGGGCAGTTGTTCTCGCCATAGGTGCTTTGCCGCACTCGGCCCGCGCCGGCGAGCGCGTGACGCTCAGCAACGGCTTCGTCGAGCAGTGCGATCATCACGCCCTGGTTGAGGGCCGCATGCGCCTCTATTTGAGCACAGGCGAGGATAGCTATATCGAATTCGATCCCGCGGAGATTGTGAACTTCGAATCAACTCCCGATCCACCGGCGCCGGCTTCGCCCGATCCCCTGGCCAAGCCTCATGCGCAGACGCGCCTCACGCCAGGCGACCTGCACGAAATGCTCACGCGAGCCGGAGCGGACCACAATCTCGACGTGGACCTGCTGGCCAGTGTGGTGAAAGCCGAGAGTGATGGCAATGCCCGTGCCGTGAGCCGTGCTGGTGCGCAAGGCCTGATGCAACTGATGCCTGGAACGGCTGCCGGGCTCGGCGTGAAGGACAGCTTTGAGCCCAATGAAAATGTACGCGGCGGATCGACTTATCTCGATGCGCTGCTCACGAAATACCACGACAATCTTGCCTTGGCGCTGGCCGCTTACAACGCAGGCCCCGAAGCCGTCGACAAGTATCATGGCATTCCGCCGTACCGCGAAACTCATGCGTATGTCGCGCGCGTGATTCACGAATTCAATCGGCGCGTTCTGGCTCGCGAAGCGGAGGCCAGGCGAACCGGCACGGTCGCAAACGCTCCAGCCGCACAGCCCACTCCGTAGTTCTGTCCGGGCGCGGATTCTTTACTGATCATTCACACTTGGCACAGCCATTGACTCAGCGGGGACCGGGTGCAAATCTCCATCATCTCTCGCCCGCGAGCGCGTGAGAACATACCCATAGACTTTAATGACGAGCTTCCTGACGGAGAATCTGTGAAGAAGAGCCGATGGATTCTGGGATTGGTTCTTTTGCTGGCGCTGGCCGCCCTGTTTCTGTGGGCGCGATCGCAGAGTTCACTTCGACTTTCAGGTTTTCGCTGCGCAGGTTGCGCTCGCCGACTGGCGAAAAATTGCCATCGGCACCGCCTTGATCTATTTGGCCTTTGTCTTTCGCGCGGCTCGCTGGACCATGCTCATGCGGCACAACAAGAAAGTGCCGCTCTTCTCTCTCCTGGGAACCCAGCTCATGGGCTTCACTGCAGTGGCGCTTATCGGGCGCTTTGCCGATCCGGTCCGGCCTTACCTGGTCGCGAAGAAAACCGGAGAACCGTTGGGCTCGCAGGTTGCCGTGTACATCGTCGAACGGCTTTTCGACTTTGGTTCCATGGCGCTGATCTTTTCGCTGGCTCTTTTGTGGATTCCGCAGACCGCCCTCAGCGCGGCTCCCGGTCACGCTGGATTTCTTAGCCATCTTTTCGCGCCGCTCATCCAACGCTATCCGATTTTTTCCGTCATTTTCGCTCGATTTGGAGCGCTGCTCGCTACCTTGGCCGGAGTTCTTCTTCTGGTAGCTGTGCGCTTATCGGGCAATGCTGTGGCCAGTTTTTTTGAGCAATCATTCGGCCTGGTTTCCAAAAGCCTGGGCCAGGCGGCCGGCCACAAAATCAGAACCTTTCACGCCGGGCTCGACGTGATCCACAGCCTCTCTGATTTCGCCATCTCCGCATCCATCTCGCTCAGCATGTGGATCCTGATTGCGCTCGCCTACCTCGAAACGGTGCACGCCTTCACCGCCAGCCCCCCCTTGGCCACGATGAGCTTTTCAAGGTGCGTTCTGCTTATGATGATCAGTGGCGGCGTGAGCGTCGTGCAGCTTCCGGTCCTGGGTTGGTTTTCGCAAACCGCCTTTGTGGCTGCGGCGCTCTCCAGTTTGTTTGGCGCAACGCCCGAGGCTGCTACCGCCTGCGCAGCTACCATTTTGCTCGGCACATTCCTCTGCGTGATTCCCGCAGGGCTCATCTGGGCACAATTCGAGCATGTGAGTCTGCGCAAGGTCACCGCCGAGAGCGAACACGCCGAGGAAGAACTCGCCGTGAATGACCAAAGCGGCGTTGCACCAGCAGAAAGCAGTTCCTCGCCGGCTGTTGATCGAATCAGCCCGCGCTGAAATATTCTCGCGCCTCTCTCCGGAAGAGGAAATAGGCGATCAGCGCAAGCAGCGCGCTATGAATCAGAAGCCCATGCATCAAATGCAACGCGCTGATGACCACGTGCGCAGCGATCCAGGCCAGTGCCAGCCACCGTGCCCAGCTCTGGCCACTCAGCATGAACGCGCCGGCTAGAACCGCAGCCGCTCCGAGCGCGGTGATCCAGACAAACTCATTGACCAGGGGCTTGTGCGACCTGAAATTCGCATAGTGCGCGGCCGTGCTCAGCACACCGATAGCAATATAGAGCCAGCTAAGAATCGTGATCGTAATTGGACGCTTTTTTGTCTGGACTTCTGCCACCGGAGTGTCTCCTGCGTTGCTCCTACTTGAAAACCGGCGGCGGAATTCTAGCTCCGGCCCCCTGCGCTTCGGCGCTCGGCGTCTTCGAATACTGAATCGTCTCCGGCCCCACTGCACCCCCGGTCATCACCATGCTCATCGCCTGTTCCATGGTCAGGTCGGTCTCGATCACACGATCCATCGGAAGAATCTGCAGAAAGGCGGAGGTGGGGTTGATGGCGTTCGGAACCAGCACTGCTGCCAGCGGTTGGCCGCTCGTGGCGTCGGTCATGGTGCGCGTCAGGAACCCGATGCTCTTTTGGCCGGCGATAGGGAAGTCGATCAGCACCACGCGCTGGCTCGCATCTTTCTTGGCCATCATCGTGTCCAGCAGTTGACGCACCGAGGTGTAAACCTTGGCCACGAAAGGTAGCCGCTCGAGGATTGACTCGAACAGCCCGAAGGCCTGGCGGCCGATGACCAGAGAAGTGATTCGGCCCACGATGTAAAGCACAATCAGCGTGAGCAGAATCGCCATCACGGGCTGAATCCATGTGTAGCGAAACCACGCCTCGGGAAGCAGCGGGGCCAGCAAACGCACCGCAGGCAATCCCGCCTGAGCAAGCTCATTCAGCAGAAAACTGAAGATCAGATAGGTGACGAAGAGCGGGCCAATGGTGATGATTCCGGCCAGGATACTTCGCTGCACACTGCGCAGCGTGCGGCTCACATGTGCCTTCACGCGATTCTCCTCGTTTTGAGAATACGCTGGGGCCGACCGCGCCGAGTGGTCGCAGTGGATAAATCGGAGTTCCAAACGGACGCCAAATGAGCTATATATGAGGATTGCCTGATGCAATTCGAGAAGGACTTCCATGAATCAGCACGACAGCATCGAATCCATCGACCGGGCCTCATTGTCTCAAAGATCCGACGCGCAGCAGTCTCGAGTGATGGGTTCGCCATTACCGATGGGCTCGGGCCGACGTCCGATGGGTTCCCCGGCCCCAGGGAATCGTATACCCCCCGGCCGCGCGCTTCCGGCATCGACGAGCGAGGACGAGCCCAGCGGCGCGCAACGCGCCATGAACTTGTTTCGCACGGTCATGCCCATCGTGCAGCGCCTTCTGCCTCTGCTTGAAGGGAATGTAATCACTGCAATCTCTAATGTGCTGACTCCACGGCCGCAAGCTCCGCCGCCCGCGCCCAAAGTCGACCTGGCGCCTCTTGAGACCAGCCTGGCGGAGCTGCAGACCGAGCATCGCGGCCTGCGCGAACAGGTGACGGAGCAGAACGCCTCACTCAAGCGCGTCGAAGATCAGTTGGAAATGGTGCGCGAAGCCACGGACCGCAATACTCTCGAGCAGCAGGAGCTGCTTGAAGATCTAAAGACATTTTCCAGTAGGGTAAAAGTCGTCGCGGTGATCGCAATCGGAATGCTGGTCATCGGCATTGTGCTGAACCTGATTTTGTTCCTGCACATTCAGCGCGTTCTGCCCTAAAGCTCCAGCACGTTGTCTTCGATCGCCAGCCGCACGTTGCCGTCGGACTTGGCCAGGCGCCGCACTGCTTCTGGCTTGTCCACCTTGGCTCTCAACATCACCAGCGCCACGGGCACGCTGCGCCCTGCGCTCTTGATGGTGTCGACAGCGGTCGCGCGATCAATGTTGCAGGCCGACATCAGAATGCGAATGCCGCGTTCCACCAGCTTCGAGTTCTGCATGTGCACGTTGACCATCAGGTTTTCGTAAACGTAGCCCAGGCGCGTCATGGCGCCGGTGGTGATCATATTCAGAATCATCTTCTGCGCGCTGCCGGCCTTCATGCGCGTCGATCCCGAGATGACCTCGGCGCCGACATCGGCCACGACGACGATATCGGCTGCTTCCGACAAGGGTGTTGCCTGATTGCAGGTCACCGCGGCGGTGTGCGCTCCTCGCGCACGGGCGTAGGCTACGGCCGCGACAACGTAAGGCGTGCGCCCGGAAGCCGAGACACCAACCACAATATCCTTGCGCGTGGGGCGGCGGCGTGCGATGTCGCGCTGACCCAGCTCTTCGGAGTCTTCATTCACTTCGACGGCGGATGCAAGCGCCTTGGGTCCGCCAGCCATGATGTATTGCACTTGACCCGGCGCAGTGGAGTAGGTGGGAGGACATTCCGATGCATCGAGGGCCGCGATGCGCCCGCTGGAACCGGCGCCAACGTAGATCAAACGGCCGCCATCGCGAAGACATCGCGCAACCTGGTCGATGACGGCGGCGATCTCGGGTATGGCCTTCTTGACTGCCGCGGCGATCTTCGCATCTTCGTGATTGATGATGCGAGCGATTTCCAGCGCGGATTTTGTGTCGAGCCCCTGAGACGCCTCGTTCTGGCTCTCAGTGGTGAGTTGCTGAAGCAGGTTGGCCTGGTCGTTGTGGTGCCCGTTGGATCGGGAGCCGGCCGTTTCCTGCAGCGTCGTCATTGGTAACATCGCGTCAGACCCCAGCATTGATTGTATCTATAAAATCGGTCAAGGCCCTACACAAATTTCGTCAGGCCAGAGCCGCTTCGGTAACCTTCTAACCTTACTTTCAGAGCGCTTCGCGAACCGCGTCATGAAAGGCGGGCCGGACCTCGCGAATCAGCTGATTCTTTCGATCAGGCCAGGTGCGATTGGTGAGCAGAACAACACTTATAGCCGCATCCAAATCGATCCAAAGCGAGCAGCCGCTGAATCCAAGATGGCCGACGGAATGACTCGAGAAATGTTCGCCTGCCGAAGAAAAGTTAAGCGAAGGCGTGTCCCAGCCCAGCGCGCGCGTGCTTCCCTCCGGCCCTTGCCGTTGGGTGAATTGTTTCAGGAGCTCCGCTCCTTCAGGATTTGGAGCAGGGAACTGGGAATTCAGAATGGCTTTTGAAAAGCGCAGGAGATCCGCAATATTGGAGAAAAGCCCTGCATGCCCTGAGATGCCCCCGAGTACCCATGCGTTTTCATCCTGAACCTCTCCTTGAATCAGGCGATGGCGAAACCATGTGTCTAGTTCCGTGGGGGGAATTGAGCTGCGCTCGGCTGGGGCAGGGCAGAATCCGGTCGCGTCCATCGCCAGCGGCCCGAAAACCTCGCTCCTGAGCCAGACATCCAGCGGTTTGCCCATTCGCGCTTCGAGCGCCTTGCCAAGCAGAATGAAGCCGGGATCGGAGTATTCGGCCCGCGTCCCCGGTTCGGCTTCAAGGGGCAATTCCAGGCAAGCGCGCATGAGCGCCTCTGGCGTGGATGCGCTGCGGAACAGCTCCACGTCACCCGGCAAACCCGAATTGTGCGCGAGCAGGTGGTGCAAGGTCACCCGGCGGGCCGCATCTCCCGGCGCTCGGCCGGTCAGAAACCCAGGCAAAATCTCGCCCAGCGGCGTTTCCAGGTCGATCTGCCCGCGCTTGACCAGCAGCATCGCCGCAGCGGTTGTGCCCACGACTTTCGTCAGGCTGGCCACGTCGAATCGGGCTTCCGCGCTGATAGCCGGCGAATCTGCCTCGTAGGTAAATCGCCCCAGCGCACCCTTCAGGACCGCTTCACCGCCGGCCAGCACTCCAAACGCGCATCCGGGAAAGGCCCGCGCCGCAATCGCCTCTTCCAGCACCCGATAGGCCGAGGCAAACCGGCTTTTAGCCAGGCCGTGGCCGGCCGCGGATGATTGAGACATTTGGGCCATCGCTTTCTGGCATGGTAACGCGCCCAGACCCTCTCCGCCGCGCCCCGCCCATTTTTCACCGGCAGCGCAAACCAACTAGAGCTATCCTTGTGTGCGGGAGCTTCGTCTATCCAACTGAACGCGGAGGGTTAGCATGTCAAGGCTGCTGAACGGCTATCGGGCAGCAATTCTGGCCTCTTTGGTTGCCGTAGGCCTTGTCTCAACCAATCCGGGCCTCTGCTCCGCTCAGACCCCAGCCTCGCCCCAGCCCGCCGCAAACACACCCGCACCGGCAGCCACTGAGCCCACGGCATCGCCGGCCGCGAGCCCCGCAACGGAAGCCGCGCCCCCTCAACCTGGGGCGCCAACCGAAGCGGCGGAGCCCTCTCCCGAGCCTCCCGGCCTGGCAGACACTGCCCCAGCAAGAAAGATCTACACGGTGCCCGCCGGAACGAAGATTTTGCTGGAGTTGCGCAGCGCCATTAACACAAAGTCGGCCAAAGCTGGCGACGGTGTCTATCTTTCGTCCACCTTTCCTGTCGTGGTGGGCAACCGGGTCATGATCCCCACTGGCGTTTACGTGCAGGGGGTGGTCGACCGGGTGCAGCGCGGGGGGATGAAGGCTAAGGCACAGCTGGATATGCACTTTACCTCGATCATCTTCCCCAACGGCTCCGTGGTTGAGATTCCGGGCGTGGTGGACAATGTTCCCGGCTCAAAGAACCAGACCGTGAAGAACAACGACGAAGGAACCATTGAGCAGAACGGCGATAAAGGCCGGAACGCGGGCCAGGCCGCCGAAATCGCCTTGCCCACAGGTGCCGGCGTTGGCACCATCGGCGGCGCTGCTTCAGGACATCCAATTGAGGGCGGTCTTGCCGGCCTGGGCGCCGGCCTGGCCACCGTGGGCATTGTTTCGCTGTTCACGCGCAACGCCGACGTCGATATTCCCCGTGGCACGCAGGTAGAGATGGTCCTGCAACGTCCGCTGATTTTGGAAGACGAGAATTTGGCCGGAGTTGGCGATCCAGGAACCGCGCCCGCTTTGGTTCCGGTCGCTAACCAGCAGAAACCCATCACGAATCACCGCCCACGGATCCTTTGCCCACCAGGCGGGCTGGGCTGCGAGTAAGGCCAGTGATGCGAATCGGCTGATCGGATTGCGAAGCAGCCAGCTGGTTTTTTTCTGGAGTTCTAAATAAGTTTCGCGTCGGGCGCGACCACACCGGCGCGCATCAGCACGCAGCTTCCATTCTGGTCGCACCTGTAGTGGACATCGGAACGGTACGATTCCCAAGATACCGCGTTTCCGGCGGCAACCGTTGTTCCCAGAGCAAACGTTCTGCCGTCGCTGGTTTGAATCGTTCCGGTGGAGGCACTGTAGTCCGAAACCGTCAGCACCCCTTCGGTGTAAAGGCTCGCCGGGGCAGGGGTATCAAGGCTCCATTGTGTTGTATTCAGAGCAGTTGGAGGCGCCGACTGATCAGCAACCGGTTCCTGCTGCTCCGGTTTGGCAGAGGGCAGGACCATCATTTTTGCGACCCTGTATGTCTTGCCTTCCAGCTTGAGTGTCGCGGGTTTGAGCGCGTCAGGCGTTTTGTTGAGAGCTACCTCGACATTGGATGGCGCGGTTGCAGAACGTGAGGCGCTCGTTGTAGCAGGGTTCACCTTTGCCGGGCGCAATTCGACGGTCGGGTTGGCAGCGGTATTCGCGGCAACCGGGGTCGAACTGGCAATGGGTGCAGCGGCAATTGCCGGTTGTGTGGCTTGCGCAGGGCTGGCGTTCGCGGCAAGGTTGGCTGAGGGTGCGGCGCTGGTTTGGACGGAATCACTCGAAGCTGCCACAGAGTTATAGGAGGCATTGACCAACGCGAGCGTAAGCCCCGTGGCTGTGCCTACCGAGACGCCAAGTGAGACGCAGAGAATGGGCAGGATGAGCCGGTGTAGCGAAAACGGTGTCGACGCCGGCAAGCGGGATCCGGATACGAAGGCAACTTGGGGGGATTCGACAAGAGTGGCCATGCTCCTCCAATGAATCTAGCCGCTGAAACATTACTGAGTGAGGGTTCTCGCGTACTGGAGTCATTAAACGATTTTCGCGGGTGCTCAACAATCCACCGAATGGGGCATTACTAAACTGCCATGCGTGGGGATTTGTCAGGGTAGCCGGAACGACCGCACGTCGGAGTCAGGAAAAATGCAATGCGAGCTTCAGTACCGTTCGGCTTACACCCCATTTTCGACAGAAGTCTTTACTCCCAGGGTGCCTTGCGAGTGCAAGAAGGCGCAGTTCAGGAGTAATCTGGAACCATAGAGATGAATACCGGCCCCACCGATCCCACACTTCCTGAACCTGGCCCAAGCCTTCCGCCAGCCTTGAGGCTGCCGCAGGATCGCGCCGCTTTGCCGGCGTCTCAGAACCCCCTGCCTGAGGCGCTGGCAGACCCTCCCACGTTCGAAAGGGGGGCATCCAGGCCCGCCGCGGACGGATCACTCATTGAGCCGGGTTCCGTGGAATGGTTGTCTCTGATCCCCTCTGAAACGCCTGCCACGGCTGAGAAGAAATCCGCGGGCGTCATGCTTTGGGTCCGCGATCTGGCCGTCGCCGCGGTCGCCTCCGCCCTCATCATCACATTCCTCTATCAGCCCGTCCGTGTTGAGGGCACCAGCATGTTGCCGCGCCTCGAGGACAGTGACCGCCTATTCATCAACAAGTTTGCCTATCATTTCGGGGCCATCAACCGCGGCGACGTGGTTGTCTTTCATTACCCGCGCGACCCCGAGAAGAGCTACATCAAGCGCGTGATTGCGGTGCCCGGCGACGAGCTTCGCATCGATCACGGCCGGGTTTTCGTCAACGGCAAGGCGATCCGCGAGGCATACGTGCCGCCGGAGTACCGCGATAACCGCTCGGTGGCCGAATTGACGCTGCCGCGAGACGAATACTACATGATGGGCGACCACCGCTCGATCTCGTCGGACAGCCGCGATTTCGGCCCGGTTGACCGTTCGCTCATTTATGGCAAAGCCGTCTTTATCTATTGGCCGGCTCGCGATGCGGGCGTCGTTCACTGATCAGGATATGTAGCGCCGGCGTCCCGCCGGCTGTCGTGCGGGCGTCCTCCCGCGCGCGGATAGTGGAAAACGGGACTACTTTGCCCCGGACAAACCAACGAAAATCGATTGCTTAACATGCACCCACATTCATAAAAACTTCATTGATTCAAAACAACTTAGACAATTCATAAATCTCAAGAGATACCCCAAACTCAGGCGGCATCGTTGGCAAATGTCCGGCTCATGCCCCAACATGCGCTCAGGGCGTCTTCTTCGTGACGGGTTTATGACTGCTGGACGTGCCGGCTGCCGGCGGAGCGGCATCGAGCATCGGATCCGTGACCGTCGAGGTCGCCGGAAAGTCGCTGGCCTTCTCCACCTTGACGTTCAAGGTCACGTAGCTGACGCTCGGAACAGCGTCAGCGGTGCGGGCATCGGGCGCCGCAGTGGAATTGCGCTCCACAAGATAGCCATTCTGCACGATCAGGTTGTCCATCTCTTTTTCAAGGTCGTTCTCCTGAGCCTGGGGCAGGAAAACATAACTACCGCTAATCAGTTTCAGTGCATCCGCGGAGATCAAGCTGTTGTCGGCCCCTTGCTGTGTAACCACCACATCCTGCTGCTCGCTGTTGAGCAGGAAGTTCTCAGCATGAGATTTTTCAAGCAGCCCGTAAAAGGTGTAGAAGTTTTGCAGGGCAGGCAGCGCGATCCCTGGGAATCCAAGCAGGGGCGTCAGGATTTTGGTTCCCTGGATCATGACGCCAAGAATTTTGTCGAGCAGCGAAGTGGTCGGCGTGGTGGTAATGTTAACGCTCATATGGCCCGCGCCGTCGTTCAGCACGACATGGCTTATCTGCGGTCCCCCGCTCTGTTGCGGTTGCGATGGCTGTGACTGACTCCCGGACAACGCGCTCCAGGTCAAATTCTGCTCTGCGGGCAAAGAGCTTGCCTTGTTGGCGAACAGCGTGGCGAGCGCGGCCCAAACAATAGGTCCCAAAAACTCGCTGCCCGTCACACGCTGGCAAGAAAGATGCAGCTGGGCGAACTTCACCTTTGCAAGCTGGGGCTTATCCTGACTCCCGGCTCGAAAACCAGTCAGTTCCAGCGTGACAACCGCATCCTCAGTAAAAGAGGGTAACTCGGTCGGTTTGATGTCCTGCACCCAGCGCAATCCGGTCTTGTCGTCGTAGAGCGCAATACGGGGGTCACGATCGGGATTGGGAGTGGGACTACTCTCGCCCCGTTGGCTCCCGCTCGAATATAAATTCTTCCAGTACGTCTCGCCTGCGGTCGGAGCCGAGGAGGATGCCGCGCCGGCCGTCTGGATTGCAGCGACGATTTCAGGATGCGCCAACAATGGCGACAACGCGCCGAAGGTTGCCGATTTGCCGAGAAAGGAACGCCGGGACAGCGTCATGGAGTGAATGCTCCTTTGAGAATTCTGGGGGACCGAATGAGACGAGTGTTAGGGCTAAGGGCCTCAAGCCGGGGGAATGAAAACCTTATACCATGTTTGTCGCCAGGCAATAAATCAATCCTGCGCACTCGCACTTCCCCAACGGGATTGAGATAAAATCCGGATCAGGTTTTCGCTCCTTCCCCCCAATAGAACTTTTCGCATGACGCACTCATCTATCCTTTTGCGAGGGATGCCCGTGCCTGGACCAACCGTATTGTTTGGCGCTCGATCATCGAAGACCGGTTTGTGCGCAATCCTGGTGATTGTCTGTTCCTGCCCGGGCCAGTTTATTCATCCTCAGACTGCTTCCCATATGCAATCGTCCTCAGCAGGCGACCTGGCTTCGCTGTTTACGCGAATCGTTCCCGATGACTGCCATGCAGCTTCTGACAGCAATCTAGCCGAATTGAAATCAGCATTGGCCGACTTTCGAATTCATAAAAATCGCGAAGGCGAGCTACGGGCGCTCACGTTGCTCGGTCAACTATACGAGCAGTCCGGAGAGTATAAGGCGGCCCTTCCTTACTTGCAGAGTGTCTTAAGCCTTCTAAGCGATACCGAGGGAAAAGCCAAGGTCCTCACAATGACCGCGGATGCTCTCACGCAAGTAGGCCAACCTGATGCCGCAAAGCGCGATGCATTGGAAGCGCTGAAGGTCAGCACGAAACTCGGCGATGTGGCGGACGAGGCATCGGCGTTGCGGGCTCAGGCAGAGGCCGTTGCCGCCTCCTCTCCGAACGAAGCGATGCCGTACCTTCAAAAGGCGCTCCCACTCAGCATTCAGGCTAGCGATCTCAGGACACAGGCGACGATTCTGACCGACGAGGCGGAGATTGTCCAGGATTCCGCCAGCCCATTTGAGATATTTCGTCAGGCCCTTGCAATCGAAGAACAGGTTCACGATTGCCGGGACAAGATCGACACCTTGACGAACCTTGCGACTCTCGAATTCGATCGGGGCCAGATTCGAAATGGGCTGGCCGATTTCGAGAACGCATTGGCGCTCGAGCGCCAGGTTGGAAACAGCACTTCTGAGGCCGATACGCTGCATCAGCTGGGATATTTCCACTGGGAGCTTGGTGATCTGGGTGAATCGCTCTCCTACTTCAATCAAGCTCTCCAACTCAAACAACAGGCGGGCGATGTCGCATCGGCAGCGGAGACGATGGGCGCGATGGCAGGCGTATACCGCGACACCGGGTGGCCGGCCGTGGCCCTCCGCTCTTATCTGCGGGTTCTGCTTCTATATCAGCACACAGGCGATGTGCCGTGGCAGGTCACGACCTTAAATAACCTGGGCATGATTGAGGCGGACCTGCGCCAAAAAACGCAGGCCCGAAACTACTACACAAAGTCGATCGAGCTAGCGCCGAAAGCCGGTGACCCCGTTACGCCAGCCTATTCTGCGTGGGGAATTGGAGAACTCGAACAGGCCGATGCGCTCCCACGCTACTTCCAGTCGGTCCGATTGGCCAGGGAGTTCGAACATGCCGATCTGGAAGGCGAAGTTGATTCCTCATTGATGGATCATTTTCGCTCACACCACCAGCCCAATGTGGCCATCTTTTTCGGCAAGAGGGCCGTTGACCGGTTTCAGTCTTTGCTCAGGAGCATGGGTGACATGAGCGAGGACCTCACGAGCTCCTTTCTGCAAAGGAAATCCGCAACCTACCGGACTCTGGCCGAACTCCTGATTGACCAAGGAAGGTTCATCGAGGCGCAGCAGGTTCTCGATCTGCTGAAGATCCAGCAGTATTCCGATTACGTAGGGGAACAGCCGACCGAGCTTGGCGAGACCCTCGTCCGCAGCCCGCGCGAAACTCCCTTGCAGATTGAACTTGAAAAGCACCTCGCGCAGTGGGTGACCCTGGACAAGGCGCTGCGAGCGGCGCAGACCGCCGAACCTCGGCAATCGTCTCTGATCCTCAGAGCTCGAGAGGCTGTCCACACCGAACAGGTGAGTTTTGACGCCTTCCTTCAGGATCTTTACAAGCAGCTCCAAGCCCCGGAAGGCCCCGCAGTCGGCGTGAAGAGCGTCACGGGCGCAGAACTGCCTCTCGAAACCCTCCTTGCCAGGAATCCGGACGCAGTCGCTCTCTACACATTGGAAGGCGCCGATCGCTATCGCGTGATGGTCATAAGCCATGCGGGGCGATTTGCCCGGTCTTATCCAATTGCGCAGAACGCACTGGATGAAAAGTGCCGGGAATTCCTCAACCTCGTCAGTCGCCGGGACACCGATTCCAGTGCTTCCGCACAGGATTTATTTGGCATCCTGTTCGCGCCGGTCCAAAAGGATTTGCAATCGCTGGGTGCGAAAACACTTGTCTGGTACCTGGACGGCTCGCTGCGCTATATCCCCATCGCTGCTCTGATGAACTCGGACACAAAACGGTATCTCGTAGATGATTACAACGTCGTGAACTTTACGCCTCTGAGTCATTCGACAGAGTCGCCGCCGGAATTGAAGGGTGCACGGGCCATTGGAATGGGCATCAGCCGTAAGTACTTCAACGACCTAGGCCCCTTACTAAATGTGAAAGAGGAATTGGACTCCGTCATTTCAGACCCAACCGTGCCCGACTCTCATGGCGTCCTACCAGGGACCATTTTGATCGACGGGCAATTCACCGAGAAAGCATTGGAAGAGAATCTGAAGTCGCAGGACGTCGTTCACATCGCGAGCCACTTCGTTTTGAAGCCGGGAAATGACGACCTCTCCTTCCTCCTTTTGGCTGGCAAGGACCAGGATCACTCCGGATATAGGTACTCCATGGCCGATTTTGAGAAAAGCACTGACCTGCATCTGGAAGGAACGAAGTTGCTCACGTTGTCGGCATGCCAGACCGGCGCCGCCAATGAGCGGGACACTTGCTTTCAAAACGATGAGTCCTCGGTGAAGACCGCAAAGTGCCAGGCGGGCAATGCCAATCAGCGAGAGAACGGCGTGGTGATGGAGAGTATGAGTGAAGTCGTGCTCGAGAAAGGCGCTGAAGCAGTTGTCTCTTCGCTCTGGAGCGTGGACGATGAAAGTACAAGTGCATTGATGGCGGACTTTTATCAGCGCTGGGCAGGCTCGGGCGGAACAGTTTCCAAGGCGGAGGCGCTCAGGCAAGCGGAGCTCGACTTGCTGCACGGCAAAGCCATTCCTCAGCCGGCCGCCGGCCGCCGCGGCGTTCTTGCAGTCGAGAACGAACCCCGCAAACCGGTCAACCCTGCCGGATTCTCGCTCCCCTATTACTGGGCGCCTTTTGTCTTGACGGGAAACTGGCAATAATTGCCGACAACTTGCATGGCTTGTGACAGCAAGAAAGATCGAAAGTGGATTGAAAAATCTCTTGAAACGCAGAAAACGATCTGCTAAATTCTGTTCAAACCGACCCCCCCGGATAATCTTCCTCTTATCGCATACTCAGGCTTCATATTTCTCGTCAACCGGTGTCCCATGAATCGGCTCGCGATCCGTTTGTGTATTGGCTCCATGTTGGTTATTTCGGGAGCATTGCTTTCCGACGCCCAAACCTCCTCCGTGTTGCACTCTTTTACAGGCACCGCGACCGATGGAGACGCGCCAAATTCTCTGATTGAGGCTCAGGATGGCAATTACTACGGTACGACCGCATTTGGCGGCAGCGCTGGCTCATGCACAGATAGCAATAACAACACCGTCGGATGTGGAACTGTCTTCAAGCTGAGCAGTGGAACGGTGACAGTGCTATACAGCTTTAGCGGCGGGGCCGATGGGGGCCAGCCGAACGGGATCATCCAGGGAACGGACGGGAATCTTTACGGTGTAGCGGCCTTTGGCGGATCGAGTCAGGGCAACGGCAAATGCTTGGCTGGAACAGTTGATACAGGATGCGGAACGATTTTCGAGATCGCGCCTTCCAGTCCGCCTGCCGCTGGAAAGCTAGTTCCGATCTACAACTTCACCGGCGGCAGCGATGGGGCTTACCCGAATCCACTGACCATGGGAACGGGAGGGGTGCTCTATGGATCAGCACTGGATTGCAGCCAATGCTCGACGAGCGACGCCTACGGTGTTCTGTTTAGCTTTCAGCCCGGCCGGCGCCAGTGGAGTCACCCCAACGATCCTTTCCACGTTTGGCACTTCCAAAGGGCAAAATGGATCGAGCTTCGCGTATCCAAACGCTTTGGTCCAGGCAAGTGCTCAGATCCTGTACGGCACTGCGCAACTCGGAGGAGATACCGCATTCACAACGGGCTGCTTATTTGTGGGATCGAATTCGTTTGGATGCGGTGGGGTCTTTTCTTACAATCTTTCAACGACGAAAGAGAGTGACCTGTGTCTTTTTGGCGAAAGCGCCAACGTTTCGACGAGTTCCAGCGTATCAAGCGCTGCTTTGCCGCTGGTAAATGGCAAAGGCGGTCCTTCACCGCAAACGATCGTGAAGCAGTCGTCCGGCAGGTTCCCGTCTGATGGCGCACCCTGGACCTTTCAAAGTTCTCCGATGACGATCGCAATGGGAGGCGACGGGAACATCTACGGAGCGGCACCTCCGGCGTGTGTCTCCGGAGAGAGCTCGTCGTCGGTGAGTTACACGGCGACTCCCGCCTGTACCGGCGCAACGACATACGATGCAGTCGCCCCGGCAACAGTCTTCCAGTGCATTCCTTCTTCAACGACGCCAACGCTGAACACGGTCTACGAGTTTGGAGCGACCAACAACAATGGCAACGTCATCGATGGTGGCGGTTCTCTTCAGGGCCTGCTGCTGGCCAGCGATGGCAACTACTACGGAACGAGCGGCGTTTACACCTTTAATTTGACGCCGACGCAAATGTCGGCTTTCACGTCTTCCGGCACCACATCGCCGCTGTCATCTCTTTCGCCGTTCTATTCCACACTTACGTCTGACACTGCGAACTTCAGTCCGAATTCGATGATCCAGGGAAGCAACGGAAGCTTCTACGGGACAACGGCGACCGGTGGAGCGAGCAGTGACGGCGCCATTTTTGAAGTGACTAATTCGTTGAACCCTCCGGTGCAGCTAAGTTTCACTGACTCGTCCATCACGCTGGGGAGCCCGGCCACTCTGGATTGGGCGGTCCCGAATGCCTATTCGTTGACCGCAGAGCAGTGCTATGCGTTTGTGCAGAACAACGCATCGGGGGCCGGTACCTGGTCCGGACTCCAGGCCGGCTCGCTCTCAGAGGGTGCATATAGTGGCTCATCGACGATCACCCCGACCTCGCCGGGCACCTTCACGTACGCGCTCACCTGCGGAGGAATCGTTTCAGGCTTCGCCATGCTGCAGGTCAACGAGCCACAGGCCGCGACAATGTCCACCCCCACGCCGGGCAGTACGCTGTCCGCAGCTTCAACCACCTTCACCTGGAATGCAGGGTCCGGTGGAGTGACGGGCTACTACCTGTGGATTGGCACATCGGCCGGCACTGCCAATCTGGCGAACATCGGTCTCTCCAGCACCACCACCCAAGCGACCGTAACTCTGCCCACTAACGGAGCCACGATCTACGTCCAGCTCTGGACACAGTTCAGCGGCGGCAACTTGCTCTCCAACAGCTACACCTACACCGAAGACACCATTACCGCAGCTACCATGAGCACTCCCACGCCGGGCAGCACGCTGACCGCAGCTTCGACCACGTTCAACTGGAACGCAGGCGTTGGCGGGGTGACAGGCTACTACCTGTGGATTGGCACATCGGTCGGCACTTCCAATCTGGCGAACATCGGTTTCTCCAGCAGCACCACCCAAGCGACCGTAACTCTGCCCACCAATGGAGCCAAGATCTACGTCGAGCTCTGGACAGCATACCCCGGCGGAAGTTTGCTCTCCAACAGCTACACCTATACCGAAGACACCATTACCGCAGCTACCATGAGCACTCCCACGCCGGGCAACCCGCTGACCGCAGCTTCGACCACGTTCAACTGGAACGCCGGCGTTGGCGGGGTGACGGGCTACTACCTGTGGATTGGCACATCGGTCGGCACTGCCAATCTGGTGAACATCGGTTTCTCCAGCAGCACCACCCAAGCGACCGTAACTCTGCCCACCAATGGTGCCCCGATCTACGTGGAGCTCTGGACAAAGCTCAGCAGCGGGACCTTACTCTCCAACAGCTACACCTACACGGAATTCACGCAATCCGCAGCCACGATCACCAGCCCGATCAACGGCAGTACGCTGACTTCAGCTTCAACCACCTTCACCTGGAATGCAGGGTCCGGTGGAGTGACGGGCTACTACCTGTGGATTGGCACATCGGCCGGCACTGCCAATCTGGCGAACATCGGTTTCTCCAGCACCACCACCCAAGCGACCGTAACTCTGCCCACCAATGGTGCCCCGATCTACGTGGAGCTCTGGACAAAGCTCAGCAGCGGGACCTTACTCTCCAACAGCTACACCTACACGGAATTCACGCAATCCGCAGCCACGATCACCAGCCCGATCAACGGCAGTACGCTGACTTCAGCTTCAACCACCTTCACCTGGAATGCAGGGTCCGGTGGAGTGACGGGCTACTACCTGTGGATTGGCACATCGGCCGGCACTGCCAATCTGGCGAACATCGGTTTCTCCAGCACCACCACCCAAGCGACCGTAACTCTGCCCACCAATGGTGCCCCGATCTACGTGGAGCTCTGGACACAGTTCAGCGGCGGCAGCTTGCTTTCCAACAGCTACACCTACACGGAATTCACGCAATCCGCAGCCACGATCACCAGCCCGATCAACGGCAGTACGCTGACTTCAGCTTCAACCACCTTCACCTGGAATGCAGGGTCCGGTGGAGTGACGGGCTACTACCTGTGGATTGGCACATCGGCCGGCACTGCCAATCTGGCGAACATCGGTTTCTCCAGCACCACCACCCAAGCGACCGTAATTCTGCCCACTAACGGAGCCACGATCTACGTCCAGCTCTGGACACAGTTCAGCGGCGGCAACTTGCTCTCCAACAGCTACGCCTACACCGAGGCCCCATAGCGAACCAAACACCTCGCGCGGCGGGCCATTGCGCGGTGCTCTGGAGCGCTCGAGAACCGGCAGCTTTTACTCCGCCCTTGGCAGCTTCAGCGCCTTCAGCTCTACCAGGTTCTTTTCGATCATTCGATTGCGCTGGGCAACGCAGGCGTGACTACGCAGCGGATCAGCCGGTGTATTCAGCACATAGTCCACAAGCTTGTCGACCGTGCTAGTAGCTACATGAATGCGCGTGTCGGATGAAGCGTAATAGATAAAGACTTCGCCGTTCTTGCCCTCGATCCAGCCGTTGCTAAAGACGACATTCGAGACATCGCCGACCCGCTCGCCACCCTCGGGAGCGATGAAGTAGCCAGCCGGCTTGTGCGTCACCACCCAGGGGCGCTCCAACTCGGTCAAGAACAGATAGAGCACATAGCGCAACCCCGCGGCCGTGTTGCGTACACCGTGCGCCAACTGCAACCAGCCCTTGCCGGTCTTGATGGGAGCTGGTCCGAGGCCGTTCTTGACCTCTTGAATGGTGTGATATTCGCGGTTATCGACGATGGTTTCTTCGTCCACGACGGCATTGTCGATGCTCGACGAGAGCCCCCAGCCGATGCCGCCGCCTTTGCCCGCCTGAATAAAGTCGTCCTGAGGACGGGTATAGAAGGCATATTTGCCGTCGACAAAATTCGGGTGAAGCACCACGTTGCGCTGCTGCGGCGACTTGGACCTCAGGTCGGGCAGACGCTTCCAGGTCTTCATATCCCTGGTGCGCACAATGCCGCACTGCGCGATCGCCGAAGAGGTGTCCGACTCAGGCGCCTTTGGGTCCTTGCGCTCGGTGCAAAAGAGCCCATAGATCCAGCCGTCTTCGTGCTTGACGACGCGCATGTCGTAGACGTTGATGTCCCGATCTTCGGTCTCGGGCAAAAGAATGGGAAAATTCCAGAAACGAAAGTTGTCGATGCCGTTCGGGCTCTCAGCGACGGCAAAAAACGACTTTCGGTCCGAACCCTCGACGCGCACCACCAGCAGATACTTGCCTTCGTGCAAGATCGCGCCGGCGTTGAAAGTGGCGTTGACCCCAATCCGTTCCATCAGGTAAGGATTGGTCTTCTGGTCGAGGTCATAGCGCCAGGTGATCGGCGCGTGTGCAGCAGTCACGATTGGGAAATCATAGCGATCAAAGATACCGTTGCCGTTGGTCGACTTGCGATTGCGGCGGGTGATCAACCGCTCTTGCTCCTTGAGCAGATCTTGAACGCGCTTCTTGAATGCTGCTTGGATCATCTTGCTCTCTGGGGTTTGAATTCCTGCGCTCGATGGTCAAAGAAACGCAACCCCTTTGTCAGATTAACGTATTCGATCAGGCCGTTTACCCAAGGCGTTGCGTCGACCTGCTGTTCGAGATCAGCTCGAGACTTGCGGCAATTACACCGCTTCCACTGAGGGCCACGACGCTTCGGACAATCCACAGAGTGCCGTGTAAACACTGATATAGTCGTTGTGGTAGCAACTGTTTCATCGAAGGGCTTGGTGGGCAACCTCTTCCACAAATGTTCCGCAAAATCGAGGCTCGGTTTTGATGGATATTGATAAGAAAGAGGATGGCGCACTTTTGCCGTACGATTGAATCCACTCTTCGGAGAGGCGATGCAGGCGATCCTCGCGCTCGAAGACGGGCGCATCTTCCGCGGGCACGGCCACGGACACCCAGGCGAATGTCAGGGCGAAGTCGTTTTTAATACTTCTCTCACCGGTTACCAGGAAATCGCCACCGACCCATCCTACGCCGGGCAAATTGTCGTTCTCACCAACCCCCAAATTGGCAATTACGGTACCAATCGCGCCGACAATGAGGCTGCGCGTCCTTATATTGAAGGCCTGATTGTCCGTGAGTTCTCCGCCATCAGCTCCAACTGGCGTTCCGAGCAGGTCACGGACGAGTACATGGAGCGCTACTCCGTGCCCGTGCTCGCCGAGATCGACACCCGCGCCCTGGTTCGCCACCTCCGCGACCGCGGCGTGATGCGCGGCGTGATCTCGACGACAGAGCCGAACCCGGACGTGCTGGTTGCGAAGGCCAAGGCCATCCGCAAGATGGAGGGTACCGATCTGGCGCGCGTGGTCTCGACCAAGAGCCAGCTACGAGTTCGACGCCTCCGATCCGCGCAATCAGAGTGGGGAGCCGCTGCTGGACGATGGTTTTCTCAAGCAAGAGAAGCACTTGCAGAAAATATTGAATGTAGTAGCTTATCGATTTTGGCATTAAGCAGAACATTCTGCGCATGTTAGCTCGTGACGGTTGCCGCGTGACCGTGGTTCCGGCAGAGACGACGGCTGAAGATGTGCTGGCGCTCAAGCCCGACGGCGTCTTCCTGTCGAACGGCCCCGGCGACCCCGAGCCGGTCGATTATGCCGTCCGCGCTATCCGCAACATGTTGGGCCGCGTGCCAGTGTTCGGTATCTGCCTGGGCCACCAGCTCTGCGGCCTGGCTCTCGGCGGACGCACCTACAAGCTCAAGTTCGGCCACCACGGCGGCAATCATCCGGTTAAGAACAATGCCACCGGCAAGGTTGAGATCACGGCCCACAACCACAACTTCGCCGTCGATCCCGACTCCATCAACGCCAACGAGGTCGAGTTGACCCACGTTGACTTGAACGATCAGACGCTCGAAGGCCTGCGCCACAAGACGCTGCCGCTCTTCAGCGTGCAATACCACCCTGAAGCCGCTCCCGGCCCGCACGATTCGCATTATCTGTTCCGCGACTTCCGGCAGATGATGGAGGAGTGGAAGGGATGACCCTCGCGATGCTCGACAGATTCAGCATTTCAAAACAGCGGGGCTTTTGGCTCCGCTGTTTTTTGGAATAAAGAGCAAGACCTTTATGTGAAGGGTACGGGCTTTAGCCCGTACATTGAACCAGCCACAGAATCGGGGCTTTAGCCCCTGAGGGAATAGGATGCGTCCCAGGCGAGAGACAATCCGGAGCAGCGAAGGCTCTTACTTCATCTCGACGCAGACAGCGGACCGAAGGCCTTTCTTCCGCCACCACCGATGGGCGCGCCTGATGCTGGATGTGCTAAGACACTATGACGGAAACGGCTACATGCTCCACGCCTTTGTCATCATGCCCGATCACCTGCATCTGCTGATCACTCCATCCGAGTCTGTTGAAAGATCTGTTCAACTGTTCAAAGGCGGATTCTCTTACCGGGCCAAACGAGAGCTCGATTGGAAGGGCAACATCTGGCAACCGGGATTCACGGACCATCGCATTCGCGACGAGGAAGATTGGAAGCGGCATCTGGAATACATCCGGTCGAATCCGGTTGAAGGCCGACTCGTCACGGATTCTGTTCTCTATGAATTCATCGGCCTGCCCAGCATTGAATTTCCTCAGGGGCTTAAGCCCATCGAGACAGCTAGCCTTAATGTACGGGCTGAAGCCCGTACCCTTCAAAACCGGGCACACAACAACTAGGAAACGAGTCAAGACAAATGCCACGCAGAAATGACATTCAGAAAATCCTGGTGATCGGCTCCGGCCCGATCGTCATCGGCCAGTCGGCCGAGTTCGACTACTCCGGCACGCAAGCCTGCAAGGCCCTCAAGCAGGAGGGCTACGAGGTAGTGCTGGTCAATTCGAATCCGGCCACCATCATGACCGATCCCGAGCTGGCCGACCGCACCTACATTGAGCCGCTGACTCATGAATATGTTGAGGAGATCATCCGCATTGAAGCGGAGATGCTCACTACCGATCCGAAGTCAGGAAAATTTGCGCTGCTGCCCACAGTCGGCGGCCAGACCGCCCTCAATCTCGCTGTCGATCTTGCTGACACCGGAGTCCTCGAGCGCTACAACGTCGAGCTGATTGGCGCCAAGCTTGAAGCCATCAAAAAGGCCGAAGATCGCCTGCTCTTCAAGGATGCGATGGTGCGCATCGGCCTCGAAGTACCGCGCTCCGCGCTCGTCAACAATCTGCGAGATGGCCTCGACTTCTCCGGCAAGGCCGGTTTCCCGATTCTCATCCGTCCCAGCTTCACCCTCGGCGGTACCGGCGGCGGCATCGCCTACAACCGTGAAGAGCTGATGGAGATTCTTGCCCGCGGCCTCGATCTCTCGCCTGTGCACGAGTGCCTTGTGGAAGAAAGTGTGCTCGGCTGGAAGGAGTTCGAGCTCGAGGTGATGCGTGACCTGGCCGACAACGTCATCATCATCTGCTCGATCGAGAATTTCGACCCCATGGGCGTGCACACGGGCGATTCCATCACCGTGGCGCCTGCGCAGACGCTTACTGATCGCGAGTACCAGAAGATGCGCGACGCTGCCATCGCTGTGATGCGCGAGATCGGCGTCGAGACCGGCGGCTCGAATGTGCAGTTTGCGGTGAATCCGCAAGACGGCCGCATGACGGTCATCGAAATGAACCCGCGCGTCTCGCGCTCGTCGGCGCTGGCATCGAAGGCAACGGGTTTCCCGATCGCCAAGATCGCTGCCAAGCTCGCCGTCGGTTACACGCTTGACGAGATTCCCAACGACATCACGCGCAAGACGCCTGCCTGTTTCGAGCCGACCATCGACTATGTCGTGGTCAAAATTCCCAAGTGGCAGTTCGAGAAAGTTTCCCGGCGCCGACGAAACGCTGGGGCCGCAAATGAAGTCGGTTGGCGAAGTGATGGCCATCGGCCGCACCTTCAAAGAGTCGCTGATGAAGGCTTGGCGCTCGCTTGAGACCGGCAAGAAGACCGGAGCTGAAGTGCTGGAACCGCGACGCCTGACGCAGATGCTGGTTACGCCGCGGCCCGAGCGTCTGGGCTACATTCGCTACGCCTTCGAGCGCGGCCTGAGCGTGCGTGAAGTTGCGCGCCTCACCAAAATGGATCCGTGGTTCCTGCACCAGCTGCGCGAGATCACGCTGGCGCAAGTCGAGATTGCACACACGACTCCAAAGGATATAAGTGCGGATCAAATGCGGCAGCTCAAGCGCCTGGGCCTGAGTGACGAGCGCATTGCCACCGAGTGGAAGCTCCCTGGCCACGCGGGCATCCAGCAGGTGAGGGAACTGCGCGAAGGGCAGGGAATTCGCCCTGTCTTCAAGCTCGTCGATACCTGCGCCGCCGAATTCGAGTCCATGACGCCCTACCTCTATTCCACGTATGAAGAAGAGGACGAGGCGCCGCCGACTTCGAAGCCCAAGATCATCATTCTCGGGTCCGGTCCCAACCGCATCGGCCAGGGCATCGAGTTCGATTACTGCTGCTGCCACGCAGCCTTCGCGCTCAAAGACGACGGCTACGAGACGATCATGGTCAACTGCAATCCCGAGACCGTCTCCACCGACTACGACACCAGTGACCGCCTCTACTTTGAGCCGCTGGTTCTTGAAGACGTGCTTGCCATCTACAACCACGAGGGGCAATCGGGCGCGAAAATCGGCATGATCGTGCAGTTCGGCGGGCAAACGCCGCTGAACCTGGCGCAACGATTGCGTGCAGCGGGCGTGCCCATCATCGGTACTTCACCGGAATCGATCGATCTCGCCGAAGACCGCAAGCAGTTTGGCAAACTGCTTGAGGACTTGAATATTCCGCAGCCGCGCGGCGGCACAGCGACCAGCGTGGAGCAGGCGTTGGCGGTCGGCGAGCAGATCGGCTATCCCGTCCTCGTCCGTCCCAGCTACGTGCTCGGCGGCCGAGCGATGGTAATCGCGTACGACGCCGACGCGGTCACGCGCTACATGCGCCAGGCCGTTGAATACTCTCAGGAACGTCCCGTCCTCATCGATCACTTCCTTGAAAACGCGATCGAGGTCGATGTCGACGCGCTCTGCGACTCGAAGGATGTTCTCATCGCCGGCATTATGCAACATATCGAGGAAGCCGGCATTCACTCCGGCGATTCGTCGTGCGTTTTGCCCGCCGTCGGCATCAGCGAATCGACGCTTGAAACCTTGCGCGCCTACACGCGCAAGTTGGCGCTCGCGCTCAAGGTCGTCGGCCTCGTCAATTTGCAATTTGCAATTCAGCGCGACGAGCAGGGGAACGATCACGTCTACGTCATCGAGGTGAATCCGCGCGCCTCGCGCACGGTTCCTTACGTTTCAAAAGCCACCGGCGTGCCGCTGGCCAAGATCGCCGCGCGCCTCATGACTGGCCGCAAGCTGTGCGAGCTGCTGCCAGAAGAACTGAAATCCGGCAAGGATCTCGGAACCGGTACCTTTTACTACGTCAAGTCTCCCGTGTTTCCATGGTCGAAGTTTGCAGGCGTTGACACGGTTCTCGGACCGGAGATGAAGTCGACCGGCGAGGTGATGGGCGTTGCGTCCACATTTGGCGAGGCATTCGCCAAGGCTCAGCTTTCCGCGGGCCAGTTACTCCCCACCGGCGGCACGGTGTTTTTCACGGTCAACGATCACGATAAGGAAGCAGTGATTCCGCTGGGACGCCGCTACGTCGATCTCGGCTTCAAGATTGTCGCTACAGAAGGGACGGCCAACGTGCTTGAGGGCGCGGGCCTGATCGTCGAGCGCGTCTTCAAAGTTGAGGAGGGCCGGCCCAACGCTGTCGACCTCATCAAGGAAGGCCGCATCCAGCTCATCGTCAACACGCCGCGCGGCCAGGACGCGATCTTCGACGAGAAAGCGATTCGCCGCGCCGCTGTTCTCAAGCGCGTTCCCACCATCACCACGCTGGCAGCCGCGCAGGCCGCGGCTGAGGGAATCGCCTCGATGCAGAAGCATTCCGTGAACGTCTACGCGCTGCAGGCGCTGCATTCGGCCAACGGGCGCTAATTCAGAGCGCCGGGCCGCATGCAATCGTGGTGCTCAGATCGGCAATTTTGAAAAACTAAGAGCAGGGAAGTCGCGGTTCTATGATTCCACGCGGCGCCGCATCCCGATCCACGCGCCGATCGAATACCCAACCAGCGCCGCCGCAGGCCACGTGCCGATAAACGGACCATCGTCATCCATCAGGCCGCTTGCGTCAGGCAGGCTGAAAAACGTCCGCGAAAGTTTATCCATCGCGCCGCATTGAAAGCATCGTCCTGGTCCGGTGGGCAAATCCAGAACGTAAAGGCCCACAATCATCGCCCAGATGAGCCCCACCAACCACACGGCGGTTGCCATCTCGCTCGGATGAATCTTGGCAACAACCAAACCCACGAGGAGCGGCACGGCCATCGATAAGACCAAAATCACACTCTGCGAGATGCCCGTGGGATTCACAGCATATCCAACGAGCATGAGCGCGATCCAGGAGGCGAGTGCAAGAAGCGTGTGCAGAAAGAATGAAAGCGCCTGGCCGGCGAGTCTCGGCGCCTTCCGGGTCATCTGTCCACTGTGCAACGAAGATTCCATGATCCGGCGCCCTTTCTTAGATTGCCGATTCATCCATTGAACGCGATTCGTTTGTCGTGTGAACTCCAACATACACCGGCGCGGCTTGCAGGGCCAACCGGCCAAAGGCGTAACAGGGAACTGAGCGCTGCGGCTCTGCGACGGGCACTACAATAAACCCATGCTTCTCGAAGGCGTATTTGCCCCGGTCACCACGCCGTTCTACGCGGACGAACGCGTTTACTTCAGGAAAATCGAGGCCAACATGGCGCGCTACTCGCGCAGCCTGCTGGCGGGAATGGTGGTGCTGGGCTCGACGGGCGAGGCTGTTTCGCTCAACGACGAGGAAACGCGCGACGTTCTTCGCGCCTCCGTCGAAGCGACCGCACCGGAGAAGGTTCTCATCGCCGGCATTGGCCGAGAAAGCGTTCACGCGACGCTTGAGCTGGCGGAGTTCGCGGCAACCCTCCATTACGACGCGGTTCTTGTTCGCCCGCCCAGCTACTATACCGGTCAAATTTCGCCAGCCGCCATTCTTCATTATTTCCGAAGCATTGCCGACCGGTCGCCGCTTCCGGTGGTGCTGTATTACATTCCCAAGTTCGTCCCTTGCGAGATGCCGGTCGAGCTCATTGCCGAGCTTGCTCAGCACCCGAACATCATCGGCATCAAGGACTCGAGCGGCAACGTGGAACGGATTCGTGAGACTGTTGCTGCCACCCAAAGCGCGCCCCGGCGCACCGTTCCGGTCACACAGGTTTTTGAGGCCGCTACTGCGCGGATGATGATGGCCCCGCCAAACGAGGCCGCCGCGACCTTTGTTTCGGCCAGCGACTTGGCCGGCGGAATTGGCGTCGCCACCGCGCCACCTGCCGCCACGGTCAAAACATCGACCAAAACCCGCAGCCGGGAAGTGGGCTTTCAGGTTCTCACCGGTTCCGAGCGCTCCATCTTCGCGGCGCTCGAGGCCGGCGCCTCTGGCGCCATTGTCGCCTTTGCTACATTCGCCCCGCAGGTGACGCAGGAGATTTATCTCGCCTGGAAGGACCACGACCTGAAGCTCGCCGAAGAGAAGCAGCAGAGGATTCTTGCGGCCGGCAGCCGAGTTGTTGGCGCGATGGGGCTGGCGGGAATCAAGTACGCGTGCGACTTTAACGGCTACTACGGAGGGCGCCCAAGGTCACCGATTTTGCCGCTCACGGGCGAGCAGAAGGCCGAGGTTGAGGGGTTATTGGTGGAAATCAGGAACTAATCTGCGGATATCGAATGTCCGATAACAGATATTCTGTTAACTAAAATTATCCACAAATCGCTTGTTCCTAACCCTATACCTGTCAGCACCCTAAACGCTGCCCTCTTATCCAACCTTCTCTTAGAAGGTCTGCGTTCCCTGGAGCTTGAACTTCTGGAACGAGGCTTCTCGACCGAACGCATGCCTGCGCTGTGCGGCCCTGCTCAGTTTTTAAAGAATTGCTGGCTTACATCTTGTAGCGGCCGAGGTCTTCGTCGTTCAGCCCCTCGAGCCATCCCCGCAATTGCTCTGCGGTGGGCCCTTCCGGTGGGCCGGTGGTGTTCAGTTTGGCGCTTTCCATCACTTTATCGGCGACGTAGATGGGGCAATCGGCACGCAGCGCCAGCGCGATGGCGTCGGAGGGCCGGGCGTCCACGGCCACTTGCTCGCCTCCCTGCCTGAGCCATAAAACTGCATAGAATGTATCATCTTTAAGCTCTGTAATTACAACGCGTTCTAGCTCACCATTCAAGTGACGCACGAGGTTCCGAGTTAGGTCGTGGGTCATGGGCCGAGCGGCTGTCATCTTCTCGATTTCGAGAGCGATCGCGTTGGCCTCAAAGATGCCCACCCAGATCGGCATCACCGCTTCAGACCCCACATCCTTCAACACCACGATCGGCATGTTCGTGGAGGGGTCCATCATCAGCCCGCGGATCCGCACCTCGATATCCGTCCGTTCCCTCTTCCCGGGCCCTCGCTCTGTAGCCACTTCGCGATCAGGCGTTTCTGCCATGGCTTCCTCGCTCTCTGTTTTAGACGGGCTCGCCGATCAAACTGTTAGGATACGCTCCAGTGATCCTCACGCGCACGTAACTTCCAGGCGCTGGAGCGATGGGCTGCGTCCAGGTAATGTTCACCGGCTTGTTCTGCGTGCTGCGCGCGGAAATCTGTCCACGATCCGGATTCGCGCCTTCCACCATCACCTCAAGAATCTCGCCGATCTGTTTGGAGTAATTGGTTCTCTGAATCTCTCTTTGCCGTTCAAGCAGAACTTGAAGCCGTTTCGCCTTCTCCTCCTCGGGCACCGTGTCGATCATGACGAGCGCAGGAGTGTTGGGCCGCGCCGAGTACTTGAATGCGAAGACACAGTCGTATTGGACCTCGGCAAGCAAGTTCATTGTCTCGATAAAGTCATCGTCGGTCTCGCCGGGAAAGCCCACAATGATGTCCGTTGAGAGCGAAATCGGACGCCGCGCCGCCTTAATCCACGCAATCCGCTCCAGGTACCACTCCGGTGTGTATTCGCGGGCCATCTGCTTCAGCACTTTTGCTGACCCAGACTGCACCGGCAGATGCACATGGTCGCAAAGCGTCGGCACGCGGTCGATGGCCTCCACAATGTCCCGCGTAAAGTCCCGTGGATGGCTGGTGGTAAAGCGCACGCGCCGGATGCCGTCCACTTCGCCTACAGCGGCGAGCAATTCAGCGAAGCTCGACTTCCCTTCCGGGTCGCGGTAGCTGTTCACGTTCTGGCCCAGCAACTGGATTTCGGTGTAGCCAAGATCGGCGATGCGTCGCGCCTCGGCCAGGACTGACGACGAGCTCCGGCTGCGCTCCTTGCCACGCGTGTAGGGGACGACGCAATAGGAGCAGAACTTGTCGCACCCTTCAATGATGGTGATGTAGCCGCGATAGGGATTTTGCCGCGCCGTGAACTCCGTCTCGAAGGTTTCATCGGTCTGCCGGTCATCGAGCCCGGTGATGCGGTTTTCGCCCGCTTCAAGCCGCGTCAGCATCTCCGGCAGCTTGCGGTACGAGGCCGAACCCGATACGAGCGAGACGTACGGCGCTCGCTCGAAGATCTTCTCGCCTTCCTGCTGCGCCACGCAGCCCAGCACCCCGAAGCGCTTCCCCTGCTTGTGCAGCTTTTTGTAGTCGTTCAGGCGATTGAAGACCTTCTGCTCCGCCTTGTCGCGAATGGAGCAGGTGTTGTAGAGGATCAGCCCGGCGTCTTCCTCGGTCTCCACCTGCCGGTAACCCTGCTGGCAGAGTGTGCCAATCACCTTCTCGGAGTCATGGGCATTCATCTGGCAGCCGAATGTCTCCAAATAGAATGTTTTTTCGGTCGCCATCGCCTCTTCAGTATACGGGGAATCCCATTGGCACAGGCGGGTCTGGGGTGCCCCATCCTAGAGCTCGCCGGATCTTGGCGAGCTTTAGGGTGGGATGGCGCGATGCTCCCTCACAAATGATTCCTAAGCCCGCTTTTTCACTGATGCAACAGCCGGGTGCCCTGTCCTCGCCGCGTCTCTGTTTTTGCGGCTAAGGTGGGGTTAGCTGACTCCGCGAACACCGCTGACTCCGCCAAACCCGCTGTTTCACTGGTGCAGCAGCTTGAATGCGTGCGTCCACTCGTTCTTCGTGAATCCCAGAACGCACCACAACATGCACAATGGCTCAATAGCGCGCGCCGATTCCACTTTTCCCATGTCAGCCGTCTCCCAGCCGAACTGTTCCAGGATCTGCGCCGTCACCACCTTGGCCCCGTCGTCGTTGCCGCAAATAAACATCGTCGGCTTCCCTGCTTTGTACTGCGGATTCACCATCTGCCGGTTCCCCACCGAGTTGAACGCTTTGACGAAGTGAACCTTGGGAAACTCGCGCTGCAGCCGCTCCATCAGCGAGTCGTCGAGCGTGGTAAAAAACTTCAGGACTCCGTTCACCGGCGGCGCGTCGGCGATGGGGTTGCACGCGTCCATCACCAGCTTGCCGTCGAGGTTCGCGCTCCCGCCAGCGCAGCACATCGGCCGCCACGGATCCTTTCACCGCCAGCGCCAGCACTTCGCCAAACGCCGCGGTCTCGCTGAAGCTGCCCACCTGTGCCTTGGGATTTTTACGCTTCCAATCCGCCAGCTTTCCCGCGTCGCGCGTGCCGACCATGACTTGGTGCCCGTGCTTGATGAAGCCTTCCGCGAGCGACTTCGCCACGTCTCCTGACCCCAAAACTCCAACCTTCATCGCCTTTTCTCCTCTCTATTGCTCCGGCTGATCTCGCAAGCCGCTGTGCAGATAGGCGACCACCGCGTCCATCTGCTCCTTCGACATCTGGTAAGCAAACGACGGCATCATTCCCTTGCCCGTCATCAACACCCGCTCCACTTCCGCATCTGTTGCCGGCTCACCATCGGGAAAAGTGTTTCGACTGAAGAGGCCATGCAGATTCGGCGGAACTTTCTTCAGATGCAGGTCGTTCTGCTCGTGGCAGTGAGCGCAGCCAACGTTGTAGAGGTGCTTCCCTTCTGCCTGTTGCGTCGTCAGTGTCGGCGCCGAGCGGCATCCAATCACGCCGCCGGCAAATGCCGCTGATAAAACTGCTGCCCTCACTGTTGTCTCGCGTCACCGATTCAAGCCTTCCGCGGGAACCGGCTGCTCGGACATTCAGAGCCGCAGTCCCACGAGCACAACTCCCCGAACGAAACTCCGATCTCGACTTTTAATCCGGAGAAGCCTCGGGGACCGCAGGCGGCGACCCCTCCCGCGCTTCTTCAGTCTGAACGTGCTCGCCGAGCCGGGTCAAGCGGCCCACCACAACAATGTGATGAATTGCTGCCGGAACTCGAAACCATTTCGATCGCCCGCCAATTATCCTGTTTTCATGGCGCTTCCCACTTTAGACGAAATCCGCGAGGCTCAATCCCTGATCTATCGATCCATGCCGCCCACTCCGCAGTACAGCTGGCCGCTGATTAACCAGCGGCTTGGCGCCGAGGCCTGGATCAAGCACGAAAACCACACACCGGTCGGAGCGTTCAAGCTGCGCGGCGGCTTGGTCTACGCAACGTGGCTCAAACAAACGCAGCCCGGCCTTAAAGGCGTTGTGGCGGCCACGCGCGGCAACTTTGGCATTGGAGTTGCCGCGGCGGCGCGCCTGTTAGAACTGAAAGCTGTCATCGTCGTTCCCCACGGCAACAGCGTCGAGAAAAACCGTGCCACCGAGGCGCAGGGAGCGGAGCTGGTCGAGCATGGACACGATTTTCAGGAGTCGCTTGAGTATGCCCGCGTCCTGGCGCGTGAGCGCGACTACACGATGGTCGAGTCGTTTCACGAGCGTCTGGTCCGGGGCTCCGCGACTTATGCTTTAGAACTTTTTCAGGGGGCGCCGAAGCTAGATCGAGTCTACGTCCCGATCGGGCTGGGCTCTTCGATCTGCGGCATGGTAGCCGCGCGCAATGCTCTCAATCTGTCCACCGAGATTATCGGCGTAACGGCGACGGCGTCCGCAGCCGCCGCGCTCAGCTTTAAGCAGCGCAAACTGGTTGAATCCCCCGCCGCTTCCGAAATCGCCGACGGACTCGCCTGCCGCAGGCCCAATCAGGATGCGTTGGAAATTATCTGGGCCCATGTCGCGCGCATCGTCGAAGTCACTGACGCAGAGATTGCGGAAGCCATGCGCATCTATTACGAGGACACGCACAACGTGGCCGAAGGCGCCGGAGCGGCTCCGCTGGCCGCCGCGCTCAAGGAGAAAGCGTCGCTCGGCGGCAAACGGGCCGGAATCGTTCTCACCGGCGGCAATGTCGATCGTGAAGTCTTCGTCGCTGCGCTCAACGGGACGTTTGAGGGAGCATTCCAGCCAGTGAGACAGGCATGACTGAGCGCCGCGAGCACCTCACGCATTTTGCCCACTCGGCCGGCAATCGCTGTTTCGGCTGCGGTCAAGCAAACCAAACCGGCCTGCGTCTTGATTTCCTGCTTGCTGACGACGGCTCGGTCGTCAGCTTTCCCGTCGTCGCCAGTGCTTTTGAAGGGCACCCCGGCTACCTGCATGGGGGCATCATCGCTACGCTGCTCGATGAAGCGATGAGCAAGGCGGTGCGCGCGCGAGGCTCCACTTCCATGACGCGCAAAATCGAGGTCGATTACCTCCGCCCGGTTCCAAGTGAGGTCCCGCTTCGTCTCGAAGGACGCATCGCTCGCAACGAGCCGCGCAAGCATTGGGCAGAAGCTCGCATCCTCGACGAAAAAGGGAAACTGCTCGCCGAGGCGAAGGGACTCTTCATTGAAGTCTCACCCAAAACATGAACGGCGGTAGCTCGGCCGCGGGTGCCCCACCCTCGCGACGCCTTTGTCTTTGTCGCTAGGGTGGGGTCATCAATTCTTGGTTCAATTTGTTCTGCCGCCAGCTTCAGTGAACCATGTTAATGGTGTCCTGCGTGACCGTGTCGAATGTGGTTACTGACTTGGCATTGGCCTCGAAAGCGCGCTGCGCAATAATCAGATCGGAAAACTCCGTCGAAATATTCACGTTCGATGCTTCCAATGCGTCGTCCTGCACAGTGGCCAGGCCCGATGTGCCCGAAGTTCCAAAAATGGCGGTTCCGCTGGCTTGCGTGGTCTGATAATCCCCGTTCCCCATTAAGTTCAGACCTTGATCGTTGGCCACGTTAGCCAGAGCCAATTGCCCCACATTCTCCTGCTTGCCGTTGCTGTAGGTCGCCGTCACAGTCCCGTCGGATCCGATAGTGAACCCGTTGTATTGGCCACTGGTATAGCCGTCTTGTACGGTGCCCGACACCGCGGACTCCGTGTCCACCTGGCTGATGTTCGGCGTGCCGCCGGCGCTCATGAGGTTCCATTGAATGTTGAGTCCCGCTGCGCCGTCTACCAGCACATTCGTCGCGGCTGGGTTGAAGTTGAGGTCGATGGACTGCACGTCGTTCGCCGCCGTTCCCACGTTTTCCGCGCCAGCGCCGCCTGGATTGATCGAGGTCAAATTGCCGTCGTCGTTAAAGGTCATCGTTCCGGTGATCGCCGCCGGCGGTCCATCGGGGGCGACCGCGGAGTAGTCCGCCGCCGGAAGGGCGACTGAATAGTCCCATGTATTGGCAACCGCGGTCGGCGTAAAAGTTACTGTCACCGTGTGCGACTCACCCAGAGAGTCGTATACCGTCACCTCTGCAGGAAACGGTGTTCCCGCCGCCGTCGTCGAATCAAGATTGGCGGTCATGGACATGTTGGCGGTGGCCTGCGGCTGCTGTACCGTGCCGACCGGAATGTTGATCGCCTGCAATGGCGCATTGGTGTTTACCACGCCGCCCGGCGCCGGGTAGCCCATCACGTTCATGCCGTTTGAGGTGACAAGATTGCCATTCGAGTCCAGCGAGAAATTGCCCGCTCGGGAGTACTCATAGCCACCGGATCCATTACTGACGACAAAGAAACCGCTGCCGTTTAACGCGACATCCGTGGCATTGCCGGTGGAGTTGATGGACCCTTGCGTGAACGCGATCTCATTCGAGGCCACCTTCACACCCGCTCCCACCTGAATCGGATCGCCCGAGCCGGTCGAGCCAATCTGCTGGTAAAACAGATCGGAGAAGTTGGTCGTCTGCGACTTGAAGGCGGTCGTATTCATATTGGAGAGATCGTTCGCAACAGTATTCAATGCAGTAGAATCGGCCTCCAGGCCGGTGAGTGGAATTGAGAAACTTGCCATGGTCCATCTCCTCTTTCGATCTGATCGGTTAGGCGGGCCTCAATGCCCGGCTTCCTCTTGATTCGGATTCGTTTCCCGGGCCTGATCATCCGGCTTCGCTTCGGCTCTGCGGGCTGTAGCGTCTGTAGGGCTATTGCAATGCAATTGCGCTGCCTTTTGTGTGCTTCAAATGTGCCTGGCCGTCTAATGCATGTCCAACTTTCTGCGCTGCGACGTTCACGCCCGGCACGCCAAGATTGCCCGGAGCTTGACCGATTGCGGTTGTCTGTGTGACAGACGAGCCGCTCGCCGAAGATGCACTGGCGGGAGCCACTCCCGATCTGTGCGAAGCTGCCGCTGTTGTCAGCGGACTGGTCGCCGCCGAGCCGTTGGGGGCTGCGGCAACCTGCGCTGACGAGCCGCTGCCGGAGCTCGTGCCGCCAACATCCCCGCTCAGCGTTTGATTAATGTCGATCAGTTGTTCCAGGCTGTTCACCTGCACAAGTTGATTGATGTATTCGTTGGGATCGGTGTCCGCCGTCGGATCCTGGTTCTGCATTTCGGTCACGAGAAGCGTGAGAAAGTCATTGGCCGAGATGGTCGCCGAACCGCTGCTCGTGTCGCCCGAGCTGCTGGTGCCACCGGTCCCCGACGTTCCGCTTGCCCCGTTCGTTCCGTTGGTCGACCCGTCCATCGGCGATGCGGCCGCCCCGTTCAACGCCTGCCCCGCCGTCAACGCATGACTGAAAATTGCTGCCGCTGTTCCCATCTGCCCCTCCCCGCTGCTTTGTGCTCGAACCTGCACTTATGCCATCACCGAGATATGCGTGCCACGCCCATCGCGCGCATACGCCATCGCGTCAAATCCGTTTGTCTGTGTCTCAGAGTTTGCGGACGAAACCGCTGCACTCGCACCTGCGCCCCATTTCGATCCCACGTGCAATGCCGGCCCCTGAGTCTCTTCGCCGTGCTGGCCCGAGCTTTGCTGCATTCCCTGTCCCATACCCTGACCGAGGCTCTGATCGAGACGGGCCTCGATGCCGCTGTTTCCGGGAGCGGCCATGGTCAGCGTAGCCACCGGCGTATGGTTTTCCGAGAGGTACGTGCTCAATCCCGCTAAGTGCCCGCTCAGCGCCTGCGCTGCCTCTGTCGAACCCGGAACCACCGCCGCATGAACACTACCTCCGCTCAGATCCGCGCGCACTCCGACCCAGCCCAGCGCCGGATCCTCGAATCCCGCCTCTGCCTGCCGGCCTCCGGCATGAACCCAGTTCGGCGCGCCAACCGCGGAACCCGCGTCGAGCGCCGCAAAGGTTTCCTGCGGCGCTGGCGCTGGACTTGTGGCCGTGCTGCCAATTGTCGCCGGAGTGTTCGCGCTTCCCTGCGCGCCCGCTGGATCGCGGACCAAGGCCGAGGTTTCCATTCCGACGGAGCGCGCCGCGGCGACGTGCTGGCCGATGGGTTGCGAGATTGCCGAATTGACTCCTGCAGATGCTGCTTCATGCGTGGTCAGCGCCTGCGACCGTTGCTGGCTTTCGGCTGCTGGACTCGCGCTCGGGCTTTCAGCTGCCGTCACTGGAGTTCTCTGCCCGGCTGAGGTTCCGCCAGTCACGCTGGACCCACGATGCGCTGCAGATTCCTGGACCAGTGTTCTGGGCTCCTCGATTCCGGGATATGTTCCCAAAGGCTTTGCCTTCGAGACTCCGCCCGCCACAAGGGGCGCTGACGGCAGAGAATCCTGGGAAAGCGACGCGAATTCTTCCTGCTCTCCGTCCGGCGCGCCGACGCCATTTGCGGCGCCTGCATTGATTGCTTGGTTGCCCGGCAAAGTTTGCGCTGGATGAGTCGGAAGCGGTCCGGCTCCGCGCCCACCCGCGCTCGAGTTCGTCGCCGCCGTGTTCGTCGCTGTCGCGGCGAGCGCTCCAGACAGTGCTCCTTTTGCACTGCTCAACACCATCGCTGGCCTCGGCGCGGGCTGCCCAACGGGCGCAGCTTCAGCACGGCCTCCGTTCGTAAGGCCTGGCGGCGCGCACCCGCTCAAGATTGCGGACGGAAGATTCGCCTGCAAAAGCGCCCCTGCCTGCGCCGCATACCCATCAACCGTCGACCCTGCTGCTCCAGTGGCGGCTTGAGCGCCCTGTCCCTGCTCTTCCGCAACCCGCGTTGAGTTGTTCCGGCCTTCGGTCTCCGAAACCGCCCGCGAACTCGCGCTAACGCCAAAGGTCTTCGTTGTACTCAATGCAGTCGCGCTCTGCGTAACGGCCGCGACGCTTAACCGATTCGTCGCCTGCCGCGGCGGGTTCGCTCTCGCCGGGTTCTTCGATGAAAGGGCGGCATTTGCCGTCGATCCATTTCTCCAACTGGCTGCGAGCGTCGATTGCGTCGCCGCACGGCCAGCGAATGCCAGTGCCACTCCGATGCTTCTCGCCGCCTAGGCCGCCGCCGCTTTCGTTTCCTGCTTTGGTTTCGTCCGATTCGCCTTCGACTTCTTCCGGGGGCTCTCCGGCGCTGCCCGCCGACCCGCTCCACAGGCGCTGCATCGGCTGCCAATTTGCTTTGATGCTTTCGCTACCCGCGAACCGTGCATTGCTTCCAACCGACGCAATGGCCAATTTTTCGCTCGTGCCGTTGCCGGGCAAAGCCAAAGTCTGGTCCAGCGCCGCACTTCCGCCGGCCCGTTCAAATGCGGCGCCAAAGTCTGTGCGGATGTCAGTCGCCGAGCCAGTTCCCACGTCCATCCCCGCAGCAGTCCCGGCTGCTAACCCCACTCCTAATTCTTCGACCCGGCCCAGGTCCGTGCTGACGGCGACGGTCATGCAAGGTTGAAATGCAGTAGAAGTGCCAAAGTGTTGCTGAAGGGGTTAGGAAGTTTTCAAAAATGGAAGATTGATTCCATTTAAGGAAACTTTGTTCAAATGCTGTCGTTTTGCCCTCAAGTTTCCGGCACGAGCAACGCGCAACTTCAAACCAATTCTTTTCTCTCGGCGCCCTCTCCGTTCTCATTCTCGCGCGGCACTGCGAGCATCATGTTTGCGCGAACCGCGACGGCATCAACCCTTTTTAACGGCTCCATCTCCACACCCCGTGCCCCGCAGGAACCAGTCGTCAATCTCCCGCTGCGCGCGGCGTCCGGCCACAATTGCCTCCGCGGCCTTCGTCTTCGAGATCAGCGTCTCCACCTGCCGCCGCTCCATTCTTTTCGCCAGGAACGCCGCCAGCCGCGCCGCAACCTCGGCTTCCATCTCCGCGATCCTCGGCTTGAGCCCCGCAACGCGACGGCTTGCCGCACGCGTCTCCTCAAGGCCTGCAATCCTGTCGGCCACATCGGCAGAGGCCGCGCTCGCCGTCACATGCCGGCGTCCGCTGCGCTCGCGCTCCCGGGCCGCCTCGAGTGCCGCTTCGAGTAAATGCAAATTCCCTAGTGCCTCCTCAAGTGCCGACTGGCTCAGTTCCTCTTCAAGCCCTCGTACCTGGAACAGTCGTTGCAGGCCGCGTGATGGCGCCATCGCTCAAATTTCTCCCGCCAGTGCGGCCAGGCGGCACAGGCTGTCGGTCAATCCAACTTGCTCCCGCGCGTCCTGCGTAAGAAATGCGCGAGTCGCCTCACGCGCACCGAGCGCGCGGTCCAGTTCCGGGTCTGCGCCCGCCTTGTACGCGCCGATGCGCACCAGATCCTCCGAGCGCGCGTAGACCGCCATCAGTTTCCGCACCAGTGCCGCCTGCTCGCGATGGTCCTCCGCGGCCACGGCGGGCATCAACCGGCTGATCGAATCGAGCACCGCGATGGGCGGATACCAACCCTCGGAAGCAAGCGCGCGATCGAGCACCACATGCCCATCGAGCAGCGCCCGGACCGCGTCCACCAGCGGATCCTGCTGATCGTCGCCCTCCATCAACACGGTATAGAACGCCGTAATCGAGCCTGTGCGGAAGCGTCCCGCGCGTTCAATCAATCGCGCCAGCCGCGCAAACACCGAGGGCGTGTATCCTTTCGCCGTGGGCGGCTCTCCAGCCGCCAGGCCGATCTCTCGCGCCGCCATGGCAAAGCGCGTAAGCGAATCGAGCACCAGCAAAACATTTTTTCCCCCGGCGGCAAAGAACTCGGCCACCACGGTGGCCGCAAGCGCCGCGCGCATGCGCAGCAGGGGCGATTGATCGGATGTCGAAACCACGACTACTGCGCGCTGCAAACCCTCGGCGCCAAGCGAGTCGCGCAGGAACTCGCCCACCTCGCGGCCGCGCTCGCCGACCAGGCCAACCACCGTCACCTCGGCCTCGGTATTGCGCGTCATCATGCCGATCAGCGTGCTCTTGCCCACACCCGACCCCCCAAAGATTCCCACCCGCTGCCCGCGTCCCACGGTAAGCAACGCATCGATCGAGCGAATGCCCGTGCCCAAAGGCTCCTGAATGGGCACTCGGTCAAACGGCGAGCGCACCGCGCCATCGAGAGGCAGCGACTTTGCGAGACTCAGCGCGCGGCCGCCGTCGATCGGCACTCCCAGTGCGTTCAACACACGACCGATCAGCGCCGGGCCCACTTCGATTTGCGGCATCACGCCCTCGGACCACACGGGATCGCCGAAACGAATACCGTCGGCAGCCTCCACCGGCATCGACAACACATTCGACCCGCGAAAGCCCACCACTTCCGCAGCGTGCTCGCGCCCCAACTGATCCTCAATCTCGCAACACTCGCCCACCGAAACCGGCGGCCCTGCGGACTCGATGGTCTGGCCGACCGACTCAATCACCTTGCCGCGCCAGCGCCACGGCTGCCTGTGCTCAAGCCGCGCAAAGTAGTGTTCGAGCTGTGTGGTCATGCGCGCGCCTCGAACGCATTCGGCGCTACACTTTGAGTTGGCGCTGCAGCCGCCCCAACCGGCTCAGCCGCCGCGCGATCGAAGAATCCGCGTTCGATTTCGGCGAGTTGCGCGCGCACGCCGAGGTCAACCGTTCCCACATGGCTCTCGATTCTGCAATCGCCAAGGCGCATTCCTTCGCCCTCCGCCACTTGGGGCTTTATCGCCAGGTGCGGCAGATGCGCGATCGCCTCCCGCCACAGCTCGAGCTCCGCCGCGGGCACCAGCAATCGCACCTCGGACGAGGCCGCCAGTTGTCCCAGCGCGACGCGCACTGCCCCGGTCAAGAGCAGCGGATCCATTTGTGCCTCGCGCCGCAAAATGCGCGACGCCGCTGCCAACGCCAGCTTTACCACTTCCTGCTCCACCGCACGCAGATAGCGCTCGCTCTCCTCCGCAAAGCGCACAACCAGTGCGCCAAGTTGCCGTTTCTGTCTCTCCGCCTCGGCGGCCATCGCCGCCGCCTGCGTCTCGCGCTCGGCCTTGCGGCCTTCTTCGCGTCCCCGCGCGCGTCCGCCTTCAAACGACCGCGACGCCGCTTCGGTCTCGTTTTCGCTTGAAGAGGGCCCCGCGCTGTTTCCGCGCGCATTTCGGGTTCGGCCCTGCGCCGAAGCCGCCGCAACCTCGCCCCCGGCATCCACCCAGCCATTCCACTCTGTCGCGGCCACGCCGGGGCAGGCCGGATAATCGAGTACTTCAAGCTCGTTCCCCCCGACCTCATCCTCATTGGCCATTGCCGCCTCTGTCCCGGTCTCCCTGATCCCTGTTCGCTATTCCCTTTTCCCTGTTTCTTTCAGGCCAGCATTTCGTCGCCGGTTTCGAGCTTGAGAATTACCTTGCCTTCGGCCTCCAGCCGCCGCGCCAGATTCAGAATCTCCTGCTGCGCCTGCGCCACTTCGCGCGAGCGCACCGGGCCCAGCACCTCCATATCTTCCTTCAGCATCTCGACGGCGCGCGAACTCATGGCCTTGAAGATCTGCGCGCGAAGCTCGTCGTTCGCGCCGCGCAATGCCAGCGCCAGCTGCCGCTTGTCGACGCCGGACACAATCTCGCGAATGGTCGCCGCCGGCACGGTGATCAAATCCTCGAAGGTGAACATCAGGTTGCGAATGCTCAACGCCAGCTCCGGCTGGTTCTCTTCAATGGTTTCCAGAATCTTCTTCGACTCCTCGGCGTTCAGCCGATTCAAAAGATCCGCCACGGCCTTGAAGCCGGAGTAACTGCGGCGCGCCGTGTCGCCCACGCTCTCCAGGCGGCGGTGCAGAATCAACGCCACCTTCTGCGCCATCTCCGGAGAAAACTGCCGCATCTCCGCCAGGCGCTGGATGGAGACGACCTTGTGCTCTTCGCTCAGGTTGTCGAGCACCGTCGAGGCGCGCTTGGGATCGAGGTGCGCCAATACCAGGGCGATGGTCTGCGGATGCTCGGAGTCGAGCAGCTTGCCCAGCTGTTGCGGATCGGTACGCTGCAGCTTGGCCAGGTTGCCCTGCGCCGCCTCCTGCGAGCGCCGCATCAACGCCATCATGTCCTCGGCGCGCTGCTTGCCGAAGGCTTCGATCAGCACACGGCTGGCGTAATCCAGGCCCCCGTGCACCATGAAGTTCTGCGTGTCCAGCAGGCCCCAGAACTCCTCCAGCACTTCGGCCGAAAGCTCCGGCGTGATGCCGCGCAGGTCAGCAAGCTCCTCGGTGATCTGCTGGACGTCGTTTTCCGGCAGGCAGCGCAGAACTTCCTTGGCCAGTTCCTCGCCGACGGCAACCAGCAGGATCGCCGCCTTGCGCACGCCGGAGAGGTTCGCCGCCGCTCGGTGCCGCGCTGCTCCGCTCTCGATTCCCTGCTCCGCCAAGGCCCGTTCCTTTCCCCGACTCGTTCCGCGGCTTTGGCCACGATCAGGTCCGGCCGACGTCCGCTACTCCGAGTGAATCCAGCTCTGCAACAAGCGTGAGCTTTGCGTAGGTTCCCGCTTGATGTGTCCCGTCACCTGCTCGTAGATCTCCAGATTGCGCTGCCGCTCGGGATCGATCGGCGCCGGCTCGGGCGTGCCCAATGCCGGGGGCGAAGCGGAGGACGTCAACTCCCTGCTGGCTGCTTTTTGCGGGCTGCGCACGGCCAGCGCCGCTCCGGCGCGGCGAATGGCGGGGCGTACGGCAAATGCCACCACCACAAAAAGTCCCACGAGCAGCGCGGCATACTTCACCAGCATCGGCGAACTCTCCGCGTCATTCAGAAGCTGCTCGGAGACGGCAAGCGGCGCCTGACCCTGATTGCTGTCGAAGGTAAGGTCCTGAACCGTGACCACGTCACCGCGTGTGATGTCGAAGCCCACCGCGGCCTGGGCCAGAGCGGTCAGGTTGCGCAGCTCGTCGGCTGATCGCGGCTGCCAGATAGCCGCGTGGTTCTTCGTCGCGGGCGATTGCAGCCGGTCATTGACCACAATGGCCGCGGTCAGGCGGCGCACGCGCCCAGGACTGTTCACTGTGTGCCGCACGGTTTTCGAAACGCCGTAGGTGCTCGATTCGCTCTTTGCGGTCTGGGGCGGCGCGGTTTCGCGCGGATAGACGGGCAATGCCTGCGTATTGGGGGCGTTCGACGCAGTGCCTGGAACTCCGGCGGCCACCGGTTGCGCCCCCGTTGTCTGGTCGGTGCGCTGCATGGCGAGAGTCGCCGTCTTGTCTGGATCGTAGACTTCCGCCGTCTCATCGGTGGCCGTTTCGTCGTAGTCCAGCGTGACCGAAGCGCGCACGTTGCCCGCGCCGGTCACGGGCTCGAGCGTCGAGATGAGCTTGTCCTCCAGCGCCTGCTCGGCGCTCAATTGCATTGCTTCCGGTGTCTTCGGGCCCAAGGGCAGGTTGCCCGACGCGTCTACCAGCACCACGTGATCCGGAGTCAGTCCGTCGACCGCCGAGGCGACGAGATTGCGAATCGCCTCCGGTTCTCCGTCGGCCAGCGTGCTGCGCCGCAGCTTGAGCACGACCGACGCCTTGGCCGGCCGCTCCTGGCCTTGAAAAAGTGAATCGTGCGGCAGCACAAGATGCACGCGCGCTGACTGCACATCGGAAAGCGATCCCACGGTGTGCTCGAGTTCGCCTTCGAGAGCTCTTTGATAATTCACCTGCTCGTCGAACTCCGACCCCACCCAGTTCGGCTTGTCGAAGATCTCAAAACCCAGCCGTCCGCTCTTCACGCCGCCCTTGGCCGCGGTCGCGAGGCGTGCCTTGTCCAGTTCGGCGGCGGGAACCAGAATTCCCGCGCCATCGGGGGATGCTTCAAAGGGAATCTGCGCCTGAGTGAGCGTCTGCCCGATCTGGCGCGCATCGTCCGGATCGAGATTCATGTAGAGCGTGCGCCAGTCGGGGCTCATGGCGTACCAGGTCAGCCCGCCGATCAGGCCGATCAGCATCAGCGCGCTCACCACCACCCAACCGCGCTGCGCCGCGGCCATCTGGGCCCAGCGCACCCGGATCAACCCCAGAAGCCCCGGCAACCTGCCGCCCGTCTGCATCCTTCCCGGCACTGGCGGAGGAGTTTTTTCCAACTGTGTTCCCGTGGCCATGGTCGTCAACCCAGCTTCTAGCTACTAGCTACGTCCTACTCCCCACATGAATCACTCGCCTAGAACCGAGTTCGTTCTTTAGTTCGCCTCGCCTGAGAACGCCTCGACGCACCATCCAGCTAGGAGCTAAAGGCTAGAAGCTGGAAGCTGCTTTTAGAACTGCATGCCCATCACGCTCTGGTACGCCTGCACCGCCTTGTTGCGCACAGCCAGCGCTAATTCAAAAGCCATGTCCGCCTTCTCGGTCGCGATCATCGCCTGGTGCACATCGACGCCGGAGCCTGTCATCAGGCCGCTGACAGCCGCGTTGGCCTCATTCTCGAGCCGGCTCACGTCGCCCACCGCGTCGGTGATCAGGTCAGAGAACGGCGCCGCAGAGGCTCCTGCCGGTCCGGCCGCAGAGAGCACGCTGGATGTGCTGGTGCCCGTCAATGCCGCGCCTGCGATCGCACCGACGGCATTTGTCGCAATCAACATTTTCCGCACCTCCATTCGTGGATTTCGAATCGTTCCTCTGTTCCTGTCTTTGCTTTTGTCCTTGCTTTTCCTATTTCCTATTCCCTGCTCCCTATTCCCCAATCCGTGTTCCCTAGCTCTTCGCAATCTCCAGTGCCGACGTGATCATGCCCTTTTCGGCCTGCACAGCCGAGCCATTGAGGCCATATGCACGCGTCGCCCCCATCAGGTCCACCATTTCTGTAAGAGGATTAATGTCGGGATACGCCACGTAGCCGTCCGGTCCGGCGTCGGGATGGCCCGGATCGTAGCGCTTGAGCGGCGGCGATGGATCCTCGACCACCTGGGAGATGTGTACGCCCGGCGCTGAATTTGGCGCTCCAGGCAGAGGAAGCAGTGGAGGCAGGGCTGGCAGGACTTCTCCGGCGCCGATGGGGCCCGCGCCTAAATCCGTCTTCGTCGCGCTCATTGAAGTGTTGATCGAATCGTTCATGGAATCGAGGAAGTTCGCATCGCCTTCATTGGCCGCGAAGACAACCTCTTGCCGGCGGTACGGGCCGCCCTGAGCGGTCCGCGTCGTCTCCGCGTTGGCCATGTTAGCCGCCACCACCTCGGCGCGCATCCGCTCGGCCTCCATCGCCGAGCCCGAAGTTTCCATCATTCCGAACAGATTCATGGTTACGCCTCCCTCGCCACACATGCTCCGTGGTTCGTGCTCACGGATCACGATTCACGGTTCACGAAACCCGCATCACGATTTATCCGCGTGGATCGCGTCCAACACGCGCTGATACTCCTGGCGCAGGAGCGCCACGCCGGTTTTGAACTTCAGTTGCGCCTCGGCTAACTGCAAACTCTCGCGATCGATGGAAACATTGTTCCCGTCAGGACGCGCAATCAGCCCATCCACTTCGGTCACGCGCGCTTTGCGCGCCGCGTGACCACTTTTCACGTCGTCCATGGCCCCGCGCATCTCGGCTTCAAAATCCATGCCCACGGTGCGGTAGCCCGGTGTGTCCACGTTGGCCATATTGGCCGCGGTCAACTTGGCCTCGGCGGCCGACAGATCGAGATAGCGCGCGATCTGGTCGCTCAGTTGCGTTTCAATCTGCATGCCCATCCGATCCTCCTCTCGCGTTGCCGCGCCAGCCTTCGCATTGCCGAGGCTCCTTGTCCCCAAATCACTCTGCCGGACGTCAGTTCACCGACAAGCCGAAGTCGATCTCGCGCGTCGTCAGCACCGGGCTGTCTCCGGCAAGAATCACGCCGCGCTCCAACACATGTTCCAGCTCGCGCACATTACCCGGCCAGTCGTGCGAGGCCAGTTTCGCCATGGCTCCTTGGTCCACGCGTTTCCGTGGCGTGTCGCGGCCCAGCTTCTCCAGGAAGTGTTCGACCAGCGGCGGCAGATCCCGTGCATGCTCGCATAGTGCCGGGGTGCGGATCAGGAAAACGGCCAGCCGGTAATAAAGATCGGAACGGAATCCGCCCAATTGCGCCTGCGAGGCCAGCGGCCGGTGCGTGGCGGCGATGATGCGCACGTCCACCCGAAGCGTTTCATTGTCGCCCACACGCTGCAGCTCGCCGCACTCCACAAAGCGCAGCAGCTTCGACTGCAGTCCCAGCGGCATCTCGCCAATTTCATCGAGAAACAGCGTGCCCCCGTCAGCCGCCTCGATGCGCCCGGTGCGGCCCTGCACGGCGCCGGTAAATGCGCCGCGCGTGTGCCCAAACAATTCGGCCTCAAGCAGCGATTCGGGAATGGCCGCGCAATTGATGGCCACGAACGGTTTGCGGCTGCGTGAGGACAGCCGATGCAGCGCCTCGGCAACCAGCTCTTTTCCCGAACCCGTGGGGCCCTCGATCAGTACCGGCGTCAACCGCGGAGCCACTAATCGGACACGCCGGCTGATCTCGATCATGCAGGGAGCGTTGCCAATCAGCTCCGGCAGCTGCTCGGCGGAGCCTGGCTCGACCGCGGCAGCGGGCCGGATAGAAACTGTCTTCAGCGCCCCGGCAGCCGCGCTCGCTGCGCACGCCACCATCCGCCGCCTACCCCCAGAAGGATCCGTAGCGTTCGATTCCGACGTCGGTCCCGGTTTGGACAACTGCACCTTCGGCAATTCGAGTTTTGGCATTTCCGGTTCCGGCAACTCCAGCACAGCGGACGCGGCCCTTGCGCTCGCCGCGTTCCACGCCGCTCCGTCGCCTTCCTGGCTGCTGCGCAACGCATAGAGCAATTCCTGCCGGTAGGGCCCGCGTGGACTCTGGTCGGCGGTCGATGTTCCTACTGTCACCACGTCGACTCCCGGAAAACCTCCCTTGAAGTCGGTCAGGAATTCATTGAGATCCAGATCCGGCAGCCACGAGTCGACGATGAGCGCCTCGGGATGCGCCGATTCGGCTTCCGACCACGCTTGGGCTCCGCCTTCGGCCTCGCGCACCTGCCAGCGCAATCCGGTGAGCACCTGCGAGAGCCGTTGGCGAAAGCTGCGGTCGGCGCTCGCGACCAGCGCGGTACGGGTGCGGATGCGCGGATGCGTAGGAAGAACGGGAACTGAGAAAGGCTGCATGAATGGGCTCCTTTGAGCTTTCGAAATCGACCCATGAGTGAATCGGCCGTCGGCAAATAAGCGGGCCGGCCCATAAAACGCCCGGCACCGCTAGTGCGCCGCGGCCGCCGGTGGAGTTACCGAAATTTCGGCCGGCGGAGCCTCGCTGGCCGCCACATGCAGGCCGCCGGCGGGGGCCGGAGTCGCCAGCTCCGCTTCCGGCGGGACCATGTAGCCGCGCCCACGCACGGTCCGGATCAGGTGGCCCGGCGGCGGATCTTCCAGCTTCCGTCGCAGGTAGTTCACATACACGTCGACAATGTTGGTCGTCTGGGCCGGTTCCAGATTCCACACCGAGTCCAGCATCTCCACGCGCGTGACGCACTCGCCGCGGTTGAGCATCAGGTGCTCCAGCAGCGCGAACTCCTTGTTGGTCAGGACGATCAGGCGTCCGCCGCGCCGCGCCGTGTGCTCCAGCCGGTCCAATTCCAGATCGCCCGCGCGCAGTTGCAGACGCGTCTCCCGTTTTCGACGCAGCAGCGCCCGGCAGCGCGCGCGCAGCTCATGCAGGCTGAAAGGCTTGGTCATCAGATCGTCGGCGCCGCGGTCGAGGCAGCGCACGCGCGTGTCCACCTCCTGGCGCGCGGTCAGCACCAGCACCGGCAGATCGGCATCGAGCAATCGCACCTCTTCGAGCACCTGCTCGCCGTCCTTCACCGGCATGTTCAGGTCGAGAATGGTCAGATCCGGCAACTCCTGCCTGAAGGCCTCCACCGCCGCGCCGCCATCGCAGGCCAGATGGACGCGGTGCCCGTCCGCCTCCAGGCCGCGGCTCAGAAACTGCCCCAGCGCTTTGTCGTCTTCGGCAATGAGTAATCTCATGAGATCCTTTCCATCACTCCGCACCCTGCATTCATTCCGCCGTCCTTTCCGGGAGGCGCTCTCTCTCGTAGAGTCGCGGCGAGCAGGGACTACCTCTCCACCTTCCCGCGTGGGGAAAAGGAACTCAAGGAAGAATCGGTGAGAAAGAGAGAGTCGAAACCAGAATTGCGTTTGCTGGAATTGTGAGTCCTTTAATGGGCGCGTAGACATTGGCCTGTGATGGCAGACACAGAAATGCAGCTAGACACGTCAAACGCCGACGATCGTCGCGCTGGCAAGACTCCGGTCCCGGCCCCGAAAGCAGGATGAATCAAGCCACTTTCGCCCGTCCCACCGCCTTTTCCTCGTACATCGCGGCGTCGGCCCGAGCCAGCAGTGCCTTCATGTCCTCACCAGCCTCGCGCTCCGCCAAACCGATTGACGCATCCACCCGCAGCTTTACCTCGCCCGCCTTGCCGAGCACCGTGTAGCTGCCGCAGACCCATTTGCGCAGCCGCACCACCTGTGCTTCCGCCTCCGCAAGCGCACAATCGAACAAGAGGATGAACTCGTCCCCGCCCCAGCGCCCAATCACGTCCGTCGCGCGGCAAGCCGACCGCAGCTCCGTGCTGAACTGCTTCAGCAAATCGTCCCCCGTCACGTGCCCGTGATCGTCGTTCACCTTCTTGAAGCGATCGATGTCGACAATCGCAACGCAAAACGGTGCCCGGGCCCCCATGCGCTTGTCCAACTGGCCTTCGACATAAAGCCGGCTGCTCAACCCCGTGAGCGCGTCACGCGAAGCAATCTCCTCCGCCTCCTCCAGCTTGGTTTGATACGTCGCCACCTGCTCCTTCAAGTGATCAAGAACCGCCTTGCCTTCGGCCGTCATGCGATCGATTGACGACTTCAACTCGCTCGCGCTCTTCTCAATCGACGTGCGAATCTCGGTCAGGTCGTCCAGGCTGGCGATGGCCTTCAGCCGTTCCGTCACCTCGCTCATCCGGCCCGCGCATCGCTGGTCGCGCGCGCCCACTGACTCGGCGGTCCGCGCCATCATCAGCAGCATTTCTTTTACTTCGCAGGCCTTTTGCTGGAAGTGCTTTGCCGTCCCGTGGCCCCATCCGCGGATCTGCTCGCGTGCTCCCGAATCGGTTGTCGCGAGGGCCGCGGGACTCATGTGCGCCGAAAGCCCCGCCTTAAGCTCGCTGAGATTCCGCTTCAGCTCATCACCCATTCCCGGGCAGGCTTCCAGGCTCGAGTTGCCCATCTCCATCAATGCGGAGCCGTACGCGTCAACCACTGCTGGGAGCAGATCGCCTTTTGCGCGCTCTTCGGGTGCGCTCGAATTGACTTGCTGCGAGTCAAGATACTTCTTCAGCGAAATCATGGCAGCCTCTAGGTGCGATCGCGGTCGCGCCAACATTGCGCGTACACCGCGCATCGAACTTTATCGGCAGCCTTTTCCATTTTGTTTAGTTTGCGAGCGCTTCGGTCAAAAGCGCAGATCGGACGGCGATTTTGAATCTCCTGCGCCGAAACTTTGCGCTCGTCTAGTCTGAGAAAGCCGGAGAATTTCCACAGCTTGCCCTTGTTGCTCGCGCCAAATCCGCACCCCATTTAGGGCTATTTCCGCCTCTTTTATGAAGAATTAACTCATTGAATAAATTCAGAGTCAGATGGTAAGGTTACCAAAGTGTATGCTAATGCCTAAAGAGTCCTACAAAAGCGCTATCGCCGTTTCTTAAAAAATCGCCGATTCTGTCATCAATAGACATTAAACAAAGCGCGGCGCAACGCACGCGCATGAACGGAGTGCCTTGGTTGACTGGAGCAAACTTCCCGATTTAGGAGCCGTCGCGCTCCTTACCTTGGCTTTTGCTTCGGTCGCGCGTCACGCGCGAGCAACTGTTTCGGCCATCTGGCTTACTGGCTGGTTCCTGATCGCAATTCATTTCGCCGCCTTCATGTTTCTGGGCGCTCCAGGACACTGGGCCGATCTCGCGTCGTTTATCGGCCTTGCCTCTCTTGCTTGTGCAGGTGTTCTGTTTATGTGGGCCGCAGTGCCGCATCGCGGCAGAGCAACGTTCGAGCCGTTGGATGCTCGTTGTTCTGCTAACCATCTACACACTCTATTTCGGTCTTCTCGTCATCGACCCCATCGCATCCTGGGCTTTGAGCGCCCGCGGCCCTGCTCATCGGCGTCTTGCCGCTTAGTATTCTGATTGTCGCTTTCCGCCAGTTCCGGCATCCGCTGCGCTGGGCCCTCGTCGTCCTGAACGTATGCCTTTCCATTTTTCTGCTGGCCGTTCAGTATCGACCTGACATCGGCACAACGCTTGCCTTCGAGTCGGTGCTCTTCACCATCTACCTCGGCTGCGCCATCCATTTCTGGTATACCTACCGGCGCGCAACGGCTGGAGCCTTCATCACCATCGCAGGCTTCTTCGCCTGGGCCGGCGTCTTCGTTGCCGGACCCTGCATCATGCTTTTCTTTCCCAATCTTCACCTCGAGAATGAAGTGTGGAACCTGCCCAAGTACGTTGTAGCCGTGGGCATGATCATGCTTCTGCTTGAGGATCAGCTCGAGCACAACAAGTATCTTGCTCTGCATGACGAACTCACCGGCCTGCCCAACCGGCGCCTCTTTCAGGATCGCCTCGATAGCGCCATTGAGCGCGCCCGCCGCACCGGCTCGCACGTGGCCTTGCTTCTCATCGACCTGGACAACTTCAAGCTGGTAAACGACACCGCGGGCCATCACGCCGGCGACGAGCTCCTGAAGCACGTCGGCAACCTCTTCACGGGGCGAGTGCGCCGCTCAGACACCGTCGCCCGCACTGGGGGCGATGAGTTCTCCGTCATCCTCGAGGAGCCTATGACGCGCGCCGATGCCGCGCGCGTCGGCAAGACTCTCGCCAAGCTTCTTGACGATCCGGTAACCTTTGGCGGCAAGGAGCTGCGCGTTGGCGCCAGCGTCGGCCTCGCTGTCTTTCCCGACGACGCCGCCGATTCCGAAGCCCTGCGCATTGCGGCAGACCTTCGCATGTACGCCGGCAAGACCGCGGCCAAAGAGAACGGTGCGGATGTGACACTCCAGCCGCCTCAGCGTAAAGGCCCCGGAAGCATTAAGCCGGAGCCCGGCCTGCAAACCGCAGCTGAATAATCCGCCGCCCGCCCCCCGCGCTCGAAGCTTCTGCAACAAACATCGTCAAACGCAAAAAGACCCGGACATCAAGTCCGGGTCTTCTTTTGCTTATTGAAGCGGAGTGTCGCTCATCCCTGTCCGCCGCCCGGTCTCCGTCCCCCGCGACGACGCCGGCGCCGATTGTTGTTGGCGCCTGGGCCTCCGGGCCTGCTTCCGCCCGCGAACGGCGGACCTCCGGCATGAACAACCGGAGCTCCATCTACGCGGTTGAAGTTTGGCTCGTTCGTCTCGTCGATTTCCACTCCGCCATCCTCATCGAAGTCGTCTCCGCCCTCGATCAGAATCGTGCTCTGGTTTGAGCTCGGTTGGCGCTCGTCAAACTCATTGCGCGGTGCGGAGATTCTCGGGCTCGGAGTCGGCGGCGCCGAATACGGCGGCGCATACTCCCCCTCTTCAGCCTGTGCCGGAGCCGATTGCCCAAGCTTTGCCTTTTGCTCCTTGATGAGCGCCTTGCGGCTCAGCTTGATGCGGTTGCCTTCGATGGCCAGCACCTTCACCATCACCTGGTCGCCCTCGCGCAACTCGTCCTTCACTTCCTTCACGCGATGCTCAGCGATCTCGGAGATGTGCAGCAGTCCGTCGGTGCCCGGGAACAGCTCGACAAACGCGCCAAACTCGGCCAGCCGCACCACCTTGCCAAGGTAGGTCTTGCCCACCTCGGGTACAGCGGTCAGGTTGCCGATGATGGCGAGCGCCTTCTGCAGGCCCTCGGCGTCGCTCGACGCCACGCTCACCTTGCCCGTGTCGTCAACGTCGATTTTCGCGCCCGTCTGTTCCACGATGCTGCGAATCGTCGCACCGCCCTTGCCGATCAGGTCGCGAATCTTGTCCGTCGGAATCATCACGGTCTCAATGCGCGGCGCGTACTTCGAGCGTTCCACGCGCGGCCCATCCAGCACCGCATCCATCTTGTCCAGAAGGAAGAGCCGTCCGCGGCGCGCCTGCTCCATCGCCTGCTGAAGGATCTCGCGCGTCAGGCCGCCGATCTTGATGTCCATCTGCAGCGCGGTAATTCCCTTGCGCGTTCCGGCCACCTTGAAATCCATGTCGCCGTAGTGGTCTTCCGCTCCGGCAATATCGGTCAGGATGGCGTAGTCGTCGCCCTCCTTCACCAGGCCCATCGCTACCCCGGCAACCGCGCCTTTCAGCGCAATGCCTGAATCGAACAGCGCCAGGCTGGCTCCGCACACCGAAGCCATCGACGACGATCCATTCGACTCCAGAATGTCGCTCACGATGCGAATCGAATACGGCGACTCATCGGCGCTCGGCAAAACCGCGCTGATGGCCCGCTCCGCCAAGGCTCCGTGGCCCACTTCGCGACGGCCCACGCCGGTCATACGCCCTGTTTCACCAACACTGAATGGCGGAAAGTTATAGTGCAGCATGAAGTTCTTCCGCTGCTCGCCCTCGTAGCTCTCCAGCCTCTGCCCGTCGTCGGCCGTGCCCAGTGTCGCTGTCACCAGCGCCTGCGTCTCGCCACGCGTAAACAGCGCCGACCCGTGCGTCCTTGGTAGCACGCCGGTCTCGATCGTGATCGGCCGGATCTCGTCGAATGCGCGCCGGTCGGGCCGGATGCGCTCCTTCGTCACCTGCTCGCGGAAGATCCGCTCGCGCAGAGTTTCGTAATAATGCGCCAGCTTCTTTTTCCCGTCCGCGTCGTCGGCAGCCAGCCCCGAGGCCAGCTCCTTCTTGATCTCATCGACCAGCGCATAGCTCTCGATCTTGCTATGCGTTTTGGTGTCAAGCGCATCCTTGAGCCGGTCGCCGACCTTCGCCTTCAGCTCAGCGTAATACGCCTCGTCGAACTCCGGCGCGGTAAACGCCCGCTTCGGCTTGCCCGCTTTCGATACCAGCTCGTCAATGGCGGCGACAATCTTCTTGATCTCTTCGTGCGCAAACTCGATGGCCGCGAGGATCACCTCCTCGGTCTCTTCCTTAGCGCCGGATTCGATCATCACGATGCCGTCTTTGTGGCCGACGACCATGATATTTACCGTCGTTCCTGCGCGCTCGGCGTATGTGGGATTGACCACGAACTCGCCGTTCACGCGTCCCACGCGCACGGCGCCCACTGTCGCGCCAAAGGGAATATCAGACAGAGCCACCGCAGCTGCTGCTCCGTTGATCGCGATCACGTCGGGATCGTTCTCCTTGTCCGCGGAGAGCACCAGCGCGATCAGCTGCGTTTCATTGCGAAATCCATCAGGGAATAGCGGGCGTAGCGGCCGATCGATCTGACGGCAAGTCAGCACCTCTTTTTCGCTGGGGCGGCCTTCGCGCTTGATGAATCCGCCGGGGATGCGTCCTCCGGCGTATGTGTACTCGCGGTAGTCCACCGTGAGCGGAAAGAAGTCGATCCCTTCCCTGGGATTGGGAGAAGCCACTGCAGTGGCCAGAACTACCGTTTCGCCTGTCGTCACCAGTGCGGCGCCGGAGGCTTGCTTGGCCATGCGGCCGGTCTCAAAGACCAATCGCTTGCCGCCGGTTAGCTCGACAGCTACATCGTGTTTCGTAGACATATTGTCCTCGTTTCGTTTTGTTCGCTTGAGAAACTTGTGGGGGGAATGCGCGACCCTGCGCGCAACACACAACTCGGCGCAAGCTCTGGCGTCCCTTTCAGGCCGCCCGGCGCGCCGTGGTCAGGTGTTCCATGTTGTATGGGGACCGTGACCAGTGTCCGGTCTGAATACTTCCGGTTCAATGTCGGCTTTCTTCTTGTTACTTCCGGATCCCGAGTTTGCCAATTACGTCGCGATAGCGGTCCGTATCGTGCGTCTTCAGGTAATCCAGCAGGCGGCGTCGCTTGCTCACCAGCATCAACAATCCACGGCGGGATGCGTGATCCTTTTTGTGGGTCTTGAAATGCTCGGTAAGGTCGTTGATCCGCTCACTCAGAATCGCGATCTGGACTTCCGGCGATCCGGTGTCCGTTTCGTGGGTTCGGAAGCGTTTGATCAGGTCGGTCTTTTTTTCAATCGCCAGCACGGCGTCAGTTACTCCTCATTCTTCTCGTGTCCACTCTTCAGTGTCTACTGAAAGATTAACATGAACTCCCTCAACCACAAAGCCTGCGACAAAGGCCTGAAGCGCCGGCGTCCTCGCCCGCACCCGCGCACGTTTTGAAAGGGCAGGGCTTAAGCCTTTGGGGGACTTCCTTCGCAAAATGTGCCGCGACCGGACGCTTCATTGGCCGCCCCCTCATCCTATATAGTGTTTCTCTCGCGCGGGGTGACCGATTTCCCCGATCAAACGGAGCGTGTTCAGCAAGACCACCGCTCAATCCCACAAGCAGTACAACAGCTGAAAGGAGAAGAACATGGTTGACTCATCTCCCATCGGAATCGCGAAACAGTCTGTCGGTTGGGCCATCGCACTGAGCGTCCTGTTGATCCTCGCAGGCATTCTGGCGATTGTCGTTCCGCCAGTCGCAGGAATCGGGGTGGCGATCCTTGTTGCCTGGCTGGTGCTGCTCGGCGGCGTCGCGCACCTGGCAATCGCCTGGCATATCCGTTCAACCGGCGGCCTCGTCTGGGAGCTTCTGGTTGGTCTGCTTTACCTCGCGATTGCGGTGTACATGCTGATTTGGCCGGTCGCCGGCCTCGCCTCGCTCACGCTTCTTCTCGCGTGCTATCTCTTCGCCAAAGGCGTTCTGGTGTTGATTCTTGCTTTCCGCATCCGCCACCACGCAGGCTCCGGCTGGCTTTTCTTTGATGGCGTCATCGCCCTCATTCTCGGTGCGATGATCGGCCTGAGCTGGCCATGGAGCAGCGAGTGGGCCATCGGAACCTTGATCGGCATCAGCATGCTCTTCGCCGGCATCACGCGGCTTCCCATGGCTATGGCAGCACGCCGACTGCTTGCAAAACCGGCCTAACCGGCGCCGGCGCTGCGCTTCTCCCCTGAGCCTGGCTAGATCCCTGCCTTCCCGCCTCCTCGCTCCCTTGTTCCCTCGGTCCCGGTCCTTCTATTTCCTATTGGCTACTCCCTGCATCTCGCCAATAACTGGCTCTCGCCACAATTTTCGCCCCGTAATCCTCGGTCGTCCGCACGCGAATCGTGTGTAACCCCGGCGTCGGGTCCGAAGGGCTGAAGCTGATCAGGTACCGGTTGCGCGCATCCCGCGCCGCACGCAAGATCTCCGCCTGGAACGCCTTGTTGCCGACAAAGGTCGTGTACTCACCGCCGCTCATCTCGGCCACTTCCTTGGTCACATTCTTTTTTGTCGCGTTGATCGCCATCACCAGCGGCGCCAGCAAATTGCCCCCGGCAGTCTGCTCCGGCAATCCGGGCGTCGGCGTGTGGGCTCGTGTCGTCTGCCCATAATTCCTTTGGCCCATACCGCTGGCAAACTCCGCCAGCCCCGGCGAAAAGCTCACGCTCAGCACCAGCACATCCGACTCCCCAATCTTCCGGATCAGCTGCACCGGCTTGGTGTGCTTGCTGCCGTGGTCCCGCTCCTCGCTGATCAGAAGCAACACGCGCCGGTATTCCTTGGGCTGCGATTCAAGCAGCGTCACTGCATAATTCACGGTATCCAGGATTGCCGCTCCGCCATTGCCCGGCCTGAGCTCGGTCAGCTCCTTATTCACTTGATCGCTCGAATGCGTATAGTCCTGGATCAGGTGCGGCCGGGAGTCGAATCCCACCAGCGCCACCTGGCTGCGCGGATCAAACAGAAACACATCGAGCAACGGACCCAGTTGCGCCAGCTTGCCGAATTCGAGGACACTTGATCCGCCCTCCTCCACGACAACCACAAGCGCCACCGGTGCCGTGTCCATCTCCTCCTGTACCTTGATCTTTTGCGGAATGCCGTTGTCTTCCAAAATAAAATCGTTCGGCTTCAGCCCGTAGAGAATGCCGCCGCCCTTTTCCTCCACCAGCGTCGGCACCAGCACTTCGGTAGTGGTCACGCGCAGGCTCGGCGCAGCGCCTGGCGCGGCAGGCATCGGCTTCGGCGGCTCAATGGGCGGCAGTTGCTGCGGCCACGCAGCCGAGCTCGCCGCCAGGCCTGCACAGATAAAAACTGCTGTTGAGTAAAATCGCATGCTCATTCGTGCTTAGACTCGATCCTAAGCGATGCGGCTTCCCGGCCATGCCGCTCTATTCTTTGCCTTTAAATTCTTGTTTCCCGCCCATCTTGTTCGTTGTTATTCTTCTTTTCGGAGACTCGCATGCCCGCGCCAAGTCGGAATCCTAAAGTCGACGCCTACATCGAAAAGTCGCGCCCCTTCGCGCAGCCCATCCTCGCCCATCTGCGTAAGGCAATCCACGCCGGCTGCCCACAGGTTGAAGAAACCATCAAGTGGAGCCGGCCTTTCTTTGAATACCGCGGCGTGATCCTTTGCAACATGTCGGCATTCAAAGAGCATTGCAGCTTCGGCTTCTGGGGTCTTGAGATCGGAGCCGTCCTGCGCAAGGCCGGCGTCGTACGCGATGGAGCTATGGGCTCGCTTGGCCGCATCACCAGCGTCGACACGCTTCCGCCGGAAAAGAAAATGATCGAATGGGTCGCTCAGGCTGCAGCACTCATCGAAAGCGGCCAGGAAAGAAGCCCCATCGCAGCCCGCCCTCGCGTAGTCAAGCCAGCCAAGCCCGCCCTCAAATCTCCGCCGGATCTTAACCGGGCTCTCGGCAAAAACAAAAAGGCCGCCACGACCTTTGCCGCCTTCAGCCCCAGTTGCCGCCGCGAATATATCGAGTGGATCGTCGATGCCAAGCGCGCAGAAACCCGCGAGCAACGCATCGCCACCGCCGTCACCTGGATCGCTGAAGGCAAACAGCGCAATTGGAAATACCAAAAGTAGTCGCGCTGCCCGGCCGCCCAGTTCTTTTTCTCGATCCAGCACGATTTGGGGTGCCCCATTCTAAAATCTCGACGCGGAGCGGAGAGTTTTAGGGTGGGGTAGCACAACATCATCGTTTCCCGGGGCCGCTTTCTACCTCCTGCTCAACCTTGCCGCGGGCTCTCGCGGCACCGCTCCATCGAGCGCTCCGCGCAACGCCCAGAACGCCGGCTTCGCCGCAAATTCATCGTCAAACGGCAAAGGCCGCTCGCGCAGGCCGACAATGATCCGTGCCCACAGCCGACGAGTGTTAAAGGGCATGAAAAGCGAGGCGAACTTCAACCACGTATGCGCGTCGGTAATGCCCCAGGTGATCACGAGCGGCACGTTCGGCTCGGCCAACACAAGGCTCAGGTAGTCTCTGTAAACCTGCGCCACCGTCGCATCGCGGTCGGCAGCCCCAACCTTCATCCGCATGAAGCTCACATCCAGCTCCGATATGTGCGCCTCAAGCCCCATCTTTGCCGCCTCGCGAATAAAGCTCTGCAGCCCCGCCCCCGGTTGACCCATCGCCGCAAACAGATGGCTCTGCACGCCTACCGCATGAATCGGCGCCCCGCTGGTTTTCAACCGCTGGAGCTGCGCCAGTACCAAATCGCGCTTCTTCGCGTCTCGCGGCAAGTCCGTTTCGATCCCGTAGTCGTTGTACGCAAGCTTCGCCTTGGGATCGGCTTCCGCCGCCGCACGAAACGCAATCTCGATATACTCCGGTCCGATCAGTTCCAGCCACGGCGATCTACGCAGACCGTCAGGCCGCCCATCGTACGGCTCAATGGCTTCGTTCACTACATCCCATGTGTCGATCCGCCCCTTCAGATGCCCCACAACCGTATGAATATGGTTGACCAGAAGGTCGCGCGCATTCTGCTTGTTCGCAACTCTTTCAAACCACCCCGGCATCGCCTCGTGCCACACCAGCACGTGTCCCCGTACTTTCTTTCCAGTCAACTCTGCGAACCGCATCAGCCGGTCGATGCCAGTGAAATCGAATTTGTCGGGCGATGGGCGCAGCCACTTCCAGTAGGTTGTGTACTCGTCCACGAGCATTCCTGTCTGCGCCATTACAAGCTGCGTGTAGCCATCGTCCGTGTGGCCCTTCGCCACACCATCCACATCCAGGAGCCCCGGATGCACCGCCGCGCCATATACCAGCCCCTTCAACGCTGCATGCGCCTGGAGAGAATTCGCTCCCGTCACATTCGGGTCCATCGCGTTCTTCAATTGCCGTTCGTGTTTGAGATGCAGCCATTCGCCGGCGCCCAAACCCACGGTCTGCGCTCGCCGCTGCAACTTGCCAGCCAAATTGTCTCCGTGTCAATCGCGATGATGGGCCGGAATCGGTCATGTGTATTTCAGCAAGCCGCCGCTCGCCACGCGCTGTTCCTTCTATGTTTTCTAATCCCTGGCCCCTAATTCATGGTGCCTATTTCGTGCGCGCCTCGCGCTCCAGTTGTCCCGTCCACACCAGAAAACGCAACAGCTCCCAGCGCTCGGTCCACATAAATCCAAGCACCGTCCCCGCCGTCAGCGTCTCGGCCTTCTTGCCGGAGTAGGTCTCAACACGCCAGCGCAGAAACTCGCTTCGCCACGGAGCCAGCCGGTGACCCCGTGTCGCATTCCACAAAAAACGCAGCGCAGCGAACAAGGAGAATCCTCTCGCCCTGAGTATAGAGCGCGAGCCGGTCGCGGAATTCATCCCTGCAGTTTGCTGAACAGGCTGTTCGACGTCGAATCCAGTTGCGCGATCACGTCTTCAAGTGCTGTCTGCTGCGTCTCTGCCTGCGAAAGCTGCGTGGAGATGGTGGGAATGTCGGCCTGCATCAGGTCGGTCTGCGCGGCCGTAAGTTGCGTCTTCTCGCTGGTCACCGCGCCCGACGCCGCGCTGATCTGCGTAATCGAATTGTCGATCGTGACACGCTGCTGCGAGACGAAATTCAGAGCCGTTGACAGCGCGGTCGTGTCGCTAGCCGCTTGCTGGGTATTCACCGTTCCGGTCGAATAGTCGGCCACCAACGCATTCAACGCGCCGAACACGCTGCTCGTTCCCGCGCCCATAAAAATCTGATCGCCCGGCACATTCAACTGAATCTTCTGTCCGTTGGGCAGTTCGAGATAATTCACATTCTCGTCGCCGTTGTAGCTGGTCACCGCCGGCGATGTCGCCGTCGATGTCGAAAACGGCGCCGCGCTCGTCTGGCCCCCGGCAAAAATGTACTGGCCTTGATAACCGGTGTTCGCCAGCGACTGCACTTCGTTCAGGATTCCCGAGATTTGATTCGAAATAGACTTTACGTCGCTCGCATTCATGGTTCCGTTGTTGGCGCTGGTCGCCAATGAAATTGCCTGCGTCAACTCGGAGACCACGCTGCCCAGCGCCGAATCCGCCACCTGCAACTGTCCCGTCACCAGGTTCGAGCTCTCGGTAAAGGAATCGTCCTGCTGAATTTGGTTAAGCAGCAGAACGTTCTCGCCCGCGCCCACCGGATTCTGGCTCAGCGATGTGATGCTCACCCCGCTCGACAGTTCCGCGCTCAACTGCTGTTCGCTGGACTGCGTCTGATCCAGCGATCCCACCAGGTTAGTAATGTACGTCGGATCAACCCGCATCGCCCAAGCTCCTGGGTTTTAGATTCCAGCCTCTAGCTTTTCGATTTCACCGGCTTGTCCTAAATCGTCGGAATACTTTTCTGTCGAAAACATCCAATTCCACTGGTGCCTGCACGATGAAGCTAGTAGCTATCAGCTCGAAGCTGAAGGCTGCTTTTACGCCACCGCCGTTTCCTCGCCCAGGTTCAGCGCGGAAGTCATCACCGAATTCAGAATCGTGAACACCTGCGACGCAGCCTGGTAGCTGTTCTCGAGCGTCGACAACGCTGCTGCTTCGTCGTTCAGGTTCACGCTTGACAACGCATTGTTCTGCGCCTGCAACTGTGTCACCGACGCATTCTGCGCCGTGTTCTCCGTTTGCACTTCTGAAACCGTAGAGCCCAGCGTCGAGACAAAGTTTGAATAGTAGTTAATCGGCGTCTGCCCGTTCACGATCAGCCCGCCGGCAATCTTTGCCATGGTCACGGCGTTCGAATTGTCCCCGGTCCCGTTTCCCAATCCTGCCGCCGCGATCTGGCTGGGATCGGTCATGATCACGCTCATCGCCGCCGCGCTCCCCGCCACTTGCGCCGGCTCGTTGAAGATATAAAGCGGATTCGCGACCGTTCCCGTCACGCCATTCAGGTCCGTACCGGTATTGTTGGCGGCGTTCACCGAGGTCGAAACGTTATAGGCGAGTTGATCGAGCGAGCTCAGCGCGTTTGGAATGTCCACGTTACGCGCCGTCAGATATCCGCCCAGTTGCCCGCCGCCCGAAGCTAATTGCGAAGTAATGTCCGTTCCACCCAGAAAAAAGTCTGTTACGCCATTCACGGTTCCGGTCGTCAGTTGCATGCTCTGACCCTCCGACACCAGCAACTGCCCCGATGTTGTCGTCACCGACAGCCCATTGTTCTCCGTCGTCACCTGGTTGATCCCGATAAGCTGCGAAAGCTGGCTCAAGTCCAGCTGCCGCTGGTCCTCGAGCGTTCCTGCGTCCGAGTTCGGAGAGATGGATTCGATCTCCAGGTTCAGTTGCCCAATGGCGCTGGTGAGCGAGTTCACCTGGCTCACCACGCCTGTCGCTTCCTGATTGATGGCCGCGCTCTGCCCATTCAGACTGCTCGCAGCGCTTGAAATGTCGCCGGCCAGCGTCGACGCCGACGAAAGCACCTGCTCGCGCAGTGCGTTGTCCGTCGGATCGCTCTCGAGAGAGGAAAAAGAGTCGAAGAAGCTCGTGATGTCGCTGCCAATATCTCCGGCGGTCGACCCGGACGAGCCCGAGTCCGGAGTGAACAACGCCTGCATATTGTTCAATGCCGTCAACCGCGTGCCCGATGCCGATGCCAGCTGCTGCTGCTGGTCAAGCCGCTCTTCCAGTACCCGATCGCGCTGCGATGTCGCGCCCGTCTCGGTCACACCATCGCCAACCTGTACCCCTCCAACCGAAATCGGAGCGTTTTCCTGCCAGTCCGGCTTCTCCTCCGTGTACCCCGGCGTATTGGCGTTGGCTACGTTGTTCGCCACCACGTTCAGAGCCTCCTGATCGGCATCGAGAGCCCCAGCCATAACGCTTAAGGCGGAGTTAATTGTTCCCATGAGCGCCCTCCGCTTTGGCATCAACTGCCGCGACCGCCTCCGCGTCTACAGCCGCGGCTTCCACGGCAACTTCCGCGCTCGCGAGAATCAGCCGCTCGTTGTACTCAAGACGCCGCTCGCGCATCTCGCGCAGCCGTCGCATCACGTTCTGATTGGCGCGCGTCGCCTCTAGCACCCGCGCCAGTACCGACATATCCGCCTGCGCCTCCCGCGCCTGCCGCGCCAGTTCCCTCTTTTCGTTCACGCTCATCGAGTCCAGATTCCAGTTCAGCGCGTCGCAGGAGACCGCAAGCTCCGCGAGCCTGGGCGCATCCAGCAGCGCAAGCGCTCGCGACGCCTCCACCACAAGCTCTTTCAGCTCCGGATTAGCCGCGGTCGCCTCAAGCTCCTGCATTCTTCGATTCCTCTTCTGTCAGCGCACGTCAGGCCGTTTTTGCGCGCCAACGCCGTACTGGTTCGTGCCGATGCGGCGGGTTACGCGGCGCCGCTCAGCATCGCATCAACCAGCTTCGATGCGACGGCGGACGCCGGCACGTCGTAAGTTCCCGCCGCCAGCGCCGTTTGAATCTCCGCAACCTTCTCCGGACGCACGCCATCGTCTGAGAAAGATTGTGAAACTTCGTTGGCCGCGTTGCTCAAAGTCGCCCTGTCGGTGTCGAATGCGCTTCCGGAAGCGGCCGCGCCGCCCTTCGTCTGCGACGCCTGCGCGGGCGTCGGGTTCACCCCTAACAATGACCTCAATCCGTCCAGGCTATTCCGAATGTCCATACACTTTGCTCCTTGCCAGGTCTATCGGCCTCTCCGCTAATCACTCTAGTCATTCAGGAGCTCTCATCACGGTATTACCGTGCAGCTTCTCGGTTACCTTCCCGTTTCCGTGCCGGTTACCGTGGTTGCCACCAGACCGGGAAAGCTCCTTCACGATTCGATCCGCAACTCCGAATCCGCCGTGCTCGCTCAGCGCCTTGCCCAGCGCCTCGGACGCAAATTCACCCAGTGCCCCGGTCGAGCCGGAGCCCGAACCTGAGCCCAGATCCGAGTCGCCCTCTTCGGCGCCCGTCAGCGCATCGCTGTTCGTGATGGGCTCGAGCAACTCTTTCATCATCTGCCCTTCAAACTCGTGTGCAGCCAGGACTAACCTGGGCGAAGGCGTAGTGGTCGACTGCCCAGTTGCTGCCGAACCGGCGATCGATGCAATGTTCAAGCCCCCGCTCCCTTGGTCGTTGTTCCCCCGTCCCCCGTCCCCTGTCCCCGGTCCTCTGTTCCCTTTTCCCTATGCCCTCTTTCACAGCACTTCCAGATCGGCGTCCAATGCCCCAGCTGCCTTCATCGCTTGGAGGATCGAGATCACGTCCCGCGCTCCTGCTCCGGTACGTTGCAATTCCTCGACCAAATCCTCGACCGTCGCGCCTTCCTTCAAATCGATCCGGTTCACCGGCTTGTCCTGTGCCTGCACTGTCGTCTGTTCCACCACCTGCGTAGTCCCGGATGAAAGCGCGCTAGGCTGCGAGACTTCCACATTCGTGATCACGTTGATGCTCAGGCCTCCATGCAGAATCGATACCGGCTGCAGCCGCACCGTGCCTCCGATCACCACCGTTCCCGTGCGCTCATTCACCACGACGCGCGCCCGCGGAAACACATCGATCTCCAGCTCTTCCACTTTGTCGAGCAGCGATGCTACATCCTCATCGGTCTCGACCGCGATCTCCACCCGCCGGCTGTCGACAGCTTTGGCCCGCCCCGCGCCCAGTGTCTGGTTCACCGTCGCCGCCATCCGCTCCGCGGTATGAAAATCGGCATCGTTCAACACCACGCTGACAGTCTGCATTTGTTTCAAGTCAAATGGCACCGCGCGCTCCACCATCGCGCCGCCCGGAATGCGCGCCGTGGTGGGATGATTCACCTGCTTCGAGCTGCCGCCCGACGCCGCCGTGTAGCCGCCCAGCACCAGCGCTCCCTGCGCCTGCGCGTAAATTTGCCCATCGGGCCCGTAGAGCGGCGTCATCAGCAGGATTCCGCCTTCAATCGACCGTGCATCGCCGGCCGACGAAACCGTTACATCCACTTTGTACCCCGGCCCGCTGAACGGCGGCAGCGTGGCCACCACAAAAACTGCCGCCATGTTCTTCACCTGCATATTGCTGGCGCTGTTCGATCCGGTTTGCGGAACCGTGATGCCCATCTTTTCCAGCGCCGAAACCAGCGTCTGCGCCGGAAACACCGTCTGCGAGCTGTCTCCCGTGCCCTTCAGCCCGACCACCAGGCCATAACCCACAAGTTGGTTATCGCGAATGCCCTCAATGCTCGTCACATCCTTAATCCGCGACTTCTGTCCCGGCTCCTGGGGTGGGGCCACCGAGATGGCTAAGAGCCAAACCGCAGCCAACGCCATCCACCACCAGAACCCGCGGCTCTCGATGATAGGCGTCACCCGGCTCCATCTGCCTTTTTCCGTCCTTTTCGCAACCGAAACTCGCATCCCCATGTCCGTTTCCTGCTGACTCGACCCCTGATCCCTGTTCCCTGAACCCTGCCTTTAAAACACCACGAGCTTCTCCAGCAGCCGCACCAGCGGATTCGATCGGTAAGTGGAGTCGTTCACAATTCCCTTGCCCGTCACTTCGAGTTCCAGATCCGTCATCGCCGTCGACAACACCTGGTTCTGGTTGCTCACGTCCTCGGGCCGCACCAGCCCGCGCAGAACAATCAGCTGCGTCTGCTCGGAGAAGGTGATCTGCCGCGTGGCCTGCACCACCAGCATTCCGTTGGGCAGCACATCCACCACCTCGGCCCCGAAGGTCGTTGCCAAACTCGAATCAGTCGTGCTCTGGCCCTGCGCCGTCAGCCCCGACGAGGCCGTCGCGCCGACCAGGTTCTGTAGTGCATTCGAAGCCTTCAGCGCTCCGAACAGCGACGTGACACCGGAGTTGGCATTCGACGCGCGGGAATTCTTTACCTGCCCCCCGGTCGAAGCCGACAGGCTTTCGCCAACGACAATCATCACCACGTCGTGAATCCTGTAGGCCTTCACATCGGTGCCCAGGCGCACCAACTGTCCATCCGGACTCCACAGCGAACCTGCCGTATGCACCTCGGCTGCTTGTTGGGCGCGCACCCGCGCAATGTAGTTACGCAAGGCCTCCTCCGGCGGAGTGGCCTTCGTTGCCGGAACTGCGGAACTGTGTTTCTTTCCCCACGTCGCGGCCGGCACCGCCAGAAACCCGCCCAACAATATCGCTGCTGCCCAACGCGTCTTCATGGATGAGCCTTCTGCTCCGGCATGAGCTCCGCCGTTCCCGGCGCCAGCGCCACGACGCTCACCACTTTGCCGCCGATCTTCAGTCGCGCCTCAAAATTTGCTCCAACCACCGCCGACCCCAAAGCAGTTGCCTCGAGCCGCGCGTCGACCACCGTCGTGTGTTCCTCGACGATCAGCGCATCGCCCGCATGAATCATGGGATGAATCGCGGAGCCGGCAGCCGCATTCGCCGCATGGTGTGCGCTCCGCCGCGCCGGCTCGGCTGCCTCTTTTGAACCGGCGTCCGCGTTCCCGACCCGCACCATCCGTCCCGGCCCGCCCGAATCCGCCGCGTCCTTGACCAGCAGCCATCGGTCGCCGGTCGAAGCATCGTCGATCACTCGAATCACCTGGCCCGAAATCTGGCCGCGATCCTGGCCGCGAGCGGCCGCCAGAGTCTGGAAGGCCAGCACCGCAATGCCGGCCAAAATCATCGAGCTCGCAACGACCCTGCTCACCCTTGCTCCATCTCTTCAACCAGTGCCGCGAAGATTCATCCAACACTGCCGCGGATATTCATCAGCCCATGACGGAAGTTCTTCGACCAATGCCGGAGGTTCTTCAACCAGTGCCGGAAGTTCAGTGCGTCATATTGTTGACTTCCGAATACATGTCATCGGCCGCCTTGATGACCTTTGAATTCGATTCGTATGCCCGCTGCGCCAGCACCATCTGCACAAACTCCGTTACCACATCCACATTCGAGTTCTCGAGATATCCCTGCTGCAGCGTGCCCATGCCCTCTGTTCCGCCCGGATTGCCCAGGACCGGGTCTCCGGAACTGAGCGTTGCATCCAGCAGGTTGTTCCCCATGCTTTCCAGGCCCCCGGGGTTGGGAAACGTGGCCAATTGAATCTGTCCCAGCTGCGAGGGGTTCTGTTGTCCCGCCAGGGTTGCGTTCACCACGCCGTATTCGGTGATCGTGACCGCCGTCGCATTCGACGGAATCGTGATCGTGGGAATCAGCGGGTCGCCGTCCGTGGTCACGATCGTGCCTTGATTGTTTAAATGAAACTGCCCGGCCCGCGTGTACGCAATCGTGCCGTCGGGCCGCTGCACCTGAAAGAAGCCCGCGCCCTGAATCGCCACATCGAGAGGGTTGTCGGTCTGGTTCATTTCGCCCTGTGTGTTGATCACCTCGGTCGCCGCCGATTTTGTCCCGAGGCCGATCTGCAAGCCTGCCGAAACCGTGTTCTGGCTCTGGGCCGCGCCCGGCGTCACCATGTTCTGGTAGACCATGTCCTGGAACTGCAGGCGCAACTGCCGGAAACCGGTTGTCGAAGAGTTGGCCAGGTTGTTCGCAATGGTGTCGAGGTTCATCTGCTGCGCGCTCATGCCACTGGCTGCGGTATACAAGGCTCGAATCATTCTTCTCCTCGTTTTGGACTGGATCCTCGGTCTTTCTCGTTTCGAGCTAAACCTTCGGCAAGTCTTCGGTAGCAAACTTGTTGAACTCCGTTTTCTCCTGGTCTTGGTTCAAACCTTCGGAAGGTCCTCCGTGGCGAATTTATTGAACTCGGTGTGGAAGACAGTCAGCGCCTTCTGCATCATCTCCGCCTGGCGCTGCATCACGATCAGATCGAGCGAACCCTGAACCACATCCTGATTCGCGGATTCGAGCGCGCCCTCATGGATCGCTGCATCTTTGGCCGCGACCGGCGTCACTCCTTTGGGCGCCACGTAACGATTCGCGCCTTCTGGCGTGAGCTCGGTTCCCGCGGGAAACGTAACGACACCGACAGTCGCCACTGCGCCGCCCGCCACCGATACTGTTCCGTCCGCGCCCACGGACACTTCGCCCGGGGGAATTGAAATCGTCTGGCCCGCCGCCGTGAGCACCGGCTCATCGGCCTCGGTCACCAGTTGTCCGCTCTGCGCGCGATGAAAGCTGCCGTCCCGCGTGTAGCGCACGCCCTGCGGCGTCTGGACCATGAAGAACCCCAGGCCCTCAATGGCCAGGTCGAGCGGATTCCCGGTTTGTTCCAGAGCCCCCTGCGCCATGCTCAACCGGTCGCCTCCGAGTAGGCCGTAGTTGTTCACGGTCTGGCCCAATTGGGAGTCCAGCGCGTCCGGCCCCAGCAGCACGGAGCGAAAGAACTCGCGCTCGGCACGATAGCCCGGCGTCTGTGCGTTGGCCAGATTGGCCGCCGCCGTGTCCAGAGCCTGGGTACGCGCCACCAGGCCCGTCATCGCCGCATAGTATCCGCTGTCCATGACGGGGAATGTCGCTGCAGAAAGGGGACCGAAAGAGGGGGCGAAAAATTAGAAGGAGTTAGTGTGGGGGGAAGCAAATGCAGCCTCTAGCTACTAGCTCCTGGCTACTTACCCTTGGCGCACCGCTCGTACATCTCTCGACCGCGCTCGCCACTCTGCCGCTGTTTCCCCGTCCTTGCCACGCGTTTCAAACGACAGGGTGGTCTAGAAGCTAGCAGCTACTAGCTGGAAGCTGCCTCACTGCAGTCCGTCGCACACGATCGTCACCTCGAACGCCTGGTCGTCGAAGCGATACGTGTGGTGAATCTGAAACTCCGGGGCCTGCACATGCAGCTTGTAGTCGTGACCGGTAATCACCGCGGGAACCGAGAGGCCTGTATTCGCCGCCAGCTCCGGCACTTTGCCCTTCCACGCTCCGGCCAGCATATTGCAGATCTCGCCGATGCCGTCCTTTACCGTGTCGTCGATGGCCGAGAATTCCATGCCCGTCATGTGCGCCGCAATCTTCATCGCCGTCCCCGCGCCCGACTTGAAGACGCACGCGCCGCTCAACACGCCGCCGAATCCTACCACCGACGTCACCGACTCGAGGTCCATGGCCACCGGCCCCATGACGCGCTTGCACTCCAGGCCCAGCATCAGCCGGAAAACCTCTTCCACGCTCGCATCCAGGTTCCGTGGATCGGAGACCTGCTCGACGGATTCACGCAATGAAACCGGCATCGTACGCTCCCCAGGAACTTCGCATCCCGCAACCGCGCCACCCGCATCTCGGCCGGCAACGCCTTTGTCTTCGCAGCCCCGCTGTCCTCCGGTGACCGACGAACGCACACCGTTCAGCAGCACACCGCCCTCTCGTCCTTACCCTTCATGCTCCGATTCACCCTTCGCGCCCGATTGTCGAAGTTAAATGGATCCCTAAGCAACTTTTCTGGTTCCGAATTGACCAACTCCGCACGGAACATTCGCCAATCCGGCGGACGTGCGACTAAGCGGCGTGCAGCAGCGGCAGTACCCGCTCCTTCACCTGCTCGGCCGTGAACGGCTTGCGAATATAGCCCTTCGCGCCTGCCTCAATCGCCTGTTTCACGTGCTCCTCGCTCGATTCGGTTGTGATCATCACCACGGGAATGCCAACTGCCAGATTCTGCACGCGAATCTGGCGCAAGAACTCCAGTCCGTCCATGGCCGGCATGTTGATGTCGGAGAGAATCAGGTCGACTGGCTGGGATTTCAATACTTCCAACCCCTCGACCCCGCTCCCAGCCTCGTGCACCACAAGGGCATCGAGCCCCGCCTGGCGCAGCGACCGCTCGACGATCTTGCGCATCACCGAGGAGTCGTCGACGATCAGGGTTCGAATCTCGCTCATGCCCAGGCTCCCTCCACTCCGTTTCTATCGGCGCTCTGTTTCGATCCTTGAGGGCGAATCTCGACGTCGAATCCGCCACCGCTAATGAGAGCCGACGGAGCCGATAAGATCGCGAATCGATTCGGTCTCGGGCAACGGCCCGCTGTCGGGCCGGATCCACATACGCAGCCAGAAGCAATCGTGCACCCGCACCAGGCGCGACTCCACGGGCCGGGTTCGTTCGATGGCTTTCGAAAAAGCCGAGGCCAGCGCCGATTCGGTTGCCGCTTCGATCAGTTCCGCCGCCGGGAAACGCGCTTCAAGCAAGCGCGAGTGAGCCGGTCGGAAGGCGGGCTCCTGCACCAGGCCGCCCACCACTTCGAGCCCCGTCATCCGCTCCAGCGCCAGCGCCAGCGCCGCGTCGAGATGGTCCTCAAAACCCAGATAGAGAATCCTTCCCGCCGCCACGCGCAGAGGCAGCGCTCCGAATGCGTCCACAAACAGCCGCGGCACGAGAGCGGTCAGCCCCTCGGGGTGGTGAAACTCCATCGCCAGCACCGGGCATCCCCATTGCAGGCCAAGGGCGCGCGTCACGTTCTCCTGGCTCGCGCTCCGGCTCTCGACCAGCCATCTGCCGAGCCTTCCGCCGCCCGCGTCTTTTTGCAACTGAAGCGCGGCGCGCAAGTCCTGGTTCGTGATCCAGCCTTGCTCAAGGAGAACCAGGCCCAGCGGAATGCGGTGACGATGCCCCTCCCGCGGACTTCCCCGCCCGTCCATCTCGCGGTTGAGCGCCCAGGCCACGCGCGCCGCCATACAAGCTTCAGAGCAGCACCAGCCTCCTTCGAAGACCGGCGTTTCGCGGCGCCTCCACAGCCGGAGCCAGCCCGAGCCGCAGCGGGGATTGGCGCAGGTCGAGAAGATGCCGTGCGCGAGGCCGGCCGAAGCGCCCCCGCGCAACAACGACACTCTCGATGAGCGACCGGTGGCAGCGGCTTCGCTCGTCGCAAACTCCAGCTGAGAGTTTTGGGATGGAGGCAGAGAACGCCGGCTCAGAAGAGGCATCGAATGCTCTCCAGGCGCTTCCTCGGCGCGGCCACTTCGGTCACCCGCAGCCCGAAGTTGCCGTTCACCAGCACCACCTCGCCGCGCGCCACAATCTTGTCGCCCACAATCAGGTCCACGGGATCGGCCACGTGGCGATCGAGCTCGACCACGTCCCCCGGCCCCAGATCGAGAATCTCGCCCAGGGGCATCTCCCGCGAGCCGAAGCGAAGAGAGGCTTCAAGCTCGACGTCAAGCAAGAGCTCCAGACCCGGACTGAGCCCTGGACTGAACGAGGCCGGCGCGGCCCGGAGATGGTCGGATGGAACGGCACTCGAAGAGGCCGCGGCTGGCGAACCCTGCGCCAGCGCGACCCGATCGGGCTCGGCAACTTTGTGGGCAGCCGGCTCCTCTCGCGCGTCCCGTACCTCGTCTCGTACCAGAACCGTCCACGCGCGCTCACCCAGGCGAAGTTGGAAGGCGCGCGTGATCTTGGCCTCGGCCGCAATTTCTTCAAAGCTCACCACCTGGCATTTCTTGCCTGTCGCGGCGAGCAGATCCCCGGCAGCGGCCCCGGCAGCCTCGCTCAAAAGCTCTTTCCAACCCCCCTTCTGATCGACACCCTCACCCATCAAGGGCGCATCGAGCACCGCGCCGTCGAGGACCACCGAGAACCGTCCCTCTGCATCGCCGCCGAGCGTTGCCGCAAAGCCAAACGAGCCAGCGCCCAGGGGCTTGGGCAAGGACTCGCTTAGCTCCGGCTCGCCCGCCAATGCCTGCGAGAAAAGCGCCGACGCCACCTGTGTCCAGCATTCAAGGTAGGTCTTCACCGCTCACCTCCCGGAAGAACGCGATCGATGCGTGCCGCGCGATGCGCGCCGTGCCGCATGGCATGCGCCAGCGAAAACGGCTGTCCTGCGACCCTGAGCTCCGAGAGGGCGTTCGTGCCCACTTCGAGGCGCAGCACGTCGCCTGGATGGACATTTTCAAGCGCGCTTGCCGCCAACCGCACCGTGGGCAGTTGCAGCGAGCAGCCAAAGCGAATTCCTCGCGCCACATCGCTCATGCGCGCCCGCGTATCGCCCGCGTGGCCCCGCCTCCGTCCCCATTCTGACGTCAGCCGCCGCAGGATGGTGTTTGCCACCACCGCCGGGAAGGCCAGGTTCAAGAGGCCCGAGCTGTGCGGCATGCGAATCTCGAAGCTGAGGCAAAGCGTCTTTTCCGCGACGGAGATAATGCGCGCCACCTGCGTCTGCATCTGTCGCCGCTCGAACAGGAAGCTCAACCCCACCGGCTGCCAGGCCACGGTCAGCTCGCGGCAGACGTTCTCGACCACGCTCGCCAGGATCGATTCCTCGATGTCCGTCAGCTCGCGCAAGGGCCCGTCCTTGCCGTCCCCCCCGAGCAGCAAATCGATGATCGGAGGCGCAAGACCCAGATCGACTTGCAGCACCGCGAGCGCTCCCAGCGGCTCCAGGCGCACCGAGGCCACATAACAAATCTCGGGAATCCTGAGCAGAAAATCATTGAACTGGATCTGCTCGGCCGAGACCAGATTGACCTGAAACCGAGTGCGCAGCCACGCCGCCAGATTATGCGTCAGGTTGCGCGCAAACAGATCGTTCAGCATGCTGATGGCGCGCAATTGCTCGGTCGAAATCTGGCCTGCCGACGAAAAATTGTAGGGCACCACCTTGTCGCGTACCCCGGCGGGAGCGGCGGCCGCGGGCGCCTGGCTCCGCGCCGCTTCAAAGAGCGCGTCAATCTCATTCTGCTTGAGTGTCTTTTCGGCCAAGGGTTATCTCCTCCGCGACCCAGGTTTTGAAACGCTCCGCTCGGCCCCGGCGCTGCCGGCCAGGTCGCGCAAGGCGGCGCGCAAGTGCACTACCGCCGACGCGTGCACCTGCGAGACGCGCGATTCGACCACGCCCAGGGCGAGCCCAATCTCGCGCATGGTCATCTCTTCGTAGTAGTAGAGCGTCATCACCAGCCGCTCGCGGTCGGGCAGGTTCGCAATCGCGTCGGTCAGCCGTTCTTCGAGCTCGCCCCTGAGGCAGTGGAACAGCGGATCGTCCTCGGGCTTTCCGGGAACGTACGCCAGTTCCTCCTCGCCCGAGTTCTCGTTGCGCTCGACATGCAGCGTGCCAATCTCCAGGCCCTTCAGATCTCCCAGCAGCTGCTGGTAGTCGTCGAGACTCATCTCCATCTCGGCGGCGATCTCGTTTTCGCCCGGCGCCCGGCCCAGCCGTGCCGTCAGCACGCGAATCGCTTCTTCCACCGCGCGCCCCTTGCGCCTGAGCTCGCGCGGGCTCCAGTCGAGCGTGCGCAGCGAGTCCAGAATCGCGCCCCGGATGCGGAACTGAGCGTAGCTGCGGAACTGCACCTTCTTTGCGGGATCGAATTTGGCGAAGGCATCCATCAGCCCCACCACGCCTGCCGAAACCAGGTCCTCAATGTCCACATGCTGCGGCAGGCGCTCGTGGATGCGCCGCGCCAGAAAGCGCACGATGGGCAGATGCTCGAGCAGCACCCGCTCCTGTTCCGTGGTCAGCGCCGGTTGAGCCGCAGCCTGCGGCGGATAGCCGCCTGAAACCGCGCCGCGTCGCGCCGGCCTCAACTCTCTCGCTGTCGCTGCTTCCATGGCCATCCTTCTCCTCGAGCCCGACCCGGCAGCCTGCCGAACGGAGCTTCTTGCGACTCCCCGCCCACCTAACGGACCGTGCCCACGGGGCGCAGCCGGATCTCGGGCGGAACTTCACTGGCCGCAACCACCGCCAGACGCGGCAAGACCGGCTCCAGCCACCGCCGGACGAAAAAACGGGCCGGACTGGGGCAAAGAAGCACGGGCGGGGCCGAGGAGGATGCGGAACCGATAAGGGATCTCACAGAATCGGCGAGACGGCGGACGACCGGTGTCGCCGGACGCGCATGGGCCGCGAGCTGTCTTTGGCCGCCCATCGCCGATGTCTCGGGCGCGACGGTCGAGATGATTTCTTCTTCGAGTCCGGGATCGAGCAAAAGCACCGGCAGCTGGCCATCGCCGTCGACCAGCGGCTGCACCAGGCGTCGTCCCAGCGCGGACCGCGCCGCTTCGACCAGCGCGACCAGGCTTTTCGACACCGGCGCGGTCTCGAGCAGCGCCTCCAGAATCGCGCCCAGATCGCGAATTGATACGCGCTCGCGCAGCAACTCAACCAGAACCCGCGCCACTTCGCCCAGCGTGAGCAGCTTCGGCACCAACTCTTCCATCAGTTTCGGATGGCTGTCGTTCAACGAATCGACGAGCCGCTTGATCTCCGCGCGGCCCAAGAGCTCCCACGCGTGCTGGCGAAGCAATTCTCCGAGATGCGTGGTGACGACCGTGACCGCATCCACCACCGAATAGCCCGCTGCAATCGCCTGCTCTTCGAGCGCGGGCGCGATCCAGATTGCCGGAACGCCGAAGGCCGGCTCGCGCGTCTCTCTTCCCGCCAACGGCCTGCGTCCGGGCTCGCCTGAAACGGCCAGGAGATGCGGACCCTCGGTCTGCCAGCGGCCGATCTCGATCCCGCGCAGCGAGACCACATATTCGCGCGGCTTCAACCGCAGATTGTCCGAGATGTGCACGGGCGGCACCAGAAAGCCCATCTCCGACGAGAGGTGCCGCCGCAGCGAACGCACGCGGCCCAGCAGTTGCCCGCCCTGCTTCTCGTCGACCAGCGGAATCAGCTGAAATCCGATCTCGAGCGTCAGGTCTTCAAGGCGCATCAGGGCCGCCAGATCCGATCCCTGCGCCGCCGTTTTTTTCTGGTCTTGGATTGGATTCTCGCCCGGTAGAACGGCCGGCGCCGCGGCCGCCACGCGCCTCCCACTCACGAACAGAGCCGTTGCCACAGCCAGAAACGCGATCTTCGGCAATCCGGGAATCAGGCACATGCAGGCCGAGACTGCGGCCGCCATATACAAGGTTGCCGGCCGCGCCAGCAGTTGTTGCCGGATCTCGCCGCCCAGCATGCCGGCCGAGTTCGCGCGGGTCAGCGTGATGCCGCCAGCAACCGAAACCAGCAGCGAAGGAATGATCGTCACCAGGCCGTCGCCGACCGTCAGCACGGTGTACGTTCGCGCCGCCTCGCCCAGCTCAATCCCCTGCTGCAGCGTTCCGATCAAGAGTCCCGCCACAATATTGATCGCCGTAATCAGGATCGTGGCCAGCGCGTCGCGCTGGTTAAAGCGCGCCGCCCCATCCATCGCCCCGTAAAACTCAGCCTCGCGCGCGATCGCCTGCCGCCTCCTCCTCGCCTCGGCCTCGTCGATCAGCCCCGCGTTCATGTCGGCGTCGATGGCCATCTGCTTGCCCGGCAAAGCATCCAATGTGAATCGCGCTGTCACTTCTGCGGTGCGCACCGCGCCGTGGGATACGACCAGGAACTGAATGGCAACCAAAGCCAGAAAAAGAACGAAGCCGACCACGTAGTTCCCGCCCACCACGAACTGCCCGAAGGCCTCGATCACCTTTCCCGCGGCCGCCGTTCCCTCCTGGCCGTGGAGCAGAATCCTTCGCGTGGAGGCGATATTCAACGACAGCCGGAAGAGCGTCAGCAACAAAAGCAGCGTGGGAAAGACCGACAACTCGACGGCGCGGCGAATCTGCACCGCGGAAAGAAACACGATGATCGAGCAGGCCATCGAGATCGCGAGCAGCAGATCGAGCGCCGCGGCCGGCACCGGCACCAGCATCACGAAGATCACGCTGATCGCGGCCATCGGCAGCAGGTAGTCGCGCAGGCTGTGCCAGATCGAGCTCTTGGCCGGCAACGTTCCGGCAGCGAGAGTTGCTGTACTCATCTGGAATCTCCTCCAAAACCTGAAGGCGCGGAGCGCCCAAAACCTGGAACGGCGGAGCCGCCAAATGCTGAAGCCGCGGAGCGCCGCAATTCGGCCTCCACGCGCTGCCGGTAGAGGTAGGCCAGAATCGCGGCCACCGCTGCATAGAGCTCTACCGGGATCGACTGGCCGACTTCGACCGTGCGATAAAGCGAGCGCGCCAGCGGCGGGTTCTCGACAATCGGCACGCCGGCCCAGCGGGCCTCGGCCTTGATCTCCTCGGCCAGAAGATTTCGCCCCTTGGCCATCACCTTCGGCGCTTCCATGGTCACGAAGTCGAAGCCCAGCGCGACGGCGTAATGCGTGGGATTGGTGAGCACCACTGCCGCTCTCGACACATCGGCCTTCACGCGGCGGCGGCGCATCTGGCGCTGCAGGTTGCGAATGCGGCTCCGGATTTGCGGGCTGCCCTCGGTCTCCTTGTACTCGTCGCGCAGATCCTGCCGGCTCATCTTGAGGCGCGACTCGCGCGACTGCCACTCCACCATGTAGTCGATCCCCGACCATCCAAAGAGCAGCCACGCCGCCGCCAGCAGCAATCCGTAAACGTCCTTTCCCAGAATCTCCAGCCGCTCGGTCGAGAACGGCGGGATGCTCAGCTGATGCGCCATGCGCTGAACGGCAAAGACCGCCAGAAGGCTTGCCGGGATCAGCGACTTTCCCAGCCGCGATGCGGCGCGAAGCGAGAAAAGATTTTTGATATTCGCCATCGGATTGATCCGCTCCGGCTTGAACGAGATGGCGGTTCCATGCACTGTCACGCCGCCGGTCTGCGCCATCCCAGCAGCCAGCGCCGCCACCGCCACCGCGGCCATCACCACGGCCGGCGCGCCCAGCACCGCCAGCATCAGGCGGCGTATCGCGACCAGCGTCGGCGCGAGTGTTGCCGATTCCCATCGCGCCGGCGCGCCCAGCACCAGGAATCTCTCAAACGCCTCGCGCCACGATTCGATGGTGCGGCCACCCAACACACCGAGCGCGATCACGCCTGCCAGGGTTCCTGCCGCGGCCGTCAGATCGCGGCTATGCAGGATGTCGCCTTCCTTGCGCGCCTTCTCGCGGCGGTGCTGCGTGGCTTGTTCGGTGCGCTCGCCGGCCATCGTCTAGCTCCCCAATCCATGCGCGACCCCATGCGCCGCGGCGGGGGCCGAAATCAGCCGCTCGGCCATGTCGAGCAGGCTCCCGAAGCGTGCCTCGATAAAGCGCGGCCACAATGCGAGCGAGCTGGCAAGGATCACAAAGCCCGTCAAAGTCTTCATGGGCACGGTCAACGACATCACCGGCAGTTGCGGGCTCAATTTGCCGATGAGCGCTACGGCAATCTCGACCAGCATGGTGCATGCCAGAACCGGCGCGGCCAGCTCCAGCGCCGCCAGAAAAATTCCTCCAGCGGCGCGCACAATCGCCAGCGCAGCCACCGGAGCCAATGTGAAAGTGCCCAGCGGCACCACGCGAAAGCTCCGAAAAACCGACGCCAGAAGAATCCGGTCGAGGCCCGCTGTGATCAGAACCAGCGTGCCCATGAGTTGAAACAAATCTCCAAGCAGCGGCGTCTGAATCGCCGACTCCGGATCCAAAAGGTTCACCAGCGAGAAGCTGAATTGCAATCCCGCGATCTGCCCGGCAAAGATCAGCATCTCGCTCAGCAATACAAGCGAAAGCCCGTAGACCAATCCCACTGCCAGCTCGCCAATGATGGCGGAAAAACTGAGCGTGGCCTGCGCGTTCGGCAAGGTCGCGACCAGCGGCGCAACCAGCCACGCCACCGCGCCCACGAACACGGCCTTCGCGCGCATGGGCAGCGCGGTCGATGAGAAAAACGGAGCGAAGGCCACCATCCCGCTCAGCCGCACCATGGCCAGCGTCATTGCGCTCAGAAATGTTGGCCAATCGCTCATTTCAGCCGCAAGCTCCTAGCCTCTAGCTCATTCATCGGAACTGCCTGCATCACGGTGTCCAGCTAGCAGCTAGAAGCTGCATTTCTCATCCCAAATACCGGTGAAAGTCTCCCAGCAAGAGGCGCGTATACGTTGCCATCTGCTCCAGAAACCACGGCATGCCGACGAGCAGAATCAGCGCAATCGCCGCCAACCGCGGCACCGTGGTCAGCGACTGGTCCTGCAGACTGGTCAGGGTCTGCACCAGGCTCAGCACAAAGCTCAAAGCCGCCGCGGCAATCAGCAAGGGCGCGGCCAGCACAATCGCCTCCCGCATCAACTGGCGCATCAGCTCGGCAACCAGGTCCGGTGTCATCAGCTTCCCTTCAAAAACTCTTCAACAGCGAGCTGGCCAGCAGATTCCATCCGTCCACCATCACGAACAGCAGAATCTTCAACGGAGTTGACACCACCACCGGCGGCAACTGAAACATGCCGATCGAAGTCGTGATCGCCGCCGTCACCATGTCGATAAGGAGAAACGGCAGAAACAACACCGCGCCGATGGCGAAGCCGGCCTTCAGCTCCGACAGAATGTAGGCAGGAGCCACCACGCGCATGGGCAAATCGTCCGGAGTCTGGGGACGCGGGATCTGGCCCGCCGCCGCGAACAGCGCCAGATCTTTCTCGCGCGCGTACCGCAATAGAAAATGCTTCACCGGCGCGGTGCCGCGATCGATCGCTTCCATTCCGGTGATCTCGCCCGCGCGATACGGCTCCACGGCCTGCTGGTCGACTTGGGTGAGTACCGGAGTCATCAGAAACCACGTCATCATCAGCGCCAGGCCCATCAGCGTGGGATTCGAGGGCGCAGTCTGCGTGCCCAGCGCCTGGCGCAGAAAATGAAAAACCACCAGCAGCCGCACCAGCGGCGTCATGCACATCAAAATCGCGGGCAGCAGCGTAATCAGCGTCAGGACCAGGAGAATCGTCCACGGCGTCGAATCCGACGGATGCAATTTGGCGTTGAGGTCGGGTAGCAGTGGCGCGCTCGTCGGAGCAGCCGCGGCCAAAGCTCCCATCCACCCTCCTAACCAGGCCGTCACCATGAGACCCTCGGCGATGAGAAGTGCGACGACCGACGCACCGCGACGCGCGCTGATCTGTCTGCGCCGATTCGCACTGTCCGCTCAGGGCTTCCCGCCGATTCGTCGAGCGGATAAAATGCCGGCCCGCCTTCAGCCGACGTGGCCACCAGAATCCGTCGTCCTTCGGCCTCAACCAGCGCCAGCGATTGCCGCGGCGCAAGCGTGATGCGCTCGAGAAGCGCAAGGCGCGGTTCGCGGCGTTCCAGGCCGCGAAACTTCGCCGCGAGCCATCCTGCCAACCCCCCGATCGCCGCTCCACCGTTTTTGCTCACGACGCTCAGTCTCCTGGAGTCCCTAGTCCCTCAGCCCCTGGTCCCTTAGTCCCTGCTCTTTCACGCCAGCCGCGTCACGCGCACCGCGAGGCGCGCTTCGATCACCTCAAACTCGGTCCACGCCAACTTCACTTCTCCCGCCGCCAGCGGCATGTCGTTGCCGTGATTCCACCTCGACTCGATGACCGTTCCCGGATCGAGCGCCAACAGATTGCGCACGCGAAACTCCCGCACCGGCACTGCCACGTCCAACTCCACCGGCAATCGAGCCACCAGCGGACCAAACCCCGACTCACTCTCCTCTTCGCCCAGCTTTCGCGGCGCCGGAACCAGCGCCGCGCCCGTGCTCGCACCCGCCGCGTCCGACGAGACCGCAACTGGACGCGCTCCTGCCCCAGCATGAGAGCCCGACAAACCCGCACTCACTCCCGCTTGACCTTGCCCGCCTGCCCGAACTTGCCCACTGAGCGGAACTTGCCCATCCGCAGGATGTTGCACGCCCGCCGCAACTGGTTGAGAGGAGGCCATCGCACACAGAACCCTGCAGCAACGGTTCCAGAGGATGATGAGAAGGATTGGAATGGCTTAAGAATTGCGTGTACCCCGCCTTCCAGCCGCTCGCGCCTGAATGCGCACCACTCGCATCAGGCCGCGCCCAGCCCGCGGCCCCGCCCATGCGCCCCATTCACTTCGCTGCTACACTTAGAGTTGGAAAGACTTTGCGGCTTTTCATCCCGCCACGAGCGGAATCTGCCGCTCGCCGAGGTCCAAAAAGATGCCTGAATCGACAGAAAATAACGGTTTCGCCGGCACCAGCCTGCGCCTCAAAATCGGCCTCGCCGAGATGCTCAAGGGCGGCGTCATCATGGACGTCATGTCCGTCGAGCAGGCTCGCATCGCCGAAGAGTCCGGCGCCACATCCGTCATGGCTCTCGAGCGCGTCCCCGCCATGATCCGCGCCGAAGGCGGCGTGGCCCGCATGGCGCGCCCCTCGCTCATCAAGCAGATCATTCAGGCTGTTTCCATCCCCGTCATGGCCAAGGCCCGCATCGGCCATATCGCCGAGGCACAGATTCTGCAGGAGTTGGGCGTCGATTATCATCGACGAGAGCGAAGTCCTCACCCCCGCCGACGAGGCGCACCACATCGACAAGCACGCCTTCACCACTCCCTTCGTCTGCGGAGCGCGCAACCTCGGCGAAGCCCTGCGCCGCATCGCCGAAGGCGCAGCCATGATCCGCACCAAAGGCGAAGCAGGCACCGGCGACGTCGTGCACGCCGTCCAGCACATGCGCGCACATCACGCGCGAAATGCGCACGCTCACCGTGCTCTCCGAACAAGAGCTCTACGCCGCCGCCAAGGACCATCAGGCACCCTACGAGCTCGTCCGCATGGTCGCCAAAACCGGCAAGCTTCCCGTGCCCAACTTCTCCGCCGGCGGCATTGCCACGCCGGCCGACGCGGCTCTCATGATGCAGCTTGGCGCCGAAGCCATCTTTGTCGGCTCGGGAATCTTCATGAAGGAGCGCGCCACTCCGCTCGACGTCGAGAACGTCGCCCAAGGAGCGCGAAGAAGCTGTCTCACGCGCCAAGGCCATCGTCGTCGCCACCACCCATTGGAACGATCCCAAGATTCTCGCCGAAGTCGCCGAGCAGGTCACCGGAACCATGAAGGGCCTCGCCGCCGCCGGCCTCGAAGAGTCGCAACTCCTCCAAACCCGCGGCTGGTGAACCACCTGCGGTGGGGCAGCCGCTCGCTATTCGCTCGCACCGACTTCCTTGGCTTTGCTGTTCGCGCCGAAGGCGTCTGCCGCACCGCAGGCGCCGCAAACTTCGGAATTCAATCGAGATGCTCAATCGCAATCTAGGCGGCCTGATTTTCTTTCCCGTCCCTCAGGCACCGATTCCGATTTTCGCCGCGTCCAACCAGAAGTAAGGTAATCTCATCCTCACAGGGTCGCCCATGCCCTCCATCTTTACTCCCATCCCGTCCGAAGTTGAACGCAAAGCCCCCGGCACCGGCGGCAAGCCTCCGGTCGCTCGCCGTCCCACCGGCGGTGGCGGCGGCGGTGGCGACGACGACTGGCGCGGTCCGCGCCGCGGCCCTCGCGAGATGCTCAATCGCACCCGCGCCTTCGTCTTCTGTGCCCTCGCCGGCGACATGATGTTCTTCGTCGCTCTCGTAGCCGTCTTTTACGCGCGCCAGATGTCCACGCACATGGACCCGCGCACCATGCAGCAGATCGGCGACTGGCATCCCATCCTGCTGCCGCGGATCCTCTACCTCAACACCGCGCTCCTCGCCCTCAGCACCCTTACCATGGAGCTCGCGCGCCGCCACATCTTTCGTGAATTTGACGTGCTCGAAGAGTGGCTCGGCCTCGGCCGTCCCGCCCTGCGCCGCACTCTGCCCTGGCTCGGCGCCACTCTTGCACTCGGGCTCGCGTTTCTCGCCGGACAAGTCATTGCCTGGCGCCAGCTCACCGCCGAGGGATTCGCCTTTGATCGCTGGGCCACCCCTGCCAGCTACTTCTTCTACGTCATCACCGGCCTGCACGCCGCCCACCTTCTTCTCGGCGTCTTCGCGCTCGTCTTCTGTCTCATCGCGCTCTCCCACCTCAAGCGCGTCGAATCGCGCCAGATCGCCGTCGACGCCACCGCATGGTTCTGGCACACCATGGGCCTCGCCTGGCTCATTCTGTTTGCGGTTCTTGTCTTCGGGCAGTAGGCTGACCGCGGCAGATGCCCTCCTCCGGTTTTCCCCCAATTAATCCTTGTCTCGATCTCTCCCGCTCGCTTAAGCTCACGCTATTGGGATCCATTTGGTGGGGCGCATTCGGCTTCCCGTCTCAGCCCACGCGATCCAACGGAGAACAAATCATGCCAGAACTTGAAGCTCAGATCTGGAAAGGCACGGCCTTCTGTATTGATCGTCTCCCGGGCAAGACTCCCGGTACTGTGATCTTCCGCTTCACCGGGCCCTTCACGGCGCGCGACATGTATGGATCCGTGGCCCCCACCGCCTTCCACCACATCTTCGATTGCGAACTTACCCCGGGCGATGCCGCGCCGCTCACCAACATCTTCGATCTCACCGCGGTTCCCTATATGGACTCCTCGGGCATCGGCACTCTCGTCAGTCATTATGTCCGCTGCCGTGGCAAAGGTGTCCGGCTCATTGCTGTCGGCGCCAACCCGCGCGTCGTTCAGCTCTTCAAGCTCACCCGGGTCGACTCCTTCATCCCCATGGTCGCCACCCTCGCCGAAGCCGAGGCGAACTGGTCACGCTAGATTTGGAACCTTATCGTTCGAAGCAAGTCACCACGCGTGGATTCGCTATGCGGCGCCTTCGCGGGATCCACCTCTTGGGAACCAGCAGCTATTCCGATTTCATGTGCAGACGTCGCGGTTGCCATGCTCCAGTCAAGCCAGACCGTCGCTCGCCGCTACTTTGAAATCGTGCCAACTAAATGAAGGTCGATCGCGACATCGTTCTCTGCCTTCCAGATCAAAAAGCTTGGATTCTTGAGTCCCCAGTCGACATAAGGCACCACGAAGTGCGCCTTGGCAGTCGCGCTGCCCTCTTCTAGGTGCACCAGCATGGGGACGGTGATTTCATGAGCAGCGCCCAGCAGAGTGAAGATTCCCGTCACCTGAATGGTCGATTCGCCTGAAGAAGCGATGGCGCCGCTATACGTCTTCGGCTCAAATGAAACCGTTGCGTGTTGTTCCACTTCCAGGATGTCCCTGTTCATTTTTTTGTCGCGACTGTCATTGCCTGTCTTGCCGCTGCCGGCGACAACGACCACCGAACCCGACATCCTTGGCGCGCCGCGATCAAATTCGATCCTGCCGGATTGGATGTGAAAGGTGCCGTTAACGACTTCGTGGCTTGTATTCAGCGTCATCTGGACCTCGCTGGCATCGGGATTTACGACGAAGGTCTGATGCTGGGCGAGCGCAGCCGGACCGAGTATCGCGGCGACGGCAAAGATTGCGACGGGTTTCATTGCGTCTCTCCTGAAGCGTTTTGCTTGTTCAAGTTGAGTGTCTTGCAGGGATAGCCCCGATTCTAGCCGGCGACAGCATCGGCAGCAACAGTGGCATGCTGCGCAACGCGTGTCAGCTTTGCCGTTACGCGCATCACGCCCGGCCATACTCTTAGGCAAAACGGTAATACAGCACGCGCGAGTGCGTTGTTCAAGCCATCGGCGGCGAACTCGGCAAGGCGCATCTGGGCCATCAATCCCGACCGCAGTTTCGCCTGGAACAGCGGCGCCGTCTCGGCTGCAAGATAGGCAGCGACCGCACAGCGCGCGGTATGCAGCGCAATCGATATGCCATCGCCCGTGAATGAGGGAATGACGGCCGCCTGATCGCCTATGCAGTAGAGCCCTTTCGTCCGTTGTGCGGCGGATAAAGCCATAGGGGATATGCGTGATGGCGATTGGCTTAGCGAGTAACGGCTCCGCGCCATCCAGCCTCATCGCGAGATGCGGACAATCTTGCTGCATCTTCTCGAGCATGTTCTCCCAACGATGACCCACGCGCGCGAGGTGCTTCTGTTGGATCACCCAGCAGAGGTTCGCATTGCCGTCTTCAACGGGCTGAATGCCGCCATAGCCTCCGGGATAGAGCATCAGCTCAGAGGCGCGCGCCAGCTCAGCCGCCTGCGTGCGCGCCAGGCGGTAATACATCTTGAAGCCGATCCATCGCTCCGGATCTTCTGGTCGCGTGTAACCCCGTAGATCGTGCTTGCCGGTCGCGAGAAAGGCCGTTGGAGCCTCACAGGTACTGCCGTCGTCGAGAGTCGCTTGCCACGTGTTGTTGGTCGTGCGAACCAGCGTCTGCACGCCGCAACCGCGCTGTACGTGGACTCCCGACTCAATGGCCTCAGAGATAAGAGCTGTATCAAGCGCCTTGCGCGTGAGCGAGGCTGCGGCGAAAGGCAATGGGGCCTCCGCTGCGCGCCTCCGAGCGGCAAGCCGAACGAAGTCGATCGGTACCGCGCCAAGCGAGGCCACCTCGACACCGAGCGCGTGCAGGTCCTCAAGCGCCTCACCGCTCAGAAACTCTCCGCAGACCTTATGCCGCGGTGTGGGCTCGCGTTCGATCAGGGTGACGCTCCGTCCATTGCGCGCGAGCGCGATGGAAGCGGCACAGCCTGCCACGCCCCCGCCGATGACAAAAACTTCATTGGGATTTGGAATCCGATTCAGACTGGACGTTCTAACTGGAATCTCCTTTTTCGGATCCTATACGGTGAATTGTACGGCCCCTGATGCGCGCCACATGCCGAATGCTTCATTTGGACAATGGTGCAGTTCGAGATCCAGTGGACCACCGCAATGGTTTTGACGGGCGTTGAAAAGAATGGTGAGTCGCAGCCAGGACCAGAGAGCCTACGATCAGGCACGACGTGTCGTCAACTCGCGCCAGTTGAGCCCGATCTCGACCGCAAGCAGCGAAACGAGCGTGAAGGCGACCACGCCCACGGCAGAAAACACGTCGCCAAGATGGCTCCAGTAACGAGGCCAGAGGTTAAGCACGCGGCTCGATACAAAGGTGAACGTAACTGCGTAAGAGCGCGCCATCCACTGGCGATGCTGTGTGATTTGGCGGTTGCGCGCGGTGATAAATGCCGCGGTTGTGCAAACCATCCAGGCGGCCGCCTGCATGGTGGTTCCTGGCAATCCCGGGCGGCCCGCGGCGAGGGCGATCCCAGTAAACGCGCCGATAAAGACAGAGACAACGTAGGCCCGGCCGAGGATGCGATGGAGTTTCAAGTACCGCTGGCGAAATCGCGAGGAAAACTGCAAGGGGCCGCTCAATAAAGCGATGGTTCCGAAGAGCACATGCGGAATCAGCAGATCGCGGTCAGCGATGACCTGCAGGCGGTAGCGGTGGTACATCGGATAGTCTGCGACCAGAAACACTTCTGAAGTGATGAAGACAAAGAGCGTCGTAAGACCAAGGCACAGCCAGAGAGCGAACTTGAAGGTCGAACGAGTGGGGCTGGGCGCGAGCTGCGTGACCGTCGCCATTATTCTCCTCCGTGCGCAATGACAGCATTGCGGAGCGCCGTAATGGCGAAAGACGCGCTTGAGTGCATATGGTTAGCGCCTCATAGTCGGCGAACAGCGTGTGCGGGGCGCGAAGGATTGGGTTAAGCGAGCGGACCGCGCTATTCCAGGCCCACCAGCTTTTTGAATTCCGGTTCGTCGTGAACGCAGTCGAGGTCCGGATCCTTGCGCATCCAGTCCAGGTTGCCGTATCCGTTGGCTACGGCGCGCTTCAGCAATTCCAGCGTCTCGGACTTCCGCTTCATGATGGCGTAGGTGCAGCCAGCATTGTAGAGGATACCGGCCTCATTGGGCCGGAGGGCCACTGCCGTCTGAAGTTGGCGAACGCTCTCCTCTTCGTCCCCTAAGAGCGCCTGCATCGCCCCCAGCAGCATCCGCGCGCGCACGTCCTCTGGGACCCGTTCCAACTGCTGTTGCAAGACTACGACAAGTTTTTCACGATACTGCGCCGCTTCCTTTTTGAGGCCAAGACGCTCGAGGGAATTGATGTACGGCATGTAGGTGTTGTAATCGTCACCGTTGGCGTCAATGGCCTGCTGCACCAGGGCAACAGCCTGCTCGTGGCGGCCGGAGGCAAAGTAGGCGCGCCCGAGAATGTTCCAGGAGCCTTCGCAGTCGGGCTTGCGCTCGATGGCGCGCTGGGCAAGCAGCGCTGCTTCCTCGTACTTTTTCTGGACGTACGCGATGCGGGCGCGCGCGACCAGGACCTCAGGCAAATCCGGGGACAGCGCGGTGGCGCGGTCGCAGGCCGCCAGTCCGCGTTCGATCCAGCGGACATGCTGCTCGCGCATCTCGTAGATCATGGCGCAAACATGGCCGATGGCCGCGTGAGCCTGGGCGAAGTTGGGATCGAGCTGGATGGCCTGCTCGAACATCTGGAAAGCGTAATCCAGGTTTTCGCGCCGCAAGTAACTTCTGCCGCGCAGGTAAAAATCGTAGGCCTGCGGATCCTCAGTGGGGCGAACCGCAATGATCTTCTCTTCCTGCGGCGTCATGGTGATGCGCAGGGCCTGCGCGATGCTGCGCGCAATCTCCTCCTGGATGGCGAAGACGTCTTCCAACTGGCGGTCGTAGCGCTCGGCCCAGACGGAATGGCGAGTGGAGGCTTCCACCAACTGCGCGGTGATGCGCACGCGATTGCCGGAGCGGCGGATCGAGCCTTCCAGGACGTACGCGGCTCCCAACTGCTGGCTGACCTGCTGCGCGGTGACAGGCTTGTCGCGGAAGGCAAGCATCTCCGAGCGGGGGAAAATATCGAGCTGCCCGATTTTGGAGATTTCGGTGACGATGTCCTCGGTGATGCCGTCGCGGAAGTACTCGTCCTCCTTCGATCCGCTCTGGTTCTCGAAGTAGAGCACGGCGACGGATTTGTGCTTGACGGGCGCCGCAACGGCAGTGGGTCCCGAACCGCTGTTGGAAGCGGCTGCGCTCTTTCCGGAACTCAGATCGCGGGACAGGCGCTTCAAATCGGCGCGCAGCTCGGCCGCCGACTGGCAGCGCAGATCGCGATCCTTTTCGAGGAGCTTGTCCAGGATCTTCTCGAAGGCCAGGGGCAACTGGGGGTTGACCTCACTGGCCGGCCGTGGCGTGCCATGGAGAATGCCGTCGAAGATGACCGCGGAGGTAGTCCCGGTGAAAGGAAGCTCGCCGGTGGCCATCTCGTAGAGCACGACGCCCAGGGAAAAAAGGTCGGAACGGTGATCGAGTTCTTCGCCACGCGCCTGCTCCAGAGACATATATGCAATGGTGCCCATGGCACTGCCGGGGCTGGTCAGCTCCAGCGCGGTTTGGACGGAACCCGCGCCACCGGCACCGGCGCCGACCGTCTCGGCGGTTTCGCGCATCACGGCAGTGAGCTTCGCGAGCCCGAAATCGAGAATCTTGGCCGGGCCGCGATCGACCAGAAAGATATTGGCGGGCTTGATGTCGCGGTGGACGATGCCTTTGGCGTGCGCCGCATCAAGGCCACTGGCAATCTGAATGCCGATCTCCAGCAATTCTGCCAACTCCATCCGCCGCTCGGCGATGCGGTGCTTAAGAGTCTTGCCCTCCAGCAGCTCCATGGCGATGAACGAACGGCCTTCGAATTCGCCGATGTCGTAAATCGTACAGATGTTCGGGTGGTTGAGCGACGATGCGGAGCGCGCCTCGCGGTGGAAGCGCTCGATGGCCGCGGGATTGTTCGCCGTTTCCTCGGGGAGAAACTTGAGCGCGACACTGCGCCCCAGGCGCGTGTCGCGGGCGCGGTACACCACACCCATTCCACCGCTGCCCAGCGGTTCCAGGTTGCTGTAGTGGGAGACGGTACGTCCACTCATTGCGTCTGATTCAGGCATTGCGGGCCAAAACCCGAGCATACCACCGCGAAACAAACGCGAACCAGTCGCCTCTGGAGAAAATTGATCCCAGGCGGTTTTTCGCCTACCCTTCCACAACTCGGTGGAGGGTTAGCCAAAATCGCGCTATGTCCGGATTGCCGGTGATTCAGGACTAGCTTAGTTAACGGCCAGAATAGATCACCTTCTGCAGACGGTCCGCCAGCTGGCGGACCAATGATAAAATCGCCGGAAGTTTCCTGGGGATCGCATATGCAAACGGAGGACGAATCGTGGATACCTTCTTGACCATCCAGAACCGGCACACCGGAGAGATCCTGCGGATGAGACGAGTACGCGACGCGCAGGGCCAAATCGTTTTGAACCTCGATGGGTCCCTGCCGCCACGAGCGAGCGGCCCGCCTCTTCACGTGCATTTCCATCAGCGGGAGGAGGGCCAGGTGAAAGCGGGAACACTTGGCGCCCAAGTCGGAAAAGAGGAGATAGTAGTGCCAACCGGTGGGGCCGCAGTCTTTGCCGCCGGCACTCGTCATAAGTGGTGGAACGCGGGCGAAGATCTTCTGGAGTTCAGCGGCCAGGCAATTCCGGCGGTCGACTTGGATCGCTACCTACAGGGAGTGTTTGCGGCTGTCAACGCCAGCTCCAACGGTCGGCCATCGATCTTCTATATTGCCCACGTGTTGTGGCGCCATCGCAACTCGCAGTTGATTGCGACTCCGCCCCGAGCCATTCAGCGCATCGTTTTCCCTCTCATTCTGTTCATCGGGCGCGTCCTGGGCAAATACCGCGGATCGAGTTGGCCCGGTTCACCCGAGTCGTGTCCCGGTGCGCCGCTTGTGGACGCCGCGAACGTCTAGGAGTGCGCGGCTGCGCCAAGCGAGTTTCTAGTAAGAACGCCGTTCTGCGGGTAGGTTGGCGGGATAGCGCCAGGATTGTCGCCTACCCGTCATCTACTGGTTAAACAACACCTCCATGACTGCAAATCCACGTCTTGCAATCGGTTCCAAATCCCTTTTCCCCGCACCGGAAACCGACCGTTTTCATCTCTGCACATTGGATTTTTCCCCGTAAACGCAAGTAGTTCGTGCCGGGCCCCAGTTCTCCGCTTGACCTTGACCCAGCGTCAGGCCCCACTATGATCGTTGAGCGATGAGCGAGAGTAGGTTCATTGACCCATGAGCAGCTACCGCATTGGCGAATTCGCGAAACTGGCGGGCGTAACCGTTCGAGCCTTGCACCACTACGATCGCATCGGTTTGCTCAAGCCCCAGCGCGGAACCTCCGGGTTTCGCCTTTACCGCATGGAAGACCTGGAACGCCTTGAACAGATTGCGGCGCTCAAGTTCCTGGGAATCCCGCTTCAGGAGATCAAGCTGCTCCTGAAACATGGGCCGCTGACGCTCGCCGACTCCTTGCACATGCAACGCGAAGCGCTAGCCGAAAAACGCAGAATGATCGATCGCGCCGTCGTGGCCATTGAAGCAGCGGAAAAGGTCATCAAGTCCGGGCAAACCACCGACTCGTCCATCCTGCGAAAGATTATCGAGGTGATCGACATGCAGCCACAAGAGAATTTCATGCGGAAGTATTACACCGAGCAAGCCTGGCTCGATAAGGAACGCATCGCCCGCGAGCGGCCCCCGGAAGAATTCAAGAAGAACATGACGGCGTTGCGGAAAGTCTTCCGCGAGATCGAAGCGGACATCGATCTGGACCCCGCGAGCGAGCGCGCACAGGACCTGACGAAGCAGTGGCTGCAACTTGCGGAATACTCACATGGCGGCAACGAGGCGGTCAGGGCCGGCAATACGCAGGCGTGGAACGATTACCAGAACTGGCCGCCGGACCAACAGGACAAGTTACTCGCCGCCTTCGATCTCGATCCCAAAACAAGAACGGCCTCGTTGCTCCGCTTCGAAGCGGTCACAAAATTCCTGGGACGGGCCGTGAGCCACAAGATTCGATCGAATATGCCAAGTGTCCGCACCCTCTACGGCCTCGATCAGGCTTAATCGGAACGGTCGCCCACCTTTTCTGAGCCGTGACAGTTGAGCCACGACGCTCTCGGAGCGGCCTCTTGCAAGGTGGCATCGCATCGGCTGTTTCAGGCATACTTGGCGCAATTGGAGGTTCTATGGCGTCGAACTGGAAATTCAAAGGATGGAAGCTCTGCGCCACGGCAGTGGCTTCATTTGCTTGCGGATCGCTCATTACAGCCCGCATGACCCACGTGCAAAAGGTGAAGGCCGATAGCAATCGCACTTTCGAGCTGATGGTTTATCACACGCAGCCAGGCAAGGTGCCTGCGCTTGAATCCATCTTCAAGGATCTGTCGAAATTACAGGCTCAACACGGCCTCAACGTCATCGGCTATTGGGTCCCGGACGATAATTCCCCCGCTTGGAAGGACACGTTTGTTTACCTCATCGCTCACCCCAGCCAGGACGATGCGACAAGGAACTGGGCCGCACTTCATGCCGACCCGGCATTTCTCCCTTACCGAACTGCGGCTGTGCCTTTAATTGAAAACGTGAACGGAGTGTTCCACGTTGACGAAGTCTTCATGCATCCCACGGACTTCTCAGAGATGAAGTAGTACCGGACGCGACGCTGAAATCCCGGAACGCAGCCGCTCGCGGGTTGGCTGTCCCGTCTCTCACCTCCGCCGCGGGCGGATTTTCGGTCAGGGACGGGACAGCAAAAATGAATCTCGTTTGAAGATTGAACTCCCAGGAAAAGTTGAGCAAAAAGTTGAGCACGCCGGCCGCCGCACGAACGAGCTAGAGGCTAGAAGCTAGCAGCTGGAGGCAGCTCTTCCGTGCAGCATCGCGCGCCAGCGTTCACCCATGCTGGGAACCTCGGGACACGCAAAATAAATCTGCCGATTCACCGCCATCAGCAGTTGCACCGCTTCCAGCTGCGCATTGTGTGCGCTCAGCGACCCGCCTGCATGCGTGAACTCATCGCTCAGATACTCAATGGCGTGACCCAGAATCTCCAGGGCGCGGCCTGTCTGTGGCGCAATGCGCCTGCGGTGTGTGCGTCTCTGGTTAACGAGCGGAACGGGAATCGCAGCGGAATCGGGGAACCTACTCAACGTTAAACTAGAGCCCATGGATCAATCCTCAACCCGGTTCTTCGGCCCAGCCGATTGGATGGGACAGAGTACAAAAGTGTCGTCCCAAAATGGTGCACACACAGTTATGCGGGTTCGTTGCGGGAAAACAAGTGACGGCGCTCACACTGCCTTCGGAATCAATTCCTTAGGTAACCTGCCTCGCCAATAAACTCCCCAATCCTTGACCCCTATAAACACTTCTTAGCCCCGAACCTCCGCTCACCTTGACTCAAGAAGCCCGAAAACCTAAGCTCAAGCTAGGTTTTCTTTTCTGCCGAAGCGTTTATTGGCAATTGAATCGGTTTTCTACCCAATTTATTCAGGCTGGGCGATGAATCCAACCCCGTATTTCTGGCAGTATCTCCCTCTGCTGATGCAGATTCTTGCCGCGATTGTCCTTGGCGTTGGAATGGTTGCGGCCTCATGGTTCGTCGGCCGCCATCGCAACACCAAGGTAAAGCTCGACGCCTACGAGTGCGGCATTCAGGCCGTCGGCGACGCGCGAGGCCGCTTCAGCGTGCGCTTCTACCTTGTCGCCGTCCTGTTCATCCTCTTCGACGTTGAGATGGTTTTCATGATGCCCTGGGCCGTCATCTATCGCCAGCTTCCACACATCACCGGCTCCCGTCTCTTCGGCTTTTGGGAGATGCTGGTCTACCTCGGCTTCGTGGCTGTCGGCCTCTATTACATAGCCCGCAAAGGCATCTTGAACTGGAGCCGCGACAAAGCAGATCTGTAAAACAGAGACCTGTAGAACAGAGATCAGTTTCACCACGTACGTCAAAGACCTTGCGCATCGGCATCATCTTGTAAAGCAGAAAGGCCGGACCTGAGAGCGAGAGCATGACGAGTCAAACCCCCACACTCGCCGGCAAGCAAGCGGTCATGGAAGGACTGCCGGACCATCCTGCCATCAAGGCTCTGGAAGTCTGGAACCCGCAGGCCTTCACCGATGCGCGCTTCGACTTTGGCGAGCTTACGCTTACTGTAGCCTCCACCGAGATTTGCGGAGCCTGCGCAGCTGTTCAGAAAGCCGGCTACAACTTCTTTGAGGATATGACTGCGGTCGACTGGTTCCCTGCTTCGCCGCGCTTCCAGTTGAGCTACCACATCCTGTCGCACGCCTTGAAGGAGCGCATCCGCCTGCGCGCGATGGTCGATGAGCCCGATCTCGCGATTGACTCCATCACGCCGGTCTGGCCCGGCGCCAACTTCTACGAGCGCGAGGTCTTCGACCTGTTCGGGATTCATTTCGCCGGCCACCCCGATCTGCGCCGCATCATGTTGCCTGACGACTGGAAGGGCCACCCGCTGCGCAAGGACTACCCGGTGGAGGGCTACCGTTGATGAGTTCCAACCCCGGCGCCCCGGTCATCGATCTGCCCGCCTCAGAAAGCGCGGGCGAGCGCCGCATGGTGCTGAACATGGGTCCGCAACACCCGGCCACGCACGGCGTGCTGCGCCTGGTGGTTGAGCTGGACGGCGAAGTCATCGTCAGCGTCCGGCCTGAGATCGGCTACCTGCATACCGGGATCGAGAAAACCTGCGAGGCGAAGTTTTACCAGCAGGTCGTCCCGCTCACTGATCGCATCAACTACCTCGATCCGCTTTCGAACAATCTCTGCTACTGTCTGGCCGTCGAGAAACTTCTCGGCCTCGAAATTCCAGAGCGCGCGCAGTGGATTCGCGTTTTGCTCACCGAGCTCAGCCGCCTCAATTCGCATCTGATCTGGCTCGGCACCCACGCCATGGACATTGGCGCCCTCACCGTCTTCCTCTATACCTTCCGCGAGCGTGAGGAAATTCTGCGCCTGTTTGAGGCCGTGGCCGGTCAGCGCATGATGACCAGCTACTTCCGCATCGGCGGACTCTCCATGGAGCCGCCCCTGGACTGGCTCGACCGCGTGCAGCATTTCATCACAATGTTTCCCGAGAAGATCGACGAGTATTCGAATCTGCTGACGGGCAATCCAATCTTCATGAATCGCTTGAAGGGTGTGGGCTATCTCTCTCCAGAAGATGCAATTGCGCTCGGCGTGACCGGCCCTCCCCTGCGCGCCTCGGGCGTCGATATCGACCTGCGCCGCGACATGCCCTACTCCAGCTACGAGAAGTTCCAGTTCAAGGTCCCCGTCTCGACAGTCGGCGATACGTGGGCGCGGTACGAAGTGCGCCTCGTGGAGATGCGCGAGAGCACAAAGATCGTTCAGCAGGCTCTGGATGGCATGCCTGGCGGACCCGTAAAAGCTAACGCGCCGAAAGTTGTTCTTCCCGACCGCGAAAAAATGAAAACCGAAATGGAAGCCCTCATCCATCATTTCAAAATTGTTACCGAGGGCTTCAACGTTCCCGCCGGCGAGGTGTATCAGGGCATGGAATGCGGCCACGGCCAGATGGGTTATTACGTGGTTTCAGACGGCACCGCCAAGCCGTACCGCGTGCACATGCGCTATCCATCGTTTGCCACGCTGCAGGCCGTCGAAACCATGTGCAAAGGCCGTTTAATCGCCGACCTGGTCGCAGTCATCGGCTCTATCGATATTGTTTTAGGAGAAATTGACCGTTGACCTCTGCACCGGCTCATTCTCTTGAAGCGCTCCGAGCAGAGCTCTGGATCTCACTCGCTTCCCTTCTCCGCAGCTACACCGCGGCGCATGGGTTGCACCTGAAACACGAAGCGGCGGTCGATCTGACCCAGGAAACAATCATGGTCCACCACGGCGAAAAATGGCTGCGTCTCATCCGTAATCACGCAATTCTCACCTGGACGCGAGAAAATGGAAGTATGGGAACGTTGGAGCTGACCGAATCCGGAACCTTGCGCAGCAGCACGCATGAGGAAGCTATGGACCTGGCTGCGGAGCAATGGGCCCGGGAGATCATGCGATGAGCCCCAAAAAGGCCAAGTCCGAACCGGCTTCCGTCTTCTCGCCCGCGCTGGCCGCTCGCTTCGATGCGCTCGTCCAGAAGTATCCTTCGAGCCGCTCTGCTCTCATCCCCATGTTGCTCTATGCGCAGGACGAAGTTGGCTATCTCTCCGATGCGGTCGTCGCCGAAATTGCCCGTCGCATTGGCATCACCGAACTCGAGGTACGCAACGTCGCTACGTACTACTCCATGCTTCGCTTTAAGCCGGCTGGCGAGTTCAACATTCAGGTTTGCACCAACATCAGTTGCATGCTCCGCGGAGCCTACGAAGTCTATGAGCGATTCCGCGAGGAACTGGGCGTCGGACCCGATGGCGTGACCGCCGACGGCCTCTTCTCTCTGGAGGAAGTGGAATGCATCGGCGCTTGTTGCTGGGCCCCGGCGATTCAGGTCAATTACGACTTTCACGACGAGCTCAAGCCCGATCTCGTGCCCGGCATTGTTGGCGCGTACCGCAAACAGGCCGAGGATCAAGTCCAAAACAAGGAAAAGAATGCCTAGGCTCGTCTCCCATCCCGATGAAGTGAAGATCATCTCGCGCCGCTTCGGCATGGGAGCCACCAACATTGATCGCTATATCGAGCTGGGTGGCTATGAGGCGGTCAGAAAATGCATCGAAAAGGGCCCAGACTGGATCATCGATGAAATGAAGGCCAGTGGTCTGCGCGGCCGCGGCGGCGCGGGCTTCTCCGCAGGCATGAAATGGTCCTTCGTTCCCAAGCAGGCTGCCAAGCCCAAGTACATCCTCGTTAACGGAGACGAAAGCGAGCCCGGCACCTGCAAGGATCACCTGATCTTCCTGCACGATCCGCACGCCATCATTGAAGGCACCATCATCGCCGGCCTCGCCGTCGGCTCGAAGATGGGCTTCATTTATCTGCGCGGCGAGTACCGCTATCTCCTCGAGATCATGGAGCGTGCCGTTGCTGACGCCTACGATCGTGGCTTTCTCGGCAAGAACATCTTCGGCACCGAAAACGAATTTCAGATCATCACCCAGACCGGCGCGGGCGCCTACGAAGTTGGCGAAGAATCCGCGCTCATGGAATCGCTCGAGGGCAAGCGCGGCGTTCCGCGCATCAAGCCGCCCTTCCCGGCCGTCGTCGGTCTCTATGGCGGTCCCACGGTCATCAACAACGCCGAGACCATCGCCACTGTGCCTCACGTCATTCAGATGGGCGCGGCAGCCTACGCCGGCGTCGGAACGCCGCGCAACGGCGGCACGCGCCTCTTCTCCATCAGCGGCCACGTCGAGCGCCCCGGCGTCTACGAGCTGCCCATGGGCTACAACCTCAAGAAGATGATTTACGAAGTTGCTGGCGGCATTCGCGGTGGCCGCAATCTCAAGGCCGTCGTTCCCGGCGGATCGTCCACGCCCGTTCTGCTGCCCGAAGAAATCGACATCGGCATGGACTTTGACCAGGTAGGTAAAGCCGGCTCCATGCTCGGGTCAGGCGGCGTTGTGGTCATTGACGATCAGACCTGCATGGTTGAATTCGCCCTGCGCACCATCAGCTTCTACGCACACGAAAGCTGCGGCTGGTGCATCCCTTGCCGCGAAGGCACGGACTGGCTCAAGAAATCGCTCACCCGCTTCCACGCCGGCTTCGGCAAAAAGAGCGACATCGACAACATCCAGTACCTCGCCGAAAACATTCTGGGCCGAACTTTCTGCCCGCTCGGCGACGCAGCGGCAATGCCGACCATCGCCTTCGTCAAGAAGTTTCGCAAGGAGTTTGAAGATCATTTGAACGGCATGCCCTGCCCTTACGCAAAAGAAGGCGTGCCGCAACTCACCGTCGTATAACAGGCACCAAGTTTCCGAGGATCTGCTCCAAGACCAGAAAAAGATGCCCGACGTAACCTTCACTGTCGACGGAAAAAAGCTCACCGCTCCTGCGGGAACGCTGCTCATTGACGCGTGCCGCAAGGCGGGCATCGAGATTCCGGCCTTTTGCTACTATCCCGGCCTCTCGCTTCAGGCCGCCTGCCGCATGTGCGTTGTACGCCAGGAAAAAGTCCCCAAGCTGCAAACTGCCTGCACCACCACCGTCGCCGAAGGCCAGGTCTTCATCACCGAGTCGACTGAGATCGCGCAGGCGCGCAAAGCCACCATCGAGCTGCTCCTCGGCAACCATCCGCTCGACTGCCCCGTTTGCGACGCCGGCGGCGAGTGCGAGTTGCAGGACATGAACTTCAAGTACGGCGCAGGCGAAAGCCAGTTCGTCGAAGTGAAATTTCATCGCGACGAGCAGCAGTGGTCGCCTGCCGTTTTCTACGATCGCCCGCGGTGCATCCTTTGCTATCGCTGCATTCGCATGTGCGGCGAGGGCATGGATGTCTGGGCCCTCGGCATCCACAACCGCGCCATCAACTCCGTCATTGTCCCTAACGACGGCCACCAGCTTGACTGCGAGCAGTGCGGCATGTGCATCGACGTTTGCCCGGTCGGCGCGCTGACCAGCGGCAGCTACCGCTACAAGACGCGGCCCTGGGAGATGAACCACGTTTCTACCGTCTGCACACATTGCTCCGACGGCTGCAAGGTCACTCTCGGCGTGCGCCAATCGAATGACGGCTCGGAGATCGTTCGCGCCGACAATCGCGACAAAAGCGGCATCAACGGCGACTTTCTCTGCGCCAAGGGCCGCTTTGGCTTCGACTACGTTGAGAGCCCCGATCGCCTCACGCAGCCTCTCGTTCGCAATGCGCAAGGCAAGCTCGAACCAGCCACTTGGGAGCACGCCATCCGCGTGGCCGCAGGCAAATTGAAAGAGATTCGCGACACGCGCGGCGGTTCGGCCATCGGCGTCATCGGCTCCAATCGGACGACCAACGAAGAGAACTATCTGCTGCAGAAATTTGCGCGCACGGTGCTTGGCACCAACAACATTGATCACGAGCGCACGACGGATTACGCGTCCTTCGCCCGCGCCCTCTGCCGGTCATCCCAACAAAACCGCCAGCCTGCGCGACATCGCCCAAGCCTGCGCCGTCCTCCTCGTCGGTGGCAACCCAACCGACGAGCATCCGCTGCTCGCCTGGCTGCTCCGCACCAACGTGCGCCTCAACCGCGCGCGCCTCTACGTCGCAAATTCGAAAACCATCAAGCTCGCGCGCCAGGCCAAAGCCACGCGCGAGCTTCGCCCCGGCGACGTTAGCCGGCTCGCGGCCTCGCTCGAAGCTGGCAAGACCGATTTCAGCAAGGCGATCCGGGCCGAAGAATCGCTGATTGTTATCTTCGGCGAAGAATTTCGCGGCGAGTCTGTAGAAAATCTCGTCGCCTGGGGCCTTAAACGCGGAAACGTAAAATTCGCCTACCTGGGCGACCACTCAAATTCGCGCGGCGCGGCCGATATGGGTCTCTTCCCCGATCTGTTGCCAGGCTATATTCCGGTCGGCTCCCCTGGCGCGTTCGCCGAGTACTCCAACCTCCCAGCCGCGCCCGGCAATTCACTCCCGCAAATGCTCGGCGCTGCAGCCGCTGGCGATCTTGGCGCGCTTCTTGTGGTCGGCGCAAATCCTGTTTCGCATGCCAGGCTCGATCCCACGGTTTTCCAGCACACATTCCTCATCGTGCAGGATCTGTTCCTCACCGAGACCGCGGCGCTCGCCGATGTCGTTTTTCCCGCTGCCAGCCTCTACGAAAAATCCGGCACTGTGACCAACACATTCGGCGACATCCAGATCGTCCGCAAGGCAGCCGATCGCGCAGGCGTCAAACCGGACTTTGAAATCATCGTTCGGCTCGCTGGAGGCATGGGCGTCGACGTCAGCACGCTCGTTCCTTTCGGCAAACGCGGCACCACCGGCGATCTCGGCCAGTCGCGCGGCGTGCAAGCCGGCGAGGCCGACCGTCACGCCGTCTGGCTTGAGGCCAACGGGCTCGAACCCCGGCTCAGCCCCTTCGATCCTCTCGCTGCGCTCGACGAAATCGAGCGCCTCGTTCCCGGTTACACCCTTGATCGCATCAATCTCTTCGCCGGCAACGACGTGCACACTGAGCCGGCTTCCCCATCGCCGGGATTCGTTCCCGTCTCCGCGCTGGCCGCACCAGAACTCATCGTTCCCGCGCACGATACTCTTTTCACCTCAGGCACGCTGGGCCGTTACAGCCCAGCGCTCCAGCAACTCGAACAACATCAGGCGAATGAACTTCGGAAATCGGAACTCCAAAAATCCGCAGCCGACTAATCGCGGTGCCTCTAAAGGGCACGAAGTGTCAGGGCACGACTTCAGTCGTGCCGCAGACGGCAAGAAAATGAACTGGGGCTTTAGCCCCTGAGCGACAGACAGAAGGCCAAACGCACGTGACGATCTTCGCATTTTTTCTCTGGAGCCTTGCCAAAGTCGCCGTGGTCACGGTGGTGATGCTCATGGGCATCGCCTACACCGTCCTCCTCGAGCGCAAGCTCGTCGGCCGCATCCAGAATCGCTGGGGCCCCAGCCGCGTCGGCCCCTTCGGCCTCCTGCAGCCGCTCGTTGACGGCGCCAAGTCCTTCCTCAAGGAAGACCTCATACCCACGGCGGTCTATCGCCCGATCTATCTTCTCGCGCCCATCATCTCGCTCGGCTGCGCGCTCATCGCCATTGCCGTCGTTCCGTTCGGCGCAAATATGGGCCCTCACGGCGTCGATCTCTTCCAAATTTCCAACATCAACGTCGGCCTGCTCGTCATTCTGGGCGTCACGTCCATCGGCGTCTATGGCATCGCTCTCGCCGGCTGGTCCTCGAACAACAAATATTCCCTGCTCGGTTCGCTGCGCTCCTCAGCGCAGCTCATCAGCTACGAACTCGCGCTCGGTCTTTCGCTCGTCGGCGTAGTTCTCCGTGCCGGATCGCTCAATCTGCGAGTCATCGTTGAGCAGCAAGCCACTCTCGGCGCCGCAACCTGGAACATTCTTGGCGGCGGGCAGATTGTGGCCTTCTTCATTTATCTGATGGCCGCATTCGCCGAAACCAATCGCTCGCCCTTCGATCTGCCCGAAGCCGAAAGCGAGCTCACCGGCGGCTATCACACCGAGTACAGTTCCATGAAATTCGCCATGTTCTTCATGGCCGAGTACGGCAACATGATCAACGTTGGCTGTGTGGCCACGCTGCTGTTTCTTGGCGGCTGGACCAGCCCCCTCGGCGACCTGATGCCGCCGTTTCAGAGCAACTTCCTCAACGCATTTCTCCCGCTTTTCTGGTTCGTCGCCAAAGTCTTCCTGTTTCTCTGTCTCTACGTCTGGGTGCGCGGCACGTTGCCGCGCTTCCGCTACGACCAACTGATGAACTTCGGATGGCGCTTTCTGCTTCCGCTCGCCATCCTCAACATTGTGGGCACAAGCCTGTGGCTTGCCTGGCGCTGACGATTCTGCTTTCGACCTCCGAAGCTGAATCGCGCTCATTTACAATCGGGAAGGATTTCCTCGAACGACGATGCACCTGATTCTGTTCTTCCTGTTTGCCGGATTCTGTCTTGCGGGAGCCATCAACCTCCTGTTGCAGACCCATCCCATTAACAGCGCACTTTCGCTCATCGTCGTCATGACCTCGCTCGCTGTCCTCTACTTGCTTCTCGGCGCGGAGTTCCTCGCCATCGCGCAGATCATTGTCTACTCCGGCGCGGTCATGGTCCTCTTCACCTTTGTCGTCATGCTTTTGAACGCCGGCCGCGAAGAACGCACCCTCGGCAGCCGCGCCGCAGCCCGCGTCGGGTTCCCTGCCGTCGTCGTGCTCTGCGCAGTCCTCGCTTCAATCTTTCTTCGCGCTCAGGGCCTTGGCGCCGCGCATCTCGGCGAGGGGCTCTCGAACGCTCCCGGACAATCGAATCTTACCCTTCTCAGCCAGGTGCTCTTCCACGAGCTGCTGCTTCCTTTTGAAGTCACCTCGGTGCTCATACTGATCGCCATCCTTGGCGCGGTCGCGCTCGCCCACGTCGAAGGTTCGAAGGTGCCCGACTCGGAAAGGGTGGCCGAAAAATGAGCTTCCTTCAACACGACGTTCCGCTTTCCTGGTATTTGCTGCTCAGCGCCATTCTCTTTTCGCTCGGCGTCGTCGGCTTTCTCATCAAGCGCAATCTCATCACCGTTTTTATGTCCATTGAGCTCATGCTCAACGCAGTTAACCTTTCCTTTGTCGCCTTCGCCTATCAGTGGCACGAAGTGCGCGGTCAGATCTTTGTCTTTTTTGTCATGATGGTCGCCGCTGCTGAAGCCGCAGTCGGCCTTGCCATCATCATCGCCGTATTCCGCGCCCGATCCACCCTCGCTGTCGATCGAATCGATCTGATGAAACTATGAACGAGTCCGCACATCTTTGGCTGATTCCGCTGTTTCCGTTCCTGGGCTTTCTGCTCAACGGAATCCTCGGCTCCCGGTTGCCGCGGAGGCTCGTCTCGGCCATTGGCGTCCTCGCGCCTCTGGCGTCGTTCGTCGTGGTTCTGGGTGACTTTGGAGCCACCATCATTACCGCGGCATCAAGCTGCCCAAATTGCGGCTCAGTCGCCGCGCTCGCATTGCCCGCCTCCGAAACACTCTCTTATCCGTGGCTCGCCATCGGCGCGCTCCATGTCGATTTCACTTTTGTTCTCGACCAGCTTTCCGCGGTGATGCTGCTGGTCGTTACCGGTGTCGGCTTTCTCATCCACATTTATTCCGTCGGCTACATGAAGGATGAACCCGGCTACGCGCGCTACTTCAGCTTCCTCAATCTCTTTCTCTTTTTCATGAGCGTCCTGGTCCTGGCAGGCAACTTCCTCCTCATGTTTGTGGGCTGGGAGGGCGTCGGCCTGGCTTCTTATCTGCTCATCGGCTTCTACTTCCAGCGCACCTCCGCTGCCGATGCCGGTAAGAAAGCGTTCATCGTCAACCGCATCGGCGACTTCGGATTCCTCATCGGAATCTTCCTGGTGCTGACCACCTTCAGCACGCTCAGTTTCAATCAGATTGCGGTCAGGCTGGCTCTCTCGCCTGATTGGCACGGAACCGTTCTCACCGTCATTTGTCTCTGCCTGTTATTCGGTGCTGCCGGCAAAAGCGCGCAACTCCCGCTCTACATCTGGCTGCCCGACGCGATGGAAGGCCCCACGCCCGTCTCCGCCCTCATCCACGCCGCCACCATGGTTACCGCCGGCGTCTACATGATCGCGCGTACGCATCTGCTCTTTGATCGCTCGCCTGCTGCGCTCTGGACGGTGGCCATCGTTGGCGCGGCGACGGCTCTCTTCGCCGCCACCATCGGTCTCGTCCAAAACGACATCAAGCGCGTCCTTGCCTACTCCACCATCTCGCAGCTCGGCTACATGTTCCTCGCCTGCGGTGTCGCGGCATACTCCGCGGCCATCTTTCATCTCGTCATGCACGCGTTTTTCAAGGCTCTACTCTTCCTCGCCGCCGGTTCCGTCATTCACGCCATGGGCGGCGAACAGGACCTGCGCAAGATGGGCGGCCTGCGCACCAAAATGCCGGTCACTTTCTGGACCATGACCGCGGCCGTTCTCGCCATCGCCGGGTTTCCGCCATTCGCAGGCTTCTTCTCCAAAGATCCGATCCTTTACGCTGCATTTCTTCAGGGAACCGGCGGTAAGCTCCTTTGGCTTGTCGGCCTGGTTACGGCGCTGCTCACATCGCTCTACATGTTTCGTCTCTGGTACCTCACCTTCATGGGCGAACCGCGCAGCGAAGTCAAGCACCATCACGCTACGCCACTATCGATGCTCGTCCCGCTCGTGATTCTGGGAATCCTTTCCGTCTGCGGAGGCTGGATCGGTATCGAGCGCTTCAGCGCATACCTCGCTCCCGTTGCCGCTGCGCATCGCCCCATGCCCACCGGTAATCCCTTCCTCGAGCTTCTCCTCAGCATTGCTGCCGTCCTTGTCGCCCTTGAAGGCTGGCTGATCGCCGACAAATACTATCGGCGCAAGCCCGAACGCCCAGGACAAGTCGCCGCCGCTCTCCCCGCTGGCTACAAGCTGCTTCTGAACAAGTATTACGTCGACGAAATTTACGGCGCATTGATCGTCAAGCCGCTGCTGGCGTTTTCTAAATTCGTTTTGGGCGGCGTGGACCTTCTGCTTGCGGGCATCGCGTGGCTTCTCGCCGGTATTGCCAGCATCTCCGGAATGATTCTTCAACGCTGGCAATCCGGCAACCTGCGCTCTTACGCCGCATGGCTGGCCGCTGGAGCCGCTGCGGTGCTGCTGTTCTTGCTACTGACGGGCTCGCCCCACGCGTGGAGCCTTCCCTTCTTCCATTCCGAAACCATCTTCAAAGTTAGTCACATCGCTGTGATTAAAGCCGGACAGGCGGGGCACTGAGAATGACGAACATCGACCAATCTATTCTCACCCTCATCCTGCTGGTTCCCCTCGCAGGTGCGGTCATCGTCGCGCTCCTGCCCGATCGCGCCAAGCTCCCCAACTGGATTACCCTCTCGACAACCCTCATCACGTTTCTGCTCACCCTCCATCTTCCGGCGCATTTCGTCTCCGGCCAATCCGGCTTCCAGTTTGAGCAGAATGTTCCGTGGATTCAGAGTCCCGCCATCTTCTATCACGTCGGCGTCGACGGCCTCAGCCTCTGGCTCGTCGTTCTCGTTGGCCTGCTTGCGCCCATCGGCGTCGTCGCCAGTTGGAACACCATCCAGACCCGCCGCAAGGTCTTCTATTCGCTCTTTCTCGTCCAGCAGACCGCAATGTTCGGCGTCTTCATCTCGCTTGACCTCATGCTTTACTACGGCTTCTGGGAGCTATCGCTCGTCCCCATGGCCATTCTCATTGCCATGTATGGCCGTAAAGAGGGCTCCCGCGCCGCGCTCAAATTCTTCCTGTTCACGTTCATCCCCTCCGCGCCGCTGCTTGTCGCGATTCTTTGGCTCTACGCGAAAACGCACACCTTCAACTTCGCCGATCTCCAGTACCAAGCCGCCAGCGGCGTCCTTCCCGCCGGCGCGCTTTTCTGGGTTGCGCTCGCATTTCTCTTCGCCTTCGCGGTCAAGGTTCCCATCTTCCCGCTCCACGGCTGGCTCGCCGACACGTACAACGAAGCACCCGTTGCGCTCGCCATGGTGGTCGCCGGCAAACTCGGCCTCTACTCCATGTTTCGGTTCCACGTGGGGCTCTTCCCCGCCCAAGCACGCGCTATCGCACCGCTTCTCATCGCGCTCGCCGTCATCGGCATTCTCTATGGAGCATGCCTTGCTCTCGTGCAGCGCGACTTCTGGCGTCTGATGGCCTTCGCGGCCCTCAGCCATCTCAGCCTCATCGTTCTCGCCATTTACGGTCTCACTTTCCTCGGCTGGGCCGGCGGTGTCTATCAGATTCTTTCCCACGGCGTTGTCGACGGCGCACTCTTCCTGCTGCTCGGCGCCCTTGAGCTCCGCTACGCCACGAGCGTCATCAATTCCTATGGAGGACTCGCCGCAAAACTGCTGCGCACCACCTCTTATTTCGTCATCGCCACGCTAGCCATGATCGGACTGCCCATGCTCTCAGGCTTCGTCGGCGAATTCATCATTCTGTCCAGTACTTTCGCCGGAGTCAGCCGCCCCTGGGCCGTCGCCGCCACTGTCGCGGTGATTCTCAGCGCCTCCTACATGCTCTGGCTGGTTCAGCGCATCTTCTACGGACCGGAAAGCGCGCTCGCTACTTCGAAGCCCGCTTCCGATCTTCGTTTCGGCGAGCTCGCCATTCTCACGCCGCTCGTTGTGCTCATGCTCGTCATGGGCCTCGCGCCGTCTCTCTGGCTCAACAGCATCCGCACCGGCGTGCATCCTCCGCCGCAGGTGGAACTACGCGTATCTGTGAAGCCCGGCCCGAACACAACCCGAAATCCCGGGGAGGCTCAGCGGTGACTCCAGTGCCCGACATCTACCGCATCCTCCCCGAGGTTATCCTCACGCTGACCGGCGTTGTCGTCATGCTCATTGACGCCACGCTTCCGCCCGACTGGCCGCGCCGCGCGCTTGGATGGGTCGCTGCCATGGGAACCACGGCCGCCCTCTGGGCCAGCCTGTGGCAGCTTTCGCTGCCCGAAGGAACCGGCTTCTTCTCCACCGTCGAAACCAGCGCCTTCACCGTCTTCTTCCACGTCCTCATCTGCGGCATCGTTCTCGTCGCACTCCTGCTCTCGCTCGACACGCTCCCTGAAAACACCCACCATCAAGGCGAGTTCTACGCCCTCATCGTCTTCGGCGCTGTCGGCATGTGCCTGCTCACCTCCGCCGTCGAGCTGCTCGTCGTCTTCATCGCTCTTGAAATCTCTTCCATCTCCACCTACATCCTTGCCGGCTGGCGCAAACACACCGGCCGCGGCCCTGAAGCCGCCATCAAATACTTCCTCCTCGGCTCCTTCGCCACCGCGTTCCTGCTCTACGGCATCGCGCTCATCTTCGGCGCCACCGGAACCACGCAGATCTACCAGGTCGCCGCCCTCGCTCCCATCGCGCAGAATCAGTCCCTCGTTATTGCCGGTTTGGCGCTCATGCTCGTCGGCATTCTCTTCAAAGTCTCCGCCGCGCCCTTCCACGTCTGGACGCCCGATGTCTACGAAGGCGCGCCCTCGCCCGTCGTAGCGCTGCTTTCCACTGCGCCCAAAGCCGCGGCGTTCGCGCTGCTGCTTCGCGTGGTCTATGAAATGCTTCCGAATTTGCGCTCCATCTGGGCGCCGCTGCTCTGGATCGTCGCCGTTCTCTCCATGACCGTCGGCAACCTCGCCGCCCTTCGCCAGCAGAACGTCAAGCGCATGCTGGCCTACTCCGCCATTGCCCACGCGGGCTACTTGCTCGCCGCCTTTGCCGGCATCGGCGAAATCGGTATTGCCGCCGCCGCCTTCTACATCGCCGCCTACGCCGCCATGAACGTCGGCATCTTCGCCGTCGTCACTCTCGTCGCTGGTTACGACGAGAAGCTTTCGCTCGATCGACGACTATCGCGGCCTCGATCTACCGCTCGCCGATCCTTGGCAGCCTGCTCATCTTCTTCCTCCTGTCGCTCATCGGAATTCCCTTTACCGGCGGCTTCTTCGGCAAGTTCTACTCGTTCACCGCGGCAGTCGGCGGTGGCGCAGTCTGGCTGGCGATCATTGGCCTGCTCAACTCAGGATTAGCCGCCGCTTATTACCTTCGCCTCGCTGTCGTCGCCGCACAAAAACCCGATCCCGACAAAGAAACGGAAATCGCTCGCTTCGCGGCTCCGAGGCCCGCTGTCGGCGCAGCCGTCATCGCCGCTCTGTTCCTCGCCGTCGCCGCCACGCTGGTTCTCGGCATCATTCCCGGCGCAACTCTCGACGCCGCGCAGTCCGCCGCGCACACGCTGCAAGCCCCGCCGCAAACAGCATTCCCCGCAGTCAACGATCCCGCACCGCCGGCGCGTTAGACCGCTGGAGAATTGGTCGTTGCTTCACGCGTACAAGCTCACTAGTGATGAGCGGGCATATGTCAGCATAGCCGGCTGTTCGCCAAGAACCGCTCAGTGAAAGCATTGCCCTGTTTGCGTGACGATTGTGGAACTTCGCTGAGAATTGGCGTAAGCTGTTGAGCGTGCAAAGGAAATCGCTGCTTTCGGTTTTGTTCTTGCTCGCCTTCATCGCTGCAACTGCACAACAGAAGCCATCCGCCGCGACAGATCCGCTCTACAGTTCAGTTCATTCAAGAATCATTCCAGAAGGCGAACAGTACACCAAGAGAATTGTCGCGCCAGATGGGCTGAAGTTCGTCACTGCCAAGTTAGTCGATGATCCGAAAGACGGGGAACTTCAGCGGATAGAGGTCGCTGTGGGCGGGCACACTTTTCCTCTGCCGGCAGAAGGAAGGGGTGCAGAGATTCTTTGGTCGCCGGACTCCCGAAGGGTAGCCGTAACGTACACGTACTGCTGTTCGGGGTTCTCACCATGGTTGCATGTTTACGAGGTCTCGGAATCCGGCGTGCGAGACCTGCACGTGCAAGACGCATTAACGAGTGGCTTCGGAAACGGAATTCGCTGCGACAAAGGAACACCTGCGAGCCAGTGGGCCTTAACGGCGGCGGTAAAGTGGCTCGACTCCTCTCATCTGCTTGCCGCTGTGCAAGTCCCCAATGTGAGCGTATGCGACAGCATGGGCGTGTTTGAGCTGCGCGAAATGTCTGTGCCGGATCTTTCTATTCTGAAAACGTACGACCAACTTCAAGCCAAGAGGCTGTTCCGCAGCGACCTAGGCGGGAATCTTCTAGATGCAAATGATGCGTGTGTCCGCGATCCGAAATCGTGCTCGGTGGCCTATCATCACCGCGATCCGCAGTGATTTTGTTTTACGTTCCCCGGAATCGATACTTTCTGGTAGACGCCAATTTGCTCAACGAGCCGCTCTGAGCTGATTACCGGCTTTCCGGAGATTCCCAATTCCACGATCCGCCCATCAGGCCCAATCCTTTACAATTTCCTCAATGAAGCTCGGCGAATTGGCAACGAAGCTTGGCGCGGAACTCCGCGGCAATCCGGACCTTGAAATTACCGGTGTAAAGGGCATTGAAGAAGCCGGCCCCACCGAAATCACCTTCGTTGCGAACGTTAAGTACACTGCGCTGGCCCGCACCACGCACGCCGCTGCCATCATCGTTGAACCGGAGTTCCAGGAAATCTCCGCCGCAACGCTGCGCATCAAGAATCCCTACCACGCTTTCTCGCGCGCGCTTGGCCTCTTCTACCAGCCGCCGGCTTATCCGCCCGGAATTCACTCCACAGCGGTCATTGATCCCACGGCCGTCATCGCTGAAGGCGCGCACATCGGCGCATACGCCGTCGTCGGTCCCGGCGTCCGCATCGGTCCGCACGCGACGATCCTGCCGCACGTCGTGCTCTATCCCGGCGTTCAGGTGGGCAGCCACTTCTTCGCGCACGCCCACGCCGTCGTTCGCGAGAACTGCATCCTCGGCGACCACGTCACGCTCGAAAACGGCGTCATCATCGGCGCGGACGGCTTCGGCTTCTCCAAAAACGAGCAGGGCCACTGGGAAAAGATCCCGCAGTCCGGCCCCGTCCGCATCGGCAGCCGCGTTGATGTGCAGGCCAACGCCACCATCGACCGCGCCACCGTCGGCGCAACCGAAATCGGTGACGGCACCAAGGTCGACAATCTCGTCCAGGTCGGCCACGGATCGCGTATCGGCAACGACTCCCTCATCTGCGCGCAAACCGGCCTCGCCGGCTCCTCCGTTATCGGCAACAACGTGATTCTCGCTGGCCAAGTGGGGATCGCTGGCCATTGCACAGTCGGTGACGGCGTCATCCTCACCGCGCAATCCGCCGTATCGCATGACGTCCCGCCCGGCAAAATGATCTCCGGCTCGCCCGGCTTTGACAATCGCATCTGGCTTCGCGCCGTCGCCATCTTCCAGCGCCTTCCGGAACTACTCAAACGTCTCGACCGGCTCGAAAAGCAAGTCGCCCAGCATGCTCCTGCGACCGGGCCGACTCCGCCAAGCGAGGAGCCCGGCAAATGAACCGCCTGGCCGAAGCGCGCCGCTCTCTTTTCACTGCTTTTCTCTCCGCCACTCTCCTTGCCGCTGCAGCGTGCCACTCCTACCACGTCGACACCACTGTCGAGAACCGCACCGGCGCCGCTATTCAGCTTCTTGAAGTTGACTACCCCAGCGCCAGCTTCGGCGCCGACCACATCGCGTCGGGAGCGATTTACCGCTACCGCTTCCAGATCCGCGGTAGCGGCCCGCTCAAAATCACCTACACAGGCCCGGATGACAAACAAGTTCAGATCGACGGCCCCACGCTCATCGAGCGCCAGCAAGGCCAGCTCAAGATCGTCCTTCTTCCCGCCGGCAAGGCCCAGTTCATCCCCCAGCTCACGCCAGCCTCCTGACCCCAACATTCGCCTAAGCGCAAAATAGGCGGAGCCCGTTTCCGGTCGCCCCGCCTGTTTCGCCGCTCGATCGTTTTATGTTCCCTGTTCCCTAATCCCTGGTCCCTGTTTTCAATGCACCATCGACTGGAACAGTGGCGACTGCAACAGCGCGCTGAACTCCGTATCCGAGGCTGCAAAATGAACCTCCAGCTTTCCTGAATTCGAGTCGATCGAAGTCTCGCTCAGCGCCTGTTTCTCCGTGTCCGATCCCGTCATCTTCCTCAGCATTACCGCCGCCGACATCAGCGAAGAAATCGTGGCGGCCGTGAACGAATCACCCGTCTGAATCGTTAAATCGAACCGCACACCATGGCTAAAGTCCATGGAGTACCACGAACCCTCCAGCCGCTGCTTCACGGTGTCGAAATCGGTCACCGATCCCGCCTCGCCCAGTAGCTGTTTCATCATTGTCTGTGTGCCCTGGTTGTCCAGAATGCTCCAAAGTGAACTCGAGTCCACGCTCTGCATCGCTTCCATCATCGAATTGTTGGTGAGCATGCTGGCAGCCATTCCATCCCGCGCATCGAGTGCCTTGGTCACGGACTCTTTGCTGCCAAACACCATCGTCGATGGATCGACAAAGCAAAGCACCATGCCCGTCTTGCTCATGGGGTAAATGCTGTTGGTCCGCAACATTGTAGGCTTCATCTTCTGCGCTTTAAAGCTGGCCAGAATGTCATCGGTAGGAAACTGCCCCTGCGCAATCCCCACCGACTGCAGCGCATCGCTCGTCGGTGCCGGCCGGAACAGCGCAAACGCCAACTCATCCACATACTGATCGATGGGCTCGCCCGGGTTCGGACTCGGCTTTCCGTTAGGCAAAACCGGCTTCAGAGTAAACTTGCTCAACGCCTCGTCGAACTGCTTCAGTTCCGGCGGTTCCACGCGGTTGCGCAGGTTTGTTGCGGCGGTCGAATTCTGCATCGCGCGATAGTCGATTACCACCAATTGCTGTACGTCATGCGGAATGGCTCCGCGTGCGTCCGTTGATAACTGTGCTGCAGGGGCCGGCACAACCGCCGCCAGCATCATCGCTGCAATCGAAACTCCTACGAACTTCTTCAACATAACCCTCCGAAACTCGATCCCCGTCCGGCTTCAGAAACGCTCGCCGCGGGTTCAAATTCGCATTTCCTGGCGCCATCTGTTTCCTGGCGCTTGGTGTTATTGTACCGATTTGCTGCTTGCTTGGTCCGCATCCCTGGCCCGTGAGAGGTTACTCTTGTGGCCACTCCAGCGGGTGCTCGAGCCGCCTCTCCAGGACCTTGGTCTGCGCATCGAACTCACCTAATTGACGCATCCAATCGCTTTCCCGCTCACATGCAGCCTCGGGAACCAGCCCGATCACCTCTCCCTCGGCCACCGCGGTCCTGTGCCGTGCCGCCAGGCTCACCACTTTGCGGTGGACCACCGACAGCGGCGTAGCCTCAAAATCCGTAATGTTCATCGAGAGTTGCGCCCGCCCGTGCGCCAGAACCCCCATCGCCTTCACGCCCTTCAACCCGCCTGAAGCGGCACGAATCTCCCTGGCGATCGCCCGCGCCATGGCCACATCCGGTGAATCGAAGTAGATGTTGTAGGCAACAAGGAACTTGCGGGCTCCAACTACGCTCGCGCCGCCTGTCGGATGTAGCCCCGGACCGCCCAGGTCTGGCCGCCGCGAGGGATCTTTCTGCGCCGCGTCCCGCAGCTCTTCGAACTGCCCCCGGCGTATGTCTTCCAGGTTCTTCCGGTCCGGCCGCGCCGCTGCCGCCTCATAGAAGTAGACCGGAACTCCAAACCGGCGCCAGATCTCGAGGCCCGCCTGCCGCGCCAGCATCACGCACTCCTCCAGCTTGATACCCCTTACCGGCACAAACGGAATCACGTCGGCAGCCCCGATGCGCGGATGGACCCCTTGTTGGCGTGTCAGGTTAATCAGTTCCACGGCCTTGCCCGCGCCGCGCACGGCTGCTTCCACCACTCCGGCCGGCTCTCCGGCAATTGTCACCACCGATCGGTTATAGTCCGCGTCCATTGACCAATCGAGCAGGTGAACCCCGTCCACGCGCATGGCAGCGACGATTGCTTCCACGCGACCCACGTCCGCGCCCTCTGAAAAGTTGGGAACGCACTCTACGATCGCCCCGCTCATTCGCGCCCTGCTCTCTTGCCGTTCCCCGCCCTGATCCCTGGCTCCGTCTCTTCACCGCGTCCAGAACGTATATCCCGCCTGGATCTGAATGCTGGCATTGACTCCCGGGTTGCGGTCGCCAAGCGACGCGGAAGAAACGTGCACCGCGTTCACGCCCAGATCGATTGAGCGCTTCGACTTCAGGAAGTAGTGCACTCCCAAGCCGCCTTGCGGCGTGAAATTCCATACGCTTGTTCCCCCGTCAATGATGGGCCCATTGGCAGGGTTGTTGTTGCTCATGATGTTCGGTGGAAATTTGTGCGTCGTATAAATCAGCCCGCCCGCGCCCTGAAACCACGGCTGGATGCGCCGCGACCTGGTGAGAAAATTCCAGCGGAAGATCACTGGTTCAAGGCTCACGCCGTAAAACGTTCCCCCGCCGAACGGCAGGTCGCACGTGTAGAACTGCCCCGTCGGGGTTTCGCAGGTGTAAGCCTGCAAATGCGGTGGTGGCGTGTAGGCCTGCCACAACGGCATGATTTCGCCACCCAACTCAAACTGGCCGCTGAAGATTCCCGCGTGAACCACCGGCGAGATGATCTTCGCCATCTGAAATCCGCCCCAGAGAAACTTGTAATTGGAACGGTCGCCCACACCTGTGCCCCAATTCAGAAATGGGCCAAGCTCCCAACTGCGGGTGTTCCTGACCTCGGCAACCGGATTTGCGGTATCCTGCAGTCCCGTTCCATTCACCACAGCAGGCCGGCCAACCGCTGTCGCTGTTGCCGTCCCACTACCGATCTGCGCAGCGGCCGCGACCGCTCCCGCGAGCAACACAAACAAAACAATTCCTTCAACTCGCCTCAAATTCTCCCCCACCCAGTCCCTACGTCTCAAGTCCCCTGGTCCCTGCGCCCTGTTCCATCAAAAAAAAGACCGCCACATCCGGGCGGCCTTTTCCATGCCTGCCACGAGATTCATTATCCAGCGTGCTCCATCTGTTCGGCGTCCATGTCGAAGTTCGAATGGACACTCTGCACGTCGTCCAGATCCTCGAGCGCTTCCAGCAGTCGCACCATCTGCCCAGCCGCGTTGCCTTCCAGCTTGTTATACGTCGAGGCCACCATGGTCACCTCGCTCATCACCGTCGGAATCCCTGCAGCCTTCACCGCGCTAGCCACCGATTCATACGATCCCGGCTCGGTAAGAATCTCCCAAGTGTCGCCTTCGTCCTTCAGGTCTTCGCCGCCGTGTTCCAGCACAATGTCCATCAGCTTCTCTTCGCTGGCCGCCGACTTCTCCACGGCAATCAGACCCTTCTTCGCGAACATGAACCTTACAGAGCCCGTCTCGCCAAGGTTTCCGCCATTCTTCGCGAACGCGTGCCGGATCTCGCTCACCGCACGGTTGCGGTTGTCGGTTAGAACGTCCACCAGAACAGCCACGCCTCCCGGCCCGTATCCCTCAAAACTGGCCTCCTCGTAGCTGACCCCTTCGAGTTCTCCCGTCCCCCGCTGGATGGCACGCTTGATGTTTTCCTGCGGCATGTTCTCCGCCTTGGCCGCCAGAATCGCCGTGCGCAGCCGCGCATTCCCGTCCGGATCGCCGCCCCCTTTGGCGGCAACCGCAATTTCCTTAATGAGACGGGTAAAAATCTTGCCGCGCTTGGCATCCAGCGCGCCCTTCTTGTGCTTGATTGTGGCCCATTTCGAGTGGCCTGACATAACAACCTCGAACGTAATAAAAGATGGCGGATAACCGCACCGTGACCCTGCAAGTATAACCCAGCCAGACAAGGCTTGGCGGCCCGCCGGACGGCTGAATTCCGCCCGGTTTCATGGGCAAAAAACAGCCGCGACTTCCCCGCTCTTCCTCATCTACTTTGTAGGCTTGACGCCCGGATGCTGTCCCGCCCGCTGCGGGAAGGCCAGAATGCAGATCACCATGAAGCACGCAATGGCGGCCGACGAGGTGTACCGGCTCAGATTCAGGCCGCCGCTGCCAACCGGCTTGGTCAATAGGTCGCCCAGCGTCGCGCCCAGCGGCCGTGTCAGCACAAAAGCCGCCCAGAATAGCACGGCTCGCGACGCCTTGGTGAAGAAGTAAATCAGCGCAACGATGGCGATGCATCCGGCGAAGATCAGCGCGCCGCCTTCGTATCCCGGGCCTGAGTCCGCAACCCAATCGCCGAGGGCCGTGCCCAGCGTGTTCGAGAAGAGAATAGTGGTCCAGTAAAACATTTCCACCTTCGGCGAGGTGATGCATTCGACCGAAATCGATCCCATCTTCCGCCGCCAGGTTGTCAGCACGGCGATCACGAGCGTGAAAAGGATGATCGATCCGCCGAGATAACCGATGCCCAGGGAGCGATCGGAGAAATCCGCCATCGTCGTCCCAGTCAATGTCGTCGCGACGATCACCGCCCAGTAAAGAAACGCATGAAACTTCTTCGCCCGAATCTGCGTCCCCACTGCGACCGCAAAAAGCACAAAGAAAATAATCGTGCTCGTCGCGTACCCCAGGTTCAGCGACATGGAAAGCGAGTCGCCACCGGTTTCGCCCAGCGTAGTCGCAGCAATCTTGATAATCCAGAAACCGATCGCGACTTCCGGCACCTTGCCGAACACTTCGCTGGCATGCTGAGGCTTGGCCATCTCTTTCGGCGTCTCATCGCTCGAGCGTCTCATCAAATTTCTCAACCAGCCCGGCAGCGCCGCGGCAGACGCATCCACGCACAAATTCTCGCTCACGCATTGTCTCCTGTTTATGGTTTGATTTTGGCTTGCGTCCTGGCTCAATTTACGCAAATACTTCCGCGTCGCGCAGCAACTTCCCCTTTGCGTCTTTCTCTGACACGATTGCCTCGCCCGCGGCGATCGGCCACTTGATCCCCAATTCCGAGTCGTTCCACACAATCGTCCGCTCACCCTCGGGCGAATAATAATCCGTGACCTTATAGGCAAAGCCGGCGATTTCGCTTACAACCAGAAACGCGTGACCGAATCCCGGCGGAATCCAAAGCATCCTGCCGTTTTCTCCGCTCAGCTCTACTGCCACATGCTTGCCAAAGGATGGCAAACTTTTTCGCAGGTCCACTGCAACATCCAGAACTGCTCCATGCGTCACCCGCACCAACTTTCCTTGCGGCTGCATGATCTGATAATGAATCCCCCTCAGGACATTCTTCTGCGAGACTGAAAAGTTGTCCTGAACCCACTGCGTCGGTAGTCCGGCCTCCATCATGCGGCGCAAATTAAAGGTCTCGAAAAACGCGCCACGATCGTCGCGATAGATCTTCGGCGTAAGAACCAGCACGCCCGGCAACGATGTCGCTTCGATCTTCATAACCTCGTCTCTGACCGCTCGCTCTTCCACCAGGAGTGGGTGCCCCAGGTCTGGATTCCCAGACCTGGGATACCGTGAAGCTTCAACCACCTCGCGCGCTCAGGGCCTACTCCGTTCTTGCCGCGAAATACGGCTCGCGCAGGAGCGCCTGCAGGTACTGTCCATAGCCGCTCTTCGCGATCGGCGCGGCCAGCTTTTCCAGTTGCTCGGCGTCGATGAATCCTTGCCGGTACGCGATCTCCTCCGGGCACGCGATGTTCAATCCCTGTCGCCGCTCGATGGTGTGTACAAACAGCGCAGCTTCAAGCAGAGAATCGTGTGTCCCCGTGTCGAGCCACGCCATGCCTCGACTCATGATCTCCACCTTCAGTTTCCCTGCCTCCAGGTAGCGCCGATTCAGGTCCGTTATTTCCAGCTCCCCGCGCGCCGAGGGTTTCAGCGTCGCGGCGATCTTCACCACGTCGCCGTCATAAAAATACAGCCCCGTCACTGCGTAGCGCGACTTCGGGTGCGCCGGCTTCTCTTCAATACTTACCGCCCGCCCCTGCTTGTTGAATTCCACCACGCCGTACTGCTCTGGATCTTCCACCGGGTATGCGAAGATCGTCGCGCCCTCCTTATTCTGCGCTGCTGATTGCAGCTGTTTCGACAAACCCTGCCCGTAAAAGATGTTGTCTCCCAGAACCAGCGCGCTCGGCTGGCCGGCAATGAAATCCTGCCCGATCAGAAACGCCTGCGCCAATCCATCGGGGCTTGGCTGCACGGCGTAGTCGATCTCCAGGCCCCATTTCCTCCCGTCTCCCAGCAGATCCTCAAAGCGACTGGTGTCCTGCGGTGTCGAGATGATCAAAATCTCGCGCAGCCCCGTCAGCATCAGCGTGCTCAAGGGGTAATAAATCATCGGCTTGTTGTAGACCGGTAGGAGCTGCTTTGAAATCACGTGGGTCACGGGATAAAGCCGCGTCCCCGAGCCGCCGGCCAGAATAATTCCCTTCATCGTGCGTTCCTTTTCGCGAGCCTCATATCTCCGCCCGCTCCGCATAGTTCTTTGCGATCCAATCGCGATAGGCCCCGGTCCGCACGCTTTCGACCCACTCGCTATGCTCCAAGTACCAGCGCACCGTTTTGCCCAGACCGCGTTCAAATCCCTCTGCCGGTTTCCATCCCAACTCGCGCTGAATCTTTTTGGCGTTGATCGCGTACCGGCGATCGTGACCCGGTCGATCTTGAACGTAAGTGATAAGCCTTCGCCTCGGGGCCCCGCCATCCTGCGGCCGCATCTCGTCAACCAGATCGCAAATCGCCATCACTACGTCGATGTTCGCCCGCTCGCTGTTCCCGCCAATGTTATAGGTCTGTCCCGGCCGTCCTTTGTCGAGTACTGCCCGAATCGCCGCGCAATGATCCTCCACGTACAGCCAGTCGCGCACATTCTTTCCGTCGCCGTACACCGGCAGCGGCTTGCCCTCCAGCGCATTCAGAATCGTCAGCGGAATCAATTTCTCAGGAAACTGGTACGGCCCGTAGTTATTCGAGCAGTTCGTTGTCACCACTGGCAGTTTGAAGGTGTGAAAATACGCCCGCGCCAGGTGATCGGAGCCGGCTTTCGACGCTGCATACGGACTGTTCGGCGCATAGGCCGTCTCCTCGCTGAATGCCGGATCGTGTGGACGCAGCGACCCGTACACCTCGTCCGTCGATACATGCAAAAACCGGAATTTCGCGCGATCCGCTTCATCCAGCCCCACCCAATAGACCCGTGTCTGTTCCAGCAGCGTAAACGTGCCCATCACGTTGGTGCGGATGAAACCCTCCGGCGAAACAATCGACCGGTCGACGTGGCTCTCGGCGGCAAAGTGCAAAACGGCCCGCGGTCGATATTCTCTGAGCAGCGACCCCACCAGCTCCGCGTCGCATATATCGCCGCGCACAAAGGTATAGCGCTCGTCGTCCACAAGCGGCGCCAGATTCGCGGCATTTCCGGCGTAGGTAAGCAGGTCAAGATTCACCACCGGACCTGCCTTCGCGCGAGCGCCGGCTTTCATCCAGGCCAAAACGAAGTTCGAACCGATGAATCCTGCGCCGCCTGTAACCAGAATCGTCTGGCTCATGCGCTTCATTGACCCCGAGTATACGGTACAAATCACAACCCATGCGAGGTCCCAGCGCAGTCATCGGCAATCCGGCCCCAGCCGGAATCCTCTTGATTTCGCAGTGCTTCGTGTCGTGCCGTCCCTCATCCTGAAAGGAACTGCTGCATCGCGCGGGGTTTTTCGTTATATTAAAAGCAGCGCAGCTCCGGGATGCGGCCGGCTCTGCTCAACTAAACCCATTTGTTCCATATGTAAGGCGATTTTTAGCCCTCGGGAATCGCACAGCGGTTGTGTACTTCGAAATATCCACCTAGTCGCAATCAAGTTTCTGTTCAAAAGGACGCCATGGGATCTTCGAATCGCCGTCTTGGCCCACCGCAAGCGCAAGGCCTCTATCATCCTCGCGATGAGCACGATGCCTGCGGCATGGGACTGGTCGCGAATATCAAGGGCGAGAAGAGCCACGAAATCATCCGCAAAGGGCTTGAGGTCCTCATCAATCTCACCCATCGCGGCGCAGCTGGTTGCGACCCCGAAACCGGCGACGGCGCAGGCATCCTCATCCAGATTCCCCATGCATTCTTCATAAAGGAATGTGCCGAGCTGGGCATCAAGCTGCCCGAACCCGGCGCGTATGGCGTGGCCATGTGTTTCCTTCCCGTCGAGCGCCAGAATCGCCTTCAGTGCGAAGGCGTCTTCGAGCGCATTGCTCAGGAAGAGGGTTGTACAGTTCTCGGCTGGCGCGACACGCCGGTCAACGGCGATGCCATCGGCCGCGAAGCCCGCAACACCCAGCCCTACATCGAGCAGCTCTTTATCGGCCGCCCCAAAGGCCTCGACGAAGACGCGTTTGAGCGCCTTCTCTATCGCGTTCGCCGCCGCACGGAAAACGAAATCTTCGCCTCAGAGATAGAAGACAAGGAAACCTTTTACGTTCCTTCCTGCTCGTGTCGCACCATCATCTACAAGGGCCTCATGCTGGCCCCGCAGATTGAGAAATTTTACTTCGAACTGGCCAATCCCCTCGTCACCAGCGCACTCGCGCTCATCCACCAGCGCTTCTCCACCAACACTTTCCCAAGCTGGCCGCTGGCTCACCCCTACCGCTACGTCGCGCACAACGGCGAGATCAACACCATTCGCGGCAACATCAGTTGGATGAATGCGCGCCAGTCCGTCCTTGAAAGCTCGCTTCACGGCGACAAAATCAAAGATCTCTATCCCGTCATCGTTCCCGGCGGCAGCGATTCCGGTTCCCTCGACAACGCTGTCGAGTTCCTCTTCCAATCAGGCCGTTCCCTGCCCCATGTGATGGCCATGCTGATTCCCGAGGCCTGGGCCGGCAACCCGGACATGGACGAAGATAAGCGCGCCTTCTACGAGTACCACGCCTCGCTCATGGAACCGTGGGACGGTCCAGCTGCTATCGCATTTACTGACGGCCGGGTTATCGGCGCCACGCTCGACCGTAACGGCCTGCGTCCCGGTCGCTACATCGTGACCAAGGACGATCTCGTTGTCCTCGCCTCCGAAGCCGGCGTCATCGAAGTTCCGCCTGAGGACATTCTCAAGAAAGGCCGCCTCCAGCCCGGCCGCATGTTCCTCGTGGACACGGTGCAGCAGCGCATCATCTCCGACGCCGAGATCAAGAAGTCTCTCGCCGCGCGTCAGCCCTACGGCGACTGGCTCAAGCAGCAGCAGGTCACCATCGACTCGCTGCCCGAGCCCCCGCGCGTCATCGCCTTTAATCCCGAGACCCTGCTTCGCCGCCAGCGCGCTTGCGGTTACAGCGAAGAAGATCTCCGCATCCTTCTCGCGCCGATGGGCGCCGAGGGCCAGGAGCCGGTCGGCTCCATGGGCACCGATGTCCCGCTGGCCTGTCTCTCTGACCGCCCGCAGCCTCTCTTCAACTATTTCAAGCAGCTCTTCGCCCAGGTCACCAATCCGCCTATCGACCCCATTCGCGAAGAGCTGGTGATGTCGCTCATCAGCTACATCGGCACCGAGCGCAACATTCTGGATGAGGCGCCTGAGAACTGCCACACTCTCAAGCTGCCGCACCCCATCCTCACCAACCGCGATCTTGAAAAACTGCGCCGCGTTTCTTCGGGCGATCTGCTCGCCACAACGCTGCCTGCGCTCTTCCGCGCCGAGGATGGCGAAAAGGGCCTGCGCCACGCGCTTGAAGACCTGAGCAACCGCGCCTCTCACGCCGTTGACTCCGGCTATTCGCTGCTCATCCTCTCCGATCGCGGCGTCGATCCAACCTACGCCCCGGTTCCGAGCCTGCTGGCCATGGCTGCCGTTCACAACCGCCTGGTTCGCGAAGAAAAGCGCACCCAGGTCGCACTCATTATCGAAAGCGGCGAGCCGCGCGAGGTGATGCACTTCGCCCTGCTCATTGGCTACGGCGCCAGCGCCATCAATCCGTATCTCGCCATCGAGACCATTCACGATCTCAAGCGCAGGGGCCTTTTGCCCGACAAAATCTCTGCCGAGTACGCGGAAAAGAATTTCATCAAGGCCATTAACAAAGGCCTCCTTAAAACCTTCTCCAAGATGGGTATCAGCACGCTGCAAAGCTATCGCGGCGCGCAGGTCTTCGAGGCTGTCGGCCTCAATCGCTCCCTCATCGAGGACTATTTCCCCGGCACCGCCTCGCGCATTGAAGGCGTCGGCCTCGGCGTGCTCGCACGCGAAGCACAGTTGAAGCACGAATACGCATTCCAGCCGCTCACCGACTCCGAAACCGATCTCGCCGTCGGCGGCCAGTACCAATATCGCGAGGGCGGCGAATTCCACCTACTCAATCCGCTGACCATCAGCAAGGTGCAACACGCGGTCCGCAACAACAACCCGGCCACGTTCCAGGAATTCACCGATCTCATCGACGGACAGAACCGCACTCTTTGCACGCTGCGCGGACTGATGAAGCTCAAGTACGCAGACGAGCCGATCCCGCTTGAAGAAGTCGAGCCGGCCAAGGAGATCGTCAAGCGCTTCACCACCGGCGCCATGAGCTTCGGGTCGATTTCAAAGGAAGCCCACGAAACCCTCGCCATCGCCATGAACCGCCTCGGCGGCATGTCGAATACCGGCGAAGGCGGCGAGGACGAAGCCCGCTTCACACCCGACGCCAACGGCGATTCGCGCCGTTCTGCCGTCAAGCAGGTTGCCAGTGGCCGCTTCGGCGTTACGACCAACTACCTCGTCAACGCCACCGAGTTGCAAATCAAAATGGCGCAGGGCGCCAAGCCCGGCGAAGGCGGCCAGCTCCCCGGCCATAAAGTTGACAGCGAAATCGCGCGTATCCGCCACTCCATCCCTGGCGTTGGCCTCATCTCGCCCCCGCCGCATCACGACATTTATTCAATCGAGGATCTCGCGCAGCTCATCTACGACCTCAAGAACGTCAATCCGGAAGCGCGCATCGCCGTCAAGCTCGTCTCCGAGGTTGGCGTCGGCACCGTCGCCGCGGGCGTCTCGAAAGCCCACGCAGACGTCGTGCTCATCTCCGGCGACACCGGCGGCACCGGCGCTTCGCCTCTCAGCTCCATCAAGCATGCCGGCCTGCCCTGGGAGCTCGGCCTCGCCGAAACCCAGCAAGTTCTTCTTCTCAACGATCTGCGTAGCCGCATTCGCGTGCAGACTGACGGCAAGCTCCAGACCGGCCGCGACGTTGTCATCGCCGCTCTGCTCGGAGCTGAGGAATTCGGCTTTGCCACAATGCCCCTTATCTCAATGGGTTGCATCATGATGCGCAAGTGTCACTTGAATACTTGTGCAGTCGGTATCGCCACCCAGGACCCCGTCCTCCGCGAGCGCTTCACGGGCACGCCCGAGCACGTCATCAACTTCTTCTTCTTCATTGCCGAGCAGATGCGCCAGCACATGGCCAAGCTCGGCTTCCGCACGGTCGACGAGATGGTCGGCCGCGTCGAGAAAATCGAGACGCACATCGATGACGCCCACTGGAAGGCCAAGGGAATCGACCTCTCGTCCATCCTTCATGTTCCGCCGCTTCCGTCGCGCGTCGCGCGCCGCCGCACCACCTGCCAGGATCACGGCCTCGGCCCCGCGCTCGATCATGCGCTCATCGCCAAGGCCAAGCCAGCGCTCGAATCGCAAACGCCCGTCACCGCCAGCTTCGCCATTCGCAACGTGCACCGCACGGTCGGCGCTATGTTGGGTGGCACAATCGCGCGCCGCTTCGGTTCTGCAGGTTTGCCGGACAGCACGCTCCACTTCAGAGTTCCGCGGATCGGCCGGCCAGAGCTTCGGCGCCTTCGTCCCGCAGGGCGTCACGCTCGAGCTTGAAGGCGACGCCAACGACTATCTCGGCAAAGGCCTCTCCGGCGGGCGCATCATCGCCTATCCGCCCAAGACTTCGAGCTTCCTGCCCGAGGAAAGCATTCTCGTCGGCAATGTCGTCCTCTACGGCGCCACCAGCGGCGAAGTTTTCCTCAACGGTATCGCCGGCGAGCGCTTCGCCGTCCGCAACTCCGGCGCAACAGCCGTGGTCGAAGGCGTGGGCGATCATGGCTGCGAATACATGACTAACGGGCTCGCCATCATTCTCGGTTCCACCGGGCGCAACTTCGCCGCAGGCATGAGCGGCGGCATCGCCTACGTCTACGACGATCGAGGCGATTTCGCCACGCGTCGCTGCAACCAGGCTAGCGTCGATCTCGAGCCTCTCGTCGATCTCGCCGACATTGAAATAATTCGCGCGCTCCTGGCCCGTCATCGCGACCTGACCGGCAGCCCGCGCGCCGCGTGGATTCTGGAACACTGGGCTGACGCAAAGCCGCTCTTCATCAAAGTCTTCCCGCACGAGTACAAGCGCGTTCTCGGTGTTGAGCGCGCGCAAGCCGTCTACACTTCCCCGCTCGCCGCGCCGTCACTGGTCACGGCCGCCGCCGAGGTTCAGCATGGGTAAGGTCACCGGTTTTTTGGAAATTAATCGTGAGCAACCCACGCGCCGCAAGGCCGACGAGCGCATTCGCGACTGGTTCGAGATTTACGAGCCGTTCCCCGAGGAAAAGCAGCGCGAGCAGGGCGCTCGCTGCATGGACTGCGGCGTTCCTTTCTGCCACACCGGCTGTCCGGTCAACAATCTCATCCCCGACTGGAACGATCTCGTCTACAACAATCGATGGCAGGCCGCCGTTCGCCGCCTTCACTCCACCAACAACTTTCCTGAATTTACCGGCCGCATCTGTCCCGCACCGTGCGAAGCCGCCTGCGTTCTCGGAATCAATCAGCCGCCGGTTTCCATCAAGCTCATCGAGCGCTCCATCGTCGAGCGCGGCTTTGACGAAGGCTGGATTCATCCCGAGCCGCCCGAACAAGCCACTGGCAAACGCGTCGCAGTCGTCGGCAGCGGTCCCGCAGGCCTCGCCGCCGCTCAGCAACTACGCCGCGCCGGCCACTCCGTCACCGTCTACGAGAAAAACGATCGCATCGGCGGCCTTCTCCGCTACGGCATTCCCAACTTCAAGCTTGAAAAGCACGTCGTCGATCGACGCATCGCGCAGATGAAGGCCGAGGGTGTCATCTTCCAGACCAACGCGCACGTCGGCGTCAACACTCCCATTGAATCCCTGACAGAACAGTTCGACGCCATCCTTCTCTGCGGCGGCGCCGAGCATCCCCGCGACCTTTCCGTCCCCGGCCGCGAGCTCAAGGGCATTCACTACGCCATGGAGTTTCTGCCGCAGCAGAATCGCCGCAATGAGGGCGACTCGGAAGAAGCGCTCCTGCGATCCATGGGAGCTGCCGGCACAATTCTCGCCACAGGCAAACGCGTCGTCATCATCGGCGGCGGCGACACCGGCGCGGACTGTCTCGGCACCAGCCATCGTCAGGGCGCGAAGAGCGTTCACCAGTTTGAAATTATGCCGCGCCCGCCCGCCGAGCGCGCGGCGTCAACCCCCTGGCCGCTCTGGCCTCTGCAACTGCGCACCGAAAGCTCGCACGAAGAGGGTGGCAATCGCGACTGGAGCATTAACACGGTGAAATTCACGGGCGACGAGCACGGGAACGTGAAACAGCTCCACTGTGTTCGCGTCGGTCCGCCGCCCAAATTCGAACCGCAAGCCGGCACCGAATTCGTCCTCGACGTCGATCTAGTCCTGCTCGCCATGGGCTTCCTCGGTCCCGTGCGTTCCGGAATGATTGAGCCAGCTCGGCCTCGCGCTCGATAATCGCGGCAACATTGCGACCACGGACTATATGTCCTCGGTCGACGGCATCTTCGCCGCCGGAGACATGCGCCGTGGCCAGTCTCTTGTTGTCTGGGCAATCTCGGAAGGCCGCAAAGCCGCCGCCGCTGTCAACGAATATCTCGCCGCAAAAGAAGAGAAGGTCCCGGCCCGTTCCCGCCAGGCCGCTGCAATTTCCTCACGCTGAGCCAAGCGGGAATGTTGGGTACTCGCGGTCCCCTGCATTTTAGGACCGGGATATGGCCAAGAGCTAACAGTTATTTACGTCCCTTCCACGATCCGGAATCGCGCTCTGCGCCGGAGCCAAGCGCCATGAGTGCCTTTTGGTACGCCAGGCTCTTGCGCGCCGCGAGCGCGATCTCGTAACTGTCGAACTCCACAATGATCGTTCGCATCGCCACCCCAGCCTCGTGGGCCTCCACACGGCTTGCGCCGTTCGTCAAGAACCGCCCACCGAACGCTTGAATCGCCGGTACTGCCAACGCAGAATAGGCCTTCTGAGCCGCTTCATCGGAGATCGACCTGTACGCATTCACCCAATATCCTTTTTTCATTGCAACCTCGTCAGAATTGCCGGTCCCGCAGCTCCACGCCGGCGCAGAATTGAACCATCGCTGCGACTAGCTCCACACCCGCATGTTACCCCCGAAATCTTGCAACCGGCACAGCCCGGGCGTAAGCTGGCCGCAGGACCATCAAGGAGGACGCGATGAATATCCTCCGTTCTGTCGTTCGCCGGGGCTTCACCGTGGCGCAAGCCGGGTACTTTACTGTTACGAGCCCCAACCGATGGTTCTCAGCCAAGCAGTTTTCAGATCGTTATCCGGAACTTTCCCGGCCCAGGATTGTGGCCTCGACGGATTCGAAAACGATCCTGGAGCAAAGCGCGCCGACACTCCCCGGGCGCCAGCAACTTCCCCCGCAATTTGAGCTCATTGGCCCCCGCGCTGAAAATCACCCCACGCTGCGGTTTGCCTTCGTCGTACTGGCTGCTGCTGCCCTCACACTCGTTGGCTTATGGGCTGCTGGCGACACACCATCTCTGATACATTGGACCCGCTAGATGGGCACGATGAAAAAATCATTTCTGAGCCACTGACCTGCTTACCCTGCTCCCTGCTGGTTACTCCCTGCCTCATTTCCCCTCGCACACGCATTCTCTGAACGCATCCGCCCCGTCGTTCCTGAGCGCGCACGTGTATGGTTGCCAGAACGTTCCAATCGCTCTCGCCCCGGTACCCGAGCCATAGTTCTGTATGTAACTCTTGCTCCGAGCGGTCTGCGCCGTGGGGTCAGCCTTGAATCCCGCGATCAAATCTCCTGCACTCGCCGCAGTGAACCCGTCTTCCTTGTAGGTCGTCGCGAAATCGTACTCCTCGCTCCAAGTTGTATCCGTCCCCGTCTGATTCGACCCCACAAAAACCTGGTAGTCCTTTAGTTGAGCCGTCGCGGCGTCGATCTGCGCCACCGTAAACGAAGGATTGTTCCCATCGATCGGCGAAATCGATCCCACCATCTTGATCGCGACGCCTTGCGGCGGCGCCCCCGTCGCCGCCGGTTTCAGAATCCGCATTTCGTCCATATGCGTGTGTGCAAAAATCGCCAATGTGATCACGTCGCCATACTGCGCCATCGCCTCCGGCAGAGCCTCGGAAGAAAGAAACATCTGTGGCTTGCCTCCGGCGCACAGGTCGAGCACTTTGGTCGCCGTCGCGTAGGGATTCACGCCCGGCGGAATGTGCGACATCACCCACACTTTTTCATGCCTCCGCCGCGCCGCGTCCAGTTGCTGCTCCAGCCACGCAATCTGCGCCGCCGCCGGCGCGGGATTCGGTTTTCCCCCGCAAGTCGCAAACCGCCTCGACATGAACAAATCGTCCAGCACCAGCATCCGCGTGTGCTCCAACGGCGCCGGCAGTCGCGCGCTGTAAAAGCCGCCCTCAGCAAAAGTCCGCAGCTCAGCCTCCCGTTGTGAACCCTGCGCAATGGGAACCAAATCTTTTCCCGTCGCCGCCAGAAACGCGCTGTCTGGATCGAGCTGATAGTCGCCGCAATCAGAATCGTTGTTTCCCAGCGCCGCATATACAGGCACGCCTGGCAATGCGCCACGTAAACTGCGCATGACGAATTCGATTGTCTTTTCGACGAATGCCCGGTACTCCGCCGGACCGGCAGTGGGAAAAATCGCCTTGAATACGCATGAAAAATCGTGGGAGACCAAATCCCCGCTCAGCACCACAAACTTTGCCCCGCTCGCATCGTTGTGAATCGCTTGAAGACTCGATGCATATAGAGGGTAAGGCGTGTCAGTTGCGCGTGCCCCGCAAGCCTGCTGCAGCTCTGCGAACCGCGTCGCCTGATCCGCCGATGCCGGCTCTGCCAGAATCGCGCTCCACTCGCCCACCGGTGCAGCCTCAAGACGCACCGCCTTTGCAGGATCCCAGAAGGGCTCAAAGTGAATGTCGCTTACAAACAGCGCCTCGACAGTCGCCGGTTTCTCTTTCGCCGCAGCTGCCTGCGCCGTCATGCTCGGCGCCGCCGCAAGTAATGCCCCGGCGCATAGCGCAACAACTCCGCGCCACACGCCGATACCGTGGGTCTTGGTCATGAATACTCCTTGAGGATTCGTCCGGCTTTCTCTTGTCTCTCTGCGGGCTTCGCTTAGAATAACCCTCCTCACCCACCAACTCGCTCGCCGTCCGCCGCGCTGGACGCTAACTTGTCAACGCCGCTGATTTATCCTTTCCCCATGAGCAAGCCAGTCCTCATTTCCGTCGCATTTCTCGCCGCCACATCTCTCGCTTCTCTCTTCTTCCCGCGCAGACCGTCGCTCCAACTCCGCCCGATGGGCTGGAACAGCTGGGACTCCTACGGCTTTACGATTGACGAGGATCAATTCAAGGCCAACGCCACTGTCCTTGCCTCTCTCCAGCAATTCGGCTGGAAGTATGCCGTCATCGACGAAGGCTGGTACATGGCGAATCCCGAAGGCCATTCGCTCGACGAGCGCCACTATCTTTGGAACGGTAATGGCCTCCTCGTCCCCGACCCCGCGCGTTTTCCCGACGCAGCCAACGGTACCGGCTTCAAACCGCTCGCTGACTGGCTCCACGCGCAGGGCCTTAAATTCGGCATTCACATCGTGCGCGGTATTCCCCGCCAGGTGGTCGCCGCCAACCTGCCCATCGCTGGAACATCCTTTCGCGCCGCTGACGCCGCCGACCTCACATCTCCCTGCCCCTGGGACGAGGGCAACTGGGGCATCAAAGACAACGCCGCCGGCCAGGCCTACTACGATTCAATGCTCCGCCAATTCGCCTCATGGGGCCTCGATTTCCTCAAGGTCGACTGCATCTCCGACCATCCCTACCGCATCACCGAGATTCGCCAGATCGCCGCAGCCATCCGCAAATCCGGTCGGCCCATCGTGCTTTCGCTCTCGCCCGGCCCCACGCAGCTCAGCCACGCCTCCGAGATCGCCCAATACGCGCAGATGTGGCGTATCACCAACGATCACTGGGACGGCTGGGAATTCCCGCACCCGACTCCCGACGGATATCCCTTCGGACTGAAGGGCGACTTCGATGTGCTCGCCAAGTGGTTCGCGTACACCAACCCCGGCAACTGGCCTGACGCCGATATGCTTCCGGAGGGCTGGCTCGGGCCCAAGCCTGGCATGGGCGCGGCTCGCCAATCTCGTCTCACTCCCGACGAGCAGCGCACCGAGTTCACCCTCTGGGCCGTCGCACGCTCACCGCTCATCCTGGGCACGAACCTCACGCGCCTTGACGATTTCACCCGCTCGCTTATCACCAATCAGACCGTCATCTTCATCGATCAATACGCCACCTACAGTCACCCCGTCGATGTTTCCACTCTCGGCCCCGGATTTGAGAACGCCCGCGTTTGGCGCGCTTCCATCGGCCAGCCCGGCGATCGCGGCTACGCCGAGTACCTCGCCTTCTTCAATCTCGCGGACAATCCTGTCACTCTACGCACCACATGGAGTCAACTCGGCCTCGACGGCCAAAAGCACTCCGCGCGCAATGTGTGGGAAGACTCCACCCTCAAGGAGTCGAAGGAGATCGGTGTAACGCTCACGCCCCACGGCTGCGCGCTGTTTGAAGTCCGCTGATTCGTGTTCATTGGCGCTGAATTCAGGTACCGCAAATCCACAAGATCGGGTGACACGAACGTGTTACCCGCCACACTTTTCTCCATCCCCATGTGCGAAACTATCTTGTCTGCCCGGTGCGCTTTCTCGGGCGCGCTCTCGAGCAGGGGCGACTCATGCCAATTCTTCGTTCTGCTTTTATTTCGCTTTCGCACAATCGTCCGCTCCGCCGCTTCTGTGAGCACTCCGCGTTGGGAACTCGGCTCAATGCGCGATTCATCGCAGGCATGCAGTCCGAAGATGCGCTTCGCGTCGCGGAAGCCGTCAACCGCCAGGGCATCTCCGTCACGCTCGACTCGCTTGGCGAAAGCGTCACTTCGCCCACTGAGGCGCACCGCGCTGCCGACGTCTATCACCGACTGCTCGACTCCATCGCCGAGCGTGCCCTCGACGCCAACATCAGCGTCAAGCTCACGCAGATGGGCCTCGAACAATCTCCTGAGCTGGCAGAGTCCATCGCCGAAAACCTCGTCCAGCACGCCCGCTCCACGCAGAATTTCGTGCGCATCGACATGGAAGACTCGCGCCTCACACAAGTCACTCTGGATATCGTGCGCCGCGTTCACTCGCACGCCGGGCTCCGCGGCGCGGTCGGAGTCGTCATTCAAGCCTACCTTTATCGCTCGCAGGCCGACATTGAACAGCTCCTCGCCGACGGCATTCGCGTTCGCCTATGCAAAGGCGCCTACAAAGAACCTCCTGAAGTCGCGTTCCCGCGCAAGACTGACGTGGACGCCAACTTTTTCAGGCTCGCGAAGATGCTCGTCGACAGCCCCATTTACCACGCGCTGGCCACGCACGACAATGGCATTATCGACAAAATGAAGGCCTACGCCACCGAGGCCGCGATCGATCCCAGCCACTTCGAATTTCAAATGTTGTATGGAGTCCGTCGCGATTTGCAGCGCAAGCTGGTAAGCCAGGGTTACAAAGTCCGCGTCTACGTTCCCTTTGGCAGCGAGTGGTACCCCTACTTCATGCGCCGCCTGGCCGAGCGTCCGGCCAATGTGATCTTCCTGGCGCGAAATTTCTTCCGCGCATGAACTGCCTGCCGTCGCTAGACGGTGGAGTGTACCCTGCGCCGCCGATGGCGCTTCCGCAACATCGCTTCAGCTCCGCACGCTTTGCATTGCCAGGGGTAGAACCCCAGGATCGGATCCACCCATTTCTGAATCCTGCCGCTGCGCTCCAATCGGTACATGCGGTCGCTCCCGCAAGTTGGGCAGTACACCACGTCCCGATTCCTTTTGATCTCAACAATCTTGTCTGCCGGCAATTCCTTTGCGCTTTCCTTGTCCACCTTGCCACCCCACAAAGACGATTCAGACTCGCCGTCGTCTGCGCTCCCGGATCATGAACGCAGGCGATTCATCCCGTTCAATCCCGCAACCGCTGCAATCCACGTCTCGCCAAATCCGCAACAGCTTTCGCAAGAGTTTCCGATGCGTTCAGAGATTCCGGGCGTTCAAGACGAATCTTCAGCTTGGTGGCGTATTGCCGAAATTGTATGTCTACATCAAAGAGAATTTCAACATGATCGCAGAGAAATCCAATCGGCTGCAGGATAAGCGCCTTCACCCCTTCGCCGGCGAGCCGATCCAGCGTTTCCTCCACGCTGGGGCCAATCCACGGTCCGCCGCTCGCGCCCTGGCTCTGGAATGCAAACCACCATCGCGGAATCTCCGGCACCCTCGCCGCAACCAGTTCCGCAGTCCGTCGCGCATCCTCGGCATAGGGATCGCCCGCCGTGGCGGGACCCGGCCACAACTTCGGTTCCGGGTGCCCCACCCTCGCGACGTCTTTGTTTTGCGCTAGGGTGGGAGGCAGAATCCGCGCCGGCCGCCGGAGCCTCCACCGTTCGCGTCGGCACACTGTGTGCGGTAAACAGGACAGGCACCGGCTCGCCCACCTCCGCACTCAACTTAGCCCATGCCGGCCTCAACCGCTCGGCGAACGCGTCCGCAAGCAGCGGATGCTCTGCCCACCCGGCCGTGAAATCGATCCGCAGCCCGCCGGCTTCCGCTTCCGCCGCGCGACGGTAAAGCCCCACGCTGGTGCGTGAGTTCTGCGGTGCCATGCAAATTACAACCGCCTCTTCCACGCCATCCGCGCGCATCTGCCGCACGACCTCGGGAATATACGGCCGCCAGTTCCTCATCCCCACATGCACCGGAATACGCGGGTGTTCCATCCTTGCGACGTCTTTGTTTTTGTCGCTAGGGTGGGAAGCCGGGTGCCCCATCCAAGCTTCGCTTGGGTGGGGTGCGGGACTTGGTTCTCCCGCCCCGTTAAGTTCCGCCTCCACCAGCCGCGCCTGCGCCATCGTAATTTCGGTTAGGGGGCTTTTCCCAATCAATGAATACCGGTGCTGAATCTCTTCCACCACCGCTTGCGGCACCGGCCGCCCGCTCACCACGTTGCGAAGATATTCGGGAATCTGTTCCACCGTCTCCGGCGTTCCATGCGCCAGCAGCAGCACTGCTTGTTTAGGCACGTGCGCCCTCCAGCCGGAACTCGCGCACCATCTTGACCACCGCCTGCACATTTTCGACAGGCGTCTCCGGCACAATTCCGTGCCCCAGATTAAAAATGTGTCCCGGCCGGCCGCCTGCTGCGCGCAAAACCTCCTTCACGCGCAGCTCCAGAACCTCGAGCGGCGCAAACAACGTAATCGGATCCAGATTTCCCTGCACCGCATGCGCGTGTCCCACTGCGCGCCAGCCTTCGTCCAACGGCTGCCGCCAGTCGAGCCCAATCACGTCCGCGCCCGTCGCCGCCATCTGCTCCAGCAACCCCGCCGTCTCCACGCCAAAGTAGATCACCGGCACGCCCATCGCCTGCACCGCGCGCACCAGCCGCTTCGACGCCTCGAACGCATAATCGCGATAGTCGCTCAACGAGAGCGATCCCACCCAGCTATCGAAAATCTGGATCACGTCCGCGCCCGCCTGCACCTGCAACCGGCAGTACTCTGTCAGCACGGTGACAATCTTGTCCAAAAGGCCGCTCCACGCAATGCGGGTCGCGATACATCATTTGCTTCGTGTGGATGTAATTCCGCGAGCCGCCGCCCTCGATCATGTAGCTCGCCAGCGTGTACGGCGCTCCGCAGAATCCAATCACTCCCAGCCGGTCGCGAAAATGTGCGGCCACCTTCTCAATCGCCTGCGCCACATAGGCCAGATCCCCCGCGCGATCGGTTCGCAGCGCACGCACGTCCTCGGCGGTCCGCACCGGCTTATGCACCACCGGGCCCTCGCCTGCCTGGAACTCAAAGTCCAGCCCCATCGGCTCCAGCGGCAGCAGCAGGTCGGCAAAGATGATCGCCGCATCCACGCCCAGTTTTTCAGCCGCGGTAATTGTCACTTCCGCGGCCAGCTCCGGTTTCTTGCAAATCTCCACGAGCGTGTGGTGCTTGCGCACGTCGCGGTACTCCTGCATGTACCGCCCCGCCTGCCGCAAAAACCAAACCGGCGTGCGGTCCACCGGCTTGCGCAAGCATGCGCGCACAAACCGGCTTCCGGCGAAAATCGTCTCCGCCGCGTCGAGCCTCTGGCCAACTGAATCCATATCGATCATTCTATCGGGCCCCTCGTCGATTCCAGCCCATACAACCCCTATGGTCGGCCACGCATCGATTGATGGTATAACCAAGCTGCATTCACTTAGAATCTGTCGGGGCTCGCAGGACTCCGACCGGAGGCCCCAGATGACCATCCATGGGATCGTCCTCACGCTGTCCATCGCATTGCTTGCGGCTCCGCCTTGGGCTTCTGCCCAGCAATTGCAGCCTTCCACCTCGAAACCCGGCCTCTCAGCCTCTTCGGACCGCATCCATCTCGACGTGGTCGTCAACACTAAGGACGACCGACTCGTCTCCAACCTTCGCCAACAGGACTTCACGATCCTCGACAACAAATCTCCGCGGCCCATCACTTCCTTCAGAGTCGTCACCTCCGCCCAGGAGCCCGTCGAAGTCATCGTCTTGATCGATGCCGTCGACACGCCATATGAGATGGTCTCCTATGCGCGCGACCAAACAGAAAGGTTCCTCAAAGCGAATGAGGGCACGCTGGCCCATCCCACCAACATTGCAATCCTTACGGATCAAGGCGTTCAGATCACGAGTGGGTTCTCCACCGACGGAAACGCCATAAGCGAGGTTCTCCAACACCACGTGATTGCCCTCCGCGAGATCACTCGAGCTTCGCAATGGGGCGCCAACGACCGACTCACGGTCTGCCTCAAGGACCTTCATCAGATTGTCGCCTATGCCTCGACCCTGCCTGGCCGAAAACTCCTTCTCTACATCTCGCCGGGCTGGCCTCTGCTCTCAGGCCCCGACGTCATTCTCGATTCCAGGCAGCTGCAGCAGATCTTCGACAGCGTCGTTTTCTTTTCCTCGCAATTGCGCCAATCCAAAATCGCTCTCTACGATGTGAATCCCTTCGGGTTCTCCGAATCTATGCTGGCGGCCAACTATTACCAGACCTTCCTCAAGGGCATCACCAAACGCTCCGATGCGCAATATGCCGACCTGAGCCTTCAGGTGCTAGCCGTTCAGAGCGGAGGGCTCACAATTACTGCCAGCACCGACATCGCCGCCAATATTCAGAAGTGCCTCAACGACGCGAACTCCTGGTACGAGATCACCTTCGATCCTCCGCCGCCCGACAAGCCCAACGAGTACCATCACATCGAAGTCAGGCTCGACCAGCCCGGCCTCATCGCCCGCACCCGCGATGGCTACTATTCCAACACCGTCGCCGTTCCCGCGCACTGAGGAGCTGAACCTCTTCAATTCGCGGCTCTTTGTTACTGATCGCTGGATCCGATTTGGAGCCCACCCATGTCCGCTATAAAGTTTGTTTACGCCGTCTTCGCCGCATCTCTTGCGGCCGCGATCCCGGCTCCCGCTCAACAATTGCAACTCCCCACCGCGCAGCCCAGCCCTGCGGCTTCGTCCCATCCCATCAAACTGGATGTTGTCGTCAACACGAAGTCCGGCCAACCGGTCAACTACCTTGGTCAGCAGGACTTCACCATCCTCGACAACAAGTCTCCGCGGCCCATCACTTCCTTCAAGGTCGTCACCCCGGCCGAGGAACCCGTCTCAGTCATCCTCTTCATCGATGCCGTTAACACTCCCTACGAACTGGTCGGCGACCTGCGCAACCAAACGGAAAAATTTCTCAAAGCGAACGAGGGCGTCCTGGTGCATCCCACCAGCATTGCCGTCTTCACCGATGACGGCATCCAGCTTCCCAAGGCTTTCTCAACCAACGGAATGGAGCTGAGCGACGACCTGTACCACCGCACAATCGGCCTTCACAAGATCACCCTCAACAACGAATTCAGCGCCGGCGATCGCCTCACCATCTCTATCAAGGCGCTCCACCAGCTCGTCCTATTCGCTGCGCGATTGCCGGGGCGCAAATTGATCCTCTGGATTTCGCCCGGCTTTCCTCTCGCCTCAGGCCCCGGTTTGTCGGGTCTCACTCCGCAGTTCGAACAGGCAATCTTCGGTGACGTGACTTACTTCTCCGGTCAGTTGCGCCAAAACAACATCACCCTTTACAACATCAATCCTGTCGGAACCGGCCAATCGACGTTCACGGCCAACTACTACCAGAATTTTGTCAAAGGTGTCACTCGGCCCGACGAAACACAACTCGCCGATTTAAGTATTCAAGTGCTTTCCGTCCAGTCTGGGGGCCTTGCCCTCGTTTCCAATAACGACGTCGCGGGCATGATTCAGAAGTGCCTCGACGACGTGAACTCCTGGTACGAAATCACTTTTGATGCTCCGCCCTCCGACAAGCCCAACGAGTACCATCACATCGAATTCAAGCTCGATCAGCCCGGACTTATGGCCCGTACCCGCACCGGCTACTATTCCAACACCACCGCGGGCCCTGCCTATTGATCAATCGCTCGCATCCTCATGTGCACCGTTGAGGGTTAGCCGATGCTCCCCAACTTCCTGAGCACCCCGTCTGGCCTCGTCTCGCCTGATGTAAGATGAACCTCTGCGCTGACCGAGGCGCTTGGTCACCCTTCGCAACCAGCCAATCGGAGCATCCCCATGACCGTTATAAAGTTTGTTTGCGCCGTCTTCGCCGCATCTCTTGCGAGCTCGCTCCCAACTCCAGCTCAGCAACCGCCGCCCTCCGCCTCGCAACCCAGCCTCGCGCCCTCATCGCAGCAAATCCGCCTTGACGTCGTCGTCGAAACCAAATCCGGCCAGCCCGCTATCAATCTTGCCCAGCAGGATTTCACGATCCTCGACAACAAATCTCAGCGCCCCATTACGGCTTTCAAGATCGTCACCTCGAAGCAGGAGCCAGTCGAAGTCATCCTCTTAATCGATTCCGTCAACACACCCTTCTCGATGGTCTCCTACATGCGCGAGCAAACGGATAAGTTCCTCAAGGCGAATGAAGGAACGCTGGCTCATCCCGTCTCCGTCGCCGTCCTCACCGATAAGGGCATTCAGGTCAGCACCGGCTTCTCCACCGACGGAAACGCCCTCAGTGACGCATTGGATCGCCAGACGATCGGGCTGCGCGAAATCACCCGCGACTCGCAATGGGGCGACGATGAACGCCTTCAAATCTGCCTCGGGGCTCTTCATCAACTCACCGCCTATGCTGCCAAGCTTCCCGGCCGCAAAATGATCCTCTGGATTTCGCCAGGCTGGCCCCTTTTCTCGGGCCCTCATATGGATCTCAGTATTCGTCAGGAACAGCAGATCTTTGATGAAGTTGTTGATTTCTCCATGCAGCTGAGGCAGCTCGATGTTACTTTGTACAACATCAATCCGGTCGGCGTGTCAGAATCGTTGCCACAAGCCTTCTATTACAAGAACTTTCTGAATGGCGTCTCCAAACCCTATCAGGCGCAGTTCGGCAACCTTGGCCTTCAGGTGTTTGCCACTCAGAGCGGCGGTATTGTCTTTGAGGGAAACAGCGATGTCGCCGGTTTGATCCAAAAGTCTCTGGCCGACGCGCAATCCTGGTACCAGATCACTTTCGACCCTCTGCCCGCCGACAAGCCCAACGAGTACCACCGCATTGATGTGCGTATCGATCAACCCGGCCTCTTCGCCCGCACGCGCACCGGCTACTACGCCAACTCTGCCGCTGCCAATCCTCCGCGCTGATTGCAGCCCGCCCGCTTGCCGCCTGGCTCTTATTTTCTAGTACGGCTTCGCGTCTTCCGTGATCAGCGGCCACGTATCCGTCCTGAACGGCGAAGCCGGCAAACCCGCGCCATTAAAGAGGGTCGCTTCAGGGTTCGACTGCCAGGCATAGCGAACTTCTCTCGGGTGCGCCACATCGGACGACGAAACAATCACCGCGTTGCCCGAAATCCGCGCATTCGCCCAATGAAACTTGCGATCCTCGCCGGCGATCGAGAATTCGCCCAGCTTTGCGCCCTTCAGCACCAGTCCGCCCTCGGTGTGCGCAAACCGCAGCCGAATCTCCGCGGGTCGCCTGTCAACCGACTTGAGAGTCGGCCCCGCATACGCGACATGCTTGTGGTAGCTTCTCGCCAGAGCGCAAAATGCCAGCCGATCACCCACTGGCTCCTTCAGCTTGGGATGAATGTTATCCGCTTCACCCGTATCAATCGTGACCACGAGGCATGAGTCCGGAACCGTGGCCGCCGCAATGGCTTGCGACTCCCGGATGTCCGCCCAGCCATCGTCAATCGGAACCGCGCTATGCGGAGAGAACCGCGGCAGGCTCACAATGAAAAACGGAAAGTCGCCCTGCCCGAAAACATTGCGCCAATCCCCGATCATTGCCGGAAGAATCTTGCGGTACTGGTACCCTCGTGGTGAATTCTGCTCGCCCTGGTACCAGATCGCGCCCCTGATCGCAAGCGGCGCAACAGGTGCCAGCATGCCATCGTATAAAACTGTGGGCATCACGGGCCAGCTCTCCCACGCCGCCGGCAGAGCATGCGGCGGCCGGGCGTCGACGCTCAGCTTCGCCTTCCACTCGCCCGCCAGTGCAATGCTCGTCTTGTCGCCCAACACCAGATGAAGTTCATCCGGCTTGGCCATGAAGCCGCCATCGGGCTTGGTTTTGAAAACGCGAATCGCGATCAAATTCTTGCCCGGCTTCAGCACCCCCGGGCGAACAAAATATGCGCGCGGATTCTCCACCCACGAGCTCGCGCCAACCAATGTGCCATTGATGTAGACCGTGTCCATCCGCTCGATAGAACCGAGCAGAATCATCGCGCGCCCGTCGGGAACCGGATTCGGCACATCGATCTCCTTGCGAAACCACGCCACCGCCGGCATATCCGGCACTCCCAACTCGGCGAAACCGCCAGGAACATTGACCGTCTTCCAGTCCGAATCGTTCAGCTCCGGCGCAAACCATTTCTCTTTCAGCCCCGCATCGAACTCGTCATACCAGTGCATGATGTAGTTGCCGTATTCGGGCGCGCCGGCTGCGGCCAGTTGTTCGACTTGGCTGAGAGGGACATCAAAGTCGTGCAGCGGCTTCAGCCCATCCGCGCTGGTCCACGCCTCCGACGGTGTTCCGCCCACGGCATCTACGACCAGGCCGATCGGAACATGAATTTCGGGCTGCAACTTTCGCGCAAAGTAATAGGCAACCGCCGACAGAGAGCCTGCCGTGTCCGGCGATACCACTTTCCACGATCCTTCCACCACGTTGTTTTTGTGGTAAGCAACGTGATCGGCCACTGTAAAGTAGCGAATCTCGGGAAAATTCGCCGCTTTCACTTCGTCCTCGCCATTCAGCGTGAATCGGAGCGGCAACTGCATATTTGATTGCCCGCCGCAGAGCCACACATCGCCTACCATTACGTTCTTGAGCTCGACCGACTCACGTCCGCTGATTTTCAGCGCGTACGGGCCGCCCGCCTTCGGCGGATTGATCTCCACTTGCCATCGCCCGTCGCTCCCCGCTGCGCCAACGGCCGTGTGGCCGCCGATCTCTACGCGAACGTTGTCACCCGGCTGCGACCAGCCCCAGATCGTGTCTGGTTTGCCGCGCTGCAAAACCATGTTGTCGCCAAAGATCCCGCTCACAAACGGCAGCGGCTTGGCCGCGGCCTGCTGCGTTCCGCCGCTCTGGGCGAATGCGCCGCCGTTCGGTACAAAAAGAAGACACGCTCCCGCAGCAATAAAAACCAGGCGACGCAAAATCATGGACTTGCCCCTCACTCTTTCACAGAACGTTTCCAGCTGATTCCTGTTCCTTGCTTCATGTTCCCTGTTTCCTGTCTGCTGCTTCATGATTCTGATCCCTGGCCCCTGACCCCTGATCCCTGCCTTTTTCACCTCCACCTGAATATTCTGAGCGAGACGGCAAACGGCAGCGCAAACCATAACAGCAAGATCCCCACCTGCACCGTCAAATGTCCTAGTTGCGTGCCCTGCAGCATGTTGCCGCGGATCGCATCAATCGCCGCTGTCAGGGGTAACGCGCGCACCAGTGGCTGAATGATCGCCGGAAATCTCGATGCCGAGAAAAACACCCCCGACAAAATCCACATGGGGAGCATCACCAGGTTCATCAGCCCGCTGACCGCTTCCATCGTCTTCGCCCGCGATGCTACCAGCAGCCCTAGGGCTGAAAAAACAAGCGAGACCAAAACACAAAGGAGCGCGAGCTCCCACAGCGGCCCGCGGAACGGCACGCCAAAAACCAGCTTGGCAAATCCCAGGAACACCACCACCTCAATCGCCAGCATCACTAGCCGCGACAGGAGATATGCTGCCAGGTATTGCCATCGCGGCATGGGCGACGCCACCATCCGCTTCAGCAGCTTCTTCTGCCGCCCATCGACAATCGAAAACCCCAGCCCCCACATCGCCGAGCCCATCAGGTTCATGCCCAGCAATCCCGGCACGACAAAGTCGATATAGCGCGAGCCCGTTTCATGCACGAGCTCGTTCGCTGCCGTCACCGAATCATGCCGCCCGGCCGCCTTCTGGATCGCATCGTCTGCAATCATCCGCGCCGTCCGCGCATCGGGATTCGTATTGTCGTACCGGTACACCACCCCGTTGCCGCTCTGCTCGGCCAGCAGCACAATCGTCCCCACGGCCAGCGCGCGCACGCCTGCGCTCTCGTCCATCTCCGTCGCCTTCAGCCCCTTGTCCGCAGCCAGCGCCTGTGTCAGTTGCTCCGTCGTCGCGCCTACCGGCAGCACATCCGCGGGGCGATTGCGGAATGCAATCCCCAACCCGATCGCCAGCAGAATCGGGAAAACAAAAATCCAGAAGATCGCCTCCGGCTCCCGCAAGCGTCAGTTTCAACCGCGTCGCTGTTAACTGATAAAGGCTGCTGGTTTCGAGACGACTCATTGCCCCACCCATGCTCAATCTGTCTGGCCTGCACTTTCCGATCGTAACAATCGGTTCGGAGTTTTGTATCAGGGCATGACTTTAGTCGTGCCGAAACGGTCGGAGAAGACGTGGGGCTTTAGCCCCTGAGGAATGAAACCGGAAGGAGCAGGGGCCTCTAGGCCCGGAGAAACTTCCGCTATTCATCGCGCAGATTCCTTCCCGTCAGCCGCACAAACACATCTTCGAGCGTCGCCGAATGAGTTCTGAACTCGCTCAAGTGCAGCCCCTGCTCTTCGAGCGACGCGAAAATCCGCGGCACCGCCGTATGCAGCTCGCTCACCGAAAGCTGGTGCAGATTCTCGTCCACACGATGCGACTGCACTCCCGGAATCTTCCTCAGCGCCTCCGCATTGACCACCGCATTCTCCACACCATTGGGTGCCCCCGGTCCCTCGCATTTGGGGACCGGGGTGCTCACCGCAAACTCCACAATGTCCTCGCCACCGACAGTTGCGATCAGTTCCTTCGGCGTACCCATCGCGATCACCTTGCCGTGGTCCATAATCGCCACGCGATCGCATAGCCGCTCTGCTTCCTCCATATAATGAGTCGTCAAAATAATCGTCCGCCCCGCCTGCTTCATCTCCTCCACCGAATCCCACAGATGCCTTCGCGCCTGCGGATCAAGCCCCGTGGTCGGCTCATCCAGAAAAAGCAGTTCCGGGTCGCCTACCAGCGCCGTCGCCATCGCCAGCCGCTGCTTCTGCCCGCCGCTCAGGCCGCCCACGCGCGATTTCCGCTTCTCTTCGAGCTGAGATATTTTGATCGATTCATCCACCGTGATTCCGCGCCGATAAAAACTCCGGAACAGCCGCAGCGCCTCCTCCACCGTCAACTTGTCAGGAAACTGCGTCTCCTGCAGTTGAACCCCGATCCGCTGCCGCAGCTCAGCGGCGCTGCTCACCCAATTCAGCCCCAGCAGCTCCACCGTTCCCTCGTCCGCCGTCGTGAGCCCTTCGCAAATCTCAATCGTCGTCGTCTTGCCCGCCCCGTTCGGCCCCAGCAATCCAAAGCATTCTCCCTTGGCAACTTCCAGATCGATCCCGTCCACCGCCTGCACATCGGCAAACGCCTTTTTCAGCCCGCGTATGCGCAACGCCGCGCCCGCACCGTCAAGCGCGTGCAACTTCCCTGCGTCCGCATGATTTGTCGCGTCGCCCATCGCCCTAGATTAGCGTATCTATCACTACAGATTGTTGAAAGAGAGGCCGCCTCTCAATTTGAATTCGCTTTGAAAGTGCTCGCGCCCGGCTCTCGCTCCTGCGGGGTCGCGCATCGGGGGCGACGGGGCTTCGGCGCTGGGGCGGCTTGGTCTGTCCTTGTTCCCTGGTTCCCTTGGTCCCTGCCTCATTTGATTCCCACCACCATCGAGTCCGGCCCCACCAGGTGTTCCACCCGCGTCTGGCTGAACCCCGCTTCCTTCATCCATCCCTGGCAATCTGCGCCCGTATAGTCGAACCCGCCATACGTCTCGATCAGCATATTCAGGCTCATCATCAATCCAAACGCATTCTTGCTCCGGTCGTCGTCAATGATCGCCTCATACACGATGTACGCTCCGCCCTTCGGCAGCGCCTCATACGCCTTCCCGATCAGCATCTTCTTCGTCGCCAAATCCCAATCGTGCAGAATATGCCCCATCACAATCACATCCACTTTCGGCAATGGGTCCTCAAAGAAAGTCCCGGCCGCAAACTTCAGCCGCCCATTCAGACCCAGCGCGCCGACGTACTCCTCAAAGATCGGTCCCACCTCCGCCAGGTCGAACCCCGTTCCGTTCAGGTGCGAATGCGCCAATGCAATCTGCGCTGCCGTATCGCCCTGCGCCGTCCCCACGTCGCAATATGTCTTGTACTCCTTCCATGGAAACTTCGCCGCAATTGCCATCGCCGACCCATGGCTGATCCCGCTCATCGCCTTTAGAAACCCCTTCAGCCGCGCCGGATCGGCATACAGCGCCTCAAACACCGGCGCGCCTCCGCCCCGCACTTCATTTTGCGGCAGCCCAGTCCGCAGCCCCTCCGTCAAATGCGCCCAGTGCCCATACAGCCGCTGGTTCGCCATCTCCAGAATCCCGCCAATGTACGACGGCTTCTTCTTGTCCAGAAACAAATCCGTCTCCGGAGTATTCGCATATTTCCCATCCCGCCGTTCCAGCAGCCCCAGCGCCACAAGCGTGTCCAGGAAATCCCTCGCCGACCGTGGATGCAGCCCCAGCCTTCCCTGCACCGCTTCAAATCCCTCGGGCCCTCGCGCCAGCTCAGTAAACAATCCCATCTCCACGGCGCTCAGCAGCGTCTTCGACGCCATAAACCCCATGCCAATCTGCATCATCTTGTCCGGTGTCGGATGCTCGCCCACAATGACCTCCTCAGTCACTTCTCAATTTGAATTTTGTTTCGGGGAACCTGCGTTGTCTTGGGGAAACCGTTTCAGCAGAGGGAACCCGTCCAATATAACCGATCAGCTTGCCTTTCTACTCCCTATTCCCTATCGGCAATTTCCTGCTCCATCATTCACCCTCGCTCCTTCACTCTTTCACTTGCTGACTGCCCGCGGACCACCGTTCGTTGCCCACTGTCCACGACTCACGATCCACTGTCGTGCGATACTCGCTCCATGCTTCTCCGCCCTGCCCAGCCCTCTGACGCTCTCGCCATTGCGCGCGTCCACGTCCGCGCCTGGCAGCATGGCTACGCCGGAATCCTCCCCGCCAGCTATCTCAACAATCTTCGCGCCGAGGACCGCGCCGACAAATACGATCTCTCCAACTCCGACCCAACCAAGCCCCACACCATCGTCGCCGCCACCGGCAACATCCTCCACGGCTTCTCCACAACCGCTCCCTCGCACGAGCCCGACCTCCCCAACCACGGCGAGCTCACCGCCCTCTATGTCGATCCCCACTCCTGGGGACTCGGCGTCGGCGTCACTCTGGTCTCTGCCGCCCGCGCGCACATGGTCTCTCTCGGCCTGCGTCAGGCCTACCTCTTCACTCTGGTCGACAACCTCCGCGCCCAGCGCTTCTACAAAGCAGACCAGTGGACACCCGACGGCCTCGAGCGCACCGACACCGTCTGGGGCGCCGCCGTCCACGTTCTCCGCTTCCAGCGCGCACTCGAGCACGCGCCATCCCTCACCACAAAACCATAACCGCAATTTGCGCGAAAATAGACCTGCAGAGCGAAAGCGGAGATCAACTCCATGTCAACTTTCATCCGAATCCAGCTCGTGTTAGCGCTGGCCGCAGGCATACTCATCGCTGCTGGCTGCGGAGGCGCGGTTTCGGCGCAAGGCTCTCCATCGAATCCGCCGTCCGTCTCCGCTCCCACAATCGCCACCACCCCGGCACTCAACGGAGCCGCCGTCGTGACGCTATCGACGTCCACACCCGGCGCAACCATTTACTACACCGTCGACGGATCGGCTCCCACCGCCTCATCCCCAATTTACGAAGCGCCTTTCCTCGTCGCATCCAACCTCACCGTCAACGCCATTGCCGCTGCGCCCGGCGACTCCAACAGCGCCGTCGCCACCAAAACTTTTGCCTCCAACATTCCCTCGGGAACGCTCGTGTGGAGCGACGAATTCTCCAACGCAACCGCCGCCAACGCCCAGCCCAATCCCGCCGTGTGGACCTACGACACTGGCAACAGCGGCTTCGGCAACAACGAGCTTGAAGATTACTGTGCATGGGGCTCGTCAAGTTCTCCATGCAATCCCGCCGCGCCCAACGCCTACGTGGGCACCGACGGTTATCTGCACATCGTGGCCGCCCAGCCCTCGCCCGGCGTTTACACCTCCGCGCGCCTCAAGACGCAAGGCCTTTTCAGCTTTCAATACGGTCGCATCGAATTCCGCGCGCAGGTGCCGGAAGCCCAGGGGTTCTGGCCGGCCGCATGGCTCCTCGGCAACAACATCGCCACTGTCAATTGGCCCGCATGTGGTGAGATGGACGTGCTCGAGCGCGTCAACGCCGCCGCCACTCCCGACTGGAACGCGGGCTCCATCCACGGCACCGGCTTCACCGGCGGCAACGTCGGCACCAAATACAACTTCCCCGCCGGCCAGACCGCTGCCGGCTGGCACACCTACGGCATGATCTGGAGCAAGGGCAGCGTCGCCTACTACGTCGACGATCCCACCCAGCCCTACGTCACCTACACGCCCTCCAGCATCGCAAGCCTCACCGGCTCAATCTGGCCTTATGACTCGGGCCAATCCAACTACATCATCCTCAACCTGGCCATCGGCGGCTCCTGGCCCGGCCCACCCAACAGCACCACGCCCTTCCCCTCCCAAATGCTCGTGGACTACGTGCGCATCTACACCAATTAATTTGCCGCGGGCTTCAGCCCCGGAGCCTTGTGTCAGGGCACGACTTCAGTCGTGCCGTTAGATCAGCAAAATGATCGAGGGCTTCAGCCCCTGAGGAAAACTATCGGAAGGAGCAGGGGCCTTCAGGCCCCTGAATCAAGACCCCAAAGCAACCCGGGCTTCAGCCCCGGAGCCGAATCCCCCACGTTGGCGACTCAGATACGGTCCCCCACCCAATCAAGACCGTCGTACCGACCCGGCGCTATACTGGCGCCGCCGGGTTAGCAATCCGGCTTCACGGCTTCCCAGGGACTCGAATCTCAAGGAGGTTTCCCATGCGTACATTTCGTGCAGGACGGTTGTTTGTGCTCTCCACCGTGGTCGCTGTGCTGCTAACCGCAGTGCCGGCCCACGCCGCGTTCGACGCATACATGACGATCAAGAGCTCCAAACAGGGTCAGATCAGGAGCGACACCGCGTCCGACCAGATCCGCCTCGTCAGCGTCACCCGCGACACCCCAATGGAAGCTGCCGCCCATCCCACCGGCAGGCGGATGCACTCCACCATCACCATCACCAAAGAGATTGATCGGGCATCGCCCATGCTGGCTCAGGCGGCGAGTACCCACGAGCCGCTGAGCGAAGTGGTGATCACCTTTGTCGGAGCATCCGGAGGCGCGAAGACAGCCCAGAAGATCGTGCTCACCAACGCCTCCATCCTCTACGTTCGCAAGGCGGGCGGCAACGAGATGATCACTCTCGACTACCAGGCCATCGACGTCACCTGGACCGACGGCGGCAAAACTTCAATGGACGACTGGGATACTCCAAGGTAGAGCCGCGCGGCACACCCACCCGCGCCGTGTCATCCTGAGCACAGTGGGCCGAGCAAAGCGCGGCCCACGCATCTTCGCCGTGTCATCCTGAGCGAGTCCCGCTTCAGCGGGACGACTCGAAAGCCTGCCCTGAGCGAGTTCGCCCTTGGAGAACGAGTCGAATGGGGATTTGCGGTTGCTTTTTTCGCGATCAAATTTCAGACCGAGGGCCGCATTTTTTCGGGGCCGGCGAAAACCGCCCAACCCGCGCGAAATGTTCAACTTTGTGGGACCTCAGCCCCGCGAAATGTGAACGTATAAGTTCACAAAAAGCCTCAAAGGTTCGCTTATAGTTTCGCAATTCGTGGAGTGGTGCGCTAAGTAATTTCCCGAAACAGGGGTAAAGGTTCGCTCAGAATTTCACATTTCGAGGCAAAGGGTCGCGAGTAATTTCACGAAGAGTGGCGTTAGCGAGCACACAGCAGGCCTTCGCGGGGCTCAAGCAGTCTCATCGCGCTGTTTTCTGCGCAATTTTGCACGCTGACGGTTGTCCCGTGTTTGATTCCCGCTGACAGCCCGCCGGGCACCCTCTGGGTGGGGCATAAGAAGGTAGCCCCACGGCGTAAGCCTGGGGACGAGCCGCAATCCGCCCACCGATTTTCTTGGAAATTAAGTACGCGGCGAGGCCGCGATCGAACCCCTTTCGGCGCGTTTTCCCTGCGCTCGCGCGCCGAAGGCGCGTTAGCCCGCCTTGTGGAGCGCTGTGCCCTTTGCCAAATTCTCAAGATTCCTCCGGACTTCCTTTGTCTTCGGATTATTCGCGCCTATCGTCTTTGTATAAATCCTCAGCGCCCTTAAATAGGAAGACCTCGCCAGTTCAGAGTCCCCCTCGTCCGCAAGCAGAAGCCCCTCGTCGTTAAGGCTCTCAGCCACTCTTGGGTGGCCGGGGCCGAGCAACTTCTCGCGAATGGAAAGGGCCCTATCGCACAGCGACTTGGCCTCTGCGTAGTCATTTTTCTCTCGAAGCAGCTCCGCTAGGCCGTTCAGACTCGTTGCCACGTCCGGATGATCCAGCCCAAAGGCACCCTCGCGAATTCCAAGCGCTCGTCGGTATAGGGGCTCGGCCTCCGCGTAATCACGTTTCCTGCGGAGCAAATCCGCCAACCCATTCAGACTCGTCGCTAGATCGGGGTGGTTGGGACCAAGCGACGATTCCTGAATCGAAATGGCTCTCCGGTACAAGGGTTCGGCCTCTGGGTATTTACCCTCCTCGCGAAGTAGGTCCGCCAGGCCGCAAAGGCTGATCGCAACATATGGGTGATTCTGCCCGAGCGCCGTCTCTCTTATCGAAAGAGCGCTCCGGTACAGCGGCTCGGCTCCTGAGTAATCTGCCCTTTCACGCAGTAGATCTGCAAGGTCATCTAAGCCAAATGCCCCGTCGGGATGATGAGCGCCAAGCAGTTCCTCGTTCGTCTGAATCGCCCGATCATACAGCGGCCTTGCCTCGCTGAATTCTCCCTTTGCTGTGAGCAAGGATCCGAGAAACTCCAAGCTAGATGGAAGATAGGGGCGCCCCAGCTCGCCTCCATTCTCAACAATCATCAGCGCTCTTCGGTAAAGCGGCTCGGCCGCTCCGTATCGACCTTTAAGTTGCAGCATAAAGCCAGCGATATCAAGGCTCTCCGCAACACGAGGATCGGTCGGACTTAACGCCTTCTGGCGAATAGCCAACGCCCTATCCAACAGTGACCCCGCCTCGACGTAGTCCCCTTTTGCGAGGAGAAGGCGGCCCAGACTGCTAAGGCTAACTGCCACGTCGGGATGGTCAGGCCCGAGCAACCCCTCCTGAATTTGGAGCGCGTGACGATAGAAGGGCTCGGCTTCGGAAAATTCCCCCATCGCAAAAAGCAGGCTGCCCAAGTTACCGAGGTTATTCGCGAGGTTGGGTCCGCCCTGCCCCGGCGCCGTTTCTTGAATCTGTAGGGCGCGGCGATAAAACGGCTCCGCATCGGCATATTCCGCATTTAGGTAATGGAGACCCCCGAGCGCCCCGAGGGTGGCGACCAGAACGGGGCTGCTCGTTCCTAGAGCCTTCTCTTGAATCTTCAGCGCTCGTTGAAGAACAGACTCAGCTTCTGCGAATTTGTTTTCGCGCATGAGAACGTTCGCGAGGTTATTGAGAACCGACGCGATGCCCGAGTTTTCCGTCCCTAACACCGTTTCGTCGATTTTGAGTTCTCTGCGAATAAGCGGCTCCGCCTCGACCAGTTTTCCGCTTTCGAAGAGAATTTGGCCCAGCATGTCGAGACTGGCGCTCACTTCGAGAACGTCGTTTGCCGCCGCCTTCTCGTCAATCTCCAATGCGCGGCGCGCTTTCTGCTCAGCCTGCTCGTATTTGCCTGATTGGACAAGGACAAATGCTTGGGCGCGCAAAGCTACTGCGAGGGCCTCGCTCGGCGGTCCCCCACTCTTCTCCTCGATGGCGAGGGCGCGCTCAACCATCGGCTCGGCCTCAGCGGGGCGGCCGGAGCTCGTCAACGTAGTTGCGAGCTGGGTGAGATCGCTTGCGACCTGAACGCTGTCTTTCCCGGAAATCTGCTCGTCCGTGCCCAGGACGCGTCTTGTGTATGTCTCAGCCTCTTGAAGCTCGCCCTCATCGCGCAAGATTACTGAGAGATTTCGGAGGTACGCGACGAACATCGGGCTCTTCTCCCCGAGAACCCCCTCACCAATCTCAATCGCCTGTCGACAAAGCGGCTCTGCTCCGGCATAATCCCCCTTTTCCCTTAGCAAGGATGCAATGTTATTCAAGGCGTTGGCTACGAACATGTTGTTGAGACCGATCGTCCGTTTGTCAATCTCGATCGCCCGGCGGTAAAGCTGTTCTGCCTCTACCCCCTCCCTTTTGACAAACAGAATATTTGCAAGATCGTAATCCCAGGCTGCCACGACCTCGCTGTCTGGTCCAAGCACCTTCTCGTCAATCTCCAGCGCCTCGCGCATCAGTGGCTCAGCCCTGGAGTAATCCTCGCAGGTGATCAGCACGAAACCGAGGTTGCCCAGGTAGGTCGCGACTTCGGCAGACCGAGGGGGATGGGAGTTTCGGATGATCTCCAGCGCTTGGTCGAAGAACTTTCCCGCCTCTTCGTTGTGACGCTTTTCGTCGAAGAGAATTCCTAGCTCCTCGAGGCTCTCGACGACTTCGGCGCTGGTCGCGCCCTTGAGCTTTTCGTTCAGCGCGAGCGTCCTCCGAAGTAGGGCCTCCGCTTCCGCAAATTCGCTCTTTCGCATTAATACCTTTGCCAGGTTTTCGAGGAACACAGCTTCCTCCGCATTGTCGGGACCTTGAGCTTTTTCGCTTGCCGCGATCGCGTCGCGATATGACCCTTCAGCGCTACCGAGGTCGTTTGAGTGCTCCTCGATCACCCCCTTGTCGTTTAGGAGTTTCGGGTTGTTAGGCAGCAGGTTCAAGCCTTCTTCAACTGCCTGCTTCGCCTCCTCAAGTTTGTTCTGCTGGAGAAGTGATAAACCCAGAAAGCTCGCGGCTTCGGCTGCGCGCAGCTTCTCCTCCTCGACCTTCTGTTCGCTAGCCTTAAGAGTCGCCTCTCGCTCCTTGAAGGAAGTCTGAAACTGCGCACTTGCCTCGCGGTAGTTGTTCTTGTAAAGCGCGATCTGGCCAGCCTCGTACGGATCGGTCGTCTTTGCCCCAAGCGCCTTTAATGCCTCGTCGACTTCGGTAGGATCGAGGCCGTACTCCATTGCGACGGCCTTAAGATTAGCCTTTGGGTCGTGGACTTGCTCCTGCTCGGCGTCCGCAGGGCCTGCGGGGCCCTGCGCGGGAATTTGCCCGCCCGTTTGTTTTGGGGCGTTCGCGCTATTGATTTTCGCCGCCAAGGAGAGTAACACTGTGTTGCTTTCGAGCGCCGCCCGGTCGCCCCGTTGCACGACAACGACCCGGATAAAGTTCGCAGGCTTGTCTTCAAAGGAAGGGACAATAGCCCGGTTGTCCCACGGCGAGATCATTACGAAGTCCTTGCCGGGTGGAGAATGCAGCACCGCTAGGGATATCGAGTCGCCCGGCACGGCGGCGCTCCCAATTGGGAGCTTCGCCTTTCCGTCGTTGCCTGTCACGGCGGAGGCCCCAAAGCCCTCGATGCCGATTTCGAGTTTGCGAACAGGTTTGTGCTGCGCGTCCTGCACTTGGACCAGCACGTATCCACGCTCTGCCCGGCTGTTAACTACTAGGAGAAAACAGAACAAGGGCAATGCGAGAAAGCGAGGGATCCTCATGTGGCGGGTCTGCGATCGATCTGTTCGACCTTCGCGTGTTCTCATGGGTCCCTCAGAGTGATCTGAGTCTCCTGTCCGGCGATAGCCGAGACCATTGACGCTAGCTTCCCTTTCTCGGCCCGCACCTCAACGAGCTGTCCCTCGGAATGGTGGGACGGAATGGAAAAATTGCCCATGGTGTCGGTAGTAACTACGTCGGAATAACCGACAACCGACACGAATGCCCCACGAACTGACCGCCCAGATTCATCGAGCACAACTCCCCGAATATCGACCTGAGGCAGGGGCGCGAGGTGGATTGTGACCTCGGGGAAATAGTCGCTCCTTAACGCGAGCGTCGATTGGCCGCCCAGATATGCGTCCTTTACGGATGCGTAGAGTGTGATTTGCCCGCTTGCGGGCTTCTCCTGGGGCGGGAGATCAATTTCCCAGCTACCAACTCCTTGCTTAGGCTCGCCCCCGGCTGAGGAGGTGACCTCTGCCTGCTCCGCCGGTTGGCCGTTGGGCGCCTGCACCACGACGCGGATGTGATAAATCCCCCGTTGGGTCAGGTAGGTTGAGGAAACGAGGGGGGAAATGCCGAGAAAGAAGATCACGAGCGCCAGCAACCAGGAAATCCGCGGCGCCTTCCTTCGGGTTGAAAGGAAAAGAATGACAGCAAGGACCGCCGTGCACATCGCGACGGCATTCGGGTCCGTGACACGGCTTGCAATTTCGAAGATCTTTTCCAAGCCAGGGCTCATTCTCGGGCTCTCACACAAAGTCCCCTATGCCGGAGCGTTCGAAAGGGGTTTATCTGCCTGCTGCTTTTCATTAGCGTACACCCAGGCTGATAAGCCGAGTGCCCAGTCAGACCCCGGCATAACCGACCAAATCCCGAGTTGCCAGCACGCGAGCGTGTCAAGCCCTCCGCCGCCCAAACAACCCCACCATTTCCGCCCTAACTCGTTCCTTTTCTGACCCCTGACTCCGACCAAATAATCTCCGCCAAGTTTGCCGATCATTTCCCCCTTTCGGAGCACAATGGTTCCATGATCGACGCGCAGACCACCATCGCTCTCTGGCTCCCCGATCCCCAGTCCCTTAGTCCCGAGCCCCTTAGTCCCTCCCTTTCCGTCCCCTATTCCCTTTCTTTCTGTCTTCAGTTCCCTATTCCTTATTGGCTACTGGCTATTCCCTGCATCATCACCCCCCACCCCCCTATGCCGCCGGACCCCACCCCCCCCATTCTCCGCGACTCCACCCCCCATGCCGTTTTGCGCAACTGTGAATCTGTGAAACTGTGGAGCCTTTGTAATCAGCGGCTTGCAGCCACAGTTTCACAGTTTTCGTTTCCCGGCGCTTCGTCGCTGACTTGCTAACTCGCAGACTTGCTGACTTGCTAACTTGCTGCCAGCTGTTTGCTCTTCGTCGTCCTCCGCGAACTGTGAACTACGAACTGTGAACTGTTTTTCGGTAAACTGTCCTCATGGCTGAGATTCAGCGCAGAAAAACTCCAACCGTCCGCATCGGCAACGTCCGAGTCGGCTGGGAAGTTCCCGTCGTCGTCCAGTCGATGACCAACACCGATACGGCGGACATAGAGTCCACAATTGACCAGGTTGCCGCGCTCGCTCTCGCCGGCTCCGAGCTGGTTCGCGTCACGGTCAACAATGAAGACGCCGCGGCAGCCGTTCCGCACATTGTTGAAGGACTCGAAAAGCGCGGCCTGCGCGTGCCGATCATCGGCGACTTTCACTACAACGGCCACATCCTGCTCAAGAAATATCCGGCCACAGCGCGCGCCCTCGCCAAGTACCGCATCAATCCCGGCAACGTTTCGATCGGGCGCAAAGACGATTCGAACTTCGGCGTCATGGTCGAGTGCGCCGTCGAGAATCACAAGCCTGTACGGATCGGCGTCAACTGGGGATCGCTCGATCAGCGTTTGTTGACGCGCATGATGGACGAGAACAGCAAGCTGCCTGAGCCGCTGGCCGCGCGCGACGTGATGATTGAAGCCATGATCGCCAGCGCGCTCGAGTCCGCCGCTGCCGCCGAGCGCTACGGCCTCGGCCACGACATGATCATCCTGTCGGCCAAGGTCTCCGGCGTCCGCGATCTGCTCGATGTCTACTCGAAGCTCGCCGCGCGCTGCGATTATCCGCTGCATCTAGGCCTGACCGAAGCCGGAATGGGCTCGAAGGGCCTGATCGCTTCGACCGCGGGCCTCGCGCCGCTGCTGCTCCAGGGCATCGGCGACACGATCCGCGTCTCGCTCACGCCCAAGCCCAACGGCGACCGCACGGAAGAGGTGCAGGCCGCGCAGCAGATCCTGCAGTCGCTCTCCATCCGCAGCTTTATGCCGCAGGTGACGAGCTGCCCCGGTTGCGGCCGCACGACGAGCACGTATTTCCAGGAGCTCGCCGAGCAGATCCAGAGTTACCTGCGCGCTGAGATGCCCGAGTGGCGCAAGAAGTATCCCGGCGTCGAGGAACTCAAGCTCGCCGTCATGGGCTGCGTCGTCAACGGCCCCGGCGAATCCAAGCACGCCAATCTCGGCATCAGTCTTCCCGGCACGTTCGAGGATCCCGTCGCTCCGGTCTACATTGACGGCAAGCTGTCGACCACCCTGCGCGGCGATGCCATTGTGGCCGAGTTCAAGCAGATCCTCGACCACTACGTCGAAAGCCACTACGGCCAGACGGCAAAGTCCGGCGAACTCGTGGGCGCGCGGTGAAATGAAGCTCCTGGCCGCTAGCTTCCAGCTCCTGGCTATTTGCCCGATTGCCAAGTGGCCGCGACGACCATCACATCGGCTCGCGCAGCTTCCGCGTTAAGCTTTCTTCCGTTCTCACGGGAGCCTGCCAATGCGCATCCGCCGATCCTTGTTGTGCTTCGCTCTGGTTCTTTGTGTGCCAACGCTCGCCTGCGCCGCCAAACCCAAACCCTGCGTGCCCGCCGACCAGGCCGCGAAGATGCTCAACAAAGACGTTTGCGTTTCCGCGCACGTTTATGATGTAGTGGAACTTCCCGACGGAACGCGCTTCCTTGACGTCTGCTCGCCACAAACTCCCGATGACCAATGCCGCTTCACTGTTGTGAGCCTGCCTGAAGATCGCAGCGAAGTGGGCGAACTCAAGAAGTACCGCGATGCCGACGTGGAGATTCGCGGAATCGTGCAGCCGATGCACGGCCGCTCAGGAATGATCCTGAGCCACGCGCGCCAATTCTACGGCGGACCGCCCAAGTTCAAACCCAATCCCCTTCTCGCCCGCGGATTTTCGGCCGATGAGGATCGTGGACCTGTTCGCGATCCCAACCTTCGCCCGCAGGGTGGCCGTCGCGCGTTCATGAACACACGCGATCAGGAGCCGCTGCCGAGGAAATAGCGGAGTTGGCGGAGCTAGCGGGGTTGGTTCCCGATCTTCTTGTTCCCCTGGTCCCTTGCCCCCTCGTTCCCTGCTTCTTCCAGCAGCGGCGCGAACCGCGCGCCTGCAAAGAGAATGCTGCTCGAGATCACCAGGAACACGAGCGTCGCGCCCAGCCCGATGCTGAGATTCGACCGGTCGCTGATGGCGCCGATGATTTGCGGCGAGAACGTGTCGCCGAAGAAGTGAATGCAGAACAGGTTGATTGAGATGGCTGTTGCGCGCACCGGCGCGGCGACCGAGTTGACGATCGCCGTGTTCAGCGGCCCGGTGTTGAGGAAGAGAAAGAACTCCGCCGCGAACAGTGAGGGCACGGCCCACTTGTGCGGGCCGAAGAACAGCATGACTCCGCACGGCAGTGTCAACGCGACGCTCCATGCTGAAAGAAGGTACAGCGCTCGATGGTTCCTGCGCAGCCACATTTGCGCGATCCACCCTCCCACCAGTGTTCCGGCAATCCCATCAATTACCGTGGTCGCGCCGACTGTGAGGCTTGCCGTTCCCATCGACATACCCGCGAAGCGCCGCAGAAACTCCGGCACCCACCACGAAATCCCGCCCATGGCAAAGGTCAGCATCGCCAGGCCGAAAGTGGCAGTCAAGAAGGCCGGATTCCGGATGATTCCCAACACGGTGGCGCGGTTCAGATTCGCTTCGACGTGATCACTGGCGCCCCGCTCCGGCTCGCGCCCGACCCATCCATAGAGAGCGGCGACCAGAAACCCGGGCAGCGCGCAGACGAAAAACGGCGCACGCCAGCCCCAATGCGAGCCAATCTGTCCGCCGGCGAGGTAACCGAGCGCCGCGCCCACGGGAATCGCAACGTAAAAAACTGAAAGTACCCTGTTGCGCTCGCGCTCGGGATAAAAGTCGCTGAGCACAGCAGGTGCAAAAATCCCGAAGGTCGCTTCGCCGATTCCAACGAGCGCTTGGCGCAGGTAAAGCGTTGTGTAGCTGTGAATCCAGAGGGCGGCCAGTGTGGCCAGGCTCCAGAGCACCGCGCCGGTGATAATCATCGGCTTGCGACGATAGCGATCTCCGAGCCAGCCGGTCAGCGGCGCGGCAATCATGTAGAAGACGAAGAACGCGGTTCCCAGCGCGCCCATCTGCTGGTCGCTCGCGTGGAACTCGCGCTGGATGGGCGAGACTTCGCCGGCGAGAATGTAGCGATCGATGTAATTGAGCAGGTTGAGTGCGAGAAGCAGTACGACGGTGCCCAGAGCAGGGCTGATGCTGGGGCGCGCAGGCTGAGTCAGGTTTGGCAAAGTTCTCCGGGGCGAAGCAAAGATTCAAGAGAACTCAGGAATATCACAGGAAAGCGCGATCCCCAACCGGCACATCCGAACTACGCTGACGGCCGCGGCCAGCGCGCTTCAACGGTGGTTCCGATGCCGCCGCGCGGGCGAAATTCGCCTTTCACAACGGCCCACACAGGATTGCATGCCTTTACGATGTCTTCAAGGACCCGGTTCACGATGTTCTCCTGAAAGATCCCGAGGTTCCGGTAACTGAAGAGATACTCTTTAAGCGATTTCAATTCCAGACAACGATCGCGCGGCATGTAGCGGATGGTCAGAATTCCAAAGTCCGGCAAGCCCGTCTTGGGGCAGACCGAGGTCAGCTCCGGGTCGTCGATCTGAATTTCGTATCCGGGAAACTGATTCTGCCAGGTCTCGATGGCCGGAAAAGCAAAGTCCAGCCCGGCCTTGGCGTGTTGGTCGGTGTATCTCGGTTTTGGCGCCATGCCAGTATTGTACGAGGCTCAACGAAACGTCGCGATTCAGGTTCGGCTCATTTTGCCGCTTCTTATCCGATGTTTTTGAGTCTTATATACTGACTCTGGTTAATTGCATGGCTGAAGCAAGATCGCAAATAAGCCGCGGGTGGCTTTGGGCCGCCGCAGTTGTTGTTCTGCTTGGCGTATTTTTCACGGCGCGCTATTTCTTGCGCGAGCGGCTGCCGGTGCGCGTGGCGTCCGTGGAACACGCGATGCTGGTCAACACCATCAGCACCAATGGCCGGGTTGAGCCTCTGCTGCCCTATCCGTTCTACAGTCCGATTGCTACCACGGTAAAAGCCGTGTACGCGCAGGAAGGCGACACAGTTCCTGCGGGCAAGCTCCTTGTAGTGCTGGACGATTTGGCGGCCAGGGCCCAAGTGGCAAGCGCTGAAAGCGCGGTGAGTTCCGCGCAGTCTGCTCTGGATGCAGTGAGAAACAGCGGGACCCAGGCAGAGCGGCAAGCCTCGGCCGGCGAAATTGCGCAGGATCGACTTACGCGCGATCAGGCCCAACTCGATCTGGATGCGCTCAACAAATTGGTGGCGACAGGCGCAGCGGCGCCCGGCGAAATCGCCGCGGCGCGTGCGCGCCTGAATACAGCGGAGGCAAGCTTGAACGCCGCCGAGCAGAGCGCGCATCATCGTTATTCGTCGGGCGATATGGCGCGCGCACAGGCGGCGCTGGCCGATGCGCAAGCAGCACTGGCCGCTGCACAGCATGTCGAATCGCAGACCCAAATTCGCGCGCCCATTACCGGAACCATCTATAGCATGGACGCGACGACGTCGGAATTCTCCGCATCCGGCAACCTGCTTCTTGAGATGGCCGATCTGCGCCATGAGCGCGTGCGCGGCTATTTTGACGAGCCTGACCTGGGTAGGCTGGCTGTTGGGCAACCGGTTGTGATTCGCTGGGATGCCAAGCCGGGCGTCGAGTGGCACGGACATATCTCTCGTCTCCCCTCCGCTGTAGTCACCTATACGACACGCAACGTTGGAGAGGCCCTGATCGATTTCGATGGATCGCCGGACGGGCTTCTGCCCGACACGAACGTCACTTTGACCGTGACGACCTCGAGCTTGCCCGACACTTTGAGCATGCCTCGCGAAGCCCTCCACGAGCAGAACGGGAAGTATTTCGCGTTCAAGGTCGAGAACGGCGAGTTGGTCCGCGTTCCAATCACGATCGGAACCCCAAATCTGACCCAAGTGCCCATTCTTTCCGGGCTCGAAGTCGGCGACACGGTCGCCATCGGAACAACCAACGGACAGCCCTTGCAGGAGGGCGTACCGATCAAGGAACAACGGTGATGCGCTCACCCGTGTCGGCCATCGCATTCACACTGGCTTGCCTCACGGTGGCGACAGCGAAGCCGAACTATGCGCAAATTTCTTCAGCGACACTGACGCAAGCCAATACCTACCTGCAAGCCGGGCAGGCAGACGAGGCCATCGCTCTGCTGGCACCGCTGCCGACCTCGGGAGCCGGCGCCGCACAAGCGCAGAACCTTTTGTGCCGGGTCCGATTTACGCTGCAACAATGGTCGCAGGCGGCTGCGAACTGCCAGCAGGCCGTGAATCTGGATGAGCAGAATTCGGACGATCACATGTGGCTGGGCCGCGTTCTGGGCCGGCAAGCCAGCCACGCCAGTTTCCTTTCCGCATACGGAATCGCCAAACACTCGCTTTCTGAAATGCAAACCGCAGTCAAGCTCAATCCACAAAATGGCCCCGCTTTGTCAGACCTCGGCGATTACTATGCCCAGGCCCCCGGCATCGCGGGTGGCGGGACAGACAAAGCACAGGCAATCGCTGCGCAGCTCGACAAAGTCGATGCAGCACGAGCTCAGCAACTGCGCGGTGACATCGCAATGGCCCAAAAAGACTACACCACAGCCGAGAATGAATATCGCCAGGCGGTCGCCGCCGCCAAGGAGCCTGCCGATTATTGGAGTGTTCTAGCGAACTTCTACCGCTCGCGTCAACAGTGGTCCGATCTGGACTCGGCCATTCAGGGTTGCATCGCCGCCGTAGCGAAAGACAAGAGTTCTAGCTTTGCCCTTTATGACGGCGCAGGCGTGCTCATTGCGGCCAAGCGGAATCCTGCACTTGCCGCGCAGATGCTCGAGAATTATTTGTCGAGCTCGTCGATGACTGAGGACGCACCAGCGTTTGTCGCGCACATTCTGCTTTCGCGCCTCAAGCAACAGCTGGGCGATGCCGCGGGCGCCAAGGCAGAGTTGGCGATTGCCGCGCAGTTGGCGAAGGAGTTTAGTCCGTCACAGGCTTGAATCATTCACGAAAGGCGCGCTTGAAGCTTCGACAAAAATCGCTGGTGTGGGCGGCGCAAGCCGCGGCGGCGCTGGTGCTTGCCTGCGCGGCGTCCATTACGCAGGCGCAGGTGTCTCTCACCACCGTTGTTGAGATGGCACAGCAAAACTCAAACGCTGTAAAACTCGCGAATGCCGATCTTCAAAAGGCGCAGGCCGCTCTGGCCCAGACAGAAGATGCCTATATTCCCAACTTCGTTATCGGTTCCCAGATCGGCTACTCCCATGGTTTTCCAACCGGCCAGCCCTCCGTCGGGAACGCTACGATGCAGTCCCTCGTTCTCAGCTTCTCCCAACGTCAGTACGTCAAGGCTGCACGGGCCGGTGTGGAGGCCGCCAACCTGAATCTCAAGGACGCAAAGGAGCAGGTCGCCCTCGACGCATCCTCGGACTACATTGAGATGGATACTGTCCAGCGCGAACTCGAAGCTGTGCGCGAGCAGGAGCAAGATGCCGTACGGCTGGTCGCCATCGAGGAGCAGCGCACTGAAGCTGGCGTCGATCCCCTTAGCTCTCTGCTGCAAGCGAAGTTGACAGCGGCGCAACTCCGGCTAAGCCGTTTGCACCTCGAAACCCGCTCCGCAACGCTTGCCAAGCAACTTGCCACGCTCACCGGCTTGCCCGACGGCTCCATCGTGCCCGATCACGCAAGCATTCCCGAGATTCCTGCCGTCTCCGCCGACGAAGCGGCACGGCCCGTTCCGGGCATTGAATCCGCGAACGTCCTGGCGCGTTCCAAGCTGCTGGAGGCAAAGGGAGCCGATCTGGCGTGGCGCCGCCCCTCGATCGGATTCGGCGCGGTCTATAATTACGACTCCAATGAGCTGAACAGTTACACCACATATTACAAGAACTTCACGCCTAACAACGTCAGTTTCGGTCTCCAGATTAATCGATTCCCTTCTTCGACTTCGCCGTTCGCGCAAAGGCCAAGGTCTCCGTGGCCGAGGCCCTCCGCGCCAAGGTGGAGGCTGAGCAGGCACAGCAACAGAACGACATTCAGATCAGCCAACTGACCGCAAGTCTTCGCGAGCTCGACGCCCAGGCTGAAGTTGCCAGCCTGAAGCAGCAGATTGCCGAAGCGCAGTTGAAGAGCATTGACGCGCAACTGGAAGTGGGCAACGGCGCCACTGGCACTCCCGGCGCGCCGCCCCAGCTATCGCCCACGGCCGAGCAACAGGCGAGCATTGACGAACGCCAGAAGTATGTTGACGCGCTCGACTCGGGGTTTGACCTGAGCAAGGCACGACTGGATCTGCTGCGCGCCCTGGGCCACATGCAGGACTGGCTTGACGAGCTTCACACCAGGTAATTGCGTCAGGGTATCCCAAGAGCAACCCCTCGGATCGTACATCCAGTGCTTTCGTAATTCCAACTTCTGCATTGATTCGGAATGGGTTAGTGCCGAGAGAGGGGCCGCATTTCGGCGCGTTTTTCGCGTCTCGGGTTTCAGGGCAAATGCGTCTAACACAACAGCCCGAATGGTAGAATGAAGGAGATGCCAATGCCCCTGAAAACAATCTTCCTCAACCCCCCTTCGTTCGAGAACTTCGATGGCGGCGCTAGTTCGCGCTGGCCGGCGACTCGTGAAATCGAGTCCTACTGGTACCCGGTTTGGCTCACCTATCCTGCTGGTCTGCTTGAGGGTTCGCGGCTCCTCGATGCGCCGCCGCACCACGTCTCGGCCGAGGAAACGATCAAGATTTGCAAGGACTACGAGTTCCTAGTGCTCTTCACCTCGACCGTCGGATGGGAGGGCGACCAGCGCCTCGCTGAAGCCATCAAAGCGGCTAACCCGGCCCTAAGAATCGCCTTTGTTGGACCGCCCGTTACCACCGATCCCGAACGCGCACTGAATGAATGCGCCGTGCTCGACTTCATCTGCCGCCGCGAGTTCGACTACTCCGTCGTGGAGTTTGCGCAGGGCAAGCCGATCAACGAAATCCTCGGCATCAGCTACAAGAAAGATGGAAAGATCGTTCATAATCCCGATCGCCCGCAGATCGAGGATCTGGACGCGATGCCCTGGGCCACAAAGATCTACAAGCGGGACCTTGACGTTACGCGCTACAACGTTCCCTTCCTGCTCCATCCATACATCGCGCTCTACTCCACGCGCGGCTGCCCGGCGCAGTGCACCTTCTGCCTGTGGCCGCAGACCCTGAGCGGTCACGCCTGGCGCAAACGCTCCGCTGAAGATGTAGCCGCGGAGATGAAGTGGGCAAAAGAGAACTTTCCTGAGGTGAAGGAATTCTTCTTCGATGACGACACCTTCAACATTCAGAAGGTGCGGACCATCGAGCTTTGCGAACAGCTGAAGCCTCTCGGCCTGACGTGGAGCTGCACGTCGCGGGTTACCACTGATTACGACACGTTGAAGGCCATGAAGGAAGCAGGATGCCGGCTTCTGATTGTCGGATTCGAGTCAGGCGATCCGCAGATTCTCAAGAACATCAAGAAGGGCGCAACCGTTGAGCGCGCGCGGGCCTTCGCCAAAGACTGCCACGACCTCGGCCTGACGATTCACGGCGACTTCATCCTCGGACTTCCCGGGGAGACGAAAGAATCGATCCGTAACACCATCAACTTCGCCAAGTCGCTCGACGTGGAAACGATCCAGGTCTCCATCGCGCACGCCTATCCAGGCACAGAATTCTACGACTACGCCAAGGCCAACGGATTCATCACCAACGAAAAGATGGAAGACGGCGGCGGCCACCAGATGGCGCATATCGAGTACCCCGGACTGCCCACCGATTACGTGATGGAGATGGTGCACCGTTTCTACGACGAATACTACTTCCGTCCCAAGGCCGCTTTCCGCGTGGTGTGGAAGGCGATGATGAATCGCGATCTGCCCCGCCTGTACGTCGAGGCCAAGGCGTTCCTCAAGCTGCGCGCGCAACGCAACAAGATGGTCAAGGTGGCGCGGAGCCAGCAAGCAACGCCGACCGCCCCCGCCGGAGCCGGCGCGTAAACGACTTTCAAGTCGCAACGTCGAGGGCAGCGCAGTTGCGTCTGCCCTCGTTTTCTTTAGGCCTTCTACATCGAAACTGCAAGATACTGGACTGATGGTTCAACACAAACTCTTGCCGCGCCAATACCTGATCCTGGGATTGGTTTCCCTTTGCGCCCCACTGGGCGACAGTTGCCTGGCGCGCGGCATGTCCGCGATGCCAGCCATTTCTCTGGCTCATCCGGGCGCGCTCATCGCAGCGGTTTTCACTCCGTGGATCGTCGCGGGGATCGCATTGCTGATCGGCTTCTTTGCCAGCTACCTGACGGCGCTTTCGTGGGCCGACCTGACATTTGTGTTGCCGGCAACGGCACTCGGCAATGTCATCGTCGCGCTCATTTCGCGATTCTGGCTCCACGAATCCATCTCAATCGAGCGCTGGGCAGGAATCGTTCTCATCACTCTTGGCGTCGGTTTCGTTGCGCAAGGACCTGCCCTCACCGAGCGCCCGGCTCCGATTGATGAGGAATCGCAATTAGAAGATCCCGTCGCCACGGAGCCGCAGACGCGATGACGATTCCCGCCACGTCGCTTGCACTCATAACAAACCCGTGGACAGCTGCGGCCATGATCGCGGCGATTGTACTTGCATCGACGGCAGGTGAAGTGCTCACCGCGGCTGCGATGAAATCAATTGGCGACCTGGACGTGATTCGTGCCAGATCGGGCCTGACGGGCGCCATTCGCGCCGTTCTCACCTGCCCGCTGTTCTTTGCGGGAGTGTTCTTCCTCGCGGTCGCGTTTTTCTCGCTGCTGTTTGCGCTCAATCACCTGAACCTGAGCCTCGTCGCGCCAGCCTCGGCCTCGCTCACGTTGGTCACCAACGCGGTTGCCGGCAAAATCTTCCTCAAGGAAAATGTGGACCGCCGCCGCTGGGTTTCGGCAGGGCTGGTCTGCATTGGCGTGTATCTGCTGGCACACTGAGACGGCTCCTGTTCGACTACTCAACTGCCAGGTTAGCCGCCCCCTTTTACATTCCTGGAGAAGCTCTGTCTTTCAGTTTCCTGAGCAATGGACGAAACGAGAGTCAGCACAAACAAGCACAGCATCGGGTAGCTAAGCAACAGATTCAGATTAGAGAAACTCTGCCGGTGGTCATTCTGCAAATGAAAGAACTGCCCAAAAGCGAATTCGAGCGGCACCCAAAGCAACGACGCGAGAAGGATCCATGGCCAGGCCCGCGCCAGCGCATGGATCAGACCAGAAGGAGTTGGGGATAGCCATGTCTTCAGCGGCATGCCGATGCAGCTCGCAGCGATGCAGGAAACAATCAGGAGCGAGATTGGGCCGAACCCGCCACCCACGAGAAGCAGAACCACCGAGAGCAGCGCGAGAACCACGCCGCCGCGCTTTCCGCGAATGAATCGCGCCGACCATGCGATCATCACTAAACTGCAAAGCATAGCCGCGATTCCCGTGGCCAGAAAATTGGGAATCAGGGTCATCGCTGGCTCGTGTCCAAAGGGGAACGGTAGCTCCCAGGCGACAGCGAAGACTCTCAAGTGCGCTGTCGCGGTATTTCCTTGAAGAGCCTCAAAGAACCCGTGTTCTCCGCCCAGAACGCCGGCGTAGATGCCGTAAACGCCCGCGGTCCAACCGAGCGCACTCCGTTCCACACGCAGCAACTCGCTATTTTGAACATTGTCCCCATGCATGATTGATCCTCCTCAGTCTTTCGAAAGAAAGATCATCCAGGTCTTGCCCGCTCCTATCGAAGGAAACGCATCAACCCGCTCGGTCTAAGATCCGGATTCAGAAATCTTCGCTGCTCGCCTATTGCCAAACAAACCGCCTCCGCTGCCAAATGACCACTGCGCGCGGCGCTTTCCATCGTTGAAGGCCAACCGGTCTGAATCCAGTCGCCCGCGAGAACGCAATTCGGCCAAGGCGATGCGGCCTGGGGCCTCGCCGCATCAATTCCCGGCGGAACGGTGAACGTTGCCCGTACTTCCTTGACCAATACAGCTTTTTCGAGCTTCGCTGCGGCGACTTCCGGAAAAAACTCCGCGAGTTCTCGAAGGCTCAACTCAATTGCGTCTTCACGACTGAGAGCCGCAAACTCGTGCGAGGCGCTTACGACCAGTTCCAGATAGCTGCCTTTTGATTTGCGCCAAGGCTGCAGCCGGCTCTTGTTGTACATCCAGTGAATCTGGCGATCGAGCAGGACGGCATGGTCGAGGTCCGTAATGTCACGATCGAACCACAAATGCACGCTGCAGATTGGCCCATGTTGTTGCCGCGCGATTTGGTTGGCGAGTTGCTCGACGCCATTCGCCGGGGGCATGAGCGGCAGCAGCTTCGCCGTGGCTTCAAAGGGGAGCGCAAGCACGAGAAAATCCGCGACCTCTTCGCCCGCACGAGTGACGAGCGTCCATTGCGACGTCTCCTCATCCCACGCCGCACCTTCAACGCTCGCGTTAAAGAGCACTTCGCCGCTGTGTTCGCGCAGATACTGTTCCGCGCCGGAATAAAGCTCGCTCAGCGGCACGGTGCTCATTCCCATGCTGCCCGCTGCGGCCGAATTCAGGAACAGCTCGCGGATCACCTTGGCCGCGTAGGAAAGCGCGATCTCGTCCACATCCGCGTTCAGCGCACTCGCGATCACCAGCCGCCAGAAGCGATTGATGGCGCCGGGGGTTTGCCCGTTGCGTTTGAGCCATTGGCCCAGAGTCTCGGTGGAATCAGCAGGCACCGGGCGCATCAGCGCGCGAAAGGCACGGGCCAACGATTTCTTGTCGTCGCGTGTGAGAGCTTTGGCGGCGAGCAGGCTGGGCAGGCCGTGCAGCGGGGCCGGCAGCCACGGGGACGATGCGAGGCGAGTTTTGCCGGCCGCCGGGCTCGATCATGGTCATCGAGTTGGTCCAATGGATGCGCTCCGCAACGCCGATGCGCCGGTAGAAGCCAATGAGATTTGTGCAACAGCCAAAGAGCACGTGCTGGCAGTTGTCGATGACTTCGTCGACGCCCGGATGACGGTACGAGCTAGCCCGGCCGCCAAGATAGCCGCGACGCTCGACGAGCTTGACGCGCAGCCCGGCCTCGGCGAGCGCGCAGGCAGCGCTCATGCCGGCCACCCCGCCGCCCACTACGATTGCCGATTTTGGGATTGCCGCCTTTACCACGTCTGTCTGCATTGCTTCGTTAGCAGTGTAGATTGCTGGTCGCACGATTGCCTATGCCGAGCACAATCGCAGGTAGTCGCAATCATCTTGGGATGAAACAGAGGGGCGACTCGATCGGATTCTGGAGCAACAGGAGGATGGAATGGTGGGCAGTGAGGGACTCGAACCCCCGACTTCCTGCTTGTAAGGCAGGCGCTCTAACCAACTGAGCTAACCGCCCACTCTGCCGCAAATGGGTTGCGGCCTTCTGTCATGATACCAGCGCATTGATGATGCGGAAGCCGCGGCGGAGCCAATTGATAAACTCACCTGGTGGGCGCTCTCATCATCAACGCCGATGATTTCGGGCTGACCTCTGGCGTCAATCGCGCCATCATGGAGCTGCACTCCTCCGGCCTTGTAACCAGCACTTCGCTCATGGCCCGCGCAGGGGCAACGGAAGAGGCCATCGATCTTGCGGTCCGGACGCCGACACTTGGCGTGGGCTGTCACGTGGTTCTGGTCGACGGCGAGCCCGTGCTCCCGCCAGAGCGGATTCCAACGCTGGTCGATCCGAAGACCGGCCATTTTCCAAACTCGCTGGCTACGTTTCTGCACCGCCTCTTCAGGGGCCGAATACGCACAACCGAAATGGAAGCAGAAATCTCCGCGCAGATTGCTTTCTTGCAACAACGCGGTGTTCGCCTGACGCATGTGGATACGCATAAGCACACGCACGTTTTCAGCCCCGTGCTGCGGCCGCTGCTCAGAGCTGCGCGCGGGGCTGGAATTCGCGCCATCCGCAATCCCTTCGAACCGCATTGGTCTACTCGTGCGACGCGGCGCGCTCACTGGATGCGCCTGGCACAGGTGGGCGCATTGCGCTGGCTGGAGCCTGCTTCGCGGCGGATCATCGCGGAAGAAGGTTTTGTGACCACCAGCGGCACCGTCGCCGTGGCCGGCACGGGCATTCTGGATGGTGCAACTCTTCGATCCCTGCTTCGGAGCCTCCCGTCCGGCCAGTGGGAGCTGGTCACGCATCCGGGTTACAATGACGCCGACCTCGAGCTCATTCGCACGCGTTTGCGAGCCACGCGCGACGTTGAGCGCGCGGCGCTGGCCGCGCTCAAGGAGTTTCCCTCGATCAAGTTGATTTCCTTTGCGGGACTGTCTTCGGGTTCTCTCGACCACTAATATGATGAAGCGGCAGCTTGCCGACTCTGTGCATCCTCCAATCACTGCCGCGCGTCCAAAGCGTAGCGGCAAAGCAAACAAAGGTGAGAAGGCCTCATGCGCATCGGGATTACCTGTTATCCGACTTACGGCGGCTCGGGCGTTGTGGCTACCGAGCTGGGCATTGAACTCGCCGCCCTGGGGCACGAAGTTCATTTCATCTCTTATTCGCAGCCCTTCCGGCTGAACGGCCGCGACGACGGCATCTTCTACCACGAAGTGCCTGTCTCCAGCTATCCGCTGTTTGAGTTCCCTCCGTACGATCTGGCATTGGCCTCGCGCATGGCGGAAGTGGCGGAGTACAACTCGCTCGATCTGCTCCACGTTCACTATGCAATTCCTCATTCGGTTTCGGCGCTGCTGGCGCGGCAGATGCTGGCGACACGCGGTCGCCGGCTGCCCTTTGTGACGACTCTCCACGGCACCGACATTACGCTGGTCGGCCTGGATCGAAGCTATCTGCCGATAACGCGTCACGCAATTCAGGAGAGCGATGGCGTGACCAGCATTTCAGATTATCTGCGCGAAAAAACAATCTCCGACTTCGACGTTACGAATCCCATCGAGACCATCACCAACTTCGTCAACTGCGACGTCTACACGCCCATTGCCGATGAAGAGAAGCGAGCACGCTGCCGCGCGCATTACGCCGCGCCCGATGACTCGCTGCTGGTGCACCTGTCGAACTTCAGGCCGGTGAAGCGCGTGACCGACGTGGTGAAGATCTTTGCGCTTGTGGCTCGCGAGTGCCCTGCGCAATTGATCCTCGTCGGCGACGGCCCGGACCGGTCGACCGCCGAGTGGCTGGTGCACGACCTGGGCATTCACGAGCGTGTCCACTTTCTGGGCAAGCAGGAGCGCGTGGCGGAGTTGCTGTCGATTGCCGACCTCATGCTGATGCCGAGCGAGCTGGAATCGTTTGGCCTCGCGGCGCTCGAGGCCATGGCCTGCCGCGTGCCGTCGATCGCCACGCGCGTGGGCGGCGTGCCAGAGCTGATTGACGATGGTGTTACGGGACTGCTCTTCCCCGTAGGCGATGTCGAGGGCATGGCCGCAGGCGCGCTGAGCCTGCTCAATGACCCGCCGCGCCTCGAAGCCATGCGCGAAGCCGCGCGCAAGACTGCAAAAAAGCGCTTCTGCGCAAACTTAGTCGTGCCGAAGTACGTCCGATATTACGAGCAGGTGCTAGCGCAGCCGGCCCGATAGGAAATTCCTCAAAAACTCCTTGCCAAAATCACAGCCCCTGCGCGTATTCTGCATCCATCTGGAGGTCATCCATGAGAATCGGGAAAGCACTGACTTTTGCCTTGGTTTGCGCACCGGCGCTGCTCTGGTCCCAAACTGCGGGCGGCCCTTTTGACGGCACGTGGACCACGAACATGTCCTGTGACGCCAGCGAACACATGCCTGCCTACACGTGGACATTCGTGAGCACGATTACGAACAGCTCGTTCCACGGCCAGCACGGCGAAGAGGGAGGGCCTGGGTACATGGTGATGGATGGGACGATCGGGCCTGGCGGATCGGCGAAGCTCCACGCCAAGGGCAAGGTGTCGGCGGGGAAAGCGGGACTGGTGACTCAACTGAAAGGCAACAAATACGACTACTACGTGGATGCAACCTTCACGGGCACGTCTGGCACCGGCAAGCGCGAAGAAGGCGCGGGAATTCTGGGGCGGCCGTGCAGCTTCCAGTTCACCAAGCAGGCGGATACGGGCGCGCCACCTGCAGCTCCGTCAACACCACCGCCGGCGCAATAGGGGCTTGAGACGATCGGTGCTAAACCAACCGCACTCCTGGCAAAGGAGAATCAATCTGTGACCGCGCGTCGACACAAGGTGGATGCAGAGCTCGCCAATGCGGCAGTCCGCATTTTTGCTGTCAACGATCGTCTGAACCAGATTCTCATCATGAATCTTGATCCTTCCGTTTGGAAAGCCCAACCGCCAGGCAAGGTGCGCACGATCGCAGCCATCTTTGCGCACATGCATAACGTGCGGACGAAGTGGGTCAGACTGACGGCGCCGCACCTGGGAGTTCCGACCCAACTCAATCGCGCACGTTGCACGCCGAGCGAGACTCGGAAAGCATTGGCCAAGAGCGCCGAATCAGTGCGGAGGGATGCTTGCCGAAGCACTTGGCGGTGAGGGCCGTGTGAAGGAGTTTCGCAGAGACGGATGGGCGCGGCCATGGCCGGCCGGACCGGAGATGCTCTGCTACATGATTTCTCACGAGGCGCACCATCGCGGACAGATTGCGATGCTCGCACATCAGCTCGGATTCCCGCTGCCAGGCAAAGTGACGTCGGAGTTATGGAACTGGGAAAAGCTTTTGAAGTTGTGAGGCGCGCCCGGATGTCTCGCAAGAGAGCTGGAGTGTTAACGGATAAGTACATAGCCTGTTTACCGATAAGTGCATAGTCTGTTTACCAACCTGCAAATAGATAACCCATTGATTCTATTGAAATCCGCCTGAAAAGCTCCGAATTTGCACTGGGATTGGGGCAGTTTTCGGAAAAAAATTCTGCGGCACGGATGGCCGATTTTGACTGCGCCTTGAGGAGAGCCATGGCGATTTTGGCTGCTCCGAGGAGCTCGCGGGACTCGCCCTGATCAAAGCACCTTTGTGAGCATGACGTGCCGATGTTTTGTCATGGCAAGATTCCTTGATGAGAATTTGATGCTGTGACCATGATGCGCCGGAGCGGCGAAATTATCGGCAAACTTGGGGCGGAAAATGTTGGTTGAAGGAGTGCGCCGCAAGTGAGTGATTGAAAGGGGTTAGGAGGGGATCGCAACGAGACGGAGAAAAAAGTTGAGCGCAGGGGGCTTGACAAGGCGGGGACAGCAGATCGATTTCGCGCGGGCGACCACCCAAAAAGGCAGGACCCCGACCAGGATTGCCTCAATCAGGCCGATACGCCTCAGCCGAGTCCTCTCCGTGTTGACAAAGACATTACTGGGGCCTAATGTGATTGCGTTTTCGTGAAAGGAAGAAGTCGAAATGGTTGCCTATTTTCAGCTTCAGCCCGCGGAGTCGGAGCTCCAGCAGTTAGCAGAGCAATATTGGCAGAAGTCCGGCGAGAAAGAACATGAGCTTGAAAAGGCAGCGTTCGAAGCCGGAGAATCGATTCGCAATGGGGACTATTCACTGGCCAATTTGGAAGCGATCGTGCGCTGGAAATCGGAACGCGCGGTGCAATACTTGATCGGCAACAGCGACGAGCACGTCCGGCACGTCCTGGCCGTTGCTGCGGCGCCCGAAACGGCCACTGAAGCCGCTATGAAGGCACTGCTCGAACTACACGGTGTAGATATCTGCGTGGCCTCGGCTATTCTGGCTGCGATCTACCCTGAGCGGTACACGGTGCTGGACTACCATGTTCTGGAAGCGGTGGGATACGCCCGGCACGACGTGCATTTCTATGAGGAATATCTGGCCTTTTGCATGCGCCTGGCCGACAGCAAAATCGTCAAGCCGCAGAGCCATCTCCCCGGTCCCACAACGCTGCGCACCCTCGATCGCGCGTTGTGGGAATGGTCGCGCATTCACGGCGGGTAGCAGCGAGTCCGGACTGCGCGCCGCGCCCGGTTTTCGCGTCTGGCGGGGCCTTCGCCAGAGCTCTCAAAATTGCTTGCCTCATCGGCCACAGAGGAAGGTTGGGTCTAGCGATACAGCTCAAGAGCAGCCTAATCTCCGTGCTCAGAGCTGGAACCGAGGGTTCCTGCAAGGAAAGGGGTACTTTCCATGTCCGCAAAGCGAATTGGCATTCTCACGGGCGGCGGCGACGTCCCGGGACTGAATTCGGTCATCAAGTCGGTCGTCTACCGGGGAACTGAACTCGGGTACGAGGTCGTTGGTATCCGACGCGGCTGGGAAGGATTGACGCACGTCGATCTGAAAGATCAGGCCAGCCGGTCGCGGTATATCCAACCGCTCAACCGCAAGAACACACGCACCATCGATCGCACAGGCGGCACCTATCTGCATAGTTCGCGCACCAATCCCACCAAGATGCAAAAGCTACCGCCGGCACTCAGTGGGCAACAGTTTTCAAGCAAGCAATCGACCAAGGATGGCGTAACCAGCACGCTATTCGACGTGACGCCGGCGGTGCTGAAGAATATCGAGACGTTGGGACTTGATTACGTGGTGGCGATCGGAGGCGACGACACGCTGAGCTATGCCGCTGAACTTGGCCGGCATGGAGTAAGGCTGATCGCGGTGCCGAAGACCATGGATAATGACGTTCGCAACACCGAGTATTGCATCGGGTTCTCAACCGCCATTACGCGTGCCATGGACGCCATCGAACGGCAACGGACGACTGTCGGTTCGCACGAGCGGATTGGCATCTTCCGGGTCTTCGGACGCGACGCCGGCTACACCGCTCTCTTCACCGCGTATGTGACATCCTTGCGCTGCTGTATCCCCGAGTACAAGGTGAATCTAAAGCATCTGATCGAAATCCTGGTCGACGACAAGCACAATAATCCCAGCAACTATTCGCTGGTGATTCTTTCCGAGGGCGCAGAATGGGAAGGATACACGGTAAAGGAATATGGCCCAGCCGATGCCTTTGGCCACCGCAAGAAGATGAGCGTAGCGGAAGACCTGAGCGACGAGATCAAGGCAGCCACGGGCGAGGAAACCGTGGTGAGTGACCTGACATACGATCTGCGCTCCGGCAGTCCGGATTTCATCGACCGCATGGTAGCCATCACCTTCGCCGGAATGGCCATGGACGCCGTGAAAGAGGGAAAGGCGGGCCTGATGACGGCGATCAACAGTGGCTGCTACGCGATGGTGCCAATCCCCGACCCCGAGCTCGGTCCGCGCAAAGTGGAAGTCGCGACCATGTATAACATAGAGCGCTGCCGGCCGATTTACGATCGTAAGCTGGGCCTACCGATTTTCCTGACGCGGGGCTAAGACTGGTTCCACAATTTGCGTGCTCTTTCCAACGTATTGCAAGGTGGCTTTTTTGAGGAAAAAGCCACTCGGCCTTTCCGAACCGCTGTGGCGTCTTGCGGCGAAACACGGACAAAATATAGCGTCGACACGACGAGGTATGCATGTGGCTCGGCACGTGGCGAGGTTCGGGGCCGGGTGGTCGGCAACTCGGCAGGAATCGGGTTGGACTCTCCAGTGAGAACGCAAACAACTTGTTGGAACTTTATGGCTACAGCGTGCGCTTGAATAGCGGCGTGGCGATCAGCAGGGTGGTGATACCGAAGATCGTAAGGAACGCCAGGTCGCCCTTGATGGCAATCCATCCGCCGTCCTTGAGCAGGACCGCCTTGAAGCCGTGAATCGCGTAGGTGAAGGGATCGACAACGGACATCGCCTGCATCCACTTGGGGAACGACACGGTGGGGTACATGGCGCCTGAGGGATAGAGCAGGAGCACATTGAGCACGCCGAACATGGCGCGCGGCACCAGCGGATCGTCGACACGCACCATGAGCAGAAACATCATGCCATTGAAGGCAATGGATCCGGCGATGATGAGGCACAACATCTGCAGCATGATCATGGGATGAAAGACCACGCCCAGGCCTGCGATGAGCGACCCGATGACCCCGATGGATATTCCGCTCAGCGTGGCTTTGATGGCTCCGGCGATGTTCAATCCGAAGACCAGCTCGAGTTTCGTGATCGGGGTAACCAGGTAGCCCTCGTGAACGCCGCGGGCTTTGTCGTCGATGTAGAGCATGCCGCCGCCGATCATGACCGAGATATACATGGCGAGGGCCACGGTCATGGGCAGAAGGTACTTCAAGTAATTAACGTAGGGATAAAGCTCGACAATTTCGAGCGCGATGGACTTCGACAGCCGGTCCTGAACCTCGGGCGCATTCATGGCGTCGACGAGCGACTGCATCTCGCCTTCGAGGGTGGCCGAAGTGAACAGGTCGGAGTTGTCGACAACGAGGCCGAGCTGGGGTGCGTCCTGCGCGTAGACACGGCGCGAATACTGCTCGGGGATAATGACCGCGGCATCGATTTTGCCGGTGCGCACGTCTTCGCGCGCCGCAACTTCATTGGGATAATCGACGACGGTGAAGGTCTTGATGTTTGCGGCGACGGCGTCGAACGCCTCACGCACCTTGACGGCTTGCGGCCCATGGTCATGGTCGACCACCGCGACGTGGGTGCCGACAATCTTGCCGCCGAACGCGTTGCCGATGATGATCAGCTGGAGGATCGGCAGCATCAACGACATGATCATCAGCGTGGGCGAACGGAAAAACTTGCGCATCTCGCGCTCAATGATGGCAAACATTCTGTTCATGGCTGCGCTCCCGGCCGCGGCGGCATCGTGAACACCGGCTTCACCTGCTCATCGCGCAATTGCCGTCCCGTGTAGTGAATGAATACATCGTCGAGCGTGGTGTTCTGCACGCTAAGCGAAGTGAGCGTCTCGCCCAGGCTGGCCGCGAGCTCCACAATCTGCATGGTGGTCTTTGATCCCGAGGTGGTGAGCACGCGATAGAAACCGGCACTTTCCGGTTGCACGCTGGTTACGCCATCCAGTGCTTTCAGCCGCTCTTCCCACTCATCGGTCTCGCGATCAAAATGCACTTCGACGACGTTGGCGCCGGCGACGCTGTTTTTCAGCTCCACCGGGGTGCCCAGCGCCACCAGCGTGCCGTGGTCCACGATGGCAATGCGGTCACACAGCTTGTCGGCTTCTTCCATGTAATGCGTGGTAAGCAGCATGGTAAGGTTGCGCGTGGACTTGAGCTTGTTCAGCATCTCCCAAACGGCAATGCGCGAAACAGGATCGAGGCCGGTGGTGGGCTCGTCGAGAAAAAAGATCTTCGGATTGTGCACCAGGCCGCGCGCAATCTCGAGCCGGCGCCGCATGCCTCCGGAAAGCGTTTTGGTTTGCGCGTCGCGCCACTTGGTGAGGTCTACGGCTTCAAGCACGTCGTTAATGTTCTTCTCACGTTCGGCGCGTGGCACGCCGTAGAGCTTGGCGTAGATGCTCAGGTTCTCTTCGAGCGTCAAATCCTGGTCGCTCGTGAGGGCCTGGGGAATGACTCCGATGACGCGGCGCACCTCGTCGGGATCGTCGGCCACGTTGTGGCCGGCGACGATGGCCTTCCCCGAGGTGACAGGAATCAGCGTGGTCATCATGCGGATCAGCGTGCTCTTCCCTGCACCGTTTGGACCCAGCAGGCCGAAGATTTCGCCCTCGGTGACGCTGAAGTTGACGCTCTTGACCGCTTCAAAATCGCCGTACCGCTTGCAGATGTTCTCGACGGCGATGGCAACGGGCCTGGCGGTACCGTTTCCGTTCCCCGGATTTTGATTGATGGCCGCGCTCACTTCTTCACCAGCTTGGCCTTGGGGATGTAGACATACGCTGTCATTCCCGGCACGAACTTTTCGCCGGGATTGGGAATGAGGAGCTTGAGTTGAATGGTCCTGATGTCGCGTTTCATGCTGTTCACATCGCGCTGCGTAGCGAAGTCTCCCTCCGCCGCTTTGGCGATTACCTTGCCATAAAACGTGTCGCCGCTGGGCATCACGACGCGCAGCGAATCCCCGAGTTCGACGCTGTCAGCCTGCGTTTCAGGCAGCGGCGCGTAAACCCAGGTCTGCGAAAGATCCATGATGGTGACGATGGGCGCGCCGACGGTGACCACCTCGCCCTGACGCGCGGCCCACACGTCCACTTTTCCGTCAATGGGCGAGACCACCTGCGCGTAGCTCTCCTCGACACTCGCTTCCTGGGCCAATGCACGGGCATTTTCCTCTTCGGCGCGCGTTTCGTCCACGGTACGCTCCGACACAGCGGTCAGCAGCTCATGGGCGCGTGCCTGGCGCAGGTTGGCTTGCGCCGCGGCAAGGTTGTCGCGCGCCGCGTTCACCGCGGCCTGCGCAGCCTGCAGGCTGGTCACGGCTTCGTCCCGCGACTGCGTGCTCATGATTCCCTGTTTCTCCAACGCAACGGTCCGGCTGGTATCGGCCTGCTGATGTTCGAAGTTTGCCTGCGCCTGCGCCAGTGCCGCCTGCGCGGCCTTAACCTGCGCCTCCGCGCTCACCGTCGCACTGGAAGTTTCTCCGCGGTTCTGCTCTGCGGTTTCGACGGTGCCGCTCAGCTTTGACTTCTCACTTGCAGCCGTTGCCTGAGCCGCTTTAAGCGCCGCGGCAAGATCGTCGCTCTCGATGTTAGCGATGAGCTGGCCCGCCTTTACCGAATCGCCTTCCTGAACTGTTAAATTCTGGATGCGGCCGGGGATTTTTGAGCTCACGATCACTTCGTTGGCGTCGACGGTGCCGACCAGTTGCAGATCGCCGCTACGATTCGTGGTCGCGAAGTACCAGATCAGCGATCCGATGGTCAGAAGTCCCAAGATCAGAAAAACTCGATTTCGCGCGTTCACTCGTCTATCACCTCAAACTTTTGAAATCTGCGAACTCCGGCATGGGGGTATCGTTGAGAATTTTTGCCGCGAGTTCCGCGCCGTGCTCCCGGTCCTGAAAGATCGCTTTGCCTAGAAACTCAACCAGCGCGACTCGGCGCGCCTGCAACGCCTCTTTGTCGAAGGGCTCGAAGGGCAGGATGTGACGCCAGATGGGCGCGCTGAGGAAATAAAAGACATTTCCGCCGAGCGCCGTCAGCACCATCTGCAGCCAATCGGCTTCAATGAGTTCGCCCGAAGCGATGCCTTCGCGGACCATGGACTGAAACATGGCGTGCAGCGGCGCAAAGATCCGCTTGACCAGGATCAGTAGCTCGCCCTCCTCGCCCTTGTGCAAACGCATCATCTCGTGCTGCATGAGGGTCTGGAATTCGCGCTGCGTCAAAATGCGGTCAAAATGATCGAGGGCGGCACGAAGCATACGCTCGCCCGGGCTGGCCTCGCGGAGAAAAACAGCCATGGAACGGTCCCGCACCCGCGCCGAGACCATTTCGAGGGCCGCGGAGTAGAGCTTTTCCTTGCTTTCAAAGTAGTAGTAGAGCAGGGCTTTGTTGACTCCAGCGGCCTGAGCGATTTGTTCCGTACGCGCTCCAGCGAGGCCGTTGGCGGCGAACTCGCTCAGCGCGGCGTCGAGAATGCGGCTGCGGGTCTCGGCGGAACGCTCGGCATGGGTGTCGGGATGGGCGGTTTGGGTCATGGTTGATGAATTAACTAACTGGTTAGTAAAATAACCCAGACGGATTTCTTTTGCAAGCAGAGATCTTGGGGCTGGTGGGATAAATCCTGGTATTCGACAGATTTTGCCGAGGTTACAGTGTTTCCAATCGGCAGTCTTCAGCGTTCGCGGGCTGAAGCGCTCTCTCGGCTCGGGCCTGATGGTCGCCATTCTTGGCGTTGGCATTCAGGGGTGAGAAGGTCCATGCTCCCTCCGTTCTTTCTCGGCGGGCCTAAAATCGCATGGCACGATCCTTCGCCCCTACGGGGCTGGACTCTTGATCGGTCGAGTTCCCCGGGTTCCGTTCGCCAAATGCTGCTCACTCCACCCGGGGCTAATTTCCTTGCCCCCTCCGGGGGCGGGGCCGTGGCAACACGAAGACGCGCGAAGTTTGCAGAGGCTTCGACCCGGACCGTTCAGTTGACGGCCACGTTGTACCGCGACGCCCGATGAGACAGACATTCTACGAATCTGACTCCAGTTGTGCCTGCCCTAGTCGAAGACGACGGTTTTGTTGCCGTAGCAGAGGATGCGGCGGTCGAGGTGCCAGCGGACGGCGCGCGAAAGGACCATGCGCTCGAGGTCGCGGCCCCGGGCGACGAGATCCTCAACCTGGTCGCGGTGCGAGATGCGCGCAACATCCTGCTCGATGATTGGACCGTCGTCGAGAACCTCGGTCGCGTAGTGGCTGGTGGCGCCGATGAGCTTGACGCCGCGGGCATGCGCCGCGTGATAGGGACGCGCACCGGTGAATGCCGGCAGGAACGAATGGTGCACATTGATGATGGCTGCGGGATAGTGCGCGACGAACTGCGGCGAAAGAATCTGCATGTAACGCGCGAGAACCACGAGATCGATCTTGATGCTGCGAGAGTAACGCGAGCTGCTTTGCTTCAGCTTCAGCGCGTGTGTCCGTCGTGACCGGCACATGCTCGAAGGGCACGCCGTAGAATGCGGCCAGCTTCTCAACTTCGCGATGATTGGAGACGATGAGCGGAATTTCGCAGGCCAGTTCGCCGGTGCGCCAGCGGTGCAGCAGGTCAGCCATGCAGTGCAGATATTGCGAGCAGAACAGCGCCACGCGGGGCGGACGCTCGCTCGACGTCAGCTTCCAGTTCATGTTCAGCTCGGCCGCGATTGGCGTGAACACTTCCCTGAAGGCCGCGAGATCGAACGACTGCGCACTCTTCGCCTGAATACCTTCGGCACGCCCCTCGTCCAAAGGGCTGCCGTCTGCAAGACCCCACTCCACGCGCATGAAGAAGAGGCCTAGGTCGTGGTCGATGTGCTGGTCGGCGTGGAGAATGTTGGCGCCGCGCTCATAGAGCAGGCCGGAGACGCGGGCGACAAGGCCCTTGCGATCGGGGCAATCGATCAAAAGAACAGCGGAAGCTTTCATCTTCAGTTCAGATTACGACATCGCGCCTGCGCTGAGACCGCCTATGCCGCTGCTTCTGGCGGCAGGGCAGTGTTTGTGCTATCCCCGGTCTGAAGATCCAGACCGGGGGCACCCATTTCTGGTAGTGAGTGAAGGCCACGAAAAGCAACCGCAGATCCTTCGACTCGTCCCGCCAAGGCGGAACTCGCTCAGGATGACACCTCATAGGGGTGCGGGGCGCCAAAGGCGGTCCCACACAGGCTCCGAACGGGCGTTCGCCTTAGTCGTAGTACTCAAGGCCGAGGTGCGTGATCAGGTCTGCGCCCATGATGTGACGGAGCGTGTTTTTGAGCTTCATCGACTGGATGAAGAGATCGTGCTCCGGGTACAGGCCCTTGGCCGTTTGCGGCGACTTCAGGTAGAAGCTGAGCCACTCCTGAATGCCAAGAGAGCGGAGCTCGGGCGTGCGCTTGGCCAGATCGAGGAAGAGGACGAGGTCGAGCGCAATGGGCGCGGCAAGAATCGAATCGCGGCAGAGGAAGTTCACCTTCAACTGCATCGGGTAGCCGAGCCAGCCGAAGATGTCGATGTTGTCCCATGCTTCTTTTTCGTCGCCGCGCGGCGGATAGTAGTTGATGCGAATCTTGTGGTAGATGTCGCTGTAGAGATCGGGGTAAAGATCGGGCTGGAAGATGTATTCGAGCGAGCCGAGCTTCGACTCTTCCTTGGTTTTGAAGGATTGCGGCTCGTCGAGCACTTCGCCGTCGCGATTGCCGAGAATGTTGGTGGAGAACCAGCCCTTGACGCCGATCATGCGCGCCTTGAAGGCCGGCGCGAGCACGGTCTTCATAAAGGTCTGGCCGGTCTTGAAGTCCTTGCCGCAGATCGGCGCGGCGTTCTGCTTGGAGAGCTCGATCATCGCCGGAACGTCGACGGTGAGGTTCGGCGCGCCATTGGCGAAGGGCACGCCTTCTTTGAGCGCGGCGTAGGCGTAAATCTGCGAAGGCGCGATGCCGGGATCGTTCTTCTCGAGCCCTTTCTCGAAGGCCTCGATGGATTGATGCACGGCGGTCGGCTTCAAAAAGATTTCGGTTGAACCGGCCCAGATCATGACGACGCGGTTCACGGTTTTCTTGAAGGCGCGAATGTCGGCGCGCAACTGCTCGGCCAGGTCGCGCTTGTTCTTGCCCTTCTTCACGTGCGTGCCGTCGAGGCGCTTGACGTAGTAGCGATCGAAGACCGCGGGCATGGGCTTGATCTTCTAGAGATAGGGCTTCAGCTTCTTGAGCGTTTCGGCTTCCAACACCGCGGCGTGCGCGGCTGCCTCGTAGACGTTGTCTTCAAAGATGTCCCAGCCGGTGAAGACGATGTCTTTCAAATCGGCGAGCGGAACAAAGTCCTTGATGAGCGGCGAGTGGTTATCGGTGCGCTTGCCCAGGCGGATGGTGCCCATCTGCGTGAGCGATCCGATCGGTTTGGCCAGGCCGCGGCGAACTGCTTCAACGCCGGCGATCATTGTGGTGGCCACAGCGCCCATGCCAACCACCATCACGCCCAATTTGCCCTTGGCGGGCTCAACCATCATTGCGGCGGTCTTGCGCCCCCCGGACGAGGACCTGTCCGCGGGAACCCCGGTCTTGCGCCCCATCGACGATGGGACCTCTTTTTTCGCGCCGCCTTTTTTCTTCGTTGCCATTGCTTCTCCTAACTTTCCTTTACGGATGATTTCAAAATCGATTTCAATGCTCGATCAAGCGCGTTAAAGAACCGCGCCGCCTCGCTCGCTTTGAGTGCTTCCCGTTGCCGCACTCGAATGTTTCGCGCGCCTTACGTGCGACCAGACAAACCAGATGATCGCTGCCACAATCGCGATCTCCACGACGAGATGAAAGCGATGAAAGATCTGCTCGAGGCGCGGATCGGTATGCCACCGTTCGCCAAGCTTCATGCCCGCCCAGGCGAGGCAGATATACCAGGTGATGGAACCCAACGACGTGTAGATGTGGAAGCGCAGCCGCGGCATGCGCGCGATTCCCGCGGGGATGGAGATAAACGTCTGCACCACGGGCATCATGCGAGCCAGAAGAACGGCGATGGAGCCGTACTTTGCGAAGAACCAGCCCATGCGGTCCAGATCGTGATGGCTCATCAGGACCCATTTGCCATAGCGCTCGACGAATGGACGCCCGCCTTTGGCTCCAATCCAGTAGCCTATGGCCGAGCCGATGTTGCAGCCCACCATTCCCATGATTGCCACCATGAAAAGATTGAAGCGGCCGAGATAAACCAGGTAGCCGGAGAACGGCATGATGAGCTCGGATGGGAGCGGGATTCCCGCCGAGTTGACGGCCATCAATCCAATGATGCCTGCGTAACCCCCGGCGCTGATCACACGGGTCACGAACTCCACCAGCAGGGCCAGGATTCTTTCACTCATGAGCCTCTCCAGTATAGCGCTCACGCGCCCTTGCGCTTTGGTCGAGAGCATTGGCGCGATTGCACACGTCTGCATTTCGCATTTGTTAGGATGAGATGTGTTCGAGGGAGACGAAGTGACCGATCAAATACCCGATTCGCACCCGCCGGTTCCGCTGACGCTTGAGGGATCAAGCGTGCTGCACCAGTTTTTCCGGTTTGACTGGAAGGCGTGGAAGGCCTGCGCGGACGGCGAACGTGGACGCATGATTGCCGAAGCGGTTGCAACTCTGAAAAGTCTGGAGCGCAAGGATGTGAACGCGCCGGTTCGCACGGCGCTCTATTCGCAGCTTGGGCACAAGGGCGATTTGATGTTGATTCATTTCCGCGACTCACTGGAAGAGCTAAACCAAGTGGAGCTCGCGCTCGCGCAGACTCCGCTTTACGATTTTCTCGAGCTGCGGCATTCGTATGTTTCGGTTGTCGAGCTGGGGCTCTACGAGTCGAGCCGCAAAACATATGAGGCAGCGACCGCCAAAGGATTCGAGGCGTTTTCGGCGGAGTGGAATGCGGAGATTGCGGCATCGCTCGAGCGCGGCGCGGAAGCGATGAAACCGCGGCTGTTTCCGACGATTCCGGACGCGAAGTATCTGTGCTTTTATCCCATGGACCGCAAGCGGGGCGAGCAGGTGAACTGGTACACGGTGCCGTTTGCAGAGCGGCAGCGGATGATGCACGAGCACGGGATGATCGGACGGCGGTATGCCGAACAGGTGAAGCAGGTTATTTCCGGATCAATTGGGATGGACGATTGGGAGTGGGGCGTCGATCTTTTCGCCGAGGATCCCGTGATCTTCAAGAAGCTGATTTACGAGATGCGCTTTGACGAAGTGAGCGCGGTGTACGCGCTATTCGGACAATTTTATATCGGTGTGCGGCTGCCGGTCGAGAAGCTGGCGGCGTGGGTTGAGGGCAAACTCTAACCGAGTTCGTCGCGCTTGGCCGACCGGAAAGTTTACACTCGCAGTCATGCCAGCGAAGAAGCCAACGAAGAAACAATTGCCAAGGAAATCCGCAAAGAAAACCTCTGCGAAGCCAGCGGCGCGCGGCGCGCTGGCGAAAGAGCGCGTCGACGCGATCCTCAAGGGTCTGGATGAAGCGTATCCCAATGCCGAGTGCGCGCTGCATCATCGGACGCCGTGGGAGCTGCTGGTGGCGACGATTCTCTCCGCGCAGTGCACGGACGTGCGCGTGAATATGGTGACGCCGGAGTTGTTTCGCCGCTTCCCTACCCCGCAAGCGATGGCCAAGGCAAGTTTGCCGGAGCTTGAAGAACTGATTCGGACGACGGGCTTCTTCCGCAACAAAGCGAAGTCGATTCAGGGCGCGGCAAAGAAGATCGTCGCGGAGTTTGGCGGCGAGGTTCCGCAGACGCTCGCCGAGCTGATCACGATTCCCGGTGCAGCGCGCAAGACTGCGAACGTTGTTCTTGGCGTAAGTTTCGGCAAGGCAGAGGGCGTGGTGGTGGACACGCATGTGTTCCGCATTTCTCGGCGGCTTGAGCTGGCCAAGGGCGACACGGCCGAGAAGGTGGAACAGGAGCTGATGCAGGTTCTGCCGCGCGACAGGTGGATCAGCTTCTCGCACCAGGTGATAGCCCACGGTCGCAAGGTGTGCCTGGCGCGGAATCCCAAATGCCGAGAGTGCAACCTGGAGCCGCTTTGCCGGTCGAAGGACAAGACGTGGAACTCGTAAGGCAGCGGAGCTAGCGGGGTCTCCCACCCAGGCGAAGCTTGGATGGGGCACCCACGGTTAGCGGAGTTGCGGGGTTAGCGGAGTTGGCAAGTAGCGCGAAAAGAATCTAAGGCATCGGCGCGATTGATGCCGCATATTGCTGTATGTCCAACATGCGCGAAAACTCAGCGATCTTGACCCAATAAACGACCCAGAGCACCACGGAAGCCAGTCCCGCGAGCGCACCAAGAACAGGGATGATGCAGCAGCAATTGCAAACGCTCATGGCGATGCCGATTGATTGTCCAGGCGAGGGGTCGGGGCTCGGAATTCCTCGACGAGCATACTCGTTGGCAAGCGATCTCGCGAGGCCCATCACAACAAAGAAGTTCCAAATCAGGTTCAAGAACGGAATGAGAAGAAGCCAGACCATTCCCGGCTCCATCGCCCTAGATACTGGTGAGCACTTGTTCAGCGCTCCCTGGAGCGTAAGGATGTAGAAAATTGCTGGTACCAGGAAGAAAAATCCGAAGATGAACATCAACACCATGATGTGCCAGGGCTGAAGGAAGTCACCCAAATCGCCCATTTCATGCCCCACTTTCTACAAGCTAAGAAATTGGCGACATTCTAACGCGAATTGACGGCTGTCGTCCATGAGTCGGCGGCGCGGCCCGAGGCACCGCGACAATTCCCTGCACATTGCGTCGTTATTGGTTCGAGAGAACCCGGCGAGTGGCCTCGATGAGGCCGGGAACATCAGACGGGCTGGCTTCCGCGGCCGGCTCCCAGCCGAGGTCCCGCAGGGTCTTGCTGGTGATGGGGCCGATGGAGATGGCTGCGACATCGGCGAAGGGGAATGCGATTCCGGCTTGGCGCGCAGCGTCGGCGAGATGCGTAACGCTTGAGGAACTGGTGAAGGCCGCGGCGTCGATTCCCTTTTTGAGAGCATCACGCAGAAGAGCGGGCGCGGAAACGGGCATGACGTTGCGATAGGCATCGACGACGTCGACTGTTGCGCCGGCGGTGCGGAGCGCGTGGGGGATGACATCGCGGGCGATGGCGGCGCGTACCAGCAAAACTTTCTTCCCGCGCGTTTGGACCGCAAGGCTCTCCGTGAGACTCTCGGCAACATAGGACTCTGGAACAAGCGCAACGGCCAAGCCGGCGTGACGGGCGGCTTCTGCCGTGGCTTCTCCGACAGCTGAGATGTTGAGTCGAGTCGCGGCAGCCAGGCTGAGACCGAGCGACGCTGCGCGGTCTGCAAGCGCACGAACGGTATTCGCGCTGGTGAGGATAAGCCAATCGTAAGAATCGAGTTGGCGCAGCGCTCGGTCGAGCGGAGCGAAGTCCGACGGCGGCCGAATCTCTATGACGGGAACTTCGACCGGCTCGGCGCCAAGAGCACGCAGGCCGTCGCTCAGTTTGCCGGCCTGGTGCGCAGCGCGCGTGACGAGGATGCGCCGGCCCGCGAGCGGCAGTGCGTTCATCAGGCGGCTCCGCCAGCTGTATACGCGCCGGCCGCAAGCAACGCGCCCGCTCCTTCTGCGACCAACACTTCGGCGGCCTCGCGCCCCAATGAAACGGGATCGGTGTTCTGGCGCGGCGCGTGAAGATGAACGCGAATGATCTGGCCGGAATCAGGCGAAGCGACGACGCCAAAGATCTCCCACCATGAAACAGCGGGAATGTCCTGAGCAAACGAAGGGCGGCAATGAATGCCGATGGGGACCTGGCAACCTCCGCCGAGAGCGGCTAGAGCGGCGCGTTCCGCAGTGACCGCGAAGCGCGTGTCAGCGTGGTCGAGGAAAGCAACGGCGGCAAGGGTTTCCACATCGCCGCTGCGAATCTCAATGCCTAAGGCTCCCTGGCCCGCAGCCGGGCAGAATTCGGCAGGGTCAAGACGCTCGCGGACGTGATCCGTTTTGCCGAGACGATCGAGACCGGCGGCGGCGAGCAGAATCGCATCGACCTGGCCTTCAGAGAGCTTGCGCAGGCGCGTGTCCACGTTGCCGCGAAACTCGATGGCTTCAATGTCGCGTCGCAGGGCTTTTAGTTGCGCGCGGCGGCGCTGGCTGCTGGTGCCGACACGCGCGTTGCGCGGCAGTTCAGCGAGACTGGCGTGATTGACAGAGACGAACACATCGCGCGGGTCGACACGCGGCGGCGTAGCCGCGAGTGCGAAGCCGGCAGGCAGCTCGGTGGGCAAATCCTTAAGCGAGTGAACAGCGAGATCGATGCGGCTGGCGGCGAGGGCCTCTTCGATTTCCTTCGTGAACATGCCCTTGGAGCCGACTTCGGCGAAAGTGACTTCCTGCAGGCGGTCGCCTGTTGTCTTAATGACTTCGATTTCGATTTCGTGACCCTGAATGCGGAGCAGTTCGGCGATGTGATTGGCCTGCCAGAGGGCGAGCTGCGATCCGCGACTGCCGATGCGGAGCTTCATCGTGGCGCCTCGGCCTTCTCCAGACTCTCTCGTGCTTGCGGATCAGTGATTGCAGTTGTGCCCGGCGTCTTGCTTGGCTCGGCTGAGGGCGCATGACTTGACCCGCCTTGCGGAGCTTCGGCAGGCGTGGCTGCTGTGTCGGACGCGGCGGGTGAGACGGACCACTCCTCGCAGAGCGCGTCGAGCTTGGCCGAGTCGCCTTCGCGCGCGGCTTGCTTAAGTGCCGCCATGGGTTGATGGAGAAACTTGTTCACGAGGCCGCGCGTGAGCGCCTCGACTGCGGCGAGCTGCTCAGCGGTAAGAGTGCCAAGACGTGAATGAATGCGCTCAATCTCGGCGACGCGCATCTCTTCTGCCCGCTTTTGCAGGGCGACGATTGCGGGCGCGACGTTGACGGTGCGCAGGCGTTGATGGAAACGCTCGACTTCAGCGGCAATAAGCGCTTCGGCGTCGATTGCCTCTCGGCTGCGCTCATCCATGTGCGAGGCGGCCACTTGCTGCAGGTCGTCGATGTCGTAGACGAAGATGCCATCGAGCTTGTTCATCAGCGGATCGACGTCGCGAGGGACTGCGATATCGATGAAAAACATGGGCCGATTGCGGCGCTTGTGAAGAAAAGCCTGGCCGTGCTCGGGACGAAAGATGGGGTGCGGCGCGCCGGTGGAGCTGATGACGATGTCGGCGCGGCTGGCAGCGTCGTAGAGCTGGCTGTAGTCGATCACCTCGGGGACAATTCCGCCCTCAAGCTCCGCTGCCATGCGGCGGGCGCGCTCGGCGGTTCGATTGCTGACCAGGATGGCTCCGGCGCCCTGTTGCACAAGGTGGCGCGCGGCGATCTCGCTCATCTTTCCGGCGCCTACGAGGAAAACTGTACGCCCTTCAAGCGAGCCAAAGATTTTTCGCGCAAGATCGACTGCGACGGAGGCGATGGAGACGGAATTGGATCCGATTCCGGTTTCGCTACGCGCTTTTTTGGCGGCGGCAAAGGCGCTCTGCAAAAGATGCTCAAGCTGGCCGGAGACGGTTCCCGCGGCGCGCGCGACGGCAAAGGCTTCTTTGACCTGGCCGAGAATCTGCGGCTCGCCAACCACCATGGAATCGAGGCTGGCGGCCATGCGAAAGAGATGGCTGACAGCTTCCTTGTCACGATACTCGTAGAGGTGAGGCGCAAGAACCGCGGCGTCGATGCCAAACTGGCGCGATAGAAACGATGCGACGGAAACGTCGGCGTCTTCGACGACCGAAAGCAGCTCCACACGATTGCAGGTGGAGACGATCATGCACTCGGTGACACCGGGCGTGGAGGCGAGAGCGCGCGTAGTTTCGGCAAGCTCGTCGCGGCCGATGGCGATTTTTTCGCGCAGGGCGATGGGCGCGGTTTTGTGGTTCACGCCAATGAGAGTAAGCGTCATTGGGGACCGAACCTGTGCACCTGGCTGAAGAAGTTGGCGGCCCAGACGGCCATCATGACCACCATCGCAGCACCGGAGACGTAGGCGGCCCTGCGGCCGCGCAGGCCAATGCCGAGACGGAGCGAAAGGAGCGTGGCATACACGATCCACATGGCAAACGAAGCCAGGATGTTGGGATCGAGAAAATACGATGCGCCGAGCGAGGTTTCCTGGACCAGGACGACGCCGATTAACAAACCGACGGTCATGCAGGGAAATCCGAATTCGAGAGTGGCGAGAGCCACGCGCTCGAGGGTGTCGAGGGGCGGCAACCAGTCGAGCGGTCCCCACCAACTTGCGGTATGGCCGGGCTTGTGCTTGGCTTTGATCCTGCGCTCCTGGACGAGGTACATGACCGAGGCCAGCAAGCTGAAACAAAGCGCCGCATAAGCCAGGAGCAGCGCAATGATGTGGGCCACGAGCCAGCTCATCCACACTCGCTGCGAAGGAAAGCGATAGTTGTCGGACCCCAGTGCGGGGATGAAAACGAGAAAGAATGTGCCGGGAAGGGCTAAGATGCCGAGCGAGATGGCGTCATAAGTCCACCAAACGAGGAAGAATATGCCGGCAACGACAAAACCGAGCAGGGACTCGATTTCGCGAACGCCGACGGGCATCCATCGATGCGCGAGGATGAGCATTTCTACAACAGAAACAAAATGGAAGAAAAATGCCAGGCCGCCGAGATGGACGCAGGTCTTCCGCCAGGGGATGGAGTTATAGAGCACCGCCGGGAAGACGGCGACACATCCACCGGCATAGAGAATGGCCGCAACTCGTAGCCAAAGCAGGTACATGGCAGGTTTTACGTTAAGGCGTAACTCTCCAGTATAACTGTGATCGAAATCACCTATAGAGGCGAAGGAAGCACTGAGCGCGCATTCGGTGGAACTGGCTTTAAACTGTGGGGCTTTGGGAAGATGATGCCTGGAACGGCTGAGAAGAATTGAGTGAACAGGCGAAACTGGAACCCGCCGATCCCCCATTACTTGCCGGCTTGGAGCGTGAATCGGCCTATTGGCCTTCGTAGAGTCTGTTTAGAGTGGGCACTGGGTGGCGCAGGCCCTGCCAGGCCTCCATCGTTACACTTTCTGCACGCTCCTTCTGCATCTGGAGCAGGCATTCCTCGGCCTCGTTTACGAGTTCGCGAAGTGTAGTGTTATCGGCGGCGCCGATGGCGCGTTCAATTGCCAGGAGTTTCCTGAGGAGGACGGTGGTTGTGGTCAAAACTGGCCCCTTTAATTCTCAAAGTATAAGGAGGCCAGTTTGCCCGGAAAAGCGCTTGCTCGATGTGATCTACGTCACCCCCAATGGCTCCCCTGCGGCGAGACACGTGACCATGCCGCGACCGGACCCGCCGCGAGGATCGGCGACGGACCCTGGATCCGACTAAGTGACTGATGTTCCGTTGATTGCCCTCACTGCTTTGTTGCGACGAATGTGCTGACGCGGCCCGTGAGCTTGCTGGTGTCGATGGCGGTCATCGTTTTGCCGTTGGGTGAGACAGTCATTGTGGTCACATCGGTGACCGTGCCAGCGCGCTTGTCGGTCTCCACAATCGTGCTGGAATTGACCTTCTTGAGTGAGACGGCGTCCCAGCCATAGGAGCCCCTTACTGGGTAATCGTTGCCGTCAAACTTTGCGGTGAACGATTCGCCCGTGGGCGTGGTCATGGTGATCTCATCCCCGTTCGTTTTGTAGGTGGTGAGCAAGGCGTCGGAGCTTCCGGTCTGCTTCTCGATGATCCAGTTGCCTGAAGTGGCGTGGACACCCGGGGGCAACGAGCCGCTACGCCTGGCGACTGTTTCAAAGTTTGTGGGGGCGCCACCGCTTTGGGGATGGCCCGTGGACTTGACGGTGAGTGTTTTGCCGTCGGCGGAGACGGTGCGAGTCTGTTCGAAGGTGGCGACGCTTCCCTTTTTGGCGACGACAGAGATGGTGTGCGCGTCGGTGATCGTGACGCTGATGGTGTCATAGGACTGGCCGGTGACGGCGTGGTCCTGGCCGTCGGCTTGGACGTCGAAGGCGGGGCTGCAACTGACACAGTGGTACCAGCCCGCGCTGGTGTAGAAGGTGAGGGGCTTGGGGCTGAACTTGGCCTTCGACAGGTCGGTCTTCCATGTGCCATCGAAAGGTGATTGAGCTGAAGACGTCGCGGCCGCGAACAGGGCGAGCACTGCGATGAGCGCGCAGAGTACATAACGCCTGGTGCTGGACATTTGCATGTTCCTCCTTTGGGGAACTTGAGTTCTGAATTTTGAGATCGGACCCGACTTGCGGGGAAATCGACTCGGCCCGGTAACCGAGCGATTGTATACGCCGCCGGCTGCGGGTGAATAGTTGTGATTGGCGAGTTGGTCGGATCGGCAGGCGGGCTCTCGATTCGGGACGGGGACGGTGGAATTTTGGGCAGGAACTCTGCTATCGCGGCGGCGCGGGGTCGCGATAGTCTTGAATGCAACGTGATCAAAGCGAATCCCCAACCTGGCGGCGCTCCGCGCTTCCCCCTTTTGGATGAGAGCGCAGCCTTCGCGCAGCCGTCGATATCCGCCCCGGACGGAGGTGCTCCGGACCTTCAGGCTTTGGATCAGAGCGCTCCGCGCTCTGCTCTTTTGGACGAGAGCAGTGCGACTGGCGAGTTCGCGCTGACTTCACTGATCGCGGCAAAGGTCCCCACGGAAAAAACGTCCGCAGATCTGACTCCGTTCATGAAGCAGTGGGCCGCGGCCAAGCACCAGAATCCGGATGCACTGGTGTTCTTCAGGATGGGCGATTTTTATGAGCTTTTTTATGACGATGCGACCGTGGCCAGCCGCGAGCTGCAACTGACGCTGACGGCGAGGGACAAGGAACGCAACATTCCCATGTGCGGCGTGCCTTATCACGCGGTGGAGCAGTACGTGACTCGGTTGCTGCGCAAGGGCTACCGCATCGCTCTCTGCGACCAGATGGAGGATCCGAAGCTCACCAAGAAGCTGGTGAAGCGCGAGGTAACGCGGGTTCTGACTCCCGGGACAGCACTCGATGCCGCGCTGGGGCAGGAGCAAAACAATTTTCTGGCGGCGCTGTGGGAGGATGCGACTCAAGGTGGGCGAGAGCGCGTTTGCGCGGTGGCGTTGCTTGACGTTTCGACGGGCGAGTTTCGCGCGATGGAGTTTCGCGGAGAAGATGCGCGGGCGCAGGCGATGGACGAGCTGCTGCTGGCCGCGCCAAGCGAGGTGCTGATGGCGGCCAGTGCCGAGGCACCGGCATTGCTGGAGAGGATTCCCGCGCGCACTCGTGTTGAGGATTGGGTTTGGACGCGGGAGTACGCGGTGCCACTGGTACAGCGGCAACTGAATGTGCGCTCGCTCGAAGGATTCGGACTGAATGGGCATGAGCCTGCGGCGATTGCGGCTGGCGCTGTGCTGCACTACGTACGCTCCACGCAGAAGAACGACGCGCTGCACATTGACAGCCTGAAATTCGAGGAGCACTCGACGGCACTGGAACTGGACCAGGTAACGGTGCGGAACCTGGAGCTGGTGGAGCCGCTATTTTCAGGGCAGGACGACCGCGCGACTCTGTTTCGCACTCTGGATGCGTGCCTGACGCCGATGGGCAAGCGGCTGCTGCGAGCGACGATTCTGCGGCCGCTGAATGAGGCGACAGAGATTGAAGCACGGTACGAGGCTGTTGGCGAGGCACTCGGAGATCTGTTGAAGCGCGAGGAGATACGACGAGCATTCGGCGGGATTCTCGATCTGGAGCGGTTGCTGGCGAGGATTTCGCTTCGATTCGGCGGGACCGCGCGATGTGCGCGCGCTCGCTGCGAGTTTGGCGCGACTGCCGGGAGTGAAGACGGCGCTGATTGCAATGACTGCTCCGCGATGGCGGGCGGTCGCTGGCCAACTCGACACGCTGGAAGACGTGACCGCGCGCATTGTGAAGACGCTGGTGGCCGAGCCGCCGCTGACGCTCGTGGATGGCGGCGCGATCGCGGCGGGAATCGATCCGGAGCTGGATGAACTGCGGTCGATTTCGACGAGCGGGCGGCAGGCGATCGCGGCCATCGAGGATCGCGAGCGGCAGCGGACGGGAATCGGGTCGCTGAAGGTGCGCTACAACTCGGTTTTCGGCTACTACATCGAGATTACGAAGGCCAACCTGGCGATGGCGCCTGCCGACTACGAGCGTAAGCAGACGCTGGTAAACGCGGAGCGGTTTACCACTCCGGAGCTGAAGGAATACGAGCGGAAGATTCTCTCGGCTCACGATCGTTCGATCGAAATTGAGAAGCGGATTTTTGCCGAGCTGCGAAAATTTGTGCTGGAGAGCGCGGGGCGGATTCGCAGGAGCTCGGCGGCGGTGGCCGAGGCGGATTTGCTGGCGTGTTTCGCGCATCTGGCAGCGGCGAGGCGCTATGCGCGGCCAAAGCTGTCCGAGGAGCCGGTGCTCGAAGCGGTCGCGGCGCGCCATCCGGTGATCGAGCAATGGCTGGAGGAAATCCGCGAGGGACGGTTCATCGCCAACGATCTTTATTTGTGCGCTCACGACCACTCCGCTCCAAAGAGTGAAGGCGCGCAAGCGCCGAGCCTGCTGCTCGTGACCGGTCCTAACATGGGCGGCAAGAGCACGTACCTGCGGCAGGCGGCGATGCTGGTGCTGATGGCACAGATGGGGAGTTTTGTTCCCGCCGACAGCTTGCGGTTCGGGCTGGTCGACCGCATTTATACGCGCATCGGGGCCAGCGACAACGTGGCGCGCGGGCGATCGACGTTCATGGTGGAGATGACGGAAACGGCGACGATTCTGAATACCGCAACGAAGCGGTCGCTGATTCTGCTGGACGAGATGGGGCGAGGGACGGCGACATTCGACGGGCTCTCACTGGCGTGGGCGACGGTCGAGTACCTGCACGCGGAAGTCGGCGCGAGAACGCTGTTCGCTACGCACTATCACGAACTGACGATGCTGGCAGAGAAGTTGCCGCGCGTGCGCAATCTTCGCGTGGGCGTGAAGGAGACGGCAAGCGGAATCGTGTTTCTGCACAACATTGAGCCGGGCGCGGCGAGCAAGAGCTACGGAATCGAAGTGGCGCGGCTGGCTGGGTTGCCTGCGGCGGTAATCGAGCGGGCGAAGCACGTACTCAAGCAACACGAGAAGCAGGAGCGGCAGAGCGTACAGGTAGAAACCGAGGCCGATCCGATGCAGCTCACAATCTTCACGCCACTCTCGCAGAAGATTGTGGATCGGATCGAGCAAACGGACGTGAACGCGCTGACGCCGTTGCAAGCGCTGAATCTGCTGGAGGAGTTGCAGGGTGAATTGAAGAAGAAACAAAACAGCGATTAGGGGTGAGGGTCGTCGACGCTGATGGAGGAGTGAATGAGTGAAGCGGTATATGAGTGTATGAGCACAGTAGGATATGAGTGAATGAGTTAATACGTAATTGAGTGAAAAGCGTCGTTGCGGTCGATGGAGAAATCAGGATGAGTGCAAGAACGCTTCGCGAAACGGCGGGAAGTTTGCTGGTGGTGGGGCTCGAAGGAACGGAGCTGACCGCCTTGGAGCGCGCGTGGCTGAAACTGCTGCGTCCGGCGGGAATTATTCTGTTTCGGCGGAACATCGAGAATGCAAAGCAGACGCGGGCGCTGCTGGCGGAAGCGACGACGTTCTGTGCGCCGCATTGCGCACGGTTTGTTGATGTGGAGGGGGGAACAGTGGACCGGCTGCGCGATGCGCTGGCGCCGATTCCGCCGGTTGAGATGGTTGCACGCTACCCCACCCTAACGGCAAAAACAAATGCGCCGTTAGGATGGGGCACCCAATCATCATTGGCGCGCGAGCATGGTGAGTTGATTGCGCGGGCGGTGAAAGCGTTCGGTTTCAACTCACCACTGTCGCCGGTGTTTGACCTTGGGCTGCCCGCGTCGCAGAAGGTTCTGGGATCGCGGTGTGCCGGCGCGACAGCGGCGGAGGTCGTTGAGTATGCGCGGCCGTTTCTGACGGGGCTGGCAGCGCAGGGTGTGGCGGGATGCGGGAAGCATTTCCCTGGCCTGGGCGGTGGAACGCTCGATTCGCATCTGGAGACGCCGAAGATTCGCCGCACATGGCAACAGTTGTGGCAGGAGGATCTGGAACCTTACCGTGCGCTGCGGGATGAACTGCCTATGGTGATGGTGAGCCATGCGGCGTATCCGTTGACGAAAGAAAAGAAGCGGCCGGCGAGCGTGTCGAGCTTCTGGGTCGGCGATGTGTTGAGGAACCGGATCGGTTATCGCGGCCTGGTTCTCTCGGACGATCTGGAGATGGGCGGCGTGGCGAACTTCATACCGATGGGTGAAGCGGGAGTGGAAGCCGTGCGCGTGGGCTCCGATCTTCTCTTGATCTGCCACCACGCGGAACCGATTCTAAACGTCTATGAGGCGCTCCTTTCCGAAGGTGAGCGGTCGGCGGCGTTCCGACGGATTTTGAGGTCGCGTGCACGCGAGTCGGAGCGGAAGCGTGCCAAGAGTTTCCGAGCCGGAATGTCGGCGGTGTTGAACAAGTCGAAATTCGAGGCGCTGCGGACGCGGATTCTCAAATTTGGCGAGACAGTCGGGTAGTCGGAATCAGTGTACGGGTAACGGCGCGTGAATCGCTGGGATTCGTGCGATCCCACCCTTGGCGGAGAAGAGGCGCCAAGGACGGGGCACCCCTGTACTTGCTTGCGCTGGCGGCGCTGGCCTTGTTGGTGGGATTGAGCGTGCCAGCAGGGTGCGGAGCGGCGCAACGCGATGGAGATGGTGCGCATGCGCGCCGTCACAAATTTTCCACCCAACCCTCTGCTACCATGGGGTTGACTGCATTTCTAACGGCCGAACTGAAACGCGTGAGCGCGCAGATTCGATTTGCGTGAAGCCTCCAGCGGCCGAAGCCAACACAAAGGAGAATTCATATGCCTCTCGTTTCAATGCGGCAGCTCCTCGATGAAGCTGCGAAGGGCGGATATGGCGTAGGCGCATTTAACGTCAATGACATGGAGCAGATTCAAGCCATCATGATGGCGGCCAAGCAGACCAAGTCGCCGGTGATCGTGCAGGCGAGCCGCGGTGCTCGGGCGTTTGCCGAGGACCTTTACCTGTTCAGGCTGATCCAGGCGGCAGCGGAGCTGAATCCCGATATTCCCATTGCCATGCACCAGGATCACGGCAACAGCTTTGAAACGTGCAGGAGCGCGATCGAACTGGGCTACACAAGCGTGATGATGGACGGCTCGCTGCTGGAGGATGGAAAGACGCCGTCGACGTTTGATCAGAATGTCGACGTGACGCGGCGCGTGGTGGATTACGCGCACGAGCGCGGCGTGACGGTGGAAGGCGAGATCGGCGTGCTGGGCGGCATTGAAGACGGCCACGGCGCGGGCGGCACGGGCCTGGAGCACGTCACCGATCCCGATCAGGCTGTCGAATTCGCGGAGCGCACCGGCGTGGATGCGCTGGCCATCGCGATTGGGACCAGTCACGGCGCGTACAAGTTCAACAAAAAGCCGGACGGCTCGGTGCTGAAGATGGACATTCTCATCGCGATTCACAAGCGGCTGCCGCACACGCACCTGGTAATGCACGGCAGCTCGTCGGTGCCCAAGGAACTGCAGGACATCGTGAACGAGTACGGCGGCAAGTTGAAGCCGACGTGGGGCGTGCCGGTCGAGGAGATTCAGCTCGGCATCCGCAACGGCGTGCGCAAGATCAACGTGGATACCGACAACCGGCTGGCGATTACCGGCGCAATCCGCAAGGTATTCGCGCTGAGCCCGGAGAAGTTCGATCCGCGCGACTATCTAAAGCCGGCGCGCGAGGCGATGGCCAAGGTCGTGGCGGAGCGCATGACCCAGTTTGGGCAGGCCGGCCACGCGGGCGACTACAAGCCGATCACGATCACCGAGATGGCCAAGGGCTACGCCAATGGCTCACTCGATCCGCGGCCTTCGCTGGCGGCCAAGTAAATTGTTTCATTTGCTTTAAACTAGAAAGTAAATGCGCCACTTCCGCGATGGAGGTGGCGCATTTTTGCTGAACGTCCTAATAGTTCTGTGAGAAATATTGGCGCTCGATCGCTTTTCCGGGGCTAAAGCCCCCGCAAATTTGGCGGGCTTCTCAGGGGCCTAAAGGCCCTTGCTCCTTCCACCGGCGTTAGAGGCCCAAATCTTCCTCGGTGCAATGCTTGTCATCGATCTCCACCGGGAACTGCTGCAGGTCACGTGGCACAACGACTGTTCGCTCCACTTGATTCTGCGTTTCCATGGCCTTCTGCACACCAAAGGTCATGGCGATCTCGTCGACCTTGTCGCCGTAGTGTTGGCGAAGTAGCTCCAGCTCATCGCGCAATTCGGCGCGGCGCTCGGGAGGTTCATCTTCCGAGGCGGCCCATCGCGCGGTAAGAATGATGGAGAATCGCAAAGCGGCGAGTTCCTCGGTTTCGTAGTCGAGAAGCTCGATGCTGGTTTCGCGAATGTATCGCGAGTCGGGGCCGTTGGCAGCTAGGTCAAGTGGCGCATGAAGAAGTTGAGTGGACACGGCAGTCCTCCCTCCGGGGATTTCCCACGGGGCCGATCACAACAGATCAGAAGAAAAGAAACGCGCATCACAAACTCCGATTTGCTTGAAGCACGAAACCAGTCTTCGCTGGATTGGCCTTAGTGTCGGAGTATGTGCGCGGAAGTTCTGTGAGCAAAATCACCCAATAGGGGGATAGAACCCACTTGGGAACGGCCAGTTTTGACGCGGAAACCGCGCGCAGGTTGCGACGCGTGGATAATTCCTTCTGGTTGTTCGGCTTGCGGAGGACTGCAGACGCGACTTTTAGTGAATCAGGCCGCTCACGGGCTGCGCGGCGGCTTGCTCGGCGGATTTGCCGCGATGGGCGGTGTTGCCGTTCTGCATCAGAAGCCAATAGTGGAAGCCGTCGACGATGGCCATCAGCGCGGCTTCGTTTAAATCACTGCTGACGCCGGCAGTGACCCATGGCTCGTGTCCCTCAGCGATGAAGCTGACAGTGACGCGCACGTGCGCCGCGGAATCGTGCGCGCGGACGTCGAGCGCGGCAACGGTGAAGGTGCCGAGGCGCATTTCGGCGAGCGCAGGGTAGTACTTGTCAAGTTCGTGCCGCATGGCCTTGGTCAGCGCGTCCACGGGACCAGCGCCCTCTGCGCGCGAGACGACCACTTTGGACTCGCCGATGGTGAGAACCATGTGGGCCTGAACATAGCGCCCGCCGATTTCGTCGGACTCATCGTGAACGCGCCAGCTCTTGACTGAGAACCAGTTGCGCAGGGTTCCGAGTGTGCGCATGCAAGCCAGGCGGAATGAAACTTCGCTGGCAGTGAAGCCTCCGCCCTCGATCATGGCCTGGTTGGCGTCAATGAGCGCCTGCGCCTGCGCGGAGTTGAGCGCCACGCCGAGCGATTCCGAGAGCAGCATAATGTTGGCGCGGCCCGACTGCGCGTTGACGCCGATCACGGGGCTGGCGCCGACGAGAGCGGGATCGGTCCAGAGGTAGGCGCCGGGATTCTTGCGCTCGCTGGAGCCGTGCATGCCGGCCCACGTGCCGAATGCGCCGGGGCCTACGATAGGCGCACCGTGGGGCGGTTCGAGTCCGAAGGCCGCGTAAGCGGAGTGGGCGAGCGAGGTGAGGCCGGGCAGAGACGCGGGCGGAACGAACTCCGCTTCGCCGCGAAGCTGCATGGCGCCGACGACAGTGGTCAGGTTCACATTGCCGCAGCGCTCGCCGGTTCCAATGAGCGTGCCCTGAATATGACGAGAGCCGGCCAGAATCGCGGCGCGCGTGTTGGCGATGCCGAGGCCGCGATCGGTGTGGCCATGAAATCCGAATTGCGCGCCGGGGAAATTGCGGATGAGCGAGGAGATGACCGTCGAAACCTCTTCGGGGCCGGCGCCGCCGTTGGTATCGCAGACGACGATGCGGCTGACTTTTTGCTGGACGCACTGTTCGACGAGGCGGTGAAAGTGGTCGAGGCTGCGCTGGGCAAAATCGCCGCCGCAGGGATTGCCATTTTCACAGCGGCCGCAACTGGCATCCATGGCGTGCTCGAGATCGATGAGGACTTCAAGGCCGTGCTGTTGCAGAAGATCGACGGTCTCGCGCACCATGAGCAGATTTTCTTCGAGAGTGGTTTCGAGCGAGCGCTCCACGTCGAGCAGACGCGACTTGACGACGATCACGGCGGCGGGGATGCGGTGCTTGTGGCGGACGATGAATTGGACATCCGGCCAATCCTCGACTTTCGTACCGCGGCCGCGCGAACGCCCGAAGAGTGCGAGGCGCATGGCGCCGGTGTCGACGGATTCGAGAGCCGCGGTCAGATCGGAGACGAATTGGTTAGCTCCGGCAAAGCCGATCTCCGCGTAGCGCACGCCGAAAGCCGCCATGCGCTGCAAGAGCAGAACGGCATTGGGCACAGAGATTTCGAGCTCCGGCTGCTGCAGTCCGTCGCGCAGGCTGGTATCAAAGAGCTCGACTTGGGGCGGCGTGGTCACGGTGGTTCAGTCTGAGAGTCCCGGCCGAATTGCAATGGGATACGCGGGGAATCTTCTGATTCCATCATATCGTGAGGCGTGCGATTGTTTCTCCGAGCCTAAAGGCCGAGGCTCTCTTTGGTGATTTGGTCCGATTCTTTCGCCCGCTAAAGCGGGCTGGCGACGGCGCGATGCGTGTTGTCCCCAGGCTCGCGCCTGGGGCTATCGTCTTGCCGCCCGCTAACGCGGGCTCATTTCCCGCCGAAGGCCAGACTCGCTAACGGCCAACACATTCGGTTTCCAAGCGATGGCTCGCATCATTCACCGGAGCCACGCACGCAAAGCGCGCGTTTGTTGCCGCGGTAGCCATATGGATCCCAAGCCCGCTTTCCGGCAGCAAAGTAAAAAAAGAATGCATAGTGATTAGAATGCCCGCGATCGTCCTTTCCCTTAGTGCTGCTCCAATGATTATTCCCTGTCAGAAGCAAGCCCCCCTTTACCTTCCCCGCAAGAACGTATTCTGTAGCCGGGTGGCTCGACGACGAAGAAAAGGTGCTCCCATCATAGATTCCTTGCAACTCGTCGATTGTTGGAAGCCTCCAGTCGGAATATCCGGCTAGCTCCAGTTTGCGGCAATACTTAAGCGCTTGGCCCCAATTCACATTGTCACCATTATCTTTCGCAGCCCACATGAGTCCAGTGGAGGGATCGACCCAGTACCCGCGCATTTGCGTCCGCTGCGCGATGCTTCCACCCTCCGTCGGAGATTGAGCACCGGTGATAATTGCGACGAAACAGAGAACAATCAGAACAACTTTTGGCTGCCGCTTCATGATGCTTACTACAATACCCGCCGAGCGGTCATAGGACGGATGCCTCCTCTCCGGTTCTCTCCCCTTCTCAGACGGCTTGCGCGGGAGATGGCTCGGGTGGCGGCGCGAGGAAGCCAGCCTCCTGATCCTTGTACTGGAGCTGGTAGAGCTTCCAGTAGAGGCCGCGCTGCGCAAGTAGCTCCTGGTGCGAGCCCATCTCGCGCAACTGGCCCTTGTGCATGACCAGGATCGTGTCGGCCCGTTGAACTGTCGAGAGCCGGTGCGCAATCAAGACACTCGTCCGGCCCTCGACCATGCGCTCGAGCGCGCCGCGAATGCGCAGCTCGGTGTCGGTGTCGACGCTGGAGGTGGCTTCGTCGAGGATGAGGATGTGCGGGTTGTAGGCCAGCGCGCGAGCGAAGTTGATGAGCTGCTTTTGGCCGGTGGAGAGCGAGCTGCCGCGCTCGCGAACGGGCTCGTCGAAGCCATTCGGAAGGCCGTCGACAAAATCGAGCACATTGACGTCGCGGGCGGCGCGGCGCATGGTCTCGTTCGTCGATCTGCTCGTTGCCGAGGCGAATGTTTTCGCCGATGGTGCCGGAGAAGAGGAACGGATCCTGAAGGACAACGGCGAAATGGCGGCGGAGTTCGGTGAGGTCGTGGTCGCGCAGATCGACTCCGTCGAGCAAGATGCGGCCGGCGGTGACCTCGTAGAAGCGCATCATGAGGCTGGTGAGCGTGGTTTTGCCTGCGCCGGTATGGCCGACGATGGCGACGGTCTGTCCCGGCTCGATCGAGAAGGAGACGTCTTTGAGAATCCATTCGATATCGTCGAGGGCTGAGAGGGCCGCGGCGTCCGGCGTTCCCTCAGGGGCTAAAGCCCCATCCGAGTTTGCGGCTTGAATGGCACGCGACCCACCCACTGGGTGGGTGCCCCGGTCGTGCCCTGACACTTCGTGCGGCTGCGGATGCGTTTGATCGAGTGCGGGCGAGGACGCCCGCACGACAGCCGGCCAGGAGGCCGGCGCTACTCTTCCCTGGGCGGCGGCGACCGCGGCCTTTTGCTCGTCGGTGAGCTTCTGATAGGTGAACCAGACGTGATCGAATTCAATGCGATTCGAGCCGTCGCCGGGAATCGGATGCGTTGGACTCACGATCTGCGGCTCGGAATCCATGAGCTTGAAGATGCGCTCGCAGGCCGCCATTGCCGCCTGAAGGATGTTGTATTTATCGCTCAAATCCTGAATGGGCCGCCAGAAACGCAGCGAAAACTGCGTGAACATGATGAGCACGCCGATGGTGACCGTGGGCGGCAGATGAAGCACACCGAAGCCGCCGCGCCAGACGACGAGCGCGATGGCCACCGAGGATAGAAAGTCGACGGCGGGGTAGTAGAGCGCGTAGGCGAAGATGGTGTCTTTAAAGGCGATCATGTGCTGGCGGTTGACGTCTTCAAAGTCGCGGTAGGCGCGATCTTCACGGTTGAAGAGCTGGACGACACTCATTCCCGAAATGTGTTCTTGCGTAAAGCTGTTGATGCGCGCGATGGCGGTACGCACGCGGCGATAGCTCTCTCGAACGTGGTCGCGAAAGATGCGCGTGACGATGAGGATGAGCGGTAGAACAGCGAAAGCGAGCAACGCCAGCCACCAACTGATGGCAAGCATGACAGCGGCCATGATGACGAGCATGAAGGCGTCATTGACGATGGCCAGCACGCCCTCGGTAAACATGTCGTTGATGGCGTCCACGTCCGACGTGAGGCGCGTGACGAGGCGGCCAACGGGATGAACGTCAAAGAAACCCACGTCCATGCGCTGCATGTGGCGAAAGATGTCGCGGCGCAGATCGAACATGATTTTCTGCCCGATCCACTGCATGAGGTAAACCTGGACAAACTGGAGAAGATACGCCAGGACCAGCATGCCGAGGTAGATTGCGGCGAGGCGGGTGATGCCCTCGACGGCGGCCTGAGGAAGCGCGTGCGCGAGTGGGCTCTTGACGGCAACCCAGTGAGCGACGGCGTTAGAGGGATCCTGATCGCTGGCTTCCGGAGCCAGGTAGCGATCGACGGCGACCATCACGAGAATGGGCCCGGCCACGTCGCACACCGATTTGAGCGAAACGGAGAGCGAGGCGATGGCCGCCTGCAGCCAATAAGGACGGACGAAACGGCCGAGCCGCCGCATCAGGCGCGCATCGTAGACCTTGCCGACAACTTCATCATCGGCCTTGCGCTTCGGCTGGTCAGAACCGTTTTGCGATCCGTTGGCGGATCCGGTCTGCTCAGCTTCTTTGTTGTCTTTATCCGCCATCGGCTGGGGGCTTTGTGCTTCCTTCTTTATTGTAAGGGGACTCGGGTTTTGACTGGGGCCTGGGCTTGGGCGCGGGACGCGAGACGCCCATGCTCAGGAGCACGTATCCGAAACCTTTGCGAAGCCAATCCACTACGTTCATTGCGCCATCTCGCGGAATACAGTTTGTAATTCGCAGTTCTCAATTCTCAGTGTGACGCCTGGTTGGCGAACCGCTGAGGTTATGGTTTTGCCGAGGGCGCCGGCGCAGAGTCTGGCGGCAGCTCGCCGCGCACGATCTGGACCGCCGCCGGCGGCAGCTGCTTATCTGCGCTGGCCAGGAGCAAGGTTACCTGCCATATCTCAGTATCGGTGAGCGTACCCTTGAAGCTCGGCATACCTGTAAACCGAATGCCGTTCGACACCTTCCAGTAGGTTTCGCCGGGAGGGTCGTCGCTCACTCCTACTACGCTCGATCCCTTGTGCTGCACCCAAAGCTGCGGAGCTTTTGGATACATGCTGGCGCCGAGGCTCGAGGGCTTGCCATAAAAGCCATGGCACACGGCGCATTGGTCACTGTAGATCTGCGCGCCGGAGTTGAACGTGTCTTCGTTGGACTGGATCGGAGGGCTGCCGGGCATCTCGCGATCGATGCGCGCGTTGAGAGGGATCGAGACAATCTGCCTCTCGAACGGAAATGGCTGATCAGCTACGGCTACGGGCGGATGCCCGAAGTGAAACCATGCGAGCACGGCCAGCGGCAGCAGAATCAAGCACAAGATGATTCCGAACAAAATGCGTCCCATCGTTCGCGGCGCCTCCCATGGCTATCATCGCAGAAGAGCCTCGATGTGACGGTGAAAGTTGCGCACGCGAGGAGTGCCGGTTCCGGCTGGCGCGCGTCTAAACGGCACGTCCCGAATCACAGGCTCGGCAGCGATATCCGGTCTGGGTTCCAATACTCGGCTGCCCCCGAGGTGATTTAATACCAGATGGGGGAAGCGCCGCATCAAGACCGCCCTGAAACCACGATTCGAGAGGAGCGATTCCGCAGCGGCGGACACTCGAAATGCAGAATTGGACCGGTCACCGCGCGAGCTTTCGCACTCCCATGGAGGAAATCCGAACCCGATGCACTTCTTTCGCCGTCTTGCAATTTTGCTGGCGCTTACTTTCCCGGTGATGCCCGCCGTTTATGCGCAAAGCTCGAATTATTCTTCGTCGAACCCGACGCTGGATCAAAACTTGAATCTCGCTCAAAAGCTGGAACTGGCCCAGAACCAGCCTTCCGGCAGCGCGCAGCAGACCCCTCAAGAAACTCAGGGCGAGATCAGCGTGCAGGAGCGGATTCGACTGCGCCGCGCGCAGCGCCGCAGCACGGCGATTCACGATGCCTACGATCACCGCTGGGAAACCTACCTGGACATGGGCTACCTGCGCTTTAAGCCAGGCCCCAACCTGCAGCGGTTGACCTACTATGCATGGGAGACGGGCCTGACGCGATTTTCGACCGAGAGGCTGGGCTATACGCTCATCGGCCGTGGCTACTTTGGAACGGCATATTGCAACATCACGACCTACTGCACCGGCTATTTCACCCGGCCCGCGATCAGCCAGTACGATGTGATCGGCGGCCCGGTTTATCGTTTTTACCTGCAACCCAAATTCGCCATCTCAGGCCGCGCGATGGCCGGCTGGGCATATGGCAACTTCTCCGGCGACACAAACGGCATTCCGCCCGTCGATAAGGGCCTTTACCCGGATGCCAACACGTTTGCTGCGAGCGCCAGCGTGATCGGCGAATTAAACGTCACTCCGAACCTGGCGTTGAAACTGGCTCCGGAATATTTTTTCACTGGCTTTGGATCGACGATTCAGGCCAGCCGGGGCTTTACAGGCGGACTGGTGTACCGGTGGGGAAAACAGTAGCGCAGGTGTCAGGTTTCAGGGGGCAGGAATCAGAGATTGCGTGAACCGCGGAACGCGAGTCGTGTCATGCGGGGGCGGCAGGACGCATAGAAAGCGTTGAAGCGATGAAAAACGGATTGTCTCGCCGGGGATTTTTGCAGTCGGGCGCGGTCACGGCGGCCTGCGCAACCACAGGAATTCTGCCGGCGCTGATGGGCGCCGCGGCGGCGCGGGCGGAGGCGATTCCGGCTTCGGGGAAGTTTTCGCCGCTCAGCCTTGGCCTGGCCAGTTATACCTTTCGCAACTTCACGCGCGCACAACTGATCGGCTTCATGAAGCAGTTGAACCTTGCCAGTCTGAACTGCAAGGACGTGAAGGATCATTTGCCGATGGACCCCACGCCGGAGGCACAGGCGCTGGCCGACTACGCCGCTAACGGCATTAAGCTCCATGCCGCGGGCGCCATCTATTTCAAGGACAACACCAGCGACGAAATTCGCGCCAAGTTCGAGTACTGCAAGAGGGCCGGGATCAAGGTGATCGTGGCCGGAGATCCCACGCCGGACACGCTTCCGCTAATCGAACCGTTCGTGAAGGAGTACGACATTCGCCTCGCGATCCACAATCACGGGCCGGAGGACACGCTCTTCCCTTCACCGTTCGATGTCTTGAAGGCGATCAAGAACATGGACCCGCGGATCGGATGCTGCATCGACGTGGGCCACGCCGCGCGTGCGGGAGCCAATCTTGTTGAAGCGATTCACGCCTGCGGGCCACGCCTCTACAACATGCACGTGAAGGATCTGACGAGTTTTGCCAGCAAGGAGAGCCAGGTTCCCGTGGGCGAGGGTATCCTGCCCTTCCGCGAAATGTTCGAGGCGCTGATCAAGATCGGCTATCAAGGCTTCATCGATCTCGAATACGAGATTCACCCTGACGATCCCATGCCCGGCGTGATTGAGAGCTTCGCATTCATGCGCGGCGTGCTGGATGGGATGGGGTATCTGACGCATGCGTGAGAAGCGGCGGAGTTCGCGGAGCTGGCGGGGTTAGCGGAGCTCGTTAGAGCGCGTGGCGGCATGCGACGAGTCTGAAATCATGCCGATGGTTCCGAGCCAGGTTTCAACCAACTGAGGCCATGCGGTGATGGGAAGCTTGGTGCGCCGTAGGCCAAACGCGTGATTGCCCTGCGCGTACAAATGCATCTCCGCCGGAACTCCGGCTTTGTTGAGCGCAATGTAATAGGACAACGAGTCGTACACACTGTCGACGTGGTCGTCTTCGGCCTGAAGCAGGAACGTGGGCGGAGTCTCGCTGGTGACGGCTATGTCGGGATTCAGGCCGAGATTTTCGTCGGCGGCCGCAAGCGGATCGGGTGGAGGAAGCGCGTACTTCGTCGTGCCCATCCCGGCATCGTACTCCGCCGCGGCCCGCGACAGATGGCCGGGATAAATGGCCACGGCAAAGTCAGGGCGGCAACTGAGCTGGTCCGCGGCGTCGACGGGTGAATACAAATGCTTCTCGAAATAGACGCTGGTCGCCACGGTCAAATGTCCGCCTGCGGAAAACCCGAGCACTCCGATCTTGTGCGGATCGATGTGCCAATCGGCAGCGTGAAAGCGCACCAGCCGCAGCGCTCTCTGCGCGTCTTCGAGTGCCATCGGCGACTCGGGAAAGGGTCCCGATTTCGGGTACGGCCCGATGTCCGTCACGCGGTACTTCAGCAGCACGCACGTGATTCCCTTTTGCGTCAGCCAGTCGCAGACTTCCGTTCCCTCAAGATCGATAGCCAGAATCTGATAACCGCCTCCGGGAAAGACAACGACGGCAGCGCCGGTGTTTGCGGCGGTTGGCGCGTAGACCGTCATCGTGGGGGTGGTCACGTTGCTGACGGCGGTGACCGTGCGCCCTCCGATCAGTTCTTTTGGATTGGTGGTGACCGTCTCCGGCCCACTTACTGGCTGCGGATCGGGCGCTGCACCAAGCCAGATGGGAACCTGCGTGTGGCCGGGCGACGGCTGCCAGCCGGACGGTTGGGCAAAGACGCTGCCAAAAGGAAACACAACACAGAGCGCGAGAAGTAATAGCCGATTCACAATTCTCGCAGGTTAACAGCTAATTCATCATTAAGCGTTGCCTAGGCTGGTGCCAGGCCCCTCAATCTTGAGACACGGAAGATCGCAAAGCCAAACGACGGCGGGCTCACTGCAGAATCGGAATGCCCGCGATGCGCTGCTGCCATTCGGCAGGGCCTGTAATGTGCACGCTGGTTCCCTTCGAATCGACGGCCACGGTAACAGGCATGTCCTTCACATCGAATTCGTAGATCGCTTCCATGCCCAAGTCCTCGAAGGCTAGCAGGCGCGAACCGCGAATGGCTTTGGAGACGAGATAAGCCGCGCCTCCGACGGCCATCAGATACACCGCGCCGAACTCGCGGATGGCCTCGATCGCTTCAGGGCCGCGCTCGGCCTTGCCTACCATGCCCAGCAGGCCGGTTTGAGAGAGCATCTGGCGCGTGAACTTGTCCATGCGCGTGGCGGTTGTGGGGCCGGCCGGGCCGACAACTTCGTTGCGTACTGGATCCACAGGTCCTACGTAATAAATAAAGCGGCCCTTGAGATTGACGGGCAGCTTTTCGCCGCGGTTGAGCATGTCGCTCATGCGCTTGTGCGCGGCGTCGCGGCCCGTCAGTAGCTTGCCGGTGAGCAGAAGCACTTCGCCGGGTTTCCAGGTGGCGGCTTCGTCGCGGGTAACGGTGTCGAGATTGACGCGGCGCGCACTCGACACGTCATAAGTCAGCTTCGGCCAGGCGTCGAGGGGCGGCGGATCGAGAAAGACGGGGCCGGAGCCATCGAGCACGATATGCGCGTGGCGCGTGGCGGCGCAGTTCGGGATCATTGCGACGGGCAGGTTGGCCGCGTGCGCCGGCGTGTCGACCACCTTCACGTCGAGCACAGTCGTGAGGCCGCCGAGGCCCTGCGCGCCGATGCCGAGGCGGTTCACTTTGTCGTAGAGCTCGACGCGAAGTTTTTCGGCGGTGGTCTTGGGACCGCGGGCAATCAGCTCCTGAATGTCGATGGGGTCCATGAGCGACTGCTTGGCCAGGAGCATGGCCTTTTCGGCGGTCCCGCCGATGCCGATGCCCAAAATTCCCGGCGGGCACCAGCCGGCCCCCATCGTGGGTACCGTCTTCAAAACCCAGTCGACGACCGAATCGTTGGGATTGAGCATGACGAACTTCGATTTGGCCTCTGAGCCGCCGCCTTTGGCCGCGACGGTGACTTCGACGGTCGAGCCGCGCACGACTTCAACAAAGACCGCGGCAGGCGTGTTGTCTTTGGTGTTGATGCGCCTGCCGGCGGGATCGGCCTGAAGGCTGGCGCGCAGTTTGTTGTCGGGATCGAGATAGGCGCGGCGGACGCCCTGGTCGATCATCTGCTGCAAATCAAGATTGGCCGGTTCGAAGCGCACGTCCATGCCCAACTTGACGAAGGCGTTCACGATGCCCGTGTCCTGGCAGACGGGGCGATGGCCCTCGAAGCACATGCGGCTGTTGATGAGAATCTGCGCCATGGCGTCGCGTGCGGCGAGCGACTGCTCGCGTTCGTAGGCCTGGGCGAGCGCTTGAATGTAATCGACCGGGTGGTAGTAGCTGATGTACTGCAACGCGCCCGCAACGCTCGCGATGAAATCTTCCTGGCGGATGACGGTCATGGAAAACCCCTCTGAACTCTCTAGGGTATTCGATTCCATAGGACGTGTGTAAGCGGCAGGGATTTCCCTCGGACGCAAAGGGAGCCGGGTGCGAACGGGAATGAATGAATTTGACTGGGGAGCGATGCCGAAAGAAAAGCGCGATGAAGCGGCCAGGGAGTTAGCGGCCGTTTCATCGCCAAGGAAGACAGTTTCTCAAGTGCGCGTTAAAAAAGTCTGGCGGCTGCGTTGCGGAGGGCCATGCGAGGCGTACCTCAGCGTCAATCGTATGCGCAGCTGGGGCTCGGCCTGAGGTCAGCCTGCGGCGCCGACGTGGGCGGCACCAGCGGCGCGGGCAACAGCGGGAATGCTAAGCTGCTGGCGCAGGCTGCCGGCCAGATCGGCGACGACTCGAAGACGGTCGGCGAGCGGAGCGGGGACCTCGGCGCCCGAAAGCGCCAGCTGCGAGTGCAGCAGGAGGCCGGCGACTGTCGACTTGAGCTCAGCTTCAATGGCGGCAGCGGCGGCGCGGCGGGCCACAGCCTGCTCGCGCTCGCGGCGATGGAGGGCCGAGCGAATCTCACGGATAAGGCGCTCCGCTCCCGACACGGCGAAATTGATCTGCAGAGGAATGGCGAGGCCGGCCTGTTCGCAGATGCGGTCGGCGGCTGCGGGGTCGCACTCGGCCAGGGTGTCGTCGATCACCAGAGCCAGAAACTCGCTCTTGCGCAGGCGGGCAAGGGCTTCGCGGCGCCCTACGGCCACTTCAACCACCATGCCCAGATGCTTTTGGACGACATCGGCGCAGTTTCGCGCGCCTTCGATTCCGGTGACTAAAAGGATGCTCATCATTCAGCTCCTAGCTACTAGCTTCCAGCTGCTAGCGTTCGGTTTTTGGCTTCTGGCGCTTTGCTCGTATCTTCCGGCTTGTTCCCGATCAGAAAGATCTTCGAGGATGACCTCGGCTGTCCACGGCGGCGGGATGGAGCTGGAAGCTGGGAGCTAGAGGCTAGAAGCTGTCGTTACTCTCCCAGCGGGTCGGCGATGCCGTATTCCTTGAGCTTTCGATAGAGAGTGGTCTTGCCGATGCCCAGGAGCCTTGCCGCTTGCAGCTTATCGCCGTTGAGGGTGCGGATTGCGCTTAGGATCGCGTCGCGCTCGAGGTCGGCCAGAGGTTTCACTCCGGACGCGGCAAGGGCTCCGGCATCCTCGACGTCGCCGGCGTGGCGCGCGTCGAAGTCCTGCTGGAGAGCCTGCTGCTGCAACTGCGTGGGCAGATCGCCCAGGTGCAGCACCGGACCCGAGGAAAGCGCGGTGGCGCGCTCGATGGAGTTCTCAAGCTCGCGCACGTTGCCCGGCCAATCGTGGCGCATCATGGTGCGCAGAGCCTCGTCGCTCAGAGTGAACTTGCGGTTGTGCTCGCGGCTGATGCGGTCAAGAAAGTGCGCGGCGAGCAGAGGAATGTCTTCGCGGCGGTCGCGCAGCGAGGGCAGCCGCAGGTTGACTACGTTTAAACGATAGAACAGGTCCTTGCGGAAGGTGCCCTTCTCCACCATGGTAGCGAGATCGCGGTTGGTGGCGGCCACGATGCGCGCCTTGATTGGAATGCGGTGCGTAGCGCCGACCGGGCGAACCTCTTTCTCCTGGAGAGCGCGCAGAAGCTTGGCCTGCAAGTCGAGCGTGAGCTCGCCGATCTCGTCGAGGAAGACGGTGCCGCCCTCGGCCGAGACCAGCAGTCCGTCTTTTGAGCGCATGGCGCCGGTGAAGGCGCCCTTGACGTAGCCGAACAGCTCGCTTTCGATGAGCGTTGGCACCAGTGATCCGCAGTCGACCGGCAGAAAGGGCTTTTGGGAGTTGGGGCCGTAGGCGTGAATGGTGCGCGCGACCAACTCCTTGCCCGTGCCGCTCTCGCCGAGGATCAGGACGGGATGCGTGCTCTGGGCAACCTTCGAAAGGATGCGGTAGATCTTCTCCATCTCCGGCGAGCGGCCGATCATCGAACCCAGACCCTCCGACAGGCGCAGCCGCTCCCTCAATTGGCGCGTGGCGGTGTCGGTCATGTGGGCCTGCGCGGCGCGATCGAGGACTGTCGACAACTCGTCCATGGCGAAAGGCTTGGTGAGGTAGTCCGAGGCGCCGCATCGCATGGCCTCGACCGCCGTGTTCACTGAGCCGGTAGCGGTCATGGCAATCACCGATGTGTCGGGATAGAGGAGCTTCACCTCGGAGACAAGTTCGAGCCCTTCATTCGACCCCGAGGGCAGATTGACCAGCAGAATGTCGGCGATGTGGCCGCGCAAAAGGCCACGCGCCTGGGTCAGGTCGCCCGTACTGTCGACCGCATAGCCCAGGCTCTCCGCGATCTCTGCGCAGGCCGAGCGCACCGCTGCGTCCGCATCCACGACCAGAAGGTGCAGGCGGATCGCCGGCTCGGAAAGTTGTGGAATGAACTCCATCTCTCGTGTGTTGAAGACTGTATCCAGCATTGTATTCGCCTCTCATGAAAGCTTCTAGCTGCTAGCTCCTAGCCTCTAGCTTTTGGCCACTCACGCTTCGCTAGAAGCTGATCGCGTCCTCTTGCTCATCCGGCTCATGGTGGGCCTCCGGAAAGAAACACAGCTTGCTGCACTGCAGTGCGGCCGGAGGCCCTCAGTTTGTCCTGCGCAGCGGCAACTCCAGGGCGAAGCGTGCCCCGCCGCGCTCGCGATTGCCGGCGGAGATGCGTCCCCCGGCGCCTTCCACGATGGAGCGCGTGATGGTGAGACCCAGGCCGCGGTGGCTGAGTGTCCAGTTGCCGTGCGAGCCATCGCTCATGCCATGCAAAGTGTAGCCGGAGGTGAAGATCGTCTCCAGTGCATCCAACGGGATTCCCGGGCCGCTGTCCTCCACGGTGAGCAGAAGGCAGGCGGCGGTGCCCTGCGCGGGGGGCTCCTCGTGCAAGCCGATATGGATGCGGCCGCCCGAGGGCATGGCCTCCGTTGCGTTCTTCACCAGGTTTACGAGCACGCGCGTCAGGTCTTCGCCGGTCAATCGCACCGGGCGCGCTCCGCCCTCGGCGTGAACGGTCAGTGCGATGGTAGGCCCGGCCAGAGCGGCCAGCAGATTGCGGTTGGCCAGCAACTCTGCGGCCAGGTTCGCAATCGGCACGGCGGGCAGCAGATCCCAGCGCCGGCTTGCGCTGGCGCGGCTTGGATCGGCAATTGCCGCTTTGTCCAGGTCGGACGCGTCGCTGCCGGGATCCTGGTCGAAGATCGAGCTTCCGGCGTGCTCCCTTTCTCCCTGCGCGGCCCATGAATGCGTTTCGATGGGTTGAGCCAATGCCGTTGCGGGGATTTGAGAAAATGCCGCTCCGGGAACGCTGCCCACGCTGGCCGTACCCGGCAGTTCGCGCAGCGCGTTGATGGCGACGATCTTCTCCACGAGGCGGCGGCTGGCCGCAGCTACCAACCGCAGTTCGTGCCCGTAATGCATGAAGGGAGTGGCGAGAACGCCCGGCTCCTCCAGCAGATCGCAGTAGAGCCCCAGCGCCGTGACCATATTGCGCGCGTCGTGCGCTACCTCGGGCAGAGTCTCTCCGCGACCGCGCAACGTGGCAAGAGTCTCGACGACCGTTTCCACACGCTTGCGGTCGGGGGTCTTCAGCTTGCTGTCCGCGTGATTCCTCTTCAGGTCAGGTCCCTCGCAGTCAAGATTGGGCTCCTTGGGGTCGAGGCTGACCTGCTTGCGGGCGAGGCTCACTTCCTTGCGCATTGCGCCGCCAATCCGTTTCCGTCCCGTTGCCCTGAATGTTTCTGTCGTGTGCATGCGATGGTTCCTTTCCTGCCGTGGACCGTGGTTCGCGGTTCGTGGATCGTGGTTGCTTGATCGTGTTTCTTGGATCGTGGTTCGTGGTTTCTGGATCGTCACGGATGTCCCCGCCCAGGTTCCCGTTTCTGCGTTTGCCGGTGGACTTTGTCCTGTTTTCATACACGTGGCGTGCCAAACAGGGACGGGATTTCTAAGTTCATGATCACGGAAGAGATAAGGCTCCCGAGCCCCACAATCGGAGACGGCATCGATTTGCGCAGGCGTTCCAAAATGAAACAGGCGGCCGCGTGGCACAACACAGAAAGCCATTCTTATCAGATGGTTAAAGCCTGATTCCCCTTCCGGAACTTGAATTCCTTCGATTCCCATTGCGGAACCAGGATTCCCGGCCACCTGGCGCCGCGCCGCTCTCGTACAATCCGTCTATGACCGCGACCGGAACAGGAAACGTAACAGGAAGTGCAAAGGGACCAACGGGCAATCTCTCTCTCCGACCCGGCGGCAGAAGCCCTGGCCAGCTTCGCCCGCTTTTGCTCACGCCCGGCTACGTGCAGACTGCTGAAGGCTCCGTGCTGGTGAGTCTGGGCAACACGCGGGTGCTGACCAACGCGACCATTGAGCAGGGCGTGCCCGGATGGCTGCGCAACTCGGGGCGCGGCTGGGTGACGGCCGAATACGCGATGCTGCCCCGTTCGACGGTGACACGGACGCCGCGCGAGAGCGAGCGCGGCAAGATCGGTGGGCGCACGCACGAGATTCAGCGGCTGATCGGGCGGAGCCTGCGGTCCGTCGTCGACATGCACGCGCTGGGCGAGCGCACGGTGATCCTCGACTGCGATGTGATTCAGGCTGATGGCGGTACACGCACGGCGGCCATCACAGGAGCGGCGGTGGCGCTCGGGTTGGCGCTCAATGCGCTGGTCAAAGCGGGTACTCTCAAGAGTTCGCCGCTCAAGCAACTGGTGGCCGCGACGTCGGTAGGGATCGTGGGTGGCGAAGCGCTCCTCGACCTTTGCTACGAAGAAGACTCCCAGGCCGAGGTGGACATGAATGTGGTGATGACCGCCGATGGGGGGCTCGTGGAGGCACAGGCCACAGCGGAAAAAGGTTCGTTTTCGCGCGCGCAGTTGAATGGGCTGATCGATCTGGCCGAGACCGGGCTGAAGGAGATCTTTGCCGCGCAGAAAGCGGTATTAGCCAGCAGCTAGTCGCGCTCACGATTCGCTCCAGACTTCCTGTTTCAGCGACCCGTTTTGAGTTGTGCGCGAAAATTGTTGCATCGGCCGCACATGGGAATGAATCCCTCCATGCGTACGATCTGGGGTGCAGGTTTTTTAGGGAGATCGCATCACGAATCCGCTGCTCCAGCCGGGAGAATCAGAATGCCGACGAAAAAATCCTCAGCAGCGCAGGACCACGACACGGCGCTGCGGCAACATTTGCTTGAACTGCTCCACGGCGGCCATGCGCATGCGGACTTCGAAACCGCAGTCCGCGGGCTCTCGCCCGCTCTGCGCGGCAAGCGGCCCAAAGGCGCTGAGCATTCGCCTTGGGAGATCCTGGAGCACCTGCGCATCGCGCAATCGGACATTCTCGAGTTCTCGCGCGATCCGGGCCATCAATCGCCGGACTGGCCCAGCGGCTACTGGCCCAAAACGCCTGCGCCGCCCGACGCGAGGGCATGGGATAAAAGCGTGCGCGCTTTCCGCCACGACCTGAAGGCAATGTGCGATCTCATCCAAAACCCTAAGACCGATCTGTACGCGCGCATTCCGCACGGCAGCGGGCAAACCATCCTGCGCGAGGCGCTGCTCACGGCCGATCACAACGCGTATCACCTTGGACAGCTCGTGCTCGTGAGACGCCTGCTTGGGGCCTGGAAGGGATGATGGAAGGAGCGGGGATCAGGTTGGAGATAACCATCGCCAAGAGCTGATTTCCTCGCGCCCGTGTCGACGATTCACTCTTTCACTTCTTCACTCATTCACTCTTCCCCCGGTCTGGGCGTCTCTATAACCCGCCCCTGAAAGCTAGTATTCTTTGCCCATGCCCCGCTTCCCTGCCGGCCAAACGCTGCTCATCGACGCCGACGATACGCTTTGGGAAAACAACATCTACTTCGAGCGCGCCATCGCCGCCTTCATCAGTTTTCTCGACCACCACGAGTACTCACCCGCTGAAGTCCGCCAGGCCCTCAACGCCGTCGAGCGCGAGACCATCCTCACCCACGGCTACGGCCTGTCGAGCTTTACGCGCTCGCTGGTCGATTGCTTCGAGCGCCTCAGCCCCGCGCCCGTCGCGGAAGAAAAGCGCCAGCGCATTCGCGGATTCGCGCGCTCCATCGCCGAGCAGGAGATCGAGTTGCTTCCCGGCGTCGCCGAGACCCTCGCCGAGCTTTCCACGCGCCACCATCTCATCCTGATGACCAAGGGCAACCGCGCCGAGCAGGCGGACAAGCTGGCGCGCTCGGGGCTTGCGCCTTATTTTGCCGCAGTGGAGATTCCGGCCGAGAAGGATCCGGCCACTTATCGCGCCGTGATCGCACGCCACGAGCTCAAGCCGCACACCAGCTGGATGATCGGCAACAGCCCCAAAAGCGATATCAACCCCGCGCTCGCCGCCGGCCTGCACGCCGTTTTTCTTTTTCACCCGGACACCTGGATTCTCGAGCACGCGGCCGTCGACAGAGCTCCCGAAGGCCAGCATCTCATCGAGCTCGACGCATTCGTGAAACTTCGCGATATCTTTTAGCCAGGCTCAATCAAGACACATTAGCTCGATCGAGCATCTTGACGGCCGCCACTCCGGCAAATATCATCGGCTCATCTTTTCAGGCCCCTTCGTTGCATCATCATCGCCAGTTTCCCGGTTTCAATCATCACTTCCACAGGGAGTTTCGTTCGATGGCCACTCCACGCATCCTCGTCTGCCTTTGTCTGCTTGCGCCTCTTCCGCTCCTGAACGCGCAAGCGCCGCCAACGGCTTATACCATCACGCAAGCCGGTGGTTCCCCGGGGTCGACAACGACCATCTATAGGAATGGCTCGAAGGCTCTCATGGTGATCTTTCTTCCGGCTCAGGGCGCAACGCCCGCATCCACCACCGACAACCTGATCGACATCGCCGGGGGCACCAACTTGACCTGGAATCCGAACGACAGCAACGTTGGCTGCAGCGCCGGCACTTTCTCGGGCGACTGGGGCGACCCCTTTGCCGCGATTGCGGATCTGTCAGCCGACATCGCGAACGGCAACCTCAAGCCCACTGGAACCGAAACTCTCGACGGGATTTCAACCACGATCTATACCGGCAGCACGCAGGGAGTGAATGTCAAGGCCTGGATCGATCAAAAGGACTCGCTCCTGATCCGCGCCGAGTCCAATGCGCCGAACACTCCGCCGACGACGTTCGTCGACCTCACAAAAGTCTCATTCAGCGCGCCCCCCGCATTCCTTGTTCGCGGTGCCCGCCATCTGCGCGGCCGTCAAGCCGCCGCCCACTCCGGCACAGTTGATTGCCGATGAAACGGGTGACGATGCGTCCAATTACGTCAGTGCCTTCACTGGCCCCGGTTCGCAGAATTCCTGCAACGTCGTGCTCCGCGTCGTGCGGGCCAAAACCATGGCTCCGCTCACGAATCTCCAGGTGGCCATCGACACGCAATATGATCAAAACGATCCCAATCCGCCGCATTACACCTTCGGCGTGGCAGACGACGGCACCGAAACCTTCTCCGGGGGCCACCTTCGCCAAATCACCACCGGCATTCACGGCGGCATGGTGAGCCTCGGCACGGTTCCGCCCTATTTCAACCTCGTTGTCAACGCCGTACACCCCGGGCATTCCGGCGGCTCAGGACTCATCTACCGCCAATGCTTCGCGCCCACGACAGTACTGCTTTTCCTCTATAAGGACTACGGCCAGCAGGATGAGAGCGTAGACGCGCTTTGGGTGAAGGCCGGCAAGAACGCCGCACCACCAGCAAACTGAGCAGCGGCAGGCGGTTCATTGGCCGATCCGCCAATGAAGCAGGCCTACGAATCCCGCAGGATGCGCCCCGTAGTAAGGCAGCAACCGCACGGGAGTGGTATAGAGCGTGGCCTGCGCGCCGAGTTCAAGCGAGCTCCAATCGGCGTGCCAGATTCGATGCGCATAGCCGCCGGTATAGGCCTGCACGCGGCCCACAACACTCTCTTCAGGCGGAGCCTCTGCGCCCAGCAAGTCCGTGGTCCGGTCGTCGTTCTCGATACGCGTCCACAGCGATTGCCGCGCCCATAGGCGCGCTTCGGCCTCCAATAGGTAGCCATTTGCGTTCACATCCGTTCCGATAGTGTGATTGCGGCCCCAAATCGCCGTGGCATCCATTTCGACCGACGGCCACGTGTGGTGCAAGCTGATGGATGCCGTTTGCCGCAAAACATCTTCCTGCGGATGCAGCATTTCGGGGGAATGTAAATGGCCCAGCGAGTACTGCGCGATCCAGTCCCGGGCCAGGGCAGCCGTCAAACGCGCTGACCACGAGTCGACCGCTCCGGCCTCAATGGTCCAGCGATTCTCGCCGGGCTCGCGTCCGTGGAACCCTGAAGCTTCAACTCGTGCCGGGCCCCAGGTCATCCCGCCCGTTACCACGTCGTACGCGATATGCGTCGAGTCCTGCAGATGATGCGCCAGCGGCGCCAGCGGATCGCTCTCCGCGCTCATGCGATGCGGAAAAGCCACCGGGCCCAGCGCCGGATCCCCAACCGGAGCTGCGTAGATCGACGCCAGGCCTTGCTCACCAAGATTCAAGTCATACATTGCCGCCAACTCCATGAACAGATCGTGAGGGTGCTGACCATCGACAATCGCTCTTCCGTAGGCCGTCTCACCTTGCTGAAAGAGCTCCGGGTAATAGCGTCCCGTGATTGTTGCCGGCTCCAGGCTAAACATGCCGACGAAGGTCCACTGTCCATGCGTGGTGGGCCGCAGTGCCATCGGCATCGCCCAGTTCACGCTGTAGAGCTTGTCGTGGCCGCGCGGACCGGTCTGCTGCTGCTCGGCAACGATCACTTCGCCGTGCAGCATCTCCATCCACTTGCCGCTCATGCGCATCAGCATCGGCGGCGCGCTCGATTCCGGCCCCAGGCTCGTGCCCGAAGCGCTGTGCCGCAGCACGTTCTCCTTGAGCGTGTGCACCGGTCCGCCCATCTGCATTTGTCCGCTCAGATACACTGGTGCAGACACCAGCATTGCGCCAAGCCACCAACACTTCATCTCAACCTCCCCGGGGAACTCCGATTCGAATCACAGCCCAATGCATCGCCGGACGGAGCGGCACGTAAGCATGCGCAATCCATGCGCCGCCGCAACATACGAACGTGTTGCTACGTGCAGGTTCCAGCTAGCTCTGTTTGCGGATGGGAGATAGGAAGAGAAATCAGGTGCGCAGAACAACGAGTGGCTGGGGACGACCGGCCACGTTGGCAGATAAGGAAGCTTGCGCCTGACTGCCCCTGCCCTGCGCAGGCCCCAGTGCACGGCTGCGAGCGCCAAGCGCTATCGCTCTTGCGTTGGACCTGGCGTTGTGTCCCGGTAGCCCCACCGCGACCGTAGGCATGCAGCACTCGGCATGCACCGCGCGATGCGCCGGGAGGCAGCAGGTGCTGGCCGACCCAGCCTTCAGCCGGGCGCAGCAAGCGCCGCACGGTGCAGGGGCCAGGCTCAAAATCAGGGCCAGAAGGGTCGCGAAGAAAGAGGCACGCCGCATGGCGTCATTCTAGCTGAACCTCCGTATCGCCGGAGGCCCGCAACCGCGGTGCGCTCGTGAGAAAATAGGAGAGCCGAAGTCTTTTTGAGTAACTGCTTGCCAGCACGTTTCTCGTGAACCACAAATCAACCCGCTCAAATCCGGCCCAGCGGCGCGGCAGCCTGAGTGTGGCCTGGGCATAGGAAGCAAGAACAAAGAATGATCAGCGTCAGCAACGTCACCATGCGCTACGGCTCAAAGATTCTCTTTGAAGACGTAAGCACGACCTTCACTCCCGGCCGCCGCTACGGGCTCACCGGGCCGAATGGCTCCGGAAAATCGACCTTCATGAAGATTCTGGCCGGCGAGCTCGAGCCGCAAAAAGGCACCGTCGTCCGCCCGCGCAAACTCGGCGTGTTGCGCCAGGATCAGTTCGCATTCGACGCCTATCGCGTCATCGACACCGTCATCATGGGTAACAAGCCGCTCTGGGCAGCCCTCGAAGAGCGCGACCGCATCTACGCCAAGCCTGAGATGTCGAATGAAGACGGCATGCGCCTGGGCGAGCTCGAAGGCACCATCGGCGACGAGGACGGCTATACCGCCGAGAGCGATGCAGCCGTGCTGCTCGACGGCCTCGACATTCCCGAACCGCTCCACGAACGCAAGATGGGCGAGCTGCAGGGCGGTCAAAAAGTCCGCGTGCTGCTGGCGCAGGCGCTCTTCGGCAAGCCGCCGGCCCTCCTGCTCGATGAGCCGACCAACTACCTCGATCTCGACTCCATCCACTGGCTGCAGGATTTTCTGTTGAGCTACGACGGAACCATGATCGCCATCTCGCACGATCGGCACTTTCTCAACTCCGTCACCACGCACACGGCCGACATCGATTACCAGACCATCATCACCTACACCGGCGGCTACGATGACATGGTGATGGCGAAAACGCAGATTCGCTCCACGCTCGAGTCGCAGATTGCACAGCGCGAAAAGAAGATCGCCCAGCTCAACGAATTCATCGCGCGCTTCGCAGCCGGCACGCGCTCCTCGCAGGTCACGAGCCGGCGCAAAGAGGTTGAGCGCCTGCAGACCAACGAGCTGGCTCGCTCCAACATCCAGCGCCCCTACATCAAGTTCGACCAGATCCGACCCAGCGGCAAGCACGTTCTTGAGCTCAAGCATCTGTCGAAGTTTTACGGCGATCTGAAAGTCATCGATGGGTTTACGGCAAACCTACTCCGCGGCGAAAGAATCTGCCTCATGGGCCGCAACGGCGCCGGAAAAACCACCATGCTCAAGAGCCTTCTGGCCAACTATCCCGGCCTCGCCGAGCCCGGCTTCACGCTCGATTCCGGTTCCGTCTTCTGGGGCCACGAGGCACAGGTAGGCTACTTTCCGCAGGACGTCGGGGCGACCATCGAGCACGGCATGACCGTCACCGACTGGCTGCACCAGTGGAACCCCGCCGCACACGTCGAAGACATTCGCGGCATTCTCGGCCAGATGCTCTTCTCTGGCGAGGAAGGCTCCAAGCCTACCAAGGCGCTATCGGGCGGCGAGCAGGCGCGGCTCGCGTTTTGCAAGTTGATCCTGACCAAGCCGAACATCCTCATCTTCGACGAGCCCACCAACCACCTCGACCTCGAAGCCATCAACGCGCTCAACATTGCGCTGCAGCGCTACGAGGGCACGGTCCTTCTGGTCACGCACGATCACGACCTGATCGATGAAGTGGCCACGCGCCTCTGGATCTTCCACGACGGCGGCATTGAAGATTTCCAGGGCCCCTACGAAGAGTGGAAGGGCAAACACAATTGAATAAGGGGACATGCTGATCGCAAGCCGTCCTCAGGATTTTCTGTCTCACTCGCATGCTTCTTGATTCCCAATCGCCCGGAATGCGCGATCCGCGCTACGACTCCAGCGCTTCGCTACGGTCCTGGATTGGGCTGGTATCGATCGCCGGTCTCATGAGTGCGTCCACGTTTGTCCTCTTATTGTGTCCATGCGACCGTCCGGCTGGAAGCTTCTATTCCCTCTTTCTGGCGTCGCTCTCTGGCTTTTTCGCGTTAGCTGCGGCATGCGTACTGTATGTACGCCTGCGAAAAGATAAAGCCGCAACTGCATTCATCAGCGCTTTCGAGGCCGCAGCGATGGTCGCAATCGCGGTTTACGCGGAGCTGCGAGTTGCTCTCTACGTAATCCAATGGCTCGCGCTGCACCGGCATTGAGGACTTCCGGTCGGTCGTCCATGGGAAAGGGCAAGAAGCACGAATCCCGGCCAACTCTATGCTCGCTGCAAGCGTCGATTAGCATAAGAACACATGGCAAGGCTGGGCGCATTCTGTTTTCCGGGAACGGGGCACCTGAACCCACTCACCGCGTTGGCGCGTCGCCTCCAGCAGCGCGGACACACCGTCGTCATCTTCGGAATCGCCGATGTCGAGTCTCGCGTGAGAGCGGCGGGAATTGATTTCTGCCTGATCGGCCAAAGCGATTACCCCCTCGGAACTCTTCAGAAACTGGACCAGCAATTGGGAGAGATGACGGGCACTAAGGTTCTCCGCTTCACCATGGAACGGGTGAGCAATACCGCTCGCATGGTGCTTCGCGACGGGCTCGAAGCGGTTCGCAATGCCAATCTTGACGCTTTGCTGGTCGATGAAACGGATATGGCCAACAACATTGCGGAGTGTCTCGGTCTGCCTTTCATTTCGCTCGCGCTGATTCCGCCCATGGTTAACGACAATCGCTTCCCGCCGTTTTACTTCGGCTGGTCGGGCAGCCAGCGCTGGTGGTCCCGGTTGCGCAATGAGATTGCCATCCGCGTGCTCACGCGCGTGGCCAGGCCCATCTTTGACGCAGTCAATGAATATCGCGTGGCGTGGGGACTCAGTGTTGGCAGGCATCCCGGCGAGGGACTCTCCAAGCTCGCGCAGATCACTCAGCTGCCGCGCGCGCTGGAGTTTGCGATCGACCCTCCGCCTCCCAATCTCTACTATGCCGGCCCGTTTGTCGACGCTACGCAACGGCTGCCCATCGACTTTCCATGGCACCGGCTCGACGGACGGCCGCTTATTTTCGCGTCGCTGGGAACGTTGCAAAACCAATCGCGCGAGAAATTCGCCATCATTGCCGAGGCCTGCGCGCCTCTCGGTGTACAACTTGTCATGTCTCTCGGCGGCGGACTCGACCGCGGGCAGCTTGGAATCCTCCCCGGCGACCCGCTGGTCGTGAACTACGCTCCGCAATTGGAACTCGTCAAGCGCGCAACGCTGGTCATCACGCACGCTGGACTCAATACGGTCCTCGAGTCGCTGTCTGAAGGTGTGCCTATGGTGTGCATTCCGTTGGGCAATGACCAGCCGGGAGTCGCGGCGCGCGTCAAAGCGCACGGAGCAGGTGTGGTTGTGCCTCCACGCCGAGTCAATGCGAAGCGCCTGCGCTCCGCGGTGCGAGCCGTGCTCGAAAACGATTCCTATCGGCTCGCCGCCTGCAGGATCCAGTCCGCCATCGCCGAGGTCGACGGCCTCAACTGCGCTGCGGACATCATCGAAGACGTGCTGAAGATTGGGAAGCAAACCTCTCGCTAACTCGGCGCGAAAATCAGCGCCCCATCCTATCTTGCGCTGGCCGGCGGCACAATTCCGTTCATCCGCAGATATTCCACCATCTGCCCGTAGTGATCGAATGCGTGCGAGACGCCGAACCCCGCAAGCGTTCCGCGCGTCCACATGCCCGGCTCCGGCAATTTAACGACCTCAAACGCGTTGGCCGGCGTCAGCGTGGCGATGGCTTTGTGCGCGAACGCAAACGAGCCTGCCAGTGCGGCCACAACGTCGTCCTTCTTGGTCAGCTTCGGCAGTCCATCCATATCCACGTCGGGCTTGAAGCCGCTGACGGCACTGTAGAAAAAGTAATTAGCCTGCGCCACGTGGGTCGCCTGTTGCGCGAACGTCCGAACTGTGGCGAACTCGGTCTTCTGCCCCGGCACAAAGATCGCCTGGCTCGGAGCAAAGTCGAACTTGTCGGCCGGCATGGCCTTCACTGCGCCCATCATCTCAAATTCAATGATGCTCAACTGCGAATCATAAGCGCTTGCCGGGGTGACAATCGTCCCGGCAGCCGGCCCGCTCGCCGCGCCACCCGCTTGCGCCACAGCCGTAATCGAACCCACGCCCAACAAACAACTCGCTGCCATTAACCGAAAATTCATCGTCAACCTCCAAAGGAGAATTTGTTCCAGGCTCTCGCAGCCTATCACAACCAAGCCGCCATAGTGATCCGGCTTCGAAGGGTCTTGTTCTGGTCCCTGGTCCCTAATCCCTGGCCCCTGCTGTTCTCGCGCCAGCTTTCTGCACCGCCTTCTCATACACGCGCACATATTCCTTGGCGGGACCGGACCAACTGTAATCACGCGCCATCCCGTTCCGCATCAGGCGTTCCCACGCTTTCTTATTTTGGAATGCTTCCAGTGCCCGATCGATCTCCGCGAGCAGGTCCTTGGGATCGAATCCCTCGAATTTGAATCCTGTGCCCGTTCCCTTCTCTGCGTCCCACTCCTCGATGGTGTCGTCCAGACCTCCGGTCGCGCGCACGATAGGAACCGTCCCGTACTTGAGCGAATAAATCTGGTTCAGCCCGCAAGGCTCGTAGCGCGACGGCATCAGAAACATGTCGGAGCCGGCCTCGATTTTGTGCGCCAGCGCCTCGTCGTAGCGAATCTGCACGGCGATGTTGCCCGGATGCCGGAAGGCCCACGCGCGAAACAGATTCTCGTAGTAAGGATCGTGCGTTCCGAGGGCCACCACTGCTACGTTGCGTTCGGCAATTTCCTCGGTGATTTCGGCCAGGATGTCGAACCCCTTCTGTTTCGCAAAGCGCGAAACAATGCCGATCACCGGCGTCGTCTCCTCCACGTTCTCGAGCCCAAACGCATGCAGCAGAGTCGGCGCGGCATGCGCGCTTGCCTTCAAGATGCTCGGGCGTGAAGTGCGCCGCAAGATGACCGTCTTTGGCCGGATCCCAAAGCGCATAATCCACGCCATTCAAAATGCCGTGCAGATCGGCCGCGCGCTTATGAAGTACGCCGTCGAGCTGCTCGCCAAACTCCGCCGTCTGAATCTCCTCGGCATACTTCTTGCTCACCGTCGTCAGCTCGTCGCTGAACACCACACCACCCTTGAGAAAATTGAAGTGGTCATACTGCTCCAGCTTGTCCATGGTGAAGACGTCCCAGGGAAAGAGCAATTCCTCTGTAGTCTTCGGCGGATATGCGCCCTGGTATGCGGCGTTGTGAATCGTGAGTACGGTCGCCGCACGGAGCAGATCCGGGTCGGGCTGGTAGACCGTGCGCAGATAAACGGGAATCAGCGCCGCCTGCCAATCGTGAACATGAAAAACGTCGGGCACGCCGAGCTGTTTTGAGGCCTCGATCACGGCGCGGCAAAACAGGCCAAACCGTTCCGCATTGTCGGTATATTCGGCTCCGCTCGGCCCATAAAGCTCTTTACGATCAAACAGTTCTGGACAATCAATAAAGTAATGCTGCACCCCGTCACGCAGGCCAGCATCCACCACACCAACGAACCGGTTGTAGTAGCGGAATGGAATCGTGAGCGAATGAATCGCGTACTTCGGTTCGCCCTCAGTCAGCCGGCGAATCCTCGCATAGAACGGCAGGAAGACAGTGACCCTGTGCCCCAGCTTCACCAGCTCGCGGGGCAGCGCGCCAGCAACGTCAGCCAGCCCACCGGTCTTGGCAAAGGGCGTGGCTTCCGAGGCGGCAAACGTAATCTGCATCGATCTTGCTCCCGGTTCAAAAAACCAAGGCCCAGTCTACTACCCTGGGCAATTGGCCAGCCCCGCAGTCCCGTATCACCGGGAATCCGTCGCTTTACCAGGCGCCCTCGGCGAAAACCAGCGATGCTCGAATTATGAAACAATTGAACGAACCGACCCCATGAATTCCAATCCGACTCCCCGAGGCCCACAAGACAGTGCTGCCGCGCCGCAGGAAGCGACCGGCTGGCTCCGCCAGGTCCTTCCCGCAATGGCCGTCGCGCTGGCCATTCGCATGGTAGTCGTCTTCTTCACCTATCGCGACTTGCCCGATGCTGACAAGCACTACGAAGCATTCGGCTGGGAGATGGGCTGGATCGCGCGCGCCCTCGCCACCGGCCACGGCTTCTCGTCGCCCTACTGGCCGTGGAGCGGGCCGACAGCCATCATGTCCCCGCTCTATCCCGGATTGCTCTCTGTCGTCTTCCGGCTCTTTGGCGTCTATTCCCTCATCGCGGCGTTTGTCATCCTCACCATCAATAGCGTTCTTTCCACGCTCACCTGCATTCCTGTCTACTTCAGCGCCAAGTACGCGCTCGGCCTGCGCGGCGCCAAAATCTCCGCCTGGGTCTGGGCGCTTTATCCCTTCGCAATTTATTTCTCCGCCGGCCGCGTTTGGGAATATGCGCTCACCAGCTTGTTGTTCACGACGTGTTTCTGCATTGCCCAGCGAATTCACCGTTCCGCCGCTCCGTGGGCCTGGATTGGCTTTGGCGCGCTCTATGGAATCACCGCGCACTCTAACGCTTCCATCATGTCCACGCTGCCTTTCCTGCTCGGCTTTGCTCTCTGGCAGGCGCATAAGGCAGGCAAGCCCTGGGTGCTGAACGGCGCGCTGACCATGCTCACGTTTTTCGCCGTGCTCACGCCCTGGACCCTCCGCAACTATCGCGCGCTCGGCGTCATCGTGCCCATCCGCGACAACATCTGGCTCGAGCTCTACGCCGACGACTTCGGCAACGCGCCCAACGACCACACCTCGCCGCCTACCTGCGGCAACCGGCCTTATCCGGCGAGCAGCCCCGTCGAAATGCAAAAGTATCTGGCCATGGGCGAGATTCCATATCTTGCTGAAAAGCGCGCCCTGTCCCTCGACGATCTCAAAAACCATCCTCATTACGCGTTTTTGGTGGTCAAGACGCTGCGCCGCATCGTCTATTACTGGACCGGTTTCTGGAGCTTTTCTGCCCAGGAGCTGCAAGACCAGCCCGCCACGCCCGGGACCGTCTTCTACGTTTCGAGCGTGACTCTGTTCATGCTGCTCGGCATTCGCAGGCTGTGGCGCACCAATCGCACCGCCCTTATGCCGTACTTGTTGCTCATCGGCGTCTTTCCTATCACCTACTACCTCACGCATCCCATGATGGATTACCGGCAACCGCTCGAACCTGCCGTCGTAGTCCTCGGAGTCGCCGGGGCCCTCTCGCTGCGACGCGTTAAGGCGCCCAAGCCGGCAATGGTCGACCGCGACCTCGTCTCCCACGTCAGTTAGACCTGCCTTGGTCACCGGGTGGCCGCAGGCGATACCATCAAGTTCGATGGCTCCATCCCGTACCAACTGACTATGTCTTCCGGCTATCTGCAAACCCGGCTCGAACCCGCACTGCTGTCGCTGGTTGTTCCCTGCTACAACGAGGCGGAGAGCCTGCCGTTGCTCGCAGCCGAATTGACGCGATTCATCAACGCCTCGCCTTATCCCTGCGAAGTGATCCTCGTCAACGACGGCAGCACCGATCGCACCATCGAGTTCCTCGTTGATTGGAGCACGCGCGACCGCCGCATCAAAGTGCTCAGCTTCTCCCGGAATTTCGGCCACCAGTTGGCCGCGACAGCCGGCGTTGACTACGCCACCGGCGACGCAGTGGTCCTCATCGATGCCGATCTCCAGGACCCGCTCGAAGTCATTCACGACATGGTAGCTCAATATCGCAATGGCTACGATGTGGTTTGCGGGCAGCGATCGGTTCGCGCCGGCGAGAATTTTTTCAAGCGCGCCACTGCATGGTTTTTCTACCGCCTGATGCAGACCTTTTTTCTCAAGTCGCTGCCGGCTGATGTAGGCGACTTTCGCCTCATGTCGCGCCGCTGCGTCTCAAGCCTCAGCTCCATGCGCGAACTGCATCGGTTTCTGCGCGGCATGGTGGCCTGGGTCGGCTACCCGCAGATTTGTGTGCGCTATGAACGGCGGCCTCGCGTAGCAGGAACCACCAAGTATCCGCTCAGCCGCATGATCCGCCTCGCCTGGAACGCTGCCGTTTCCTTTTCGCCTCTGCCGCTGCGCATAAGCTTTTTCGCTGGCGGACTCATGGCTCTGCTGGCCGTTGAGGAAGCCGTCAGGGCGCTGGTCGCGTTTCACGCCGGACGCACCGTTCCCGGTTGGACCTCGCTCATGATTGTGCTTTGCATGAGCAACGCAGCCTTGCTCATCACGGTTGGCATTCTGGGCGAGTACGTCGGCAGGATCTTCGAGGAGAGCAAAGGCCGCCCGCTCTACATTGTCGCCGACGCGTGGAACGTCGCGCCCAGATCCGAAACACAACCGCCCGATCTGCACTCCGAATTCGAGCGCCAAGCTGCCGCGCATGAGCGGCGTTAGCATTCATCTTCCTATCACGCCGATAGGCTATCCTTTGTTATCAGGATCTACCCCGGAGGTCCCGGATGCTTTCCCCCACCGTCGTCGCTCCCGCCACTCCCACGCCGTCTGAAGAAATCGCCGAGGCCATCGATAACATCGGCCCCCTCCACGGCCTTCCTTTCGAGGACCGTTTGTGGCTCGCGCGTCACGGCCAGGAATACATCGCCAATCCCGGCGACATTCTTTTCGAGGAAGGCGCCGTGGCAGAGCACATGGTCCTCATCCTCAAAGGCGAGATTCATGTGCGCCGCCAGCATGGCGGCCCGATGGCGCTGTTTATCGGCCGCACCGGCCAAATGACCGGCCTGCTGCCCTTCTCGCGCATGAAAGGCTACGGCGGCCAGGGATTCGCCGTCTCGCCTGTCTGGACGCTGCTGATTCATCGCTCGGTTTTTCCTGAAATGCTCGCGGCCATCCCCTCGATGGCGCAGCGCGTGGTTTCCACGCTGCTCGACCGCGTCCGCGAAGTTACACGCATTGAGCAGCAGGCGGAAAAGCTCGCGGCCCTCGGTCAATTGGCCGGAAATCTGTCGCACGAGCTAAACAATCCCGCATCCGCCGCGCAGCGCGCCGCAGCAACTCTGCTCGCCGCATTGCGCGCCAACCGCAGCAACCGCGTCAAGCTCATCACGCTCCGGCTTACCGAAGAACAGATGGAACGGGTCGTGGCGTGGGAAGAGAAAATCTTCTCGCGTTCAGGCGAGACACTCGACCCGCCCACCGAAACCGACGCTCTCGGCTTCATTGGCCGCGAAGAATCGCTCCGCGCCTGGCTAAACGGCGCCGGTTGCGGCGACTCGTGGGAAGTGGCGGCGCAAATGGCCGAGCAGAGCGTTACGACTGCAGATCTTGACGAGCTTCGCGCGTTCCTCAGCCCCGGCGAGTGTTGCGTCGTTCTGCAATACTTCGCGCGCTATTTGCGCTCCGCGCGCGCAGCCGAAACCATCGTCAACTCCACCGCGCGCATCTTCGACCTCATTGGCGCCGTCAAGGATTACTCCAACATGGACCGTGCCCCGATTCTCGAGGTCGACGTAGCGGCCGGCCTTGATGCCACATTGCAAATGCTGGCCTCGCGAATGACCCACATTGAGATCGAGCGCGACTATCAGCCGGACCTGCCGCGTATCAGCGCCTACGGCGGCGAGCTGAACCAGGTGTGGACCGCGCTCATCGAAAACGCTCTCGACGCGCTCGGGAATAAAGGCCGCCTTCGCGTCGCCTGCAGGCTTGAGGGGGACATGCTGCTGGTGGAGATTTGGGATACCGGGCCCGGAATCCCGCCCGAGCTGCAGGAACGCATCTTCGAGCCCTTCTTCACCACCAAGGCGCCCGGCAAGGGGCTGGGCCTCGGCCTCGACAACGCCATGCGCATCGTGCGCAAGCATAGCGGCCACCTGAGCGTGAAGTCCGAGCCGGGATCGACCTGCTTCCGCGTGCGCCTCCCGCTCGATCAACTCCAGGCGTATTGATCTCTTGCAGGCGTATTGGCGATTGAGGTATTTCCGGCTCCGCCCCTTGTGAGCAGGAACACACCAGCCGATCTGCTTCTTCCGTCTCGGGAGCCGCGCGATCAAAGCGCTAAAAAATACACCGCGCAAATTGGAATTCGTCGTATATTTGTCATGTCCCGTTCAAGCCTGCTCAAATGCCTCGCCGACGGCTTGGTGCGTGATCTGACCTTTCGTAACTATCCAAAGGGTCACGAACCATAACACTGCCGCAACGACTATAAGCATTTAGTGGGATTCAAGAACGCTACCGTCAAGTCGATTATGTAGTTGTAGATGAAGCAAATTAAACTCTGTGCCGCATTGCTCGATCCGCTCACTGCGGTGCATCCCATCTTTTGAGTCGAACCGCTTTGGGGAGCGGGGTCCTGCCAATCTCTCCAATGGATGCCGCTCGGGCGAGGGCGCCATCGTCATTGGAGGCTCAATTCCGGCCGGTAAACCCTCGTTCAGGTGAATCAGGTGCGAAAGTATCTTCGATTTATAGACGGTTTAAGGAAGTTCACTCGGACGAGAATGGAACCAAGCGAGGCCATCGAGCTGGCCAAGTCGCTCCTGACCCAACGCCTCGCAGCGCGTGAAAGCAATTTCCTCCAATTGGCTGATCGGGGAATCTTCCATTATGCGCGGAGCCCCTATCTGCCTCTGCTCTCCGCCAAAAAGATCGCTTTTGATGACGTAAAGTCCTGGGTGGAAAAGGACGGTCTCGAAGCCGCCCTGCAGACTCTCCAGCGCGAGGGTGTCTACTTCACCGTGGACGAGTTCAAGGGAAAGTCGCCGGTTCGGCGGGGCAACCTCACATTCCGCTGCGAGGAATCGATGTTTGACAATCCTTATCTCTCCTTTGTGTACGAGGTAAGGAGCGGCGCCACGCGCAGCGCCGGCACCAGAATCCGCATCGACTTCGACTATCTGCATCAGCGCTCCCTTTATGACGCGTTCCTCCTCAATCTGCACGATTGCCTCACCGCTCCAATCGCCAATTGGTTCCCCGTGTTTCCCGGAGCGCCCGGCATTAACTCAAGTATCCGCTTCGGCCATATTGGGAATCCCGCCGAGCGTTGGTTCTCGCAGGTCTCGGGCGATCAAGTCCATGTGAATTGGGAAAAGAAAGCCGGCACCACGGCCATTTTCCTTATGCATCGCCTCGCTGGTTGCCCGCTTGCGGAGCCGGAATATACAAGTCTCAACGATGCGGGCAAGGTTGCCGAGTGGACCACCCAGGCCCTTGCTGACCACGGAAAGTGCGTCGTTTACACCTTTGCGGCTTCGGCAGTCAGGGTCTGCATGGCCGCCGCCGACGCCGGCATCAGACTCGATGGCGCCCGGTTCCTCGTCACTGGCGAGCCTCTGACTCCTCACAAGAAACGCGAAATTGAAGCTACCGGCGCACGCGCCATTTCGGTCTACGGCATCTCTGAGGCCGGCGTCATCGCTGCGGGCTGCGATCGTCCTCACGTTTTAAGCGATCATTGTCACACCTACAAAGACACCATCGCCATCATTCGACACCGTCAATTGGTTCCCAACTTCGATCTTTCCCTCGATGCGTATCTCTTCACCTCCCTTCTCTACGAGTCGCCGAAACTGCTCCTCAACGTGGCCATGGGCGATTATGGCGATCTTGGCCATGAGCCGTGCGATTGCGAATTCGGCCGCATGGGATTCGATACGACCATTGGCAACATTCGCAGTTTTGAAAAACTAACCGGAGAAGGTGTCACCTTCGTCGATACCGACTTTGTTCACATCATCGAAAAAGAATTGCCCGGAAAGTTCGGGGGCCGCAGCACCGACTACCAGCTCGTTGAGGAAGAAGGCGCGAACGGAATGAACCACTTGCTCCTGCTGGTCAGCCCAAGGGTTGGAAAGATCAACGAAGGCGAGCTCGTGAACAGCTTTATGGATATGCTCGGGCACGGCCAGGCTAGTCCCGAGTCATGGGCACAGTCGGGAGTCCAGATGTGGCGCCAATCCGGGATGGTTCGCGTCGCCCGCAGCGACCCATACTCCACCGCAAGCGGCAAGCTCCTGCCCTTCTATTTGCACCATACCGATCCAGTGAGTCCTGTCCTATCTAAAACAGATTAAGGAGACAGCAATGAGTTTTCCAGCGCAACGGCTTCGGAGGCTTCGGCAAAACGAATCGTACCGAACACTGGTTCGCGAGAACCAGCTTTCGCCCAGCAGATTCATTCATCCGCTCTTCGTGGTTCCCGGAACCAACGTCAGGAAAGAGATTGCGTCGCTCCCCGGGCAGTACCACCTCTCTATCGATTGTCTTGTCGAGGAGGCTTCGGCCATTCGCGACCTCGGCGTTCCGGGCGTGCTCCTGTTCGGCGTCGCCGAGCACAAGGACGAACAGGCCAGCGGCGCGTATGCTCCCGACGGAATTGTGCAAAGGGCCGTGCGCGCTCTCAAGCATGTCGTACCCGATCTGCTGGTCATTACGGACGTCTGCCCCTGCGAACACACCACCAGCGGGCACTGCGGAATCCTCCGCGACGGCTACCTCGACAACGACGCCTCGCTCGCGCTTCTTACCAGGATTGCGCTCTCGCACGCCGAGGCGGGCAGTGATATGGTCGCTCCGGCGGCCATGCTCGACGGCCAGATTCAGGCGATAAGAGCCGCGCTCGATGCCAATGGCTTCACCAACCTGCCCATCATGGCCTACTCCGCAAAGTTTGCCTCCAAGCTCTATGATCCATTCTTTAAGGAGGGCACGAAGTCAGCAGTTGTCTGCGGCGATAAGAAGAGCCATCAAATGGATATTGCCAACTCCGACGAAGCGATGCGCGAAATTGCGTTGGACATCGAAGAAGGCGCGGATATCATCATGGTCAAGCCCGCGCTCTTCTATCTGGACATTGTTCGCCGCGCCAAAGACAAGTTCCAAATGCCCCTTGCCGTTTACAACGTCAGCGGCGAATACGCCATGATCGATGCCGCCAGCAAGTTGGGCCGTTTGGACAGGGACGCGATCATGTTTGAAGCGCTCACCTCGATGGCCCGCGCCGGCGCCGACATCATCATCACGTATTTTGCCAAGCGTGCCGCCGAACTGCTGAATAACCGGCAGGCTTCCGCCTATCAGCATGCCGGCTCTGGCAGCCCCGTGGAAGAACTGGCGGCGAAGTAGTGCCCTCCAGACCGCCGGCGGGAATCGCATTGGTGTCTCCTGCATCCAAATCTCTCCAACAACAGAAAGGCGTGGGACCCGAAAGTCTCCGCGCCTTCATTCACTTGCTCGATGAAGCCGGCTGCCTCGTCCGCGTCAAGGAAAAGGTTCACTGGCAATTTGATATCGGCAGGATCACGCGGGCTAGCCGTTCCCCTTTGTTGTTTGAGAACATCCAGGACTATCCCGGCCAGACCGTGTTCACCAACGGCCTTTGCAGCGCAGAGACGATCGGGCTGGCAATCGGGCTGGATCGTGGAGCCTCGTGGAAGACACTCGTGAAGGAAGCGAGAAGCCGGCTGAGCGCCCGGTTGCAGCCTTCCATCGTGAACAAAGGCCCCGTTCTCGAGCACGTTTTCGAACAAAACAGCATCGACCTTTTGAGTCTTCCGGTTCCCCATTGGGAAACACGCGAGGCGGGACGGTACATCGGCACTTGGCATCTCAATGTCACCGTGGATCCGGAAACCGGCGAGAGGAATGTCGGCGTGTACCGTATGCAGCTTCTCGATCAGCGGCGCGCAACAGTGAGCACCTCTGCGGCAAGCCATTTATCCCGGCACTTCGCCAAAGCGGAACGGCTTGGGCGTCCATTGCCGATGGCTGTGGCGATTGGGGTCCCGGAGGCAGTGATGATCGCCGCTTCCGCGGGCACTGCCGAACAGATCGACGAATACGAGTTGGCCGGAGCCCTGCAACAAAGGCCGGTCGACCTGATCCAGTGTTCAGCCCCCGGGCTCGCAGTTCCCGCGCAATCCGAGATTGTGATCGAGGGAGTTCTCCAGCCTGGCGTTCGCGCTCAGGATGGTCCTTATTTCGATTACACTGGCAAACTCAGCACCAGCCCCCGCGCCTACGTCTTTGAAGCCACCCGGCTCCTCCATCGCGACCAGCCCATCTTTCGCGGCGCCGCGATCGGGGTGCCCCACGCCGAGGATCTCCAGCTCTTTTCGCTCCTGGCTCCCTTGGGCCTGTTGGACTTTCATGGCTCGCGGCTCCGGCATCGCGTGCAAAACATGTGCCTCAGGTGGCGCTTGCTCCACATGTTTCAGATCATGGGCACACTTGGTCATTCTTTCTCCGGCTCACGCCGCCGTCGTTCGGCTCCGTAGCTCTGTTCGCAGACGGATCGCTCGCGCAACCAGAAAGTTCAAGGCTGATGGCTGATAGCTGAAAGCTACTTTTCCACTTCCACGCCGCGCCAGAACGCCACGTAGCCCTTGACCTTGCGCGCCGCCGGCTTGGGATCGGGATAGTAGAAGGCGGCGTCCTGATTATCCTGCCCGTCGATCACGACGGTCAGGAATCGGGCCTGGCCTTTCAGGGGATGGGTTGACGTGGTTGAACTGGACCGAAAATATTCCCGCTTGAGGCTGGACTCAGGAAAATAGACATCTCCGTCCAGTTCCTCGATCCGTTCGCTCTCTGCAATGACTCTGCCGTTCCAGGTTGCTCGCGCCATGGTTATCCGGTCGCTTTCAGTCAAAGCCTTTCCCGCCCTGTACGCAGCTCGAAGGACTGCCGGACGAGAGGAATCGATATGACACTATCAGAGTTTGGGGCCGCGTGGCGAGTACCAACCAGGTTCATCGGCCAATGGCATCACTTGGCTGCAACGATCGACTCGACGTGCATGCTCTTGTTCGCCGCATCTTCAGTTCCCGTCACCGTAACGTGGTCACCATAAAAAGCCTTCACCGCATCCGGATTGTCGATGCTCCAGACCTGCTTACTCGTGTCGACGAACACCGGCTTCATCCCGCCTTCGATGCACTTCTTCACGCAATCGGCGCCTGTGCCCGCGTGTTTGGCGCCGCACATTGAATCTGAAATCCATCCTGTGCTCGTAGTTGAACCGGCGGCCATCGCCGTCGCGGCGGTCATGGCAACAACGGCTGCCAACATCAAAAAGCTGTGCTTCATTTCAAACCTCCCGGGATCGCTCCCGCTTCTCCACACTCCATCATGATCTAGCTTAACTCCGCTAACCCCGCTGCTTCTCACTTCCCTGCCCGCGCGCCGCGCGTCGCTTCCACGCGCTTCAAAGTCACCTCATAGCGCTGCGCCGCCGCGGAGAAGCGACTAATCAAATCGGTGGTCTTGTTCAGGAAGGTCGGGTTCTTTTCCCGGATAGCCTCCAGAATGTGCGCAAACTTGGCCAGCAGGAAAAAGCCCTCGCCATTGCAGTCCACAAACAACTCTGCCGAAACCGCGCCGTGCAGGACCATCGCCGCTGCCATCTCCCAATACGTCAGCACCTGGCGCAGCCACGGATTGTGCGGGTCGCGCGGGTTTTCGTAGACGGCGTAGAAGTCGTCCGCCGTTTGCGGCCAGAATTCGCCGCCCACCCACGCGCGCGCCTGCCGCATCACCGCTTCCGTGCGCAGTTCATAAAGTCTCAGAATAATTTCGGCATCGGCCGGTGTTGCCAGCATTCGTTCCATGGGTGCGTCTCCGCAGCAATGGTACAGGATTCAACCGGTGTCATGCCGTGGATTCCGCGCCCACGAAAAAGGCGCGCCCTCTGCGGCGCGCCTTTGCTCCCTGTTGCCTACTCCCTGTTCCCTGTCGTTCTTACGCCGGCTGCAACTCCTCGTTCTCTTCCTTCTTTTCGACCACCGGTCCGTGCGTCTCCGCGGTCGGCGGCGGTGGCGCATCGCCAATCCGTTTCGAGTAGCTGCAAACGACCTTGGCACCTTCTTCGGCTACGGGCGTCTTTTTCTTGCCGCGCCTCTTCGCCGCAACCTCTTCCTCGGCGGTCTTCTTCAAATTCGGGCACACCAGAAACACGCCCGACTTCAGCGTTTTCTCCAGCAAATACGGGCTGCCGCACTTGGGGCACTTCTTTGCCACCGGTTTCAGATTCGACGTGAAGTCGCACTTGGGATAATTCGTGCAGCCCCAGAAGACGTTGCCCCTGCGCGCGCGCCGCTCGGCCAGATCGCCTTCGCCGCACTTCGGGCACTTCATCCCTTCGATTAAATTCTGTTTCACGTACTTGCACTTGGGATAGCCGGAGCACGAAACGAACTCGCCATACGCGCCCTGCCGCAGCACCAGCGGCTTGCCGCAAACCGGGCATGGCTCGCCGGTCGGCTCAGGCGGCTTCTGCTGCTGCTTCTGGCTCAGCTTCCTGAACGTCTTGCAAGGAGGGTCGGCGTTGTAATCCGGGCAGGCCATGAACGGCCCGAAGATGCCGCGCCGCATCACCATCACTTTGCCGCAGTTCTCGCAGTATTCCTCGGTGTCGCCTGCTTCCTGCGCTTCCGGAGTGTTCAGGTCGGGCTTTGAAGCGATGTTCTCCTTGGTGAACGTGCAACTCGTCGGATCCTTCTTGTTGTACGCCGAGCAGGCGTAGAATGTGCCGAACTTGCCCCACTTTAAAACCAGCGGGGATCCGCACAATTCGCACTTTTCGCCGGTCACTTCCTCCATGCGCTTGATGTTCCGCATCTTCTTTCCGGCGTCTTTCAATTCGTCTTCAAAGTGGTCGTAAAAGCCGTTCAGCAGATCGGTCCACTTCTCCGTGCCTTCTTCAATGTCGTCCAGCTCCGTCTCCAGCTTCGCCGTGTACGCGGTGTCGAAGATGTACGGAAAATTCTCCACCAGCAGCTCGCACACCACCACGCCGATCTCGGTGGGATAAAACCGGCCGCGCGAGCCGCCGTGCTTCACCACGTACTCGCGGTCCTGGATGGTATTGATGATCGACGCGTAGGTCGACGGCCTGCCGATGCCGCGCTCTTCCAGCTCCTTCACCAGCGAAGATTCGTTGTAGCGCGGCGGCGGCTGCGTAAAGTGATCCTCCGGCAGCAGCTCGTCAAGTCCCAGTTCCTTCACTCCGTCGAGGTTCGGCAGCCGGTTCGCGCTTTCGTCGTCTTCGTCCTTCTTGTCTTCTGAAACTTCGTAGACCTTCAGGAATCCGTCGAAGCGCATCACCGAACCGCTAACGCGAAAGTCGTATGTTTTTCCGGTCTTGCTTGAGATCGCTGCAATACTCGCAGTGGTCACGTCGTACACCGCGGGAACCATCTGCGATGCCACAAATCTCCGCCAGATTAGCGTGTAGAGTTTGAACTGCTCGTCGCTCAGGTAACGCTGAATCGACTCCGGCGTCCGCGCCGCATCCGTCGGCCGGATGGCCTCGTGCGCGTCCTGCGCGTCCTTTTTGCCTTTGTATGCATTGGGAGTCTCGGGCAGATACTTCGTGCCCAGCTCCTTCCCAATCCACTCCCGCGCGCCGGTTACAGCTTCAGGCGAAACACGCGGCGAATCGGTACGCATATACGTGATCAGTCCCGTCGTTCCCTCGCTGCCAAGATCGACACCTTCATAAAGCCGCTGCGCCACGCCCATCGTGCGCCGAACGTTGAAGCCCAGTTTGTTCGCTGCGTCGCGTTGCAGCTGGCTGGTGATAAACGGCGCCAGCGGCCTGCGCTGCTGTTCGCGCGCCTGCACGCCGGTAATCGACCAATCGGCTTTTTCGAGCGCCGCCAGCACCTCGTCCATCTGCTTCTTGTCGGGTAGCGCGCTCGCAATGAACTGCTCTTTTCCGTCCTTGTCCGTGCCGTTTGCCACACGCGCCGGTTCGCCGCCGATGCCGATAAACTTCGCCTTGAATTTCTGATCGGCCTGTTTTTCTGGATGAAGCTGTGCCTCCAGCGTCCAGTATTCCAACGGCTGGAACGCGCGAATCTCGCGCTCGCGTTCCACAATCAACCGCAGCGCCACCGTTTGCACGCGCCCTGCCGACAATCCACGCCGCACCTTGTCCCACAGCAGCGGCGAAATCTGGTAGCCCACCAGCCGATCGAGCACGCGTCGCGTCTGCTGCGCGGCCACCAGGTTCTGGTCGATGTCGCGCGCATGCTTGAATGCTTCCTGCACAGCCTTTTTTGTAATCTCGTTGAAGGTGACGCGGTGAATCTTCTTTCTCTCTTTGGCGTTGGTCCCCAGCTGGATCGCGAGGTGGTACGCAATCGCCTCGCCTTCGCGGTCAGGGTCAGGCGCGAGATAAATCTCGTCGGCCTTGGCGGCCGCCTTCTTTAATTGATCCACCACCTTCTCTTTGCCCGGAGACACGATCAGCTCCGGCTCGAAGGTGCGCTTCTTCAGCTCCACGCCCAGTTCGTTCTTGGGCAGGTCCATGATGTGGCCCACTGAGGCCCGCACATCGAACCCCTTGCCCAGATATTTCTCGATCGTCTTCGCCTTCGCCGGCGACTCCACGATCACCAATGATTTTGTTGTTGCCATCCCTTAACCCGGTTCCCTCTCTATTGCTTGTTCCCGGCCCGTTGCCGGCTCATTCCATCGTCCAGTTCTCTTGTTTGACTCTCTCACAGCCAATCGGTTCCAGGGGCCCGCTCCCGCGCCTTAATCAGCGCCATGTACCAAAACTTGATCGCGCCAGCCATCGTGCGGCCCATGCGTCTCCGGGCCGACTCCGGCGAAAAATGGCCGCAAGGCTTGCACCGTAGCACGGATTGCCCCCTTATTTCCACCGGCGCGGAGGATTTTTCCCGTCCAACCGTCCCATTTCCGGGGGCAACACCCTGCCTTCGCGGCCCGCAAACCGCGCCAAATCCACCTCTTTGCATCTATATTGGGTCGCGCATCCGAAAAGTAACTTCCACCTTCCGGCAGTCAGGCAGTAAAACCTGCCCGTCGCCCGCCTCGCTTCGTTGCTCCCTTGCTTTCTCAGTCCGGCAGCTCTCGACCCCGTGGCCTTTGCTTCTTACAGGGTTCTGACATAATTCTTCCCCGGCAGTTGCCGTATCCGGCCTGCCATCTCCAGCTCGAAAAGCGCTGTAAATACTTCAGAGGAAGTGAGTTGAGTCTCAACCAGATCCAGGATCTGGTCGATCTGCAGACTCTCGTCGGTGCGCAGAACCTCCAGCACCATGGCCTCCTGGGGCCGCAGCACCGGATCAGCCATTAAGGATGCCTGGAGGGCACTTTTCGATTCACCAGGAGCCAGCGCCTCCAGCTCCAACCGTACCTGCGAGGGCAGGTCCTCCCACACGTCTTCCCAGGTCGCCACGAGCTTAGCCCCCTGTTTTATCAATGTGTTAGGGGTCCAAGACCCTTTGTTGGTCACGTTGCCCGGAACCGCATAAAGGTCCCGGTTTTGCTCGGCAGCGCACCTCGCCGTAACCCGGGTCCCTGAGTTCTCTCCCGCCTCCACCACCAGGACCGCTACGCTCAGCCCGCTCAGGATCCGATTCCGCCGCGGAAAATTCTGCGGCGCGGGAAATGTCCCCATCGGCATCTCGCTCACGATGGCCCCGCCCGTCGCCAGAATCTCTTCGGCGAGTTTCTTGTTTTCCTTGGGATACACCACATCGATTCCCGTGCCCCACACAGCCACAGTCGGCATGCGCGCCGCCAGCGCTCCCTTGTGCGCGCACGAGTCGATGCCCCGCGCCATCCCGCTCACAATCACCAGCCGCCGCGCTGCCAGGTCCCGCGACAGCAGCTCGGCGATGCCCGTCCCGTACGGTGTCGGATGCCGCGTCCCCACCACCGCGATCGCCGGCCGGCTCAGCAGCCGCACATCGCCGCGCACCCAAAGCGCCGTCGGCGGATCGTAAATCTCGCGCAGCCGCTCCGGATACTCCGGGCTCGCGTAATCAATGATCGCCGCGCCCTGCGCAGCCACCCGCGCAAGCTCCTCTTCGGCCGCCTTCCGCCCCTTGCCGTCGAAAAGAAACTGCGCCGCCTCCGCGGGAAACCTCAGCCCCTCAAGAGCCGTTAACGCCATCGTGAAAATCTGGCTCGCAGACTCGAGCTGCTTCACGGCGTCCAGAATCCGCCGCGGCCCCAGTCCCGGCGTCAGCGTCAACGCCAGCCACGCCAGCCGGTCCTCATCCGTGCGGGTGCCCCCGGTCCCTCGCCTTTGGGGACCGGGGCGACGTCCATCACCTTCTTCGACCATCCGCCCCACATTGGAGCCCTCTCGCAGCCCGTCCGAGCCCGTGGTCTTGTCCGAAATCGATACACTGTCCAAAATTCGCACACTCCGGCTGTTGCCTTAAAAGGGATCAACGAAGATCCAGGGAATGTCCGCCCACGTTACAAGCAAGCGACTAGGAAGTCAAGGTTTGCGGTCACCGAGTCGCTCACGCACCCAGTCCAGCATCACCGGCGATACGCGCTCCATCGACGCCAGCCGAAAGGTAATCTTCTCGGCTTCGATGATGTGATCGTGTCCGGCCAACTCGACCATCGCGTCGGCATGCTCCAGCAAAAGATCGTGCGAAGCTTTCAGCCCCGCCCATGGACTCGTCGACGCACAGAAGACAAACGTCAGGCCGCACATGGCGCAAGAACGCTGTTCGATTCGAAGATGATTCCGCGTTGCGGCCCGCGCTCGCGCAGAATCTGCCCCACAATCGGCCCAAGCGAATCCGCATCCGGCCCCAACGCGTCCTCGCCCGCAGTCACGAGCAGCGCGCGCCGCGCTCCGGCTGCAAGATAGCGTGCCGTGTCAGTCGTATCTCCCGGCGCCGTCTCTTCCCAGATCGGGGTCGAATTCCCATGCTCGTGCGTTGTGATTTTCACTGCAGTCCACGAAATCTCCGGCAGCGCGCGCATCAGTCCGCACACTAGCGCCGTTTTCCCAGCGCCGCGCCCGCCCCCGCCAACGACAATCACAGCCATCGAAATCCTCGGGCTTTAGCTATTAGCTTTTAGCCCTTTGCTTTTTTTGCAAGAACCAAAACCGCCGGATCAATCGCGCAGGAGCTAAATGCTAGGGGCTAACAGCTTTCTTCTGCTTTCTCGCCAATCGCGCCAGCACGCCTGCTCCCTCAGCACTTCTCTCAGCGGCCGCGCCGGAGTGCCCCAGTGCACTGTTCCCGGCTTCAATCCATCGTTCGTCACCGTTGCACCGCTGAAGACTCCAGCCTGCCCGCCCAGAATCACGCCCGGCCCAATGTGTACATGATCGCCGATGCCCACCTGCCCCGCGAGCACCGCGCCCTTGTCCAATCGTGCTCGACCCGCTGATCCCCGTCAGCGCAACCAGAATGACGTCCTCGCCGATGTCGCAGTTGTGCGCCACGTGCACCAGGTTGTCGAATTTCGCTCCGCGTCGAATGCGCGTCTCTCCCAGCGCGCCTCGATCGACAGTCGAATTCGCGCCGATCTCGACGTCGTCCTCAATCACCAGCGTTCCCTGCTGCGGAAACTGAGTGTACGCGCCGGTCGCCGAATCGCGCACATACCCAAATCCATCCGCACCGAGCACCACGCCGGCGTGAATCATCACGCGATTGCCGATCGTTGTTTCCGGGATAAATCACCACGCGCGGATAGATGCGGCAATGCGCTCCGATGCGCACGCCCTCGCCGATTACCGCGCCTGCCTCGATGCGGGTTTCGTCACCGACGACCGCGTCTCTTACCGATCACCGCATGCGGCCCCACGGTCACGCCGCTCGCGATCATCGCCCCTTCGCCGATCACCGCCGTCTCGTGAATCCATCCGCATTCAATCTTGGGACGCAGCAACTTCGCCGCTCGCGCAAACCACAGCTTCGGCTGGTCTGCCTCAATCACCGCGATCGAAATATTCGCTGCGGAGCCCCCGCCCATCCCCGTCCTCAGAACCACCGCGCCCGCGGAGCTCTTGAGCGCCTCGACAGCCGAAGCTTCATCCTCGGCGAATACCAGCTCATCCGCGCGCGCGCTCGCCGGCGAATTCACGCCGGTAAGGGCGAGCCCCGCGTTGCCCTGCACCAGCTTCCCGCCGAGTTGTTCAATCAATTCGCCAATCGTCATCGCTCTCCAATCCGGCACTCTAGTCTCTATGTCGCGACCACGATCTTCAAGGCCAATTCCTTGTCGCGAGCACTTCCAGAAATAATGACCTTGATCAAGGTCGGGTCAAATCCGTTGCCGGAGAAGCGCAAATAGTGCAGCCCTTTGGCCGCCGGGCCGGGCAAATAAAAGTGTCCGGCCTCGTCAGTTCTCGTCGAGGACTTCACGGCCTTCCAGCCACTTGTACATTCCTCCACTAAGACGCCCTCTACGGCGACCTCCGGCGAACCAGCTCGCACAATTCCCGCGAGTGCCTGAGCCTTAAATGGCGTCGCGATTTGAACCGTTGCGACTCCCTGGGATAATCCAGAGACTCCCGACCCCAGCTCGAGGAGGCCAATCAGGGCGAGCATCAGGATTCTTTTCATTTCATCAGCCCCTAAACAAGGAATCTCAATACAGCCCCGGCTCCCCCGCCGGCCGCGTCTTCCATCTCCGGTGAATCCACAACCACTGGTCAGGATAGCGCCGAATCCACTCCTCCAGCACCGCCGTACATTTCCGAGTCCCCTCCAGAATGTCCGCCGCCGCATCGTCTGTTCTGGGGATCTCCACCTCCGGCCCGAAGCGCAGCACGTATTTCTGCTCCTCCCGCTCCCACACCATGAACCCCGGTAGCACCGCCGCGCCCGTCTTTCGCGCCACGTGCGCCAACCCGGTTCCAGTGCATGCGTCAATCTCAAAAAACTTTACAAACTCACCTCGCGGCGGCGTCATATTGGTGTCGATCAACATTCCCACCGTCCCGCCCTCGTGCATCGCCGTGAGCAGCCCGCGGCCGAAGTCGTCCTTCGATAAAACAAAATTCCCATGCATGCAGCGAATGCGATTCACATACTCATCGAGCCGCCGATTATCGAGCCTGCGGATCAGCATGCCCATCGGATAACCCATCAGCGAGTGATAGAAACTCGACAGCTCCCACGCGCCCAGGTGCCCCGTCAGAACCAGCACGCCCTTGCCGCGTTCTTTCGCTTCCAGATAATGTTCCAGCCCGTCGGTGCGGATCCAGTCGTGCGTGTTCTCCGGCGTATACCGCGTCATGCGGCAGAACTCCACCAACTGCCAGCCAAGGTGGACATAGACCCCGCGTAAAATCTTCTTTCTGGTCTTGGATGCAAGCTCTGGCAGGGCCAGCTCAAGGTTGCGCGCGCCCACGCGGCGCAGCCGGCCAAAGCCCCAGTAAACTCCAAACGCAATGCAACCGGAGAAAATACGCGCCAAGCCGCGCGGCATCGCGCCCAGACATCGCGCAACGGCTACAACAATCCCATACTCGAGGTTTTCCCGCATGAGTAAGGATCAGTGTAGACGCTCAACGCGGCTGATGAGGCTGCGGAGCTCTTAACCAATCCTCTCCGCCAAATAGGCGGAGAGAACCAGCATCCAACCTGGGGATTTTCCAGAACGCCCGGAGTCGCGTTGTACCTAGTGCGCCCTCGCCTGCACGAAGTTCTGCGCCACGTCGCGCACGAACGGTACTGCGCCCGGCGGCACGCCCACGTCGCCTCTCAAGATCGAGTCAAAATGGTGCGGCGATCCGTAATACAGCGTCGTGTCGTCATTATTCTGGCTCACGCTGGTCCCGTCCAGGTCGATCCCGGCAAAAATGCCCTTGGTGCGAGAGTAGCTCAACAGCTCCGCACTCATCTTCCAGTCAGTTGAAGCAGTTCCGGATCGGCCCACGGGACCCGCTGCTGCGGAAGCATCGCCGCCGATCTTGAATTTATCCTTCAGCAGGTCCTGCATGCCGCGGTCATTCACGGCAATCAAAATCAGGTCTGTCGCCTGTCCGCCCCATTGGAAACCGAAGGACCCGCCGGCCATGCGGATGAACACCGGCCCGCTCCAGCCATGCCCGGTGCGGCACGTAACCACACCCTGACCGTACTGAGCGCCCACGAAAAACGCGCCCTTTTTCATGCTTGGGACCACTGCCACGCACGTGGCCGATTTCAAAATGTTGCTCGGCACGGTTCGGTCGCCCGCATTCATGATCTGGTCCAGAACCACCTTGGCCGCATCGATACGCGCCTGCAAATCCTCCCGCGTGGAGTCCGCGAAAGCCATGGTGGGAAGCAGAAGACTGAGGCAAATCGAAACAATGACCTTTTTCATGTCCATTTCCTTTCCATTCCGCCGCCTTGGGCCGCGGATGTGAGAACTCTGTGTTGGGGGATTCGTCTCTCTGCCAAAATCATCGAGCTGGAGGATCCATGGGAACGGTCGCATGGCAGCCTGCGCCGGATCCTCCTCGAACAGGCTATCGCATTCATGGGCACAGCGCTTCCACAATTGCTATTCCGGTGCCGGCGGCGTCATGGAATGTTAGTTATTCGACCGGTAATTGCCGAGTGGACCGTGATACGACCACGCTAGTTCGGTAGCCAGTTCCAGGCGGACTCAGAACCATCAACGTGCCGTTTCAAGCAGGAGACGCCAGATCACAAGAATCAGAGGGATAACGGTCATGTACAGGACGGCCAACCCGGCAAGTGCCGTCCGGAAATCAGACATGAGCGCAATGAAAAGAACCGACCTCGGCTGTCCCGGGAACCCGGACTCGTTTAGGCAGACGGCACGAACATCTTCGAGATGCGAGGTGACTACGAACCACGCGAAGACGATCATGCACCCTACTGCCCACAGCAAGGATTCATATCCCAACTTCGTTCCGTCCCATGCAGCGATATCTAGACGAATATCTATGGCGAGCCCAGTCATCCCGAGCAACGTCGTGATTACAAATGAAGGCGCCCGGAACAGCGGTCGTGCGAAGAATCCTTCAGCCGCCTCCGGAACTCGAATTTCCCTCAGCCTAATCTGTTCCTCAAACGATTCCATGGGAGACTCCTCATCTCAAACCGTCTAGCGCGGACTAGAAGAATGATGGTAATGGCACTGATTAATCGACGGTCGTATGATCGCCCATTCGGAAGTAGAAGTAGTAGATCGGTAAACATTTTGGATCGGCGGACTCAACGCCGCATCTCCTTGTAGTGCCAAAACTTCGACATTTTATTCAGGATTCAGATTGCCGCCGCTCCATAACCTGCATCGAAGAAAAGGTAACGACTGGAAGCGGGTGAAAGTTTGCCTCAACACGCCCATGAGGCGTGATGTCCAAGGAGGGAGATTGATATGAAGAGATTTCTTGCGATGCTGTTGATTGCCGGATGCGGATGCTGCATTGCGGCGCGTAGCGCCGCCCAAGACCATGATCGGGACAGGCTGGATGGCCGCCTGGACGCCGCCCGAAACGTGATCGACTCGATTATGTCTGTGCCTGACCGCGCCGTTCCCGATGGGATCGCGCGCCATGCAAAATGCATTGCCGTGGTGCCCGGCGTGCTTAAGGGAGCTTTCATTGTCGGCGCCGAATACGGGCAGGGCGTGGTTACGTGCCGCACCGGTCATGGCTGGAGCGGGCCTGTCTTCATTCGCCTGGCCGGCGGTTCGTTCGGCTTCCAGATAGGCGGACAAGGTACCGATCTGGTGCTGGTAGCGACCAATTACAAGGGCTTCCAGGACCTTCTGCATGACAAGTTCAAGATCGGCGCCGACGCGTCGGCAGCCGCCGGACCTGTCGGGCGGGACGCACAAGCCTCGACCGACATCAGCATGCGTGCCGAAATGCTCACCTGGTCGCGCAGCCATGGACTCTTTGCAGGCATCGACCTGAATGGGGCAACGGTGAGCCAGAATACCGAAGACACCGATGAGCTCTATGGCGGACCCCATCACTTCGACGCAATTCTCCGCGGCGATGTGCCTCCACCTCCGCAGGCAGAAGGCTTTCTGCACGCGATCAGGCAGTATTTCGGCGAAAGTGAAAGGCACTGAGACCCATTGCTGGCTGGCGCGGCAACTCCCCCGAGAGTCCGCGCCGGATCTTTCTTGTCCAACCAGATTTACAAACGGAACTCGAGCTTAAATATGAATTCTGCTCACCCACATCCCGGTTTATTCACCCAGCCACCCGAAGCCCTCGCGGATTCTCTCGCCTCCAAGGAAGTGAGCCCGCAAGGAACCGCCGCCGGGATGAGGTTGCTTGAGTTCTATATCACCCATGCGGCCAAGCGCCTGAGCCCCTCCAAGCTGCGCAGACTCGAGAAGGCGCGCAAACTGCTTTCGGCTCGTTTAGATCGCGAGCTGAAGCAAAAAAGCGCCGCCTGAGGGCTGAATCGCCCCACGGCCTGACTCAGGCCGCATGCTCTAAGTTGAATGATCGATTGGAGGGGGGAGGGCTGAAAAAGCGATCACAATCTACACGAAACCGCGGGGGATCAAAAAAGAGGAGTTCCCTGGCACCATGTGAAACATGCCGCCGGGGAACTCCTTTCCCCAGATCTGCGTTGTTTCTGTGGATAAGAATGCGGAAATTCCGGTAACTACACAAGAGTACTTAGGTGTTGTGGCTAAAGTAACTGGCCCTTGACTTAATTTGACGCACTTTCGTGACTCCCAACCCCCGCCCGCCGTGTGCGGTCCCCCGGAGCAAAAGAGTGGCTCAGCGCCGACATAGAGAGCTGGATCCTATTGTCAGCGCCGGTCTTGCGCATGAGGCGGCCCACATAAGCCTTGACCGTCCGCTGCTCAATTCCCAGCCTGCGGGCGATCTCGCGCGTTGAATATGCCCCCAGAATGAGCTCCAGGACCTCCTGCTCGCGCTGCGTAAGCTGCTGTCGATACAGGACTTGTGATAGATTCGGTGCCTTCATCAAGCGATCGATCACCCGGCACAGCAACCGTCGCGGTGCCCAAATCGAACCTGCCGTTACAACATCGATCGCCCTACGGACCAGCTCTGGCCCCGCGGACTGCCCAAGGTACGCCCTCGCCCCGGCCATAATCGCACTCAAGACCAGTTCGTCGTCGCCGTCCGGCCCGATCACAATCGACCGCAGGTCCGGCCGGAGAGTCCGAATCTTTTCCACGACTTCCAGGCCGCTTGGACCGGAATGAAGGTCGATAACCACATACTCAATGTCGTGGATCGCCAGCAGCTCTTTCAGGGGAGCGATGACCGGAACTAGCTCATATTCCCCATTCTGCCCAGGCTGATCAAATATGCTGGCTAACCCGGCGACGCGGATCGGTTCATCCGCCGCCACCCCAATACGAATTGCATCAGGCCCATGCTTCGACGATGTCATCCCCACATCCGTCTGCACCCAGCCGGAATCAAACCGGCCTGGTCGAATTTTGTTGATTTTTCCTTCGCTGATCCGGGAGAAAAATACCGGCGCTATGTTGTTTGCTTCTTTGGACTGTTTCGCCGCGCCTGCCCCAAACAGCCGCGACGATCTTGTCTCGATGTTCTCTGTTTCAACGGGCATCGTCAGCGCGCTTAAGAGCGCTCCTATGACTCTGCTCTTGACTGGCTCGGCGAATCGGAATCGCGCGAGCCCTGATTGGGTCCGATCAACCCAAATCTTTTCAATGTGTCCCCGTTTGAATCATTCACCCCGCGAACCAAGATCGGAATACCACCATGATTCGGCGCGCTGAGAAATTGGTGCTAGGCCTTTGACGCTAAGGTGGCATCCGGACATCGTTCATCGTGGCCCCTCGTCCTCCAATCCTTCCGCGCTGTCGCGGCCCTGAGGATCGGAAAACCACTCTACAGCTTGGGAAGCACAATTCCCTGCTGCTTCTGATATTTCCCTTTGCGATCCGCATAGCTGGTCTCGCACGGCTGATCCCCGTGGAAGAACAGAATCTGGCACAATCCTTCGTTGGCGTAAATTTTCGCCGGCAGCGGAGTGGTATTCGAAATCTCCAGCGTCACAAAACCCTCCCACTCCGGCTCAAACGGCGTCACATTCACAATGATGCCGCACCGCGCATAGGTCGACTTTCCCACGCAAATCGTCAGTACGTCTCTCGGAATCCGAAAGTACTCCACTGACCGCGCCAGCGCGAATGAATTCGGCGGAATGATCACCGACTCCGCCTTCACCGATACAAACGAGCGCTCGTCGAATGCCTTGGGATCGATGATCGCGCTGTTCACGTTGGTAAAAATCTTGAATTCGTTCGAGACTCTCAGATCGTATCCGTACGAAGAAAGACCATAGGAAATCACGCCGCTCGCCACTTGCTTCTCGCTGAACGGTTCAATCATTCCATGCTTCAGCGCCTGATCTCTGATCCATCGATCGCTCTGTATCGACATGCGTCTCCTGTCCCCGGTGCTCTTGAGCGGCACCCCGGCGGTGTGGCGGAGTTGGCTCGGACTCGAAACCCCATCTTAATCGAAAGCGCGCGCACATGGATAATCTCCCGTCCCGTATTCCCTTTCACTCCCTCACTCCTTCACCCGTCCGCTTGTTCACTGTCCCTCGTTCCCTCGGCCCCTGAGCCTCCTTCTTTTCTAATCGCAACAAAATCTGTAGTATGGGCGGTGTAGGTGGTAACATACGCTTCAACCAGTTCGTCTTGAGCGAGGTGACTCCATTGATCAAGCAGGATATTGTTCACAACGTGGTCGAGCGCACGGGCCTGCCGCGCACCAAGGCTGAGGCGGCAGTGGACACGGTCTTTGAGGGCCTCAAACAGGCTCTGGCGGCAGGCGAGCGCATTGAGTTGCGCGGCTTCGGCGTCTTCAGCGTCCGCGCCCGCAAAACCGGCATCGGCCGCAATCCCCGCACCGGCACTGAGGTAAACATTGCTCCCGGCAAAGCCGTACGCTTTAAGCCGGGCAAGGAACTGCACGCGCTCGAACCGGGTTCCTCGCCCAGCTAGCCGCGTTGCTACCCGCTAGAAATCTGGCCGCCCGGCGCAAGCAACTTCAAACTGCTTCGCTGAGCGGCCCCCTCGCGTTTAGGACTGCCAGTTTGTTTGCCACCCACTCTCGAGTCGACCCACCCCAGGACCCGACCGAGCGCTCATAGAAATTCGCGCTCCTTACGAAAGGCCCCGGTTGCGTCCACTGTTTCGCGATTACGCTCTGCCGCTGCTGCTTCTGCTCGCCAGCATCGTTACGACCACCGTCAACGGCGCGCGTTTCATGCAGAACTTTCTTGAAGGCCTGCCGCCCGTCGCGCGCGAAAGCGACCTGTGGCCCTGGCCATGGCTCCTTCGTCATACCGCGCTCTTCTCCACGGGCTTCGCCTACTCGCTCACTCTCCTCTCTATCCTCCTCATCCACGAGTACGGCCACTATGCTGCTTGCACCGCGAACCGCATGCGTGCCACGCTCCCCTGGGTGATTCCCGCTCCGACGCTCAGCGGAACGGTCGGCGCCATCATCCGCATTCGCACCCGCATTCCCAGCCGCAACGCGCTCATGGACGTGGGATTCTACGGCCCGCTCGCCGGCTTCATCGCCTCGGCGATCGCCGTCGCCGTCGGCCTCCTGCTCAGCGTGCCGCGACCGCCCGGCGCGCCTGAGTCCATCATTCGCTTCGGCGGCGATCCGCTCACCATCCAGTTGCTGCGCCACGTTCTCGCCCACTGGAACCCCGCCGTTCCCTCGTTCAACCAAGCCTCGCCCCACCCCATCCTCGTCGCCGGCTGGATCGGTCTCTTCATCACCGCGCTCAATCTCATTCCCGGCGGCCAACTTGACGGCGGACACATCCTCTACGCCCTCTCGCCGCGCCTGCATCGCCTCATGACCAATCTCCTGCCCTTCCTCCTCTTCCTCGCGGGAACCATCTACTGGGTCGGTTGGCTCTTCTGGGGTGTCTTCCTGCTCATCCCCGCCCTGCGTCATCCCAAAGTTCCCATCGATTCAGGCATCTCGCCCGGCCGCGCGGTTCTCGGCGTCCTCGGCCTCGCGCTCTTCCTGCTCACCTTCACACCCACACCCTTCTACGACAACTCGCTCCTGCAACTTCTCAACATCGATCCCTTCACTGTCATCCATTAGCGCAGTTCGTGCAGCGCCGTCCCTTTGGAACGTAGCGGGCGCAGACACGTTGGCCCCATGACCGAGCAGAGATCATGGGGCCAACAAAGCCGAACTTCCCGCTTCCCTTTAGAATCCCGAAACCGTGGTCGCGTCGAATTGCAGAGCATGCAGTTGGCATACATCGATGCCCTGCGTGTACTGCTCGGCGGTTCCATCGCTGAAGACCAGCTTGAAATCCTCATGGCACACGCCGCGCCACTGTGGTGGGAAAACGATCAGCGTCCCCATCCCGTCCGGCAGAGCTGCGCGCCCCAGCACATCCGTGCCCCATGAGTTCGCCGAGTGCGGCGAAACATACAGGTTGTTCAGCGTTTTCCCTGAGTTGTTCAGGAACCAGAAATTCGCCCGGCTCTGCGGGATCGCCTGCTGCGGAAGCATGCAGACCAGCAGAATCGCGGGCGCGATCGCCGTGACAAGCAGTTTCGTAAAGATTCGCATAGTCTCCTCCTCAAATCGCCGAAGGCCCATCGAGGTCGTGCTGCTCATTTCCGTTCCCGGAACAAGAACTTCACGCCCGTCTGCAGGGCCGGTGATTTGTTAAATGCTTAGGCGAGTGTCGGCGCCACATGTTATGTTGCTGCGTCCACGCTTGCCGGGGAAAGGTGTGCGATCTGCCGATGAACCGCTTCCCGAGTCCACAGACCGCGCTTGGTCATCTCCGAGCGGAAGCTGGCCGGATCATACCGGCACTTTCGATTCTTGAGCAAGTGAATTCTTAGTCATCCGGCAAGTGAATCACCCTGCGCGTTCGGCGCGGCGGACGACCGCAGTCGACGAATCTGCGGTTGATTTTCCTGAAAAAGAATCGAGAACACTCAGAAACAAGCATGAGGAACTGTGGAACTGTGAAACTGTGGCTGCAAGCTATTGATTCGGTTCGCTCCACAGTTTCACAGTTTCACAGTCTCGCAAATGAGGCATGGGGGGTGGGTCTGCGAATGGGTGGGGGGTGGGGGTAAAGGCTGGGACCAAGGGACCTTGTGAACATGGGAACGAGGGAGCAGAAAGGCAGTGGAAAGTGACACGCTTTGCGAGGGTCGGCCGAAGACGTGCGGGCGAATTCGATAAAGACTCTGCTCCTGGTCGCCGATGTCTCCAGTGCGCGAAGGAAGCGAGGAGCTTGCCATGAACGTGATCCCCTGGAATCGGCAATCTACCCTGGAACTGAAAAAGTGCTGGCAATATCTGGCCTGGGCCGCTCTGTTCGTCGCGGGATTGGCGTGGACTCTCAGCTCCCTGAATCAGTAGTTGGTTCGGGAATCCCGGCCGCTCGCGGCGCATGGCAGCGGTTCCGATCTGTTTGGCAATCATGGAACTATTGTGCGCCAAAAGGGCTTAATTCCCTGCAAATGGAAGTGGCTTGGATGCAGGAGCTTAGGAGTTTTAGGGGTTGACAGCGGAGAGGCAGTGGGACCAGCGGAGCTCGCGGGGCGGCGGTGCGACGGTGCGAACGAACCGATCCCTGGTCCTCTGGCAGTGGATCTTACGCCCGCTCAAGCGGGCTCGGGCGTCGAAGCATCCCTTCTTCCCCAGTCTCGCGACTGGGGCTACCCTATGCCGCCCGCTTTGCGGGCTAGATGCAAAAAACGCTACATCAAACGCAGCGCATCCACGTCGACGATCAGGTTCCGACGCGGCACATCCTTCTCCTCTGCGTGCTTGAGCATGCCGCGCAGGGCCTCATTCAGCGCCTTGCGCGTGGCGCTCTTCAAGATCATGTGAAAGCGGTACACGCCCTTGATGCGCGCAATCGGCGCAGTGCAGGGACCAAGCACTCTCACGCCCTCGATCGCGGCTTTTTGCAGATACTTGCCGAGCAGCGCCGACCACTCCGCCGCCTCTTCGAGCTTTTGCGATTGCACGAGCACATTGGCCAGCGCGCCGAAAGGAGGATAGTGCATCCATCGCCGATATTTCAGCTCACGCTCGGCGAAAGCCTTGTAGTCGTGCTTCATCGCCGCCAGGATCGCGTAGTGATCGGGATAGTAGGTCTGCACCACCACGCGGCCCGGCAAATCGCCGCGCCCCGCGCGCCCGCTCACTTGCGTCATGAGTTGAAACACGCGCTCTGCCGCGCGAAAATCGGGCATGGAAAGCGCATGATCGCAACCCACCACGCCCACCAGCGTGACGCTGTGAATGTCGTGGCCCTTGGCAATCATCTGCGTGCCGACGAGCAAATTGATTTCGCCCGAGTGCAGACGCGCAAGAAGATGCTCCAGATCGTAGCGCCCGCGCACCGTGTCGCGATCCATGCGCCCGATGCGCGCGAAGGGAAAGATCTCCGTGAGCTTCTCCTCGCCCTGCTGCGAGCCCGCGCCCAGGTAATACAAATGCTCGCTGTCGCACTTGGGGCACCGCGCCGGAACCGTGCGCCTGTAGCCGCAGTAGTGACACTCCAGCCGCTGCCCCGCGCGCGCTTCGTCCCTGTCATCGAGCTGCGTCTTATGGTGCGTCAGCGCGATGGCGCAGTTCTGGCACTCGAGTTTTTCGCCGCACGAGCGGCACATGACAGCAAACGAGTAACCGCGCCGGTTGAGCAGGATCAGCGCCTGCTCGCCGCGCTCGAGCGCCGCCTTCGTCTGCTCAACCAGCGATCGCGAGAAGAGCTGATCCTTGCTCGTTTCCTTGAACTCGCTTCGCATATCAACGAGCTCCACTTCAGGCAGCGGACGATTCATTACGCGATCGACGAGCTCGATGCGCGTGTACTTTCCCCGCTCCGCATTCTGCCAGCTCTCGAGCGACGGCGTCGCCGAGCCCATGACGACCACAGCTCCGGCCAGCTTGGCGCGCATCACGGCCACGTCGCGCGCGTTGTAGCGCGGCGTCTCTTCCTGCTTGTAGCTCTGGTCGTGCTCTTCGTCGACGAGAATCAATCCCAGTTTCGGCGCCGGCGCAAAGATCGCCGACCGTGTGCCCACAACAATCGGCGCATCGCCCCGGCGAATCCGCCGCCATTGCTCGCTGCGCTCTTCAGGCGTGAGCGCCGAGTGCAGCAGCGCCACTTTTTGTCCGAACGCCTGATCGAGCAGCCCGGCCATCTGCGGTGTCAACCCGATCTCGGGAACCAGCAGGATTGAAGTCAGCCCACGGTCGAGCGCCTTCTGCATGGCGGCAAGATAGACGGCGGTTTTTCCGGAACCAGTTACTCCAAAGAGTAAAAAGGCGTGGAACGCCCCGATCGTGCCGGTGATCGTTGCCAGCGCATCCGCTTGCGCCGCGTTCAGGCTGAACACTTCGGACGAAGGAGTGATCCCGCCCAGGCGAAACGCCTCCGGCCGCTCGTCGATGCGCACTAGGCCGCGCCGCACAAGCGTTTGCAGAGTCGACGAAGGCAACTCGCGCCGCCGCAACTCCGCCAGCGGCAGTTCGCCGCCGCTCGCCGCAAGCTCCGCCAGAATCGCCGTCTGCTTTTCGGTCAGCGTGGGCAGCCGTCCGTCGCCGACCAACACGGCGAAGCGCTCCATGCGCCGCGCATCGCGCTCGGCCGCCGCAGTCTCGCGCGCAATCCACTTCCTCCGCACCATGCCGGCCAAGAGCGGCAACGAAGCCGCCGTGGCGGTTCGCAGTGTGGACACTTTCACCGGCTCGCCTTTGGCCAGCCGCTCGAGTACGCGCCGCTCCATGTCCTGATCTTCGCTGGAGAGTTTGCCCCGCCGGCGGCCATGCGCCGCAATTCCCTTACCGGTGTCGCCGTCCATGGTCCGCGCCAGCACGTCGCGCCCCAGGTCCGTGATCCGGTAATACACCGTGCGCCGCACCTCGGCTGTAAGCGGCAGCATTGCGCGCAACACTTCTCCGAGCGGCGCCAGATAGTATTGCGCCGTCCACTCCGCGAGTGCCAGGAGATGATCGCTGAGCAGCGGCTCCTCGTCGAGCACGGCTTCGAGATACTTCACCTCGACGTCGACGGGAGGCTTTGCATCAATCGCCGTCACCACGCCAATCAGCTTTTCATTGCGGAAGGGCACAATCACCCTCGCCCCGCGCTGCGGCTGTTGCCCCAGCTTCACGCCGTAAGTAAACGTGTGATCCAGCGGCACCGGCAACGCGACTTCGCAGTAAGCAGGCATGGGAGACAAATTCAGTGTAGGGGATGCGGCGAGCCGGAGAATCGAAACAAGCGCCGAGACAGGATGAACCGCTTAGGCCTTCGCGGGTGCCTTCAGTCCAAGCTCTTTCATCGCGATCTGCAGGTCAGCCCACGCTTCCTTCTTCTGCCGCGGATCGCGCAGCAAGAATGCCGGGTGATAGGTAACGATCAGGCTCATGCCACGATATGCATGCACGCGTCCGCGCAGCCCAGCCAGCGGTTGCCTTTGGCCAAGCAGATAGGTCGCCGCCGTCGCACCCAGCGCCACCAGGACCTGCGGCCGCACCACATCAATTTGGCGAAAGAGAAACGGTGAGCAGGTGTTGGCTTCTTCGGGCTCCGGCGTGCGATTGCCCGGCGGCCGGCACTTGACCACGTTGGCGATGTAGCACTCCTCGCGCTTGAGGCCCATTGCCGCGATCATGTTATTGAGCAGTTGCCCCGCGCGGCCCACAAAGGGCAGTCCTTGCGCATCTTCATCCGCGCCCGGGCCTTCGCCAACAAACATCAACCGGGCGGCGGGGTTGCCCACGCCAAAGACGATGGTGTTCCGACCCGTGTGCAACGCACAGCGAGTGCAGTCGCCAAGGTCTTCGCGAATCGACTTCGAGCGCGGCAGCGCGCTCCTCCGCGGGAACGGATGCGCCGACCTGGGGTGGCGCGGAAAACGCTTTGCGGGTTTTGATCGCGGGTTCCTCTCCGAAGAAGTTGGGCTGGGCTGCCAAGGCTGCGGGGATCATGCGGTGCGGATGTAGAGCTGGGTTCGTTCGCCCTCGGGTGCTCAGCCTCCAACAGCGCCGCCTGCTGGAACGTAGGCTCAGGCTGCTCCACAACTTCCGTAACCGGACGGCGATAAAAATCTGTGAGCCCCAGGTCGCGATAGAACTTGAGCCGCTCGGCTAGAGCGTCACGAGTGCCGGAATCGAGCGCGCGGGGCAAGCAAATCACTCCACGATGAGCCGGCGTCGTCCCGCGCCGACGGGTATGCTCTCGTCCAGCACGCGGTCCTGGATGGCTTGCCTGTTGTGCGCTTCCTTGCCGTGCGCTTCTTCAAACTCTTCGACCAAAGGCCGCGGACGCCGGAAGCTGAGAATCTCGTCGAGGATGCGGTCAGCCAACTGGCGCTTGGGCATCTGCAGCAGTTCAACGGCCGTGTCCCGCGTAAGGAATGTAGCCGCATTGGTGTCGGCGTCAATGCCTACGCCGTCGCCGGCCACGTCGTTCACCACAATCGCGTCGGCGCCTTTTGCCAACAGCTTGGCCCGCCCATTCTCCATGCGATTCTCGGTTTCCGCTGCGAATCCGATGATCAGTTGACCCGGACGGCGGCGGCGGACTACTTCCGCAAGGATGTCTTCAGTCGGAGCGAGCTCGAGCATCAACGGGCCTGTGCGCTTGAGCTTCTGCGCGGAGACTGCGACGGGGCGATAGTCGGCCACAGCGGCGGCTTTGATCACCAGCGTCGCTTCCTCCATGCGCGCCAGTACCGAGCTCCGCATCTCGTCCGCGGTAGTTACCTTCACCACTTCGCAGTGCGCGGGCGGTTGCAGGCCAGACGGCCCGCTGATGAGAATTACCCTTGCGCCGCGGCTGCGCGCTGCCTCGGCCAGCGCATAACCCATTTTGCCGCTGGAGCGATTGCCAATATACCGCACCGGATCGAGCGACTCGCGCGTGCCTCCCGCGGTCACAAGCACGACTTCACCGGCCAGATCGTGACGCCCGCCGAGGGCGGAGAAAACCGCCGACGCAATCGTCTCCGGCTCAGCCATGCGGCCCGTGCCCACCATGCCGCAGGCCAGATCGCCTGTTCCCGGCTCAATGATGGCCACGCCGCGCTGACGCAGCGTTTCAATATTTGCCTGCGTGGCCGGATGGTTCCACATATTCACGTTCATCGCCGGCGCAACCACGACTGGCGCGGTTGTGGCGAGATAGAGTGTGGACAGAAAGTCGTCGGCTATGCCGTGAGCAAACTTTGCCAGAATGTTGGCCGTAGCGGGAGCGACAACCAGCGCATCGGCCCATTGCGCCTCGGCGATGTGATCGATGCCGTTTTGCTCGGGAGCGGCCGCGCCCGGATCCCAATCCTCCCACAGGCTGGTGATCACTTTGTGGCCGGTGAGCGCGGAAAACGTGAGCGGCTGCACAAACTTCTGCGCCGAGGCTGTCATCACTACATGCACTTCGACGGCCTGGCGCTGCAATGCGCGCACCAGCTCGGCTGCCTTATACGCAGCAATTCCGCCGGAGACGCCTACGATCGCTCTCATGTCTCGATTGTAGTGCAGGGACGGTGAACGGTGGTCGGCGGTCAGCTTTCAAATGGGTCACTCGCCAGAGTCGGGGAGACTTTAGCGGCGCGCAACCGTTCGTCTCCCTTCACCGACCACCGACCACCGCTCTCAGCTCAGCAGGATTGGAATCGCCGGACCTTCAACAAGCGGCTTCACCACTTCGACCTCGCGTTTGACATACGCGATTTTGCCGGCCTCGATTTCATCTTGCGCAATCCGGCATGCCTTGCTGGATCGAGTGGCGACCAGCGCCTGGGATCCGTTCTGCAACTGGCGCGCGCGGCGCGCTGCCACCAGAACTTTTCGATAGTTAGAATCGAAACTGGTTTCAATCGTCATCGGGATCATCTCCAAAGGGAAGCTGTTGCTGGCCAGAGTCGCCATCGATGCCGAAGGCCTCCAGCACAGGTTTGAGCCGCTCCTGCGAATTCGCTTGCAAGCAGGCCGCGGCGACCTCCAAAACCCGGCGCGAACGATAAGCGATGACTTCGCCATTGCGATAAAAACGCTCCGACAACACAATGGCTTCCAGTTGCGCTACCGCCCGGTCGAGAACATCATTGACCAGAATATAGCCGTATTGGCGATAATTCTCAATCTCATTGCGGGCCTGACCCAGACGGCGAAACAGTTCGTCCTCGTTCATCACGCCTTCGGCGCGGCTGCGGTTGCGCAGGCGCGTGCGCAATACTTTAGGGTTCGGGGGCAACACGAAGATGCCCACGGCCTCCGGCATTTTGGCGCGCACTTGCGCTGCGCCCTGCACATCGATGTCGAGCATCAAGTCGTGACCTGCGGAGAGCGCGTCATCGAGCGACTGCCGGGCGGTGCCATAGAAATGGCCAAAGACCTCCGCGTGCTCGAGAAACAGGCCCTCGTTCACCATGCGCACAAATTCGTCCCGTGTCGTGAAGTTGTACTCGCGCCCGTTTTCCTCTGAGCCGCGCGGCGCGCGGGTAGTCCAGGAGACGGCAAAGTCGACGCCACTCACTTGTTTGCGCAGTTCGCTTACCAGCGTGCTCTTGCCCGAGCCGGACGGCGCCGAGATGATGAATAGTATTCCCGCCACGTAGTTTCGATCCCTCTCTATCAGGACTTTCTTTTCTCTCTACTCTGTTCTCTATTCTTTGCTTCACTCCACGTTCTGAACTTGCTCGCGGGCCTTTTCTATCTCCGATTTCATCGCCAACCCCAACTCTGTGATGCGCGTTCCCTTCCCGCTTATGCCTGCGGTTTTAGAGAGAAGCGTGTTGGCTTCGCGGTTCATTTCCTGTAGCAGAAAGTCGAGCTTCTTTCCTGCCTCACCTCCCGTGCTGAGCAGTTCGCGAAAATGTTCGATGTGCGTCGTCATCCGCGCCAACTCCTCGCTGACGTCGCTGCGTTCCACCAGGACGGCGACTTCCTCCAGCACTCGTTGCTGATTGAACTCCGGCCCCACGGCGGCGCTCAGCCGTTGCGTAAGCCGCTCCTGACTCCGCTGCTCAATCTCCGGCCGGAGTTCCGCAATGCTTTCCGTCGCGGCGGCCAGCCGGTCGAGTGTGCCGCGCAGAATCGCCTCCAGAGCTTCGCCCTCGCGCGCCCGCATGACCTTCAATTGCTCCAGCAGCGGAACGGTCTGCTCCAGCACGCTGGCGGCCAGCGCGCTCAGATCGGTGTTGTTGCGATCTTCGGTCTGCAGCGCTCCAGGCAGGCGCAACGCCGCATTCAGGTCTGGCTCGCCTTTCAAGCCATGCTCGTGGCGCGCGGCGTCAAAAGCCGTGAGATAACCGGCGATCAGTTCGCGATTGTATCCCGCCCTGGCCTGCGCGGCGCGATCGACAGACAGGGTCAAATCAACGTGGCCGCGAATCAGATTCTCCTTCAACACGCGGCGCAAATCCATTTCCACGGCGTCGAGGCCGCTTGGCAGACGGAATTGCAGATCGAGAAAGCGATGATTCACGCTTTTCGCGGTGAGGGTGTAGCTCAGCTGCTCCTCGCCGCCGAGAGACACACGAGCTTGCACCCGCGCAAACCCAGTCATCGAAGCGATCGCCATGCTTACTCCTTTCCGCCTGTGGTCAGCGCTGCCCTTTCATCGAACGGCAGATACATTTTGTTAGGATCGGGAGTTTGCGTTGCGGGCAAGTCCAGCGGCTCGGGTAGATCGATGAATTGCAACTGATAGAGCTTTTGATAAGTGGGCGAGGTGTTGAGCAACTCATCGTGGGAGCCGATGGCGGTGATGCGGCCGCATTCAAGGACGGCGATGCGGTTGGCACGGCGAATGGTAGAAAGACGGTGCGCAATAACCACCACGGTGCGGTTCTGCATCAAGTTGGCCAGCGCGGTCTGCACCAGGGATTCACTTTCCGAATCCAGCGCCGAGGTGGCTTCGTCCAGAATGAGGATAGGCGCGTCCTTGAAGATGGCGCGCGCGATGGCCAGGCGCTGGCGCTCGCCGCCGGAGAGCCGGAATCCCTTCTCGCCGATCATCGTCTGGTAGCCCTGCGGCATGTTCAGGATGAAGTCGTGCGCCAGGGCATTGCGCGCGGCCTGCTCCACCAATGAGCGCTTGGCGTCGGGCTGCCCATATGCAATGTTGTTGTGCACGGTGTCGTTAAAGAGAATCGTCTCCTGCGTCACCTGCGCCACCTGGCGGCGCAGCGAGGCCAGTGTGAGATCGCGGAGATCGCGGCCGTCAATCAGTATGCGGCCCGAAGTCACGTCAAAGAATCGCGGAATCAGGTTCACGAGTGTCGTCTTGCCCGCGCCGCTCGGACCGACGATGGCCAGCACTTCGCCCGCATTCACCTCAAGATCCACAGCGTGAAGAATCTCTTGTTCACCCTCGTCAGTCGAGTAGGAGAAGCCCACGTTCTCGAATTTGATGGCTTGGCGAAAGCGCGTGAACGTGGCGGCGCGCGGCCGCTCTCTCACATCGTCCTCGGCGTCAAAGAAGGAAAAGATGGATGCCGACGCGCCCAGCGCCTGCTGGAAGCTGTTGTAGAAGAACGCGAAGCGGCGCAGCGGATCGTAGAGCTTGAAAAGCAGAATCATGAATGCGCCGAAAACGCCGATGGTCATGTAGCCGGTCATGATTGCGCTGCGGCCGATCCACAACAGCATCGCCATGGCGATCGCGCCCACTGTATCCATCAGCGGCGAACTGATGGATTGAATGCGCACGCTACGCAGGTTGGCACGAAACAGGCGTTTGGCAGCACTCTTGAAGCGCAGAATCTCCCACAGTTCGGTGTTAAACGACTTCACGATGCGATTACCGGTCACCGTTTCGTGGAGGATGTTCTGCACTTCAGCCAGTTTGTCCTGGCCGGTGCGCGTGCGCGTGCGCACTTCGCCACCGATCCTGCGCGCTGAGGTGATCACCACGGGGATAAAGAGAACCAGCGCCCAGCTCAGATATCCGCCCATGCCGACGATGAGCACGATCGCGACCACGAATGTGAAAAACTGCTGCAGAAAATCGCCCAGCACCGAACTCAGCGAAGTTTGCACGCGGTCCACATCGTTGATGAGCGTGGAAAGGATGGTGCCGGTGGGATTCTTATGGAAGAAGCTCGATGAGCGGCGCATCGTGACTTCGTAAAGATGATTGCGCAGGTCGGTAATGGTGCCAAATCCGGCGTAATTGACCAGATAGTTTCCAAGATAGTCGCAGAGACCTTTGAGGATGGTCGCGATGACCAGCGCAAAGGCCACTACGACCCACGCGTTGTGCATGTGCAGGAAGTGCGGGATCAGCCTTCTCAGGTCAAAATGCCATGGTGTCTTGGGAAGGCCCAGCATGATCGGGCCCTCGGGCGCGCTTGGCGTCAACACGCGATCGAAGATGGGCTGGAGCAGAAGGATGCGAAAGGCATCCAGACCGCCCACAAGCGCCGACAAAATCACTCCCGGCAGCCATTCCAGCGTGTACGGCAGCCCATAGCGCAGCAGGCGCAGAAAATTCCTCATGCGGCTCGGCCTGCCCGGCGCCTCAGGTGCCTGATTCCCTGCTGAAATTGGGTGCGGAAGCCCATCCCCGTATTGTATCCGCGCTGGAAGCGATGCGTCGCCCGCGCGCATGACCAGCGTCATGCGACTCGTATCTCGTCCGTTACGCGGGGCCCGACGACCGGACGTGCATTAGAACGCCTTCAGGCTCACGATGGCTTTCAGGATGGTCTCAGGCTGCGGCAGAATGGCATCCTCCAGCTTCGGCTGGTAAGCAACAAATGTGTCCATCGCGCCGATGCGCCGCACGGGAGCATCGAGTTCGTCGAAAAGCTCATCGGCGATGCGCGAGGCAATCTCCGCGCCATAGCCCCAGCTCAGCATGTCTTCGTGCGCCACAATCACGCGATTGGTCTTGCGCACGCTCTCGGCGATGGCCTCCCAATCGTATGGGTTCAGCGTGCGCAAGTCGACGATCTCCGTTTCAATTCCGTGCTCGCGCTGTGCCTGCTGAGCGGCCTGCAGCGCACGCGGGACCAGGGCGCCATACGTGACCAGCGTGAGGTCGCTGCCGGGACGAACGATCTTGGCTTTTCCGAAAGGTATGGCGAAATCCGGCCCCGGATAGGGCGCTCGACCATGGGTCTCGCGATAGAGTCGCTTGTGCTCGAAGAACAAGACCGGGTCGTCGCAACGAATGGCGGTGCGGAGCAGGCCGTTGGCGTCCAGCGCATTCGAAGGGAAAACAACGCGCAGTCCCGGAGTGTGGGTGAAGAGGCTTTCGCCCGATTGCGAGTGGTAGATGGCCCCACCCGTAAGATAACCGCCGATGGGAACGCGGATGACAACGGGTGCGGCCCAGGCTCCATTTGATCGCCAACGCATCACAGACAACTCATTGCGAATCTGGTGCATGGCTGGCCAAATGTAATCAAAGAATTGAATTTCCACCACCGGCTTCATGCCGCGCAAAGCATAGCCAATCGCGCGCCCAACAATATTGGCTTCGGCCAGCGGCGAATTGAAGACGCGATCCGAGCCAAACTCGGTTTGCAGGCCCGCGGTAAGTTTGAAGACTCCGCCCTTGCCTTTCACTTCCGAGAGCGCTTCGAGGCGGCTGGCATCGGCCACGTCCTCACCGTAAACAACGATCCGGGGATCGCGCCGCATCTCGTCGCGCAAGCAAACGTTGATGAGCTCGGCCATGGTGCGCGGGCCCGCACCCTTTTGCGCGCCCTCCGTCGCAACTCCGCTGGCCTTTGCTGCGCTTTCCGGCTGCTCGGTGGCAAAGGAGGCTCGCGTGGGATCCAAATCTTCGGAGTAGACGTGTGTGGTAATGTCCTCAACCGCCGGCAGGGGGGCCTCCAGCGCGCGCTCCGCCGCCTCGGCGGCTTCGCGCTCCAGGCTGCGTTCCAGCTCGTCGATTTCCGCCACCGTCAAGATTCCCTCGCCAATCAGCCGGCTGCGGAAACGCGCAATGGGGTCGCGAAGAACGTCCGCCTCCCGTTCGGCGGCCGAGCGGTAGTTCTTGTCGTCGTCGGAGAGCGAATGGGAATACAGCCGCACCACATGGCCGTGGATGAACGCCGGGCCGCTTCCCGAGCGGCAGTGCTCCGCAGCCGCTTGAAACGCGCGCATGCTCACAATCGGATCGTTCCCATCAATCTCGGCAAAGTGGAAGTTGGGGAAGTTTGCCACCAGGCGCGAGATGTTTCCACCCGGTGTGTTTACCTCGACGGGAACACTGATGGCGTAGCCGTTGTCCTCCACGCAAAAAATCACCGGCAGTTTCTGGTTCGATGCTGTACTGATCGCCTCCCAGAACTCGCCCTGCGAAGTTGAGCCTTCACCCACGCAGGTGAGCACCACCTCGTCACCGTGGAAGTCAACATCGTGAAAGGCGCGATAGTCGCCCTCGGCTTTGGCGGCCATCGCGGGATGTTTGCTGAATGCCCGCCCAGCCTCGGCGCAGCCCACGGCCTGAAGCAACTGCGTGGCTGTCGAGGATGAGGTGCTGACGATATGAAGCGCACGGCTGCTCCAGTGCCTGGGCATTTGCCTGCCGCCGCTGGCTGGATCGGAAGCGGCGCCCACGGCCTGCAGCATCATTTCGTAAGGCGTAACGCCCAGCGCCAGGGCTAAAGCACCGTCGCGATAGTAGGGAAAGAACCAGTCGTAACCCGGACGCAAGCCCAGAGCGGCCCCCACCTGCAGCGCTTCATGGCCCGCGGAGGAAATCTGGAAGAAGATCTTTTGTTGGCGTTTGAGGAGGATTTCGCGGTCGTCTACCGCGCGCGAGAGAAACATCAGCCGATAGATTTCAATCATCTGCCGTGCGGTCAGCTCATCCGGGGCCGGATCGTTTCCGGACGCATGACTGCTGGAAATTGCCACTTCCATTCCGGTCGACCCCCACAAGCTTTCCGGATGCTCCCAGGCCTGATTGTAACAATCGGGAAGGCTATTCGCTCAATTGCTTTTGCCGGCGACAAACCTGCGACGACCGGCGCATCGTCCATCAGCGAGGCGGGTAACCCTGCAGCGTGGGTGCGGGCGACGGACCTGGCGCGCCCACACCCTCGCTCATCGCGTCCTTTACACTTCGAGCCAACTTCTCGATCTGCGCGACCTTGCGAAGCTGATCCGGATTCAATGAATTGTAGGCATTCGCAGCGACCGCATCATTCAATTCCTTCGCCAGCTTGAGCAGCTTGTTGGTATCGGAGATCATCTGCTTATAGCGTTCCGTGTTCAGCGCGTTCAGTCGCCGCTCCATTTCGACGGGATCAACTTCATTTGCTGAATTCGGGTCCGTTGGCATGGGAGGCGGCCGATTGATAATGTCTCTCGGCGGTGCCTGAGACAGGCTTGCCGGGGCCGAGGCCAGCGCGAGAAGTGTCCCCAGCGCCAGACTCCAACCCAGAGTCAACGCTCCCTTGCCCAACCAAATTCTCGCGATTGCCGATTTCCCTTCAATCATGTCGCACCGCATTGCCTTCATCGATTAACCCTCACAGGGCGATCTGTTCAGCTCTTGCCGAAGTTGGTTCGAACCTTGTGCGCTAGTTGCTCGATTTCTCCCGCCTTGCGGACCACGGGCACTGATAGCTGGTCCTTTCTGGATTTGTCCACTTCCGCCTTCAACTCCGTCGCCATCTTCAGAATGTCGGCACACTGCCTGGCGACCTCGGTTTCGTCGGTCTGCGCGGCCGGCGCCCCGGGCTGTTGCGCGGTTGACGCGGTGGTTCGTGGAGACGGCGTTGACGAGGTCCTTGGCACCCGGAGGGTTGATTGCCGGGAGCGGAAACGACTCCTGCGCGTGGGTCCGAATCAGCCCAACGCCCACGATCATTGACAGCCCGGCAATGCATCCAACAAAGCAGAGCCATCGCGCCAGACGATTCACCCGGCGTAAATAGCTCATTGACTCCATGCTGATGTGTCTCATTCGCTCACGGTCCGAAGGGAAGATTTCGAACGGACAAAACCGGGGGGCCCGGCCATCGCTGCGCACAGTTTAGTCTAGAAGGTGGAGTTTTGGCATGTCTGTTTCTTGGCCGGTAGCGGGATTCGTTCTCATGGTGCGCTGGGGCTGGTTTCAGGAGGGCCGGTTCCTTGGCCGGGTCCTCGATGAGTGGATTTCCGACAGCCAGGAGTTCATCCATACCAAGCTGCCGCGACTGATTGTTATTGCGATCATCGCCTTTATTCTCAGCCGCTTACTGAGTCTCGCCACCTCTCGGATGATCCGTGTTGCCGAGCGAAATGGAGCCGGCGCGGGGCGGCGCTCCGAGGTCAGGACCATGGCCGGAGTCATCCGCGCCACTGGCTTGGCGATTATCGCAGTGATCGCATTGCTGCAGGCGCTTGATTCGATGGGCTTCAATCTCGGCCCGCTTCTGGCCTCGGCTGGCGTCGCGGGGATCGCTATTGGATTGGCCGCGCAAAACATCGTCAAAGATATGTTCAACGGCATGCTCTTTCTGGTTGAAGGCCAGTTCAACGTGGGCGACACGGTTCGGCTGGCTGGCCTTACCGGCACCGTCGAATCGATGACCCTGCGCAAAACCACGGTTCGCGACGGAGATGGAACTCTTTATGTCATTCCCAATTCGCAAATCACCACTGTCGCCAATTTGAGCGCTGACTTCTCCGTGGCCACCGTGAATGTCAGCGTCGACTTCTCCGTGAATCCCGACGAAGTAACAAAGCTTCTCAAACAGATCGCCATGGACATTCGGAACAGCGAGGAATTCAAGAAAGTCTTTCTCGAGGATCCGCAGGTTCTGGGCGTGGACGCAGTCAAAGGCTCGCAGGTGATCTTCCCTGTTGTGTTCAAGACCATGGCGACGCAACAATACGGCCCCATGCGCGAATTCCAGCGGCGTGTGCGGCTCGCCCTCGAAGAGAAGCACATGCTTCCCGGCGATCCCTATCGGGTGTTCAGGCCGTCTGGGGAATCGGCAGCGGCCGGCCCGGAGCTCGAAGCAAAGGAACCTGGACCTGCGAAAGATCCGACCACGATCAAGCAGCCGGAGACAAATTTGTTCGGCAGCGAGTGAGCGTTGGCGATCCACCTGATATCTTCATTTTTGCTTTATTCGTGCTAAATCGTCGTTCCTGAAGATTCCCAAATGGAGAGCACCACAATGAACAAACGTCAGATCGTAGCGCAATTGCTGGTCGGGTTGGGATCACTGAACGTGCTGGTCGGCGCCGGCCTTCATTTGTTGGCCGGGTACCCGCTTGTCATCGTGGCCCTCGCGGCCTCGAACCTGAGTGCCACTTCTGGCAAATGCCATGCGGGCGGTCTTTCTGATGATCGGATTCACCTGGATCACCATCGCAGTCGTTACGCTGATCGCGGCCTTTACTCAAACGCGAATTCGGAGAATTCTCGTGCTTTTTTGCGGACTCTCGCTGCTGGCCCAGATACCCGTTTGGGCGGAACTGATGGGCTGGTTCATGGGCAATGAAATGTTCCTCCTTTCGGGAGTGCTCATCACCTTCGGCGGGTTTCTGATTCCGTCGTCGACCAAACCATAGCCACTCATTCCCGACTCGCTGACTCGCTCATCTGCATTGGAAGCGGCGCTATCCGGCTTCTACGCGTGTCTTGATGTCTGAGTACGCCGTCTCGATGAGCCGGCGGAGCGACGCGGCGTCTGTGGCCGTCCCCGGTCTCAGCTTCACGTGGCGCATGAATTTGCCGGTACCCTGCAACATGCGACCCGGATCCAACAGCGCTGCGCCGTGAAAGAACCCCACGTTCACGTGCGAATTGAACACATTCACGTAGGCGAAGGGCGCGTCGCCCAAGCATGCAACGGGGCAACCGTCGTGCAGGATCTCCCGGACTTCGTCGCCGCATTTCCGCATGACTTCGAACCACTCCCGCGCGATGCCTCCCAACTCACCACCGTGCTTTTTCAACCACGCATCGACTGCGGGGTCGCGTTCAACAGTGCCATCGAATCGCAGCAATTCCGTTCTCATCCTCGCTCAGCTCTTATTTCTTGACTTGGGCAACGCGGCGCCTGGGTACCCATCCAAGCTCTGCTTGCCTCCGGCAAACACTCTCTTTCAACAGCAACGCTCGACCGTCGAGCCCGCCAGTAAAAATCGCGGCGGTCAGCCGTGAAGACTCCGCGCGAAGTCTACTTTGCGCCCAGGCCGTCGTGCTCGTGGTAATTGGGATAAGGCGGAACCGCTGGATAGACGACGGGGTGCTCTTTGAGCTGCTGCATCACGATGTCAACAGCACGCTCCAACTGCATGTCGTGGCCTTCGGCAACATCCTTGGGCAGCACGTCAACTTCCACGTCGGGCGGGACGCCGTGCCCTTCCACTTCCCACGCGCCGTGCAAACCAAAGATGGCATCGCGCGGTGCGGTGACATGGCCGCCGTCGATGAGCACCGGATAGCCGCCGATGCCGACCAGGCCGCCCCAGGTCCGCGTACCCACCAGAGTTCCCAGATGCTGATTGTGAAAATACCAGGGCATAGCGTCGCCGCCCGAGCCGGCGGATTGGTTGATGATCATGGCCTTGGGTCCGAAGATGGCGCCTTCGGGATCGTAGCTGACAACGCCGTCGCGCTCAATGATGCCGGAGAGCAATTTGCGGCCGAGAACGTCGACGACGTAGTTGGCCAGCGCGCCGCCCTCGTTGTAGCGCTCGTCGAGCACCAGACCCTGCTTGCCGATCTGGGCATAGAAGTAGCGATTGAAGTTGTCGTAGCCTGCGCCGGCCGTGTTGGGCATATACACGTAGGCCACCTTGCCATCGGAGAGCTTATCCACCCATTGGATGTTGTGGTTGATCCAGGCAAGGTTGCGCAGGCCTGCCTCATCGGGAATCGGCACCACCGTCACGTCGCGCGCATCGGAGCCGTCGGGCTTGGCGCCGACGGTGATCACTGTCTGCTTGCCGGCCGCGCCGTCAAAGAAACTGTAGAGATTGTCGGTCGCGTAAAGCGGGCGTCCGTTGACGGCGAGTAGGTAGTCACCGGTATGGACCTCGATTCCAGGCGAGGTGAGCGGCGCTTCCAGGCCGGGAGCCCAGTTCTGGCCGTTGTATATGGTGGAGAACTTGTAGCGGTCGTTGTCAACGGTGTAATCGGCGCCCAGCAAACCGGTCCTTGGTCCATTGGCGGGCGGGCGCGGCCCGCCGATGAACATGTGGCCGATTTCGATTTCGCCCAGCATCTCCTCGCAGAGATAAGTGAACTCCGCACGCGAGGCGAGGCCAGCCACATAGGGTTGATATTTCGTTTCGATCTTCGTGAGGTCGAGACCTTGCAGGTGTGGATCGTAGAAGAAGTCGCGCTCAATGCGCCACGTCTCGCGGTACATCTGGGCATATTCCGCGCGTGGATCGAGGGTGACGAACATCCCATGGTTGTTGACGGGCTTGCCGGTCGATCCGCCTGGCTTCAGGTCCGAAGCGGCGATGGTGAACCACTGACCCTGCTGGATGTAGACGAGTTTCTCACCGTTGAAGGAGACCGTGTAGCCATCCAGATCGTTGAGCACTTCCTCGGTCTTTCGCGAATCAGTTGCAAAGCGCCACAGGCCGCGGATGTGCGGGCCGCTTGCTTCAGAAGGATTGCCGACGGCGGGGCCTTCGGCGAGGTAGATGACGCCGGTCTTGCCGACCCTGAGATCGACATAGTTCCGCGCCGGGATGGGCAGCGCAAGAATGCGATCGCCGATGCCGTCAAGATCGACGACAGTGGCGGCGGGTTTGGCGGCTTCTTTTTTCTGCGCGGCGTCGGCCGGCGCGGGCTGTTTCGAGTCCTGAGCGGACGGTTTCGAATCCTGATCCGATTTGCTTCCTGTCGCGGCCTTGTCGTCGCCGGCCGGCTTTTCGTCGCTGGAGCTGGCGGCGTTCTCATCGCCGGTTTCAGGCGCGATGGGCGATTTGCTGCTCTTGGCCAGAACCACCACGTAAACGCCGCTCGTCGTGCTTTGATCCTCCGCGGAAAGATCGGGCCCCGATGAAGGACCGCTGTTGGTGGAGGCGGTGAAATAGAGGTACTTGCCGTTGGGATCGAAGGCCGGGTGAGCGGCGTCGCTCATGCCGTCAGTAAGCTGCGTGGATTTGTGCGTATCGAGGGAGTAGAGAAAGATCGCGTTGTATTGGTTCTGGAGATCGCGCTTGTATGCGATCCACTTTGAATCGGGCGACCAGCAGAGTTCATACTCCTGGCCAAACCCGCCGTAAAGGGCGGTATCGACGAGGACCGGTTTGCCGCCGGCGACAGCCACATACCAGAGGCGCAGGTGCTTGTCGCCGTACGCGATGTACTTCGAGTCAGGCGACCAGTGGGGCCCGTAGAAGAACGAGGGATTCGGGCCAAGATCGATGACTGTGGGCGGCTTCATGCCGTCCTGATCGCGGATGAACAGTTGGTACTCGCCTGAAGCGTCACTGAAATAGGCGATGGATTTCCCGTCGGGCGACCAGGCCGGGTCGCGTTCGGCTACGCCTGGAGTCGCTGTGAGGTTGCGCGTGTCTCCCTTGTCGGTGGGCACAGTGAAGATGTCGCCGTGAGCTTCAGTAACCAGGCGCACGCCGGTGGGCGAGATGTCGAGGTTCTGAAGCTCATCGGGGTTAATGTTAGCCAAATGCGCTGCAAGACCGGGAAGGTCGCCCTCGATGGTGATGGGTACGGCGTGTTGCTGGTGCGTGGACAAGTCATAAAGATGCAGCGACCCGAATTGCTCGTAAACTAAAGCGCCCGGGCCGGCGGCGACGGTTTTCAGATCGAAGCCGGTGTTGTCGATGACCTGAGACACCTTCTTCGTACCCGTGTCGTAGCTGAAGAGAGAGACAGGGCCGTTGCGATCGGAGAGGAAATAGACTGTGCTGCCCTCCCAAACGGGGCTGGAGTCGTTGGAGTTGTCGCGCGGAACTTTAACCAGATCGAGGGTCTTGAGATTTACCAGCCAGATCGGCGTGGTCTGGCCTCCGCGATAGTGCTTCCATGCCGCCTCCCACTGCAGAGTCGGCACATAAGCAATCGTTTGGCCGTCAGACGAAATGGAACCTTCGACGGCGCTCGGCAGCGGGAGTGCGGAGGGCGAGCCATCGCCGTCGGCGGCGGTTTCGAAAAGCTCGAGGAAATCGGACCAGCTGGTGCGCATCGAGTCGAAGAGCACGTCTTTGCCGTCCGGGGTCCAGCCCACTGCATAATTGCCCGATCCAAAGTGGCCGGAGTTGTCCCACGTCAGGCGTCGCGGCACGCCGCCATCGGAACCGATGACGTAGACGTTGGTCAATCCGTGTTCGAGCCTCGAGTAGGCGATCTCAGAGCCATCGGGCGAGAAGTAAGGACCTTCAACTACGTCGTTCTGCGAGGTCAGGCGCTCGGCCACGCCGCCCGCGCGGGGCACGGTCCAGACATCGTCGGCGTACAGGAAGGCGATCTTCGTCTGGCTGAGCGAGGGATTGCGCAACAGCAGAGGATCAGCGGCCCAGGCGCGGCCGCCGATGAGGGCGAGTGCGAAGACAATGGCGGCGCCGGCCAGGGCGGGGATACGGCGCAGGAGATGTTTTCCGAATGAAAAATGCGATTTCAATTGCGTCACCTCGAATGGGATGTTGCGGGGGCCGGCACAACGATCGGCCGAACAGTTCGGCATCAGCGGAATCCTTCGCGTGCGAACGGGATAAACATATCATGCGAGCGGAGTCCCTATCTGTCATTTCTGTGCCGGCAGTCAGGCTGGATTGATCGGCTCAATCGTGCCCGCGAATATCTCGTCGATTCGGCGCCGTTGGAAGCTATGAATGTTGAAGCGGTGCGATCTATTACGAAACCGGCGCCAATGCTTTTAACAGCGCTTCGGCGTCCGTCACCGGCGGCAGGCAGGTGCGTCCGCGACAAATCAACGCCCAGGCGCTCGTCCCTGATGGCGTAGGCACTTGCAACAGGGTCTCGGCCAGTGCTTCGGGAATTTCGCCGGAAACCAGCTTTGAAGAATCAATCCGTATGACTGTCTTATTGACCGCGAAGCCCGCAACCGCGGTTGCTTCCATCCGATCCGCCTCCGTTCCTGAGCCCACAATCACAACCTGCACCGGGTCGAGCAGCAGCCGTTCGGCGGCCAATCCGTAGCTGCCTGCATAGAGGCCGAAGTGCTCCACGATTCCGGCAAAATTGGCCAGGGCTCCTTCCGCGATCGCGCGGTAGTCCCCGCGTCCGCTCAGGGCCTCAAGGCGCAGCAGCGCGGTGGCGGCAGTCGGATTGCCGGCAGGCGTGGGCGCATCCTGCAAAGGCTTGCGCCGCGCCGTCAATGCTCCAAGCGGGATCTCCGCCGGCTCATCGTTAAGCGGCGCGGACGTGTCGAAGAACCCGCCGGCAGATGCATCGTGAAACTGCTCGATCATGGCGTCAGCCAGCTTCTCCGCCGCGCGGTAGAACTTCATTTCGCCACTCGCGAGCCAACCGTCGATGCACGCATTCACGGTGAAAGCGTAATCGTCGAGCGTGCCGGGGGCGCTCTCGCGCGGCGACAACCCGTCCGGGTAGGCAATCACATGCCGCAGCGTCGTCTTTCCGCCCCAGGCGTCGTCGAGCAACCGGTTAAGTGTTAGCAGCGCGAACTCTCTCGCCTTCTCGTCGCGCAACACGGAAGCCGCCTCAAGGTACGCCGTCACCGCCATCGCGTTCCAGCTGGTGTAGAGGGTGCGATCGATATACGGCGCAGTCCGCTGCGCGCGCGCCGCCAGCAATTTTGCGCGGGCTGAGTCGCGCAACTTCCGCAACGAGTCAAGACTCGCGCTCAGGCTCGCGCCCGTTTGCGCCGCCATCTCGGCCAACGTATGGTTCACATGCATTACGTTTTTTGCCGGATTGTGGTGCATGTCCCCAAGTTCGCCAATGTCCCAATACTTCGAAGCGAATTCGAGCTCTTCTCCGCTGAGGACCGCTCGTGCCTCGTCCAGCGTCCACGTAAAGTAATCGCCGTCATCGTCCAATCCGACGTCAGCATCCTGTGATCCATAAAAGCCGCCGCGCTCGCGGTCGGTCATGGTCGCATCCAGCCAGGCAACGATTTCTTTTGCAATAAGAAGAAAATCCTCGCGAACAAAACTCTGATATCCGTGCACGTAGTTACGCAGCAACTCGGTGTTGTCGTAGATCATCTTTTCGAAGTGCGGCACCACCCATCGCTCGTCCACACTGTAGCGATGGAAGCCTCCGGCGAGTTGATCGTAGACGCCACCGCGCGCCATTTTTTCAAGCGTAGTTGTAAAAGCCTCGCGCGCCCGGTCGTTACCGCGATTCACGGCCACTTCAAGCAGCAGGTCAAGCGCCGCCGGATGAGGAAACTTGGGCTGCGATCCAAAGCCGCCATTGCGCGGATCAAATTGGCCAACAATCGACCCGGCAATCTTGTCCACAAGCGCCAACGTCAGCTCGCCGGAACGCCCCGAAAAGCTTTCGTTGTGTTCGATGGCGGCCATCACGCTGCCCGCGGTCTCCAGCGCTTCATCGCGGCGCTCTCGCCAAACCTGCGCCATCGCCAGCAAAACGCGCCCCATCCCAGGCCGTCCGTAGCGGTCGTCACGTGGAATGTACGTGCCGCCGAAGTAGGGCCGACCGTCGGGCGTGAGGAACGCGGTCAGCGGCCAACCACCCTGCCCACTGATCGCCGAAACCGCTGCCTGATAGCGCGCATCCACATCGGGCCGCTCGTCGCGATCCACCTTCACAGCCACAAAATACTCATTGATGAGCGCGGCAATTTCTGCATCCTCGTACGATTCGCGATCCATCACGTGGCACCAGTGGCACCACACCGCGCCAATGTCGAGCAGGATCGGCTTATCTTCGGCCTGCGCCCGTGAAAACGCGGCTTCGCCCCAGGCGTGCCATCGCACAGGCTGATGCCGCGCCGATCGCAAATACGATGACGCTGCATGTTCGAGTTGATTGCCGGTTTTCGAGGGCGCACGTTCAGTCATGGACTGAGCATACAGGCCTCCCATGCCGAGCATCTACAGGACGAAACGCTGCATCGTTTCATGGACGATCGGTATCATATTGATAGGGAAACCCATGGCCACACAGGCAGCCGCGCCCGCGCACCGCGTGGATCATAACAGCTCCCTCACCATCGGCGTGCTCGCCTTACAGGGCGATTACGAGGCCCACGCGCGTGCCTTCAGAAGCAGCGGAGCGCGAACGGTGCTGGTGCGTAAGGCGGAGGAACTAGCTGATCTCGACGGGCTTGTGATACCGGGCGGCGAATCAACGACCATGCTCAAGTTCCTCGAGAAAGACGGATTTCTCGAGGCGCTCCGCGAATTTGCGTCAGCGAAGCCGGTTTTTGCAACATGCGCCGGATGCATTCTGCTGGCACGCGAGGTGCTGCATCCAAAACAACGCAGCCTCGGCGTGCTCGACGCCACTGTCGAGCGAAATGCCTACGGCCGTCAGATCGACTCGACCATCCTAACCCTGCCGACGGAAATTCCGGGAGGCCCACTGGAGATGGTCTTTATCCGCTCACCACGCATCACCCGCGTGGGCGACGGTGTCGAGGTGCTCGCGCGCCGCGACGAATTCCCTGTTCTCGTGCGCCAAGGTCATCTCCTCGCTTGCACTTTCCATCCCGAGATGACAGCCGACACGCGGGTACAGAAGTTCTTTCTCGACATGGTTCGGGCGCACAAGATTCCGTAACCGATCCATGCGCACTGCGCCTCGTCTCGCGCGGAACGTCGGCAAACGGCGAGCCTGTTCACGCCAGCCGCTCGAGCTTTGCACTCGAGAATTGGTGCGCAGCCTGCGTGAATCAGTTTCCTGCCCGGCCGGCACGGCCAAACTTCCCTCAGTGAATGTGCCTTTTCGTTCCGTCCGATCCATCTCTTGTCCGCTTTCAGGCCGATGCAATGAGCGCAGCGCTTGCATTGAACGGTTCCTAAAAGCCTTCTAATCCAGGCCCGCGATCTGGGGCACTTTGAATGCTTCGTTGCGACCACGTGGAGCAGTACGAGACGTGTATGCCTCTGGTTCGCATGACGATTCGAATCGCCTGGGATCTCCCATTGCTCACGCCGTGATTCGTCAGCGCGTACCGGTTGCTGCAGCCGCTCGGATTCAATTCGGGACGTTCACTGGCCAAATATTGCGATCGCAGGCGCGACTCGGGTTTCGATGCCGATAACATACTCGGTCTTGTTGCTCGCGGCCTCGCGAACCTCCGTTCCAGGATCGATTGGATGGATGACGCGATCGTGGCATGCCAGGGGGGGCGACGCCGAACCATGAAGGCTCTCCGGAGAAGAAGCTCATGCAAGACGATCAAGACGTAGTTCGTGAATTCTTAGTTGAAAGCCACGAGAATCTCTCGCGCCTGGATCAGGATTTGATTGAGTTGGAGCTGCGCCCGAAAGACGCTGGTCTTTTGGCAAGTATTTTCCGAACGATCCACACGATCAAGGGTACCTGTGGCTTCTTCTCCTTCTCGACTCTGGAGAAAATCACCCATCAGGCTGAGACCTTGCTCAGTCAACTGCGCGATGGCAAGCGAGAACTGAATCCGGCCCTTGTATCCCTGATCCTTGAAACCGTGGACGCGACCCGCAAGGTGCTGGCCTCGATTGAGGCGAGCGGCAAAGAAGGCCCCGACCTTTACGAAGATTTGACGGAACGCCTGCGGCTGGAGGCGCAATGTCTCGAAGGCCCCGAGAGCCAAAGCGGCCCTCATGAGTTGCCTGAGGCGGCCCTGGGACTTCACAGGGCAGGTAGCTCCCCGGATCATCCGAACTCGGCAAAAGTCGAGGATGACATCGCGAAGTCTTCCGCCATCCTGGATGCGAACATTCGGGTGGGAGTTGTGCATCTGGACAAACTGATGGATCTGGTCGGCGAGTTGGTATTGACGCGCAATCAGATCCTGCAGTTCAACGCGGAGCGCGAGGATCCGGCTCTCAACGCGACCTCGCAGCGGCTGAACCTGATCACCACGGAGTTGCAGGAAGGCGTGATGAAGACGCGGATGCAACCCATCGGCATGGTTTGGAACAAGCTGCCGCGTGTGGTGCGCGACATGGCCGTGGCGCTGGGGAAGCAGATCCGGCTGGAGATGGAGGGCGCCGACACCGAACTGGACCGGACCATCATCGAAGCGATTAAAGACCCGCTGGTGCACCTGGTCCGCAATTCGTGCGACCACGGCATCGAACCGCCTGATGCGCGCATCAGCGCCGGCAAATCGGCCCAGGGAAAACTGACGCTGCGCGCCTACCACGAAGGCGGGCAGGTCAACATCGAAATCGGCGACGACGGGACCGGGATTGACGTCGTTCAAGTCAAGCAAAAGGCCATTGAGAAAGGCCTTCTGCGGCCCGAGCAGGCAGAGAAGCTGAGCGACCGCGAGGCACTGAACCTGATCTTCCAGCCCGGTTTTTCGACGGCGCAAACGGTGACCAAGGTTTCCGGACGCGGCGTCGGTATGGACGTCGTGAAATCCAACATCGAGAAGATTGGCGGCGTGGTCGATATTTCGAACCGGCCCGGCGAGGGTTCCACGGTCAAGCTGAAGATCCCGCTGACTCTGGCCATTATTCCCGGCCTGATCATTACCAGCGGAGGCGAGCGGTTCGTCATTCCTCAAGTCAGTCTGCTCGAGTTAATCCGTCTTGAAGGAGATTCCTCCGAGAAGCACATCGAGCAGGTCCACGGAACACCGGTCTACCGCCGGCGAGGGAGCTTGCTGCCCATTGCTTATCTGAACCGGGTGCTGGGGCTTGAGCCCGAGGAGCGGGCCGACGCCGTCAGCATCGTGGTTCTGCAGGCCGAAGATCGGCAGTTCGGATTAGTGGTCGACGGCATCAACGATACACAAGAGATTGTCGTCAAGCCGCTGGGAAAGCAGTTGAAGGGGCTCACGGAATATGCCGGCGCGACGATCATGGGCGACGGCCGCGTGGCCCTCATCCTGGATGTTCTCGGCATCGGCCTGCGCTCCGGGGTGCTGGCCGAAAGCCGCGAGCAGGCGCGCGTCACAGCGCAAACAAATGTCCATGCAGGCGTCGAGCAGCAACGCCTGCTCCTGTTCCGCGCCGGCTCCTTCGAACGTCTCGCCGTGCCCCTCTCGCTCGTAGCCAGGCTGGAAGAGTTTCCCCGCAGTTCGATCGAGTTTGCGGGCGGATGCCAGGTGGTGCAGTACCGCAACCGCATTCTCCCCCTGGTGCCCCTCCGCGCCGTTCTGAAATCCGGCGCGCCGGATCGGGACGAGACAGCCGATCCAGTGCAGGTGATTGTCTTCAACGACGGCGACCGCAGCGTGGGAGTGGTGGTCGATCAGATCCTGGACGTCGTCGAAGAGGCAGTCATGGTCCGCCAGAAGTCGACCCGAAAAGGCCTGCTTGGCTCGGCAGTCATCGCCAAGCGCGTCACGGACCTTCTGGATCTCAATGAGGTCATTCACGTCGCGAGCGCAAGTTGGCTCCAGGGAGCTGGCGGGTCCGGAGGCGGGAAGTTGGTCCTCGTCGCGGAGGGCTCGGCGTTTTCGCGTGGCCTGCTTCGCAGCGGCCTGGACATGGCGGGATACCGGGTGCGCGAGGCCGCGGATCTCGACGAGGCGATTCGCGGAATGGAGCAGCAGCCTGCCGACGTCGTCGTTGCGGCGGTGGACCTTCCGCCCAGGGGCAGTTCAGCATTGCTTGCCGCCATGCGCGCCAAACCGGAATGGGAACGGATTCCGTTCCTCGGTTTGACCGATGCAGCCGGCCAGCTCCAGGCATCCGACGCCCGGACGGCCGGGTTTGAGGACTGCCAGGCGAAATTCGACGGCAACGCCATCCTCGCGTCGGTGGCACGCCTGGCATCGGCGCATGCATCGCCGGAGACCGAGACGATTTCGCTCGGAGAGGAGAAGTAAGTGAAAGCGACCGAACCCGCGATTGTAAAGACCGAAATGGCCCCCACCCATGGGCAGCTCTCAACCTTCTTTGTGGCGGACCTGTTTTTCGGCGTGGATGTTCTCCGCGTGCAGGAAGTGTTGCGCTTCCAGCAGATGACCCGCGTGCCTCAAGCCCCGGATGTCATCGAGGGGTTGATCAACCTGCGCGGGCAGATCGTCACCGCCATCGATTTGCGGCGGCGGCTCAAACTGCCGCCTCGGACCGGAGACCAGACGCCGACCAATATGGTGATCCGGACCGACGACGGCGCGGTGAGTCTGCTGGTGGACGAGATTGGAGACGTGCTGGAAGTGGATGCCGCCACCTACGAGCGGCCGCCGGAGAATCTCGATCCGGCTGCGCACGAGATGATTCACGGCGTCTACAAGCTGAGGGACCGGCTGCTGCTCGTTCTCGATACCGAACGGACGGTGGACATCGCTGCGGGAAGAGCTGCGGAAAGCAACTGAAGAGCCAGGCGACTGAAGCCCGGGCCCGGAGACGGACGGCAGTACGTACGCATCGAGAGAGGGCAGGGCATGAGCCGGTTACGAGTCAACTGCTGGTGGCGGCGAAATAACCAACCAGGAACGCAAAGGAGCAAGGGCAATGGCAAGACAAGACAGCAACGGTCATGGGGTTCGTCCCAGCCGAGGAATGACCACCGGCGCCGCGATGTTGGACATCGAAGAAGCGGATGCGCGGGAAACGCAGTCGAGGCATCTCCTGCAGCAAGAAGTGCTCAGGGTGGCCTCCGCTCTCAAACAAGGCCACCTCGCGGAGACGGGCGCAAACCAGTCAGTTCGAGGGTGGCAACCGAACCGTCCTAGAAAGTCTGAATGAGATGCTGGACGCGGTCATCGGCCCGTTGAAGGTGTCGGAGGAATACGTGAGCCGGATCTCAAAAGGAGACATCCCGCCGAAGATTACCGAGACCGCCAGTGGTGAATTTAACGAGATCAAAAACAGCTTGAACGCGTGTATTGACGGCTTGGGCGGGTTGACTGAGGTGAAAGGTGTGCTGCAGAGAATGGCGGTCAATGATTATTCGGTCAAGGTGGAAGGCTCGCACCAAGGAATATTCGACGAATGCGCGAAAGCAACCAACGCCGCTCAAGACAGAATCAAACACGCGCTAGCCATGGTCGAGAGGGTCGCGGCCGGAGATTTTCTGGAAGAGCTGGCCGCCTTTCAAAAGGTTGGCAAACGCTCGGAGAACGACTCGCTTGTGCCCGCTTTTGTCCGGGCGATGACCGCGATCGAGGCCTTGGTGGCGGATGCCGACTTGCTCGCCCAAGCGGCCGCTGACGGCAAAGTGGGCATACGCGCTGATGCCACCAAGCACCAGGGTGCCTACCGCAAGATCGTCGAAGGCATCAACAAAACACTGGAGATGATCGTCGAGCCTCTAAAGGTCACCGCGCAGAACGCTACGGTGCTGGCGTCCTCGTCGGAAGAATTGGCCGCTGTCAGCCAACAGATGGCGGGCAACGCGGAAGAGACGGCAACGCAGGCCAACGTGGTTTCGGCGGCCAGCGAAGAGGTCTCGAAGAACGTCGCTTCGGTGGCTTCGGCTGCGGAGGAGATGCAGGCCTCGATCCGCGAGATCGCCAAGAACGCAAACGAATCGGCGCGAGTGGCCAAGAATGCCGTCAGCGTGGCGCATTCCACAAACGAAACCGTGAAAAAGCTTGGCGAGTCCAGCCAGGAGATTGGCAACGTCATCAAGGTGATTACCTCGATCGCGCAACAAACCAATCTGCTGGCTCTCAATGCCACCATCGAGGCCGCGCGCGCCGGTGAAGCGGGCAAGGGCTTTGCGGTGGTGGCTAATGAAGTCAAGGAGCTCGCCAAACAGACGGCCAAGGCGACGGAGGACATTGGTCAGAAGATCGAGGCGATTCAGGGCGATACCAAGGGTGCGGTCACCGCGATCGAGGAGATCAGCGCCATCATCAACCAGATTAACGACATCTCCAACAGCATCGCGTCGGCGGTCGAAGAGCAGACAGCGACAACCAATGAGATCGGCCACAGCGTAACCGAAGCCGCCACAGGAGTAGGCGACATTGCGAAGAACATTGGCAGCGTGGCCCTGGCGGCAAGGAACACCACGCAGGGCGCCAACGATACCCAGAAGGCTTCGCAAGAGTTGAGCCATATGGCTGCTGAGCTGCAAAAGGTCGTCTCGAAGTTCACGTTCTGATCGAACCAACGGCTTTGGGCGCGGCTCGATGGATCGCAATTGTCCGTCAGGCCGCGTCCGTTCGCCGCTCGACCGTGAACCGGAGGTGAGTTGATGGTAAAAGCGTTGGTCGTGGACGATTCAAGGGCCATCCGAATGCTCCTCAATAAGACCCTGAGGCAACTTGGGTATGAGGTCCAGGAAGCCGCCAACGGCAGAGAGGCTTTGGAAATGATCGAAGCCGGAAATAGCGGGGTAAAGCTGGTTCTGGCGGATTGGAACATGCCGGAGATGAATGGCCTGGATCTGCTGAAGAGATTGCGCCAGAATCCGGCACTCACTTCCGTGGCGGTGGTCATGGTGACGACCGAAACCGAAATCGAACAGATCGCGGAAGCCATGGAGGCCGGCGCCAATGAGTATGTGATGAAGCCGTTCACTCGAGACATTCTTGTAGAAAAGCTCCAGCTTGCGGGGATCCATCCTTGAGGAGTACGACATGCCCGCGGTAAACAAGCGAAGTCTGCAGCCGGGAGAACGGATTCGTGTGCTGGTAGTAGACGATTCAGTCGTCATCCGCCGCCTCGTCGCGCATGCTCTCGAAGAGGATCCGGAGATTGCGGTGGTGGGAACGGCGGCGAATGGCTCGATTGCACTGCAGCGTATACCGCAGTACAACCCTGACGTTCTCACGCTGGACATCGAGATGCCCGAGATGGATGGTCTGGAAACGTTGCGGCACCTTCGCCGCAACTATCCTCAACTGCGGGTGATCATGTTCAGCACGCTCACCGAGCGGGGAGCGGCAATCACCCTAGAAGCGTTGACGCTCGGCGCCAGCGACTATGTGACCAAAGTATCCAACGAAGGTTCGCTCGATCGCTCCATGGCGCGTTTGCGAGAAGAGCTGGTCCCGAAGATTAAGCAGTTCTTCATTCTGCCTGAGCGAACCCGCGCGGCGGCGAGGCCTGAACTAGCGCAGGTTCAAGTGGCTTTGCCGCTGTGGCGCAGCAAGCTGATACAACAACCGACGAAAGTGCGCCCTAAAGTCGTTGTCATCGGCGTCTCGACCGGCGGGCCGACTGCCCTGTGCGCGATCTTGCCGCAACTCCCGGCCGAGTTTCCCCTTCCGATTCTGCTGGTACAGCACATGCCGCCGCTGTTCACGCGGTTTCTTGCGGAACGGCTATGTACCTGTTGCCGTCTTTCTGTCCAGGAGGCGAGCCAGGGCGACCAGGTAGCTGCCGGCAAAATTCTGATTGCGCCGGGAGACTTCCATATGAAGGTGGCCGGCAACGGGGCTGATGCTCGTATATTCCTGGATCAGTCGCCGCCGCTGAACTCATGCAGGCCCTCGGTGGATGCACTCTTTTCGTCGATCGGCGAGATCTATGGCGGCGCGGCCATCGCGGCCGTACTTACGGGCATGGGCCAGGACGGGTTGCGCGGCGCGGAGATCCTAAAGGCTCAGGGCGCGAGCATCCTCGCGCAGGACGAAGCTTCAAGCGTGGTCTGGGGAATGCCCGGCGCCGTCGTGAATGCCGGACTCGCCGACTGTGTTCTGCCACTCGACCAGTTGGTGCCGGAAATAGTGCGCAGGGCTGATCGAACCTAAGGGAGCCGATGGATGTCTTGCCAAGCCTCAACCACGGTGATCAATCCAAAAAACTATAAGTTCCTCCTGGAGCACGTCTATTCCCATGCGGGCATTGTGCTTGAAGGCGATAAGCACTACCTTTTCGAATGCCGCCTCGCACCGATCGTCAGGCAACTCGGCCTGGAGTCGATTGACGACTTGTGTTCGCTCATCCAGTCCTCTCATCTACCGGATGTCGGCCATCGGGTGGTGGAAGCCATGACGACGAACGAGACCTATTTCTTCCGCGATCCTTCCCACTACGATGCCATACGGACTGTTCTGTTGCCGCGGTTGATCAAAGAACGTCGAGACACAAAGAAGTTGCGGTTCTGGTCGGCGGCCGCCTCGACCGGACAGGAAGCCTACAGCCTGGCCATGATTCTCCTTGAGGAAGGGTTGAATGACTGGAACATTCAGATTCTGGGCACTGACTTCTCCTCGCAGGCTTTGGAACGCGCCCGATCCGGCAAGTACCAGCAGATCGAGGTGAATCGAGGCCTGCCGGCGCCCCTCCTGATCAAGCACTTTCGCCGCTCCGGCACAGTCTGGCAGCTGGACGATCGGGTGTGCCGCATGGTCAGTTTCGAAACCATTGATCTGCGCGACAGTATGCGTGCACTCGGGCCTTTCGATCTCGTGTTCTGCCGCAATGTCATGATCTATTTTGACGCAGAGACAAAGATGAACATCCTGAAAGAACTCCACGGTACGTTGTTTCGAGGCGGATGGTTGCTGTTGGGAGGAATTGAGACGGCGTTCGGAATCGAGGAGTATTTCGAAAGGGTGACCGCGGGAAATGCAACTGTGTACGCCGCACGTTGAAGAGGATCCTCATGCCGACCGAATCGACCATTGAAATACATCTGAGTGAACTGGCGGAGATCGTGGAATATGTGTTCCGGAGCATGGTGTTCCTGGAGGTGTGCGAATCCAGCAAATCCTGGATCCCTGGCGTGGATCGGTTGACTGCCACGATCAATCTCGCTGGCGATTGGCCGGGAGTTCTGGCCCTGGAGTGCAGCCGCCAGCAGGCATGCGCATTCGCAGCTCGCTTTCTTTCGATTGAGACGCCCGGGATAGTGGACGACATGGTGCGGGACGTGCTCGGCGAACTGGCGAACATGATCGGCGGCAATCTGAAGTGTGTCTTGGCGGGCGGGCTCAGGCTGTCCATGCCCTCCGTCGTCGACGGCGCCGACCACAGCCTGCGTGTCTGCAGGGCGGGCACCAGGGAGCGTCTCGTCTTCGAGTGCGTCGAAGGCGTATTCTCAGTCGCTGTGCTAAGAGAAGAGAGACAGGCGGTCAGAATAACGAGCCCTATTGCTGTTTAGTCGGTATACCTTTCCGCTGCGCGAGTGCAACCGAGGCAGCAGCTCAGTTTCCCCGGAGATCCTTCAGGGCCGAGTCGAACAATGCTCAGCAGTTTCAGAAACTGCGGCTCCTGAAATCCCGTAAAATTGACGGCGTGGCCCCTTAGCTCAGATGGACCCCGGCCCGCTAAGGGCCGGATCGAATATCGGCCAGCAGTTTCCGAAACTGCTGCGATCAGGATCCATAAGACGGCTGTACTGAGGACGCAGTCCGCGTAAAATTCCTAGTGTGGCCCCGTAGCTCAGATGGATAGAGCAGCAGTTTCCTAAAACGAATATCATGTTTATTATCAACATCTTATAGAGACATAAAACGACGAAAAGCGACTCAAAATGACGGAAATATGAAACTACAGTGACCCACAAGTGTGACTTTATCCAGTGTTCATGCGGGTTTCGCAGCGTCGACCAATCGGGCCGATTGGGTCACAGTTAAAGTCACGCTATTTTCTGTTGGAATTTAAAGTTCATAGATTCAACAATATATGCTGGAGCTTCATTTGAGCTGCTGTTTGCTCGGGGCAGGCTGTCGCACCTGCTGTCAATCAGGATCGTGACGCGGAGGTCTGCTAATGGGTGAGATGCGGAGAGCGATTGCGCGTGAAGAGCAAGAGCGGCGAACACAGGATCTTTTCGCCTCCACGCTGGTGATTGCGCCATCCACGCGCCCGCCGAAGCATAAAGAAGTCAAGAATTGCAAGCTTCGGGCGAGTCAGCGGCAAACCGGAAGTTGCACCATCCTTGGTAAGGGACGGGTGGGCGACAAACCACTCGCGACAACAAATCTAGAACGCTAATCCTCCTGCGATGCTCGCACGAGCCAGCCACCAGTAAAGAGCTGGCGGTCAGTTTGGATGGAGGTTTGCGATACCATGAGTCGATAGATCATGGCCAGTGACAGCAACTCCTTTCTGCAAAGATCCCGAGGAGGCTTTTCTAAATTTCTGCTGTATTCGGGCGCGGCTGTATTACTCGTGGGTGGAAAGTTTTTGTATGAAATCAGGCACATAAACTTCTTCACAGCTGAGGTAGCTGGCATCTTATTCGGAGTGCTGTTGATGATCTTGGGTGCAACAATCGGGCCAGCGCGCAAGCAGGACCTTCCGGCGGATTTCAAGGTATAAAAGATCAAGAATGCCTCAGCGAATGCCGTCTCTCGCCTTGCTCCATCCGAGATTGTCGCGTTTTTCAAGGAGAATCCATCAGTAGCAGATCAGTTGTTCATTGAGTCCTACGATAAGCGGCATAGTCCATCCACGTTTATCGCTGAAGAAGGTGATGGGTACCGAGTGGGCTGGTACTCGAATGGATTTAAATGCGAGGCGCGGTTCACGAACCTCGCCGATGCTGCGACTGATTATCTGCTCTTCTCTCTCGGAAGAGAGCGATGGTCGCCTCCCGAAGGATAAGTTTCATTGATTGCAGGCGAGTCACCGGCTACCCGGAAATTACTATTTGATCAACATCCCCGCACGCCACCAGCGCGGTGGCCGTGCTGGAGGCCGCGACACTGTTGATAGCCGCTTTCACCCAGCTCCGAGCGGCGCAGTCAAGCCCCGCCGAGATGTCGCAGCCGATGCATTGAGTAGAAAGGCATCCTCAATAAATAATTTGGTTTCTATTCGTTACTGATTCTATCCATGATTACTCCCCGAATGTCGGCCAGCGTCCTGCGATCTCATGACCGAGTCGAGGCTGGAAGATGAGAGATACTGCGGCGTTTGAACTAAGCCTGCGGCGCGGCGGACGCTGCGGCGGTGGTGGTCGGCCAGCCTTTCAGGCCATTTAAGTTTTGGGTCACAAGGAGGTTTTTGTGACCCATCTTCGGCAGAAGATGCTGGACGAGCTCCAGCGTCGCAACTACTCACAGAACACGATCAGCACCTACCTACACGCGGTAGAAGACTTCTCCAGGTATTTTCACCGCTCGCCAGACAGATTGGGACCGGATCATATCCGGCAGTATCAGGCCTATCTGTTTCGAGAGCGCAAGCTCCAGGCAGGGACGATTGCATTGTGCACCGCAGCTTTGCGATTTCTCTACGTCAAGACGCTGCGACGCCCGTATCTCCCCGAGCACATTCCATTTCCCAAGCGTCCCAGGCAACTTCCCGTCATCCTCAGTCCAACAGAGGTTCAGCGGCTGATCGATTCAGCAGAGAACCTGATGCGCCGCACCATGGTGATGACACTGTACTCAACGGGCATCCGCTGCTCAGAGCTGTGCCATCTCAAGGTCTCAGATGTCGACAGCGAACGGATGATCATTCACATCCACAAGGGCAAGGGCGGCCGCGACCGCGATGTTCTATTGAGCCCCAAGCTGTTGGAGACTCTGCGTGAGTACTGGCGCTGGATGAAGCCCAGGACCTACCTATTTCCAGGGACGGTGAACAACTGGCGGGCAGATAAGCCCATTACTCCGAAGGTGGTGTGGAAGGCCGTCAACGATGCCGGTAAGCGCGCCGGCATCAACAAGCACGTTGCGCCTCATTTACTTCGACACAGCTTCGCGACGCACATGCTTGAAGCCGGTGCTGACCTGCGCACTATCCAGGTTCTGCTTGGCCATGCCAAGATCGGCGACACGGCACTCTACCTGCATCTGTCCCGCCGCCATCTGCAGGCTATCGCCAGTCCTCTCGAAGCCATCGAGGTGTCGAGCCTCGATGAAGTGAAGCGGTCCAGGAGGTTGATGAAGCGGTGAGCCGGCCCACCCTCGAGGCGGCTGACATCGTCCGCGCAGCGGGCAACAGATTCTGGGAAGGGCACAAGTCTCACCTTGCATGGGCGCATCGCAAGGTACTCGATGCCATCGTCCGGTGCCGCACCGCGGTACTGGGCGGTCATCGCGATAAGTGCATCCGCTGTGGCCATCTGACCGCCTCTTATAACTCATGCCGCAATCGGCACTGCCCGAAGTGCCAGGGCAACGTGCGCGCCAAGTGGCTGGCCGCGCGTTCGGCTGAACTGTTGCCTGTACCGTACTTCCACATCGTCTTCACTCTGCCCCACGAACTCTCCGCCTTAGTCCTCCAGAACAAGCGGCTGCTCTATGATTTGCTCTACCGCGCCAGCGCCGCGACCATGCTCGAACTGGCTCGCGATCCCAAGCACCTGGGAGCAGACATCGGATTCCTCGGCGTGCTCCATACCTGGGGACAGAACCTCCAGGTTCATCCCCACGTCCACTACATCGTTCCCGCAGGCGGCCTCGCCCTCGATGGTTCCAGATGGATAGACTCTTCGCGCCGATTCTTCCTGCCCGTCAAACGACTCAGCCGTGTATTCCGCGACGACTTCTGCGGCCAACTCGGTGAACTGTTCAACCAGGACAGACTGCAGTTCCACGGCTCACTGCGACAGCTTGCTTCACCTGATGCATTGAGTCGCTTCCTCTGGCAGCTCGGCCAAAAAGACTGGGTCGTTTACGCCAAGCCACCCTTCGGCGGCGCCGAACATGTCCTCAACTATCTGGCTCGCTACACGCATCGCGTTGCCATCTCCAACCATCGACTCGTGGCCTTTGAGAACCATCGCGTCTCCTTCCGCTGGCGAGACTATGCGCACGGCGGCAAGAACAAGATCATGACCGTTTCAGCAGATGAGTTCTTGCGCCGATTTCTTCTTCACGTCCTGCCCAAAGGGCTGGTCCGCATTCGCCACTTCGGACTGTTCGCCAACCGAAGAAGGGAGACCGCCCTCGCCTGCTGCCGCCAGCTGCTCGGCACAGCACCCGGCACTGATCGCCCTGAGACGGCCAACCTGATGCGCTGTCCGGTTTGCACCGGAACTATGTTGGTCATTGAACGGGTCACCGGCGCTCAACTTTACTTCCGCTCCGACCAGGGTCCCGCAACCCCGCAGAGGCGCAGCATTGACAGCTCATAAAACATCCATGGCCCACGATTCATCTACCCCCGTCGCCCCATGGCACGCTCGCGCATGCAACGCCGTCCTATGCCCGCAAGCTGCTCACACACCCCATATACGGCACTCGCGCCCTCCTCGCAGCACTCAACTCCACTCATTGAAGCGGTTGCCCCCGCTCGGCCGGCTCAGTTCCGTGCTCACAAAAGCTACGATCGGCGGGACCGCGCCATTGAAAGTACATAGGTAGATCACCGCATCCGCCGCAAACGCCTGCGGCTCAGTTCAAACGATCCTATCGAAACTGCCCCGGACGAATGCTCCGGCCACAACCTCGCCTCGTCTGCCGCGGCAGTCCCGATAGGAACCTAACGTTTATCGGTAGTTATTCCGGCCTTCATAGGTCCGCTCTCTAATTGAAATCGGGCCTTGGTTCGCCCGGTAGGTCCTGGGTGAGCCTCCATGCCAAGAAAATTCTTCTTGACAGTCTTTTCTTTAGGGTGGTAATTGTACAGCGTTGCGCAATCGATTGCGCACTTCGCCCTTGGGAGATTCGGGTCAACCTTCTTAAAGGCGAAACTCTGATACGGAATACCCCAAACCGCTTTCCAGGAGACCGATATGCAAGCCTTTGATTCGGCAAGAGATTCGAGCATCGCTCGGATTTGCCAATACCCCCTCACCAGTCTTTGGCCCTTGGCGTTGATCCTCCTTCTCCTCGCTACATCAGCCTTTCCCGCGCACGCCCAGTTCGGCGCTTCGTTGCGTGGCACTGTCACTGATTCCAAGGGAGCTTTGGTCCCCGGAGCGACAGTGACGTTGGAGGACAAGGGAACCGGCGAGAAACGCCAAGCCATCTCAGATGACAACGGCATCTACACGTTCAATTTACTGCCCGCCGATCACTTCCAGTTGACCGTCGAGAGAGCCGGCTTCAAGCAGAAGGAAGTCGCAGAAGTCGCTTTGATTCCCGACCAGGCGAACAATCTCGACGTGCAGCTGAGTGTAGGCGACGTGAATGTGACCGTGACCGTCAACGGTTCAACGGAACCACTGCTCAATACCGATACGGCCACAGAGAGCGCCACCATCAGCAGCGATCAGGTGCAGCACCTGCCGTCGTATTCCCGCGATCCCTTCCAGTTGGCGCAATTGACGCCCGGTGTTTTCGGTGACGGATCGCAGAGCGGCAGCGGCGGTTCGGCCACGACTCCAGGCAACCAGGGGCCCAATGGTCCCGGCAGCGGCAGCACTGGCGCCGGCAACTACGGTATCTACAAGACAGAAAACGGGCCACAACTTCAAACCAATGGCGGCCAGTATGAGACCAATGGCATCACGATCGATGGCATCAGCACGACCAGCGCGGTGTGGGGCGGCACTTCGGTCATCACCCCCAGCGAGGACTCTGTTGACAGCGTGACTGTGGTTGCCAACGCCTATGACGCGGAATCGGGCCGTTTCTCCGGCGGAGAGATTCAGGTCACAAGCAAATCCGGCAGCAACGATGTGCACGGCAGCGCGTTCTTCAGAGTGAATCGCCCAGGCTTAAATGCCTACCAGCGGTGGAACGGTGAAGGATCGGATATTTCGGGCACCGCAGCTGCGCGTGGAGTCAATAGGGACACAACTCGCCTGAACAATTTTGGCGGCAGCGTCGGAGGTCCAATCTGGAAAAACCGCGTCTTCGCGTTCTTTAATGTTGAAGCTGCGCCGGATTCGTCAAATGCCACAGGTCAGAACTGGTACGACACTTCGCAGTTCGATTCTCTCTCCGGCCTGGCGCCCGTTGCCACCTCGATTTTGACGTACAAGGGTGAAGGTGTAGCTACTGGCAGTACGATTGTCAGCCGCACCTGCCAATCGATTGGTCTGACAGAAGGCGTTAACTGCAACACAGAGTCTGGTGGTCTCAATGTGGGTTCGCCTCTCACGACCGGAGTAGGCAGGCAGGACTTGACTTACGGTGGTTCCTCGGGCACTCCTGGCGTGGGTAGCGGACTGACCACAACTCCGGATCTCGCCTTCTTCACCACTTCTACTCCATCCTCTGTTTCGGAGGCTCAGTACAATGGGCGAGTTGACGCCGATGTGACGCAGAAGGATCGGCTGACGTTTACCATCTACTGGGAGCCCGCGAACAGCACTGCTTACAACGGTCCAGCGCGTATTGCAAACTTGTGGCATCACTCACAAGTGAACGATGCTTTTGCGCTGATCTGGAATCACACATTCAGCCCGACTCTCCTCAATGAGGCGCGGGCAAACGCAGCTGGCTGGCGGTGGAACGAAATCAAGACCAATCCGCAGGCGCCTTTCGGGTTGACAATTGGCAACATCGATGGCATTGGACAGGCCGGCCCACAACCTTTTGGCGCTGTGAGCCCCAGCCTTCTGGATCAGTGGACGTTTGACTACAAAGACACCCTCACCAAGGTTCTGGGTCGTCACAATATCAGAATGGGCGGTGATGTTACGCGTCTCTATTATCTGAGCGACGCGCCCTGGGCTTCGATCCCATCATATAGTTTTCACAATCTCTGGGATTTCGCGAATGATGCGCCTTATAACCAAGGCGGCGCCTTTTTCAATGCCACAACTGGTACGCCGTCGATGGAGCGGCTGGATGAACGCACAGACGTTTCAGGATACTTTGTGCAGGACGATTACAAGCTCCGTCCCAACCTGACGGTTAACGTCGGCCTGCGCTGGAACTATTACGGAGGGTTCTATTCGAAGGAGAATAACCTCGGCGTGGTCCAGTTCGGCTCAGGCAAGGCTGCCCTAACCGGCATGAGCATTCGCCTTGGAGGCAATCTGCAAACATCGCAGAAGACCAACTGGGGGCCTCAGTTCGGCTTTTCATGGTCGCCGACAAGGATGCAAAACAAAATGGTGGTGCGAGGCGGCTTCGGTATCGGCTATAACCAGGACGAAATCGCCATTCTCGCCAACGGCTGGGCCAATCCACCGAATGGAACCCAGCCCGGCTTCAATTGCGCGTATTCGACCTTTGTTGCGAATCCTACATGCGCCGGAGATGGGATCCTTTACAAGACTTCTTCGAGCGCCACGAATATCCTTGGCTATCCGTCGAATCCCGCCGCCATTACCACTTTCAGCAGCGCGAATCTGCCTAAGACCGGCACGACTGGGGTCACCGCGTTCCCGTCGGGGCTCAAAACTATCACCAATTACCACTATTCACTGGAAACGGACTATCAGTTCTCAAAGAATATGGTGGCAACACTGGGGTACCAGGGTAGCCAGACGCGGCATATGATCATCCAGAATCAGTGGAATGCGGTTGCGGCAGCCGAGAATATACCTTTGAATCCGATCATCACCGGAGTCGATTTCTATGGGAACCTGGGCAGCGCCAACTACAACGCCCTGATCGCGACGCTCAACCACTCCTTCTCTCAGCACTTCCAGGCAGAAGGTCAGTACACATTTGCGAAGGCGATGGATGACAACTCCGGTCCATACGAGGAAGATCCCTATCCTTACGATGTGCATGCGGCCTATGGGCGCTCAGATTACGACGTGCGGCATGCCTTCAAGCTGTTCGGCCTTTGGTCTCCGGTTATCTTCCATGGCAATGACCTGGCCGAAAAGATCGTTGGAGGATGGACATTGGGCGGAATCATGAACTGGCACACAGGATTCCCCTGGGGCCCGGTCTACAACGTTGTCGGCGGCAACCTCTATTGCTCAACCTGCGGTTACGGGCAAATCCGTCCGGCACAATACCTGGGCGGTGCAAGCAAGAACACGGCGAACCATGTCTTTGAGGGATTTGGTGGCGTGAACCCCAATTACGGCGGCAACGGAACCACATTCTTCAAGGGACCGACATATACTCCTCCGGCAGCGTTCCCTGCCGTAGCGGGTGCGCCGCAGGCCGGGATGCAGCGCAACTCCCTTGCCGGTCCGCACTACTACGACACAGATGTGAGCTTGACGAAGAACTTTGGCCTGCCGAGCATGAAGGTGCTGGGTGAGAAGGCCGGCCTCTCGTTCCGCGCCGATGCTTTCAACCTGTTCAACAAAACGAACATCAATGGCGGACAACAGGCAGCTGGTGGTGGCGGAGGAATCGATAACGTTCTGGGCACGGTGAACCCGAATGGAACCATCAACAGCGTTAATGGTGATTTTGGCGTTTCGAATTCTGCGTTTGGCAGCAGAGTCGTAGAAATCCAGACGCGGTTCAGCTTCTAGTCCGTGCGCGATGTTTGGCAAGCGGGGCGCGTCATGACGCGCCCCGCTTTTTTTCGAGATATGCTGAACAGCAGGAAATGATCTGAGATTCCCAAGAAGCATGTCCGGATTGAGACGAGAGCGCGTGCGGAGAGCGAAAGCGGCCGCGTCGCGCATCATAGCCGCATTGGCTTTTGCGTATTGCGCCGCGGTGAGCGCTCAAGGAGCTTCAGCCGGTGCTCGCCCGACACAAACCGCTTCGGCGGCCTTTGAAAGTTTGGCTGCAAAGGCCACAGCTGCTCAGGATGCCGACAACCTCGATGAAGCCGTACCGCTCTTCCGTAAGGCACTTGCCCTCAATCCCCGTTGGGTCGAAGGTTGGTGGTCATTAGGCGAAATTGACTACAAGGAAGATCACTATTGGGCAGCGGCAGGTGAGTTCAGGAAAGTAATCGCTCTCGATCCAAAATATGGCACTGCGCACGCCATGCTTGGCCTGTGCGAGTTCGAGCTTGGCCAGGAGAAAGAGGCGCTCCACGATATTGAAGCCAGCAAAGAACTCGGAATGGAGCAAGATCCGCAGTTGCGCCAGGTGGTTCTCTATCACGAGGGCATCCTGCTGCAGCGAGCGAGCCGATATGAGCGGGCAAGCATGGCGCTTTCTTCGCTCTGCCTGAGCGGGGTGAGAAGCGCCGATCTTGCTCAAATCTTCGGAATGACCATGCTGCACATCAATAGCAAGGCCGCGCCAGCCGAGAGTACGCCGGAGGGCGACGTGGTGCAGCACATCGGGCGTGGCGCATGCCTGTCTGCCGCGAATGAATATGATCAGGCAAGGCGTGAGTATGATCATGTCCTGCAGCAAAATCCTCACTTCCCGCTCGTCCACTTTGCCTATGGTAGATTTCTACTTGAGGCGCGCGACCGTCCCGGTGCGATCGAGGCTTTCAAGCAGGAGATTGCAGAGCATCCGGAGAATGTGCTGGCGCGCCTTGAGATCGCAGCCGCTGAGTACAAGGCGGATTCGGCAGCTGGAGTGCCTTATGCCAAGCAGGCCGTAGCTTTAGCGCCGCAGTCACCGCTGCCGCACTATCTGCTAGGCCTGCTTCTGCTTGATACGGGCGACTTTCAGGGATCGATTCCACACCTTGAGCTTGCCAGGAAGGCATTTTCCAGCGATGCAAGGGTCTACTGGTCGCTGGGAGTGGCCTATGCGCAAGTTGGCCGCCCGAAAGATGCGGCCGAAGCCCGCGCCACATTCGCCCGCTTAAGCCAGGCCAAATCGGCGGAGACGCAGAACGGCGTTACAGGGATTGCGCCAGATGAAATCCCTCAAGTGGATGTGAACGACAACGCTGGGACCGGGGCTAAGCCCTGAACAACCACGTGCATTCTAAGCCTTGGACTCCTGGATGGTCAGAATCTGATCGACAGCAATTTTGCGCAGAACCTGGCGTGTGCGGCTGGGCCAGATAATTTCTATTTCGTCGATCAAGTGGTTCTCGCCTAGGCCGAAGTGTACGCGGCTGTCGCTGGCACAGGCGTAACCCACTGCAGTCGTCACTTCGTTCCATTGAGATGGCCCGTCTTCTGTTGTGATTCGCACTTTGGCGCCGATCGCCATGTGGTTACTACGAGTCCCAATCAGTTGAAGGAGAATCCAGTGGTGGCCGGTATCGGAGACGTTGTGAAAGAGTTTCACCTGTCCGTCCAGGCTGGTCACCACGGCATCGATTCGTCCATCGTTGTCGATATCGCCGAATGCCACGCCGCGGTGAGCCCCAGCCACCAGAAAATCCGGTCCAGCCTGGTCGCCCACTTCTTCAAATTTTCCGTTGCGGAGATTGCGGAAGATTGAGTTTCGTTCGGGATATGCCTGGCTGGGAATGATCTGCTGAATGTTGTCCATCACATTGGCACGGGCGGCAAAAAGGTCCTTCCATCCGTCATTGTCGAAATCGAAAATGCCGTTGCTCCAACCTGTCATATTGTTTGTCAATTGGCCCAGCCCGCTCGATACCGTTGCGTCAACGAACTGGCCGCCGCCTTGATTGACGTAGAGGGGGAAATCCTCGTGTTCGACGGCGGTGTGCCAAATGTCGGGCAGGCCATCGTTATTGACATCGCGGAAGTCCGATCCCATACCGGAGAGTGCGTTGCCATCGGGAGAGTATGCGACACCTGCGGCGACCGCAACTTCTTCGAATCTCTTTCCGCCCAGGTTATGAAAGAGGAAGTTTGGAGTGGTGTCATTGGCCACAAAAGCGTCAACAAACCCGTCGCCATCGTAGTCTGCAAAACTGACACTCATGCCCTTCCCCAAGGCGGCAGCGATTCCCGTCTCGTGAGAGACATCGGTAAATGTTCCGTCACCGTTGTTGCGATAGAGAGTGTTGTAGAGCGGCAGATACTGGTTGGGATGACAGTAAGCGCGCACGCCCTCCTTCAGCGCGCAATACGGGTCTTTGTTGACCTCCCATTTGCAGTAGTTCACAACGAAGAGATCAAGCAAGCCGTCGTTGTTGTAATCAAACCAGCCTGCGCCTACGGACCACATCTTTCTGCCGAAGTGAACGACCCCGCCAACCCCAGCCTTCGCTGTGACATCAGTAAACGTGCCATCTCCGTTGTTGTGGAATAGCTGATTCCCAGTGACGTTGGCGAGAAACAGATCCGGCCGGCCATCGTTGTCGTAGTCCCCGACGGCAACACCCATGCCGTAACCCGCGCCAGCCACGCCAGCCTTGTTGGTAACGTCAGTAAACGAGCCGTCGTGGTTGTTATGGAAGAGGCGGTTCCAGTATGCAGGTGACACCTTTTCGAGCGACGGAATCTCCGCTCCGTTGACCAAGTAAACGTCAAGGTAGCCATCGCCATCGTAATCCAGTAAAGCAACGCCGGCGACCATGGTCTCGATCTGGTTTTTGTTCGGAGTCGCGCAATTCTTGGTAACAAAGTTCAGCCCGGATCGGGCGGCGATTTCTTCAAAGCGAATTCTGGAAGGTCCGGGGACTTCCGAGCCGCCCTCAAAGGGTGCGCCGGTGCTGGCGATGGGGCTTGGCCAAAGTTGAGAGGGCACAAGTGACGTGGCCGCAGCGCCGAAAAGCGTCGTCAGCATCCTGCGACGGTTGAGAGGCCCTGATTGGAAACCAAGCACCATGGACAGACAATCCACGCTCTTATTGCGGGACAATATCGAATTCGGCATGATCCGCGGCCAGCGAACTGCCTCCGATCCAGACCGTGTAATGAGATGGCTCGATCACAGCTTTGCCGGCGTTGGTGTAGAACGATAGCTCCGGAAAGCCAAGATCGAAGGTGATCTGCCTCGACTCGCCGGACTTGAGCGTCACTCGTGAAAACCCTTCCAGTCTGCGTACGGGCTGTTCCAGACTGGCGCCAACGTTGCGCACGTAACACTCCACTACTTCCGTCCCCTCGCGATCGCCAATGTTCTTCACGGTTGCGGTCGCGGAAATTAGTTTTCGAGCACTCTGGCGGTTTGCTTCATCAACCGGCACGGAAGCCTTGGACACCGTCACATCTGAGTAGGCGAACTTCGTATAGCTTAGACCATACCCGAAGGGGAAGAGCGCGTCATTGGGTACATCGATGTAGCGCGATATGAACCGTGTGTCGGGCCCGGGAGGCTGTGTAAGATCCGCGTCGAAGGGCGGCCGGCCTGTGGGGAATTGATTGTAGTAGAGCGGTTCCTGGCCTACCGCGCGCGGAAAACTCATGGGGAGTTTGCCGCTCGGCGAAACATCGCCAAACAAAACATTTGCGATTGCCGAGCCGGCTTCGGTCCCGGGAATCCATGTCTCCATGATTGCCGGAATGTGTTCCGCAGCCCAGGTCAACACCAGCGGCCGGCCTGAAAAGACCAACAAAACGATCGGGCGGCCTACAGACGAAATCAGTTCCAGCAGGCGCTCTTGGTTACCGGGAAGCTCGAGGTCCGCGCGCGATCCGGCCTCCCCGCTCATTTCGCTGGATTCTCCCAGGGCGAGAATCACAAGGTCGGCCTGTTTCGCCGCTTGGAGAGCATCGGCAAACCCACTGTCCAAGCTACAGGAGATGGAGCATCCCTGAACAAAAGTTACTGACCCGCCGGTTTGCTTCATTCGCTCTTCGAGGGCGTCCATTACCGTGACTACGCCAGCCTCGCGCTGAGGATCTCCCCCAAGGTCCAGCATCTCGTCTGGATCATCCGCGAGCGGACCAATCAGGGCGATCTTGTGCGGCCCGGTTGCGAGCGGCAGGATCGCCGATCCACCGTTATACGGCTTGTTCTGCAGCAACACCAGAGACTCTTCCGCGGCCCGGCGCACCAGCGGCCGGTGCTCTGCCGCCGGTCCGGTGACTTCTTTGCCCTCAGCATATGGATGCTCAAAAAGACCCAGAGCAAACTTGACGCGTAACACTCTTCTTACAGCCTCGTCGACAGTGTCCATTGAAACCAATCCCGAGCGGACAAGTGCCGGCAATTCTGCGTCGTAATAATGCGACATCATATCGACGTCAACGCCGGCAAGGAATGCCTTCCGCGTCGCAGTGGCTGCATCGAGTGCGATCCCGTGATTGCGTAATTCCAGAATCGAGGTGTAGTCGCTGACAACAAAGCCGTCAAATCCCCACTCATCGCGAAGCACATGCTGCAACAAGAACGGATTGGCTGAAGAGGGAACACCATTGAGAGCATTAAATGCGCTCATGACGGTCGCCGCGCCAGACTTTACAGCAGCTTCGTAGGGAGGCAAATAGACCTGCCGCAGCCGGCTCTGTGACATGTCGGTGGAATTGTATTCTCGCCCTGCCTCAGCAGCCCCGTAGGCTGCAAAGTGCTTCACGCAGGCGGCCACGCTTTCAGGCGACGCCAGGTTGTCTCCCTGGTAGCCGTGAACATAAGCGCTTGCCATCGCGGCGCCGAGATATGGATCCTCGCCGGCGCCTTCCTTTGTTCGTCCCCACCGCGGATCACGCGAGATATCCACCATCGGAGAGTAAAACCATCGGACACCTGCGGTCCGAGCTTCTTCGGCCGACATGTGAGCGAGCGAGGTGACCAAGGCAGGATCAAAGGTCGCGGCAAGTCCCAAGGGGATGGGATAAATCGTGCGATAACCGTGGATAATGTCCGCTCCGAATAACAACGGTATATGGAGGCGGCTCTTCTCCACGGCCGCGCGCTGGAAAGCGTTGGTTCGCTCTGCGCCGATTACGTTCAACATCGAGCCCAGACGGCCTGCGGCCGCCAATTGCATTGCACCAACGGGAGCAGGTGGCTCGGGATTCTTCCCCGGCGAAGGCCATAGAGCTCTTGCCGCCGCCTCATCTGCGCCTTCGTATCCATCGCCGCCGTATTGAACCAATTGTCCAATCTTCTCTTCCAGGGTCATTTGCTTGAGAAGATCGTCGACGCGGCGCTCAATGGCTGGAGAGGCGAGGAGGGCGTTCGAGGGGTCCGCGGACTTGAGCGGCAGGCTTGCGGGCTGAAATGGAATGCCATCTTGAGCGGTTCCGGAGCATGGGAACAGGGCCAGGACAACCACGATCGCGGATATCGTCAAGAAGCCAACTCTACGGCGGCGGAGCGGCGAGTCAATCAAAACAAACATTAGCCTTCCACTTTCTGAAGCCGCATTCACGCTCAACGACAATTATCTCGGCACCGGGCGACTTCGTGACGAATCGTCTGAAACAGCCTGCTTGCCGCCGGCCATTTTGCCCGAAGCGACAACCGGAGCGCAGGATTCACGCGCTTGCTGTTTTTCGAAAAAACCTTTGCGCAATCGGTTGTGCCAAGGTTAAGATTGCATTCGGTAATAGGCTCTGTCAAGCGTGATTTGGGAGCTATTTCGAATAGGTAATGAGGCGGGAAATTCGCCGCTCATTACATCAGTGGCGCAATGGGTTATGCGGTGCAGGGACCATCTGGGGGAATCCAATGCGGAACGCAGGGTTTTGGCGGGCAGCCAAATTAGCAGCCTTTCTCATGCTGAGCGGATGCGCGGAAATGATGCCAGTCGCGCGAGCGGATCAGAACTATTCTCAACAGGTCTTTTTCGAGAACAGCCTCTCGCCCAGGAGTTATTTCTACAGCCAGGGCCGCGCAAGTGCCCCCAGTACATTGCGCCTGATCGATGATAAGCTCCCGGTCGAGACCTCGAATTTTGTCAGTGCGCCGAACGCGCTCGAGTTGCAATGGGAGTCGAAGCCGATGGGCGGCTGGTCGGTTGAAGTCCGGCTGTATGAATGGCGAAACCGCACGGTGGGTTTTCCCGGCAACTACCTTTGGATCTGGCTCTGTGCACCGGATGGAGTTAGGACGAGGGACCTGCCAAGGCTGGCGTTGCGCGATACCGAGGGCAATTTCACGCAACCGCTCGATGTTGGAGCGTTCGCGTCCGATCTGGCCGCCGGGAAATGGACGCGAATCCGCTTTCCGTTGCGCGCCTTCCAAACGGCGTCGTTACATCCGTTCAACCCGCACCGTCTGAACACATTTGTCTTTCTGCAGGGTGCGGCCGATTCGACGCCGCACACTCTCTTTGTTGATGACATTCGCATCGAAGATATGCCTCACAATGACCACGCACCGCGGACGCCCCGGAATGTTGAGGCGAAGGGCTATGAGCGACATATCGATATCACCTGGCAGGCGGTCGACGATCCCGTCCTTGCACAGTACGTCATCTATCGCTCTCTTGGAGGAGCGGCGTTCCAGCCCATCGGGGTCCAGAGACCAAGCGTCAATCGCTTCTGTGATTACACGGGCGATCCCCATATAACGGCTTCTTATCGCGTTACGGCGCGAACTTCGACACTGCGCGAGTCGCCGCCATCGGCCGCGGTCACGGCATCAACGAGGCCCATGACGGATGAAGAACTGCTCACCATGGTTCAGGAGGCTTCGTTTCGTTATTACTGGGAGGCTGCCGAACCGCATTCGGGAATGACGCGCGAGAGCACACCGGGCAACGACGACATCGTCGCCCTGGGCGCCAGCGGCTTCGGCATCATGGCCATTGTCGTCGGAGCGGAACGTGGATTCATTACCCGCCAACAGGCAATGGACCGGCTGTTGCAAATTACCGCGTTTCTTTCTCGCGCGGAGCGGTTTCATGGCGCGTGGCCGCACTTTCTAAGCGGCAGCACCGGGCGCTGCTTGCCCGTCTTCGGCATGTACGACAATGGCGCCGATCTGGTAGAAACCTCGTTTCTGATGGAAGGGCTCCTGACGGCTCGTCAGTATTTCAAAACAGACGGGGCGCAGGGACGCGAGCTCTACCAGCGCATTACTGCATTGTGGGAGAGCGTGGATTGGAACTGGTTCAGAGCAACACCGGCTCATGACGCACTTTACTGGCACTGGTCGCCCGATTACTCCTTCTATATCGCGAACCGGCTGACGGGATGGAACGAAGTCATGATCACTTATCTCGAGGCGATCGCATCGCCCACGCACAGCATTCCGCCCAGCGATTTTTACAGTGGGTTTGCCGGCGAAGGCGTCGGAACACCTTATGCGAATCACCAGACATTTTACGGATTCAACCTTGACGTCGGTGGCCCCGGCACGGGTGGCCCCCTTTTTTTCACAGATTATTCATTCATGGGATTCGATCCCCATGGGCTCCACGATAAATATACGAACTACTTCGTGAACAACCGCAATCAGGCGCTGATCAACCAGGCATACTGCATCCACAATCCAAACCACTGGAAGGGCTATGGAGCCGATACCTGGGGAATCACGGCAGTCGATGGTCCGGAAGGGTACGTTGCGTACGAGCCCACGCAATCCCTGGACGACGGGACGATCGCACCCACCGGTGCGATCAGCGCCATTGCCTACACGCCTGAGGAATCGATGGCAGCGCTTCGTCATTTCTACAGGGATCTCGGAGCTCAGGTGTGGAGCATCTACGGATTCCGGGACTCATTCAACCAGCAAAGGGACTGGTACTCAGGGATCACGATGGGCCTGAACCATGCGCCCATGGCGGTGATGATCGAAAACTACAGAACCGGTCTGATCTGGAGGAACTTTATGGCCAATCCCGAGATTGCTCCCATGTTGCAGGCGATTGGATTTCGTGCGGAAAGCCCTACTCAATGACAGGCGTTGGATTATTTCCCCGGGCCTGCGTCGAGAAACCGAGCGGGAGAGAATTGATGGCGCTGTGCGGTGTGTCAGGCTCGCGTGGGGTGATGAACCTCTGCTAGAACCAAGGGCCGTTCGACAGGTCAACGCGATCTGCTTGCGATTTCAGAGAAAAGGCAATTTGACGGCGCTGGAGCTTGACAGCCGCGAGGCCAAAGGATGATGATTCTAGTCCTAGCACAATCGATTGTGCTAGGCATTTGTCAGCTTAGACAAGGCCGAAACAAGTTAAGCCAGGCAACTGCCGCGGCTTCTAATTTCTCTTTATTTCGCTGACTATGGGGGCGCTGGGATGAGGCGTTTTAGCGCGAATATGGCACCATCCGTAACAGAACGGTCGCGCCTGAGGCAACCGTGGCGGAGCGGGGAGCCACTCTATCTTTTCAGGAGGGACGACTGGCACCTGCGTCGTTGGATTCTCTCCCTCCTGCTCCTCGCTTCCACCTCGATGCTTTTCGCGGCAGAGGCTCCTTCGCGCGAACCGCTTAGCCTGCAACCCGGCGATGTTCTTCCCACTGGAAATGAATGGATCGCCCTGCCCGACATCCGCGCCGACAATGGGGCGTTGACCAGTTTCAATGTGCTATCAATGCGTGACCGTGGGCTGCTCCAGGTCACCGGAGAGGCCGGTTCGCCCGCGCTACAACCCTATTTCGAGGCGGACGGGAAGCCGGTTCCGTTTTTGAACCCTGCGTGGGAACTCATAGAGTATTGGATTCCGACGGCTCGACTGACGAGCGACGGTCTGGAAATGACTCTAACCTGGTGCGCTCCCCCAGGCATGCGTGGAGCATTCCTGCGCATGACTCTTACCAATCATCGGAGTGATGCAGTGCCCGCCGTGCTTGGACTCAAGGCGTCATGGGGGGCTCTTGATCGCGTTACGTACGTGCCGGTGAGACTGAAGGGAGATCGCACTTTGGCCGCTGCGCCTTGGGTCGATGCGGGTGAGGTTTTCAGTTATCTCACCGACGATACGCATTTTGCATGGTCTCTCATTCATCCGGGGTCTCAGGCGCGGATGAGTCTTCCCCCTTTGACTGTGTCTCCGGAAGTTGATGCACGGAATGTTGTGATCGTGGAACCGGGGAAAACGGCAGAGGCCATCTTTGTGTTGGGGGCAGGGCTGGAAGAGTTCAGCGCCGATCACAACGCACACGCACTCGAATTGATGCTGGACCGATACGGAGCCGATGCCGAGATTGCCCAGGCAGCGGATTGGTGCCGAAGACGCGCTCGAAGCACAGGGAGGGCGGATCTAGACCTGCTGATGAATCGGAACTTTCTCTTTACGGCGCTCTATGCGTGGGGCAAGACGATCGATACAGAGCAATTCGTCGGAGTGACTTCGCGAAGCCCACGCTATTATGTCTCGGCTGCGTATTGGGACCGGGACGCCATGCTATGGAGCTTTCCCGGGTTGCTGGACATTGGTGCGGGACTGGCGCGCGAAGCGCTGGAGTATGCGCTCACGCTGCAGCTTCGCGATACCGGGACGCACAGCCGATTCATCGATGGGGTTGTTTTGGAAGATGGATTTGAGCTGGACGAGGCGGCGGCGCCAATCATCGCTCTGGCCAGCTATGTTGAGCACACGGGCGATGTGGAGTTTCTCCGCGACCATCGCGAAGCGCTGGCAACTCTGCGCAACAGGATCATCGAGCACTATGAACCATCGGTGGGCCTTTACTCGTCGTTACAGGATCCGCAGGACGAGTACCAGAAGTTGCCGTTCCAGACTTATGACAATGTGTTGGTATGGAAAGCGTTTCTCGATCTCGGAACCTTGTTTGATCGGCTCGAGGATGCGGCCGGAGCCAAGGCAGCGAGAGACCAGGCCGCCGCGCTTCGCGAAGCGATACTGACACATTGCGTTTCTCGCACAGCGCCAGGTGTGGACGGATCTGTTTTTGTCTTTGCGACGGATGGCAAGAACGTGGTGATTGCGGATGCGCCACCTGGTTCGCTGCTTAAACTGCCCGCACTGGGCTTCGTGACGGAAAACGATCCGGTTTTCGCGCGGACATATCGATGGCTGCACTCCAACGCTAATCCCTATTCTTACGCCGGCCACACTTACGGTCTGCCTGGCAGTTATCGATTGCCCTTTACAGCTTCGTGGAGCGTAGCCGATCATCTGCGTCTGTCCGAAGGCCGGGATCAAGCCTGGAAAGTGCTCCTCGCAAGCCATTGGGATGGAGGAATCATCACCGAAGGCGTGAACCCCGATACGGCGGTCGCAGATTCTGCAGGACGCGCGTTCGCAACAGCGGCTGGGTACGTTGCGCACGCAATCTGTGAAACTGCGTGCCGTGAAACGGTTCCTTGAGCAATTCTCCAGACGGGAGCAAGAAGAATAACGAATACTTTGTTTTGGGGAGATGGTTCATGACTCGAATTCGCTTGTTCATGATTCCGGGGATGGCTCTATTTGTCGCCTGTCTGCCACTCTGTGCCCAGCCCGCGGCTATGCCACAGAGCACAACACCTGCGCAGCCGATCACGATTGATGCGCTTGCAGCGGGCACTCCGTTTCCGCACTTCTGGGAGCAGATGTTCGGCTCAGGCCGCGCCAACCTTGCCATGCGTGCGAGTTACCGCGCGGACCTGCGCGAGGTAAAGAAGATTACCGACGTCCGCTACGTCCGCTTCCATGGGATCTTCCACGACGAGAACGGTGTCTACAGCGAGGATGCGCAGGGCAATCCGATCTACAACTGGTCGTATGTCGACCAGATTTACGATGGACTGCTGGCTGAGGGAGTGCGGCCCTATGTCGAGATAAGCTTTATGCCGAAAGCCTTGGCCGCCCGGCTCGACTATCAGGCTTTCTGGTACAAGCCGGTCGTCTCTCCTCCCGGCAATTATGCAAAATGGGATGCGTTGATTACTGCCTTCGCGCTGCACTTGATTGAGCGCTACGGAATCGATGAAGTTTCCAACTGGTACTTCGAGGTATGGAACGAACCCAATCTGGATTTCTGGTCGGGCGCGCCCAAGCAGTCCACTTATTTTGAGCTTTACGATCACACGGCCCGCGCCCTCAAAGCGGTGAGCCCGAAGATTCGCGTGGGCGGCCCGGCTACCGCACAAGCGGCATGGGTGGGTGACATGATCGCTCACGCCGTCGATAACAACGTGCCGCTTGACTTCGTCTCAACGCACGTCTATGGCAACGATAGCGCGAACGATGTATTTCACGACGACCGGCCAATTGCACCGCATCAAATGGTTTGCCTGGCGGTGAAAAAGGCTCACGAAGAGATCGAGCACTCCGCACGGCCAGAGATGCCTCTCATCTGGAGCGAGTTCAACGCTTCCTATATGAATGAGCAGCCCATTACCGATTCCATTTATATGGGGCCGTGGATGGCACAGACCATCAGCCAGTGCGACGGCATGGTAAACATGATGTCGTATTGGACCTTTTCCGATGTCTTCGAGGAGCAGGGAGTCATCAAAACGCCCTTCTACGGCGGCTACGGACTGATGGCTGAGGACGGTATTCCGAAGCCGGCATTTAATGCCTTCGAGTTACTTCACATGCTGGGCACGGAACGCCTGCCAGCAACGGCCGATGATGTGTTGGTTACGCGTCGCAAAGACGGAACGTTGGTGATTGCAGCCTGGAACCTGGTGGAACCCGGCGCCGAGGGTGCGGAAAAGACTGTTTCACTGGATTTGAGAGGCGTCACCAATAACGCACGGGCTACGATCCGGCGCGTGGATGCTTCGCATGGCGACACCCTTGATGGCTGGAAGAAGATGGGAAGCCCGAAGTACCCAACGCAGACGCAAATTGCGGAACTGCGCAAAGCTGCCGAGATGGGTCCGCCTGAGGTCAAGTCTCTGCATGGCAGCCGGCTTGAGATATCTCTGCCGCCCATGGGATTGGCTTTGATCGAGATTCGTTGAGACCGCGGAAAACAGCTCATCGTCCGGCCGCTTTGAGAGAGTGATTGATGAATCACTTTTGGGTACCCAGGCAACTCGCAACGACGTCCGCACAGAGGAGATTTCAATGACGAAAGTGAGCCCTCTTCTGCTTGTCGCTCTGACTCTTGAGCTTGCCACGAGCGTGGCCCTGATCCGCGCGCAGCCTGCGACCGTGCTTGTTTCTGTCGATGCCGACGCGCCCGCGCATTCGTTTCCGCACTTTTGGGAATCGGTGTTCGGCTCAGGCCACGCTGTATTGTCGTTGCGCGACGGCTATCGCAGCGATTTAAAGGAAGTTCACGATCAGGTGGGAATGCGCTACGTCCGCTTTCACGGGATCTTCGACGATGAAAACGGAGTCTACAGCGAGGATGCGCGGGGCAATCCGATCTACAACTGGTCCTACGTGGATCAGATTTACGATGGACTGCTGGCTGAGGGAGTGCGTCCCTTTGTCGAAATCAGCTTCATGCCCAAGGCACTCGCCGCGCATCTGGACCATCACGCCTTCTGGTACAAGCCGGTGGTCTCTCCACCACAGGACTATGGGAGATGGGATGCGCTAATCACTGCCTTCGCGCGGCACTTGATTGAACGCTACGGTATCGACGAAGTTTCCAATTGGTACTTCGAGGTGTGGAACGAACCCAATCTCGATTTCTGGACGGGCGCGCCGAAGCAGTCCACTTATTTTGAGCTTTACGATCACACGGCCCGCGCCCTGAAAGCGGTCAGCCCAAGGCTTCGCGTCGGCGGGCCGGCGACGTCATCGGCCCATTGGATACCCGAGTTTCTCGATCACATCAACCGCGAGCGTGTGCCTCTGGACTTTGTTTCTACACACGGCTACGCCGACGACTCGGTCGAGGATTTGTTTGGCACTCAGGAAGACATGCACATGCATGACCGTGTCTGCCGCGCCGTGGAGCGGATCCACAACCAGATTCTCGCTTCGAACTTGCCTGCACTGCCGCTCATGTGGACGGAGTGGAACGTACCGTCCTATGACGACTTGAATGCGCGCGATAACTGGTACGTCGGGCCAGCGCTTGCCAGAGATATCAGCCAGTGCGACGGCAAAGTAGCAATGATGTCATTTTGGACCTTCGACGATGTTTTTGAAGAAAACGGCGTGGTGAGAGAGCCGTTCTACGGAGGCTTCGGCATCATCGCCGAAGATGGAATCAAAAAGCCAAGTTATTACGCGTTCTCGCTGCTGCATGACCTGGGGGACGAACGGTTGGACAATCCAGCCGATAATCTGTTGGTGACTCGACGCATCGATGGTGCGCTGGTGATAGCGGCGTGGAATCTTGTGGATCTTGACAAGCCGGCGCAAGGTGCTCCGATCACAGTGCGTCTTCTCTTCAAGGGTGTTCCGTCAGACGATGAATTGGCCATCCGGCGCGTCGACGAGGCGCACGGTAACCCCATGCCTGCCTACCACGCAATGGGCAGTCCGTGGTCTCCCACACAAACCCAGGTTGCTGCGCTCAACCGTGCGTCAGCGCTGCCGGCACCTGAGCGCAGCAGGCTAGTCAACGGTGTTTTGCAGCTCACCTTACCCGTCAATGGGTTGGCGATAATTACGATTCCTGCGCATCGCACTGAGGGCATGGAGCATGTGCGATGAATGAGCCGATGAGCAAGACAAAGATGAGCCGACGCGAAATGCTCGCTTCTACAGCGGCTGCGGCAGGCTGCGCGATTCTTCCCCAGGCCCTTGTGCGCGCGGGAGCGGAGACGCTTACACGCGAGGACGAGGATTTTCTCGACAACCTTGAACGCTCAGCCTGTCTCTTTTTCTGGGAACAGGCCAGTCCGATGACAGGCCAGGTTCTTGACCGCGCACGGTATGACCTGGCTGGTGCGCGCGACCCGAGGCGAATGTCCAGCATCGCGGCCACCGGGTTCGGACTGACCGCGCTTTGCATCGCCGACCAGCGCGGCTACCTACCCCACGCGCAGATTGTCGAGCGAGTGCGCACCACGCTTGACTGGCATCTCAATAAGCTGCCCGAGGTGCACGGCTTCTACTATCACTTCAACGACATCGAGACCGGGGTCCGCATCGGCGGCTGCGAGCTTTCTTCCATCGACACTTCGCTGCTGCTCTGCGGCATTCTCACGGCGCGCAAGTATTTCACTGATCCGCACATCCAATCGCTTGCTACGCGAATCTACGAGCGCGTGGATTGGCCGTGGATGCTGAACGGCGGCAAAACCTTTTCCATGGGCTGGCAGCCGGATTCGGGCTTCTTGGATTCACGTTGGGAGCATTATTGCGAGCTGATGATGATCTACCTGTTGGCCATTGGCTCGCCCACGCATCCCGTGGCCCCTTCGTACTGGAACAACTTCACGCGTCCCGTGGTCCATTACAAGGGATTCGACTATATCAGCGGCGACGATCCCTTGTTCACTCACCAGTACTCGCAGGCGTGGTTTGATTTTCGGCACAAGCGCGATGCTTTCGCCAACTATTTTGAGAATTCGGTCATCGCCACTCGCGCCCACAAAGCTTTCTGCCTCTCGTATCCGAAGTGGTACAACCAGGATTATTGGGGCGTGTCGGCGTCCGATTACGATGGCGGTTACACAGCCTGGGGAGGGCCGCCGCCGCAAGGCCCGCTCGATGGTACGGTGGCACCCTGCGCCGCCGCCGGCTCGCTTGCGTTTCTCCCCGCCGACTGCCTCCATGTCCTGCGCGCCATGCGATCGAATTGGGGCCAGCGCGCCTGGGGCCGTTACGGCTTCGTTGACGCCTTTCATCCCACTGCGAATTGGTATGACTCAGATGTGCTGGGGATTGATCAGGGCATTTCCGTTCTGATGGCGGAAAACCTTCGCAGCGGTCTTGTGTGGCGGACCTTCATGCGTAACCAGGAATGTGATGACGCCATGCACCTGGCGGGATTCCACGGGACCGCGGCCGCGCGATGATCAGTAGGCGAACATGCCTGCTCCCGCGCACGTTCAGTCGGCGTCAGATGCTCCGCGCCACAGCTGCGGCAGCTGGATGCGCTCTGGTGTCCGCGACCGGATGCGGCGGAAGCAGCGTGAGTCAGCAAACTATATCCGCTCCGGCCTGGCCGCCCGATCTTCCCGTAGGCACCTTTGCGCCAACCGCGGCGGACGAGGCCTTCCTTGACGCGCTTGAGCAGCAAGGTTGCCTCTATTTCTGGGAGCAAGCCAATCCAGCCAACGGTCAAGTGCTCGACCACGCCGCTTACAGCCTCAGTGGCGCACTCGATACCAGCACCACGGAATCGAGCATTGCGGCAACTGGCTTTGGTCTCTCCGCGTTGTGCATCGCCGACCAGCGCGGCTACCAGTCCCACGCGCAGATCGTTGAGCGTGTGCAGGCGACGCTGGACTTTCACCTGAACTCCATGGCCCAGGAAAATGGCTTCTTCTATCACTTCAACGATCTCAACACCGGCCAGCCGCTCTCCGGCTCTGAGGTTTCCTCCATCGACACGGCAATTCTGTTATGTGGGGTTCTCACCGCCCGCTCCTATTTTACCGATGCGACCATTTCCAACCTCGCTACGCAACTTTATGAGCGGGTTAACTGGCCGTGGATGTTGAATGGCGGAGCTACTTTTGCTCAGGCCTGGTACCCGGAAACCGGATTTGCGCCTGCGCGTTACGACACCTATTGCGAGCTGATGATGCTCTATCTCTTGGCGATCGGCTCCCCCACTTTTCCGATTGCACCTTCGTACTGGAACAATTTTGCACGCCCGCTGCTCTCCTACGCGGGATATACCTACATCTCCAGCAACGGCGATCCGCTCTTTACGCACCAGTACTCGCACGCATGGTTCGACTTTCGATCGAAAAGTGACGCCTTCGCCAACTACTTTACGAATTCCATTTCAGCTACCCAGGCCCATGAAACCTTCTGCATGGCCTATCCATCGGTGGACGATGCGTGGTACAACGAGAACTACTGGGGCATTACGTCTTCCGATTATGTGGGAGGTTATACCGCCTGGGGCGGACCGCCTGCCCAAGGCCCGATCGATGGAAGCGTTGTTCCTTGCGCCGCGGCGGGTTCGTTAGTTTTCTTGCCCAACGAGTGCTTATCAATGCTTGAAAACTTGCAGCTGAAATGGGGTTCGCAGGCATGGGGACGTTACGGCTTTTGTGATGCATTTCATCCTGCCGCTAACTGGTATTGTTCTGAGGTGCTCGGTATCGATCAGGGCATCTCAGTGTTGATGGCAGAGAATCTGCGAACCGGGCTTATCTGGAGCACATTCATGAGCAATCCCGAGTGCGCCAAGGCTATGCAACTCGTGGGATTCGAGGCTTAGAATTGACCGGGAGAACCCGTGTGGATTTGAGAGAATATGGGAACGAACTTGCCGGTTGGGAGCACTGAGATGCAGAAGATTTCCTTCCCTTGCTCTTGTTTCGTGCATCCCAGCTTTGGCTGGCTCTGTTCATCCGGGGCAATATCTCTGGCAGAATGCCCGAGTGCGCTTACGCTGCATCCAAAGATAGCCGATTAACGCCGCCATGCCGCAACGATCTCTTAAATCGCCGAGCCTCAAAGAGCTTTCGGCAACGCTCAAGCTCTCCCAGTCCACAGTCTCCCGTGTCATTAACGGGGAAGGCGACAAGTTTCGGATCGCCCGGGAAACACAAGAGCGCGTGCTTCATGCCGCTGCTGTGCAGGGCTATACGGCCAACTCGGTAGCGCGCAGTTTGCGCCAGAGGCGGAGTTATACCGTGGGCGTGATTGTGCCGGAGATCAGTGAGGGCTATTCAACTGCAGTGCTGGGCGGCATCGAAGACGAACTGTTGAAGGATGGCTTCTTTTACTTTGTCGTTAGCCACAGGCACCGCCCCGATCTGTTGAAGGGTTATCCGCGTATGTTGCTGGCTCGTGCCGTTGAAGGCATCATTGCGATCGACACCCCCATTGAAGACGACCTACCCATACCCGTGGTCTCCGTTTCGGGTCACCAGCACCGTGAGGGCGTGGTCAACATTGAACTCGACCACGGCCAAGCGGCACACTTGGCTCTATCTCATCTCAAGACGCTAGGGCATAAGCGAATTGCAATTATCAAGGGACAGACGTTCAGCTCCGATACGAATCGCCGTTGGCGCGCAATTGTGGAAGCCGCAAAAAAACTGGAGATTCCCATTCAACCGCGGCTGGTGGTACAGCTTCAAGGTGTTGATTCTGGACCTGGTCCCGGAATGGAAGTGACCAGGCAACTGCTTCAAGAGAAACGATCTTTCACCGCGCTTTTCGCTTTCAACGACGTCGCTGCAATGGGAGCAATTCTGGCACTGCGCGAGGCGGGCTTGCGCGTTCCCAAGGACATTTCGGTCGTGGGGTTCGACGATGTGCTGGCGGCCTCAACTTACAATCCCCCTCTCACCACCGTTCGCCAGCCCTTGCGCAACATGGGCCAGACGGCGGCGACTACGCTGCTTGGGCTGATCCGTGACGAGATTCCGCGCCCGCAACCCGCCGCGATCACGGTCTATCCCAATCTCATCGTTCGGAAATCGACTGCGCCCGCACCAACACATATGCCAACGGCAACGGTCGCCGTCGGCGACTAAGGCACTTCTCCTTCAGATATAACCCTTGTGCACTGTGTAGGGCGACGCCTCCTTTAGGGAACCGCCGCTTGGGATTCGCGGATTCAGCGTGATCCAGAATGAGACATGCGTTGAATCCGCCAACGCCTCCCTTTGGGTCTTGGTGAAATCCCGCTCAGGAATTGTCGCTCGAGCGATCAAGAGCCGCCGTCTGACTTGTTCCCTTCGAGGTGATAAACGGCAGCATGCCGGTCATTAGCAAAAGAATTACTGGCGCTACTGCCAGCCCGGCGCGCAGACTTCCAGAGCAAAAAGATACCCAGCCTACCAACCAGGGAAACAGGGAAGCGCCGAATCCACTAAACGCAAGGACAAAGCGCGAGTCTGAACTTTGACGGGCCCGATCGAAAAAAGCAGCCAGCGCCACCGAGAAGACCGGAGCGAGCGTGATTCCAAGCAAAAGGATGGCCGCTGCCAATGATATGGATGTGTGTGATTCGATGAGGAGTACCGATGCCCCCAAAGCCACAGGCACCGAGAATTGCAAGAGACGACGAGGGCTTAATCGCAGCATAAGCAGAGGTGACAATCCACGCGAGACCAGGAAACCGGTCCAGTAGATGGCGGTAGCTGCGGCCGCTAACGTCAAACTGGTGCGGGTTACTCTCAGGACAAAGGTCGAAATCCACGCACCAAACATGGTTTCCACACCAACTTCGAGGAAGAAGAAGAGTGCGAATAATGCCACAACGCGGAGGTTTTCCAGGCCGGTTGTGTCGTGCGGGTTGAGCACTGTTTCGCTCGTATCTCGAATGGTGAGGCTGACAGTGACGGTTGCCAGTCCGGCCGCACAGGCCAACACCAAGAAGACGGCGCGCCACGAGGAAACAGCAAGCAGATGCGCGGCAATGAGTGGCGCCAGCATTGCGCCAGCGCTCCAGGCGAAATTGAGTATGGTAAGAATAGAAGCGCGGCGGTTTGGATAGTTGCGCCCTGCAAAGAGAGTCACCGCCGTCATCGGCGCGCCGACGCTGATGCCGAAGAAGAGTGCAAAAGGGTAGAGAATCACCCTCGGAATCCAGGGAAAACAAAAACAGCTTATGGACAGGGCGAGCAGGCCACTCGTTAGAATGCCGGCATAATTCCCGCGACAGAGCAAAGCCCCCGTGGCCATCCCTGTGAAGATCCAGAAAAACAAGAGACCCGATTGGCTGTCAGATAGACTAAAGGCTCGCGCCAGCGAAGGAAGCATTGGGCCGGTGATCGCATCCGCAATGCCAGTCAGTGCGAAAACTGGGAGAAGCACCACGAACATGGCACGGCGCGATATCGGCAGACGAAAGGTCATTGGACCGGCGGCCTAAGCAATGTGGCGAACAAGTAGGGCAATGAATCCAGGATTCTTAAACCGATCAATGTGTCGACGATCATTGAAATCTGAATCGGTGAACTAAACTATCGTATCGGTCCCAGCATTAGCTCGTCACCTTGTGTTTTGGAACCTGCGCTTTGCCATCCATGAGGAACTTCGGAAAGTCAGGTGAAGAATTCCCGAACTGCAGGTTGGGGAGCCAATTCGATTATGTGCATGACTTGATCATTTCCTGCTTCGCCTTCCAGGTGGTCCGCAGCTCCGCATTTTCAATGAGGGAATTATCACCAAGTCATTTGCTTAGGGAAGATCACTGTCGGGAAGTCGACTTATCGTCAGTGAACCGTTCCGAGCGAATGACCGGCTATTCGTCAGTTACTACTTCTTAACTACCCGGTGCGTCTCCCCGATGTAGCGCACCGTGATCGGGCTATTGCGTAGTGAGTGGACTCGTCTCCCGGGGAGTTGCACGTCTTATCGGTCTACATTGGTGACAGTTGATGGGTGTGATGGAGGAAAATACGCGATTGGGGTTGTTTTTACTATAGGAGTGTTGTCCCCTATGTCCCCCGATAATGCTCCAAAAGTCACAAGAAAGGATGGGGAACATGACATCCCCTACCCTTGAGGTACAGATTTCGTAACCCCACCTTTGGGGTCGATTTTGAGGGGTACAGCGGGGACAGGATGGGGGCGTAAGAGGGCCGTCGCGCCCCCGGCGCAGAGGCCCGGGGCCGAGGAAAAAGGAGGGCGGCGGGCGAACCAGAGAAGCATCCAGTCAATCTCCATACCGGGCTCCATATCAGGCAAAAAGGATCCGTCACATATATAGATAGAGAAGAAGAAGCCGAGGCCTGTCACACACACTTTCCCCCGGCCAGACCGATAGCAAATCCCGCAAACAACCCGCGAGCAAGAAACAAAGCCATCAGCAGCAACCGGACAGTCCGACTGGACAGGACCCTTGCTCTACCCGGAGCTCATATCAGGCGCCCGGCTAAAGTCAGGCGCCAGGGATGAAGGTGCTCATGTCAGGGGGCGGGCTCGAGCTTGCCCGTGTTGCGTGGAACGAGAGAGCGGGCTCGAGCTCGGTCGAAAATCTGAGTGTGAGCGCCGGATCGGGAGTGGAGCCTGGGCCTGGCGCGTGTGCGCGAGAGTTTTTGTGTCAGGCAGGACGGAGAGACCTGGTTATCCTCCCGTGAATAGGGAGCGACGTCGCCCAGGATGCGCAGCTTGTGGATGTCCGGATAGTCCTCCGGGCTGAGCCCTTTCAGTTCCGGATGCAGCGCCTCGTAGCCGGCGCCAGGCAGGCGGGCATAACCATCATCGATCCCGACGTACGGATCACCGACCTTGAAGTTGGTCATGTAATCGTCGCCGGGCAGCCACGAGGGCATGGTGTTGGGAATCTCGTTGGCCTGGGGCTCGAAGCTGGCGCGCTGGATGAAGCGGCGCAGAGGTTCTGAATAGCCGAAGTGTTCCTTGAGAGAAGGAGAAGGACCTAGACCTGCACCTAGTTCCCGTTCGTAATAACGATGGAAACTTGAATCGTCGAGCTGGGCCTTTGGACCTGAGCCTTACTGAGTACATACTCACCGTGTAATCAAATCCATCTGGACTGGTTGGCTTGACATGCCGGCTTTTCAGGAGCAATGTGTATATGAGCACGCAAGCAAGATGTTCGAATCCCTTCCGCCCTTTTATCCATCAGAACAACGCCACACGGTCCGGAGCTGCCTGTTCGGCCGTTCTATCTGTGAGACCCGCAAGCGCGCCGGCCTCTCTCTCGAAGAAGCTGCCCGTCTATCCGGCATGGAGGCCTCGGAATGGCTGGCCATCGAGGCGGGCTATGCCCCTCAGGATGTAACTCGGTTGCGCGCGATGGCCGACACCATGGAGATCAGCTTCGACCGGATCGCCATGGTGGTCCTGCTCTGCCGGGAGGCGGATGAGCTCTGAGGCCGCGCGCCACTGGCGCACTTTACTCATAACCGGATAAGCTCATCTCCAGGAGAAAGGAGGTGAGTCAGATCAAAACGAAGGAAAGATCAGGAGTCAAGAGAGTGAATATCAATATCCCAACAGGGCTTCACAACTCGTTCAAGGCCGCCGCCGCATCGCAGGGTCTGGAGATGACGGAAGTGTTGATGGCGTACATCGAAAGCTACGTTGCCAAGCACGGATACACTGCACGGAAGAAAGGACGGCGCAAATGACGCGCGCCGCCTTGTACCTGAGGGTCAGTACCCTCGATCAACACCCGGAGACCCAGTTGCTTGACCTGCGTCAGATGGCCGCCCAGCGCGGCCTGGAGATCGTCCAGGAGTATACGGACCGGATCAGCGGCGCCAAAGTGCGCCGCCCGGGCCTCGATCAGTTGATGGTCGATGCCCGCCGCGGACGCTTCGATCTGGTCATGACCTGGGCTTGTGATCGCATCGCCCGCTCGACCCGGCACCTGCTCGAGACGCTCGACGAGTTGAACCATCTTCATGTCGGGTTCGTCAGCTACCGCGAGCAGATCGACACAGCCGGCCCGCTGGGCCGAGCCCTCGTGGTCATCATCGGCGCGATTGCTGAACTCGAACGCTCCCTGATCGTCGAGCGGGTGCGCGCCGGCATGCGGCGCGCCCGGCTCGAAGGTACGCACATCGGACGCAATCCATTAGTCCTGGATCATGATGCCATCTGGCGTGAACGCTGCCAGGGACAAAGCATGAGGCAGATCGCCAGAGGACACCGCATCTCAACGGCTACCGTGCAACGTTCCCTGCGAAAGCATCCGACCCCGGTCCTGGTCCAGGATCTGCAGAAAACCGCCTGAACCATACCTTCATGCCCTGTGACAAAAAGCCTCAACAACTCCACTCACTAACTTCAACAAAACAATCGGCCGGAAATCTCCGATCCGGCCGTGTCAAAAGGTGTAGGTTGGGAAACACTCACCGCGCTGGAGAAGTCCAGCAGTCGACCCTCTACTCCAAGTCCCCTGAACTATAGAATGCTTGAACCAATCGACGGCGCTGGGTGAAGATTCAACGGATCGACAATTTGGCGCCGCGCGCCCCCTCCATCTCAAACGCCGCCTATCCGAGACGAATCAGCACTGCTGAGTAAGCCGGAACTCTTACGAGCAACTTACTGGAGTGAGACTTGAGTGGCTCGTCTGCGCGACCGTGGAACTGTCCATCGCTCTCAACGGTGCCTCCTTGGAACCTCACACCGTCCTTGCCATCGATCAGTGAGCCCTCGAGACGGGCGACTGAAGCTCGTGTGAATCCAACTGAAGGAGCAGCGATCGCAACTTCCGCATCGCGGCCGTCCTTGTTAAAAACGGCAACCAAACCCGTCGCGTCTCCTCGACCGGCCGCATAGGCCGTAATATTCCCTCCCTGCGCTTCAAGTGTTGTCCTCTTTAGGGTGTGCCCGACAAATTGTTGCGCCAGCATCAGGCCGTAGTACTCCGGCCGGGCGCCAAAGCCGCTCTCAATGGACCCGACGATCGGCGAATAGTAGCCGTTCGCCCCTCCATGCAGATTCACTCCTACGCAGCCCAGGGAAGCCATCTGCAGGCAAAAATCTCCAGCCCACAATGCGGACGCGAACGTATCACTGACGCCCGGTTTACCCGCGTTATAGCAGGAGTTCCCTTCTGACATGCGAAACGGCAAGCCAGCAGCCTTCGCCGAATCCAGCGCTTGCCGGCAAGAGGAGTCAAATTGAGCTCCGGGGTGCAAGAGCCGATCAATCGTCATTTGCGAATCGGCTGGAGGGCCCAATGGATAATAATGGCTCGATGCAAACTCAATTTCTTTCGGGACATCCTCAGTAAAGTGCTTCAGCCAGGTCTGGTTTGAAGCTGTGTCGGGTCCGGCCACCACGACCTGCGGTAGCTCTTTATGAAACGCCACACGAAACATCTTCCAACGAGTCAGGTACTCGTCGAACGTCCACGGCTTGTCCTGCTGATCCCGATGCTTGAAAAGATCAGGTTCGTTTCCGAATTGCACCGCGATCAGTTGCGGTCCAAGCGTCTTGGCTACATATCCACCTTCGGCAAGCGCCTGCTCCAACGTGCCTCCGCCAAGGTTGAGACCATAGATGCATCGCCAGCCGGTCGCTGTAAGAAAGCTTTGCAGGTTGCGAATGGAACGCGGCGTTATGGTGAATGTGCGTGGCTCGCGATGGCCGGGATCGGGTCCAACTAATCCGCCCGCGTCTGGCGGAGTTGCCGGCTCCGTCTCGGACCAAAGCGTAAACTCACTCAGGTTGCCGCCCAACCGCAGCACGCCCGACGGGCTGAGGGTGCGGAACATTTGGATTAAGGCAGTATTCCGAGGCGAAAAGAAGTCCGGATAAGCCAATTGCCCGCTCTCATAACTCAAGCCCATGTAATCGAGGGGCACTTTGCCGATATTCGTCGCAGAGTCGATGTTCAGCTCAACCTCTAAAGTGGACGGCTGCGCCATCAAATTGCGCGGCACGCTGAGGGCGATTGCGCCGAGTGCAGCGCTCATGGAGCAGAATTCTCTTCTCGAAAGGTCATTCATTGTGCTTTCCGTTTCTTATCGTTCGTGGACATCGGCGCGGAAGTATTTGAGCAAGTTTGCGCCTGCTCGCGAGGAGCAGGCGCAAGGAATAAATGCAACGACAGGTTAGAAGGTCAGCCTGCCGCCCAACTGAATAACACGTTGGGTTCCCGTCGCACCGGTGATCCTGCCGTCGTTGCCCGACGAGAGAGATGATGTCGGGTTGGAGAGATTCACCCAGTTCATGACGTTGGTGAATTCGGCGCGGAACTGGAACGTCACTCCCCGCTCGAAGTTAACGTTGCGGTACAGGGCCGCATCCATATCCTTGAGGCCCGGTCCGTTCAGGGAGAATGGTCCCACATTGCCGTCGGCACCGCCTGGTCCGATGCCCAAGCCAGGTCCGTTGGGCGTGAATGCCGCTTTGTTGAACCACGCCGTCGTTACGCCATTAGCAGAAGCAGCGCATACACGGCAGCGGTGCGGGCTGAGTATGGGGCTAACGCCAGGAACTGCGTTGGGGCGGTTTGCGTTCGCACTGTCAAAGTTATTGTTGGATCCCGTGGACATCGAAAACGGCGCGCCGCTGATGAAAGAGGCGACCGATGTGATCGTCCAGCCATTGGCCACTTCCTCGATGATCTTGTTCCCGTGGACGTAGTCGATGTTCCACAGGCCGGAAATGGACGCAGTGCTGTCATGGTTGACAGGCATAAGGCCTCTTTCTTCCTGAAGGCCGCCGCCGAGGGCGCCCAAGGAATTATTGGAGGCAGTGAAGGGCTTGCCAGCGACGCCGAAGTCCTGCGCGCCCTGCAACCCATTCTCCACGAAGTTAGCGCTTTCCAGCGCGCGGCTCCAGACATAGAAACCGCTGACTGTGAAACCGCCTGACATCGTCTTGGTCGCCGAGACTTGAAGCGAATTGTAATTGGTGGTCTGGCCTGGGATCAGGTAGGTAATCCCGCTCAGGGTGCCGGCCGCGCCGGGAATGCCGGAATCGTATTGACGACGGGCGTCGATGCTGGTTGCTGAAGTGCTTGGCGCACCGAAAGCGGTCGAATACGGCGCGTAGTTCTCGTCGACGAAGGTTGCCAGGTTACGGCCAAGGGTGCCTACATAAGCTGTCGTCAGGGTTATCCTGGCAGGCAATTGCCGCTGCACGCTGAGGTTGAACTGGTAAACGGAAGGATACTTCATATACGTTGCGATGGCCTCAGGGCCAGCGAACGGGATGAAGATCGGATGGGCCGGTGTATAGGTGTACGGGAAGATGCCTCCACCGGGACTGGTGTTGAGGAAACCGTAAGCGACGCCACCGTACATATTTGTGAGGGATGGAGTGGGGCCAAAGCTTTCGCGTAAGGCAAACGGCGCGCCGTTGCCGGGCTGGTTCCACTCATTACCGCCGGGAATTCCGTAGAAGATGCCCGCTGCGGCGCGAACCGAGGTTTTGCCGTCCCCAAACGGATCCCATGCAAAACCGAGACGAGGCGAAATGTGGTTGAACTCCGTGCTGATGATGCCGCGACCGACGCCAGCGTCTCCCACGAACAACAAGCCCTTCGGCGCGCCCGGAGTGATAGTGGATTGCTGGTTGGGAACAAACGACGCGGTCCGGTTATGGGCATCGACGGGAGGCGTATCGATGTCCCACCGGAGTCCAATGTTTGCCGTGAAACGGTGTGTGATCCGGTAGTTGTCCTGCGCAAACACCGCGGTGTGCCACGTGCTCAGATGCGTGACATAAGGCGTGTCCTGCTCAAATGAGCTGGTTTGGCCGGCGACAAAGTCCGCAAGCGCATTACCCGTGCTGGTGGGCGCGGAGCTAGCGAAGCCAACGTCGCCATAATTATTCAGATCGGCAACGAACATGGTCTGGTCGAGAGCGAACTCACCGCCAAGGGAAAGGTTGTGTTTGCCCTTGGTGATGCTGACTACGTCGCGTAACTCATAGTTGTTGGAACCCGTGACCGGGCCGGCATTCGGGTTCCCCGTGTTGAAGTCGCCACTGATGGTTAGATAGGGCAGGCTGGCCGGTCCCTGGATTTGGAAGTTCGAGCCGAAACTGCCGAGGGTTTGCGATTGTGGGCCGGTCACAGGAATAAGAATGCGTCCGCCCAGCGCCCGCGTGAAGGTTAGCCAGGCCTGATTGGCCGTGTTGGGGCTGAAGGTGTGAACCTCGCTTATATTGGCATTCGTCTGAACCGTTTTGGACTGATCTCCGGTCCAATTGACGTTGCCGCCTCCGCTGGGAGTTGACGCGGTAGTGATATGGAAGTAGGTCACTCCCACATGGTCGTTGCTGCCAAGGTTCTCGTCAAACTTGCCCAGATATTCGTCTGAGTCTGTCGGAGTAACGTATACGCCGACCCAATTCCCGCCTCCGGTTGTAAGAAGGCTGCCGTTGGGCAACGGAACGGAAACACCGATTGTGTTCTTTACGTTCAAGATATTTGCGGCGGTTGGGTCCAGGTAAGCGTAATCGAAGCCCGGGTTAGCGGGGTTTGGGATTGCGGTGGTGTACATGCAATTCAAAGTGGCAACCTGACAATTTGGGCTGGTGTTTGTTCCCATTACCTGATTCGCGGGGACGTCCCAGACGGCCGCGGTCACGCCGGCCGGTTTCGGGTTGTAAACCTTGATCGATGTGTCCGCGGTAAAGTCGCCCAGACGCTCGGCAGCCGTGGGCACGATAGCACCAGTCACCGCTGCTCCGGCGACCTGGCGCAGACCGGCATAGCTGAAGAAGAAGAAGGCCTTGTCGTGCTTGATGGGGCCGCCGACGGTTCCGCCAAATTGGTTGCGGTGGTAAGGCGCCTTGCCCGCTTTAAGGTTCGGCGCACCCCACTGCCATGCATTGAAGTCGGTGTTGCGGTTGAACTCGAACAACGAGCCATGGAACTTATTTGTTCCCGACTTTGTGATCACCGAGACCACAGCGGCGGAGAATTGGCCGTATTGCGCCGAGAATGCGCTGGTCTCTACGCGGAACTCTTCGATCGCGTCGGGGTTGGGCGCCGGGTTGCCGTAGTTGCGCATCCCGGTGATGTTGTTGCCGCCATCCAGATAGAAGCCGACGGTTCCGTTGCCGGCGTCGAGCCCGCCATTGACCTGGACAGCAGTGGACGCAATTCCAACGGTCATATTGGGCGAGCCGCTGGGGTTCGAGGTGGAGCTTTGGTTATTGGCCATCACACCCGGCGTGACTGAAATTTCGGAGTAGATATTGCGATTGACCAGGGGGAGCCCGATGATCTCGTCCGCCTCAATCGTCCTGCTTATTACCGCGTCAGACGTATTGATCAGCGGGGGAGCCTCAGTGACCGTGACGGTCTGGGTAGCCGCACCCACGGTCAGCGTGACATCAACAGTGAGCGTCTGGTCGACGTCGAGGGAGACACTCTTTTGCACAAAGCGTTCAAAACTGGGAGCCTGCGCTTCTACGGTGTACCTACCTACGGGAAGGTAATCGATGCGGTATTCCCCATCGCCGTTTGCCGGCGCCGACCGGGAGAATCCTGTATCCAGGTTGGTTGCTTTCACGGTCGCTGTGTTGACCACCGCGCCTTGTGGATCCTTCACCGTCCCCACGATAGATCCGGTGATCTGCTGTCCAAACCCGGCGATGCTGCCCGTGAGAATAAAGACGAGCGCCACAACAACTCTCGCGCTCGCGCTTCCTGCCAGACTGCGTAAGTTCATACTGCCTCCAAAATCTATTGGTCTCAGTTTGTGTAGTCGATTTGCTTGCGTTATGAGCTGGCCGCCGAAAATGCTCGAGCCGATGCCAATAAATCCATCCCGAACGCCAGACAAAATCCTCAAGCCACGGGAACCCGCACAATTCAGGCCATCTGGAGTAGGGATTATCAATCGCTGGAGATTCTCGCGCCGCAATCAGGAACGCGAAAGGCTGTTACCGTATGTTACGTGCCACTTACGGGATGAGCGGGCTTACGATCGACTGAAAATAGATGAGTTATCGCCGATTTCGAAAAGCTGCGTCATCGCGGTGTCAGGTGTGCGATTCGGTGATGTTCGTTCGTGACAAGCGTTGCAACCTAGGTGTATTCTTCAAGCAAAAATGGGCCTGTTTGAGTTCCAGGGGCCGAGGACGAACTTAGGCGATGTCCCCATGGTTTCCAACTTCGGAGGAGGAGCGCGAGCTGGTTCGCGAAGAACTGGACGCGATCGTTTCCAGCCACCATTTTCGCGGCAGCAAACGCTATCCAGCGATGCTGAAATATGTTGTCTTTGCGGCAATCGACGGGCGCGCCTCCGATCTGAAAGAACGCACCCTCGGAGTTGAAGTTTTTGGCCGCGATCCCGATTACGACACCAACGCCGATCCCGTGGTTCGCATCAGCGCGGGCGAGGTACGCAAGCGGATCGCGCAGTTCTATCACGAGAATGGACATGGCGCGAAACTAGAGATCGAATTGCCTCTCGGCTCCTATGCGCCGGAGTTTCTGCTGCGAGAGCCGGAAGGGCTCAAAGCGCAAACGGGCCATAACAGTCAGAAGCCCGTCTCCACTGAAGGCCATCCAGATAAACGCTCGCGCCGGTACCTTATTGTTGCCTTGGCTGCAATCGTCATTCTCAGCGTCGCTGCTGCACTTGGCATCTACGCTTACCATAAAGCCGCATCGCTCAAGAGCGCCTCAATCGACGAACTTTGGCGACCGATGATCAAATCGCCGGATCCTGTTCTAGTCGTCGTGGGAACGGGCCACAACGCAGATCAGATGTCTCCGGAACTGGCTGAGACTACTTTCTTCGATCGCATGACAGGCCCCTATCATCATGTCTCCGTGGCAACCGCGACCACGCTGGCAAATGTTGCGGCCGTTCTGCGTCAGCGTGGCACTGCTTTCGAGATCAAGGAAGACAACGAAACCAGCCTGACAGACATGCACTTGCGCACCATCATCTTGATCGGAGCCACCAACAATGCGTGGACGATGCGCCTCGTAGGTCCCCTTCGATTTCGTTTCCTGCCTGGCCCGAAGGCTCAGGTTCAGGACACAAAGAACCTTCAGAACACCGACTGGAGTGTGGACTTCCTTAAGCCATACGCGTCTATCTCCACCGACTATGCCATCGTGGCGCGCTATCGCGATCCAACCACGGAGGGGCCCGTCATGGTTGTGGCCGGCCTTGGGCCCTTTGGCACTGAAGCCGGGGGCGCCTTCGTCTCGACACCCCAGTATCTGGAGCAGCTCGCCAAGCAACTTCCCCAAGGCTGGGAGAACAAAAATATTGAATTGGTCCTGAAGACGGAAGTGATCGACGGCAAAGCCGGACCACCCGTTCTGATCTCCGCGACCGAATGGTGAAGTGCAGCGGCCGCTCCAGCCGGGCATCATCTTCACATCAGTGAAGAAGGGGTAGTAGCCGCACTGCGTCTGCAGTAGCCACTTCATATTCAAATGCGCTCTCCAAATTGAACGCTGGC
>CAWEXN010000008.1:0-15000 GCA_963813015.1 uncultured Acidobacteriaceae bacterium
ACCATAGTGGAAAAGAGACAGGTTCGAAAAGTCTCCGCTACCCGTGATATAGCAACCTGCGGTGTGATCGAACACCTGCGTCCGGGCACGGGGTTACGGGGCCAGTGAAAAATGTGTGCGCTCCGGCTTCGTAGTCGAAGATCGACGACACATTTCGACCCGAAATCGCCCTTCCTGCGATGTAGGCGACAGCGCGCCTCGCGTCCTGCCTCACGCCTGAACTCCAGTCTGCCGGTCCCATTGGATCCGAATTGTTCGCCTGGCAAGAAAAGCCGGCTGTAAGTCCAGCGATGATGCGAGCTTTGATCAGGTGCAGGAGTCAGGTGAAACACAAAGTCTGGGGGGCAATCGGTAACTTCGATTGTCGCCTCAATCGTTGGATTCTTGATTGTGATGCTGCGTTCGGGTGTTGCAGGACGGATCACGGTGTATCGAGCCGAAAATCTGGTAGTCGCCGCTAGTCTTAGCAGTGGAGGAATCTTGACAAAGGGGCCGTAGAGCACCAACTGGCCTTCGTCTTCGTGTGGTTTCACCTCCTCTCCGTCCCGGTGGTATTCGAGTGCCCCACTGTCGCGCTCGCAGCGTTGCTCCACCACGCTGGGGACTTTTCGTGCTTGCTAAAGCTAAGCACGTCGAGATAGGCCAGGAGTCGGAAGTAATGTTTTGAATCCGGTAGCTAAGCGTCCAGTCAAGCTCCATCTGCCCAAGGCGCGTTTCCTGAATTCTGATCCGCACTTCGAACGCTCGCACGATCCATTGAGTCTGCATGATGCTGTGAAGGCGTTCCTGCAGTTGCTCTGGTAGGCGATATCCGATCAGGTACTTGGATACGTCCGCGGTAACTTCATGCAGCACGCGGCCCTTGACGTACCGATCTACTGAGACGGCCAGAAGCGCCGCTATTACAAACGCGTCGGCGAGGGAGCGAGCCAGTCCGGGCTTGAAGTAAGGGGGTACATAAAGGAACAAGATGATGCCCCATGAGAACGCCGCACAGACGATGTAATAAAACTCCGCCTTTGGCTTTCGCCGAAGCAAGAGCAAGGCCAGCAGGGTGACGACGAGCCCCAACACCCAGAGCCAATTGGTTAAAGTTTGCTGACTCATTCTGAAACTCTGTGCAACAGCCCCCGCGTTTTTCAGCGCGTCGGGAGGATAGCGCAGCAATGATCTTCAAGATAGCGCCTTGGTTTCGGCTTGCCCAGCGAAGCTGCACGCAGTATACGCGCGGCAACGCCAGCTAGTCAGGTCGGGAGTTTCGTACTTCCCCCAGCGGGCTGGCCTTACGCCGGTACGACGCCCTTCGCCGGCATGGCCCTAATGCCGCGGAGGGCCTGGCGGGTGCGTTCCTCGTTCTCAACCAGGACGAAGCGGACGTGATTGTCGCCGTGGTCGCCGAAGCCGACGCCATAGTGACAACGTCAAAGGCTCCACGGCCGGGTCATCATCACCACAGCTGCGCCTCTCAATAACACCTGGTTCTGGAACGGCAAAACCGGCCGATTCCGTTGCCGTGGAATCAGGCGCATACGGCGCCCGTTTCCGGCAGGATTTTGGAACGTCCCTGTAGCGCGCCCGGCAGGTGATACCGACGCCAACGTCGAGCTCGCGGGGAAGGTCATTCACCAAAAGCACGCGGGAGACAACCCGCTCTGAGGCACCGGCGGGCACGCAGTATGGCGACTTGTTCCGGGTTGATGTCGGCCGCTCGTTTCCCGAACCGTTTGCTATTGACCGAATGCGCCCCGGCACTCTGCGGACATCAATCCTCTTCGTTCAAATCGAGAAGCTGTTTCTCGTTCTTTCACCAAACGGCACACGCGTGGCACACGGGGCCGCAGATTAGGGTTGGTTTTCATTGGTGAATCAGTGGAGGGGAGACTGACGGGGGTTCAGTGCCGTTCCAAGCTGATTTCGTCACCTAGCACATCAGTGGGGCCGGGTTTCGAAGGGAAGCGAAAAGACACTGCGGAATGCTGCGACAGAGAATACACCCCTTTCACTGAAGAGATCGGAGGTTGAGACATGCGCTCTCGTGACGTTTCGGAGGAAGAATCACCAAGTTTGGCCGGAAATCTGCGAAAAGCTCGCGTCTTCTCTGTAAATTGCCGATTATGAAGACTCTATGGCGGAGCGGGCGAGATTCGAACTTAAAGTCCCTTTTTGGGGCGAAAGTCTGCGGATTTCTCCGAAAATTCGAGCCCACATTCGCCTATTTTGCCCAGGGAGAATTTCCTTGATGATTCACTGAAGATTCGCCTCTCTCCAATTCCATGTTTTTCGATGAATCTGCCCCGAATCCGGCTCATCTGGTCGCTCCATCTTTGCGGTTTTGATGCACAGAAGTTTGCTTGACTTTATGGCCAAGCAGAGCGGAAATGGACATGCCGCGAAGGAGGCAAGCCCATGAAGCAGAATGAGATAACCAAACCAAGACCCACCAGACAGGAGGCGGTTGATCGACTTTTGACACAGCTGCCGGCGATGGATCGGAAGGAACTCTTGCAGCTCTGGCACGGTCTGTTCGACAGAATGCCCAGTCCGGCTTTGTATAGAGGAACATTGATCCCGATCCTGGCCTATCGCATTCAAGAGAAGGCCTACGGCGGGCTCAAGGAATCCACCGTCAAGCGGCTGAATGAACTTGCCAAGGACCATGCCAACCTCAAGAAGTCCGCCGTTCAGGCGATGATCCGGCCGAAAATCGGCACACGCTATGTGCGGGAGTACCGCGGCAAACTGCACGAGGTCACAGTTCTTGAGACTGGATACGAGTACCAGGGCAGGGTTTACCGGAGTCTGACGGAGATCGCCAAGGCCATCACCGGAACCAAGTGGTCAGGACCGGTGTTCTTCGGTTACAAACGGCCGGGAAAGAGGGCGCAAGTATGAACCCCCGCATCCGTTGTGCTATCTACACGCGCAAGTCTTCGGAAGAAGGCCTGGAGCAGTCCTTCAACTCCCTCGACGCTCAGCGCGAAGCCTGTGAGGCTTTCGTGAAAAGTCAGCAGCACGAGGGCTGGCAGGCAATCGCGACCCACTACGATGACGGTGGCTTCTCGGGTGGCAACATGGAGCGGCCCGCGTTTAAGCACCTAATGGCCGACATCCACGCCGGCAAGATCTCGACCGTTGTCGTCTACAAGGTCGACCGCTTGACCCGTTCCCTGGGCGACTTCGCCAAAATCATCGAGCAGTTCGACAAGTTCGGGGTGAGCTTCGTTTCAGTCACTCAACAATTCAATACGACCACTTCGATGGGTCGACTTACGCTCAACGTCCTGCTTTCCTTCGCACAGTTTGAACGCGAAGTGACCGGAGAGCGCATCCGCGACAAGATTGCTGCTTCGAAGAAGAAGGGGATGTGGATGGGCGGTAACGTCCCACTCGGCTACGACGTGCACGACCGCCAGTTACGGATCAACGAAGCGGAAGCCACAGCCGTGCGTACCATCTTCAATCAGTTTCTGCGATCCGGCAACGTCACCATCCTCCGGGACTGGTTACGTGAAAATGATATCCGCAGCAAGGGGGGCAACCATTTCTTCAGGGGTCCGCTTTACTCGATGCTGCACAACCCTCTGTACATTGGTCTGACCCGTCACAAAGCAGAAACCTACCCTGGCCAACACCAAGCGATCCTCGATTCTGAGACCTGGAATAAGGTGCAAACGTTGCTCGTCGAGAACCGCCAGGGCGGTAAACGAAAACCGCGCGCGACCAAGACCAGCATCTTCACCGGGCTCCTCTTTGACGCTGAAGGCACGCCCTACACGCCAACCCACGCAGCAAAGAATGGCCGCCGCTACCGCTATTACACCTCACAGGCAGTCATCAAAAAGACAGCGAAAATCGAGACTCCCGCGCGCATCCCGGCGCCTGATTTAGAATCTGCCGTCGTCGAACGCTTTCTGCAGCTTCTTCGCGATCCGGATGGCCTGGTCGCGAGCATCAGGGATAATGCCCAGGAAGAGGCAAATCAACCTGCCGGTTTCCTCACAAGGATTGTCGCCCGCGCTGCATCAACCGCAGCGACCTGGCAATCCCTCAGCGGACCCGACCGAGAGAATTTCCTCCGCTCGATCATCGACCGCGTCATCATCCACCCAACCCGGGTGGAAATCCGAATCCGCGTGAATCAATTTATCCAACAACTTCTCGGCAACAGTACTCCAATGGCTGACAGCCGAGCCAAAAACACCACTGGCACACCGCGGGGCCACCTGCAGCTTATAGCCTCGATCGAATGCCCCTTCCGCCACATCTCCCAGGGCCGCGCCCTGCGCCTGATCGTCGGCAATACAAACATCACGACAGAGGCGAGCCGTCAGGCCATTCTGAAAGCCATCGCTCGCGCACGCCTATGGTACGAGCAGATCACAACAGGCAAAGCTACGAATATCGCGCAATTGGCCGCCACCGACGGCGTGTCACCCCGCTTTATTCGTATGCAGATGGAGTTGGTTCAACTGAGCCCGCAGTCAATCGAGAAGCTGATGACTCGGCCCGAATCGCTGCCCCTCTCGCTCAACGATCTGCTCGCTGCGATCCCACTGGACTGGCGCGAGCAGTCGCTCGGCCTGTCTAAGAAGTCCGCGTAACGAGCACGCGAATTCTTCAATCTGCCAACTCCTCAAGCAGCCATCGGGCTGCTTGGGCCTTTTCGACGCAGACGATATCGCGTCCAGCCGGATCGTGCAATCACTGCAGGATCAAATCTCTCCACTTTCAATACGTATCGAAACGGAACTGCCAGTTTGGCCAACAGAGAAGTGCCGGCAAAACGGCGCACACCTGCACTATCGGAGAACAATCTCCAGTTCCATGCTGGTCGAGGATCTAGCGAAACTGCCGGGCAATTCAGGGGTGTTGGGTGGAGTTGTCTCGTAAGTTATTGATTCTAAAGATACTTGGCGGAGAGAGGGGGATTCGAACCCCCGGTACAGCTTTTGACCGTACAACGGTTTAGCAAACCGCCGCCTTCAGCCACTCGGCCATCTCTCCGGCCCTCAGTGGATTATACCGGAACCCGCATTCTCCACGCTTTCGCTTTCCTGCGCTCCCGGTTACATTCATCTGTATGCGTGCCATCTTTGACTTCGCGCCCAGGAAGCTGCTCCTTCTGCCTCTGATCGCGGCCACGTTCTTCATGGTGTCCGGCGGTCCTTACGGCATGGAGGATGTCCTCGGTGGCGCGGGCTATGGCTGGGCCATCGTCATCCTTCTCGTTCTACCCGTCATCTGGAGCCTGCCTACTGCGTTCATGATCGGCGAGCTCGCCGCCGCCATTCCCGATGAGGGCGGCTTCTACATCTGGGTGCGCCGCGGCCTCGGGCCCTTCTGGGGCTACCAGGAAAGCTGGCTCTCCCTCTCGGCCAGCATCTTTGACATGGCGCTCTACCCCAGCATCTTCGTCCTCTATCTGGGAAAATTCAGCTCCCCGCTCACTACAGCTCCGCGCGACTATCTGTGGTCGCTGGCTGTCGTCATTCTTTGCTGCGCCTGGAACCTGCGTGGCGCCCCCCGCGTCGGCACGGACTCCGTCTGGATGTCCGTGCTGCTCCTCGCTCCCTTTGTTGTCTTTATTCTTCTCGGCTTCTGGCGCGGCCTCACTCTTCACCCCGCCATTCAGTGGGGTCGTCCCGCGCCTTCGCCCGACGCAGATGCCGGCCTCTCCACCGCAATCCTCGTCGGCTTATGGAACTACATGGGGTGGGACAACGCATCCACCGTCGCGCGCGATGTCGATCACCCTCAGCGCAATTACCCACGCGCCATCATCGGTGCCGCCATCATTACCACGGTCAGCTACGTTTTGCCGCTTGCCGCCATGGCTTTAGGGGGCCTTTCGCCCCAGGGATTTACCACCGGTTCGTGGACCATCGCCGGCGGCCAGCTTGGCGGTTCCATCCTGTCGATGGCCGTCGTTGCCGGCGGAGTTATCTGCGGCATTGGAATGTTTAACGCGCTCATGATGAGCTACACCCGCCTGCCCATCGCCATGGCCGCCGACGGCATGTTGCCACGCATCTTCGAGCGTCGCAACAGTCGCGGCGTTCCATGGGTCAGCGTGCTCATTTGCGGGCTCGGCTGGGCGCTCGCCCTCAGCCTGCCTTTCGAGAAGCTCATCTCCATCGACCTCATTCTCTACGGCACCAGCCTCATTCTCGAATTTCTCGCCCTCATCGCTCTCCGTCTCCGCGAGCCGCAGCTTCCACGCCCTTTCCGCGCCGGCAACTTCGCCTTTGCCTGTCTTCTTGGAGTTGGCCCCACCCTCCTCATCGCCTACGCACTCTACGTCTCGCGCAATGAGAAGCTGGGCGATCCGGGCACTGCCCTCGCCAACGTCTCAGCTCTTCTTTTTGCTTCTGGGATTGCCCTGCTCGGGCCGCTGCTCTACTGGTTCACTGCGCGTCCGCTCGCACGCCGCCGCGCTCTCGCCGCCGCGCCCGCCGCCCAATAGCGCCCTACTCTTGCTATCTATTCCTGCCCCCAACGAATTCTTTCTTCTAGTCCCTACGAGTCCCTAGGCCCTATGTCCCTGCTTTTCTGAATCCCCCGACACCTGAACCACCCTGTCTTTTACACTGCCACCTTTTTCTTCGTCTCGTGGTGCTTCTGCTTGCTCAACTCAAACTGCTTGATCGTGTGCATCACGCGATCCCGGGCGTAAGCGGCGTCGCGCCATCCCTTCATCTCCACGCGCTTCCCCTCCAGATCCTTGTAAATCGAAAAAAAGTGCGTAATCTCCTTCAGCATGTGTGGATAGATATCCGTATAGTTCCAGATATTCGCGAAGCGCGGATTGTTTTTTCCCACCGCCAGCACCTTCTCGTCCAGGATCCCCTGATCCAGCATCTCCAGCAGACCGATCGGCCGCACCTCCTGCACGCACCCCGGGAAACTCGGCCCGGGCACCAGCACCAGCACGTCCAGCGGGTCGCCGTCGTCGCTCAACGTCGACGGAATAAATCCGTAGTCGCCCGGATAGTGCACGGGCGAGTGCAGGTTCCTGTCCAGCTTGAACACGTGCAGTTGCTTGTCGTACTCAAACTTCTGCGTTCCATCCAGGGGAATCTCGATCACCACCCGAAAGACCTCCGGCGCCCGGTCGCCCACGGGCAGTTCCAGATAATTGACCATTGCGTTTTATCTCTCCTTGGGGATTTACGGTAGTTCGGGAAGTCGCGTGTTTTGAGGAATCGCACCTGCCTGATCACTTTTCAGTCCAACTGAATGCAGCTCTTTGCCGCCGTGTTTCGCCGCTTTTCTAATCCCTGATCCCAAATCCCTTTTCCCTGTCCTTCTATAATCAGGGATTATGAAGGCGCATGTCTATGTCACGCTGAAGACATCGGTCCTTGACCCCCAGGGCCAGACCATCCACAACGCTCTCCGCAAGATCGGCTTTGCCGATGTCATTGCCGTGCGCCAGGGCAAGTATTTCGCGCTTTCGCTTGCCGACGGCCTCCATTCCGACGCCGCGCGCGCTGAGGTCGAGCGCATCGCCCGCGAGGTCCTCACCAACCCCGTCATTGAGGAATACACATACCGCATTGAGGAGTAGCCGCGGACCCGAAACCAACAGCCTGTCCTTCGTTCTCGGTTCCAAGTGGCTATTCCCTGTTGGCTACTTCATGCGCGATCTATCCTGCGGGTTGCCCATCCAGTCAAGAATTCCGGTAAAGTTTACGTTCTTGGTTCAGAAATTACACTCTTCCGTTCGGCCCAAGCCCGCCTTTATCTCACTCTCTCCCGCGTTTTACACAACTTAAACCTAGCCTCATGAGCAATATATGGATCTGGCCGCTTCCCGTGCTTTTATGGCAAAGCGATTGCTGAGTTTTCAGGCAGAAGTTCTCCGTAATGTTCTCAGAATAGGGACTTCGGGCGCATCCCCCTAACTGCGCCACCCAAGGGGTTATATGGCGAATCCGCAGTTCGTAAATCTAAAGCTCGCAGCAGCCTCGCCCTCGCTGCTCGCATCCTCGTTCCCGTTACGCAGCTACACTCCGTCCGCACGGCTTGGGGCTCCCAGCGCGCCTCAGGCAGAATGGGCCGCCGAGGCCATTTCGAACCTCAGGCATGTCGTCGCCGGCATCGGCTTCGCGCTCCTCATTGAAGGTGCGGCAGCCGCGGCCATCATTGCCACTTGGAACCTCTGGCACATTCGCTAGCGGCGCCCATTCCATTCCCCCGCTGCCCCCCGCATCTCCGCGCACAAGGTGCCGTTCACTCCGTTCGCTCGACCCCGATCATTTCTCCCGGATCACGCATCTCTGATCTCTGGGTGTTCACTGGGCACCTGCGGGAGACGTCATTCGATTAATCTCCACGCCCCGTCTCCTCCCCGGTTCCCGATCGTTCTTGCCTCCCTGATTCCCGGTTGCCTCCGTCGCAGCCAAACGCTCCCCCGTTCGTGCCAGAGCCGCTGCGGCGTGGTTCGCTTAAAATCGAACCATGTGCGGGATCGTTGGCTACGTTGGCAAAAAGAAAGTCGTTCCAGTGATCATCGAGGGGCTAAGGCGCCTCGAATACCGGGGTTATGACTCGGCCGGAATCGCCGTGGGCCATCCCGGAAGCAAGACGCTCGAACTGCGACGCGCGGCAGGCAAGCTGGGAAATCTTGAAGAGGTTTTGCGCGAGCATCCGCTTGACGGCACCTTCGGCATCGGCCACACCCGCTGGGCTACGCACGGCCGGCCAACCGAAGAGAACGCTCACCCGCACCGCGACTGCACCGGTCGCATCGTTGTGGTTCACAACGGCATCGTCGAAAATTATCTTGACCTGAAACGCGCACTGACTGCGCAGGGTCACAAGTTCGTTACAGAGACCGACACCGAAATCATCGCGCATTTGATCGAACAGGTGCAGAAGGACGCTGAAGCTGCCGGCAAGCCCGTTTCGCTCGAAGCCGCTGTGCGCACGGCGGTCAAGCGGTTGACGGGCGCCTTTGCCCTTGGCGTGCTCTCGGCGGCCGAACCCGACAAAATCGTCGCCGCGCGCCTCGGCCCGCCGGTCATCATCGGCGTCGGCGAAGGCGAGAGCTTCGTCGCCAGCGACGTGCCCGGCATCCTGCACCACACGCGCAACGTCTACTTTCTCGCCGATGGCGACCTCGCTATTCTCACTCCTGCGGGCGTCAAGCTCACCGACTTCGATGGTCACCCCATTCAGCGCGAGCTGCAACACATTCAGTGGGATCCCATCCAGGCGGAAAAGGGCGGCTACAAGCACTTCATGCTCAAGGAAATCTGGGAGCAGCCCCGCGCCGTTACTGACACCACGCTGGGCCGTGTCTCGCTCGACTCCGGCAAAGTCTTCCTCGGCGAAATGGAGCTTGCCGATGAAGAGCTGGCCCACGCCGCGAGCATCAGCATCGCCGCCTGCGGCACCAGTTGGCACGCCGGCCTCACCGGCAAGTACATGATCGAGCGCCTTGCGCGTTTGCCCGTCGACGTCGACTACGCCAGTGAATATCGCTACCGCGATCCTATCGCCGGCCCGCACACTCTGGGCCTGCTCATCACGCAATCCGGCGAGACAGCCGACACCCTCGCCGCGCAGCGCGAGATGAAAGCCCTCGGCTCGAAGACCGTGGCCATCTGCAACGTCGTCGGCGCAATGGTGGCCCGCGAAGCGCATGGCGCCATCTACACTCACGCCGGTCCCGAGATTGGCGTGGCCTCAACCAAGGCCTTCACCTCGCAGTTGGTCGCGCTGTTTTTGCTGGCGATGAAGCTCGGTCAGTTGCGCGGTCATCTCGACAAGGCGCAATCGGTCAAGTTGATTGAAGAGCTGAGCCGCATCCCGGTGAAGATTGAGGAAGTGCTGCGCGGCTGCACGGCGCAGTGCGAGGAGCTGGCGAAGGATTTCTCCACGGCGCGCGACTTCCTCTACCTCGGCCGCGGCATTCACTTCCCCATCGCTCTCGAAGGCGCGCTCAAGCTGAAGGAGATTTCCTACATTCACGCCGAGGGATACCCGGCCGGCGAGATGAAGCACGGCCCCAACGCCCTCATCGACGAAACGCTGCCGGTCGTGGTGCTGGCTACACGCGACGAGAGCGACCCAGCGTCAAAGCTGCGCTATGAGAAAACTCTCTCGAATATCCAGGAAGTGACGGCGCGCAGCGGCCGAGTCATCGCCATCGCAACCGAAGGGGACACGACAATTGGCGGCCTCGTCGAGCACGTCATCGCAATTCCCCCGGCCCCCGAACTGCTGGTGCCGCTGGTTGAAATTGTCCCTCTGCAGTTGTTGGCCTATTACATCGCAGTCCGCCGCGGATGCGATGTCGACCAGCCGCGCAACCTCGCAAAGTCCGTAACGGTCGAGTAGCCGCAGGTCGAGGCACATCGCTGAATATCCCAGAAATGACCATTCAAGACCAGTTCGGCCAGATCGATATTTACGTGTTCGATCAGATCCTCCGCGGAAACATCGACAAGAGTATGCGCGTGCTCGACGCCGGGTGCGGATATGGCAGAAACCTCGTGCACCTGCTTCGCGAAGGCTGCGAGGTGTTTGCCATAGACGCGGACGCCGCGGGAGTTGAGCATGTTCGCCAACTCGCGGCATCGCTCGGAGCCAGGTTGCCGGCGGAGAACTTCAGAGTGGGCTTCATCGAGGAAATGCCGTTTCCGCGCGAGTTTGCCGATGTCGTGATTTGCAATTCAGTGCTCCATTTCGCGCGGGACGAAAAGCAGTTTCGGGCAATGCTCAGCGGCCTCTGGCAAGCATTGAGACCAGGTGGAATGCTGTTCTGTCGATTGGGATCGAGAATTGGAATGGATTTTGAGCGGGTGCGGGAGAACATCTTTGTGGTAGGAGACGGCTCGGAGTGGTTTCTCGTCGATGAGGAGATGCTGCTCCAGATCACGGATGAGTTGAATGCAGTCCTCGTCGATCCGCTCAAAACCACAATCGTGCAGGACTACCGTTGCATGACGACATGGGTGCTTCGAAAGCGAAGAGGGTAATTGCAATCCTCGAGAGGCGCATCGACATAAGGCGCTACTTCGCGGTCAATTGTTTCTGAGCAAACGAGAGAAAGTACGGCCAGTTGGGTGCTGGAGTATGTCCATACTCGTGCTGCCGGAAGGCAATGCGCCCGGAGTCAATCAGCGTTCCCATCGGCGGAAAAGTCGTAGTTCCGAGCCCCTCGTAGCCGAAAATCTTCCAGGCGGGACTTGCCGCAGCAGCAGCCATAAACATTCCCTGCGCGTCCTGCCATGCATCGCCAGGCGCATACTCGGGTGTGGTGATAAGTGCGCCTCCGCCAATGAACACAGGCCGCGGAGCAATCAGAGCGATGAATTCGTGGCTGTCGACGGGCAGCTCGTTGGCCGAGTGTCCGACAGCGCAGTAGCGAAGAAAGTTTCCCGCAAACCAGTGAAACTCCTCAGAGCCGCAGATATTGCCGAGCGTCTCGCCGTAGTTGCGGCGGAAAAGGTCGGCTCCGCCCGCTCCCGACGATGAAATATAGCCGATGGCAAAACGCGGATCGTCGACCATTGTCACCAGCGCTGCCTTTCCTCCGCGAGAGTGGCCCATCACGCCGACTTTCGCGCCATCGACGTCGGGATCGGTTTGCAGATAGTCGAGGATGCGGCTATCCGCCCACGCCCAGGCGCGCAGCACTCCCCAATCGTCGAGCTTGCGCGGCTGGCCATGATTCACCAGGCCGATGATTCCCTTGTCGAGGCCGGCGCCGTTGTCAGCCTGCACGGCACTGGAGTTGCGCGCGACGAATCCCCAGCCGGCTTCGAGCAGCAACTTGGCAGAATCCGGGGGATTGTCAGGCATTGCCAGCCGATGGACGATTTGCCCGGGCGCTGCGGGGCGGGGAGTAAACCGGAATGGACGCAGCGATGCGGCCCCGATGATGACGGGCACTTTCTTGCCCTGAGTGCTGGCCGGGGTGACAACGTCGGCTTCTATCGTGACCGTAATGGCGGGATCGTCCGAATTATCGACACGCCCAACGATGTGCTTGACGACGGCCGGCACGCCCGAAATCGTCATCTGCTGGGCGTTGGCAACGGTCCAGGTAACGGCAGGGATGTGCTCGGGATACTTGCCGTACACATCCTCGTCAAATGCGGCCTGAATCTCCTTCCGGCGCTTAGCCTACTGCGCGGGTGTCTTGACCTTCGTGCCGTTATTCATCACAAGGAGCGTTGGCAGGTTTGGATACGGATTCGCCTTCGACTCATCGTAGTTTGCATTGCCTGGTTTGCCGATGTCGTAGGCCGTTGCGCCCGGTTGCATGTCTGTAATTCCGAGCAGCTTCAGCTCGCGGTCGCGCTCCGCCGTGGAGGCAGCATTGATCGCGGCGCGCTCTTCCGGCGTGGGGAAATGAAATTCGGGTGCCTGGGCCGGTGCTTGTGCGGGAGCTGCCGCCGGCGCCACTGCCGGCGCCTCGCCGATGGCACGGTGCGCGAAACCTACCACGAGAAATACAAGAGCAAAGAATGCAAAAGACAAGTGTCGGCGCCCGGTCATGAAGTTCCTTTTCTGAGATACATAAACACCCGTTCAGTGTAAGGCGGCGCAGGCTTATGTTGCCAAGCTGCCGAGGTGGCTACAGCGACAAAAAAGCCATCCGCCGTAGCGGATGGCTTTTTGCGTTTGAATTATTGCCGGCGATCACCTAATCTCCCACACGGTCGCCCGTGCAGTACCATCGGCCCAGCGAGGCTTAACTTCCGTGTTCGGGATGGGAACGGGTGATCCCTCGCAGTATGGTCACCGGCAAACTTGAGGCGTTTTCAGGGCGTGAGGAGCTTTGCTCCGAGAGCCCTGAGCCGAGATCCTGAGCGCTTTTTGCGAAGGATCTCCATGCTCGCCCTTGATGCTGGGTGGCGCTTGGCGGGTGGTTACCCGCAGTAGGCCGCGACATCTGACGCGCGGTCTAGCAATCTTGGTGCACTTTCCGCAGTCCTGCAGGGCGGCTCCTTCCTGGGGAAAGATCCGCATCGCCTGACCAACTCCGGCAAAGGGCGATTGCTCGACCGCTCGATCGTCCCGGATGGTTTCCCCCGGGACGGTCAGGAACACGGACTGCAATCTGGCGCCAACAAAATCAAAACGAAATAGATTGGACTACAAGGCTTTATCAGAAGAGCATCCGCGTTTATTACTGCGCGGAGTTAATTCTATGGTAAAGCCAAACGGGCGATTAGTACTGGTAAGCTTCACGCATCACTGCGCTTTCACACCCAGCCTATCAACCAGGTCGTCTTCCTGGGCCCTTCAGGGAGATCTCATCTTGGGGCGTGCTTCCCGCTTATATGCATTCAGCGGTTATCACAACCGAACTTCGCTACCCAGCCGTGCCCTTGGCAGGACAACTGGAACACAAGAGGTTCGTCCATCCCGGTCCTCTCGTACTAAGGACAGCCCCCCGCAAATCTCCTACGCCCACAGCAGATAGGGACCGAACTGTCTCGCGACGTTCTGAACCCAGCTCACGTACCGCTTTAATAGGCGAACAGCCTAACCCTTGGAACCTTCTACAGCTCCAGGATGCGATGAGCCGACATCGAGGTGCCAAACCAATGCGTCGATATGAACTCTTGGCATTGATCAGCCTGTTATCCCCGGCGTACCTTTTATCCGTTGAGCGATGGCCCTTCCATACAGAACCACCGGATCACTAAAGCCTACTTTCGTACCTGCTCGACTTGTAGGTCTCACAGTCAACCACTCTTATGCTTTTACACTCGACGGCTGATTTCCAAACAGCCTGAGAGTAGCTTCGCGCGCCTCCGTTACAATTTAGGAGGCGACCGCCCCAGTCAAACTACCCGCCTAACTATGTCCCTCTCCCGGATTACGGGAGGAGGTTAGAGTCACAGCACTCGCAGGGTGGTATCTCACCGGTGGCTCCGCCAAATCCGAGAATCTGGCCTCAAAGCCTCCCACCTATCCTGCGCAGCGAGAGCCATAACCCATAGTTAAGGTGTAGTAAAGGTGCACGGGGTCTTTCCGTCTAGCTGCGGGTAACCGGCATCTTCACCGGTACTACAAGTTCGCCGAGCAACTCGTTAAGACAGTCGTACGATCGTTACGCCATTCGTGCAGGTCGGAACTTACCCGACAAGGAATTTCGCTACCTTAGGACCGTTATAGTTACGGCCGCCGTTCACCGGGGCTTCAATTCAAAGCTTCGCTTGCGCTAACCTCTCCTTTTAACCTTCCGGCACCGGGCAGGCGTCAGCCCCTATACGTCGTTTTCGACTTAGCAGAGACCTGTGTTTTTGTTAAACAGTCGCCGTACGCGCTTCACTGCGGCCCGCTTACGCGGGCGCTCCTTCTCCCGAAGTTACGGAGCCAATTTGCCGAGTTCCTTAACGAGCTTTCACTCGAGCGCCTTTGGATATTCTCCTCGTCTACCTGTGTCGGTTTGGGGTACGGTTCCCTTTGTTCTCCTTAGAGGTTTTTCCCGGCAGCGTGAAATCAGCAGCTGAATCCCATACGGGCCTGCTTTGCGCCTCACTGTTGCTCTGGTGGATTTGCCTGCCAGCGCCAGCTTACGCGCATCGACCGTCATAGCCATAGGACGGCCTGCTTATCCTTCTGCGTTACCCCATCGTGATATCGAACATTGGGAGGTCCGGAATATTAACCGGATGTCCATCATCTACGCCTTTCGGCCTCGACTTAGGGACCGCCTAACCCTGAGCGGATTAACCTTCCTCAGGAAACCTTAGACTTTCGGCGCGGAGGGTTCTCACCTCCGTTATCGCTACTTATGCCGGCAGGGTCTCTTCTCTACGCTCCACCAGTCTTCTCAGTCTGGCTTCACTGCTGTTGAGAATGCTCTCCTACCACGCGCGGCTTGCGCCACGCATCCGCTGCTTCGGTGTACGGTTTTAGCCCCGTTGTATTGTCGGCACCGGACCGCTTGACCAGTGAGCTATTACGCTTTCTTTAAAGGATGGCTGCTTCTAAGCCAACCTCCTGGCTGTCTGAGCGTTCCGACTTCCTTTC
>CAWEXN010000008.1:20000-1630705 GCA_963813015.1 uncultured Acidobacteriaceae bacterium
GCTTTGAGGCTAGAACATCCCTGCGGCCTGCGCCAACTTTGAACTCGGTTGCGCGCACTACAATGAATTCCTTGCTCGCCGAATCCCATCGCGATCGCTTCTCGACGTGGTCCTCGTCTCTCCGCGCAATCCCCTCAATATAGGAGCGGCGGCGCGGGCCATGGCCAACTTCGGCTTCACGCGCCTCGCCGTCGTCGCCCCGTATGAGCCGCACTGGCGCGAGGCGAAATCCGCCGTCGGCGCCTCAGACCTCCTCCAAAACGCTAAAAAGACGGCGTCCCTCGTGGAGGCGGTTGCCGATTGCACGCTCGTCGTGGGCACAGGCTCGCTCGAGCATCGCAAGCCCGAGCAGCCGGTCATTCCGCTGCCTGAGCTGGCGCCGCTCATTCAGAATGAGCTGGCCCGAAACGGCCGCATCGCTCTCGTCTTCGGCTCGGAGAAGCGCGGCCTCACGCGCGAAGACCTCGCGCATTGCCACGTCCTGACCGTGATTCCGACCGATTCTTCGCAGCCTTCGATGAACCTCGGCCAGGCCGTCGCTGTCTGCCTTTACGAAATCGCCTCGCGCATTGCGCCGCTCGCCGGAGATCTGGGTGCCCCAGATCCGGGGTCCCCGCGGACGGGTCCTAGTCCGCGGGGTGGAGATGCCTCGCATTTGGAGACCTGGGAAGATGCGCCAGCCGACGATCCTCCCGCTTCCACCCGCGATCTGGATCTCCTCGTCGGCGTCGTCGATCAAACAATGCTTGCGGCAAACTACTCGCCAGCCGCAATGCACAAGGCAAACCGGCACGATCTCGATCTCCTGTTACGCAGGCTGGCCCTGACCCGCCGCGACGCGCGGCCGCATTCTCGGATTCTTCCGTCGCATTCTTTGGCGGCTGAATCATTAGAGCCTGCTCTCAATGCCTTTCCAGCGAGCAGTGCAAGCTGGTTACCACCGGCGAAATTTCACGGCAAGCCTTCAAAAATTCCTGCTAAAGTTGCGTTCAATGGTTCCCCCCATGGCGCACATGATTTCTCGTTCTCACTTTTTGTCGTTCGCAAAGTCGCCTGCGCGCCTCAGCCTTTTAGTCTTCGCTGCCGGGATGACTTCTGTCTTCGTTCCATCTGCTTCTACCGCGGTTATCGCGCAGCAGACCTCTGCGGCTCCAGCGCCCGACCAGCAGCCCGCCGCACAACCGCCCGCGCCGCCGCCGGAATCTCAGCCAACTCCCCAACAGCCTGCAACCGGCCAGTCCACGCAAACTCCTCCCGCGCCTGCCCCGGCTGAAACCCAACCACCTGCTCCCGCAGAAAACCCGCCCACAGCGCCGGCACCCGCGCCCGCGGCTTCACAGCCCGCACCCGTGGCCTCGCAGAAAGCTCCGTCCCCGTCTTCCGAGCCCACTGAAATTACCGAGGATGAGCTCAAGACCCTGCTCGTCGGCAAAGAGCTTTTCCTGCGCGGCGGCTTTCTCGACAATGACCTGAGCTACAACGAGCACGGCGAGCTGGTCGGCCACTCACCTCAGGGCTCCTACACGCTCTGCGAAATCCAGATCGACAAAATCCATCTCACGAAGCACAAGCTCGAGCTCGAAGGGCAGCGCTTCGGCTTGCACTTTCTCGGCGCGCTGCCTTACGAAGATCCCACCAAGGCCGTCGACCGCGTGAACATCACTCCCAAAAAGAAAGTGGTCAAAATCACCATCGACCGCGAACTCGTCGTCAAGCCGAAAGAGAAGAAAGAAAAAGAGAAGGGCAAGGCGTCGAAGCCGGCTCCAAAGGTGGCCTCGGCTCCAGTCCCGGCATCGTCCGCCGCACCATCGGCCTCCGCGTCTGCAACCGTAGCTCCAGCGCCCGCAGCCGCATCCACCGCGCCGCCAGCCGCCGCGCCGGCCCCGCCCGCGGAATCAACCGAAGCCCCCAACACCACAGATGAAGCGCAGGCCGAAATAGCCGCCACTCAGCCCGCCGAGCGTCCGGCCGACGCCAAAAGCGTGACCACCACCACATCGCAAGCCCACTCCAACAAACTGCTGCGCGAAGCTCTCGGAAACGTCTTCGCTCAAGGCTTCGACGCGCGCATGATGGATGCGATGCCCGAATTCTGGAAGCTCTACTACGCGGCAGCCGCGGCCAAAACCGATTACCAGCCCGCCGACACCAATGTGCTGCGCATGAGCATGGTCGACAAGAAAGCTCGCCTGGTTTCGACATTTGAGCCGCCATCGAACCAGTACGCGCAGGACCACGGCGTTGCAGGCATCAGTCTTTATCACGTGGTAATCGGCGCAGACGGCAAGCCTGGCGAGATCGCCGTGGCTCGCCCCATCGGCTTCGGCCTCGATGAAAATGCCGTCGACGCGATTCGCAAGGCTACATTCGAGCCGGCAGCAAAGGACGGCAAGCCGGTTCCGGTGTTGCTTAACCTCGTGGTCGAGTTCCGCATCTATTCCAAGCGGACTGCGGTCACGGTGAACCCATCCCAGCAGCCGCCTGAGTCCTCGCTCCCCGGCCCCTACAGCGCGCAGCGGCCTCAGTAGCGCGCGTCCCAACGTTGATCCCGGTCTGTTATTTCTCCGCTGGCGGCTGCCACAGTTCCACGCGATTCCCCTCCGGATCCCAGATCCACGCGAATTTTCCGTACTCGTGATCGTCGCGCTTCGGATCGATCCGCACGCCCGCCGCCTCCAGGTTCGCGAGCAGTGCATCCAAATCGTCGACCCTGAAGTTCACCATCACCTCCTGCGCCCCCTCGCCGAAGTACTTCGTGTCCACCGGAAAGTGCGCAAACACCGTCATGCCCGCCGATTCAGGTCCGTCAAAACCGAGCGATCCACCGCCCTGGTCAGCGATTCCCAAATGCTCCGCATACCAGCGCCCGAGCGCCTTCGGGTCGCGTGCCTTTAGAAAAATACCGCCAACACCCACTGCCTTCGCCATAACTGTTCCTCCTGCCACCTATTCTTCTTGACCAATGATCTCGTCGAGTCTGGGTTTATGTTTTGCCTTCCGGCCGGTGCGTGGCTTATCCGGTAGGATGCGCGAAGGTTTTGGCTGGCCCACGCGCTCGCGTGCATTGGCCTTCACCGCCTTTGTAGCTGAAAACCGGGCTGGCTTGCGTTTCGCCATGGCAAGGATGAGTATGGAATAGATTCGGGCGGCGCAAAAGTGCTGCCTTGGATTCACCAGGCGACGCAAGCTGTGTCGAAAGGCAGTCCGGCGGGCCCAACCGCAAAGAAAATAGGCAAAGGAAACATCGTATGGATGAGCGGGAATTCTTCAACGAAATAACGGAACAACGCACGCACAATCTCGTTTGCCCCAAGTGCGGCCAGGCGGCGGACTACAAAGTGACCTGGGTCGTGCGCCGCAAACGCGCGCAGCTCCCGCGCGGCGGCGACGAGCGCGACCGGGCGCGATTCGCCAAGGCTCAGTCCTACATGGTTCGCCGCGACGACAAGCTCCAATGCGCCAACGTCCGTTGCCGCAAGCCGTTCGAGATTACGACGTTGCAGTCGCTGGCTTTCATGGTGGATTGAGCCACGACCGGCGCCGGCGCTGCATGGGCCTCGGTGCAAAGGTACTTCTTCCCCTTGATCGGCACACCTCGGGAGGTTGGCGTGCCCAGCCTGATATTCCGAGGTGTCAACATGCGAATCCTACTGCGAATTGCCACTCGATGGACGGTACTGCTGGTTGCGTCGGTTGCCCTGGTTTGGACCGCGAGTTTTCTGCCCGGCCCGCATCGCGGCGCTTCGCCTGTGCTGGCCGCAGAACTCAAGCCCATCCAGCTTCCCAATCCTGAAATCACCGGCGGCATGCCGCTGATGCCCGCCCTCGCCGCACGCAGAACGACGCGCGCATTTGCGGACAAGCCCTTGCCGCCGCAGACGCTCTCCAACCTGCTGTGGGCGGCCTTCGGCGTGAATCGTTCGCGGGCGGTGAAATCGGACTTGGGCCGCACTGCGCCTTCGGCCTACAACAGGCAGGACATCACGCTTGAAGTCGTGTTGGCCGACGGAGTTTACATCTACGATGCGGAGGCAAATCTGTTGCGTCCGGTTCTTTCCGGCGATGTTCGCGGCGTCATCAGCCCTGCGCCCGCGGCACACGCGGCGGTGACCATCGTCTACCTGGCTCCGGCTAAAGACGACTTTGCACAGGTCGACGTAGGTTTCATCGCCCAAAACGTGTACCTGTTCGCGGCGTCGGAGAGGCTGAACGCGTGGTTCTACACCGTGCATGCGCAGGATGTCGCCGCAAAGTTGGGCCTTGGCCCCGATCGCAGCGTTTTGTACGCTCAGTCGGTGGGGTATCCGCTGCAGTAACTCGTTCTTTTGCCTTTGTGGCGCCATCCCCGCGAAGGCTGGCGCGTCCCCGGCGGCGTGTGTTTGAATCGGTATCAGGAGCGCCGGTCGCGGAGGTTTCTTCAGCGGGACCGGCGAAAGAACGCCATGGCAAATTCCCTGCTTCCCCCCGAAGAACGCAACCTCACACCCGATCAGGTGGAGGCGCTCGACAAGCGCCGCGACCTTGGGCACACATTTCTTGTGATCGCCGGTCAATTTGCGGTGATCGCAACCATCCTGTCGCTTTGGGTTTTCCAGGATCTCAAGTACTCCCCCGGCTGGGCGCATCCCATGGCCTATTACTTTTTCCTTGCCCTCATTCTGATCGTGGCGTTCGGCCTGACAGGGCTGGTGCTGCGTCGCGGAACCCCGCGCATCGACTGAGACAACTTACTGAAAGACGTGAGGATGCCGTGTATAGATTCGCAGCGATTCTCACGGTCCTGTGCACAGCGGTTTGTTCCGGCTCATTTGTAAACGCACAAGACCATTTGCCACAGGCTTCCGCGCCCCAGACATCCGCAGCCGATCGCGCGCAGGCGCTGGCCATCTTCAAGCAACTCGTCGAAATCAACACTACGGACACGCCGCAGGGCAATGTCACCACTGCGACAGCCGCGATGGAGCGCCTCTTCCTTGACGCGGGATTCTCGCCTCAGGATGTTCACCTGCTGGGGCCCAACGAGCGCAAACAGAATCTCGTTGTCCGTTTCCGCGCTGCCGGAACGCCGTCCGAAAAGCCCGTTCTTTTCCTCTGCCACATGGACGTGGTGCAGGCTTTGCGCGCCGATTGGTCCACCGATCCTTTTCAGTTCATTGAGAAGGACGGTTATTTTTACGGCCGTGGCACGCAGGACATGAAGGACTCCGACGCCGCGCTGGTGGCGACGTTTCTGCGTCTGCATCGTGAAGGATATAAGCCCCAACGCGACCTGATCCTGGCGTTGACCGCGGACGAAGAGGGAGGCAAGTTCAACGGTGCTGACTGGCTGGTGCGAGAGCATCGCGACCTGGTGGATGCAGCCTACGTGATCAATCCCGACTCCGGCGGCATTGAGCTGGAGCATGGGCGAGCCCGTGGTGGCCGAAGTTGAGGCCACCGAAAAGGTGTACGCCGATTACCAGGTCACAGTCACCAACCGCGGTGGCCACAGTTCCCTGCCCCGGCCCGACAATGCCATTTACGAGCTCGCGGCGGCGCTCGGCCGTCTGGCCGCCTTCACGTTCCCCTTCGAGCTAAACGAGGTCACGCGAACCTACTTCACGAACCTCGCCCAGAATGAGACCGGAGAAACGGCAGCAGACATGCGGGCGATTTTGGCCACGCCCCCGAACACGGCCGCTGCCGCTCGTCTCAGTGCGGAACCGGCGTTCAACGCAAGATTTCGAACCACTTGTGTCGCCACGCGACTGGATGCTGGAGACGCCAACAACGCCCTGCCGCAAATGGCGCGGGCAATCGTGAATTGCCGGATCCTCCCCGGCCACTCACCCGAAGAAGTCCGGAAACAACTCATTTCCATCCTCGCCGACCCTCAGATCAGCGTGGAGTACGTCTCGGACCAAGGCAATGTGAGTCCAACAGCTCCCGAGCGCCCTGCGATCGTTCCTCCTGCGCCGATCGCCGAAGTCTGGTCGCCGCTTACAAGCATGACGCAAGCAATCTGGCCGGGAATCACCGTAACTCCGGTCATGGAAACCGGCGCCAGCGACTCCATTTACTTCGTGCAGGCCGGCATTCCGAGCTACGGCTATTCCGCGATCGCCCTTGAGCGGGATGATGTGCGCGCCCACGGACGCGACGAGCGCTTGCCCCTCGATTCTTATTGGAAGTCACTGGATTTCTGGTACGCCTTCGCAAAGAAACTCGGCAGCGAGTAAATGCCTTCGAATCTGCGATCCCACGAGCAGCGTAAACTGGTGCCAATCGGGCGGGTATGGTAAAGTATGAATAGGTAACACCCCGGAGCACCCTATGCCCGCATCCACGACTACCAGCCTCAAGCTCGACGTAGAACTGAAGAAGCGTGTGCAGCATCTTGCAGCGGCACGACGCCGGTCGCCGCATTGGCTCATGCGCGAAGCGGTTGAGCAATACGTTAGCCGGGAAGAAAAGCACGAACAATTGCGTCGGGACGCGCTTGCGGCCTGGAACCACTACCAGGCCACCGGCCTCCACGTTACGGCGGGAGAAGCCGATGCTTGGCTCGAAAAACTCGAAGCGGGCAAGGACGCCGAGGCCCCTGAATGCCACGATTGAGGTGGTCGCAAGCTGCCCTGCGCGATGTGGTCCGCCTGCACGATTTCCTCGCTCCCAAAAGCCGTGAAGCCGCGCAGAGAGCTGTGTCGGCAATCCGCCAAGGCGTCAAGGCTCTTGGAAAACATCCAACAATTGGACGCCCGATAGATGAAATGCCTCCGGAGTTCCGTGAGTGGCTCATCGAATTCGGCCACGGAGCCTACGTCGTTCTGTATCACTTCAACGGTAAAGAAGCGGTCATTTTGGCAGTCCGGCATGGGCGGGAAGCAGGTTACTGATGATCGCCGAGTCCTTCGACATAACTGTTGGCCAACTCTCGCTTCGTCCGCAACTGAACTTTTGAATCGGATTGTCCGCCCCCATCCCGTTCACATCGCCACTGTTAAACTAGAGCTTGATGATCCTCCCGTTTGTCCGCGAAATCTTTGCGGAGCTGGAGCACTCCCCGGGATTTGAACGCGTTCGCAGGCACCTTAGCCTCGCTGCGGGACGGCGCCGTGTGTCCGGATTAACCGCAACGGCGCGTGCTCTCTATCTTCCGCTGATGGCGCAAGCCGCCAGGCAGCCGGTCATCGTCATCGTCGCCGACAACAAGGCTGCCGAGGCCCTTGAACCGCTTCTCAAGGCCGGATGCGAACTGACCGGCGCCGTCGATCCAGCCCGCGTCGTCCGCTTTCCGGCCCACGATGTGCTTCCCTTTGAAAATCTCTCGCCGCACCCCGACATACAGGAACAGCGAGCAGCGGCACTGTGGAAGCTCTCCACCGGCGCTGTCGACATTCTCATCGCCCCCGTCGAATCCGCGGCGATGAAACTCTTCGATCTCAACTACTATGCGGGCCTCGCCGTCACGCTCAAGCGCAGCGAAGAGGTCGACATCGAAGTGCTCACCGCGCACCTCGCCAGCGTCGGCTACACGCAGACGGATCTCGTCGAAATGACGGGCCAGTTCACGCGCCGCGGCGGAATTCTCGACGTCTATTCGCCCGACGCCGACCGCCCCGTGCGCATCGAGCTCTTCGGCGACGAGATTGAGACCATTCGCAAATTCGATCCGGAAACGCAGCGCTCCCAGGCGGGCCTCGACGAAACCCAGTTGTTGCCGCTCACTGAAGCGCCGCTCACGGAGAACCTGCTGGCCGCGGTCAATGGCCGTCTCAGCCGCCAGCGCATCGAAATCGAGAATGAAGAGATGGCCGCCGAAGCCGCGGCGGCCGGCGGCGTCAGCGTCTTTCCGGGCTGGGAATTCTTTACGCCCGTCGCCGGGGCCGAGCATTCGCTGCTCACCCTCCTGCCGCGATGCGCACTGTTTGTCGATGAACCTGCCATGGTTCGCAACCAGGTTGATCGCTGGTGGAACAAGGTCGAGCTCCGTCACGAGCGCTCCGGAATTGGTTCGCTCGTCCGTCCGGAAGATATCTATCTGCGCCCCAGAGGTTCTTCAGGCGTCGCTCCGGTGCCCACATGGGCCTCGATCTCGATCAACTCGGCGCGGTTGACGTGCTCGAAGAGGACGCGACGCTCGGCGAGATCGAACTGCCCACGCGGCCCACTCTGCGCTTCCACGGCTCCATTCCCGCGCTCACCGAGCAATTGAAGCGTCTTATGGAAACAGAAACGCGCATTGTGCTTGCCGCCGTGCATCAGGGCGACGTCGAGCGCCTCGCCACCGTCCTGCGCGATTATCAGGTCCCCTACCGTCTGGGCAGCCGCGTTCCAAAGTCGGGCAGCGACATGATGCTTGAAGAAGCCAGCTTACATGGCGGGCGATCTGCGCGTGCCTGTCATCGTGCGCTCGCCCATTGCATCGGGCGTCATGTTTGCCGATTCAAATCTCATCGTCTTCGGCGCCAACGATCTCTCCGATGAGGCCGACGTAGCGGCACGGCCGCTTCCCGAAAAAATCGAAGACTGCGGCCTTCGTCTCCGACTTCCGCGATCTCGGTGTCGGCGACTACGTCGTCCACGTGGAGCATGGCATCGCTCAGTATCAGGGCCTCAAGGAGATCGAGCAGGACGGCCTTTCCATCGAATTCATGATCCTCGAGTTCGCCGAGGGCGCCAAGCTCTACGTTCCGCTCACTCGTCTCGACCTCATACAGAAATATCGCTCCACAGACACCGGACCAGCGCCGGTGCTGAGCAGGCTTGGTTCACAGCAATGGACCAAAACCAAAGCGCGCGTGCGCAAGGCCATGCAGGACATGGCCGCGGAGTTGCTCAAGCTCTACGCCGAGCGCCGCACTGTCGAGGGCAATGCCTTCTCGCTCGACAACGAGTTCCAGCGCGAGTTTGAAGACGCGTTCGACTACACCGAGACCGACGATCAGATTACGGCCATTCGCGCGGTGAAGGAAGACATGGAATCGCCCACGCCGATGGACCGCCTCCTCTGCGGCGACGTCGGCTATGGCAAAACCGAAGTGGCCATGCGCGCCGCCTTCAAGGCCGTGCAGGACGGCAAGCAGGTCGCCGTGCTCACGCCCACAACCGTGCTCAGCTTCCAGCACTTCGAAACCTTCAAGCAGCGCTTCGCCCAGTTCCCCATTCATATCGAAATGATCTCCCGCTTCCGCACCGCGAAAGAGCAGAAGGACATCATCGAGCGCGTCTCCACTGGCCGCGTCGACATTCTTATCGGCACACACCGCCTGCTTTCGAAAGACATCAAATTTCAGGATCTCGGCTTGCTCATCGTCGATGAGGAACAGCGCTTCGGCGTGCGTCACAAAGAGCGCCTCAAGCAGTTGCGCAAACAGATTGACGTGCTCGCCATGAGCGCCACTCCCATCCCCCGAACGCTGCACATGTCGCTCGTCGGCCTGCGCGACATGAGCATCATTGAAACGCCGCCCAAAGATCGCATGGCCATTCAGACAGTCGTTGCTCGATTCGACGAGAAGATCGTCCGCTCCGCAATTGAGGTGGAACTCGAGCGCGGTGGCCAGGTGTTCTTCGTGCACAATCGCGTGGAATCCATTTACGAAATTGCCGCGCGCATTCAGGAGCTCGTACCCGCGGCGCGTGTCGGCGTCGCGCACGGCCAGATGGGCGAAAACGACCTTGAAAAAGTCATGCTCGCCTTCATGCGCCACGAGTTCGATGTGCTCGTCGCCACCACAATCATCGAGAACGGCCTCGACATTCCTCTCGCGAATACCATCCTCATCAATCGCGCCGAGCGTCACGGTCTCAGCGAGCTTTACCAATTGCGCGGCCGCGTCGGTCGCTCGAATCGCCGCGCCTACGCATACTTGCTCATTCCGCCGGAGAACGAACTGACCGAGATCGCGCGCCGCCGTCTCGCCGCGCTCAAAGAGTTCAGCGACTTGGGCGCGGGTTTCAAAATCGCTGCCCTCGACCTCGAGTTGCGTGGCGCAGGCAACATGCTCGGCGGCGAGCAGAGCGGCCACATTGAAGCCGTCGGATTCGAGCTCTACACATCGATGCTCGAGGCCGCTGTGAAGGAGATGAAGGGCGAAGCCGGCGAGGAACGCCCGGCCACGCAGCTTAACCTCGGCATCGCGCTGCGCATTGACGAAAGCTATGTGCCGGAAGAGAATCAGCGCCTTCGCCTCTACAAGAAGATCGCAGGCACGAGCACCGAGGCCGCGGTCAGCGAGGTTCGCGCAGAGATGGAAGACCGCTATGGCGCGCTGCCCGACGCCACCGTCTATCTGCTTGAAGCGGCCACGTTGCGACTCGAGTGCGAACGCATCGGCATCGCGCAGGTCGACCGCAAGCGAGGCGAGCTTCAGATCCGCTTCATGGAAAATGCGGCCGTCGACCCCGCGCACCTTATGCAACTGGTATCGCGCAATGCAAAGCGCGGCGCGCAATTTACGCCCCAGGGCCTGCTCAAGTTTCCGCTGCGGGCTACGCGACCCGATGATGTTCTGCTCGAGATTCGAGAACTATTGGCTAATTTGGCGCCGGCGCCGGTGAACGCTTGATCGAAACGCCCCGCCATGGAGATGGATCATGCATTTGAATCGAGCGATGAGTTTGGTTTTGGCAGGAGCTTTTATGTCGACGTCGATTGCAGCCCGCGCCGCAAACCCCGACTGGAAACAGCAGTTCGCAAAAGTCAGCGACGACTACTTCGACCAGGTGTACTTCCACTACGCCCCATCAGCGGGCACGATGGTGGGCCTCCACCAGTACGATTCCCAGCTCGAAGACTTTTCGCGCCCCAGCATTGACGCGGAGATCGCCGCGCTGAAGAGCTTCGAGCAGCAGATCGAAGCGATCGTTCCCGATAATTCAAAGGCCAACTTAGTTCCACGCAGCGACCGCGAAATTGTGCTCAACAACATTCGCTCGCAACTGCTCACTCTCGAAACCATCCGTCCATGGGAGAAGAACCCAGACAACTACTCGAGCACGTGCGCCAACGCGGCCTTCGTCCTGATGGAGCGCAAATTCGCGCCGCCCAACGACCGCCTCCGCTCGCTCGTCGCCCGCGAAAAGCAAATGCCCGCCCTGCTCGCCGCGGCGCACGCCAATCTTCAGAACCCGCCGCGCGTCTTCACTGAAATCGCGATCGAGCAGCTTCCGGATATCATCATTTTTTTCCAGCATGACGTGCCGCAGGCCTTCGCCGATGCCGACGACCCGGCGCTGAAAGCGGAATTTGCTCGCACGAATGCAGCCGTTGTATCCGCTTTGAACGATTACCTGCACTGGCTCAAAACCGACGTCCTCGCGCGCTCCAACGGCGACTTCCGCATCGGCGCCGATACATTCGAGAAAAAGCTCCAGTACGACGAGATGGTCGATCTCCCTCTCGGCAAGCTGCTCCAAATCGGTTGGGCCGATCTGCGCAAAAATCAGGACCACTTCAAGCAAGTCGCTGCCGAGCTCGATCCCGAAAAAGATCCCCGCGAAGTGCTTGAAGATCTGGGCGAAGATCATCCCGCGCCCGGTCAGCTTCTCGACGCCTTCCGCGCCACCTTCACCAGTCTCGGTCGGCTTCATCCGAGAGCATCACATCGTCACCATTCCCTCCGATGTCCGGCCCATCGTCGAAGAAACGCCGCCATTCATGCGCGCCACCACGTTTGCCAGCATGGATACCGCCGGCCCATTCGAGACTCACGCCACCGAATCCTACTTCAACGTCACGCTGCCCGACCCATCCATGACGCCGGCGGAAGTCGAGGGCTACATGCATTCCTTCAACATCGGCACCGTGATTTCGACCGCCGTGCACGAGGCCTATCCGGGACACTACGTGCAGTTTCTTTGGCTGCCGCAAGCCCCGAGCAAGGTTCGCAAAATTCTCGGCGCGAACACCGACGTGGAGGGCTGGGCTCATTACTGCGAGCAGATGATGCTCGACCAGGGCTACGGGCAACCGGGAGCTGGCGCCAAGGACGCGCGCGAAGCAAAGCTGCTGCGGCTGGGCCAGTTGCAGGATGCGCTGCTGCGCAATGCGCGCTTCATCGTCGGCATTGAGATGCATACCGGCAACATGAGCATGGAGCAGGCCGAAGACTTCTTCCAGAAGGAAGGCTTCCAATCCAAAGAGACAGCGGTGGTCGAGACCAAGCGCGGCGCCGGCGACCCCACTTATCTCTACTACACGCTCGGCAAGCTCGAAATCATGAAGCTGCGCGATGACATGAAGAAAAAAGAAGGCGCGGCGTTCTCACTCCAGAAGTTCCACGACGATTTTCTGCGCCAGGGTTTCCCGCCCATCAAAATTGTTCGCGAAGCCATGCTCGGCGACAACTCACCCACGCTGTAATGCAACTAACTTTGTCATCCTGAGTGTCTGTTCTTAGATTGTCATCCTGAGCGCAGCGAAGGATCTGCGGTTGCTTTTCAACCCTGATCGTGCCTGAGCGAGCCGCTAACTCCGCTAACCCCGCTACCTTTATTGCTTCCACTTGATGTTGCAACCGATCGACGGCTTTTGCTCCTTGGGCACCGGCTTGCCTGCAAGCACTGCATCGATCGCCGCGCGCAAGTCTTTTCCGGTCACCGGAATCCCATTTCCCGGGCGGCTGTCATCGTACTGCCCGCGATAAACGAGCTTGAAATCCGCGTCGAAGAGATAAGGATCGGGCGTGCAGGCGGCGTTGTACGCGTGGGCTACGTACTGATCCTCGTCATAGAGGTACGGAAAGTCGAAGTCGTTATCATGCGCCTGCTGCCTCATACCATCGGGACTGTCGGCGGGATGTGTCTTCACATCGTTGGAACTGATCGCAACCATCCCCAGCGGCTTGTCTTCGTAGGCGGCGCTGAGATCGCCGAGCGACTTCTCAATGTGCTTCACATAGGGGCAGTGCGGGCAAATGAAAATCACCAGCAGCGCCTGCATGCCCCGAAAATCGTCGCGGCGAATCGTCTTGCCGCTGATCGCATCGGTGAGCGCAAAATCCGGCGCGAGAGTGCCAAGCGCGAGCATGGTCGATTCTGTCTTTGCCATTCGATCTCTCCTTGATAAAAGGATGCTGTTCAGTCTCGGAGGTTGCGTCCGCTCTCGACTCTCCTAAAACAGCCCCGCCTGCCGCCCCGGCACGGCAATGCCGAAATGTTCGTAAGCAAGGCGCGTTGCCACGCGGCCGCGCGGCGTCCGATCGAGAAATCCAATCTGAATCAGAAACGGCTCGTACACTTCCTCGAGCGCGTCCTCTTCTTCGGCGAGCGTTGCCGCCAGCGTGCCCAGGCCCACTGGCCCTCCATCGTATTTCTGCATGATCGTCAGCAGCAGCCGCCGATCGATCTCGTCGAAGCCGTGCGCATCCACTTCCAGCATGGTCAGCGCCGCATTGGCCGTCGGCAGGTCGATCGATCCCGTGCCGCGCACCTGCGCATAATCGCGAACGCGCCGCAACAAGCGGTTCGCAATGCGCGGCGTCCCGCGCGAGCGCAACGCAATCTCCGCCGCTCCGTCGGCATCGATCGGAATCTGCAGCACCTCGGCGGAACGCTCCACAATGACGCGCAATTCTTCCTCAGTGTAAAACTCCAGTCGCAGTAAAATCCCGAAACGCGATCGTAGGGGCGAGCTCAGCAGGCCGGGCCGCGTCGTGGCGCCTATGAACGTGAACGGACGAATCTCCATCACATGCGTTCGCGCCGCCGGTCCCTGCCCGATGATGATGTCCAGCTTGTAATCCTCGAGCGCGGTGTAGAGCTTTTCTTCGAGCACTGGCTGCAACCGGTGAATTTCATCGAGAAAAAGCACCTGCCGCTCGCGCAGATTGGTCAGCACGGCGGTCAGGTCGCCCTGGATCACCAGCGCCGGCCCCGAAGTCTGCTGAAAACCTACGTCCAGTTCATTGGCAATGATGGTGGCAAGCGTGGTCTTGCCCAATCCCGGAGGACCAAAGAGCAGTACGTGATCCAGAGCTTCGCCGCGCGATTTTGCCGCCTCAAGCGCAATCGCGAGCTGTTCCTTCGCCTTCGACTGGCCGATAAACTCCCTTAGCCAGCGAGGACGCAATTTGAGCTCAAAACTCTGCTCTTCATCGGCGCGCGTCGCGCTCACAAGACGTTCCGGAGTGTTGTCACGCGTGATGGTCATGCTCAGGGAAAGTGTAGCCGCTCCCGCAAGCTGCGGCAAAACTGGCTCCAAACGGATACGCAGAAATCAACTGCGCCAGCGCCCCGCCCATGCAGCTTTAAGTCGTCCCGGAGTCCCGCTCTCCGATGCCGGATACGTGACCAAAGTGACGTGCAAAGCTGCGATCAAAGTCAATGCCCATGCGCTTATTGACTGTCTTGATGCCAAGCCCAAAGTAACACCTTCGTGTGACTGCGGTGCACTGTTTACATGCCCTATAGTCGAAGGCATACAGGCCAGCGAGAGTCTGCCATGACGATTGTCTGATCAACGTCAAAGCGTCTGCAGGCTCCGGAGGTCAACCATGAATGATCGAGTTCTTTCGCCGCGGGTGCTTCTTCTCATCGCTATGGCGCTGCCTATAGCGGGCTGCACCAATCCGCTGGCCGTCTCAGTTTCGGTATCCCCCACAAGCCAATCCATCGGGACCGGCCAAACTGTGCAGTTCACAGCGCTCGGGACCTACGGACACGGGTCAAATCACCCTTCGAGCCAACAGGACATCACTGATTCGGTGACATGGACTTCGAGCGCTCCCGGTGTGGCCACGATCAGCGCCACCGGCGTTGCGACCGGTGTTTCCGCGGGATCAACCACCATCACCGCCAGCATCAATGGATTTACCGGAGTCGTTTCCTCTTCGGCCGCGCTGACAGTGACCGGAAACTCCGGAGGAGGTGGAGGGACTCCGTCATCGCTTGCAATAATCCCGAATACGCAACTGGTGACGACAGTGGGGTACACGGCCCAGTTCCAGGCCATTGAGACCACTGCCACAGGGGCCACGGTCGACGTGACCAACTTGGCTTCCTGGGGTTCAAGCAGCCCATCGATTGCCACCATCGGCGCCTCCACTGGGCTTGCCACCGCAGTAAGTCTGGGCACAGTCACGATTACTGCGACTTATCCGAGCGGCGCAAGCACGCTGACGGGCACTGCGACCTTTACCGTGGGAAGCGGGTCCCCCGGAGGCGGCGGATCAACCGAAGAATATACCGCTGTCACCATCGTCCCCAGCTCGCAGTCTGTCTCTGCCTCAGGCCAGACGGGCCAATTCATTGCTCTTGCTACGTTGGGAGCGAACGGTCTTGAGCAAGATGTGACCAACTCCCCGCAGCTCACCTGGATCTCGAGCATTCCATCCGTCGCCACGGTCAGCACAGCGCTCTCCTCCGGCAATGGCGTGGCCACCGGTGTAAGCCTCGGCACCAGTACCATCACTGCCGAACTGAAGAATCCCGATGGTTCCCTGGTATCGGGCTCATCCACCGTCGATGTAACCAATGCTCCTGCGCCCGAACCGCTGCTAAGCCTGTCTATCATCCCCGGTACGATCACCGTCGGAAATCTCCTCGATGCTGGTCAGTTCCTGGCGATCGGCACCTATTCAACTTCTCCCACGGTCAGAGACCTGACGAACTCCGTGCAGTGGCTGACCTCTGCCCCCAGCGTGTTCCCAGTGAATACCAACGGAACAGGTGTCCCGAGCGGCGGCGCGAATGCCGGCGTGGTCACCGCCTACGGAAACGGCAGCGCCACGATTATTGCCGAAGCTACGGATCCGCAGACGGGATCGATCCAGACGGCGACGGCAACATTCAGTTGCCCATTGATCCTGCCTACCCCCACAACCGCAGGCTCGTGCTATCCAGGCTCCGAGGCTTCCTCGCTCCTGTCCACACTGACCATTTACAACGAGGGCTTGAACACCACGAACTGGCTGGTTCTGGCTCCCTCCGCCACCGGAACGCCCAACGTGATCCATTGCGGCCCAGGTTCCAGCGGAGATGGCCTCGGCGGATCGGTCTGCGTCGCAACTTACCCCGTCGGCACCACCGTTACACTCACGGCGCCGGCCGGACAGGGAGCATTCGGCGGATGGTCTTACAACTGCGTGCCCCTGGGAAGCGTAACAGCGGCTGGACCCAACCAATGCCAGGTCACGCTCACCTTCGACGATACCGTCGGAGCAATCTTCAACTAACGCGTTTGCGACTCCAGGAGAGCCGCCCTTCGGGGCGGCTTTCTTGTTTCTGCGCAACCCGCGTCCAGCGTTCTGTCGCCGCACGTTGACTGCGTCGCGCAATCCGGCCTCTCCAGTCACACCGTTTAGACTGTTAAGGTTCCTTTGAACCTGATGGCCCATCATTTTGGCATGCTCCGCCGCTTTCGCTTCAATCTCCCGCAACGCATCGCGGCGGCACTTTTGGCAGCTTTTCTTCTCCAGGGATTTTGGCTCGTAAGCCGCCAGACACTCACTGACAGCGACTACCAATACGCGCGCTGCGGCCGCGAAACCTGGGAAAAGCCTTCGCCCCTCGCCGGCTACTACACCTCCTGCGGCAATATTCACGACGGCATTCTCGCCTACCGCCTCGCCGGCCTTCCGCTCACCCTCAATCTCCTCTTCGAGCGCGGATTCGATCTTTTTCGCAAACCCGAGGATCGCGTGGTTCAAATCGGGGTCCCCGCAGACGGGTCTTCGTCTGCGGGGTGGGAGCAATCTAGCGGCGATCTCAGCACCTGGGAGCTTCGCCATCAGATGACCCACATCCTGCTCCTCCTGCGCCTGCCATTCCTCTTTGCCGGCTGCGCTCTTGGCGGATGTATCTGGTGGGTCACGCGGCGCCTCTACGGCAATCTGGGCGGCTACACGGCGCTCGCCCTCTATTGCTTCTCACCGGCCGTCCTCAAAGCCTGTGTCGCGCCCAATCCTGACGTGCTTGCCGCCCTCGGTGTCTTTGGCGGCGTATACACGTGCATCGGCGTCGCCCACGCCATGCAGGGACCGCGGCGCAAGTGGCGTCCCCGCATCATCCTGCTGACGATCATCTTCGGCATTGCGGCAGCCGCGCACATTGCGGCCCTTCCCGTCGCTGCGCTGTTGGGGCTTGCAGCCATGATTTGGATCGCCGAAGGCCACCGCAGTCAGGCGCTGCCCGTCGTGCTCGTGGCCACGGTTGGAGGACTCGTTCTTCTCTTTGCTTGCTATGGCTTCTCGCCAGACGCCTTCAGTTATGTCTTTCGTTCGTCGGCCGGGTTCCTGGGTTTCTCCATCGACCCTGCCCGCCGCTTCTTCTCGACTCTTTCGAACGGCGGCGTTACCCTCGCAGCCTTCGCCTCAGTCGTCCTGTATTTCGCCGCCCGCAAGTCGCGCTACTTCGGCAACACCGTTCCTTTGCTCTGCTCGGCCTTGCTCATATTCCTCGTGATGACCGGTGCTCCCGGAACTCCCTGGCTCTGGTCGCTTCCGTTTCTGCTCACATTCATCGGCGGCGTCTTTGCCGATTCCTATGAAGGCCCGCGCGGAAAGCTGGCGCTCAGCGCAGGCGGCGCAATCGTTCTTGCGCAGGCGGTCCTTTGCCTCCTCAGCCTCCCGCTCTTGTCGCAATAAAAGACAATCTCACGAATTCCCTCGCTCGGTATCCAATCGAAAAACGGCCGCGAACCGCCTCGTAAACGCCCACCTCCACAGGCCGCTTCAACCGCAAAATCCGCCCTCAACTTGTGCCGTTTTGCCAGCCTCCCGCCGGCTGTTGAAATCGCCCCATAAATTCAAGCAAAATAAGGCTTTATTTCCACTCGTCCGCCTTGCTAAATCCATGCCTCAACCACTAAAATAAGCAAAGAGACCTGCGGATTCGGCCCTGCTTTTTTCTCGCCTTCCTGCCGCCTCCCCGCGGACCTCGAAAACTCTATGGCAGACGACCAGAACCCACAGCTCCCTCTCGATCCACCGACCCCTCCCGGCGGCACCAATCTCGTCCCCATCAACATTGAAGAGGAGATGCGCCGATCCTATCTCGACTACTCCATGTCGGTGATCATCGGGCGCGCGCTCCCCGACGCTCGCGACGGTCTCAAGCCTGTCCATCGCCGTGTGCTCTACACCATGAGCGAGATGGGCCTGGAGCACAACAAGAAATACACCAAGTGCGCCAAGGTCGTCGGACAGGCCATGGGCGTCTACCATCCCCACGGCGACTCCGCCATCTACGACACGCTGGTCCGCATGGCGCAGCCGTTTTCCATGCGCTATCCCCTGGTCGACGGTCAGGGCAACTTCGGCTCCGTCGACGGCGATCCGCCCGCCGCCATGCGTTATACCGAGTGCCGCATGGAGCGCATCACTGGCGAGCTCATGGCCGACATCGACATGGAAACCGTCGACTTCGTGCCCAACTACGACGAGTCCACCGTCGAGCCATCCGTTCTGCCCACGCGCATTCCCAACCTCATCGTCAACGGATCAAGCGGCATCGCGGTCGGCATGGCCACCAACATTCCTCCGCACAATCTCACTGAGGTCGTCAACGCCGCCATTGATCTGGTCAAAAATCCCAAAGCCGGCCTTGCTGAAGTCTTCAAGCACGTCAAGGGGCCCGACTTCCCCACCGGCGCCATTCTCTACGGCCGCACCGGCATCGTTGACGCCTATCGCACTGGCCGCGGTCGCTTCCTCATGCGCGCCCGTGTTGCCATAGAAAACGTCACCAAGGATCTCAAGGCGCTCGTCGTCACCGAGCTTCCCTATCAGGTCAACAAGTCCACGCTCTTCAAGCGCATCGCCGAGCTGGTCGAAAACAAGATCATCTCCGACATCGACATCGGCCAGGACCGCACGCGCGACGAAAGCGATCGCGACGGCATGAGATTCGTCATCGGCCTCAAGCGCGGCGCGCAGCCTGAAATCGTCCTCAACCAGCTCTACAAGCACACGCAGCTCCAGGAAAGCTTCTCCATGATCTTCCTGGCCGTGGTCAACAACCAGCCGCGCGAGCTGGGCCTCGCTGAAGCGATCCGCGTCTTCATCGACCATCGCATCGACGTCGTGCAGCGCCGCACCGTTTACCTGCTTGCGCAAGGCGCGCGAGCGCGAGCACATCCTCGAAGGCCTCAAGATTGCGCTCGACAATCTCGATACCGTGATCAAAATCATTCGCGCATCGGCCTCCCGCGCTGACGCACGCGAAAACCTCTACGCCTGGGGCAAAGGCACCGAAATCATCATCCAGCTCGACCGCGAGCTGCAGCGCCACGAAGAGCGCGGCCTCACCCTGCGCCAGGTCGACGCGATCCTCGAATTGCAGCTCTATCGCCTCACGCAACTCTCCGTCGACGAGCTCCTCAAAGAGCTCAAGGAAATCCGCGAAAAGATCGCCGAGTACGAAGAGATCCTCGGCAGCGAGAAAAAGCTGCGCGCGGTCATCGTCAAGGAGCTTGAAGACGTTCGCGACAAGTACGGCGACGAGCGCCGTACCGAGATCGTCGACGAGAGCGCCGAGATTCAGCTTGAAGACCTCATCGCCGACGAGCAGGTCGCCGTCACCGTCAGCCACCAGGGCTACCTCAAGCGCACGCCCATCTCCATCTACCGCCAGCAGCGCCGCGGCGGCACCGGGCGCATGGGCATGAAGACCCGCGAAGAAGACTTCGTCTCGCAGCTCATCGTCAACTCCACGCACGCCTTCCTGCTCTGCTTCACCAACACCGGCCGCGTCTACTGGCTCAAGGTCTACGAGATCCCCGACGTCGGCGCCGCCGGCAAGGGCAAGTCGATGCAGAGCCTGCTCGATCTCCAGTCCGGCGAAAAAGTCTGCGCCATCCTGCCCGTCCGCGATCTTGAAGAAGAAGGCAAGTTCATCTTCTTCTCCACGCAGAAGGGCACCGTCAAGAAGACTCCGCTCAAGGACTTCTCCAACGTCATGGCTCGCGGCATCATCGCCATCGGCATCGATTCAGACGACGAGTTGGTGGCCGCGCGCATTACGGATGGCTCGCAGGTCATCTTCATGGCCACGCACCTCGGCCTCGGCATCCGCTTTGAAGAAAGTGACGTCCGCTCCATGGGCCGTCCAGCTTACGGCGTCCGCGGCATCACCCTCATCAAGAACGACTACGTGGTCGGCACCGTGGTCACGCCCAAGGAACATGCGCCGGGCGCGTACCGCATTCTGTCCGTCACCGAGAACGGCTTCGGCAAGCGCACTGATGTCGAGGAGTATCGCCTGCAAACGCGCGGCGGCAAGGGCGTCAAAAATCTCTCCGTCACCGAACGTGTTGGCCGCGTCAACTCCATCCAGCTCGTCGACGAGACCTCTGAGTTGATGGTCATCAGCCAGTTCGGCAAAATCATCCGCTGCGACACAAAGACCATTCGCTCCGCCGGCCGCGCCACGCAAGGCGTCCGCATCCTCAACCTCGAACCAGACGACAAGGTCGCCGCGACCGTCATCATCCCGCCCGAAGAGCTGAACGGCAACGGCCACGAAGAGCAGCCGACGCTGCTGCAGTAAGAAACAGAGAGCGGCCGACGCTCCTGCAGTAACCTCGCTGGTGCCGTAACTTCGCAGGCCCATTATCTTCTAAATGTGTCATCCCGAGCGGAGCGCGTTTGGGGCCCCTTCATCGCGGAGCGATCAAGGGGTCGCGGCTCGCCGCGGGGGGGAGTCGAGGGACCCCTGCTTTTCGCGATGCTTCGATCCGAACAAACTTTCGCTCTACCTACCGAAGTGTCGCCCCGCCCGAAGAGGTCAACAACGCCCACGACAAACACCCAACGCTGCCGGAGTAATTGAAGTAGTCAGTGATTACCGGCCGGCGAATCGGCGTCTGCTCTCGTTCGTAACGCTCAGAAGTCCGCCTTTGGCGATGATGTCGCAGGCGCCAGGCTGTCGTCCCGCAAAATAGCGCTGGCGTCGGTCTTCGGAACAAGGCATTTGCCGGAGTCGGGGCTCTGAAAAAAGCACCCGTCTTGCCCAGGTCCGTTATCCGGTCCTTCCATCACCACAATCGTCTGGCTCCCTCGACGCCATATGCTGACCTCACCCTGCCAATTCGCTCCGAAGCCATTCTGGTAGTCGCTGTACCGTATCTCATCCACCGGCCCGTACTTCGTAACGAATGCCTCCCTGACCTGGGCGTAGCCCGACGAAGCGAAGTGGCACTCGATCTGAAACAGGCGACCCTTGTAGAACCCGTACTGGACCTGAGCAAATACCTGTCCTGCAAATTGCGGGCTATCTTCCGGGCAAATCTCCTCCTCCGCAACAAGATTCACCCTCAGGTTCGGCTGGCCAGCCATGCGAAGCGGATTATCGGTGCAAACCGGCGTCGCGGTCTGAATCGCGCCCTTCTTGCCCTCCTTGGTCAGGCTTCCCTTCTTGTCGTAGTAGACGTAGCCGTGGAAGTTCTGCTTTTTGAAATCATCGAGGGTCATTCCCAGAGAATTGCCCTTGAACGTGTAATTCTCCTGCGCCGACAAACGGCCGCCGCTGAAAAGACCGACAGAACACACAAATCCAGCTGCCACAACGAACAGGCATCGGCGCATGAGAGCTCCTTGAGAATCTGGAAATCATCATACGCCGGAGCATCTAAACCGACCAGCCGTCCGCTGCCGGCCCTTCACGGAAGCGCGACCTGATAAAACAAAGTTGCACCTTTGTGCGAAATCGTAGCCATTGCAGAATCGTGACCCTCATGCACCCTCGCCTCCTCGTTCTCCTCATCTTCCTCGCCTTCACCGTCCCACCCTGCCTCGCCGAAAAGGATCCCAACGCCAAAGCCACCGTCGCCAACCCCTCCGCCTCTTTTTTTGACGTCTCTGCCCGTCGTGCCGAGTTGGCCCACGCCACAACGCCGCGCGTTCTTGAGGCTCTCAGTTGGAAATCCGGCTGCGTCAACTCCGAACAGCCCGCGCCGCCCTCCGGCGTCATGTTCATTCCCCACCACTACCTCAGCGGCAGCAACGGCCCCATCAATCCGCAGGAGAACATCGCCACTGCCCCTTACCGCAAACTCGATGACGCAGTCAGCGACGGCGCCAGCCGCTACGTCGTTACCGGCGACTCCAGGGAAGCCGTTTGTATCGCGAATTTGCTCGATCGCTGGGCCGCCGCCAATTCCCTTCTCGACTACACCTATCAGGAGAGCAGTCAGGCCTGGTATCAAGTCGAATGGACGCTCAGTTCCATCTCGCTTTCATGGTCCGTCGTCCAATCCGATCCCGCAATTCCAACCGCACAGCGCGCCGCGATCCTCGCCTGGATGCACAAAGTCACCGAGTACATGTTCGATCAGGATCCCCACCCCGGCGATGATGCTCACGAAAACAACCACGCCTATTGGCGCGCCCTTTGCGCCACGTCAGTCGGCATCCTCACCTCCGATGACAAGCTCTACCGCCGCGGCCTCGCGCAGTACTTCCGCGCCATTGGGCAAATCAACCGCGACGGCTCATTCCCTCTCGAAATGGCGCGCTACGAGAACGCGCTCCACTACCAAAGCTTCGCGCTCGCGCCTTTGGTCATGATTGCCGAGCTAGCTTCTCGCCAGGGTGTCGACCTCTACAGCCTCCGCGTCAACGGCCACTCCATCGATGACGCCGTCGGCTTCCTCGTGCGCGCGTCCGCCGACCCTGGTCTGGTGAAAAAGTACGCGTCCGAGCCACAGACCTTCTCGCTCTTCAGCAAGGAAAAGCCGCCCGCATGGACGGAATTCTGGGCCGCGCGCCATCCCGGTAGACCGTGGTCCGACATCATTACCGCGCCGCTCGTCGACTCCACCATCGGCGGCAACGCCACGCTCTACGCCGCCCCCGCAGCAAGCAAAGTGATCGTCAGGGTTCTCGCTCTCTGCTCCGTCCCGTTCAAAGGTAATCGCTTAGCCTCCGAATCCACTGCGCCGTAGGCGCAAAGGTGACTCGGGCTTTAGCCCCAACGATAGCTTCGTCGTTGGGGTGGTTGAGCGTGGGGACCGCGAAACTAATGAACCGGTAGTCCCGTAGGGACGGCCCTTTCAATCTATGTCAAGCGCCCTGCAGGCCCAGCTTCTCTCGATCCATTAACCTCACCGGAATCAGATCGAATGCAGACCGGAAAATATTTCGCGCCAAGTTTGCCAAGATTATCCTGGCTCGGCGCATACTGAACGCAAATCAAGATTCCCGTCCCGAGAGGGCAACCGGGAGCAGCCCTCGGATACCAACACCACAAGCCGGTGCCGACCCAGGAGGGGGATTTAAGCCGAAAAGCGGCAGCTAAACCGCTGATTCGCAGGATTTTAACCTCTAAGCCATTTGAAATCAACGGGTTACAGCAAGTCATCAAGAGTATAAGTAGTTGAAAACAAACCTCTTAGCCCTAAAAGGCAGGAAATTATTTTTCCTGGAATGACAAACTGCGAATCCACCAGCCGCGGACGATCAACTGCAAACCTCGGTCTGTGAACTGTGAACTACGTACTGCGAACTGTTTTTCTCGACCACAGCATATAAACCGGAACTCCCAGCAGCACCAGGATCATCCCCGGCCACGTGTACTGCGGCTTATAGCGCAAGAGCGCCAGGCAGATGCCTGAAGCCATCAAGATATAGATCACTGGCAAGACCGGATAGCCGATCGCCTCGTAAGGCCGCGGCGCGTCGGGCTGCTTGAACCGCAGCACGAAAAGCCCAACGATGGTCAGAATGTAGAACAGGAGCGCCGCGAAGATAATGTAGTCGAGCAACTGGCCATACGAACCGGACACACAGAGGAATATGGTCCAAATTGCCTGCACAATCAGCCCCGCCGCCGGGGTGCGAAAGCGCGGATGCAGCTTGCCGACAGACTTGAAGAACAGGCCGTCCTGCGCCATCGCGTAGTAGACGCGCGCGCCGGCAAGGGTCATCCCGTTGGCGCAGCCAAAAGTCGACACCATGATCGCCGCCGCCATCAGATAGCCGCCAAAGTGCGGGAAGATCTGTTGCAGAACTGCCGCGCCAATCCGGTCCTCAGAGGCGTATTGGATTCCCCGCGCAAGAACAGTCGCTCCGTGGGGATCGCCGTGCAAGGGCAGCACCATCATGTACGCCGTGCTCGCCAGGAAGTACGTGATCACAACGAAGCCCACGCCCAGTCCCAGCGAGAGCGGAACATTCCGCCTTGGGTGCTTGATCTCGCCCGCGGTGAACGTCACATTGTTCCACGCATCGCAGGAGAATAGAGATCCCACTTGAACCACCGCAAGAACCACAACCGACCCGACCAGTGCAATCGGCCCCTGCACGCCCACCTGCACGGGATGCAGCGAGTGCCAGCTTGCATTGCGCCAGAACTCGCTCCAATTGGCGCCAAAGTTCGCCGCGAGCGCCGCGCCGTTGCGGCCAATCGTGAACCCGAGAAGAATCAGCCCCGCCAGCGCCAGCGCCTTCGCGACTGTGAACACATTCTGCAAGCCTGCGCCGAATCGCACGCCGCGAATATTCACGAACGCCACAAATGCGACCACGCAAATCCCCGCCAAATTCGCCGTGCTCACGCCGATATCCATGTTGCCCAGCACCATCGGCCCCACAGGGATCGCGGGAACGTGCGCGATGTGCCACAGCCAGTGCGTGCTTGAAACCGTCGGGAAAAACACGCCGAGGAACTTACCGAAGGCCACGCAGACGGCAGCGATCGTGCCAGTCTGAATGACGAGGAAAAGCGTCCACCCGTAGAGAAATCCCCACAGCGGCCCAAGTGATTCGCGCAGGTAAACGTACTGGCCGCCGGCTTTCGGCATCATGGCCGCGAGCTCGCCGTAGCTGAGCGCGCAGATCAAGGTCATGGTTCCGGTCACAACCCATGCCGCCAGAAAAAGCGCCGGAGAATCCGTGAGCCGCGCAATATCGCAGTCGACAATAAAAATGCCGCTGCCGATCATCGAGCCGACCACCAGCGTAGTGGCGCTGAACAGCCCGAGGCTTTGCACCATTTGCGTGCCAGAGCCGCTGGAAGGAGATGAGGTGTGTGGAGTTTCCGGTGTCGTCATTCGAGTGTCTGTGTCCGCTTGGAGCCGCGCCCTGGTCTCCTGCCACCGCAGGCGATTGTGTGGGGAATCCCTTCAACCTCCATCAAACATGGTTACCGCGGGTTTCCACAAGCGATTTCGGAAGGCCGCGCCAAATTCGACACATCTTCGGAGAAGAAGCTGAACTTCCAGTGCTGTAAATCGATTCTCTTCCATTGCGAGAAAGCGTATACTCGTCTCGCTCGCCCAATCGCAGGGCTGGCACACTGTTAATTGGCTCAACACAAGAACCCTAAAAACTGAACAACAAATCCCAAGACGGGAACATCAGGGAGCTCCATGAAGATTCATATCGCAGGTTTGGCGGCGGCAGCACTGTGCCTCGCAGGTGCGGCGCAAGTTTCAGCTCAACAAACGGCGGCGGCGCCGGACAAGATCGTGGCGACAATCGACGCCACCCAGACTGGTGTGCCGGTCTCCCCCTACGAGTACGGCATGTTTATCGAGCACATCGGCGGCACTATGTACGGCAGCCTCTGGGCCGAAATGCTCGACGATCGCAAATTCTACTTCCCCATCGTCTCCAAAGACCCGGAATCCTCGGCAACCAGGCCTGGCAATCCAATGCGCATGCAGCTTCGAAAGTGGCGTCCCGTCGGGCCTGGCGAAGCTGTCGTAATGGACAAGGACAATCCCTTTGTCGGCGACCAGAGTCCCCGCGTCGCGCTCGACGTCTCAACCCCGCATGGAATTCGCCAGGCCGGCCTCGCCCTCGTTAGCGGGAAAAGGTATACCGGTCGTATCTATCTCCGTGGAACTCCTGGCGCCAAGGTCAAAGTCGCTCTCGTTTGGGGCAGCGGTCCGAATGATCGCCAGACCATCTCCCTTCCGACGCTCACCGGCGAGTACAAGAAATATCCGATAGCCTTCACGGCAGGAGCCAACACAACCGATGCTGCACTCGAAATCACCGGAACCGGCTCGGGCAACTTCCACATCGGCACGCTTTCGCTCATGCCCGCTGACAACATCGAAGGCTTTCGCGCCGACACCATTCCGCTGATCCGCCAGATTAAGTCGGGCTTCTGGCGTTATGGCGGCAACTACACCTCAAACCTCATCTGGTACCACACCATCGGCGATCGCGATAAGCGCCCGCCGGATTGGGACAATGCATGGAGCGCCACGCAGACAAATGATCTCGGCATGGATGAGTTCATGACGCTCTGCAAGCTCATTGGCGTCGAGCCTTACATCAGCGTCAACGCCGGCCTGGGCGACTCGCACTCCGCGGCTCAGCAAGTTGAATACATGAATGGATCGGCCTCGACCGTAATGGGCGCTCAGCGCGCGAAAAACGGCCATCCCGAGCCGTATCACGTCAAGTTCTGGAATATCGGCAACGAGCCCTGGGGATCATGGCAGATCGGACGCACCGATCTGAAGTACTTCATGATCAAGCACAACGAATTCGCCAAGGCCATGCGCGCCGTGGATCCCTCCATCACTCTCATTGCCTCGGGCCTGATGCTCGAGGACTGGTACCTGACCGGCGAAAACCGCGCCAAGTACGCCGGCAGCCTCGGGCCGCTTTATGGATCCGACGTCGACTGGACGGGGGGCTTTCTCAAAGACTGCTGGGGCAATTTCGACGGCATCTCCCAGCACTGGTATGGGCAGCCTGGACGCCATCTCGACATCGATCATGTGCGCAAACTCCCGCTCGATGCGCCCACCGACGATGGTTACGTCAAGGTTGATCAAACCCTGCTCCAATTCGCGCGCTACCCCGCCGATCTCGTCCATGGCGAAGCCGAAGAGTGGCAAGGCTACCAGCAGCGCTTCCCGGCAATGACCGGGAAGAATATCTTTCTCTCCATTGACGAGTACGCCTACTTCGGCGGAGGTTTCGGACGGCCTGTCACGCTCAAGCAGTCGCTTGCCTACGGCATGATCTTCAACGAAATGCTCCGGCACACCGACATTCTCACCATGGCTGCGCACACCACCGGCGTTTCCACCATCGACTTCAACCGCACCTCGGCCACGATGAACGTCCTCGGCCTCACCTTCAAGATGTACGCAGATCACTTTGTGGGCGCCATCCCGGTCGCGCTTTCGGGCAGCTCGCCGCAACCAGCGCCGAGATTTCCTCCCGGTGGCGATCAGCCGAAGACCAGCTCCGGCAGCCCAACCTATCCGCTCGACATGGTCGCCGCGTTGTCCGCCGACAGAAAGTTCCTCATCCTTTCCGTCGTAAACGCGACGGAGTCCGAGCAGAAGTTCGAACTGAACGTGAGTGGTACAAAAGTCGCGGGACCATCGACGCTCTGGCAGTTGACCGGAAGCACGTTGGACTCGACCGATCGCGTCGGCCAGCCGCCGCAAGTCGAAATCAAGGAGACCACCGGCAACGCTCCGTCGACAATCTCTGTCGCCCCCATCAGCGTGAATATCTATCGCTTCCCGGTGGCCCCGGGAGCGCAGTAAGCTTTGGCGCCCGACGTGTCGCCGGACCGACGATTGATTCCATGGTGCCCAGAGGGGGAACTTGAACTTGAGCCGCTTGGCGGGCGTCTGAGCCCGCCGGCGAAATCCCGAGCGCGGTCGAGGGACCTCTCGGATTATGGTGCCCAGAGGGGGACTTGAACTTGAGCCGCTTGGCGGGCGTCTAAGCCCGCCGGCGAAATCCCGAGCAAAGCCGAGGGACCTCTCGGATTTTGGTGCCCAGAGGGGGACTTGAACCCCCACGACCGGTAAGGGTCTGCGGATTTTAAGTCCGCTGCGTCTGCCAATTTCGCCATCCGGGCATGCCTCTATATTATGAGGCCGTTTAGACCCCGCAGACCCTCCATAACTTGATGCTCTCTCAGCAGCATGGGAGCTGGTGCACCCGCGGCCGATCTTTCCACAACTTGCTCTGGACCGCCGAGCCCTCGTATCATCCGGCAGAAGCACTTCTACGATCGACGACCTGCGTAGCCGGTCTTCCTGAGCCGTTGCACCATTGAGGAGCAGCGGCCTTGAGCGGAGCCGGATACGTGCAGCCATCCTGAGAGTGCTCAAGAGCAACCACGATGAGCGACTTGGAAACCAAGACCGGATTGCGAGTGAAGGGGCGGCTCATGTCTGCCTCGGAGATTGAGCGCACCCTGGTGCGACTGGCTCACGAAATCGTCGAGAAAAGCAACGGCAGTGAAGATTTGGCACTCGTTGGCATCAAGCGCCGTGGCGTTCCTTTGGCGGAGCGGCTGGGCAAGCTGATTTCCACCATCGAAAAGCGACCCGTCGATACGGGAGTGCTCGACATTCAGTTTTACCGCGACGATCTGTCCACAGCGGACATTCGGCCGGTCGTTACTCCGGGAGCAGTCGGTTTTGATGTGGAGGGCCGCGACATTGTGATCTGCGACGATGTGCTTTACACCGGCCGCACCATCCGTGCCGCGCTCGATGCGCTCTTCGACCATGGCCGGCCTCGGCGCGTGCAATTGGCCGTGCTCATCGATCGTGGGCACCGCGAGCTGCCCATTGAAGCCACATATGTGGGGAAGCATGTTCCCACCAGCAGCCGCGAGATTATCGAAGTCAAGTTCCAGGAGGTCGACTCCACCGAGCAAGTGCTGCTCGTCGAGAAGACCAACTAGAGTACGTTCTTCCAGCCGCTGCTCTCTGACCTTTGAAGACTGCCAAAAGAGCGGCTGGAGGCTCGCAACAGGAATGCGTCTCACCTAAGCGTTCGGCCCCAAGCTCCGAGATAGGCCAATGATGAATCCAGCCGCACCCGCGATTCGCCGCGCACTCACAACTCCGCCCGCGCCCGCTTCTTCGTTTCCGTACAATTCGGGTTCCCTGCTGTCGGTTCTCGATCTGACTGTGGAGGGCGTGAGCCACTTGCTGGTCCGGGCCACCGAGCTTGAGCACGAGGATCCCATCGTGCGCGATCGCATCCTGGCCAAGCGGAGAATCGCTCTCCTCTTCTACGAGTCGTCGACCCGGACCCGAACCAGCTTCGAGCTGGCATCAAAAGCTCTGGGTGCCGACACTACGCTGGTCTCGAATCTCAGCTCGAGCATCGAGAAGGGCGAATCTCTGAAGGATACGGGCCTCACGCTGCGCGCGCTGGGTGCGGAAGCAATCATCCTCCGCCACAACTCATCCGGCGCGGCATGGCTGCTGGAAGAAACGACGCGTCTGCCCGTGGTCAACGCGGGCGATGGAATGCACGAGCATCCCACGCAGGCGCTTCTGGACCTGAGAACGATCATGACCCATCTGCGGCCGGGCGTGGCAGGCGTTGGGCCGGATACGCTCGCCGGGGTTACGGTGATGATCGTCGGCGACATCCTGCACAGCCGGGTTGCGCGATCGAACATGCTTTTGCTTCCAAGGGTTGGGGCGCGCGTGTTGCTGTGCGGGCCAAAGGAACTGCTTCCGGAGCAGGCAGCTCGGTCGGGTCCTGGCATCGAGATCGAGCGGGACTTTGAGGCTGCGCTCAAGCAGTCGCAGGCGGTCATGATGCTGCGCATTCAGGCGGAACGGCTGGCGGGACTGCAACTGGACCTGGAGGAGTACAAAGCCAGCTACCAACTTACCGGGCAGCGGCTGGCGGCGCTCGCGCCGGAAGCGGTGGTGCTGCATCCGGGTCCGATCATCCGCGGCATGGAGATTACCGCCGGCGTAGCCGACGGCGTGCAGTCGGCAATCCTGGAGCAGGTGACGAACGGATTGGCCATACGCATGGCGGTCATGGAGCGCGCGCTGACCACTTCGACTGGAGGCCGCGCATGACGGCATTGGCGATTTGCGGCGGCCGCTTGATAGATCCGGCAGCAGGAGTGGACGAGCAAAAGGACGTGCTCCTGGTCGACGGACGCGTGGCCGAGATCGCCGGCGCGGGAAAGCTGAAGGGAAAGAACGGTGCGGAGGTGCTCGACGCAACGGGTCTCGTCGTCGCCCCGGGACTGATCGACATTCATGTGCACCTGCGCGAGCCGGGACAAGCATACAAAGAGACCATCGCGACAGGAACAGCCGCGGCCGCGGCGGGCGGATTCACAAGCGTAGCGGCAATGCCGAACACTACGCCTGTCAACGACTCGCCCGAGGTCACGCGTTGGATGCAGGCGCCCGAGCGCGGCGCACTGGTGAGAGTCTTCCCCATCGCGGCGGCAACGCGCGGGTCGAAAGGCGAAGCGATCAGCGATTACGCCGCGCTCAAGTCAGCGGGCGCAGTTGCTGTAACCGACGACGGACGGCCTATCCTGAAGGACGCGATGATGCGCGAGACGCTTGCAGCTGCGGCGCGCGTTGGACTCACCGTGATCCAGCACGCCGAAGACACGCGCATGACGCAAGGCGCCAGCATGAACCTTGGGCCTGTTTCGTTCAAGCTCGGCCTGCGCGGAATGCCCACGGAAGCCGAGACGAGCATCGTGGAGCGCGACATTCGGCTGGTTGCGGAGCTGAAGGATGCGCGTCCGCACTTGCACGTTGCGCACCTTTCGACAGCCGCGGCGCTCGCTGCTGTTCGGCAGGCGCGGCGCAACGGACTCCGCGTGACCTGCGAGGTTACTCCGCATCACTTTCTGCTCACCGATGAGCACGTTGGTCTTTACAACACGCATGCCAAAATGAATCCGCCGCTGCGCTCCGCGGCTGACCGCGAGGCGATGATCGAAGGCATTCTCGATGGCGTTGTGGACGCCATTGCCACCGATCACGCGCCGCACGCGATGCACGAAAAGGAAGTCGAATTCGAGCTCGCGCCAAACGGGATCATTGGCCTTGAAACTGCCTTGGGCCTGAGCGTGCGCTGGCTGCATCGCGAGTGGCGCATGCCGCTCGGCCGCGTGCTTAGCCTGCTGAGCGCGCAGCCTGCCGCTCTGCTCGGATTGAAAGGCCGCGGAACGCTGACCGTCGGTAGTTATGCCGACGTGGTCGTCTTCGATCCCAAAGTGGACTGGACGTATCGCGCGACTGAATCGCAATCGAAGGCCAAGAACACCCCGTTTGATGGTTGGCAAATGCAAGGCAAGGTACGTTGGACGGTGAGCGAAGGCAGGATCGCCTACGCAAGCGCGTAGGCGAAGCTTTTAGCTGTTAGCCAGGTTCCTGCTTCCGCCCGCCGTGAGCTGTGAACCGCTGTCGGCACTCCCATTCTCAGAACGAGTGACAGTGCCCCGTCCGCGGAACGAAGCGTCTACCTCTGGCCATCTCCATCTCCATCACCATCACCATCACCAAAACCATGACCAGAGATTGGATTGAAGACGATCGATGCAAAAGTGCCTGCCAATTCCGACGTGCCAATACCCTGGCCCACGGTGACGAACAGTTCGTTCGTAGCGCCATTGGCCATGGCTCCGCCACCAAAAGCGATTCCCCACAGGTTATTTAGGACAATCACCCTCCCGCGCTGATCTCTGATCGTCCCCACAAACCTGCCGGTCTTGAAATCGAATCCGTTGATGGTGCCGTCGACGGAGTTGTTTGAAACCAGCAGCGTATTGCTCAGCGGCCCAAAATTGCTGGGAGCGAGGGCGATGCCCCAGGCCTGATTGAGGATCGTGCTCTGGACCAATGTCTTCACCAAAGTGCCATCTTCTTTGAAGACGTCAATGGCCCCGCCCGCGCCCACGTTCGGGACAGCATACGCGACGTAAACCATTCCGTTGATGTCCTGGATGCCGAACACTGAGAAGGCGGATGGGATCGACGGGTCGCCAAACGACATCACCAAGTTGAAATTGCCGTCGAACATATCGATGTGATTGTTGGTGTTGTCTGCCGCGTAGATATGGTTCCCCGAGGCGTAGTTCGTGATGGCCAGGCCTGTGTAACTTGCCTTGTTGGCCGAGTTATCGACCGCGATGATCGACTGGTTCTTGTTGACTCCGGGCGCCCATGCGCTGATGGTGCCATCCAGTGTGGCAAAAATGAAACTCGACGGCTTGCCCTGAACCTCGAAATCCGTCTTCGACGGGTTAGCAACAATCCCTGTAGGTGTGCCGGGGCCATTTAAGCCTGTCGCCTCGGATGGCCCGTTTCCGGCAGTGGGCACCAAAACCTTGAGCGACGCTTGTGTTCCGTCGGCCTGGTAGATCGTCGACCAGCCCGTGTCGTTATCGCTGATCCACCAGGGGCTCGTGGCGCTCCGGGCCAGGCCCCACGCATTGGCCAGCAATGGATCGATGGTCGGGGCTTGGTGAATTTGGTTCGAAACCAGGTTTGTGAGTTGATACTGTGCTTCGGCCCGTCCCGAAAGCATGAGAAGAAGCGCGCCGAGACAAGCGGCCACTGCGGTCATGCGAATCTGCATATGAATCTCCTTCATCCTAATTTCTCCTTGGGGAAGTCACGACCCGAGTAAGGTCGAACAATCGGTTGCAGTGGCTGGGAACAAAACGTTCTCTAACCCACCAGCCTCGTGATCGTAGGCCGAGTCGCAACCCGAGATTGTCATACACTTGTCATCAATTTGTGAATGTTTCTCTACCGATTGGATGTGGGGGTGGCCTTGGCCGGGCGCAGGCTCGATTCACCGTCTCGCAACATCTTTTCATTCAGGATGGCAGCCAAAATGGAGCGCCATGGTTCGCGCCGCATTGTCGCGCTGGCCAGGCTCAGCATCAAAAAAAATCAATTCGATTGTGCAAGGATGGGCGAAGGAGGAACGGTTATGTTTACGATTCCGAGAGCGATGGCATTTGCGGACCTGAGCCTGCTTTTACTGCGAGTGATGTTGGCGCTCGTGTTCGGAACGAGCGGATACAGCCACCTGGCCAAGCCGAAAGGAACGCGCGGCAAGCATCGGGATGAGCCTGCCCTTCACTGTGTTTCTCGGGCGCGGCGGAGATGGCGGGATCGATTGCCCTTGTCACGGGATTCATGGCGCAGTGGGCGGCGCTCGGGTTGATCCTCATTATGCTGGGCGCGATCTCGATGAAGGCTTTCAAGTGGCACACAGGCTTCTGGGGCGAGAAGTCGATGGGCTGGCACTACGACCTGCTGATGATCGTGATGAACCTCGTGATCATGACGATGGGGCCGGGAAAGTACAGCTTGTGAGAGAGCAGCTTCCAACCTTCAGCTCCCAGCATTCATCCGTCAGTTCTTCGCGAGCGCAGACCTTCTGGGTTTGCGGGCCAGCGAGAAGAGCATCAGGCCGAGCAGAACGCTGGCGACGATCCCGGTGACGGCGTCAACGCCAAGGGCGCCGGAGATCCCTTTGCGGGCATAGCCGAAGGCATCCACATAGAGCATGTAGGAGATGGGCACTCCATAAGCCGAGCCGAGAAAGCAGAAGGTGGTGGAGGCGAGTGGATTGTTCTGGCCGATGGTTTCAAAGGTAATAGCGGTGCAGGCGGTGATGGCCAGGCATTGAAACAAGTTTTCGGCGATTAATACGATGGCGAACGAGGCCGGAACACGCGGCAGCGGAATCAGCGAGAGCGTGCAGACGGCGCCGGCAACTCCCACGGCAAGATAAAAAGGGCGAAGCGGCAAGAGGCGGCTGAGGGCGGGAAATATCAGGCAGCCCACGACGCCACCCAACGCCGCTCCCGCGCCACCAATGAAGCCGATGAAGCCGGGCGACGCGTGGAAGTCTGTGCCGCGGCCGCCGAGGAAGTTCGTGAGCGAAAAGGTCGCGGCTGGCGAAACGAAAAGGATCAGCGCGACGAGCACTTCACGGCGCTTTGCGAGCGACACAAGGTCGCCAAAGAACTGGGGAAAGGATTCGCTGGCCAGGCGGCGGTCAGGGCCGGGCGCCTGCATAAAGGAAAAAGGAATGATCGGCACGAGGATAGATGCGGCGAGAACCAGTGCAGCCGCAAGCGGCGAAAAGTGGCGCACCATCTGATTGCATCCGACGGCCATGAGGCCAAAGCCGCCGGTATTGCCAATAGTCATCCAGACACTGACCAGATTCTCTTCTTCGGCGGACGTGATAGAGGATAGCCAACCGCCGAGTGCGCTTTGATAGAGATAGGCGGCAAAAAAGCCGACGGTGAGCACCACCTCAAGCAGCGCAAGATGATTGAGCGAAAGAAAAGCTACCACGAGGGTGAGCGAGGCAAACGCCGCGAGCCCTGCCGCGTAGAAGCGGCGGCTGAATCGGACATCGAGGACGGGACTGAACAGGAACGCCCAGAAGCCGGGCGAGATAGCGACGGCGGTGAGGCCCGCGATGGTCGCCTCGGGTACTTGACGGTTACCAAGGAGTTGCGGGATGGCGAAGGCGATTGCGCCGCCGTAAAGGCCGTAGGAGAGGTTGGTGAGTCCCATGAGCCAGACAGGAACCCGATGGCGAATTGGCATCCAGCGCAGCTCCCGCGGCGACGAAGTTGAATCAGGTTAACACGGCTGTCGGACTTGGGGACGCGGGAGCCGCCTGCGAAAGGTGTTCGCGGTGCACGACCCGGTTAAGAGCTCGACGCATGGATTCTGCAAGCAGTAGAACCGAGACCACCGCAACTGTCTCGAGGTTCACTTACCGTGAATCTCATACAACGTGATTGACATAGCCGGGAATAGCTGGTCCTTGACAACGCTTGCTTTGTCCTTCCCGTCGGACTTGGAAGCTTTGATATCGGGAAGCGCGCGAATCTCGGTGAGATCCGCGCCACTGTATCGATAGACCTTCGCGGGCCCCTTTGACTTGAAATGGTCAAGTCGTACGTCCGTGCGCAAGTCGCCGAAGGTTTTGTTAATCACGACCACAGTAACCATGCGATCGCTCGCCCGCCGCGCGGCATAAATGGCAAGCTTGCCCTGGTCTCCGCTTGCAGCTTGAAGACTCGCATCGCCAAATCCCGAGCCATGATCGTCATAGTTCCGAAACATCTTGAAAGCGAACATCAACGGCTGATTCAGATCCGGAGGCCCCCACAATGCCCCCAGGTCAAGGCCCTCACGTCCAAAGATGCCCAGAATGTCAGCCTGCGCCACCGCTCCGCTAATATGCTCCGGCGCGCCCCAGTTATATTCCGTGATCGCGGTTTTGGTTCCCGGATAGTTGTCTCTAACCCAGTTCTTCATTCGCGGAATCATCTGCGGCGCTAGCGGCTCAGCGTAGTTGTCGGGATTCCGAAAGCGCGGATCGGTGTAGGTTGGATCCCAGAGCACCCGCGTTGAGTCGATCACCGCCCGCTGCTGAACGCTCGTGCCGGCTGGATTGAGCATCGCGCCTTCGGTGGCAAAGTAGGTGTGCAAGTCCAAATAGTCGAGGAACCGAGTGTGCTGCGGATCGGCATCCTGCGCCGCCTTGAAGGCGCGAAGATAGTAATCGATCAGCGGGACGTTGCCATGGGCCTCGCGGTCGGGGGGGAGGCCAGTAATATTCGGCCAGTGCTCCTGGAACCATTCGATGTCTTTCTTTGAATAAAAGTATGTGAGCCAGAAATCGATCACCGGTCCGCTCACTTCCGCCGTGGGATCGGCAGCTTTAATTGCCCTGGCCACTTTCAATCCTTTCTCCGTGACTTCGTCGTAGGAGAAGGGCAACGGGTGCACATCGCGGTGCATCTTGTTCCACCACGTCGGTTCGTTGTCAAGCGCGTAGATGGCGACGCCGCCGTTGGCCGCATTCCCGAACTTGCCAACCAGGTATTTGACCCAATCCGAGGTCCAGCTTTCATCGATGGGCATGCAGGTATCGTTGGGATCGTTCGCAATCTTTGTTCCGTCAGGCTTGATGCCGTTTCCGAAGTCATGCCAGTAGGGGTCGGTCTTTTGCTGCGGTCCGTACTTTGCCACCGAGAAGCTGGAACCGCGGGTGCGCGATTTTGCGACCCAACCGATCACGGGTACGGAGAGCAGGGTTTTAGCGCCGGCAACCCGATCTCCGATCACCTGTGAGTTGAATTCGGATTGGTCGGGGTAATTCGTGTTGGCGTTGGGAGCGATTTCGAAGAACCAGTCATCGCCAAGGTCGGAGACGTCGAGCTTGTAGTTGTAGAGCGTGTAGCCATCGCCTCCCCAGCGGTCGAACGGCAGACGCACCTCTGCTGCCACTTTGGGCGCCTCATGCTTTGGGTCCGAGAGTCGCCAGGAGTTCATCCCATAGATCAGCGGACTGATGGGATGGGTAGCCGTTGCCGCATCCACTGTGAGAGCCGGACCCGCGGCTACCGGCGGCGCGACAAAACTTATGGTTGCGCTGGCCCACTTGGTCGGGTCCGCGGTGCTCGTGGCCTTCAGAGTGACAACCGCCGGTGTTGGGTAGGGCGTTCCATACAGCCCGCTGCTACTGATGGTTCCCAGTGCGGCATTGCCTCCGTCCACGCCATTCACCGACCATGTCAATGCAGAGCTGAAGGCTCCGGTTCCCGCAACGGTTCCTGTGAACTGCCTGCTTTCACCGGGAGCGAGAGTCACCTCGCTCGGCTCGATCTTTACCGCGGTGACCACGCCGGCGGCTTGGACAGGCGGCGGCTGTTTGGCCGCTGCGTTTTCCTGCGCGTTCGCTGCGAGCGCAGCAGCGCAAAGGAGCATCGCTGCCACGGATTTGAACAGGTGCCAAACCGCAAATAGATGCCCGCGTCCGCGCCGCCCCGCCGGATGCTCAGAACACGATGCCGTCGAAAGCTCGCCGCTCCAACGCATATCGCCCCCAAAATACAAAGAATTGATTTGCCCATAATCTAACAGTGTTGATGAGCCTTTTCCGTAGAATCGGAACGATGTCACGCTCATGTGTGAGACTCGACACTAAGCCTACGGAGAATCCTGGCTCCTTGGGCTTTATCGGAGCAGGGATCGAATGTCACCGGTTTCAAGAATCTTCTTGGGCGCGCCGCGGCGGGCAACAAGGAGCATGGCCTGTCCGATCTCATTGGTAGTAAGCACCTGATTGGGAAAGGCGCGGAGCAGGAGCGGAAGAAACGGTCGGGTGAGCGTGTACGGGATGCGATAGAGCGCCGTGCGTGAGCGAGCCCCGAAACGTGGCACGATGACTCCGGGGCGAAACATGAAAGCAGCTTTGAAAGGCAGGCGCAGGAGAGTGTTCTCTGTGCGGCCCTTCACCCGTGCCCACATTATGCGGCCGTGCTCGGAGCTGTCGGTTCCCTTTCCCGAGGCATAGACAAAGGTCATGCCGGGATTGAGGCGTGAGAGCGTCTCCGCAGCTCGCACCGTGATGTCGTATGTGATGCGTGTGTACTGCTCTTCCGTCAAGGCCGCTGAAGAAATGCCGAGACAGAAGAAGCATGCATCGAAGCCGGAGAGCTGGGATTCGATGGGCGCGTAATTAGTGAGATCGGCGTGAATGATTTCGCGCAGCTTGGGATCAGACACGTTCGTGGTGGAGCGGCCAATAGAGACGGCCGACGCCACGTCAGAATCAAGCAGACATTCGCGGAGAACTCCTTGCCCAACCATCCCGGTGGCGCCGAAGAGAAGGACGTTCATGCGGGCCAGCTCCCGTCGATGGACGCTTCAGGGGTCATCGATCGCGCTTGTCGATATCGCGGCTGTCGATTTGGATGGGTGGACTGCAACAGTCTAGCCTTTGCGGCGATAGTGGATCTGGAACTCGTAGCCGGAGTTCGCCGGGAAGAGGCCGGCAACGTGGCGAAGGCGCTCGGCGAGAGCCGGAGCGGCGAGCAGCGGATAGTCGCGCTCGCGGAGGTCGTGGTAGTCGAAGTCCACCGCGAGAGAAAGCATGTAGATGGCCAGCGCGTCGGAAAACGATGCTTCAAAGAAAGCGTTGCGGGCGCGCTCATCGATGACTTTTACGCCGGGATGGGGTTCGAGAGCGCGGCGGCGCGCCTCCCAGGCGTCCTGGCTGGTCTCGCCGCGAGCCTGAGCCTCAGCCTGCGACCAGACAAGCGTGGCAAAGCTTTCAGGAACGCTGGCCACTTCGACAAAATTGTGGGCAACGTTGATAAAAAACTCGAAGGCCAGGCCGAATCGGTCTTCGACGAGGCGCGTGGAAAGAAAAACAGCCTCCGTGGCCCCAAAACTTGCATTGCGATGGCAGACGGCGCGGTCGCCGAGCTCGACGGTGTAGGCGGGGGCGACAAGATTCTCGCCCGTGTCGGCGATGGCAAGGGGAACGAAGTAGTAGGCGCGTTGGCGCAGCGCAGGAGCGAGCGGGGCTGGGACAGCTCCGACGAGCCGCTCAAGATCGCTCTCAGGTACGCGAGTTTCTCCCCAGAAGGCGTAATGAATCCCGTTGTTTGCGGCGAGCATGGCGACCTGGGTCGCAACTTTGTCAGCAGGCCATAGCTCGATTTGCGCAGTACCGGCCATGAGTTTGTATTCTAGACGAGAGAGGTCCCCCGATGATGGAGCAAATCGCGCAGGGTAGACGTGGAAGATCGGTGCTGGGGTTTCCGCTGGAAGGGTTCAGCTTGTTCCAGAGTCTTCTGCTGGCCGTGGCGTCGGCGTTCCTCACGTTTTTCGCTACGACATGCGTGTCGATCTTCGCGCTTCTGGGATGGAACGTTCTGGGCGGCCACACGGTGAGTTATGTGGACACGTACCGCTATGTCGGCCTTCCCGCGGGCGTGCTGGTGCTGGTTGTGGCCCTGCCGTTCTTCTTGGTGTTGTGGGTGCGTGCAAAAACTCGGAATTGAGTGCCGGGCTTTCGAAGCCAGCCCTCAAAAAATCAAATGTCGAACCGCTTATCTCGTCTTCCCAACCTGAACGGAGCGCGTCTATCCTTTTAGATATCCCCGGTCGAGTAGTGTTCTTGGCAAAGAAGTGAGATTCCCCTGGGTTTCCCCACGCCACAAGGAACGCGGAGGCCGATTGACGATCGCGAAGCAACGTGCGTGTTTGCTGGCCGCGGTGGGAATCCTGCTCGTCGCTGCGACGGGGTCCGTGCTGCAGGGGTGCGGCGGGGGCAGCACGACGACGACCGTAATAAACCCTCCTCCGCCCAATCTGATCCCAAGCCTGCAGCCGTATCCAACGCCCAGCGGGACGGAGTCGACGTACGTTGCCACCGGAAGCATCAATCCAACTGGGATCTTCTTTCAGGCCCTCGGAACGAATGCGCGGACCTGCAGCAGTTGCCACCAGTTGAGCCAGGGGATGGGATTGAGCGCCGCGAGTGTACAGGCTCTGTTTACGGCAAGCAATGGAAGCGATCCTTTGTTTCTTGCCGTCGATGGAGCAAATTGCCCGGCTGCGGCCACGGGCGACAGCGCGGGCCACAGTTTGATGCTAAATAACGGATTGATTCGCATCGCCGAAGCGCTGCCCGCCGGTGTGCAATTCACAATCGCTGTCGCGCAAGATCCGTATGGATGCGCAGCGACTGCGAATGCATCGACGGGGCAGACGGCGTATTCGGTGTACCGGCGGCCGCTGCCCGCCACGAGCGTGGCGGTCCTGAGCCAGGTGATGTGGGATGCGCGATTCACGGCTGCGCCATTGAACTTGGTGTCAACGTTGAGCGCGAATCTGGAATCGGACCTGAGCACACAGGCGGCGAACGCCATCGCGACGCACGAGCAGGGGAGCGCGGCGCCCACGCCGGCGCAATTGAGCGAGTTGGTGGCGTTTGAAGAGGGACTCTTTACAGCAGAGGCGACGGACACGCAAGCGGGACCGCTGACTGGCAGCGGGGCTACGGGCGGAGCCGCCGCCTTGGCCGCGCAGAACTATTACCCGGGGATCAACGACGCGTTCGGGCAGGATCCGACAGGGGCGAAGTTCAATCCAGTTGTGTTTACGCTGTTCCAGGCGTGGGAGGGAAGCACAAATCCGGCGCAGGCGAGCATTGCGCGCGGCGAAGACATCTTCAACAGCGCGCCGATGCAGATCACGGATGTGCACGGGTTGAATGACAATCCCGCGCTGGGTAGCCCGGCGGTGATCGTCGGGACGTGCGGGACCTGCCACGACGCGCCGAACATCGGGACACATTCCCTGCCGTTGGCCATGGATATAGGGACGAGCCACGTGATCGCGAGCGAAACGGACGCGAACATCATCGGCGGTCTGCAGGCGCTCACAATCCCGAGTTTGCCTGTGTACCAAATCAGCGGATGCACGGATGCGGGCGGTAATGCGGTGGTGTACGTGACGACCGATCCCGGCGTGGCGCTCACCACTGGGCAGTGCGCGGATGTGAATCGCATGAAGGTGCCGGGACTGCGTGGATTGGCGGCCCGGGGCCCTTACTTTCATAATGGCTCGGCCGCGAACCTTGGGCAGGTAGCTCAGTTCTATAGCACGCGCTTTCAGATGAACCTTAATCCGCAGCAACTGGTTGACCTGCAGAACTTTCTGGCGGCGCTGTGAGGGCCTGCAGCCAGACATCTTGCAGGCTTAGGAGTGCAGCTTGCGCGTTGAATCCAGCCGCAAGCATAATGAGCGATACGCCCTCTTCCCTTCATACCGGCGTGATTGGCTCACAATGACTCAAGTGATTTTCTGCGCGCAGAGGTTCTTGCGGCCGATTGCCGCAGGTGCGGCGTGGCTCGCGATTGCCGCGACGCCGGCCGGTGCGCAGACAAACTTCGGCGCAGTAAATGTTGGCGCCGGCGCGAGCTCGACGGTGACGGTGACCATTCCGGCCGCGGCAACGCTCGGCAGCATTGCGGTGCTCACGCAGGGCGCGGCTGGATTGGACTTTACAAACGGCGGTGGAGGAAGCTGCGCGGCGGGAACTAACTACGCGGCCGAACAGACCTGCACGGTTCAGATTGATTTCAATCCGGTGTATGCCGGAGAGCGTTACGGGGCGGCGCTGCTGCTGGATGGATCGGGGAACGTGATTGCCAGCGCGCTTCTCCAGGGAAACGGCGTAGGGCCGCAGGTTGCGTTCAGCGGCGGCACGGCGATCGCGTTCGCGCCGATGGCCAACGGCATCGCGTTCAAGGATCCCTTCGACGCCGTAGTAGACGGTAAAGGAAATCTCTACATCACCGACCAGAACAACTCCCGCGTGGTGGAACTGCCGGCGGGCAACGCCGCTCCAGTTGCGATTGATCCGATCGTGGGCGGCGAAGGATTAGTGCATCCGGGCGGCGTGGCCGTGGATGGCGCGGGAAATCTGTTTATTTCTGACCTCGACCGCAACATTGTCGTGGAAGTGCCGGTGAACGGTGGCGCGGTGACGGCGATCAACCCGATGGTGAACGGGATCGGGCTGCATTATCCGTGCGGCATGGTGATCGACGGGGCGGGCGACCTCTACATCGCGGACGTGGACAACGCGCGCGTGGTTGAAGTGCCCGCGGGCGGCGGAGCACCAACCGCAATTGACCCGCTGGTCGACGGCGAGAAGCTGTCTTACCCGGTGACGCTCGCGTTGGATAGCGCCGGCGACTTGTTCATCGCGGATCTCTTTGCCAATCGCGTAGAGGAGATTGCCGCGAACGGCGGCGCAACCACAGCGATTGATCCAAGCGTAAACGGGCAGAGCCTGCACTTTCCCTACGGCGTTGCGGTGGACGCGGCGGGAGATTTGTTCATCGCCGACGCCAACAACCGTGTTGTAGAAGTGCCTGCGGGCGGACGTGCGGCGACCGCGATCACGCCGACGGTGAACGGAGAGGCGCTAAGCGACCCAATCGGCATCGGCCTGGACGCGGCGGGCGATCTGTTCATTGCAGATTCGTTGAACGATCGCGTGGTCGAAGTCGAACAAGGACAGCCGCCTGCGATCAACTTTGCGGCGACCGCCGCGGGCACCGTGAGCGGCGACAGCCCGCAGACCGTCGCGATCCAGAACGTAGGCAATGCGGCGCTGGCGTTTCCTGTGCCTGCGACGGGCGCGAATCCCGGAATCTCCGCGAACTTCACGCTCAACAGCAGCACAGCCTCGGCATGTCCGGTGCTGACTGTCGGCGCAGCACAACCGGGGACGCTGGCGTCAGGAGCGACGTGTGTCTTGCCGATCAGTTTTCAGCCGGCGGCGGCCGGAACGGTCTACGGCACGTTGACGCTGACGGACAGCAATCTGAATGCAGCGGGTCCGGCTTACTCGACACAGACCATCGTGCTAAGCGGAGCCGCGCCAGTGGCGACACTTTCGGCGACGATGCTCGCGTTCGGTCCGCAGCAGGCGTTGACGGTGAGCGCGGCGCAGCAGGTGACGCTCACCAACACCGGAAGCGCGACGCTGACGGTTACCAATGTCGCGGTGGCGGGAACAAATTCGTCTGCGTTCGGTTTTCCGAATCCGTGCGGATTAAGCCTGGTGGCAGGAGCGAGTTGCACGATTGCCGGGAACTTTACGCCTGCGACCGCGGGCCCGATGGCCGCCACCCTCACAATCACTGATAACGCGAGCGGCTCGCCGCAGGTCGTCTTCCTCAACGGCGCGGGCGTATATCCAGTCACGGTCGCGGTCACGCCCTCGGCAACGAATGTGACCACGGCACAGGCCTTCACTGTCACAGTAGCGGTGAGCGGCGCGAGCGGCGAACCAACCCCGACCGGCTCCATCGCCTTGACCAGCGGCACGTACAACCTGGGGACGGCAACGCTCACCAGCGGCAGCGCCACGATCGACGTCCTGCCCGGGGCGCTGGCCGTCGGAACTGACAACATCCAGGCCGTGTACATGCCGGACAATGTGAGCGCGCTCCTCTATGCGGGCGGAACAGGTGAAAACTCGGTGACGGTGACCGCGTCATCGACCGCTACCGCCCCGGCGACGGCTACGGCGGTAGCGACGGCGGTTACGGCCACTACGGCTACCCTCGCAGGAACAGTGAATCCGAACGGAGCGGACACCCACACGTGGTTCCTGTGGGGCACGAGCAGCTCACTCAGCGGAGCAACACAGACGCCAGCGCAGGATCTGGGATTGACAGCAAGCAACCAGGCAGTAAGTGCGAACATCACCGCTCTGGCCGCAAGCACCACGTACTACTACCAGGCGGTGGCGCAGAACAGCCTGGGCACGACCAGCGGCGCAATCTTCTCATTCACCACGACACCGGCGCCGTATTTTCAGATGGTCACGGGGCCGCCGATGAACGTGACGCCCGGAGCAACAACGGGGAATACGTCGACGATTTCGGTCACACCGTGGTATGGATTCACGGGAGCAGTGAGCCTGAGTTGCGCCATCACTCCAACATCGGCGAGCGATCCGCCAACGTGCAGCGTGCCAACCACCGTAACCATCAGCGGCACCTCTGCGCAGTCGGCAACATTGACGGTGAATACCACGGCCGCAACCGCGATGAGTCTGCCGGCGAGCTTGCCGTGGCGGGGCGCAGGCGGAGCCGTGCTGGCTTGCGTTGCGCTGCTCTTTCTGCCGTTGCGCCGGCGCAACTGGCTGGCGCTGATGGCATGGGTGGCGCTGTTCGCTGCTTTTGCCGGGATGGGTTGCGGCGGCGGAGCCAGCACAGGTGGGGGAGGCGGCGGTGGTAGTGGCGGCGGAGGATCGAATTCCGGAACGACCGCCGGAACCTACACAGTGACGATCACGGGCTTGTCAGGCGGAATGACGGAGACGGGAACGGTTGCCCTGACGGTGCAGTGAAATGAGCTGTCAAATTTCAGACGCCACGTGTCGATGGTCAGCGCAGCGCGATAATTCAATCGCGGGATAAAAATGCGCCAGTTGCGCGCAGGCGTTACATCCCTGCGGGCTTCGGGTTGCTGCGATCGAACTTGGCGACCTGAACCTTTTTCGCCAGGCCAAGCTTCGACAAAATCCAGATGCCCCAGAAGTTGGGATCGATCTCATACCAGGTGAGGCCGTGGCGCGCGGAAACCGGGTGCGCGTGGTGGTTGTTGTGCCAGCCTTCGCCGCCGGTCAGCAGCGCGACCCACCAGCTGTTGCGCGAGTCGTCGTGTGTTTCAAAGCGGCGTTTGCCCCACATGTGGGTTGCGGAGTTCACGAGCCAAGTGGCGTGAAGCCCCAGCGTGACGCGCAGCAGAGCGCCCCAGAGGACCATGGCAATGCCGTTTACGAAGCCGCCCCAGTACCATCCGAGGGTGAGCAGGAGAACGGCGCTGAGGGTAATGGGAATCCAGTGGTACTTGCTGAGCCAGACGTGGAAGCGGTCGCGGCTCAGGTCGGGTGAGTAGCGCGAGAGCGCCTCAATCTGCAAGTGCAACGATTGGCCGAAGAGAATCCATCCGGCGTGCGCCCACCAGCCGCCTTCGCGCGGGGTATGCGGATCGCCTTCTTTATCGCTCAGTTGGTGATGGACGCGATGCGTTGATACCCAGAAGATCGGCCCTCCTTCAAGCGAGAGCGTGGCAAACACCGTCATCGTGTACTCAAGCCACTTGGGCACCTTGTAGCCGCGATGCGTAAGCAGGCGGTGATAGCACATGCCGATGCCGACATTGATCGCGAGGACGTAGAGAATGGCCATGACCAGCAGGCGCTGCCAGCTGAAGAGGAACAGCGCGGCCACCGCGCCCAGGTGAAAAATGGCGATCACAAGCACCATCGGCCAGCTCAAGCCATCGCTCACGGCGTTCGCGCGGCCCATGCGAATCTGGCGCCACTTGGCAACGGCTTTGGCGGCGACGGAGGCGGAAGTACTTGGCTCGGGAGCTACAGAAGTGGGCTGGGTGGACTCAGTGACAACGGGATCGGTTGAAGGAACGGTGGTTACAGATGCCATGCGGAGGGGAATCCTTGAGAAGTGTCGATGTGCCCACTTGTATCTTGTTATTGTATAGGACGCCTTGCCAATACGCTCGGCTGCCGGGGAAAAGAGCAAGCGAAAGTACTGCGGGGGAGTGCACAAAGAGCAAACACCCGCGCGTGAAGCCGATTGATTCTAAAGGCGTGCGACGCGATGGCGACGGTTGGGCGTCAGCTGCCGGCGGGAACGACACCGATGGATTCGGGGGCGCTTAGGAAAATCCGCGAGGAGTCGCCGCGAAGCACGCGATAGAGTGCGAATTGGCGCTGACTAGCCCCGCGAAGCTCGAAGAGAAGCTCGCCGCGGTTGTCGGCTTCGGCGTCGACGGCATCGATGAGGCGCATGCGCGGCGTCAGGTCCAGGCTCGCGGCGTCGGTAACGTTCTTGAACAGGACCGCGACGCCTCCATAGAGATCGGGCTGCGCAATCAGGGTGACAAATTTCTCATTGGCGCCGGTTCCGTCGGTGTGCGCGGAAAGTACCAGGGTAGCCCCTGCATCGTAGGCCAACTGGAAGACTCGGAACTGCTCGACGAGCAGCGGAGCAGGCGCAAGGGGAGTAACAGGCTTCGCGCGGTGTCCAGCGGTAGCCGATTTTGACGTTGGCTTAGGAGCGGGAGGCGGATTGAGCCCCAGCGCGCCCCGTGCAAGATCCTCCATAGCAGTCTTCATTTTGTCTTCGTCATCGGGGTTGGCCCAGACGTAGTTCCACGGATGCTCGGGACGATCGATCGCGTCGGAGACGGCGACGGTTTGATGCATATCGATCGGCAGGCCGAAAAGGGTGGGAACAACCGGCGCGCCGTAGCCCGCAAACTTGCCGGGAACAAGGCGTGGACGGTCTGGATCGGCGGCGCTGGCAACGTCCGCCACGTAGGCCTCTTCGTCGTCCTTCTTTTTCTTTTTGAGCTTCGGGCGACTGGAGTCGTCGGAGGATGTGCTGCTCGACCCATTACCTGAAGCTGAGCTGTCATCGCTACGATGCAGGACGGGGCGGTCGGAATCAGCCGGAGGCGAGCTGGAGTCGGCGGTCGAATTGCCGCCAGAGCCCGCGCCAGAACTCGCGCCAGAGCCCGAACTCGATGTATCGCCGCCCTTGTGCAGCGTAGGACGATCGGGATCGGGAGCGGGACCACTCGAGCCGGAGCCCGAACTCGAACCCGATCCGGAGTTCGTTCCGCCGGCGGAATCGTCGGCGTGATGCTTGCGGTGCAGAATGGGCACGTCGCTCTGCGCATCGTCGTCTTCGTCTACTTTGGCCACTTGCGCCGGTGCGGATTTGGACCTCGATGGCGGCAACAACTTGCCATATCCAACCCATCCGCCCTGTTCGCGAGCCGAGGTGTCAATGGCGAACAGCCCCAGCGGCTTGCCGTCCCGCTGGAGTTGATACTCGACGTCACTTTCGAGCGCAAGCGGCTCGGGATGGGCGAGATAGACGCCGGCGTCATTCAGGTCCTGGCCGTCGAAGATGCAGATGGGAACAAGGCGCGCGGCTTTGGGATGGGCTTCATCGCCGGTCCACTCGTACACTCCGACCGCGCGCAAGTCGGGCGTGTTCGCGTCCGGCTTGGCGACCTGACCGGGGTATTGTGCGGGCGCGGCCAGCGAGAAAACCAACGCGACAGGCGCGAGCAGCGCGGCTGCCTTTATCCACAAGCGACTTTTACGGTGCAATGACACCTTCGACTTCCCTCGACAATAATTGAATCTGGCGGCCGCATCACGGCCCGACCCTTCTATAGAGAGGATATTCCCCATGAAGCTCAACGAGAAAGTTGCCGACTTTACCCTGCAAACAGATGAAGACAAAACCGTGAGTCTCTCGGACTTTGCCGGCAAGCCGGTGATCCTCTTCTTTTATCCCAAGGCCGACACCCCCGGCTGCACCATTGAGGCCTGCGGCTTTCGCGATACGTTCAAAAAGCTCCAGGCGGCGGGCGCCGTGGTTCTGGGCATCAGCCGCGACACGCCCCGTGAACAGGCCAAGTTCCGGGCTAAATATGACCTCCCGTACACACTCCTTGCTGATGTAGACGAGAAAGTCTGCAAACAGTTTGATGTGCTCAAGGAAAAGAACATGTACGGGAAGAAAGTGTTTGGCATTGAGCGGACGACCTTCGTAATCGGGCCGGACCGGACGCTCTTGCATATCTACCCCAAGGTTGTGCCGCAGGGCCATGCCGAGGAAGTGCTGGAATTGATCAAGGAATGGAACAAGACGCACAAGAAGGCGTGAATCGAGCCGGCGCAAGGGGCAATTATGAAGGCCAAAAGGGCAGCGCGCGGGATTTACTCGGTCGTAGACCCGGAGAATCCGTGGAAGCTTCCCAGGCTGGATTGGGGATTCCCGAGGTATTCGTACAAGATGTCTGGCGCCGAATGGAAAGATTTGGTTGCCAGGGCCAAGCTCGGCGATGCCGAAGCGGAGTGGCAGGTCGGGGGAATGTACGACGACGGGTGCAAAGACAAGCGCGGAAGGATTCTCGTTCGCTGCAACGCGCGGCTCGCACGGGAATGGTATCGCCGCGCCGCAGAACACGGCTCAGTCTCGGCGCAAAACACTCTCGGAGTCATCCTCGGAGGCAACTATGGGGTGAAAAGAAATACCCGAGCTGCTCTCCTCTGGCTCAAGAGAGCTTTCCGGGGTGGGGACACCAGCTCTGCCGCTAATAACATCGCAATCACCTACCGCGAGAGCGGGAATTTTCGCGAAGCTGTGCGCTGGTTTAAGAAGGCCGTTCGAGCGGGCGACGTTGGAGATTGGGTCCAGCTTGGGGTCCACTCTTATTGGGGTAAGGGCACTGTGACCGATTATGTTTCCGCTGTTCGCTTTTTTCGAAAGGCGATCCGGGCAATCGACTTTGACTGGTATGAGCGAGATGATGCGTTTTTCTTTCTCGGGATCGCATACCTGGAGGGCAAAGGAGTCAAGAAATCGCTCGCGATGGCAAGGAAACACCTTGAGCGTGCCAACAGGGACAACGATCATCTGGCGGCTCAACGGCTCCTGAAGCAAATGGAGCGGGGTATCTAGACGCTTATGGGTCCGAGTCGCTTTCCCGGCCGGCTGCTAACGCGCAATTTCTTTGAAGACGCGCCGGAGCGCGTCGCGCCGAGGCTGTTGGGCAAACTTCTGGTTCACAAGACAGCCGCCGGCGTGGTGGCGGGTCGCATCGTCGAGGTTGAAGCGTACCTCGGCCCCCACCACAAAACACCCGATCCCGCGGCGCACTCGCATCGCGGACCAACGCCGAGGAACCGTGTGCTTTTCGGGCCGGCCGGCTTCGCGTATGTGTACTCGATCTATGGCCTCTACTACTGCATGAACTTTTCCTGCGAGAAAGAAGGCATGGGGGGTGGTGTCCTGCTTCGCGCGCTGGAACCGGTCGCCGGGATCGAACAAATGGCCCGGCTTCGTGCCTTGCCTGTGGACTCCGCGCCATGCGAATTGACCGGCGGGCCAGGCCGCTTGTGCCAGGCTCTTGGACTGACGCGACCCACGCATAATGGATTGGACCTTCTCGATCCCCGTTCGCCCTTGCAGGTGCGAGACGACGGCATGCGCGTGACGCGCGTGCTGGTGACACGCCGCATCGGCATCCGGCACGCGGTGGAATTGCCATTGCGCTTTTCGTTGCCCGGCAACGAATGTGTTTCGGGCCCGAAAAAGCTGGAAGGACGATCGGTCTTCCTTCGGGAGGGGTCAATCCGTAAACTGATCCGTAGCGACAGCGTTTTCGATTCTGCGCTTAACAGAACGCTAGACACCTAGTGGCAATTTCCTCAAAAAATTGCCACCTTGCACGATACCGGCTATGTTGACAAGTGAATCGAAAACGCTCGAACCTAAGGTCCGCGACCAGGACCTGAGAGGAACCCTGCCAGTGAAACTTACTTCCCTGCTCCCACCCGCCGCTGCGGTAGCTCTGATGGCCGCGGCCGTGCTTGCCACAACCACTGGAGTGCAAGCGACGCAAGATCAGCCGCAAGCCAGCGCGCCGGCCGCGCAAACCGCACCCGCTCCGCCCGCTGGCCGACCGATGCGCAACCTGCCGGCGCCGACCAACCTCCAGGTGCTGCCGAAGAACCTGACCGGCGACCAGGTGCACGAAATCATGGAGGGTTTTGCCGGATCGCTCGGCGTGCATTGCGACTTTTGCCACGCGGCCGACCCCAAAAAAGTGGGACCCAATGGAAGGCCGCAGCTCAACTTCGCCGACGACTCCAAAGACGACAAAAAGATTGCGCGAATCATGATCTCCATGGTCCAGCAGATCAACGGCGACTACATCAGCAAGGCGTCGGCGCTCGATCCGGACGCGATGGGTATGAAGGTGACGTGCGGGACCTGCCATCGCGGCCACGAAATGCCCGAGGAGTTCGTGCCTCCGCAGGAACACGGGCCGGGCGCACCGCCAGCCGGGAGCGCGCCTCCGGGTCACGATGTGCCGGCGCCCGGCACGCCGCCGGCGTCGAAATAGAATTCACCCCGCTGCAGCGCGCGGCGTGCACCGCGAGATGAGGTTGCACGCCGGCGCTGCGGGTGCGTTCGTCGCCCAGGATTACACTGGCTCGATATGCGGCTCTTCGTGGGAATCCCGCTGGCGGATGCAGTGGCGCGCGAACTCGCCAGCGTGATCGCGCGGCTGCGCGAAGGCGAAAGCACCAGGCCCGGCAGCCGTTTGCGCTGGACCGCGCCGGATTCGTGGCATATCACGCTGCAGTTCCTTGGCAATGCAACACCGGAGCAACTGGAGTGCCTGAAGGTGCGGCTGGGCGAGGTGCGCGCTGCGGCGTTTCCCGTCGAATTGGGTGAACTCGGCTGCTTCGATGGCGCAGGCGTGTTCTTCGCGGATGTGACCGTAACGCCTCAGCTTGCTGCTCTCGAAAGGAGCATGGTGGCAGCGACAGGCCCGTGTGGATTCGCAGTGGAGACCCGGCCGTTTCATCCGCACATTACGCTGGCAAGAGCGAAAGGACAGGGGCGGGGAGCGGATCTGCGCGCGCTGAAGAGCAAGATACAAAGCCAGCCCGCATTCACGCGCTTCATGGCAACAGAGTTTGTGCTGTATGAGAGCCTTCTGGGCGATGGCGGGGCCCGCTATGAGGCCCGGATGCGCGTCGCGCTCGCCGGCGGACATGGCCCAATGGCCGCCGCCAATCACTGATATACTGAAGATTCGGCAAGGCGATGGCGCGAGGCGCCGTATGCGTTGTGGCTGTTCACGCAGCGCCCGAAAACACTAGAGAGATTTGGAGTTGGACGATGGCACAAACTTGCGATATCTGCGGCAAAGGGCCGCGTTTTGGCAACAACATCTCGCACGCCCACAACATCACCCGGCGGCGTTGGAATGTGAACCTGCAGGCAGTCAAGGCGATGGTCGACGGCACGCCTAAGAAGCTCCGCGTTTGCGCAAGCTGCATCAAGAGCGGAAAAGTCGCGAAGGCGTAATTCCACCCGATCCGCGCGCTGAAGCCCGCGGGCGAGGGTGAGTCACCCGTTTCTGAAGCTCAAAAACCCCGTCCCGAAAGGACGGGGTTTTGCTGTGCGCGGAAGTTGTGTCTCGGATCCGGGACAAGCACGCTGACCGGCGTGCCTACTCGCCTTCGCGGATGAACGCGAGCGATGCGGAGTTGATGCAGTAGCGCAGGCCGGTAGGCCGGGGACCGTCGGGGAACACGTGGCCAAGATGGCCTCCACAGCGAGCGCAGGTCACCTCCACGCGCCGCATTCCGTGGCTCGAGTCCTCATGCTCCTCGACCGATTTGGAGCCGGCTGGAATCATGAAGCTGGGCCAGCCGCAGCCGGAGTCGAATTTCGCGCCGCTCATGAAAAGCAGCGCGCCGCAGGCTGCGCAGTGGTAGTTGCCCGTTTCGTGATTCTCTGTGAGCAGGCCGGTGAAGGGGCGCTCGGTGCCTTTCTCGCGCAGCACGTGATACTGCTGCGGCGTCAGCAGGGTTCGCCACTCGGCATCACTGCGAACAACCTTATCTTCAGAATCGCTCAACATGACCTCCTGTGCGTGCGGGATAGTGAACCGTGCACCGAACGTGCGTGAGCCCGTCGGCGCACGCGGATGATCGCGTCACCGTTTAATGATAGCGATGTGCGGCGAGGGCCGTCACACTTCGGCGACGACTTCGATTTCTACCAGCAGATTGCGCGGCAAACGGGCCACTTCAACCGTGGTCCGCGCGGGAAGCGCTTCGCTGTCATCCCCGAAATACGATGCATAAACCGCATTCATGGCCGCGAAATCGTTCATGTCCTTCAGGAAAACAGTCGCCTTGACCACCTGGCCCAGGCTGCTGCCGCCGGCCTCAAGAACGGCTTTCAGGTTTTCCAGGGTTCGCGCCGTCTGGTCCTTGATTCCGCCGGAAACAACCTGGCCGGTTACTGGATCCAGGCCGCCCTGGCCGGCGGTGAAGATGAGGTTTCCTGCACGCACGCCTTGCGCATAGGGGCCGATCGCGGCAGGCGCGCCGTCGGTGGTGATCGTCGAGCGAGTCATGGGTCGATTTTATGACGATGGGCAGGGTGTGGATTGAGAAAATCGATCGCAGCCTGTCAAAGTCGGCGTGTTTCAACGGGTGGCAGCGATGAAATGCAGAGGGGCAATTCCGCGAGGGAATTGCCCCTGTAGTCGACGGGTTTGTCTGGGCCCGTGCGAACGAGCCGCTAACCGTGGAAGGCTGCCGTGAGGCCGCCGCCAATGGCCATCACCAGCAGCCAATAGGCTGCGTTGATGGCAAACAGATTGGCCCGGCGGTTCTCGGCTATGTGCTGGGTAAACATCGGCGGCGCCATAAATCCAAGCCAGCAGATGACGCCAAACTTGATGCCCTGGGTGAGCGTCACGGCTCCTGCCCAGCCCACGACGTGCGAAATCACAAACGTGAGGAGCAGGCAGGCGATAAACGAGAAGACCATGGTCATGGCGCCGTTCTTGGGTTTGTTGGTCTCGGAAAAGCCGGCCAACACCAACCAGGACTTGCGGAAAACGAGGCCGTACCAGAGGGCACCAAGGAGCCATTCGATCACAGCCGCAATCACGATCACTGTGATGGCGTGCGTGGAAAGTGTTACCGAGAATAGCATCGCGGAATAGCTGACAACGTGCATTCTTGAATCCTCCACAACGGGATTAAGTTACGGCTCCCATGCCCAGAAGCCCATTGGAACAGGGTTCCCGCGCGTCCCGTTTGACAGGAGTCGCCGCAAACACGATGCGGCACAGAGAGAAGCCATGTCAAGGTAAATCAGGGGTGAGTCGCAGAAGTGGTAACTAACACAAATGAGTCATGGAGAGCGGCAAACGCGCTTGCCTACTGGCTGTGGCGCACCGCGGACACAGAAACGCTGGCGGCGCTTGAGCGAAGCTCTACCGTTTCTTGAGCGCTTCAAGCTCGTCGAGAGTGCGAGGCCAATCCGATCCCAGCAGGCGCGAGAGGCTGCGGTCGGCCAGAACTTTTCCGCCGGTCTGGCAGGTAGCGCAGTAATTGGTTTCGTTGTCTGCGTAGCGGATTCGCTGGACAGGGCTGCCGCAGCGTGGGCACGGCTGGCTGAAACGTCCGTGGACAGACATCTCGGGTCTGAACGCCGTCACGCCCTCGGGAAAGTTCTTCTTCGCCTCAGCCGTGAGCCGTTCAATCCAATGTTCCATCGTGGTTCGCGTGGCGTCGAAGAGCCGCTGCCATTCGTCGTGCGTGAGCTTGTGCGTGAGCGCGATCGGCGAGAGCCGCGCGGCGTGGAGAATCTCGTCGGAATAGGCGTTGCCTACGCCGCTGATGAGTCGAGGATCGGTGAGGGCGCGCTTGAGCGTGCGGTTCTCAAACGTGAGCGCGGCGCGGAATTCATCCAGATTCGAGGAAAAAATCTCGATGCCGCCGGGATCGATGTCCCGCAGACCCTCCTCGCCTCGCAGAACATGAAGCGACGCGCGGCGCTTGGAGCCGGCTTCTGTCAGGACAAGGGTCCCATCCGAAAAATCAAGCGCGAGAAGCGCCTGGCGGCCGGAGAGTTTCACATGCGGCAGGCGCCAATGCAAACGTCCGGCAATCATGAGGTGAAGCACAAGCCAGAATTGCGACTCGGGGCCGCTGGCGGAATCGCCATCAAGCCCGATGGCGATGCGCTTTCCGATGCGTCGAATTTCGCGGACCGTCCGCCCTTCGACGGATGCGATGGGAGGGTCGACAGTGCGGAGGAGAAAGACGCTGGCAATGCGCACATGCTCGAGCGTCTGGCCAACGATGCGCGGCTCGAGCGCGGCGATGTAGGCGGTAATGTCGGGGAGCTCCGGCATTGACTATCAGGTTGCAGCGAAGGCGCCGTTTAGCGCAACCGAATTCTTTCGCCGGCTTATTGGAGGATCGCGTTGTCGATCAGCCGCGTCTTGCCAACCACCGCGGCCACGGCGAAGAGCGTGCCGGGGACAGCGATTTCAACCGGCAACAGAGTGAACCAATCGGCCACAGCAATGTAATCAACGCGGACCTCGGGCTCAGACGCGAAGATTTCGCGCGCGCCGGCGATCAGAACGGCGCCCCGACGCTCTCCCGCGGCAACGAGCGACTCGACATGGCGGACGGCACGGCTCAGCGCGAGAGCCTGAGCGCGTTGAGGAGGACTGAGGTAAACATTTCGGGAGCTGACGGCGAGGCCGTCAGCGTCACGAATGATCGGGCAAACCACAATATCGACGGCAAGTCGCAGATCGGCGACCATCCGTCGCAACACGGCGACCTGTGCTGCATCCTTCTGGCCGAAGAATGCGCGATCGGGTTCGGCAGCAATCAACAGCTTGGCGACGACGGTTGCGACCCCGCGAAAATGGCCGGGCCGCGATGCGCCGTCGAGGCGATCGCCGAGATCCGGAACTTCGACAAAAGTCGACGCCGGGCCGTTCGGGTAAAGCTCTTCAACAGAAGGAGCGAAAAGGACATCCGCGCCTTCCCGCTCGGCGAGCGCGCAGTCGGCATCGAATGAACGCGGGTAGCGGGCGTAGTCCTCGTTCGGACCGAATTGCGTGGGGTTGACGAAAAGGCTGACGGCAACGCGGGAGCACGCGGTGCGCGCCGCGCGGATGAGCGAGGCATGGCCCGCATGAAGAGCGCCCATGGTGGGCACAAGGCCGACGGTGCCGCTAGGTGCGGAGCGTGAAGCGCGCGACCAGCGGCGAATCTCGTCAACAGCGCGAAGGATCTGCATCAGGCTCAGCTCGCCCAATCCTCGAATGCATCGCGATTCACGACGGCATCGTCGGAATCGAAATCAGCCCCCGCAGCCTCTTTGCCCTTCGCCTGCTGCGCGGGCAAGTGATAGCTCTCCGCGTCCGATGGAAAGGCGCGATGCTCGACGTCTTCCCGATAGCGCTCGATGGCAGAGCGGAAAAACGCAGCGCCGTCCGCATAGCGGCGGACAAACTTTGCGGCAGACGCAAAGGTCAGATTGACCAGATCGTGAAAGACCAGAATCTGCCCGTCGCAGTCGGGTCCAGCGCCAATTCCAATCGTCGGGATGGGCAGCGCCGCTGTGATGGCCGCGGCAGCCTCGCGGGGAACGCCTTCAAGCACGATGGCGCCGGCGCCGGCGCGAGCCAGCGCATGTGCATCGGCCTCAAGCTGTCGTGCTGCCTCGGCAGTGCGGGCCTGCACGCGGTATCCGCCCATGCGATGAACGCTCTGCGGGGTAAGGCCGAGATGGCCGACGACAGGGATCTCGGCCTCCACCAGAGCGTGCGCCAGCTCAATCCGCGGGCCTTCGATCTTCACCGCTTCGGCGCCGGCTTCTTTCACGAAGCGGACGGCGTTGGAAACTGAATCGGAAATCGACCCGTGATAGCTGCCGAAGGGCATGTCGGAAACAACCAGAGCGCGACGCACGGCGCGGCGCACCGCGCGTGTATGGTAGAGCATTTCGTCGATGGTGACGGCAAGCGTGTTTTCCTGGCCCAGCACCACCATGGCAAGCGAGTCACCGACGAGAATCAGATCCACGCCGGCTTCGTCGACGAGCCGTGCCGTGGAATAGTCGTACGCGGTGAGCGCGGAGATAGGCTTGCCCTGGCGCTTCATCTCGATGAGCGCTGGCATGGTGACTTTGGGGACGGGAACTCCGGGCTGTGAAGAAGGCGCGCCCGCAGAAGGTTGGGTGAGGCTCATGATCAGCTCCAGTGCCGCTCCGAAAACTCAGGATGCGACCCGAACAACTCCAGTATACGCGGAGCGGATTCGGATGAACAGGATTGCGAATGGGCCGACTCGGAAGGCGCTTGCGGCACTTCTTGTCAGGCCAGCAACTTCAGGGCCCGGTCCACTGGATAAGCGAATTACATTGGATGAACGTCTCGAGCCAAATACGCCGACGTCGAAATCTTCATAGAGGCAGAAACGAACAAAAGGCGTCGGTAAATGGGACCATTCGCCGGCAATTCCACGTTCGCTGATCGGAAGATATTCCTGTCGCTTGCAATGTTATTGGGGGCCTCGACGCCGTGGGCGCTCTACGAGTGAGTCCGTCACGCCTCATAAGCTGGATTGCTTTTCATTTGAAACCATGAAGACACTGAGAGTCCCAGTTCCGTATGTCGAGACCGGCAATTTGTAGCTTCGCTCTGCAGTAACTTCACCTTGGTGCAAAAGGTCGGCCGCAACCCCGCAATCGGAAGAAGTACACATCACTACGAAATGATCCGGAATACTCTGTGGCGGCGGCGGATTGGGCAGCCAGTAGCTGAGAGAGCGCAACTCGCCGCCTGGTAGGTGCGTGTTGATTGCATATACCGGCTGGCTGGAATAATAGCCTAGACTAATTTGCTCTGAAATTGTGGATGTGTAGATCGAACAGTTCGGGCACATCTCTTTCGCGGCTGCTGCGTAAAACCGCCAGTCAGGAGTGGTGTTATGCGGAAGAAAAGCAGGCAACATCGCAACGGAGCATGCAATCAAAGCCGATCCCAGAATGAGCGCTACACTGCGCTGGTGAGCGGCAAGCGCAAGTGCGAGTAAGCAGAAGATTGCGATGATCGGGCCGACGAGTTCCCTGGGGGCCCAAATCGAAACCGCCGCGTGCCGGGATATGACCATGGCTGCCGCTAAGGGCAATGCAGCCAGAAAAGCGAAGAGAATCGTCGAGCTCCAGCTCACATGATTTCGATACACCAACAAAGAGGACAGAATCAGCAGGGTCAGGACCACAATAACGTACCGGGTGCCATGAATCGAATATGCCTCCATAACTGACATGTAAAGATGAGGTATCTCCCACGAAGTGGGTCTGGGAACCCATCCTATGTTTGGCGCCAGAGAACTTGGCATCAATTCCCGGCCCATTACACAAATCCAGGGAATGATGGTTGCCGTGCCCAGCGCACCGTAAGAGATGATCTGTCGCCTCGAGCGCAACCGCGCCAGGTATGCACCGATAAACTGTGCGATCAGAAAAAACAAGCCCAGATAGTGACTGTAGATCACCGTTGCACAGGACGCGGCGTAGAGGATCTTGTTGCTTTTTCGTTCAGGATGCTCTTCAAGCCTAAGCAGACACCATATCGATAAGGAACAACACAAGGCAGAGACAGCCCATGGTCGAGCCTCTTGACCGTAATAAACGAGAAAACCATCGATGGCGCAGATTCCTAGAAGAAACCAGGCAGCGAAACCCTTCAATAACTTGCCCGCAATGACGGCTATAACAATAAGAAAGAGCGCCGACGCGAGAACGCTCAGCAGCCTAACTGCGACTTCTGAAGAGCCGGCGACATGCACCCAGGCATAGAGAAGGAGATAGTAAAGAGGTGGATGCGCTCGATCTGAAATCACTGCTTGAATCATGTATGAGAATGAGCGCGATGTCGCCCTGACGCAAAAAATCTCGTCGCCATTGAAGCTATACCGGCAGTCGTACATTCGAGCTGCAATGCCCGATGCGATCGTTGCGGCGATGCCGATTCTTCTCAATCCCGCCACTTTCTTGCTCTCAAATTGGTTTGCTGTGTTCCCAAGCTTGGTTAGAGACCCCGACCTCGACTCGTCATCGCGAAGGACGGCCAACTCTTCAGGTGATTGCATACTACAGACTCCTGCCCCGCTCAGCGACTGGAGCGACTCCGGAGTATGCAGTAGCCGCAGCTACGTTCAGCTAAGTCACACGTGCTCAGTTCATCCCCGAAGCATCCCGGCTCAATCAGAAGTACGCGGAGAAAGTCGCTGACGGGAATCTTTGTTTGAAGACAGATTGGCAGCGATTGTACCCCCGATTGGCGCAACTTGCCAAAACCAGATAGCCGAAGATCGGATTTGTATCTCACCTGGCCCGTATTCACAGCGGATGGGCCTCGCTGTTTGCGCCCAAAAACCTTGACGGGCTCGACGTTTCGGGGATTCAGAAGCGTAACTTAGAAACTTAGAATGGAAACACCGTCTAAATGTTATAAGGAATGGGGAGTTGAACAACAGCTTTCGGGTCGAGCGCCCCGAATCAGCTCGGCCTTGCGGAGGAAACAATGGCCTACGAGCTGGCGATCGTGCTGCCCACGTTCAATGAGAGCAAAAACGTGGGCCCGATTTTGGATCGGCTGGAAACCGCGCTCAAAGGCATCCGCTACGAAGTGATTTTTGTAGACGACGACTCGCCCGATGGCACCGCGGACGTGGTGCGTCGGATGGCCGAACAGCACAACAATCTGCGCGTCCTGCAAAGGATTGGCCGGCGAGGGTTGGCGTCAGCCTGCATCGAGGGAATTCTCGGCGCGGCGGCGCCTCTTGTCGCCGTGATGGATGCCGACATGCAGCACGATGAAAGCATCCTGCCCGAGATGCTGCGCCGCATCCGTGAAGAGAACCTCGACCTGGTGGTGGGCTCGCGCAACATCGCAGGCGGCAGCATGGGCGAGTTTACCAAGTCGCGCGTCAAGCTAAGTCAACTGGGCCGGCGGTTGAGCCTGATGGGCGCCGAGCATGAGCTGAGTGACCCCATGAGCGGCTTTTTTATGGTGCGCGTAGCATCCTTCGAGCAATTCGCACACAGACTTTCGGGCATCGGCTTCAAGATCCTGCTCGACATCGTGCTTTCGGCGGGACCCGGATTGCGCATCGGTGAAGTGCCTTATCGCTTCAGACTTCGCGAGCACGGCGAGAGCAAGCTTGACCTCCTGGTCGGCCTCGAGTATTTCGAGTTGCTGGTGGATAAGCATCTCGGCGGCGTGGTCAATGTGCGCTTCGTGCTCTTCGGCATGGTGGGCGCGCTCGGCGTCGGAGTGCACCTGCTGATCTTGAGCGCGCTGCGCAACTTTACCGGGTTGAGTTTCGCCGCGGGCCAGGCCGTTACCACATTCATTGTGATGATTCTGAACTTTGTCTTGAACAACTCCGTCACCTACCGCGACCGTCGGCTCAAGGGATGGAGATTCTGGGGTGGCCTGATCACGTTCTGCCTGGCCTGTGGATTGGGCGTGGCAGCCAACGTGGCCATTGCTAATGAGGCGTTCCGTCGCGGAGTTCCATGGGTGCTGGCGGCGATAACGGGCTTGCTGTTTACCGCGGTTTGGAACTTCGGTGTAACGTCGATGACCACGTGGCGGCAGGAGCGGCGCTCGAGTGAAAAGCGCGCCAGGCAGCGGATGCAAGCGGGCGCGGCTCAGACTCAACCGCCGAACGACGGGAAGATTCACGCAGGGTCGCTGTGAACTGGTAATGCTCGGCAGTTACTTTGGCGGGTTGCCAATTTTGGCTCCGCGCCCCCATACTGGCAGGCAGAATGATCACCCCCATTGCGGCAGGGATTTATACGGCACTTGGCGCGGCCGCGTGCGCAGGCGTCGCGGCAGGCGTGTATGCCTACGCTTCCAGGTGGCCGGATTCAAGGCTTTTCGGTACAGCGCTCACTGCGCCGGCTCGGCCCGGCGAGCTCGCATTCACCTTCGACGACGGGCCGAATGCGACGTGGACGCCGAAGCTGCTCGACATTCTTGCCAGCCACGATGTCCGGGCAACGTTCTTTGTTCTCGGCGGGCGCGCCAAGGTGCAGCCGGAACTGGTGCAGCGGACGGCAAAGGCCGGTCACCTCATCGGAAATCATTCCTGGGACCATCCCAACATGGCGCGCATCTCTCCTGAAGTAATCCGAGAACAAATGACGCGCACACAGGACATGCTGCAGCAGATCACGGGCACGCCAGTCAAATTCTTCCGCCCGCCTTGGGGCGCGCGGAAGCCGGCCGTGTTTCAAATTGCGCGAGAGATGGGCCTGAATGTCGTGCTGTGGAACGCCATGACCACAGACTGGAGCGATCCCTCGCCTCAGCGGATCGCACAGCGGTTGAACGACAAGATCGAGCGGCTCCGGCTGAAGGGCCGCGCCGCAAACATCGTGCTGCACGATGGCGGTTACTCCGACCCTGAGGCAAACCGTGTTGCGTCCGTAACCGCCGCGGAGAAGATGCTCAAGCTCTACAAAGGTAAAGTTCAGTTTGTAACGCTCGATGCGTGGATCTGAGCGTGTAATTTAGCTCGCACCGAGCGACGCGAACGCCTCGCGCGCAGCGGCGATGGTAGCTCTGACCTCGCCATCACCATGCGCCGCTGAGACGAATGCCGCTTCAAACTGCGATGGCGGAAGCCAGATGGCGCGATCGAGCATAGCGCGGTGGAACCGTCCGAACGCGGCCGTGTCCGATTTCGCTGCCTGCTCGTAGTCGTTGATTGGACCTGAGGTGAAAAACCAGGTCCACATCGAGCCGACACGATTCGTTGTGAGCGGAATGCTGGCGGTCGAAGCCTCCTGCGCAACGCCCTCGGCAACGGCTTTGGTTGTCGCTTCAAGGCGCGGGTAAACTTCACCGGCGTGCTCCTGCAAATAACTAACGGTCGCAATGCCGGCAGTCATGGCCAGCGGATTGCCGCTGAGAGTTCCCGCCTGATAAACCGGCCCCAGCGGCGCCAGAAGATCCATGAAACGAAGCTTCCCGCCGAAGACGCCGACCGGAAGCCCTCCACCAACAATTTTCCCAAGAGTCACGAGATCGGGATCGAGGGAGTAGAGCTGGCAGGCGCCGCCGAGCGCGACGCGAAAGCCGGTCATGACCTCGTCCACAATGAGCAGCGCGCCGTGGCTCGCGGTCAGCGCGCGCAGACCAGCAAGATAGCCTGGCTTAGGCACAATGCAGCCTGCATTACCCACGATGGGCTCGATAATCACGGCGGCGATGGAGTCAGCATGCGCGGCAAACGCCGCTTCAACCGCGTCGAGGTTGTTGTAAGGCAGAGCCACTGTCAGGCGAGCCACTTCCTCAGGAACGCCTGCCGAGCCGGGAATGCCAAAAGTCGCAACGCCGGAGCCGGCTTTCACAAGAAGACCGTCGGCGTGGCCGTGATAGCAGCCTTCGAATTTGACGATCACGTCTCGCCCGGTGGCAGCGCGCGCCACGCGGATCGCGGACATGGTGGCCTCGGTGCCGGAGCTGACGAAGCGCATCTTTTCAATTGCCGGATAGCAGGCCGCGATGCGCTCTGCAAGATCGGCCTCGGCTGCAGTGGATGCGCCGAAGCTTGCGGAGTTGCGCGCCGCTCGCTCGATGGCTTCGACGACCGGTGGAAATGCGTGGCCGAGAATCATCGGACCCCACGATCCGAAATAGTCGATATATCGATTGCCGTCGGCGTCGTAGAGATACGCGCCCTCGGCGCGCTCAATGAATGGCGGGGAGCCACCGACCGCGCGAAACGCCCGCACCGGCGAGTTCACGCCGCCCGGAAAGAACCTCTCGGCGCGCTCTTGCAGTGCCTTTGAATGGGCGTTTTGTGCAGCGCCAATTTCAGCGCTTCTAGTCTCTGCACACATGGTGGATTCAGTATAGAGGGCCGCAGGTCGTCAAGCTTTCGCGGGAAACGCGCCGACTCAACGCGGACTGCGAGATGCGAAAAAACAACATGGATTCGCCAGCAGGCTTTTACTGCGCGTTGCGTTTCTTCAGCGCGGCTGCCTTCGTGGCGAGCACGACCCCGGCAATCTCAAGCACAATGGCGATGCCGAAGATCGCACCGCGGAAGAAGTCGCTCCAATTCGTTCCCGCGTGAGGCAGCGGTGTTGAGATCCGCGGCAAGGTGATGCCAATCGTAAGGAACGATAGACCAACCACGACCAACGCCATGGCGACCGGGACCATCTTTTCGGGAGATTCCTGAAGCTTGCGAAGAATCATTTTCTTGCCTCCAAAATCAATTCAGGCCTGCGTCCGCGGGCAGCGTCGCGCGGCCCGCAAGCAAACCAGGTTGATGGTGACGGAAAGCCCGAGGAAAAACCCGCACCACGCATCGAGCCAATCGTGGCTGACCGGGATGGACTCGCGAAAGACCCACGGCACGAGGCCGAGAACCAGCGCGACGTTGGCGACTTGAAACAAACTGCGGTGTTTCTGATCGAGGCGACTCAACAACGGATGCATGGCAGAATCTCCTTTTTTGAAGTGAAGCGTTAAAGCGGTACACCGCGGAAAGCGGCTTCAATCGTGCTGCGGATCGCGCCCGGCCTGCATGGCCCGTTTCGCCCACATACGCACAAGTTGGAAAATCACAAGAACGTCAATCGACGTTCCCAGCCCCGCGCAAACACCGCTGCACAGGTCGTTATTTGCCGCAGTCAAATGCAGCAGCGACAAGAGCGATTGCGGCCACCCGAAAGCGCTCGCCAGGTCCACCTGCGCAACCAGAAGCAAGGCAATGAGAATCGGCAGATTTTTTTTCAGGCTGCAATTGTCAAACGTAAGCATCGAACTTCCTTTCCGGCCGAGATCCGCCGAAGAATTTAGTTTCTGTAGCGGTACCAGCGTACGAGCACAATCTTTGTCAGGCCCATCGCATAGATCACGGCAATCAGATCCCACGGCACGTGGTGCTCCACCAGCAGGTGATACTCGAGCATCACGAAGGCGATGAGTGTACCGATGATGGCCGCGGCGCTGGTCGAGCGGCGTTGATGCTCGCGAGACCGCTCATCGGCCACCTGATCGAGCATGAGAATGCGGTTGAGAATCGGATGGGTCATTATTGGCTCTCCAACTGAAAGATTTGATCGGTCGAACACGAGAAGATGCGGGCGAATGTAAGCGCAAGTTCGAGCGAGGGCACATAGCGGTTGCGCTCGATGGAGTTAATGCTCTGCCGCGAGACGCCTGCGGCCTGAGCAAGCTCTTCCTGCGTCCAGCCAAGTGCGATGCGAAGCTCCTTCACGCGATTTGTGATGGTCTGTGCCACGTTCTCTCGCGGTCCACCCTATGTAAAGCCGACTTTCCAAACCAGAGTAGCCCGGATTGATTTTGATGTCAAGCCAGCTTTCCATTTTTCACCGAAAGTCGCGCCTTTTGTAACGCCGGCGTCCTCACCCGGGTCCCCGCGGACAGGTCCACGTCCGAGCGGTGGCTCGCCGACTGTAGTGCGGGCGTTCGCCCGCACACCTCACCCACTCGCACGATTTGTGGGAAATGGCCTCGTTGATTGCTGCTAGAATTCTGCTTTCCGGCTCATCTGCGCCGAACCAATCGACTGATAAGAAAGCCAGGACCGTGGCACAAGAGACCGCACCGAAAACCGTGACCTACGCCGACGCCGGGGTCGATCTGCGCAGCGGCGACCACGCCAAGGAGCGCATCAAGTACCTGGCGCAGAAAACCTTTAATCGCAACGTGTTAGGCGGAATCGGCAGCTTCGGTGCTCTTTACCGGCTCGACATGCAGCGCTGGAAGAATCCCATTCTGGTCAGCTCGGCCGACGGTGTCGGTACCAAGCTCAAGGTGGCCTTTCAACTCGGGCTGCACCAGACCGTCGGCGTTGACCTGGTGAACCACTGCGTCAACGACATTGCGGTGCAGGGTGCCACCCCGCTCTTCTTTCTGGACTACCTTGCAACCGGCAAGCTCGACGAGGATGTGGTGGAGAGCGTCGTCAGCGGCCTCGCCGACGCCTGCAAGGCGAACGGCTGCGTTCTGATCGGCGGCGAGACCGCGCAAATGCCGGGCTTCTACGCCGACGGCGAGTACGACCTGGCCGGTTTCATCGTGGGCGCGGTGGACCGCGACAAGATGCTGACCGGCGCAGGCATCAAGGCCGGCGACGTGCTGATCGGCCTGCCATCGACGGGTCTCCACACCAACGGCTACTCACTCGCGCGGAAGCTCCTGTTTGAAGTGGCAGGCTACAAGGCCACGCAATATGTCACGGCGATCAAGGAGAAAGCCGGCGCATCGCTCTTGCGCACACATCGCAGCTACCTGCACGTCATCCAGAAGCTGGTCACCGGGGGGATGACCACCGGCATGGCGCACATCACCGGCGGCGGCATAACGGAAAATCTTCCACGCATTCTGCCCAAGGGCGTCACGGCGCAGGTCGAGATCGGCTCGTGGCCGGTGCTGCCGATCTTCGAGCACCTTCGCGAGCTGGGAAACATTCCGCAGGAGGAGATGATGCGCACATTCAACATGGGCATCGGGCTCATTGCGGCCATCCCTGCGGCAAAGTTCGCGCGCGCCAAGAACCTCCTCGACCGCTCCGAAGAAAAGTTCTACGTGATCGGCCGCGTCGTAAAGGGCGAGCGCCGGGTACAGTACACGTGAGCGAGGGAGCGGCAGCCGCACGCAAGGTGATGCGGCTCGGCATTCTCCTCTCTGGCCGCGGCTCCAATTTTCTCGCCATCGCCGAGTCCATTCGCTCGGACCGTCTGCCGGGCGCCGAAATCGCCGTCGTGATCTCGAATGTTTCTGAAGCCCCCGGCCTGGTCAGCGCCCGCGAGCTCGGGTTTCCCACCGCGGTCTTTGCGTCTCGCGGACGCAAGCGCGAAGAGCACGACGCCGATTTGATCGCCTGCCTGCGCGCGCACGACGTCGATCTGGTTTGCCTGGCAGGGTACATGCGGCTCCTCTCCAAGCAGTTTGTCGCTGCCTTTCCCCGTCGCATTCTCAATATTCACCCCTCGCTCCTGCCCGCGTTTCCGGGGCTCGAGGCGCAGGAGCAGGCGTTCGCCTATGGCGTCAAGGTGTCTGGCTGCACCGTGCACTTTGTCGATGAAGAGCTCGATCATGGCGCAATAGTGGTCCAGCGCGCGATTCCGGTCCTCGAAACCGACGATGAACATTCTCTCGCCGCGCGCATCCTCAACGAAGAACACCTGGCCTACACCGAGGCCATCGCCCGCGTCGTCAGCGGCGAATACGAGATTCGCGGCCGGAAGTACGTGAAAAAGCAGCGACCGTCGGAATAAATGATCAGGGTGACCGCGCGCCGGACCGCACCTCGTGCCTGGACCGCCACGCGCTCCGTGTCAAGCCCCCGCCTCAGTCCCTCTCGATCGATCCTGCCCGTCAACGCATTGGCTTTGTTTCACTTATTCACTCCTTCACTCCCTCACTTTTTCTTTTCAAGTTTGCCGATTATTTCCCCCAAATCTCTATACTTTGTCTTAGGTGGGCGCAAGTCGCAACGCTGGCAAACCTCATCTCAACTTGAGCGGAAAATAATTAAATAAAAAAATTGGAACATTTCGCCGATTTTTCGCCACTTAACCCTTTTAGAATCAGCAAACAGCTTCCGGAAACATCGCCAAAATACGTCAAATTGCATCGAGTTTACGACAAACAACTCCTTTGGAATCAACACTCGATCTGCTCTTTTGCAGCGGGTGCGCATCCACCCTTTAACGCTCTCATTTCATGAGCCTTGTTTCACTTCTTCACCTTTTTACCCCTTTACTTCTTTCCTTCACTCTCCTGTTACAGCCCACCATTCACGCAAACCTCTGCTCCAGAGGCCCCGCCAGCCTCGCAATCGACCCCTCGCGAAGATGACAAGCGCCTCGAAACCAGCCTGGGTTTGCCTGCTCCGAAAGCTTGTCAAGAGGACAAAGCCGAATATTTGTTGTAACTAGCTTGTTGTTCAGCAACTTAAAACTTTGCCAAGTTTGCCGGTAATTAACCACTAATTTCGTATCCTTGATTCATAACCAGACAAAGTACGGACATACCGAGCCGGGCGAATGGGTTCGCCCTCCCTGGCGCGGTTCTTTGAGCTTTCGTGCCCCTCGATTTCGATTGGGCGCCGCCGGAGAACCGCGCCCGCGGATGGGCGCCGGGGCGCGGGACCGTCTTCGTCTGCGCGCGGAGCAGCTCTCCGCTCGATGCCAGACCGGAACCACGGCAGCATCGAGATCTTCGGAGCGCTTCGAGGGAATGTGCATGGCCGATGGGCGATTTGATCTGAATCGAGTCGGCCCTGCGCAGGAAAAATCCGGACGCAAATTGCGATTTCAATCGAAATCCCGCACGCCGCATCAAAAGTCGCGGCACGGAGGAGTGTGAACCATGAACTTTAAAAATATCTGGAATCATCCGAAGACGTCGGCGGCGGGGCTGCTCATTGCGGTCGCGAGTGTTGCCGGTGTGTTGTCGCAGCAGGGCGTTTCGCTGGGCAAAGTGGGAACCGGCACCGTGGTGTCGCTGGCAAGCGCGTTGGCCACGGCGCTGCTCGGGCTTTTGGCAAAAGATCCTGGGACAGCTACAAGCCCATCCGCCGCAACCAACGCTTCTACGAGCCGGCAGGCGAAGCTGGGCGCATGGATGTTCATTGCGCTTCTCATCCCGCTGCCCTGGATGCAGGGCTGCACGGTCGCCGGCGTTGCCCAGAACATCGTCACCTGGACACCGGCCCTTCAAAGTGCTGTCGCCACAGTCGATTCGACCGCGGCGCTGCTGGCGCCGGCCGACGCACCCATCTTCGCCGCGGCAACCATCGGCTTTGACGCGGCCAGCAGCTTACTCGTGGCGCAGGCCAAAGCCTACTTGGCCAACCCCTCGGGTAGCACGCTGGCGAAGTTGCAAAACCAGATCGTGACCTTCCAGCAGCAGGTGAATACGGCACTACTGCATGCGGCAAAGATTGTCGATCAAAAAAGCCAACAGCACGCGCTCGCCGCCATTCAGGGAGTGGGCACGATCGTCGTCGCCATTTTGTCACTGGTGCAGTCGATCTCGAGCAAGGCTCAGGTTGCGCAGATGGCAGCCAATTCCGGCGTGAAACTTGCTGCAATCGAGCCATATCTGAATCCGTCGCGCTCGGCTGAGACTGTTGCCGCGCACTACGGCGAGCCAATTCAACTGGCGCGCGCGCAGGTCGCGCAGGTGACGCAAGAGGAGATGAGCGCCGGCTTCTGAAGAACAGTAATCAGTGGTTAGCAAGATATCTCCGGCAAACTGCTTGTTCTGGATTTCTGCTGACGATACGGGCCGCTCCTTTAACAGAGCGGCCCGCGAAATCACCAGCGTGTGTTTCAGGAAGGGTTTTGTAACAAGGACGCGACATTAAAGCTTACGAAAGAACTCATGCGGAGGGGCTTTGTATCAGGGCACGAGTTTACTCGTGCCGCAAACTGCGCAGAATGGATGAGGGCTTTAGCCCCTGGGGGAGTTCATTCACAACTTCAAACTCTTTATGTAACCGGAGAGTCCTATGGAGGAACTGCCTTGTAACAAGGGCACGGCTTTAGCCGGGCCGAAAAAGGCACCAAAAATATGGGGTTTTAACCCCTGAGGGATAACAACTGGACGAATGACCTGGGTCGGCCTCCTCGCCTAAATATTCGTGTCCCGCGCTTCTCCCAGAATCAGCTTGAGCGTCATCTGTTTCTTGCCGCGCACGATCGTCAGGCTGATTGTGTCACCGGCCTGGTGCTTGTCCATCAGGGCGCTGATGTCCTCGGGATCCGAAACCTGCTGGCCATCGATCGCGACGATGAGATCGCCACCGAGCATAATGGGAGTATTGCCCACGTATGCCTGCTCCGTGCCGCCGCGCAGCCCGGCGCGCTCCGCTGCGCCACCCGGAATCACGCGCTGGATCAGCACGCCGGAATCCGCGGCGAGGCCCATCTGCGAAGCGAGGTCGGGGCCAATCGCATACGACACGATGCCCAGTGAAGGCCGCTTGACGCGCCCGTAGCGAATGAGGTCGGCGAGCACCGCCTTGGCAGTATTGATCGGGATAGCGAAGCCGATGCCCGAGCTTTGATCTGCTCCATTGGACGCGATCATGGTGTTGATGCCGATGACCTCGCCCGAGGAGTTGAGCAGCGGCCCGCCGGAGTTGCCGGGATTGATCGCCGCATCGGTCTGGATGGCATCCTCAATCGGCGCGCCGTCCTGGCCGCGAATTGACCGGATGGAGCTGATGATGCCTCTCGTCATGGTGCCGCTCAATCCGAAAGGATTGCCGATGGCGTAGACCTTCTGCCCGACATTGAGTTGCGAGGAGTCGGCCAGCGTAACCGGCTGCAGTTCGGGCGCGTCGATCTGGAGCAGCGCCAGGTCGTGAACCTTGTCCACGCCGACAACCCGGGCCGGGTAGCGGCGCTTGTTGTAAAGCATCACCTCGATGCCACGGTTCGCGCCATCGACAACGTGGAAGTTGGTGAGAATGTGGCCGGCCTTGTCGAGAACAAATCCCGAACCCTGCCCCTGCTGCGGAACGTTTCCATAAAAGAAGTCGAAGACGAGCGCTGTGGAAGTGATGTTAACCACCGAGGGCAGAACTCGCTTGTAGATAGCGATGTTGTTCTGCTCTTCGGCGTCATAGGCAGGCGCGGCGTGAGCCTCAGTCAGCTCGAGCGGAGAGTTGGAGCCATCGGGACCGATGAGCCCAGTGCGAGTTCCGAAAAATCCATGCTCAAAACGCGTGGTGATGAGCCAGAATCCGCACAAAAAAATCAAAACGATGATGAGAATCCGGGTCAGTTTCATAATTGGTCGACCTGAAAGACCCTCCTGATTTTGTTACGGATACGACGAGGCAGAGTTCCCGCGGTAAAGGCGTAATCCCCTCGTTTGTCCTTCCTTATTGTAGTTACAAGTTCTGCCCGTGTTTGTTGCTCTCATCCTTGAGGCGTGGCCAAAGAGCCTCAACTTGGGCCCGGAGAGCAGAGATATCGCCCGAATTATCAAGTACATAATCGGCCTGTGCGGCCTTTTCGGCGTCGGAAACCTGGTGCGTCAGCCGATTGCGCGCATCGATTTCTATGGCCGCGCGGTCCGCAACATTGGGTGCAACCCGCGCGGCATAGCGCGCGATCTTGAGATCGTCGGGCGCCGTGACCACGATGATGCGGTCAATGCGGCGTCGCAAGTCGGCGAGGATCCCGTCTTTTTCGCCGCGTGCGTGGGCGTCACGAAGGACTTCAAAAATCAACGCCGATTCGAGGACGGCGACGGCTTTGGCGTCGCGAGCAAAGACCTCGTCCATCCAGCGCCGCTGCGCTTCAATCACCGGCGGATGCACGAGGTCATTCAGTTCCTGGAGGCGGCCATGGCGAAAAGCGAGATCGGCGAGGCGGGCGCGGTTCAGATGGCCGTCCGGACTCACGACCTCCTTGCCGAAATGCGCGACGATCTGATCGTAGACTTCGTGACCCGGCTCCATGACCTCACGGCCCAGCGCGTCGGCCTCAATGACCTGCGCGCCGAGTTCGCGTAGCATGGCGGCGACGGTGCTCTTGCCGCTGCCCAGACCGCCGGTGAGGCCGACACGGAGCACGGCCTACAGCCCCCGTCTCATGCGGGCGGCGCGCACGGTGTTAGACATGAGCATGGCAATCGTCAGCAAACCCACGCCACCGGGCACGGGCGTGTATGCGCCGGAGATCTCAAAGGCCTTGGGATCGATGTCGCCGACGACGACGGATCCGCGCTTGGCAAATGCGGCTTCGCGTTTCTCGTTGCCCTTGAAGAAGCGATCGAATTCCTCGCGCGTGGTCAGGCGGTTGATCCCGACATCGACAAGCGTAGCGCCGGGGTTGACCATCTCCCGCGTGATGAAGCCGGGACGGCCGATAGCAGCGACAAGAATGTCGGCTTGGCGCGTGATCTCTCCGAGGTTCCGTGTTTTGGAGTGACAAATCGTCACCGTCGCGTTCTGGTGAAGCAAAAGCATCGCGACGGGCTTGCCGACAATGTCGCTGCGTCCGACGACCACCGCGTGCTGGCCGGCGATGGGAATGTTGCTGCGCTTCAAAATCTCAATCACGCCGGCAGGCGTGCACGGCGCGAGCGCCGGACGGCCGGCAAGCAGCCGCCCCGCATTCACGGGATGAAAACCGTCAACGTCTTTTTGAGGGTCAACGGCATCAAGGAGAGCCTTGGCGTCGACTTGCGGGGGAAGCGGCAACTGGATCAGAATTCCGTCTACGTCGTCGCGCGCGTTGAGCTGGGCGACGAGCGCGAGCATCTCCTCGGTCGTGACGGTGTCGGGCGGGGTGATCAGGTCGCTGCCAAGGCCAAGCTCGGCGCACGCCTGAACTTTGCTTCGGACGTAAATCTCCGACGCGGGCACATGGCCCACCAGCACAGCCGCCAGGCCCGGCTTGATCCCCCGGGCGGCAAGCGCGCGAACCTCTTCTGCCACTTCTTGTTTGATGGCCGCCGCAATGACCGCGCCATCGAGAACCTTTGGCATTCTTAGCTCCAAAATTCATGGTATCGCCTGGGGCGCCGCAGCCTGAAGACGTGTATCACGTCACATCGAATTGTGAGCAGGCTCACATACAGTCCCGGGCCGGAAGCCTAGCTTAATCAGTGTCGGAAGTGTCCTGGATCACCCGAAGGATCACATTTCTGCTTCCGGCGGTTGCCATTTGAAGAGGGCGCCTGATGAGGAGTTTGAAGGACGCAGGACATCTGTTCCGGTTTGCAGGGCTTTTCGTTCTCTTGTTTCTGGTGTTTCTGGTCGTGCGCTCCTACGTGGTGCCCAAGAGCTTCGGCGAATACGGGCACTATCGCGGAGCCGCGATCGGCGAGATTGCTGCGCGCCCGGTGAAGTTTGCAGGCCACCAGACGTGCGAGACCTGCCACACAGATATCGCCGACGCCAAGACAAAAGGCGCGCATGCGCACGTGAACTGCGAGGCATGCCATGGAGCTCTGGCGGCCCATGCCGACGATCCCACGACGGTGACGCCGGTTAAGCCCGACACGGCCGTGCTATGCGCGCGATGCCATACAGCAAGCGCCGCCAAGCCGGCGAACTTTCCTCAAGTGGACCCGGCGGATCACTCTGGTGGAGTTCCCTGCGAGACCTGCCACAACCCCCACAGCCCGGTTATTGGTTCCGATTCCGCCCCGAGCACAGCGAAGGGAGGTTCGAAATGAACATCAGCCGGCGTCATCTGCTCGTCCTTTTGCCCGCAGCAGCCGTCGCGTGGAAGCACGTGCTGGCCGGTTCTCCTCAGGACTCCCCGAACTACCAGATGAGCGAGCACTGGTGGGGCATGCTGATCGATATTCCCAAGTGCATCGGCTGCGGCAACTGCGTGCGAGCCTGCCAGACAGAGAACGATGTTCCCGATGGATTCTTCCGCACCTGGGTCGAGCGATACCACAGATCGGATATTCACTTGGAAAGCCCCGAGGTGATTTCGCCCGACGGCGGGAAAGAGGGTTTTCCGGCAGTCGCGGCGGGCGAAGAGGGTAAGTATTTCTTCGTTCCCAAAATGTGCAACCACTGTTCGGACTCGCCCTGTACACAAGTCTGTCCCGTAGGCGCGACGTTTGTCACCCCGGACGGAGTGGTGCTGATCGACCCAAAATACTGCTTGGGCTGCGCGTACTGCGTGCAGGCTTGTCCCTACGGATGCCGGTACATTCATCCCACCAAGAAGGTCGCGGACAAATGCACGCTTTGCTACCACCGGATTACAAAGGGACTCACGACGGCGTGCTGCGAGGCGTGCCCAACAGGAGCGCGGCAGTTAGCAGACTTGAAGAATCCCAGTGACCCGATTCACGAGTTTCTGAAGACTCACGACGTGCAGGTGTTGAAGCCGCAGATGGCCACCGGAGCGAAGGCTTTTTATAACGGATTGGATGGGTCGGTGCGGTGAGGGCAGCTTCGAGCCACTGGCTTCTTGCTGCTAGCGGAAAGTCGCGGCGGGAAGCTGATGTGGCGGAGCCAAGTGGGGCGAGCGGGAAGCTGAAGGCTGAGAGCTGGGAGCTAATTCGATGAGCGGTGTTGAAGGTTACATGTATCCCAATGAAGCGACGCTGTACTGGAGCGTGCTGATCGTGTTGTACCCGTTCATCACCGGACTGGTGGCGGGCGCGTTCATCTTGGCGTCATTGGAGCGCGTCTTTCGCGTGGAAGCGGTGAAGCCGACGTACAGGCTGGCGCTTCTGACGGCGCTGGCATTTCTCCTCGACGCGCCGCTGCCTCTGGTTTTGCACCTGGGCCATCCGTTTCGCTCCCCGGAGATGTACTTTACCCCCCACGACACCTCGGCGATGGCGATGTTCGGGTATGTATACATGTGGTACCTGATGGCTGTGCTGGTCTTTGAGATTTGGCTCGACTACCGGCGCGAGATCGTGCTCCTCTCGCAGACAAGCAAAGGTCTGCCGCGCTTGATCTATAAGGTGATGACGCTGGGGTCGAGCAATATCAGCGCGCACGCGCTGCATATCGACGATAAGGTCGGCTGGATCGTCACGCTGATCGGCATTCCGTCAGCCTTTCTGCTGCACGGGTATGTCGGCTTCATCTTCGGCTCGCTCAAGGCCAATCCGTGGTGGTCATCGCCGCTCATGCCGGTAATCTTCATCTTCTCGGCCATGGTGTCGGGGATTGCCGCCGTGATGCTGCTCTACATGGCGACGACCAAGCTGCGCGGGCAGAAGATCGACATGCGCTGCGTGGACGCAATCGCAATGTACATGTTCTATATCTTCATCATCGACTTCAGCCTGGAGATGCTGGACTTGGTGCACCGCGTCTACGAGGCCGACGAATCGTTCCGCAGCCTGAATTTTCTGGTCCACACAAAGCTTTACTTTTCGCAGATCGTAGTCCAAATCTGCCTGGGCACTATCGTGCCGCTGGTTCTGCTGTTCCTTACGCAGGTGGTGAAGCTCAAGGAGATGACGCGCAAGCGCATCTATATCCTCTCCGGCTCCCTGGCTTTGATCGGAGTCCTCGCCATGCGCTGGAACGTGGTGATCGGCGGCCAGCTTTTCTCAAAGAGCTTTCTCGGCTACACGACCTACAAGATGGAACTGGTGACGCGCGAGGGCCTGCTGGCAGCCGTCGGATTGACCATCCTGCCGCTGCTTTTTTTGTGGGCGCTGGTCAAGTTGCTGCCTCCCTGGCCAGATAAAAGCCTGCACGAAGCCGCGACGGGCGACTGAGTTCAACATCGTCTGAGAAGGATCGGGGGAGCCATGCACGATCTTCCCGACGAAATCGAACGGTTCGAGAAGCGCATAGAAGGCCTGGAGCGGCGCGTGCACGCGCTGGAGCACCCGCTGGAAGCACGCTGGCCGAGTCCCTCACCTGAACTAGAAGCTGCATCCGCCGCGACGATTGCGGCCATCGCACCCATCGCGCCAACGGGAAGCATATTCTCAGTGCTGGGCAAGGCCATGCTTGGCGTTGCGGGGGCTTATGTGTTGCGCGCGGTCGAGGAGTCCAGCTCCCTTCCCCGGCTGGCCGTGGCTCTGGCCGGCATTGCTTATGCCTTCGCGTGGCTGGTGTGGGCGGCGCGAGTGCGCGGCGGACCGCGCTTCACAAGCACAATTTATGCGGGAACCTCGGCGCTAATCCTCGCTCCCATGGTCTGGGAGCTTACCTTGCGCTTCAAGGTGTTTTCACCATCGATTGCTGCGGCAGTGGTTTGCTTCTTCGCGCTTGCGGCAATCGGCTTGAGACACGATCGGTTGCCGGTGTTGCGAACCGCCTGCGTCGCGGCGGCTGGGCTCGCCTTGGCACTCGCCATTGCCTCGCACATACTGTTGCCGTTTGTGGGTGCGCTGCTGGTGCTCATGGCGGTCTGCGAGTTTGCTCCGTGGATGGAGAGCTTGCCCGAGGTGCGCGCGCTTGTAGCGCTGGCGGCCGATACGGCGATCTGGATCCTGATTTATGTCTACTTTGCTCCGCAGTCTGCCGGCGAGGATTATCCGCCGCTAGCAAGGACCGCCCTGCTTGCGCCCGGCGCGGCGATTTTTCCGCTGTTCGCCGCAAGCGTGGGTTGGCAGACCCTGGCAAGAAACCGAAAGATTTCTGCTTTTTCAACCATCGAGGCGACGATCGCGCTTCTCCTCGCTGCTGTGAGCGTGGCAGACTTTGGTCCGCAAGGAAGCGTCGTGATTCTCGGCGTACTCTGCCTGGCTTTGTCAGCTGCAGTCTATGCTGCCGTCTTCACGGTCTTTGAGCGCGCGAAAGAGCCGCGCAACGCAGCGGTCTTTGCAGCGTGGGGCGCGATGCTGCTTCTTGCCGGGAGCTTTCTGTGCCTGCCATCGCTGGCGATCACCATGCTGCTGGGCGCGGCGGCGATCGCGGCGACATTCGTCGGAAGCCGAACGAACCGATTCGCCTTTCAGGTTTATGGACTGGTCTTTCTGCTGGCTGGAGCCGCTGAATCGGGATTGCCGAGCTTTCTTATCAGCTCACTGGCAGGAACGCCGCAAGGCGCGCCGCCGGTAGTCATTTGGCTCATCGCGTGCTCCGCGATTCTCTGCTATGTATGTGCGCGGCCGGGAACGGGCGAATCCCGGCTGCTGCAAACACTTCATCTCTGCTTTGCCGCACTGGCGGCCGCCGTTGTGGCTGCGCTGCTGGTCGAGGGGCTCACGGGACTGGCCTCATTTCGCATCCAACTCGGAGCGCATCACCTCGCACTCATACGTACGCTGACGCTATGCACCATGGCGCTCGGCCTGGAGTTTGCCGGAGCGCACTGGCGGCGGATTGAGTTGACGCGGATTGGGTACGCGGCGATGGTTTTGGTCGCAATCAAACTTGTCGCCGAAGATTTGCGCCACGGCCACCTGGCCTACATTGCCGCGTCAATCTTTCTGGTGGCTCTAACCCTGATTGCGGCGCCCCGCCTGGCACGAGCCCCGCAGACCTTGCTCGGCAAATAGCAATCTCAGATAGTGTGCTTTCTTCGCGCCCACCGCGATGTGCTGAGGCGGGCGCAGAAGCAGCATACGGAGTGCAAGCTATTCAATGACCCCCGGACGACGGATGTCGGGGCGGTACATCGGCAGACCGGATGGTCGCGGCTTGACGACCCGGCTTTCTTCGCCGCGCAGCTTCATTTTGCTCAGGTGCACCTCGTAGCCTGTGCCGGGGAGCAGCGATTCGAGCACGAAAGTTTCCGCACCGCTGCTTTTGAGCTCGCGATAGCGGTAGATACCGACTTCGCCTTCGCTATTCTCTGTGCCACCAGAAGGCGCATTAAGAAAACGCTGAGCATCGGCTACAGTCGACGCGGGATGGTCTTCGCCTTCCGTCAGGCTTTCGGCCGCGTAGGAGCGGACCAGCTTGGTCCAATAGCGGGAGAGCAGATCGGTACTGGCGAAGAGGTCGGCCCAGATGATTTCGCCGCGAACGGCCACGACCACTCCAATGGCATGCTCTTCGCGCAACTGGGAAAGCACCTGTTCGCGGGCGTTCATCACGGGAGCCGCGGCCTCATCGACCTTTTCGCTGACGGCGGTGTCCTGCATTGCCTTGGCGTAGCTGCTGGTACCGAGCGTGCGGTGATAGCTGCCCTCGCCTTGTGGGCCGCCCGCGTTGGCCGGCGGCGCTGCCGCCACTTCCATCTGCGAGATTGCGCCGTGCACCGAGTTCCACACCTGCTGCTGGTCCTGGTCGACCATCGCTCTCTCACGCACTGCTGGCTGAACCATAAAGCTCTTGAGAGCTGACTTGCCCGCGGCGCCAAAGTTGGCCGAGCTTTCGGTCCAGCGGCCAGGCTCAATGCAGAAAACTCCGAGGTCAATGGGATCGGCATCAGCTGGAACGATGCGGTCTTTAGCGACGATGCGGTCCTGCTTGCCGCCGGTGACAATTTCGCCGGCCAGCAGCAAGAGCGGACGCTTGGAATGGTTGACGAGAACCAGCGTGTTTACCTCGTCGCCGCGATCATTATCTTCCTGAACCGGATGGGGTCCTCTGGGCCTAACCAGGCCGCGCGCGCGGCCCGCCTCGGTCACTTCAACCTCACCACTTTTCAATCCTTCGTCGAGCGTAATGAACGGGGTTTCTCCTGTGGATCTTCCATCGGCGCGCACAACAGGAAACAGGAGAAGGTTGCCGCTCTCGATGGGTGCGAGCACGCGGTAAGGACCGCCTTGGCCCTCAACCGGCCCGCCTGCTGCTTTCACGCCGTTTCCCAGAAACCATGCGGCTGCCGCGACGAACAGCGCCGCTACGCCAAGTCTGCCCCAATTCTTCATGAGTCTCCTCCGCCGGTTTGTGGTTTACCTAGCCGGCCTTCGAAAGTAGAACGGCGGCCATGCGGGAACTTGCAGGACTTTTTTGAGCGCACGCCCGCCGGCGCCCCGGATTTGGCGATCAAAAGCCCGGAGGCCAAAGGGTTGGCCAATACGTCCAAGTCACTAGGCGAATCGTGAGGCAGTGGAAATGGCGTCAGCGGAGTCCGCGGCCGGCGTGCCCGAAACGATCAGCGTGGCAGAGACGGCGCTCCCCGCAATGCAGGGAGCGATGGACCGTAGTTTGCTCGACGAGCTTTGGCGCTCGAGCAATGTGCCGAGCTGGGGCCTGGAGCGCGACGAATTCGACAGGATCATAGCGGACGCGGGAATCGCCCAGAATTTCGGGCTGGACGCCGGAGTCGCGGCGACGCGTCGACAGCAAGCGGAGTTCTTTCGCGGGCTGCGCCTCGACGATTTGGTGTTGGCGCGTGCCTGCGCGGCCGGGAACGAACGAGCGTGGGAGCACTTCATCGCACAGCACCGGCAGCCGCTGATTCGCGCGGCCATCGCCATCACCGGAAGAGAGACGCTCGGACGCGACTTGGCCGACCAGCTCTACGCAGAGCTGTTTGGATTGAACATGCGCGAAGGCGAACGGCGCTGCCCCTTGCTTTCGTATCGCGGACGAGGCTCGCTGATGGGCTGGCTACGGACCACCCTGGCTCAGCGTCACGTGGATCATCATCGGCGCTGTCGTCGCGAGCTGCCGCTCGAAGAGATCGATGTCCCGGCGGCAGATGCGTCGCCGCAGACGCACAGCGCCGAGCTTTCGCAGTTGGAGCGCGCCCTCGAACATGCGCTTGAGGAACGGGATGCTGAAGACCGCTTCCTGCTGGCGGCATATTATTTTGACGGGCAAACCTTGTTGCAGATTGCGCGCGTCCTCGGAGTGCATGAAGCCACAGTGAGCCGCAAGCTGCGGCGCGCGACTCAGGACACGCGGAAACAAGTGCTCAGAAATCTCCAGCGCGATGGGCTGAGCCGGCGTGCGGCAGAAGAGGCGCTGAGCGCCGATCCGCGCGATTTGGATGTGAAGCTGAAAAAACTTCTGCAAAATTCGCAAATGGAAGCGTTCAAAGAAAAGACAGCGCCATGAATGCGGCAATGAACGGTATCGGCCAACACGAGAATCACCCCGACGCCGAAATGCTCAGCGCGTTCGCCGAGCAGGCTCTCAGGGCGAAGGAGCGGGGCGATGTGCTCAAGCACTTGGCGGTTTGCGGCCGGTGCCGGGAGGTGGTTGCGCTGGCGCGCGAGGCTGCGGCCGCCGAAGCCGCGGCACCGTGGCGTGAGGCTGTGCAACCGAGAGCATGGTGGAAAAGCTCGAGCCTTGCATTGGCACCAGTTGCTGTAGCCATGGCAACGGCTTTGATTGTGGTCTACGTGCACGAGCGCGGTTTGGAGAAGAGCGCGGAAGTAGCGAGGCTCGAGCGGCAGCAAGGGGTCGACAAAACACCGGTGCTGCCACAAGCCCCGCCGCAGCCGTCAGCGCATGCTGCGCATTCAGAGTCTCCCAATAGTGCTCCAGAGAAAACGAAAAAGGCGGAGCGGCCCGAATCGGCGGAGCGGTCTGCGCCTGTTGCCGAGCCGGATGAGACGGCTGCGGCCCCTCCACCTGAAGTGATGAGCGGATTACTCCCCGCTCGCGGAGGGCCAGTGGATGCTCCCGGATTTGAACATCGCAGACCGAATGATGAAGCGTTCGCTCGGACCGGAGCGACGCCGAACGACACAATGCCGAACGAAGCGGCGGCCCATGACGAGGAGCGAAAGAACCACGCCGAGGAAGAAGCCGGCAATAGGCGCGAATTTGCCGCCAAGGCGCCCATACCAGGAAGCGAGCACGACTCGGGCAGCGGCGCTCCGGGGAGTGGCTCTGGGAGCAGCACCGAACCTGCCGATCTTTCTGCGCAGCAATCTGAGAGGCAACCGGATCGTGCGACAGGCTATCTCCAACTGCATGAACTGCGCTCCATGGTGAATGTCCCAACCAGTCCGTACACTTTTCACCTTCCCAGCGGGCAGCCCGCAGTTTCGAGTGCTTCGGCGGATCATCGCGTTCTTGCCATCGACAAGTCAGGCGAACTGTTTCTCAGCGGGAACTCCGGAGCGACGTGGCACAAAGTGAAACGGCAATGGTCCGGGCGCGCCGTTGCGGTGCGCAGGCACGCGAGCGCGATCGACACAACGGGAGCGACGCCGGCCCCGGAGACTGGGGAAAACCCAGCTACCCTGGGTAGTCTGTCCCAACCCGAGGCAGTGTTTGAACTAGTTAATGACCAAGGTCAGGTGTGGATCAGCGAAGACGGAAAAACCTGGTCCGCAGAGTAGATTCTGGCACCGCGCGTCGTTGCCCTTCAGTCGATTTTCCCTGCTGAAAAGGCGGCCAACTGCCGAAAAAACACTCACGGGAACGTGCGTGGCCGCAGCAGCGCGCCGGACGCACCCTCGCTTCGGCGAAGATCACAATCTCTGAGCCGCGCATCAAAGTGGCTGGATTTTGGGGGCAGTGCCAGTGAGAGCGATGGGTTTGGAGCAGCGAAACGAGGGTGTGGCCGCGGTGCCCTGGGCGTACCTTCGCCTTCCGCCTTTTCCTCAGGTCGCTGTGAGAGTCCTGCAACTGGCCAGCAATGAGAATGTGCAGTTGCACCAGCTGTGCGATCTGATCTCTTCTGACCCGGCGTTCGCGAGCGAGGTTCTGACGGTCTCCAATTCCCTTCTCTATGCGCCGCGCTATCCTTCAACGACGATTTTGCAGGCTGTAGCCGTGCTCGGCGCAAACACGCTGCAAGGAATGTGCGTCACCGTGGGCGTCAGGGCGTATCTGGGCAAGACCATGAGCTATCCTGCCATGCGAAGCCTTTGGCGGCACAACCTGGCATGCGCCATTATCGCCAGTCGTATTGCGAATGTCGGGATCGATCGACAAAGACACCGCATACACGGCGGGCATCCTGCATGACATTGGGCGCATGGCGCTGTCCGTCATTCAACCCAAGGGATATGCGGCGCTGCTCGAGAAGCATCGCGGAGCAGCGGCATCGATGTTGGCGGCCGAGCGCGAGCTGTTTGGTTGGGATCACTGCGAAATTGGGCGGCAGCTGATCGGCGACTGGAATCTGCCGAAGAGCTTCGAGGCCGTGGTCGCCGATCATCATTTAGAGAGGTGCTCAGACTGCGAGTGGGATGTCGGAGAGCTGGTTAAGGTGAGCTGCGCGATGGCCTCGACCGTCGGATTCGCCGCATTTTCCGGATGCGAAACAGCGAAGTACCCAGAACTGCTTGAAGAACTGCCCGCGGCAGAACAAAACTCGTTCCATCCCGAGGCGGAGACGCTTAGGAGCGAAATTGCCGAGAGCATCCACGCGATCGAATCGGTTTGAGCTCGACGTTTCACCTTGCAATGGTTGCGCCGGGTTGCATTAGGCCCGTGACCCGGCGCGCTTTTTCATCCATTTTGCTCAGCCCCTATGTCCGCATCAGCTTGCGTTGTAGCTCCTCAAGGGTTTGGCCCTTGGTTTCCGGGTAGAAGAGCGCCACCACAATAAACTGAACCACTGTCGCGCCGGCGAAGAACACAAATGGCGTGGCCGTGCTCATCATCGTAACCACAACGGGGAACACGAGCGCAATCAGCGTGTCACTGAACCAATGACTGGCACTGCCGACGCCTTGCCCCTTGGAACGCACCGCGGTCGGAAACACTTCGCCGATGTAAACCCAGATCACTGCGCCCTGCGAAACGCTGAAGAATGCGATGAAAACGACCAGCAGCCACAGCAAATCGCCGCGGTGGGATTCGGTTGCGAACACCCAGGCCACGCCGGCAAGACAGCTGGCGCAGCCCGCCGCGCCGATCAGCAGCAACGTCTTGCGTCCCAGTTTGTCGATCAGCGACATGCCGACGATCGTAAATAGAAAGTTGGTTGTGCCGATGGCGATTGCCTGCTGATCGCTCGAGATCTGGCTGAATCCGGCGGCAGCGAAAATATTGTTCAGGTAGTACAGAATGGCGTTAATGCCGGCAAGCTGGTTGAAAGCGCCAATCGTGATGGCGAGAAATAATGGATAGCGATACTTCCTTTGGAATACGCGTTCATGAGCCGTCACCTGTTCTTGCACCAAAGCCGCCTGAATATCGGCCAGTTCTGCCTCTGGATCCGGATCTCCCATCAATTTCAGCACCGACAGCGCTTCATCCATTCGATTCTTCGATACTGACCAGCGCGGGCTTCGCGGAATTCCGAAGAGTAGCGCGAGGAAGACCACGGCCGGAACCACAGCGATGCCCACTTGAAATCGCCATTCCGCCGCGCCTAGATGCATGGTGCGAATCACGTAATTCGAGATGTACGCCACCATGACACCAAACACGACATTCAGCTGAAAGGACGCCACGAGACGGCCGCGCAACTTGGCCGGGGCAAGCTCGGCAATGTACACCGGACCCAGCACCGACGATGCGCCAATTCCTAATCCGCCGATGAAGCGAAACGTCATGAACGACACCCAGCTCCATGACAACCCACCCCCAAGGGCCGAGGCAATGTAGAGCAGCGCGGTGATGCGCAGCGTCTCGCGGCTGCCGAGCCTTTGTCCCACGTGGCCGGCGCCTAGCGCTCCGATCACTGTGCCAACCAAACCGATGGCTACCGTGAATCCTTTTTCTTGCGGGTTCAGGCCATAAAGATGAACCAGCGCGTCAATGGCGCCGGAGATCACAACCGTGTCGAATCCGAATAGCAGGCCCGCCAAAGCCCCCGAGAGCGTGGCCCGAAAAAGGCTTGAGTTAAGTCGCATTGTCCTTGCACCCTCGAGTTCCAAACTATGCTACAGACGGAATGCGAAGACAGCAAACGGGCGCAGTCGAGTCAGATCGCAAGCATTTCTTCCCTGAGGCCCAGGAGAAACCGCATCAGGCAGAGGGTTAAGCGGATGGCTTTGCGGGAGCGTCCCCGCGAGGCATGACAGCCAATACGCGGCAGCGATGCTTGTCCGCCGCGCTCCAGGCCATAGGCATCTCGCTTTCCACGCAGGCGCAGTCACCAGTCTCCAAAGTGTCGCGCATGCCGCCCGCATCGAGCCGCAAGCGCCCTTCAAGTACATACACGACCGCTCCAGTTTCCTGAAAGGCATTGACGCCAATGTTGGCGCCTCCGGGCGGAAACTCGACGAGCTGCGCCATCAGACGGAATCCCCCGCCCTCGGCGTTCAAGGGCGTCACTTTGACGGAGTCCACCACGCGCCCCTCACCATCGAGGTGCGCCTTGCGTGTGATGGCGAGCGCGTGATGCGCGGGTTCGGAAAAGAAGTAGCTCATGCTGACCCCGTAGACCCGGGCGATCGTGGCCAGCGTCGGCAGTGTCGGAATCATGCGGTCGGTCTCGAGTTTCGATAACAGCGCAGTGGAGAGTCCCGTTTCGGAAGCCAAACGGGAGAGTGTGAGCCGCTTGCCGGTCCGCAGCGAGCGCAGCTTGAGGCCAATGCAATACGGTTCCAAAGACCATTGTGCGTAGGACACAGTCTTGGACATGAAAGGCTCCGGAATCAAGGTTTGGAAACTGAGAATCAGTCTACGTCAAACGGCGGAGAGACGAGGCAAGAAGCAGTCCAGCATCCAACGGTCATTGAGAAAACGAAGCAGCGTGAAAGACTGGACAGCATCAAGACATTCGTCCGCAGGCCGCATCGAAGGATAGAATGTTTAGGTTAAGTACACGGCGAGCGCCCGGTCATTCGTCGCATCGTCAAGTGAGGCAACATCAATGAGAATCTTCCCTATCCGCAAACGCCGTTTCTTGCTTCGTGGGAGTCTACCCATCGCTCTATTCAGCGCCGTGCTTTGCGAGATTTCGCTTTGTACAGCGCAGAGCAAGACCGCCGCGCCAGCAGCCAACCTCGCGCCCGACGTGCTGGTTCTGAGTAATGGCGACACGCTGCATGGGAAGTTCGTGAGCGAGACGGCCGGCAAGGTCACCTTTCATTGCGACCCGCTCGGAGACATTTCGCTTTCCTGGGACAAGATCAAGGAGTTGCATGCGACGGAGCAATTCGGCGTGCTCAATCAAGCAGTTGCCCTGCGCGGGAAGCAGCCGCACATTCATTTCCCGGTGGGAACGATAGATGTAGCAGACCAATTGGTCACGATTCATCCTGAAAACGCGCCGCCGCCTGCGCCCACTCCGGTCAAAAACGCACAGTACATCATGGATAGTGCGACGCTCGACAAGGAGATCAATCGCGAGCCGAATTTCCTTTCTGGATGGAACGGTCCGGTGACAGCGGGCGCGACGCTGGTGACCGCGACGCAAAATCAGTACACCTTCTCTGGAGCGATCGGCCTGGTACGCGTGGTGCCCACAGCAAGCTGGCTGGATCCGCGCGACCGCACTTCGATGGACTTCAGCGGGTCGTTTGGAAAGATCACGCAACCGGCATATACCAATCCAGGTCCGCCGCCGACCGCGGTTGCTGCCGTAACGACCAAGACGGCCATCTACCATGCGGACGCGGAACGCGACGAGTATTTCTCGCCGCGATTCTTTGCGCTGGGCCAGACGGCTTTCGACCACAATTTTGGACAGGATCTCGACCTGCAACAAATCTACGGCGGCGGCATCGGATGGACGGCAATCAAGACGTCCCGGCAGGAGCTGGATTTGAAGGCGACGATGCAATATGAGAAGCAGCAGTTCATCGAGGGCGCGGCAGGCACAAATCAGAATCTCGTCGGCTCGACATTCTCTGCGGGCTATGCGCTGCATATGAAGAAGCTTAACTATACACAGGGCGTCGCGTTTATACCCGCGTACAACAACACTGCGGCGTTTTCGTTCAACGAGACCAACGTATTTGCGTTTCCCGCATACAAGAGTCTCAGCTTTTCGCTGGGAACGATGGAAAGCTTTTTGAACGATCCGCCGGCGTCTCTGCCTCCCACCAGGCGCAACTCGTTTCAGTTCACGATGGGCCTGACGTACGCGTTCAAGTCGAAGTACTGAGCCGCGCGAACGGACTATACCTTTACGAAGATCTTCCTGCGGTAAAGCAGCCACACCGGTAGGAAACAAACCAATGCGTAGAAAACAGAGTAAGCCAATGCTCGCCAGCCGGGATCACTGATGGGCACGAAGACGTGGTCGTACAGATAGCTGAGCGCGTCGTAGCGGTGTCCGCTGGCTGTGAAGGGAACGAGGCCGACGGCGCCCTCCAGCAAATCGCTGATGATGTAGGCAACGATGGCGTTCGAGCCGAAGACGAGCCACGGCCACAGCAGCCGCTTGCTCCAGCCTGACTTGCCCCATCCGCGCTGCTCGACGGCCCAATAAGTGAGCGCAAACAAGAGCAGAGACCATCCGGCCGCAACAAGAACATAGGAGCTGGTCCACATTTTCTTGTTGAGAGGAAACCAGATCGACCAGAAATATCCAGTGGCGAGGCAGGTGGCAGCGCCAATCGCAAGGCCGAGCGCATTCGTCCTCACCGCGCGTCTGCCGCTCAGCCACATCCCCGCAAGTAGCCCCAGGAGCGCTGTTCCGACAGCCGGAATATCGCTGAGCAGGCCTTCAGGGTCGCGCAGATTGTGAGCCGGCGGGTCTTCGTAAAGGTGTCCCGGCATCAGTTGCCGGTCGAGCCATGCAACGATGTTTTGGTCTTTGTCGAGGAAAGAAACGTCGTGCCCCGGAACGCCCGCTCCCGGCACCGGAACCCATCGCACCAGAATCCAGTAGCCGATGAGCACACAAAAAAGCAACGCGACCTTCGTCCACACGCGTCGATCCCAAATGTAGAGCACACTAACGATCAGGTAACAGACGGCGATGCGCTGCAGCACACCATAAAAGCGCAGGTGGGCAAGATGATAATGCGGAAAGCCATTGACGAAAATCCCCAGCAGGAACAGGACAACCGCGCGTCGCAGCGAGTGCCATGCCAGCTTTCCCCGCGAATCGCCGCGCTTGAGCCGCGCTTCGATGGAAAAAACGGTCGATACGCCCACCACGAAGAGAAAAGTGGGAAAGACAAGGTCAGTAGCTGTGAACCCATTCCAGTCGGCATGGCGCATCTCGGTCCACGCGCCTTCGCCGCCGGTGTTGTTCACCATGATCATGAACGCGATGGTGAGGCCGCGGAGCACGTCAAGTGACAGCAGCCTTTGGGGCGTTGAAACAAGCGCAGGACCGGACATGGCGCCAAGGCTCTCCTCGAATCGCGAATGCACCTACGCTACGCGACCCGAGCTCATTTCGCAATGAGGGCGCTGGGTATTGTCGCACCCACCCCTTCCGCTGCTAAACTCGCCCTTCAAGGAGTTTCACAGGAACTTCGCAGTCCGCCTTCCGGAGGCTTGCCTTGGCAGAATTCCAGCCGTTTGTTCCCGCCGATCAGCACCCGCCCGAGTTCACGTTCCGCGCCCTGTTACTGGGCTCCATCTTCGGGCTCATCTTCGGCGCCGTTACAGTCTATGTAGGCTTGCGCGCCGGACTCACAGTGGCCGCATCGATTCCCATCGCGGTGCTGTCGATCAGCATTCTTCGCGCCTTCGGCCGCGCTTCGATTCTCGAGAACAACATCGTCCAGACCACTGGCAACGCCGGGCAGTCGATCGCTTCGGGCGTCATCTTCACTTTGCCCGCCCTCGTTTTTCTCGGATTCGATCTTGAGTACTCCCGCATCTTCATGCTCGCCCTGATCGGCGGCTGGCTCGGCGTGCTTTTCATGATTCCGTTGCGCCGCCAGCTTATCGTGCAGGAACACAACACTCTGCCTTATCCCGAGGGCACCGCGTGCGCCGATGTGCTGATCGCCGGCGAAAAGGGCGGCTCACTGGCCAGCCGCGTGTTTCTCGGCCTGGGACTTGGTGGCGTTTATACGCTGTTCCAAAACAAGAACCTCTTCGGTGCCTGGCCAGACGCGCCGGAGTATCAGCCGGACTTCGGCCCGCAGCACGTGCTCAAGGGAGCTTCGATCAACGCCAACGCCACATCGGAGTATCTCGGCGTGGGTTACATCATCGGTCCGCGCGTCGCGGGCATCATCTTCGCGGGTGGCGTCTTGTCCTGGCTCGTCATCATGCCGCTCATGTACTTTTTCGGCAAAGACCTTACCCATCCCATCTACCCCGGCCTGGTTCCCGTCGGCCAGATGGGCCCTTGGGATCTTTGGGCCACTTATATAAAGCCCATGGGCGCAGGAGCGGTGGCCGCGGCCGGCGTCGTCACGCTCATTAAGACAGTCCCCACCATTGCCAGTGCCCTCACAGCAGGACTGAAGACCATGCGCCCCGGAGCCGCTGGACACGCCAAGCCGATCCGCACGGAGAACGATCTCTCCATGAGCGTGGTGATCATCGGCTCGCTGCTCATTATGATCTGCATGTTTCTTTTCCTCGAATTCAAGCCCGTTCCCGGCGCCTTTGTAGGCTGGGCCGCAAATCTCTCCGCGTCGCTGCTGGTAGTGGTCTTTGGATTCCTCTTTGTGACCGTCAGCTCGCGCATTGTCGGACTCGTCGGCAGCTCGGCCAGCCCTGTCTCCGGAATGACCATCGCGACCCTGATGGCAACGGCGGCGGTCTTTCTCCTGCAGGGTTGGACCGCGCCCGCATTCGGCGCGCTGGCCATCATGATCGGCGGCGTGGTCTGCATTGCCGCTTCCAACTCGGGAGATACTTCGCAGGACCTCAAGACCGGCTACATCGTCGGTTCCACGCCGCGCCTGCAGCAGATCGCGTTGATGATCGGCGTGGTTGTTTCCACGGTCGTGATCGGATTCACGCTCAACCTGATGAACACGGGCCTGCAGGAGTTCCACGCAGCATCGCAGCCATGGAACTTGAACGCGCCCCATCCCGGCGTCAGTATTCAAACGGACGCGCAGCACTTGCCAAACCAGATCCGCGTGGTGGCGCCCGACGGCAAAACCACGACTACTCACCAGAAATCCGAATACATCTTGCTCAATGCGATCGGTTCAACCGAATTGCAGGACGGCAAATATCTCTACTCGCCAGCCACGGGGCAAATTGAAGTGCATTGGATTCAGGGAATCGGCAGCGCAGCCGCTCCAGCCCCGCAAGCGCGCCTCATGGCCACGGTCATCAACGGAATCCTGAGCCGCAAGCTTCCCTGGGGACTTGTATTGATCGGCGTTTCGTTGGTGATTGCGGTCGAACTCCTGGGTATTCGCTCACTGCCGTTTGCTGTCGGCGCATATCTGCCCATCGGCACCACTTTGCCAATCTTTGTCGGCGGCGTTGTGCGCTGGCTGGTGGATCAAGCCGCCAAGCGGCACGGCGAAGGCGCGGATGCTGAAAGTGAGATCTCACCCGGCTCGCTGTTTGCCTCTGGGCTGATCGCTGCAGGCGGCATTGTGGGCTTGATCGGCGTTGCGCTCAAGGCCTATGAGGCCACAGTCGGCAAAGGCGACATTCTCAACTTCCCGCACACTTTTTTGGATAACAACTATGTCAGCGTTGTAGCATTCGCAGCGCTGGCGTACTCCCTGTACTACTTTGCGAGGAAGCCGCTGAAGAAGTAAGGCCGCACATCCGGCCGCCCTCGCCCGCTCCGCTACAATAGTGGGAACCGCCCGCCAGTGAAGAAGCCTTGTTCGTCGGGCGCCTCATACCATTATGCTGGCAGAAAATCTTCCTGAAGCCCTCACTTTCGACGATGTCCTGCTGGTGCCCGCCTTCAGCGAGGTTGTGCCGATGCAGGTGAGCACGCAGACGCAACTGACGCGCGCGATCACGCTCAACACTCCGCTGCTCTCCTCGGCCATGGACACGGTGACCGAGTCGCGCATGGCCATTGCCATGGCCCAGCAGGGCGGCATCGGCATCGTGCACCGCAATCTTTCCATTGCCGACCAGGCCGGCGAAATCGACAAAGTGAAGCGCTCAGAGAGCGGCATGATCGTCGATCCCGTAACCATTGGCCCCGACAAATTGATTGCCGATGCGCTTGAAGTCATGCGCCGCTACCGAATCAGCGGTGTGCCCGTCACGCAGGGCAAGCGGCTGGTGGGCATCCTGACCAATCGCGATCTGCGCTTCGAGACGCGCACTGACATTCCTGTGGGCGACGTGATGACCAAGGAGAACCTGATCACCGTGCCCGTGGGCACCACGCTCGAAGAGGCGGAGCTGATCCTGCACAAGCACCGCGTGGAAAAGCTTCTGGTCGTGAATGACAAATACGAGCTGATGGGCCTGATCACGGTTAAAGACATCCAGAAAAAGTTGAAGTATCCCAACGCCAGCAAGGACGATCAGGGCCGGCTGCGCGTGGGCGGAGCCATCGGAGCGACGGGCGATTTTCTGGAGCGCGCGGCGGAGCTGGTCCGCAACCGCGCCGACGCGCTGGCCATTGACTCGGCGCACGGCCACTCGTCACGCGTACTGGAAGCAGTCCGAGACGTGAAGAAGCGCTTCCCTGATGTTGCGGTGCTGGCTGGGAACGTGGCCACCTATGAGGGCGCAATGGCGCTGATCGACGTGGGCGCCGACGCCATCAAGGTCGGCATCGGCCCCGGCTCCATCTGCACCACGCGCATGGTCACCGGCGCGGGCATGCCACAGATTACGGCCATCGCCGAAGCTTACCGCGCGGCGCGCAAGCATGATATTCCGGTGATTGCCGACGGCGGCATCAAATACTCCGGTGAAATCACCAAGGCGATTGCCGCCGGCGCCAGCTCGGTCATGATCGGCTCGCTCTTTGCCGGCGTCGACGAGAGCCCCGGTGAAACGATTCTTTACCAGGGGCGCAGCTTCAAGAGCTACCGCGGGATGGGCTCGCTGACGGCCATGAGCCAGGGCTCGGGTGAACGATATTTCCAGAGTTCGGCCGATTTCGGCGTCGCGGAAAGCGGGCCGGCGGACGTGGTCCAGCGCGAGCGCGCCAATGAAAACCGGCTGGCCAAGTATGTCCCCGAGGGCATTGAGGGGCGCGTGCCCTACCGCGGACCGCTGGAGGCCATGGTCTTCCAGCTTGTGGGCGGTTTGCGATCCGGGATGGGCTACCTTGGATGCGGCACCATCGCTGAGCTCCAGGAGAAGGCCAAGTTCGTGCGCATCTCGGGTGCCGGCCTGCGCGAGAGTCACGTGCATGACGTGATCATTACGCGCGAGGCGCCGAACTATCATGTCGAGTAGCCGGCGCGGCCTCGGCTTCTGGGTAAGCGCATGGTGGCCGGTCGCCGTGGGAATCGCCGTCATCGCGGTTGAGTCCACGGAGTACTTTGGCACCGACCGAACGTCGCATCCACTGCGCGTTCTGTTTGAGGCGCTCTTCGGACCAGTACGCAACGCGAACTGGGATGCCATTCACCACTCCATCCGCAAAGCTGGCCACTTTCTGGGCTATGGCGCGCTGGGACTGGCCTGGCTGCGCGCGTGGTGGATGACTTTGCCGCGCTTTCGGTTTTTCCTCGACTTCGAGTTGGCGATTGCCGGCACCGCTCTGGTCGCCAGCTGGGATGAGTGGCATCAGACTTTCCTGCCAAATCGGACCGGGACGCCTTGGGACGTCGTGCTGGATTGCTGCGGCGCTTTGGCCATGCAGGGTGTCGCGTTCATGGTTCTGAGGCGCCGCTTTCCTGACCTGCTGAACGGTCGAGGATAACGGGCTCTGCCAGTTCAGAGGGGTGCCTTTGGTCACCTACACAGCGAGCGAAAATCGGTCATACTTAGCAATGGTGTCAATCACTTAGATATGTATTGCATGTGTCATACGTTTCCCTTGCTTCCCTCAGACTCGCGTGTTAAGGTAGTCTCGCTTACGAATCCAAGCTAGGCAAGTCGGGCCACATCGTGCTGCAAGGCGCGCAACCTTCAAGGCAATTGCCCTGACCGTGCACGTGTTTTTCCTGGCAAAGATGACCGGCCCATCCTGCGGCATGGGACCGACAGGAGCGAAGCTTGTCCGGTCTTTGCTCCTTGCACAGTTCCGATTCAACCACCAAATTTTTTCGGGCCTTGATTTCAACCCCACGAAGCATCTGACAGCTGTTCATTTTCGCGAGCAATTCCGGCACACCCAGTTTTCAATCCCTGAATGAACCCACTATGAGAGTTCTTAGGCCAAGGTCACGGATCGTCAGCATAAGAATGTCAGAGGAGGAGTTTTCCACTCTGCGGCGGATTTCGCTCGCGACCGGCGCGCGCAGCGTGTCGGACTTGGCGCGCGAAGCGATGCGCGGGCTGTTAAATGGCACAACCCAGGGAAACGGTGGCGATGCAGACAGGAACGAATACTCCGCACAAATGCGGGAATTGGAACAAAGGGTCGATAAACTCAGCGCTGAAATTGAGATGTTCAAGGCGGGCCGAAACCTCTAAACGGAGCTTTACTGGGGAAGAAGCACAAAGAAACGAACGCTGATTTGAATTGAGAAGACTTGATCGTGATGAAACGCAGAATTCTTCTTCTTTTTCTCGTTCCCGGCGCGCTCTGCGCGGGGCAAGCGACGCCCACGGCCCCCGGAGCACAGACCATTGAATGTCCGACCGGACCGGGACCCGTTCCCGAAGGCCTGGAAGCGGTGTGCTCTCCGGCGACGAACACAGCTCCCACGCCGGGAACGGCGGCTTATCCGCAAACGCCTACACCGGGCGTAAACACACTTCCTTACGCAATCCCTCCCACTCCCGCGACAAGCGTTCCGCCTCCTTATAAGGCGGTTGGCCCGATTACCACACGAACAGAGTTTCAGATCTTTGCCGAAGACGAGGCCGGCCATCCTCTGCAGGTATTTGGCAGAAACCTGTTCGATGAAGTTCCCACCACCTTTGCTCCGCTTGACCGCATTCCGGTGCCGGCTAATTACGTGCTCGGTCCGGGCGATGAATTGCTCATTCACGTTTGGGGAAAGATCGACCTCGATACGCGCGTCACCGTCGATCGCAATGGGCAGATCTTTGTTCCCACGGTGGGGACATTGACGGTGGCCGGCCTGCGCTTCGAGCAACTACAGAGCTTTCTGCATTCGGCCATCGCCACACTCTACAAAGACTTTGACCTTAACGTTACCCTTGGCCAGCTTCGCTCCATCCAGGTCTTTGTGCTGGGAAGCGCCCGCCAGCCTGGCGTTTATACCATCAGTTCGCTCAGCACCCTGGTGAATGCTCTCTTCACTTCCGGAGGGCCCTCGGCGACCGGCTCCATGCGCCACATACAGTTGCGCCGCAGCGATCAGGTGATCACGGAGTTTGACCTGTACGATTTATTGCGCAGAGGCGACAAGTCGCATGATGTTCAGCTCCTGCCCGGCGACGTGATCTATATTCCGCCCGCTGAGCAGCAGGTGGCGATCATCGGCAGCGTCAACGAGCCCGGAATCTACGAGATCAAGGGTGACGAGACCGTTGCTTCGGCTCTGAGCGATGCGGGTGGCACGACAAATCTGGCCGACGAAGGCCGGGTCCTGCTGGAGCGAATTGAGAATCACGAAGGCCGGCAGGCAGAGTCGTTCGCGCTGGATGACTCCGGGCTTAAGCGCACGCTTCGCGATGGAGACCTGTTGCGCGTTTATCCACTTTCTCCTCGCTTCGACAATGCAGTAACTCTTCGAGGCAACGTGGGACAGCCGGGACGCTATGCCTGGCACGATGGAATGCGCGTCTCAGACCTCATTCCCAACCGCCAATTCTTGCTCACTCGCGATTACTGGAACCAGCAGAATTTTCTTGTTCCGGAGAGAATCGCCCATCCATTCGGCCTTGCGCCGAATCAGTTCAATCCGCAAACGGGAACGACCGTGCCGGTCCCAACCAATGCACCGAACAGCACGAACCCGCAAAACGGGTTCATCGCGCAAAACGGATTCAATCAACAGCCAGGGACGAACCAGCAGAGCACAACGAACGCCCAGACTTCCCCCACGAATCAGGCTGGAACCAACATTCAACCCGGGAATAATGCGCAGATCGGGCTCAGTCCTCAGGCAGGAATGAATCCGCAAAATGGGAACAATCAACAGCAGGGGACCAGTCAGCAGGCGGAGATCAACACGCAAAACGAAGCCATTCAGCGCAGCGAAGCCAGTTTCGCTGCGGCCAGAAATGGCGAAGAGATCAACTGGGATTACGCGGCCATTGAGCGGCTCGACCAGCACGATTTGAGTACGCGTCTGGTCGCATTCAACCTGGCCAACGCCATCGACGACCCCGCGTCGAACGATAACGTTGTGCTGCAGCCCGGTGACGTTGTCACCATCTTCTCCGAGAAGGACATTCCTCTGCCCGTGGATAAGCATGCGGCCTTCGTCCGTGTGGACGGCGAAGTGAATGCGCCGGGCATTTACCGCATCGGCCCCGGCGAAACGCTGCGCGATGTGGTCAAGCGCGCCGGCGGGCTCACGCCGCATTCCTATCTCTATGCGTCGCAGCTCAACCGAATTTCCACGCGCCGAGCCGAAGAGCTCGAAATCAGGCAATCAACCTCGCAGATGCAGAGAGACCTCCTGGCGCGCAACGCCGCCGCTTCCACCGTAGGCGCACCAAGCAATTCAGAGCAGCAGGCGCAGTTGAGCGCACAGCAGGCATTGATCGCGCAGCTTGCCGCTGTGCAGCCAACAGGGCGCGTTGTTCTGGCCATGAAGCCCAACGCCAGCAGTGTCGACGACATCCCGTCATTTCCATTGGAGGACGGCGATACGTTTTACATTCCGCCGGAGTTGAACACCGTGCAGGTTTCAGGCGCGGTCTACAACGAGAATGCCTTCCGATATGAGCGAAGGAAGAAACTCTTGGCGTACTTGAACGATGCCGGAGGACCCACAAGACAGGCGGACACCAAGCGTGTCTTCCTGATCCGGGCTGATGGCACGGTAATCAGCCGGCAAACTCGCGGAGATTTCTGGAGCTCTGATTTTGACAAGACAACCTTGCTGCCAGGAGACGCGATCATCGTCCCACCAAAACTGAAAGGGCCGAGCACGTTCATCCAACAGCTACCATACTTCACGCAGATTCTGTCGCAAACCGCCCTGACCGGCGCTGTTCTCGGTACGGCTTACTAGCAATTCGGCGAACCATGATGAAACAGAATTCAACGACGCTCGAGGAAGAAGTGACCCCGCGCGGAGAAGCTTTCGCCGACGAGCGACGGCACGTGCCCGCATTCTCCGTGTTTGGTGCTCTCACCCATTTGGCCCGCGGCAAGCGGCCGGTCTTGCTAGTTACGGGAATTGCGTTTCTCATTGGGATCATCGTAAGTTTGTTGTTGCCGGTGAGCTACACGGCGACAACAAAGATCATGACGCCGCAGCAAACGCAGCCGTCAGCGGCATTGCTCATGAGCCAGTTGGCCCTGAATTCAACCGTCACCAACCCCTTGGCAGGGGCAACCGGCGGCGGACTCAGCCTGAGAAATCCCAACGAACTTTACCTGGGCCTTTTGGCTTCGCGGCCCGTCGCGGACGGGATCATCGCGGAATTCGGTCTCTCCGGCGTTTATCACACCAAGAACATGACGGCCGCTCGAAAGGCGCTTGCTGACCATACCATTGTCAGCTCGGAAAAGAGCACGCTGATCGCGATTTCGGTAACAGATACTGACAAGAAGCGTGCTGCCGCCATCGCCAACGCTTACCCTGAGCAACTTCGCGATCTGACAAAGAATTTGGCTGTGACCGAAGCATCGCAGAGACGCCTCTTCTACGAGCAGCGATTGAAGGATGCTAAAGCAGATCTGGTGAATGCTGAGCTTACGTTCCAGCAAATACAGAAGCAAAAGGGACTGATTCAACTGGACGCGCAGACCAAAGCACTGATCACCTCGCTGGCCGATCTGCACGCTGAGGTCGCGGACAAAGAAGTTCAACTGGAGGCGCTGCGATCCTACTCCACCGAACAGAATCCCGAGGTTCAGTTGCTGGAAAGCCAGCTCTCCTCGCTCCAGAACCAAACGGCCAAGCTTGAAGAGCGCAGCGGCGCGCCAGAATCCGGCGGGCTGGATCTGGCTGACGTTGCCGGCGCGGGTGCAGATTATCTGCGCGCCGAACATGAGCTCGAATACCGCCAGGCCCTCTTCGATCTTTTGCTAAAGCAATATGACGCTGCACGATGGGATGAGTCCCGGAACGCGGCGGTCATCCAGGTGGTTGAAGAAGCCATTCCGCCGGATACAAAATCCGCGCCGAGACGCACTCTTATTGTCCTCCTCTTTACAGCTCTCGGGTTGTTTGGCGCCTGGCTTTACATTCTCGGGCGTAACATTCTGGCCACGAATCCGCACTTTGTGCAATTGCTGGCGGAATTCAAGTCAGTGCCTGTCAATGAGTGAGCTCCGTCAGAACGCCACATTAGATCTTGGAGCGGGAAAACGTCCCAACATCGCAAACATCTGATTTGGTCGTACGTCTCGACTTCGGGAGCCAACTTGCTCCGCGTGGCACTCGGCGGCGTCTCCGGCCTGATGGTCTCGCGGTTGTTGATGCCCCGCGGACGCGGCGAACTGGCGATTCTCCTCTACTTTCCCACACTGATGGCTGCGTTCTTCAGTCTCGGAACGCCGCAGGCAATCACAGCACTCATCTCCAAAGACCCGAAGCATCCGGAGGAGATCTTGACGACCGGCTTCCGTCTCGCTGTCGCTCAGGTTCTGCTGGCAGTTCCGCTCTTCATACTTTGCGCGCCGCTCACGCTTACAGGTGACAATCGCCAGTTAGCGATCCCAGTACAAATCTCCTGCGCCTGCGGCGCATTCATGATCCTCGTGCCGTACTTCAACGCCATGGCCTATGGCCTGAAGCGCTTCACGTGGGTCAACGCCGTAACGCTCGCCGGCCAGGCGAGCTACGTAGTCGCGCTTCTCATCTTGTGGCTTATCGGGACTCTCACGCCTCTCACCGCCGTGCTTTCGGCACTCGGCAACCAATTGCTCCAGTGCCTCCTGCATCTCATTCACATCAGGCCATCGTGGCTGAATCGGCGCCTTCCCCGTGGTGCCTACCGCCGATGTTTGGGATTGGGAATCCGCTTCGCGGCGCCGAGCCTCGCCGCAGTTGTTCTGCTCAACGCCGATCGGGCCATCCTCATTCGCACAACGACGCTCGAGCAAATCGGCTACTTTGCCGTCGCCTTCGCGGTCACGATGCCGATCACGATCACGACTGAGGCGTTCACGCAGATTGGATTTGTCGAAGTTTCAAGCGCAGAAAATGCAGGCGCCTCACTGGCCCTTATGCTGCGCCGGTTTCAGATGGCACAGGTGGTTGCCGGGGCAAGTTTTCTCTTCGCATGCGCTCTTGTTTGTCCGGTGATCCGCTTTGGCTTTGGGAAGGCGTATGTCAGCGCGATCCCGGCTGCGTATCCCCTTGCGCTGGCAATGTCGCTCAGAGCCATGACGAGGACGTTGGAGAACAATCTGCGCGGCCTTCACTTCATCGTTCCAGGCACGTTCGGCGCCGCAGTCAACCTCACGGCACTGATTCTTCTCAGCATCGCCCTCGTCCCGCGATGGGGAGCGCTCGGCTTTTGTTGCGCCGTCCTGGTTGCAGAGGCGATTTACCTGATCTGTTTGGGGCTATATCTCACCACGCAGCAAGGTGTCCACCTGCCCTCGTTGTGGGGTTTTCGGCCCAGCATTGTTCGTGCCATGGCGCTCGCATTGGTTGAACTGTTCAGAGAAAGATTCTTGGCGGAAAACAGAAACGAAGGGGTCGCAGAGAGCGCATGCTGATGACTGAACAAGAGACGCGGGCAATTCCGTGGCGCCGGCTTCTTCTCTCGGTCATTGTGATCGTCGCCGTGACTCTGCTGGTGCGGCGCGAGCGTGTCGATGCGCCGGGCGCCGGGGTTCTCGCTGCGCTCCTTCTCGTGGGTTCCGTCGCAATACTGCTTCGCGCGGCGGTAAAGACGGGCAGCTTCATCAACGGATATACGCTGGTGCTCGGCACGTTTCTGCTCACCTACCCACTGTCGGCGTTCGTCCACCTCACCGGAACCGACTATATCTCCCTCGGTTTCTATGAAATTGCGGCCCTCGATCGCCATACACAAATCCATCACGTGTATCTATCGCTTGCGCTCGTACTCCTGGCACAATTGGCTCTTTGGTGGGGACTTGCGCCGTCGCGTCCTCAGGCTCTACCCAACGGACCGCATTTAGTCCGCGTGCGCTCTGCGCTGCTTGTTCTCGCCGGAGCGGTCTTTACGCTTGTAGGCGTTGCGGGCACTTACCAGCTCTTTTTGAGCTCAGGTGAACTGGTCGAAGACGTGGCGACCATTGACCGGGCAAGGCAGCTCTCCGAAGGAACCGCCCGCTATGTATTCATGTCCACTTGGCTTTCCTGGGGCATCATCTTCCTGTTAACTGCGTTCATGGTTTCGCGTTTCAGCAGGAATCACCCAAGGATCTCGCTCGCCGCGCTTGTTGGCGGATCGGCTTGTATGTTTTTGAATCTATTCTGGACTGGCAGTCGCGCTGAGAACTTGCTGGCGGTCCTACCGCTTTTATTCGTCGTGAACAAGATTGCCCCACGGCATTTCCGCCCGTTCGCTTTGGTCATCGCTGTCGGCATCGTGGGAATCATTGTGTTCGAGACCGTCGCGCGAACGACCACAATGCCGAACGGCCTCAACTATCTCGTTCAAGGCGGAGCCACGCCGAGCCAATTTGTGACCAATCAATTGGCCGCCGTCTTTGACTGGCAAATGGGAAGATACCCGACGATCAGTCTCGCCTTTGACATGGTGACTCAATATGGCCATGCGTTCGGCTCAACACTGCTTCAGGGACTTGCTATGACCGTCAATGCCCCAGCGACCCTGCTGCACATCCCTCTGAAGGTGCCGGAACCGGAGGCGATGACTGCGCTGGTCGGACAGTATATCTATCAGGATCCATCGATCAATGGCGTCGTGCCGGGACGCTCGCGGAATTGTACTTTAACTTCGGTACGCTCGGCGTATTTGGCGGTTTCTTCCTCATCGGAAGGATTGCGAAGGTTTGCATTTCGATGACGCATTCCGCGGTCGACATGGGAACATTGCTTCTCTGCTTCTACATCATCACCCTGCTGTGCCTCTGGGCGATACCCATGACCGCAACGCTTGGTGTGTACCTCTTGGCGACGAGAGGCCTTCCGATTCTTGTCTTCGTCGCCATTGAGCAGACTCTGGCCAGGTCAACGAATCTGACGCCGCAAGCCGCCGCACACGCCATGCCCGCTTAGCGAACCGGGCAAGTGGTTTTCGGACCCGGAAGTCCCGCGCAGCTAAGCCATTCAATCGGCCATCCGCATAAAAGATCAGGAAATGACGAAACGCTTTTCCATTTGCATCCCTGCGTTCAATCGGCCTGAAGAGCTGTCCGATCTGCTCAAGAGCATTGCTTCAGAGCCGCCCGGCGATTGGGAGATTGTGGTCAGCGAGGATTCCTCGCCTAAAAGAAAAGAGATTGCGGAAGTGGTTCAGCAGTTCGCGCAAGCTCATGAACTGCTGAATGTCCGTTTCCTCACAACCCCTGCGAATCTCGGCTATGACGGCAATTTGCGCTATCTTGTCGATCACGCGGAAGGGCGCTACTGCGTCTTCATGGGCGACGACGATCTGTGGTGCGCCGGAACATTGCAACAACTTACAAGAGTGACAGACGCGAACCCGGAAGTGGGCGTAATTTTGCGTGCGTGGCAAACCATTTCAAAAGACTTCGAAGAAGTGCTGGACGTGCATCGCTACTTCCCAGGTGACCGTATATTCGATCCGGGACCGGAAACAGTGGCGGCATTTTTCCGAAGATCGATCTTTATTTCCGGCCTTGTGATCCGCACGGACGCGGCGCGCGCAATAAGAACCGAACAGTTCGATGGAACTTTGCTTTATCAACTTTACTTAGTCGGCAACATTCTCATGACCATGCCGGGATATTATCTGTCGCAGATGACCGCGATTCGCCGCGACCGGCGGGGATCACTACTTCGGATCAAGCGCGAGCGAGCGCGAGCGATTCGTTCCGCGACAGCTAACTCCTGAACATTCGCTGAATTTTGTTCGCGGCTTGCTGGCGATTACCGGGAGCATTGAATCGACACACGGTTCATTGGTGGGCCGTTGATTCGCTCCGATATCGCGCGTTACTCCTACCCGCTTCTTGCCATCCAGGCACGAATAAGCAGCGATCCTCTTTCCAACGCTACGCGGCGGCCTTGTCCGAGCTCGGCTTGGGCAAATACTTAGTCTTTTCGCATCTATCGCGCAGCTCTTTCGGTGGCCGGATTTCGCATTTGCGACAGCGCTGATTGACACGTGCAAGCGCATCTTAGGCTCTACTCCAGTGATGGGTGGAGCACGCGGCATTCGTCCATTCTGAGCAGAGCTTTCTCTCGAAAGATCTATGGCGGCGTCCAGCACAGATAAGAGTCAAGTCCGTCCTGATCGTCCGCTCGGCCTTCGGAGAGATTCTACGAGCTTGCCTGGCTTCGAAAGCTCTGCGTGATCTTGGGATACAGGTCGAACTCTTCGATACCCACACCCATATCCCGCCGAATTTGGCGGGCCGCTTGGAGCAGCGCTACTTGGCGGGCCCACATATCCGCAAAGTCAACCGGATGGTGCTTGAGGGCGCGCGAGACCATGCGGCCCTGATGTCGTGCATTTCTATCAGGGACATCACTACACTGCTGAAACCATCGCAAACGTTGCCAGAGTTCGCGTTTGCCTCAGGCTCGCACTGCGACGATCCATTCGGGAGATCGGATCTCCGGGAATACCGGCTCCTTCTGAAGGCGTTGCCGAAATACGACGGTTATCACGTCAATAGGGAATGTAATCTCGCGGAGGCCACTGGCCTCGGGGCCAAGCGCGCGCGCGTTCTCATGATGTATTACATCCCATGGCTTCATTACCCGTGCTCTCTGACCGCGCAGGAAGAGAACGGATTTTGGATCCGACGTGGTTTTCGCAGGACACATGGAGCCCGATCTTCGGGTTGAGTGCCTTTCGGGAGTGATTCGGGCCGGGCTCAAGTGCAGAATCTTTGGCGGAGCGGAAGAATGGACATCTGCCCTCGACCAGGATGCGTATGAGTCCGTGCGACCCATCTTTCATGCGCGAGGCGCGGACTACCGACGCGCGCTGTGTGCGAGCAAAATTGGCGTTTGTTTCTTCAGCAAATGGAATCGCGATCGGTACACTACGCGGTCTTGGGAGATTCCGGCCTGCGGAGTTTTTCTTCTTTCTGAGCGAACCTCCGCCATGCAGGAGTTTTATTGTGAGGGGAAAGAGGCCGAGTTTTTCGATAATTCAGAGGAATTCATCGATAAGGCGCGGTTCTACGTAAACAACGAATCCGCCCGGAAAAAGATCGCTGCGGCTGGATATGCGCGCGTAATAGCGTCAGGAAACGATATCTACAGCAGAATGCGCCAGTGGTTAGCGGATGTTACAAGTTGGCGCAATGAAAAGCAGCTTCAAAGTTGACCCTCATTCGGTGTCTTAGTTTAGTGGATAACGCACTAATCTGCAGACTTGCGGCTCGCCACAGATCGAGGAAGTGATCTCAAAAGAACATGACTTTCACACATATCATCCATCCAATAGATCCCAGTGCATTGGGGGCACGACCATGCTACATCACTGGATAATTTGAATGCGCGGCTGGACGAACACACGACTGTCCGTCTTACTTGCCTATCTTGCAGTGTGCGCGTTCGTCCTTTGTGTCGCAGGTGACGGTCTGCGGCATAATGATGAGGCCGCATACATCAATGGGGCACTGCAGATTGCCCAGGGTTCAATATCTCCATGGCACGCCGTCTTCTTTAATTACGACAAACAATATGCGAGCTATTGGTTGGTCGCGGGGCTGTTCCGCGTTGAGGGGTACAGGAACCTTGTCGCGGCAACGAATTACGCCCAGGCGATTGCCTTTTGCATCAGCCTAGGAGTGCTCGTTGTATGCAGGCTCAAACGCACGCCCACACTGCTAATATTGCCATTCATGCTGTGTCCTATCCTGGTCACTTCGGCGCCGTTTGTCGAAACGGGTGTGATCTCCTTCGTCGTCTTGGTTCTTGCACTTTCGGCTACACGCGCTGGCAATGCGCGTCGGCAGGCACTGACATGCTTGTTGATCGCTATTGCCGCCGCGTGTCGTGCGGATATCGTTCTTGCCGTCCCCGCGTTGATCATCGCGGCGGTAAGCCGACGTTCACCTCGCAGGTTCCTGATTTCACCGTTTGCGTGGGCCGCTTCGGCTTGTTGTATATTTCCACCCCTGATTGGAAAGCTTCTGGACCCTGAGGCGGTTGGGGTATTTCAAGCTGGACCATCACCCTTAAGAGTAGTCGCAGCATTTATCGTCTTCGCGCTCGGCATCTGCCTCTTCACCCTGCTGATATCTTCAAGCGTTTGTTTTGTCGTTGTTGCTGTAAAGAAACGTCGTTGGCGTCTCTACTACTTTCTGCGTTCTTTCGTTCCGTTGATTCCTCTGATTTTTTACCTGTTTCAATTACAGACTCCACAGCAGTTACTTCTGACAACTGCAAGTTACGCATTTCTGATATCTGACCGTCGTAATCGGTTGGTGTTTGCCCGTCTCAGGGAGAACACTTCGTCCGCAAGGGTATTGCGAGCCTCCATTTATCTATTGACGCTCGTTCCCTGGTTTGTGGGCTTAAAGGCGCCCAGTCTTGCAGGCATTCGCCCGACACTATCATCGCCACAGGATTTTCCGACTTCGCACGGTCAGTTTCCAATCGGGGCTTATGCCGTCTACATGGTCCACGCCGGAACACACGGGTACATCTCCGACTTCAACCAAGCAATCTTTCTCGCAGCGGAGGCGACCACCTACGACAAGTGCGCGGGGCGTGTTCCAATCTTACGTACTGCGATGTTTGAATACCTCGAGTTGGCGGTTCGAATCAAAGGGCTTTCGCCGCGTATCTTTCCGCCCTCAGAAGAAATGGGCTGCCCGTTTGTATATGCCGATGCCAGATCGCTGATCCGTGACAGAGCTATGGAAAAAGCCGACCTTCTTCAAAATGCCTCGTTGATCACATCTTCCGGCGGGCAGGCTATCTTGCGCCTCGGAACATCCAGAACGAATTTTGGGTTCCTGCTCACGGCACTATCTGCTCGATTTTCCCGGCGGGAGTTTGGGCTTTTTAGCGAGCCCGTAAATACGCAATTTGAACTCCGACGGTCCACGAATGGTGGCGCTCTTTATGCTGTATCTACTAGAGACTGTGAGGTATCCCCAGATGTTCTTCTTGCTCTTTCCCGCAGCGAGGCAGATGGTTTCAACCTTTACCTTTGGGATGTTCCCAGGGATCTCCCCATGCGCGATGTGGAGATTATTTGTCAAGGAGAAGGTCAAGCCGGTCAGCTCGTATGGACTTTCCCTAGCTGGATAGGAAGATAGTGGAGAGTATCTCGTAAACCATCCGCATGACAGCTCAAGCAGCAATGTTTAGTCCTCGTGCACTTGCCATTCTGAAGAATCGCTTTTATGGGCGATGGGATGATTGAATCTGGCGCCGAACTAAATTCGGAGGTTATTCCGAAAAATGGGGAACCTAAATCCCGCCTCAAGGTCGGTTTTCTGACCTACGATTTGCAACGCAACACGGAGGATGCGCTCTTTGAAGTCGCGCAAGCTGCACCCTTTTCCGTAAAGGCTTTCCCGCTTTATGCGCATCGTGATCAGGAGCATTCGAGAGTTCTATATCGCCCGGCAACTTCGCCCGGAAAACATCTCGGGGTCAACGTCAAAGGGAGCACTCCAGAGGGATTCGTCTCAAATCCTGAATGGCGTGTCGGCCTGGCCTGTGCGCGCGAATCCGACATCGTAATTCTGAAGGGCCTGCTCGGTCTGGGCGCAATCTGGTGCGCGCTCTGCGCTCGTCTTCTTGGCCGGGTTGTCATCTCTACCAATCAGACTTTGCCGGTCAAGTGGGAGAGGAAGCGGCGGTGGTGGGTCCGATTGTCGAAGCGATTGTTGCTTCGCATGTGCCGTTATCATATCTATCAAAGCCCTGCTTCGTTCCAGGTTCTTACCGAAGTTTACGGCTGCACTCCCGAACGGCTGATCTCCGCTCCATTCGAAGCCGGCGCCTCGCTCTTCAAAACACTGCTCTGTGACGTCGAAACATGCCGGGATGCCCGCCGCGATCTCGGGCTCGACTCAAATGTGGTCTTTCTTTATGCGGGGAATCTGCACTCCTTCAAAGGAGTGGCGGACATCGTCAAGGCCGCGGCGCTTCTTCCCCGCGACGAGTCTTTCCTCTGTGTATTCGTTGGACCAGAGGAGCCGGCAAGCAAAGAGGGCGCGACGATTGAGCATTTCATGCAACTGGCCCGGTCCATCGGCGTCGAACGGCACGTTCGCCTTCTTGGACCGGTTCCGCCGCGGAAGCTCGCCGAGATTTACTGCGCGGTCGATGCCGTGCTGCTGCCCACGCACAAAGATTGCTTTCCAAAGGTCCTGGTTGAGGCCGGACTGGCCGGCAAGCCGCTGGTGACAACCAGCGCTTGTGGATCGGCGGGACTGATTGTCCAGCACGGGGTGAATGGTTTTGTCATCGAACCCGGCGACGTTTCTCAGCTGGCTGCGGCCATGACGAAGCTCTTCGACCCGGAGCTCAGAGCGGGGATGGGCGCGCGCTCGAAGGCGATCGTCGAACAGTATTGCAGGATGGATCTGGAAGTCCAGGGCTATCTCCAGGCCGTTGCGCGCGGCGTCACGGAATTAGGTTTACGGCAGAACGCTTAACTCAACGAACCGCTTGCAAGGATTCTTGAGGCGGCGCTTGTCTTTTTTTTGACCCATGTCCAGTTCGCAATACCGACTTTCCGTCCTCACCAATTCGATCTCGAGGTTGAATGGAGGAATCTTCGATTCCATGCGAAATCTCACTCTCGCGATTGCCGCGGAGAGCCGTTACCTTCCCGTGGTGTTCAGCGCCCGCGATGCTTATACGAAGACTGACGAGCGGCTTTGGGGCGACATCGCGATCCGGACATTTCCGGTTCGTGGTCCGCGCATCTTCGGCTACGCATCGGGGCTCGCATCGGCGGTAGAGAAAAGTAATGCGGACATTCTGCATATCCACAGCATCTGGATGTATCCGTCGGTTGTGGCCAGGCATTGGGCGGGGGAGACGAGGCCTTACATCGTCAGTCCGCACGGACTACTCAAGCCGTGGGCGCTGCGAAATTCGCGATGGAAAAAGCGCATTGCCGGTCTGCTCTACGAAAAGGCGCATCTGCGTCATGCCGCTTGCCTCCATGCCTTGAATGCTGCTGAAGCAGAGTCCTTCCGCGAGTACGGATTGAAGAATCCAATTTGCGTGATTCCGAATGGCACAGTTTTGCGAAATGATATCGCGCGCACGCAATCGCCGCAGGGCCGATCACTTCTTTATCTCGGAAGAATTCACCCTTCGAAAGGACTACGCAGCTTGATTGAGGCCTGGAGCGCGGTTCGCAACGACGTTGCGGCGGCCGGCTGGCGCCTGACCATCGCCGGGTGGGACCAGAATCACCATCGCGCGGAACTCGCCCGGCTTGCGGAGCAGCTTGAGGTTCGTTCAAGCATCGACTTTCTCGGTCCACAGTTCGATGCTGACAAGGATCGCTGTCTTGCCAAGGCGTCTGCATTCATTCTGCCCAGCGAAAGCGAAGGCCAGCCCATAAGCATTCTCGAGGCTTGGTCGTGTGGGCTGCCGGTCCTTATGACCCCTCGAATGCAATCTTCCCGATGGCGCGGAAATTGGAGCCGCTATCCTCATGGATCCAGACGCAAGAAGCATCGCAGCGGCAATGCGCCAATTGTTTTCAATGACGGACCGCGAGCGCGAAGCAATGGGCCATAGCGGGCGTTGTCTGGTTGAAGAACGCTATCAATGGCAGCGCATCGGGAGGGCCATGACCGAGGTCTACGACTGGATTCTGGGGTGCGGGCCGAAACCGGACTGTGTTCTCGCTTGACAACAGCGGCGTGAAAGTTGACCTTTCGTGCGAGAGACTCAAAGCAGACCCCAGACCGTACAACCTGCTATTAAATTGGCTTCTAGAGCAAGAATCATCGTTATCAGTCAGTTCTTTGGCCCTGATCAGTCTGCGGTTGGGCAGTTTCTATCTGATTTCGCGAACGGAGCCGCGGCAGCAGGCCACGATGTCCGTGTAATCTGCGGAACGACCGATTACGCTGCCGCAGAAGATGCAGCGCCGGCGCTCACACAATGCCATATCTCTCTGGCGTCCCCGGAGCGCACCACTGGCGGCGGGACGATACGCGTGGTCAAGGTTAGGACAGCGATCTTTTCGCAAAGCAAGGCGAAGAAGCTTCTCTCCTATTCCACGTTCTACGCAGGGGCGTTATGGAGAGCCCTGTGGATTCCAAAACCGGATGTCGTCTTAACCCTCACGGCCCCGCCGGGTCTTGCTTGGATCGGATGGTTAGTTCAACGGATACGCGGGTGCCGTCACGTGGCATGGGAGATGGATGTGTATCCGGACGTCGCCATTGCCCTGGGCATTCCGGTTGCCGCATGGACATCTCGAATGTTGGATTTTCCCCGGCGCCGGGCGAACACGGTCATCGCTCTCGGGCCTTGCATGAGAACGCGCTTGCTGCAACACCGCATTGCCGAAGATCGAATCGTTGTCGCGGAAAATTGGGCCGATGGGCAAGTAATTATGCCTTTGCCGTTTCCCGAGCAACGGCCGCTGCGCATTCTTTACTCCGGAAATCTTGGGTTGGTGCACGAGGTAGCGACCATCCGCGCGGTGATGGAGCGTTTGGCGAATTCTCCCGATTTTTTGTTCATTTTCGCCGGCGGTGGCATGGCTCGCAGAGACCTCGTCGATTTCTGCCGGGAACGCGGAATAGGGAATGTGTCTTTCCCCGGCTACGCTCCTTTGCAGGATCTGGGTGGAAGTCTGGCTGAGGGCCACGTGGGACTGATCACACAGAAGCAATCGACCGTCGGCGCAGTCGTGCCGAGCAAGATCTATGGACTGATGGCTGCAGGAAGGCCAGTCCTCTTCATAGGCCCAGCAGCGGCCACGCCCGCTCTTCTCATCCAACGCTTTGACTGCGGCTGGCACTTTGATTGCGGCGATGATGACGGCGTGAAATCGTTGCTTATGCGCCTCCTTGCGCATCCGGAAGAGATTAGGGAAAAGGGACGGAAAGGCCGTGCGGCTTTCATCGAGAGTTACGACAAGCCCGCTGGAGTGACGCGAGTCCTTCAAGCCTTAGGTTTGGCAACACGAAATGCTGGTTGAGATAAACTCCCCGATTGACTCCGATCGAAGGACGGCAATGAACAATGCGTTTCCTGATGAGCCGGCATGAATGAACGAGTATTGGTGACGGGCGCGAACGGATTCGTGGGAAGACATGTTTGCCGCAAGCTCATCGCATCAGGATTCAGTCCCGTAGCCGGGATCCGCGATCTCAGAACTTGGCCAGAGCTGCAACAGGCGATTCCGGGACTGATCGAGGTCTCTGTTCTCGGAGATATGGGCACTAATCCGAAACTGGAAGATTCGCTCTCTGGCGCATCCGTTGTCGTGCACCTGGCGGCTCGCGTCCACGTGATGAGTGAGTCGGCCCGCGATCCCTTGCAGGAATTCAGAAATGTAAATGTGAACGGGACCAAGTCCATTGCCCTTGGAGCGGTCGCTGCTGGCGTTCGGCGGTTCATCTTTGTAAGCACGGTAAAGGTCCACGGCGAGTCGACCTCCGGAAATCCGTTGTGTGAGGACACGCCTTCCAATCCCGAAGATCCATATGCGATTTCGAAATGGGAGGGGGAAGAGGCGCTTCGTGCAGTTGCGGCAGAAACCGGCCTCGATGTGGTCATTGTCCGCCCACCGCTCGTCTACGGCCCCGAAGTTCGAGGAAATTTTCTGCGGCTCATCAAGCTTGTCGATCTCGCGATGCCTCTGCCCTGGCCCAAAGCAGCCAACTGCCGCAGCATGATTGGTGTCGAAAATCTCGCCCATTTCCTGGTGCGATGCGTCGATCATCCCAAGGCCGCCGGTCAGAGTTTCCTTGTGAAGGACTCCGAGGATATTTCGACACGCGAGTTGATGAGTCGCTTGGCGCGGTTCCTGTCTCGACCCCTGCGGCTTTTTTCGGCTCCTGAGCCCTTGATACGATTGGCCGCCAAACTCGCTTTGAAGCAGAAGATGGTGAATAGGCTCCTGGATTCGCTCGTAATCGACTCCAGCCGCGCGCAACGGTTGCTGGAGTGGGTTCCACCCCTGACCCTTGACGACGGATTGGCCGCAACTGTCCGGTGGTACCGGCAACCTCGCCAGTCAGCACGAACGAAGGCACTTCGATGAGAAGCTTCGTTTTGGTCTTCGTCGTTTCGGCGCTTATCACCGCAGGTCTTCGCAGACTTTTCGTCCAACATGGCTTGATTGATCTCCCCAACGCTCGCAGCTCCCACGAAGTTCCTGTTCCGCGCGGCGGCGGAGTGGGAATCGTAGTAGCTTTTTTGTCAGCAGTCGTTTGGGTTCTCCAGAAGCGCCTTATTCCTGATCGGCTCGCATGGGCCCTGATCGGAGGCGGTCTCGCCATCGCCATTGTCGGATTCCTTGACGATCGCTTCAGGTTGGCTCGATGGCCGCGTCTCGTGGTTCACTCACTTGCCGCCGCATGGACGGTCTGGTGTATCGATGCAATGGGCAACGCGCAGCTCGGCGGCGGCAGCGATCTTTGGGGCTGGGTTCGCAGGTGCGCCGCATTCGCTGCATTGGTCTGGCTTACAAATCTTTTTAACTTTATGGACGGCATTGACGGATTGGCCGGAATGGAAGCAGTCTGTGTGAGCGGGATCGGCGCATTCCTTTTGCTCCGCGATGGATTGCTGAGCGGTGCGCAGCTTTCATTGATGCTGTCTGCCGCGAGTCTCGGCTTTCTGGTCTGGAACTGGCCGCCTGCCAAGATCTTCATGGGTGACGTAGGAAGTGGATTCCTCGGTTTCATGCTGGGCACACTCGCGCTCTATTCCTCGAAAACAAACTCCACACTCGTTTGGCCCTGGCTCATCCTGCTGGGCGCATTCGTTGTGGACTCTACCATAACTCTGTTGCGTCGCATGTTCTCTCGCGAGCGCTGGTACGACGCTCATCGCAGTCACGCGTATCAACATGCCGCTAAGGCCTTTGGCAGTCATGCGAAGGTGACGCTGGCGGTCGCTGTCATTAACATCGGTTGGTTGTTTCCGCTGGCATGGGCTTCCTTGCTTTATCCCCAAGCAGCGCCCATATTCGCCGCGGTTGCCGCCATCCCCCTCGTTTATCTGACGTTTCGATTTGAGGCGGGCCGGGAGTGGCCCGCGCCAAGGCTTGTTTCTCAGGATTGACTCAATCGGTAAGTCCACTGAATGTCCTCATGAATTGTTTTTATGAATCCTCTTTCCGATTTGCGTGTTTCCGAAAGTGAGCAATTGAACATGAAAAAGGAAACAGGATTTCTCATTCGGAACATCGCCGTGCGCCGGATTATTATCTGGGCGACGCAGGCCGGGATCTTTGCGGCCTCGGCCGTGGCAGCGTTTCTGCTGCGATTCGATTTCAGCGTGCCGGCGTTCTATTTCCGCTATCTTCCATATGCGCTTGCGATATGGCTGCCTGTTAAGTTCGTCGTATTCTATGCAGCAAAGCTGGATCGAGGCTTTTGGCGTTATGTGTCCGCGATCGATCTGATCCGGATTTCAATTGCAAATATCATCGCCTCAATTATCGGCTTCTTCCTCCTTCGCTGGCTGGCGCCTCCTGGGTTTCCGCGATCTCTCTACGTTCTCGATTTGATGGTCTGTTTCTTTGCGACGTGCGGTCTTCGGCTTCTGGCTCGTTCAACGTCGAGGTTCAGCTCGCAATACCGGAGCAGTAAAGCCTCGTTTAAAAGAACTCTGATCTACGGTGCGGGGGACGCGGGCAATACCCTTCTAAGAGAAATTCGCAACAACCCAAGGCTCGCTTATCGAGTGTGCGGCTTCATTGACGATGATTCCAACAAGGTTGGCCTGCGCATCGCCGGCGTGCCGGTGCTCGGGACAGGCGACACGATCGGCGCGAATGTTACGCGGCACAGAATAGCTGCCGTGCTGATCGCCATTCCGTCTGCGACCGGCGTTGAGATGACGAGGATTCTGGAATTATGTCAAACGACTGGCGCCGAGTTCAAAACTGTGCCGGGATTGGGAGAAGTCATTGAAGAGCGTGGTCTGGCCGGCCAGATCCGTGAAGTTGCAGTTGAGGATTTGTTGGGGCGTACGCCGGTGCATCTGGAAGAAGGCTCGATCAGGAGCACGCTGGAAGGCAAGGTCGTCCTTGTTACAGGCGCAGCGGGATCGATCGGATTCGAACTGTGCCGTCAGATTGCGCGCTTCCATCCAGCCGGAATTGTCGGTTTCGAGATTGCGGAATCTGCTCTATTCGAGATCGACCGTGAAATGCGTCAGTCTTTTCCTCACGTTTCGTTTTACCCCGAGATTGGAAGCATACAGAATCGTAACCGCCTGAACGAGATCTTTCAGCTCTACAGACCGGATGTGGTTTATCATGCCGCAGCCTACAAACATGTTCCACTCATGGAGAATCATGTGTTTGAGGCCATCGAAAACAACATTTTCGGCACCTACAATGTAGCCGTCGCGGCTGCTGAGCATGGGGTCAAAGACTTTCTGCTGATTTCTTCGGACAAGGCAGTTCGGCCGACAAATGTGATGGGCGTGACAAAGCGCATCGCCGAACTGATCCTGATGGCGCTGCAGAATGGCCGCACCAAATATGTTGCGGTCCGTTTTGGTAACGTGCTGGGTTCAAACGGCAGCGTGATTCCGATCTTCAAAAAGCAGATCGCGGCAGGGGGCCCCGTCACGGTGACGAATGCCGAAATGCGCCGCTTCTTCATGACCATTCCCGAAGCCTGTCAGCTTGTGCTCCAATCCTTGGCGATTGGCGAGGGCGGTCAGATTTGCGTTCTTGACATGGGGCAACCTGTAAAGATTGTCGATCTTGCCAGGCAACTCATTCTTCTGTCGGGCCTCCGTCCCGGGGAAGATATCAAGATCGAATTCACCGGCACGCGCCCAGGTGAAAAAATCACAGAAGAACTCACTACAATGCTCGAAGGCACGGTGCCGTCGAGACATGACAAGATTCGAATCTTTGTCGGTAACGGCGTTCCCGGGCATGACATGCGGATCTGGCTCGAAGCGCTGCATGAAATCTGCGAGACGCGGGACACGGGCCGCTTGGTGATCGCACTCAAGGAGCTTGTTCCGGATTACAGTCCAAGCGTCCACCTGCTCAAACGCATTACGGCACACGACGAGCCCAAGCGCACTCCGATAGCGACAAATTGATTGTTCGTGCCATCGAACGCGCGTTGACTCATGGTAAGAATTGCCGTTCAATCAGTAAACAGAATTGTCATATAGATTAAAGTATCTTGAATTCTCTTCTGCGCGTCTTTCGACTTCTGCGTCCTGCAGAGTCTTGCGCCTAATCCCTTTCAACTGAAGCGGCGATGACTCCCACTCCTTATTTGGTGGTGGGTTAGCCGGACTGTGTTTTCGCGCCGCCTTTAGCCAACCTCAATGATCCAGCGCGTGGCGGGATTCGCGCGGCCGCCCATTTTGCGACTTTTGGGAAGCCTGTTTTTGGCTAGAAGCAATTTACACGGATTTCTGAGATATACTTGCACTGTCGCCCAGGCAAAATCGTTTCCGGTGCTGCTGAAGACCTTTGCACTAAAAGCGGATTATTGCGACTGAGAGCACATCGAAAGACCGACGAGCACGGCGCAGCCGGCATTGCGAGTGGAACCATTGAAGCTTTTCCTGATCTGCGAAGTATTCATCGGAGCGTGCGATGTTCGATAGCCCCTGGCGTGTTCTCCATGTCGTTGCGAACCACGAAAAACGCGTCGCGCAGCACTTGATGGCCCGCTCCCTGGAACACTACCTCCCGCTCTACTCGGTGCGTTCCAAATGGACTGATCGCGTAGTCGATCTGGAGCGCCCTCTCTTTACCGGATACATTTTTGTTCGCTTCGCGCGCGAGGCGCGAATTTCGGTCGTGAGCGCGCCGGGCGTTCTGCGCCTGCTCGGAAGCGGGATAGGCGAAACGGTAAGCGTCGAGGAAATCGAGCGAATCCGCACAGGTTTGGCGAGTGGATGCGTCCTTAGGCCCCATCCCACCGTTTCCGTAGGAGAAGTAGTCCGAGTGAATCGCGGCGTATTCGAGGGGGTGGAGGGAATCGTGACTGAACTTCGTCATCAATGCAAAGTCGTCATCACCCTTGCTGCAACCAAGCAGTCCTTCTCTCTGGAAGTGGACCTCGATGACATCGAGGTTCTGCGCAAGACGGTCGCAAGGGAAACGATTGAAGAGAGAAGCAAATCAGCTATGCTCCGTTCGTAGCCGCTAAGACGCAAAGCTCAAAAGCAAGCGGGCATATCTCAATTGAGGTATGCCCGCTTGTTTTTTCACGAAACACTTAAGATGCCCCGGCTTATGCGGCTTGTTCGCCGCCCTCGGGCCCTTCCGCGTCTTTTTTCTGCTCTTCGAGCTGCTTCTCCAGGTCGGCGCGCTTCTTTGCCTTGAGGTCGGCGCGCTTCTGGCGCTTGATTTCAAGCTGCTTTTCAGCGCCCAGCAATTCGATGAACGCCTTGGCAGCGCCGTCGCCTTGCTGGAACCCGGTGCGAATGATTCTCAAATAGCCGCCGTTGCGGTCGCCGTAGCGCGGAGCCACGACATCAAAAAGCCGCTTGACGGCATCGTCGGTGCAAAGAAAGGCGTGCGCCTGACGGCGTGCGTGCAGGTCGCCTTTTTTGCCCAGGGTAATCATTTTTTCGATGTGCGGACGGACTGCCTTGGCTTTCGCCACGGTGGTCTGCACGCGGTCCTCAACAATAACGGAGGTGACCAGGTTGCGCAAGAGTGCGCGGCGATGGCTGGTGTTGCGTCCGAGTTTGAATCCTGCATTGCGATGGCGCATGATGAAACTCTCTTTCGATTTTGGCCTTCCACCCTAGCTGCTAGCTCTTAGTTCCCTGCTTTGAACTTGTTTTCCGGACCTACGCAGAAGAGCTAAAAGCTGAGAGCTAAAAGCTGAAGGCTTGTCCTTAGAAATTCTCCGTTTCGGTGGGCAACTGAAGATCCACTGAATCCAGCGGCTCCTCTTCATCGTCGAAGCGGCCAAAGCCCGCGGCCAGCGCCGTCTGTGGCGGAATGCTCGTCGGGCCCGGAACCGCATTGCCTTGCTCGTCGATCTTCATCCCCAGCGACAGGCCCATCTGAGCCAGGATTTCCTTGATCTCGTTCAGGCTCTTGCGGCCGAAGTTCTTGGTCTTCAGCATCTCGGCTTCAGTCTTCTGCACCAGCTCGCCGATGGTCTGAATATTGGCGTTCTTCAGGCAGTTGTAGCTGCGAACCGAGAGCTCAAGCTCTTCAACGGAACGGTTGAGATTGTCGTTGCGGAGCAGAATGCGGCCTTCATCGCCGCGAGCTTCCGCTTCAATCTCTTCTTCGAAGTTGATGAAGATGTTCATGTGGTCCTTGAGCAGCTTGGCGGCCAAGCCGACAGCGTCGGCAGGCAGCACGGCGCCATTGGTCCACACTTCGAGCGTCAGCTTGTCGAAGTCGGTGATCTGGCCCAGGCGCGCGGCGTCGACTGCGTAATTCACACGGCGCACCGGCGAATGCACTGAATCCACGGGAATAAAACCAAGTCCGAGGTCGGCGTCGAAATTCTTGTCCGCCGAAACATAGCCGCGTCCGCGCTTGAGGCGCATCTCCATGTCCAGCTTGCCGCTCTCGGAAAGGGTGGCAATGTAGACATTTTTGTCGAGGATTTCGACATCGCTGTCGGCCTCGATCATGCCGCTTGTAACCGGGCCGGGCTGGTCGGCGCGCAGGTACAGCGCCTTGGGGCCCTCGCCCTGCAGCTTGAAGGGAATCTGCTTGAGGTTGAGAATGATGTCGGTGGCGTCTTCAACCACGCCGGTGATGGACTGGAACTCGTGCAGCACGCCTTCAATGCGGACCGCGGTGACCGCAGCGCCCTCAATCGAGCTAAGCAGCGTGCGCCGCAAGGCGTTGCCGATGGTGGTACCGAAGCCCCGCTCAAAAGGCTGGGCGCTGAACTTTCCGTAGGTATCGGTAAGCGTCTCCGCATCGACCGCAAGACGCTTCGGTTTTTGAAATCCTCTCCACAACATATATGTCTCTCGTTTCCCGCGCGGCATGTACGTCGCGATGCATTTTGCGGCGGCCGCGCAAGTTCTCCTTTTGGATTTGAGTTCTCAGTTCGTAGTTCATAGTTCTCAGTCCCGGTTGCCGAATTGCGTGACTGCGAACTAAGAACTATGAACTGCCTTCTTTACTTCGAGTACAACTCGACGATCAACTGTTCGTTGATAGGCAAGTTAACGTCCGCGCGCTTGGGCAAATGCAGGACGCGCCCGGACAGATTTTCAAAATTCGCTTCCAGCCAGCTGGGAACAGGGTTTTGCGCGGCGTACTGCGAAGCCTGCTCCACAATCAGCAACTTCTTGGCGTTATCGCGGACAGCAATCACGTCGCCCGCGTTCACCTGGTACGAAGGAATGTTCACCTTGCGGCCGTTCACCGTGACGTGCCCATGGCGAAGCAATTGCCGGGCCTGGCGGCGCGAGATGGCAAATCCCAGGCGGTACGTCACATTATCGAGGCGCCGCTCCAATTGCTGGATGAGCAACTCGCCGGTGACGCCGCTGGATCGGCTGGCCTTCTCGTAGTACTCGCGGAACTGGCTCTCCAACGTAAAGTACATGCGCTTGGCCTTCTGCTTCTCGTGCAGTTGTAGGCCATAGCCCACGATCTTGGCTTTGCGGTCTTTGCCGTGCTGGCCGGGCGGGAAGTTGCGCTTCTCCAGCGGGCAGCGGTCAGAGGTGCACTTGGTGCCCTTCAAAAACAACTTTGTGCCTTCGCGTCGGCAAAGGCGGCAAACTGCTCCGGTATAACGTGCCATTTCTTCTCCTGACTTCGGATGTCGGCCGGTTTACGTCCGATGTGGACTTCGTCCCGGCCCAGTTAAAAATTCTCAGTTCTTAGTTCACAGTTCTCAGTCTTCCTTCATCCCGTGCTACGCGGCTACGAACTAAGAACTACGGACTGTGAACTGCGTCCTCAAACGCGACGCCGCTTCGGTGGCCGGCAGCCGTTGTGCGGCACTGGCGTAACGTCGCGGATCACCTTCACTTCAATGCCGGCGGCAGCCAGCGCGCGGATGGCCGATTCGCGGCCCGAACCCGGACCGGCGACCCGAACCTCCACGGCACGGACACCGTGATCGCGAGCCATATTGGCGGCGTTTGAAGCCGCCTGCTGGGCCGCGAAGGGCGTGCCCTTGCGCGATCCGCGGAATCCCAGCGAGCCCGAGCTCTTCCAGCTCAGCGTGTTGCCCATCTGGTCGGTGATGGTGACGATGGTGTTGTTGAACGAGGCCTGGATGTACGCAATGCCGAACGGCACATTCTTGCGCTCGCGCTTCTTGAACTTCTTCGTCTTGCCCTTTTTCCCGGCTTCGGGCTTCTGCTCTGGTTTCGCCATTAGGTCTTCGCCGTCGCTTTCTTCTTGCCGGCAATCGTGCCCTTACGCGGGCCCTTGCGAGTGCGGGCGTTGGTGTGGGTGCGCTGGCCGCGTACCGGTAGCGACTTCCTGTGGCGCAAGCCGCGATAGCTCTGAATGTCGATGAGGCGCTTGATGTGCATCGAGACGTCCTTGCGCAGGTCGCCTTCGACGTCGCCTTCGTCTTCAATCACCTGGCGGATGCGGTTGACCTCTTCCTCGCCCAGATCCTGGATCTTCTTGAACGCATCTACGTTCGCCTTGTCCAGAATCTTCAAGGCGCGGGGCTGCCCGATCCCGAAGATATAAGTGAGCGCGATCCGTGCCTGCTTGTTGCGGGGCAGATCGACGCCAGCAATACGTGCCATTCTCGGTTTCCTTCTTTGGTTGTGTGCCTCCGGCCTCAACCGGCTCGCACGGGTTACAAGGAGCAACTTCCGAGGTTCATCGCAAGCCTTGACTCCGGCTAACTAGCCTCTTGAAAAGTTCGTAGTTCATAGTTCGCAGTTCATAGTTTCAAATGACCGCTCGAATGCGTTTCCCTTTGAACTAAAAACTCAGAACTGCGAACTGTCTTTGGAAGTCTCCCTATCCTTGCCAGGCCTGACTTATCCCTGACGCTGCTTGTGCTTCGGATTCTCGCAAATCACGCGTACCACCCCATTGCGAGTAATCACCTTGCACTTGACGCAAATCTTCTTGACCGATGCCCGAACTTTCATTGTTTTTACTGCCCTTCTTTGCGCCCAACAAGCCGGCGCCGAATCTCACTTGGCTGTCAGCAGCCAGTCTCAGATCGATCGTTATGCGGCAATGCCTTCTTCCGCGCATGAACGACTGATCACTGTTCCCTGTCCACTGATCACTTGTACCTGTACACAATCCGCCCGCGATTCAGGTCGTACGGACTTAGCTCCACGGCCACGCGGTCGCCCGGCAAAATCCGGATGAAGTTCTTGCGCATCCTTCCCGAGACATGCGCCAGGACCTCGTGATTGGTCTCGAGCTTGACCTTGAACATCGCGTTAGGCAACGTCTCAACCACCGTTGCCATGACCTCAATCGCATCTTCCTTCGACAATCAGTGTCCACTTCTGGCGCATCCCGCGCCTTCACGTTTTGGACGGGAGTATTGCTACTCCGTCAGAATCCTTGCTCCGGTCGCGGTTACTGCAACCGTGTGCTCAAAGTGAGCGCTCATGCTTCCATCGCTGGCCACTGCCGTCCAGCCGTCATCCAGCACCTGCACATCCGGCTTTCCGGCATTCACCATGGGCTCGATCGCGATGACCATGCCCACTTTCAGCTTCATGCCCTGGCCGGCTTCGCCAAAGTTCGGCACCTGCGGATCCTCGTGCATATGCACGCCAATCCCGTGACCCACGAAGTCTCGAACCACCGAAAACCCTTCACCCTCGACCACGTTCTGTACTGCCGCTCCTACATCACCCAATGTCGCGCCCGGCTTTACCGCCGCGATGCCGGCCTTCAGCGAGTCTTCCGTGGCCTTCAGCAGCCTCGCGGCGTTGGCGTCGATCGAGCCCACTGGAACCGTGATCGCCGCGTCGCCGTAGTAACCGTCGACGACCAAACCAAAATCGACCGAGACGATATCCCCTTCCTTCAGGACCCGCTTCGGCGATGGAATGCCGTGCACCACCTCGCTGTTGACTGAAGTGCAAAGCACGCAGGGAAAACCGTGGTAGCCCTTGAACGCCGCCTTCACTCCCAATTCCTTCACTCGCGCTTCAGCCGCCTTTTCCAGATCGTAGGTGGTGGCGCCGGGCTTCACCTTGCTGCGCACCAGTTCCAGAACCTCACGAACCATTTGGCCCGCGCGGCGCATCTTATCGATCTCCTGCGACGACTTCAGTACGACTGCCACTTCATCCCAACCTTCAATTCACCTGCACGCACAAACCCGCCGCTACAGTTACGCTGCCTGGCGCAACCGTTCAACGGCGGAAACAATTCCGGCCGCAATCTCCGGGATCGGCCGGTCACCATCGACTTCCGCAAATCGTCCCAGCTCGCGATAGTGCTCGACGACGGGCCGAGTGAGGGCTTCGTAAGCGCGCATGCGCTCCTTGAAAACCTCTTCCGTGTCGTCGGCTCGCTGGACCAGCTCAGCACCCTCAACGTCGCAAAAACCTTCCCGCTGCGGCGGGCGCATATAGACGTTGTAGATGGTCTGGCAAACAGGACAATTCCGGCGCCCCGTAATGCGGCGCAATAACTGATTATAGTTCACTTGGATGCTGACCGCAACTACCGGCAATGACTCGATTTGCGCCGCCAGCCGGCCATCGAGCCAGTGGGCCTGACCCAGGGTTCGGGGGAAACCATCCAGAATGTAGCCCCGGGCCGTGTCGGGTTGGAGCAGCCGCGCGGCGACCATCTCGTCAACCAGCGAATCCGGCACCAGTTCGCCCCGCGCCATGATCTCTTTGGCGGTCTTCCCCAGGTTCGTTCCCTGGGCCACGTTGCCGCGGAGCAGGTCTCCAGTGGAGATTTGTGGAATATTCCATAGCTTGACGAGCTCCTTGGCCTGGGTTCCCTTGCCCACGCCCGGTGCGCCCAATAAAAGAATCGGGCCGGGAACGGTATCGGATTCCGTTGCCCGGCCAGGTTCCGTTTGAGTCTCAGATGAAACAGGTGACGACATTACCAGGTTTTCCTTCCGCGGATGCGACCGGACCGCGGGGAAAAGCCGTCATAGTGACGCATGATCAGCTGCGATTCGATCTGGTTTACCGTATCCATGGCCACACCCACCACGATCAGCAGTGAAGTGCCGCCAAAGTAGAAGTTGACGTTCATTCCGTGAATCATCCAGTTTGGAAGATTCTCGAATAACCTCCCGATAAGCCAAATCTTGTCGAACCGGATGCCCGAAATGAGGAAGGTGGGCACCATCTGAACCAGAATCAGGTAAATCGCGCCCACCAGCGTGATGCGCGTCAAAATGTCGTTGATGAAGTCGGAGGTGCGCTTGCCGGGCCGGATTCCGGGGATAAATGAACCCGACTTGCGGAAGTTGTCGGCGATGTCGTCCGGCCGCATCACGATGGAAACGTAGAAATAGGCGAAGAAGATGATGAACAGGATGTTCAGCAGCTCATACCAGGGGTAGCCTGGCGTAAGCGCCTGCATGATGGGCTGCAGAAGGCGGTTATTCTGCACCCATTCCACCTGGCCAAACAATAAGGGCGCCGAAAGAATCGAGCTGGCGAAAATAATCGGCATCACGCCGCCGGAGTTTACTTTCAACGGCAGATGGCTGGACGCTCCGCCCATCATGCGCCGGCCTACAATACGCCGCGCGCTCTGGATCGGAATGCGCCGCTCGCTGCGTTCCACAAAAACGATGAAGCCCACCACCGCCGCCATGCCGGCAATCAGGCCCAGCACCACCAAAAATGTCATCGGGCCCCACGCATCGGTCTGAACCTTCTGATACAGATCGATGATGCCGCGGGGCAGGCCGGCGACGATGCCGGCAAAAATCAGCAGGCTCATGCCGTTGCCGATGCCGCGATCGGTGATTTGCTCGCCGAGCCACATGATGAATGCGCTTCCCGTAGTCAACGTAAGTACGGTCATCAGGATGAAGCCCGGGCCGGGATTCATCACCACGCCCTGCTTTGTGAGAATGGCCGCAATGCCGATCGCCTGCAACGCGGCGAGAACGACGGTGACGTACCGGGTCCATTGTGTGATCTTGCGCCGGCCCAGCTCGCCTTCTTTCTGAATGCGCGCCAGGGGCTCATAGACCACGGTGAGAAGCTGAAAGATGATGGATGCGGTGATATAGGGCATGATGCCCAGCGCGAAGATCGTCATGCGGCGCAGCGTGCCGCCGCTGAACAGATCCATCAGTCCAAGCGCGGATCCGCCCTGCGAGCTGAACAGCAGTTCCAGTTGGCGGTAATTCACGCCCGGCGTGGGAATCCACGCGCCCAGGCGATAGACGGCAAGTATGCCCAGCGTGAAAAGCACACGCTTGCGCAGGTCGGGAATCCGGAAGATGTTGAGAAACTTTTCCAGCATATTGGGTAATCCGCTTCAGGCGCCCGAAGCGCCGGTCGATTCGTGCAATGATCCCATCTTGAGGCGCTCCCCGGTCTTTTCAGCCTACCCAATCCCGGGAAACGCGGACTATGCGTTTCGTCACACCTGAGAAGCTGCCAGCCATCAGCTTCTTGCTTCATTCGACATTGAAAACACCCATCACTGTCGAAGCTGCCGCTTTATGCCGCCGCGGGCGCCGTCTCGCCGCCCACAACAACGGCCTTGCCGCCGGCTTTCTCAATCTTTTCTGCCGCCGACTTGGAAAACTTGTGCGCGTGAATGGTGACGGCCTTCTTGAGCTCGCCTGAACCCAGCACTTTGATCAGCGCGTTCTTGCTCGACGCCAGACCCAGCTTCCGGTAATCGTCGAGGCCGATCTCGGCAACCTTCAACTCCGCGATCCGGTCGAGATTCACGACCGTGTACTCGGTGCGGAAGATGTTGGTAAAGCCGCGCTTGGGCAGCCGCCTGTGCAGCGGCATTTGGCCGCCTTCAAAACCGCGCATCATGTGCGAACCGGAGCGCGAACGCTGGCCCTTGTGGCCGCGTGTCGAAGTCTTGCCCATGCCGGATCCCATGCCCCGGCCCACGCGCTTCCGCCCGGTATTGGCTTTCTTCGGTGCGCGCAAATTCGATAAGTTTCTCATGTTCTCCTCGCTATAACGCCAGCGGGTTTAATTCCCGCCAACTCGCGTTGTTTGAGCTCCCAACATTTCGTGCCTTCGGCCCAGCTACTTCTCCAAAATGCGAACCAGGTGCGGCACAGCCTTCACCATACCCCTCACCGAATTCGTGTCCTCGCGCTCGACGATCTGATTGAGACGCGTAAAGCCCAGCCCCTTGATCACCAATTTGTGCTTGGTGGGCGTGGCGATCTTGGAACGGTAATACTGAATACGAATCATTTTTGTCTTCGCCATCACAGTTCTCCCACCTGCTTGCCGCGCGCCGTGGCCACGTCGGCCCTGTCGCGCAACTGCGTCAGCGCGTCGAACGTAGCTTTGATCACGTTGTGCGGGTTCGGAGAGCCCAGGCTCTTGGTCAGCACGTTTTGCACGCCGACAGAGGTCATCACCGCGCGAACCGCGCCGCCTGCAATCACGCCCGTGCCTTCCGGCGCCGGCTTTAGCAACACCTGGCCGGAGCCGAAACGGCCCAGCACCTGATGAGGAATCGTAGTCTCGGTCAGGTGTACCCTTATCAGGTTCTTCTTGGCGATCTCGATTCCCTTGCGAATCGCCTGGGGAACTTCCTTGGCCTTCCCGGATCCGTACCCCACCACCCCTGAAGCAGCGTCGCCAACCACCACCAGCGCGGCAAACGACATGTTCTTGCCGCCCTTCACCACCTTGGTTACGCGATTGATGGCCACCACCTGATCCTTCAGGTTGTACTGGTTGGCATCGAGTTTCTTCGTCAGCATTGTCATTTGCTCTTGTCTGTCCTTCCCGGCTACTCGCGCCGCGGAAAACTTCCCACTGTTCTCGTCCACAACTCTAGAGAGCGGAGCTCAGAATTCCAGCCCTGCTTCGCGCGCCGCATCGGCCAACGCCTTCACGCGCCCGTGATACAGATAGCCGCCGCGATCGAAGACCACCTGCTTGATGCCCTTTGCGACAGCCTGTTCCGCCACTGCCTTACCAATCTCTTTCGCTGCCGCCACATTGCCGCCGCTCTTCAACTTGATGCTCGAAGCCGAAACCAGCGTCTTGCCACTCTGATCGTCAACGACCTGCGCGTAAATGTGGTTGAGCGAGCGGTACACGTTCAGCCGCGGCCGCTCCGACGTTCCCGCGAGCTTCTCGCGAATGCGATCGTGGATGCGTTGCCGGATTGCGTTTCTCTTGTGTTGCGTAATCATGTCTTCTCTCACCTATTAGCGGAGCCGCCCCGCGGCCCCGTTCGGATTTCTGAGTTCACAGTTCGTAGTTCTTAGTTCGTAGCAGCCTTGCTTGCGATCCCTCGACTCCAACTGTGAACTACGAACTGTGACCTGCGAACTGCCTTACTTCGCCCCCGTCTTGCCGGCCTTCTTCTTCAGCCGCTCGTCGGAGTAGCGCACACCCTTGTTTTTGTACGGATCCGGCTTGCGCAACGAGCGCATGTCGGCCGCTACCTGTCCCACTTTCTGCCGGTCGACGCCCGTGACGGTCAGGTGCGTCTGCTTGGGATCGATCGTCACTTCAATGCCCGAAGGCAGCGGAACCTCGATCGGATGCGAGTAGCCCAGGGTGAAAACCACCATTCCCTTGCCCTTCAACTCCGCGCGGTAGCCGATGCCCACGATGTCCAGCTCCCTGGTCCATCCCTTGGTCACTCCGTGCACCGCGTTATTCACCAGGGCGCGCGTCAGCCCGTGCACCGCGGCCTTGTCTTCGCTCGCGCGCTCCAGTTGCAGATTGCCATCGGCGGTCTTCAACGTGATGCCATCGGCAATCAGCGCCGTGACCTTGCCCTTGGGCCCTTCGACCAGCACGGTGTTGCCTTCAACCTTGTATTTCACGCCCGCGGGCAGCGGGATCGGCTTCTTTCCAATGCGCGACATTCTTTGAAATCCTTCTCTTGGCTTGCGAGTCCCGCAGGAGCATTGCCATTCCGCGTTCCACTGCAGCCGAAAAAACAGTTGGTAGTTCTCAGTTCACAGTTGCCAAAGCTCTCTCGTCGCCAAATATCTGTGAACTACGAACTAAGAACTGTCCTTACCACACTTCGCACAGCAACTCGCCGCCCACGCCCTCGCGGCGCGCCTGGCGACCCGTCATCACGCCCTTGGGCGTGGTCAAAATCGAAATGCCCAGTCCGCCCTGCACGCGCTTGATCTCGTCGCGGCCAACGTACACACGGCAGCCGGGACGCGAAACGCGCGCCAGGTCGCGGATGGCCGCCTCGTTGCCGCCGTACTTCAGGTACACGCGCAACACCAGCTTGCCGGCTTCATCCTGGACTTTGAAGTTCGAAATGTAGCCCTCCTCCTTGAGGATGCGGGCGATCTCGGTCTTCAGCTTCGAAGCGGGAACATCCATCTTCTGATGACGCGCACGAATCGCATTGCGAATGCGCGCCAGAAAATCTGCTACTGGATCCGTAAGACTCATTCCTTCTCCTTCATTCCCCGTTCGTCCGCCCCTGCGGAAACCAGCGGGAATGGCTCAAAAGTTCACAGTTCTTAGTTCAAAGTTCACAGTCCCTGCTTCGCGGTAGATAAAAACTGCGAACTACGAACTGTGAACTACGAACTGTCTCTCTACCAACTCGACTTGTTGACGCCGGGAATCTCGCCCTTCAGCGCGAGCGCCCGGAAACACAAACGGCAGACGCCGAACTTACGCAGGAAACCCCTTGGCCGCCCGCACAGCTGGCAGCGATTATGTTTGCGGCTGCTAAACTTCGGCTTCCGCGCGTCCTTCACTCGTTTTGCAGTAGTTGCCATAAATTCTCGACTCTCTCCCTACGCGCCCTGGCGGAAGGGCATTCCAAAGTGGCGCAGCAGCGCGCGCGCCTGGTTGTCGTCCCTTGCCGTGGTCACAATGGTGATGTTCATGCCCTTCAGCTTCTCCACCTTCGCGTAGTCAATCTCCGGAAAAATCAACTGGTCGCGCAGTCCCAGCGTGTAGTTTCCGCGGCCGTCGAAGCTCTTGGTCGAGACCCCGCGGAAGTCGCGCACGCGCGGCAGCGCAATCGAGATCAACCGGTCAAGAAACTCGTACGCCTTATCGGACCGCAGCGTGACCATCGCGCCGATCGCATTGCCGGTACGAACCTTGAAAGGCCGCAATCGACTTCTTGGCCTTCGTGGTCACCGGCTTCTGGCCGGCAATCTGCGTCAGATCGGCCACCAGCGGGTCAAGCAGCTTTGAGTTCTGCGTCGCCTCGCCCAGGCCCATGTTGATCACGATCTTGTCCAGACGCGGGACTGCCATGGCATTCTCCAGCCCAAGCTCCTTCTGGAGCGCCTGCTTGATCTCTTTCTGGTACTTCTCTTTCAACCTTGCTGCCATCTCACTTCACCCTTCAGTTCACAGTTCGTAGTTCTTAGTTAGTTGCCACTCTGTTCGCGATATCGCTGTTTCGAAGGCGAACTGTGAACTAAGAACTGCGAACTTATTTTTTCGTCGGCAATTCCTGCCCGCACTTCTTGCAAACCCTCACCCGCGTGTCGCCCTCGACCTTGTGGCCCACGCGCGCCTCGCCGCAGTTGGGACAAACCAGCACCACATTTGAAACGTGGATCGGCGACTCCTGCTCTGCAATGCCGCCCTTGGTTCGCTGGCCCTGCTTGCTCGAAACCGTCTTCTTGACCACGCGCACGTGCTCTACGAGCACCGTGTCCTTGTCAGGGAAGACGCGCAGCACGCGGCCCGTCTTGCCCCGGTCAGAGCCGGTGAGGACTTTGACCGTATCGTTGCGATGAATACTTAAACTCGGCATCTTCTTCTCCAAAACTAGTTCGTAGTTCTTAGTTCACAGTTCTTAGGTCTTCCCGTGCGGCCACTCCGAACTGCGAACTACGAACTGTGAACTTGCACCCGCCCTACACCACTTCCGGCGCCAGCGACACGATCTTCAAAAACTTCTTCTCGCGCAATTCGCGGGCTACCGGCCCGAAGACGCGCGTGCCGATGGGCTCGTGATCGTCGCCGATCACTACCGCGGCATTCTCGTCAAAGCGAATGTAGGTGCCGTCGCGCCGGCGATGCTCTTTGCGCGTGCGCACGATCACCGCTTTGACCACCTTGCCCTTCTTCACTGTGCCGTCGGGCGAGGCTTCTTTTACTGCCGCGGTTACCACATCGCCGAGTCCGGCCTTGGCGCCCAGCCCTCCGCCCAGCGGCAGAATCACTTGCAGCTTGCGCGCGCCGGAGTTGTCGGCTACCGCGAGCATCGTTCTCATTTGCACAGCCATGGTTTGCCCTCCTTTCGGCAGCCTTACTTCTCAGCGGGAACTTGCTCGCCGGGAAGCACCGCATCTTCAATCTGGCCAAGCGACGACCGCCGCACAATCTCTTCCAGCGACCACCGCTTCAATTTGCTCAACGGGCGCGTTTCGCGGATGCGGACGACGTCGCCCATACGCGCCGAGCTCTGCTCGTCGTGGGCATAAAACTTCTTGGTCGAGCGCACGATCCGCTTGTACTTTGCGTGGGCCTTGCGCATCTCGACCGCAACCACGATCGTCTTCTGCATCTTGGTCGAAACCACCTGCCCAACTTTTTCGTTACGCCGCGCGCCTACTGCGGCCGGCGCTTGTGCCGGATTCTTGGTCGCCGTCATTTGCTCGCCCCCTTCGCCTTCCCTGTCTTCTTCTTCGCGCTGCCCGCGGCTTTCTTCGTCTTCCCGGTCTTGGCTTTCGCGGCCGGCGCAGCTTTTTTCACCTTCGCCGTTTTAGCCTTGGCGGGGGCTACGTGCTTCTTGACCTTCGCGTGCTTCGCTTCTGCCGCAGGCGTCGCTTCTTCGGTCTTGGCAGCCTTGCTCTCCGCAGCCGGCGCAGCTTGCTCGTCTTCGCCGGTCTCTCCGCGGATGCCCAACTCGCGCTCGCGCGCCACAGTCTTGATCTGCGCAATCTCCTTGCGCAGTTGGCGGAGTTTCTTCACCCCGTCGGTCTGCCCCAGGGCCACCTGGAAGCGGATGCGGAAGAGCTGCTCCGAGGAGGTCTTCTCCTGGTGCTTCAGCTCGTCGTCGCTCAAATTACGAATCTTCGTCAGTTCCATCTTCTTTTCCTAAACTCCAGCTTTCAGCTTCTCTACTCGGCGGCCTTGATAGTGGTCTTCTCGCTACCGGGGCGCTGCACAAACTTCGTCCTCAAAGGCAATTTATGCGACGCCAGGCGCATGGCCTCGGCCGCAAGCTCCGGTGTCACGCCTTCCATCTCAAACAGGATCTTTCCCGGCCGCACCACGGCTACCCAATGGTCCAGTGCGCCCTTGCCCGAGCCCATGCGGACTTCAGCGGGCTTTTTGGTGATCGGCTTGTCTGGGAACAGCCGCAGCCAGATCTTGCCTCCACGCTTGATGAAACGCGTCATGGCGATACGGCTGGCTTCGATCTGCCGGTCTGTGATGTATCCGCACTCCATGACCTTCAAACCGTACTCGCCGAACGACAGCGTAGACCCGCGCCACGCCTTGCCCCGGCGCTTGCCCTTCTGCTGCTTGCGGAACTTCACCTTCTTTGGCATCAACATAACGAAAACCCTCGAAAACCAGTTCACAGTTCGAAGTTCGCAGTTCTTAAGTTCCCTCGGGTCACGCTCAGCGAATCGCCGCTGTGAACTAAGAACTATGAACTGCCTTTAAAACACCGTCTTCCCAACCGGCGGGGCCTGGCGGCGTTTCTGCTCATAAATGTCGCCGCGATAGATCCACACCTTCACGCCGATGACCCCATACGTCGTTTGGGCCTCGGTAAATCCATAGTCAATGTCGGCGCGCAGCGTGTGCAGCGGCAAACGCCCCTGTAGATACCACTCCGAGCGCGCGATTTCATTGCCATTCAAACGACCCGACACGCGCACCTTGATTCCCTTGCAGCCGAAGCGCAGCGCCGAGTCCACGCTCTTGCGCATCGCCCGCCGAAAACTCACGCGCTTTTCGAGTTGCAGCGCGATATTCTCACTCACCAGTTGCGCATCCAGCTCCGGCTTGTTCACTTCAATGATGTCGATGAACACGTCGCGATTGGTGCGCTTGGCCAGCTCGGTCTTGAGCTTCTCAATCTCCGCGCCCTTGCGCCCGATCACGATGCCCGGCCGCGCAGTGCGGATGAGGAAGCGCAGCTTGTTTCCCGGCCGCTCGATCTCCACCGAGCTGACGCCCGCCGCCTTCAGCTTCTCGCGCAGTTCGGCCTTCAGCTTCACGTCCTCGACCAGCAGCTTTGCATACTCGCGCTCCGAGAACCAGCGTGACCGCCACGGCTTGTTGATCCCCAGCCGGAATCCGTAAGGATGGACTTTTTGTCCCATATACTTCCTCTCAAAAATCTCCCGGCTTACTTGCCGGACTTCTTCTTGGTTGCCGCAGTCTTCTTGGCCGCGGGCTTGGCTTTCGCTGCCTTGGGCGCGGTCTTCTTCGTTTTGGCCGTCTTCGCGGGCTCGGTTGCAGCCGCCGGCTCTTCCACCTTTGTTACCAGGCCCGTCGCCGACTCGCGCTCGGCAACCGACAGAATGATGTGCGTCAGCCGGCGCTGGTAGCGATAAGCCCGCCCCATCGGCGCGGGACGAATCCGCTTCATGCGCGGCCCGTCGTTGGCCACCGCCGACTTCACGTAAAGATTGTCCACGTCCAGATCGATGCCTTCTTCGCCGGCGACATACTTCGCGTTGTCCACCGCCGAAGTCAAAAGCTTGTGCACCACCGGGGCGATGCGCTTCTTGGTAAACGCCGCCGTATCCAGCGCCTCCTGAACTCCGCGCCCCTTGATCAGTTCCAGCACCAGCCGCGCCTTCTGCGGCGAAACGCGCTGGAACCTTGCCTCGGCTCTGTATTCCCTTGTTGCCACTGCCATACTCATGCCTTCCTCAAACTTCAGCTTTCAGCGCCTACGCCGCTGGCGCCGGCTTGGCTACCGTTTCGGTTGACGCTGCCTTGGAGCCGCCGGTGTGGCCCTTGAACACCCGCGTCGGCGCAAACTCGCCCAGCTTGTGTCCCACCATGTTCTCGGTCACGTACACGGGAACAAATTTCTTGCCGTTGTGCACGGCGATGGTGTGGCCCACGAACTCGGGAAAGATCGTCGAGCGCCGCGTCCAGGTCTTCACCACTTTCTTGTCGTTGGCCTTGTTCAGCGCCTCGATCTTCACCATGAGGTGCGCATCCACAAACGGCCCTTTCTTCGTCGAACGTCCCATAAGCACCAGCTCCTAGCTTCTAGCCGCTAGCTTCCAGCTTTCTCTTTCTCAAGCTATCTGCCCGGCTATTGCCTGACTTCTTTATCCGCCGCAGTGAGCTAGAAGCTAGAAGCTAGTAGCTAGCGGCTGTTTTTTACTTCGCTCTGCGGCTGACGATGAATGCGTCCGTCCGCTTGTTGTTGCGCGTCTTGTAGCCGCGCGTCGGCTGGCCCCACGGGGTCACCGGATGGCGTCCGCCTGAAGTCTTTCCTTCGCCGCCGCCGTGCGGATGGTCCACAGGATTCATGGAAACGCCGCGATTCGTCGGCCGGATGCCCATCCAGCGATTGCGTCCGGCCTTGCCGATGGAAATGTTCTCGTGATCCGTATTGCCCACCTGCCCAATCGTCGCCATGCACTCGACCAGCACCCTGCGCGTCTCGCCGGAAGGCAGCTTCAACAGGGCGTAATCGCCCTCTTTCGCCACCAACTGCGCCTGCGCTCCAGCCGAACGCGCCATCTGCGCGCCCTTGCCCGGCTTGAGTTCAATGGCGTGCACCGTGGTACCCGCGGGAATGCTCTTGAGCGGCAGCGCATTGCCAATGAGAATGTCGGCCTCGGGTCCCGAAGTCACCGTCGCTCCCACCTTGAGCCCAACAGGCTGCAGGATGTAGCGCTTCTCGCCGTCGGCGTAGTTCACCAGAGCGATGCGCGCCGACCGGTTCGGATCGTACTCGATGGTCGCAACCTTGCCCGGCACGCCGAACTTCTCGCGCTTGAAGTCGATGAGCCGCAGCTTCTGCTTGTGCCCGCCGCCTTGATGACGAATCGTCAGATCGCCCGAGTTGCGCCGTCCGCCGGTGCGCTTGCGCGTTGTGACTAGCGGCTTGTGCGGCGTTTGGGCCGTCAGATCGCCGGTCTCAAGCGACGTCTGAAATCGCAACGTCGGTGTGATCGGCCTGTATGTCTTGATTGCCATAATCGTTTTCCTTGAGTGCCGGCCATTCAACGAATCCGGCTCTCACTTCTTTTCCGGAACCGCATTACAGTTCCGATATTTCCTACTGCGAGCATCGCCAAGCCGGGCATTTACTGATCCCTGATTCCTGACACCTGTTCTCTGTCTTTACAGGTTGCTCACGTACTCCGGCAGCTTCTCGCCCGCCTTCAGTTTCACGTACGCCTTCTTCCAGTCCGGTCTGAAGCCCGTAAACTTGCCCCGCCGGCGTTCTTTGCCCGCAAAGGTTGCCGTCCGTACCGCGTCCACCTTGACCTTAAAGAGCGCTTCGACGGCCTCTTTCACTTCCGTCTTGGTGGCATTGGGTGCAACTTCGAAGACCAGCGTGTTTTCGGCTTCCTTCGCGCCCAAGCCTTTTTCGGTAATTACGGGGCGGCGAATGACTGTGTGCAGAGTCGGCATTACGCAACCTCCTTCTCGGCCGCAGCCTTGCGCGCCTCATGCTTGCGTTTCGACGCGGTCTTCTCGAGTGCCTCTGTCAGCTGCTCAATCGCGGCCTTCGAGAAAATGGCCCGATCGTAGCGCAGCAGATCGTAGGGATGAACCTCATTGTTCAGTACCAGTTCAACGCCTTTGAGATTCCGCGCGCCCAGCACCAGCGAGTGCGCCAGCGTCTTGCCGTTTTCCACCAGCAACACTGTCCGCTTCGCGTCCAGATTGTTCAACGCCTCGCGGTAGAGCTTGGTCTTGCCTTCCTTGATTTCGAGCGAATCCACCACTGTCAGCTTGCCGTCGGCCAGTTTCGCTGCCAGCGCCGAGCGCAGCGCGCCCAACAGCTTTTTGCGGGGGAAAGGATACTCGTAGCTGCGCGGCTGCGGCCCGTGCACTGTGCCGCCATGGCGCCACAACGGAGAACGAACCGACCCCACACGCGCCCTGCCCGTGCCCTTCTGTTTCCAGAGCTTCTTGCCTGACCCGGCTACCAGCTTGCGGTTCTTGGTGGCCGCCGTGCCCTGGCGCTGCGAGGCGCGGAAGTGCTTCACCGCTTCCCACAACAGGGCCTCGTTCACCTGCTCCGGCGCAAACACCGCGTCGGACAGCTCCACAGAGCCCACTTTCTTGCCGCTCAAATTCAATACATCCACTTTTGCCATCGTCTTTTCCAATCAGCTTCTAGCTACGAACTCATGCTTTCTTCTTCGCTGCCTTCTTCGCCGCCTTCAATGGATCAACCGTGCCCGAGCCGGCAAAGCCACGGCGCTCGCGCGGCGGAGCCTTGGCCTTCGAGATCAGCACATAACCCTCGCGTGGTCCCGGCACCGCTCCTTCAACCATCAACAAGTTCTCGTCCACATCGATGCCACGAATGCGCAAGTTGCGCACCGTCACCTGGTCCGTTCCGAAATGGCCGGGCATGCGCTGTCCCGGAAAAACGCGCGACGGAAAACTCGATGCGCCAATCGATCCCTGCACCTGGAACATGTGCCCGTGCGACTTGGGGCCGCCGCCAAACTTGTGCCTCTTCACCACGCCGGCAAATCCGCGGCCCTTCGACGTCCCGATGACGTCCACGAACTTCGCATCGGTAAAGATGTCCACCAGCACGCGATCGCCGGCCTTGGTCTCTGCCGTGCCCTCAGCTGCGGCCTCAACATCCACTTCCTTGATGACCTTTACCGGCGGCGCTTCGCTTTTCGCCAAGTGGCCATTCTGCGCCTTGGTCATCCGCGAAGCTTTTACAAATTCCACGAGCCCGATTTGCGCTGCGTCGTATCCGTCCTTCGCCGCCGTCTTCAGCTGCGTGATCACGCACGGACCGGCCTGCAGCACCGTAATCGGGTGCACGTCGCCCTTATCGTCGAAGACCTGCGTCATGCCGATCTTTTTTCCCAGAATCCCTGTGACTGCCATCTTTCCCTCACCTCATCATGCGGGCTTCGATGTCCCGCACTGCCGGGCCCTTCTCGGGCTTCTTACCACTTCGTGTCGACACCGTCAGGCTTCTGCGCCGCAAGGCGCGGCTGCCGCACCGCAGGTGCTTACTTTTCGAACGCCTTGATCTCCACATCCACGCCGGCGGGCAGATCGAGCTTCATCAGCGCGTCCACCGTCTGCTGCGTCGGCTCCAGAATGTCGATCAGCCGTTTATGCGTGCGGATCTCGAACTGCTCGCGCGACTTCTTGTCCACGTGGGGCGAGCGCAGCACGCAATACTTGTTCTTGATCGTCGGCAACGGAATCGGCCCCGCCACCGTTGCTCCGGTGCGCTTGGCCGTGTCCACAATCTCGCCGGTCGAGGTGTCCAGCACGCGATAGTCGTATGCCTTCAACCGGATTCGAATTCTCTGTCCTACCATGACGTCCCTTCAGTCCTCAGTTCGAAGTTCTTAGTTCGTAGTTCTCAGTTTCTGTTGCGCCGTTCATCTCGCTTTGAGCCGCCGTCGCGTTTTACTGTGAACTACGAACTGCGAACTGTGAACTGTTACTTAATGATTTCGCTGATCGTTCCCGCGCCCACGGTCCTGCCGCCTTCGCGAATCGCAAAGCGCAGTCCCTTCTCCATGGCCACCGGCGTAATCAGGTCGATTTCCAGCTCCACGTTGTCACCCGGCATCACCATCTCCACGCCCGCCGGCAACTCCGCCACTCCCGTCACGTCCGTCGTGCGGAAGTAAAACTGCGGCCGGTAGCCCTTGAAGAACGGCGTATGACGTCCGCCCTCTTCCTTACTCAGCACGTACACCGAGCTCTTGAAGTTCGTGTGCGGCGTAATCGACCCCGGCTTGGCCAGCACCATCCCCCGCTCCACGTCTTCCTTCGGCGTGCCGCGCAACAGGATTCCGGCGTTGTCGCCAGCCAGCCCCTCGTCCAGCTGCTTCTTGAACATCTCCACGCCCGTGCAAACCGTCTTGCGCGTCTCGCGGAAGCCAACAATCTCCACGTCCTCGCCCACCTTCACCTTGCCGCGCTCGATCCGTGCCCGTAACGACGGTGCCGCGACCGGAGATCGAGAAGATATCTTCGATCGGCATCAGGAACGGCTGATCGACGTCGCGCTTCGGCTGTGGCACGTACTTGTCCACCGCATCCATCAGCTCGTCGATCTTTGCTTCCCACTGCGGCTCGCCGTTCAACGCGCCCAGCGCCGAACCGCGTACCACCGGCACGTCGTCGCCCGGGAACTGGTACTTGGTCAACAACTCACGCACTTCCATCTCGACCAGGTCGATCAGCTCCGTGTCTTCGACCGCGTCGCACTTGTTCAGGAAAACCACGATGTACGGCACGCCCACTTGCCGCGCCAGCAACACGTGCTCCTTGGTCTGCGGCATCGGTCCATCGGTCGCTGCAACAACGAGAATCGCTCCGTCCATCTGCGCCGCGCCGGTGATCATGTTCTTGATGTAGTCGGCGTGTCCCGGGCAATCCACGTGCGCGTAGTGACGGTTGGCCGTCTCGTACTCCACGTGCGCCGTCGCGATCGTGATGCCCCGCTCCCGCTCTTCCGGCGCGTTATCAATCGAATCGAACGAGCGGAACTGGTTCTTCGGGTTGTGCTTCTGCAATACCTTGGTGATGGCCGCCGTCAACGTCGTCTTGCCGTGATCGATGTGCCCGATCGTCCCCACGTTCACGTGCGGCTTCGAACGATCAAACTTTTCCTTCGCCATAAAAATCCCAAATCCCTTTCATCGCTTCTACTGCTCGTTGCTTCTCGGAGCGCCGGCGGTCCGGCTCCAGCCCCAAAACTTTACTTGCCTTGCGCGCGGCCGATGATTTCGTCGGCAATCATGCGCGGCGCCTCTTCGTAGCGCGCGAACTGCATTGAATACGACGCCCGGCCCTGCGTGGACGAACGAATTTCATTCACGTAGCCGAACATTTCCTTCAGCGGCACCATCGCCCGGATCACCTGCGAACCGGCGGCATGTTCCATGCCCTCGATCCGCCCGCGGCGCGAGTTGATGTCGCCGATAATCACGCCCATGAACTCCTCGGGCACCGTCACTTCCACCGCCATCACCGGTTCCAGCAGCACCGGCGACGCATGCCTCGCTGCTTCCTTGAACGCAATCGAGCCGGCGAACTTGAAGGCCATCTCGTTCGAGTCCACCTCGTGATAGCTGCCGTCGAACAGTGTTACCTTGATGTCGACCATCGGGAAGCCGGCCAGAATGCCCAGCTCCATGGCGCCCCGCACTCCCTGGTCGATGGGCTTGATGTACTCCCTCGGAACGGAGCCGCCTTTGATCTCATTGACGAACTCATAGCCCTTGCCCGGCTCGTTCGGCTCGACGCGCAGCCAGCAGTCGCCGTAGTTGCCCGAGCCGCCAGTCTGCCGGATGTACTTGCCTTCGGCCTCGGCCTTCTTCCGGATGGTCTCGCGGAAGGCAACCTTGGGCTCGCCCACATTGGCTTCAACCTTGTGTTCGCGCCTCATGCGGTCTACAAGAATCTCCAGGTGCAGCTCGCCCATGCCGCTGATGATCGTCTGGCCCGAATCTTCGTCGGTGCGCACCTTGAAGGTGGGATCCTCGTCGGCCAGCCGCGACAGCGCCATGGCCATCTTTTCCTGGTCAGCTTTTGTCTTGGGCTCAATCGCCACGGAAATTACGGTGTCGGGAAAGGTGATCGCGCCCAACGCGATGGGATGATGCGGGTCGCACAGCGTGTCGCCGGTCTTCAAATCCTTAACGCCCAGGCAGGCGCAGATGTCGCCGGCCAGAATCTCGGCCACGTCCTCACGCTTGTTGGCGTGCATCTTCACCAGGCGGCCAATGCGGTCGGTCTTGCCGGTGCGCGGATTCAGCACCGTGTCGCCGGTCTTGAGCGAGCCCGAGTAGACGCGCACAAAGCAAAGCTTGCCGTAGGGATCGTTGATAATCTTGAAGGCCAGCGCCGACAGTGGCTCGTTGTCGTCGGGCTTGCGCGTTTCAATTCTGGAGTGATGGTTGGGGTCGATGCCCTCAACCGGAGGCTTGTCGAGCGGGCTCGGCAGGTAATCGACGACGGCGTCAAGCAGCGTCTGAATGCCCTTGTTCTTGAAGGCGCTTCCGCAAATCACCGGGAAGACCTTCAGATCAATGGTGGCCTGTCGGATGCCGGCCTTCAATTCTTCCACGGTTGGCGTTTCGCCTTCCAGAAACTTTTCCAGAAGCACATCATCGGTCTCGGCGATGACTTCAATCAACTGCAGCCGGAAGGCCTCGGCCTTCTTCTGCAACCCGGCGGGAATCGGCTCGATGGAAAACTCGGCGCCCAGCGTCTCGTCGTGCCAGAGAATAGCCTTCATTTCGATCAGGTCCACAACGCCCTTGAAGTTCGCCTCGGCTCCAACAGGAATCTGCAGCGCCACGGGCCGCGCGCCCAGCCGCTTGCGGATGGTCTCGAGCACATGCTCGAAATCCGCGCCGTTCTTGTCCATCTTGTTGACGAAGCAGATCCGCGGAACCTTGTACTTGTCGCCCTGCCGCCAGACAGTCTCAGTCTGCGGCTGCACGCCGCTCACGGAATCAAAAAGCGCCACCGCGCCGTCGAGCACGCGCAGGCTGCGTTCCACTTCCGCGGTAAAGTCCACGTGGCCCGGAGTATCAATAATGTTGATGCGCACGTCGCGCCAGGTGCAGGTCGTCGCCGCCGACGTAATCGTGATGCCGCGCTCCTGCTCCTGCTCCATGTAATCCATGGTCGCCGTGCCTTCATGCACCTCTCCCAGCCGGTGCGTGATGCCGGTATAAAACAGGATGCGTTCTGTCGCTGTCGTCTTTCCGGCGTCGATATGCGCCATGATCCCGATATTCCGGCAGCGATTTAGAGGTACGGTGCGAGCCACGATTTCATTTCCTTGCGGGACGTCTTTCCCGCCGTTAAAAACCAGCTGCTAGCTACTAGCTTCTAGCCTCTAGCTTGTTTCCCATGGAACCGCCCACCGCGGTCCCGAACTTTGTCACTTCAACGACAGCCGAGAGCTAGTAGCTAGAAGCTAAAAGCTAGAGGCTGGGTTCCTACCACCGGTAATGCGCAAAGGCCTTGTTGGCCTCGGCCATGCGGTGTACATCTTCCTTCTTCTTCATGGCAGCGCCGCGTCCGTTGGCCGCGTCCAGCAGCTCGTTACTCAGCTTGTCCGTCATGCCTTTTTCGCCGCGGCTGCGCCCGTAGGTGATCAGCCAGCGAATGGCCAGCGAGGTTCTGCGGTCGGCATTCACTTCGATCGGCACCTGGTAGTTGGCGCCGCCCACGCGCCGCGTCTTCACCTCAAGCAGCGGCTTGCAGTTCTCCACCGCCTTCTTGAAGAGCTTCAGCGCGTCGTCTCCGCCACCCTTCTCCTCCAGGTTCTTCATCGCCTGGTAAAAGATGCCCTGGGCGGTCGACTTCTTGCCGCCCCACATCATGGAGTTCACAAACTTGGTCACCAAGGTCGATCCGTACACCGGATCCGGCGCCACTTCCCGTTTCGCAATGTGCCCTTTTCTCGGCATAATTCCTCAAAATCCTCGCGCATTCGCGCTTGTTGCCACTAAACCCGCCCCGACTCTCCTCCAAAACCTGGAGGAGCGGAGTCTCACTTCGTCGCGCCGCCCTTGGCGCGCTTTGCGCCGTACTTCGACCGGCTCTGCGAGCGAGCCGTCACGCCCACTGAATCCAGCGTTCCCCGCACCACGTGATAGCGCACGCCCGGCAGATCCTTCACGCGGCCCCCGCGAATGAGCACAATCGAGTGCTCCTGTAGGTTGTGGCCGATGCCGGGAATGTATGTGGTCACCTCAATCCCGTTGGTCAGCCGCACGCGGGCCACTTTGCGCAGCGCCGAATTCGGCTTCTTGGGCGTTTGCGTATACACGCGCGTGCACACGCCGCGCCGCTGCGGCGATGCCTGCAATGCAGGCGACGCCGTCTTGTAACGGGGGGCCGTACGCCCCTTGCGAACAAGTTGATTAAAAGTTGGCAAACCGCAGCTCCTTACTTCAAAAAACCCTTAATGCACGCTCCACAGCCGCACACGCCCTTCAGGCTCTTCTGGATTTGATTGGCATTTCAGCCAGCCAAACACACAGAGAAGCCCCAGGTAGCTGCTTCGCGTCTGTCTTCGTTCCACTCTCAGACGAGAACCGCGACGGTGATCGGTCGTCCCATTAACCAGGAGCCAATTCCGTTTCGTCGATTCCGGCCCGCATAGCCCTCCAAGGTGGGGGAACGCGCGGACCGCCGATGCAAATACTGCTTCGAATGTTCCCTGCCCTCCGCAAGACGAGAGCGATTCCGGAAACTTGTCTGGCCGGCCAACTTCACCTGGCCCTGGAAATCTCTCCGTCTGTCAAAACCATCTCGGAGAACTTCCTCACTCCACCCGAGTTCACACACACGTCAGGCGGTGTTCTTGCGAACCTTTCAAAGATATCAAGAAAAATCCCGAGAGTCAACGTTCGAATGAACGCGCTGACGGGTAACGGAGCAACACTACTGAACCGCCGCTGCTCCAGACCCAGCTGCTTCCTTCACAATCTGCCCGTCGCGCATGTATAAGATTCGCCCGGCGATAGCGGCCGCCTCAGGGTTGTGGGTAATCATCAGCGTCGTCTGGCCCAGCTCCCGGTTCGACCGAAGGAGCATCTGGAGCACCGCGTCGGAATTCTTCGTATCCAGGTTGCCGGTCGGCTCGTCGGCCAGCACGATTGACGGCCGCGTAATGAGCGCCCGCGCAATCGCCACCCGCTGCTGCTCGCCCCCGCTCAACTCCGACGGCCGATGATCGAGCCTGCCCTTAATCGCCAGCATTTCGCTCAGATGATCCAGATACTTCCGGTCCATTGGTACGCCATTTGGACCCGAGGCGCGCCCGCTGATCGTATAGGCGATCTCGATATTGCCCATCGCCGACAGCGTCGGCAGCAGGTTGAACTTCTGGAAAACAAAGCCGATACGGTGTTTCCGCAGCCGAGTACGCTCGGCATCGCTGAGAGAAGCAAAATCGACGCCATCAATCACCACGCGGCCCTCAGTGGCCCGAGTCAGTCCGCCCAACAGATAGAAAAGAGTGGACTTACCAGACCCCGACGGCCCCACGATGGCCACAAACTCGCCCGGTTCGACAGCTAGTGAAACGCCGCGCACTGCCGGTACCTGGATACGGCCCGCCGCATAAACTTTGGTCAGGTTTTCCGCGAGAATAATGGGTTCCGAAGCTTCAGACGTCACGACTGCCATTGTAACCGGGGTGCGCGCGGAGATATTTTGCACGCCCGTCGCTGCCCAATTCCGCTCTTCGATAAACAACATCAGTCCGTTTGACTCGCTTTAGCTAGGAGCTAGAAGCTAGAGGCTAAGAGCTAGCATCTGGAAGCTACAATAGTTCTGCATCGATTTCCGACACAGGATTCCCCGCGCATGACCCCCGATCTCAAAACTTCGCTCGTCTCATCGCTCGAGTCGGCCGCCGCCAAGGCCGGCATGGTACTCATCTCCGTTAAGCAGGGCGCCGACTTTAGCGGCCATCCCACCGCCGTCTTCGAGCTTGGCCTGCCCGGTGGTGAATCCCTTGGCCGCTCTCTCCAGCTCCAGTTGAGCGACGCCTTCGACTTTGATAAGCCGAATCTTCTGCCCGAAATGACCGCGCACCTGGCCGGCGAAGCCAAACGGCTGCGCAATCCGCATCCCGATTGCTATGTCACCATCGGCGGCCTGCCCCTGTCCTTCAGAGATTTCCGTTGGCCCTTTCACACCTCGACCTCAGGCGCAGACACCCACCTTGTCCACGGTGAAATCCACGTGGCCGACGGCGGAGTGCACAATCTGCACGCCAAAATCTCTGCCGCCGTCACCCTCACATTCGCCGAAATCGTCCCCGCCATGGAGCAGCCCTACGCGGAAACCTTCGTCTACAACGCCATTCGCAAAACGGTCGACATGGGCCAGCTCGAGTTCGTGAAGTCCGGCAACCGCCAGCCCGTCCCTGTCACCACGCGCTACTACAGCCGATGGCAAAAGAAGTTCATCTTTACTGAGACCGATGACAACGAGCGGCTCCGCTATCTGCTTAGCAAGGTCTATTGGCTGTCAGGCGTGCTCGGAGAAGGCAAGCCGGTTTGGATCGCCGACCCGCGCGATGCGCAGTACCTGAACACCACCGAGGCCGACCTGCTGCGCATGGCTGGTGACGAAGCCGGCGAAGGACTGATGGTGCTTTCAGGTGAATTTGCCGCCGCCACTCCTGCGCTCATGGAACGCAAGGCCGATTACCAGGAAGCCCTCGAAGCCGCGCTCGACTTCTCCAAGCCCAAGTTCAACGAGAGCATGCGCTCCGGCCACGCGAATATGTAGTTCCGCGATTGCTCTTGCGCTTGTTCCCTCGGTCCCTTGTTCCCTTGGTCCCCGCCCTTTACAGCGCCTGCCCGCACCCCGAGCAGAATCTTGCGCCTGCCGCATTCACTCGCTGGCAGTTCGCGCAGGTCGCCACTGGAGCAACAGTCGGTGGGTACGGCGCGACCGCAGTCTGAATCGGAGGTGGCGCCGTCGGCCCGGTAATCACAGGACCCGGAACAGCGCCTGCCGGAGGCATACTCCCCGTGACATTCACCGGCGCCTGTCCCCATCCTGGCACCGGAATCCCAAGGGACGCCGCGATCGCCGCTGCCTGGATCGAGTTGAACTCGCGCACGCGACCCGGCATGAAGAAGCACTCAATGAATCCAAGAAGCGATGGAATCCCGGTCCAGCAGAAGCAGATATACAAAATCCCCAGTCCCGTCCGGCGCAGATAAAAGTGATGCACGCCAAATCCGCCCAGGAACAGCGCCAGCAAAATGCCCACCACTTCATCGCGTCGCGCCGCGTTGTATTGCTGGTAGAAGATGGCCTGCGCGTTGGGGTACGTGTACGTGCTCATGCTCGTTGCTCTCCTCGGCTGCCGTGAATTAGCTCATTCCTTGGTCTGAGATACGCAGACCGCGCCCGGCCGGTTCCGGACTTACAAAGCCTTCGCCCAGACGCTGACACTCAAACCCTCACATTGTCCCACGCCGCCACGGGCCGTTAGCATCAAATATGCCATGAGCTCGCAAGCGATTTCGGCAGCTTCAAGCGGCACATTCCTCATCGGCGGCGATTTGCCGGTTCACCGTCTCGGCTATCGGAACCATGCGCCTGGTCGGCGAAGGCGCGTGGGGCGAGCCCGCCGACGAAGGCGAGGCGCGCCGTGTATTGCGCCGCGCCGTCGAGCTCGGCGTCAACCTTATTGACACCGCCGACGCTTACGGCCCCGAGATCGCCGAACGGCTCATCGGCGAAACGCTCGCGCCTTACGCGCATGGCGTCGTCATCGCCACCAAGGGCGGCATCACCCGCCAAGGGCCCGCCAAAACCGAATACGTAGGCCGCGCCGGTTACCTCATTCAATGTGTGGAAATGAGTCTTCGCCGCCTCAAGCTGGAACGCATCGATCTTTACCAGCTGCACCGCATCGACCCGCGCACGCCGCTCGAAGAATCTCTCGGCGCATTCCGCCGCATGCAGGAGCCGGGAAAAATTCGCCACATCGGCCTCAGCGAAGTCACTCCGGCCGAAATCGAAGCTGCCGAGAAATTCGTTCCCATTGTTTCCGTTCAGAATCGCTATTCGCTCGCCGACCGCCGCCACGAGGAAACGCTCAACTACTGCGAGCGCCGCGAGCATCGCTTTCCTGCCCTGGTACCCGAACGCCGGTGGCAAGCTCCTCAAACCCGATCACCCTGCCGCGCAGGAACTCATTCGCATCGCCGGCTTCCGCCTGGTCTCCGTCTCGCAGCTCTCTCTGGCCTGGCTGCTGCACCGCTCGCCTGTCCTGCTGCCCATTCCCGGCACGTCCAAAGTGGCGCACCTCGAGGAGAACGTCGCCGCGGCCGAAATCAAGCTCTCGGATGATCTGTGGCGCGAAGTGGAAGCAGCCGCCGCGACACGCGCACCTCAAAAATGATGCCGCCCATGCGGCGTGACAAACACAACCATGCGCAGCAGCAGAATCAGCACGAAAATCACCGCTGCAAACGCGATGAGCCAGGTGCCGCTCCTCAGCTTCTCAGTGCGCTGTCTTGCTTTACGTCTCGCCATCACTAAGCTCCGAACGGCCCCACCCTGTTTGCCGAATTGGTCCGCTAAAACCTTCGGGCCCTCGGATGTTCATCCGAGGGCCCGAACTGAAAGCTAACCGCTAAGAGCTCAAAACTGTCTTCGTGGGCTTCGACCCCCAAAGCCCGTACCACGCAATGTAGAGATAGCAAATCAACGGAATCACGAACGCAATTTGGATGCCATATCTATCCGCAAGCTGCGAGTGGTACGCGATGTTGTGTGCGATGGCATACTGCACGCCGGCGGGATCGTGGGCCTGTCCGTACAGATAAGCCGCCTTGTCTGCGGCCATGCCAAGCAGGAACGGAATAATCGCGCCTCCGACAATCGCCGTCATAATCAGCCCCGACCCCTTGCTCGTCATCGGTCCCAACCCCGCGATGCCCAGCGTAAAAATGTTCGGGAACATGATGGAGTTGAAGAATCCGCACAGCACCATCGTCCAAATGGCCACATTGCCCGATGTCGACATCGAAATAATCAGCAGCGCGGATGCCGCGAATCCAAAAATCCCTAGCAGCTTGCCCGACTTGACCTTGGTCAGAATCCAGGAACCAAGCAAACGGCCCACCAGCGCGCCAAACCAATAGAGTGACGCAAGGTCCGATGCTGTCTTCAACGAGCTCATGCCCTGCGACTTGAAGTAGTTCACCGCGATCGACGCCAGTCCAACTTCCACGCCCACATAAAAGAAAATGCCCAGCGCCCCCAGCACCGTGTGCCTGTAGCTCCAAACACTGCTGCTCGCCTGCACTCCCTCCTTGGCATGCGACGACGGCGGCTGGTCAATGTGGGGTAAACGAGAGAACGCCACCGCGATACCAAGCACCAGCAGCGCTCCCGCAATCACGATATACGGCGTGCGAACCGTGTCGGCAATCGCCGCCGGCGTGGCAAACTTCGTGGGATCGGTCAGGATGAACGCGCCGGCGAAGATCGGCGCCACAGTCGTTCCAATCGAGTTGAACGCCTGCGCCAGCGTCAGACGCACCGGAGCGCTTGCCTCCGGGCCCAGAATCGCGGCATACGGATTCACCGAAGTCTGCAGCGCCGTCACGCCCGCGCCTACAACAAAACAGGCAGTGAGGAAGAGCGGGAAGTTCACCAGGTTAGCCGCCGGAATGAAGAGCAGGCAGCCCACCACCTGAATGAAGAGCGACATCACCATCGTCTTCTTGTAGCCCATCCATTCGATCAGCTTCGAGGTCGGCGCGGAAAAGACGAAGTAAGCCAGAAAAAACGCCGACTCCGCCAGCATGGCCGACTTGTAGCCGACATTGAAGATCGACCGCAGGTGCGGCACCAGCGACATGTTCAGCGTGGTGATAAACCCGAACGTCAGGAACAGCGCCGTCACAGTGACGAACGGCATGAAGTAGCCCGGCGACGTGAGCGGCGCCGAAGTTTTTGTGTTTTCTGCCATAAAGAGTGATTCCCGCTTTCCCGTGCTCTGGTCCAAGATCGGGCGGCTGCTCCGTCATTCCCGGAGCGGCCTTCCCCAGCCCACACAACACTATACGGGAGACGGCAACTGGCTGGCTCAGCCCGCCGGCGCGTCATCGGATCATTCTCCGCCTCGGAGCCGCGCGATCCGTTATTCTCTTCTTGGATGCGAGGTTAAAGCCATGCCCATCGCCATTCTGAGCGGCGGCAGAAACAAGAAGATCCTTGCCGCCCTCGAAGGCAACTGGCAAGCCGAGATGGAGGGTTACCACACCTACAACACCCTCGCCGACCGCGACTCCGATCCGGTGCGTGCGCAAGTGCTGCGCCATCTGGCCCAGGCTGAGATCGAGCATGCCACGCTGTGGGAGGGCCGCATCAAAGAGCTCGGCGGACCTGAACCCGTCTACTCGGGTGGCCCCGGCGGCCAGGCTGACTCGCTGGCCAATCGCGCCGGCGGCATACGCATGGCCCTGCGCCGGCTTGAAATTGAAGAAAGCCGCGACATCGCCCGCTACGGCGAGCAGTTGAAGGCCCTCGGCGACGAAGGCTCTGTCGCCATCCTCGAGCACGTCATTCAGGACGAAAAAGACCACTACCGCGAGCTCGGTTCGCTCCTTCGCGGCCACTACACCGCGCCTGCCGGCACACACAAAATTGACGCCAAGGCCGTGCTGGATGAAATGCTGGCCAAGCGCAATCAGGGCCGCCGGCAGCCCGGGTCGTGGATCGGCGACGCCATCTACGGCGTTAATGACGGTCTCGGCGCCATCTTCGGCATCGTCTCCGGCGTCTCAGGCGCTACGCTCGGCGACCCGGCCCAGACCAGCCACTATGTTCTTCTAGCCGGCCTCTCCGGCATGATCGCTTCGGCGCTCTCCATGGGTTCCGGCGCGTACCTCGCCGCCAAGAGCGAACGCGAAATCTACTACGCCGAAATCGCCCGCGAGCGTGAGGCCATCCAGATGAACGGCCCCGAGGCCCGCGAGCTGCTCTCGCTCTACTACCAGGTCAAGGGCCTTCCCGAAGAAGACGCCATTCACATGGTCAACCACATCGCCAACGACCCCGAGCAGTTGCTGCGCGCGCTTTCAGCCGAGCGCCTCGGCTCCAGCGAAGGAGCTCTGGCCAATCCGCTTGTTTCTGCCAGCTCCGGCGCGTTGTCCACGGCCGTCGGCGCCATCATCCCCGTCATCCCTTTCTTCTTCTTGCAGGGAATCCCTGCCGTCATCGCCGCGGCCATCGTCTCACTCGCCGCGCACTTCGCCGTCGGCGCAGCCAAGTCCCTCATCACCGTCCGCTCCTGGTGGTCCTCCGGCTTTGAAATGACGATCGTCGGCGCCGTCGAAGGCGCCGTCACCTACGGCATCGGTATTCTGCTTGGCAAGGGCGGGATATAGAAACTGATCTGTCATCGCAACCAGCTCTGTCATCCTGAGCGGAGTTCCGCTTCGGCGGGACGGAGTCGAAGGATCTGCGGTTGCTTTTCAATTTTCGCGCTAAAATAGAAGCTGCAATGACCCTCCATCAGCCCATCCCGGCTCTCCTCTAGCGGCTCCCGCCGCATACGCTGGTTTTGTCTTTTTTGACTCCTTCACTTTTTCACTCATTCACTTTTTTCACCGCCCGGAGGGCGTCATGATTGATCGCCTGGAACAAATGGAGCAGCACTACAACGACCTGCAATCGCAGTTCGCCCTGCCCGAGGTCGTTAGCGACCACGAGAAATACCAGAAAATCGCCAAGGCGGTGCGCGAGATTGAAGCTCCCGTGGAGAAATACCGCGAGCTCAAGCAAGTCCGCCAAGGCCTTGCCGACGCGCGCGCCATGCTGGCCGAAACCGACGCCGACCTTGCGCGCCATGGCGCAGGAGGAAATTGCGGCGCTCGAGCCGCGCGAACTGGCCCTTGAAGAAGAGCTCAAGGTCATGCTGCTGCCCAAGGATCCCAACGACGAAAAGAACATCATCCTCGAAATCCGCGCCGGCACCGGCGGAGACGAGGCCTCGCTCTTTGCCGCCGAAATCTTCCGCATGTACACGCGCTTCGCCGAGCAGAAACGATGGAAGGTCGAGGTCATGTCGATCTCGGAGTCCGGCATCGGCGGCTATAAGGAAGTCATTGCCATCATCGAGGGCGACCGCGTCTACTCGCAGCTCAAGTGGGAGTCGGGCGTCCACCGCGTGCAGCGCGTGCCCGAAACCGAGCAGCAAGGCCGCGTACACACTTCCGCCATCACCGTCGCCGTGCTGCCCGAGGCCGAAGAAGTCGACATCAAGATCGAGGCCAAGGATCTCCGCATCGACACTTTCTGTTCGTCGGGCCCCGGCGGCCAGTCCGTCAACACCACGTACTCCGCCGTGCGCATCACCCACCTGCCCACCAACACCGTGGTCAGTTGCCAGGACGAGAAGTCGCAGATCAAGAACCGCGAAAAAGGCCTGCGCGTGCTTCGCTCGCGCTTGTACGAAATGGAAATGGAAAAGCAGAACGCTGAACTCGCACAAGCCCGCAAGCAGCAGGTCGGCTCAGGCGATCGCAGCGAAAAGATCCGCACCTACAACTTTCCGCAGAATCGCGTCACCGATCATCGCATCGGCCTCACCTTGCACCAACTCGATCTCGTGATGCAGGGCCGTCTTCAGCCCATCGTCGACGCGCTCATCGCCCACTACCAGGCTGAGCAGCTGAAGGGCGAAACGCAGGCCGCCTGAATCGCCTCCTGCAACCGCTCGCATTTACAGAAAGATGGGGTGCCCCGGGTCCCTCGCTTTTGGGGACCCGGGATAGCAAAACTCGCCAGCCGCCCCAAGCTCCCGGAGGGAGCGCAGGAAGTTAGCCCAGGACAAGCCCGCGGCGCAGTCCTGGGAATGCGTCGTGAAAAGAACCGCCAGCCCCGTAGGGGCGACAGAACCACGACAAGAGCCTACACGAACAAAATCCGCATCGGCGCTTCCACATCCACGCTGCTCTTCACCTCGTCGCTCAGCTCCCCCGTCACCGCATCCCGCGCGAACACATTCACCAGATTCGAATCCTGATTCGCCACCAGCATCCATCGTTCCGTAGGATCGAGCGTGAAATTGCGCGGCGTCTTTCCTCCGCAGTTCGACCGCTTCATCGCCGTCAGCTTGCCCGTCTTCGCGTCCGCGCTGAACGCATACAGAAAATTGTCGTCGCGGTTGGCGAAGTAGACGAATCGCCCGTCGCGCGTAATTACCGTGTCGCATCCGCGCGTCGGGCCGTGATAATCCGCGGGCAGCAATTCAACTCGATCGACCAGCTTCAGGTACCCGTCGGCCTTGTGCCAATCCAGCACGTCCACCGTCGACACCAGCTCGTTCATGCAATAGGCCGTGCGGCCATTCGGATGAAAGTGCAGCGTGCGCGCGCCGGAGCCGGGTGCTCCGTGATACGTCCCGGCCGCCGCCATTCGCGCCGTCGCCGGATCGGCCTTGTAAATATGAATCGAATCTCCGCCCAGGTCGTTAATATACGCAAACCGATTGTCCGGCGAGAACGACGCGAAGTGCGCATGAGCCGTCTGCTGCCGGTCAGTGTTCGGTCCGTGCTCCGTGTAGTGTTCGGTCCAAACGGCCTCGCTCAATTTGCCATCTTCAATGCGAAAGCTGGCCGCGCTCGCGCCCGTGTAGTCGGCGGCGACGAGCATGCGACCCGTCGCGTCCACGGCCACGTGGCAGGTGCCCGTGCCCGCCGAGTTGCGCGCCGAAAGCGCTTGCAGCTCTCCGGCCGCCAAACGAAAGCTCGCCACTTCCCCCGTCGGCTTGCCATCGAACGTGTCCAGCTCTGATGCCGAAAAAACGAATTCACCCGAAAGCGCAAGCCACGCCACATTCGGCACTTTAGCCGCCACGTTTACTGGCGTCAGCGTCGCGCTCGCCTCATCCCAGTCGAACGCCAGAATCCCGTCCGGCGCGTGAGACGCGACAAGCACTCGCTTTCGCCCCGCAGAAATAGGTGCGGCGCCTCCCAATGCATCGGGCATGGCAAAAGCTCCTAGAGTTGCGGTCGAGGCAAGCATCAGGAAATCACGGCGAGTGGTCTCAGTCATGGCAGAAGCCATTGTCGCCGACCGGCCTGTGCTCTCGCCATCGTCACATGCTTTGATGCACCGCCTTGACCTTGAGTGATCGCCAGTGCCCCCTCTAGCCCCGCTAACACCGCTAGCTCCGCTGACTCCGCTGCTCTTAATCAATCCAGCTTGAAGTTCACATCCACTGTGGTCTCCACTTCAACCGGCTGGCCGTTCAGCATATATGGCCGATAGCGCCATTGCTTCACCGCATCGAGCGCCGCCTGCCGCAACATCGCGGGTCCTTCCACCACGCGCAGATTCTCAATCGCTCCCGTGCGCGAGATGGTCGCCTGCAGCACCACCGTGCCCGAACTGCGTGTCGCCTGCGCCACCGCCGGGTACGTCGGAACGACTTTGTAAATGAGCATTCCCTGCATCACGCCGGAAGAAACATGCTGCGTTGCCGCTGGCGCCGCCTGCCGCACGTCAGGATGCGTTCCGCGCCCATTGAACGGATTATCCTGGCTGCCCATAACGTTCGGGCCTCCGCCGAAATTAACAGGCCCGATCGGTCCGGGATCGTCGCCCTTACCAGGAATCCACGGCTTGCTCGGAATCTGTCGCGGAGCCAGTATGACGCCGTCCGGCATCTCCGACCGCGCAGTCGTCACCTGCTCCGTCCGCACCACCGGCCGTACGTCTTGAACCGGCGCCGGCTCTTCCATCAGAATCGCGTTCGTGATCTGCGGCAGCATCTCAGGGTGGATGATCGGAATGATCACCAGCGCCAGCAGAATGGAGCTGTTGAAGGCCAACGTCGCCATCATCCAGCCCCGGCTGCGGGTCTGGATTCTGCCCATGGTTTCAAACGTGGAGTCTTCGAACATGGCCGCCTCCCCAACTTCAATTCAGCCGCGCCGGCCGGGAGGATCGCGAAGCTCAAATGGGCGCATGCTTCCGGGCCGCTCCACCCACGGCCTGCGGTGCGGAGCGGAGGTTCACGGCCCTCCAATCGTTGCCCATCCCGTCCAGTACCACTGTGCTTGTGTAGACACCGTGCCCAGTCAAACTGTTCCCTCATTTTGCGAGAAAAATTCCTGCACACGTTTGCCGATCGCGTTCTCTGCGATGATTCCGTTTGCCGAGCGCTTATTTCCGCTCCAGCAACGCCTCAACCGGGTGGTTGAAGTGGATCAGCGCGATCCACATTCCGTCATCGTTGCGTTTCCACACCAGGTCCCCGCCCAACTGCCTTGCGATCAGCTCCGGCGGCATGTCGTGGTGCAAGCCGAAATAGCGTTCATCAAGCGCTCCGCCGCTCAGCTTTTCCAGCGGCGAGTCCGGATCGTACTTCGTTGAGAACACCAGCGCGGCCGAGTACTCTTGCGATTCTTGCGCCGCGCGAGCGATCTGCCCGGCAGAGAAATCGTCAATCGCGACCACGTCCCACGGATGCTTCACGTAGCCAAGCTCGGGATGCGACAGCTCATCCGTCATAGGCCACGCGCTCAGCACCGTGGCGCCGGGGTAGAGCTTCGCCAGCTCCACGATGCCCGATTCATGCATCCGTACCACGCGCGCATACGCCAGGTTGTCTTCCGGAGCAAATCCGTACGGCGGATTGACAAACAAACCCACGAAAAACGCTGCCGCCGAAATCAGCGCCAAGCCTTGCCAATAAGGCACGCGCCGGTAGAATGTTGTCACCGCCACCAGCAGCACCAGCGGATACATCGGCAGCAGGTAGCGCGTCAGCAGCGCGCCGCCCAGCACACTGAAAAGCACGGCGTTTGCCAGCAGCAGAAAGAAAATCTTCATCTGCGCCGCCGACGCAATCGTCGCGCGATCGTGGCCGTTGGCGTCGGGCCTTGGACTAAGCAGCAGCGCTGCAAATGCCATCAGCACCGGCACAAACAGGTTCATGTGCGCGGTCAGGTGCAGGATGCGATGACCGAACGCCGCCAGAATGCGCAGCGGCGTGAGCGTAGCCTCGGCGTTGTAGCGCAGGTATTCTGGATTGCCAAAGAGAAATCCGGTCTTCGCGTAGTGATACGCATACCAGCCGGCCAACGGCACAACGCAGCTTGAAAACCACGCCGCCTCGCGCCACAACTTTCCGCGCGATGTGCCGCCAAGCCTGAATCCCTCCGCAATGTTCAACCCCGCAAGCGTGAGAGGAATGATGATCGAGGTTTCCTTGCAAAGTGCGGCAGCCGCGAACCACAGCGCAGCAACCCACGGTACCCTCCCGCGGCTGGGCAGCGAGTACACCAGTCCCCACAGTGAACACGCTGCGGCAAAAATATCCGCCTGCGCCAGCGAGCTCTGCGCGAACCAGATCGGATAAAGTCCAGTCAGCAGCACCGTCCAGAATGCGACCGAGCCAACACCTACCAACCGCATCGCCAGCCGCCACACAGCCAAAAGTCCCAGCGAAGCCACCATCAGCACGGCCTCGCGCGTCACCTCGGGATAGTAGCCGCAGACCCTCCACCACAGCGCCAGGTAAATGCTCGGCAACGGAGGATGAGCGTTGCTCAGTGTCGTGGTCGGGATCAGCGAGCCGGTGCGGAAGCAATCCCACGCCGCGGGAATGTAGTAGCCGGCCTCGTCCCAGTAATAAGGAACGCGCAACAGTGTAAAGTGGCTGGCGTAGAGCGCCATGAAGATGACCGGAAAAATCATCCAGATGGGCAACGGCGCGTCCAGCCGCGGATTCAGAATTCCCTTCAGGCGCACGAGCTCGCTCCCCGGCCGGTCGCGATCGCGTGGCTTGATCCCTTCCCCAGTCCGCTCGGGGCAACTCGCTCTCTACTCAGCATCTTTTCCCCGCTCCAGATTTTGACACCAGGACTCGCGCTAAAGTTCCGCAAAGTTCGTCTCGACCGCAACCGGAACTGACGACTGACCCCTGATCCCTGACCCCTGTTTAATTCACCGGCCCACGCGGAAAATTCTGCGTCTGCGGCTCCAGGTTCAGCGTGCCGAATGCCTGCTCGTATTGCGCGATGTTCTGCCCCAGCACGTTAAACAATGCCTTGGCCTGCTGCGGGCTCAGAAAAATGGCCTGGTGGTTGCGGATGGTTACCTGGTCGGGGCTTTCGCTGGATGCAAGGCCGAAGACCAGTTGAAAATCCCATACGCTCACGCGCACCTGCACGCTGTTGGCGTAGGACTCGCGGTAGTCCGCGGTTTGGGCAAGATTGAGTTGGGGTTGCTGCGGAGTTGGGCTCATGATGCAACCAGATTACAGCTTTCAGCCTTCAGCCGCGTGCAGATCTCCTGCCAACGGGCAGCCGTCGCACCGCGCTGTTTTTCCGCAGTGCGCTTTGCCCACAGCCACGGTCAGTGCGTGGAATTCGTTGAACAATTGCGCGCGCCTCTCTGCCGGATCGCTCGCGAACGTCCCCCGCGTAAGGTCCACAAGATCATCGTAGGAAATTCGCGCTCTGCCTGCCGGCAACTCAACAAGCCCGTGCCGCTCCGCGATGCGCCGCAGATACTCGTCCGCAACGGGAACCGCGCGCCCAAGCGCGTACAGCAGAATCGCATCAGCCGTCTCGTTGCCCACGCCTGGCAATTCGAGCAACCGCTCGCGCAGCGCGCCAGTAGGCGCAGCTCCCATCGCTGCCAGCGAGCCGTCAAAATCCTCATCGAGCATTTTCACAAACGCCTTCAACGCCAATCCCTTGCGCACGATGAATCCCGAAGGCCGGATCAGCCGCCGCAACTTTGCCAGCGGAATCGCCCGCAACCCGTCGACCGTGAGCGCGCCGGCTGCGCGAAGATTCTCGAGCGACCGCTCCACAGCCTTCCACGCGGTGCTTTGTGTCAGATACGCACCAAGGATCACCTCAAACGGAGTCTTGGCCGGCCACCAATCTTGTGGGCCATAGGCGCGCAGCAGCTCGTCGTGCATGCGGCGCAGACGCTTCGGTCCGTCGAGTCGGATGCGTTCGTTCACGGCTCCTTTAGGATAAGTGCGGGAGGGGCGGGGCGTTTTCGCCGCAGTCCGCAACATTCAAGGAGTTTTTATGAAGAGTCATACCGAATACCTGGTCTTTGAAACGCACAAGCGCCGCGAGATGGTGCACATCACGGATCAAGTCGAACAGATCGTCGAGCGCAGCGGCGTCAAAGATGGCCTATGTTTTGTCTCGCCCATGCACATCACCGCCGCCGTTTACGTCAACGACCACGAAAGCGGCCTCATTGAAGACATCGGTAAATGGCTTGAGGAGCTTGCCCCCGCGCGGCCCGACTATAAGCATCACCGCACCGGAGAGGACAATGGCGACGCGCATCTCAAATCATTGCTGCTCCACCACGAGACCACGCTGCCCGTGACCAACGGCAAGCTCGACCTTGGCACATGGCAGCGCGTTTTCTATGCCGAGTTCGACGGCCAGCGCCGCAAGCGCGTGATCGTGAAAGTTCTCGGAGTGGACTAACTGCTCGTCGCCGGCTTGCTGGCTCGCTAACTTGCTGACTCGCCGCCTCACTGCCCGTCCGTCACCTTCCGCCACGGTCCCGACGGATTCCTGCTCGCCGGCGCTGCAAAATTGATCTTCGTCCGCGGCATTACCACCAGGTCCACGCGCCGGTTTTCCGCGCGACCTTCCGGCGTGTCATTCGTCGCCACCGGATGAAACTCGGCATACCCCGCCGCCGACAGCCGATCGGCGGGAATCGCCTTCATGTCCAGAAACAGCCGTGCAATGTGCGTGGCGCGCGCCGCGGATAGCTCCCAGTTGGAGTCGAACTCCGCAGTGTGGATGGGCACATTGTCCGTGTGGCCCTCGATGCGCAAATCGTAGGCCGTCCGACCCAGCTTGCCGGCGATCTGCCGCAGTGTCGGCAGCGCCTCCGGCTTGGGAACTGCTGAACCTGACTCGAAAAACCCCGCCTCGCGCAGGCTGATCACCAGGCCGTCGCGGCCCATCTCGAGGGAAACCGTGTGCGCGGCAACTTGCGCAGAGAGCGTCGCCGCCAGATCCCGCCGGATGCGATCCAAATCCTGCTTCACCTCGGCCGGCGGATCTACCTCTTCGTTCACAACCTGGTTCGAGGCCCGGGCCGCTTCACTTTCGTCGGGCGCGTTCGCTTCGCGATTCGCGCCATCCGGTAAAACGCCCATGGAACGGAAGGCGGTGTCGATCGCCCTCGACACCTGCGCCTGCTTCTTCTGGTCTGCCCTGGCGAAGGCAAACATCACCACGAATAATCCGAACAGCAGTGTGATGAAGTCGGCGTAGGAGACCAGCCAACGATCGTGCGTCACGCGGCTGCGAGGCACGCGAGCGTTCATGCTGCCCGCTCCATATCATTACGATCCGCGTCGTTCACAAAGCCAGCCAGCTTGATTTCCAGCATGCGCGGATTCATCCCTTCCAAAATCGAAATCACGCCTTCCAGCACCATCTCCCGGCGCCGATGTCCGCTGCGGATGCGCAGCCGCATCTTGCCCGCAAATGGCAGGAAGAAAAGATTGGCAATACCCACTCCGTAGATCGTCGCCACAAAGGCCACGGCGATGCCGCGCCCAACCTCCGCAATGTTGTCTAAATGCTGCATCACCTGGATCAACCCCAGCACCGCGCCCAGAATGCCGATCGTAGGCGAGAATCCGCCCGCCGATTCAAAGACCGCAGGAAGCCGCTCCTCGTCTTCGGTCATCGAATCCAGGCTGACGCGCATGATCTTGCGCAAGTCAGTAGGCTCGGTGCCGTCCACTGCCAGCATCAGGGTTTGCTTCAAAAACGGATCCCGGATCGCCGCCAGATCGGCATCGAGCGAGACCACTCCTTGGCGGCGCGCTTTGTTGGCGAAGCCGATCATCTGGCGAATCAGATGTGTGTCCTCCTTGCGCGGCGCTGCAAAAACATGCCCAAGGCTCCGGAATGCGTCCCACACCGTGGTCAGCGGAAACTGCAGCAGCACCGCGCCCATCGTGCCTCCGAACACGATCAGCGCCGCCGTGGGCTGCAGGATCTGGCCCACATTCCCGCCTTCTATCAGCAGTCCCGCGATGATGCCGGCGATGGCCAGAACCACTCCGCCGACGCTCGCTTTGTCCATATGCAGCTCCTGAAGAAATACGGTCGTGGGCCCTACCGCTCGGCGTCGCAGTCGGGCTTTGGCTTTTGCGCCAGATCGCCGTCCGAGCCCGTGGCATCGAGACTCACCAGCGCAGCCGCCCGCTCCAGATCGCCAAAGTGATGCAGCCGCCGCGCTACCACGGCCAGCAGCCGCGCGCGATACACCAGAATCCTCTCCACCACCTCGGCGATCTCCTCGCGCACAATCAGCTTCTCTCCATTGATCAAGGTCAGCATCGTGTCCGGAGACGCCTCTGCAGTCTTGATCAGATCGCTGTTGACCACCATCGGCCGGCCATTCAGCCGCGTCAGTTCGATCATCGCCCGATCTCCCTCGTTTCCGTTATCGGCAGCGGCAATCAAACGTTAAAAAAACAAAACAAATGACACAGAACTGTCCCCCCACGAGACACAAACTGCACTTCCGTAAAGTCCATAGGTACCCCGCCGAAATAGGGGCCAGATGCGTCGGTTCCACGCCGCGAGCAGCAACCCAGGGCCACACATAGGGATGCGCAATCGGAATTGGAACCGCAAATCACCGCATCCACAAGGAGAACCCCATGTCCCTGGGTGTCTTAAACAACCTCTCCGCGGTGTATGCGGAGAATAACCTTACCAATACCAACAACAACCTCTCGAAGACGCTGCAACAGTTGTCTTCAGGCTCCCGCATCAACTCCGGCGCGGACGATGCTGCCGGTCTTTCGTTGGTCGACGGCCTTGAGGCTAACCAGACGGCGCTCACACAATCGGTAACCAACGCTTCAGAAGGCGTCGGTCTTCTGCAGGTTGCCGATGGCGCCCTTTCGCAGGTCACAACCCTGCTCAACCGTGCCGTTACGTTGGCTACAGAGGCCTCCAACGGCACCCTCAACAGCTCGCAAGATACGGCTGCCAACCAGGAGTACCAGTCGATCCTGTCAGAAATCTCCAACATCGGTTCCACCACCACCTACAACAATCAGGCCGTTTTCAACTCCAACACCAACATCTATACCGGCGACTCTTCGACGGCCGGCTCGGCAATCGATGCACTCAACATCCGCTCGCTTTCGTCATCCAACGTGGGCGACTCGGGCGGCGTCATGGCCTACAGCACTGGCGCCAACAACGCCTTTATCGACCTCTCAGGAGGCGGCAAGACGGCCACGGCAAACGACGAGCTCAGCGGCACCACAGACAGCGTTGACGTCACTTACATGACGTCGGGCGCAGGCGGCGCAATTGCCTATCAAACCCAGACCATCTCTGTCGGCGCAGGAACCAACTCTCCTGACACGGCTCAGGGGCTGATCAATGCCATCAATAACGCCGGACTGGGCCTCACCGCGACATTCACTACGGCGGCTCAGGCTGGAACAGTGGCCTCTACAGGCGGCAAAGGTGCTGACACAGGCATCGAGATCTCCGGCCTTGGCTCCGGCGTCGCCGGCGCAGCCAACGCTGCGGGCGCTCCCGGCGTCAATGGCACACTCGGCGCTAACGGCGCGCTAACCCTCACCGCCGGCAGCATGACCATCAATGGCAAAACCATCGCCCTGGGCGGCGCAGTGAACACGGTCACCAAGTTGGAAACCGCCATCAACGCAGGTAATTATGGCGTATACGTTGACGCGGCAACCGGCAACATCGAATCGCTCACCAAGGCAACCGTTTCCACCAATGGCATCACCGGCACGGGTTCCTACACCGCAGGCACGTATTACACCGATGCGGTGACGGAGGACACCACAAACCCGCTGTCCGATTCCGCCACCGTCATAACTCCCGCCGTTCCCGCTTCCGATGTCGATGGAACAGGCGGTGTCGCCACCATCAGCTACTCCGATAGCGCCGGCCAATCCCTGAGCGCCACCGACCTCTCCAGCCAGGCAGACGCGCAATCGGCGCTGACCGCTCTCAACACGGCCATCACCGACGTCGCTGCGCAGGATGGCTACGTTGGCGCGCAGATCAACACGCTCAATGCCGTCAGTCAGGTCCTCTCGACGCAGCAGGAAAACGTGCAGTCGGCCCAGAACGCAGTCCAGGCCACCGACTACGCGCAGGCCAGCTCCAACATGTCCAAGTACGAAATCCTGAGCCAGACCGGCATCTCCGCCCTGGCGCAGGCCAACAGCGTACAGCAGGAAGTCACGAAGCTCCTGCAGTAGCCAAATCAGGCAGCAATGCCGATAACCAAAGAGGGGCGTCCAGCGGGCGCCCTTCTTTGCTTGAGTGCATTCCACCAGCGGCCGTGAGAAGTCTTTAATCCAGCTTCTACCGCAGTTGGTTCATGGGCTGCATCGGTTTTCGATGGAGGATTCGATGGGTACTGTCGGATTGAGCTTCGGGTCGCCAACCAGCGGTGCGGGATTCAACGTCAGTTCCACGGTAGCCGAGATTGTCTCGAACCTTCAGAACGTCGAAACGCCTTGGAAGACCCAATTGACCTCGCTGGAGAGCCAGGACACTGTAATCTCCAGCCTCGGCACATTGTTCTCGAACCTTTCCAATGACATGAGCGCGCTCACCGACTTTCAAGGCATTCTGGCGCAAAAGGAGGGCTCGAGCTCTGACACCAGCGTGCTCGAGCTGACCGCGGCCTCGTCCTCGGCAACGGCAGGCACGCACACGGTGGTCGTGAACAACCTCGCTCAAACCTCCAGCGGCTACCTCGACTCGATCACCAACGCCTCCGATGTGCTCTCCGGATCCATGACCATCCAGTTGGGCAATGGGACCACTGAGAACGTCGTGATTGGCGTGGCGCCTACCCAGCCCGCGGCCAACACCATCTACACCGGCACCGGAAAAAACACCCTGGCCAATATCGCCTCCGCCATTAACTCCGCCAATCTTGGCCTCACCGCAAACGTGCTCGCCGATTCATCGGGCTCCCGCCTGAGCCTCGTCTCCGGCACTTCCGGGGCAGCCGGACAATTGACCGTCACCTCCGCCCTCACCGACGCCAACAACGTCACCGCCGCCAACCCAACCGGTGCGCTCAATTACAACATCGGCGTCAAAGGCCTCGATGCCTCCCTGACCATCGACGGCGTGCCTCTCACCAGCTCTTCGAACACCGTCACCAACCTGATTCCAGGCGTCACCTTCCAGTTGCTCGCGCCCAGCGCCGAGGAGTCCGGCAACACCCTGGAACAAGTCCAGGTGGTCATTGCTAACGACAATTCGGGCGTCGAGAGTACGGTGAATCAATTCGTCACCGACTACAACTCGCTGATCAGCGCGATCAACGCTCAGGAAGGCCACGACAGTTCGGGCAATGCCGAGCCGCTTTTTGGCTCGCCCACGCTCTCCTTGCTGCAGCAGGAGCTTCTCGGCGGCCTCGACACGGCCAACCCAAACGGCCACGTCGATCCTGTTTCATCGGCCGCGGGCGTCACGTTATCTGGCTCCATCACCATCCAGGTCGGCACGAATCCCGCACAGACGATCAATGTCGGCGACTCCTCTACGCCCGATACGCTCTCCGGCCTCATGTCTGCAATCAACGCCGCCAACATCGGGGTCAACGCTGGAATCGTCACCAGCAACGGCCAATCCACGCTCACGCTCACATCACAAACGGCCGGTTCGAGCGGCGCCCTGACCGTGGTCTCCGCTCTCTCCTCCAGCTCGCCAACGCCCGTCAAATACTCCGACACCACGCCCTACACCAGCTCGACCCCTGACGTCGGCACACTAGGCGCGGTCGCCGGCTCCGGTGACACGCTTTCCGGCACTCTCACCATCCAGGTGGGCAGCGGCGCGGCGCAAACCATCACGCTCGATTCGTCCAACAACACCCTCTCTGGTCTCATGGGCGCCATCAACGCTTTGTCCGGTGTCTCAGCCGCGCTCGATCAGGCCGGAACCGGGCTCACTCTCACTTCCGGCGCAAACGGCGCCGCCGGCGCGCTTAAGGTGACCTCAAGCATTGTGGACAGCACAAGCCCCACTACCACGGCCCTCAACTACAACACCTCCTCCGATATCAACAGCCTCACCTCGCTTGGCATCGGCGTGAACAATGACGGCTCGCTCACCTTTGACGCCAGCTCTCTCGATTCCGTGCTCAACACCGACTATTCCAGCGTTGCGGGCTTCTTCCAGAACGCCAGCAGTTGGGGCCAGACTTTCAACAACATGCTCACCGGCGCGGGCACGAGTTCATCCACCGGGATTCTTTCCCTGGCGTCCAGCTCCAACAGCATGATTGAATCCACGCTCAACGCCGATATCTCCAGGGAAGAGAGCCTGATCTCCGCCGAGCAGTCGAGCCTGACGACGGAGCTGAACCAGGCCAACGAAATCATGCAGCAGCTGCCCACTGAACTGGAAGGCATGAATGAGCTCTATTCGGCCATTACCGGCTACGACCAGAACATGAACGGCTAAGGAGATGAATGGGATGGCAAATTACCGCGAACACGCGCTCGAAGGAGCTTCGGCCGTCGATCTTGTCGTCGCTCTTTATGACGGCATCATCCGCTTCCTCTACGCCGCCATCGCCGCCGTCGAGCGGGGCGACGCCGACGCCCGCCGAGCCGCCGTCAAGCGCGCCATGGACATCATCATTCACCTGCAGGCGCGGTTGCGTATGGACGTCGGCGGCCGTCCGGCGCAATCGCTCAGCGAGTTCTACGCCGCGATCTTTGCCCAGATCCTGCAAGCTTCGCAGTCGGCGTCCAAGGCCAAATTCGAGCATGCCATCGACTGTGTAAGGAATGTACGCGATGCCTGGCGCGAAGTGGCAAAGGATCCCCATGTCGATCCTGTTTCGTCGCGTCAGCTCAATGCTTCACGGCCTGCGCCCGTCGCCGCGGACCGCTCGCAGACTGCTACTGGCTCATCGTGGACCGCATAGCCGACTGCATAGCTCCGGTCCTGCGCAAACTCAGCCGGCCCCGCTAACTCTTTGTCACCGCGGCCAACGCACAATTCGTCTTTTCTGAATAGCGAAACGCCGGTTCACCGCGATGAGCTAGAGGCTAATGGCTAGTAGCTAAAAGCTGCCTTTTATCCCGCCACCGTCAGCTCTTCTTCCAGTTGTTGCTTCTGATAGAGGCTGGCATAGTAGCCGTCCAGCGCGAGCAGTTCGTCGTGCCGTCCGACCTCGACGATCCGTCCCTTGTCCAGCACCGCGATCCGGTCCGCATTCCGCACCGTCGATACTCTGTGCGAAATCAAAATCGTCGTCGCCGTCGCCGTGTAGCTACGCAATCCGCCCAGGATGCGCTCTTCGGTATAGGTATCCACGCTGGCCAGCGCATCGTCCAGAATCAGGATGGCCGGCCGCCGCAGCAGCGCGCGCGCAATTGCGGATCGCTGCTTCTGCCCGCCAGAGAGCGTCACGCCGCGCTCGCCTACCATGGTTTCAAAGCCCTGCGGAAACTCCTCGAACTCCCGGCGGATATGCGCTGCCTCGGCCGCTTCGAGCAGATCCTCGGCGCTCGCGCTCGGCGCGCCGAAGGCCAGGTTTTCGCGAATGGTTTCGCTGAACAGGAATGTCTCCTGCGGCACCATGCCGATATTGCGCCGCAGCACGGCCAGTGGATACTCGCGTATGGGCCGGCCGTCGATCAAGAGCGTTCCCTCCGGCGCGTCGTATATGCGCGGAATGAGATTCGCGAGCGTCGACTTCCCGCAGCCGGTTGGCCCCACGATGGCCAGGCTCGATCCCGCCGGGATCTTCAGCGTAATGTCGCGCAGCACCGGCATCTCGCCGTAGCTGAAGGTCAGATGCCGGAATTCGATGTCTCCATTCAGCACCGTCTCTGGTCCAAAACCCGAAACCGTGGAGCGGCGGAATTCGATGTCTCCATTCAGCACCGTCTCCGATCCAAGACCTGAAACCTCGGAGCGGCGGAATTCGATCTCGCCCTTGAGTTCTCCCTCCGCCTCTGCTCCAAAAGGCAAAACGGCGGAGCCGCGGTCGGCGATGGCAGGCTCGGCTTTGAGCAGCTCATCGATGCGCTTCACTGACGCGGTGCCGCGCTGAAAGATGTTAATCACCCAGCCGACTGCGATGATTGGCCAGATCAGCATGATCATGTACGTGCTGAATGCCACGAATTGGCCCACGTTGATGCGGTGCGCCAGGACCAGGTGCCCGCCGGCCAGCAGCGTGATCACCATGGAGATGCCGAGAATGAACTCGAGCGTCGGCCACAGCATGCCCATCAGTTGCACCAGCCGCAACGCGCGGCCGATGTACTGGCGATTGAGCCGTTCGAAGAGACCGATCTGCGACTCCTCGCGCGCAAAGGCCCTGATCAGCCGCACGCCGGAGTAATTCTCCTGCGCCTGCGCGGAGATGTCGGAGAAGCTGGCCTGGATACGTTCGAAGCGCTCATGAATCCTGCGGCCGAGATATTGCACGAGAATGCTCGCCAGCGGCATAGGCGCCAGCGCCACGAGCGTCAGGTAGGGGCTGATGCGCAGCATGAAGAACAGCGCAAACACGCTCAGGAAGATCGTATTGGCGCTGTACATCAGCGCCGGCCCGAGCAGCATGCGCACCGCATTCAGGTCGTTGGTCATGCGCGCCATGATGTCGCCTGTGCGGTAGCGCTGGTAAAAGCCTGAATCCTGAATTTCGAGCTTGCGGAACAGGTCGTTGCGTAGGTCGAATTCGATTTCGCGCGAGATACCGATCAGGACCCAGCGCTGCGCGTAGAGAAAGATGCCCTTCACCAGGCTGATAGCCACCAGAATCGCCGCGAAAATCACGATCGACTCCCGCGTGGTCCCACGCTGGATCCGGTTTACCGCCATTCCCAGAACGCTCGGAAACTGCACGGCGACAATATTCGTAGCCACGCACGCCAACGTCCCCTGCACGTACTGCCAGCGGTAACGGCGCATGTAGCTGTAGAGGGGACCGAGGTCGCCAAGCATAGCCTTATTTTACGATTGATGCCGTTGGCGCCGCATTTGGCGGAGAAAAACGTGCAATTCGCTTCTATTTGCAATTCACTGTCCACCGCTCACCGTTCACCGTCCACCCTCTTTACGTCGGCGTCTTCAGCAGCAAATACCCACCGACAAGCGCAAACAGAATGTCGGCAGACCACGCAGCCACTGACGCGGGCAGGTAATTCACATTGCCCATGGCGCCAAAGAGAGTGTCGACCACACGGTACGCAAGCGCCACGCCGATGGCCACTGCGATTCCCGTAATCGACCCGCGGCGTCCCATGGAGAGCGCAAACGGAATAGCCAGAACAGCCATGACCACCGTAACCACCGGGTATGAAAGTTTCTGCCACAGCGCAACGCTCAGCCGCTTGGTATCGAATCCGCTCTGCCGCAGGTCGCGAATGTAGCGGTCAAGCTGCCCGAAATTCATCTCCTGCGACTCCAGCGCCTCTTTCTTGAAGTAGTCCGGCGCTGCGTGCATCTCGGGAAACGACGTCTCAAGGAACGTGCGGTACCCCGTCACATTCGAGCCTTGTATGTCGCGGACCCATCCATTCTCGAAGTGCCATGTAGCGGAATCGTCATCCCATACGGCTCGCTTGGCGAAAATCCGCCGCGTCAGTTTAAAGGTCGAAGGTTCAAACTCGAAGGCCGAGAGATTGTCGATTTCCTTTGCCTGCGGATCGAAGAATTCGTAGTAGAAAATGCAGCCCGGTTCGCCGGGCGCGGCCCTCGGTCCGAAGATCCAATGTTCTTCGGGATTGAAGTAGGTCTGCGATGGCCGGCCTTTAATCACGTTGCGCAGCGACTCCTGCCTGCGATTGGCCTGCGGCAAATAGTACTGGTCGAAGAGAAACAGGCACACCGCAAGGCAAACTGCAATGCTGACGATCGGAACCACCAGCCGGTAGAGGCTGATGCCCGTCGCCTTCATGGCAATAATCTCGCTGTTGCGGTTGAGCACGCTGAAGGTCACCAGCACGGCAATCAGCACCGCCAGCGGCGCGGTCAGGTAGAGCATGCTCGGCGTCAGGTTCAGCAGGTATTCGCCCACAATGGCCAGCGCAATGTGGTTGCGCAGAATATCGCCCAGCAAATCGAAAAACGTGAAGACAATCAGCAGCAAAACAAACCCTGTCAGCACCAGCACAAACAAAGTGGCGAATTCGCGCACGATGTACTCATCGATGATCCGTGGAATGATGCCCCGCGGCCTGGTCTTGGCCCCATTGGTTCCGCGCGGCCATAGTTTGTCTAGAAACTCGGTAAGCGCGAATCCACCACGTTTCGCCGCGGCCACTGGTTTCGGTGTCCTTGCAATCCATGCCGCTATAGCGCTCAAAATCCGCCCGCCGGTCGCCATCTGCCACAGCAGGAACGTGCCCGTCACAGCAAACAACAAATTCGCCGACCATACCGCCAGGAAAGCCGGCAGTTTGTTCTGGTGCCCGAGCGCAATCCCGGTCGATGAGAGGAAGTAGTAAACAAACACCAGCAGAATCGTGAAGATAAACCCCGAGCTCTTGCCGCCTCGCCGCGATGCTACGCCCAGCGGCACCCCCACCAGCATCAGCACCAGGCAGGCCGCCGGAAAAGCAAACCTGTTGTGCAGTTCGATCAGGAATCGTTTCCCGTCAGGTCCGCTCGTATGCTCGAGCAGCGCATTCAGCGGCATCGCATAAAGAGCGGTGTCCAGGCGCCCCAGGTGCACGTCGCTCTGCTGGCCCAGCATAAGCGGCAAATCGGTTGTCGTGAATGTTGAAATGTTCGATTGTTCCGGCTGGTCCGCAACCGTCTCGTCGCGCACGCCGTCGCGAAGCCGCATCAGCAGCTCCTGCGTATTGTCCGTCACCACAGTGGCCGAGGCAGCGGTCGTAATCAGCGGGTTGTTGGGGTCCGAGACGTCGGCCATAAACACCTGGCGCCAGTTGGCCGCGCCCGTCCCCGAGCGCACGTCCTGCACGTACAGAACATAGTTGTGAAAATCTTCGTAGAACACGCGCGGCTCAATCTCGTAGCTGGCCTGCGAAGTCCCCAGCGACTGCTCCATATCGACAATCGCCTGGTTTGCCCGCGGCGCCAGGTACAGCGAATTCCCCAGTCCCAGCAGCGTGCCCCCGATCGCCACAATGGACGCCACCCGCGCGAAGTAGCCGATGCCCAGCCCCGAAGCGCGCATGGCGATGATTTCGCTGTCTGAAGCCAGCCGGCTCAGCCCCAGCAGAATTCCCCACAACACCGCCATGGGAATTGTCACCTTGAACAGATTGGGCAGCGTGAACAGAAACACCTGCGCCACATCCGTGAGCGTGGAGCTGTTGCGCACCACGACCTCGAGAATGTGAGGCAGAAGCGGCATGAACAGAATGAAGGTGAAGAGCGCGCAACCAATCAGCGTGAGCGAGAGGATTTCGCCGAGAATGTACCGGGTAAGGATGCGCACAAGAGATCCTGCGCCCAGTTTATCGTGTCTGTGGCTAGCGTGCCCTCGCGTCACCTGGGTGCCCCATCCTAAACGCGCTTTCGCATTTAGGGTGGGATTGGGCCTTGTATCAGGGCATGACTTTAGTCGTGCCCAAAGACGACCGTAATATAGAGGGCTTTAGCCCCCGAAGACGGTTTCCCCTTACTGCACATCGTTGGTCGCGCACATGCTCTCGCTCCCGGAAGGAGCGCCGAATTTAGACCAGGGCAAGTCCACCATGGCGGACGCAGCCCTGGGAAAGCGTTACCAAGAATCTCATCAGCCCCGGAGGGGCGGCGCGAAAAGCTGGCAGCTAGGAGCTAGAAGCTGCTCTTCGGCTGCCACCCCCTCAGACGCAAGCTATTCCCCAGCACGCACACCGAGCTAAGCGCCATCGCCGCCGCCGCAAGCCACGGCGTCAGCAGAATGTGAAACGCCGGATACAGCAACCCCGCGGCCAGCGGAATCCCGATCACGTTGTAGCCCACTGCCCAACCCAGGTTCTGCCGCATCACATGCACGGTTTCACGCGCCAGCTCAGTCGCCGCGGGTATCGCCGACGGCTGCGTGCGCAGCAGCAGCACGTCGCCGGCCTCCTGCGCCAAATCCGCTCCGCTTCCCATCGCGATTCCCGCATCAGCCTGCGCCAGCGCGGCAGCGTCGTTGATGCCGTCCCCCACCATGGCAACGCGCAACCCCGACTTCTGCAGCTCGCGAATCCGCTTGAGCTTCCCCGCTGGATCCAGCCCCGCTTCCACTTCCGTAATTCCCGCCTGCGTTGCGATCGGCGCCGCCGCGGCAGCCGAATCGCCCGTCAGCATCAGCACGCGCAGGCCCTCGTTGCGCAGTGCAGCAATCGCACTCGCCGCATCCGGCCGCAGCGCATCGCGCGCGTCAAAATACCCTGCGACAGCGCCATCGAGCGTCATCCACAGCCGCGTCACCCCGGGCCCCGGCGCCGCAACATCGCCCGGCAGCGCGATCCCATTCTCGCCGAACAGCGCCTCGTTGCCGAGTATGCAATCGTGGCCTTCCACGCGTGCCGTCAGCCCGCGCCCCGGCAAGACTTGCACGTCCTCCGCCGCAGGCTCCCACTTCAGTCCCCGCACCGTCGCAACGTCAATAATTGCGTGCGCCAGCGGATGATTCGACCGCTCCTCCGCCGCCGCCGCCATCCGCAGCAGTTTGCCCACTCTTACGAAATTGTCATCCTGAGCGAAGTCCGCCTTGGCGGACGGAGTCGAAGGACCTGCATTTTCTCCGCCGTCCTCACTACCCGCGTTCCCGGAGCCTTTCCCCTGATTTTCTGTTCCCTGTTTCCTGATCCCTAATCCCTGTACTTTTTCCAGCACCGGCCTTCCCACCGTAATCGTCCCGGTCTTGTCCAGCACGACCACATCCAGATTCGCCAACCGTTCCAAAGCCTCGCCGCCTTTATAGAGCACTCCCAACTGCGCGCCGCGTCCCACAGCCACCGTCAGCGCTGCGGGCACTGCCAATCCCATCGCGCACGGACACGCAATCACCAGCACCGCCACCGTATTCGCCAGCGCCAGCGGCAGCGAGTGCGTCGTAATCAGCCACGCCGCAAAAGTGATCAATGCCAGCCCCAGCACGACCGGCACAAAAATCGCACTCGCTCGGTCCGCCAGCCGCTCCATCGGCGCGCGCGAGCTTTGCGCCTGATCCACCATGCGCGTAATCTGCGCCAGCACCGTGGCTTCGCCAAGCGACTCCGCCCGGCACACCACCGCTCCGTCGTAGTTCATTGACCCGGCCAGCACGCGCCCGCCCACCTCGCGCGCCAGCGGCGTCGACTCGCCCGTCAGCATCGACTCATCCACCGTCGTGCGTCCCTCAACAATCGTCGCGTCCACCGGAAAGCGTTCCCCCGGCAGCACCGCGATGCTGTCGCCCGGCCGAACCTCTTCGAGCGGCACCACGGTCTCCACGCCGTCCACAATCCTACGCGCGCATGTACCGGCCGCAGCCGCGAAAGCGAATCCAGCGCCGACAGCGCACGCCGCTTCGCCCTGCCTTCCAGACTTTTGCCCAGCAACAGAAATCCAATGATCAGCAGCACCGCATCGAAATAAACCTGTCGTCCCGCCGCCGGTGCGATCGTCGCATAAGCGGAGTACGCAAACGCTACGCCCGTTCCCAGGCTCACCAGCGTGTTCATGTTCGTTGCGCCGTGGCCCAACGCGCGAATTGCGCTCACATAAATCCCGCGTCCCGCCCACGCCACCACCAGCGCCGTCATCGCCAGCAGAAACCACCGCAATCCATCCGCCGGGATTGTGTAGAGCCACGGACACACACGAACCAGGAAAAAATCTGCTGCGCCCATCTCGCTTCCCAGCGGCATCGCCAGCAACATCGCCGCCGCACCCGCCGCAAGCGTCACCCATGCCTTCAGGTCCGCGCCTGCCGGCCCATCTTCGCCGTGCCCCGCGCCCTCGCCCGCCCTCGGCAGCACGGCATCGTATCCGGCCCCGCGAATCGCTTCTACCAGTTGCTCCGGCGCAGCCAGCGCTGGATCAAACACCACGCTCGCCCGGTGCGCCATCAAATCCACGCGCGCCTGCTCCACGCCCGCCGTCCCGCGCAGCGCTTCCTCAACGTGATGTTGGCAACTGGCGCACGTCATCCCCAGAACGGGGAGCGTCAGCGATTCTCTGGTGTGTGCAGCCACAAGTCGTTCCAATCCGCTCAGGACGAAGCCCCGTCGACGGTGCTCAATTCCAGATACGCCGTGTACCCCGCCTTGGCAATGGCGGCGATGGCCCGGCCGACAGGCGGGGGCTCCTCATCGGAGGTCAACCTCGCTGCGCCCAGCCCAACCTGCTTCACCACGATCCCGGGCGTTGCTGCCAGCGCCTGGCTCACTCGCCGTGCGCACGAGCCACAATGCATTCCATCGATTTTCAGCGTAAATTCGGCCAATTCTCTCCCTCGCGTGTTTATTTGATGATAGGGCCACCTGAGGGATTCGCGCCCGCTGGGTCTTCTGGGACAAAGCAATCTGCGGACTTCGAGAAGGGATTGCGGTGGCCCGCTTTGTATCAGGGCATGACTGGTAGGTCGGGGATTCATCCCCGACTGCCGAAAGCAGCTTGCAACATCAGCGGGCTTTAGCCCCTGCGGGATTCTGCTTGAGTCTGGGAGTTAACCTTGAAATGCACTCCAGGATCGCCTTGAAGATGAAGGTTGGCCTTATCGAACGAGAGTTTCCCTCAACGCCCCTCGTCGGCGTCGGCGCCGTTGTCGTTCACGACGCCCGCGTACTCCTCGTTCGCCGCGGAACCGAGCCCCTCAAGGGCCACTGGACCCTCCCCGGCGGCATGCTCGAAGTCGGTGAGGCCCTCACGGCCGGCGTCGCCCGCGAAGTCCGCGAGGAAACCAGCCTCGACGTCGAGCCCCTCGAATTGCTCGAATTACTCGACCGCATTTATCGCGAGGGCGGCCGCGTCCGCTATCACTACGTCATTGCAGACTATCTTTGCCGTGTCACTGGAGGCGACCTGCGCGCCGCTTCCGATGCCGCCGCAGTCCGTTGGGTCGAGCGCTCTGAATGGAATAGCCATCCGCCGCGGCGGACCCTCGTCCTCGATCCCATCACTGTGCGCGTGATCGAAAAGGGATGGCAACGGGCTCAGGCATTGCGGCGAGGAAAGCTCTAGCTCAGTTCCAGGAATCTCGGTTTACGCTTGAATTCGGAGAGTATCTGCTAGTCATGTTCGGTGGACGCAAAGAATGCACGCGTTGCGGCAGGCGGGTCAGCCGCTGGAGCAAAGTTGGTGACACCTGCCCTCACTGCAAGGTCGTGTGGACACGGTATTCATATAACAGCCGCCCCGGAGACCCACTTGAAGACGCCTTGATAGCGGCCGAGAATCGTCAGATCGACGAGCAGAAACGGGCTTTCGTGAGACGAATAAAGTGGCTGCTCGGTTTGCTTGGCGTCGTGCTTCTGCTCGTTCTCATCGCCGCTTTCGGTTTCTATCTCCGCCCCGTCAGCTACCTCAACGCGCACGTCTACTTGCAGGAACATCTCGTCGGAATCGAAAGCCACGATATCAAAGTCGACGGCTACCGCATGCATTACCTCGCAATGGGACCTGCGAGCGGGCCGCCCGTCGTTCTCGTTCACGGCCTCGGCGGCCGCGCTGAAGACTGGTGGAATGTCGCTCCCATCCTGGCCAAAGCCGGCTTCCGCGTCTATATGCCTGACTTGCTCGGCTTCGGGCGCAGCCAGCAGCCCACCGACTTTTCCTATTCAGTGCACGATCAGGCCACAGTCGTTGTGGACTTCATGGACGCCCTTGGCGTCAAGCAGGCCGACGTGGCCGGCTGGTCCATGGGCGGATGGATCGTCCAGCTCATCGCCTTCGAACATCCAGAACGTGTCTCCCGGCTCATCCTCATCGATTCCGTCGGCCTCAACATCAAGCCCTCATGGAACACAAATCTGTTCGTACCCACCTCGTACCAGGAGCTGGCCGAGCTTGACGCCTTGCTCATGCCCAACCCTCCGCCGATCCCCCCGTTCATCGCGCGCGATTTTCTGCGTCGCTTTCGCGCTAACGGCTGGGTCATCAAACGCGCACTCGCTACCATGATGACCGCCCAGGATGTCACCGACAACCTGCTGCCCCAATTGAAGATGCCGGTCCTCATCATTTGGGGATCGCTGGACCAGATTGCTCCCGTCGGTCAAGCCCAAACGATGCACCATCTCATCCCCCAGTCCCAGTTGCTGCTCATCCCCGATTGCGGTCACATGGTCCCTCTCCAGTGCAGCGCGGAAATGGATTCCACCGCGTTGAAATTCATCCAGTGATAATTCGACTTCCCCAGTCCAAATTCAATTTGACGCCTGCCCATCTCCTCTGCGAGACTCAGCCAGATGTCCTACACAGGAAAATTTGAATTCGCTGCGGAGCGCAGGTTCCGGTCGCGCAACACGCGTCTCTACCGGTTAGCGCATTGGCCCATCTGGATTTGGGTCTTTTTTATTGCCCCTGGGCCTCTCACCTTCACCCTTTTCTCCCGTGGTTTCCACTGGATTAATTGGTCTTGGCTCGCCGCTGTCCTCATCGGCACCGGAATCGCCGGCCTCCGTGGCCGCCTTCCCGGCGTTGAGCCTTGCCCCTACATTCTTCGCTTCGACGAAGACCGGCCCAACCCCCTGTACCGCCGCATCTGCTACACATTCGCTTGGAATGCCGTCCTTAGCTACACCCTGCTCAATTTGACTGGCCTCGTGCTGGCCTCAGCCACCGGCGTCTGGCACCTCAAGCAGATTTACTTTTACGCCTACTCACCGCTTTGCGCCTTCGTTCTGCTCCTCGGCATCTTGGGCAAACTTCCCCGCGTGGGACCATCCACCAAGGGCGAAGGCGTCGAGCGGCGCTACTTTTACGGTTCAGTTTGGGCATGCTACTGCCGCCCACGTCTTCCTCCTCCTTCTGTGGAGAGTCCTTCCGGAGACGCGCCCCGGCAACTTCGCCAAGCTGGTCGTTTTTTGCGCAGTTCTGGCGGCTTTCGGCCTCGCCGCCTCGCGCGGCCAACTCCCGCGCACTCGCCCCATCCTCTCCGGCGAACTCATGGCCTCCGACTAGCGCGCAGTTCGCGATTTGTAGCGCCGGTCTCCTGACCGGGGCCCCCAACGACAGGTCTTCGTCGTTGGGGTGGCTGACCGGCTGTACTGGCGGCGTCCTCGCCGCCAGCATCTTCAAAGCGATTCAGCACCGCACCTTGTTCGCCATCTCCAACCAATACCGATAATGTCCGGCCCGCCTCACTCCTCGCGCCGGAGGCGCAGCGTTTACTAGCCCCGCGCTTCAGCGTGGGGAACGTCAACCAATCGAGAGCCGGAGTCCCGTCAGGGACGGCGCTACACCTTTATCCCGAGCCGCACTCGATCCCTCAAAGACCCAACCCGGCTCAGCGGGCGAAAGACCGAACTGGTTAATTACTCGCCGCGGTGTCAATCCCTGCGACCTTCATTTCGCGCCCCAACCCCCTGAAAACACACCTGAAATAAACTCCACCAAGTTTGCCGATCATTATGTCCTTCCGGCGCATACTGGATTCATGATCGACGCGCAAGCCACAATCGCTCCGTTGCTCCGCTGCTCCCTTGCTCCCTCGCTCCCTGCAACACAGAAAATAATTAAATAAAAAAATTGGGATGTTTCGCCTGATTTTCGCCACTTAACTCCTTTAGAATCAGTAAATGCACTCCGAGAATGGGGTCAAAATGCGTTCAATTGCGCCGAATTGGTGGCCAACAACTCGTTTGGAATCAGCAAGAAACTCCCGAAAAAGGCCGAACAGATTTATGGATCGCAAGGGCCTCCTTCAAAAGGAGTTATGTGCTGAAACGGGGATGCGCTCTGCCGTCTTCTGTTTGATGTCTAATGCCAAGGGTTTGCCGTCCACCGTTCACCGCCCACCGTCTGCTGTTCCACGCTCGGCTCAACACGTGATTCAAATCACATTTGACCGTCAGCCCACGGCGGTATAACAAGGTTGCTATGTGCCTCGCCATTCCTGGAAAAGTCGAAGAGATCACCACCGACGGCATGATCCGCGTCGGCCGCGTCAATTTTGGCGGCGTAGTCAAGAACGTCTGCCTCGACTACGTGCCTGAGGTCGTCGTCGGCGACTACACCATCGTCCACGTCGGCTTCGCCATCTCCAAAATCGACGAGGCCACCGCCGAGCAAACGCTCGCCGACTTCCGCGCCCTCGGCGTCCTCGACGAAGAGTTGGCAAGTGAAGACGAAGCCTTTCTCCGCGCCGCAAGATCGCCGCAATCCCGCTGCCCCGACGGAAGCTGCTCCAATCACGAGTGTGGCTGCGAACCCAGCTCAGCTGACCCCGCTGCCTCTAAGCCATGAAGTACCTCACCGAGTTCCGTAACGGCGAAATCGCTCGCAAGCTTGCCCGCGAGATCGCACAGATCACCACGCGCCCGTGGAAGATCATGGAAGTCTGCGGCGGCCAGACCCACTCCATCATCAAAAACGGAATCGACCAGATGCTTCCGTCCTGTGTCGAGATGATTCACGGCCCCGGCTGTCCGGTCTGCGTCACGCCGCTCGAGCTCATTGACAAAGCACTCGCAATTGCTTCGCAACCCGGCGTCATCTTCTGCTCCTTTGGCGACATGCTTCGCGTCCCCGGCACCGACAGCGATCTCTTCCAGGTCAAGGGCCGCGGTGGCGATGTCCGCGTCGTTTATTCCCCGCTCGACGCCGTCGAAATCGCCGTAAAGAATCCCGACAAACAAGTCGTATTCTTCGGCGTCGGCTTTGAAACCACAGCCCCCGCCAATGCCATGAGCGTGCATCTCGCAAAGCGCCGCGGCCTCACCAATTTCTCGCTCCTCGTATCGCACGTACTCGTTCCCCCCGCGATCGCGGCCATCATGTCTTCGCCCGGCAACCAGGTGCAGGCCTTTCTCGCCGCCGGTCATGTGTGCAGCGTCATGGGCTATTGGCAATATCCGCCGCTTGCCGAGCAGTTCCATGTGCCCATCGTCGTGACCGGCTTTGAACCTCTCGACCTGCTCGAAGGCATTCGCCGCGCCGTCGTTCAGCTCGAGTCCGGCCGCCACGAAGTCGAGAACGCCTACAGCCGAGTGGTCACCTTCGACGGCAATCAAGCCGCTCAAAAACTCCTCGCCGAAGTCTTCGAAGTCACCGATCGCGCCTGGCGCGGCATCGGCGTCATTCCGAAAAGCGGCTGGCGTCTCAGCGCGGATTATCGCGACTTCGACGCTGAGGAGCGCTTCCACATCACCGGCATTCACACCGAAGAATCGGCTCTCTGCCGTGCCGGCGACGTCCTGCGCGGAGCCATCAAGCCGGCCCAATGTGCCGCCTTCGGAAAAGAATGCACTCCCCGCCACCCGCTCGGCGCAACCATGGTCTCGAGCGAGGGCGCCTGCGCCGCTTATTACAACTACGGCCGCTTCCTCTCCGCCGAAGATCTCGCCAGCGCCGGCTCCGCTCTCTCGGGAGCTGCCAATGATTGAGATCGCATTTGAAGTCGTCGCATCAACGTTTTCGAGTGGCACGAAGTGTCAGGGCACGACTTTAGTCGTGCCGAACGCGTACAAAGAATGGATAGGGGCTTTAGCCCCTGAGCTAGGAGCGGAAGAAGCTGAGTGACGACTAACGCCAAACCCGACTTCTCCAACTGGACCTGTCCGCTGCCACTCGCCGACTATCCCACCATCGTGATGGGCCACGGCGGCGGCGGCAAACTTGGCTCGGAACTCATTGAACATCTTGTTTCTTCCCGCCTTCCGCAATCCCGCTCTCGAGAATCTCGGCGATGCCGCGGTGCTCGAAGCCGGCGGCGCACGCCTCGCTCTCAGCACCGACTCCTTCGTCGTGCAGCCGCTCTTTTTTCCCGGTGGCTCGATCGGCGAACTGGCCGTCAATGGAACTGTGAATGATCTCGCCGTTTCGGGAGCCGAACCGAAATTCCTCAGCGCAAGCTTCATCCTCGAAGAAGGTTTCTCGCTCGCCCAACTCGCAGCCATCGTCGACGCAATGGCCAAATCCGCCGAGACTGCCGGCGTGCAAATCGTCACTGGTGACACAAAAGTGGTTGAGCGCGGCCACGGCGACGGCTGCTACATCACCACTGCCGGCGTCGGCATCCTTCGCGCGGGAATCCAAGTCGGCCCACATCGCGTTCAACCCGGGGATGCCGTGATCGTCTCCGGAACCATCGGTGACCATGGCATGGCCATCATGAGTGTGCGCGAAGGTCTCGAATTCGAGAGCCCCATTCGCTCCGATTGCGCCGCGCTCAACGGTGTGATCGCTGAAGTTCTCGATTCCGTGGGCGCTTCCGTACACGCTATGCGCGATCCCACTCGCGGCGGCCTCGCTTCCACGCTGAACGAAATCGCTCAATCCTCAAATGTCGGCATGGTCATCGACGAGGCCAGCCTTCCCGTCCGTGATGAGGTGCATTCGGCCTGCGAGTTGCTTGGCCTCGATCCCGTCTACGTCGCCAACGAGGGCAAAGTCGTTTTCTTCGTCGCGCCCGAAGCCGCCGATCGCGTGCTCTCGATTCTGCGCGCCCACCCTCTCGGCAAAGACGCCGCGCACATCGGCCACGCCACCGCCGAACACAAACGCATGTTGGTTGCGCGCACTGCCATGGGCGCCAATCGCGTCATTCCTGTCATGATCGGCGAGCAGTTGCCGCGCATCTGCTGACTGCAGCGCTGCTAAGTGGCTAAACGGGTAGGATGGTCATCCTGAGCGAAGGTCGCCGCGGCGACCGGAGTCGAAAGCCTGCCCTGAGCGCAGATCGCGCGGCGATCGGAGTCGAACGGGGATCTGCGTCTTCGAATTTCGCTTCCCCTCACTCAATTAGTTTTTTCAAATTACATCCGTAAGTTGGTCTTCCTCAATCTCCGCCCTATACTTCTCTAACCACGGCTCCCCTCGCCGATAGATGAGAAAAGGCTAAGACCACCCCCAGCTCACATCGAGCCTTCGCTGGTTTGCGCCTCTCTAGAGATCAACACGAATGCGCCAACACATAAGAGCTTTCTCATTTCTCGCCTCCGCACTGCTCATTGCAGGCTGCGGAGGCAGTCTGCGTGTCAATGAAGCGCCGACTCGCTCTCCACTGCCCGTTCCAGCCGCAGCAAACCCCGTCGACGAATCGCGGATGGTCACGCTCCGCGGCAATGTCCATCCACTGGCTCGACCCGAGTTCGATCAAGGCTTGGCAAACCCCGCCACGCGCCTCGACCGCATGCTGCTCGTGCTCAACTCCTCGCCCACGCAGCACGCGGATCTCGACGCGCTCCTCGCCGCGCAGCAGGACTCGCAGATTCGTCCGCTCTATCACCAGTGGCTCACGCCAGCCGAATTCGGTGCGCGCTTCGGCGCGTCGGACGCAGATCTCGCGCAAGTCACAGCCTGGCTCGCGGCGCAGGGATTCATTGTCGACGAAATCCCCGCCGGCCGCAGGCTCGTCGCCTTCTCCGGTTCAGCCGCACAAGTCGCCGCAGCATTCCACACGCCTCTGCACATCTACCGTGTCGACGGAACCGACCACCTCGCCAATGCGGAGGACCCGCAGATTCCCGTCGGCCTGTCAGGCCTGATCGCCGGCATAGTTTCGCTCCACAACTTCCGCCGCACTTCGGAGATGGGCGCGCTCGCGCCGCTTTCCATGCAGCCTGAATACTCGGCCGGCGCAACGCACTATCTCTTCCCCGCCGACTTCGCCACCATCTACGACCTCAACCCGCTCTTTGCCGAAGGAACCAACGGAACCGGCAGCTCCATCGCCATCGCCGCACGCAGCAACATCAAGCTCAGCGACGTGGAGGCATTCCGTTCCATGGCCGGTCTCCCGGCGAACGACCCCATCTGTCACTCTCGACGGCGCCGATCCCGGACTCGTCGCTCACGATCAGGACGAGTCCACTCTGGATGCCGAGTGGAGCGGAGCCGCGGCGCCTGCAGCCAAAGTCAACCTCGTCGTCGCCGCTTCCACTGCAACAACCGACGGCATCGACCTCGCCGCCGCTTACATCGTGAATCACTCCGCGGCACCGGTGGTCAGTGTGAGCTACGGCAGTTGCGAGCAGGACATGGGCGCAGCGGAGCTCGCCTTCTACAACAGCCTTTGGGAGCAGGCAGCGAGCCAGGGTATGAGCGTCTTCGTCGCCTCAGGCGACGCCGGCGCAGCCGGCTGCTCTGCGCCCACAGCCAACGCCGGTTCGCAACCCGCAGTCAATGGTCTCTGTTCGTCGCCCTACTCCACCTGCGTCGGCGGAACTGAGTTCAACGAGGGCGCGAATGCTGCCCAATACTGGTCGGCAACAAACTCCGCGGGGTATAGTTCGGCGCTCTCCTACATTCCCGAGGAAGTCTGGAACGAGAGCGCATCGAACGGCGGAGCGGAATTGTGGGCGTCAGGCGGAGGAGCAAGTACGGTTTACACGCAGCCAGTCTGGCAAGCGAACGTCAATGGCACAGGCGCGGCCAATGGGATGCGCGCGGTGCCAGATCTGGCGCTGGCTGCCGCCGATCACGACGGCTACTTTGTCGCGGAGAACGGATCGTTCTGGATTGCCTCAGGTACCTCAGCTGCAACGCCGTCTTTTGCCGGCATCATGGCACTGGTCGTCCAATGCCAGCACGGTGCATCGCAAGGCAATGCCAATCCCCGTTTGTACACGCTGGCCGACGCGGCGGACGATCCATTTCACACCACGCCATCGGGAGATAACAGCGTGCCTGGCGTCTCGGGGTTCACGGCCACGGGCGCGGCATACAACCTCGCCACCGGCCTCGGTTCGGTAGACGCCGCGTTGCTCGTCAAGGGCTGGAGTATGGCCTCTCAGATCATTCCTCCGCCCCGCCCAATCCGCTGCTCGCGGTTCGGTCTGTTGCCCATGCAATGCCTGCCAATGCCTCGCGTGCCCATTCGATTGCTCGGTGGGCCGTAGAGTTCCGCATTGCGCTGCCACAGGGACAGAATGGTTTACTTGAAAAGCGCGAAAGCCTTCTCAATCCGCGCCGGCAGCTCTGCGTGAGCGTCAGGGAGCGTGTAGCTGATTTCCAGCACTGTTGCTGGCGGCGTGGCGAGCGCCCTGAGCGCCGTCACTGTCTCGGGCCAATCGATCGTTCCATTCCCGGGCCACAGGTGCTCATCCTTCAAGCCATGATTGTCGTGAACGTGAACCGAGGCGATACGTCCGCCGAGACTGGCGATCGCGGCCGCAGTTCCAGTAGTGATATTCGCATGGCCAAGATCGAGGCACACGCCCACGTTGTCCAGGTGCCCCATTTCGAGAATCAGTACCAGATGTTCGGGCGTTGTGGCTTCGCTCAGCAGATTCTCCACGAGCAGGCGGACGCCAAGCGGCCGGGCAAAAGCGCCGAGATGCTCGAGCGCAGTGAGCGCGAGCTCGATCGTGCGTTGCGACCACGTATCGTCCCGCTCGCCAAGGTGCACAACCATATTCCGGATAGGGATGTGCTCGGCCGTTTCCAGCGCACGCTTGATCTCGTCCATGGCATCGATACGGCGAGTCTTGTCGGGGTGCAGCACGTTGACGCCCGGCGCGCCGGCGCGGCCCATTTCGCGGTCGGGATACATCGGAGCGTGCATTGAAAATGGCTGCAACGCGTTCGAATGGAACCATTCCGCCAGCTCAGCGACATCTTCGCGACTGGTGTAGTCGAAATGCTGGCGCGCGGCAAAAATCTCCACTGCCTGTGCCCCTGAGCGATCTGCCAGCTCAAGCAAGCCCGGATGCAAGCGATGGTTCAAGAACAAGTGAGTCGAGAGGACGCGCACCATTTTCGAGAGCCCCATGGCACGGGAGGAGTCTGTCTCCAAGACCCGGCGCTACGTCTATTCTCGCATCCTGAAAGGGATTTCCCGCGAAGGCTCTGTTGTGACTGATGATGCTGGGCGCTTTATGTCATGGCCGAGCATAGGCGATGCTCCGACCATCTATCATCATTCGAGAAAGCATTGCCGAACGCTTTGCCGGAGCCTGAACACTTGGACGATGTCTTCTGGATCGAAGGAACTCCGCCTGTGGGCCTTGCAGTCGTGCTGCGCCCGCGCGACAACGAGTCGCTCAAGGGCGATCTCCTGCGCTTCCGGCAGAGCGGGGTCGATGTTCTCGTCTCGCTGCTTGAGCCGAGCGAAGCCATTTGGCTTGGCTTGCGCGACGAAGGCCCTCTCGCCGAAGCAGCAGGCATGCACTTCATTTCCTTCGCAATTCTCGACGTGCACGTGCCCGCCAACGTTGCCGCTTTCCGCGCATTCGTAGCCGGTCTCGCCGACCGCCTTCGCGCCGGGGAGCGCATTGGCGTCCACTGCCGGGGGAGCATTGGCAGATCGACCGTCACGACGGCATGCACGCTCATTCACCTTGGCTGGAATGCAAAACAAGCCCTCAAAGCCATCGAGGCCGCGCGCGGATGCGAGGTTCCCGACACCGAGGAACAATTACGCTGGATTCTGAAATACAAGGCAGAGCCGTGACGGCGGGGTTGTCCAAGCCGATCGTTGATTTCTCCTTTCCTCATCGCTGGCGGGCCGAAATACTTGCTGCGCGGCCGCTGATTCTGCCTCCGCGCCACTTCGTGTACCCCCAAGCAGCGGAAGAAGTCGAGCGCGGCGCCTTGGAAGTTTTCATCCGGCCCGGCGGAATCTCTCCGGATTCTGGTTCAAAACGTTCGCCGGGTGCGCAACCCTTCCTCGCCACTTGCGCGCTCGGTTTTCGCGATCCGGCAGCGCCCACTGGCCTCTGGTCGACTCCAAGACCAGAAGAAATCTGTGCCGTTGCGGGTGGATATGCTTACCTCATTAACACCACGGCGCCGGAGCGCTTCAACATGATTCCCTACCGGCCGGTGTTGGAGATTCGTCCGCTTGTGCAGGAGGGTCTGTTGCTGTTTGTTGGCCATCGATCGATTCTTGCCTGGAAACTCGACGGCCAAGCATGGGAGTCGGTGAAGCTCTCCGATGAAGGCGTCACGATTACCGGAATCGACGGCGGCGTATTGCGTGGAACGGGCTGGGACATGAAGACCGACCGCGACAGGCCGTTCGCTATTGATTTGCGGAACGGGATGCTTAAGACGGCCCGCTTCTGACCAGATGAATCTCAGTATTTCCCGAAGTTTATTTCGATGATGATCTCGACTGCCACGGGCTTGCCGTCCTTCATGGCCGGCTTGAAGCGATACTGCTGCACCGCTTTAACCGCTTCAGCGTCGAAATCGGCGTTATACGAGCGGGAGATCTTGACGTCCTGCGGCAAACCCTCTTTATCCACGACAAGATGCAGAAGCACGATGGCACGAAAACCCTTCGGGGTGTCATGGCCGGATTTTGGGAATTTCGCTTCAACGGATTTGAGTACGACTGGCGCGGTGACATCTTTGCCGACCTTATACACGGGGCCGTAAGGGCTGTCGTGCGCTGCGTTTTGAGCAGGGGATTGAGGCTCAATAACCACAGCCACGGCCGCACTGCTAAGCGCTGCGGAAAGCAGGATGAATGCCGTAGAAGAGAGCACGGCGTATTTCAACAATGCGCTGGCTTGATGCTTTTTTATGCTGATTCTCATGATTCGCTTCTCCAGGATGTTGGCATCGAAGATGCCGATGGGGTGAATTGCCGGAACACGCGCGGCGAGGGCCACCATGGTTGCGAGGCGCAGCAGTGACCTGGAGTAGTTGCGCGCATCCATATGGCGTTCCATCACCATGGCGTCGCAGACCATCTCGCGCGTCTGAGCGATCTGGGCTTTGATTGCCCAAATGGCCGGGTGGAAGGAGAGTGGAAGACTTACGGCCTCATAGAAAAGATTTTTCTGGAAGTCGCGCCGTCTCAGATGCGCGCATTCGTGAGCCAACGCGGCGAGAAAGTCCTGCGGCGCGCATTTTGCGGGAAAATCGCTCGGCAGCAAAAGAATCGGCGATCGCAATCCCAAAGCTACCGGACCTGAGACAGGAGACGTTAGGAGTTGAGCCTTGTCCAGCAAGAGAGACCGCCTTACAGCGGCGCCAGATCTCATCTTGCTCCGGAGTGAGCGAAAGCTGGACCCGCCTTGCGAAGAAGTGCCGATGCACCTACCAGCGAAATCACAAGGCGGCCTGCAAAGTAGAGGACCGCTGCAACATAAAGAGCCAGGAGCAACCAGAGAACGGCTTGGGGCAGAACAAAGGCTGGCCGTGAGCCCGGCAAGCCGTTTTGGGAAGCGATAAGAACTATCGAGGCGCGTTGGCCCGGAGACGGCACGGCGATGAGTGAAGCAGTTAACCCTCGAAGAAACGGCAGCGCGGGCGTCACCACGGCGATCATCAGTGTGGCCACCCAGACGGCGTGCTCGAATTGCACGCCGAGGCGTTTGACGAGACGACTCATCAGGTAGCCGAGGGCGGTAACCAAGGCAATTTCCCAAACCGAGTTCGCGAGGTAAGAAGCGGCAATACTGGAGAAATTACTCATCGCATTCACCTCTTTCTTTGGCCTCAAGCCTCCGGCCTAGTTCGGAAATCCGGTCCAAATCGACCTGACGGCTTTTGACCAGACTCATCACAAGCGCTTCAGAAGAACCACCGAACGCGCGCTCCACGAAGTCACGGAGCGCCTGGCCTAGAACCTTTTCGCGCGAGGCAGCGGCACGATAAACGTACGCGCGGCCCACCAGGCTGCGCCGGACTCTGCCTTTGCGATGAAGAATGTTGAGCATGGTCTGCACTGTGTTGTATGCGAGTTCGTCGCTCGGCAAAAGCGTCTCCTGCACACGCTGCACGTTGCTCGGTCCTTCGGTCCAAAGCACATGCATGATTTTGAGTTCGAGCGGAGTGAGCGCGTTCGAGCCTTTTTTGCGTCCGGCCATCTGCCCTCCTAAACAAATAGGAGTTTGGACCTGCCCGGGGAATTTGTCAACCTAAAACTTTAGGAGCAAACCCCGGGCCTGACGGAATGGCGTGGAAATCGGAGACGCTCTCGCTCCAGGGCGCTAAATGATATCTTGTAAGCTTCGATCGCGGCGGAGCTTGCGGGAACGATCGGCCCGCTGGCTGCGTAACAAGAATCACTCGAAGGTGAGTGCCCCTTCAGCCCTGTCCAATCGAGATCAAAGGAAGCCATGAGAATATCGATGCTCTTCGCGGACTTATTCTGGGTGTGGGTTGCGTCCGAAATCCTGCTTCAACTGGTCACGCGCACGAGCCGGAGCACCGGCCAGACTAAAGATCGCGGGTCTCTGCTGATCCTGTTTCCGGTGGTCTTCGCCTCATCCTGGTGGGCCATGTGGTATGGCGACACGCATCCGCACACCATGCTCGGAGGAGCGCACTGGCTTAGAACGGCGGGCCTTTTGTTGCTGATTCTCGGCCTGGCCATTCGCTGGACTGCGATTTTCACGCTTGGAACCACGTTCAGCACCAATGTTGCGATTCACGCCGCGCAGACCCTGCGCACCAAGGGCCCTTATCGTTGGGTGCGCCATCCTTCATACACCGGCATGCTGGTTATCTTCACTGCAATCGGTCTCCATGAGCGCAACTGGGCGAGCCTGGCGGTCGTGCTCATCCTTCCCACAGCGGCGCTGCTCTATCGCATTCATGTGGAAGAGATGGCGCTGACGGAGGCATTCGGTAATCAATACCTTGAGTACTGCAAAACAACGAAGCGGCTGGTTCCCGGCATTTATTGAAGCTACGGAGGACAGCGAAAACCAGTTCCAGGCTCACCTCAGGCCGGAATCGCCATTGGACGAATCAGGCAGAGAGCCCAGAGAACCCCTCCCAGGTCTGGACACACAGAATTATTTCCCTGCCATCGCAGCGTGCGGGAGAATTGCTTCATACTCGGCATAGACGCCTTCGAACACTGAATCCCAACTGGCGGTGAGGGCGTAGGCGCGCGCCGCGCGGCGCATCTCTTCGAGCTGATCGGGGTCGTCAAGCAGTCCGGCAATCGCCTCTGTAAATTCAGCGTCCGGCACGATGCGGCCGGTCTCGCCGTCGCGGACGATCGTGCAGGGCCCTCCGTCGGGAGTCACGATGGCCGGCACTCCGCTGGCCAGTGCCTCGAGCACCACGTTGCCAAACGTGTCGGTATGCGAGGGGAACACGAATAGATCCATGTTGGCGTATGCGGTCGCCAGCGCCTCTCCTCGCAGCACTCCCGTGAACTCTGCGCTTTGGCAGCCGTTCGCGCAGCCATGCTTCGTCGCCGCCGTGGCCAACGATCAGGAATCGAGCGTCTGTCACTCCCCTGCGATCGAGCTCCTCCTGAATCTGAACAAGCAAGCCAATGTTTTTCTCAACGGAAAGCCGCCCGACAAAGCCAAGGATGCGATCACGTTCGTCCGGACGGCGCGTGCGCTTCGAGGGATGAAAGAGCTCTGCGTCCACACCCCGTGGCATGCGATGGCAGGGTCGGCCCGTGCTGCGCTCAAGCAAATTGCAAAGTTCAAGATTGGGCGCGAACAGCACCTTTGCCATGGAATAAAACCGGGCCGCCGTCGCCAATGCCAGGTTCTCGATCGTTTGGCCCGTCGATGTGGATTGTTGCTTGGGCAACAGTCGCAGGAACCACTCTGCTCGGCGCGCGGCGTATTCGTGAACATTGGTGTGCCAGCTCGCGGCGAGTGTCAAATGAAGATGATGTGCCAGCCCCGCGCCAAGGATGCCGATTTCGCTTGGCCCGGTGATGTGGATCAGGTCTGGCTGAAAACGCCGGAGCACTTCGCCAATTTGCGGAATGTGCCGGAAGAACGCCGGATCAAGGCGCAAATCCTTTTCGAGAATGAAGGAAAGAAAGCTGCGCGGCAATTCGAGAGTCCATACGCTGTCTTGCTCAATCAATGCAGGAGTGCGATTGCCCGCGCGCACGCAAAGAAAGGGAAGATTGCGCCGTCGCGCGAAGCTTTCAAAATGGCGGCTGGTATGGGCGACTCCATTCACTTCGTGGAAGGAGTCCGGAAAGTATGCGACGCGCGGAACCGGTGCCGTCATTTCCGAAGCGATGACGGGTGCGTGGGCAGGGGCTCTCATGCTGACTCCGCTAGCACCGCTAACTCCGCTGGTCTTTTTAGAACTCGTGCTCGCCCAGCGCAAGCCGCATTTGATCTGATTCGCTCCATGCCAGGCGCAACCCGCCTGCCACCAGTCCCTGGCCCATGGCTTGCACAAGTGCGAGCCCCACGCCAATCAGGCGCGGTGCCGACCCCTTCGGCCAAAGCTCGCTCAACGGCCTCACAATTCCTGCGGCGTCGGGATGAAACACACGGTCGTCCCACGAGCGCGACCCTTGCGGAAAGTCGGGGTAATGACGGATCGCATCGATGGTCGATTGAAGAATCCGGTGCTTCCATGGTTCGGCGTATTGCTCGAGGAAGAGCACGTTGCTCCGCCTTTCCCGGCGCACTTCATGCACGAACTCGGTAAAGCTGGTGGCGTTGGTCAGGTTCACGTTGGCGTTCGGCTCTACGCCGTGACGGTCGCCGCCTGAGAGCAGCAGCATGTTCCACTTTTCCGCCAGGCGCCGCACTGCGCGGTTCTCGTCCCAGTTGCGCAGGCCGTTCAGTTCCAGCGCGTGAATGAAGGCGCCGTTCTTCTGCAAAAACTCGTTGACCAGGAACTGATGCTTTTCTTTGCCGATCAGGTAAAGATCCCACATCGGGTGGTTGAAGACGACCAGCACATTCGGCTCGCGATGCAAAGCGGCAAGAATCTCGGTCAGGCGCGCGTCGCTTGGATGAGCCGTGTAATCCTCAAGCGTCGCCATCCACTCTGCCGCGCGGGCGCTGGGCAGGTTGTGCACGCCCAAATGGAATGACTGCGCTCCGCCGTAAGGCGCGCTCCACTCCACCGAGACCGGAATCTGCCGTGCGCTGGGCACCGTGCGCAAAAGCATAGGCGCTTTGATGGTGTCGTGATCCGTGATCGAAACCATGGGAGCTAGGCCGAGCCTTTCGATCTGCCTCATTTCCAGATCGAATGCCAGCTTCGGCGTCATGGGCGGGGTCCAGAAGCTTGCGGCGTAGTCGACGTGGATACCGTGATATTGCTCGGCGCGCCGCTCCATTCGCGACAGCAGAGGGCGCATCACCGGGAACTGGTTGCCAAAATTCGCCAGGAAATCCAGAGTCTCGCGCGACTGGTTCGTGTGACTGTGTAACGAAACACCCGTCCGAAAGCCGTTGGGGGCATCCTTGTCGCGCCATATGTATGAGATCGCTGAACTCGGCATATCCACTCCTCGGTTTTGCGGATTTCCACAGCCAGTATCCGTTGCCTGCCATGAATTTCCAGTTAAGAGCGTGCGAAATGCCCTTCAATTAAGGATGCAACGGAACCAAGGGAGTTACGAAAATACCGGGAATACCCCATAAAAACACGTGTATATTCCCAACACCTCTATTCTATGACGAATACAGCTTCGTTATCGGTGTTCGACGACCCGGGAGCAATGAGGGCAAGTTGTAAGCCAAATGGAATCTTGCACCAAGAAATTTACGTAAATTCTCAGCGAATCGTACCACTGAATGAAAAAGTTTCCGAGTGGCATCACTTCCGGGTCTTGGCAAGTTCAGGGCTGAGAAAATCATCCATGTTCCAGCCGGCCATCAGATCCTCGTCGTGATTGGGTTTCCTGTTTTCACGTTGGGCCGAGGCTGCTTCCGCGGCGAGGTAGTTATCCGTCAGACCTCGGCGCAGCAGTTCGAAGGCTTCCTCGGGTGAATCCGCGAACTTGAAGAGATCCAGATCCTTGGGAGAGATGGCTCCCGTATCCACCAGCGTCTCGAGGTTGAAAACCTTCTTCCAGTACTCCGGCCCATAGATGACCACGGTGATCTTCTTGGTCATTTTCTGCGTTTGAGCGAGGGTGAGGATTTCGAACATCTCATCGAGCGTGCCGAAGCCACCCGGAAAAACCACCAACGCTTTGGCCAGGTAAGCGAACCAAAGCTTGCGCATAAAGAAGTAGTGGAACTCGAAATTCAGCGAGGGTGTAATGTAGGGATTCGGCCGCTGTTCGAAAGGCAGAAGGATGTTCATGCCGATCGTCTTGCCGCCAGCCTCATAGGCGCCGCGATTGGCTGCCTCCATGATTCCCGGACCACCACCCGAAGTGACGACAAAGCGATGCTTGCGCGAAGGGATTGTCTTGGCCCATTGCGTCAGGAGTTGTGCAAGGCGTCGCGCATCCTCGTAGTAGCGAGCCATCTCAACTGCTGCCACAGCGCGCTTGCGTTGTAAGTCACTGGCTGTCCCTGTCGCGATCTCGACAGGTCTGGCAGGCTGCTCTTCGCTGGGGGCGGGTTGCGTCGACCCGGTGTTATCGAGCAGCTCCAGGGCATGATCGGCTTCTTCGCGCCCGCGAAATCGCGCCGAGCCAAAAAAGACCACCGTGTCCTGAATCTGTTCGCGGCGGAATCGCGCCAACGGCTCCAGAAACTCCGACACAATCCGGATAAGACGACCGTCGGCGCTGTTCAGGAATCCTGAGTTCTCGTACGCGAGGGGTGCGCGCTCCAAAAGGGGCGGTGTTCCGTTGCCTGGAATGACGGCCTGCGGAAGCGTCTCCGAAATTGCTTTTTGACGAGCTTCACCTTGACTCTTCAGATTCCCGGATTTCTGATCCCTATTCTCTGGTTCCTTGTTTTTCATCACTCAACCATCACGACGACGAATTGCGTCTTGAAATGCAATCCACAGATTCAATAGACCGAGGCCGGAAACGATGCCGCGCACAGCCCCAAGCCGGACGAAATCTGCCAGAGCGGTGGACTGCAGGAAAATCGGATTCTGGTCCCAGAAATTGTGCGACCATGGCGCGTAGCAGATGGCCAGTCCTATGTACATGCGCAGCATAACGCGCAAGAACAACTCAACGCGTTCAAGCCAGCGGGGAACCCGGTGCGGCGGGTGCTCTGCAACAGGCGAATCGGGTTCCGGAGCAGATGCAGGATCCGATGCCGTCCCGGAAACCTGAGCCGGACTCGCAGTGAGCCTCGGGCCTGGAGTGAGCGTCGATGAGGTCGATTCCGGCTGCTGCATTCCTGTGCTTCTGTCCGCCGTCCCCGATGTCCGCGCTCTTTAATTACTTGCGCTTATCGCCCCGCCTCAGGCTGGGCGCGACAAGCATTCCCGGCACGGGGACACCGTAATGAAACGGTAACACAGCGCCAACCGCACCGCTGAAGCCCTCCCGCGAACCCTTTGTGCGTTGATTAACTCCGAGCGCGTTTGGCTTCAAAAACGGTAAAAGACGCCGCCCATCGGCTCGTAGACTTGGGTATATTTGGTCGTCGAGTTGAAGAGGTCTGACAAATTCGGCGCCTTGGACATATTGCCGCGGACTTGCAGGCGAAGACCGAGGTGCGGGAGAAAACTCCAATCCACGCCGCCACCATAAATAAAGTCCGGCCTCATAACCGTAGTCACCGAGTATGGACTTGATCCGGGCACCGTGACGATAAAGCCTGCTCCACCCAACGCGAACGGTCTCACGCTTCCGATCTTCTTGGAGAATATCCAGGTTCCGCCGAATTGCGTTGCCTTGCCCGAAACCTCTTGAGGTTGGCAAGTGGCAAGCGTTCCGGTGGGTCCCGTGGGATAGCAGGTTGGCGGAGTGGCATTGGTGCCAATATAGGCCTGATTCGCCGGGTTAAATGTGACCTCAAACTCATAGCCAACCAGTGGATTCGCGATATGGCGCCACTCGAAAAGGCCGCCTTCGGAGTCTGTTGGCGTCTGCTTGGTGCCCGAGCCGGTAGTGCTGCTTGCGAAGGTCCGGTACCCGCTCAACGCGACATCGGTCTGCGCTTGGGCCGTCGCGCCATACAAAAGGACCGCCACGACCACTACGAACGCGCCTTGCATCCAAATCTTCATCCGAATCACAGCCTCCTCGGTTAATTGCCTTTCTCGCATTTGCAAGGCCCCCAACGAGCCTTTGCTATCTTCAACGCATTTTGACGCTTAGACTAGCCGAACGTATAGTTGTTGGTTCCATGCGGCGCCGTTGGCTATGCAAAAAACCAATCTCTGGCACTTACGGAACCGACGGCAGCCCCGCAAGCGCCATGGCGATCTCTTCCTTCGGGTACTCGTAATTCTCTAGTTTACCTGCCTGGTAGTCGATATAGGATTGCATATCGAAATGACCATGGCCGCTCAGGTTGAAGAGAATGGTGCGCGGCTTGCCTTCTGCCTTGGCTTCGAGAGCCTGGCGAATGGCCTCGGAAATCGCGTGATTGGCCTCGGGCGCGGGCACAATGCCCTCAGCTCTGGCGAATTGGATGCCCGCTGCGAACGCGTCCAATTGCTGCACCGTGGTCGCCTCGGCAAGACCAAGGTCGATCACGTGCGACACCAGAGGCGCCATGCCGTGGTAGCGCAGCCCGCCGGCGTGAATCCCCGGAGGCATGAACGTGCTGCCCAGAGTGTGCATCTTGACCAGCGGCGTCAGATGACCAGTGTCGCCAAAATCGTACGCGAGCTTTCCCCTGGTTATGCTGGGGCAGGCTGCCGGCTCCACGGCCACAACGCGAGCGTTGCACTTTCCCTTCAGCTTGCGTCCCAGGAAGGGCATCACCAGTCCCGCAAAATTTGATCCGCCGCCTGTGCAGCCGATGATCACGTCGGGCTCATCGCCGGCCATGGCCATCTGTTCAATCGCTTCCTGGCCGATCACGGTCTGGTGCAGCAGCACATGATTCAACACGCTGCCAAGCGCGTACTTGGTCTGCGGATCTTTGGCTGCAACTTCCACAGCTTCGGAAATAGCGATGCCGAGCGAGCCGTTTGAATTGGGATGCTCTCGAAGAATGGCGCGGCCCGATTCAGTCTCAATGCTCGGGCTGGCGATGACCGTGGCGCCGAAGGCTTCAATCAGTGCGCGGCGGTAGGGCTTCTGGTCGTAGCTCACGCGCACCATGAAGACCTTACAGTGCAAGCCAAGGAAGGCGCAGGCCATTGACAGCGCTGAGCCCCACTGTCCGGCGCCGGTTTCTGTGGCGAGGTTCCGAACGCCTTCGCGCTTGTTGTAATACGCCTGAGGGACTGCGGTGTTCAGCTTGTGCGAGCCTGCCGGGCTCACGCCTTCGTATTTGTAGTAAATCCGGGCGGGAGTATCCAGCGCCTTTTCCAGCCGCCTCGCTCTCATCAGTGGCGACGGCCGCCACTGCGCATAGATCTGCCGGACTTCTCCGGGAATCTCGATCTCGCGTTCCGCGCTGACCTCTTGCATGATCAGGCCCATTGGAAACAACGGGGCCAGATCATCGGGACCAATGGGCTGCAAGGTTCCCGGATGCAACGGCGGCGCTAACGGCTTGGGTAGATCGGGGAGGATGTTGTACCAGGCTTGCGGAATGTGGCTTTGCGGCAGGTTGTACTGGATTGTCTCCATGCGCAACATTTTACAGGGCCGCGCAGAGCATCCATCGTGCTCAGGCTCACCTGCAGTCAGCGCTGGCTCGCTTCCCCGGCTGCCACTTTACGATTGAATTCGGCCGATTTATTGCGCGGCACGCTGAGCGACTGCCAGTGGTCGCAGGCAAAATGCTTCGCTAAAAGAACAATCTGCCCCACATGATGGGGATAGTGCGCCAATTGACGATTGATCGCCTGCATCACGGAGTGTGCCTCACCACGGATCGTGACGGTGCGGCCAAGATCGGCGTCGGTTAGAGGCTCGATCGCGCTGAAGATGCAATTCCATCCGTCTTCCCACATCGCCATCAGGCTTTCGCGTGTCGCCGGTGGCTCAACGAATTCGCTGTCACGGTCCCTGTCAGGCTTCTCGCCATCCGTCGTCAGAAAGTCGGTCCAGCGCGAGCGCATGTTGCCCGTCATGTGTTTCATAATGACAGCGATTGAGTTGGCCTCTTTATCGATCGCAACATTTAGCTGCTCGTCCGTCACCTGCTCCATGGCGCGCTCGGCAAGCCGCTTGTAGTAGCGGAAGACCGCCAGTGCGTCTTCAATGTACGCGGTTGTGAACTCGAGCGCCATGGGGATAGTCTAAGCGAGATTTTTACGCCGATCCGCGGGCTCGTCACCAAGCGTCGCCTCGCCGCCGCCTACGGCTCATCGCTGTAAATGTGCACTTCAATCTGTCCGCCTTCCACCTGCCGCCCTCGGAACATTCCGGACGAATTGAAGCTCCAGGCAAGCTGGCCGTCGGGAGCAACCGCGATCACGCCTCCGTCGCCGTGAATCGGCGCAAGCTGCTTGTGGATGACCTCATCGGCAGCTTGTTGCAGCGTGAGGCCCTTCAACTGGACCATGGCGCAGATCGTGCGCGCAACTGTGTAGCGAATAAAATACTCACCCACGCCGGTGCCCGAAACGGCGCACGATTGATTGGAAGCGTACGTTCCGGCGCCGATCAGTGGCGAATCGCCCACACGGCCCGGTATCTTGCCCTGCAACCCGCCCGTTGATGTGGCTACGGCGACATTTCCCTGGCGGTCAAGCGCCACCACGCCTACCGTGCCAAAGCGGCGCATGTCGGCGGGCTCCTGCCACTGCGCCAGCGGCACGGTTTGTTCCGGGGTTGGCGCGCCGACCGGGCGCGGCGGAATCGGCTTGCCCTCTTTCTGCAGTTGCTTCACCAGCGACTGCCAGCGGCTCTCCGTAAAGAAATAGGCGGCGTCTTCCTGCTCCATACCGGCCTCGAGTGAAAATGCGTCGGCGCCAGGTCCGACGAGAAGCACGTAGGGCGTTTTTTCCATCACTGTTCGCGCCAGAGTGATTGGATAACGCGTGTGGGTCACGTCGGCCACGGCTCCCGCGCGCATCGTTGCGCCGTCCATAATGGCCGCGTCAAGCTCCGTCTTGCCGGCTGCAGTAAATACCGCTCCTCGCGCCGCATTAAAGTGTGGATCATCCTCCATCACGCGAGCGGCAGCCTCGACCGCATCGAGCGACGAACCTCCGCGATCGAGCACTGCCGCGCCTGCCTTCACTGCCTGGCTCAGCGCCTCGCGATAAGCCTTGTCGCGTTCCGGCCCGAGCGCCGCGCGCTTGATGTCGCCCGCGCCGCCGTGCACCACGATCGCCCAGTGGCGCGCCTGCTGTCCCATAGCCATTGCCCCCGTCAAGACGGCCCATACGCAGAGGATGCAAATGAGTTTTGTGATCTTCGCTTGCACGCGCCGGCCTCCCGTCGACTCTCATGGTACCGCCGTTGCGCGATTCAGTCAGCGTTGTTCTGCAGGGAATTCAATTGGGCTCGATTAGGAAGACTCAGCCGGGACGTGTTTCATCCATTCCCTCGTTCCCGCGTACCGGCACGATTCCGACGCAACTTTGGTCGCCTCCGCAAGCGATTCGATGAATCCCCGCCCGATGGATATGTAAAAGCAATAGGCGCCGTGAAAAATGTCCCCTGCGCCCATCGTGTCGACCACTTCGACTTTCGGGACGCCGATGGTCCCCGAAGACTGGCCCGAGACGAAGTGGATCGCCTTGGGTCCGTCCGTGATGGCAATGTTTGCCACTCCCCGGCTCTTCAGGAACTTGATGACTTCGTCGCGGGAGGCACAACCCGGGGGCAGAAAATCCGCGGAACAGATCGCCGTGTGAACGCTCTTCAGCAGTTCTTCCGTCCCATCCTTCCAGCTTCCACCATCCAGAACAACCGGCTTGCTGTGAGCTTTCGCTGCGCCGGCCCATGCCTGGCATGCCTCGATGAAATGGCCGTCGACCATTACCACCCGCGCACTGTCGCAAACACTCGTGTCCACCTTCACTGCCGGAATCGTCACGCGAATTGCATTGGCTGAAACCACATTCCGGTTGCCGAGGCGGTCAACGGTTACCGATGACAAAGCGGGCAAGCCTTCAAATTCGGGATTCAAATCGACGAGCTGAACCTTGTACCTCTTGAGTTCCTCCCGCACCACGGCGCCCAGCAAGTTGCGCCCCACAGCTGTCACTAGCGCCGGCTCCCCGCCCAGTCGAGCAAACGTGACCGCCGCATTCGTTGCCGGCCCGCCCACAAAAACTTCCTGGCTCCGCGCCGCGACCTTTGTGTTGGGCGCGGGAAACTCGTCGACGCCGTAAACCACGTCAATCGTCGACAATCCAACAAAAATACCGCTCGCCATGGTTCCGCAGCTCCTCGCGGCGAAAACTTGTGACCTGCTACAGAGATTCGCAACGCAAGCAATCTGTCATCCTGAGTGGAGTTTGGCCGGATTCCCGGCCAAACGGAGTCGAAGGACCTGCATTTTGCGATTTCGATCCATGCAACGCACTTCTGTGACTCCGGGCCATTCATCATTTTAGATTCCTTTATCGCGTCTTTGGCTGGCTTCCCCGCGGTCTCGCGCGTTTCGCTCTTGGCGAGTGCATGTCCGGCAGGGCACAATGCTTGGGTTCCTTTAATTGCATTGCGGGCCGCACCCTGTTCGGTTCTGCCGAGTCCGGCAGCGCTAATCAAGGCAACAAAGCCTAAAAGGAAGATTGATGCACTCCATCTGGTTTGGCGAATTCATGGGCACGATGGTTCTGGTTCTGTTCGGCAACGGCGTGGGTGCCGGTGTCACACTGCGCAAGTCGTATGCGGCAGACTCCGGCTGGATGGTGATCACCACCGGATGGGCACTGGGCGTCTTGTGCGGCGTGGTGGTCGCACAGGCCTTCGGCAGTGGCGCGGCGAACCTGAATCCCGCCATCACTCTTGCGTCCGCCGTCATCACCGGTAACTACGCGCAGCTCCCTGTTTACTGGTCCGCGCAACTCCTGGGCGCTATGGGCGGCGCCGCATTGGTGACTCTCCACTACGCCCCTCATTGGAGCTTGACTCCCGATCCCGCGGCCAAGCTCGGCGTCTTCTGCACCAATGCGGCTGTACGCAGCCCGCTGGCAAACATCTTCAGCGAGATGCTGGGCACGGCGGCGCTCGTCGTGATCGCGGCTTCCATCTTTTCGCACGGTGTCGCCATGAGCGGCCCAGCCGCGGGAGTCGGTCCTTGGCTCGTTGGTAGTTTGGTGTGGGGCATCGGCCTCTCGCTCGGAGGCACCACCGGCTATGCCATCAACCCAGCGCGCGATCTTGGGCCCCGCATCGTTCATGCGCTGCTGCCGATCCCCGGCAAGGGCGGATCGAACTGGCGCTACGCGTGGATTCCGATTGTTGGCGATTTCGCGGGCGCGGTGCTAGCCGGTCTGCTGTTGCGCTTCGCGCATCTGTAAAATCCCAGCAATCTTGGATTCGTGCCCGCTTTTCCACAACCAGACACAAATCATCTGCACTCGGTCTGCTTCAACCGGCGCAATCACTCCAGGCTCGACGCGATAACCGCCAGCGCGGCGATGGCCGCCGTCTCAGCGCGCAGAATGCGCGGACCGAGCGACGCGGCGCGCCAGCCATTGTCGTCGAAGAGCGCTTCCTCTGCTGGAGCCCATCCGCCTTCGGGGCCGATCCCAATTTCAAGTGCGGGCATCTCCTTTTTTGCCGCTTCAATGGCTTCTTCGACCGCGTGCCGCAGCGTTGTGGTGCGCTCCTGTTCGGCAAGCACGATGCGCGCAGACCCGGATGCCGCACGCACGCGCTCGACCAAATCAACAGGCTCGTGAATCAACGGCACATCGGAACGGCGCGCCTGTTGCGATGCTTCGTGCGCAATGCGCCGCCAGCGCTCTGCGCGCTTCCCCGCTGCCTGAGAAAGGTGCTTCTCTGTCCTCCGCGCGATCACCGGAGCGATTGCGGCGACGCCGAGTTCGGTGGCTTTTTCGATGGCCCACTCCATCCGATCGAACTTGTAGACGGCCATCACCAAAGTAACCGGTAAGGCGGGGTCGGCATCGAGTTCGGCAACAAGGTTGAAGCGTACTTCGCTCGTTTCTCCATCGAGGGTGACCGCGGCAACCTCGGCATGAAAGACGCGGCCGCCGGCCACAACGTCCGCTTCCATACCTGGTTCTGCGCGCAGCACGCGCGCTAAATGTTCAGCCTGTGCACCCTCGATCGTGGCAGTTGCTTCATCCCAGTGCTCGGCAATCCAACGGCGGCGCGTCATCGTGCAGGTCCTCTCTTCATCTAAAGTCTACGGTGTCGCGCGCATGTGTTGCGAAATCGCTATTTCGTCGAATAGGCTCCATCGCCGCTTCCAGAGCGGGTTTTAGCGATTTCATCCTGCCGCAAATAGTCCTTCCGCCGCGTGCGCATTTTTTCTCCGCCCAAAACACTAAGGGGAACGCTTTTGAGCGTCCCCCTAGAGTGTTGCCTTTTGGGTTGTCAGACCGTTACTTTTTCTTCGCGGCCTTCTTGGCGGTCTTCTTGGCTTTCTTCGCTGGCTTCTTGGCTGCTTTCTTGGTTGCCATTTTTCTATTCTCCCTTTTCGATGGGTTGCATCGATTCTGCAATTAGAAACTGCAGTTGAAGAATGTATAGAATCGCGCAGCATCGATGTCAAGAAAAAAACGACATCCAAGTGAAAAAAAGATCAACACCGTTTCCGCCGCGAATCGAGGTTCAAAGAGAAATTGAACTCGAATTTCGAATCGCGCGGATGGAAAGTGCAGGCGATCGGATCGCATTCGATGATTGCGCGAGTGAATTGAAATGCGCGATGCACGTCGAGGTTCGCTGCTGTTCTCAACACTCAATCACATTCAGCGCTAGCCCCGCGAGGCTTGTTTCCTTGTAGCGAGATTGCATATCGAGGCCGGTGAGATACATGGTGCGAATGACCTGATCGAGCGAAACCTTGTGCGCTTCAGACTCGTTGAGAGCCAGGCGCGCGGCCTGCACGGCCTTCGCTGCGCCCATGGCATTGCGCTCAATGCAGGGGATCTGCACTAAGCCGCCGATGGGATCGCAGGTCATGCCCAGGTTGTGCTCCATCGCGATCTCAGCGGCGTTCTCGATCTGGTCGTTGCTGCCGCCGAGCGCCGACGCGAGCCCTGCCGCCGCCATCGAGCAGGCGACACCGACTTCGCCCTGGCAGCCGACCTCCGCGCCGCTGATGGAGGCGTTCTCCTTGTAAAGAACGCCGATTGCGGCGGAAGAGAGAAAGAAGCGAAGGATGCCCTCGTCGTTCGATTCGGGAACGAAGCGGCGATAGTAGAGCGCGACTGCGGGAATCACTCCCGCAGCTCCGTTGGTCGGCGCCGTGACGACGCGCCCGCCCGCTGCATTCTCCTCGTTCACCGCCATGGCGTAGACCGTAACCCAATCGAGCGGAGCCAGCGGATCGCCTTGATGCCCACTCTGCCGCTCGCTCGCCTCGCGCGCGCGAAGCCGCTCAGCCAGGCGGTGCGCGCGGCGGCGAACGTTCAGGCCGCCCGGCAGTATGCCTTCCGCAGCCATGCCCTGCTCGGCGCATGCCTGCATAATCTGCCAGATTGCTTTAATCCTCGAATGGACGCGATTTTCGAGGGACTCCGTTGAATCGTCCTGGTGCGTTGCGCGCAGTCGCTCGCACTCGTTGGCCAACATCACTCGGTCGATGGAAAGCGAGTGCGCCTCCGCCGCTTCAAGCAGCTCGGCGGCGCTATGGAACGGATAAGGAAGAGCAACTTCGGATTCACTAGTGGGGTTGCCGGCCGCTCCGTCCTCGGCGACGAATCCCCCGCCGATGGAAAAGAAGGTGCGCTCGACAAGGATCGAGCCGGCAGCATCGAAAGCAGTAAAGCGCAGGCCGTTGGGGTGCCGCGTCTGCGCGTTGGGCGGAAACATCTGGTCGCGGTGGAAGACGACATCGCGGGCTTCTTCGAATTCGAGCCCTCTCTTGCCTGCAAGCTCCATGCGCCTGGAGGCGCGAATCGCAGCTACTGAGGCTTCAATCGTGGCGGGATCGATGGAGGCCGGTTCGTTGCCCGCCAGGCCGAGAAGAATCGCTCGATCAGTTCCGTGGCCCAGGCCTGTCAGCGCCAGCGAGCCAAACAGATCCACCTGGATACGCGCGGCCCTCTCCAGCATTCGGGCGGGCTCAAGATCGCGCGCGAAGCGGCAAGCTGCGCGCATCGGCCCCATGGTATGTGAGCTTGAGGGGCCCACGCCGATCTTGTACAGATCGAAAAGACTCGCGGTCACGGATCAAATTGTAGCGGGAAAAGACGGAATCAGCAGCGGCGGCCTCAGGTTCGCCAGACTCGCAATCGTCTTTATTCGAGAAATTCGCGGACGGCGTTGTTGCTGCTATGTAGAAGTTCATGGAGGGAACCATCGAGAATCAGACGGCCGTCTTCAAGCATAAGAAAGGTTGTGTTGTGGTTAGTTTGCCCTTCGGGAAGCGGGATCATCCGGTTCTGCTCCGCATCGAAGCGGTGGTTGCACATTGTGAAAGCGTCCTGGAGCCGGTGCGTGACCATCAACGCCGGAGTTGCGTGCACATCGCGCTGCTTCACGATCAGTTCGATGATGGTCGTTGACGTGACCGGATCCAGGCCCCCGGTAGGCGAGTCGTACAGAATCAGTTCCGGATGGTGGATGAGCGCGCGAGCGATGGCCACGCGCCGCTTCATGCCTCCCGAAAGGCTTGCAGGATACAAATCGAAGGTTTCTTCCAGGCCGACAAATCGAAGCGCCTCGTGGACTCGGCTGTCGATCTCATCATCGGGTACGCGCTCCTGGATCAGCTGATAGGCGACGTTGTCTCGCACCGTCAGCGAATCGAAGAGCGCGCCTTCCTGAAAGACCATCCCGGCTCGCGCGCGCAAGGGGAAAAGGTGCTCCTCGGGCAAATGTGAAATGTCTTCCCCGAAAAGCCGCACTGAACCTTCCAGTGGGCGGAGCAGTCCGATGATGAGTTTGAGCAGGGTGCTTTTGCCCACGCCGGCGGGGCCGAGCAGAATGCGCGTCTCGGCGGGAGCAACGGAAAAGCTGATGTCCTCAATCACCGGCGGTCCGTCGAAACCGGCCGAAACGCCACGAAGCTCTACGACCGGCCCACCATCCTGCCCGGACGGCGGAGTTTGAGGCGCTGCGGCGGAAGCGTGGCTCATGTGGGAAAGACGGAGAGCAACACGTGCGTGATCACAAAGTCTACGGCAATGATCAGCACGGATGACGTGACGACTGCCGAAATGGTGGAACGGCCAACGCCCTCGGTCCCTCCGGTCGTTCTCATGCCATAGAAGCAGCCGATGGAGCCGAGAAGGTAGCCGAAGAACAGGGGCTTGACCAGTCCCTGGATGATGTCGGAATAGCGAAGATGCTCGTAAGCCGAGTTGAGATACTGCGTGCCGTTTTGATGGCTGATAAGAACCGTCACCGCGGCGCCGCCGAGGATTCCGAATGCATCGGCCACGATCGTGAGTAGCAGCAACATGGCGATGCTGGAAAAAATGCGCGGAGTCACGAGCTTGCGCAATGGGTCGACGCCGAGGGCTCGCATCGCATCGATCTGCTCGGTCACCACCATGGAACCCAGTTCGCTAGCCATCGAAGATGCGTTGCGGCCGGCCACCATAATGCCGGTAAGCACCGGGCCAAGCTCGCGAATCATGGTGAGGCCGACGAATTGCCCCGTGACCGCCGTCGCGCCAAACTCCGACAGCGTGGCTGCGGACTGCAGAGCAAGCACGCCGCCGGTAAAGAAGCCGGAGAGGATGACGATGGGCAGCGACCCGACACCGATCACGTCCGATTGCAGGAGGAAGTCGGTCCAGTAGATCGGCGGGTGGAAGAGATTGAGCAGCGACCGCCATGCGAACAGGGAGTATTCCTGCACGGCGAGCACGATGTTTTTGGCGGTACGGTCGATTGCGATGATCGCCATGGGCTGCGGGCGTTGCGAAGAACAAGTTTGCGCGCTTCAGAGGACAGGATAGCGCATGGAATCGGCCGGCATGAAAGGAGGGGTCGTTTACTGCTATCCCCAAAGCTCTCGATTGGGGCTATCGCCCACCCTTTCACGCGAAGCACGCGACATCGAAAAGGGGAAAAGGATTCCTCTCGTTGAGCATGCCCCTAGTGCTCCCACGCATCGGGACACGTTTGCGTTTCAACACCAACTGTAGAGCCTAAGTGGCTTTCCTCTCAACGCATAGCAAGGTTGACGAGGCTTCGTCGCGCGAGCGGCACGGCACATTCGCTACTGAGCGCATCTAACTCCTTACCGGGAGGTAGCTATGCACCTGTTCCGCGTGCGGCTGATCGTAGCTCTGATCGCAAGCGTCGCACTGGTGTCCCTCGCCTCCACTTACTTTGATGTATTGGCCCACAGGCATAACTTGCGCGAGGACCTGGAGCGTCGCACCAAGTGGATGGGCATGACCATTGAGCCGGATGTGCGCAATGCACTCGAGACGGGTGACTCGTCTGGACTTCCCGGCTTAGCGCAGCTCCTCAAAGACGGGACCGGTGCGCTGGGACTGGCGATCTACGACGCGCATGGCGATCTCCTCGCCGGTAGCGGCCCACCCGACGTCATGGGGGCTCTGGGCCGGGGGGTCGTCGAGAAATCGCTGCAGCGGGGTGTTGAGGCTGGCGCGTTCGGGCATGCGGGGCAATGGCAGTGGCTGGAGCAGGCTTTTCCCATCCATAACGGAAACCAGTTGGAAGGCGCCATGGCTCTCGTGGTGGATGCCGGGTATATCCGTTCGGAAGGCGTCGCTCTCTGGCGGCGCAGCTTTTGGCGCATGGTGGCGTTCGTCATCGTGATTGTGGGCATCACGTTTCTCATGGTGCGCTGGTTCCTTCTTCGGCCCATGACCCGCGCGGCTGAGCGCCTGCGCCTGCTTCGCACTGGAAATGCCCAGGAATCCGCGGCATCGGAGCTGGGAGCGCTCCGCTTGTTTTCGCCTTTGGCGCGCGAAGTGGAAACCATGGCGGAGAGCTTGAAAGCGGCGCGCGCAGCAGCCGCCGCCGAAGCCCGCCTTCGCGAAGCCGGCGCGAACCTTTGGACCGCCGAGCGCCTTGCCGTGCACATCCGCAACCGCGCCGGCTCAAGCAAAATCTTCGTGGTTTCAAACCGCGAACCGTATATGCACGTGCGCAGGGGCAAGGAAATCGTCTGTGAGGTGCCGCCCAGCGGCTTGGTCACTGCGCTTGAACCGGTGCTGCGCGCTTGCGACGGCGTTTGGGTGGCCAGCGGCACTGGCGATGCGGATGCAGCCGCCGTGGACGAGTATGACCGCTTGCGCGTGCCGCCCGACGATCCGCGCTATACCTTGCGAAGGGTCTGGCTGTCACAGCAGGAACAGGCGTGCTATTACGAGGGCTTCTCCAATGAGGGGCTGTGGCCCCTTTGTCACATTGCGCATACGCGGCCCATTTTTCGCCCGGCCGACTGGGAGTGTTATCAGCTCGTCAACCAGCGCTTTGCTGAGGCGCTGCTTCAAGAGATGGCGGACAGTCCAGACCCTGTGGTCTTTGTGCAGGACTATCACCTTGCTTTGTTGCCGCGCCTTATCAAGAAGGAACGGCCCGATGCGCGTGTCGCAATCTTCTGGCATATCCCCTGGCCCAATCCCGAGGCCTTTGGAATTTGTCCCTGGCAGACCGAATTGCTTGACGGACTCCTCGGTGCCGACCTGATCGGGTTTCACATACCCCTTCACTGCCACAATTTTCTGGCCACGGTGGATCGCGTCCTCGAGGCGCGCACGGACCGCGATCACATGACCGTGCTCCGTCATGGGCATGCGAGCACGATTCGGCCTTACCCGGTCAGCGTTGCCTTCGACGGCGCCATGCGGCCCGCGGCCAGCTGGGACGGCGAGACGATGGAAGAAGAGCGCGACGCTGCCCGCCGGCAACTTCTGAGCGAGTTCGACGTTCGTGCTGAGACGTTGGCGGTCGGTGTTGACCGGCTCGACTACACCAAGGGAATCGTCGAAAGGCTCGAAGCCATCGGCCAGCTTCTCGAAGATCATCCCTGGCACCGGGAGAGGCTCACGATGGTGCAAATTGCGGCTCCCAGCCGCACGCGCATCCCCAGCTACGCCGATCTCCGCCGCCGCGTCCAGGAAACCGTGGACCGAATCAACGTCCTTTATCAGACTGTCCACTGGAGACCCATCGTTCTCATCAATCGCCAGTGCGATCACAAGGAAGTGAACCACTGGTATCGCGCCGCCGATATTTGCCTCGTCACTTCGCTCCACGACGGAATGAACCTCGTCGCCAAGGAATTTGTGGCTGCACGCGACGATGATGACGGCGTGCTCGTGCTGAGCCGGTTCACCGGCGCGGCCGTGGAGCTGCGCGACGCCCTGCTCGTCAATCCATACGACGTCGTCGGTGTCGCCGAGGCCATCCATGCTGGTCTGGAGATGAGCCGTGAAGAGCGCCGCGAGCGCATGCAGAGAATGCGCCGCCAGGTGATGGAATACAACATCTATATGTGGGCGGCGAACATTTTGGGTGATTTGCGCGAGATGCGGATGGAAGCCGCGGATGCCCTTGCGCCCGACCGTGTCGCTCCCTCCGCCGTCCTCGAAGAGGAATTCCCGGCGGAAAAGCTGGCATGAGAGCGAACTTCGATTGACGAGCGAAGCACAAACGAAACTGGATAAATTTTTCCGCTGCTTTGCCGGCGCGGCGCGGCCTGCACTGCTGCTCGACTATGACGGCACACTGGCGCCCTTCCGCGTCGACCGCTTCAAGGCGCAGCCCTGGGCCGGTGTGCGCGAGCTCTCTTGAATCGGATTCAAAGCCAGGGCAGGACGCATATGGTCGTTGTCACTGGCCGCCCCGCTCAAGAGATTCTGCCGCTGCTGCGAGTCGAGCCCGCGCCCGAAGTCTGGGGCCTCCATGGCGCCGAACGGCTGCATCCTGACGGCCGTCGCGAGTTCGAGCAGCTTTCTCCCGCGGTCCGCGCCGAGCTCGATGCACTGAACGCGCAACTCAAGCGCGAAGCAAACGGGGGCTTGATTGAAGAAAAGCCCAACGCGATCGCCATGCATTGGCGGGGTGTCTCGCCGGCGCGCGCCAAAGCCATCGAGAAGCGAACACGCGCGCACTTTGAACCCGCCAGTCGGATGAACGGCCTCAGTTTGCTTGAATTTGAAGCCGGCCTCGAGTTGCGCGCGGGCCGCGACAAAGGCGAAGCTGTCGAGACCATTCTTGAAGAGACTTCCGGCCCCGGGCGTCGTCCTGCTGCTTACCTTGGCGACGATTTGACCGACGAATCGGCGTTTCGTGCCATCAAAGGCCGCGGCCTCGGCGTGCTGGTCCGCCGCCAGCCGCGCCCCACAGCGGCCGATGTCTGGCTGCGCCCGCCTCAAGAACTGCGGGACTTCCTGAGAATGTGGCTGCACGCCTGCGCGCATTTACAATCGAATCTGTATGATCCGTTTCTCCACAGCCGGTGAATCCCACGGCGAAGCCCTGATCGCCCTGGTCTCCGGGATTCCTGCCGGCATTCCCGTCGACCTCGACTTTATCAACCACGAGCTTTGGCGTCGGCAGCAGGGCTATGGCCGCGGCGGCCGCATGAAGATTGAAACCGATCAGGCTCACATCCTCTCCGGTGTGCGCCACGGCAAAACCATCGGCTCTCCAATCGCTATTCAACTCGTCAATCGCGACTGGAAAAACTGGCAGGAGAAGCTGCCCGTCGAGACCGGCGATCCCGCCAAGCATCGCGCCGTGGCTTCGCCGCGACCGGGCCACGCCGATCTCGCCGGCGCGCTCAAATTCAATTTCCCCGACGCCCGCTACGTGCTGGAACGTGCCTCGGCGCGCGAGTCCGCTGCCCGCGTGGCCGCCGGCGCCTTTGCCAAGCTGCTCTTGCGCAACCTGGGCATCGAAGTCGCCAGCCACGTGGTTCGCGTCGGCAGCGTCGAGCTTGACCGCGATCCGTCGTGGGATGAAATCGCCGCTCTCGCCGCCAAGGAAGAAGTCGTTCTCGCCTGCGCCGATCCCGCCGTCGAAGCGCGCATGAAGGACGAAGTCGACGCCGCTTCCAAGGCCGGCGACACGGTAAACGGAATCTTCGAGGTTGTCGCTCACGCGGTTCCCGCGGGCCTTGGCTCCTATGCCAACTGGGATGAGCGGCTCGACGGCCAGCTTGCCTGGGCAGTCATGAGCCTTCAGGCCGTTAAGGCCGTTGAGATTGGCCGCGGAGTGGCGGCAGCAGCGACCTTCGGATCGCGCGTACACGATCCCATTCACTACGCCGCCGACAATCCGCCCGGAAAGCCCACGCGCTTTACCCGCCCGCACAACAACGCCGGCGGCATCGAGGGCGGCGTCTCCAACGGCGAGGACATCGTGGTTCGCGGCTATTTGAAGCCCATTTCCACGCTGCGCCAGCCTCTCGAATCCGTGCGCTTTGACACGCGCGAGTCCACCAGCGCAAGCTACGAGCGCAGCGACATTTGCGTGGTTCCGGCTGCCGGCGTGGCCGCTGAGGCCATGGTGGCGCTGGTTCTTGCCAACCTGGCCCGCGAGAAATTCGGCGGCGACTCCTTGCTGGAGTTGAAACGGAATTTCGACGGTTACATCGAACAGATACGGAGCTTTTAACAGCTGCAATGATTCTCACGATCGTTAAATATCCCGAGCCGGTGCTGGAGCAGCCCGGCGAACCGGTCACCGAGTTCAATGCCGAATTGCGCAAGCTGGTCGCAGATATGTTCGAGACCACATACGCTTCGCAGGGCATCGGCCTGGCCGCGCCGCAGGTCGGCGTCTCCAAGCGCATCACTGTCATTGACCTGAGCATGGGCAAGGATCCCAAGCAGAAGCTTGTGCTGATCAATCCGGAGATCATCGTGAGCGAAGGCCGTCAATACGAGGAAGAGGGCTGCCTGAGCTTCCCCGACATTCGCGAGAAAATCGTCCGCGCCGCCAAAGTTCGAATCCGCGCGCAGGACACGAATGGCAAATGGTTTGAGATGGATGGTGATGAACTTCTTGCACGCGCCTTCCAGCACGAGATCGATCACCTCGATGGAGTCATCTTCCTCTTTCGCATGAGCGCGCTCAAGCGTAGCCTGAATTTGCGCAAGATTCGCAAGATGCAAAACGAGGGAACCTGGTAGCCCTGCCATGACGAACGCTGGGAACGGCCTCAAGATCGTCTTTTGCGGCACTCCGGAGTTCGCTGTTCCCACGCTCGAGGCTCTGCTCGCGGCCCACCATCAAATCGCTCTCGTCGTCTCGCAGCCTGACCGGCCCTCGGGACGCGACCAGCAGCTCACCGCCCCGGCCGTCAAACAGGCCGCGCTTGCTGCCGGCCTCAAGGTCACGCAACCGGAAAAGATTCGCATCAACGCTGAGTTTCGCTCCCAGCTTGAATCCGTCACCCCCGACGCCATTGTCGTAGTGGCCTACGGCCGCATCATTCCGCCGTGGATGCTCACTCTGCCTCGCCTCGGCTGCATCAATTTGCACGCGTCTCTTCTGCCCAAATACCGTGGCGCTGCGCCCATCCAGTGGGCCATTGCCATGGGCGATGCGTATACCGGCAACACCACGATGCTTTTGGAAGAGGGCCTCGACACCGGACCGATTCTGCTCCAGCAGACCATGGAGATCGGGCCTGCTCAAACCGCCATCGATCTTTTCCCGTTGCTGGCGCAAACCGGCGCTCCGCTGGTCGTCGAAACTCTTGCCGGCTTGGCCAACGACACAATCCAACCTCAGCCGCAGAGCCACGAATTCGCAACCTTTGCGCCACTGCTCGATCGTGAAGACGGCCGCATCGACTTCGCCGCGCGCACTGCGCACGAAATCTACAATCGCTGGCGCGGTTTTCAGCCTTGGCCTGGCGCATTCACCTCTCTCAACGGAAAGAAGCTGATCGTGCATCGCATGGCCATCGCGCGCGGCAGCTATGCCGAGGGCCTCGGCTTTGCCGAGCCGGGCTGGGTGGTCGTGGAAAACCATCGCCTTCTGGCCGCGTGCGCCGAGAACACCTGGCTCGAATTTCTTGAAGTCCAGATCGAAGGCAAGAAACGCATGAACACGGATGAGTTTCTGCGCGGAAACCCGCTGCACGCGGACGCGCGCCTCGGTTGACCGCCTTGCCCACCATCTCGCCCGCCCGCAAAGTCGCCTTCGACGTTTTGCTGGCCCTCGAACGAACCGACCGTGGCAATGCTCACGCTGATGATCTGTTGCGCGCGCGAGCAGTCGACGCGCTCTCTCCTGCTGACCGCCATCTGGCCACTACACTCGTCCTCGGCGTGCTTCGCTGGCAAATCCTGCTCGATGCACAATTGAAACTACTCCTGACCAAAACCAACAAAAAACTCGATCCGGAAGTCTCGATCGCTCTGCGCATGGGCGCATTCCAACTCCGCTTTCTCGATCGCATTCCCGCTCACGCCGCCATCGACGAAAGCGTCGAGCTGACCAAGCAGTCCGGCCACCGCTTCGCCTCCGGGCTAGTGAACGCCGTCCTTCGCAAGGTCGCCGCCGGCAGCGACGTGGCCGACTCAAGTTTGAAAGCGCTAGACCCCCAATCCCGCGAAGAAGTCCGCTCGAAGAAGAGTCTTGTATCAGGGCATGACTTTAGTCGTGCCGAAAGCACCGCAGAATTCGAAAGGGCTTTAGCCCCTGAGGAAACCGCAGCCGAACTCGCATTGACCTACGCCCACCCTGCGTGGCTCGTTGAGCGATGGACACGCTTCTACGGCCTCGAGGCGGCGCGAGACCTTTGCCGCCACGGCCAGGTCCAGCCTGCGCGGACCATCCGCCTTGTGAACCCTGCGGTCGAAGCTGAATTGATCGGAGCCGGCGTGAGCCTTCAACCGGCAACCATCCTCGTCGCCGCCCGTTCCGTCGTTTCGGGCGACATCACGGCAACGGCAGCGTATCGCGAAGGCCGCGCGCGCTTGCAGGATGAAGGTTCTCAGTTGATCGCTGAGCTCGCCGCATATGCCACTGAGGATTCCAGCCGCAAGATCGAAGCCATCCTCGACGCGTGCGCTGCGCCCGGCGGAAAAACGCTCATCCTCGCCGAGCGCAATCCGCAGGCTCGCATTCTGGCCTGCGAATCGAGCCAACGGCGCCTTTCCGAGCTGCGCGAACGCCTTTCCACTTATGCCGATCGAGTCGAATGCCGGCTCGCCGACGCAACCACGCTCAACGAGGATTCGGCTTTCGATCTTGTCCTTGCAGATGTTCCATGCAGCGGCACTGGAACCCTCAGCCGCAATCCCGAAATCCGTCATCGCCTGCGCCTGGAGGATTTGCCGCGTCACGCCGAGCGCCAGCGGGCGATTCTGTCCGCCGCATTGCGCGCGGTCCGCGCCGGCGGTCACGTTGTCTATTCAACCTGCTCCCTTGAGCCCGAAGAAAACGAGCAGGTCGTTGCTGCCGTCCTCGCCGGCAATCAAAGCGCGCGGCAAGTTTCTCTCGGGCCGCGCATAGAAGGGTTGGCAAAATCCGGAATCCTCACCGCACTCGGCGCCGCACAACTTCGCGATTGCCTCACGCCCGACGGCGCGCTCCGCCTATTGCCCGGCGCTCTGCCTACCGACGGGTTCTATGTCGCGCTGATCGAAAGAACTGTCTAGCAGGCTGCGGAAAAAACTGCCTCGGAGGAGCACGAAGTGTCAGGGCACGACTTTAGTCGTGCCGTAAATGGCCCAAGAGAATGAGGGGCTTTAGCCCCTGAGGTGGCAATTCGGCCGATTGAGAATAATCGATAGGACCTTTCTACCCCTGCTCCGGCTCAAGCTTCAGCGCCGCAAAGCCCTTCCCCAGCATCGCGCACAGCGCCTCCACCACCAGGTTGTGATCGTCGCGCTGCGGCAGGCCTGAAACCGTTACGCTGCCCACCACGCCCGCGCCTTCGACATTCAGCGGAAACGATCCCCCATCCGCCGCGTAATCAGCAACGGGCAACCCCTGCCGCTCGAACAAAGTTGTTCCCTTCAACTTCTGTGTCATTCCCACGCCATACGAGCTGCGATGAAAGCGCGCCACAACATTGCTCTTTCGCCGCACCCATTCGGGATTGTCCGGCGTACTGCCGTCGAGCGCAGCATAGAACAGCGGCTGCCCGAAGCGCCGCACGTCGACCACGAGCGTCAGCCCGCGCTCCAGCGCGATCGTTCGAATCTTCGACCCAAGCTCCCACGCCACCGTAGCATCCAGGCGCGGCAGGCGCAGCTCTCGTTCCTGCAGGGCAATCTTTTCCAAATCCTCATTCAGACCCATTCCGGTTTGCCTCCGTCCTCGCCTATTTCGCCACAGTCAACTTCACCATCGTGGTCTGGTCCACGCGCGTGCCTGCGCTCGGCACTTGCGCCACCACGACGCCCGGTTTCACGGGTAGCTTGATCGGCGCATCTCCGCTTCCCACCGGCGGCACCGGTTCACTCACGAAAGCGGGAGGCGCTGTCTTGATCCCGACTTTGTTCAGCGCCGCTTCCGCGCTCGCCAAAGGTAATCCAGTCAGGTCGGGCATCACATACCCGTCCGGCAGTTCATCGTCGGGCGCGGCCACCAGCAGGCTCACGCTGGGTTGCTCGATGCCCTGCGCGTGGGGTGGCGGATCCTGCGCCAGAACGGTTCCCTCCGCCGCTGAGCCGTATGGCAGGTGCGCAACTTCGCCGACCTGAAGTCCCGCGCGGCGCAGCTCCAGTTCGGCCACGCGTTCGTTTGCGCCCACCGTGTCGGGGACGTCGACTCGCTGTGCTCCAAGACTCTCTGCTACGCGCACACGCCATTCGCGCCGCACCACGGTCCCAGCCGCAGGCGATTGCGACAGGATGTGCCCCGCAGCCACGTCGGCAGAGTAGTAACGATTGTCCACGTCCAGCGTCAGTCCCAGTCCCGCTGCAACGCTGCGCGCATCCGCCGTCGTCATTCCCTTCAATTCCGGCACCTGGACTTCGGCGCCGTGAATGGCGACCTGCATCGTCAGGATTGCCGAAAGCAGGCCGACCGCCACCAGCAGCATCACCAGCGAGGCAATGCGAAAGAATCTGGCGATCGAGCCGGTATTGATCAACGTGATCCGCATTTGAAGGTCGCGAGTGTTCTCTCTATCGCGTATTATCCGTCACTGGCTCCGGGTGGATGGTCACCCGGTACACCTCCGGGCACTCCAGCTTGAAATGGTCTTCAAGCGCAGTAATGATTTCGTGCACGCGATTCATGGGAAGTTCGTCGGGCAAGGTGCAATGGCAGGTGACTGAGATGTGTTCCCCCGTGCGGCCCACGTTGATGGCGTGGACGTCGGCGATCTCGGGAAAGGCCGCTGCTGCCGAACGCATCGCCTGCTCCAGCCTCCGGTCTTGCACAAGTTCTTCCTCCGGCTGCTCGATTGTTCCCGGCTCGCTCTCAATGTGCGTCAAAACCGAGTCGACCTCTGGAACGCTGCGCAGAATCTGCGCCTCAAGGGCAGTGACAAAGCCATGTGCCTCGCGGAGCGTCAAGTGCTCTTCAAGCTCCACATGCAGCTCCACCTGCAGGCGCCCATGATGCGTCTGAATACTGAGCTCATGCACCGAAACGTTGTTGCGAGCCGCCACTGCGCGCACGCGGTCAAAAATGCTTTCCGCCTTGGTTTCGCGCGGTATGGGGTGGATCAACACATCGGCGCTGGGAAGAACCCGTTGGACAGCAGCGGTGGCAGCCAAAACCAGATCGCCGGTGTGCTCAAAGGTATATCGCCGTGGCAATGCCAGCGAAACATCGACAAAGTAGCCGGCCCCAGCGCGCCGCACACGCGCTCGCTCCACCGCCAGCACTCCATCCACGCGCTCCACCTCGCGCACCAACTTGCGGCGCGTTTCCGCGGGAATCTCATCAACCAGCGCGGCTACCGCTTCATGCCCCAGCCGCACCGTCATGCGCAGAATCATGAGCGACACCACGATCGCCGCGAGTGGATCTGCATAGTGCAAAAACGCAATCTGGAATCGCTCGCCCGCCCACGCCGCCGCCAGCCCCACAAGCACTGCCGATGTAGCCCAAATGTCCGAGGCGAAATGGAATGCATCGGTCGCCAGCGCCGGCGATCCCGTGCGCACGGCGACCGCTCGTAATTGGCGCGAACGCCAGATATCGACGCCGATGGAAGTCACCAACACAAGCATCGGCCATAGCGAGTGGTGAATCTCCACTGCGTGGAAAAAGATTCGCTCCACGGCCTCCCACATGATCCACGTGCACGACAGAGCCATGAGCCCTGCCTCGCTGAAGGCGGAAAGATTCTCGATCTTTCCATGACCGTAGGTGTGATCCTCGTCCGCCGGCTTGTCGCTCACATTGACGGAAAAGTACGTCAGCGCCGCGCCCACCAGGTCAAGCCCCGAATGTGCTGCATCGGAAAGTACACCCAGCGACCCGGAAAGCAGGCCGGCCGCAATCTTGAGCAGCGTCATCGCCGCCGCCGCTGCCATCGAGTGCCGCGCCACACGCTGCTTCTCCTTGGGGAAGTTCGTTGCGGCAGGCGTGGTCACTCGCGAATTGGTGGCGGCAGTAGTCATTGAGTTTCCAGAGTAGATCGTTCCGCCGTGTACAACCCCGCAATTCCAAACGTGTAGGGTCGCCACGCGCATTGCGCAAAGCCCGCCGATTGGATCATCTCCACCATCACGCTGGGCGGCGGAAAATCGCCGACGGAGCTGGGCAAGTAATTGTACGGCCCATCCTTTCCGCAGACCATGCGGCCAATGGCAGGCAGCACGCGCCGGAAATACACTGCGTAGGCCTTTCCCATCAGACCGCCCGGCTTGCTGAACTCGAGGATCCCCAACTGACCGCCAGGTTTCAGCACGCGATGAAACTCCTTCAGCCCGGCCTCGTAGTTGGCCAGATTCCTGAAGCCGAACGCCGTCACAATCAGGTCGAGCGATTCTGTGCGCAACGGCAGATGCAACGCATCGGCCTCGATGGCCATCGCATACGGCGCGCCGTCTGGAGAACCGTTTTCCATCTTCGGCCCAAACTTCTCCGCACCTCGCCGCAGCATGGCAGGCGAAAAATCTCCTGCCAGAATCGGCATCGCTCCCTTGGGCCGCAGCTTGAGCAGCGCCATGGTCAAATCGCCCGTGCCGCAGCAAATATCCAGAATCGCCGCTTCAGGCCTCGCCAGAACTGCCTGGAACCTGCGCGCGGCCCTGCGCCACCACAGCCGGTCCACATTGGCTGAGAGCACGTGATTCAGCAGGTCGTAACGGGGCGCAATGGAATCGAACATCTGCCGCACGGCTGTCGCCGCGCCTGCTTCGTCCACCGCGCCCGCGGGCCGTGCTCCGGTTGCGGGCATTTTCCTTGTTCCTCTGCCGATCGCGAGAAGTCGCGAGCCTTCTGCACGCTCGCTTCATCATGCTATCGCTTCTCCTCCGCCCGCGCTCCCGGACCAGGGTCGGGCCTTCCAACCAACTGCCAAAAGGAATACGCTTGTATTTGCCGATGGCTGCCCCTTCCCTCTCCGCATTCCCCGCGCCTGCGCCGCTTCCGCCGCTCACGGATAGCCACGGCCGCGTGATTCACGACCTGCGCGTCTCCATCACCGATCGTTGCAATTACAAGTGCGTCTACTGCCGCACCGGCGAGATGGGTGCTCAGTATCCCGAGCTGGCCATCGACGAGTATCTGCGTCTCATCGAGCTCTTTGTCGGTCTTGGCATCACCAAGGTCCGGCTCACCGGCGGCGAACCGTTGTTGCGTCGCGGCCTGGTTGACCTGGTTCGTGAGCTATCGCGCCTGCGCACCCTCGATGGCGAGCCGCTAGACCTGGCGCTAACCACCAACGGCCATTTGCTCGAGTCGCTGGCTCAGCCGCTCAAAGATGCTGGCTTGAATCGCATCACGGTGAGCATGGACGCTGTTGACGCCGCAGCGTTCGAGCGCATCACCCGCGTCGAAGGCAGCTTCTCTAAGGTCCTTGCGGGCGTTCGCGCCGCCCGCGCCGCCGGGCTTACGCCTCTCAAAATCAACTGCGTGCTGCTGCGCGGCTTCAACGACGACCAGATTGAAGGCTTTGCACGCTTCGCCCGCGAAGAACACGTCGTCGTCCGCTTCATCGAGTTCATGCCTCTTGAAGAAGGCCGCCTGTGGACTCCGGAGATCGTCGTCACGCTGCGCGAAATCGTCGACCGTATCGGCCGTGAACTGCCTCTGGTCGAGCTGCCGCCGCGCGAGGCCAGCGAAACGGCCCGCCGCTACACCTTTTCTGACGGCGTTGGCGAAATCGGCATCATCGCGCCCGTCAGCCAGGCATTCTGCGGCGCATGCAGCCGCATCCGGCTCACCTCCGACGGCAAGATTCGCACCTGCCTCTTTTCGCAAGTGGAGCACGACCTTTATGGCCGCCTCCGCGCCGGCGCCAGCGACGATGAACTGCGCGCCTACATTATCGGCACCGTCCACGGCAAGGAAGCACGCCATCACATCGGCGAGCCGGGATTCCTCAAACCCTCCCGGTCGATGGTTCATATCGGCGGCTGACCGCGGGTTCACATTGGCGGCTGACCGCGGGTCCACATTGGCGGATAATCGCGGGCCCACACTGGCGGTTGATCGCGGCGGCTGACCGCTCGCGACCTGCGACGAACGATCTATGAAAGAATGAGGTCAGCACTCTCCCCCACAGGGCCCTCATATGCCAAACGAGACGGAAGGGCGCATCCCGCTCGCCGATCTGCTTGTGTTTCACCAGCTGACGCGATCGCTCACTTCGAGCTTCGATCTCGACACGATTCTGCGCACCATCCTCGAGCAAATGGAGCGCATGGTGGATGCGGAGTTCTGGGCGCTGCTCATGCTCGACGAATCCTCCCACGATCTCTACTACGCCATCGCCGCCGGCGAGGAGCAGGAAACCTTGCGCGGCCTTCGCGTCAAGCCTGGCGAGGGCGTTGCCGGATGGGTCCTCGAGCACGGTGAAACGCTCCTCGTGCCCCAGATGGAAGGCGATCCGCGCGCCGCACAATCCGCCACTCCCGGCATCAGCAGCGTCAGGTCAGTCATCGCCATGCCTTTGCGAGGACGCACCGGCACGCAAGGCGTCATTGAAATCCTCAATCCGCGCGCCGAGATGTCGGACTACAGCATCGCCTTCCTGCACATTCTTGCCGATCATGCCGCCATCGCGATTGAAAACGCCCGCGACGTCAGCCGCATCCAGCAGCTCACCATCACCGACGACACCACCGGCCTCTACAACGTGCGCCACCTCTACGAGGTTCTGCACCGCGAGCTGAAACAATCGGCAAGGCACAATGCTGCCGTTGAGCCTGGCGTTTTGGGATCTCGACCGCTTCAAGCTGGTCAACGATGTGCACGGCCACATGATCGGCAGCGAGCTGCTCGCCCTCACCGGGCATCGCCTCCAGAAAATGTGCCGCGAGCAGGACATGGCCTTCCGCTATGGCGGCGATGAATTCGTGATCATGATGCCCAGGACCCCGGCCGCACAGGCACTGGAGCTGACCAGGGGAATGCACGCGGCGCTGATGGAAACTCCGTTCGGGATGAAGAGCGGCCTCTCGCTCAAGGTCAGCGCCAGCGTGGGCCTGTCCTCTTCGCCCGCCGATGGAACTCGCGTGCACGAGATCATCGGCACCGCCGACGTCCGCATGTACGCCGTCAAGCGCCACGGCCGCGGCGCGATCCGCGCGAACTGATTCTCAGTTCGCAGTTCATAGTTCGAAGTTCATAGTTCACAGTTCACTGACCACTGCGCACTGCTCACGGCTCACTGTTCACTGTTCACTGCTCACTGTCACTGCTACTTGCGCGTGTCTCCGCCGATCTGGATGACGACGTACTTCGCCGGTCCGTCGCCGACGTTCTTCACCTGGTGCAGCGTGCCGAAGGCGACGTAGATGATGCTGCCCGCGTTGGCGCGTTCCGTCTTGCCGTCGTGGAGGAACTCGAGCGTTCCCTCCTGCGACCACGATCACCTCCGAGTGCTGGATGCGGTGCGCGGGATTGGGCGGGGTTCCGGCGGGCTGCATGGACTCGTGCACACCAACGACCTCGCCGGTTGCCAGCGTTCCGGTGAATACCCTGCGACTCACGGAGCCGTTGGCGGCGGTCTTGGCCCCCATGTCGTCATAGGCGAACACGCGCGAGGCGGCCAGCGGATTGGCGGGGCTTGTGTCGGGGCTGGGCTCCTGCGCGGCGGTTGCGGCGCAGCGTACGCGGCAGCGCAGGCAAGAGTGAGGAGCGCGATCGGGATTCGTCTCATGAGGACTCCTCCTGAAGCAGTGAAGCAGGGGACAGTGAACAGCGTCGACGGACGTGGTCGAGCTGCAGGCCGCTGTTATCGCATGTAACTCCTTTGAGGAGAATCGCTTGCGATCAACAAAGTTGCCCATCATTTTGGCGACTGTTTTTGCTGATTCTAAACAAGTTGTGGGGCATAAATGGGCCATATTGCGCGCCATTTTCTGAAGTTTCTGAGAATCGATTTGTTGATTCTAAAGGAGTTAAATGGCGAATATTTGGCGAAATGTGACCAATTTTTTATTGAATTATTTTTCGCGCGTGAAGAAGTGTTGAGGTGAAGTGGTGAAAGAGTGAAAAAGTGAAGGAGTGAAGGAGGGAACGGCGAGTCGTGAATCGTGGTTCGTGGATCGTGTGGAAGTGAAGCAGTGAAGAAGTGAAGTAGTGAAAGAGTGAAACGGTGACCGGTGAACGGTGAACGGTGGCCGGCGCATTGATCATGAAACCAGTATGCGCCGGAAGGGGATAATTATCGGCAAACTTCGAGAGGCAGGGACCGAGGGGCCAAGGGACTAAGGTACCAACGACTTACGGGACGCGGGCGGATTTATTTTGGCTCCAGGGGCTTGACAAGGAAAGCAGAGAGCAGAGAACAGGGGGCAGAGACAGATGCACATGACGCTGGGCTGGGGCGTGGTGGGGATTGCCGCGCTGATCGTGGTGACCGGGCCGCTGGTGGCTACGCGCTCCCTCCAGGTGGATCCGAGCCAGGTGATTTTCGACTGGCCGAGCGCGCAGTTTCTGCTGGTGATGTATACGGAGATTGCGCTGTTCGCGACGTTCGTGACGATCGGCGTGCTGAACCGCAAGCGGCCGCGCATTCACAGGCCGATGATGCTGATGGCCTCGCCTCGCGATCCTGAGCGGAGCGACGGCGCGGATCGCGCAGGTGAATTCGATCTTCGGGGGTCACCTTTGGATGGCGCTGTTCGCGCCGGTGGTGACGCTGGGATTGCTGCTGCTGGTGGTGCGCGCGGCGATGACGCGCAGCTTCGATCGGCCGTTTGCGATGGGGCTGGCCGTGCTGGCGGTGGTGACGTTGATCGCGGGAAGGCTGGCGATGACGAGCACGTGGGTGGATTGGGCGGGGATGATTCTGAAGCGGTGAGGGGATGTTGCGGGGCGAGCCCGCAAGGTGCGAGCGCCGCGGGGGGTCGTGAAGCATCCCTCAGGGGCTAAAGCCCACTGTTTAAGGGGCGCCGTCTACGGCACGGCTGAAGCCGTGCCCTGATACACAGCCTCCCCCACCCAAGCGAAGCTTGGATGGGGCACCCCGGCAAATGCAGGTCCTTCGACTACGGTCGCCGCGGCGACCTTCGCTCAGGATGACAGGTCTATGGTGGGGCGGACTTTTGAGGATTCCCAGGTCTCAAAGTCGAGACCTGGGGCACCCAACATTTTTGGGACGGCCGCTCGTTAGATGTCGAGGTTCTTAACGTCGAGGGCGTTGTCTTCGATGAACTTGCGGCGCTTTTCAACGTCTTCGCCCATGAGCGTGGTGAAGATTTCGTTGGTTTCGACGATGTCCTCGAGTTTCACAGAGAGAAGAGTCCGGCGCTCGGGATCCATGGTGGTTTCCCAGAGCTGGGTGGCCGTCATTTCGCCGAGGCCCTTGTAGCGCTGGACCTGGTAGTCCTTCTTGCCCTGCTCCACGATGTAGGCGAAGAGATCGCGGGCGGTCTGCTTCTCGACCGGCTCGCGAAGGGCGCGCGCGTTGCGGCCGGAGGACTTGGCCTCGGCCTTCGTGTCAGATTTTGCTTCGGCGGCTTCGCCTTCTTCTTCCTCTTCGGCAGCGGCCGCGGCAGCGCCCTTGAGTGCGTACTCGACCAGGAAGGGCGGCTCAAGGAATTCCTTGATGAGCGTGTACTTCGACATCATCTGGCGGAACTCAGGGCTTGAGGCGAGGGTCCAGTCAATGCAGCGCGTGGCGCCCTGCGCATCGGTAAAGCAGACGGACCAGGTGTGGTGCTCCTCGTCTTCGGCCGGCTTGGCGACCTTGAACTGGAACTCATCAGCGAACTCGACGAGTTTTGCGTGAAGCGCGGCGATCTTTTCCGGAATGTCTTTTCCGCTCTTCGAAGTGAAGTCGGCGCGATGGGTCAACTCCGCGCGCGCCAGCAACTCGGTGAGCTTCTCGTTGCGGATGCGCTTGTCGACCTTTTCGACGAAGCCGAGATACTCGTTGAGCGTGGCCATGAAGCGGGTGAGGTCGGCGCCCTCGATTTTTGCCGCGGTCTCGCCGTGGCGGACGATCATGCCCTCGGCGGCGCGGTTGACCATGACCTTGACGAACTCGCGATCGTCTTTGATGTATTGCTCGAAGCGGCCCTTCTTGATTTTGTAGAGCGGCGGCTGCGCGATGTAGATGTGGTCGCGCTTGATGAGCTCGGTCATGTGGCGGAAGAAGAAGGTGAGCAGCAGCGTGCGAATGTGCGAGCCGTCGACGTCGGCGTCGGTCATGAGGATGATTTTGCCGTAGCGGATCTTGGCGGCGTCGAAGTCGTCTTTGCCGATGCCGCAACCGAGCGCGGTGATCATGGCGCGGATTTCTTCGTGGCCGAGCATCTTGTCGTAGCGCGCCTTTTCGACGTTGAGGATTTTGCCCTTGAGCGGAAGGATGGCCTGGAACTTGCGATCGCGGCCCTGCTTGGCGGTGCCGCCGGCGCTTTCGCCCTCGACGAGATAGAGCTCGCAGCGCTCGGGATTGCGCTCGCTGCAATCGGCGAGCTTGCCGGGAAGGCCGCCACCATCGAGAGCGCCCTTGCGGCGGGTGAGGTCGCGAGCCTTGCGTGCGGCTTCGCGCGCGCGGGCTGCCTCGATCGCCTTGTTGATGATCTTGCGGGCGACGGGGGGATTCTGCTCAAGAAACATGCCGAGGCGCTCGTTGACGAAGGCCTGCACGGTGCCTGCGATGTCTGAGTTGAGCTTGCCCTTGGTCTGGCCTTCAAACTGCGGCTGCGAAAGCTTGACGCTGACGACTGCGACGAGACCTTCGCGCACATCGTCGCCCGAGAGCGACTCTTTCATGTCTTTGAAGAGGCCCATCTGCTGGCCGACGTAGTTGATGGTGCGGGTGAGCGCGGCGCGGAAGCCGGAAAGATGCGTGCCGCCATCGACGGTGTTGATGTTGTTGGCGAAGCTGAAGACGGATTCGGAGTAGCTGTCGTTGTATTGGAGGGCGATGTCGATGTCGACGCCGTCGCGCAGGGCCTCCATGACGATGGGCTTATCGTGCAGGACGGACTTGCCGCGGTTGAGATGCTTGACGAACTCGGCGATGCCGCCGGCGTAACGGAACTCGGCGCGGCGGGCTTCACCGGTCTTGGGGTCGGCGGTGCGCTCGTCGGTGAGCGTGATTTCCAGGCCCTTGTTGAGGAAGGCCATTTCGCGCAGCCGCTGGGCGAGCGTGTCGTAGTTGAATTCGGTTGTGGTGAAGATGGACCGGTCGGGCAGGAAGTGGATCTTGGTGCCGCGACGCTTGCTGGTGCCGGTTTTCTGGAGCTTCGATGTGGGAGCGCCCTTGGAGTAGCTCTGCTCGTAGGTGTGCGACGGCTCGCCGGGTTTTTCCGGACGCCAGATTTCGACTTCAAACTCCTCACTTAGCGCGTTGACGCAACTGACGCCGACACCGTGCAGGCCGCCGGAGACTTTGTAGTTGGAGGCATCGAACTTACCGCCGGCGTGCAACTTGGTGAGAACGACTTGCGCGGCAGGCATGCGCTCGCCGTCGGCCAGATCCATCATGTCGACGGGAATGCCGCGGCCATCGTCAACGACGGTGATGGAGTTATCGACGTGAATGACGACATCGACTTTCTTGGCGTAGCCGGCGAGAGCTTCGTCGACGGAGTTGTCGACTACCTCGTAGACGAGGTGATGCAAACCGATCTCGCCCGTCGAGCCGATGTACATGGCGGGACGCAGGCGGACGGCCTCAAGGCCTTCAAGGACCTTGATGTTTTCGCCAGTGTAGCTGTCGTTATCGCCGTGAATGGAGGAGGAGCCGAGAGGTTCAGTCGCCATAGAATTCCGTTCGCAAAGTGTTCCGTGATCTTGAGGGCCGCCGGGGGTCAATTCGGACGCGGAAGCCGGACGCTGAAGCGGGAGTAACCGCTTGAAAAGAGGGGGGCTATCAAGCGCCTTCACCTACAACTATTTTACCATGCGTGAACGTCCGGAAGAGGGAGGCAGGGGTGTTGAGAAAGCGGTTACTATCTCCGGATGGGAGGCACATGGATATGACGATAGTAACTAAAACGTGTGCTAGTTTAGTATCTATATGAAAAAACTAGACTTGTAATAATATGTACGATAAGATCATCCTTGAAAAGGAGAGGATTCTCCTTTTAAAATTTCTTGAGAAAGGTTACCAAAGATGAAAACCGCCATTCGATTCTTTGCCCTGTTCGTTGCCATCGCCGGCCTTGCCTCCGCGTCGCTCGCGCCAACCTCCCAGGCACGCGTCTTCCACAATTCGGTAGCCGCCACTGATCCGGGTCCGCTCATCACTCTTCCAGGGCCGCTTCCCTGCCAATCGGTTGGCGCCTGCTTCGCGACGAACCCGCCGACACAGTAAGGATGGCGAAGGCTTGTTGGTCGGAAAACGTCAGCGGAGCACCGTGTAGCACGAAAGTGCCAAGAGCGCGTTACCCTTTTGTGTTTGAGACATTAGGCATATTGGCGCTATCCTGAAGGCGTTCGAACGATCGCACACCTGCCTTTATGCCATTGAATGTTGCAATGTCGGCGATGAGCGTGGCTGAACTTGTCCTTTGGGCCGCGCTCGCCATTCTTTTCTTCAGCAAAGGTCTGCATCGCCGCTTCCCGGCGATGGGCTATTACCTTGCGCTGCGGGCGATCTCGACACCGGTGCTGATGCTCGTTCTCTACGAGGAGTCGCGACCGTGGGGAATCGGTCACCACATTGGGCAAATTTACTATTTTGGTTTTTTTGCGACCTATCTCGCGAGCACGATTTTGCTGTTCTTCATCTGCATTGAAGTTTTCCGCTCAGCGCTGGCCGCATTTCCCGGAATCGCGAAGCTGGCGATCGTCATCTTCCGTTGGGCGGCAGTGGTGTCGATGATTGTGAGCCTGAGCTCGATCACGTACGGGCACAGGGGAATTTACCTGATCGCGGACATTTCCTACGGGCTGATGCACTCGGTCAGTGTTCTGGAACTTTGCTTGCTCGCTTTTCTCTGCCTGAGCATGAATGCGCTGCGCCTGACGGTGCGCGATCTATCCTTTGGTATTGCACTGGGCTTCGGCGTCATGTGTTCGGCAGACTTTATTCTTGCTTCGTGGATCTCTCGCGCTGCGTCGCTCACCGATCCGCTGCAATTCGTTTACGAATCGCTGATCCTTGGGACGCTGGCAATCTGGATGGTTTACTGCGTCATTCCGGAGCCTGTCCGCAAGCCGGTGTTGATGCCGGCGAGCTCGACCATCTACCGGTGGAACGAAATCGCTTCCGCACTGGGCCACACGGGCACGAAGGTGGCCGTGCAGCAGCCCGCGAACAGCTTCTTCCTTTCCGATGTGGAGCGCGTGGTGGAGAAGGTACTGGCGCGGAATATGAAGGGCCGCGAATCGGAGACGTAGAGACAGAGATCAGAAGCACGAAAAGGCCACGGCGACTGCCGTGGCCTTTTAATTTGGTTGAAGCTCCGATTTGAGGCGGGGCTACTCTGTGGCGGGCTCGACGGATGCGAAGCGGCCGCGATTTCCGCGGTCAGTAAACTTGACGCGGCCGGAAACCTTGGCGAAGAGCGTGTCATCGGATCCGATGCCCACATTGACGCCGGGCTTGATGCGAGTGCCGCGCTGGCGGCTGATGATGGAGCCGCCGGTAACGAATTGACCGGCGAAGGCCTTTACGCCCAGCCGCTGCGCGTTTGAGTCGCGCCCGTTTGTGGAACTGCCTCCACCTTTTTTGTGTGCCATGATTCAATCTCCTCTAAAAGCAGCTTCTAGCTGCTGGCTTCTAGCTCCTAGCCTGACTTGTGCGAGAACCACGGCTGGCGCCAGAGCGTGAATCCGATCCCGATGCGACGGTGAACTACTTCTTTTCCGCGTCGTAGGTAACGCCATCAGCCACGATGGCCTTGATGCGCACTTCGGTAAAGTTCTGGCGGTGGCCCTGGAGCTTCTTGTACTGCTTCTTGCGTTTGAAGTGGAAGACCAGAATCTTGTCGCCGCGGCCTTCGCCGAGGACTTCGGCCGTGACCTTGGCCGAGGCGGGCTTGGCAATCGATCCAGCCTCGCCGGAAACGGCAAGCACATCGCTGAACTCGACGGTCGGACTGCCCGACTGAACGCTCTCGATCTTTAAAACATCGCCGGGAGCGACCCGGTACTGCTTGCCACCGGTGCGAATGACTGCGTACATAACAGAACCTCCAGCGCTGAGGGTCACTGAGGACCAGGCGCAAACGCGAATCGAATGCTCAAGACTCGTGTGTTCGAGAATCGTGTGCTTAAAGGGGGCGGATACAGAGTGAGACTGCATCGGGAGGCCAACTGCACACACGCTGAACCCAGCGGCAGCATCCCGGGCACCCGGCAACCGGGTGCATCGCCAAACTCTTTGATTTTACCGATAAACCGGGGTTGGGTCAACGCGCCGCTCCATGGCCGGGCCGGGTCGAGGCGCAGACCAGTTATGAAGGTTTCGGCAGGGCCGCGCAAGCACATTTCAAGGCCGCGGGGGCACAACGTAAAAGTAGATGGCGAAGTAGTGGGCTACGCTGCCGGCGAGGACGAAGAGGTGCCATGTGGCGTGGAAGAAGCGGCGATGGTCGAGGGCGAAGAAGATGACGCCCAGGGAATAAGCGATGCCGCCTGCTGCGAGCCAGAGAAGCCCGTGCCAGCCAATGGCATGGAGAAGCGATCGAATGACGAAGATGGCGAGCCAGCCCTGAAGCAGATAGACCAGGGCCGATGCCACGGGGAAACGGCCGATGGCAAGGCTCTTGAAGACGATGCCTGCCACTGCCAGTGCCCAGACCACACCGAAGAGAGCCCACCCGACGGGCCCGCGCAGCGAGACGAGGGTAAAGGGCGTATAGGTTGCTGCGATGAGCACATAGATGGCGGAGTGGTCGAGGACCTGCAATACGTGGCGGGCGCGGGTGCGCCCCAGCGAGTGGTAGAGCGTGGAGCAGAGATAGAGAAGCACGAGCGCGACCGAAAAGACGGAGCAACTGACGACGACGAGCACCGAGCCGCGCGTTGAGGCCGCGATAAGACAAACTGCCCCAACCAAAGCTAAACCGAGGCCGATGCCGTGAGTGATGGCATTGGCAAGGAGGTCGCTCAAGTTGGCGCGCGAGGGCACAGGTGAATGATAGTGCCCGTGAAGGAGCGGACGAAGGAGGGGCAGGGGGACTACGGGACTACGAGAATACGGGACCGCTGGACTCCCAGACGATGCCCTGTTCCGAAACAGGACAAGCGGAAAGAATGGGAAACTGTGACGCGGCGGGGCGAGAGCGCAGGAATTCAGCCCTTGAGTACGCGCCGGTGCGGAGCTAGGTTCCAAACTATGCGGGACCACAATATGCGGAAACTGACTCAGGCCGTTTCGAAACCCGGGCTGGCGGGACGATTGGCCGAGATTGCGCTCTGCTACCAGCGCGCGCTGGAGCGGAATCCGCAACAGCCGCAGGCCTTGGTGGGCATGAGCCTGGTGGCGTTGAGCAGCCGGCAGACTGAAGCCGCGGTGAAGATGGCGTCTGCCGGAGTGGCGGCGGCGCCGAAGATGGGCGCGGCGTGGGTTGCGCTGGGGCAGGCGCTCAAGGCCGCTGAACGGATGGACGAAGCCGAACGGGCTTATGCAGAAGCGATCCGGTTGAACGGAATGGATGCGCTGGCGCGGATGGGGCTGGGCGAGTTGAAGATCGCGGCGGGGCGGCCAAGAGAGGCGATCCGCGAGTTTGAGCTGGCGTTGCAACGGCGGCCAGCACTGGTGGCGGCGCATTTGGGATTGGGGAACGCGCTCGCGCTCATGGGACGGAATGAAGAGGCGCTGACGCGTTACGAGGCGGCGCTGGCTTTGCGGCCGCGATTGCCCGAGGGCGAGTTTGCCGCTGGATTTGCGCTGGCGCGATTGCGGCGGACGAGCGAAGCGGAGAAGCGATACCGGCGTGCGTTGGCGATGAGGCCGGACTTTGCGGCGGCGTGGATCAATTTGGGTTCCCTGCTGCGCGACGCTGGGCGCGAAGCAGAGGCCGAAGCGGCTCTGCGGCGCGCGGTGGAGCTGCGGCCGGACCTGATTTCAGGGTGGGTGAACCTGGCGCTGCTGGAGCGGGACAGGAGAAGGCCGGATTCGGCAGAGGCCTGTTTGCGACGGGCGCTGGCGCTGAACCCGAACCAGGTGGAAACACTCGTGGCTTGGTGCCAGTTCCGCGCGGCGGAGCGTGATGTGGCCGGCGCGCGAGAGTGGATGCGCTGGGCGATCGAGCGAAACGCGGAGTTCGACGAGGCCGTGAATATGCACGGCATTGTGCTGCATCTCGAAGGGCGGTTTGAGGAAGCGGTCGCAGTGTTCGAGCGGGCCGAGGAACTGGGCAGTCGCGCGGCAGCGTCGAACCGCGGGAACTCGCTGCTCGACCTGGGGCACATGGAGGAAGCGATGAAGGCGCACGAGCGCGCTGTCGAGCGTGATCCGGCAAGCGCAGGAGCGAGGTACAACCTGGCGCTGACGCAGTTGAGACTGGGCCACTGGGAGCGCGGATGGGCTGGATACGAGGCGCGATGGGGATTTCGCGAAGTGCACCGCAGGCCGCGGCGCTTTGCGCAGCCACGATGGGATGGCGAGGAGTTGCATGGAGCGCGCGTGCTGCTCCATGCGGAACAGGGACTCGGCGACACGATCCAGTTCTGCCGCTATGCGGCGCTGGTGGCCGCGCGAGGCGGAGTGCCGGTGCTCGAGGTGCAGCCGGCGGCTGAACGGCTGATGCGATCGCTGGCCGTGGTGCGCGCGGGGTTGGCGGAGACAGCGGTGATGGACGCGATCGCGACTGCTTACGATTTGGAATGCCCGCTGATGAGCTTGCCTGCGGTGTTTGGAACAACCATTGAGACGATTCCGTGGACGGGAGCATATTTGGGCGCGGATGAGGAATTGGTGCGCGGGAAGCGGAAGCAGTTCCCTTCTGTTCGGGCCGACGGGCGGCCGGGATTGCGTGTGGGCATTTCGTGGGCGGGAAATCCGAAGTACAAGGCAGACGCTGCGCGATCGATGCGGTTGAAAACGCTGGTGCCGCTGCTGCGCGCGGTGGATGCGAACTGGATCTCGTTGCAGAAGGGCGAAGCGGCGGAACAGTTGGCAAGCCTGCCCGACGATGTGTGCGTTCTGGACGGATCGAGCGGCGAGCGCGATCTTGCAGAGACTGCGGCGCTGGTGGCGACACTCGACCTCGTGATCACGACGGATACCTGCATCGCGCACCTGGCCGGCGCGATGGGCAAACCGACCTGGATTCTGCTGCCGCATCTTTCGGACTGGCGCTGGATGGAGGCGTCGGAGCGAACACCGTGGTATCCAACGGCGCGGCTGTTCCGGCAACGTGTGGCTGGCGATTGGGCAGAAGTGGTGGGCAGGGTGATCGGAGAGCTGCGTGCGGGAGCCATGCTGGATGTACTGTGTACCCGACGCTCGCACAAGACTCAACCACGGATCAAGAGTGGCAATCGAGGCGCCTTTGTGTGCCGTGTATAACCGGCCGTCGTAACCTTTGGCCTTCTTCTCCCTGCGTGAGGCAATCTCAGAGTCTCCGATTATGGAGAGGGAACCCGCCGGCGAAGCTGTAATCTGATTCTTCGCCAACCAGGCACTCCGCGGAGGTGGCATGAAGGTTTTGTTTATCGGCGGCACGGGAATCATCAGCACAGCCTGCACCAAGCTGGCGGTCGAACGCGGCATCGAGCTGACATTGCTGCGGCGCGGTCAACGCGCCGCAAGCATTCCCGATTCTGTTCACACCATCGTGGCCGATATCGCCGACGAAGCAGCGGTGAGAGATGCGGTTCACGAACGGAAATTTGACGCGGTCGTCGACTGGATCGCGTTCACTCCCGACCAGGTTGAACGGGACATCCGGCTTTTTCGCGATCGCACGGATCAATACGTCTTTATCAGCTCGGCGAGCGCGTACCAGAAGCCACTCGGTCATTACCTGATCACGGAGTCGACGCCACTCGCCAATCCTTACTGGCAATACTCGCGCGACAAGATCGCCTGCGAAGAACGGTTGATGCGGGAGTACCGCGAAACCGGATTTCCCATCACCATCGTGCGACCGTCGCTGACCTACGGAGACACACAGGTTGTTCTGGCAGTGAATAGCTGGCAGAAGTCGTATACGGCGCTCGATCGCATGCGGCGCGGAAAAAAGGTGATCGTTCCCGGCGACGGCACGTCGCTTTGGGTCGTGACGCATAACAGCGATTTCGCCCAGGGGCTCATCGGCCTTCTTGGGGCGAGCCAGGCCATCGGCCATGCGTTTCATATCACCAGCGACGAAGTGCTGAACTGGGATCAGATCTACACGATTACAGCTCGCGCCGCCGGCGTGGAACCGCAGATGGTTCACATCGCTTCGGATTATCTCGGCGCATGCATGCCCGAGCTTGTCGGCAGCCTCACGGGAGACAAATCTGCGAGTGTTGTCTTCGATAACAGCAAGATCAAGCGCTTTGTGCCGGGTTACTGCGCCAAGGTGCGATTTGAGGAAGGCGTGAAGCGCACCGTGGAGTGGTTTGACGCCGAAGCCGGGCGGCGCGTGATCGATGAAGAGGCAGACGCGGCGTGGGACAAAATCATCGCAGGCTACGAAAAGGGCCTGGCAGAGGCAATGCGAGGGCGATGAGCCTATGGGAGGATACCTTGCAAAAACGAACAGTCACGATGATAGCGTTTGTCAGCCTGGTGCTGGTTGCGGTTCCGTGCGCAACGCGGCCGGCGCTGGCGCAGACTGCCTATGCGGCCATGGCGCCTGTGGATGAGTATTTGATAGCCGACGCGAGTGCGGAGATTGCACTGGCTCGCACCGCGGCGCCGGCATCGATTTCAGACGGAGCCGAAGTGATGGTGCTGGGACGCGAGGGGTACACAACCGCGGCGAAAGGCACAAACGGATTTCTGTGCATCGTGGAGCGAGGATGGGGCGCCGCAACCACTGAGCCGGAGTTCTGGAATCCCAACGTTCGCGCGCCGATTTGCTTCAATCCGGTGGCAGCGAGGAGCTTTGTTCCCATCTACCTGATGAAGACCAAACTGGCGCTCAAAGGAAAATCGAAGGCGCAGATTCTGGAGGCGACTTCATTGGCACTCGACCGGAAAGAACTGCCGGCGCTCGAGCCGGGAGCGATGTGCTACATGATGTCGAAGCAGCAATATCTGACCGACGAGGGCAAGAGCTGGCATCCACACCTGATGGTTTTTGTGGCGGGCGACGCGGCGAAGAGCTGGGGAGCTGACCTGCCGGGCTCGCCGGTGATTTCGGCCAACGACCCGGAAGAACGCGTGACGATTCTCATGGTCTGGGTTGCCAAGTGGTCGGACGGGACGCCCGGCCCGCCGATGATGCACTGAGCGTGGGACGGTTCGTGTTGCGGCGGCGAGGACAGCGTCGCTCGCTAAAGTTTTCCCCACGCGAAGAATCTGCTTGCAATGGATCACCGGCTGTGCGATAACTACGTCATGCGTAGTACGCGAGACGTAGTAGATACGGACAATGAAATGGACCCCGGATACTATTCCGATCCGCCGCTGCTGGTGCTGGCGAGCCTGGCAAGCGGGCCGAAGCACGGGCACGCGATGATCGAGGACATTGAGCGGCTGTGCGGCACGCGGCTGGGGCCGGGGGCGCTGTACGGTGCGATTGCGCGCCTCGAGCAGCAGGGATGGATCAAGCCGCTGCCGGCCGAAGATCGGCGCCACCCTTACCGGATCACTCCGGATGGGCTGCGGGTACTGCGCGCCAAGCTGACAAAGTTGAATGAGTTTTCAAAGGCCGGGCTCAAGAGGCTGGAGGCGCGATGAACCGCAGGGTCGCGCATCTGCTGACGCGGATGTATCCGCGCCGCTGGAGAGAACGGTATGGCGAGGAGTTTGAAGACTTCCTGCTGGAAGACCGCGCGGACCTGAAGACGTGGATGGACGTGATGAGGGGCGCGGTGGGCGAACATATTCATCCGACAGATAGGAGGCGCGATGAGCGAGTACCGGACGATACAGTTTTGGAACAGTGGTGAGGCAGCCGAGCGCACTGATTCCCTTGGGGATGGCGCTGACGGCGCTGGCCGTGGTGCTGGGGCACGTTGCGCTTTATGGCGCGGCACGCGAGGCGGATGAGGGAGCTGCGGCGCACATCTGGCAATTGCTGATGGTGGCGCAGCTGCCGGCGCTACTTGTGTTTGGGATTCGGTGGCTGCCGAAGGCGCCGAAGCAGGCGATGGGCGTGCTGGCGCTACTTGTAGCGGCGATTCTGGCGGCGATGGCTCCGGTGTTCCTGCTGCATCTGTAGTGGACCAGTGGCCAGTGGGTTAGTGATTGGGCACGGCCTGACTCTAGAAAGCAGTGACCTGAACGGGGACGGCGCTGTTGCTGAAGGCTCCGTTGCCCAGCTCACCGCTGGTGCCGGAACCCCAGGACCAGAGAGAGCCGTCGGAACAGAGGGCCTGACTATGAAAGTCGCGGGCCATGATGTACACCGCGTGGCATAAACCCTGGACCTGAATCGGCGATAGGCTCTGGTAGATACCGGTGACGCCGAGTTGACCCGCACCGTTGGAGCCGAAGGTCCACACCGTGCCGTCGCGCAACAAAACCGCGGTATAGCTGTCGCCCGCCAACGCCATAATGGCGCCGCTCAGGCCCGGCACCTGTTCAGGCGTGTAGTGATCGTTCTCGGTGCCGTCACCCAACTTTCCGTATCCGCAGAAGAAGCCGAGATTGTTGTCGTCGTAGGTGTCTTCGCAATCGAAAGAGCCCGTCCATGAATTCGCGCCCCAGGTCCAGACGGTTCCATCGGAACGAATGGCAACCACGTGAGTCCAGCCAGCCGAAACCCAGACAACATTGTCGATGCCGGGCACGGGTTGGGGAGAGCTCTGGTAGCCGCCGCTGGTGCCGTTGCCCATTTCGCCATCGGCATTATTGCCCCAGGCAACGAGCGTGTGGTCCTGTAGCAGTGCCACGCTGAACATATAGCCCGCCGTGACCATGATGGGGTTATTCACGCCTATGACCTCGACCGCGGTTGTGTAGCCGGGATTCTGAATATTCTTGCCGTCGCCGAGCGCTCCAAACCGGTCCGATCCCCAGTCCCACACGGTGCCGTCGGATTCCACGGCCACGGAATGGTATCCACGAGAACCGAGTTTTGTGACGCCGGACAGGCCGCTGACCTGCTTGGGCCACAAACTATTCGTTGTTCCGCCATCGCCCAGCTGATCCGTTACATCGCTGCCCCAGGCCCACACGGTGCCGTCGGATTTGAGCGCGACATTGTGCAACTCTCCGCCCATCACCATGGTGACGTTATTCAGGAATCCTGTTCCGCCCGGTCCCAGGACCTGGCCGGGCATGGAGTTGTTGTTCTGGGAACCGTCGCCAAGCTGGCCGTTCTGGTTGTAGCCCCACGTCCATACACTTCCATCCGCCAGCAGCGTAATCACCTCACGAGCGCCTCCCCAGATGGATACGGGCGGCCAGTTGGCGGCGCTCCATTGCGCATACAGTGTGACGTTGTTTGCACTCATCGGAAACGTGTCCCCGACGGCATACGCTGTGCCCGATCCGTCTGCGGCTGTATTCCAGCCTGTAACAACGTAGCCGGGGCGGAAGAAAAAGCCGAGGTTGCCATAGACCGTGACTTCGTCGCCGGTCTGGTATTGATTCGGGTCGGAGATCGCATACCCGCTTGTATTGCCATTGCCGTTGTAAGTCACGGTATACGACGAACCAGCGAGTGACCACTGCGCATAGAGCGTGACGTTGGCGGAGCCCATCGCGAAGGTTCCGCCCGGCGCGTAGCTCGTGCCGCTGCCGTTGGCGGCGGTGTTCCATCCAGCGAACGAGAATCCTGTGTTGACGAGGTTGCCGGAGTTCGAGAGGACGGTAACGGTTGCGCCGGTTAGATATTTGCCGGAATCGACGGGAACTGAGCCGCCCGTTGCGCCATTGGCGTTGTAGGTGACGGTGTAGGTGGGAAGCGCGGCCCATTGCGCGTAGAGCGTGACGTTGGCGGAGCCCATGGTGAATGTTGCGCCAGAGGCGTAGCTCGTGCCGTTGCCGTTGGCCGCTGTGTTCCAGCCGGCGAAGGAGAATCCTGCGTCAACGAGATTGCCGGAGTTGGCGAGGACCGTGACGGTTGCGCCGTCGATGTATTTGCCGGAGTCGACGGGAACTGAGCCCCCAGTTGCGCCGTTGGCGTTGTAAGTGACGGTGTAGGTGGGAAGCGCCGTCCACTGCGCATAGAGCGTGATGTTGGCGGAGCCCATGGCGAAGGTTGCGCCGGGGGTGTAGCTTGCGCCGCTGCCGTTGGCCGCGGTGTTCCAGCCGGAGAATGTGTAGCCGGTGTTGACGAGATTCCCGATGTTCGAGAGAACCGTGACGGTTGCGCCGGTGGTGTACTTGCCGGAGTCGACGGGAACTGCCCCGCCCGTTGCGCCATTGGCGTTGTAGCTGACGGTGTAGGTAGTGGGAGGCGGCGGCTGGGAAGACTGCGTTCCAATGGTTCCTGAACAAGCGGAGAGGAAGATCGCAAGACAGCTCACGAGCCCGACGAAAAACAGAGATCTCCGATGCGGCATTCGTCCAATCCCCTTGCGTTTATCGGCGGGACTGGAACCATGGTCAGTGAAATTCGCAAGGCAGGTAATCCCCCGAATGACTCAAATCGTGACTTTTGTGCCGGGGGAACTCGGGTTTCGGAAGGGCGGCACGGATTGCGCGATGGCAAGGGCGGGTCGAGTCATCCTATTGAATCAATGATTTAGGCCATGAGATTGGGGAACGTGGGGGCTCATTCAACGAATTTTCTTGACTTTTCATACTCTATTTTATAGAGTACTCTTCACATTGGCGGACGGGACAGAGTGACCGACGAACAAGAAAGCAGCGAACAGAGAGGGACGATGACGGCGAGTGCACAAAAGATTGGATCGGGGCCGGCGCTGGAAGTTGATGCGCTGGTGAAGAGGTTCGGCGACTTGACGGCGGTGGACAAGGTGAGCCTGAAAGTGCGCGCGGGCGAGTGCCTGGGACTGCTGGGGCCAAACGGGGCGGGAAAGAGCACGCTGATCCGGAGCATGGTGGGGCGCGTGATCCAGGACAGCGGACGCGTGATGGTGCTGGGGCAGCCGGCGGGATCGACCGAGGCGCGGATGGCGCTGGGATGGGTTCCGCAGGAGCTCTCGATTTATCCACGGATCAGTTGCCGGGAGAACCTGGGATCGTTTGGGCGGTACTACGGGCTGAAGGGGCATGCGCTGAAAGAAGCGATTGCATGGTGCCTCAATTGGGCGGCGCTCGAGGAAAAGCAGAATGACGTGGCGAAGACGCTGAGCGGCGGAATGAAGCGGCGGCTCAACATGGCGGCGGGAATGATGCACCGGCCAAAAGTCGTCCTGTTTGACGAGCCGACGGTGGGCGTGGATCCGCAGTCGCGCAACCGGATCTTCGAAATGATCGAGGCGCTACGTGATGCGGGTACAGCGATTGTGTACACGACGCACTACATGGAAGAGGCGGAGCGGCTGTGCGACCGGATCGCGATTATCGATCACGGACGGATTATCGCGGAGGGCACGAAGGAAGAGCTGGTCGAGGGGACGTTTGGAAGAAGGAGCCAGGTGCTGGCGCGGTTCGCAGGCGAGACGAAAGCGATTGAGGCGTGGGCCCAGCGGCATGGCGGGCGGGTAACGCAGGAGACGGCGGAGTTCACGATCGAGCAGGCGGGGGAGATTGCTCCACTGCTGGAGGACGCGACGAAGGCGGGGCTGGAGCTGGAGGACTCTATCGCTGCGGAGACCGAACCTGGAGTCGGTTTTTCTGCACCTGACGGGAAGGGAGTTACGAGATTGATCTGGAATGTGGCAAGGACGGCGTTGATTGCACTGAGGCGGGACCGCGGGGCGATGGTGTTGAGCTTCGTGTTGCCCCTGGCGTTTTTCACGATTTTCGCGGTGATTTTCGGGAAAGAGAATAACTCGACACCGAAGGTCACGTTGATCGTTGTCGACCAGGATAAGAGCGAAGGCTCAGAAAACCTTGTCCGGGCGCTGGAGCAGGACGGCTCGCTCTGGGTGCATCGCACTCCGGTGACCCAAAAAGGGGTGCCGACTGGTCCTGAGTACACGGCGGCGACGGCGGAAGCGGCGGTGAAGGCGGGCGACGCGCCGGTGGCGCTGATTATTCCGCCCGGGTTCGGGCAGCACCCGATTGCGTTTGGACCGGATTCCGGGGGAAGCACGCTCGGAGTTGCTGAACGACCAGAGCGACACAATCGCTCCGCAGATTGTGGTGGGCCTGCTGCAGAAGGCGGCGATCACATCGATGCCGTCGGCGATGGCGGACGAAGGAATGAAGTACGCGGACGAATATGTGGGCGGATTTACGCCGGCGCAGAAGACGAAAGTGGACGGCGAGTTGGAGGCGCTGCGGAAATTAGAGGCAGACGGAAAGGTCGGAGCCGGAAGCGGGAATTCGGGAAGCGGAAGCTCTGAAGACGCGGGCGCGGGGATTGTGGCAGGTGAAGGAGCGCGCGGTGGTCGGCGAGAACAAGAAGAGCCCGATGATTTCGTTTTATGCGGCGGCGATCGGAGTGATGTTTCTGATGTTCACGGCGAGCGGATCGGCGGGAGCGCTGCTGGACGAGGCGGAGAGCGGAACGCTGGAGCGGGTGCTGAGCACGCGCGTGACGATGACCAAACTGCTGGCGGGAAAGCTGTTGTTCAACACGCTGCTGGCGTTTGTGCAACTGGTGGCGATGTTCCTGTGGGGATGGGCGGTGTTCAAGCTGGACTTCTTCAGCCATCTGCCGGGGTTCGCGGTGATGGGGTTGTGCACGGCGTTTGCGGTGGCCGCATTCGGGATGCTGCTGGCGAGCGTGTGCCAGACGCGAGCACAATTGGCCGCGTTGTCGACATTGGTGATTCTGATTATGTCGTCATCGGCGGCAGCATGTTTCCGCGGTTCCTGATGCCGGAGGCGATGCAGAAGGCGGGATTGCTGACGATCAACGCGTGGGCGATCGACGGGTTCACGAAAGTGTTCTGGCGGGATTTGCCGGTGACGGCGCTCTGGCCGCAGGTGTGCGGTGCTGTTCGGGATCGGCGTGGTGCTGTTCGTGGTTGCGCGGAGAATTGCGCGGCGGTGGGAGTACGCGTGATGAGAACGGGATTAAGGGACTAAGGGACTAAGGGGCTAAGGGACTAAGGGACAAGGGACTAAAAAATGCTGGACCGAGGAACGACGGGAGGAATGTTATGAGGCAGATGACAAGAAATCCGGAACTGACGGAACGGCTGGAGCTGATTGAAAGCATGATCGCCGAGGGACGGCGGAGCACGACGAGATGGGCGTGGACGATTGTGCTGTGGGGAGTGGCATTTTATGTCGCCATCGCATGGTCATCCGGGTTTTTGGGCGGGCCCATCTGGGGCCAGCACATCATGGCGTGGCCGGTGACGATGATTGGCACATGGCTGCTGAACTGGGGCCTGGCCACGCGGATGGCCAAAAGCGCAGGGGCGCCGATGACCACGATGAAACGGGCCATCATCTCCATCTGGACAGCGATGGGAATTTCGATGTTCGCGCTGCTGCTGCCGCTGGGTTTGAGCGGCAGGGCTGACCAGCAGGTGTGCGTGGCCGTGGTTGTGGCCCTGCTGGGGATGGCCAACGCAGCCTCGGGGATTTTGCTAAAGTGGAAAGCGCAAATTGTCTGCGCGGTAGTGTGGTGGCTGGCTGGGGTGGGGTCACTATTCGGCACCGTTACCGAAAGCACGGTCGCGTTCCTGGTTGCGATTTTCTTTTGCCAGATTGTGTTCGGAATTTACGCGATGATCCTGGAGTCGCGCGGGCGGCGGCAGGGGGCGGCAAATGCCTGAGCTGCCGGAGTTGAATCCTGTGATTCACGGGAAGCTGCGGCTGGCGCTGCTCTCGCTGCTGATGGGAGTGGAAGAGGCGGAGTTTACCTGGCTGCGGGAGAAGACGGGGTCGACGGACGGAAATCTGGGCGCGCAGTTGATGAAACTGGAAGAGGCCGAGTACGTGGCCGTGGAGAAGAAGTTTGTGCTGCGGAAGCCGCAGACGCTCTACCGCATGACGGAGAAAGGGCGCGCGGCGCTGAGCGAATATGTGAATGCGCTGAGGCAGTTGCTGGGAAATGGAGTGGTTAGTAGTTAGTGCCAGGCATGGGGTGCTCGGCGTGCAGGCTCTCGCACACACGCTGCATGATGCCGAGGTAGTAGGCGAGATTGTGGATGGAGTTGAGGGTGGCGGAGAGCGGCTCGCCGGCCTGGACGAGATGGCGCAGATAGGCGCGCGAGTAGCGGCGGCAGACGGGGCACTGGCAGGCCGGGTCGGGCGGGGACTGGTCTTCTGAATACTGTTTGTTCTTGATGTTGAGGCGGCCTTCGCTGGTGAAGAGCAGCGCATGACGCGCGGCCCGAGTTGGTAGGACGCAATCCATCATGTCGACGCCCATGCGCGCGTACTGCTCGATTTCGTCGGGGTAGCCGACGCCCATGACGTAGCGCGGCTTGTCTTTGGGTAACAGCGGCAAAACTTCCGCAATCATTTCAAGTGTCAGCTCGCGCGGCTCGCCGACGCTGAGACCGCCGATGGCGTAGCCGTCGAAGTCCATTTCGACGAGGCGCTCGGCGCACTGGCGGCGGAGATCGCGATGCATGCCACCCTGAACAATGGCAAAGAGGGATTGGGTTTGATGCTCGTGCGACCCCACCCAAGCGAAGCTTGGATGGGGCACCCCGTTCTCGTGCTCGGGCAGACCGTGCCAGGGAACTTCGTCGCGGTGGGCGCGGAAATGATCGAGGGATCGGCGCGCCCAGGCCATGGTGAGGCGGAGGCTTTCTTCGGCGCGGGCGCGACTGGCCGGATACTCGGTGCACTCGTCGAAACTCATGACAACATCGGCGCCGAGAGCGATTTGAACGTCGATGGAGTGCTCGGGGGTAAAGAAGTGCGAACTCCCGTCGAGGTGAGAGCGAAATTGGACGCCATCGTCGGTGACTTTGCGGAGCGAACTGAGCGAGAAGACCTGAAAGCCCCCGGAGTCCGTGAGGATGGCGCGCGGCCAACTGATGAAACGATGCAGACCGCCCATGCGGCGAATGGGCTCGTGGCCGGGGCGCAGATAGAGGTGGTAGGTGTTGCCGAGGATGATTTCTGCGCCGAGGGATTCGAGCGTGTCCTGGGGGACGGCTTTGACGGTTCCCTGCGTGCCGACGGGCATGAAGACCGGTGTCTCGACTGTCTGATGGGGCAGGAGGAGACGGCCGCGACGGCCGCCGGCCGCGGTTTCAGCCAGAATCTGGAATTGCGGGCTCACCAGAGAATTCTATCTGTGCGGTTAGGGTGGAGTTGCGCAGTGAGCGAGTTAGTCGGCACTGTGGCCGAGGTGAATAAGGAATCCGGCGCGGGCGGTGCGCGGCTGGCCGAGCGTAGTGGTCGGGGTCTTCGAAACCTCGATCGAGCGGTTAAAAAGATTTTCGCCGGCAGCAAAAAGCTCGAGACGCTTGCCGAAGTTGTGCGACGCGTACGCGTCGAGGCGAAAGTAGCCGTGGAGCAGATTGGCGTTGGCGTCGTCGTCAAACTGACGGCCGCTCAGGCGGCTTTGGAGGTTGATGGTTCCGATTGACGGGTGGGATGCGCGCAGATTGAGCGTGGCGAGGTTGCGGGCGACTTCAGGAATCCAATTGCCGAGATCCTGCGTGCCGCGCGAGACCACGGCGTGCGCGTACTGGTAGCCACCGTCGACTGCGAGCCAGGAGCGGGGATGAAGGTCGAAATCGAGAGAGACGCCGCGGCTCTCGATCTGGCCAAGATTCCGGCGCATGAGCAGAATCGGCGAACAGGTGGCGCAGGTGGTGACGGCGACGATGGGCCGATTGACCTCGGTGAGGAAATAGCTGGAGCGGATGCTGCCCCATGAACGCTCGGCGGCGATGCCCGCTTCCCATCCCGTGGCGCGCTCACTGAGGAGGCTGCCGTTGGGAAGCGTGAGCTGGTTGCCAACCTGTGTGGAGCGGTAGAGCTCGCTGGGCGTGGGCGCGCGAAAGGCGCGGAAGCTTGAGGCCGTGATCGCCCAGTGTGGCGACAATTTGCGCGAGATGCCGAGGCGCGGATCAGGTATGCGCTCATCTCGCTGCGGCGGCTGAGCGGCGGTCGGCAACCAGGTTGATCCGTTCCATTGCGTCTCGTGGCCATCATAATTCTGGAACCAGTCCATGCGAGCGGAGGCAACGATCGTCCACGCTTTGTGCTCCCACATGGCCTCAGCGTATGCGGCGGAGTCGCGCTGATGGTCGGCGAGATTAGTGAGCGCGGCGGCACCGGTGTACGACTGCTCATGATCCCAGACGCGAACGTCGTGGGCGTCGGCTCCAACAACGAGCAATAAACCCGCGCCGATGGGCTGGCTCCAATGCGCGGCGGCGCCTAGCTCGTTATCGGGAACGTAGGAGAATTTGCTCGGAGTTTCGCCGCAGCGGTAGGTGCACGCCGCATTGCCAAAGTTGGGAAGATTGGAAATGCTGGAAAAGGTTTGACGATAGCGCTCGTCCGATCCATAGAGACGAAGGACCAGCGCGGCACTGCGCGCATTTTGCCAATCGGCGCCCGTCGAGTAGCGGATGAGGCGCGTGGCGTTGATCTGGTACGGAGTTCCGTTGTGGCGGGACTCATCGAAACCAGTTCCGCGCACGAAGAGCTTAAGGTTGCCGAAATCGCGGCCGGCCAGAACGAGTGCGTTTTGGCTGTGAACATTGCTGGCAACATCGACCGGCCCACGCTGCGAGGGCGCTTCCTGAATGTAGCCGTCGGTACCGATGAGGCCGCCGGCGGCGAGGAAATTCCACGGGCCATGATGAGCTGTTGCCATCATGCTGTTGTCGTAGGTGCCTTCGCCGCCGTAAGGAGCTTCGTACTCGTGCATGATTTTTGGAGGAGGGCTGTACCGGAACGATATTGACCACGCCGCCGATCGCGCTTGATCCGTAGAGGTCGCTAGCGCCGCCGCGGACGAGTTCGACGTCTTTGATGGAGAGCTCGGGCTGCTCCTGCCAGTGAATCCATCCGCCGAGCGGGTCGTTAAGCGGGACATCGTCTTCGGTAACGAGCGTGCGGCTGGCGGAGGTGGAACCGAGGGCGCGAAGGCTGATTCCCTGCGAGGAAGGGTTGGCGACGAGCGAGCTGGAACGGCGAAAGAGCTCGACGCCGGGAAGCTGGCGCAACTGGTCATCGAAGGTGACGCCGGCGGTGGAACGCAGCGATTGCTGGGTGAGCAGGCGCGTGATGACGGGGCTTTCCAAGACGCCGAGCGGGGCGCGATAGGCGGTGACGGTGATCTGTTCGGAGTTGGTGATCGGCACAGGTTTGGCGTCCGGTGCGGCGTTGGTTGACTGGGATGCGGGGGCAAGCGGCGGGGACTGCGCGCCGAGGCACAGCGAAAGCGAAGCGGCGAGAGGCAGCGCGCAAAAGGTCGCATTGAGTGGGAACTGCCGCATGGCTTGCACTCTTTAGGTTGGGGAAAGGGCTACTCAACCATTGTGATGCAGCCGAACGGGATTTGGCGAGACGAACGGCGAAGGCAAGCGGTGTTATATTCCGTTTCAGCCGAAAAATCAATGGGGTTCCGGACGTGAATATCGCGCTGCGATCGAGGAGGGATGCGAAGTGAGTTCGCGAAAGTATCCCGCAAAAGGCGCGCAGGTAAAACGCAAGGAAGACGGCCTGGCGGGGCAGGTGTACGTGAGCAGCCCGACGACCGACCTGGTGGCGGTTCGCTGGCAAAAAGAAGATGAGACCGGGACACTGCTCTATGACATCGATCAATTTTGGGGCGAATGGGAGTCGGCGCAAACAAAGAGCGCAAGGTGGAAGGTGGCCGCTGCTGCAATTGCGATTGTTGCCGTGTGCGGAATCGGGGTCTGGCTGGGATTGAGAGCGTGGGAAGCCTCGCGCGCCGGCGGGGTGGTGGCTGCGGACAAGCGACAGGCTGACGCCAACACAAGAACGCCGGACGACGATGGGGCGCAGGCCGAGCGGGCATGTTCGAGAGGCGCGGACGAATATCTAAGTTCGGTTGCGGGCAACGGATTCAGATGGGCATACGGAGCCACGCCGGATGAGCGGTTTAGCGATCAGGTCGCGGTTCACGTAGCGCCGGGAATTACGACGAGCGTGTCGGACAAGCTGCTGTTGGAGGACTCGACCGGCGTGTTTAAGCGCGTTGAACTGGTTTGCAGCTACGACAGCGAGAACAATAAGGTGCTGCGCTATTGGATTGCGGAGAGCGAAGAGTAGAGGGCGGTAGACGCGGCCGGAATCCGGAACATCAAGCGAGCGAAAAGTTCAAAGATCACGGCTGGGGCAAAGCGGGGCGCACGCTCGGCGCCGTTGTGTCGTGCACGACCGGCGGCGGCGCATCGCCGGCAAGTGCGGCATGAACTTGTTTGGGCGCGGATGCGACAGGCGGTGCTGGTGCCTGCTGCGGAGCGGCCGGCGTCGCGCTCGAACTGGCGGAGGGCGGCTGGACATTTGCCTGCGGCGCCATCACAACCGGTTCCGCGGCCACCGCGGGCATGGCGAATGGTAGCGCTGCCCTGGAGAGATTTCTGACTTGATCCCGATGACGCCGACTGCGTCGGAATCGAAGTCGCGGGTCTCGCAGTAATCGGCGAGGGCTTGGGAGCGGCGGCAGCCTGCATCGGCTTGGAAGCAGCGGCGGGCGTGGAAACCGGAGTGCTGGATTCGGCGGGCAAAGTCGATTCGGTCGCGCCGGGATCGTCGGAATCCGAGGGCGGCGGGACCGACAGATCCGTGGTCTGATCAGCGCCTGTGGCGTGAGACGGCGGCGACAAGACTTCAGTGATACGGACAATGCCAACGAAGCTGATCACGAGGATGAGCGCGGCCGCGGGAACCCAGATCATTACATTGCCGGCGGTTGCTGACGCGAAACTCACAAGCCGCAACCGGGTCCGCTCCCAGAATCTGGGCATCGCGGGTTCGACCGCTGGTTTTTTCCGGTCTGTCGGTGCGGGATTGTCCGATTCTGGCGCCAAACGCAGGCCGCCATATTCCCTGCGCTTCCGAGGCTGCTCAGCAGTTTCACCGGCGGCGGAAGCGGCGGGAACATCGATAGCAGCCGCAGCGCGCACATTCGAATGCGGAACCAACTGGAGCGCGGTAATGACCTTGGCCACCATGGCAGCATCAACCTGCCTGGACTTGAGCTTGGAGCAGAGCAAGAGCGCGTTATAGCAAAGATTGTTGATAGTGCGGGGGGTGCCCTGGCTGGCCTCCGCGATCAACCTGATTGCGTCTTCAGCAAAGAGCGGCCGGCCAAGGTAGCCCGCCATTTTGATCCGGTAGTCGATATAGCCTGCGATCTCTTCGGCCGAAAGCGGCTCGATGTGGCAGACCGTGGAGATGCGCTGGCGAAGCTGGATGAGAGAAGACTGGAGCAATTTGTCAGAGAGCTGCGGCTGGCCGGAGAGGACCACCTGGATGAGCTTGCCGCGCGAGTTTTCAAAGTTGGTGAGGAGACGAACGCGCTCGAGCACGGCTTCAGAGAGGTTCTGGGCCTCGTCAATCACGATGACGAATTTGCGGCCGGCCATGTTTTCTTTGATGAGAGCTTCACTGAGCTGCTCGTGCATTTCAGCGCTGCCCTGGGCGGGCGTGATACCGAGATCGCGCAGAACGTAGGCAACAAACTCGCGCGGCTCGCAGGTGGCGTCGAGGTCAAAGAGAAACACGACGCGGGAGGATTCGCGAACGTCTTCGAGGAAGCGGAACAGCAGTGTTGTCTTCCCCATTCCGGGGGGCGCAATCATGGCAGTGAAACCGCGGTTGCTCAGGAAGCCTTCTTCAAGCGCTTCAAGCGCTTGCTGATGGGTGCGGCTGAGAAACAAGCATCGGGGATCGGGGCTGAACCCGAATGGTTCTTCTTTGAATCCGAAATACTGCGACAGCATGATGCGAACCTCCAACCCACGTCGGTGCGGCAGGCACCGGTCCACCGCGAGCTCCCAAGCTCGAGCGGCACCCGGAAGGATGGACTCATCTTAATTGGAATTGCGCCTCTACTTATGGCCTCAGAACCAATACGGTTAATGTCACTTAGGGGCCTTGACGCAGTTTGAGTCCGGAGGCGGGGTGAAGCTTTCAGCCGTCCGCTTTCAGCTCTCTTTTGAGGCGCTTCCCGATTCGATGGGCCAGTGGCGACTCTTGATGAGGACAGCGGCGCCCGCATCGGCGCGCGGATTTAGATTGGCGAGCAGCTGAGCGGCGGTCAGGCCGGAGGGAGGAATGCTGAGATCGGGCGCGATTTCTGCGAGAGGGACGAGGACGAAGGCGCGCTCTGCCAGGTGGGGATGAGGGATTTCGAGACCGGGCTCGGCGAGGACGAGATCGCCGTAGAGAAGGATGTCGAGGTCGAGGGTGCGAGGACCATTGGGGACGGAGCCAGAGCGATCGCGGCCGAAGAAGCGCTCGATGAAGAGAAGATCGTCAAGCAGTTGGCGCGGCGCGAGATCGGTATCAAGGGCGATGACGGCGTTGAGGAAGCGAGGCTGATCGGCGAGGCCGACCGGCGCGGTGGAATAGAGAGAGGAACGCGCGGCGATGCGGCCGAGCGAGGCGATTTGCTCGAGAGCCGCGGCGAGGGTGGCATCGGGCGGGCCTGCGGGGCTGGGAAGGTTGGCGCCGAGCGCGATATAGGCGAGGGGCATGCGACAAGACTAGCGGAGTTAGCGGCGTTCGCGGAGCCAGCGGAGTTAGCTTCCCACCCTTTCCGTCGCGCCAAAGCGCGCCGGAAAAGGATGGGGCAACCCGGCCAAATTTCGAGGCGCTTAATCTGGTAGCATCGGTGTTCGGAGAAATGCTTATGGACACACTCAATGGCGCGGGGCTTGGAGCCCGGCGCAATGAAGATATCGCGTTGGACCTGTTGAAGTTTGTCGCGGGGACGACAGGAGTGGGCAAGACGGCAGTGCCTTCGACGGGATTTACAGGGGCGGGCGGCGCCAAGCCCGAGGAGCACGTGAACCAACTGCTGGCGCTCTATAGCCGGTGCCTGAAGGCCGTGGAAGGAAAAGGGCCGGAAAAAGAGGCAGCGAAATAGCAGGCGAACGACAGTTGCGCGTGGCGGTGGCTGGCGCTGGAGCGTTCGGGCGCAATCACCTGAGAGTGGTCCGCGAACTCGAGGCGGCTGGTGTTGACGCGGCGGGCCGTGGCGTAGCCCTTGTGGCCGCAGTCGATCCCGATGCGGTACGGGCGGACGAAGCCGCGAAGCAATACGGGATCAAAACTTTTGCGAGCATCGACGAGCTGCTGAGGGCTGACCTGAAGCTGGATGCGGCGATCGTGGCCGTGCCGACCGTGAAACATCACGAGGTGGCCGCGGCGCTGCTCGATGCAGGCCTGGATCTGCTGGTGGAAAAGCCGCTGGCGGCGACCCTCGCCGAAGCCGACGATTTGATTGTTCGAGCGGAACGAGGCGGGCGCATTGTGCAGCCGGGGCATCTGGAGCGCTTCAACCCGGCAGTGCTGGCGGTGGAACCGAACCTGAAGCGGCCCATGTTTTTTGAGGCACACCGGCTGAGCGTGTTTACGCCCCGGGCGTTGGACGTGGACGTGGTGCTCGACCTGATGATCCACGATCTGGATATTGTTCTGACGTTTGCGAAGAGTGCGGTGCGCGAGGTGCGCGCGGTGGGGCTGCCGATTCTGTCGCCCAAGGTGGACATTGCAAATGTGCGGGTCGAATTCGAGAGCGGCTGTGTGGCAAATTTTACGGCGTCGCGCGTGTCGACCGAGCGGGTGAGGAAGCTTAGGTTCTTTGAGCCGCGGCAGTACGTTTCGATCGATTATGCGAGACGGGATGTGCTGGTGATTCGAGATTGAAGAAAGCGGAGTTAGCGGGGCTAGCGGGGTTGGCGGAGTTAGCGCCCACGAGCAACCTTTTTCCGCTTCGTCAACGCAGTTGGCAGCGGCAGCGGCCGAATTTCTGGCGACCGGGAAAACTCGATTCCGCAGTGATCCAGAAGCTGATTGCATCGGGAAAGATTCCTATAGCGCTGGCGATGAAGATTGCGGCTGCGAAAAACGACCTTGAAAAACTGAAAGAAATTGCGACGGGACTGGCCGGGCCCCAGGCTGGCCCCGAGATGGACCGGCACCGGGCCCAGCGCCAGGGTTGAGCGTTTGTGAAACCGGAGGTAAAGGAAGGCGAGCCGCTGAGGCTCGAGATTCTTTCATTCCTCGATGCGGTGCGGACGCGGCGCGAGCCGAAGGTGACGGCGCGACAGGGACGCGCGGCGCTGGAACTGGCGCTGACCATTCAGTCGACGATGGCTGCCCATGCGGAGCGGGCGGGGCTCGGGGATTTCTTCAAAAGCTAGTTCATCGTTCGTACTTCGCAGTTGTGTGAGCGCGATCACGGTGCGGCGGCGAGCGTCCCCTTGAAGCGGCTGGAATCCTGGCGCAGCCAAATCTCCTTCAAATCCTGAAGACACGGCAAAAGGCATCCGGAAAGTAACTTCATTCAACGAAGGTGGGAGTTACTGCGCGCGGACGCGGTGCTAATCTCGCGGGCGAGGAGAATACCGTGTCCATTAGCGAGTTCATCAGCAAGCAATTCATCCGCGTCATCCAGTGGAACGAGAGCGGGGATGGCGCGCTGTCCTACCGTTACCCGATGGCGGATATGGAGATCGAGAACGGCGGGCAGTTGACGGTGCGCGAATCACAGGTGGCGCTGTTTGTGAACGAGGGCAGGATTGCCGACGTCTTCGGGCCCGGGCTACACACGCTGACGACGCAGAATATGCCGATCCTGACCGACCTGATGAACTGGTCGAAGGACTTTGAGTCGCCGTTCAAGTCGGATGTGTACTTCTTCTCGACACGCTTGCAGATCGATCAGAAGTGGGGCACGCCGACGCCGATCACGATCCGCGACAAGGAATATGGAGTGGTGAGGATTCGGTCGTTCGGAAACTACTCGTACCGGATCGCGGACCCGAAGAAGTTTTTCACGGAAGTGACCGGCACGCGGGAAGAAGTTGTGGCCGACGACCTGGACGGCCAGCTCACCACGACGATTGTGGCGCGGATGACGGCGATCTTTGCGAATAGTGAGATTTCGTTTGTGGATATGGCGGCCAACCTTGGCGCGCTGACGGAGAAGGTGACCGCGGACGTGAAGCCGAGCTTTGCGGCGCTGGGACTGGAGCTGAACCAGTTCGTGGTTGAAAGCGTGTCGCTGCCGGACGACTTGCAGAAGGTGATGGACCAGCGGATCGGCGTGAACATGGCCGGCGACCTGGGACGGTTGACGCAGTTCGAGACGGCGGAATCGCTGGAAGAGGCGGCGCAGAACGCGGGCGGCACGGCAGGCATGGGCGTGGGCTGGGCGCGGGCGCGGCCATGGCACAAGCCATGTATGGACGTACCGCGGCGGGAGCGGGAGTTATTGGTGGCGCGCCTGCTGCAGCGCCGGCTGCGCGCGCTGCCGTTGCGGCACCCGAAGCGGAAACGAAGTTCTGCATCGATTGCGGCAAGCCGATGCCGGAGCGGGCGAAGTTCTGCCCCGGGTGCGGGCTGGAACAATGAACTGCCCTTCATGCGGCGCGCCGTTGCGGATGGCAACGGACAATGGCAGCCTCCGTTGCGACTACTGCCACAGCGTAGTGATGGCGCAGGGCGACGAGACGGGCATGCAGTTTGTGGATGAGGCGGCCGAGCTGACCTGCCCAAATTGCGCGGTAGCGTTGTGGAGCGTAATGCTGGCGGGCTTGAGGCTGCATGCATGCAAGCAATGCCACGGCATGCTGGTGGAGATGGGCGAGTTTGAGGCGCTGATTGAAGCTATGCGCGTGAAGCACCCGGACACCATGATCCCCATGCAGCCGGATGCGGCCGATTTGAAACAGAAGGTGGCGTGCCCGAAGTGCCATAGAGGAATGGACACGCACTTCTATTTGGGCGGAGGCCATGCCGTGATGTCGAGCTGCGAGCAGTGCGAGCTGCATTGGCTCGACGGCGGAATGCTGATGCAGATTGTGCGCGCACCGCACGAGGAAGAGACGGCCCCCAGCTTCTAACTTCTCGCTTTCAAAAATCGGCGGCGATCTTCGTGCGACTGCGGGTATTCCCTCGATCTCTGCGCGCGGACGGCGCGACCCATGTGTCAACGGTTGGGCTGCGCGGATGGAAGCCAGCGGTGGACGCGCTGACAGTACGCCTGGTACTCCGGTCCAAAGAGGCGGCGGAGGGTTGGCTCCTCGTAGAGCACGACGAAGAGGTGCGTGACCAGGAGGAAGCCGGCGACAAACGCGAACAACTGGATGGACCGATAGAAGATGGCAGCGCCGGCGACGGCCAGAGCGGCACCGAAATACATGGGGTTGCGAAGGAAGCGATAGGGTCCGCGAACGACGAGTTTGCGGGGCGGATCGAAGGGCGCGGGAGTGCCTTTGCCGATGAAGGCAAAGGCGCAGACGCAGGAGAGAGCAACGACGGCGCCCACGGTGCCGATGACGAAGCCCGCAATCTGCGGCCAGCCCATGGCGGCAGGGCGCGCAATGCCCGACCAGGCCAGGATGCGCGCCGGCAGATAGACGAGCAGCAGGCCGATGAATAAAGAGGCGTAGGTGATGGTGCGAACGATCACGAACATGGCGCTCCTCCTTTGATCAGGCAATGCCGAGCGTGCGGTTGATGAAGCCGACGATGTACTTCCAGACGAGGTAGTAGGCGGCGACGCCACAGCAAAATACGGCAGCAATGAGAGCGTAAGGGAACGAAAGCGCATTGAACCAGGTGGCACTCGTGGCACCCAGAGTGAGGACGCCGTAGCTGTGGGCGAAGGTGGCTCCGACAGGCAGCAGCAAAAAAGGCAGCACCGCGCCGTGCACGCCGACGGCAAGATGCGTGCGCTCGCGCGAGGCGAGCCAGAGCATGTTCCACAGTCCCCAGACCGCGGGGACGAGGGACATGGGAAAGATGAGACCGCGCTCAATGGGGACGGGCACCTGAAGCACGAGGCGAATGACGATGAACGCCGTGAGCATGACGGGCAGGATGAGCGTGGTGACGAAGACTCCGGCGAGGTAAGCGCGAAGGTAAGGGTGCGGATTCATGGGTGGTCTCCTTTCAGTCGACCAGTGGGCAGCGGACACCTCATAAGTAGTAGAGAAATACCGGGATCGTGGCCGGGAACGAGGCGGCGAAGACGACGAGGCCCGCAAGAAGCGCCCAGTCAAACCAGTTCTGGCGGGCGAGGCCGGGAGCCGCTGCGTCGGGTTCGGCGTCGATGCGGCGAAGAACTGCGGGCCAAAGATCGCGAGATGGCTCGGCCGCGGGATCAACGGGCGGCAGCGACTCGCGGAGAATCTGTTTGACGCGGTCTTCTTCTTGTTTCTTCATGGCGTGATTCCCTGCAGGAGCAGATCCTTTCTCAACAATCGAATGGCGCGAAAGACGCGCAGTTTGACGGCGCCGACGGAGATGCCAAGAGCGGCGGCGACGTCTTTGTGCGGCTCCTCCTCAACGACAGAAAGAACAGCCGCGACGCGCAGGCCGGGCGGTAAACGAGCGAAGGCCTGGGCGGTTTTCTGGCGAACCTCGGCGGTAATGCCGGGATCGGGTGCTGACCGCGAGGGCAAGTCGGCGACATCCTGATCTGTGAGGCCGGACTCGGGGCGGCGTGCGCGGAGCCAGTCGAGGGCCGCGCGGGTGGCAATGCGCCGCGCCCAGGGCTCGAAGGCGCGCGCGGGCTCAAAGCGTGCGTGAGCGCGATGGATACGCCAGAATGTCTCGACCATGAGGTCCTCGGCAGCGGCGGGATCGCGAACGATGCGCAGAATCCAGCCGTAGACGGAACGCTGATGCTCGCGGAAGAGAGATTCGAATGCATCGAGGTCGCCGAGCCGGAAGCGATTCAGTAGGTCGTCTGACCGAACGATGTCCGAGCACTGGGGCATCTGACTTCCCTTCCTGACTGGGTTTACGCGGGTGTCGGCAGAAAGGTTACAACAGCAGGGGTCAGGTGTCAGGTGTCAGGCGTCAGGGATCAGCTTTTAGCTTCTGAGTCCTGCCGCGGTCTTTCAAAAGCAACTCCGGATTCGACCCACCACAAGAACGCGGGCGCCGCAAGGACCGAGTGAGACAATTCCTTTGTAAAACGTTTTTTCCGAGGCAAATTGACAGAGAAGTTTGGCGGCAATTAAAGTGAGCCGCTGAGGGCGAGAAACTTCGCGCCTCGAATGAATGCCGCTGGCGGGAATGGAAAGGTTTACCAAGGAGATGATTTCGATGCGTGGAATGCGGATGATTGTGGGAGCGTTGCTGGTGGTTGGCGCGGCAGGGATGGGGTGCGCGCAAGGCACTGAAAAGCCGGCGTATCAGAATCCCAATTTACCCGCCGAACAGCGCGCTGCCGACCTGGTGCATCGGATGACGCTCGAAGAGAAGGCGAGCCAACTGGTAAACCAGGCGCGCGCCATTCCTCGGCTGGGCGTGCCCGCATATGACTGGTGGAGTGAGGCGCTGCATGGCGTGGCTAACACCACCGGCGTAACGTCGTTTCCTGAACCGATCGGCCTCGCGGCAACCTTCGACGCACCTGGAATTCACGAAATGGCGGTGGCCACGGGAACGGAAGCGCGGGTGGTTCATGACAAGGCCGTGGAAGCGAACGGTGACACGCCGATTTTCAGAGGGCTGGATTTCTGGGCGCCGAACCTGAACATCTTTCGCGATCCGCGGTGGGGGCGCGGGCAGGAGACGTACGGCGAGGATCCATTTTTGACGGCGCGGATGGGCGTGGCGTTTGTGACCGGGATGCAAGGGAACGATCCACATTATTACCGCGTGATTTCGACGCCGAAGCATTTTGCCGTGCACTCGGGACCGGAGCCCACGCGGCACTTTGCCGACGTGGATGTGAGCAGGCACGACGAGCTGGACACGTACGTGCCGGCATTTCGCGCGGCGGTGACGGAGGGCAAGGCAGGCAGCGTGATGTGCGCCTATAACGGCATCAACGGGCAGCCTGCGTGCGCCAACGAGTTTACCCTGCAGAATCAACTGCGCGGCAAATGGGGATTCCAGGGGTACGTGGTTTCGGACTGCGGGGCGGTGCGCGACATTTTTGAAGGCCACCACTACGAGCCGACACAGGCACAGGCTTCGGCGATCAGCCTTGAGCGCGGCATGGACAACGAGTGCGTGGACTTCAGGGCCAAGGTGCAGGACGACCACGATTACAAGCCTTATGTGGACGCGGTGAAGGCGGGCTACCTGAAGGAAAGCGAGATTGACACGGCGGTCATCCGGTTATTCACTGCGCGGATGAAGCTGGGCATGTTCGATCCTCCGGACATGGTGCCGTACGGGAAGACCGACCCGAGCGAGCTGGACAGCGCGGCCCACCGCGCGCTGGCGCTGAAGCTGGCGAACGAAGCGATGGTCCTGTTGAAGAACGACGGCGCGCTGCCTTTAAAGCCGAGAGGGCAGAAGATGCTCGTGGTAGGGCCGCTGGCGGAACAAGCGCAGGTGCTGCTTGGGAACTACAACGGGATTCCATCGCACACGGTTTCGATTCTGGAGGGACTGAAGAAGGAGTTCGCCGGCGACACGATCACCTTCATGGCGGGGACGGGATTCCTGAGCAGAGACGCCGCGCCTGTGCCGGATGGTTTCTTGACGGTGGATGGAAAACCGGGAGTGAAGGCGACGTATCTGAACGAAAACATTGTGAGCTTTGCGAGCGCGCAGACGTATTTGACGCAGCCGCTGACGACACGCATTGAGCCGGGCATCGACATCGCGGCGCAACCGATACCCGACGTGGCCGAACATGCCGATCCGCTGACGGTGAAGTGGGAGACGACGCTTACCGCGAAGGAGACGGGCGACTACAACCTGGGTGTCGAGACGGACGGATTCTTCCGCGTGTTTTTGGACGACAGGCCGGTGGTGATGGCGAATTATCCCCACGGCGTGGAAACGATCACGGGTAAAGTTCACCTGGAAGCAGGAAAAGGGTATCCGCTGCGGGTGGAGTTCCAGCGAACAGGCAACACGCCGCTCCACCTGAAGCTGATGTGGGGCAAGATCGACCAGAGCGTTGACCCGGCGGTCGTGGCGGCGGCGAAAGATGCTGATGTGGTGGTTGCCGTGGTGGGCATTACCAGCCAACTTGAAGGCGAAGAAATGAATGTGAGCGAGCCGGGCTTTCAGGGAGGCGACCGGACGAGCCTGGATATGCCGCAGCCGGAAGAAGATCTGCTGAAAGAGGCAGCCTCTGCGGGCAAGCCGCTGGTGGTGGTGCTGACCAACGGAAGCGCGCTGGCGGTGAACTGGGCCAACGAAAATGCGAATGCAATTCTGGAAGCGTGGTATCCAGGCGAAGAGGGCGGAGACGCGGTGGCTCAAACTCTTTCGGGCGCGAACAATCCGGCGGGACGATTGCCAGTCACGTTCTACAAGAGCGTCGATCAGTTGCCAAACTTCGAGGACTACTCCATGAGCAAGCGGACCTACCGGTACTTCACGGGCACGCCGCTGTATCCGTTTGGGTATGGATTGAGCTACACAAAGTTCACGTATAGCGGGCTGACGGTTCCCACGGAGACTTTGGAAGCGGGAAAGCCGGCCACGGTGGAAGCGACAGTGACAAACACGGGCTCGCTCGCGGGCGATGAAGTGGCGGAGTTGTACCTGAAGTTTCCGGATGTGGCTGGCGCGCCGAGGCTTGCGCTGCGAGGATTTACGCGCGTTCACCTGGAGCCGGGCGCGTCGACCAAGGTGCATTTTGAGCTGAAGCCGCGCGACCTGAGCATGGTGACGGATATTGGCCAACTGATTGAGGCGGAAGGCGCCTACACGGTGAGCGTGGGCGGCGGCCAGCCGGATACGGGAGCGCCGGTGGCGACGGGGACGTTTAACGTGAAGGGAACGGTGGCGATACCGGAATAGGCCGGCGCCCTGATCAAGCGCAAACTGGAACTAACGCAACGCGCAACGCGTATGCTTTAGGAAATGCCCACCCAACATGAGTTGCCCGTTCGGCGCGGCGACTTTCTGCCGAACCGGCTGTTCGATCTCACGGGCCGGATCAAGGGGATTGACCCGCAGCTCACGCGCGTCCTGGTTCCCTGGGTGATGGGGCATCGGCGCTATCTGCCAGGATTCCTGCGTCTCGCGCGGACGGTTGCGCAGTCGAGCCGTGTAAGAGCGCGTTGGCTCGCTCGCGGGGTGCGGGTTCCTCCCTTTCTTGTTCTCAGCGTTACATCCAAATGCAATCTGCGCTGCGCCGGCTGCTACGCGGGAGCGGTAGGGACAGTGACGAACGCGCCTGTTCAGCCGGGGCTGGGCATGAGCGAATGGCGCGGAGTGGTGGACGAAGCGGTTCGGCTGGGCGTGATGGCATTCATGATCGCAGGGGGCGAACCGTTCCTGTTGCCGGATATCGCCAAACTCTTCCGCGACTATCCCGACCGGCTGTTTCTGGTGTTCACCAACGGAACGGCTTTGCGGCCCGGCGATTACGAAATCCTGAGTCGGTCGACGAATACGGTGGTCGTGGTGAGCCTGGAGGGCGATCGCGACTTGACGGACCTGCGGAGGGGGCGCGGAGTTTTTGAGAAGGCCATGGGCTCACTCGACCGGCTTCGCAAGGCGGGAATTTTGACCGGCATTGCCGTGACGATCGGTTCGGCAAACGTCGAATACTGGTCGCAGCCGAAGAATATCGATGCGCTGATCGCCCATAGCGGTCCTCTGGCCATGTTCATCGAACAAATTCCGACGGGCGGCTGCGAAAACGGCGCGGTGCTTACGGATGAGCAGCGTGTGCGCTTCCGGCAGGTGGTGGTCGAGTACCGTGACCGGCAGACGGGAGGCGCATACATCATCCACTCGCCTGGGGACGAAGAAGCGCTCGGTGGCTGCGTGTCCGCCGGGCGCGGGTTTGTGCATGTGAATCCGAGCGGAGATGTGACGGCATGCCCCGTTTCCGCGCTGGCGACGCATAACCTGAGGAAGTCGAATCTCGAAGAAGCGCTGGCCAGCCCCCTGTTCGCGATGATCCGGGAAAATGGCCACCTGCTCGAAACGGAGGGCCATCCGTGCGGGCTGTCGGCCCACGCTGAAGAGTTGGAGGAGATGGCGAAAGGGCTGGGCGCATACCGCACTGGCGCGAATGCTGCGGATGGAACATACAGCATCCAGGGCACGCCGACGCTTCCGGAATAACTCATCAAGAAACAATCAGATGAGGCGCTTCGACCGGATTACGGGGGTCGAATCGAGCAAAAACCTGTCAAGGGGCTTGCTCACACACACTATCCCAAAGCGAGGGCGTGGAAGCCTGCTGCGTGTAAGTGATAGTCGCAGCTAGAGATAGCTTTCGGCTTTGGAGTCGCCGTAGCTGCCGGAAGCAGCGAGAAAGGCCGAGGTCTTGCACACCTTCCCCTGATCCGGGGTGTAGGCTTTTCTGTAGCCCGGTTCATCTCCCTCACCGCCGGGTAAACAACCGTAAAATACCACGGTTGTTGAGGTTTTATGCAAGCCATCCTCTCCGGTTCGTTTCATTCCAGCAGTAAAACATCTCCATTTCCATTCAAAGAACGCACCATCGTTGAGCTTTCCAACGGGAGGCCCGGGCTCGAGCAGTTCCACAATTCCCGTGCCGTCGCCGCGGTCGTGCAAGGTGGCTTTTTCCTGGCGAAAAAGCCACTCGGCGGCAGCGGAGGTCGTTGCAGCAATTGTGGAACTGCTGTAGCCCGGAATTTCACCAGCAGCCGTGGTGATTTCTGATGGCCGACCTCGCGACGGTAGTTCAAGCACTTCCCGCGTCACCGAGCCGGGTGGGAAGGGTACGCAAGAGACCTTCGAGCCAAGCGGGCGCGTGGCTGTTCGCACTGGCGCTGTTAAGCGGCCTGGGTTATATCGGCGTGCATCTTGCACGGGACCTGGATCATGCGACGGTAATCGGCATTTGGCCCTATATGCTGCTGGGGCTGGCGCTGACCATCGCGCTGGGATTCGAATTTGTGAACGGATTCCACGACACGGCAAATGCGGTGGCAACGGTGATCTACACCAACTCGCTGACGCCGAACATTGCGGTGGTCTGGTCGGGAGTATGCAACCTGGCCGGCGTGCTCCTGTCGAGTGGAACCGTGGCTTTCGCGGTGATTACGCTGCTGCCGGTGGAGCTGATTTTGAAGGTGAGCTCGGGCGCGGGATTCGCGATGGTGTTTGCGCTGCTGATCGCGGCGATCCTGTGGAACCTTGGCACATGGTGGTTCGGGCTACCGGCCTCAAGCTCGCACACCATGGTGGGCTCGATCATCGGCGTGGGATTGGCCAGCCAACTCATGAATATGCATAGTGGCGTCTCCGGATTGGACTGGGGACAGGTGCTGCGTGTTCTGGAGGCCCTGCTGATTTCGCCGCTGATCGGCTTCGCGTTGGCGGGTTTTGCGATGCTGGCGGCGAAGCGGCTGATCAGGATTCCGGCGCTGTATGAAACACCCAAGGACAAAGAGCCGCCACCGTGGCCGATTCGCGCGCTGATGGTGCTGACCTGCACGGGCGTGAGCTTCTTTCACGGATCGAACGATGGGCAGAAGGGCATGGGGCTGATCATGCTCATCCTGATCGGCACAGTGCCGACGGCGTACGCACTGAACCACGCGGTGGGCCCGGCCGAAGTGCAGAGTTTTATTGCCGTGTCGGAGCAGGCGGGACAGATTCTGGACCAGCATGTGAGTGTGGGTACGGCAGCCGACCCGGATCCGCGCGCAGTGGTGACCCAGTACATCCAGACCAGGGAATTGCAGCCGGGTACACTACCGGCAATGAGCGAACTGGTGAACGAGCTGAACCGGGAAGTGGTTGGATACAAGACGTTCCAGGCGGTTCCGGCGCGCGACCAGGCAAATGTTCGCAACGATATGTATCTGACGGCCGCGGCGCTCAAGCTGATGGAAAAAACGCACAATCCGTCGTTCACGAGCGCGGAGAGCGCGGCACTGAAGAACTACCAAGCGAAGCTGGACAAGAGCACGAAGTTTATTCCCGATTGGGTGAAGGTGGCCGTGGCGCTGGCGCTGGGCCTCGGAACCATGGTGGGCTGGAAACGCGTTGTGGTGACGGTGGGCGAGAAGATTGGCAAGGAACACATGACCTACGCGCAGGGCGCGAGCGCGGCGTTGGTGACGATGGGAACGATCTTCGCCGCGGATACGTGGGGATTGCCGGTTTCAACCACGCACATCCTTAGCTCGGGCGTGGCCGGCACGATGGCTGCGAACGGAAGCGGCCTGCGTTGGATGACGGTGCGAAATATCGCGGCGGGCTGGGTGCTCACGCTGCCGGCGGCGGCGTTGCTGTCGGGTCTGCTCTATTGCCTCTTCCACATGTTCTTTTAAAAAAACGAATCTTGGTTGCGAAAGGGCGTCCGGCGTGAAACCGGGCGCCTCTTTTTGTTTCGGCGTTACGGGATGACTCTTTCGGGTTCCTCCGACTCAAAATCGCTGAGCACTAGCTGAACTACTCAGCAGAATCCGAATCAAACAGACGCACAATCTCCGAGCTTCCAGACTGAAGAGCGAGCTGTTTGAATGAGCGGCCTTGCGCATCACTTGCGTGTCGAAGACCGGGAAAGCGTTCGAGAAATCGCTGAATCCAGTCGATATCGCGTCGCTCAATGGCAAAGGCGAGATCGCTCAACTCGATTCCGAGAAAAGCGCCCATTTCGCGCATGTACTCGATTGCCCATCCTGCGGGGGTCGCACCGAATTGCGGAATCGATGGCGTTGATCTGGGCGCCGTGTTCCACAAGGAACTCGACGATCACGCGACGCCCACCCAACGCTGCGTAGTGAAGCGGGGTCGCCCCGTCTTCGTCGCGCTGGTTTACAAATTCCGGGTGATCCCGAACGATGGCTTTTACACCGTTCAATTCGGCGTGCTCAATTGCTTCAATGAGGGTTTTGAGGTCAGCCATAAAACGCCTCGCGCGCGGATTTCGATGAATTTGAGGATAGCAGTGGATGTTCCGGGCAAAAAAGGATTGCTCTCTCCACCTTTGCAGGAAAAGGAGAGGGATGGTGGGGCTGAACAGGCAAAAGGAGAGCCGCATCCGGTACCATACAGAATGGTGCGTTGAGAGGAATGAGCCTGAAAGCCAAGCTGGAAGCTGTGATTTATGCCGCCGAGGAGCCGATAACGCTGGCGCAACTGGCTGGCCTGTTTGCCGACGACGCGCTGGAATGGAAGGCGGCGCAAGACCCAGCTGCGCGAACCGCGGAGGCCATGGCGGAGAGCGCCGGTCTGCCGCAAATCAACGAGGCGTTTCCGTACCTGGAACTGGAGCCGATTGCGGAGGGTGAAGCAGCGCCTACGGAAGTTGCGACGGGCGCAGAAGCCATTCAAAGCAGTGCGGGCGAGGACGCCCGCACGACAGCCGGCCAGGAGGCCGGCGTTACAGGACCGGAGTCGGCGGTCGAGGCGGACGCCAGCAACGATGCGGCGGCCGAATCGGAGGCCAAACGCGCGGCAAAGTTGCACGAGCGCGAGGTGCGCGGAACCATCAAGCAGGTTCTGGACGAGTTGATTGCGGAGTATGCATCCGACGAGCGGGGCATCGAAATTCGCGAGATTGCGGGCGGCTACCGGATGGCCACCAAGCCGCAGTGCCACGACGCGGTGCGTTCGTTTGTGAAGAGCCTGAAGCCGCCGTTGAAGCTGTCGTTGCCGGCGCTTGAGACCCTGGCGGTGATTGCGTACAAGCAGCCAGTGACCGCGCCGGAGGTGAACGAAATTCGCGGCGTGGATTCGTCGGGCGTGTTCGGCTCGCTGCTGGCGCGGAAGCTGATCGTGACGGCGGGACGCAAGCCGGTTGTGGGCCGCCCGATTCTCTATAAGACGACGCGCGAGTTTCTGCTGCGCTTCGGGCTGAAGGATGTGACGGAGCTGCCATCGATGGAAGAGTTCGAGAAGATGGCAGCGAGCGAGTTCGAAGAAGAGATGCAGGCAGGCGGAGATGAGCCGGCCGTAGGAACAGAAGCGGAGTTCGAAGCGGATATGAGCGCGGAAGAGGAAGAGGCCGCGAGCGAAGTGCCGGCGGACGCGAAAGAAAACACCCCAGAAGCCGCGCCAGGCGGCAACGAGTAAGAAGAAACCGAGGCAGTTCCCCATGAAAAAAGAGCTGAAATCGAAGGCGAAACCGCCGGCGGCGAAGCGCGCTCCAAAAACCGCGTCGAAGAGCACGAAAGCGGCGGCCAAGAGCAAACCAGGGGTCGCGATCAAGGGTGCAGGCGCGAAGGCAAAGCCGACGGAGGTGAAGGCGAAGACGCCGGCGCCAAAGGCAAAGACGGCAAAGGCCAAGCCGGCAGACAAGTCGGCGACGAAGCACCTGACCAGCGATGACAAGTTGAAGCCGGCGACAGCGAAACCGAAAGCGCAGGCGCGCGTAACGAGCACGAAAGCTCGGAAGGCGAAGACCGAGGATACCGCTGCGATCCGAATCGGCGAGCCGGTGCTCGATCCGATTGGGGATGTGATCAGCGGCGAGGCGCGGACGTACCTCGGTGATGTTGAGTCGCAAGGCCGTGTGGAGATGGAAGCTTACCGCGAGGACACGGAGATGGCGGCGGCGGATGGAACGCTCGAAGACGGACCGGGAATGGCTGCAGCGATCGGGGCTGACGAGGCTGCCGGCGCGGACGAAGAAGAGGGCGAAGACGAAATCGGTGCGAAGGAGCGGCCACCGGCGAAGCTCGAGCGGCTACAAAAAATCCTGTCGCGGGCGGGAATTGCGAGCAGGCGGCACGCCGAAGAGATGATTGTTGCCGGCCGCGTGATCGTGAACGGGCAGGTGGTGACGCAACTGGGAAGCAAAGCCGACGCGGGGCGCGACCACATCCGCGTGGACGGTAAGCTGCTGCAGGGCGCAGAGCGGCACCGGTACTTTGTGCTGAACAAGCCGAAGGGCTACGTGACGACGGTGAGCGATCCCGAGAAGCGGCCGACGGTGATGGAGTTTTTTGCCAAGACGAACGAGCGCCTCTATCCGGTCGGCCGGCTTGACTACCTGAGCGAAGGCCTGCTGCTGATGACCAATGACGGCGAGTTGGCGAACTTACTGAGCAAGGCCAAGTCGGGCGTGGAGAAGGTTTACCTGGTGAAAGTGGCCGGGCAGCCAACCGAAGAGGAGCTGGAGCGGCTACGCGGCGGCGTGGCGATTGAGCGCGGTGAGGCGGGATCGGACCGGGTGCGGACGTCTCCTGCGCGTATTCGACAAGTAAGAGTTGGCGACAATCCGTGGTACGAGGTGGTGCTGACCGAGGGGCGGAATCGCGAGTTGAGGAAGATGTTTGCGGCCATCGGACATTTTGCGGAGAAGATTCGGCGCGTGGGATACGGACCGTTGGTGCTCGACGTAGAACCGGGAAAGCTGCGCGAGTTGACGGCGGACGAAGTGAAGGCGTTGCGGCTGACCGCCGAAGGAAAGATGAAGCCGCGGCGCTTGCGGGTGGACATTTCGCTGCCGAAGGATGCAGGAAGGGCTGCTGGGAAGGGTGGCGAGAGGCCGTGGCGAGGTAAGCCGGCTGGAAAGCGATTCGATAGCCCGCGAGGAGCTGCTCCGAGTCGTGGCGGAAAGCCGTTCGCGCCGCGCGAAGAGCGCGGACCGAGGACGGAGTGGAAGCCGCGCGAGCGGGAGTTTGGCGGCGGACGCGAGGGCGGAGTGGGCCAGAGTCGAGATCGCGGCGGAGAGCGGAGCCGCGAACGGCCGAGATTCGACAAGCGGGCTGGCGGGTCGCCGAGAACCGGTTCGGGGTTTGGCGCGCGACCGAGCAGACCGTTTGGAGCCAAGCCAGGATTTGGCGACGGACGCGAAGGCGGCGCGGAACGCACTGGAGAACGGCCTCGATTCGACAAGCGATCAAGCAGACCGCCGAGAACCGGTTCGGGCTTTGGCGCGCGACCGAGCAGGCCGTTTGGAGCGAAGCCGGGATTTGGCGGCGGACGCGAAGGCGGCGCTGGGCGAATGGGAGAGCGGGGCGGAGAGCGGAAGGAATGGAAACCGCGCGGACAAGATTTTGGCGCGAAGCCTGGCGAGCGACCGGCTGGCCGATTTGGGAATGCGCCCCGGAAACCGTTCCGTGCTCCAGGCGCTTTCGTGCGACCTGAGGGCTCGTTCAAACGAAGCGATCGACCGAACCGGTTTGACGGCGGACGAGGTGCGGGGCCGGGCGCGGGCAAGAGCTTCGGCAGGCGCACAGGAAGCAAGGAGCGCTGGGTGCCCAGGCCGGGACGCGCACGGAATGATGAAGGAAACGCGCAGACCAGCGCTGGGGAAAGACCTGCTCCTGCATTCGGTGGCGAACGCAGCAAGGGATTCGGCGGTGGCGAAGGAGCGCAGCGGCCGAAGCCTGCATTCGGCGCGCGGCCCGGCGGTTTCAAGAGGCCAGGCAAGCCGGGAGGTTTTGCAAGGCCGGGTGGATCGAGGCCGGGCGGATTCTCGAAGCCGGGCAGGCAGGGCGGCGGAAATCGAGGCGGCTCGCGATTGGGCGGCAAGCGGCCTGGCGGGCGATAAGTCTCAGAGCTCCACGAAATTGTAACTGAAGTATCGTGGTATCCCAGGTCTCAAAATCGAGACCTGGGGTACCCGTCATTCTGCAGCGGAGGGCTTTCCTTTGGCGAACAAATTTGGCACGGACATTCTGATTCAGGCGCCGGATCCGAAAGCTGCGGCGGCGTTCTACGTGAAGGAACTCGGATTCAAAATCAGCGGCGAAGACCATAACATGATCAGCCTGCACGGGAAGCGCATCAACCTCTTCATCGAAGAGGGACCGCCGCTGGGTCCCATTCTCGAAGTGACGGTTGAGAACGTTGAAGAAGCGAAGAGACAGCTTGTGGCCAAAGGCTGCGAGATCGTAAAGGACGAGCCGGAGTTTCCGCGCTGCTACGTGAAGGATCCGTACGGGCTGATCTACAACCTGAAGATGTAGCCTTTCGCGGAGACGGCCGATCAACTTTCGCGCTGACGGAAGCGGCGCAGGCGGCCAACCATTGAAGCGGGGCCGCTGACGCTGAGCCGAACCAGATTCCCTTCGTAATCGCGCGAATGAACGATCATTCCAGCCTCTATGGCGGCGAGAACGGCGCCCTCATGCTGCGGAATGCGCAGCTCAGCATCGACAATGGGGTCGGAGTGGAGCGCGGCGTCGATGGCTGCGAGCAGAGCCGGGACGCCTTCGCCGGTGAGCGCCGATACAGGCACTCCCGCAGCGGCGGCGGCGCCGGAGGCGCTCTCACCTCTTGGACGGGACTCTGAGCGCGAGAGCAGCGCCGCGCGCTCGTCCTCCGGTAACAAATCAATCTTGTTGAGAACTTCTATGCGCGGCTTGGAGAGCGATTCAAGCTCGCCGAGAACTTTTTCAACCTGCGCTTTCTGCTCTTCGCCGTAGGTGGAGGAAGCATCGCGAATGTGGAGAAGCACCTCGGCCTGTGCAACCTCTTCGAGCGTGGCGCGAAAGCTCGTCACCAGCGTGTGCGGCAGATTGCGGATGAAACCGACCGTGTCAGACAGCAGAACGCGGCGGCGGCTGGGCAGCTCTATAGCCCGCAACTTCGGATCGAGCGTGGCGAACATGCGAGAAGACGAAAGCACTTGAGCGCCGGTGATCGCATTGAACAGCGTGCTTTTGCCGGCGTTGGTGTAACCGACGAGTGCCACGGTAGGCACGGGAACCGCCTCGCGGCGCTGGCGCTGCTGGCGGCGCACGCGGCGCACAGAGTCAAGATCGCGCTTGAGCTGATCGATGCGGCGCTGAATGCTTCGGCGATCTGTTTCGAGCTTGGTTTCACCGGGCCCGCGAGTCCCGATGCCGCCGCCGAGCTGCGACATGGCTTTGCCGCGGCCTGTGAGCCGAGGCAGCATGTATTCAAGCTGAGCGAGCTCCACCTGGAGCTGGCCCTCGCGCGTGCGGGCGTGGCGCGCAAAGATGTCGAGGATGAGCTGCGTGCGGTCGAGGACGCGACAGGGCAATGCGGCTTCGAGATTGCGCAGTTGCGTGGGTGAAAGATCGCGATCGAAGACAACGAGATCGGCATTGGTGGAAGCAACGACAGCGGCGATCTCTTCCACTTTGCCGGAACCGATGAGGGTGGCAGGGTCTGGGCGAGGGCGGCGCTGAATGAGTTCGGCAGCCACTTGGCCGCCTGCGCTCAGGAGCAGTTCGCGAAATTCGGCGAGAGACTCTTCGGCCCCAAAACCGGGAGCTTGGGGGCCGGGAGAGATCGAAGAAAGCGCAGACCGGTCAGAAGGTGATGGTGCCGTTTCCGGCGCAGAACCACCCGCTGGGCCAGCGCCGAAGCGCTCACCCGGTGTCGCCAGGCCTTTGCGTGCAGCGCGACTGGTTGGCGAACGGAGGTCGAGATCCACCGCGACGAGGACAGCATGCTCGGGCTCGCCACCCACGCGGCCAGGATCTGCCGATGAGATTTGCGACCGGCCATGAACGGTGCCCGACCTATACGCCCCGCGAACCAATCAAAGACGCTCCCGCTTTAACGCTGTTCAGCGGTCGCCTGTGATATGGATTGCACGGGCGCCGGAACCGCCGACGGACCGATGCCCCCTGATACAGCAGCCGGCCGATGCTCATGTATCACGCTCCGGTTGCTTACCACGGTTGAGATCGCGTGTTTGAAAATCAACTGTTCCTGGCTGTTGTTCTCCAGGAGCACGGAGTATTTATCAAACGACCTGATCTTCCCTGTCAGCTTGACGCCGCTGACCAGATAAATCGTAATCGGGGATTTGTCTTTCCGAACTGTGTTCAGAAAGGTGTCCTGAATGTTTTGTGCCGGCTTGTTCTCCATGTGCCGATCTCCTACTTTCTTGTGAAGTTGTGTGGTGTTGCTTGCTTCGCGATTCAGATACGCGGGGACGGACCCGGAACGCCCGGAACCGGTAAACCCCGCAATGGGTCAACTTTATAGAGATTTCCGGCCTATTTCAACTCCACGGGCGGGTTAGTTGGGATAGGACTTCGGTTTTTGCGGCGGGCTGGAAGGCGTATTCGTGTGGCGAACCCGTGTGTTTGCCGCCGAATAGGCGAATGGACTGGGCAAGTAAGCATTGGGCAACATTTCGGCGGAAAGATACGCATTTTCCCGGGCTGGTACGAGGCGGATTCGGCTGCTGATAGCATTCATGAGAGAAAGAAGACGGTATGCAAAAGACTGCCAGTCTGGAGACAAAAAGCGGCGGGGCAGCGCGCACGCAGGTTCCGATGCTGGACTTGAATCGCCAGTACCAGCCGCTTCAAGCCGAGTTGCTGGAGGCGCTGGGGCAGGTGCTCGAGACGCAGCAGTTTATTCTCGGCGAGCATGTGGCGGCGTTTGAGCAGGCGGCGGCGGAGCACTTGGGAGTGAAGCACGCGCTCGGCTGCTCGTCGGGCACAGACGCGCTGTGGCTGGCGCTGGCGGGGGCTGGAATCGGGCAGGGCGATTCCGTCGTGACGACGCCGTTCAGCTTTTTTGCTTCGGTCAGCGCGATTCTGCGTGCGGGCGCGACGCCTGTGCTGGCGGATATCGATCCGGCGACATTCAATCTGTCGCCGGCGGCGGTTGAAGCTGTTCTGGCCGGAGCGCGCGGGACGGGCGTGAAGGCGATTCTGCCAGTGCATTTGTATGGACAGTGCGTCAACGCGACGGTTTTTTCGAAGCTGAGCCGGGAACGTGAGCTGACCATCATTGAAGACGCTGCGCAGGCCTGGGGCGCGGAGTGGAACGGAGTGAAAGCGGGCGGCCTAGGCGATGCGGCTGCGTTCAGCTTTTATCCCACGAAGAACCTGAGCGCGGCGGGCGATGCGGGGATGGTGACGACGAACCGCGACGATGTGGCCGAGCGTGTGAAAATGCTTCGCAACCAGGGAATGCGGCGGCGCTACCACCACGACGAGCTGGGCTGGAACGCGCGCATGGACGGATTCCAGGGCGCTTTGCTCTCGGTGAAGCTGAAGTACGTCGGCGTCTGGAATGAAAAACGGCGGGAAATAGCGGCGCGTTACGACGCGCTGTTTGCGAAGGCTGGTCTCAAGGAAATTGGGCCGTATCCGGCTCGCGGAGTGGTAACGCCGCGTGAAACGCCGGGAGCAAAACACGTGTGGCACCAGTATGTGATTCGCGCGGCGCGGCGCGATGCGTTGCGGGAGTTTCTGACGGCGCGCGGGATTGGGTCGGAGATTTATTATCCCGTTCCATTGCATCGGCAGGAGGCGCTGAAGGGGCTGGGGTACGTCGAAGGTGATTTTCCTGAGGCGGAGCGCGCGGCGCGCGAGGTGCTGGCGCTGCCGATTTTTCCGGAGCTGCGCGACGACGAGCAGGAGACCGTGGTCGAGGCGATTGCGGAGTTTTTGTCGTAGCTGTCAGCCCTGAGCCTTCAGCTTTCGCTTATTCTGCCGGCCATGGAACCGGCATTTAAACTCATCTCACAACTGAAACGGACTTGACGATCCCGATCAAGGAGTGCGGCGGATTTGCGCATTGCAATCGACACCGGCGGCACGTTTACCGACTGCGTTTGCCTGGCGGACGGAAAGCTGCGCGTGAAGAAGATTTTTTCGACGCCCGCTGACCCCTCGCGAGCGGTGTTGGAAGGCGTGAAGCAACTCGGCGGCGCGGACGATGTGGAGATGCGCCACGGAACGACCGTGGGCACCAATACGATGCTGGAGCGTACCGGCGCGCGCGTGGCGTTCGTGACGACTGCGGGATTTGAAGACACGATTGCAATTGGAAGGCAGGCGCGGGCGCGGCTCTACGACTGGTTTGCTCCAGTCCCAGTGTGTCTTGGTCCCGAGAGAGCTGCGATTCGGCGTTGCGGAACGCGTGAGCGCGGAGGGCGAGATTCTGCGCGAGCCGACAGACGACGAACTTGCGGCTCTGGCTGAGGCCGTGCGGGCAAGCGGCGCAGAGGCTGTCGCGATCAGCCTGCTGTTTGCCTTTGCGAATCCCAAAACTGAGCAGCGGGTGGAAGCGGCGTTGCGCGGACTGGGCGATTCCGGTTTCAGCGTCGCACCGGATTCTGCCCGAGTTTCGTGAGTACGAGCGCGCGTCGACAACGGTGGTGAACGCATACCTTGCGCCGCGAATGGCTCAGTATTTGACTTCGCTCGAAGAGCGTGTTGCCGACGAGCATAAAGGCGGGCGCGTGGATGTGATGCAGTCGTCGGGCGGAATTGTTGCGGCGCGCGTGGCGGCGGAGGAGCCGGTGCGCACGGTGCTGAGCGGTCCGGCGGGCGGAGTGGTCGGCGCGTGCCGCATGGCGCAGTGGGCAGGATTCGACAAGATCATCGGGTTCGATATGGGCGGGACATCGACCGACGTTTTTGTGGCCAACGCCGCGACGGGCGCCGAGCGAACACGCGAGTCGATGGTGGCGGGAGTGCCGATCGGCGTGCCGATGCTGGACATTCACACCGCGGGAGCGGGCGGCGGGTCTATTGCGCGGTTCGACGCGGGAGGGATGTTGCGCGTGGGACCCGAGTCGGCCGGCGCCGATCCGGGGCCGATTTGTTTTGGACGCGGCGAGCGGGCGACGGTGACGGATGCGAACTTTGTGCTGGGGCGCCTGGATGCGGAGAGTTTTCTCGGCGGAGGTGTGAAGCTCGAGCGCGAGCGCACGCGGCAGTTGATGCGCGAGCAAATGGGCGGGCTCACGACGGTGGAGGATTTCGCAGCGGGGATTGTCCGCGTGGTCGAGACGCAGATGGAGAAAGCGATTCGCGTCATCAGCGTGGAGCGGGGGCACGATCCGCGCGACTTTACGCTGGTGGCGTTCGGCGGCGGAGGGCCGCTGCACGCATGCTCGCTGGCACGGGCGCTGCGCATTCCGCGCGTACTGGTTCCGGCGCTGCCGGGCGCGCTCTCGGCCGTGGGGATTCTTCTGGCGGACACGGTGCGGGATTTTTCGCGGACGGTGATGCTGCCGGGCGACGCGATCGAGAACGTCGGCGAGATTTTCGGCGAGCTCGAGAAGCGGGGCGCGGCAGAGTTTGCTGCGGAAGGTCTGACGGGTGTCGTGGAGCGGGGTTTGGATTTGCGCTACCGCGGGCAGGGATACGAGCTCAATGTTCGCTACAATCCGCAGGCGCCGCAGCAGTCGATCAAGGCGTTTCATGAATTGCACCAGCGGCGATACGGCTTTGCGGACGCAGCACAGCCGGTGGAGATTGTGAATGTGCGCTTGCGGATGATTGCGGCGAGCGAGCCGTATGAGCCGAAGCTGGCAGCACTCGTGGAGGGCGATGGAAGTGCGGCTTGTGCCGCCGAGCACGAAGTCTGGTTCGAAGGTGGATGGAAGCCGGCGCGAATCTACAAGCGAGACCTGCTTCGGCCCGGCGATGCGATCGCGGGACCGGCAATGATTACCGAGTACACGGCGGCGACGCTTTTACCGCCGGGGTGCGCGGCGCGCGTAGATGAGCTGGGCAACCTGGTGATTGATGTTGGCGATGAGGCCAGCGCATGAAGATGCATGCGGCCGATCCGGTAGAGCTCGCGATCTTTCAGTCTGCGGTGCATTCCATTGCTGAGGAGATGGGCGCGGCGCTGCGGCGGACGGCGCTTTCGCCGAACATCAAGGAGCGGCGCGATTATTCGTGCGCGGTTTTTGATGGGCGCGGGCGCGCGATTGCCATGGGCGATCACATGCCGGTGCATTTGGGATCGATGCCGATGAGCGTGCAGGCGGCGATTGCGGCAATCGAATTTGCGCCGGGAGACATTGCGATACTGAACGATCCCTATGCCGGCGGAACCCACCTGCCCGACATCACCATGGTGCTGCCCGTATTTCTGGAGGGCGGAAACGCACCGGCGTTTTACGTTGCGAACCGCGCGCATCACGCCGATGTAGGCGGGAAATTCGCTGGATCGATGGGTCCGGCAACGACGATTGACGACGAGGGGATCCGCATTGTGCCGGTACGGATTGTGCGCGGGGGGACCGTGGATCATGAAGTACTCGACTGGATTCTGCGCAGTGTGCGGACGCCGCAAGAGCGCGAGGGCGACCTGGACGCGCAGATGGGCGCGTGCCGCGTGGGCGAGCAGCGGGTGCTGCAACTCGCGGCAAAGTACGGCGTGGAAAAGCTGGCGGCGTGGGGCGAGGAACTGCTGGATTATTCGGAGCGGCTGGTGCGCGCGGAACTCGAGAAGATGCCCGCAGGCATCTTCGACGCAGACGATTGGCTGGATGACGACGGCGTGACGGATGAGCCGCGCAGGATTGCGGTTCGGCTCAAGATCGATCCCATCGTGGGGAAAATCGACGTGGATTTTGCCGGATCGTCAGCGCAGGTGGCGGGCGCGGTGAATGCGGTTCGCTCCATCACCCTTTCGGCGTGCTTTTATGTGCTGCGGTGCTTGCTCGCGGAGGATGCGCCGGCAACGGAAGGGATTCTGCGGGCACTGACGCTGCATGCGCCGGAGGGTTCAATTGTGAATGCGCGGCCGCCCGCCGCTGTAGCCGGAGGGAATGTGGAAACATCGCAGCGGATTGTGGATGTGCTGATGCGCGCGCTGGCAAAGGCTGTTCCCGATCGGGTTCCGGCGGCGAGCGCAGGGACCATGAGCAATGTGACGATCGGCGGCACAGATCCGCGCACGGGCGAGGCGTTTGCCTACTACGAAACAGCGGCGGGCGGAATGGGCGCGCGGCCGGGGATGGATGGGATCAGCGGCGTGCATACGCACATGACCAACTCGCTGAATACGCCGGTTGAGGCGCTCGAATACGCGTACCCATTTCGCGTGCGGCGGTATGGGTATCGCTACGGTTCGGGAGGCGAAGGAAAGTTTCGCGGCGGCGATGGATTGATTCGCGAAGTGGAGTTGCTCGCCGATGCAGAAGTCACGTTGCTGGCGGATCGGAGAAAGTTCAGGCCGTATGGATTGGAAGGCGGCGGGGACGGAGTGCCGGGACGCGCGACTGTGCTAAGCGCTGAAAACGGCGAGGAGATTGAGCTGCCCGGAAAGTGCAGCCGCCAGTTCAAGAAGGGGGACGTGCTGAGGATCGAAACGCCGGGCGGAGGGGGTTGGGGAGAAGCGAGTAGTCAGTGATCAAGGATCAGTGGTCAGTTTTTTCCGTGCGGGGTCCGGGGTTGTGCGGTCCCACTTCAGAGGCTAAGACGTGGGCACCTTGACCTCCACGTGAGAAGCGTCCTCGATAAACGTCGCGATCGCGGAGTGATCGAGGTCGCCCTTGCCATCGGCGATGAGAGATGAAAGCATCTGCTGCACCTGCGCCGTGAGGGGCAGGAAGACGTGGTTGGCTTCCGCGGTTTGCAGTGCGTTGCGCAGATCTTTCTGGTGAAGGCTAATTCGGAAGCCGGGCTTGAAGTTGCGTGCGATGAGCATAGGGCCTTTGGCGTTGAGGACGGCGCTGCCGGCGAGTCCGGCTTTGACGGCGTTGACGACGACTTCAGGATTGAGTCCGCATCGGGTGGCGAGCGTGAGCGCCTCGCCCATGGCTGCAATATTGCAGGCGACCATGATTTGATTGGCGAGCTTGGTGGTGTTGCCGGCGCCGATGGGGCCGGTGAGCGTAACGCTGGAACCGAGGCACTTGAGGATGGGCTCTGCCTTGGCGAACACTTCCGGCTTGCCGCCGACCATGATGGCGAGCGTGCCTTCAACGGCCTTGGGCTCGCCGCCCGAGACGGGAGCGTCGAGAAAATCGACACCTTTTGCCGCGCAGGCTGCCCCAATCTTTTGTGAGACGAGCGGGCTGATGGAGCTCATGTCAATAATCAGCGAGCCGGGCTTTGCGCCGGAGAGGATTCCGTTGGCGCCGAGAACGACTTCCTCGACTTCAGGGCCGTCGGGGAGCATGGTGATGACGATGGAAGAGCGCGCACCGACGTCGGCGTTCGATGCGCCGCGCTGAGCGCCCTCGGAGACGACAGAGTCGAGCTTGGCTCGCGTGCGGCCGAAGGCGACGACGGTGTGGCCGGCCTTGAGAAGGTTCCTGAGCATGGGGCGGCCCATGATGCCGAGCCCGACAAATCCAACAGTTGCCATGGTTCGTCTCCGCTTGCCGAATTTACAGCGGTTCAGCAGTTACTGTATCCCGAAGCCCCAAACGCCCAGTGGATTTTTCCTCAAGAAAAATCCACCTCGCTCTAGGGCCAGAAGCGGCTCCAAGAACTGCGGAACCGCTCTAAGATGAAGTGGTGCGCAACTATTTTAACTATTTCACCGAGATCGAGGAGCGCTTCCAGCAGAGGCGGGGAACAATTCTGCTGCTTTCGACTTTGGATTGGGCGCTGATCGAAATGTGGCGCGAGGCGGGGATTCCGCTGGAGGCGGTGTTGCGCGGAATTGATGCGGCGTTTGACAAATACGAGACGCGGCAAAAACGCGGACGCATGCAGCGCGTGAACGGGCTGGCGTGGTGCGCGCAGGCGGTAATGCAAGCGGCTATGGAGATGAGCGAGGCCGCGACGGGATCGGCAGCGACTGCAACTGCGGCGGAGGATTCCGGCTTCGAGCATGAGCGCGTTGCGGCGCATTTGACGGCAGCCGCAGAGGCCCTGGATCGGGCCACCGTTGCTGAGGAAGCTTGCCGGACAACGGCGGTGCGGTTGAGAGAGTTGGCAGCGGAGGTGCGGGGTAGTGGCGAGGAGAAAGCGGCAAATGTGAATCTTGAAGGGCTGGAGCGATCGCTGACGGTTCTCGAAGAAAAACTGTATGCGGCACTCCGGGCGGCGGCGCCCGAGGCTCTGTTGGTGGGGTTGAAGGAACACGCAGCGCTGGAACTTGCGCCCTATCGCAGCCGCATGGGGGTTGTGCAGTTGAGGCAAGTGGAGCAGCAGTTTGAGCGCAAGCAATTGCTGGTGTATTACAACCTGCCGCGGTTGAGCCTGTTCTACATGAGTCAACAATGAAGAAGCGGCCGCGATCGTTCTCGCAACGCAGGGACGGTGTGCCGGGAAGTCCGAGCCGGAATTCCGCGCCGTCGCAGCTGGTCACAATCGAAAAGCCGATTTATGGCGGTGCGTCTTTGGCGCGCGTGGAGGGTAAGGCTGTGTTCGTGCCCCTCACATTGCCCGGCGAGCAGGCGCGTGTGCGCATCGTTGAAGAGAAGCGTGGCTACGCGACGGCCGAAGTGGAAGAGATTGTTGACGCCGCGCCGGAGCGGGTTGCGCCGAATTGCAAGCATTTTGGAACCTGCGGTGGCTGCCAGTACCAGCACGCGGACTATAAAGCGCAGATTGAGATGAAGCAAGCCATTCTGCGCGAGACTCTGGAGCGCGGCGGGGTTCACGCGCCAGACGAGATGGACGTGCTGGCGGGCGAACCGTGGGCGTACCGGAATCGGATCCGGCTGGCGTTCGATGCGGCAGGAAGAGCGGGATACCGCGGGCAACGCTCGCATGCGGTGGTCGGGATTGACGAGTGCCCGATTGCCGCGCCGATTCTGGTGCAAGCTGCGTTCAGTGCCGCGGAACTGTTCCGGCTGTTTGCTGTCCCAACCCGGCCCTCTGAACTCTCACTCTTTTGCGATGCGGCCGAGGATTCGATGCTGGCCAGCGTCTTCACGGATGGCGCGGCCCGGGTTCCGCTCGCGGACTATTTCGATGGGCTGCTGCCGCAGATTCCTTCGCTTCGCGGCGTGGAGCTGGTGGAAGTACACCAAGGCCAGACAAGAACCGTCGCGCGGGCCGGAGCCGAGTTTATCGCATACCGTGCGGCTGGATTTGATTATCGCGTGGATCACGGCGCGTTCTTTCAGGTGAATCGCTGGCTGATGGATCCGCTGGTGGAGTGCGTGACGAGCGGTCTGCATGGTGGGCTGGCGTGGGACTTGTTTGCCGGCGTCGGATTGTTTGCGCGGAAGCTTGCGGAGCGGTTTGAGCGCGTGATTGCTGTGGAGTCGGCGACAGCGGCGATTGCGGCGCTCACAGAGAATTTGAGCGGGACACAGGCGGCGCCGGTGAAGGCAGCGACGCTCGAATTCCTGCGTGGCGCGGTGAGCGGCGAACGGCCGGATCTGATTGTCGTGGATCCGCCGCGAACGGGATTGGGCCCGGAGACGACGGAGCTGTTGGGGCGAATCAGCGCGCCAGAGCTGGTGGTTGTGTCGTGCGATCCGGCGACCATGGCACGCGATCTGCGCGTTCTGGTGGGCGCAGGCTATTTGATCGAGACCATAACGCTTGCGGACCTCTTTCCGCAGACTTTTCACCTGGAGACGGTGGTCCGATTACGGCGGTGATAGGCCTCAGCGCGCGGGTGCGTGCCGGGATTCACGATTCCTGATAGGCTTGATGCCAAATTCACTCTTCAACCCTGGGCCCCCATGCACGCCGATCTACCCGACCCTGCGCGACGCACGCGCGGCTTGACTGCCGTGCCGTTATTTCATGCGGCGTGGCTGTTTGCCGCGGGGATTTTGGTCACGAGCCGTGTATGGCTGTCGCCTCCGCTGGTGCTGGTGCTGCTGGTGCTGGTTGCTGCGCTGTGCGGCGCGGCGGCACTTCGTTCGCAGCGGATTGTTTGGTTGCCGCTCGCGGTTATGTGGCTGCTGCTGGGGGCGTGGTGCGCTGAGATGCAGCCGCAGCCCGCGCCTGCTCCCGAACTGGCCGCGCTTTCAGACGGATTGACGCGAACGGTTGAAGGCACGGTGGTGGATGCGGGGCCCGTCCGCACTGAGCTCGAGCAGAATGTCGACGAGGCCCAGGCTACTGCGCCGTCACAGCGAATCGATCTGCGCGTGGCGACAGTTGAAGTGGTAGACGACCAGAGCGATGCGCAGGCGCCGATTGCAGGCGGCGTGCGGTTGACTGTTCGTTGGCCGATGAATGCGCAAGAAGTTGGCGCGCAGGCGTTCCGATGCGGCGAGCGGGTGAGGGCGGTTGTTCGCTTGCTGCCTCCGGAGACCTACCACGATCCTGGCGCATGGAGCCGCGCGGATTATCTGCTGGACCAGGGAATCACGTCGACCGCAACGGTTGCAATTGACCGCGTAGACCGGCTGGGGCAGGCGCCGGGCGCGTTTTTCGCCTGCAGAGTAAGCGGGTGGCAGCACGCTTCGACGACGCGGCTGCTGGCGCTGCCTGCGGCGATGCGAAATCTGCCCGCGCCGCTGCGCCTGAGCGAGGACGACGCTGCGATGCTGGCGGCGATGGTGGCCGGCGACCGCACCTATTTGACCCATGCGCTGCGCGTGGGCTTCGAGCGCACGGGATCCTTCCACATGCTGGTGGTTTCAGGGTTTCACTTGGCCATCGTGGCCGGCTGCATTTTCTGGATCACGCGGCGACTGCGCATGCCGCGCGTGCCGGCGACGATTCTCACAATCGTGGCGTCGTTCGCCTACGCGCTTTTCACAGGATTCGCCACGCCGGTGCAGCGGTCGCTTTGGATGGTGACGCTTTATTTACTGGGACGGCTGGTTTATCGCGAACGAAATGCCCTGAATACGATTGGATTTGCCGCGTTGTGCCTGCTGGTGGTGAGCCCGCGCAGCCTGTTCGATTCAAGCCTGCAGATGACGCTGCTGGCCGTGCTGGCGATTGCCGGAGTGGCGGCTCCGCTGCTGCAAGGGACGATTCATCCTTACGCGGCGGCGATGCGTGACCTGCGACTCGTTGCCGTCGACATCAAGCTCGCGCCGCGGTTGGCGGAGTTCCGCCTGATGATGCGGATGGTGGCGGAACGGATGGAACGCGCCGGGAATAGCCTGATTGCGTGGCGCGTTTTTCCGTGGTGCGTGCGATTTGCAATTCGCTTTGCCGAGTTGATCGTCGTTTCGTGCGTTGTGGAACTGGCGATGACGTTGCCGATGGCCGTGTACTTCCACCGCATCACGATCTTTGCGCTGCCGGTGAATCTTCTGATTCTGCCGCTTCTGGTGGTGCTGATGCCGGCGGCGCTGTTGACGCTGTTATTGCTGGTTGTTTGGCCGGCAGCGGCAGCGATTCCGGCGGCGCTCGTGGCGTTGGTGATGCACTTTGGAATCGGGCTGGTGCACCTGTTCGGCTCCATGACGCTGGGAGACTTCAGGATTCCCAATCCCCTGCTCTGGCAGTCAGCCGCGTTTTGCGTGCTGCTTGGTGCGGCGATTGTCCTGGCGCATGAGAGCCTGGCGCGCGGGGCACGCTGGATGCGCGGCGGGGCGTGGGTAGCGCTGGCGATGGCCGCGCTGGCAGCGGTGCTGCCGCGACCCATGGAGCGGCCGAAGGGCGCGATGCTGATGGAGGCGATCGACGTAGGGCAGGGCGACTCGTTGCTGATCATCACGCCCGACGGAAAAACGCTGCTGGTGGATGGAGGGGGATTCGGCGGAGGGCCCAGGCAGGCGCCCCAGGATTTCGATATCGGCGAGGAGGTCGTTTCGCCGGCGCTGTGGGCGCGCGGCATTCGGCACCTTGACGCTGTGGCACTGACTCATGCGCACTCCGATCACATCAGCGGATTGTTCGCAGTGCTTCGCAACTTTCATCCCGATGAGTTGTGGGTCGGCAACAATCCGCGTTTTGGAGTGTATAACGCGCTGCTGGATGAGGCTGCAGCGTTGCACGTGCAGGTAAAGAGCTTTCGTGCCGGGGATGCATTCACATTCGGCAGCACACAGGTAAACGTGCTGGCGCCGTTTCGCGACTACCAGCCGGGCCCAGAACCGACGAACAACGATTCGCTGGTGCTGCATGTGACGTACGGCGCGACATCCGTGATGCTGGAGGGTGATGCTGAGGCGCCGATCGAGCAGGCAATGCTGGCCGAACCGGGACTCCAGAGCACGCTGCTGAAGGTGGGGCACCACGGCAGCATCACGTCGACGCGGCCCGAGTTTTTCGCCCGCGTTCGGCCGCAGTGGGCGGTAATCAGTTGCGGATTGCGTAACCGGTATGGGCATCCGCGCGAGGAGGTGCTCAAGGAGTTGCAGGATGCGCATGTGCGAACCTTCCGAACCGACATCAATGGGATCTCATGCTTCGTGCTCGATGGAAAGGCGGCGACGGGGATGGTGGGGTGCGGAGAACGATGAGAATTGCTCCTATTTTGGAGTCGATTCAACAAAACCGCCGGTCTACGGCAAGTTTGCTAAGACTCCCAGAGGATTCGCAACGTCGCGTAAGTGCTTATCCTTCGTCCAAAGTAGCGTCGCAGGATCGAGAAACGCAGACGCCATCAGGTGAGCATCGATTAGACCAATTCCCTGGCTCCAGAGGGAGCGTTTCTCGATCATCCAACGCACTTCGCTCAGTTGCGCAACCCGAGCGTGAGGCAGCCGATCCAGATAGGCGAGCGTATGCAGACGGTCTCGCAGTGATCCGAGGGCCAGTTCCGCAACAACAAATGGATGGATTACGATGTTTCGGTTTGCCAGTTGTTTGCGAAGCTCGCTGTTGCCTGCCCGGAAATGATCGATCCAAATCGAGGTGTCTGCGAGGATCACCCTACGGCACCCGTCTGCGCGGAATGTCTTCGAGATCCGGCATCGTGCCACCGAGAGATGCCAGCCTTCGGGCGCTTTCGCGCTCGATCAGCGACTTAAGAGCCTCGCGGACCAGCGCAGTCTTCTCGGTCATCCCGGTGAATTCCTGGGCAGTCCGAATCAGATCGTCGTCAATTGCAAGAGTTGTGCGCATACCGGCCTCCATGCATCAATTATAGCATCAGATGATGCCTTCTATGTATGCACTGATCTAATCTGCGGCAGATTGGATTTTGAGCAGCGATTCCAGCAGTGGCTTGAGGAGCTTCAGGTCGAGGGCGTTGGCGCCGTCGGACTTGGCGTTCGCCGGATCGTCGTGGACCTCGACGAAGAGGCCGTCGATGCCGGCTGCGACGGCGGCACGCGCAAGCAGCGGGATGTACTCAGGCTGGCCGCCGCTGATGCCGTTGGCCGCCGAAGGCTGCTGCACGGAGTGGGTGGCGTCAAAGACGACTGGCGCAAAACGGCGCATGATGGCCAGCGAACGGAAATCGACGACCAGGTTGTTGTAGCCGAAGGTTGAGCCGCGCTCTGTAAGGAAAACGCGTTCGTTGCCGGTGGAGCGGACCTTCTCGACTCCGTGAGTCATATCCCAGGGGGCAACGAATTGGCCTTTCTTGATGTTGACGGCGCGGCCGGTTCGGCCAGCAGCGACGAGCAGGTCGGTCTGGCGACAAAGGAAAGCGGGAATCTGGAGCACGTCGACCGCTTCGGCAGCCACATCGCAATGCGCAGGCTCGTGGACATCGGTGAGAACGGGCAGGCCGGTGTCTTTGGCAATGCGGCCAAGGATGCGCGTGCCTTCAATCAAGCCAGGACCGCGAAAGCTCTTCGCGCTGGTGCGGTTGGCCTTGTCGTAGCTGGCTTTGAAGATGAAGGGAACGCCGAGATCGGCGGCGATGCGCTGAATGGCCTCGGCCATTTTGAAGGCATGGGCCTCGGACTCGATGACGCAGGGACCGGCGATGAGGAAGAGCCGGCCTGAGCCAACTTGCACCGGCCCGATTTCGAACGAGCTGCTCACGAAGTGATTCTACCGTGGACTGTCGGTTGTGGGTCGTCTGTCGTGGACCGTGGACCGTGAACCGCGGGCAACAACGCGGTAGCCCGCGAGCCGCGGCTCGAGGTTCGTGGCAGGGGCGCGCAGATCCGTGCGCGACAGGCGCACTCCCCCCCAGAGAAGGAGAGAGTGCGCAGTTGACGGTTCCGGTGGCGGCCTGCCGTTATCAGCCGGTGTGGATCCGCGACCACTCCCACAGGGCGCGATCGAGCGTGCGCAGAGGCGTGGGGGCTGGAAGCTCGTTGAGAGGCTTGACGACGTTGCTGTCGGCGAGGCGCTTGCAGAAGTCGAGATACTCCTCGTAGAAGTGGACGTCGTGGCGCGCGTGGCCGAGAGCCTCGAGGGTGCGGTAGTCCAGCACCGTGTAGCGCTCGGGAAAGATCGCGGCCAGAACGGCGGAAGCCACGGCGATGTCGACGCCATGCAGCTCCAGCAAGGCCTTGACGGCGGCTTCGGTGGACGATTCCGGCGCGGCGGCAACAGCCAGCACCTGGCGAATCTTCTCGTTGCTGTTGCAGATCAAAACTTGCACCGCGCGCTCCGACTTCCAGCGCACGATCGCTTCCAGATTGGCGAGCGAATAGTCTCCATTGCGAATGGCTTCCCCGGCCTCGAAAGCAGCCTTTTCTAGCTCATGCTCCTTCTCGCCGGCGGTTTGCCAGTATTGCTCTGCCAAGTCTTGCAACTCCGCTTCAGCGGGCTGAAGCTGGAAATAGGCGACCATCTTGATTGCCATCCTTTCGATTCTTATGCCAAAAACTTAGACACGATAGGCCCGGCGGGAAATCATTGTCAATAACCCGGAGGGTAGTTTTTCTAGCTGAGTACCGGACTGGTCCATGAGACTCTTGCGGCCGGGGTAGGGGTTCAGGGGAAGGCTCTGGAAGAAGCTCTTTTTCATCGAATTTTGGCTCGAGATCTGGTTGCTCCGTTCGTAGTAGACGCACCCCTCGATGAATTCGCTTCAAGCCGGGTTGGATTTGAGAAGAATGTTTCGAGAAAAACGACAAGGACCTCGAGGGAGACTTGCATCGGCACAGGCGGTTGGGCGAAGAACACTAGCAAACAAAGTTATTTATCGAGCTGAGGCATACATACATACATAAATATGCTACTATGTATTTATGCGGACGACCGTAGACATTCCCGATGAAGTGTACAGGACGGTCAAAGTGATGGCAGCGGAGCGCGGGACCACCGTGCGAGAGCTGGTTCTTGAGGGGCTGGAGTCAGTAATGAGCACCAGGAAGACGGGCCGAATGGGATTAGAGTCACCAGTGGCGCCGGGCGGCACCAAACTCGGCGGGCTGGAGGTCGAACACGAAACAAACGACGACCTCATCGGGTTCCCGTGAGGCTGGGGTCTGCCTGAAACCGCAAAGGATTTTTGTCCCAAGCTGCTCTATTGCACAACCTGGCTGGCCACCGACTCGATTTGCGCGCGCTGCAAACGATGCCTGTAGCTGGCGATGATGAATTCGTGGAAGAGCGGGTGGGGTTCGAGTGGCTTGGATTTGAACTCGGGGTGGAACTGGCATCCGAGGAAGTAGGGATGGCCGGGGATTTCGACGATCTCGACGTACGTCTGGTCGGGTGTTGAGCCGGAGATGCGCAGGCCGGCGCCGGTGAGCAGGGCCTCGTACTCGCGGTTGAATTCGTAGCGGTGGCGGTGGCGCTCGCTGATCTCTTTCTGGCCACCATAGGCGCGGCTCGCGAGTGAGTCTTCCTGAAGAACGCAGGTCCACGCGCCCAATCTCATCGTCCCGCCCATCTCCTCCACGCCAAGCAGCTCGCGCAGCTTGTAGATGATGCGGTGCTCGGTGGCCGGATCGAACTCGCTGGAGTTGGCGTCCTTGAGGCCGCAGACGTTGCGCGCGAACTCAATGCATGCGGTTTGCATGCCTAGGCAGATGCCGAAGTAGGGCACGTTCTTCTCGCGCGCATAGCGGATCGCGTTCAACATGCCGTCGATGCCGCGCTTGCCGAAGCCGCCGGGAACAAGGATGCCGTCATAATCCTCGAGCTGCGCTTCGTAGCCGCGATCGTCAGGACCGGACGACTCCAGGCCCTCGGCCTCGATCCAGTGAATCTTGAGCTTCAGGTTCTCTGCGATGGCGCCGTGTGTCAGCGCTTCCTTGAGCGATTTGTAGCTGTCTTCGTACTCGACATATTTGCCGACGATGGCGATGGAGACTTCGTCCTTGGGGTGGTAGCAGCGGTCGACGAGTTCCCGCCAGAGGGTGATGTCGGCATCGGGCGCCTCTTTATGGAGGTACTTGAGAATGAGCGAGTCGACACCCTCCTCGGCAAAGCCCAGCGGAACTTCGTAGATGAAGGGCACGGTTTTGGCGCCGATCACGGCTTTCTCTTCGACGTTGCAGAAAGCGGCGATCTTCTGCTTGATGTCGCGGCTGAGCGCGCGGTCGGAGCGGCACAGAAGAATGTCAGCCTGGATGCCGATCGAAAGCAACTCCTTCACGGAGTGCTGCGTGGGCTTGGTTTTGAGCTCCTGCGCGGCGGCGATCCAGGGGACGAGCGTGACGTGAACAAAGACCGTATTTTCGCGGCCCAGTTCCTGGCGCATCTGGCGGATGGCTTCAAGGAACGGAAGCGATTCGATGTCGCCGACCGTGCCGCCGATTTCGACGATGGTGACGTCGGCGCCGTTCGAAGCGACCTTGCGCATGGCGTTCTTGATTTCGTTGGTGACGTGGGGAATGACCTGGACGGTTTTGCCGAGGTAGTCGCCGCGCCGCTCCTTGAGGATGATCTGCTCGTAGATGCGGCCGGTGGTGTAGTTGTTGTCGCGCGAAAGGGGCGCGTGGGTGAAGCGCTCGTAGTGTCCAAGATCGAGGTCGGTCTCAGCGCCGTCGTCGGTGACGAAGACTTCGCCGTGCTGAAAGGGTGACATGGTGCCGGGATCGACGTTGAGGTAGGGATCGAACTTCATCAGGTTGACGCGGAGGCCGCGGCTCTCAAGCAGGCAGCCGATAGAGGCCGCCGCCAGTCCTTTGCCTAAACTGGACACAACTCCACCCGTCACAAAGACATACTTTGCCGACATCGCTGCAACCTCGTCACTAAGTTTTTGGGATTGGCCGTACCTGGTGGGCACATTCAAGTATGGCAGAGATTTGGGGTGCGGCGAAAGAGGAAAATTTGGCTGAAATGAGGGCGGATGGGATAGTGTACCGGTTAACGATACTGGAATGAGAGCCTTGCGGAGGTTATCGGGCGAGGCTCTAAGAGGTTTACGATGCTCTCGGGGATGGACTGCGATGACGAGCAAGATTGAGGTGGTAAAGACCGACATTACGACGCTCGCGGTCGACGCGATTGTGAACGCCGCCAACGAGTCTTTGCTCGGTGGAGGCGGGGTCGACGGGGCGATCCATCGTGCGGCAGGGCCGGAGCTGTTCGACGAGTGCTACCAGATTGGGGGCTGCCCGACGGGCGAGGCCAGGCTGACCAAAGGCTACAAGTTGCCGGCGAAGTTTGTGATTCATACGGTGGGGCCCGTTTGGACGGGCGGCGAGGGCAGTGAGCCCGAACTGCTGAAGAGCTGCTACCAGTCGGTCTTCAAGATTGCGCGGGAGAAAGGAATCCGGTCGCTGGCTTTTCCAGCAATCAGTTGCGGCGTATACCGGTTTCCTGTGGAGCGGGCGGTGAAGATCGCTGTGAGCGAGACGGTGGCGGAGCTGGTCTCGAGCGATGCGATTCAGAAGGTAGTGTTCGCGTGTTTTGGGGATGAGATTTTTCAGGCGTACCAGCACGAGGTGGACAAACTGTCTTGAAGAATAAATATGTGTTGCGTTGGATTGCGATGAGCGCGGCGGCGATTCTGGCGGCTATGGGCGCTTCCCTGTCGGCCGCGCAGTCGCGCACCGTTGCGCTCACAATCGACGACCTTCCGTTTGTTACTGGAGGCGATGCGCCCCTCGTCCCGCAGGATGCGCCGGCCGCAAAAGCGGCCAACCGAAAACTCCTCAAGGCACTTGCACGGCATCGGGTTCCGGTGACTGGATTTGTGATCGAGAAGCAGGTTGAACAGCTCGGGATGCAGGATGGAGCCCAAATCTTGCGGTCGTGGGTTCAACAGGGACAGGATCTGGGCAATCACAGTTACGCGCACCCCGACTTCGACGATCTAAGCGTAGAGCAGTATGAAGACCAGATTGTCCGCGGTGAGACCACGATCGTCCCGCTGATGCAGGCGGCCGGCCACAAAGTGGAGTTCTTCCGCTTCCCTTTCAATCACACCGGCAACACAGCGGCCAAGCATGCGACCATCATGGACTTCCTGAGCCATCGCGGCTACCGGCTTGCGCCCTGCACCATTGAAACCTCCGACTACATTTTTGCGGCAGCCTATCAACGCATGGCGGTAAATCACGATCGTTCTTCTCAAATGCGCCTGCGGCGCGAGTACCTGGCTTTCACAGCGGCGCAGATCGACTACTTCAGCCGCATGGATGCCGAGGTTCTGGGATACGAGCCGCCGGAGATCGTACTGATCCATGACAACCGGCTCAACGCCGACTTGATGGATCAATTTTTGAACCTATATCAGGAGCGGGGCTACAAGTGGGTATCGCTTTCCGAAGCCAAACGGGATCCTGTTTACCAGGCTCACGATACATTCGTTACCAAATATGGGCCGATGTGGGGTTATCGATGGGCCCAGGAACGCGGGGAAAAAGTAGACGGCAGCAAGGAACCCGAGCCACCCGCATGGGTTGCGGCGTACGGCAATGAGCAAGCGACGCCCCGACGACTGCGAGGGAGTTTTTAAGAAACGACTCCGTCGTGACCTGGTTTGAGATGGCTGGTGTTATCCCAGGTCTGAGGATCGAGACCTGGGCGCCCAACGCCTTCACGGGAACGCGATCAACAGCCCGCCGCTTAAGCCCAACGACTGTTCGTGCGAGTACACAAAGCCGTGATCGTAAGCGGGCTCGAGATACCAGCCGAACTTGCGCCTTCGTGTTGGCCAGAACATAAAGTCCAATGCGGCTTCGCCAGCCAACGCATTCACGCCCGCTCCGGCCTTCCTTGTGTGCACCCACTCCGGACCGATGCCTGCCATGAACTCTGCCTTGCGTGAGAGCGTCCACGGCTTTTTAAAAAGCAAATCAGTGTCCCACTCAGTTGCCTGCGCGCTGAAGAGTGGAGTGACGCCAGCCTCAAGCTCAAGCCATTCTCTGATGGGCGTGACTTCAACGGCGAGCGAAGGCCCCGCTGCTGATCCGCCACCGTTCAGGCCGTGGCTCGCCTCCGCGCCCAGCTCCAGAATGGCGGCTGGCTCCTTCTCAGTCGATTGCGCGAAGGCCTGCCCCGAGAGAATAAACAGCGCAGAGACTGCCAGGGCGGCGTTTCTGGAACATGCTTTCATTTCTAGAAAGGTGTCTCCTCGCCACGTTTTCAGGTGTCCGAAAGCCGATCGAGGGCGCGTTGTGCACCCTCGATCTTGAATGCGTTCTGCCAAATTAGAAGTTAAACGTCACCTTCGCCGTCAACGCGCGCGGGGTGACGTAGTGCGTGCCGCTGAAGGTGGAAAGGAAGTTGTAGAGCGCGTACTTGTTGGTCACGTTGATCGCGGTCAGATCGAGGTCAGTCTTGAAGTGCTCCTTGTTGAAGATATTGTTTTTGCCGACAGTGGCGTCGAACAGGTTGCGCGGGGCGATACGCGGCGGGTTGTGATCGTCGTTCTCCGTGCCGGGAGCCGGAATCTGCACCAGCTTCGAGGTGTATCCCGCCGGGTCGCAGGAAGTGAATCCTCCATTGGCAAGCGTGGCCGCAACGCCGTCGCAGGTAATGCCGGCCTCGAACTGCTGGTCCGCGGTGAGGCCGCTGAGGTCGACAGGGGTTGTGGTGTCGGTTGCGAAAGGCACAGAGCCTGCGACAAGTCCGGAATCGTAGCGCCAGTTGAAGCCGCTCCAGAGGCCATCGACCCAATGGCCATGGCGGGAGACGGTGTACTGAAGGTGGGTGGTCTGGTTGAACTTCTCGTCATGATCGATGCGGAAGGGGGTGCCGCTCTGGCCGACGGTTGCTCCTGCTCCAGCCGATTGCGGCGGGAAGAAGCGGGCCGCCACCGAGGACATAACGGTGTAAGCGCTGATGCCATGGATTTGGGGAACTTCCACATGCAGCGCATACCCCGGAATCTTGGAGTTATGCCAGTCGATGGGGAAGAAGATCGGAGTGTTGCCGAGGATGGAAAAGTCGAAGGCGTTGTGGGTGTACTTCCAGATATATTCGCCGCCGAAGACAGCATACTTCCCCAAAGCCTGCTGCAAACTGGCATGAAACTCGTTGCGGAAACCGGGAGCGAGCGTACCGGATACACCTGGACTGCATGAGAGCAACGGATTCAGAACCGCATCCGAGCATCCGCTGCTGGAAAGGACCAGGTTCTCGTTAAATGGCGTCTCCAAGGTGCGCGCGTAAGAAACGGCCATCACGGTGCCGGACGGCTTGATGTTATAGGCGATCCCTACGCGCGGCTCGGTCTGGTTGGCGTCGGTAAGAGCGTTGTAAAGGTCCTCGCGGAGACCCAGGTTGAAGTCCCAGTTCCCGGCCTTGATCTCGTCTTCAATGTAGACGGCAAGTTCTTTTACATCGGTGTGACCGAAGTAGTGATAAAACTTGCCGGCGCGGGTGAGGTCGTAGGGCAGGAGTACCGAATTAAACGTGCCTGGATTGCCGTCGGACTCAATCACTGAAGGATCATTCGAATAGAAACCGGCTCCAGCGCACTGCGAAGGGTCGGTCAACCCAGGTTCGGGCGTATTGTCCGCCGCGCTGGCGACGCAAGGCGCATTGTAGGTGGAATCCACGACGCCGAGGTTATCGTGCTCGCGCAAGAATGTCTGCTCGTATTGCGCGCCAATCTTTAGGTTGTGAATTCCCTTCACATAGGAATAGTCCGAATGGATACCCGCATTGGTGAGCGTACGGTACTGGGAGATGGATGAGGTTTGGATTGGTCCCAAGTCGGCGAGAGGATTCCCGCTGGGATAGTAGCCATACCCGTCTCTCCGGATAAAGGCGCCCACGTTGAAGACCGAATCGTTACTGATGACGTGGGTGTAAGTGGGCGAGACGTCATAAGTATTGATCTTGGAGAGCTGATCGGTATTACCCACATTGGCGAACGTTGGGCTTGCGCTTGTGCCTCCACCGACCACGTTTGACACGTTGAGATTGTCGAAGGAATTGGGCGTCTGAAACCAGGATCGGCTGTAGTTCAGATCCCAATGGATCGAGTCGGCTGAGGAGAAACTGTAATCGATGCGATCGAAGAAATTCTGCTCGTTGCCCTTGTCGTGGAAGACGGTGAACTCAGGCGGATCGAGAAAGCGGCCGGTATTGAGGGCGTCGGCCTCGATGAAGTTGCCCCAGCTTTTTCCGCCATAAGAGAGATCGAAGCCGCCGGCCGCAGAGCCAAAACTACCATAGGAGCCATAGATGCTTCCTGACGGCTTGGTGACGCCCTCGCCGGAGCGCGTTGTGGCCACGATGACAAGGCTGGTTTTGTCGCCGTACTCGGCCGGAGGCGCGCCGCTGATGACCTCAATGGATTGAATGGAGTTGGACGGCAACTGGTTGGAGAATATTTTGCTCTGCTGGTCGGTGATGGACTGGCCGTCAACCGAAAAGGAGTTCGACGCGTGGTCACCGAGGCCGTGAAACAGACCGTTGGAGTCGGCGGCCACGCCGGGCGTAGTGAGGGTGACGAGCGAGCTAAGGGTGGAGGATGCGCTCTCCAGCGGCACCTTGTTGAACAGGTCGCGGTCCACGTCCACGTGGAAAGTGGGGTCATCTTCAATGAGGTCGCCGCCAGACTGGACGGTGACGGTCTGGCTACCCCCGGAAATTTGGAGAACCAGCTTGATGCTGATTCCCACCGAAGAGCGGATCTCAACGCTTTGAACTAGAGTGGCGAACCCTTTGGCAGAGACTTCGATCTTGTAAGGGTTGAAGGGTACATTGGGAAACGCAAATTGGCCCGCTGAGTCAGTGGAGGTGGTTTCGTCGAATTCGCTCACAACATTGGTGAGGCGGACGGCCGCATTCGGAACAACTGCGCCGGATGGGTCGCTGACGGTGCCGCGAATCGCGCCGGCATTTCCGCCCTGTGCGGAAGCGGTGAGCGCGGCGAATACCAAGGCTAGAAGGGGAAGAAGGCGCGCGATTGCGCCGCGATGCAACGTCATGGCAAAATCTCCTGAACAATGGCTAAATGATGGGATGTGATCTCCGCGGGCCAAATCGCCGCGCGGTCCTCAGTGCATTGGAGGAGCATCGTTCCGTTTCAAAATCAGGATGTGCAAATGCTGCCTAGCATCGCCCGGTAAGTGAACCATCGGGTCGATGCGGAGGCCTCAAATGAAAACGGAGAGATGCTCTAGCAGGAGATGGGTGGGGGGCGAATGAAGAGACGAATTTGCCTCTGGCGGGCAACGACGATGGGTTCGGCCTGGGGCGCGGACGCTCCCAATTGCACAATGACGATGACAGCGGCCGTGGCCGCAACCGGGACGACCGTGTGCATCACGATGCACAGTTGGCAGTGATCCGCGTCAGATTGGCTAGAGTGCAGATGCGTGACCTGGGCTACGGCCAGCATCGCCAGCAGGACCAGACAGACCATCGCCACTGCCGGCAGGAAGCCGGGCCAGACGCCGCGTTTGCCGTGGAAAACTGTCTTAAGTCCTGTCAATCGCTGGAACCTTCCACTTCTATTCTACAGAAAGCACCTGTGAGTTTGGACGCTTTGGACCGAGAGGGGTTGCACTTAAGTGACGATTTCGGCCGGGTGCCCAAGTAAAACCCCGACTGAGTGCGAGCGTCTAAACTGAGTTGCCATGGTTTGTTATGTACAAGTTCGGCGCGTGCCGGCTCTTTCGCTGGCTATTCTCCTCGTCGCGCCTGCGACTGTTTTTGCGCAAGACGCCCCGCAGAGCGTACAGATCCAGACGGCGCCGAGCCCACAGAGCGATCAAAGCTCGAAGCCGCTGCCTCTGAAGCCCGCGGTCCCCGGCACGGGCAGAAATCTGCGGCTGATCCTGAAAGACGGCTCCTACCAATTGGTTCGTGACTACCAGATCGTGGGCGACCGCGTGCGCTATCTGTCCCAGGAGCGCGGCGAGTGGGAAGAACTGCCGAAGGACCTGGTGGACTGGGATGCCACAAACAAATGGGCCAAGGAACACGCCGAGCTGGCAGACGAGAACTCATCGCCGGCCATGAAAGAGGCCGCGGACATCGACGCGGAAGAAACCGAGGTGCGGAGCGACGAAAGGGCACGGATGCCGCAGGTGGCTCCGGGGGTGGAGCTGCCGGATGAGGAAGGCGTGTTTGTCCTGGACACGTTTCACGGCACTCCCGAGCTGGTGGAGCTGAAGGCGACCGATCTGTCGCTGAACACGAAGAACCGCAAGGGGATTGCGGTGCTGAATCCGCTGGCGACGCAAAAGGCAAGCCTCGAACTGGAAGGCGCGAACGCGCGGGTGCATCTGCACGTGAACGATCCGGCGATCTATCTTTCGCTGGGAGTCGAAGATCAAACGGAGCCGGCGCTGACGCATCCGCTGACAGTGGATACAGGCGGCGCGAAGGCCGTGAACGGCGGAAAGCACGGCGCGCACTCGCAACAGTCGGGATTTGTGATCGTGCGCGTCGACGAGCGGCAGCAAGTGCGGATTGTGGGCGCGATCCATATGAGCCCGACGGGAACGGTGACGCAGGACGAGGACACCATCCCCACCAAGGCCGAAGTGCTGCCGGGCAAGCACTGGTTGAAGATCGAGCCGGCGCAGACGCTGACCATCGGCGAGTACGCGCTGGTGGAGATCATCTCCCCTTCGGACATCAGTGAATCAGTGTGGGATTTTCGCGTGGATCCAAGGCTCGGCGACAATCCCGGCTCGATCGGACCGATCCTGAATACGGGGAACAGGCCGTAGCCAGAAGTGAGTAGCCAATAGGGAGCGGGGTGCACGGACTCTGCCAATCCAGGATGTTTGCTGAGATTTAACTTCCGTGTAGCCGACCGCACTCCCGCGACCCTGTCGAAGCGCAAATACTGCAATCCTCAAACCGTCAAACCGGGCTGGGGCGTGAGGATCAATCCGCTCGCGTGCTGGGCCAGCTCCCCACCGAGAACTGAAGGAAGAGACCCTTTCGAGTAAGGTTCGCGCGACATCTTAGGCATTTGGTGTCATCCTAGACATGGACTAACGCAACGAGCGGAAGAGGCACCTCATGGGCGCGAAACTGGTACGCGGTCGCCTGTTCCTTTTCTTGTTTCTCGCGTATGCAACCGTGCAGTATACGTCGGCCCTCACGCCGCCCAAAGACTGGTGGCCTGATCCTTCCAGCGGTCTCATGTGGACCGGAGAAGCCGCTTGGAACTCGTGGAGGGGGATCACCTGGAGTCAAGCCAACGAATACTGCTCCACGTTGCAGCTTGGTGGCTTTTCTGGCTGGCGGTTGCCAACCATCGACGAGGCGGACAACCTGCTAGTGGACGCGCCCGTCCCTGCCGTGTACATGTCGGGGGAGCCCCCACCCGGTGACCGCCCTACAGTTTGGAATCCCTTCTACCCCTCCCAGGTGCTGAGGGCCCCTCTATACGTACCTGAAACTGCAAAAGTGTGGACGTCGACCACGGCTGGTAAAAACAACTATTTCACCATTCAGCCCCTCAGCATCGACTCGACCGTAAACACCAGTCCAGGCAGGGGCCGATGGGCCGCTCTTTGCGTCCGGCCCATGGAGCCGGACATCCTCGCGGCCGCTAAAAAGGCCCAGGTGTCGCATCTGGTGCCCGACCTCCGGACCCTCCAGGCCGATATTACCCTCCGGCAAGCCGACATCCTTTATCAGCAAGGCAATTATGAAGAGAGCATCTCGCAGGCGCAGGCGGCGCTGGCACTGAAGCCAGATCTGGTTTCGGCAGCGTTCGATATTGGCCTTTGTTACGCGGCTCTCAAACAATGGAACCAGGCATTGGCGGCATTTCAGGCCGCGCTGAAACTCGACACGCATAAATCAGCTACAAAGTCGGCCATTGCTTGGGCAGATCGGAACCAGAAAGCCGCAGCGAGCCAGGGCAAGGCCAAGTTAAAGACCCCGGAATGGCGTGAGTAGCAGCAGCCCGGTCGTTTCCCACATCGCGTCTCCTGCCGTTCTGGGTCGGATGTGTTCGTGACAAACTAACCGACAACGGCTCTGTCGCTCGTGAATGATCTCAGTTAATGCCTGATCGTGAGCTGTGCACCGAGCCAAAGGCCGCACTGGACGTATTACCGTCAATCCGCCAATGACTCGCCGGTAAACACTCCCGCACGCCTCCGAGATGGATTGATGCTCCCCTTCTCTTGATTCGCCCATGACAGGAGTGCTCGCACACGATGGAAGCATAGGACTGCATCGGGTGGCGGGATAGCGTTGTACCCTGTGGCATAATTGGCTGCACTCAGCACAAATCCCTACGCGGCCAGCTTTGCCCGCCTCCGCCGACTGCTCACCGCGAAGTGCGCGAGCAGGATCGAGCATACGGTTGCGGTAATGATCGCGTCCACGGCGGGCATCGCGCGCGGGCCCCACAGCGCGTAGCCGCGGCCGTCGAGATAAGTCATGTAGGCCACCGGAAGGTTTCCGATGGAGTTGATGATGGCATAGCGCGAGCTTCCGCTTTTGCCTGAGCCTCCGAGGAACTCAAGCGCGACACCGGTGAAGAGCGCATAGCCTGCGCCAATAGTGAAGAGAAACAGCACCGTACCCGTGAAGTAGACTGCGGGCCGCAGAGGGCCGATCGCAAAGATGGCCAACGTGGCGGCATTGACCAACCCGGCCAACAAAAACGCTACTGACGCGCGCACGCGGATGGGAATGAGCGACGCGGCGAGCGCGCCAGCCGAGGTGAGAAGCGCGCCGGCTACGCCGTTGACCCACGCCACTTGATGGCCGGTGACGTGGTAATCGCGGGCCAGTTGCGTGAGCAGGCCAATCATGGCGCCGCTGCAGCACGGGGCCCCGACGAGAAGCGTGTACGGAATCGCTTCCCAGCGCAAAAAAGTAGATTTGAACTCGTGCCAGATCCGCGCGGCGGTTTGCCCGGCGCCGTGCTCCCTGATCATGGACTGCGCGGGCGCGCCGAATGCGGCGAGCGAAGGCAACACGATCATCGCAGCGACGATCCAGCCCAGCGTGCCGAGCGAAAGTCGGCCGGACCATGTGACCAGCACAAAAACAGCGATGGCACCGAAGGCTAGCGAACCAGTTTGGTAGAAACTGCTGGCTCGCCGGCGGCTCAACTCGCTCTTGAGCGTGCCGAGAATGCCCCCGCACGCAGCGACGACAAAAACACCGAAACATGCGCTCAAAAACAAGAGGACCACTGCCCACGGAGTCGCGAGCTGGGATTGATGAAAGGCTGCGACAAGGGCGATAGCGGCGGCCGCTGCCGCAAGCAGCAGCCAGGTGCGGCGGCGCATCCAGAAATCAGTGAGCGGGCCCCAGAGAAAGTAGATGGCGTGAGGAAGCGAAAGCAGCGCCGCAATGCTCGCGGCGCGTGCCGGGTTGACGCCCTCGTCGCGCAGCAGATAGGTGATCGCCCCGCTGACGAGTCCGAGCGAGATGACCGCGTCGGGCGTGATGAGGAAGGCGAAAAGCCAGGGGCGATCGTGCGGCGTCGCCGGGGATTGGGCCTCGACTTCCGGCTGCGCCGCTGGTGGCATGAAACTTAGCGTAGCATCCGGCCGAATTAGGTGGGAGATCACCGACGCCCGAGGTTCGCTCCAAGTGGCTCTTCAAACAGGCCTTAGCAGCAATCGGGAATCGAAAAGCGGGACGGTTCCACATTGGCACCCTGCAACAGGCTCCCACCTATGCGGGATACCAAGACGATTCAGGCGTGGGCTAAGCTCAAGACCGATACTGCGGGAGAACCATGAACACGCCGGTGCACGATTACTACGAGTTTCTTCAGATCAGCCCCAACGCCGATGCCGAGACGATCCACCGTGTCTACCGCTTCCTGGCGGCGCGGCTGCACCCCGATAACGGTGAAACCGGCGACGAAGAGAATTTCCGTCTGCTGAAGGCGGCCTATGACGTTTTGTCGGATCCCCGGCGGCGCGCGGAGTACGATGAGGCCCGCGCGAAAACCCAGGCGCCCCCAGAGCCGCTTGCCGCGACCATCGACTTCATGGACGTGATGGAGGGCGAGCTGAACCGGCGACTGGCGGTGCTGGCGGTTCTTTACTACAGGCGTCGTACCAACCCAACTTATCCTGAGGTTCCTCTCGCCGAAATCGAGGAGCGGATGGGTTTTCCGCGCGACTATCTGGACTTTACGCTGTGGTATCTGCAAAGGAAGGGTTACGTCACCAAAGCAGACAACGCGCAGTACACGCTTTCGGTGGACGGCGTGGACTTTGTGGAGACGCAACGCGCGAACATTCCCACCCTGCACAAGCTGCTCACCAGCGGTTCGGGATCGTCGGTCGAGGATCTTGCACGCGCGCCGCGAAAAGATGCGCCCCCGCCCGAGGCTGCCGCTCCAAAGCCAACCTATGTGAGGTCTGAACCCAAGCCAGCCGGGAAGTACCAACCTCTGCGTGCGGGGGGACCGATTGTGCTGCCGGCGTCATTCAGCGAGATGGAGGACCGGCGCCTGGCCAGACGAGATCGCCGCGTCGGCAAACCCGATCTGCGCGACAAGAAAGTGGAACGGCGCTTTCACTTTACGGATCGGCGAGAGGAACCGCAGGTCCAGCCAACGCCCGGCACGCCGCTACTCGCGAGCGGCGATTCCTAAGGCCTTCATCTTGCGGTAAAGGTGACTGCGCTCCAGGCCCAGCAACTCGGCGGCATGGCTGATGTTGTTGTGCGCCTCTTCAATCTTCTTCAGGATGTATTCGCGCTCATAAGCATCGCGCGCCTGCTGCAGGCTTGAGAACTCTTCCGTCGTTCGGGAGCCGGCCCTGTGCGTAAGCGGCGGCAGATGCTTGCGCTCGATGCGCAGCACACGTGGATTGAGAATCAGAACCCGCTCGATGACATTCTTGAGCTCGCGCACATTGCCGGGCCAATGATATTGCGCCAGAGCGTCCAGCGCCTCGTCGCCGATGTCGACCCGCGGTCGGCCGTACTGGCGGCCAAATTCCAGAAGGAACTCGCGCGCCAGAAGAGGAATATCCTGTTTGCGCTCGCGCAGCGGTGGCACAAAGAACGGCACCACGTTCAGGCGGTAAAAAAGATCTTCGCGAAAATTGCCTTTGGCAATCTCGTCTTCGAGGTCCTTGTTGGTTGAAGCGATGACGCGCACATCCACGCGCAGCGGCTGCGTTCCGCCTACCGGCGTAAACATTTGATCGTCGAGGGCGCTCAGGACTTTGGCCTGCGTCTTCAGGCTCATGTCGCCCACTTCGTCGAGGTAGAGCGTTCCGCCGTCGGCGCGTTCCAGGGTGCCGCGCTGCTCGGGCGGGCCACCGGGTTGCGCGCCGTGCCGATAGCCGAAAAGCTCCGCCTCAATGTGCGCTTCAGGAATGGCAGCGCAGTTAAGCTCGACAAAGACGGCATCGCGGCGCAGGCTTTCGGCGTGGATGGAGCGTGCGATGAGCTCCTTGCCGGTGCCTGACTCGCCGTAGATGAGCACGCGACCATTGGTGGGGGCCATGAGCTTGATCTGCTGTCGAAGCGCCTTGAGCGGGACGCTTTCGCCGGTCAGGACTGCGGCGGCGCTGAACTGGCGCTTGAATTCCTCGTTCTGCGTGCGCAGACGCCGGGCCTCGACTGCGTTTTTGAGGACGATCAACGTGCGCTCCAGCGAGAGCGGCTTCTCTAAGAAGTCGTAGGCGCCAAGTTTGGTGGCCTTCACCGCCGCTTCAATGGTGCCGTGGCCGCTGATGATGACGACTTCAGGCCGCATCTCGGGCGCCAGTTCGCGAATTTCGGCGAGCAGCTCAAGACCATCGCGGCCGGGGAGCCAGATGTCGAGCAGAACTACGTCATAGGGCGTGTCGCGCAGAAGCACAATGGCCTCGTCGGCGTCGGACGCGCCGGCAACGCCGTACCCCTCCTCGCGCAGAATCTCCTCGAGCGAACTGCGTATCTCTGCTTCGTCGTCAACCACCAGGATGTGATTCATGAGGAGACGCCTTTTACCGTTTCAGCATCGTCCGCGCCAACCGCATGCGACGCGACCGGCTCAACCAGAGGAAGGCGCAACAGAAACCGCGCGCCCTTGGGAACATTCGATTCAGCGCTGATGGTGCCGCCGTGTTCCTGAACGATTTTGGCGGCGATGGAGAGACCCAGGCCCGTGCCGCGGCGCTTGGTGGAGTAGTAGGGAAGGAAAAGCCGCTCGCGGATTTCCTCGCTGAGTCCGGATCCGGTGTCGGAAACAGTGATTTCAACGGCGGCGCCGTCTTCGCTCAGCGCGGTGCGCAGACCCAGGACGCGCAACAAGCTGCCCTGCATGGCTTCGGCGGCGTTATCGATCAGATTGGCAAGAGCGCGGCGGATGGCTTCCGGATCGGCAAGCACAGGGGGCAAATCGGGCTCGAGATTGCGCTGCACCGTAATGCCTTCCAGCCTCCCTCCAAAGAGCGCGATGGCTTCTTCGACGATCTGATTCATGTCGCAGGGCCTGGGCTGCGGCGCGGGAAACTGCGCCAACGCGGAGAACTGGTCAACCAGCGTGCGCAGAGTGGCCACGCACCCGAGAATCACTTCGCTGCACTTGCGAATGATGTTGGGCGAATCGGGATGGCCGCGATCCAGATGCCGGGCGATACGATCGGCGCTGAGCGCGATAGGCGTGAGCGGGTTCTTGATCTCGTGAGCCACCTGCTGGGCCACTTCTTTCCAAGCCAGCTGGCGCTGCGCGCGCAGGAAATCCGTGGTGTCTTCGACCACCAGCACCGAGCCGGTTTTTCCGTGGCCAAGATTGAGCCGTGCGCTCGTGACGGCCAAATGAAGAGTGCGTCCGTGGGCGTGAAACTCCAGCTCCGTCGAAGCTGCGCCCATGCGGCCAGCGCGGCGAATCAACGTGGCCAGGTCCTCGGCACAGTCGGCGGGCAGTAGAGCTGAGATGCTTTCGCCGGCCAAAGGCGCGTCGAGCCTGAGTCCCATGAGCGCGGCAAAGGCGCGGTTGGCCTGAAGCACGACGCCGGCTCCGTCGAGCGTCACGACGCCCGAAGGAATTGTCTCAACGATCGTCTCCAATTCACGGCGGCGTTCCTCGACGGCAAGGTTGGCCGCGGTAAGTTGCGCCTGGGTAGTCTGTGCCAGTTGCCGGCTGGTCTCCAGGTCCGAAGCCATGTGATTGAACGAACGCACCAGGTCGCCCATCTCTCCTGTGGCAACGTCGGCCACGCGTTGTTCGTACTTGCCGGCGGCGATCGCACCCATAGCATCGGCCAAAGCCTCGACCGGGTGCGTAATCTGTTTGGAGAGGAAAACAGCGAGCCAGACGCTGGAGAAGAAGACGAAGACCGTGACCAGAAGCAACGTGAGCGACAAGGTGGCGCGAATGATTTTGCGAGAACGATAGAGCTGCAAATACTCATCGGCGCCGGATCGGATGCGCGCGGTGGTCGCATTCAGCCCCTGCGGCATGGGCAGCACAGCAACCACGATCTTGCCCGAGTTTGTGACGGCCATGCCGACCGCGTATTCCCCTCCGGCAACATCGACCACCGGATTGTCGTTTCGCTGCGCGGCAGAGAGGATAGCCGCCGAGAGCGGTCCGACGAGCGGTGTTTCTCTCCATTCAGACTCGGGAGTGGACGCGCGAAGAGAGACGCGACTCGACTCGGGGGGAGCATGGAAGCTCGCGAACGTCCGTTTGTCGCTGCCGTAGACGAGGAGAAAGCCGCCCTGCAAGGAAAGATGGCGCGAAGCCATTACGAGTTGGAACGCTTGAGAAGAACCGTCGACCGCTCCGCTTTCGGCCACCGACCCCGCCTCGCTTCGCGCATTGCTGGCGACATACTCTACAAGCTCCTGCACGACACTGGTGGAGTCGTCGCGCAATTGCGAAGCGTCAGGCGAGAACCAGCGTTCCAGCGAGCGATTGAGCAGCAAATAACTGAAGATCGCCATCAAGGCCGCGGGCATGAAGGTGATGATGATCGCACCCAGCACCATGCGTGAACGCAGGCGCGCGCCCACCCCGCTGCTTCCCTGCCCCACGTAGACCTTTAGGACCGTCCTGAAAAGCAGCAGAAGCAGCAACAGCAGCAACAGGAAAAGCAGAACCTCAAGCACCGTGAGCGCCATCGTCTGCCCGTAGGTCTCTGGATTGAGGAAATTTACGCTGGTGGTGTTGAACCAGTTCAGGGTTCCAAGCAATACAAAGACCAGCACCGCTCCGCCTGTGAGCAGAGCGATCGATCTGCGCCGCGGATCGGCCAGGAAACGCATGGGCCGATTATAGAAGCAACGGAGAATGTGCAGCAGCGAATAAGGACTGGCGGGTTTCGGCTCAGTTTGAATCTGTTTTGAAGGGGCACGGCTTCACAGCTTGCGGAAGCCCCGATTCCCAAAAGGCTTTGTATCAGGGCATGACTTTAGTCGTGCCGATAGAGGTAGAAAAAGGCGCAGGGCTTTAGCCCCTGAAGGATGTTTCTGGCGAGCTTTGACCAGATCTAGGACTTTTTCCGCAGCCTCTTTAGTCGTGCCAAAAAGCCAGTCAGATCTGCGAGCAATCGAGTGGGCTCAGGATCAGGTTGGTGATGTTCGTGACGATCGCGTCGAAAGCGTAGCGCGGGTTGGCAGACAGTTTCTTCCACGCTGGATCGTTGCGGAAGACATCCCACTTGGCATCCAGCTCGGCCAGATCGGTAAAGCTGAGCATGTAAGTCAGGTTGGGCATGCGCGACCCAATCAGCGTGTCGCCAAAGAAGACAGGATGGAAGCCGGCGTTCAGAAAGATCTCGAATTCGCCGGAGTGGAACATCTCCACCTTGCGGACGTGTTCGCCGTCGCTGGGGCTCTCATACGTGCGCAGCTGAAAGATACGTTTGCCTTTGGTGGCAGCGGCAGCGGGCGGCGCGAGCCTGGGCCATCCTTTAAAAGCGGCGAGAAGCGAAATCTCTACCCGCTGAAAAGCTGGCGCTGCTGAAGTGGCATTCCAGAACGGGTCGGCAGACTTCAGGAACTCCGCATCCTCAGCCAGGCGCAGATCCAGTTCCGCGAGCGTTTCGACGGACGAGCCGGGAATGAGCAGATAATACGCGGGCGTTTCAGGACCGATGTCGAGCTTGAATGCCCCGACCGGCCCTAGCCCCAGGCGGCCCAATGCGGGAATCAAAGCGCCGGAAAAGTAGCTCTCCGTGACCTTTAACTGTTGACCGCTGAACAGGTTATACCGGCGCAACTGGTAGAACTCGCGGCGTGGGCTCGAAGGGATCTGAGCAGCAACCGTCTTGCCGGCTGCGGCAAAGGTTGAGGCGGCAATCGATGCGGCGATGAATCGGCGGCGTTTCACGTGCCCTCCGAGAGCGATTGTACCCGTCGGAAGCAGCGGGGGCGCTCAGGCCCTCGAGTCAACGAAACAATTCCACCGGCCTTCAGGCCCGGAGCGAATAAGCCGCAACTATCGCGTCCCGACCGTGTTTTTGAAGACCAGAAGCTCTGTGGAGCTTCGAGGATTTTTCGGCTCTCCCGCCGAAACCTGTGCCGCCGTTCCGAAAGGACGGCGGCATTTTTTGTTGGCGTGTTTGGGTGGCTGAGCAGGCTGAGGAAATACTGTTTCGGAGGAACACGAAGTGTCAGGGCACGACTTCAGTCGTGCCGCAAACGCTGCAAATTAGGTTCGGCTTTAGCCGCTGGGGGATGGTTCCCTTCCTTTGGCGACATTCTCCGCATCGGTGAGAGCCGGACCCTAACGCGCGATGAGGAACATCACCCAGCTAAAGACGATCACCGAACCCACAAAGAGCGCGAAGCAATAGGCGCCGTAGCGGAACATGCGTTTGGGCGTATCGCGCATGGTAATGCCGAAGACGGTCGATGCGCAGAGCGCGAAGAGAAGCACCGCGGTGAAGTGGGAGGGATGCATCAGGACTTCCTCCCCGTGCGCAGGTTGTGCGCGTCAACGGCGGCGATGATGTTCAAGAGGCCTGCGACAACGATGAATTTGGTGCCGTAGTCGGCCACCGTGGTCTGCACCGGCGTTCCGCCCCAGCCCGCTGCGCGACCGAGGAAGTAGAGGATCCCGTTTCCGAGGTCGCCTGCCACACCGAGCATGTCCAGAATGTCCTGCGCGCTGGTGTAGAGCCTGCCCTGCATGGCCAGGCCAAGCGCGAACATGGAGATGATGGAGACCGCGAGCAGTGCGCCGCGAATCGGCTTGCGAAGAATGAAGTGTCCGGCGCCGGGCACAAGCCATCCCGCGATAAGCGGAAGGTAGACGAATCCTTGAGGTGAGGCTTTTGCCGCGGCAGGCTTGCCCGCCTGGGTGGGCTTGTTCGGGGTGGTTGCCATTCCTCTATCGACTATACAAGAGCAGGGGGCCGGCCTTCGGAGATGAGAGTGGGTTCTCTGTCAAGCGAACGGTGCCGCCGATTTGCCGCAAACCACTGAAAACACCGCGCAAATATCGCAAGCCAAGTTTGCCGATTATTTCGCCGAGATCTCTACACTTGTCTTAAGTGGGCGAAATGCCGGATTCCAGATTTTCCGCCGCAGGGAGGCAAGATTCGACGAGGAGTGATTTTCCTGCCTCAGAAGTGGTGCAAATGCTAAATAACTCTTTTATAATCAACAGATTTTGGTTAAAAACGTCGACAAATTTCGCCGATTTTTGTCGATTTTCTGGCTCCAAACGGCCTCTTATCGCCACGATTCCATCGGCGAGGATGCAAATCGGTTAGTCCTCTGTTTTCGGATTTGGAGGTATGGAAGTACAAACGGGGGTATGGCAAAGGTATGGATCGCCGCATAAGTCATTTGTTATCAAATATGGAGGTATGCCATACCGGGGGTAGGGGGCGGGGGTTACCAAAAAGTTAACTGCAGCGTCTGGGAACGCGCACGGAATGGCTTCCCACCGCCGTTAGATCTGCACCAGTTCCTGCTGAATGCGTCCGGTGACCCAAGCTTTGCCGGGGGCTGTGATCATGTTGATCTCGCTGCGCACGCCGAATTCGGGCAGATAGATGCCGGGCTCGACGGAAAAGCAGGTGTGGGGCAGGATGCGCCGGATGTCGTGAGTTTCGAGATTGTCGAGATGCGCGCCTGACCCGTGAATCTCATGCGCGATGTTGTGGCCGGTGCGGTGGACGAAGAAGTCTCCGAAGCCGGCGTCGCGAATCACAGAGCGGGCTGCGTCGTCGGCTTCGAAGCCGCGGATGGGCCGGTTCTGGGCGAAGGCCTGCTCGACAGTTTCAATCGCGGCGTCGCGTGCGCGGCGAACAGTATCGAAGATGAGCTGCTCTTTCTTTGAAGGCTCGCGGCCGATGACTCCAGTCCAGGTCACGTCGTAGAACACGCTGGTTGGCGTATCGAGTCGGCCCCAGATATCGATGAGCAGGAAGTCGCCCTCGCGAATCGGCGAGGCGCGCTCGGCGGTGGGCTCGTAGTGCTGGTCTGAAGTGTTGGCGTTGACGCTGACGTCGGGACCATTTTCCCAGACCAGGCCCTCGCGGCGCATGGCATCGCGCAGCCAAACGACAAGATCGAACTCGGTGAAGTGGCCGGTGCCGCCGCCTGAAGGAGGACGGAGGCAGCGAGCAATCTCGGCCCACGCGCCGACGAGAATCAGATCGATGGCGCGCTGCGCGGCGGAGTGGCTGGCAATTTGATCCTCGGTGAGGACAGCTTCAAACTGGCTGACCAAATCGGCGGAAGTGACGATCTCTTTGCCCAGCGAACGCAGGAATTCGACGGTGCCGGCGTCGACCATGGAGATATACATGATGTCGTTGTTCGGCGAGTACTGCATGGCGATCTTTTTCTGGTTTTGGAGCAGATTCTCGAGACCCGCGTGCAATTCCTGCCAGCTTGAATATTGCGTTTTGGCGCCGGGAAGCGAATCGAGGCGGGCCTGTTCGATGCGATGGACAAGCTTGCGCGGCTCGCCCGTAGCGGGAATGAAGTAGTACCAGCGTCGCGTGATGTGAGCGTTGGGGTCGAGCGAGAGAATGCGCGCGGCAATGGGATCGCGGTGGTGGTGATCGTAAAAGAGCCAGCCGTCAAGCTTGGAGTCGCGGAGGGCTGTTTGAATAGCGTCGAGATTCATCACGAAATAGGATACGCGCGCGGGCCGCGATCAGGTGGTGACGTGGCGATTCGCGTCCAGCCGCTTGCCCTGCAGCTTGATCGACACGTGGACCAGGGTGAGCGCCGCGGGAGTGACGCCAGGAATCCGGCTGGCCTGGCCAATTGTCATCGGCCGTATGCGCTCAAGCGTTTCGCGCATCTCGCGCGAGAGGCCGCTGATGGTTGTGTACTCAAGCCATTCAGGAATAGCGACGGACTCAGCGGCCTTCAACCGCTCGATGGACTTCTTCTGCTGCTCGAGGTAGCCGGCGAACTTGATTTCGGTTTCTACGGCGCGTGCCTCGTTGCGCATCATCGCCCGCGCAATATGCTCATCCGCATTGTCACCCTGAGCGGAGATCGCTGGAGCGATCGGAGTCGAGGGACCTGCATTTGACACGGCCGCAAAACCAGCAAGCAGCGGGTCGCGCGCAAGCTCGTCGCGGAGCGCAGCGAGAATCGGTTCGATCGTCACTTCAGGGCGCTTAAGCAGTTGCGCCCATGTAATGCCCGCGGTTGCGGGAAGCTCTCCAAACCCACCCCGTTGGAGCTTTTCAGGATCGACTTTGCCAGAGGTGAGCAGGCGCTCAAGCGCAGCCATCCGCGCCTGCTTCTGCTCGTACTCGGCCCAGGCTTCGTCGTTGATGAGGCCAAGCTTTCGCCCATACGGCGTGAGGCGGCGGTCGGCGTTATCGATGCGCAGATGCAGGCGAAACTCTGCGCGCGAAGTGAACATGCGGTAGGGCTCGTTCGTGCCCTTCGAGATCAAGTCGTCGATGAGGATTCCCGTATAGCCTTCGGTCCGGTCCATGGTGAACGGCGGCTGGCCCTTGAGCCAGAGCGCCGCGTTAATGCCGGCCATGATGCCCTGGCAGGCAGCTTCCTCGTAGCCACTTGTTCCGTTGATCTGTCCCGCAAGGTAAAGGCCGGTCATGCACTTCACGCGCAGGGTGCGGTCGAGCTCGGTAGCGTCAACCGAGTCGTACTCGATGGCGTAGCCGGGGCGCAGCAGCTCAGCTTGATCGAGGCCGGGGATGGAGTGGACCATCTGCCACTGCACTTCCATCGGCAGCGAGGTGGACATTCCGTTGATGTAAACCTCGTGGGTGTTCAGGCCTTCGGGCTCAAGGAAGAACTGGTGCTGAGTCTTGTCAGGGAACTTGACGATCTTGTCTTCGATGGACGGGCAGTAGCGTGGGCCGATGCCCTGAATGCGCCCGGAGTACATGGCCGAGCGGTGAACGTTCTCGCGGATGAGTCGAAGCGTCTCCGGTGTGGTGAAGGCGATGTGGCAGGAGACCTGCGGCTGGACGATCTTCTTTGTGCGGAAACTGAAGGGCGTGGGATCGACGTCGCCCGGCTGCTCTTCGAAGACTTCCCAGTTAATCGTTCGGCCGTCGAGACGAGGCGGTGTCCCGGTCTTGAGCCTGCAGGTGCGCAGGCCAAGCGCACGAAGCGCTTCGCCGAGAAGGACCGATGCGGGCTCGCCGCTGCGGCCGGCGGGATAGCGCTCTTCGCCGCAGTGGATAAGGCCGTTGAGGAAGGTTCCGGTAGTGATGATGGTGGCGCCCGCGAGGAGCTGGCGTCCATCGCGGAGCTTGAGACCGAGAACGCGGCGATGCGGCCGGGTGGGACGAGGAATGGACTCGCCGTCCGGCAATGCCTCTCCCAGGATTTGGTCGATTGGTTCGGCTTCTTCGATGACAAGGTCGACGACTTCGGCCTGGCGAATGTGCAGGCCGGGCTGGGATTCGAGAACCTCGCGCATTTTGACGCGGTAGAGCTGCTTGTCGCACTGGGCGCGCGGACTCCAGACGGCGGGGCCGCGCGAGGCGTTGAGGAGGCGGAACTGGATACCCACAGCATCGGCAACTTCGCCCATGATGCCGCCGAGAGCGTCGACTTCGCGGACCAGATGGCCCTTGGCGACGCCGCCGATGGCGGGGTTGCAGCTCATCTGGGCGATGAGGTCGAGGTTCATGGTGATAAGCGCAGTCTTGAGGCCCATCCGAGCCGCGGCCATGGCAGCTTCGCAACCGGCGTGACCGGCGCCCACGACAACCACATCGTATTGTTCGGTGAAAGCCATCCGATTCTATTTTACGGGCGGAATCAGAACGGCGCCTCGGTTGGGTTGAGGGGTAGCCTCATCAATAGACGACGGCGTAAGCGCGTGCATCGAGGTCGGGTGGGGCAGAATCTGGCAGGGCTGGCAGATTGGAGTGAACGCGGACGCGAACCGGCACGCCCGGAGTGAGGTCGTTGACATCAATATCGGCGACGAGCAAGGAGGGTCGGCCTCCGAACAGATGATGATGGCCGCCCTGGCTAACGAGCCGGAAAGGGACGGTTCGGTCCCATTGGGTGACTTCGAGGGTAAGGGGCTGACGCTCGTTTTGGGAATAGCGGGTGCCAGCGGATGGACTGGCCCGCACGATGATGCGCAGGACGCCCTGGATGGGCGGATTGAGGCTCGCCTCAATTGTGCCGGAAGCTCCAATCTGGAAGACGGCGTCAAGGGGCTCGACGGAGGCAGGCTTTAAGTGGGCGGCAGAAGCGATGGCTGAGCCACCGGTCAGCAATGCCAGCAATAGACCCGCGAGACCGAGGAACCCATTACGCCGCCTGCAACTCAAGAATGATGGCCGCGCCTCGTGGCTGCAGGTTCACGGCGGAGGCACGGCCGTTCTGGTCGCGCAGAATGGTGGCACAGAGGCTGAGCCCCATTCCGGCCGTCTCGCCGCATGCGCGCGCAGGAACAAACGGATCGAATGCGCGCTCAGGGTCAAGGAAACCTGGACCGGAGTGGGTGACGGAGATGTGCACGAGGCTGCCCTCGCGAGCAGCTTCGAGGCGAATGGATTTGGACTCCTTCGGCGCCCAAGAGGGGCCTTCACGGTCAACGGCGCTGATGGCGTATTGCAGGCAATGGAGCAGGGCTTGACGCAACTGCTGCGCACCACAAAGGATCCGGGGCATTCCCGGCGCCACATTGACCTGGAACTCGATGGAACGCTGCAGGAATTCGGGCCGATAGAGCTGCTCCATGTCGGACAACAGTTCGGTAACGGAGATGGCAGCCGGCTGGTCAGAGCGAACATGCGAAACGCGCGAGAGGCTTTGCAGCGTCGAGCGGATGCTCCGCGCTTCGTTCACGATGGCCTCGACGGCTTTGCGATCTTGTGTTTCAAGTGAAGGCGATTCCTGGAGCAGAGAAGAATAGCCGAGGATCACGGTGAGCGGGCTGTTCAATTGCTGGGTGACGTTGCCGGATAACTGGCCGAGTCCGGCAAACCGCTCGGAGTCGATGAGTTTTTCAAAGAGCATGGTCTGATTGCGCGTCGCCTGGAGGCGGGCAACAAGCATTTCAATGGGAAGGAGGTCGTCGAGGCGAGGAACATTTGCGGAGTGAACGCCAGGCTCGGCATCGACTCGCATTCTCCCAAGCAACAATGCACCATCGATGCCGGAGCGCCCGATCATGGGAATGGCCAGGACAGAAGTGAAGCGCAGGCGCGTAAGGTCGTCGCCGGGAATGAGCCAGGGCGTGAGATCGAGACGGACCGTTTTGCTGTGCGGGATAGCGATCGGTACAGAGCCCGGAACGAGAAAGCCTTCAACCGGGATTCGGCTTGCCAGTTGACCGAGCGGCCTGGCAATGGCCATCTCCAAACCCGCGCTGCCGGCAAGCTGATAGCGCCCGCCACATTCAAGCAGCAACGCGACTTGCCCGAAGCGGCTGTTTCTCACAACGGTGTCACAAACATCGGCGGCCTGGCGGTCGAAGTCCTCAACCCGGCGGCGAGTGAGCATGAGATTGGCGTAGGCCTCAAGTTGGCGTCGGGCGCTGCGTTCGCGCTCCTGTGCCGCCTTGTTGCTCGTCAGCTCGTTCTCGAGGGCGAGCACGATCATGCCCACAGCGGCGACCACTTTGCCCATCACGATGATGCGTGTGAGGGTGACGGAGAGCGGCCCATGATGACCGACGAGCGGAAGAAGATGCAGACAAGCCAGCGACCAGGCCAGGAAGCCGAGGACGCTGAGAAAGACTCCCGGAGAAAACCGGCGCGAGACGAAGACGAGCAGCATGGCCGTCATCTGCAGGTTGACGCACTCGACAAAGGTGAGCCCAGCCCCTGCTCCCTGCAGGCAGCAAACCCAGATGGCAAAAGTGCCCAGGACGGCGCTGAACGAAACTCCCACCCAGATAGGCACCGAGCCCTTGGTCATTCCCCAGAAGACGCCGACGCCAAAGCTCATACCCACCAAAGCCGGAAAGATGAGGAAGGCCGGACCGCGAGGCTGGACGCCGCCGAGCACTCCGTAGAGAAGGATGGAGTAGAGGACAAGAGGCGCGGCATAAAGGACGACAAAAGGAACCTGAATGCGTCCAATGCGGAATCGCAGCGGCGAAAGCGAGCCAAGGAACATGGCCGCGCTAAGCTGAATGAACGATTCACCGCAGGCCACCAGCCACGGGGAACCTGCTCCGGGGTAGCCATTCATGGTGTAGAGCAGGATCATGGCAACGATGGAGAAGAGAAAACCCAGGAACCAGAGAAAGGAACGGGCATCGCGGAAGCGGAGATAGAGGTAGCCAAAGGCGGGCAGCAGAAGCGCCGTCAGCATCAGAGCCGGAAGGTGATAGTAGTCGGGCATGGAAGCCGCGAGTCTCCTTCCCCAATCAGCAGGAAGTGCAGAACGATCGATGCTTGCGGATCCGGCCCTGAGCATTCCTTTTGAGAGCCACGGGCCGCGTGACGGCACGTTTTCTGATCGCGGCGTGAAGGGGCGTTCCAGGGATAGAGCCTGCTCTAGTATCGCGGCCTTCCCAATGGGTAGAACATCCGTCTAAAGTTGCAGAGGGATGCGAGTATTGAGGTGCAGATTCCCCCGCCCCAGGCGCCTGTGAGGGCCACACCCCAGGAGGCAAGCTTCAGTGATCTTTCGAAACCTGATTGTGGCGATCGTGTTTGCAGGCTGCGCAATGATGGCTGTCGCGCAGGAAAAAGACACGTTTACGCCGATGCCGCTCGATTCGGGCTTCGGGCGCATGGACCTTTCTGACCCGCCTATTCCACCCGAGCAGATTATCAAGCAGTTTTCGGCGAAGGAGACGGAGTTTCAGGATGCGCTGGACCACTACACGTATCGACGCACCGCAAGCGTCGACGAGATCGACGACGACAACAAGGTGAGCGGTGAATGGTACGAAGTGGATGACGTAACCTTCGACCCAACGGGAAGGCGCACCGAAAGAGTCGACTTAGCGCCCCCGAATACGCTGAAGCAGATTATGATGTCGCCTTCGGATCTCCAGGATCTGGAGCATGGCTATCCATTTGTGCTGACCACCGCGGACGTTCCCGAGTACAACATCAAGTTCGTGGGCCGGCAGCGGGTGGATGAAGTGGACTGCTATGTCTTCGACGTGAGCCCAATCAAGATCGAGAAGGGCAAGCGGTATCTGGATGGGCGCATATGGGTGGATGCGACAGACTTGCAGATCGTGGTGACCGACGGGCGCATGGTACCCGACGACACGCGCAAGAATTCCGAAGACCTGCATGCGCCATTTATGACGTGGCGCCAGCAGATTGACGGCCACTATTGGTTCCCGGTTTATACAAAGGGAGAAGGAATTCTGCACTTCACCGGCGGTTATGGATACATGGCGCAGGACGTGCATATTCGAGAAGTGATCAAATACACCGACTACAAACGGTTCGGTTCCTCGAGCAAGGTGTTTTACAACGGGCAGGAGGTTCACAACGACGGGCAACAGCCGACTCCCGCGCCAAATACCCCACCTGATAGCGGCAAGTAGAACAAACGCACCAGTCCGCACGGCGTTAGCAAAATGGGTGCCACAGCGGGAAGTTGAACGATCCCCGTGACGACGGATGCTGCGGCCGGATGATCTACTAAATTCGAGACGGGAAGCTTTGAATGAGCGCCCGTTCAAGGTAGAGATGCGGCGCCTCCTCCGGCAAATTGTCGTGCAATTTGTTTGCGTCCTGACGTTGGCGGTGTGCGGGCAGCCGCTGCGGGTAGGCGCGCAGGCGGCGGGACCTGCTCAAACGGATAGAGGACAAGCTACAACGGCAGCGCCGGACGTCGCAGGCGCACCTCGGCCTGCAAATCAAGACTCGAGTGACCGTTCGAGCGGGGATGACGCGAGCGGCGATGTCGAAACGATCTTTCCGCATACATTGACAGGGCGGTATTGGGTTTCAGGACAAGCGAACGTCATTCTGCAGGGTTACAAGGCGTTCAACGCTGAATACAGCGGGCCCAACAGCCTTACAAACTGGTCGCAGAGCGCAACCACGCACCTATTGACGCTCTACACAGGTTACGAAGTCTCGCAATCGACCGAAGTCTTTGCCGATATTGAAGACACGACGGGTAACGGCGTTGGCAACGAAGGCGGGTTGGCCGGATACGTCAATTTGGATGTCGTACGACTGGTGCAAGGCGTGCCAAAAGCGAATGAGCCGTACCTGGCGCAGCTCATGGTGCGCGAGATCATTCCACTGACGAGTGAGCGCGTGGCGGCTGATCGTGACGAGTTGGATCTGGCGACATCGCTGCCCGCGCGCCGCATCGAAATGCGGCTGGGGAAAATGGACCTTACGGATTTCTTCGACGTGAACACGTATGGCTCCGACAGCAATCTGCAGTTTCTGAACTGGACGGTGGACGACAACGGCGCCTGGGATGTGGCCTCGAACGCCCGGGGTTACACGGACGCCTTGACCGTGGAGTATGACGATCGCTCGCATTCAGTGCGCTTTGCTGAAGCAATGATGCCGAAGGTTCCGTTTTCGCAATTTCTTGATGCGGACCTGGCGCGGTCGCGCGCGGAGAATCTGGAACTGGAAGCGCGGGGCAAGCACATTGTTCATCGTGAGGGCGTGGTGAGAGTTCTGGGCTATCTGAATCACGCCAACATGGGAAACTACCGCCAGGCCAACGCGGAGTTTCTTGATGGCCAGACCGCGACACCGGACATTACTACAACGCGGCGAGAGGGGCGGCACCGTTACGGGTTCGGCCTGAACATGGAACAGGAGATTACGAACGATATCGGCGCATTTGGGCGTCTCGGCTGGAGCGATGGGCATAACGAGGCATTTTGCTACACCGAAGTCGACCGCACGCTACAACTCGGAGGGCTCGTCAAGGGCGGCTCCTGGAGGCGCAGCGATGATCGCGCTGGAGTTGCGTTTGTGGCGAATGGGATCGTGCCCGAGCATCAACAGTATCTCGCGCTGGGCGGGCTGGGCATTATGCTGGGCGACGGCGGGTTGACCTACGGAAGCGAGAAGATTGTCGAGACCTTCTACACCGCTCACCTTTGGCGGGGTTTCTCGGTTTCCTATGATTTTCAACACGTGACCAATCCCGGGTACAACGAGGCTCGCGGACCAGTGGCGGTTTCCGCAGTGCGATTCCACACGGACTTTTGATAGAAGCAGGAACATAGGGCCGAGGGGCGGCTAGCGAGGCTGCTGGGGCGCGTGAGGTGCGCTGCCCGCGCCCATGAGGACGATGGAGCGCTGCGCGAATGGCGAATACACGAGAAGCGTGGTGCAGGCCAGGGCCAGGCCGAAGTTGATGTGGTGCAGCAGAAGGAAGGGCGCCAGCGACCACAGTTCGTCGAAGAAGAGAAGAAACGGCCAGAGCGTGAGGAATTTGTCGCGGAATCCCGGTGCACGGAAAAGTGCGGCGCAGAGCACGAAGGCCCGGGCGGGAATGAGGATGGCGGCTGAGATGAAAAGGACGCGGAAGACCAGGGTCGCTGCTGGCAGCAGTGAAAGAAGATCCTGGATCTCCGCGAGATTGGCAAGCGCGCCAATATAAAAGCCCAGATACATGAGCTGAAACAGGACGAAAAGGGACTGCACGACCGGAAAGGACGTTTTAGGAAGGTCCTCTGGAGTGGAGAGAATTTGCCTGCGCAATTGCGGTTCAGACTGCGAAGTGTTCGCGACTGGGTCGCCGGGCGCAGGAGACTGGGACTCGTCGGGTGCGAGCGGAAGATGATCGCCGGAATCGATTTTTTCGACGGGAGCGAGGAAACGATAGCCGCGGCGGGCGAGAGTCTCGACGAACCGCGGACTGCCGGCCGTGTCGCCGAGGGCCTCGCGGATGCGGTTGACCGCGGAGTTGACGCCGTGCTCGAAGTCGACGAAAGTGCCTTCTGGCCATAGCACGCGGGAGATCTCTTCGCGCGAAACTAACTGGCCAGGCTGCTCGAGGAGCATGAGAAGTACCTGGAACGGCTGGGCGTTCAACTTGACGCGCATCCCCTGCCTGCGCAACTCGCCCGTGGCGGCATCCGCTTCAAAGACTCCAAAGCGATAGCGCTGTGCCGGCCGAAGTTCGCTCCTCAAGTCCGCCATGTCTTTCGATCAGTTTAGCTGATGCAGAGCTGGTTGAAATTCGGAAGGCGCAAAGGACATTTCTCCGGAAATTCAATGATTGGAAGGTCTTGCGCGGTGAGAATCATTCACCACCGAATGAGGTGGCGTGTATTGCCCGTTCACCGTCGAAAAGGTAAGGTGAGGAACATGGCGAACCAGCGAGCGGCGAAATCGCAAAGGCTTCAGACGGCCGGCGCGGTTCTTTTGCTTACGATTGCCGCTGGGCTGGCCGCGGAAGAGCCCACTCCTAAATCTCTTGCCGGGTTCCAAACGTATGTCAGTCACGTGGACTCCCGCATCGCAACGCAAGACGGGTCGGAAGATCATTTTCTCGCTCCCGTGGACCGCGCGCGCGTGCGGCGAGGCGATGTAGTGACCGAACAACTGACCCCGGCGGCTGGCCTGGAGTTGCCCGGAGCGCTCCTTCATGACTGGCGAGGGACCGCGTTTTTCCCAGGAGCGACAACCGCAGATTTTGAGCGCGTGCTGAGGGATTTCGACGCATATCCAAAGTCCTATTCGCCTCAGGTGACGCGGGCAAACGCGCTTGCGCAACAGGGCGATCGCTACAAGGTGACGATGCGCGTGGTGCAGCACCACATCTTGACGTTCGTGATGGACGGAACGTACGACGTCACGTTTGGTCAACTGGATGCGCAGCATAGGTACTGTGTTTCGCGCAGCACGGAGATTAGCGAGATTTCCCAGGCTGGCACGGCACAGGAGCACGCTCTGAGCGCGGGCGAAGAGCACGGGTTCCTATGGCGGATGAATACGTATTGGAACTACGAAGAAGGGGATGGCGGTCTGTATATCCAGATTGAGTCTGTCTCGCTGACACGGTCCATTCCGGTGGGGCTGGGGTGGGCAATTGGACCGTTTGTGGAGAGTGTGCCGAGAGAGTCGCTGGAGTTCACGCTGCGGGCGACACGAGACGCGCTGAAGAAATAGCTTCGCAGCAAAGTCGCCGGGATGAAGCAACCGGAAAAGGAGAGGAAGATGAGCACACAGATTGCTGTAGTGAAGCATGAAGCAGCGTTTGAAAACGCTCGGCGAGTGAATCAAGCGTTGACGGCGCGGGTGGAGAAGCGCGCATTACAGTGGATGGCCGAGCGCGCGCCGCGATGGGTGAGCTCAGACCAACTTACCTTGCTGGGATTGAGCGCGCAGATTGGAGCAGGCATCTGCTATGCATTGTCGCGATACGATCGGCGGATTCTGCTGGTAGCGATTGCCTGCCTGGCGCTGAACTGGCTGGGCGACAGCCTGGATGGGACGCTGGCACGCGTGCGGAGGCAGGAGCGGCCGCGATACGGATTCTACGTTGACCATATCGTGGATGTTCTGGGATCGGTGGCGCTGATGTGCGGGCTTGGCTGGAGCGGGCTGCTGCACTGGGCGACGGCGATGGCCATGTTAATCGCGTTTCTGGTGCTTTCGAGCGAGAGCTACCTGGCCACGTACACGCTGAAAAGTTTTGAGCTTTCGCAAGGAATCTTTGGTCCGACGGAGATTCGGATTCTGCTTGCGGCGGGCACCCTGGCAGCGATACGCAGCCCCTATTCGACGGTGTTGGGGCATAAAGTGCTGCTTTTCGATCTCGGCGGAGTGATCGCGATGCTCGGAATGGCTGGGATGGCACTTCTCGTAACGGTGCGGCACACGGCGCAACTCTACCGGCAAGAGCCGTTGCGGTGAATGCATTGATTCGTGGGTGCAACCGGACATTCGCAGCGCGGGCGGAGGCGGAGCAGGCTTAAAGCCCGGCGGGCGTCGCGCCGATGAAAGAGATCGAAGGGGTGTCTTCGGGGATTCGGCGGATACCGCGATGGAAGCAAATGCGATATTCTGCTTCGTCCTGAGGAAACCCATCGTGAACGGCACGATGAATCACGCGACGTACAAGAATCCCGCGGTCCTGTCGCACCACGCGATGCGCAGGATGGTCGGCATCATCGCGCTGCTGCTGCCTTTCGTTCTTGTCGGCGGAACGATCCTGCTCTCGCTCCTCGGACCCAGCCATGCACTGCCCCACCCCCTGCTGCAGCGATCGATCAGCGACTATCGTTGGACGTCGATGCGAGATTGCCAAGTGGGAGGCCTATGCGCGATTGCGGCGTTTCTAATGTGCTCTCGGGGATACGACTGGATCGATGAGATCACCGGGTATCTGGCTGGATTCTCTCACACTGGGTGCGGCACTGTGCCCTTCAGTCAATCCGCGAGACCCTGTGCATACACCGCTGCAGTTGGAATTAAATACGGTTCACACCGTATTTGCGGCGCAGCTATTTCTCGTCCTCGCCTATTTCTGCCTGGTCCTTTTCCGCAAGACCGCACCGGGGAAAACTCTGACGCGGCGCAAGCGGCATAGAAACGTGGTCTATGCGACCTGCGGCACGATCATTCTGACCTGCGATGTTGTGATGGTCAGCCTGAATCTGGACGGCGCGGAGCGCTTGTTCAGGCCAATCAATCCGTTGCTGACATGCGAATCACTGGCTCTGATCGCGTTCGGCATCGCGTGGCTCACCAAGGGCAACGGCTTCCTTCGCGACAGGCCGCATAACCATGCGCAGCCTGCATGAGGGCGCCAACTACACCAAAACCGAATGCTCAGTGGCCCTTTCCAGTATGGGTCTGGTCTGCGGAGGCCGGACCCTGGAGCGGCAACTGGCGGCGAAGCGGCACGCGGGCGTCGCGGGCAAAGTACCAGCGTGCGGCAATCGAGAAGGAGTTCACTACCAGGTTCTTGTCGCTCTGTTGCGCTTTGTAGTAGAAGCCGGAGTAAGTGGGAGCAAATGTAAGGTTGCCTCTCGCTGGAATGGTCAGAGCCAAACTCAAGGGAATGGCGTACTTAGTTTGCGTGGGCAACTCCGCAGAATCTGGCCGCCCGAAGAAGTAATCGCCGGAACTATCGGTGACCAGACTGATTTGAGTTGCTGGATTCTTGCCAAAGAGATGGTTCTGGAAATGGAGAGTCCAGTAGTAGCCGGGTGTATAGAGGGTTTCTACCGCCGGTGACCCGACTACGGTGGTTGTGCTGTTGATGATGAACTTGGCCCCAGAGAAGCAGGATTGCAGCGTAGCAATGGCGGTGACCGCGCACGTTTTTGGCGTTCCTGTGCTGCCGTCCTGCAGCGTGATCGACGATAAGTTTCCGTTCTGCGTGCTGAACTCTATGCCTGTCTCAAAATAATTTCCGTTCAGGAAGAAGGATTTGGGCTTGTTGGAGCCGAACTCTTCCCGGAAGCCGATTCGTTCGTTCCAGGACGAGACGCGCGGCAGCGTTACCGTAAGCTCGCCAGATCCCTGCCCAGTCGAGAAGGGGAAAAACAGGTACGGCGTGTCGATGTTGACCTGGTATTGGAGCGGCGTAAGAACCAAGAGGCTGCGCGGCGTGGACCACACCCTGGGTACAGCGCCAGCCTTGCTTTTGGCGTTTAGTCGAATCTGCAAGAAGGCCGCCTCGGTGAGATTGTTCAACGCATAGGAGCCGTTGATCGGCTTGCCGCTCGTATTACCGATGAGTGCCCGATCGTAGCCGAAATTCGTTTGCTCGCCTACAGAAATTGGCGTAAGAATCTTCGCGCTGTTACCCGGATGGAAAAACGTTCCTGTGATTCGATTAGCTAATTCGAGATCCAATTCCTGCGATGTCGGCACGGTAGCGCGAGGATCGGAGACCCCCAGGAAATTAGCGCCGACGTATGCGTTGCCGCCAACGGGGGCCCTGGAATTGAAGCTGGCGATCACCTTTCCGAACTCGATCTGCCAAAGCGGCATTTGCTGAAAAACTTCGTTTTGGTTTGTAATCACTTTTTCGGAAGAGCCTGAAGGCGGGACCAGGGCCGCGACCTGGGTGGTTGTGCTGGATGTGGGGTTAGCGCCTGGGCCGGGAAGGTGGAGAGAGGCCAGGAGGTAGTGCGACAAAGGAGCGGTGATGTATTGGTCTGTTCTCTGATGGTTCTTGGAGGGAAGGCTCTCGAGCGTGCCGTAGACCGCCTTATCCTGGGCCAACTGATCGCTTGTGACCAACCAATAGTAGGCATCGTCCGAGATGGGCGTTCCCCCGACGCAGTAGGTGCTCTGGTTGGGGGAGTCGCCCAAGCAGGATGGGTCGACAGGGATCCACAGAGGCTCGTTATTCTGGTTGACCTCGGTAATGTTGGTAAGGGTGGACTGCACAATGCCGTAGGAGATGAGCCACTCCTGTGAGAGGCCAGTATCGGCAAGTTGCGCCTGCTGGGCCATCTCGGCTTCCGACTCTGCGAGCATACTTTTCAGGCTCTTGCCAGTAACCGCCACATATTCGAGGAAGTCGCCCTTCCAGAAAATGCGGTCGAGGGCGACGCGCAGCTTGCAGAGCTCAGGATGCTCCGTCTCATTGGCGCAAACGCTATAGTCCGTGTACCCCGGTCCCATCGCGTCCAATTCCACATCGCGGCTCTGCAACAGGACCACATCCGCGTTGGGATGCGCCGCTTTCTCCAAGTCATTGAGTAGTTGAAATTCAGCCTTTCTTGGCTGATCCGAACCAACAATCGGCTGGGGCGCGGGAGCGTTCTGCAACTGCGCCATGAGTCGAGAAAGCAGCTCGATGGTTGTGGGATTAGCACCCTTGACTGGATCTGGCGCAAAGATGCTATCGGGGTCGTTGGTCAGCGAGAAGCTTTGATCGGAGGGAGAAGTCAAGGTGAGGCGCGAGACTCTGCCGGGGTAGTCGCCGGTTTGAGGATTGTAGCTGGGAATGGGGCCCACGACAGGTGCTGAGTAATTGCCTCTGGCGGTGGCGGCGTAACTGAGATCGACGTGTGGAGTGCCGTACCCGGATTCCGCTTCGCTGATTACGACGTCGACATGGTACTGATGGCCTTCTACCGCATCAAGCCCGAGTAGCGTCGAGACGCGTTGCGACAGAACCTCCGCTTCAGTGTGCGGCATCTGGGCCATCACCACGATCTTGTCGAATGGGCGCTGGTTCTGGTCGGCGGCCAGGAGCTCCGCCCCGCGGACAATGGCTTCGGTTATCGGAACAGGATCGTCGGCGACCGCAGTGCCGTCTCCCGTAGTCACCCGGTCGCCACAAGCGCCGAAGACGTTGACGGAATCCGAGCCGGTGCCCGGGCATAAGCGGACATTGGTTTGCGATACTGCCTTCATTGTGCTTTGGCCGGTGATGCCAATAATCAAAACGTTGCTACCGTCGGCCAACTGTGCAACCGTGTAGCCGACGTCCTTTTCTTCCATCGCAATGGTGCGGAGCAGGCCGTTCTCCGCGGCAACGCGCGCATCCGGCGTAAGGACGAAGCAAGGGCCGATGTTCCCCCCCTTCGCGCAATCGCCGAGGGTTTTCTGCAGGAGTTCTTTGCCGGGGTTGGCGGGGAGGCTGGGATCGGCGAGCTTACTCAGATTGCCGAGGATCGTTATTAACGAGGCTCTATAGGTATTGAAGTCGGCACGATCCGCAGGGTCGAGCGGGTGCTCTGGGGTATAAACCAAATCCAATTGGTTCAGTGCGGTCAGGATTTGGTCCAACGTTTTTTGATCTAAGGAACCTGTGCTGGACTGCTCGATGAGATTCTGTGCCCCGCGGGTGTCTTTTCCAGACGAGCCGTTCCCAGACGGTACGAGCGAGCCAAGGCGCGTACTCCAGGCGGACTGCAGTATTTTGAGCTCATCTTGAGCGAGTTCATCGAGAACCGTTTCCCTTCCAGAAGCCTTGGCAGCGCTTTCGGCGGCCAACTGTTGAATGGCCTGGACCGTGGGGTTGACCGTCTGATCCGAAGACTGACGACTCAAGCGATCGAGGCGGCCAAGCCAATCGAGAGGCTCGGGCATGAGCCCGGTAGCATCGGCGATGCAGCGGAACGCGTCTCGGCCGAGGGGATTCTGACTAAAGAGCAAAGGACAGCGTTGACCTTTCAGGGAGATGCGCAAGTTGGCGCCGAGAATATAAGCCGCGTGGTCGTGATTGTCGATCTCAGCGGCCTGCTGAGGATCTCGGACGGCATTCGACAGGAGGAGCGCCGACACCCGCAGCCATTGCGCGGTATACATAAAATCCTGGCTTCCGGGCACGACAGCGCGAAATCCGGCGTGCATCAGAAAATTGAGGACGTTATCGCAATTGGCTCTGGGAGCGACGCGGCCGTCGTCTTTATAAAGGCTCTCGGGGCGGGTTTCTTTGGTGCCGGGATCTACGGTTTGGGGTAGCTTGCAGCCGCCTTGCGAAGGGTCTGGCGTGTTGAGGTTCTCAAGCTGAATGGACGCGCCAAATTCGGGACCGAAATTGTCGCCCATGCCGAGCAGCAACCGGCTCGGATCCGATTTGCGAAAGTCGAGAAAACTCTTCACCGGAGGCAGATGATTCTGATCGGACTCGTTAAATTCCATTCTGTAGTAGCCATAGAGGTTGCCGGTGTAGTCGATCTGGGTCGTCGTTGACTGCCCCTGGAGGGCGCTTGGAAGCAGCAGAGAAAGGACGCTGGCGACGAATAGCGGGGAAAGGCAACGGACGAACGACAAGGATCTACGCATAGCGCCCTCCAGGGAATCGTGTGGGGAGACTGGCCCGAAAGTTAAGCGGTTCCGCATGTGTTGTGACCGTTTTAAGCCTCGGCGAGAAGTGGGTTTTTCAGGACGAATCCACTTGGCGTCGACAGCTTGAGGACAAACGAACCGCGGAACTGCTGGTGTGCCTCCATAATCCAAGAACAGACGGGGAACGTCAATGGATTTCGGAGAACCAGGAGAGGTCACGCGTCCAGGGTAACGCGGCTGCGAAACGACCAGCCGTTGGCGCGCTGAATCAGGAGAGCACGGTCGGGGGGTTGGTCCTGCGGCTTGCGCAGCCAGAACTCTCGGGGCTCGTCTGTCGAGAAAAGCCAGAGGCTGAATGAAGGCAGGGACAGCGCGCGCGCGGCGGCGCGCACTGCGTCGGGCTCGTCAAGATCGACAATCAGTTCGCAATGTGCAGAAGCGGGTGCGGCACGCAACTGTTCGAGCTCCGCAAGTGCGCTCGCCAACCACTTTCCGTAAAGGCGCACCGAGCGAACAGGATGCAACTGGATGCCGAGACCAGCCATGATCTCGGGCAACCGCGCGGCCTCTTTCCTTTCCGAGTTCTTCTGGTCATCGCTGAGTGTGTCCCAATCAGGTATGTCCTGGCGCTGCGCGGCGCCGAAGCGTCGCTCGATGAGGCTGCGCTCAATGGTGTAGCGGCGGCGTTCGAGTCTTGCAAGAGATTCGATTTGTTCCTCGCTCAATTTCAGGATGGCGGGCGATGGCACCTCCCGCTCCAGGTACAAACCGGTAAGCTCCATGAGCAAAGGCGTGTGGTCCGCACGCCAGCGATTTGACATCTTCATAAACTCAGGAAGTTCTCGCCAGGGGACGTTGGCCTGGGGATTAATCGTGTCCTGAGAGCGTTGCCGGTAGTCCTCGTGAAGGGCCTGCGCGAATGCGTCCAGGCGAGCCCCGAGAAGCACGTCGGCGCTCAGCGTTTCTTCGAGGGTTCCGAAGACCTGCAGGCGATCACCGAAGGCAGAAATATCTTCGATGGTGCGCACCACCTCGCCCAGCCGGCGATAGTGCTCGAGGCGCACGTAGACGGGAACGTGCACATGGCCGTTGCGATCAAGCAGGGAGCGCATTTCAAGTGCAGCGCACAAGCTCATTTCATCGTTGCCCAAGGCGAGCGCAATGCCGAGCAAAGGCCCGGCCGATTCCAATGCCGGTTCAACAATGTGCGCAAGGTCGGAAGATCCGGGCGCAACGCTTGCGGCGACGAACTCGAGATTAGCCACCTCTGACCGCAGAGGGATTGGTAATGAGGAATTTTTCTCTGGCCGCATCCGCCTGCTGATCGAAAACGATGATCTTGAGTTTCTTGCCCAATGCGATTGGTGAAGAACGAATGAGATGAAGCGCAATTTCGTGGCCGTAGGCGCCGAAGCCAATCAGGACGAAGGTTCGCGCTTCGAACTCGGGGCTGGGCGGCAAGTGCAGCCGCTTAACGAGCATGCGCGCAGCGGCGTTGAAGGAGTTGAAGAGGCGTAGATCGACATGCGCCGAGCCGAGAGATCGCTTATCGCTGGCGATCAAGCGCCTGTGCATCCAGTCATTGCGCAATTCGGCCAGCACTTGAATTGCGCCCGCTTTCCGAAGCGGCGGCTGGGAATGGATGGCGTTGATTTGAAGCGCAATATCCATATTCTCACTGTCGGATCCTGTGCAAACGATGGCTGTTTGCGCGCGGCGGATTCCAGCAGCGAGGAGCACGTGAGGGCTCTTTGCGTCGCCCTGAAGCACGGGAACTCCGGCTTTCTCACAGGTCGCAGCATTGGGCGAATCACCTTGCAAATCGATGGCGACGATGAAATGATGCGCGGTGCGAAGATTCTGGACGATTTGCATCCCCACGTCGCCAATGCCGCAAACGATCGAGTGGTTGGATTTGCGGCGCGCCATGGCGGTGCGGAGGTTCTTTCTGACCCCGGTGACAAAAAGCTGCAAGGCGGAGAAAAGTGCAATGCCGGGCACCGCGATCTGGGCAACAATCAACTGCCAGGGATCCTTGCCGGGTTGAAACAGGTCATAGAGCCTGAGAAGTCCAATAGAGGAGATCAGGCACCGCACGGCCTCAAGGACTGTGAGTGGGTGGACGGGCTGCCACGCCCCGCCGGCAGAGTAACCGCTGCCGACTCTTGCGTATCCCCAGAAGCCGAGCCCGACGGCAAAAACGGCGAAGCTAATGAGGAAGATTTTTTCAAAGCGCTTTTCCATGTTCAAACCTGCAGACAGCGACAACGATCAACCGGGAAGATTCAACGTGCGATAGCGGAAGACAAAGCTCCAATCCATGGTTTCAGCAATCATAACGCTTGCCAGTTTTTCGGCAGTCTGGCGTAGCGCCGCGAAAGTCTCGTGGGGCGAAGCGAGCGCCTTGTCCAGCCCTGCCGACCGAATCGCCTCGAGTTCTTGCGCCATGGCCAGCGAGCGGTCAGCGCTGCGCGAAAACTCGCCGTGATTGGCGATGCCGTAGAACGCGGCACCGAAGGCTGGCGGCACGGTTGCCAGCAAAAGTAGCCAAGGCGATTCACCGAAGATCACATGCCAGACGCAGGCAAGCCCCGTTCCGATAAACAAAGCCGTGCCGATGAGATGGAGGCGATGGCTTAACTTATGCATCGTCTCGTGGTTGCCTTCGTGGTACTTTACCTGGCCTTCGAGGATGTCCGCGATCAGGTTGGCGACAGAGGAGACGTAGGCCGAGTTGATGACGGCGTTTACCAGGCCGAGATCGCGCGCGATGTTGCGAAACATGCCGTCAACCCAGGAACGGTCGAGACCGGACCGGAAGTGAGCCGGGGGCGGCGGCGCAGCCAGCGCGCAACCGAGCAGCGCCAGGTAACAGTATTGGCGCAAGAGCTCGGCCAGTTGGCGCAAGTTGAGCCAGCGCTCATGCCAGCGTCTCCGGCGGCCGTGCCAGGTAATGGCGAGAATGATGACGATCAGAGAGAATTCGGTAAGCGCCGGAATTCTGCCCAGGTCGATGCCGTGTCGTCCGCAGACGTAATCCGCCATCGGAACCAGGACAGCGAAAGCCGCCATGAGGCTGGTCGCAAGCGAGCTGGAGCGAAGAACTCCGGCATAGTAAGTAGACAGTCCGTCGGCCCAGCCATAGTGGGGGCAGAGCCGGTCGAGCAGGTAGCGGTGCGCGTCTTCGGGCAGGCCGGGGGAGCTGGCAATCATCTTCTCCCATTCATCGCGCGATGATTTCTCGAAAATCGGAACCCGCCACGATCCAATGCGAAGTCGGCCGCGGGCGACAAGATCGCGAAAGATACGGAAGATCCGGCCTGGATCGAAGTTCGGCTGCTTCTCGGCGAAATAGGCATGGCTGAAGTTGAAGCCGTTCTCGCTGTCTCCGCGATCGGAAAAGCTCCCGGCAAAGATCGAGCTTAGCTCGTCCAATGTGTGGGTTTGGCGCTTGCCCGCTTTATCGGATCGGAGAACGCAGGGATCCTTCGGTTCGGACGCATTAAGCCAGACGACCGGCGTATGCCGCGCCAGGGCCTCTTCCACGATCTGCGTGGTGCCGCCCCTGCCCGCTGCCGGTTCGCCATCCCAGATGGCGATCAGCAGATCGGACTGCTCTACGACCATTCGCCCGACACGTTCGTAAGACTCGTCCTCCCTGGCTCGCGAACCTTCAATCTGAAAAACGGCGGAGGCCTTTGCGAGGAGATCGTGGAACTCGTTGCAGGAGGCTGCGTCTTCGAAGTCGTGGCAGTACTCGGCTGCATGGAATGGGAGGGGGCATTGCAGATCCGCGCCAAGGGCGAGACCTGCCTGGGCGACAATACGGTCCGCGCCTTCAGCAAGAGGGGAGAGGATGCGTAGAAGCGGCGGCTGGGGTGAATGGAGTAGAGGATCGTGCAATCGGGAAGCGAGTGCGGAAATTGCTTGGAGAACTTGCTCGCATCGAGCAGGCAGGCTGGCGGCAATGTCGGGTGACAGCCGGTTGGGCCGATGGCCCGTTACGCCGATTTGAACCACCAGGCGGGGCCGCGGCGGCGAACTTGATTCTGGAGAGGCCATGGCGCGGTGATGGACGATGCTCCCTGTGCCGGTTCTCCAGTTGCCGCGGGACGAAGCCATCACTGCCGAGCGGCTTTTTCCTCAAGAAAAAGCCGCCTATGCCGAACTGGAAATGCCCCGTTCTAACTGGAGAACCGCGTTAAATCTGGGTTGAGCATATCACGGCGTCAAACACAAGACAGACAGGTGTTTATTCGCGGGAGGGACGCGGGGATGGCCAGACTTATCCGTGACGAATGAACGAACCATTGTGGAGCTCAGCCATCGCCTGGCGCAGCTCTTCCTGCGTGTTCATGACAATGGGCCCGTACCACGCAACCGGCTCTTCAAGCGGTTTGCCCGAGACAAGCAGAAAACGAATCCCTTCAGGGCCGGCCTGGACGACGATCTCGTCGCCGCGGTCGAAGAGGACGAGCGAATGATTTTTCGCGTCATAGGCCGCCTCGGCATTTGGATCGACTGGAGACTCGGTCAAAACTGCCTGCGGCTCGGACGCGTCGCGGAAGGTTCCTGAGCCGGCGAAGACATAGGCGAAGGCGTTGCGCGTGGTCTCGACCTTGATCCGCTTGCGCTTAAACGGCGGAACGGAGATGTCGACGTAGCGCGCGTCGACAGAGTATTGCCCGGCAGCGACCCCTTCGACGGGACCGGTCTTGCCCCAAAACTCACCGCAGATGATGCGTGCCTTGGTTCCGTCATCCTCGGTAACTTCCGGGATAGCTGCGGAGGGGATGTCCTGGTAGCGCGGGTCAGTCATCTTGAGTGACGCGGGAAGATTGGCCCACAATTGAAAGCCGTGCATGCGTCCGCGCTCGTCGCCTTTGGGCATCTCCTGGTGGAGAATGCCGCTGCCGGCGGTCATCCATTGCACGTCGCCGGCGGTCATGCGGCCCTTGTTGCCGAGCGAGTCACCATGCGCGACTTCACCGGCAAGAACGTAGGTGATGGTCTCGATGCCACGGTGCGGGTGCCAAGGGAATCCGGCCAGGTAGTCAGCGGGATTCTCGTTGCGAAAGTCATCCAGCAAGAGAAACGGATCGAATTCAGCGGTTTTGCCGAAGCCAAAGGCGCGCTGCAGCTTGACGCCGGCTCCTTCGATGGTGGGCTTGGTTTGGTAGATTTCTTTGACTGCTCTGAGCGACATTGTGGACCTCCGCGATTGGAGACGAATGCGACGCGGCGGGCACCGTGTAGCGCCCGCCCCGGAAAAACGCTTTGATTCGATGGATCGTACAACAATTTGATGCGCGCGCAACAGCCGGGTTGCAACCGGCGTTACGCACGCGGCCGGCAAAAGCGGCCAGCCAAGTTCCCTGCTCAGGCGGCCTTGATGAATTGCACATCAAGGGTAATGGCCACTTCCTCACCTACCAGCACACCGCCGGCTTCAAGAGTCGTATTCCAGGTGAGTCCGAAATCCTTGCGGTTGATTTTTGCGGTTGCGGTAAGACCAATGCGCGTATTGCCCCACGGATCCTTTGCGGGCTCGCTCACTTCCTCGACATTCAAAACCACCGGCTTGGTGACGCCGCGGATGGTCAGGTCGCCGGTAACGGCAAAGCCATCGCCCTTTTTCTCGATGTGGGTGGATTTGAAGGTCATGGCGGGGAACTTCTCCACGTGGAAGAAGTCCGGCGCTTTTGAGATGGCCGTCGCGCTGCGCGTCCTGAGTGTTGACTGTGCTGACGTCGATGGAGACTTCAAGGGTGGACTGAGTGTGGTCGGCTTCGACGCGGTGCAGGACGCCGCTGATTCCGCTGAACTTGCCTCTGACGTTGGCGATCATCATGTGCTTGACCTTGAACTCGGCGCCGGAGTGGGCGGGATCGATGTTCCAGGTGGAGGTGGCAGTCGTAGGGGTCATGTTTGGGTTGCTCCTTTCGTTTCTTGGATGCAGGAGGGAGATATTCGTTGCAACAAGTATTTGGCGGTAGATGGCGTCCTGTCGGTTAGATGCGAGGCCTTATGCTTGGTGACAGACCTCGTGTGAGCGACTTTGCCCAAACCGTGAAGCAGCAGGCCGACATCGTGAAGGTGATCGAGAGCTACATCCGGCTGCGCAAGGCTGGCGCGCAACGGTTTACGGGGTTGTGCCCGTTCCACAAGGAGAAGACGCCCTCGTTCAGCGTGCATGCGGGGCAGCAGTTCTTCTACTGCTTCGGCTGCCAGGCTACGGGCGACGTGTTCAGCTTCGTGGGCAAGATCGAGAACGTGGGCTTTCCTGAGGCGGTGCGGATCGTGGCGCAGAAATGCGGCATTCCGCTGCCGAAGCGGGAGTTTTCGTCGCCGGAGGAGGCTGCGGAGCGCGGCTGCGGACCAAGCTGCTGGAGCTGCACGAAACGGCCGCGGCGTGGTTTGAGGAGCAGTTGCGCGGGCCCGGCGGAGCGTTGGCGCGGGAGTACCTGGCTGGCCGCGGACTGACGGAGGAAGGGATCAAGAAATTCCGGATCGGGTATGCACCGGACAGCTTTCAACGCACTGCGCGACCGGCTGGGCGGCATGGCGGACGAGGAGACGCTGCGCGCGAGCGGGCTTTTCAGCTCGAAGGAGCAGGGAGACGGGAGCCAGGGGCCGATCTACGACCGATTCCGCAAGCGGGTGATGTTCCCGATCTGCAACGAGGGCGGGCGAGTGATTGCCTTTACGGCGCGGACGCTCGAGACGGGCGAGAAGGCAGGAGCGAAGTACATCAACTCGCCGGAGACGCCGCTCTATTCGAAGGGCCAAGTGCTGTTCAATCTGGACAAGGCGAAGCCGGCGATTCGCGCGCTGGAGTTTGCCCTGCTGGTGGAGGGCCAGATGGATTGCATCAGCGTGTTTCTGGCCGGGATTCAGAACGTGATTGCGACCAGCGGAACGGCTTTCACCGAGCAGCAGGTGGCGATCCTGAAGCGGCACACTTCGAACGTGATCGTGAACTTCGATCCCGACACGGCGGGCGCGAATGCGGCGGAGAAGTCGATCGCGCTGCTGACCGAGGAGGGATTTGCGATCAAGATTGTGACGCTCGAGGGGGGACTCGATCCGGACCGGTTCATCCGGGAGCGGGGGGTGGAGGCCTATAAGGAGGCGCTGCGCGATTCGCGGCGGCAGGCGGATTACCTGATTGAGCGGGCACGGACTGCTTTTTCCGGGTGCGAGCGCGGAGCAAAAGGTGAAGGCGATGAACTTTCTGTTGCCGCATATCCGGCGGATGCCGGAGACGCTGGCAAGGGAGCAGTTTGCCGCGGACGCGGCGCAGAAGCTGGGGATTGGATCGGCGGTGCTGCGCGAAGAGGTGCGGCAGGCGGCGCTGCGGCGGCGAGATCGGGTAGAGGAACGAGCGGCGAAGTTAGACGGAGGTGGAACGAGTGCTGCTGCGGGCACTGGCTGTGACCGATCCCGAGGGCGCGGAGGCGCGGCTGTTGGCGACCGAGGCATTGACAAACAACGCAGCTTGGTTTGAGCACCTGGGCGCGTTCGGGGCAATGCAGGCATTGGCGGGGCGAGCGGCAAAAGACCCGATGGACGCGGTGGAGGATCCAGGCCAGAGAGCGCTACTGGCGGAGGCGCTGCTTGGCGAAAGCGGTCCGCCAGACGGCCAACGAGGTGGAAAGCGCGGTGCAAGAGGTTCAGGAACGCGCCATGGAAGGCCGGCTACGTGAGTTGCGGGCGCAGATTGCCGAGGCCGAGCGGAATGGCGACTTTGCCGGGCTAGCGCTTTTGACCCAGAAGAAGTTGGAACTGGACCGTGCGTTGCGGCGCTTGCACGGCCAAAAGGCACGGGAACGGTAAGGGTTTTGGGCGCGGGCCGGAGAGGCTTTCGTGCGGTCAAATCATGCGTCGAAAAGGCCCTTCCAAGCGTCTAACTTAGTGGTTAGAAGATCGGAAACGGGTGGTAGGCAACGGGCCTGATCGGGTTTGCAGGCATTGGACCAAGGCTGATTCTCCGCCGAGTTTTTTGCTGGCGGGTGCAACTGCAGTTGTGGTAATCTATTGATCTCAGTGAGGATGCGCGCCCCTTTGCCCCACACATGAGCTCCGGCTCGCGGGCGACCCAGGCGAAACCTGAAGCGCTGCCATCCTGTTCCGAGAAAATCATCACCGCTTTGTGCGGGCTTGCGGGTGTGTATGCAAGCGAGGATTCCCTGCGGGGAGTCTTCATTTTGCGTGTCTGAAACTGGGCGCGGTGCGGGTTTGCGACTGACGCGGAATGATGCGCGCGTGAATTGGCACGGCTGATTGTCATGACGCGGGGCCGGGAATGAAATCGGGCGAGGCGCTCACTGCGAGCGGGTCTTGCCGAAGAGAGCAGGCATATTTTGGCGATTGAAGACAAGTTTGAAGAGGACGTGCATGGTCTGATCGAGACCGGCAAGGAGAAGGGCTATCTCACCTATGGCGAAGTGAACGACGCACTGCCGGATGAGATTGGTTCTCCTGACGATCTGGACGATCTGATCACGACGATTGGAACGCAGGGTATTGATCTGCTCGACACTCCGAAATTCCCTGGCGACAAGGACTTTGAGCTGGAGGAAGGCGAAGACGTCGAGCTGGATCTGACGCCGGGAACGCTCGAGAAGACGAACGACCCGGTGCGCATGTATCTGCGCGAGATGGGAACCGTGCCGCTGTTGACGCGCGAGGGCGAGGTGGAGATCGCCAAGCGCATCGAGCGTGGCCAGAACCGCGTGCTCAAGGCAATTTCGCGTTCGCCGATCGTGATCCGAGAAGTGGCGGCTCTGGGCGAAGACCTGAAGCGCGGCGTGCGCAATGTGAAAGAAGTGGTGATCTTTGACGAGGAGGAGCTCACCGAAGAGGTGGTGCTGACCCGCGTGAAGGCCACCGTGGCGCGCACGGATGCGTTGGTGAAGCACCAGAAGAAGGTTGCGCAGATTGAAGAGAAGCAAGCGGCAATCTCGCCGGCCAACAAAGCGAAGGTGAAGGAAGCGCGCCGGTTGCGCTGGGCGGTCGGCCGCGAGAAAGTGTTCATTTCGCGCATCGTGCGCGAGCTGAAGTACACGGCACTGGAGCGCAAGCGCCTGTTGGACAAGGTCAATAAGACCGTGGACACCATGCGCACGTTGGAGCGCCAAATTCGCTCGCTGGAGCAGAAGTACGAAGCCTCAAAAAGCGAGGACATGAAGAAGGAGTACCGGCGCCAGCAGAAGAATTGCCGGACGGACCTGGAAAAGATCGAAGGCGACGCTGGCGTATCGATCGTGGAGCTAAAGCGCACGCAGCGCGAGATGATCCAGGGCGACATGGACGCCGAACAGGCGAAGCGCGAGCTGATCGAGGCGAACCTTCGGTTGGTAGTGTCGATCGCCAAGAAGTACACGAACCGCGGATTGCAGTTCCTCGACCTGATTCAGGAGGGCAACATCGGCCTGATGAAGGCAGTAGACAAGTTCGAATACCGGCGCGGCTACAAGTTTTCGACCTACGCAACGTGGTGGATCCGCCAGGCGATTACGCGCGCAATTGCCGACCAGGCACGCACGATCCGCATTCCGGTGCACATGATCGAGACGATCAACAAACTGATCCGCACGAGCCGTCAACTGGTGCAGGAGCTTGGCCGCGAACCCTCAAGCGAGGAGATTGCGCGGCGCATGGACATTCCAGTGGCCAAGGTGCGCAAGGTGCTGAAGATCGCGCAGGAACCTATCTCGCTGGAGACGCCGATCGGCGAAGAGGAAGACTCGCACTTGGGCGACTTTATCGAAGATCGTCAGGCGGTGTCGCCTTCGGAGGCAGTGATCGGTGTGAATCTGAAGGAGTACACGTCACAGGTGCTGCGCACACTGACGCCTCGCGAAGAGCGGGTCATCAAGATGCGCTTCGGACTTGAGGACGGCAGCGAGCACACGCTGGAAGAGGTCGGCCAAAGCTTCCAGGTAACGCGCGAGCGCATCCGGCAAATTGAAGCCAAGGCGCTGCGTAAGCTACGGCACCCGAGCCGTAGCCGCAAGCTGAAGGCGTTTGTTGAAGGCGTGAAAGAGATGTAACCACCTCCACCCCAGGAAACCAAGATCATTTCCTGGGGACCCCGGTCTGCGGTGGGGCAGCCGCGCTTCGCACATTTCACTATTAGAACAACGACACGGACAAACGGCCGTAGCTTCTAAAAGAGGCTGCGGCCTTTTTGTGTTCTTGTAATCGATTGTGGCTTCTTTTGCGGCGCATTCAGAGATTGGAGTTGCTTAGTTATAATCGCCCTTTGACTTGACCGCTGCGATATTTCTCCGTCAGAACGATTCAAAACCATCGTTCGAGGTTTATCGTTTGCGGCCGAAAGGGGCGATTTTAGTTATGAAGGAAATGACCCGCCGCCAGTTCGGTAAGACAGTAGCCGCGACCGCAGTGTTGGCCAACATAACAATTCCCGAAAATCTGCCGGGCCAATCAACAGCGACTGTGCGGGATCTCGAATTCCCAAAGGGGTTCGTGTGGGGCTGCGCCACGGCTGCGTACCAGATTGAAGGTGCGGCGAAGGAGGACGGACGCAAGCCATCGATCTGGGATATGTTCGCGCACACGCCGGGCAAGATCGTTCATGACGATACGGGCGACGTGGCTGACGATTCGTATCACTTGTACAAAGAGGACACGCGCCTCTTGAAGAACCTTGGCGCGCGCGCATACCGGTTGTCGATTTCCTGGCCACGCATCTTTCCCGACGGCACGGGGCTGCCGAATCCCCTGGGCCTGGACCACTACAAGCGTGTTTTGGATGATTTGCTGGCGAACGGGATTACGCCTTACGTCACGCTCTTTCATTGGGATCTTCCCGCTGCGCTCGAAGGAGGTTGGCAGTCGCGCGACACAGCGAAAGCTTATGCAGGCTACGCGGGATATGTGGCAGGACAGCTCGCTGACCGTGTGCAACACTTCATGACGACGAACGAGTTCAGCTCGTTCACGGATCTTGGCTACAAGACGGGTCAGTTTGCGCCGGGACTGCAACTGTCCGCGGCGCAGGTGAATCAGGTGCGGCATAACGCGGTACTCGCACACGGACTCGGTGTCGAGGCAATCCGCGCCAGCGCGCCGGCGGCGAAGGTTGGCCTGGCAGAGAATGCGACGGCCTTTGTGCCGGTGATTGAGGACGAAAAGAACATTGAAGCGGCGCGGCGGGCTACGCGCGAGGAAAACGCCCCGTTTCTGACTGCGGTGATGGAAGGAAAATACACCGAGGGCTACCTGGAGCGCGAAGGAGAGAATGCGCCGCGAGTCGCGCCGGGCGATATGAAAGCCATCGGAAGCCCGATCGACTTTCTCGGCTTGAATGTTTACGCGCCGACTTATGTGCGCGCGGATGATTCCGCGCGCGGGTACGCCATAGTACCGCGGCAGGCGTCGTATCCGCGTATGGCTTCTCCGTGGATCGCCGTCGGTCCAGAGGTGTTGTATTGGGCGGTGCGCAACGTTTGCGAACTTTGGCATCCGAGCGAGATTTACATCACGGAGAACGGATGTTCGGCCGACGATGTGGTGACAGCGGACGGACGGATTGAAGATACCGATCGTGTAATGTACCTGCGTAATCACCTTACGCACTTGCACCGCGCAGCGGCAGAAGGCTTCCCGGTGAAGGGCTATTTCCTGTGGAGTTTGCTGGATAACTTTGAATGGGTCGACGGTTACAGCAAGCGCTTCGGAATTCATTACGTGGATTTCAAGACGGAGAAGCGTACGGCGAAGCTGAGCGCGGAGTGGTATCGCGAAGCGATTCGACGGAACGCCGTGGTGTAGGGCTGTTTGCTCTTGTCGCTCCTATTTGCCGGCGTGCGTAAGAAGGAAACTCGCCATAATGTGACTTGCCTCAATTGATTCAGGCAACTGTGCGTTGTACCAGAAGGCGTGTGGCATCGCATCGAAAACCACGAGCCGGGCGTCAACTCCAGCGTGGAGAAAAGCACGGTGCAGGTTCACCGTGCCACTGAGCAGGGCGTCGCGCTCGCCGGTGACGAAGAGCGTGGGCGGCAAACCGTGCAGGTCAGCATAAATCGGTGAGAGCACAGGATCTTTCGGATCGGTGTTGCCAATGTAGTAAGGATCGTGCGGGCCGGGCGGCGGCGGATCGAGATGCCCAGCGAAGCCACGCAGAGTGAAAATGGAAGCTGAATCTCCTGCGCGCGCAAAGTCGCCGATGCCGCTGAAGATGCCCAAAGCAGCCGGCATCGGCAAGCCCAACTGCTTCAGCTTTACGGCCACTTCGCCGGTCATGATGGCGCCGGCCGAAGTCCCATAGATAACAATGTGCGAGGGTTTGTATGTCTTCAACAGCTCTTTGTAGACAGCGATCGCGTCGTCAACGCCCGCGGGAAAGGGATGCTCCGGCGCCAGGCGATAGAGCACGGCCACAACCTTGACCTTGGCATAGCTGGCGATGGGAATGGATTCGCTGTAGGAACCGGAATCGGCGTTGAAGCTACCGCCATGCAAGTTGATGAAGACCATGTCGCGATGATCGGGCGGGATCTCGGGCGGAGTGACAATGCGCACCGGGACTCCAGCGATCTTGTCCTCGACGATCTGATTAGGACAGAGTTTGGTCCAGGCCACGCGCGCCTGGTCCGTGTACGCGTCCATACGGGCGCGGCGTTCGGCAAGAGATTCCGGCGGCCCCTGATCCGGAGCGGCTTGACCCAACCATTGTTGCGCTTCAGAGCTGATCGTGGCCGGAACCGGGACCACGCGGGTCACGTGAGCGGTTCCCTGCGCGTCAATGTAGCTTGTGTCGGTGTTGGGCGCTTGAGATGCGGAGGTAGGCGCGGATTGCTGGGCAGTGAGAGACACCGCTATGAACAAAACGACGACGGGGGCAGCACGGAGTGCGATATACATGGGCTCGGCACCTTCCAGGGAGATTGCCAACAGATAGGGATTCTGTCACGACGGGGCGAAGAGCGTCCACTGCGGTTGAAGCCGATCCCAATGCATCGGCCTATTGAGAGGGAAAAAATCGGTCGCAGCCGCGGATCATGCGCGAGGCGCACAGTCTTCAAATGATTTTTCTGCGGCCCTGGTGACGGTACAGAGGAGCGCAGTGCGCGCTCCCCAGTACCAGACGTTGAATTGCACTTCGTATTAATGCGGTAACACGAGCAGGTCGGCCGCCAGCAGTTTTTCCGTGAGCCGGTCGAGGGCCAAGGGGACTCTGTAGCCAATGGTCCTCATGCCCAAGCCAAGTATCATTGCGGTTTCTTCCTGCGTGTAGTCCTGAAGCACGACCCGGCCTAGCAGTTCCCGATCGAGACTATTGAGCTGGCTCAGGCAGTTCTCGATATCGAGGACGAAGATGACTGCATCCTCGAAGGTTCGAATGGGCCGACTGGAAGCCCAACCGCGCCCAACCGGATCGCCCAGGATCGAAGGCGCCCTGCCCACCTGCGTGGACGCGTAAAGATAACGCCGTAGCAAGCTCTCCGTGTGTTTCCTGTAGAACGCCAGGTTGGCTGGCGGCTTGTAGCCGTGTTTCTCAAGCCCTAATTGCTGCCGCTCGGCGGATTGTCGTTTCGATCTCCTTTGCTCGATTTGCCCGGCTGCCTCAGCGGCGCTGGGTTCCCATTCCATCGGCAACTGAAAGGCTGCGCTCATTGCACACCCCCTGCTGCCTCAGCCACCGCCCAAACTTTGGAAAGTCGCTTGTGGCACGGACGCCCGCGCGGCCTGCGACTCCCCGGCGATGGAAAATCTTTCAGTTTGGATTCACACTCGCTGCAGTAAACAGTCCCTTGAGCCTGGGCCCGGAACCAAAGGCAACCACATCCTTCGCAAACTTTCAATTGCACGCGCACTTCCATGACCGATTCTCCGCATATCTTTCTTCTCCCGACGGAATTTTTTGATGCATGTTGTTCCCCGGGGTGTAGAGAACCAGGCCGGACAACTCAGGTTTCTTGTGTCCTGATGGGGGATTGCCGCCTGGGTTCTCGTGTTTTCTGTCATGACCATCGGCGCGCAGATCCTGGAATTTCCTTGAATGACCTTTCTTCGGCGCCCTTTTGGGGCGCTCCAGCGTGGGAAGGGAGATACCGGCGAATTTAAGTCTTCCGGCGACGTTCAGTCGCTTTCGCAAGAGGCAGAGTTCTAACGCCCCCTAAGCTGACGGCGACAAAGCGTTTCCCAAAAGATTCCCACAAGTCAATGCTTGATTTAGTAAGGCTAATGTAGGTTGATGCTTCCTTTGCGTCAATGCTCGACTACCACTTTCCGGTCATTGCCTTCAAAATCTACGGCAAGACGCTCAGAATTAAGGCAGATAAGTCCATATAACTTTTCCCAGAGCAATGAGATGATGTTTCGCTTCATTGCTGGTTGCGAATTTTCCACAAATGAACTTTACACAGATGCACGAACGCCTTCGCCTGGAGCTGCTGCGCAGAATACAGCGGGGGACGGTCAGCGTCTCGCTGCTTGGTCGCAAGACCGGATTTGGACAGGCACATCTATCCAATTTTCTGCACAGCCGGAGACAACTCTCTCTCGAGGCCATGGATCGCGTCCTGGCCGCACAGCATCTTACGGTCGCTGACTTGCTGCCCTCCGCTCAGCCGTTGGAGCGCGAACCCAAGGGCGATGGCGTCTGCGCGGTTCCCGTTGTTTCGCACGCTGTAGCGCTTTTCGAGCCTGTGATCCGGCCATCCGCCATTCAGTCACTCCTGTATCTGCCCGCGATTGCGTTCGAATCGATTCATTCGCGCACATCGGGCACCCGCCTCGCATGGGAGAGGTTCGTCGCGGTTCGCATACCGGCGATCGATGCCCCGCCGATGGACCCGCTGTTAATGCCCGAGACGATTGCGCTCATCGACCGGCACTATACTTCGCTGCTGCCTTACCGCCCCAATCGCGCGAATCTCTACGCGGTACGGCAGGGCTCGCACCTCAAGTTTCGATACGTGGATTTTCTTGCCAGTCGCCTTGTACTGCGCCCTCACAACCTAGCCTTTCCCGTGGATCTGATCGACGTGGATCCGGAAGAGTCTCCGAACGAACTGCTGGTGGGAAGGATTGCGATGATCTTGAGCGAGCTATGATGGGTAGCCCGCGGCCGTGTACAAATGGTTGCGGTCAAGCATTACGGCGCATCATGCGCTATATTTAGCGCTCGCCATATCGCGCTCGGCTTCGGCGATGTGCTTAGGCCGACCAAGATCGCGCCAGTAGTATGCGTCGGCGCGGAAGGCGAGGATCGCTTCACCACGCGAGGCGAGACGCAGATAGGCGGGAATGATGGAAAAGGCCCCTTCCTCGGGCAAGCCGGCAAAGATGCGCGGCGAAACTACGTGAATGCCAGAAAAGGCGAGCGAGGTGACTTTTTGCGCTGGGAGGGCCCACTCGGTTTCTGCGTCGCGACCGATGCGGCGGCCACAAAGCTGGTCATGCTCGTTGAACAGCAAGGGCCGCGAAGTGTCGCGATGCTGAACTGCCAGTGTGGCGAGGGCGCTGTGCTCGATGTGGAAGCGCACCATCTGGCCGAGATCGATGGTGCTAAGAACATCGACATTGTGGACGAGAAAAGGTTGGTCCTTGTTCCCGAGGTCTTCGAGAAAGAACCATGAGGCCTTCTTGAGGCCGCCGCCCGTATCGAGCAATTCCTCTTCGCGGGAGATTTCAATGCGCATGCCAAAGTTGCGGTTGGCCTGGAGGTAATCGACGATGCTGTCGGCGAAGTGATGGACATTGAGAATCACTTCATTGATTCCGAATGAGCGCAGACGACTGAGGGTGATCTCCAGTAACGTGCGGCCTGCAACCGTGACCAGCGCTTTGGGGCGGTCATCGGTGAGCGGATGCAGACGCGTGCCCAGGCCGGCGGCAAAAACCATCGCCTTCATTTAAGCGGCCTCTCCAGACATGCCCAACTTTTCAAGCTCGATGTGACGGACGACGACTTCAATACCGGCTGTTCCGCGCAAGTGCTTTGCCAACTGCTCCGCCAGATAAACCGAGCGGTGCTGGCCGCCCGTGCAGCCGAAGGAGACCATCAGGCTGGAAAAGCCGCGCTGGCGGTAATTGGTTACGCTGGCGTCGACGAGGGATACGGCGTGAGAAAGAAACTCGCGGACGCTCGGGAGCCGGTCGAGATATTCGATCACGGATGCGTCTTGGCCGGTGAGGGTGCGGAATTGCTCTTCGCGGCCTGGATTGGGGAGGCTGCGGGCATCAAAGACGAATCCGCCGCCATTGCCCGACTCATCGAGCGGCATGGAGTGGTGGAAGGAGAAACTGAAGATCTGAACAGTAAGGCCCGTAGCGGGTGCGTCGTGGCGCTGCAGTTTTTCGCTGGACGACATTCTCTCAAGCGCGTCGAGAAGCTCCGGCAGCGCGATGGGCAGCTTAACATGTTCCGCGAGCCAGCGCAGGTTTTTAAGCGCGTATGGAACGCTTTGCAGGAAATGCGCTTTGCGTTCATAGAATCCGCGGAAACCGTACGCGCCAAGTGCCTGCAGGATGCGGACATAGACAAAAGCGTAGTAGTACTCCATGAATGCGTCGCGTTTGAGATCGATGAACCCCGCAAGGCAGTCTAGATAGTGGTTGAGCAGGTGCCCGCGCAAGTCGGGCGGCAGATCCGCCTTGCCGTCATAGAGAAGAGACGCGATGTCGTATTGCAGGGCGCCCTTGCGGCCGCCCTGATAGTCAAGAAACCAAGGCTGGCCGTCGCGCAGCATGATATTGCGCGACTGAAAATCGCGATAGAGAAAGTAGTCGTGATCGGCGCCGAGCAGAAATTTGGTCAGGCGCGTGAAATCGAGTTCAAGAGCCTGCTCGTTGAACGGAATGCCGGCAAGGCGGAGAAAGTAGTACTTGAAGTAATTCAGATCCCAGGCGATGGACTGGCGGTCGAAACTCGCGCGCGGATAGCTGACTTTGTAGTTCAGGCTGCGGCCGGCTTCGCATTGAAAACGCGGCAGAATGGATACGACTTTGCGGTAAGCATCGATCACCGGCGAAGCGATGGTGTCGCCGGAACGATTGGCACTGAGGAATTCAAACAGCGTCGTGTCGCCCAAGTCTTCTTCGAGGTAAGCGCCGTGGTTCAAGTCCTCTGCATAAATCTGCGGCACCGGTAAGCCGTAACGGCGAAAGTGGCGTGAGAATTCGAGAAAAGCAACATTCTCTTCGCGCACGGAATAGAGAATGCCGATGGCGGTCTTACCCGCGCCAGCCAGGCGGACAATGACGCGCCCCGAGCCGCCGAGCCGGCCTTGCAGGGGCAACAGACGCTCTGGCGGCGAGTGGAAGTGCTGCTCGAAGAGGCGTTTGAGAACTTCCATGAAGGGCTATTCGGGTTCGCTCAAGGTGCTTTGACAAAGATAGACACGCAGGGGAAGCAAGCGCAAGATTGGCAGGGCTCCCTCAGGCTGCGGTGATAGAAGACGTGGAAGCGCCGACAATTGAGCGCTAGTTGGCATCGTGCGCTTTATCAACGCCGTCGAAGCGCACAAACGAGGAGTTCCAGTGCATCTCCACCGAGCCGGTGGGACCGTTGCGCTGCTTGGCAATAATGATTTCCGCTTTGGCTCGATCGGCACTGGCATCGCTGTCGTCGCGATTGTAGTACGACTCGCGATGAATGAAGGCAACCACGTCGGCGTCCTGCTCGATGGAGCCGGATTCGCGCAGGTCGCTTAGCATGGGCCGCTTGTCGTCGCGTTTCTCGTTGCTACGCGAGAGCTGAGAGAGCGCCATCACCGGTACCTGGAGCTCCTTGGCCATGGCTTTGAGGCCTCGCGAGATAGCGGAAACTTCCTGCACGCGGTTTTCATAACCCTTTCTGCTGACACCGGGCAGCGATGCCGACATCAACTGCAAGTAATCGACGACGATGAGATCGAGGCCCCCGGCAGTTTGCCTGAGGCGGCGTGCCTTGGCGCGCATTTCGGCGACTGTGGCGCCGGCCGAATCGTCAATGAAGATGCGGGACTCGACCAGCTGTTCGAGCGCACTCTGAAGTTTTTGCTGATCTTCGCGCGGAATGAAGCCTGTTTGCAGCTTGCGCTGATCGACCCACGCCTGTGAGGCCAGCATGCGACGAAGGAGTGACTCGCGGCTCATTTCGAGACTGAAGATGGCGACGATGGCGTTGTGGTAAATAGCGGCGTTCTGCGCGATGTTGATGGCCAGCGCGGTTTTGCCCATGGAGGGACGTGCGGCGACGATGATGAGCTCGCCCTTTTGCAGGCCGCTGGTCATGTGATTGAAATCGGTAAAGCCCGTATCGAGACCGGTGATTTCACGAGCATGCTTGTAGAGGTTGTCGATGGAACCGAAGGAGTCGCGAACGACGACTTCGATGGGCTGCAAGCCCTGATTGAGGCCGGCCTGGCTTACTTCGAGCAGCTGCGACTCGGTCTCATCGAGGACGCCAATGGCGTCTTGACTCTGGTCGGCTGCCTTGGCGATGGCGGCCGAGCAGATTCCCATAAGACGGCGCAACATGCCCTTGTCCTTGACGATGCGGATGTAATCCTCAATGACCGGGCGGCGAGGCAAACCCTCAGTGAGCGAGGCAAGGTAAGCGACGCCACCGACGGACTCGACCTCCTTGTAGCGCGCCAACTCGTTGGAAAGCGTGACGATGTCCACCGTGCGGCCGGTATCGATCAATTCGGTCATGCGCAGGAAGATACGCCGGTGGGAGTCGAGCGAGAAGTCATCAGATTTCAGGGATTCGGCAGCCTCAGCGTGGGCGGCATTGTCGAGCAGGATCGCGCCCAGGATGGTCTTTTCCGCATCAAGGTTCGCGGGCAGGCCGGCTTCGAGGGTGAGGTCGGGGACGGTGGCCATAGGAAAGAGTGTAGGCCAGAACCGTCCCTTCTTGAGCCTGTGCGAATCCAGCGCGTAACTGGAAATTTAGGAAATCTGATCAGCCGAGGCGGCAGAGCGCGAATAGGCATCTTAAGTTGTTGGCGACAGAGATCGCCGGTGAAAAATCAGCGCGTGTCAGCAGGCGGCGCGTTGAGCCGCGCGAAGATGGTGTCGAAATTGCCGGTTTCCGCGGCAAAGCGAAGGGTCTTCACATTCTCGACGCAGATTTCCGGCGGAGTCGGCTGAGTCTTAAAGATTTCCATGGCCTCGGCGATGAACCTGTCGAGCGGCATGGCCCGGGGATTGTTGAAGCCGTCCATCAGGTGGGTGGCGACGTAGGGCGGAATCAGCTCGATGACCTCGATGCCCGTGTTGCTGAGCTGAGATCGGAGCGAGAGCGTGTAGGAGTGCAGGGCGGCCTTGGTGGCGCAATAGGTGGGCGTGCGCGCCATGGGCAGAAATGCCAAGCCTGACGAGACGTTGATAATGGCGGCGTGCGGCTGCTTTTGGAGATGCGGCAGAACCGCCGCGGTAAGGCGAATGGGGCCCAGCAGGTTGGTGGCAACAATGGCCTCCGCGTCAGCAAGGTCGGGCTGCTGCTCAAGAAGATTTTCGCGGCGCATGATACCGGCATTGTTGATAAGGATGTTGAGCGCAGGAAATTCAGCAATGGCTTGCGCGGCGAAGGCGCGGAGCGAGGAAGGATCCTGCATGTCAACCGTTAGCGACTTCATGCCGGAATTCGCGGCGGTGGTTTCGTCGAGGGCGTGCCGCTTGCGGCCGGCGATGATGACCTGGTTGCCGAGAACGTGGAGGGCTTCAGCGAGTCCGCGACCAATTCCGGAGCCGCCGCCAGTGATCAGGATTGTGTTGCCGCTGGGTTTCATTCGTGGAGATGCCTCTGACTGGCATGATAGCCGGGTTGAACGAATGGCGCATGACGACGGGGCTCAAGCTGCGAAGTGACCAAGATGGGCTGGCCGCAGGAGGCTGATTACCAACTTGGGACTTGCGAGACTAGGAGCGCTTCAAATCATTCGCTACCCCATTAACCCATAGGGATAATGAAGCATCACTTACGAAGCTCTGCCTGTTGCAGGGCATCTTTGCTGTCGACTTCGATTGACTCCCGGAGCGCTGTGCCGATGGGAGTCGAAGGAGGAAGTCGCCATGGCAACCCGACGATTGAAGGTCGCTCACCTCGTGGCAGCTTCGCCTTCCCCGGCCGCGCCGCAAAGGGAGCCAGTCAGCTGTGCCGACCCATTCGCCAGCGCTCAAGTGATCGCGAGGCGGCTTGGCACGCAGACAGAGTGGCAACCCGAGGCGGTCGTCAACCACCGTCTTTTGGGAAAGGGCGTCGGTTGGGCATTCGGAATCGAAGGGGTCACGGCACTGTGCCTATATGCCATCTGGTTTGTGTGGCATCTTCGGCTCTAAGTCAGATGCCGCAAGAAAACAGGTGCAGTAAAGTTTTCGTGCAGTAGGCAATTCCATCGAGGGTCATCTCGATACACATTTCGTGGCATTTCACGCTGGCGAACTGCAATTCAATCTACAAATCTGCGATGATAGCGAGATGTGCCGATGGGCACTTTGAACAGACAGGACCCACCGCCCAAGTGAAACCCGCAATGCGCCGCGTGGCGCTCATTTACAACCCGGCTTCAGGGCAGTACTCCTCTCGCAGAAAAGCAGCTGTCAGCGAGATTAAGGCCGTGCTTCGTGAAGCGGGTGTCGCGTCCGAGGCATTCGAGACTGGCGCGCCGGGCAGCGCCACCACTATCGCAAAAGAGGCAGTTAAAGAAGGCTACGATACGGTCCTGGCTTGCGGTGGCGATGGCACAGTTCACGAAGCCGTGCAGAGCCTTGTGGGCACCGACGTGGCGCTGGGGGTGGTTCCGCTGGGCACCGCCAACGCGCTGGCTGCGGATCTTGGATTGATTGCATCGCCGACCAAAGTAGCACGCATCTTGCTCAATTCGGTGCCTGCACGGGTTTCCGTAGGGCGCATTCACTATGCCGACGCTGCCGGTAATCCAGGTTCACGGTATTTCGTTGTAGCGGCGGGGGTCGGCGCGGACGCACTGCTGATGTCAAGACTCGATACCCGGTTGAAGCGACGCCTGGGATACGTTCTCTATCTCATTGAGGCATTTCGGATCTGGGCCAGTTCGTCGTTTCCGCTGTTCGAGGCACAATTGCCCTCGAACGGAAATGGCGGCGGGCGCGTGATAGAAGTTTCTCAGTTGCTGGCCGTGCGAGTGCGCTCATTCGGTGGTGTATTACGGACACTTGCTCCGGGCGCGAGTTTGCGCAATGGCAGCCTGAGCATGCTGGCGTTCAAGACGCAAAGCCGGTTGCAATACCTCTCGTTTCTGCTGGCGGTGATTGCGGGCCGGCATACGTTCAACCGGTCAGTGGAGTTGATGGATTCGCCGTCGATCGAATGCCGGGCGTGCAACGGCTCGGCCGATCAACTCTTTGTCGAAGCGGATGGAGAGGTTTTGGGCTGCCTGCCTGTGCGCCTCGAAGTCGTGCCGCACTCACTCATGCTGCTGATTCCGCCGGGCGTGCAGCCGTGATGAGTTCGCGACGGATGCCTTAATCCTGGTAGAGATAGCCTTTCGCAGTTTCCTGAAAATTCCGCAGATCGTTCTGCTTCCAGCCGTCGCAGCGATGCAGTTCGCGGGCCAAAATCTCCGCGACAGCAGGCGCGGCATCGATGGCGGCGCGCGCATCGAGAAAGAGAGCGCGCGTGCGCCGGGCAAGCACATCCTCTACTGTCCGCGCCATTTCGTAGCGCGCTGCCCAAACGACTTCGCGCAGCTTGAAAGGCAGGCGGGGGTGCAGCAAGGCGTCAAGATTCGAATGTTGGGGACTCGAATTCTGGACAGAAAGAGCGCGAAGCGCGGGAAGATCGGACCCGTAGATACTCTCCCATGTGGAAGTTGCAGAGCTTGCTTCTGAAGTCCATCCGTGAAGCTTCAATTCGAGCGTTGGGGAGGAACGTTTTGGGAGCGACGCTACCTGCGCGGCGCGATCAATCGTGTCCTGACCCATTCTGCGGTAGGTCGTCCATTTTCCGCCCGTGACGGTAATTAGGCCGGAGGCGGAAACCATGATGGTGTGATCGCGGGAAAGCTTTGAAGTCTTGACCCCGCTTTTGCGCACCAGCGGACGCAATCCTGACCATACGCTGAGAATCTCTTCAGGCCGCGGCGCATGGCCCAGGTAACGGGCAACGTGGTTGCGCAGGAATTGCTTTTCCTCGGGGAGAGCTCGCGGCTCAGGCGACGTGGTGTCAACGGGCACGTCAGTGGTTCCGACAAGCAATGCTCCCAGCCATGGGATGGCGAACAGGACGCGCCCGTCTTCGGTTTTGGGAATCATGAGCGCGGTGTTTCCAGGAAGGAACGTGCGGGGGAGAACGAAATGCGATCCCTGGCTGACGGCCAGAAACGAGCCGCGCGGACGGCCGTTGAGCGCTAACGTCTCCTCGGCGTGAACGCCACACGCATTGATGACCGCCTTGGCCTGCAGGTCGAAGACGGCGCCGTCTTCCCGGTCATGGACCTTGATACCGACGATTCTGCCGCCGCGCTCAATCAGGCCGGTGGCTTCAACGTAGTTGATGGCGGTTCCGCCGAGATCCTGGAGGGTCCGCAGCAGGGCGATGGCATAGCGTGCGTCGTCAAACTGGCCGTCATGATAAAGAATGCCGCCACAAAGATGGTCGCCCTTTACACCGGGCAGCTTTTCCAGCGTGCTCTCGCGGGAGAGCAGTTCCGACCGGCCCAAGGACAACTTCCCTGAAAGCCGTTCATAGACCTTGAGACCGAGGCCATAGTAAGGAAGCGAAAGATAGCTATAGGCCGGGACGACGAAAGATAAATCGTGGACCAGATGCGGCGCGTTGCGTAGCATGTGTCCGCGCTCGCGCAAAGCGTCAAGAACCAGCGTCAGGTTCATCTGTTCCAGGTAGCGCACGCCGCCGTGGACGAGTTTGGTGCTGCGGCTGGAGGTCTCCTTGGCGAAATCGGAGCGCTCCACAAGGAGCGTGCGGTAGCCGCGAGCGGCGGCTTCGACTGCGGCACCCAGACCGGTCGCCCCACCGCCAATCACCAAGACGTCCCACGGCGTTGAAGTAGCGCCCAATTGGCTGAGGATTTCCTGTCTTGCGGCCACGCCTGTTCCTTCCTTTCAAATCGTATTGCTGACGGAAAACAGCACGGTCGGAGGCGAGCCACGAGTGGACACAAAAGGATTTGCGTCGTGAACCGAAAGGCTGCCTTCGATCAAAGTCAATGGCTGGTTTTTCCGCCCAGGCTCTGGTCTCTCAGTGGGCGCTATCCGCGAGCCGATTCGCCGCGGACCTTTGCGCAACAGCGCGGCACCAATATTGCAAGCGCGTTGCTGCTGCCAGTTTACCAGTGTGGAGTTCGGCTTCTCTGAACGGATAGCCTGAGCGCCGCACGAAGGTAATTTGAAAAACTGGTGCGATGCGCCAGGCACTTAGAAGTGACTGGCGCAGGCACATGCTCCGGTTAGTAACTAACCTTCAGCGCAAATTGAATCACACGCGGAGTAAAGGTACTGCTGATGAGGCCGCCGGTCGACGCGTTCGCGCCCTGCGTGCCGCCGACGGTAGAGGGCAAATAGAGATTGGTGTGATTGAAGATGTTATAGAACTCGGACCGGAACTCAATCTTCAGGCCTTCCTTGGGCGTACTGAAGGTTTTGTTGAAGTCGAGATCGGTTTGATACAGCGCCGGTGTGCGCCCAGGGTTGCGTGACATATTGCCAAACGGCGGCTGATAAGCGCCAGCGGCATTCTTGGTCGCGGGCAGCGCGACGGCATTGTAGTTGATGTACTGGATATACCCCGTAGTGGTCGAAGGCACCACGCTGCGCCCCTGAGTGAGAGGCACGCCGGGCACGCGGTTGGGGCGGTAGAGATTGACGCCGCGGTAATTGGCCACGATCTGTGTGGAGGCAAGCTGGTTTGAGTTCGGCCCGTACGTCAGATTGAAGGGCGTTCCGGCCTGAGCGGTGTTATCTGCGCTTACCTGCCATCCGCCCAGGACCCCATCCATGATCGGATTGAGGTTTTGACCGAATTTGCGCCCGCGTCCGAACGGTAGATCGTAGACGAGACTGGTGATATTGGCAACCGGCAAGTTGTAATCCGACTGCGCATATTCGGCCTTGAGATTATTTGCGTCCTGCGGCGAAGGCGTATTGCCTTCAAGCGAAGCGCTGGCATTATCGAGTGAGTGCTCCCATGTGAAGCTGTTGAGCAAGGTCAGACCAGCGACCATACGCTGCTCATACCGCGCCTCCAACGCGTTGTAATTGGAATAGGCCTCGTTAAGCGCTTCAGTTATATCCGAAGGCCAGTTGGCGAAAGGACGCGAGTAAACAGTGGTTGTGGCCGTGCTTTGTGCCACGTTGATGTTGCGTTGATTGCCGTTGAGAAACTGTTGCAGCTTCAGGCCGTGATTGCCGACATAAGCGATATCGACCAGGCTGTTTTTCCCCAATTGGCGCTGCACTGCAAGATAGTAGTTCTCCACATAGCTATCCCGGGTATTCTTGGGCGCCCATGTGATGTTGTCGGTGGCAGGGTTGAAGCTCGTAACCAGCCCCGACGGGAAGCCCTGGGACGCGGTCGCATAGCAGGTCGGAGTTGTGGTTCCAGTGGCAATAATTTGGGCGGGAAGTGGCGTGGAACAGTGATTAGTCGTGGTTGGCGCGATCTGGCTGACCGCGGCGAATTGCGCCTGCGGTGCGTTGATAGCGAGAATGTCGCCGGAGCCGGCGCGCGTGTAATGCACATAGCCGGTGCCGAATCCGCCGCGGAGCGAGGTTTTTTGCGTGAACGCCCAGGCAAACCCGACGCGCGGCGCAAAATCGTTGAGGTCAGGATTCATCAGAGTTTTGCCATACGTGCCGCTGCCGGTCGTGGGCGTAATGCCGTTGCCTGCGGTCGCCTTGGGATTAATTGTGAGCACAGTCTGCGTGCCAGGGTCCCAGTTGGAAATGTAGTTGTTCAGCTCGGAATAGGGTGAGCCGTACTCCCAACGCAGGCCGAGGTTGAAGGTCAGGCTGGACGACACCTTCCAATCGTCTTGCAAATATGCGCTGTCGAGAGACTGACGAAGGTGCGACTCGAAGGCCCCCGCGAGAGAGTACGCGCTGGTTGTGCCGAAGAGGAAATCCGCCCAGTACGCATCGGCAACTTTGCTTGGAGAGCTGTAGGAGCCGGAAAAACTAAACGAGCCGTAAGGCGGGTTATTGTCGAACACGCCCATCCAGATATGTTCGTACTCATAGCCGATCTTCAGCGAATGCTTGCCCTTGATCCAAGTGTAGGCCGCCGATGGATCGATCAGCGCAGGATTCTGGAACTGTGGGTTCGTGGTTTGACGGCCAAACGACGAGAATCCACCGCCGATGGATACCGCGGGGAGACCACCCTGGAAGCTGGGAGCTAAACTGCCGAGGCCGGGAATCGGCGCTCCATTCACCAAGACAGGAGCTGTTCCCTCACCGATAGGCGTCTTTCCCGCCTTGGTCCGCGAGATGGCAAGCCGAAGATCCAGCAGTCGGTTGGCCCCGAAACTGCCCGTGTAACCAAGCGCAATCTGCTGGTCGAGAATCCTCTGATACCCGCCAACCTGGCCTTCCAGCGGCTCCGGGATCGTGGGATAGTTGATGGCCGTCTCCTTATGATCGCTCACGCGCAGAAAGTAGCGTGCCGAAGGACTTTGCGTGTAATCCAGCCGCAAGTCACCCTTGTCGGAGTAGTCGCGGAACGGGATCAGCACCGAGTAGTCGGCCGCATTCTGGCCGGTGGTCAAAGAGCCCGATGTGGGCAGAACCGGGTAAGTGATCGCCTTGAACGCGTTCACAATTTGAAGAGACAGCGGGTCCATGTCGGTGGTTGGAATCGACGTGCCCGCAGCGTAGGTTTTGCCGGTAATCGGATTCGTGACCGGCACAACAAGATCGCCGTTCAGCTCATTCACTGTGGGCAGAGTGAGAACATAAAGCGGCTTGGTGATGGCCCGCAGACCCTCATAGTCGAGAAAGAAGAACATCTTATCGCGCAAAATGGGGCCGCCAAAGTTGCCGCCAAACTGATTGCGATTGGACGTTGGTTTTTTGAAGGGAACAGGGCCATTAGTGCCGATCGTGGTGGGCTTGAAGAAGCCGGCGGCGTTCAGATCGGTGTTGCGGAGAAACTCATAAACCAGGGCATGGAATTGATTGCCGCCGGATTTCGACGCGACGTTGACGGTTGCAGCCGAGCCACGGCCGTACTCCGCGCTCTCGTTATTGGTGACCACGCTGAAATCCGCAACGGAATCAGGTGGAACGGAAATAATTTGATTGTCGAAGCCCTGGTTGGACTCGCCATAAGCGTTGTTGTCCATGCCATCGAGCAGGAAGTTGTTAAACATCGAGCGCTGACCGTTTACGTTGTATGCGCCTGAGCGGACGGGGCTGTTGATGTTGGTGGTGGTAGTGGCCTGCGTAGGAGCCTGTCGGACGCCGGTCACGAGAGCGAGCAGATCGGTGTAGTTCCGGCTCACCAGCGGTAGAGCGGCGCTTTGATAGCCGGTGATGGTCTGGTCGCGCTGGCTCGATTCCGTTTCTACTTGCAACGCCACACCGCTCACTTCAACCGTCGTGGCCTCCGCCGCGCCGACCTTCAACGTGAGATCGATGCGCTCGCGCGCGCCGACGGAGAGGGTAATCGACTTTGCCTCCGTGATGGCAAAACCCGCCGCGCTTGCCGATATGGTGTAAACGCCGACGCGCAGCGATGGAACTTCATAGTCGCCAGATTCGTTCGTCTTGACGACCGTGGAGACGCCGGTAGCATCGTTGGTGACGGTCACCGTCGCGTTGGGCACTGCAGACCCGCTGGAGTCACGAATGGTCCCGACTAAACCGCCGGTGTCATATTGTGCAAACGCATCGCGGGATGGAAGCATCACGAGAAGTGCGATTGCGAGAAGAAGCCATGCGGGACGCCAGTTTTCATATTTCCTCGTGAAGATGATTCCGGCTTGTTGGCCGACAGATCGGTTTGACGGATTCATATAGCCTCCCAGTGTTTCTGTTTCAAATGCGGTTGACTTTCTTCCCTGTTCGCCAGGGCTATTGACTTCTCGAAGACACCGTCATCGGAGAACCCGATTGCTTAATTGGGATGGATGGTAAAGCGGGGTCCCGCAGACACGAATTCGCCCACATGGATGATGCACACTTTGACCCGCCGCGGCAGGCGCGGGATTCGATCAACTCGAGGCTTGAAGAAGCGCCCTGAGTTATTAGGTTCGAGACGATTCAAAGCCATCCTTGGCCACTTCCATTAACATTCGAGGAATATAGCGTTAAAAGTCTGCCAAAGACAAAAATCCACCTCCAAACACGAACATCTCCCACCGGCGAACGCGTTGCGTCAGTCGGTTCAGGGAAGCTGTATTTGGCGGTGGATTTCTCTGAGTCTTTTTCCGCGAGAGGAAGCTAACAAAGGTGCAACAAGCGTGTCAAGAACAATTTGACACCGGCGGGCAGCGTGGCGATTACCGGAATTCGGCAAGTTCGTTGAGTCAATCGATGAGGGCCGAAGCGGCAGTCCACTCTCGCTTCTGACTTTCAGCAACGCCGCGATGGGTGAGCGATCCCAGCCATGTGTTTAGGCCTTCGGCCAATCCTGCATCCCGGCGGAGTGCATCGCGGGCACCGAGGTTGGCCAGCCGCAGCAAATAAGGAAACGTCGAGTTCGTGAGAGCCAGCGTGGAAGTATGGGGCACTGCGCCAGGCATGTTGGTTACGCAGTAGTGCACCACTCCATCGACGACAAAACTGGGGTTGGAATGCGACGTGGGCCGCGCCGTCTCCACGCAGCCGCCCTGGTCGATGGCCACGTCAACGATGACTGCGCCTTTCTTCATCTGGGCTACCATGGCGCGCGTGACCAGCTTGGGAGCTGTGGCACCCGGAATCAGCACACCACCAATGACGAGATCCGCCTCTCCAGTGGCTTGGGCGATGTTGTAGCTGTTTGAGGCGAGCGTGTAGAGCCGGCCGCCGAAGATGTCATCGAGTTCGCGCAGCCGATTCAGGTTCACGTCGATGAGAGTGACTTTCGCGCCGAACCCAAGGGCGATACGCGCGGCATTGGTGCCAACAATGCCTCCGCCAAGGATGGTGACATGTGCAGGAGGGACGCCGGGAACGCCGCCGAGCAAAATGCCACGCCCTCCGCGTTCTTTTTCAAGGCAGCTGGCGCCCACCTGGACGCTCATGCGTCCAGCGACCTCGCTCATGGGCATGAGAAGGGGCAAGTTTCCCTGCCCGTCACGCACCGTCTCGTAGGCGATGCCGACAACTTTCGATTCGAGAAGTTTGTCAGTCAGCGCGGGCAGCGGAGCCAAATGCAGATAGGTGAAAAGTACTAACCCTTCGCGGAAATAAACATACTCCGGTTCGATAGGCTCCTTGACCTTGACGACCATCTCCGATTTGCCCCAGACAAAACCCGCATCGTCGACAATCTCCGCGCCAGCATTGTGGTAGTCCGCGTCGGGAAAACCCGACTGTGCGCCAGCCAGCGTTTCGACGAGCACCTTATGGCCGGCTTCGGCGAGTGCTTTCACGCCCGCCGGTGTTACGCCAACCCGCGCTTCGTTGTCCTTGATTTCTTTGGGAACGCCGATGATCATGGCTGATCCTCCTCAAACGGAGTGGCCTCCCTTTGGATCAAAGCGGCCACGGGGGAGGGCCGCTAGGCGACAAAGCTGGCGCGCTGAGTGGGAGGGCTTCATGGTGTAAGCGCTCGCCAAGCCGTCGACTGCAAGCAATTCTACGGCTTGAATTGGTTCCGGTGTATGCAATTTTTGTGATAAAACATGGGAATGAGCACGAATCGTGATCTAAGCGCAATTCCAGAGCAAGAATCTCTTCAGACATCTGTCGAGGCAGGGATTCCGGCGGGTGCGGCGTCTGGATTGGACGAACTCGACGCCGCCATCCTGCGCTTTCTGGCACGCAACGGACGAGCGACCAACTACGAGGTAGGCGAATCGGTGGGATTGTCGGCCTCAGCCGCCTCTCGTCGCATTCTGGCATTGGAATCTTCGGGAGCGATCCGCGGGTATCGCGCGATCATCGACGACCGGCATTTGGGCAAACACATGACGGTCTACATCCGCGTGACATTGGAGCGGCAGTCGGCCGCGGTGCTGAATGCGTTCGAGGCCGCGGTGCGACACTGCCACGACATTGTGAGCTGCCACCTGCTGGCCGGCCAGTACGACTACATTCTGGTGGCTCGGGTCGCCGGAATTGACGATTACAATCGCCTGCACCAGAACGAATTATCGCGGCTGCCGGGTGTGATCCGTCTGGAGACGAGCTTCGCGCTGAGGGACGTGCTCGAACCGGTCTCATAAGCCATCTTTGTGAACTTGCTGAAATCAGGGGACCCGCCTCGTTGTAGGATCCCATACTTGAGCACGACGCTGCAGAGGCATTTATGAGACCGGTTGTGGACTGGAAGAGTTAGAGGACTCGGAACGTTCAAAGCCGAGTCCAGCCCAAGAGGCTGACTACTTCATGGTTTCCCGCGCTTCGCGCCACAAATCGAGGTCGCCGTCCTGCGCGTGACGGTCGATTTCCTTGAGTTCCGCAGCTGTGAACTTGAGCTTCTTCAGTGCATCAAGCGAGTCGTCAAGCTGCTCGACGTTGCGCGCGCCGATGAGAGCCGATGTGACGCGCTCGTCGCGCAGCACCCAGGCGATGGCCATTTGCGCGAGGGTCTGGCCGCGGCTGAGGGCAATTTCGTTGAGCGCGCGGACATGCATCAGATTTTTCTCGCTCAGGAATCCCTTCAGCAGCGAAGAGCCTTCGCTTTTGGCACGCGAGTCCTTCGGCACGCCTTTGAGGTACTTGCTGGTGAGCAGGCCTTGCGCGAGTGGCGAGAAGGCAATGCAGCCAGCGCCTAACTCGTCGAGTGTGGCGAGAAGACCCTTCTCGATCCAGCGGTTCAACATGGAGTACGAGGGCTGGTGAATGAGCAAAGGCACGCCCATCTGCTTGAGGATCTTCGCGGCCTGGCGCGTGCGGTCTGGCTGATACGAGGAGATGCCGACATAAAGAGCCTTGCCTTGCTGCACAGCAGTGACGAGCGCACCCATCGTCTCTTCGAGGGGACAATTTTCCCAGGGCCGATGCGCGTAGAAGATGTCGACGTAGTGGAGGCCCATGCGCTTGAGGCTGTCGTCAAGCGAGGCGAGCAGGTATTTTCGGGATGCGCCGATGCCGTAGGGACCGGGCCACATATCCCACCCGGCCTTGGTAGAGATGATGAGTTCGTTGCGCAAGCCGCGAGAATGCTTTCGCACGCCGAAGTCTTTTCTGAGAATGGTGCCGAAGTTTTCTTCGGCCGAGCCATAGGGAGGACCGTAGTTATTGGCGAGATCGAAGTGGGTGACTCCACGATCGAAGGCGCGACGGACCATGGCGCGGCCGGTTTCAAAGACGTCGGCACCTCCGAAATTCTGCCACAGGCCGAGGGTGATGGCGGGCAGGACAAGGCCGAAGTTGCCGCAGCGACGAAAGTTGGCGTGGTCGTAGCGAGTGGGGGCGGGAACGTAGGCGGTTTCCATGTTCTCCTCAATTCGGTGCGCCGGTCGAAGTCACTGGGCGTCGCGGGGCATCGGCTAGAATCACAATTCGGATTTGTGCAGAAACTCAGGCTCGACAACAAAACAAGGATATCGTCTGCGGGTCACTCATTCCGCGTTGTCGATCTGCGCGCGCTGAAGCTTGTCGGAGTAATCCACATAGACGGCTTTCCATGTGGTGAAGAAGTCGAGAGCGCCGAGGCCTTCGCGATGGCCGTTGCCAGTGTGCTTGACCCCACCGAAGGGCAGGTGCACTTCCGCGCCGATGGTGGGCGCGTTGATGTAGGTGATGCCGGCTTCGAGGTCGCGGATGGCGGCGAAGGCGCGGTTCACATCCCGGGTGTAAAGCGAAGTGGACAGGCCGTAGTCGATGGAGTTGGCGATCTCGATGGCCTCATCGAAGGAGGAGAATTCCATCAGGCTGACGACGGGGCCGAAAACCTCTTCGCGCGCGATCCGCATGGCGGAGGTGACACCGGCAAGGATCGTCGGCTCGAAGAATGTGCCATGGGCGAAAGCGCCAGAAGTCAGCGCGTGGCCGCCACAGAGAAGTTGCGCTCCTTCGCGCAGCGCGATCTCGACGTACTTCTCCGAAGTCTCAATCTGGTTTGCGTTGACCTGCGGGCCAACTTCGACCGACTCGTCGAGGCCGTTGCCGATTTTCAGCTTTTTGGCGCGAGCGACAAACTTGTCGGTGAATTCGGCGACGATTCCCTTCTGGAGCAAGATGCGGCTTGTCGCCGTGCATCGCTGGCCGGTGGTACCGAATGCGCCCCAGAGCGCACCGTCGAGGGCGAGGTCAAAGTTGGCATCGTCGAGGACGATCTGCGCGTTTTTGCCGCCCATTTCAAGCGAGACCTGTTTGAAGGTGGCGGCGGCTCGCTGGGCCACGAGCGACCCGACGGCGCTCGAGCCGGTGAAGCTGATGGCGCGGACGTCGGGATGCTCGACCAGAGCCGCGCCAGCGGTCGATCCGGTGCCGCAGACGATGTTGACGACACCGGGAGGCAGGCCGGCGTCGACGAGCGCCTGGACAAGATTGTAGGTAGAAAGCGGCGTGTCGGTGGCGGGCTTGATGACGCAGGTGTTGCCCGCGACAAGCGCGGGAAAGAGCTTCCAACTGGGAATGGCCATGGGAAAGTTCCACGGAGTAATGAGGCCAACCACGCCGACGGGCATGCGGACGGACATGGCGAACTTGTTCCGGAGCTCGGAGGGGGTTGTGACGCCAAAGAGCCGGCGACCCTCGCCAGCCACGTAAAAGGCCTCGTCGATGGCTTCCTGCACGTCGCCGCGTGTTTCAGCCAGCACCTTGCCCATTTCGCGGGTCATCTCGCGGGCGTATTTTTCCTTGTTTTGGACGAGATTGCTGCCTGCTCGGAGCAGAATCTCGGCGCGCTTAGGCGCGGGAACCAGCCGCCAGGTAGCGAAGGCCTTCTTTGCGGCAACCACGGCCAGCGCCGACGTCTTCGGCGTGGGAGGACGGGAAACGCGCCAATGACATCGGAATGGTCAGCCGGGTTGAGGTTGAGGATGGTTTTGCCGTTCGTGGCCGGAAGCCACTGGCCGTCAATGAGATTGTGGTAGCTGGGATAGGTCATAGGACAGTTCTCAGTTCAGTTCTTAGTTCACAGTTGGGAGCCGGTAGCGGTCAAAAGGCAGTCCGGATGACGCCAGCCCACTACTGGACCGTAACTGAATCCGCCAAACAGCGTACGCCTGAGGAGTGGATCCCCGCCAGCCGGGGCACCTTGAGGAGAGCGTCGCCGACTCCCGTTAACTAAGGGGGCACGCCTCAGACCGGCTGCCTCCTTCGTGCTATCAAGCATTCGCAACGGCCAAGGGCAAGTAGCCGTACAATAGGCCTTGAGGCACAGTCAAATTTCAGCTTTTTGAGGAAGATTCAATTTCTCCATGTCAATGAACGGATATCACTCTCGTTCCTCACGGTCCCATGGGTTCCGCTCGCTGTTCAGCATGTTTTCGAGCGATCTGGCCATCGATTTGGGTACCGCCAATACTCTTGTGTACGCGGCCGGCAAGGGCATCGTCGTCAATGAGCCATCGATTGTAGCTATCAACAAGACCACTGGTGAAGTAGAGGCCGTGGGCAAAGAAGCCAAGGAGATGCTGGGGCGCACGCCCGGCAACATCGTGGCTATCAAGCCCATGAAGGACGGTGTGATCGCCGACTTCAAAGTCACCGAGAAGATGCTCAACTACTTCATCCAGAAGGCACACAACCGCAAGATGCTGGTGCACCCGCGGATCGTGATCGGAGTGCCCTCGGAGATTACGCAGGTGGAGAAGCGCGCCGTGGAGGACTCCGCATATCGCGCCAAGGCAAGCGAAGTGTACCTGGTGGAGCAGGCGATGGTGGCGGCAATCGGCGCCGGACTGCCGATCACCGAGCCCTCGGGCAATATGGTGGTGGATATCGGCGGCGGAACAACCGATATCGCTGTGATATCGCTGAGCGGCATCGTTTACTCGCGCTCGGTGCGCATGGCCGGCAATCAGATGGACGAGGCCATCATCAATTACCTGAAACGGAAATATAACCTTTTGATCGGCGAGCGTACCGCGGAACAAATCAAGATTGACATCGGTTCCGCGTACCCCTTGGATAAACCGCTGACCATGGAGATCAAGGGGCGCAACCTGATTGAGGGTGTACCCAAAACCATCGCGGTCGACGACAGCGAGATTCGCGAAGCGCTGGGCGAGTGCATCGCCGTCATCATGAACGCGATTCGCGTGGCCCTGGAACGCACACCGCCCGAGCTTTCAGCCGACATCAGCGATCGCGGCATCGTTCTGACCGGCGGCGGGGCGCTCATCAAGAATCTTGACAAGCGCATTCGCGAGGAGACCGGTCTGCCGGTATCCGTGGCCGACGATCCGCTGGCCTCAGTGGTTTTGGGCACAGGCAAGATGCTCTCGGATTTCCGGCTGCTGCGCAAGATCAAGATCGATTAAGAAACAGGGATCAGGTTTCAGGGACCAGGGATCAGAAACAACCCGTCAGCCCTGCGCCATTGTTCAAGATACGGCCTTTCGCCCTCAGATCTCTGAAACCTGACACCTGAGCCCTGGCTGTTATGGAATCGTTCATCATCCGCTACCGAAACCTCGTGGTGCTGCTGGCATTGCTCATGCTGCAGCTCGTGGGGCTTGCGGTGCAAGTGCGCCGGACCACAAGCGGCACAAGCACCATTGAGGACACCGACCCTGGCGGTGTGCGGCTGATCCGGCTTTGGGCGAATGCCGTGATCTCTCCACCGGAGCGATTGATTCACTGGAGCGCGACGGGAACGTCGTTCACGTGGTCAAACTACATCGACCTGGTTCATGTGCGCCAGCAGAACAAGGATTTAGAGAAAACTATTGACCGGCTGCGGCTGGAGCAGGCCGCGTTGCTTGAAGATGCGCGCCAGGGCGAGCGCCTGCAGGCCATGCTCGGCTTCCAACAAAAGTACATCTATTCGACGCTAGCCGCGCAGGTCTATGGATCGAGTGGCAGCGACCGTTCGCACGTTTTCTATATCGATAAGGGTTGGCACGAGGGACTGAGGCCGGATATGGCTGTGATCACAGCCGAAGGCATCGTGGGTAAGGTGAGGGATGTCTTTCCGCATACCGCGCAGGTGTTGGCCGTGAATGACACCACGAGCGGCGCTGGGGTGATTCTGGAGACAACGCGCATCCGCGGAGTCCTTCGCGGCGATGCCGTAGGACAGCTTGAAGTGGTGGGAGTCACCGCCGATGAGCGCATTCATCCGGGCGAGCACGTGCTTACCGCCGGGGGCGATCTGATCTTCCCGCGCGGATTGCCAGTGGGCCTGGTGAAGAAGGTGGTTCGCGATCCCGATCGCGACGGACTCGTGGACATCATCCTTACGCCGGCAGCCCCGCTGGATCGCCTGGACGAGGTACTGGTAATCACTTCGACTGAGCCACGCTTCTCACCCCAGCAGGAGGAGGACCTTTCAAAGAGCGCGGCAGAACAAGCCACTGTGCCCGCAGGGATCAAGGATCAGATGAAGGCCTCGGAGATCATGGCGGAAAAGCTGCCGGGACTGATCGACCCCAACCTGCCTCCGGATCAGCAGCCATTGAACGACAGCAGCAACCCGAATCCAGCGACCCAGCCGCCGCAGCCGCTGCATCCGGACGAGTTCTCACCCAGCGCTAATGATGATTCCGGCGCGACGCCAGAAGCGAGTTCCACGCCGAAGGCAAATCATCCCCCCACTGCGCCCGCGGGCCCAGGCAGCGGGGCCACGCCGGCGCCAAAGCAAAAACCGCAATCAGTACCGCCGAGGAATCCATAGCCATGTCTGTGCTCGGCGCCGAATTCCGGCGCGATATGGAGATCCGCCGGTATCCGCTCCTGGTTTACACGCTGGTTCCGCTGGGCGCACTGGTGCTGCAGGCATGGCTGCCGCGCGTCGTCGGCCGCTACGACTGGTTCGACCTACCGCTCCTGGTGACCATCTTCTTTGCGCTAGGCCGCCGCAATCCATTGCAAGGAACTGTGATGGGAGCGGTGATGGGGCTGTTCCAGGATGCGCTGTCGCATAACGCCATCGGCATCAATGGCATCGCCAAGACTGTCGTCGGTTTTCTGGCTGGCTCCGTGGGTATTCGCATCGATGTCGAGAATCACACCATCAGGGTGCTGCTCACCTTCGGGCTTTCGCTGCTCTCAAGCGCTATTTACCTTTTTGTGGCTCGCTTCCTGCTCGGCCTGGCAGCGGACTGGAACGGACTGACGGAGTTGCTGCGCGCCGTAGGTAATGGGTTGATTGCTTTAGTGCTGTTTCCGCTGCTCGACCGTCTGCGGGTCAGGGACTGAAAGACAGGGAATTGGGAAAAAGGAAACAGGAAGCACGATCAGGAGTCCAAAAGCAAGAACTCAATTCGCTGTATTCTGAAGAGTAGGACAATGGCCTTAAGCATCAACCGCGGCGAGAAGCTCTCCACAATCAAACTGACGTTTGTGCAGTACGGCATTCTTTTGATGATGCTCGGCCTGGCCGCGGGCCTGTGGCGTCTGCAGGTACTGAACGTCGACAGCTACCGCGTGTTGGCCGAACAGAATCGAATTCGCAAGGAACCGATTCTGGCGCCGCGCGGCAAGCTCTTCGACCGCGAGAACCGGCTCGTCGTGGACAATTACCCGTCGGTCACCTGCTTCCTGGTGCGTGAGCAAAGCCGCAATGTGGACGCCGATCTGCCGCTCATCGCGCATGGGCTGGATCTTGATCTCGATCAGTTGCGTGCCACCTTGCACCACTACCGCTCCGAACCGGGTTATCAGCCCATACCCATCAAACAGGATGTGACTGCCGATGAGCAGGCGTTTATCGCGGCGCATCGCAACGAGCTGCCGGAACTGGAGACGATTGACGAGGAGCGCAGGCTGTATCCGCGCGATGGTTTCGCAGCCCATCTGATCGGCTACGTGGGCGAGGTGAGCGAAGACGATCTGAACAATCCCCGCTTTGCCTACTATGAGCCGGGCGATGTTGTGGGCAAGGCAGGCGTGGAGGAAACGTACGACCAGTTGCTGCGTGGGCAAGACGGCTCGCGAGAGGTGGTCGTCGACAGCCGCGGACGCGAGGTGGGCTACTTCGGCATCGAGCATGCCGTTCCCGGGCAGGATCTGCGGCTCACCATCGACAACGATCTTCAGCGCGCAGCGGAGCTCGCACTGGGCAACCGCAACGGCGCGATCGTTGCCATGGACCCGCGGAACGGCGAGATTTTGGCGATGGTGTCGCGGCCCAGCTTCGACCCCAACGCGTTTGCCGTCAAGATCGACCGCACCGACTGGAACAAGCTCATCACCGATCCCGACCATCCCCTGCTGAACAAGGCCATCCAGGCACAGCTTGCGCCGGGGTCGACGTTCAAGATCCTGATGTCGGTGGCCGGGCTGCAGGAAGGCATCATGCAGAACATGCACATTGTGTGCAGCGGCGGATGGGGCCCATACGGCTACTTCCACAAATGCGACGAGAAACATGGCGCGGTGGACATGAACAATGCGATTCCGTACTCCTGCGATACGTTCTTCTACATGCTCGGCGACAAGCTGGGCATCGATCGGATCGTGAAGTATGCGACGGAGTTCGGATACGGACAGAAGACGGGCATTGATCTGCCCGGAGAGCAAGCCGGCCTGATGCCCTCGCCTGATTGGCTGATAAAGAACTTTCATCATCGCTGGTACCCCGACGAGACGCTCGATGTGGCCATTGGACAGGGTGCAGTTGAGGCAACACCCATGCAACTGGCGCGCATTATTGGCGGCATTGCATCGGGGGGGCATATGGTGCGGCCGCATTTGGTTTTCCCCAACGAGCTTTCCAGCGATTTTTATAAATCGCTGCAGGATAGTTTCCCGGGTACGGGCGAAGCGTACGTTCCGATCGATCCAGCAAATTGGGACATCATTACCAACGGCATGGCTGAAGTGACACAGCCAGGCTTGTATCACACAGCGAGTTCGGCACATCTGGAAGGGATCGACTTTGCCGGCAAAACCGGAACTGCAGAGGTGATGAGTCACGCGGCGCTGGAAAAAACCAACAAAGGTAAGGCCACTGATCCAAACGTCTGGTTTGTGGGCGTGACGCCGCGCCGCAATCCCGAGCTCGTGGTGGCGGTTTTGTGGCAGAACGGCGGATTCAGCGGTTACCCGGCGCGCATCGCCGCAAAAGTGGTAACGGCTTTTGTGGACAAGAAGCGGCGCCTCGCGGGCAATTTGCCACCTGAGAAGGCGGCGGCGCCTGCTGAAGTGGGTGCGGTGTGGACGACGCCGGATTCAGGCGCCGGTCAGAAGAACTCTGCGTCTCAACGAATACGCAGCGGACATTTCTTTGTCGATAGCCATGGGATTGTGGCGGAGGACCCCAAGGCCGCTCAGAAACATGAGAAGGGGCTCGCGACTTCGAACACGGCCGCGTCTCCGAAGAATTCGCCGCAAGTGGCAGCTCTGGCGCCCGCACCGCAGAAAGTACACTAGCCGCTATGCCCCTGCGCCGTTTCCTGAGCTTTCGCGACTTCGACTGGGCTCTGCTGGGCCTGGTACTTCTGCTTTGCAGCCTGTCGGTGTTGGAAGTTCATTCGGCCACGGTGCATACGAAGTTTGCCAGCTTCGGGACGAAACAAATCCTGTTTATTGCTGCGGGCCTTGTGGGCATGTTTGTCCTGGCCAAGATCGACTATCACCGCTTGATCGATTTGTCGCCGTGGCTCTACGGCATTTTTGTTGTCTCGCTGGTCGCTGTGAAGGTCGTCGGCCACAAAGCCCTCGGCGCACGGCGATGGATCGCCATCGGACCCGTTCAATTCCAACCTTCAGAGTGGGTCAAGCTGGTGCTGATCCTCGCCGTGGCACGCTACATCGCCAATATTGGGGGCCGCAACCTGACCTGGACGGAAATCTTCAAGGCCTTTGGCTTGGTTGGACTTCCAATGATCCTGGTGCTCATCCAGCCGGACCTGGGCACGACGCTCACGTATGCGCCGATTCTGGTCGCAGGCCTGTTTCTGGGCGGGATCAACTTGCGGCAGAGTTTGATCCTGATCACAGTGGGCGCGGTCCTGGTCGGCGGGGCCTGGTCGAGCGGCAAGATTCTCAAGCCTTATCAGAAGGCTCGGCTCACAAGCTTCATCAATCCGGGCAACGATCCTCATGGGTCCGGCTACCAAGTGCTGCAATCGGAGATTGCCGTTGGATCTGGCGGCGTTTGGGGCAAGGGTCTCGAAAAGGGAACCCAAACCCAAGGCTATTTTTTGCCCATTCCCTATACGGACTTTATCTTCGCCGCATTCAGCGAGGAACACGGCTTTGTGGGTGCGTTTTTTGTCCTGCTGCTATACTTCCTTATATTGATGCGTTTGATTCAAAACGCTCAAACAGCCGCCGACCTGCCCGGTTCCCTCATTATTATGGGAATAGTGGCTGTGTTGACCTTTCAGATCGCGGTCAACGTTGGCATGGTCATCGGTCTGATGCCCGTCACCGGAATCCCTTTACCTTTAATGAGTTACGGTGGATCTTCGGTGCTGTTTACGTTCCTGGCGCTGGGCGTGGCGATGAATGTCCGCATGCGCCGGTTCGTTAATTGACGCATCTCGATCCTTTTTGACCGAGGTGTCGTCCCAAAGGTTTGGCTCTTGGTACGCCTAAGACGATCAGGAATTTGTTTCCGGCGATTGTTTCAGGCCGCAAGAGAGGAATGATCAAAGCACTTCGCCGGCATGGTCCCGATGGATCGCGCCCGGCAGGATTGGGTTTATGAGTACGCAGAGACGGGAAGACCACTTGCGGCTCGCTTATTGCAAGGAACGCGCGGAGAATTCGGGGGACAAATTCCTCTGTTCGCCGGCGCGAGAACTCTTTGCAAGAGCCGCTGGTCGAACGGCCCCGCCGGAAGATCCGGCCCGGACGGCCACAAACTCTCTGTCATCGGATTGCCACAACCAGCAGCCCGTTCGGCTTGTTTTCATCGACATCCGCATTGGTTCGCCGCCCTTGGGAAGGACCTCGAGACAGAGGCCATTTCCAGGGCATCGCCCCGGTTATCCGTCCATCCATTCCTTCGCCGATCGTGCGCGCCCCATCCGACCTTGCCGCGTGTACCAGCAGCCATAGGCTGCCGGACGGAAAGGTACGATGGCAAAAGAAATTTGTATTTCCAGCACGCCGCATGAGACGCGGCTGGCGATTCTGGAAGACGATCAACTCGCGGAAATTTACTACGAGCGCGAAAACGAGTACACCCTCGCGGGCTCCATTTACAACGGACGCGTCACGCGCGTTTTACCCGGCATGCAGTCGGCGTTTGTCGATCTGGGACTTGAGCGCGACGCGTTCCTTTACGTAACCGACTTCATCGAGCTCGAGGATCAGGAAGAGACCGACGAGTTGGAGAGAGCCGCGGCCAGTGGAGCCGGGCAGGCCCCTCGCGAGGTCAAGCACCCGCATGGGATTGACAGCAACGGCGCCGGGGCTCCCGACGACTCGCAGAGGGCGTCCAATTCGTCGGCGGGGTGGAAGGGCGGCCGCCAGGAAGAACGGGGCCCGCGTCGGGACCAAAACAGACAAGAGTCGCGACCTGAGCCTCGGCAAGCGGAAGAAGCCCGGACGCCGTCCATCGAATCACCCCATTCCGGAACTTCGGCTATTCAGGACCAATCCGGGCTGGCGCAGGATTCGGATGAAGCAGGGGCACGCCGCTGGCGTGGACGGCGCCGCCGGCGTGGTGGCCGCGTCCCGAGCGACCAGCCTGCGAGTCGAAACGAATTTGAGCCGGTTTCCGTTAGCCGTTCGGAATCGCAGTTCGCAACGGAGCAGTCCCCGACGATTCAAGCTTCAGAAGCTGCACCGGCACCGCATGAACATCGTGCTCCAGCACCCTTTGTGTTGCCTGGCGAATCGCTTTCGAAGTATGGCGGTACGCCCGGCGCTGAAAGCGCAAAGTCGGCACCGGAACCAGTGGCGCCGCGCCCCCCTGCGAGCACATTCAAGCCCTCCACGCTTATCGAAGCACCGCTCTCTTGGGACGGCAGCGGACTGTTACCGGGGGAGTCGCTCTCACTGCGCCGCGGTGGGGCCGAACCTCCCATTGAAGCGGCACAAGAGACGCAAAACGATTTGGCCGAGGAGCCCCAGGAAGAATCTGTACAGGAAGAGATTTTCGAAGAGACAGAAGCCCCTGTGGCGGAGCTTCATGAAAGTGAATTGAGAGATCCAGAGGAAGCTCCTTTTGAATTCGAAGAGGAAGAACTCGCTTCAAACGCTCTGGAAACACTCACCGACGATGAACTTCCCGCGCCTGAGGGCAGCGATGAAGCCGAATCAGCGCAGGACTCGCCGAGCGAGGGTTCGGCAGAGCCAGAAGAGGATGCAGACGCTTCGCACCGGATCGATCCGTCGGCTCCGACAGGCTTTAAGCTTTTCGGTTTCGGCAAGAAGAAGAAGGACAGCGACACTTCCGCAGACAGCAAAAGTGCCGCAACCAGCACTCCGGCTTCGACGTATGCACCCGGCAAAGGCTTGGTTGAAGAAGAAGTCATCGAAGGCGAGGAGCTTGAAGCCACGCCTCATGGGCGCCGGCACAAGCCGGAAGTGCACGACACCGACGATTACGAAGAGGAGACGATTCCCAGCCACCTCCGCACCGGCGACCTGGGCGAAATGCTGCAGGAGGCTCATCTCGATCACCGCATCCAGAAGAACTTTGACGAAGGCGGCGTGGAGGAAGATGAAGTCGAGGGAGAAGAAGCCTCGACCGGTGCGCCGGCGGTCCCCGGCCGTGAACGTCGTGACCGCGGAGGCCGCGGACAGCGTGGCCGTGGGGTGCAAGGCAATCGGCGTGGACCGTCGCGCCGTTCGGCACAGACTTCAGACCTTCCCATCATCTCCGACCTGCTAAAGTCCGGCCAGGAAATCCTGGTGCAGATCGCCAAGGAACCGATCGCCAAGAAAGGCGCGCGGATTACCAGTCACATCGCGCTGCCCGGCCGATTCCTGGTCTTCATGCCGACCGTGACTCACGTGGGCGTAAGCCGGAAGATCGCTTCCGACGAAGAGCGCCATCGCCTCAAGCGGATTCTGGTTCACGAGCGTGGCGAAGCTCCCGGAGGCTTTATTGTGCGAACCGCCGCGGAAGGCGCGTCAGAAGATGAGTTACGCGCCGACCTGCGCTTCCTGATGAATCTCTGGAACGATATCAAGCAGCGTTCGGAATCCTCGAAGTCGCCGGCCCTCATCTACCACGATCTATCGCTCATCGAGCGCATTCTGCGCGACCAAGTGAGCTCCAACTTTGCCAACATCTGGGTTGACACGGAATCGGATTACGAGCGCATCGTGCGCTTCCTCAATCGCTTCTCTCCCTCGCTTGTGCGGCGCGTGAAGCTCTACACCAAAGAGACGCCGCTGTTCGAGCACTTCGGTATTCAGGAAGAGATTTCGAAGGCGCTGCGCTCGAAGGTATGGCTGAAGTCAGGTGGATCGATTGTGATCAACCAGACTGAGGCACTGGTCGCGATTGACATCAATACCGGCAAATACGTGGGCAAGTCGGCGCGGCTTGAGGACACGATTCTCAAAACCAACCTCGACGCGGTGCCGGAGATTGTTCGCCAGATCCGGTTGCGTGACCTCGGTGGCATTATCGTCATCGACTTCATCGACATGGACGAGCGCAGGAACCGGTTCAAGGTGATGGCCGCGCTCGAAGAGGCATTGAAGAGCGATCGCGCTCCGACCAAGGTGCTGCAGTTTAACGACTTTGGGTTGGTGGCGATCACCCGCAAACGCGTGAAGCAGTCGCTGGAGCGGACGCTTAGCGTGCCCTGCCCAACCTGCCAGGCAACAGGCATGGTGAAGAGCTCGGCCACCGTGTGCAATGAGATCTACATTGAAATGCGCAAGATGCGGAAGCACTTTGAAAATGCCGACGTGATGTTGCGCGTGCATCCCGAGACGGTGAAGGTTCTGAAGGCGAACGGCAATCGCTGGCTAAACGACTTCGAAGAACTGGTTGGCAAGAACGTGCTGGTAAAGAGCGATCCAACTCTGCACCCGGAACAGTTCGACATACAGGGATAGCGGAGCTAGCAAGGGCCGGGGCCGGTTCTCCGGCCTTTGCTTTTGCTGAAGGGCAAGACGTTGGCTGCGCAGGCGGTTGGGGTCCATGGCACCTTTGGCGCAGGGCTGATCGCGGGAGCTTTGCCCGTCTCATCCAGAGGGAATCTGCGCGCCCGGGAAAGGCAACCTCTGACGACTTTCGGTGTCTAATTGAAATGACAGGCGATTCCCTTGCCGGAAATTGCACAAAATTCAGTATTTGAGGTGGTTTCCATGTCATCCCCCCGTTTGATCTCGCCAATGCGGCGCGCAGGTCTGATGGTCGCCGCGGCCTTGGTCGCTGCCGGTTTTGCCGTTGCGCAATCTGTCCCATCGCCCACCCCATCTATCGATCAATTCACTCATAGCCCATTCAGCGGCGCCGGCTACTCGTCAAGTCGGGACGGATTGGGTCAGGCGGGGCTGAGCTCGTCGGGACTGCAACTCGCCGAGTTCTCGCTGCCCGGTAACCCAGCTTCGGGCGGCGCGGCGGCGTTTGGTGGCGGGGCCGGCGGGGGCCAATACGGCGAGGGCAGTGGCGGTGGCCACCATAAAATGTTTCACAGTCTGGCATTTGAATTCGGTGGAGGATTCAACGGCCCGGTCGGGAACGACACGCCATACATTACATGGGGCGGGAACTTCACCGTCGGCGCAGGCTTCCGCTTCTCCAGGATGTTCTCCACGCTGCTGGAGTATCAATTCATCGACGACAAGTTGCCGGGGGCATTTATTTCGGCTGTCGGCACTCAATCGGGGAATGCCCATTTCAACTCGATTACCGGCTCTCCGGTCATCGACCTCACTCCGAAATGGCATAACGGCCTCTATCTGGTTGGCGGCTTCGGCTATTACCACAAGTCGACGAACTTCAGCGATTACGTGTGCTGCGACCTCTATGGATACGAGGTGCCGGAAAATGTTCTCACGATCACTTCCAATCAGTGGGGCGGCAACGCCGGCTTAGGGATTTATCACCGCCTGGGCAGCGATATGTACGGGCCTGATACTGCCGGGACAGCCGAGCTCTTTGCCGAAGCCCGCTACCTGTACGTGCATACACCTCCGATCTCTCAGAGCAACGGCCTCGGGACGACTGAGCTGATTCCCGTCACGGTTGGCGTACGCTTTTAGCGCGGCCACTTTGATCGTCGTATTCCAAGAGGTTGCCGGTGGCTTGGCAAGGGGGGTTATCTTTTGGTAATCCCCGCCCCCTCCCCTCGGTATGCCATACCTCCATATCTGATAACAAATGGCTTACGGACGGCCCCATACCTCGGGCCATACCTCAGCCATGCCTACATACTCCCAGCCGACAAAACGGCAAGTATGCGAGTCAGCATGCCTGCAGGCAGCCGGCGGTGCTAGCAGGTGGGCGGCAGACAGCAAACGGCAGGCCGCACGACGACTCATGGCTGGCATCCGATCATGGTTTGAGTATGCGCCGAAAGGCGGAAATAATCGGCAAACTTGACGGAAAAATGTGAAGGAGTGAAAGAGCGAGTAAGTAATTTAGAAATCAGTGAGTTAGTGGGGTAAGTCAACAAGAGTGGCAGACGACGGGGGCTTGACACAGAATTGGAGTGCGGTCGGTCCGCGAAGACAGAGCTTGCCCGTTTCAGTAATCACCACGGCGGTTTATCTTGCGTTGGCGAGCCCACTTCGCCGCGCTCGATTCGCCCAAGAAACGCACGCGCCAGTTTGCGCTCTCCTGGATGGCTCTCGCCATGGATGGTGCAGAGGTCAAGGAACTCATCGCAGAGCGCGTTCCTTTCCTCGTGCTGAGCGAGGACACTCTGAAGCGCGACAGCAAGATCGCGCAGGCGTGCAGCTTCGGGCCAGGACTTTCCTTCTTCCCCGTCCATCAATTCCGAGAAGAGGCCAGTGCGGCCGCGCGCGCACTCATCGAGGCAGGCCAAGAGTTGTTCGCTGAAGGCGCGGCTGAGCGCATCGAGTTGATCGGAGGGCATGGCGTCGCGCGGGTCGATATTCATGTTGCCTGCTCCGCGAGCATCCTTCAGCGGCTAAAGCCGAATTCAATTGACAGCATATACGGCACGCGACCCACGCACTGCGTGGGTTCCCCGGTCGTGCCCTGACACTTCGTGCCCTGCCGGTCGAATTCTCCCGGCAATTTAATGTCGTTCTCCGCCTCCCAGTTTATTTCGCTGCTTTGGGATTTATTTGGCCCGCATTGCGGCTTCGATCTCGTCCGCGGTGTGGGGCAGCGCAGCATCGAGATCGATCAATTTGCCGTCCGGACCGACCAGAAAATCACATTCGATGCGCACGCCGAGTCTTTCCTCGGGAATGTAGATACCCGGTTCGATGGTGAAGACCATTCCCGGCTTCAGAACCGCTGGGTAGTTGGCGGGATCGTGCACGTCGATACCCATCATGTGGCCAAGGCCATGCAACCAATACTGGCCGAGGGGCTGGCCGTGCAGGTCCTTTCCGTGGGTGTTGATGTAGTTGTAAGCCACCGTATCGAGCGAGTTCGGGTCCTGGCGGTCGCGATCGTTGATGGTCGATTTGCCGGCCACAAAAGCATCGATGGCCGCCTGCTGGGCGCCCAGCACGATCGAGTAGATTTCGCGCTGCCGCGGGGTGAAGTGGCCGTTCACAGGAACTGTGCGAGTGATGTCGGCGGCATACATGGAATACTCGCAAGCCGCGTCGACGAGGAGAACGTCGCCGTCCTGCATGGTGCGGTCGTTGGCAGAGTAGTGGAGGATGGTGGAGTTGATCCCCGAGCCAACAATGGGCGCGTAGCTCGGCCGCTCGCAGCCGTTCTCCATCCACACGGCGGTCATGGCTCCGGCGATGGCGCGCTCGGTCATAGCAGGCTTGACCCACCATTGCATCATCACGCGCTGAGCGAGGATTGACGCCGCCGAGGCTTTCTTGATGAGCGAGATCTCGCCTTGATCCTTGATCTGCCGAAGAGGCATGATCATGCCGGTGACGTCATGCAGCGGGGGAGCGGCGGAGGTTCCCAGCGCCACGCTGGCAAAACCGAGCAGTGCTTTGGCCGCGGCTGGATCCGGCTGCGTCCAAAGATTGTTGAAGAGCGAGCGGTCCGCGGCAACGAGCTGATTCAGCTCCGCAGGGAGCTCGGCCATCGGCTCAACATGGTCCACGCCTGAAGCCTCCTCTACGCCAGGCGTGGCCGCATCCATCTTTTCGCCGGTGTATTTCTCCATGCGCAGATTGCGCGCGGGGAGAAAGAGAATTTCCTTGTAGGCGCGAGGCGAGGCTGCCTGGGGTGCGTCGCTCACAATCATCAAGGCCGCGCCGGGCTCGTTCCAGCCGGTTAGATAATAGAAATCCGAATCCTGCCGATAGGGCATGAAATCAAGTTGCGCTTCTTCTGCCGCGAAGAGCACGGCCACGCCGCCATTCAGTTTGGCTGCCAACGCAACGCGCCGGGCGTGGTACACCGTGGCAGGCTGTTTCTCAAGTGCACGGAGCTGCGGCAGTGCGGAAAAGGAAGCAAGCAGAGCCAGGGCAGAAAGATGAAGCCATTTCATTCCGTTATTGTCGCGCCTCGTTATCCGCCGCGCAAAGCAAATCGCGAGAATTCGTTACAACTTTGGCCGCGAACAGGCGAGCGCTGGTAACGGGCTTAGGCAAACGGTAGTAATGGCCGACCGATTGCCCTCTTACTCGCGAGCCACCTCGATCATCGCTTTGAGGCTCAATTCCACGTCGTCTTCCGTCGTAACCCAGCTAGAGACGCTGATGCGCATGGCTGATTTTCCCTGCCAAACCGTCGGGCCGGCCCAGCAAGTTCCATCTGCCTGCAAACGCGCGATGACTCTGGCTGTTTTCTCGGCATCACCGAACGAAACGAGCACCTGGTTCAAGACGACTTCGTTCAGCACTTCGAACCCTGCGGCTTTCAATCCCGACGCAAAGCGCTGCGCATGAGCGCAGGTTCGCTCCACGATCGCAGCCATTCCCGCTTTGCCCAATTGCCGCAGACCGGCCCACAACTCGATGCCACGCGCGCGGCGCGAGAGCTCTGGGGTGAAGTCAGAGGGTTCGCGCCGTCCGCCGCGCCCAAGATAGGCTGCTTGCATGCCCATTGCTGCACGCAGGGCTTCCTCGTTCCGCACCAAGGCCAGTCCGCAATCGTAGCCGAGGTTCGGCCATTTGTGCGCGTCGGTTGCCCATGAATCGGCCAGCTCGAAACCCTTCACAAGGTGCCGGTATTGGGGCGACGCAGCGGCCCAAAGGCCGAACGCGCCGTCCACGTGGATCCACGCACCCGCAGCGCGTGCCTCGGCGCAAATTGCGCTTGCGGGATCGAACGAGCCGGTATTCACGTTCCCGGCCTGCAGACAAAGAATCGTCATGGCGTCGAGGTGCGGCAGTGCGTCAGCCCGCATGCGGCCTTGCCTGTCGACGGGGACCCGCACGACGCGCTTCTTTCCCAGCCCGAGCATCGAGAGCGACTTGAGGAGTGAGGGATGCGCTTCCTCGCCGACCACGACGCGCAACTCAGGCGCCCCGAAAAGTCCATCTGCCTCGACATCCCATCCGGCGCGCTCGAGCAGAAAGTGGCGCGCCGCCGCCAGCGCTGTGTAGTTGGCCACGGTTGCGCCGGTGACAACGCCGCCCGCGATTCCTTCAGGCAGTCCAAGCAGCTCGCGCGCCCATTCGACGGCCGTCTCTTCCAATTCGGCCGCCACCGGCGTCGCAGTCCAGAGCCCGGCATTCTGATCCCAGGTGTCGACCAGCCAACTCGCTGCCATAGCGGCAGGCAGACATCCGCCGATCACGAATCCAAAGAAACGGCCACCGGAGATTGCCATCGTGGCGGGACCTCCGAGTTCGCCGAGCAAGCGAATGACCTCGGCCGGGGCAGTTTCCGATTCCGGCAGCGATGTGCGAAGCGCGCGCATGGCCGAAACCGCTTCGGCGCTTGGCGCAACCGACCGGCGATCCAAGGACTCAAGGTAGGCCACGGCAGATTGAGCAGCTTGTTGCAGGATGGCGGTACGCTGGGCGAGTTCAGGACGTTGCGAAGCAGAGGATATTGAGGTTTGGTTTGGCATGGTGGCTGTCCTAAGCACTGCCGAGTCTACCACCGTCCCGGGCGATCCTCGGACGTGCAATTCTGCAGCGCTCAGAGCCTGTTCGTTCGATGCCGGCTGATTGGGTCTGTTCTCGGGCATGTCGAAGAGACCGATGTGCAACTCTGAGCGGGGGACGAAGTTGGTCAGGTGAACCTGAATGTTGTCGGCGTCGAGCTTTTCCAGCCCGCCGCTCTCCGGCGTTCTCGACCCTCCGGGAAACGGAGTAAAATGACGGCAATTTTCGAACGCGGCGAGAGGATTCTGCCTACCGGGCACTGCCGCTTGTATGAACGAGCCCTGGATCCGGCTCGTCGACAAAAACCAGGGCCACTCCTCAGGGCCGCCGAATGCAGGGGGACGTTTGAAACTGCCGGAAGTTCATTTCTCTCATCGAGTGACACAATGGCTCGCCGCTACCCTGCTTCTGTCCTTCTGCGCGCTTGGGCCGACGCGGAGGGCGTTTGGGCAGGATGATCGGGTAAGCCAGCTGATTGTGACTCTGAAGGACGGAGATTTTCGCGAACGAGCGAACGCTGCGGCGGAGTTGGGGTATGCCAATGACCCCCGGGTAGTCGAGCCCTTGATCGCTGCTCTGAAGGACCCGACTTCGGAAGTCCAATATTTCGCGACCGTATCGCTGGGACAAACCAAAGATCCCCGGGCCGTCGAGCCCCTGATTGCCGCCATGAAGGATGCGGATTCGAGTTTGAGCGTTCGAAATTCGGCGGTGCGTGCATTGGCAGGGATTGGGGACCCTCGCGCCGTCGCGGCGTTGATCGCCGCCCTGCAGCATTCAGATCTCCGATCGACGGTGGCAGAGGCGTTAGAAGGCTTTGGCGCACCGGTCGTCCAACTCTTGATCGCCAACCTGAAGGATGCGAATTTTGATGTCCGGGGCGGCGCAGCCTATGCGTTGCCGTATATGGGCGCGCCCGCAGTCGAACCTTTGATCGCTGCCCTGAATGATGAAGATTCGGACGTCCGAGGCTCCGCGGCCTACGCGTTGGGAAGGATCGAAGACCCCCGCACATTCACGCCGCTTATCGCTACCCTGAAGGATCCTGATTGGGAGGTCAGGCGTATTGCGACTGATGCGTTGGGAGAGTCCAGGGACTCCCGGGCCGTCGAGCCGTTGATCGCCACATTGAGGGATGCAAATAGCTCTGTCCGAACGAGCGCGGCCATAGCCCTAGGAGAAATCAAGGACCCTGGAGCCGTCGAGCCGCTGATCGCCGCCCTGCAAGACGAGAATGCGAGTGTCAGAGAGTTCGCGGTCGATGCGTTGGGGGAGATCAAAGACCCCCGCGCCGTCGAACCCTTGATCGAAGTTCTGAAGCATGGGGACAGGGGCGCTGAGAACCTGCCAGGGCGGGCTGCCAAGTCTCTAGGAGAGATCAAAGACGCACGGGCGGTCGAGCCGCTGATCGCGCTCCTTAGGGATCGCGATTTGACGATCCGATCCGCCGCAGTCAAGGCATTGGAAGAAATTGGCGCTCCCGGCATCGAGCCCCTGATCGCCGCGCTGAAAGAGCCTAACCTTGCGGTGATTGCCAAAGCTTATGCGTTTTTCATTGATGAGGGCGAACCCGGCTCGGAGGATGTTTTGGTCGATGCGCTGAACAAATTTGGCGACAAAGCGATGGCCGAAGACTACTTAAACTGCGGGAACACAGACTTGAAACAGGCCGCTATTAAGTGGGGGAACGCGCACGGCTATTTTGAGGGCGCGGGCGATGGAAGTGCCGGGGCTCGGTGGGGTAGCAAATGAGAGGCTTACAATCGGCAACCGTGACAGGGGCTTCGGGCGCTGCCGCTACCTCACTTTAGCCCATTGAATTCCCCGTCAATTCGCGGTATTCTAGCCATGCAGACGAATTTGTCCGTCAGGCTGTTCCGTGTGCACACCGGCTGGCGGAGAGATGAGTGGGCTTATCGCCCACTTTTTATTTGCGGCAAATTGCACCCGAAAATCACCGGAAATCAACGTGATACGGGTGAAAAGGCCGTCGTTTGGCAGCAGGGTCGATGGCGGTTGGCTTGGACGAAATCCGGAAGGCGGCGGAGCGGGTGGCCGCCTCGCATGGACTCGACGTGGTCGACATCGAGTTCACCGGTTCAGCGAAGGAACGCGCACTGCGCGTGTCTCTCGAGAAGAACGCCGAGGGCAGAGCGCAACTGAAAGCTGCGGCTGCGGCTGGAGCGGAAGGGTTGCCGGAAAGGCTGAGGGAGGGTTCGCTCAGCGTCGAGCAGCTTTCCGGCGTAACGCACGAAGATTGCGCGGCATTCAGCCGCGATTTTGGAGTTTTGCTCGACGTAGAGGACCTGGTTCCGGGCAGCGAGTACACGCTGGAGGCCAGCTCTCCCGGACTGGATCGGAAATTAAGCCGACCGGAGGACTTCGAGCGGTTTGCCGGTTGCCTGGTGAAAGTGCGGACCTTTGAACCGATCCGCAACAACCGGCACTGGCAGGGAAGATTGATGGCAATGCCGCCGGCTGTTCGGGAGTCAGGAAAGATCTCGATTGACCTGGCGGCCGTGAAACAGAACAGCAAGAGCCGCAAAGCGGGCGTAAACACGGTGGAGATCGCCTTGAGCAATATCGAGAAGGCGAATCTGGTACCGGAGATCTGAAATGCGAGCTTCGAGCCTCTAGCTCCTAGCTTCCAGCTTGTGGGTGCGCGGACTGAAAGCTACTGCCCGCACAAGAACTGCAAATCAACAGCGCTGTCACGAGGCCAGAAACGGGTCAGGCGGCGCGGAACGAACAAGAGAGTTCAAGACGAGTATGGCAACCAGCGCTTTGTATCAGAGTATCGAGCTTCTGAGTTCCGAGAAGGGCATCGATCCCGCCATCGTGGTGGGCGCGGTCGAGGAAGCCATTGCCCTGGCGACGCGCAAGTTCTACAAGACCCAGGAGAACATGCGTGGGGAATTGAACAAGGATACCGGCGAGATCACCGCCTACATTTACAAGACAGTGGTCGCCGACGAGGAACAGATCGAGGATCCCGTGAACCAGATCACGCTTGCGGAGGCCAATGAGATGGCTCCGGGCGTGGAAGTGGGCAGCGAGATCCGCATTTATCGGGACACCAGCCCGCTGGGCCGCATCGCCGCGCAACTGGCCAAGCAGATCATCTTCCAGAAGGTGCGCGAGGCCGAGCGCGACACGGTCTTCCAGGAATATGCGCACCGCGAGAAGGAAGTACTGAACGCGACGGTGAAGCGCCTCGAGGGCCAGGACGTCATTTTCGACCTGGGCAAGGCCGAGGCCCGCTGCCCGAAGCGCGAGCAGTCGCGGCTGGAGCAATTCAGCGTGGGCGAGCGCGTGCGCGTGGTGCTGATCAAGGTAGACCGCGCAGCCAAAGGGCCGCAGGTGATTGTGAGCCGTGCCGCGCCGGAGTTGGTATCGAACCTGTTCCAGTCTGAGGTTCCGGAGATCTACGACAACACGGTGGTGATTCGCGCCATTGCGCGCGAGGCCGGCGAGCGGACCAAGATCGCCGTACAGAGCCGCGACAAGGACGTGGACCCCGTGGGCGCGTGCGTGGGCATGAAGGGCATGCGCGTGCAGTCGATTATCCGCGAGCTACGCGGCGAGAAGATCGACATCATCGAATTCAGCGATGAGATTACAACCTTCGCGGAAAAAGCACTGCAGCCGGCAAAGGTTAGCCGCGTCTCCATTACCGACCTTACCGACAAGCAGCTGGAAGTGATTGTCGACGACACGCAGCTCTCGCTGGCCATCGGCAAAAAGGGCCAGAACGTGCGCCTGGCGGCGAAATTGCTCGGCTGGAAGATCGATATCAAGAGCGAAGAGGAGAAGCGCCAGGAGGTCGAGCAGCAGATGCAGGCTCTGGCCGGCCCTCCCACCACTCCGATCGAGCAATTGACCGAACTGGGCGAAAGCATTGTTCAGAAGCTGGTTACGGCGGGAATTACGACGGTCGAGGGCCTTGCCGACATGACTCCGGAGCAGCTCGAGGAAATTCCGGGAATCGGCGAAAAGACGCTGGAGAAGATCGGCGTCGCGGTGCGGAACTACTTTAGCCGTTTTGAAGAGGCTGAGGCAGCGCAGGCGGCCGAGGCAGCATTGGCGGCCGAGGCAGTCGATGCCGAAGCCGCGGCCGGGACGGAAGCGGACGAAACGACTTTGGCTGGCGCGGAGCTCGGGAAAGACTCGTTGGTTGACGCTGAACCGCCGCGGGCGGGCAAAGAAACGGAAGAAATCGTTACGGAAGAAGCCGAAGCGGAAAACTCAGCCGAGGTGATTGAAGAAGCGGAAGGCGTGGCAGACGCGATGGCCGACGCTGAATCCGAGGAAGCCGATGAAGCTGAAATCGATGCGATCGGCGCCGAGGACATTTCGGAGCCTGACGCCAACGAAACCGAAAGCGCAATAGAGGAAGAGCGGCCGGATAAAGAGGGCGGCGCGTAAGCTTGCCGCGTTCTTCCGGCTCAATTGCACGATCACAAAAGTTTTCAACACAGCCAGTGCCATGGGGTAGATATGAGCAACTAGGGGCCTTTTGGCGGCACAAACTGAAAAGAGGCGGATGAGTAAGGTTCGTATCAACGATCTCGCGAAAGAGCTGGAAGTCAAGTCTCGGGCGATTCTCGACGTTCTCCCGGAGCTCGGGGTTTCCAGCGGGAAGACGCACTCGAGCTCGCTGGAGCTGGACGAGGCGGAGAAGGTTCGTGCGCACTTTGCGCGGGAGGCAAAGACCGCATCGCATGCGGGCAGCGCGCACACTCGCCACGGCGCTGAACCCGTTGCTCCCAAGATCGATCTGTCGCACATCTCCAAACCTGGAGACGTGCTGAAGGCTATCCAGGCCAAGAAGAAGGAAGAAGAGGAAGAAGCACGCCACGCGCGGATCCCGGCAAAGCCGACGACAACTGCGCCGGCGAAACCTGCCGCGACCGCCGCCGCAGCTCCTATCGTCGCGAAGCCGGCTGCAGCCGCTCCGCCGGCCAAGCCAGAACCACGCAGAATCGTTCCGCAACCTCGCTCAGCGCCCCCCATTGTCGCCCCCCCGCCATCCACCCCGGCCATTGCCTCGCGTCCGCCTGTTGGGGCGGTTGTCGCTAAGCCCGCCGCAGGGGCCGTTCCCGCGCGCCCGGTTGTTGTTGTGGCACCGCCTCCGGCCGGCGTGGTTGTAAAGCCGCATGCAGCTCCGGCTGCGCGCGAAGAAAAGATCGCCGTTAAGGCACCAGCAGCCGTCGCTGCACCCGTTGCTGAAGCTCCGGCAGCAGCTGCAGCCGCGACGGAACAAGCCGAAGCAGCGCCGCAAGCCGGCGGAGCTCCCGGTGGTGGCGCGGCAGGCGCTGTGAGCGCTATCGCCGCAGAGTCGGCTGCCGCAAAAACCACCAAGCCAATTGTGCCCGCGCCACGCCGCATGGTGATGCCACAAACTGGGCCGCGGCCGGTGTACAAAGCGTCCATTGTTTCAACCCCTCCTCCAGCTACCGGTACCGGGCTGCAGCGCGGAAAACCAATTTTCGATCGCAGGCCAGTTAGTGGACCGACAGGTCCGGGGCAGCGATTCCCCGGCGGATCAACCGCTCCCGGTCAATTCGCAGGAGGCCCACGCCCCAAGCATCCCACGCGCGCAGGCGCAGGTGGATTTGCGGGACCCGGCGGTTCGGCAGCTCCCGGCGCGCGTCCCGGCTTTGGCGCACGCCCTGCATTCGGCGCCCGCCCAGGATTTGGAGCACGTCCGGGCGCTGGCGGAGCACCTCCGACCGGTGAAGCTCCGCGTCCGCAGCGCGCGAGCTCGCGAGGCCGCGGTCGAGGCAAGCAGCAGTACCCCAAGACCAAAGAAGGCCCGATGAAGGGCTTTGTGCCGCCGCCGCGCTATGGCGGCGCGCAATACAGCACGGAGCCTATGCCCATCACCAAGGACATCACGGTGACGGAGGGCATCAGCGTGAAGGACCTGGCCGAGAAGCTCGATGTTCGCGCCAAGGACCTGATCGCGACGTTGCTGATGGGAGGCGTATTTGTCACGGTGAATCAATCTCTCGACGCCGAGATGGTGAAAGACGTGGCCGCCAAATTTGGCGCCGCGGCCACCGTCATCAGCTACGAAGAGGAGATTGCCAACCAGGCCATCGAAGAGGTACTCGAGGCCGAGAACTCCGACGAGCTCGAAGTGCCGCGGCCACCGGTGGTCACAGTGATGGGCCATGTCGATCACGGTAAGACTTCGCTTCTCGACGCGATCCGCGAGACGCACGTTGCGGCGGGCGAAGCGGGCGGAATCACGCAGCACATCGGCGCCTACAAAGTGAAGTTTTCCAAGGAAGGCTCGCCTGCCTCAGGGCGCGAAATTGTCTTCCTCGACACGCCGGGTCACGAAGCCTTTACACGCATGCGCGCACGCGGAGCCAAGGTAACGGACATTGTTGTGATCGTGGTTGCCGCAGACGACGGAGTGATGCCGCAGACTCTCGAGGCCATCGATCACGCCAAAGCCGCCGAGGTTCCGATCATCGTAGCCGTGAACAAGATCGACAAGCCGGAGGCCAATCCCGACCGCGTGAAAAAGCAGCTTGCGGATCGCGGCCTGATTCCGGAAGAATGGGCCGGCGCGGGCCAGCAAGGCACGGTTTTTGTCGAGGTTTCCGCAAAGAAGCGCATGAATCTCGATTTGCTGCTCGAGATGATCTGTCTCGTCAGCGACATCAAAGCGCCCAAGGCCACGCCCGGACGGAAGGCTGTGGGCAGCGTTCTTGAAGCCAAACTGGATCGCGGCAGGGGCGCCGTTGCCACGGTGCTCGTCCAAGATGGAACGCTGCATCTGAACGACAGCTACATCGTAGGCAACACCTTCGGCAAAGTTCGCGCCATGTTCGACGATCGCGGCCGCCCATTGGAAGAGGCCGGTCCGTCCACTCCGGTTGAGGTGCTGGGGCTTGAAAGTATGCCCGACGCCGGTGACACCTTCCTGGTTGTGGCCGACCGCGACAAGGCCAAGGGCATTGCCCAGTACCGCAAGATGAAGGAACGCGACGCGCAGCTTGCCAAGAGCTCGCGTGTGTCGCTGGAAGGATTGGCGGAGCAGGTTCGCCAATCGGGTATCAAGGATCTGCCGCTGATTATCAAGGGCGACGTTACCGGCTCAGTGGAAGTGCTGGCCGACTCGCTGGTAAGGATGTCGACGGAGAAGGTGCGGGTGAAAGTACTGCACTCCGGCGTCGGCTCCATCACGGAAAGCGACGTGCTGCTGGCGACGGCATCGAACGCCATTATTATCGGCTTCAACGTACGGCCGGAGCGCAAGGCGGCGGAGCTGGCGCAGCAGGAAAATGTCCAGATTCGCCTGCACTCCATCATTTACGAACTGCAGGACGAGATTCGCCTAGCCATGCTGGGCCTGCTCGAACCGGCGTTCAAGGAGAACTATGTTGGCCGCGCCGAAGTCATCAATGTTTTCCGCATTCCCAAGGTGGGCACCATCGCCGGCTGCCGCGTACAGGATGGCGTGATCCGCCGCGACGCGGAAGTGAGAGTGATGCGCGATGGAACACAGGTCTTCAAGGGAAAGATCGCCTCGCTGAAACGGTTCAAGGACGATGCCCGCGAAGTGACTAATGGAATGGAGTGCGGGATCGGCATCGCCAACTTTACCGACGTGAAGGAAGGCGACATCATTGAGGCGTTCAGCACAGAGAAGCTGGCGGCCGATTTGGGCGCGCTGACGAGCGCCAAAGCGTAACTCTCACTTAACGACAAGGCCCGCGACTCATTCTGGTCACGGGTTATTTTCCTGTCGTCAAAAAAATTGTCATTCTGGGCGCTGCGAAGGCTCTGCGGTTGTTCCTATCGTACTCTGTTGCTTGGTAACCAGAATTTCTTCCCATCTCCGATTCGCTAGGTCCCAAAGCTTCTCACAATTCTTAACCGACGGAAATGTCTCCCGGTTTGCCAGCACCATCGCTGCATTTCCCTCTCTTACTCTATTCACATGTCTTTCAAAGACCTCGTCATAGTAGTGATCCCAGTCTTTTGCCTTATTGGGGACTGGATAGCGTCCGCTCCATATCAAGAGTTCGCCCAAGAGCTCTAACGTCGCCTCCTGGCTAGTCGAAAACGGAGCCCCAGCGTCACGTGCGAGCTTGAGCAATCTGTGAGTTCTAGGAGCGATTCCGCTCTTTGCAACGATGATGGCCTTCAGCAATAGCTCGATAGACTGGGCCGCATTTGTGAGAAATACGCGCGTTCCACCGGGAAAGGAATCTTTATGCAGCCCGAGAACGTTTGCGCCTTCGTGGAAAGAAGCAGCAGAGTCATACCAGGACTCTGCTCTTGATTGCTGCTTAGCAAAGGTATACCCCGAGATCTCGCGAATTTCTTTTCTGTCCATTGTGACTGCACCTCTGGCGGTTGTCGGATGCCTTCGGTCCTGCCACCCTCAACCTACCTTCCTCGGTCTCTCTGCATCTGTCACCAGCACCACCGGCTCCTGATCAGGAAACGTAGCAATCAAGGTCAGATGTCCGCCCATCGCCGCCACCGTGCGCTGCATCGTGGAAAGCCGAGGATCCTTGCGCCGCTCCAACCGTGAAATCTGCATCTGCCCGATTCCCAAGGCCTCGGCCATCTTCGCCTGGCTGATCTTGCGCTCCTTCCGCACCTCGGCCAGGGTCATGCGCCGCGCGACCCGCGCCAGCAACTCTTTGCCGCGCGCCTTGATGGCCTCCTGCCGCTGCCTTGGCAGAGAGGCAATCACCTCCTCCACTGATATCGTTCCCCTCATGTCGCCACTCCATTGGCTAAAAGCCGTCCAAATGTTCTTTGTATCGCTTATCCGCTTTATCGATGAGGCGCTTGTAGAACTTTTTTTCGCTCACTCCCGATTTGTCCCCCGCCACCAGCAGGATCGCCGCTCTCGCCGGATCGAACGCGAAAGCAACTCGCCATACGCCTCCACCTGCCTTGAAACGAAGCTCCTTCATGTTTGCGAATGACGATCCGTTCAGCGTGTCCACTTCCGGCCTGCCAAGCGCCGACCCATAGACTCGCAGAGGGGTGAGAGAGGCGAGAAGCTCATCCTGCACAACCTTCGACAATTTGTCGAACTCGACCTTGAACCTTGGATGAAAGTACGCGTTCCAACTCACTTCGATATTATGCTCTATTGAGCATATTATGTCGAATGGTCAGGCGGCAGCCCCGTCCTGCAATCCGCCTCGCGGCCAACTCCATGTCAGGCTGTCGCGTCGCGCAGCCAAACGGCCGCATCGAAGCTATGCGCGCATGTGTAGCCTTCATCCCTGTAAAGTTCTATAGCCTCAGTGTTGGCCTCCGTCACGGTGAGGGAAATCTCGGCGGCGCCAAGGCGCATGAAGCTGTGCGCGGCCTGAGAGAGCAGCAGTCGAGCCAGCCCGCGGCGGCGGAAGGCTGGGTGAACGCAGACCTGGGTCAGGTGTCCGCTCTGCCCGCTGACACGCGAGCCGAGGACAAGGGCGGCGAGTTCGCGGCTGGTCCGCTCCACTACGACATAGGACGCCTGCTGGGAAAAACTGCCACAGCCCGCGTAATGCACGATGTTGTTCAAGAAACGCATGGAGCCGTGAACAGAGCGGTATTGGTCGTTAATCAGGCTGTCGGGATGGTCGCGGTAGGCTTCGCAGATTAAACGTGCGGCCGGCGCCAGATCTGCCTCGCGCCACGAGCGAAGTTCCAAGTTGGCAGCGATATCCATCTCCGGCGGCTTTAAATGCCCCTGCAAAGGGCGCACCAAAAAGAGCCTGCGAAAGATCTCAAATCCCGCGTCACGGAAGATCGCGCCGAACGCGCCGGAGGGATGCAGAAGCAATTGCGCTTCGATGCGCTCGACGTGTGGTGAATTGAGCAGCAATTCAAACAGGTGACGGAGTAAAGTCTCTTCGGTCGTTGATGCCTCGCCGTTTGTGTCAACTGGCAGCGCGAATACGTCGCCGATGACGGCCTTGGTTTCCTCGTAGACGCAGAATACGTAGCCCACCACACGGCCGGAAGCAAGCGCCGCATAGCCGGGCAGCATATGGTTGTCGAGATACTGCATGAGGAGACGCGCCGACGCCTGGTAATCCCAGTGGAGGCGAGCCGCCCATAACTCACCCTCAGCCTCCAGCACCGGCCGAAGGACCGGGGCTGCGAAGTGCCGAAGATCGAGTATCTCGATGGAACCACCCGAAGTGAACATTCGCCCTCTATAGAGTGCCCGGTTTGGTTAGCTTAAGACCGGTGAGAGTGTTTGCGGTCTTTGATTTGTGGAGCAATGCCCGCATTGCACGGGGCGCGCCGGTTTTCGACGATTCGATTGAAGAAGGCATTGAGCAAGATCACTTTCGAAGGACGGCGCGCGCGGAATGGTCCTACCGGCAACTTTGACACGAGTTCGCGCTCCGCCGCAAGTTGACGAGCGCCTATTTGCTGCCTACGAGATAAACTTCCAGCCCTTGCTCCGGCCAAGCGAAGAGCGGCTCGTACTGGCGGCCTTCAAGAAGCTCGCTCAGCACGAGTTGCGTATCGGGATCGACGCCGCGGCCCTGAATGCGGGCCACAAGGATATGCTGCTCGTCGGGCACGCCGTTCTCGTCGTAGTTCACTACTTCATGGCTTCGATAAAACGAGACCCCATACTCAGTGTCACGGCGAACGCGGAACACAGCAATCGTCTCGTTTGCGGGAACCAAATCTGCAATTCGCTCGGCCAGGGGTCGCGCCGAGTAAGTGCGGTCGAGGAGGCGAATAACGCGTTTGGTGGAATCGACTCCAGGAATTCCAAAGGCAGGGCCCACGCCATAGACAAACAGAACCAGCACCACGAGAATCCAACAGGTAGCCGGCCGCAGCCGGGCCACACCATAGCCCTTGGTGATAACCAGAATCAGGAACGCCGCACCGGCCGCTGCAAAGGCTGCCGCTACAAGCGCATGAGGGGGCGGCAAGGCTGCTCCATTCGCGAGCGGCATGGCTGCACCATGAACCACAAACCAGGGCAAGAGGAGTGCCACCAAGGTCATGGCGCCACATAGCAAGGCATGTCCGAGGAGAATCCATCGGTTGAGTCCTGGTTTGCTGCGCCGATAGAGGTAGTCTCCGGTAAGAATGGTGATGGGCGGAAGAGCGGGAAGGATGTAGCCTGGCAGCTTGGATTGCGAGAAGGAAAAGAAGACGACGGGGATCAGTGACCACAGCACAAGAAACTCGGGGAACGCGTCGCCGGGACGCTTAGGCAATGGCTTTCCGGCCCGGGAACGGCGGAGTCTCCACTCTGCGACGGAGGTCAAAATACCGTCGATCAGAGCACGAACCGCGATAACGGTCCAGGGCATGAGGCCAAGGAGCACAACCACAAAGTAGTACCAAAATGGCTGATTGTGCTGGTAGCGGTCGGTGGCGAAACGCTGCAAGTTGTGTTCGAGAAAGAATTCCCGAAAGAACGTGGGGTTTTGATGCTGCACGGCAATGAACCAGGGCAGCACCATGGCAAAGTAAAGTACCACTCCCGGCCACCAGAATGAGCGGCGAATGATGTGCCACTCGCGGCGCAGGAGAGCAAATGCGGCAATGATGAGGAAAGCGAGAAGAGGCGCCACCGGCCCCTTGGCAAGCGTGGCCAGGCCAGTAAAGAAGTAGATGTCATAGAGCCAGAACTTGGAGTTGGTTTCATACCAGGCATACCAACCGAGCAATCCAATGGCCAGCGGAGCGGCCATCTGCATATCCGTGGATGCTCCGCGCGAGAAGGCCAACATGCCCGCGCAAGACACGGTGATGAGCGCCGCATCCAAATGTCCGCCAGGCCGAAAGCGCCTCATGTGGAGGTAGATAAGCGCCGCCATGATAAAGGCGAAGGTCGCGGAGGGCAGCCGAGCGGCCCAGTCGTGGACTCCGAAGTCCTGGAAGATAAACATCGCGCGCCAGTAATAAAGCGCGGGCTTCTCCAGCCATGGGTGCCCATAGAGATAGGGCGTGACACATGCGCTCAACCGGTCTTTGAGTGTGGGTGCAGCGTCGAAGCGCACCAGCATCTCGTGCGCGATCTGCGCATAACGCGGTTCGTCAGCGCCTACTAAGCCCAGGCCATCACCTCCCAGGATGGGCGTGACGCCATAGACGATGAAAAAGACGCTGAATGCGAGAAAAACGGCCGCTTCGATTATGGTGGCCCGACGCGGCATCCGCCAGGGCCGGCGTGCAGCTTGATCCGGAACCGACGGTTCCACGGGATTCTCCATCTCCGGCAATACTCCAAAACACAGCAGCCTGCGTTGCGCAGGACAAAGGTCGTGGTTACCTGCAAGGCGGAGGGGAATTCAGGCCAAGCCTGCTCGCCTTCCGCGCAGTAAAGAAGCGCGGAGATCCTTCAGTGGTCAAGGCTAACAGATTCAGGCGGAACCTCAAGCGCGCCCAGGACGCAGCGTCGGCTCGGACATTCGGGAAAAACCGATTCATTGTTTCAGTGAAGCGGTACTTCCTTCTTCCGCGATGGCCCCGTCTCTGCGGAACCCGATTCGAGCAGACTGGGTTGCGGCCCTGCGGACTTGCCCGCAGCGGCGGATTTGCGGCCCCGGCTCATCAGTTGTTCGATGCGCGCCTGGAAGCGTCCCGACCGATCGGCCAGGAAACTCAACTCTGGCACGTGGCGCACACCCATACGCTCCTTCAACTCGCGCCGAATATAGCCCTTAGCTGCCTCAAGACCAGCGATGGTCTCCTCCTCGGCCTTGGCGATATCTTTCGAGTTACTATCGAGGGCAACGTAGACGCGCGCTGACTTTCCGCCCGGATTCAGCGCCACTTCACTCACGTGACAGAAGTCAATGCGCGGGTCGGAGAGCTCTCCTTCAATCATGGCGCCGATCTCATCTTTCAGAGCCTCCGTCACACGGTCCTGATGATGCTTCCTTGCTCGGTGCTCCGGCATGGCTCCCTCCCAGCTCAACCAAACCCATCAGGATAACAGAGGTGAAACTTGCGCGGGAGGCGCGGCCGCTTTGCGGGGGCTATGCTGAGAAATCGAGTGCGACTACCTCGTGGAGTCCTATCGGTGGAGTCTCGAGAAAGATCGTTTCGCGCTCGGTGCGGCACGGAATTTCTCTGTTGGCGACAAGCAGATGAACACGGCTGACGCGCCTGCCCGCCGGAATCCGCAAAGAGATTTTTTGCGTGGAAACTGGAACGATCTCTCTCACAGGACCCTTCAACATCATGGGATTGGTGAGGTTGACGAGGTGCAAGGTCATTGATTTCTCTTGCTCCCACAGGGCTACATCCAGAATGCCCTTGCCCTCGACGGTTACAAATGGTGGTTCATTCGTGGCCCATTCAACCGCGTTGCGGAGGAGTTTTCCGTGATCCACGCATAGAACTTGCCAAAAGCTACGATCGATATCGCCGGGGAAGTAGACCGCGCGCCCCTTGCCAACCTGTTGCATGAAAACGCCGGCCGAATGCGCAACGCCGGGCCGCGTGAAAACCGACTCCATCGGCAAATCGGGATATGACGGAACAATACGCAGGGGTGCAAATTGGCTGGAGCTTGCTGGGGTCACATCCACCTGGTTCACCGCATTGATGATGCGGCCTGCGTCTTCGAAGCCGCGAAGAAGCGGATGGATTGCTTTGGTTGACGGATCTTTTTCCAGGCTCAAATACGAGTTGAGCATGTTCTCTTCAAGCTTGCCCGCGTAAGACGCGCCGAAAAGCGAGGCCAGACCGAAATCCTTGCGCCGCACACCCCACTCGTCATAGAGCGATGTCTCGTAAGTGGCGACCAGACCACCACCGCGCTCGACGAAAGCGCGCAGGCTGGTGCACTGTTCGTCGGACAACGCTGCGATGTTAGGCAGGATCAGCGTGCGGAATGGCGCGAGATGGTCGGCGTCGAGGCAGCGATCGTGAACCATCTCAAAGGGGATGCGCGCTTCGACGAGTGCCTCGTAAAAACCGAGGGCTGGCTCGTCGATTTTTTCGCGAGCTTCCTCGCCGCCATAGAACCATGCACTTTGCTGCGAATAAACCAGACCCACACGCGCCAGCGGCCGAAGATTGCGCAGGTACTTTTCGTTGGCGTGGTGCCATTCGAAGATCTCTTTCACTACCGGCATCCATCGCTTGTCGATGGGCTTGGCATTGAATTTGACGAACCATGGACGAAGACCCTGGGCCATGCCGTCGGCAACCCACAGGCGAATCTCGTCGCCATTCTGTACCGAGTCCTTCCATCGATGCTCGTCGTCGATGCCCACGCTGAAAATGCCTGCGATGGCTTTGTTTCCCATCGTCGCGCGATACTCCTTGCCGTTTTTGCCATTGGCCCACGGAGCCATGAGGCCCCGCCGGCTTTGGCGGTCGGCGATCATGGTGGGCGCGAGATCGTTGATGGTCCTCATATCGAGATCCGAGAGCGCTCCTCCGCCGGCGTTCGCAAGATAGCTGGCGCCGGGATTGATGGCCCGAATCTTCTCGTTCCATAAGCGCCAGAGATCGAAGAGGCGATTTTGGCGCCAGACGATGTATTGCTTTCGCGCCGGGTCCTGCGGGTTGTTGGTGCGGGGCAGGTCCAAGCCTGAGGCAGCGTGGAAGTTTTCCCGGCAGTGTTCGCAATAGCACATGCCGCTGCCCGCCCAGCGGTTGGTGAAGATGCCGTCGGGCTTGTACATGCGCATGATCTCTTCATGAACGGTGGTCATGAAGTCGAAGTTGTATGGCCCGAGAGCGCAGGTTTCCCAATAGCGCGGATCGGAAGGATGGCGCACCGGCCGGCCGTTGGCATCCACTCGGATCCAGTCTGGGTGCGCATCGTAGACCTTCTGCCAGCAGGCGTGGGCGTCGGTTCGCGCGATCACGTTCATGCCCATCGCGCGGCAGCCGGCCAGCAAGTCGCCGAAGCTATCGCGATCGCCGAGCCATGCGCTGCGCTGCTGCAACGGAATCTGCGTGGGATAGAACGCCACCACGCCGCCTGCGCTCAGGCAGGCCGCCTCGGCATGAACGCTGCGGAAATAATCGAGCCAAAACTGTCGATCGTAGTTGCCGGGATCGTCTTCGACGAACGCAAGCTGCGCCCAGCGCATGGGCTTGTCGTACCAGCCGACTGCGCCGTTTTGGGGCTGCGGCGCTTCGGCGACGGTTGCAGACACGAGCAGAGTTTTGTCCGTGACCGCCGGCAAAAGACAACCTGTTGCCGCAAGTGCTGATCCCTTCACGAATTCCCGACGGGTGCTCATTCGACGGCCTCCAGTGACTCTGTCATTTCATCACGAGAGACCGGTTGAGGAAACTGGCGGTTTGGTCATCGGTCCCAGGGCCGACGAACTGCGCTGCTCCCTTGCTGATTTACGCGCCGAACTGCCGGAGATGATGATCCAGATGCTTATACATCAGGACCGCCCATTCGTCGGGGGTAAGAGAGCCGAAAAATGCGTGCGGATGCGAGGTGCAACCGGCAGCCCCGGCCGCGGCGAACCGATCGATCAGCTCGCTTAGGCGCTTCCGCTCGGCTTCAAAGTCCCGATCATCGCCGATGACAAGGAGCTCCTTCGACGTCGGGGAATTCCTGCGCATCGGCTCTTCGTCGCGGAAGGCCATCGGCTTGATGACTGGCCCAAGAACGCGGCCAATCAGCGCACGTTGTGGACGGATTTCGCCCGCCGCCATCTCCAGACCCAACGAGCAATGCGCCAGCATTTGCGCCGGATTCATCTTGCCCCACTGCCGCTGACTGCCGGGGCTCAACGCGGACAGCCGCTGCTTTACCTCTTCGACGCACGCCGCCTGAAACAGATTCTTCATACGAAACGACCCCCTACCGCGCACTGCCATTGCGCGCAATCTCGATCGGACTCCTTGCCACTTAAAGGAATTGCCCGTCAGCTTTGCGCGGCGCGCTCGAGTTCGGCAATGTCGAGCTTTTTCATCTTCATCATTGCTTGCATCGCCTTGGAATGCTTGACGAGCTCACCAATGCGGCGCGGCACCACCTGCCAGCTCAGGCCGAATTTGTCCGTCAGCCATCCGCACTGGATCTCGCTGCCGCCATCGGCGGTGAGCCTTGACCAGTAGTGGTCGATCTCCTCCTGCGTATCGCAATTCACTACAAACGAAACCGCTTGAGAGAATTTGAAGGCCGGGCCACCGTTGAGAGCAGTGAACCTTAAGCCGTCAAGCTCGAAGGAGACGGTCAACGCACCACCTTTCGGGCCGGGCGCGTCGCCGGGATTGCGGAGTTCGCCAATACGGCGGGAGTTGGGGAAGATACTCACATAGAAATCGGCAGCCTCTTCGGCGATCCCGTCGAACCAGAGAAAGGGCGTGATGCGGGGATAGTTTGCTAAAGTGCTCATGGAACTCCTGGATTGTGAATTTGCCGCTCCCGGGGCGGAGCAGCGGCGCTTTCCATTGCATCACTCATCGATTGCAAGATGCAAATGAATTTCATAGGATGCCGTTGTAGCCGGCTTTTCAAGCCAAAGTCCCTGCACGCCGCTCATTCCCCGTTTCCATCGAGCTCGAAATCGAAATCCCATTCCCCGAAAGGAAAACCGAAGCGATGAAGGTAAACACATATTTGAATTTTCCCGGCAACTGCAAAGAAGCGCTTGAATTCTACGAAAAGCATCTGGGGACGAAGATCCTGATGATTGGGACGTTCGACTCCATGCCCGATCACTCGCAAGTTCCTCCCGGGATGGAGAAGAAAGTGATCCACGCCCGCATCACTATTGGCGACACAGTACTGATGGCGAGCGACGGCCCGAAAGTGGAACCGATGCGGAGCGCCTATCTCGCGCTTGCGGTCGACAGCGATGCCGAGGCGGAGCGCATCTACGCAGCGTTGACTGCAGGCGGAGAGGTCTTCATGAAGATGGGTGAGACGTTTTTCGCGCATCGCTTTGGCCAGTTCCGCGACAAGTTCGGCATCAATTGGATGGTCATTCACGAAAAGCCGATGCAGCGGCCAAACTGAGCGCTGATCGCGACCCGCGTTGAAAAGATGGCCATGGGCTGGTAGTCTCATCTGTCCCGGTGAAGCGCCGAGACGGCAGGTACGACTATGGCCTTCAAATTCCAGGGTTTCGATTTTCTTCATCTCGATGCGAGCTTTACGGAAGAGGAGCTCCTTGTCCGAAGGACCGCGCGCGACTTTGTTGATTCGAACGTAATCCCGATCATTGAAGAGTACTTTCGCGAGGGGCGCTTTCCGCGCGAACTCGTGCCGTTGATGGGCGAGTTGGGATTCTACGGCGCGAACCTGGAAGGCTACGGCTGTGCCGGCATGTCCAACGTCGAGTACGGCCTGGTATTGCAGGAGCTGGAGCGCGGCGACTCGGGATTGCGCAGCTTTGTCAGCGTGCAATCGGCGCTGGTGATGTACCCAATCTTCACCTTCGGGTCAGAAGAGCAGAAGAACAAATGGCTGCCCGCGCTGGCCACGGGCGAAAAGCTCGGCTGCTTTGGGTTGACCGAGCCGGGCTTCGGGTCAAACCCGGCCGGCATGACAACGCGCGCGCGGAAGTCGGGCGATGAGTACATCCTGAACGGCGAAAAGATGTGGATCACGTCGGGATCGATTGCCGATGTGGCCGTGGTGTGGGCGAAGCTCGAGGGCGCAGGTGGGGAGGGCGCGGAAAGTGTTCGCGGATTTCTGGTGGAAGCCGATCGTCCGGGGTTCAAGTCGAGCGATATTCATGGCAAATGGTCGCTGCGCGCTTCGGTCACCAGCAGCCTTTCACTGGAAGACGTGCGTGTGCCCGCTGCCAACCTTCTGCCGGGCGCGGATAGTCTGAAGGCCGCGCTGATGTGCCTGAACCAGGCGCGGTACGGTATCAGCTGGGGCGCGATTGGCGCGGCGATGGATTGCTACTCCACGGCGCTGAACTACTCCAAAACCAGAAAGCAGTTCCACGATCAGCCGATTGCGAGCCACCAGCTTGTGCAGGAGAAGCTGGTGTGGATGGCGAGCGAGATCTCAAAAGCCCAGCTGCTTTCGCTGCACGTGGGCCGGCTTAAGGACCAAGGCAAGGCCGGCCACCAGCACATCTCGATGGCGAAGAGAAACAATGTGTGGATGGCGCTCGAATGCGCGCGGCTGGCCCGCGACATTCTGGGCGCGAACGGCGTCACGGAGGACTATCCGATCATGCGGCACAGCATGAATCTGGAATCAGTGAAGACGTACGAAGGCACGCACGATATTCACACGCTGATCCTGGGGCAGAGCCTGACGGGGATCGCGGCGTATTGAGGCGGCCCCGATGTTGCGCCGGTCCAGCTGAAGTTCTTCATCGACAAGCCGGGGCTGACAGCGGCATAGTCGTATCCATGCAGAGAATCCACACGCAGTTCACTTTGGCTCTCACTTTCGCAGCGATCATTCTTGTTAGTGCAGCTTCCGTCTCGCAAGCCCAGCAATCTGCGAGCTACGCCCATCGTGCTGCACGCGGCACGACTGCTCGAAGTCGACACCGGAAACATTGTTCGGCCGGGCGAGATTCTTGTCGAGGGTGAGCGGATCAAGGCTGTCGGCGTTTCGGTAGAGCATCCACAAGGCGCGAAGGTGATCGACCTCGGCGATACAACGCTGCTGCCGGGCCTGATCGATGCGCACGTGCATCTGTTTCTCCATCCCGGTGCGGAGGATTTGCAGACCGTCGAGGAGTCTGTCCCATGGCGAACGATTCTTGCTGAGCAAGCCGCAAAAGCCGACCTGATGGCCGGCTTCACTGCCGAGCGTGATATGGGCACTGAAGGCGCTGGGTCGGCCAGCACGGCGGTGCGCGACGCCATCAACCAGGGAATCATTCCCGGGCCGCGCATGCGCGTCTGCGCGAAATGCCATCGACATTCTGGGCGGCCACGAGGACGCCAACCACTTCAATCCAGCGCAGCACGTGCTCTCAAACGCCGACTATGCCAACGATGCCGAGCAACTTGTGGAAGTGATCCGGGAGCAGCACAAAGAAGGCTCGGACTTTGTGAAGATTTACGAGACCGGGCCGGACACGATGATCGATGGTGTGCTGCACACGCCCTACCAATACACCGAGGCGCAACTGGCAGCGGCGGTTGAGGAGGCGCGCAGGCTTGGAACGAACGTGGGCGTGCATGCCATGGGAGAGCCGGGAACGCTCTATGCGGCCGAGGCCGGAGTGGCGTCCATTGACCACGGGACGCAACTGAGCGACGAGACCATGCGGCTGATGAAGGAGAAGGGCATCTTCGCCGTGCCGACCTTCACCATCTTCGAGTACTTCGCGATGCACGGCGGTTCTCAGGACCAGGCGGCGCGAGAAGCCGCAATGCTTGACTACAAGATCGCGGAATTCAAGAAGCAGATTGCAGCCGGTGTTCCGTTTGCTGTCGGATCAGACGTCGGCCCGTTTCCGCATGGCACGCAGGCGCGTGAGCTGACTTTGATGGTCAAGTACGGCATGACGCCGCTGGCCGTGCTGCAGGCCGATATGATCAATGGCGCGAAATTGCTGCGCTGGGCTGGGCAGATCGGCGAGTTGAAGCCGGGATACTACGCGGATATCGTCGCGGTGCCCGGCAATCCGCTCGACGACATCAGCGTGGTGGAGCACGTGAGCTTCGTGATGAAGAACGGCGTGGTGGTGCGGCAGTAGCGCTACTGGAATTGCTTCTTGCGGTCAATTCGTCTTGTCCCGCAGAGCGGCTCGCGACGGCCCATGGACCACCCCAGAGGCCGACGGCGATGAAGAGACTCGACCACTCGTCGGGGCTCCGCGGGGCGCCGGGGATGCCGTAAAGGCCCAGCACCCGCGGAAGGTGCAGCGTAATCACCCAGACGGCGAACATCGTCCCGATCGCGATCCAGCTCCAGCGTTCGAGAACACCCGATGCCGATTCCTATGCCGGCGGCAATGAACACTACGCCGAAGAACGCAACCCAGGGCTCGTGCCAGGGGATCCAGCCGGGAAGCAACGAGCCAATGAAACCGATCACCAGGAAAGTGATCGACGCCGAAGACGATCATGGCGATGGCAATGACGACGCGGCAGGCGATGGAGAGCCATTTCGGCGTGGCTGCCGGACCGGGTAGCAGAAGCGCGATGCAGGCGAGCGAAAGCGGCTCGAAGACCACGGTGCGAAGGCCCATGTCGCCGGGCGAAGCGATGTAATACGGAAGGACATGGACGAGTGTCCAGAAGATGTATGTTGCGCCGAGCGCGTAAGCGGACGCGCGGAGCCATCGCGCGGTGAGCAGGCCGATGGCGCATGCAATCCAGAGGATGCCAAAGAGAACGACGAGCCACGGAATCGCCGGCAAGAAAGGGAGAACCGGCATGCTGTGCGTGTTCGGACCGAGCGACGCATACAAACCGTGCGCGCAGAAGATGTTCTCAGCGCCAAGAGCGGCGATGGCGAATGCGAAGATCCAACGGCCGGAGCGAAGCAAGGAATTCATCATCTTCCCAATGAGGCTCCTCAATTGACGGACGAGTGCGCGAAAAGGCACGCAAGGCAGGCCGGTTTCTGGCTTTCCTTTGAGGAGTTGTGGGGCGTTTCCTAAACCAAATCCATCCTACACCGCGACGGTGAAGCTCTCTTCGTTGCGAGTCACGGCGCGGTAGAGGGTGTCGCGCTCGAAGGGCACGCGGCCAGCTTCTGTGATGAGGCGGCAAAGCTCCTTGCGCGTCATGCCCTGTGGAGTGGTTGCACCGGCATCGTGGTAGATCTTCTCCTCGATCACGGTGCCGTCAAGATCGTCGGCGCCGAAGCGGAGCGCGATCTGCGCGATCTTGGGCGTCATCATCTGCCAGTAAGCCTTGATGTGCGGGAAGTTGTCGAGGAGCAGGCGGCTGACGGCGATCTGGCGAATGTCGGTGAGCCCGGTGGTCACGGGAAGGTGGTCGAGGGGCGTATTTTCGGGGTGAAATGCGAGGGGAATGAAGGTCTGGAAGCCGCCCGGTTTCGTCCTGCAACGCGCGCAGCTTGAGCAGATGGTCGACGCGATCGGCATCGTTCTCAATGTGGCCGTAGAGCATGGTCGCATTGGACTTGAAACCCAGCTTGTGGGCCGCGCGCGCGGTTTCGAGCCACTCCTCGCCGTCAATCTTGTGGTCGCAAATGATGGAGCGGACGCGGGCGGCAAAGATCTCCGCGCCGCCGCCGGGCATGGAGTCGACGCCTGCCTCGCGAAGCTTGATCAGGGTCTCGTCTACGCTGAGCTTGGCGCGCCGAGCGAGGAATGCAATCTCGACCATGGTGAAGGCCTTGATGTGCACCTTCGGAAAACGCTCTTTGAGGCCGCGAATGAGATCGAGGAAGAATTCGAGGGGCAGGTCGGGGTGCAGACCGCCGACGATGTGAAACTCCGTGACGGCCTCCGAATAGCCCGAGGCGGCTGTTTCCCAGGCCTCGTCGAGTGCCATGGTGTAGCCGGCGGGGTCACCTTTCTTGCGGCCAAAGGCGCAGAGCTTGCAGGCAGCCACGCAGACGTTGGTCGGGTTGATATGGCGATTGACGTTGAAGTAGGTGAGGTCGCCGTGCATCCGCTCACGGACATGGTTGGCCAGCCAGCCCACCGCCAGAACGTCAGAAGAGGCATAAAGCGCAAGCCCATCTTCGGCGTTCAGACGCTGCTGGGCCAGCACCTTGGCGGCGATAGGCTCCAGGCGCGGATCGTAAGTCCGAAAGGCATGGGCCGGACCGGCTGATTGGCTCTGGGGTTTCACGGTCTCGACGGCCATGCATTGATGATACCTAAATCCGGGTGAGGCGGCTCGGACGGGTTCGGGCAGCTTAGTTGTGTGGGCTAGATCACTTTTGAGGGTAAGCCGGGGGCGTAAACTGCCTCTTCATCGCTGAGACAAAGGCAGAACCGTGGCCGTTGAAGAGCAGATTTCGACCCAGAGCTATGCGCGCGGACCGGCAAGGCCGCTGCTGGAATTGACGGTTGGCGACCTGCTTCAGCGAACGGCAGATCGTTTCCCGGATCGACTGGCGGTAGCGTCGCGGCACCAGGAGAAGCGGCTGACATGGGCTGAGTTGAGCGCTCAGGCCGACCGCGTGGCGCGCGGACTTTGGGCGTTGGGGATTCGCCGCGGGGACCGCGTGGGCCTGTGGTCCACCAACTGCATCGAGTGGGTGATGATGCACATGGGCTGCGCGCGGGCCGGGGCGGCGCTGGTGAATGTAAATCCCGCCTACCGTTCGCACGAGCTGCAGTTCACGCTGACACGGTCGCAGATGAAGGCGCTGTTTCTGTGGCACAAGGATAAGCGCGCCGACTACGAGGAGATTCTGGGGCGAGCGCGACACGGGCTCGACCTGGCACTGGAACACACGATCTACTTCGACACACCGGAGTGGCCAGCGCTGCTGGAGGCTGAAGGACGGCTGCCGGACCACGTGGCGGTCGACGATGTGGCCAACATCCAGTACACGAGCGGAACTACCGGCCTGCCTAAAGGCGTGATGCTGACGCACCACAACGTGGTGAACAACGGCCAGTTTCTGGCGCAGGGGTTTCACTATACCGAGCAGGACAAGATTGTCGTTGCCGGTGCCACTCTTCCACTGCTATGGATGCGTGATCGGAACCATGAGCGCGGTCAACTCCGGCGCGGCCATCATGCTGCCCAACTGGACCTTCGACGCGCGCGCAACCCTCAAAGCTGTCCACGACGAGCGCGCGACCTGCGTCTACGGCGTTCCAGCCATGTACGTGGCCGAGTTCCAGTTGCCCGATTTCGCCGACTACGATCTCACCAGCCTGCGCACGGGCATGATGAGCGGCGCTCCCTGCCCCGTCGAACTGATGAACCGCGTCCTGGGCGAAATGCACTGCCGCGAACTGGTCATTGCCTACGGGCAGACCGAGACCTCGCCGGTCGTAACCATGAGCGACGCCGACGACACCATCGAAGTTCGCGTTAAGACGGTCGGACGCGCCATGCCGCAAACCGAGATCAGGATCGCTTCGCTTGAGAGCGGCGAGACGCTGCCCATCGGCCAGCAGGGCGAAGTGTGCGTGCGCGGCTATGCGCTGATGAAGGGCTACGACGGCGATGCGGAAGGCACGGCGCAGGTGATCCAGGCTGACGGCTGGCTGCACACCGGAGACCTGGGAGTGATGCGCGAGGACGGATGCATCCACATCACCGGCCGCTCGCGCGACGTGATCATTCGCGGCGGCGAGAACATCTATCCGCGCGAAGTGGAGGAGTTCCTTTACACCTGCCCCAAGGTCGGCGAAGTGCAGGTGATTGGCATTCCCAACGCGCGGCTGGGCGAGATTGTGGTGGCATGGGTCCGGTTGCGGCCTGGAGTGGAAGCGACGGAAGAAGAGATCCGAGACTTCTGCCAGGGTCAGATCGCGTATTACAAAGTGCCTGAGCACGTCCGCTTCGTTGAGGAGTTTCCGGCGACGCTGTCGGGGAAGATCCAGAAGTACAAGATGCGCGAATTCGAGATTGAAGCGCGCGGCCTCGAGGACGTGGCGAAGACGGCGACGGCGTAAGCTCAGGCGGCTCTCACGAGCCGCCAAGAATCCTCACACTTGAACTTGTAATGTGCAGTTGCTCAGTTACTGCGGGGTTGCAGTTGTGCCGGTGGGCGGCGGAGGCGGAGTAGCCGGCGGCGCAGGCTGCGCGGGCGCTGCTGGAGCGGCAGGCGCGGCATTGGCGGTGCCGCGCTTGGCGACGAAGTCCTGCGGAGGCCGATCGCCGCCGCCGCCGAAAGTGCGTGTGAACTTGATGGAGTCAGCACCGTCGGCCGTGCCCTTGTAGCTGATGGTGAATGAATTGCCGTTGAAATTCAGCACCTGATCGAAGGAGATGTTATCGCCATCGACTTTGCCATTGGTGATGTCCACATCGCCGCGGGGCGTGGTGATTTTGCCGGTGAGCGTTGTGCCGTCGACATGAAAGTCGAAGGTGAGGGTCTGCGTGTTGCCGTTGCGCCCCTGCACATCGCCGGTCCACTTGCCGTTGAAGTCGGCGGCCAGCGCGCTGACGGAACCGAGCGCGAGGAATAAAAGTGTGATTCCGAGTTTCTTGATCATGTGAGTTCTCCCAACGGCGTGCTTATTCTTTGATGCATATGCAAGAGCAACAAGCCTATTTGCAAGAGACGTTTGGAAACAGTGACAAGTCTCGCCGTTGCCAAGTTCAATCGTGCACGGTGGACGGTGAACGGCGGGCATGAGACGGCAGACAGCAAACAGGACACAGGAGACAGCCTACGGCAGACGGAGTTCTGCCCTTGCTTCTTGAGTGTAACTTCTTCTGAGAGAGTGGCTTGCGGCCAATAGAATCTCTCGTCATTTTTCGCGCTATTCTTACTGATTCTAAAAGGGTTGTTTGTCATAAACTTGGCGTAATTCGGTGCACATTTTCGACAATTCCGAAAGCGGTTTGTTGATTGCAAAGGAGTTAAGTGGCGAAAAGTAGGCGAAACATCCCAAATTTTTTCTTAATTATTCTTCGCCGTTCCCGGCCCAACGATTTCTGGGGGTGCTGACGGAGTTCAAAAACGCAGGCGGCGCGTGAATCCAGTTTCAGCGAACGAGAGATTCCCGTGATTGCTGTGGTGATGCTCATGGTTTAAGGATGCTCCCATTGAGGGTATTATTCGGCAAACTTGGCGAAGTTTATTTGCCGAATGATTGCAGCGAGTTAGGGTGCGCGGGGGAGAGTACGGGACTTGACAGCACGAAAACGGCGGGGCAAGCGAAGTCGACTGGCGTGGCCCGAGTTATTTGTCCAAGTGATGATCGGCGGTTTGCCGGTCACACGCGCGGAACGGTTCACTGACGATCAGCCGACTTTCTGGGGGTAATATTTGTTGTCCGGAGCCCTTGAGCTTTCCCAGGTCTCAAAATCGAGACCTGGGGCACCCCCTAGTCTTCGTGCAGGAAAGATCGTCGAAACCTGGGCCACCTGCCGGCTGATCCCATTGCGCTCATGGTTCAGGTAGCGCGTCCGGGAAACAAGGCCAGGGTCGGAAACGACTGAGCTAAATAGCTCAGACCCCGGCCGCACCGGGTGCGACGCTTGAGTATGGCTCGAACAACGCGCGAGACGCTTCAATACGGACAACATACCTCGCGACTACAGGTCCGGGAAGAACGGTCGTTCGCGCCAAGGCGAAAGAGGTCTTCTCTTCTCAGGGGGACCGTGCAGACTGCCTGTTCTACCTTCGGATGGGCCGTGCCAAGCTCACGATTGTTTCAAAAGACGGCAAAGAAGCCACGGTCACGCTGCTCGCTCCCGGAGATTTTTTCGGCGAGGAGTGCATGGCTGGACCCAAGGAGCAACGCACCACCAGCGCCACGGCTCTTACTGTCTGCATGGTGCTCAAGATTGCTACAGAGGAACTGACCCGGGTGCTCCACGAAGAACACGCATTCTCAGACTTGTTCGTTCAGTTCCTCGCGCTCCGGAGCACGAGAACCCAGGCAGATCTCGTCGATCAGCTATTCAACAACAGCGAACGGCGGCTTGCACGAACCCTTCTGATCATGGCTGACTACGGGAATGCATCTGGCCCGGAGGCGCTGATTCCGCCGGTGACACAAGAAACCCTTGCAAATATGATCGGCACGACCCGGTCACGCGTCAGCTTCTTCATGAATCGCTTCAGAAAGCTCGGGTACATCAGCTACAAAGGCCGCATCCGCGTGGATAAATCGCTGCTGATGATGGTATTGCAGGACGAGTTGCCGGAACAGAATGCGTCGCGGCCTAAACTCCTCGATGTTGCGGTAAGACGCGCACTCAACACCAAGCGGGCGCGGGCGGTGCTGGCGGAGTAAGCGGAGCTGGTGGGGTTGGTGTTCTCTGTTCCCCTGCACGAACCACGAAGAAATCACTTTTCAGAATCTGGCGCGAGCAGGAGAATCTTGCCGATGCCGCCTTTTTCGCCGAGCGCATGTGCTTCAGCCGCGTCGCGCAACGGCAAGCGGCGGCCGATGGGCAGAACGAATTTGCCATCGCGCACGTCGTCGGCAAACTCGCGCACCTTGGATGGATCAGGCTTGGCATTCACGCGCGTAATCTTCACTGTGGGGTTTTTGGCCGCAGCGCCTTCCAGCAACCCGGAAGCGTAGCCAAAAGATCCGCCCGGCTTTACCCTCGCGATGAGTTTGGCTGCAACGACACCGCCAACGGTGTCGGCAATCGCGTCTACCAAGGGGAAGCTCGCAATCGCCTTATCGTCGTCAATGGCCAGCACGCCGGAGACGCCGAGGGCGCGGGCGGCCTCCAGGTCTTTCAAGCGAACGCCGGCAATTACCTGCGCGCCGAGCTTTTTCGCGGTGTGGACTGCCGCGCGACCGACACTGCCCACCGCTCCGGTGACGAGAACGACCTGGCCCTTTTGCACGTTGGTCGCGAGGCGCACAAGCTGGTCGCCGGTGAGCGAGATCAGCGGGATCGCGGCTGCGTCCGCCAGGTCAACGCCATCGGGCAAGTGGGTCACGTCAGAATCGTCGACTGCGACCAGCTCGGCATAGGTCTTGTTGGTGAGCGCGAGAACGCGATCGCCGGGCTTGAAGTGCTTCACATTTGCGCCCACCTGGCGCACGATGCCGCTGACATCGCGGCCCAGAATGGCCGGAAGCGTCAAGGGAAAATTCTTCTGCGCCATCCCCGAACGCAACTTCCAGTCGATGGGATTGACGCTGGCGGCGGTGGCCGCGATGAGCACGGTATTGCCGCCGGTTAATGGGTCGGGAACGTCTTCTTCAAACTTGAGATTCTCAGGGCCGCCGTATTCGTTGAGCACCACAGCTTTCATCGCGTATCTCCCAAAGCACCGCGCATTTTTCGTCTCTTAGTCAGATGCACGGGAGGGGGATTGCGGCTCGGCTGACGTTTCGGGGATCGGCCGGGTTGGGGTGATACGAACGTCGGACAGCGGGGCCTGGAGGCCCATCTTGCGGTTGGGCGCCCGCGCTCACTTGCCCGTGTATTCCTGGAAGAGGTCAGGAAACTCCTTGCGGAGTGTCTCGATCTTTGGCCGGTCGCAGACCAGAATGTACGGATTGTCGGGATGATGCAGAGCGTAGTCCTGGTGGTAGGACTCAGCGTCGTAGAAGCCCTTCAACGGCACCACCTGGGTGACAATCGGCTTATGAAACACGCCGGCTGCGTCGAGCTGCGCGATGTATTCGGTGGCGATCTTCCTCTGGGCTTCGTTTGAGTAGAAAATTGCGGAGCGGTATGAGGTTCCCACGTCGGGGCCCTGCCGATTCAGCTGCGTCGGATCGTGGACCGAGAAGAAGATCTGAAGAAGCTTTCCGTACGTGATTCTCGAAGGGTCGTAGACGACTTTGACCGATTCAGCATGACCGGTCGTTTCCGTTGTTACCTGGTCGTAGGTCGCCGTTTCCGCGGAACCGCCTGCGTACCCCGCGGTCGTCGCCACAACGCCTTTCACGCGTTCGAATACCGCCTGCGTTCCCCAAAAGCATCCACCGGCAAAGACGGCCGTTTCCTGGCCGGGGTGCTGCGCGCGAGAGGCATCGTCTTTGGGGGCGGGTATGTCGCCGCGGGTCTGGGCGTGCGTCCGACGGCTCACGCTCAATGCCCCCAGCAAGAGACAAATGGCAACGCAGGCGAAGGCAATGTAGAAAGAAGGGGAACGAAGCATCAGACCTCCAGAATCTCGATACGCATTGCTTGAGACGCGGCGAGGAGCCTTGTGGTTACAAGAGATGAAGCGAACAATTATGGCTCTCGTTTGCGTGCCCGTATCCAGCGCGGCAGGGAATCAGTTGGTTCCATGAGGATAAGTCGGCTTTGGTGTTGAAGCATCCCTCTCGACGGGTACAATTCAAGCGAATCGAAGCAGAGATTGGAGCCTGAGAGGAATGCCTGCGAAGACGATGACGGTTGCGGGGATCATGAGCGGCACGTCGGCCGATGGGATCGACGTGGCCCTGGTGCGGATTGCGCCGGGGAAGCGGCGAGCGAAGCTGACCCTGCTGGCTCATGAGAGCTTCGCATTCCCCGCTGCTCTGAGGCGAGCGGTGCTCCAGGGGATGAACGCGGCGCGGACGTCGACGGCGGAGCTGGCGCGCCTGAACTGGCGGCTGGGACTGGCTTACGCCGATGCGGTGAAGGCGACGCTGGAACGGCACGAGGTGAGGCTCGACCTGGTTGGCTGTCACGGGCAGACTCTTTATCATCAGCCGCGCGCGGAGGTTTATGCGGGGCGGCGCTTCGCCTGCACATGGCAGCTCGGAGAGGCAGCGGTGATTGCTGCAGCGGCTGGAGTTCCCGTGGTTTCGAACTTTCGACCCGCGGACATGATGGCAGGCGGCCAGGGAGCGCCGCTGGTTCCACTGCTGGATTACGTGCTGTTCGCCGACATGAAACATGGAAGGGTGCTGCAGAACATCGGCGGCATCGCGAACTTGACTGCGATTCCCGCGGGCGCGAATGCGGATGAAGTGATTGCCTTCGACACTGGCCCTGGGAACATGGTCACCGACGCGCTGGCGCAAAAGCTTTTCGGGAAGCGCTTCGATCGGAATGGTGAATTCGCGGCGCGTGGGAAGGTGATCGAGCCGGTGATGGCAAAGGCGCTGCGCAACCCCTATTTCATGCTGAAACCGCCGCGCACGGCGGGACGCGAGCAGTTCGGGCGCGAGTACGCCGCAAGATTTCTGGCCGACTGCAAGCGGAAGAGCAAACGGCCCGAGGATGCGCTGGCGACGGCCACCGCGTTGACGGCTGAGACGATCGCACGGAGCTATAAAGATTTTGTTCGCCGTGGAATGAAAGGCACTGGAGTGGATTTCATCGTTTCCGGCGGCGGAGCGCACAACAGGACGCTGATGGCGATGCTCGCGGAGAGACTTGAGCGGCTTGGCTGCACGCTGGCGACCAGCGGGGATTTTGGCGTGCCGGTTGAGGCCAAGGAGGCTACGGCATTTGCGCTCCTGGCGTGGCAGACATGGCATCACTTGCCGGGCAATGTGCCGAGAGCCACCGGCGCGAAGCGGCCAGCGATTCTTGGGCAGGTGACCTACGCGTAGTGCGGAATTGAGCAGAGAAAGTGGCTCTGCGGAATCTGCCGAAAATGGCTATGGCCGTCAGGGCCGACAAGCCGCTACTTGACGAGGTCGGCGCGGTGAATGCGCTCGACAGGTTTGTTGTAACGGCCGAGGAGAGCGTTCCAGCGGACGATGGCGATGTCTTGCAACATCCTCGTTCCGTCTCGCAGGTAGCTGATGCGGGTGCGCTCGTCGTGGGCCCAGCTTACGGGGACTTCGACTACACGGTAGCCGCGCTTGCGAGCGATGAAGAGAATCTCGGGATCGAAGCCCCAGCGCTCGATGGTCTGGAGCTGGAAGACGGTTTGCGCAGCGGCGCGGGTGAAGGCTTTGAAGCCGCATTGCGTGTCGGCGTAAGGCAGGCCCATGACGGCGCGCGTAACGGCATTGAAGCAGCGGCCGAAGAACTGGCGGTAGAGAGGCTGGCGAATGGTTTGGCGGGTGCGCTCAAGCCAGCGGGAGCCGATGGCGATGTCAGCTCCGGAGGCGATGGCGGCAAAGAGACCGTCGGCTTCGTCAATGGGCGCGGAGAGATCGGCGTCAGTGAACATGACGACTTCGCCAAAGGAGTGGAGAAGGCCGTTGCGCACGCTGTAACCCTTTCCATGATTGCCGGGATTCTGGAGCATGCGGACTTCAGGGTTTTTGGCGGCGAAGGCGTTTACGATGGCGGCGGTTTCATCGCGCGAGCCGTCGTCAACCACGACAATTTCGGCGTTCCAGCCGCGCTGGTGGACGCAGGCGACGACCGCCTGCAACGCGCCGCCGATGCGCGCGGCCTCGTTATATGCGGGGATGACGATGCTGTATTGCGGATAGGCCATTTGGGTGTTGGATGCGCTTCGACCAATTTATCCTACGCCGACGGATGGGAGGAAAGCGGACCCGCGAGGAGGGAATTGGGGACGGCCGAGGGGACGCCACGGGCACTGAAAAGGGCGTGGTGCGGGCGAGGATGCCCGCACGACGGCCGGCGCGGATGCCGGCGTTACTCTGGCTGTTAGGCGGCCGGGAGAGGGGGTCCAATGGGCCAAACTGCTGATGCGCAAAGGATAATTTCAACAAAGGGGCTTGCATTTTCGTGCTTTCCTCGGCACAATCCGTTTATGCTGGATGCGGAGGTTAGTGGGAGATGACAAAGGCGGACTTGGTGGAGAAGGTGACCGGCCTGGGCGATTTGACCCGGCGCGACGGAGAAGTGATTGTAGAAACCATCTTCGGATCCGTGATTGGCGCCCTGCAAAGCGGAGACAAGATCGAGATTCGCGGCTTTGGCTCGTTTCGCATTCGGCAGCGCAAACCCCGCATTGGGCGCAACCCCAAAACCGGCGCACGCGTCGACGTTCCCGCAAAGAAAGTTCCCTACTTCAAACCTTCAAAGGAACTACGCGACCTGGTGAACCCGGGCGAGGCGAAGGCGAAGTAGCTACGGCATTTTTTCGCGACGGTCCAGAATTTCCCTCAAAAGCAAATCGAGATGCGACGGCCGCGTTATCCCAGGTCTCCAAATGCGAGGGATCCTCGGGCACCCATTTTGCTCCGATACGAATCCGTTTTGCAGGTTGAAGTCAGGGTGTGATTCTTTCGCCCGCTAAAGCGGGCTTGCCATTAATCAATTGTGATTCTGGTCCCCCAGGCTTGCGCCGTGGGGCTACCATCTGCCGCCCGCTACGCGGGCTCGATTGCGCCATCCCTACGGGACTTCAAAATTTTTACTGGGCCTGTTCCCCACGCTGAAGCGCGGGGCTAGCAAACGCTGCGCCTACGGCGCGAGTGCGTGGGAATAACAAAGCGCATGCTTAAACTCCCCGATGGTAGAGTTCGCAGCACACCCTAAAGTTCCCTGCTCGCCCTTAGCGGCGAATGCCGATGACGGCCATCATGCGGCCGGTGTGGCCGTGCGAGGCGCGATGGGAGAAGAAGAGATCGGTATGGCATTGAGTGCAGCCGCCGACAACTTGAATGGAATCGGGCTTGAGCCCGGCAGCGAGAAGCTGGCGGCGGTTGGCTTCGACAAGATCGACGTGAAGACTGGGACCGATGGGCGAGTGGCCGGGCGCGCGCTGGGTGAGAAAGAGCATGGGGTATTTCTTGCGGACGGGATCGCAGTCGAAGACCTCTTTGAACAATTCGCGCGCGTAAGAGAATTGGGATTCGAATTCCGACAGAACTTCTTCACCGACGGCGTAACAACAAAGGCCGATGCCGGGACCGATGGCGGCGATCAAGTCTTCAGGCTGGGAACCAAAGGCCAGGCGCATCTGGCCGACACCGGACTCGACTATACGTTTAAGGGTGCCGCGCCATCCGGCGTGAAAGGCGGCCACGACGCGGCGCTTGCGGTCGGCCACCAGCACGGGAATGCAGTCGGCGGTCTGGACGGCAAGGAGAAAGCCAGGCTCGTCGGTGATTTGCCCGTCGGCCTTGCGCGGAGCGGAGCGTGCGGCGTCGGCGCGGACAGCGTGGACGATCAGGTTGGAATGGAATTGGCGCAACGGAATCAGAGGGGTTGAAGCGCGGGAGGTGATGGCCTGGGCAAGGAGGCCGCGATTGGCGAGGACGTTTGCACGGTCGTCGACTTCGGTGAAGCCGAGGTTGAGTTCGCCCGCCACGGCGGGCAGGCCCGGTGCGTTGTCAGGACAGTAGGCGCGGCTGAGGCCGCCGTTGCGGGTGGAGAATCCGGCCCAAAGCCACGGAAGGTTCCAGCCGGGAACCGGAAGCCACTCGACACCATTGGCGGCACGGCGGGGGACAGGCGCGGGGGCCGTTAGCTCCTCGGTATCCGCACGGTCGAATCGAGAATTACGGACGGGCGGCGACGATTTTCCGCGCAGACCTCGCGCGAGGCCGGCCCTGGACAGGCGGCGATCGGCGGCGTTGCGCGCCGATACGGATTTTGCGCGTGAGGAAGAGGGCATCGTTCAGTTTTGATTTTAGTGGCGAGAGGCGATGTCCCCAAGAAACAGCCGCAGATCCTTCGGCTTCGTCCGCTCAAGCGGACTTCGCTCAGGATGACAGTGGCATTGATGGGTTCGTGCTATCCCAGGTCCCAAAGACGGGACCTGGGGCACCCCATCTTGATGGAAAAGTGACAGAAAGACAACCGCAGGTCCTTCGACTCCGCCTCGCTTAGGCGAGACGTCGCTCAAGATGACGGTGGCACAACGCCTGTGACGATTCTAGAGGCAAGCGCGATGTGCGGGCGGGGACGCCCGCACGACAGCCGGCCAGAGGCCAGCGTTACTCATGAAGGCGGGACATGTCGCAGGGGGAGCATGTGGGCCTACCTTCCGGTAGGCCCGCTCGAGAGGCATTTTTGGGAGGGAAACCAGGGGGGATTGTGGGAAGAGGTTCCGAAGAACCCTCAAGAGAGAGTTGTTGCCTTTCTTTGGTGGGACATTTGGGGAAGCCTCTGCTAATTACTTCTTAGGATGCCTAATCCCGAAAAAGGTTGCAAGGGTAATTGCGCAGAGATGCGGAGGCTTTGTGTGGATATCGGCTTCGGTGCCCGTTTTTTTACCTCTCTGAGACACAATTTGGCCCAAAAGGGGAATCTTCTTGAAAACACAGGGGCAGATTGGGCACTCTTAGAGGAGTGAAGCGACCGTTCAGCCTCGTCTTCGGGATTCTGCTGATCGGGGTGGTCGCGTACCTCGTGTGGGAGTACCGGGCAGACTTCGGACTGGGCGGCTCAGGCGGCGGGGGCGGGACGAATCCCGGGGCGGGCGCGATGGCGTGGCAAACCATTGACCGGAGCGCGGATGGGTTCAAGGTCCAGATGCCGGCAGCGGCAGTGAGCGAGACGCAGATTCCGGCGTATAGCGACCACGGGGTGGTGGAGCAGGTGCCGATGATCGAGGCGTCGATTGATCCGGACACGACGTATGCTGTGGCCTGGGCGGATAATCCTCCGGTAGAGCGTGCGGCTGGCGAAGACGCAGAAAAAACACTGGACATGGCAAGGGACGGTGCGCTGGGGCGGACGCAAACGAGCCTGGTGAGCGAATCGCGCAGAGAGATCGATGGACATGTGAGCCGGGAGTTTGTGGCGCGCAACGCGGGCGGCGGGATTCTGAACGGGCGGCTGATTCTGGCCGGAACCCATCTGTACATGCTGATGGCGACGTTTCCCGGGACTGAGGAGTGGCGCGAAGAGGACGTGCATCGGTTCTTCGAGTCGTTCAAGCTGACGGCAACTCCACAGCAATAACCAGCCGACAGGATCTCGAGTTCTCAGGCAAGGGGCAGAGTTTTTGGGCAAGGGCCGAATTCCGGATTTGCCCGAATCGGGCCGAGCTGACGGTGTTTACCAGAGCATAACTTCCGGGTAGACGACAAACCCACTGCAACTCAGGAAGTTCGTTGTATCAGCTAGCCCGCTGGTTCACGCTTATCACTACCCTGCGGTGATCATTATGACCGCGAAGCCACCCGTCGCGAGGCGATGCCAGACGAACTCCAACATTGACGGCGAGCTGGAGAGGTATTGGTCTTCGTCTGGGCCTATGCCCACATCTATTCCCAGTGGCATCATAGCGATAGGGAAGATTCGCTCTGAAAACGGTTGGATCGCCTTCATTCTTGAGTGCATCTTCCAGAAACTTATCTAACCTTGTGAGCAATTCAATCCGTTCTTGAAGCTGCTTCTCACTTTGTACGTTGTCCAGGTCAAGGTGGAAGTTGGGATCCATGTGGTTGCTTCGCAGGAATTCTGCTTTCAGCGTCTTCCCGCTTGTACCTCAGCTGCACTTAACGCTGAGACTGGACTGGCGGCAAAAGCAGGCATTGAAAGTGCATAGCGCCATGCCCAGAAGAGATAGCCCCCATAGAGCGCAGCCGCTTCTCGGACCTCGTTTGGGTTAGCTCCCAGCTTTCGAAGGGAATTAGGGATCTCGAACAAAGTTCCTGGGAATTGGTCACCATTAGGGAAGGTGCCACCGTAGAATCTAGCCAGAGAGGAATCCTCGGTTGAAGGAGTGGAGTACAACTGCTCGACGAACTCGGTTGTGTCCTTGGCCAATTCCTCTGCGTCGGCGAGTTTGAGAACACGGGGGCGCTCCAACCAAAAATCCTTCGGGGCGCCGTCGGGCTCCAGCGAGACGAGGTGTTGCGCGATCACGTCATTCGTTCGCGGATTAGTTTCTGCGAGAAGGAATCCGCCGGACCTCAAAACATCGACAAGAATTCCGTTTAGGAACAAGTCGACTTTTTTAGCCTGTGCCTGTTCGAGCGCCTGGTCGCCGATTCGTCGCGTATCCGCATTCGCGACGACTTCCCAAAGAACCGTGAATGAGCTTCCCGGCTTCGCATTGCGACGAGCCGCGGCGATCGCTTCCTGTGGAGTAAGGCGCTGGCCATAGAGACCGGTCGCGGACAAAACAGCCGCCAGAAATAAGGCTGTGAGTTTCAATGCGCCGAATTGTACACCCAAAACTGTATCTCAAACGGTGAGGAACTTCGACGCACATTTCGCGAAGCGGAGGGTGCTTCGGCGGGTTCACGGTGGGTAACCGGCAATCCGGAAGTCACTGATCAAATAATGGTTCTGCATCACGGTTTTGGGCGGGCGAACTTCTCGACAAAGCCCGTGATGAGGTCGATGGGCAGGAAGCGGACGAGAAACGAGCGAAGCTTGCCGATGAGATTGGTGCTGATGGTGTGCTGGCCGCGGGCGAGCGCGCGAATGCCGATGCGCGCGACATCTTGAGCCGATTGCTGGTTTCGGTTCAGGAACTGGTTGGCGTGGGCCACCTGGATGAACTCGCTCTCCGTGGTTCCGGGGCAGAGCGCCGTCACTTTCACGCCGAACCTGGCGACTTCAGCTCCGACAGCGAGCGCGAAGAATCGGTCGAAGGCCTTGGTGGCCGCGTAGGTGGAGAGATAGGTGACCGGCTGGAAGCTGGCTGCTGACGCGACGACGAGCATCCAACCGCGACGGCGCTCGACCATGCGCGGCAGGAAGAGACGCGCAAGGCGAACAACGGCTTCGCAGTTGACGCGGACCATGCTGAATTCCTGGTCGGGATTGTTAGTGACGAATGCGCCGAACTGGCCGAGGCCGGCGTTGTTGACGAGAATGTCGACGACGAGGCTGGCGCCCTCAGTGGCGGCAAAGATTTGATCGGGCGCGGTGGGATCATTGAGGTCAGCAACGACGATGCGCGTCTCGGCGCCTTGGGCGGCAAGTTCGGCGGCGAGAGCGTCGAGGCGATCGCGGCGGCGGGCGGTGAGGATGAGTTTTGCGCCGTGCGCGGCCAGCTCACGCGCGAAAGCTGCGCCGATTCCGGAGCTGGCTCCGGTGATTAACGCCCATTTGTTTTGGAAGTCGGTCGTCTTCGACATTGTTCCATCATGACAGAAGATGCGGGACGTCTGGGAGGCTGGGGGGCAAGGCGTGGATTCTCGAGATACGTCTCCCAGGGCCTAAAGGCCCAGCAAGTTTTGATTCGCTTACGGCACGACTAAAGTCGTGCCCTGACACTTCGTGCCGGACTGACGAAGCTTCCGCAGTCACCAGGGTCCGCCTATGTTCCGCACGGATTCGGCGGGAGTCGACTCGTCGCCTGACCCTTCGTGCACCTCCGAGGCTGTTTTTGCGCAGCCTGCTACTGAGCTGGAGCTGCGGGCGCTGGGCCAGCAGGCTTTGAAAACGAGCGAATGTAGATGACGAGGTTCCAAACCTGAGTGTCGCTGGCGCGGCCATCGGTCTCGGGAGGCATTTTGTCTTTGCCAGCGCGGATAACGTTGAACAGCTCCCAGTCTTCCTTGTTGCCGAGCGTTGAGGGATTGGTCCAATCGTCGAGAGTCAACTGCATGCTCGTGGCGAGATCGGTCTTGCCGTTGCCGTTGTCGCCGTGGCACATGGCGCAGTCGATCTGATAGAGGCTCTTGGCCTTGGCTTGCGAATCAGGAGTGGGCTTGACGGGATTCCTGGGGGCCGCGGCCGGTTGGGTAGCAACGGTCTGCGGCGGGGTGAGCGCGGGCGCGGGCGTGGTTTGCTGCGGACTGCGGCCTTCGAGAGGTAAACAGGCTATGGCCAGCAGGGCTACCGCAAAAAAGAGCAAAAACGACTTCAACATGGAAGTGTCCTCGGAAGATGTCAACGATCGGGCATCTTTTTACTTCATTGGGATTCTCGGGAGGAATTATAGGCCTTGAGAGGGGGAGGGGATATGTGATTCGGCACACATTCCATGCCGGGCGGCAAGCAGGGCGGATGGTCAGTTTGGAAAAGCATTTCCTCGGCTGCTAAAGCCCGCTTAATTCGCGGGTGCATGGCTGGCACGGCTGAAGCCGAGCCCTGATACAAAGCCGGATCGGTTGAGGTTCGTGCTTTCCCACCCTTCGCCAGAAAAAAGGGCGAAGGATGGGGCACCCATTGTTTTTCGGTTTGGACGCGAACCGAAGAGCAGATGCAGGTCCCCATTCGACTCCGATCGCTTCGCGATCTCCGCTCAGGGCAGGCTTTCGACTTCCTCGCGCTTTGCGCTCGGTCGCTCAGGATGACCCATTGAAGGGATTGTGATCCCCGGTCGCTCCGCCGCGGCGGACGAGGGACCGGGGGCACCCACTTTTCGCGCCGAGTGGAGTGTGTAGGCGAGGCGGTGTTAGGGCCTGTTAACACTACCTGGGATGGCGGCGACGGGAGCCGATTTTCCCCAGGTCGCGGAGCGCGGAGCGAACTGTAGCCGGCCTACTGGAGCGACAAGCGACAAAGAGATGGGAAAAATCAGCCCCGTCCCTTCGGGTTGCGGCCAAAAAACCGCTCATACTTCGTTGTCGTCCTAGGCGGTGGACCCGCCACAGCCGTCGTCCTCCGTCTCGTCTGAGCGGTTTTTCGCTCGCAACGCCGTCCACTCCAGGTAGTGTTAACAGGCCCTAGTGCATGCCTCCGCCGCCTCCGCCTTCTCCGGGCTTGTTCTTGCTGAGGAGAAAGGCGAGGAAGACAAGAATGATGGAGGCGTAGGAGAGCTCCATGTAGACGTCCTGGTAGCCCTGCGTGGTGGCCTGAGCGATCAACTGGTTGTACATCTGGGCCAGCGCCAAGGCAGCGGCGTTGGCCGAGCCAAATGCGTGGTTATAGGCGGCGGTAAGAGCCTGCTTATGCAGGTCAAAACCGATGGTTCCGGGCTGCATGGCCTGCTGCAGGTGCTGCTCGTGCCACATGGCGCGGCTGGTGACCTGGGCGTTGGTGATGGAAATCAGGATGGAGCCGCCGATGTTGCGGACAAAGTTGATGAGTCCGGCGACCTGGTTGCTCTGCTCCTTGGGCATGCCGACGTAGGCCGCGTTGGTGATGGAGATGAAACAGAACGGGAGCGGAAACATTTGCACGACGCGCAGCCACGACGCTTCAGCGAAGCTCATCTGGAGATTGGTGATGTCCGCTGCGTAACGGAAGGTGATGACGAGCATCGTGAAGCCGAAAGCGGCGAGGTAGCGCGCAGAGATTCTCCCGGTGGCAATGCCAGCCAAAGGCATCATGAAGACCAGCGTGATTCCGCCCGCGGTAAGAGCGAGTCCGGCGGTGGTGGCTGTGTAGCCGAGCAACTGCTGCGTGAATTGCGGCTGGAGAACGGTGTTGGCATTGAGCACGCCGCCGACGAGCATCATGAGGAAGCAGCAGATGGCGAAGTTCCTATAGCGGAAAAGCCGCAGGTTGATGAGCGGATCTTTCTGGCGCCACTCCCAGACGAAGAGGCCAACGATGCCGGCAATGAAAAGGACGCCAAAGAAACAGATGAAGGGCGAGGAGAACCAGTCGTTCTCTTCACCTTTGTCGAGCATGATCTGAAGGCCGCCCATGGCCAGGGTGAGAAAGCCGAGGCCGACGTAATCCATGTTGCGCAGCCTGGATGGGTCGGCTTTGATCCACGGCGGATCTTCGACGAGGCGCGTAACAAGGATGAAGGCGAGAATGCCGACGGGAATGTTGATGAAGAAGATCCAGCGCCAGGAGAAGTTGTCGGTGATCCAGCCGCCGAGGGTGGGGCCTATGGATGGCGCGAGCACGGCGACGAGGCCATAAAGAGCGAAGGCCTGGCCGCGCTTGTGCGGCTCGAACGAATCGGCCATGATGGCCTGCGCCATGGGCTGCATGCCGCCGCCGCCGGCGCCCTGAAGAACGCGGCAAAGCAAAAGGATGGGCAGAGACGGCGCGGCGCCGCAAAGAAAGCTGGAGATGGTGAAGATGGTGATACAGAGAACGAAGAAATTACGCCGGCCCATGAGCGAAGAGGCCCAGCCGCCGAGCGGGAGCACGATGGCGTTGGAGACGAGGTAGCTGGTGAGCACCCAGGTGGCCTCGTCGGTGCTCGCGCCCAAAGAGCCGCCGATGTGCGGAAGGGCCACATTGGCGATGGAGGTGTCGAGCACTTCCATAAACGCGGCGAGGGCCACGGTCATCGCGATGAGCCACGGATTCACCCTCGGCTTCCAGGCCACGGGCAGCGCGAGGTTAGGATTCTGCATCTGCGCAGGCGGGACTCCGCCTCCAGATCCGTTGCGCTTACCGGCAGCGGGATCGGAGGGCAGTGCGGGCAGCGTGGAGTCGATCGCGGACAACAGTTTTCTCCGAGGTTGGTTGGAGCTTTATTTTGCGTAAGGGCCGGGGAGGTGCGGCGTGCAAACGGATGTACTTCTATCTAGATTCGCATAGTCCCGATTTGGGTGCAGGGATTCGAGGGCGGGGCGCGAACGGATTGCGGAAGAAGTCGCCACGGGAAAAGGAACCGACCCACGGGGGCTAAAGCCCACATCTGTTTTGCGACACTTACGGCACGCGACCCACCCACTGGGTGGGTGCCCCGGTCGTGCCCTGACACTTCGTGCTCCCCGAGGCAGTTTTTCCGCAGCCTTTGAAAGATCCTGTTTCCTCTGGGAGTTGCTGGAGCGGAAGCCCGTGTAGATTGATGAGGAGGGAGATTGCCATGCGCCGCCGAACCTTCATTCAGACACTTCCCCTGGCAGCCGCAGCGTCTGCCGCCGCGATGCAGAGCCATGCAACGGGCTGGGTCAGAGCGCTTCGAGTGAGAAACGTCCGATCTGCCGAAATTCCAACCTGCGGGCGCGGAGCAATTCATTCGGCCCGATGTGCACGCCGGCGACCGGCCCTCGGGCGCGAGCTTTGCGACACGGTCACCTGCGCTGGGATTGAACGGCGCGGCGGGAACGGCACATCCGCTGGCAACGCAGACGGCGATCGCGATGCTGAAGCGCGGAGGGTCTGCAGTGGATGCGGCGGTGGCTGCCAATGCCGTGCTGGGGTTCGTTGAGCCAACGAGCAGCGGGCTGGGCGGCGACTGTTTTGCGTTTGTGTGGGATCCAAAGGCGGCGAAGCTGATGGGCATGGCCAGCTCGGGCCGGTCACCCAAATCGCTTTCGCTTGCCACCGTGCGTTCGCGCGCCGTGAACGGCCACATTCCCTCGGTGGGTGCGGTGAGTGTTTCGACTCCGGGCGCACTGGGCGGGTGGTGGGCATTGCACGAGCGCTACGGGAAGCTGAAGTGGGCGGAGCTTTTCGAGCCTGCGATTGAGGCCTGCGAGGCCGGCGATCCGACGCCGCAGATTATCGGCTACTACATCAACGGCAATGTAAAGGCTTTTCAGCGCGTCGGCTCGGCGATTGAAGAGACGGCCAACGCGATGAAGACCTACCTGCAGCCGGACGGCAAACCACCCTGCGAATACGAGGTGCGCCGCAATCCTGACCTGGCACGAACGTACCGGATGATTGCCGCAGGCGGGCGCGATGCGTTTTACGACGGGCCAATTGCGCAGACGATCGATGCGTACTTCAAGCGGATTGGCGGATGGCTCAGCGCAGACGATCTGCGCGAGCACCATGCGGAGTGGGTTGAGCCGCTGGTAACGAAGTATCGCGGCGTGGATGTTTACGGAATGCCCGCGAATACGCAGGGCCTGGCGACGCTGCAGATGCTCAACATGATTGAGAACTTCGATATGCGCGGGTATGGGTTTCAGTCTGCGCAATCTCTGCAGGTGCAGATTGAGGCAAAGCGGCTGGCTTATGAAGATCGCGCGCGATATTATGCCGATCCGCACTTTGCGAAGATTCCGATTGAGTGGCTCAACTCAAAGGAGTATGCGAAGGAGCGGGCAAAGCTGATCCGGCTGGATGCAATTAACGATCACGTGATGCCGGGGCAGGCACCGAGCCACGGGGACACGACGTACTTTACGACGGCCGACAAAGACGGAATGATGGTGTCGATCATTCAATCGAATTTCCGCGGGATGGGGTCGGGGCTTGTGGCTGATGGATTGGGATTCATGTTTCAGGATCGCGGGCAATTGTTTTCACTTCAGGACGGCCATCCGAATATTTATGCGCCGGGCAAACGGCCGTTCCAGACGATCATTCCAGGATTCGCGTCGAAGGACGGGGTGCCGTGGCTGTCGTTTGGCGTGATGGGCGGGGACATGCAGCCGCAGGGGCAGACGCAGATTATATTGAATCGCGTGGATTACGGGCTGGATGTGCAGGCCGCTGCCGACAGCCCGCGATGGCACCATGAAGGATCGTCGCAATCGATGGGCGAGGACCGGCTGGGGATGGGGCCGCGCGGCGTACTTCGACTTGAAGCGGGAGTTCCCGCGGCGACGCGCAAGGCGCTCGAAGATGTGGGCTGGCCGATGGGCGAAAGCGATGGCGGATTCGGACGCTACGAGTGCATCGAGCTGCGCAAGCAGGGCGGGATCCGAGTGTACGCCGCGGGCAGCGAGATGCGTTGCGATGCGGTGGCGCTGGCGTATTGAGCGAGCGCTAGTCCTCGACAAAAGACTTGAGGCGTGCGAGAGCTTGATCCCACTGGCGCGAGACGCGATCGAGGTAATGCTGCATGGCGTGGAGCGGACGCGGATCGAGAACGAACTGGCTCTCGCGACCGGAACGAACGCTGTGGACCACACCGGCGCGCTCAAGCACGCGCAGATGCTTGGTGATGGCCTGGCGGGTTAGAGGCGAACCCGAGGCGAGCTCGGCAATGGACGCAGGTTTCCCCGAGACAAGTTTGGCCACGAGCGCGAGACGGGTGTTGTCGCCCAACGCCGCGAAGACAACGGCCTGCTGCGGCTGCGGAGCCCGGGCTCGCTTATGGCTTTTGCGCGACATGGGTTTTAATATTCTGCATCTGCTGTGTCCAACCGCCTTCGTTCATACGGAAAGCTTCAGCGCGGCGATGCGCTGGAACGTTCTCGAATCCTGACTCAGTGAGTGTGAGGCGCGTGCCGGTTACGGTCGGCTCCAGACGAAACTCAACCAGTGTCGGCGGCTCCGCGGAGTAATCGACGGCAGGATCGACGGCGTAGGGATGCCAGGTAAAGGAGAAGAGCTTTTCCGGCTCCATCTTCTGGACGGTCGCCTCCCAGACGATGTGCTCGTAGCCCGGCCATGTGATGTGGCCGCGCGCGGGCTGGCCGACGACGAAAGGGCCATCGAGGGCTACACGGAACCACTCACCGAATTCGCGGTAATCGGTGAGGGCGCGCCAGACGCGGGAGACCGGGGCGTTGAGCTCGATCTGTTTCTCGATCTTGTTTTCCATGATAAGCAACCTCTTGGTTGCATATTAACTCCAAGCGGCGCGAAATGCAACTTTTTGGTTGCATTTGGCGCAGGCAGAAGAGATTGCTGGCGATGCATCGTATCGCAGGGCCTCGCGGCGGGCTCTCAACTGATCGGTATGCCCGGGAAGTTCTGCGATTCGATGTTGTTGTACTGCGTTTGAGTCAGCGGCAGGGCCTGGAGTCCTTTGGAGTTGAGTTCGATTTGAACCGGGGCCGACATGGTTGTGGCCGCCGTCCCCGTCGGCGTAATGACGACTGAACCATTGATGAGGTCGACCTCGAGGTTGCCGGCTGCATTGTCGTATTTCCCGATGAATTCCGTTCCACGCGGACCGAGATCCCCCTGAGGCGTTGCGATGTGAAAGCCGCCGGGATCGTTTTTTTCGATCAATCCACTGACGTATTGGAAGACTCCTACCAGAAAGTCGAAGGTTGCGCTGCTGCTGGCAGGTTTCTTCGGATCGAAAACATAGCTGGTGACTGACGCCGTGCTGCCGGCGCCCATCATCCATTGCGTGCTGTCGGCAAGGAGGAAAATGACCCAACTGTTGGCGCCGGTTTGAATCGTATCGCCGACGCAGATGGTGATCGCCCACTTTCAGGGAGATCATGGCGCCGTTGCGGATGACGGTGACGGTGCCGACGATCTCAGTCGCCTTGCCAATAGGACATGGCGTCGCGGGCTTGGTGGGCGAGACGAGCGGGGTCGTGGCAGGAGAGGTTGATCGGCGGCGTGGATGGCGGAGTGGGATTCCCAGCGGTTGCCGGGGGAGCGGGCGCAGTCTCCGTCGGAGGTCGTGGGTTCGCTCGGCGGAGGTGCGGCCGTTGTGGGTGGAGGGTTGTATGGGGCCGGCGGATCAAGTGGCTCAGGTGGCGCACTTTCATCGGGTCCCTCATTCGTGCCTGGCCCGGGTGGGCTCACCAGGACAACAGGCACCTGACCGAGCGCCTGCGCGCCTGCGCCCTGCGAGTAACCGAGCATCCCTTCAAGGAGGGTTTGAAGGTGGTAGAGTTTGACGCCAAGCTCCGCCGGCCATTGCGGTTCATCCGACTGGCTGTAGCCCGCAAGGACGAGATGCGGCCGGTTGAATTGCCTTTGAGCGTTCTGCACGTTGGGCGGCATGATGCGAATCTGCAGCACATTGTTCGTGGCCATGTTGCCGCCGGCGATAAGCAGCTTCATGTAGACCTGGCCTTTGACGCGCTCGGTCCATGGGCCGTTCTCCGCCTTGACCGGCGTGTAGAGGCCGCTCTGCTGACCCTGAAACAGGGTTTGATCTCTGAGTTGATCGTTCGTGCCCTGCGCGAGGAGGATTGCGCGCTGGCGTTCGGCGCTGAGTGCGAGCTCGCCGGGCTTGCCCAGCTTGGCAAGAATCGTGTCGAGCGGCGGGAGTTTCGCGGTGCGCGCGGCGCTGTTGTAAGTGGTTTCAAGGTTGGAGACAAAGTCGCCGTTGATCTCGGATTTGTAGTCGGGAATCACCCGATCAATGATGCCCTGATAGGTCTTGGGCATCTGCGTGTAGGAGAGCCCCGACTGGATGGCCCAGGAGACCGCCTGCAGCGAATTGGGGTTGATCTGGTATTGCACCGTTCCGCGCCAAATGAGAGCGCCTATTGCGCCGGCAGCTTTGCCCTCGTAAGGTCCGAGCACGTAGGCGACACCTGCGCCCGGAGCGTGGACCGAGTACTCCGAGCAAAAATCGAGCGTGTTGATGGTGTAGTCGCCGGGGGCGAGCGGCTGATTGAGCTCGTCGGCGGTGAGCTTGAGCGGCTGCGGGATTGAAGGGGCCACCAGGAAGATTCGCGACGGTTGGATACACGTCGTTGGCATTCAGCGTGAGCGGGAGCTGGTCGTTGAGCAGCGTTCTCAATGGCTTGCTCGGCGAGCTTTTCCTTGGCGGCGTCTTCGAGGGCGGCGAGGGGGTTCTGGGCTGCGAGTTGGAACGCGGGCGCGGCGAGCAAGCCCGTCGCCATTGCCAAAGCTGCGATTCTCAGTCGAGTTTTCATCTGCGAATTCCCCCAGTGGCCGAAGCTGCGAAGTTTCGGATTCGATTGGTCGTCGGAGCAAACTGCTGCGGGGGAACAGACAGGATGCTCAATGGCGCCCAATTGCCGGCGATGAATGCGAATGATGGGAAGCCGCGACTGGGGGGCCGGGCAATCGGGATCTTAAGACAATCCGCGCAAAGTGAACATACTGGAATCGACGGGCGGAGTCAACGAAAAGTCGCAGGCGCGACGCTCAATAGAAGAGGTATTTGCGCCAGCGATCGTCGCTGCGGCCGAGCATGCGCATGATCTGGCGGCTGGTGTGGAGCGAGAAGGGGCGCGGCTCGCGGAGCAGGATCATGTCGTCGATCTCATTGAGCAGGCGGTTGCCTTTGTGGCGGTTGCACTCGTGGCAGCAGGCGACAAGATTCTCCCAAGTGGAGTTGCCGCCGCGCGAACGCGGGATCACGTGATCGAGAGTGAGTTCGCTGGGGGGATAGGCTTCGGCACAGTACTGGCAGGTGTTGCGGTCGCGGAGCAGGATATTTTTGCGCGAGAGGGCGCGGGTCTGGTGGGGGATGCGGCGGTACTCGAGCAGGCGAATGACCGAGGGCATGGCGATGATGGTGCGCTGCGCGTGAAGCGAGAGGCCGTGCTCCTCCTCAGTGCGCGCGATTCCCTTGAGCACCAGCACGAGGGCGCGGCGGGCACCGCAGATATTGATGGGCTCATAGGAGGCATTGAGCACGAGAACCGGCATCTGCAGAATATGCGCGTGGGCGAACGGCGCGGTACCGTGGTCCGCGGCCAGGACGACAGCCTTGGCAATCGCTTTCTGCTTGCGCGCGTGAATCATGGCTTTTCCCAACGACATCTCTTTCCCCCGGTTAAAAAGATGCTTGTTCACCCACAGTTGACGAAGTCGACGCTGTTGCGTGCGAGACAGCGTTGGTGAATGGTTCGTTGTCGAGTGCAAGGTCTTCTTGCGGCTCGCTTTCTTCCAAGAAAATGGTATCCGCGGACGATCGGCCAAATCCCACAGCGCGCTGCGCGCGTGCCAGAGTTGCCACCCAGACTGAAGCTGCTCCGGCCTTGAGCAGGGTTTGCGCGGCGGCCCGCGCCGTGGCGCCGGTAGTGAGAATGTCGTCGATGAGCAAGATGTGCTGCGCTGCAACAAGTGAAGGATCGGAGACTGAAAAAGCGCCTCGCACGTTGAGCCGGCGCTGGCGCGGCGTGAGGCCGGCCTGCGTATCTGTGGCGCGCAGTCGCATCAGAGTGCTGGGAGCGAGGGTGAGGCGCCATTGGGGGTGCGTCCTGCGGAGAAACTGGAGGGCTTGAACGGCGAGCGAGCGCGACTGGTTGAACCCGCGCTGGGCGAATTTGGAACGGTGGAGCGGCACCGGAATGACAAGCATTTCGGCGGGAGCCTCGCCAGCGAGCTGCGCGATGGCCTCGGCCAGCATCCCTCCCAGGCCTTCCGCGGCGGGGTGCAGGTGGTCGTATTTGAGAGCGTGAATGGCTTCTCTCATGCGGCCCTGGTAGACACCGTAGGAGACGGCTCGAACAAAGGGTGGCGGCGCTAAACGGCAAGCGCGGCAAAGCATTGATTGCGTTGGCTTTTGGGGGGCATTAAGCGCGTCTCCGCAGCGGGCGCAAACGGCATCGGTCTGGACGGAAAACTCTGACCAGCAAACAGGGCAGATTGGAACGGAAGAGAGCGCGGGCAAGGGCGAGCCGCAAAGATCACAGAAAGAGGGAAGAAGGGCGCAACTCAAACTATCGATTGGACTTCGGAGTACGCGAACCACGGCACGCCAGCGCGTTGTCTGCGCCAGGGGAACGTCGGTCACGCGGATGGCGGTGTCTCTGGAGAAGACGCACCTCGCTTCGGGGCAAAGCCGAACCGATGCAGCCCGATGCGGCAAGTATAGCGCATCATTCAGTTGGAACTCTATGGTGCGCAGGCCGGAACGGAGGGCTACGCTGCGCGAGTACGGCAAGCCCGCGTGGGCGCGGATCGAGTTCGAGCGGCGCTAGGGCCTGTTAGCACTACCAGGGCGGATGGCGTTGCGGCGAAAATCCAGTCAGACGAGGCCGAGCCTGAAGGCTTTGGTGGTTCCAAGGTCGAGGGCGAAAACGAAGTATGGCCGGATTTTCGCCGCAACCCTTCGGGCCGGGTCCAATTTTCCTCATTTCCGCGTCGCTCGTCGCTAAGATACACCCGGTATCTGTCCCTCCTCGCTCCTTGAACTGAGAAAAATTGGCTCCCGGCGCCACCGTTCTGGTAGTGCTAGCAGGCCCTAGAAGACGCCGGCCATGTACGCTTCAGCGGGACGCAAGTTCTCCGCCTTTGAGCCACACTCCGCAAGGACGACTGGCGAGAGCGTGATCACCGGGCAATGGGTATGGGCCAGAGTTTTGTAGACCACGCCGTGCCTGGTAATGGCCGCGAACGCCGATGCGCCCTGGGCGCCCAGAACGATGAGATCGGCCTGCTGCGCGCGGCTCTGATAGAGCAACTCTTCAGTCGGGTCACCTGGCACCAGGACGGTCTGGACGGCGATTTGGCCTTGCAGATTTCTTGGAACCAGGGCGAGCATGCCGGTTTCGACTTCATCGAGGGAACGGCCGGCGAGAAACTCAGCGCGATCCTGTGGACGGATGACGTGCTGCAGAATCAGCCGGGCCTGGTGTTGCGCGGCAAGCTCGGCGGCAAAGGCGGCCACAATTGTGCTGGCCTCATTCAGGCTGACGGCGCAGAGGATGGAGCGCGTGGCAAAGTTGCGATAACTTCCGTCAACGACATCAGGGCCGATGACGAAGACAGGCGAGGTGGCGGTGCGCAGGACCGCTTCGGCCACCGAACCCACCAATAATTTGCCGATGGGGCCGGGTGAGTGCGTGCCCATTACGATACGGTCGATCTGGCGCTCGCGTGTAAAGGCGAGAATCTCATCGGCGGGCAATCCGGGCCGCGCCACAACTTCACATTTAAGGCCGGCTTCACGGACACGTGCGGCGAGCGGCTCGAGGTGCTGCTTTTCCATGCGCGCTGCAGCTGCGTAATCGTAGTAACGAATGCCCGAGGATTCAGAGGCGGAGGCTACGAGCGTGTCATAGGCGTGAAAGAGGATGAGATCGGAACCAAATTCCCGAGCCTGGGCAAGCGCAAACGAGAAGGCTTTTTCGTTGTGCGGCAATTCGGTGGCGAAAAGGATGGTGGAGGGCTTTGTCCAGCCTGGCTTCAATAAGGCAGCCATGGGTACCTCCTGATGGTGCGTTCAAATCGTCTCAGAGGCGGTGATGAGTTTGCGGTGTTTTGCCGCACATAAAAACGTGATTTTGCTCACCTTACGGAGATTTGCGAGCTTCGGAAGCTGCCTGCTGCACTCCCGCACTTTCACTATCGGCCCGAGATGAGGCAAGTGGCCCTGCCGGTGACAGAATTGTGTTCCTGTTTCCCGATTTTGTCCAGACGGGGCCCTTGATGGCCCGGTAAATGGCCCCATAAAGTGATCCCAATCACAGCTTGACCCACCTAAAGGGTGTTCTTCTGGACCCGTAAAGAGGTTCCATCCCCCTCAACGACTCGACCGGGAGGTCCCCATGCCGATGCAGCCGATGAGCCAGATTCCCGCGCGAGGCGAGATTGACTACGACGAATCGCCATTCCTCGCCATCTGGGAGATCACACAGTCCTGCGACCTGGCATGCAAGCATTGCCGCGCCGCCGCGCAACCCATCCCTCACCCGGACGAGTTGACCCACGAGGAGGGCAAGGCCTTAATCGATCAGATTGCTGCGATGCACATTCCCATCTTCGTGTTCACGGGCGGCGACCCGCTGAAGCGCAAGGACCTTTTCGAACTGATTCGCTACGCAGCCAGCAAGGATGTGCATGTTGCCGTGACTCCGAGCGCCACGCCGCTGCTGACCCGCGAGGCGATTTTCAAGATGAAGGAAGCCGGCCTGGTTCGGCTGGGCATTTCGCTCGACGGGTCGAGCCCCGAAATTCACGACGCATTCCGCGGATTACCGGGAGCGTGGGCGCGGACGATTCAGGCGATCGAGTGGGCCAACGAGGCGGGGATTCCGATCCAGGTGCACACCACTGTCAGCCGCCACAACGTGAACGACCTCGACAATCTGTGCGATCTGTTCGAGAAGCTGGCCATCGTGATGTGGAATGTGTTCTTCCTGGTTCCAGTAGGCCGCGGCCAGCTGGATGATTTGCTCAGCGGCGAGGAGTTTGAGCAAGTGTTCGGCAAGATCTACGAACTTTCGCGGCGGGCAAACTTCCAGATCAAGACGACGGAAGCGATGCACTATCGCCGCTACCTGCTGCAACACAATCTTGAAGAGCGCCGCATGGGACATGGATCGGGAAATGGCGCCAGACACGAAGGCGGACATCCGCACGGGGGCGCGTACGAGCCCGGTACGCCGACCGCCGACGCAGCAACGCGCAACAGAAGTTGGGCGACGCGGCGCGTGAACGACGGCAAAGGATTCGTCTTTATCTCGCACATGGGCAACGTGTATCCCAGCGGCTTTTTGCCGATTCACGCGGGCAATGTGCGCCAGACGCCACTGGGAGAGATTTACCGGAACGCGCCGATCTTCAAGGCGCTGCGCGACACCAGCCAGCTCAAAGGCAAGTGCGGCGCGTGCGAGTTCAAGGAGATCTGCGGTGGATCGAGAGCGCGAGCCTACGCTCTGACCGGCGATCCGCTGAGTCAGGAACTTTGCTGCATCTATCAGCCAAAGAACTGGGACCCGGCGCTTGAAAGCGAGGCCGAAACGTACCGCCATGTAGCTTCGGCGGGAACGCTGGTGACGCTGTAATTCAGGAATCGTCTTGGACTCAATGGCCTTCGGCGGGGGCGTCTGCTTTGCCCTTGAAGCGGCTGTAGACAAACACCACGTAGCACACGGCGAGAACCATTCCAACAAGCCACCAGGCCAGGCCGACGGCGAGAGTGTGAGGGCCGGAGATTGCGCGGCTGAGCGTGATGTCGTTCGCAGCGCCGGTGGTGGCGGGCAGCAGCACGGGGTACAGCCCCCAGCAGGCGCCCGCAAGCATGAAGAATAGATAGAGACACGAGGCGATGAAGGCCTTCAGCGGCTGGCCATTCCGGTTCCAGAGCCAGATGGCGGCGAGCGAGGCGACCACGCCCGCCGGCACAATGAACGTGACCGGGTAGCGGAAGTAGTTGTCGAGGCTGGCGGGGCGGACGGCGATGGTGGCGAAGAGGCTGACAACCGTGAGCGCGACAAGGATGAGCCACAGCGGGGAGATTACGCTGCGGGCGCGCCGCTCAAGATCGCCAGAGACCTTGAGTGAAAGCCAGAGGGCGCCGTGGAGCGTGAGCGCGACGAGCGCAACGAGGCCGCCGATGACGGTATACCAATCGAGAATGCCGGGCAGGACGCCGGGCTGCCAGTTGGTCCAGAGGGGCAGAAAGAAATAGCCTTCGGCATTGAGCGGAACGCCGCGGAGCACGTTGGCCAGGGCCGCTCCAAAGAAGATGGTGAGAAGCGCGCTGGCGAAACCGAAGACGCCGTCAAGGAGCGCACGCCACACGCCAACGTCAATGTGGTTGCGCAGTTCAAGGCTCACGCCGCGGAGGATCAGCAGCCAGAGCACGATCATGAGGGGAAGATAGAAACCGCTGAAGGCTGAGGCGTAGAGCAGCGGAAACGCAAAGTAGAGCGTGCCGCCGCCGGCGAGCAGCCAGACTTCGTTGCCGTCCCACACGGGGCCGATGGAGGCGAGCGTGGCCCTGCGCTCAGCCTCAGTGTGCGCAAGAAATAGATGGAGGACGCCCACGCCGAGATCGAAGCCATCGAGGACGACGTAGCCGACGATCATTACGGCAACGAGCCAGAACCAGAGAAAACCCATCATGAGGAAAACCCCTCCATTCCAGGAGCAAGAAGTGTCAGGGCACGACTTCAGTCGTGCCGCGGAATCGTATGATCCGAGTGGGCTTTAGCCCTTGATTCTTTGCGCATCTTCAAACAGGCTGTGCCGTACGGATAGTCTTCAGGAGTGTTCGCAAGGCCTGATTTCACCGGATTGTTGTCAATATAAGCTCGATGATTCTGAAAACTAGATTCGTCGACAATACGAACGTCGGAAAAGCCGCGCTGCCAAATATCGCCTTTAAACCCCAATTCTCTTTTGGCGCGAAAAGAAAATCCGCCTTTAATCCACTGCATTGTCTTTTCAAGGCTCACATCGCCTTGAATCGTCAGTAGGATGTGAACGTGATTTGGCATGACGACAAAATCCTGAACTTCGAATTTACCCAAGCGGACGTAGTGACGGAGTACGTCGATAAAGAGCTCGGCCATGCGCACAGTTTGAAAGAGCGGCCTGCTGCCCGCGGTGCGTGTGGTCAAAAAGAATGTCCTTGATTGCCCCGTAGCATTCTTTGGATCCGATGGTCTTGAAGGCCTTGCCATGACGGGGGCTAAAGCCCCACTCCTTTCTGCTGCCGCATCGGCACGACTGAAGTCGTGCCCTGACACTTCGTGCTTTCCTTTTGCAGTCCAGGCTAAAGTCCGAATCTACCTGTCGTGCCCTGACACTTCGTGGACGGGGGCTAAAGCCCCACTCCTTTCTGCTGCCGCATCGGCACGACTGAAGTCGTGCCCTGACACTTCGTGCTTCCTGCAGTCCAGGCTGCCCTGTGTGTCCTGGCACTTCGTGGTGACCTTCGCATCAGGGGCTAAAGCCCCACTCCTTATTTGCTGCCGTATCGGCACGACTGAAGTCGTGCCCTGACACTTCGTGCTTTCCTCTGACTGGTCCACTCCTCTCTGATCTTCCTTGGCCGGCTGATTGTTGCGCGCATCTTGTCGCTTAGGAACCTGGCCCCCTCAGCCGGCGTGTGCAGCTTCGGCGGCAGCGACCTTCGGCTCCGGTCCGTGATCGATTTCGCGATAGATGAGCACCGTGAAGAGCAAGCCGAGCAGAGCGTAGAGGCCCATGAAGCCTATGAGCGTGAAGAGACCGTTGCTGGCCGAGACGGTAGCGGAAAACCCTTCGCTGGTGCGCATCAATCCGTAGATGAGCCAGGGCTGGCGGCCCAGTTCGGCGGTCATCCAGCCGGCAGTGTTGGCGATATAGGGCAGCGGGAAACTGAGCAGCAGCGCCCAAAGCGCCCAGCGCGCAGTAAAGAGACGCCCGCGCCAAAGCAGGAGCACGGCCACGACCATGAGGAGCGCGAACCAGGTTCCGAGACCGGCCATGATGTGGTAGGCGTAGAAGAGCAACGGCAGCGCCGTTGGCCATTGATCCTGCGGAAATTGGTCGAGGCCTTTGACTTCTGCTTTGGTGGTGCCGTAGATGAGGAAGCTGAGGACGTCGTTGACCACGATGGGATTGTCGATCTGACCAGTTTCCTCGTTGGGCTGACCCATAAGCACAATTCCAGCGCCGGTCTCGGTTTTGAAGAGGCCCTCCATTGCAGCGATGGCCGCGGGCTGGTATTGCGCGACGTATTTGCCGGCGAGGTCGCCGGTGGGGAAGATGATGAGGATGGACGAAATAACGCCAGCGATGACGCCGACTTTCAAGAAAATGCGCCCGTAATTCTCGCATTTGCCATCGAGCAGATAGAACGCGCCAACGGCGGCCATGACGAAGGAGCCCGTAACGACTGCGCCGGTCATATTGTGCATGTACTGGAGGAGGCCCCAGGGATTCATGAGCAGTTGCCAAAAGCTGATGACTTCAAAGTGGCCGTCGGGCATGCGGGTGTAGGACACGGGATGCTGCATCCACGCGTCAGTGACGATGATGAAGAAACCGGAGATCCACGAACCCAGCCAGACCATGACCGCCGAGAACCAGTGCAACCGCTTGGAGATGCGCTTTTCGCCGTAGAGAAACAGGCCGAGAAAGGCTGATTCGAGGAAGAAGCTGAAGACGCCCTCCATGGCGAGGGGCTGGCCGATGACGCCGCCCGAAAGCCGCGAGAAGCGCGCCCAGTTGGTGCCGAATTCGAATTCCATGGGGATGCCGGTGACCACGCCGAATACGAAGTTGATGGCGAAGATGCGGCCCCAGAAACGCGCCGCGCGATCCCATGTTTCACTGCCCGTGCGCAAGGCCACGGTTTTGAGCACCACGATGAGCAGGGCCAAGCCCATAGTGAGCTGCGGAAACAAATAATGGAAGGTGATGGTGAATGCGAAGTGCAGCCGGTGGATGATTTCGGCGGTCATGCAGGGTCTCCTGCTGCGGGCGAGAGCCGGATGACGAACGAGCGAGGCACCCGGGGATCAGGATTGAGGAATGAATGATGGTAAACCCGACACATTCTTCCAGGGGCCGGGGAAAGGTGGATTCAAACTCCGCACCGATTTTAGCTCTTCCAAGGCCTTAAATCACTTGCAGAGGACGGGCCGCAGCTTGGTTCTAGACTAAGAAGGTGTATTTCCGGTGAGGAGAGTTGTTCTGCCGCCGCGTAGATGCCGCAGATTGCTGTAAACGTGGAGCGAGGTCAATCAATGCGGGTTGCGATCGTCGGCGGAGGGATTGCGGGGCTGGCGGCGGCCTATGAGCTGGAAAAGGCGCGTGCTGCGGGAGCCTCCGTCGACTACACGCTTTTCGAAGAAAGGCCGCGGCTGGGCGGGTCGCTGGCGTCGGAGATTGTGAACGGGGCGGTACTTGAACGCGGGCCGGATTCATTTCTGACTGAGAAGCCCGCGGCGGCGGAGCTATGCCGCGAGCTGGGCCTGGGCGGCGAGTTACTGCCCTCAAACGATGCCGCGCGCAAGACATATATTGTGGTGCGCAATCGGCTGGTGGCGCTGCCCGACGGGCTGATGTTCCTGGTGCCGACCAAGCTGGCGCCGACGGCGCTGACAAGGCTCTTTGGCTTGCGCACCAAGATCCGCATGGGACTTGAGTTGCTGCATCCTCCGCGGCCCGGCGGCGGCGACGAATCTGTGGCGGCCTTGGTGCGGCGGCATTTTGGGCAGGAGGCGGTGGACCGGCTGGCCGATCCGCTGCTGAGCGGCATTTACGGCGGCGACGCCGAACAATTGAGCGCGCAAACGGTGCTGCCGCGGCTGGTGGAGATGGAGACCAAGTACGGCTCGCTGACGCGCGGCATGCTGGCCGCGCACAAGCGAATGCGAGAGGCGGCGAAGAACTCGACAGGGCCGAAGCGCGAGGCGCCCCCAATCTTTACAGGGCTGCGCGGAGGCATGAGCCAGCTGGTGGATGCGCTTGTGGCGCGGATTGATCCGGCCAACTTGCGCACGGGGACGCCGGTACGTGCAATCAAGAAGACGGGGGGCGGTTGGATTGTGGAGGCGGGCGGAACGAAGCAAGAATATGAGAGCCTCATCATGGCTGCGCCAGCGTGGGCTGCCGGTGATTTGCTAAAGCCGGTTGACGCTGTGCTTGGAAGTGAGCTTGGTGGAATTCCGTATTCATCGTCGATCACGTTGAACCTGGTTTACGACGAGACGAAGATCGGGGATCTCCCCGAGGGATTCGGATTCCTGGTTCCGGCGGTAGAGGGCCGCACGATGCTGGCGTGCACGTTTGTCCATCGCAAATTTTTGGGGCGCACGCCTCCGGGCAAGGCGGTGTTTCGCGCCTTCCTGGGCGGCATGAATCGCGAGGCGTTGCTGGCAGAGAGCGATGAAGCGCTGATTGCAACGGTGCGGCGCGAGATGGGCGAGATCCTGGGCGCGAAGACTTTCAGCGCAGCGATTGAGCCCGAGCATGCGCAGGTTTCTCGGTGGGGGCATGCGATGGCGCAGTATGCGGTGGGACACAAAGCGCGCATGCAGCGGATTGGCGCGCGAGTCGCGGAGTTGCCGGGTTTGCGGCTGGTGGGCAATGCGTACGACGGGATTGGGGTTCCGGACTGCATCCGGCTGGGACGGCAGGCGGCGCGGGAGCTGGTGGCGGCGGACGCAAAGACGAGCGGCGCAAAGGCCTAAGTTCTTGGCCGATCCTATTCTGTGGTATCCCAGGTCCCCAAATGCAAGGGACCTGGGGCACCCGCTCTTCGTGGAGGGTTAGGCAGCCAAAGGCTTGGGTTTCGACCCATCTTTGCCGCCCGTATACTCGACTGAGAGTATGACGATCCGCACGGACACATTTCTGGCGACGATTCTGGCATCGACACGCGCCACGCTGGCTGCGGCGAAGGCCGATGTGTCCGTTGCCGATCTGGAACGGCGCGCGGCCGAGCATCATCCGCGCGGATGGGCCGCCGCATTGCGCCGACGAGCCGCGACGGGACCCGCGGTCATTGCGGAGATCAAGAAGGCGTCGCCCTCGAAGGGACTGATTCGATCGGCGTTCGACCCCGCATGGCTGGCGCGGCGCTATCGCGCCGGCGGGGCGGCTGCGCTTTCGGTGCTGACGGATGAGCCGTACTTTCAGGGCAGTTTGCGCAACCTGGAGATGGCGTCGAGTGCAGCGCCGCTTCCCTGCCTGCGCAAGGACTTCATCTTCGACGAGTACCAGATCGTCGAGGCCCGCGCACACCGGGCCGATGCGATTCTGCTGATCGCCGCCGCGTTGAGCGACTTCGAGTTGAAGCGGTTGGCTGCGGCTGCGCGGTCGCTGATGCTCGACGTGCTGGTGGAAGTTCATACCGCGGAGGAATTGGATCGCGTACTCGATGCGCTGGGAGAGACGGGCGCCGATGCAATCGGCGTGAACAATCGCGATTTGAAAACCTTCGAAGTAAGCGCAGAGACCTCGATGGCTCTGGCTGCGCGGATTCCGGCGAGCACGGTGCGCGTGACGGAGAGCGGAATCTCAACGCGTGAGGACATTGTTCGCCTGCGCAAGGCGGGGTTCGATGCATTCCTGATCGGCGAAAGCCTGATGCGCCAGCCCGATCCCGGCGTGGCGCTGGCGGAGTTGCTGAAGGGCGCCGCGGGCAAGTCATGAGCCTCTGGATCAAAATTTGCGCCAACACTTCACTGGCGGACGCGATGGTTGCCGTTGAGGCTGGAGCCGACGCGGTGGGATTCGTGTTTGCGCCAAGCCCGCGAAGAGTTACGGCGGAGCAGGCGGCGACGATTGTGCCACGGCTGCCGTCGGAGATCGAGAAGATCGGCGTGTTTGTGGATGCGACGGTTGAGGAGATCGTCGCGACGGTGGAGGCGGCGGGCCTGACCGGCGTGCAACTGCATTGGGACGTGACGGCCGATGAAACGGCGAAGCTGCGCGCGCTGTTTGGGCAACGGCTGCGGATTTTGCGTGTGGTGCACTTTGAAGCGGGAGCGCCGGAGCGCGCCGCTTCGGCCGCGCAGGATGCGAGTGTCGATACGAGCGTTGATGCGATTTTGATCGATTCGCTCACGGCGACGGCGGTGGGTGGGACGGGAAAGGCTTACGACTGGGGTTTGGCCAGCAAGTTTATCTTCCAAAACGCAAAAGCGCGCGAGCGCCTAGTGGCGGCCGGCGGGCTGACGCCTGATAACGTGGCCGAAGCGATCGCCACGCTGCGCCCGTGGGGCGTAGATGTGGTGAGCGGCGTTGAAGTTGCGCCGGGACGCAAGGATGCGGCCAAGGTGCGGGCGTTCATCGAGAAGGCGCGCGCGACGAAGTAACCTTTCAGTTTGGTCTGGCGTAAATCATAGAAGGACAGGGTACGACGAGTTCCTGTCTGCAAACATCGAAATTTAGAAGAGAATCCCCCCGGAGGTTTGCCATGGCTACGTTTCTTCCCCCTATTGAGAATCCGTCGAACCCGATGATGAAGCTGGTCTACAACATGTCGCGGCGCCAGTTCGGCAAGGTGATGACGCCGCTCAAGGTGTTTGCCGCGCGGATGCCGCTTGGCTTTGGGATGTTTACCGCGAAAATTGCAAAGCTCGACCAGAAGCTGGAGCTGCCGGCCGAGATGCGGATGCTGGTCCGCGAACGGGTGGCGCGCATCAACGTATGCGAGTTCTGCATCGACATTGGGCGAGCGTTTGCGATCAAGGCTGGAATGAACGAGGCCAAGTTCGACGCGCTCGACGAATACGCCACGAGTCCGCTGTTCAACGATGGGGAGCGTGCCGCATTGGATTACGTGACCGAGCTGACGCGCGACAAGAATGTGAAGACGGAAACTTTCGCGAGGCTCAGGAAGCATTATTCCGAGCGAGCAATTTGCGAGATTGTGTGGCTGGTGGCAAGCGAGCACGTGTACAACATGACGAATATCGGGTTGAATATTCATTCCGACATGCTGTGCGACATCAGCCGGAAGAAGAGATGATGCTTCTCTAAGCTTCGAGGTCGATCACGAGCTTTCCGCGGGCGCGCCACGTTCCCTGATAGCGCATCGCTTCCGGGACCTCGACGAGCGTGTATTTCCGGTCGATCACGGGCTTCAGCTTGCCGTTGGCCACGAGATCACCGAGAAATGCCAGATCTTCACGATTGCCCTTGGCGATGAAGACGACGAATTTCTGGCTCGAAAATCGAGAACGAGCAAGGGCGGCGATGAGGCCGCCGAACATCGCGGGCAGTGACTTGAGCCCGCCGAGCACTCCTGCGCCGACGTGAATACCGTGTGGTGTCATGACGCGCTGGCAGATCGCGAATGGATGGTTGCCGGCAAGATCGAGAATCAGGTTGTAGCGTGCCGTGCCGGTAGAAAAGTCTTCCTGGGCATAGTCGATGACGCGGTCGGCCCCGAGCGATTGAACCAAGTCGGCATTGCGCGAGCTGCATACTGCGGTGACATGGGCACCGAAGATTTTAGCAAGCTGGATTGCGAATGTGCCTACGCCACCCGACGCGCCGTTGATGAGGACGTTCTGGCCGGGTTGAAGTTTTCCGTGGTTGCGGAGGCCTTGTAATGCGGTGAGGGCAGCAACGGGAAGGGCAGCCGCATCTTCGAAGGAGACATTTTCCGGTTTGGGCGCCAGTTTAGACTCGGGCGCAGTCGCGTACTCAGCGAATGCACCGCGGCAGTTTCCGAACACCGCATCGCCAACCTTGAATTGTGTGACGGCGGGGCCGATGGTTTCGACAACGCCTGCAACATCGACTCCAGGGTGTTTGAGCTTGGCCCCGCCAAACAAGAGCCGGAAAATGAATGGGCCGCCCTTCAACACGTGGTAGTCAAGCGGATTGACCGCTGCGGCATGGACCTTGATCAGGACTTCCTGATCGCCCGGAACAGGCTTCTCAATCTCCTCGCAGGTAAGGACGTCAGGAGGACCATTCTTGCGATACACAATTGCCTTCATCGAACAACCTCATTCCCGATGCGGTTACTAGAATCGCCGACGCAAGGATTGCACAAGTGCGACCATCACAGGCAAGGGTGACGGCTTTTTCCGGGTGAGTTTTTCGCCGGCATCGAACGCGACGGAAGTGCTCGATTGTTCCTCTTGTACACTGGAGGGTTCCCCCTTTTCCGCGGGCAGTCAGGCAGGAGTTCGTCATGGCGTCAACGATTGTTCCGGCAAATCCAAGTGAGTCGCGTGCGGGACGCTTCGGCGTCTACGGCGGGCGGTACGTGCCGGAGACGCTGGTGGCGGCGCTGGATGAGCTGGAGCGCGCATACGAAGAAGCCAAGGCGGATGCGGCGTTTCAGGCGGAGCTGAGTTCCCTTCTCAAGGATTACGCCGGGCGGCCGACGCCGCTCTATTTCGCCAAGCGGCTGACGGAACAACTGGGCGGGGCCAAGATCTATTTAAAGCGCGAAGACCTGCTGCACACCGGCGCGCACAAGATCAACAACGCGCTCGGGCAGGGACTGCTGGCGAAGCGCATGGGCAAGAAGCGCGTGATTGCCGAGACGGGCGCCGGTCAGCACGGGGTGGCGACAGCGACGGTGTGCGCGCTGCTTGGCCTGGAGTGCGTGGTCTACATGGGCGACGTGGACATGGAGCGCCAGGATCTGAACGTGAAGCGCATGCGGCTGCTGGGCGCTGAAGTGCGCGGGGTTTCGTCAGGATCAAAGACGCTCAAGGACGCGATCAGCGAGGCGATGCGCGATTGGGTAACGAATGTGCGGACGACTTACTATTTGCTGGGGTCGGCGCTGGGGGCGCATCCTTATCCGACAATGGTGCGCGACTTTCATCGCGTGATCAGCAAGGAATTGAAACAGCAGATTCTGGAGAAGGAAGGCCGACTGCCGACGGCGGTGATTGCGTGCGTGGGCGGAGGGTCGAATGCGATTGGCGCGTTCTACGAATTCATTCCCGAGCGGCAGGTTCGGTTGATCGGCGTTGAGGCCGGCGGACGCGGCCCGGCGCTGGGCGAACATGCGGCGCGATTCCAGGGCGGTGCACCGGGGGTGCTGCAGGGGACCTATTCTTATGTGCTGCAAGATGAGGATGGGCAGATTGCGCTGACGCATTCGGTTTCTGCGGGGCTGGATTATGCGTCGATTGGGCCGGAGCATGCTGCGCTGCACGACTCAGGCCGCGCAGAGTATGTTTCGTGCGACGACGCAGCAGCTCTCGATGCGGTGGTGAAGCTGGCGCGGACGGAAGGCATTTTGCCGGCTCTGGAAAGCGCGCACGCCGTGGCCGAGGCGATTCGCATGGCTCCCACGATGGCCGCAAATGACATACTGGTGGTGAACCTCTCTGGACGCGGCGATAAGGATATGGGCATCCTGGCACGCGAGTTGAAGTTGTAGCTGGCGGATCGAAGGGGTCCGGAAGGAATGTTCCGCAGGGGCTAAAGCCCCACTCATTTTTTCGGTTTTATCGGCACGACTGAAGTCGTGCCCTGACACTTCGTGCTTTTCCGGAGCAGATTTTTTGTAGTTCTTTGTTTTTCCGGAGCAGATTCTTGTGCTTCTTTGTTTTTCCGGAACAGATTTTTCCAGTGCTCCTTTGAAGCAGAGTTTCTTGAGCTTCTTTGGAGAAAAGTTTTCGTTTCCTGTGAAGTTTTGCCGTGGGATAAGACTGAGTTGTTTTGGTGAAGTTCGAGCACAGTTGATATGCCGATCCGATTCGATCACAAGCCGGGCCTGGTTGTTTATCTGACGGCAGGCGATCCCAGCCTCGACGCAACACGCGAAATTGGACTTGCGGCGATCGATGCGGGCGCCGACGTGATCGAGCTGGGCGTTCCCTTCAGTGATCCTCTCGCGCGATGGACCCATCATCCAGAGGGCAAGTGAACGGGCATTGGCGCACGGCACGCGACTGAAGGATGTTCTTGGGCTTGCGCGCGAGATTCGGGCTGCGCGACCTGATGCGGGACTGGTGATCTTCAGCTATCTGAATCCAATACTGCGCTACGGCTTGCGCAGGTTTGCCGACGATGCCGCGGCGGCCGGCGTGGATGGCGTGCTGGCCATCGACATGATTGTCGAAGAGGCCGGCGAGTATTTGAGCGAGATGAGCCGGGTCGAACCTCGCGCCGATTTTCCTGGCTGCGCCGACGAGTCCCGACGCACGACTGGAGGCGATCGCGAAGAACACCAAAGGGTTTGTGTACGCGATTTCGCGGGTGGGCGTCACCGGCACGCAGCAAAGTGTGGCTGCCGACGCCAAGGCGCTGGTCGAGCGCGTTCGTCGATGGACGAAACTGCCGGTGGCCGTGGGGTTCGGGATCAGCAACGCGGAACACGTGGCGCAGGTGGCGGAGTTCGCGGACGCGGCGGTGATCGGGAGCGCAATCGTCGCGCTGGTGGAGAAGGCGACTGCTGAGACAGCGCCAGGCGAAGTGGCGCGATTTATTATGAGCATTTCCGGAGATCGAGTGCCACTGTTGCAGACTGCGAAGGCCGCCGCTCCTTGAGGTCGCGGCGGCTGGAGGGATGTGGGTTTCAAGGGCGACCATCTCCGGAAATGCTCGTCGGGCCTGCGCTTGCGTGATGCGGCGCTGGCCCGGTGAAGAAGCAGCTTCTAGCCTCTAGCTTCTAGCTCCTAGCTCCTAGCTTTTTTAGTGGCGGGTTGAGCCGTGTAGGCTCGAATTGGCGGGAACGGGCTGGAAGCTAGAGGCTAGAAGCTAGAGGCTGGCTTTTCAGGGGATGCAATGACGATTGAAGAATTGCGAATCCGAATCGATGCGCTGGACCGGCAGCTCGTAGAGCTGCTCAGCGAGCGGGCGCGTGCGGCGCAGACCATCGGCAACCTGAAAGCCGCGACTTCGCTGCCCGTTTACGAGCCGGAGCGCGAGAAGATCATCTACGCCAACGTGCGCGCAGCGAACAAGGGGCCGTTGCCCGACATCGAGCTGACGCATATCTACGAGCGCATCATCGACGTGATGCGGGCGTTGCAGCGGAACGAGCTGGCAAGCCAAAGAAATGCCCAGGCAGCCCTGGCAGAGGGCGGACGTTCGGGCCTCGCCGCGGGAACACAAACGCTCGAAACAGGGAAAAAACAATGATTGTCGCTATGCAGGAAAAAGCCACCGAAGAACAAGTGGATGCAGTGATCAGCGCCATGGAAGAGGCCGGCGTGAATGTGCATCGGACCACGGGAGAATTCCAGACGATTCTTGCCGGAGTGGGCCCGACGGCGGGCCTGGACCTGACGAAGTTTGAGATGCTGCCCGGCGTGCTGCACGTACACCGGATCAGCGCGCCGTACAAATTGGCGGGGCGAGCCTTTCGCCCCGAAGGCACCGTGGTGGAGTTTCGCAACGGCGCCACGATTGGGGGGCAAAAAGTCGCGGTCATCGCGGGCCCGTGCGCGATTGAAAGCCGCTTGCAGATCCTCACCATTGCAAAATGCGTGAAGGCTGCCGGCGGGGGCTTTCTGCGCGGGGGCGCGTTCAAGCCGCGCAGCTCGCCGTACTCGTTTCAAGGGCTCGGAATTCCCGCACTGGAATTCATGCGCGAAGCCGCCGAAGCCAACGGTCTGCTGGTGGTGAGCGAAGTGATGGAGATCGCGCAGATTGAGCCGATGCTGCCTCTGGTGGACTGCTTCCAGGTGGGCGCGCGCAACATGCAGAACTTCAATATGCTGCGGGAGCTAGGCCAGGTGCGGAAGCCGATCCTGCTGAAGCGCGGCATTGCGGCGACGGTGGAGGAGCTGCTGCTTTCGAGCGAGTACATTCTATCGGGCGGAAACTACGACGTGATCCTGTGCGAGCGCGGCATAAGGACCTACGAGACGGCGACGCGGAACACGATGGACATTGCGGCGATTCCGGTGATCAAGAAGCTTTCGCACTTGCCGGTCGTGGCCGATCCGTCGCACGGGACGGGGCGGCGTGACATGGTTCCCGCGATGGCCAAGGCGGCCGTGGCCGCGGGCGCCGACGGGGTGCTCATCGAGATCCACCCCAACGCCGACAAGGCTGTCTCCGACGCGGCGCAGACGCTTTATCTCGACCAGTTTGAAAAGCTGGTGAGCGAGCTGCGGGTGTTGGCGGCGGCCGTTGGAAGGACGCTTTGAGATGAAGAGAGGCTGCCGAGCTTCTTTGCTGCTGACCCTTTTTCTGCTTTCGTCGGTTTCTCTGATGAGTGCGCAGGATGCATGGAGAGCTGTTCCCACGGAAACGCCGTCGGATCACAAGCCACTGCCTTTCTTGAAAGCGATCGGGATCCCGGCGACCGCGATCTACAAAGGCGAAAAGCGGAAGGCCTTCGTTATCATATGCGGGAGTCTGAAAGAAGAAAGGCATAGCCTCCCCGCTGATGCGCATCTTGTCCCTCCCAATATCGAAGTTCACATCGATGGACTCGAGCAAATGGTTCCAGAGAAGCTCCTGGATTTGTTCGATGGACCGGATCCTTCAGAAGCTTCAACGGAGATCCGGGTCTTCGCGATCAGCATTTCGCGTGGTGAGCAGGTATTTCGGGCGATGAGCTCGGTAAATCGATATGAGGGAACTTATCCAGAATCTGTCGTAGGGCCGGAGGGCAACAATGTGCTCGGCACCGGGACGCAGCCGAAGGGACCACGTCGGGCGGCTTGGATCCAATTCCTCCACGAGATGAGCTCCGGTTTTGAAAAGGGACGTATTTTGATCGGCGGGAAGGTGCTCTCGCCGAATATCGAAATCGAGTTTTCGGGCGATGGAATCCAGCCGCTGCTGCAAGAGATGCTTCGCGTCGTCGCACCTTAGGCCAAATTGGACGGACTTTCCATGATTTCGCGCATCTCCATTCTGGGCACAGGGTTACTGGGCACGTCAGTTGGATTGGCGCTGCGCGACGCGGGATATCGCGGCTCGATCACAGGGTGGAATCGCGGGACTGAGCAGGGACAGACTGCACTGAAGATGGGCGCGATGGATTCGCTCGCTACCAACGGAATGGAAGCCGCGCGGGCGAGCCAGGTGACGGTTCTCGCTGTTCCTATCTACGCCACGCTCGATTGGATGGAGAAGCTCGCACCGGTGCTCGGACCCGAGCAACTTGTGACCGATGTGGGCAGCACCAAACGCGTAATTTCGGAAACGGCGGCGCGGCTCTACAACACAAAGGAGCGCGCGGCGTTCTTACCTGGGCACCCGATGGCTGGAAAAGAGCGCGGCGGCGCGGCGCTGGGCGATGCGAATCTTTTTCGCGGGGCGGTTTGGCTGTTCACGGACGATGAGACTCCGCTGCGTTCCCCGCGGGGAACGCAGCTGGTAAAGGCCTGGCGCGAATTGGTTGCCGCGATGGGCGCAAAGACGCTCGATCTCGATCCTGTGCGCCACGACGATTTGGTGGCGTGGGTCAGTCATCTACCCCAGTTCACGGCGACGGCATTGAGCGCGCTACTTGAAGAAGAAGTGGGCGACGCGCCGGAGCTGAAGGATGTAGGCGGTCGCGCACTGCGCGAGATGACGCGTCTTGGCGCGAGCCCTTACTCGATGTGGCGCGACATTGCGCACACCAATACCGAAGCGGTGGAGCGCGCATTGCTCGCGCTCGAACAGCGCCTTGCGCAATTGCGCGAAAATCTTCGTACTCCGGAGCTGCGCAGCGAGTTCGAGCAGGCCAACAAGTTTCGGCGGGATCAGTGACGGCGCCGCGGAACTTGGGGCTGGTTGCATAAATCCCCTAAGTCGGCTCTAAGACTTCCCTCAGGGGCTAAAGCCCGACGCCTTTTTTCTGCCTCTGTTGGCACGACTAAAGTCATGCCCTGATACAAAGCTGCTTGGCAATCGAGTTTTCCCGAAGGCTCAAAACTCGCGCCTTAATACAAAGCTGCTTGGCAATCGAGTTTTCCCGAAAGCTCAAGACTCGTGTCCTGATACAAAACCATTCACGCAGCCAGTTCTAGCACACGAGCACTTTTCTAGTACACGAGCACTTTCGCGACTTTACCATTGACGAATCTGACCACCCAGCGATGGTCATCGCGCAAGTAATACCAGGTTTCATGCAGGCTATCGTCGGTGGTGTCTTCCACCTTCTTCTGATCGGGATCACCGGCGCTGAGCAACACCATCTGGTAGGTCATGCCCTCAATGATGTCCTTGGAACGAATTGCCTCCTGGAACTCCGGGGAGAGGCCTTCGATTTTCACGTTGTTTTGAATCTTGCTTGTATCCAGCACGCGCGTCATCAGCGGCAAGAACGCATCAAGCTGAAGGTCGTTATCCGTGACGTCTCTGCCATAACGGAAATTGATGCGTGACCCGCCGGCACGCATAAGGCCCGCGCCCTTCTTTTCGGCATTCTTGCTGGCGCCGCTGCCCTCCGCCGCCGCCCAACTAATCTCTCACCGATCACGCGAGTTCGACGGGTTCCTATCGATCTTTACGTTGCACTCATGGGTGATTGATCACCCACTCGACATCATCGCGCGACACCGACCCTTGGTGTCTTGAAAGCGAATTTGGCCAGATCCTTGATCTGTCGATGCCTCGATCATCCAAGCCGCTTATCGGTCTTGGGGCTGACATACGGTCAATCCCGTCTGGTGTTCGTATGCGGGCATATCCATGAGCGCTTTGACGTGCTTGCCGAGCACGACCAGTCTTGCTCAGAAGCGACTTTATGCCTTGTCACCGGTTCACGGCCATCAGACCACATTGGGTTTGAAAGCGGGAAGCGGGAGAACCAAAAGGGCAAGAAGGTGACTTTCGAACGGCGATTCATGCGAAGGGTACTCGCTTTCTAATCCGGTGTTCCCAGCGTCGATTGCGCGGGCGCGGGACAGTATTCTCCGGCCCATAAAAACGTTGGAAAGGAAGGAGGTGCAAATTATCGCGATTGCACAATGCTCTGTCAACCGCGATCCGGAGTTCATCGACCGAAAGTCGGATAGATAAGTCGAGGCGAATGAGCCTATTCATGCCGTCTCAAATAGCTGACTACCCCATTCGTTCCATAGGCACTTACGTCGTTTGCCGATACACTCACTCAGGATCATGAAGACGCAGGGGTACGGCCGGCTTTGGGGCGTGGTCAAACTGTCTGCGGCGTGCGTATGTGGTCGCTGCCGCCGCGCGCGCAGGTGCGCTCGATCCGCAAAAGGCGATTTCCCAGTACATTCAGACGGTGTGGACCACGGATGCGGGGCTTCCGCAGACGTCTATCTACACCGTTGCGCAGACCGGCGACGGTTCCTTGTGGGTAGGAACCGAATCGGGGCTGGCGCGATTCGATGGCGTGCGTTTTACGGTTTATAACCGGCACAATACCAAGGCACTGCCCGCCGACTACATTCCACACCTGCTGGGCGCGCGCGACGGAAGCCTATGGATTGGCACCGACAGCGGACTTGTGCACATGAAGAATGGCGCGTGGACCACGTACACGGTTCACGACGGACTTTCGAGCAACGACATCCGCGCGCTTTTTGAAGGCAGCGATGGGAGCCTGTGGGTGGGCACAAAGCGCGGCCTTGACCGGCTGAAAGACGGCAGGATCGAAGTCTACGGCAACCGCGACGGATTGCCAGGAACCGCGGTGACCGATGTGAAGGCCGACTCCGCCGGAGTTTTGTGGATTGCGACCGATGCGGGGCTGGGGCGGTTCGACGGCAAGCGCTTTGACGCGTACACGGCGCTCGGCGGGCTGACCAGCAATTCGATTTCGGCGCTGGCCATCGCGCCCGACGGCGCGGTGTGGATGGCTGGGGCACACGGACAACTGGCCCGGCTGGCCGAGGGGCACCTGGAGAACGAGTCAGAATCCGGCATCAACGGCTCGATTCAAGGGGACGACATCAACGCGCTGCTCTTCGACCACGATGGCAACCTCTGGATCGGATTCGAGAGCCGCGGACTGGCGCGCCTGCATAACGGAACCCTGAGCCTTTATGGCGCGCAGAACGGCTTGCCCGGCGACACGGTCGAGTCGTTCTTTGAGGACAGCGAACACAACCTGTGGGCAGGGCTGTTCGATGGCGGCCTGTTGCAACTGCGCGATGGGGAGTTTACGACATACGGAAAACCGGAGGGGCTTTCGTCGAATACCGACTGGTGTGGAATGCAAGCGCGGGACGGAAGCATCTGGATGGCGACGAGCACAGGCGGCCTGGACCGGATTCTGCCGAATGGCGTCGTCCGAACCTACACAAGCGGGGAACGGCAGTCGAACGAAACCATTCATTCGATGCTCGAGACGCGCGATGGGGCGATTTGGATCGGCCAGCGCCACGGGGTGCTGACGCGTTTCCTGAACGGCCGGTTCACGACTTTCAAATACGAGCGATCCGGCAAAAACGCCATTAATTCGCTGCTTGAGGACCGCGACGGCAGCCTGATCGTCGGCACATATGGCTCCGGTGTGGCGCGGTTCAGGGACGGGCAATTCGAAGTGATCCGAGCGACGGGCGAGATTCCGGCGATGGCGGAGGCCGCCGATGGGACGCTGTGGCTGGGCACAGACGGCGGGGGCGTAATTCGGATCAAGAACGAGGTCGAGACCAGCTTTACCAAGACAAACGGATTGCTGAGCGATCACATCCTGGCGTTGCACATCGATGACGAAGGGGTGCTGTGGATTGGCACATCTTCGGGCGGGTTGAACCGGGTGCAGGATGGAAAGATCACCTCCTACACGCCGGATCAAGGGCTCTTCGACTCCACGGTTGGAAACATTCTCGAAGACAAATTCGGGAATCTGTGGATGGGGTCGGACAACGGCATTTTCCGCGTCGCCAAAAGCGAGTTGAACGACTTTGCCGGTGGGCGCACGAGCGCAATTCACGGAGTGGTATACGACACGATGGACGGCCTGCGTTCGCGCGAAACTATGCAGGGCGGGACAGGGACGGCATCAAAGGGGCCGGACGGACGGCTTTGGTTCTCCACGATGAATGGACTGTCCGTCGTCGATCCCGCTCGTGCGTTGGGCGACGACCATCCGCTCCATGCGCAGATTGAAGAAGTGCTGATTGACGGCAAAGCGGCTGGTGCGGCTCCGGCCATCCGCGTGGGCGCGCGCGCGAGCCGGCTGGAGATTCAATTCACGGCACCCAGCTTTATTGCGCCAGAGCGAATTCAATTCCGCTATCTGTTGGAAGGATTCGACGATCACTGGAGTGCGGCGTCGGTACGCCGATCAGCCGATTACACGAATTTGCCGCCGGGCCGTTATCGCTTTCTGGTGGAGGCCAGCCGCAACGGCAGCGAATGGAGCGGCGATGCCCAGCCGATAAACCTGACCGTGGTACCGGCGTGGTACAGAAGCCGAACGGCGATCTCCAGTTTTGTCTTTGCGGCGATCCTTCTCACCTGGCTCTTTGTGGAGATGCGCACGCGCAGCCTGAAGCGGCGGCGAGACGATTTGGAGCGCCAGGTGGTGGAAAGGACCGCACAACTGGAGATTGAAAAGCAGGGACTGATGAGAGCGCGAGAAGCGCTGCAGTTCCAGGCGGCGCACGATTCGCTCACCGGGCTTTGGAGTCGCAGCGCGATCCTCGACCAGCTCGCCCGCGAGTTGGAGCGGGCCACGCGCCAGCGCACCGTACTCAGCGTGGTTGTCGGCGATCTGGATCACTTCAAAGTGATCAACGATACATATGGCCATTTATGCGGCGACGCAGTGCTGCGCGAGGCCGCCTATCGCCTGGTGGGATTGATGCGTGGATACGATGCTGTGGGCAGGTATGGCGGCGAAGAATTCCTCCTCGTTTTGCCGGGTTACGATGCGGCAAAGAATCCGGCGCGCTCGCATGAGCTTGTGGTCGTACTCGCATCGCGGCCCTTCGACTGGAATGGAATCGAGATCGAGGTTAGCTGCAGTTTCGGCGTGACGGTGACGCGGCCGTGGCTGGATCACACGACGATCGACGATTTGATTCGCCGCGCCGACAAGGCTCTCTATGAGGCGAAGCGGAACGGCCGGAACCGGGTGGAATTCGATCTGTCATCAACGCCCGCGAAGGCAGAGCGCTGAGCCGGGGGCTCTTGCGCAGGCCAGGAATGCTCAGCGCCTTCGATTAAGCCAGCTTGAATAGATCCGCCTCCACCATCCGGCCGGTCAAGCGAGAACTTCTACCGTCACAAATCTCATTTCCTTTCAATTGCTTGCCGGTTCAAATTCTGTCCAAATCTAATTCATTCGGCGTGCATCGACCTTTGAGAGCCTGCAAGGCACTCTTGCCTTCACCGCGCAAACCGCGGTGGAGGCAAAGATGCAGATTCCAGCGTTTGCGGCTTGTATGGGAGCATTGGTAATTGCTGTGGCGTCCGGCACGACGGGATGGGCGGAGGGCACTCCGAGTTCCGAGATCGTCACCCTGCGTGTCTACGACTATGTCCAAGCGAAAGACGCCGCCCTGAAGCAGGCCGAGACCGAAGCGGGCGCGATTCTGGCTACGGGCGGAATCAGCGCCCGCTGGGTCGATTGTCCAATGTCCCATGCGGTCCTGAAGGATTTCCCTGATTGCCAATCGGCACTGAAGGTTACGGATTATGTGGTAACGATTCTGCCCGCGGCGATGGACGCACGGTTGCGACATTCTGAGGATGCCTTAGGGAGCGCGAACGAATCCGAAGAAGGCTTCGGGCGAGCCCAAATCTTCTACGACAAGATTCACATGATGGCCGGCGGGAATACGGCGCCATTTTCTGCGCTTCTTGGCCGGGTGATGGCGCATGAGATCGGGCATCTGCTGCTGGGAGACAATGCGCACTCCCGCAGGGGAATCATGCAGGCAGCATGGGCCGATCGCCAGCTCGCAATGAGGGCCGACGCGGAAATGATATTCACGGAGAAGCAGTCACACCGCATCGAAACCAGGCTGGCCGCTGAGTGGCACGATGCAGACGCGCCTATGACAGAGGCGAATCCCGGGCAGCCATAAAGCGCGCCGCAGGGCGGCTAGTTACTTCACCTTCATAAGCCAGATGTTGCCCGTGGTCTCGGTGTATTCGTACACAATCTGATCGCCACGGGGGGACCAGCTGGGATAGAGCATTTCGACGTTGTCGCGCGTGTAATGCGTCACCTGATGCTGCTGTTTTGTGCTTCGAGAGACCCACCAAATGTTCCAGACGCCGTTGCGCAGTCCCGCAAAAACGATCTTGTCGCCGTCAGACGACCAGTCGTTGGGTAAGTTGGGGTAATTGCTGGCCGTGAGTACGGTCACAGGGCCGCCAGTGGAGGGCACAACGGCGATGTTGGGCCCGTCTTCAAAGCCGATGGTCTTGCCATCGGGCGACCAGCTCGGATACGACATCAACCCATCGCCGAAGGTTATCTGCTTTGCGGCGCCGTCTTGTTGGTTGATCGGGGCGATCCAAATGTTAACGGCTCCGCCCTGGCGTTCGCCGTACGCCACCCGTTTGCCATCCGGCGAAAGGCGCAGGGAGGCATCGTTCCGGCCAAACTCTCTCAGCGTCGTTGTCGTCCCCGCATTCAGGTCGATGGCCTCGATCATCTTCTGGCCGTCTTGCTCGCTTTGGAAAGGAAGCCTCCCGCCTGGCGGAAGCCATCCGGGCAACACACTGTTGGTCGCCGTCACTCCCACGGAATGCGCATTCTGACCATCGGCGTCGATCATCCAAATACCTATATCCTCGCCAGACTGAACGAGCGTGTAGGCGATCCGGCTGCCGTCGGGAGAAAAGCGCGGCGAAGTTTTGCGTATTGCGGTGTCGCGGGTAAGCGGGACGGGGTCGCCTGCAGCTTCTCCGGTGGCTCGGGACACGGGAACCGATTGGAGGTTGTTGTTGTCCGCGATTGCGGAGAAGGCCAGGAACCGACCATTGGCTGAAAAACGCAGGCCCTTATAGATCGTTCCGCCGGACTCTTTCACGAGTTCAGGCTTTCCCTCCGCAGCGCCCTCGGGAGTGAGGTCAAGGCGCATCAAGGCGAATGTCAGACCGGTTCCCCTTTGCTGATTCGTTTCCAATTGGATTTGGGAAAAATAGAGATGGCGCCCGCCAGGTCCATACACGGGGTCGAACACTCCGCCCTCTACCAGTCGCGTTGGCGTACCGCCGTTTGCCGGAATCATCCAGATTTCAGCCAGATCCGCGCTAGTGCTGCTGAAGGCAATATGCGATCCGTCGGGCGACCACGAGGGCGCGCCATGGCCGCCGCTGGGATTCCCGGGCTGCGTGAGCTGAGTGGGCGCGCCGCCCTGAGCAGAGACCACCCACAGCGTGGACGGAGGCAGGGCCGCATAGGCAGTCTGGCTGAATTGGCTCAAGCCCTGTGACTGAAACACGATGCGCGAACCGTCGGGCGACCAGACAGGCCATGAGCCTGAATCGGTGAGACGGCGCGCCGTGCCGCCAAGCGCTGGAATGAGCCAGATGCCATCTTTCTTGCGCGAATAGTAAGCGATCTGGGTCCCGTCCGGCGACCAAGCCGGTTCGAAGTTCTGGTTTCCATCAGCAGTGAGCTGGACTTCGCGGCCACCCGGCGCGAGCGTCTTGACGTAGACTTCGAAGCTGCCACTTTTGTCGCTGCTGTATGCCACGGCGCTTCCGTCGGGCGAGAGCGAGGGCATGATGTCGGCGCCGATGGAAGTTGTGACCTGGGTCAGACTGGATTCATCGAGGGTTTCGCCGTGATCCGATGAGAGTCCGAAATGCCGCAAGAGCCGCGGCCCGAGCCAGATGGCGCCGAGGACCGCCGCGGCGAGAACAAATCCAACCAACGGCAACCATCGCCAACGCGGTTGCGGAGGGACAACGGCGGGAACTTGCGAACCTGCAGCGGCATGCAATTGCGCCGGAGGCGGCGACGCCTTCGCCTCCTCCACCACGGCTGCCGACTTGACCACTGAAACCATGAGGCGAAAACCGCGGCGGGGGATGGTCTCAACGTAACGCGGGCTACCTGCCTCATCGTCAAGCGCCTGGCGCAGCTTCTTAATCGCTGTGCCAATGCTGTGATCGAATTCGACAACGGTATCGTTGGGCCACAGGCGATTGCGAATCTCGTCGCGGGTGACGAGTTCGCCCGGCTTGTCGAGGAGCATAAGCAGGATCTGTAAGGGCTGCTCCTGGAGCCGAATGCGCACTTTACCCCGGAGCAACTCACCGGCACGCGGATCCAACTCAAAGTCGCCGAAACGAATTCGCTCTGTGCCCGCGCCGCTCACCGGATACTCCTCTATCGGATACCGACAATCTAACACGCGCTCTCTCGAGCATTGATGATCGAACGATAGAGGACCGCGAAGGTCAATCGACTCGCTGCGTGCGCGCTCCGCGCCAGTAGAGGAAAAGGCCGATGAGGATGGCGACCACGGTCTCGATCACGACCTTAACGAAGAACAGCCAGGCATTCGAGGAGTCGCCCGGCGGGATGAAGGAAACGATTAAGCAGAAAAACACCACCGAGAATCCCAAGCCGCCGCAGATCCAGACGCCCAGTTTGCCCCCAGGAATGAGCACCGCATGCGGGTTTTCCGTGCGATCGGCGCGGCTCGCGAGCTTGATGACCGCAGCGAACATGTAGAGGAACGGCAAAAAGTAAAGAATGATGGCGACGTCGATCAGTCCCTGGTAGGCTCCGCGCGCGGAATCGCCGATCTGGCTCAGCAGCAGCACGGCGCAAGAGATGACCGCTTGCACGAGGATCGAAATGTAGGGAGTCTTCCAACGCGGATGAATTTTGCCGAAGGCCGCGGGAAGGTAGCGATCGATGCCGACCTGGAAGGGCACGCGCGCAACACCGGCGACCGTGGTGCCGACGCCGCCCGCATTGCCGGCTGTCACAAGAATTGCCGCGATGACGCCGATGAATCCTATTTTGAGAGTGGCAGAGCCGACCGCGATGGCGTGAAACACGCCGCTCTTGGGATCGATGTCACTAGCGGGAGCGAGGGCCAGCACGGCAAAGGTTCCGGCGACGTACATGAGGGCGATGAGGGCGCCGCCGCCAAAGACCGCGCGGGGCAGCGTGCGGCGCGGATCGCGGACTTCCTCAGCCATGCAGGAGACGAGCTCAAGCCCCGTAAACGCGAATGCGATCTGCGACCAGAAGTTGACCGTGTCCCAATTCCATGTGGGCAGCATGTTGGCGAGCGTGAAGTGCGTGACAGAGCCGTGGCGCATGAAAACGGCAACGGCTACCGCAACCAGGATAAGCAGCGGCGCGTAGGTTCCGACGCCGCCGGCATTCTGCAGCCATTTGCCGATATTCAGGCCAATGATGTTCAGCACCACGGCCAGAAGCAGCATCGCGAGCGAGACCCAGAGAAGGAACGACTGGTTCTGCGCGAGGTCTGCGCCGTGGTTGGAAGAGATGTAAGCGGACATGGACGCGCTGGCCAGCAGCAGGCCGGGAAAATAAAAGACGGTGTAGATCCAGTAGGTCCAGCCGGTGATGAAACCGTGAAACGGGCCGAACGCGTCTCGCGCCCATGCATAGATGCCGCCCTCTTCAGGGAACCGTGAAGAAAGCTCATTGATGACCAGCGCGCCGGGTACGAAGAACAGGAGAGCTGCCAGCACCCACAAGCTGATGGAGGATGTGCCGTTGTGGGCGGCGGCGGCGATCCAGCGTGGCCCCAGGACCGCGGCGATGTTGAAGAGCATGACATCCCAGAACCCCATGGCTTTGCGCAACTGCGGTTTGGAGTCGCGCGCGTCGGGCGCGGGGATCGCCATGGGTCACCTGGAACGAGGCAGGAGATTGAGCCTGTATTCCGGAATGATAATCGCTGCCGGCCTCATTCGTCGCGGAGCCAATGCTCGGTGCGGCCGAGCACGGGGAGGAGGAAGTAACCGTGCAGGCGCAACTTTTTGCCACCGTCTTCAAGCGCGAGCGAGGCGCTATAGATCTTGCCGGTCTCAGGATCGAGGATCTGTCCACCGGACCATCGACCGCCATCCTGCACAAACCCAGAAAGTATCTGCAGGCCTACGAGAGGACGATCTTTCAAGTCACCGCTGCAGAGATAGCAGGTGGGATGGGGGACGGGCGGGTCAAAAAGCTGCTCAATGGTTCCGAAAAGCTTTCCGTTTTCTTCGCGGATAGCAATGATGCCCGTTACCTTGCCGGTGGCGTCGTCGACGGTCTTCCATCGGCCCACCGGAGAAGGATGTGCGGAATTCGGCGAGCGGACAGACTGTGCTCGCGCGAGGGGTGAAAACACAACCAGCGCGGCGAGGCCGAGAAACAGAATCCGAGAGATGAAGACGCGAAGCCGGGGAAGTGGCATGAGCTCAGGTTGCGTGCAGGGAATTAGACTCTTCGAGCGCAAACAAGTTTGATGCGGGCCACGGCCGCGCGCGCGGCCTACTCAGCTTCTTTGGCGGCTTTCACTTCCTGTGCGGTCACGGCCCGGTCGCCGAGTGGATTCGAAGAGTCGAGATTCGGTGGTTCGACGTTCGAAGGTTCAAGGTTCGAAGGTTCAAGGTTTGAAGGGTCAAGCGGTTTGAGGCCTTCCGCTCTTGCCGCATCGAGCAAGACCGCCGAGGAAGCGACAAAAGTGATTTCAGTACCGGGAAACATATCGCGGGCGGTGAGCGCGGAGCCGAGTTGCAAAGCCTCTGGCCAACGCAGGGTAGTGCGATCGAGAAGCTGGCGCGCCGATTCCAACACGCCCGGATTCAAGGGCTGCTGCACCATTCGCCCCGCTTCAATACGCAGCATCTCAAGCGCCGCGGCGGCGGCTTCAGGGGCGATGTGCCCGGAGCGCTCGCGCCGCCTGATGGCCGCATAGACCTCAAGGGGCGATGCGGCGGAGATCAACTTGCGATTGTCTTCCACGTTCTCAAGCAGACGGATCAGCGCATCGGTGCCAGGTTCGCGCACAAACAGCTTGGCGAAAACCGTCGCTTCAAGAAAGTAGAAAGTCACTAGCTCCCCCGATCCTCATCCATCGCGACGGTCACCGGCTCACCCTGCACCTCAATTGGGTGGAAGCGCTGCGCTTCCTCGGGAATGCCGGCCTCGGCGCGGTTAAGGCGAATGGTCGTGGTGGGGTATGCCGGAGTCTTGGGGTTGGCGATTTTGCTGGTGATTACGACGCCGCGCTGGATGGCCTCGGCCAGCACAGACTGGCGGGTTTCAGGATGCTGATTCCAACGGAAAGCTTTGCGCGGAAGAAAGGAGTCGCGGAACCACTTGAGGGCGATAAAAGCGTGTCCGCCACGCTCGGCCTCAGCCAACGCCGCGCAGAGCTCTTTGACGCGGGCATCCAAATCGGCTGGCGATGCCTCTTCCACTTCGTCGACTTCCTCCGCGGCGCGGCCGCGAGGCACGCGGGTCAGGCGCGGAGCGGGATCTTCTCCATCAATGCGTTCAAAGTAGATGCGTACTTCGTCGTCCTCCGGGGACCAGGTGTCGGCCAAAGCATTGCGGCGCTTGCTGCGTCCGTTTTCGCTGCACAGCTCGACGATGGCCTGGTATCCGGGAGGGGCCAGAAAACGCAGCGCCCGGACCAGGCCGGGGTCCTGCGAGTAGGCCAGCTCATTTAATGCATCTTCAATAATTTCTTCAGCCGCGGGGATCGACAGATTGCCGTTCTCCACAGGGTTTTGCGCAGCTCTTGTCGCCTTCATTTTTTCTCCCTATACAGCTGTCCGCGCCCGCGGAGCCAGCACAATCACCGGCCGGGTTGCCCAAACGGCTCGGAGCTGCGCCGCACGCATCGAACAGCAGCGATCGATTTAAGAGTCCCCAGACGCTCTTTGGAGCAAGGAAAACGGGCTCCAATTCCTCAATTCAGAGCAATAAGAATTCGATATGAGTGCGGCTACGGCTGGATTTGATCGCCCTGCACCTTACCAGTCGAGAGGGAAAACAGGCCTACGGGAAAACCTAGAAGATACGATTAATGTTCCATCATAGGCATGGTCCCCCGCCGTGACAACATTTATTTGCCGTGGATATTGTGGGAGGAATCTATCCAGAAACAGTCGATTTGCCCCGGCGCGGCGCGGATTCCACGGCCCTGAGCACAGTTCCCCAACTGCGCTGCACCACGCTTTGCTACCATCTGACGCTGAGATTCGTAAAATAGATTACATGCGCCGCTGTTGGCATTTGCTTTTTTGTATCTGTCTTGCAATTCCCGCACTGCACGCCGATGGACAGCCCTTCGATCTGTCCGGACCCAAGGTCGATATTCACGTCAAGCGCGGAGACGTGACGCTCCCGATCTCCGAGGTGCCCAACTTAATGCCGGGAGACCGGTTATGGGTTCATCCGGACCTGCCGGAAAGCCAGGCTACCAATTTTGTGCTGGTGGTGGCCTTCCTGCGCGGATCCACCAATCCCCCGCCACCGGAATGGTTTACGCGCGTGGAAACGTGGACGCGGGAGGCGCGCGACGAAGGGGTTTTTGTCACGGTTCCCGAAGGGGCACAGCAGGCGTTGTTGTTTCTTGCTCCGGAGACGGGCGGCGACTTTAACACGTTGCGCAACACGGTGCGCGGACGGCCCGGCTCGTTTGTGCGCGCCGCGCAGGATCTGCACGCCGCCAGCTGGGAGCGCATGCGGCTCGAGGCCTATCTGGACGATGTGAAGGTGACCAGCCAGTTCGATCCCCAGAAGCTGAAGAAGCGCGCCGAAATGGCAGCGCGCAGCCTGGGCATCAAGATTAACGAGAGCTGCTTTGATAAACCGACCGAGGAACAAGCTTCATGCCTGTCGCAGAATTCAGAGGGATTGGTGCTGGACGACGCCAACGCGCAATCGCTGGTGAACCAGTTGGCCAACGGGGACACTCTGAACCTGATGAACGCCATCAGCTCAAGCTCCCTTGCCGGCGGCGGCCTTTATAGCCCGTATGTGGGCGCAGTGGTGGATATGGCGAAGATTCTTTCGTCTCTGCATACTGCGCACTTCCAATACATTCCTGCGCTGGCCTTGCCGACCGCCGACAGCCTGAACCTGCGGCTGAACATGCCGCCCTCGTTCCGCAACCCGATGTCGGTTGTGGTGATCGCGCTGCCTCCGGTTGGGATCGCGCGGCCGGAACCGCTGCATCCCGTCAATCCCGACGACCATTTCTGCGCGTTGAAGCCGGGATTGGTGCTGCCTGCCGAGGGAGCGCCTTTGATCTTCGCTACCGATTTGGCCCACGACCTGGTTTTGCATCTAGAGCCCGCAGATGGGGCGGGGAAAGCAGTTGACCTTCCGTTGGAAATCGACGCGGACAGGGGCGGGCTGGTTCCATTCGAAAAGATTCCCGCGCTACCGGGTGGAGATTTCACGGCGACTGTTCGCGGCAAATGGGGATTCGACGATTGGGTTGGACCGCAATACCAACTGGTGACCGCACGGCCTGGCGAGTGGAGCGTGGCCGCCACGGACCGATCTGCCCTGGTGGTGGGCCGCGACGACACCGTGGTACTGGATGGCGCGACATCAGATTGCGTGGAGAAGGTAACTGCGCAGATCGATGAGGACCCGGCCATCACACTCGCGTGGAAATCGCCCAAGCCGAGCGAACTGGACATCACGCTCCCGCTCAAAGAGGCGGAGCCCGGACCCGTCACTCTGGAGATCAACGAATTCGGAGTGGCCAAGCCGGACCGCTTGAAGATGGTGGCCTACGCTGCTGCCGCATCGCTGTATGGCTTGACCCTGAATTCCGGCGACAAGATTGCCCTCATGAAAGGGACGCGGCTCGATGAAGTGGCAAAGGCCGAGGTCAGCGGCGTCACGTTTACGCCTTCGACGCTGGACCGCGTGGAGAACCTCGACCAGTTGCAAATGAACAGCGTTGGATCGACGGATAGCCTTGAAGCCGGAAAGGCTTATGTCGCCCTGGTGGAATTGAAGGACGGCCGCACGCTGAAAGCGCCGGTGACTGTCGATCAGCCGCGCCCCAAGGTGACACTGCTCAACGAGGGAATTCAAGAAGACGGCGCCGCGACCCTGCCCGTGGAAATGAGCAGCCCTGCAGACCTGCCGGTGGATGGCCGGCTGGTCTTCTTCCTCAAGTCCGACGTCCCGCCTGATTTTCCGCGCGATGAAAAAATTGAGGTGGCGGCGGCCGACTCGAGCTTTCACACCACGCTGGCATTGAGCGACGGCAGCCTGATGCTCGAAGACGCGCACACGGCGGAGGCCAGCCTGGAACCACTGGCGCGCTTCGGTTCCTCGGCGTTTGGTCCGGTGCGCGTGCGCGCTATCTCCGCGGGCGGCGCTGCCGGCGACTGGGTTCCACTGGGAACGCTGGTGCGCGTTCCCGGATTCAAAGAGCTGCGCTGCCCGCGCGCAGTCGCCAAGCCATGCATTTTGAGCGGAACCGATCTTTTTCTGGCAACGTCGATTTCAGCAACGGCTTCGTTCGACAGCTCAGTGAATGTTCCACCGGAGTTTACGGGGACGGAGCTGGTTGTTCCCCATCCCACCAAAGGCGTCCTTTATCTCAAGTTGCGCGATGACCCGGCGAACGCGAGACATGCTGACACTGCCTGTAACTTTGATGGCAGGGCCCGCGCCGGGAGCACCGTCACTCGCCGAGAAGCCGGCGGCGGCAGCTCCAGTCGTGACGCCGGTTGCACCGTCGGCTGCGGAGGCTCCGGCGGCCGAGGGGCCGCAAACTCAAGCGCCTGCGCCGAAGCAGAACTGAAGGAGCCGCGGGGCAGCTTCGAAGAATCCCGGCGGATCAGAAAGAAAATCGAGCCTAGTTGAAGTAGCTGCGGTTCTTCTCAGCGAAGTCCGCCTTGCCGGGCGGCAGCTCGTCGAGCGAGAAGATGGCGTTCTGCGCGCAAATTGAGGCGCAGTTGCCGCAGTCGATGCACTCGTCGGGATTGATGAAAACCTGGGTGACGGTTGCGGCCGCAGGGTGATCCTGGACGGGCGCAATGGCAGCGGTGGCGCACTCGGCCACGCAAACAAAATCCTTGGTGCAGGCATCGGTGACGACATAAGCCATGGAACGTTGCTCCTCGATCGCGGGCGCGCTCTGTTTGGCGCCCTTGCTTAGAGGTTATCGGCGGAGTTGCGTCGTAGGCCGTGATCCGAATCACGTTTCAGGTAGTGACGGCCTGGAGATTATCCCAATGCGGTACGGCGGAGATGGCCTTGCGCGGTTTCGGTTGAAACGGTGGGCAGGCTTAGAAGATTCGAACGCGAAGGCCCGCGTTGAGGCCGTAAGAATTCATGTTGCCGAAGGTGAAGTTGGGCCAGTCCTGATATTCGAAGTCGACGGCGCGGACCGTGATTCTGCGCGTCCAATGGAAGTCCAGCCCGCCGCCGGCCGTCACGACCAGGTAGCGCCCATACGCGTAGTTGTAAGGAAAGTTGAAGTCGCCGAAGCCGACAAGGCCCTTGGCGTAGGGTGCAAAGCGGCCGACATCGAAGTGGTAGCGGCCACCGACGGAAAAGGTCTCGGCGTGGACGTTTGCCGTCTGGTGGAACTCGAGCCAGCGTCCCTCCGCCTCAATGCCGAAGTGGCGTATGGTGTCGGCATCGACGAATGCGGTGATGCCAGCCATCTTCCGCTGGCCGTATTGAATGGAATATCCGGAGCCCATGCCGCCAACCGACACGATGAAACCACCCTTGTCGCCAGCGGCCTGAACCTGGGCCAGCGCGAGGCGCGGCACTGCGCATAGGATCGCCAACACAAGAAGCGCTACAAACTGAATCCGCAGACGCACCGTTCCGGGCCGAACCCGCAAAGCCGGCTTACCGTTCCGCAAGAAATTCAAAACATGCAAGAAGTTCATCTTTCTCCTGTGCCCGCTCGGCGACTTCCTCATGCGGATCTATTTCGTGATCGTGAGCGAAACGTTTTGGTACTGCTGGACGTTAGTGGTTGCACCCGTGCCGGTCACCTGAATCACATAATTGCCGGGCGTGGCTGTGTTCACTGAGTAGCTGCTGCAGCCAGTGGCCAGGAGCGCGACCGTTGAAAGCATCAGGACCATGGCCGTGGTAAAAATCCCAGCGCTCCGCCGGCGGATGCGCCAGAAAACGAATCCAAAGAGAACGCTCAAGGGCAGGAACAGGCCGGCCAGAGAAACCTTCGAGCCGCCTGCCGGGCGGTTCATGGCTGAGGTTCCTCCGCCCAATGGATTGTTGGTGTCGATGGTGAGCTGAACGCTCGCAGAACCGCCCGGCGTCAGCTTCACGCTGGGACTGGAGAAGTGGCAGAAGACTCCCGCAGGGAGAGACGCGCAACCGAGGCCAATGGTGTCAGTGAAGCTGCCGTTCGAAATCAGGTTCACCGTCACTGTGGCGTTCTGGGAGGTTGCCATGGTCACACTGGCGGGGCTTACGCCCAATGTGAACTGAGTGGGTGTGCCGGAAACAGAGATAGCTGGCGAGGAGGACGGGAGGTGGTCCGCGTCTCCACTGTAGTTGGCGATGATGTTGTAATTCACGCCGCCAGTGAGATTTGGCGTCAGTGTCGCCACGCCGCTCGCATCCAATGTGGCCGACCCGAGCTGAGTTGTGCCGCTCATGAAGGTGACGGTGCCGGTGGGCGCGACCCCGGTGGCGCTGTTCAAGACCGTCGAGACAAGGACGACCTGCGGTGTGGCGCCGGTCGTGGTTGAGGAGCCCAGGCTGGTGGTGGTTGGAATGAGGCCGACGGTTTCGGTGATGGCGGTCGAGGTGCTGGGCGAATTGGCCGCGTCGCCTTGATAGCTGGCTGTGATGGAGTAGGTTCCGGGGGCTAACGTCGAGGTGGTGAAACTGGCCGTGCCCGCGATCAGGACTGCGGAAGCGAGAGTGTTGCCATTGGCGATGAAGTTCACGTTGCCTGTGGGAGTTCCACCATTGCCTGTGACTTTAGCGGTGATGGTGACGGCTGCCCCGACCAAGGCCGGGTCGGGAGCGACAGTAATGGCGGTGGCCGTTGTGGCCAGCGAAACGGTGAGCGAGACGGGCAACGATGTGCTGCCAGCGTCATTGGCGTCGCCCGTGTAGGTGGCGGTGATGGCGTAGGCGCCAGCCGCCAATGTTGAAGTGGTGAATGTCGCGACACCTGAGGGGTTCAGGGCCCCAGCACCGATCACATTGCCGTTGGCGAGGAAGTTCACGCTGCCAGTGGGCGCTCCGCCGTTGCCCGTTACGGTTGCAGTGAAGGTGATGGGCGCCAGCACCAGCGCCGGGTTTGGCGCGACGGCAAGCGCTGTCTGCGTGGTGGCCTGCGAGACGGTGAGGGGCAATGGAGCTGACGCGCTGCCCAGATTGTTGGCATCGCCGCTGTAGGTGGCCACGATCTGGTAGCTTCCCTGCGCCAGTGCCGGGGTGATGGTCGCGGTTCCGGTATTGCTGACCGGCGCGCTACCAAGTTGCGTGGTCCCTGATGTGAATGTGACGGTCCCGGTGGGTGTTCCTGAACCTGAGGTCACCGTGACGGTTGCCGTGATCGTCTCCGGTGCGCCGGCGATGCCAGGGCTCGGCGTAGCCGTGACCGTGGTTGCGGTTTGCGCCTGCTTGACCACCTGGCTCAACGGCAAAGAGACGCTTGGCCCGTTATAGGAATCGCCTGGATACGACGCGGTCATGCTGTGCGTGCCCATGTTGAGAGTGCTGGTGGTGAATGTCGCGACTCCCGGATTGCCGCTGAGTGTTCCCGTGCCGATCTGCGTGGCGCCATCGAGAAAACTCACAGTTCCAGTGGGCGCCGTTGTGCCGCTGGGTGGAACGGTCGCGGTAAATGTGACGGAGTTGCCGAAGAACGACGGATTGAGGCTTGAGGTCAGAGTTGCCGTGGTCGGCGCCTGCACATCCTGATTGAGGACTGCCGAGGTGCTGCCCTGAATCTGCTTGGTGGCGTCGCCGTTATAAACGGCAGTGATCTGATGTACGCCGGCTGTCAACGTCGAAGTCGCAAACATCGCCACGCCACCGGCACTGATGGCTTGCGTGCTGAGGAGGGTGGTTCCGTCCATGAAGCTGACGGTGCCGTCTGGAGTCACGCCTCCGCCGCCGGAGATGGTCACAGTGGCCGTGAAGGTGACGTTCTGGCCGACAGCGGAGGGATTCGCGGTCGAGGTCAAGCTGGTCGAAGTGCCCTCAAGAACGGTCTGGACGAGCGCCGGGGCCGAAGTGCTGGTGAAGTGCATGGTGTCGCCGTTATAGGTGGCGACGACGGAGTGGAGGCCGACTGCGAGCGTTGAAGTGGAGAAGGTGGCGACGCCCGACGCATTGACGGCCAGGCCGGTTGCCAATGTTGTTGGGTTGCCGCCAAAGGTATCGGTAATGCTGACGGTTCCAGTGAGGTTGCCGGTTCCGGCTCCCGTGACAATGGTGACCGTGAAGGTGACATTCTGACCGAATCCGGAGGGATCGGGATTGGAGGCCAGAGTGGTGGTGGTGGAGTTGACAGGCTCGGCTGTCCCGACCAGTTGAATGTCGAGCGGCGAGTTGGGCGCGACGATGCTGGGTTGCGCATCCTCGTAGACATCGATGTTGGGCGTTTCTGTTTGATCGTTGGATAGCGTGGGAGTCGCAGCAGGTGCAAAGACCGCGCCGATGGTGCAATCTGCATTGACGGCCAGCGATGAAGGATCGGTGCACGAGTTCGCCACCGTGGGATCGATGGAGGCATCGACCGCGGGAGTGATTGCGGTTAGGTCGAGCGCGGCATTGCCGTCGTTTTCAACGGTCTGGTCCTGGGTTGCAGACGTGCTGCCCTGGCGAATGGGCGCGGTGTAATCGAGCGCGACAAAGTTGCCTTGCAACTCGCGCACAACCATGTTGAGCGTGTCGGCAACATAGAGGTCGCCGACTCCGTCGAGGAAGAGACCGACGGGCCCATAAAGCTGCACGCCCTGGAATTGACCGCCGGCATAATACGTGCCGCAGCCACTCTCGACGAGTGTGGAAATAAGCCCTGTGGCTGCGCTCACCTTGCGGATGGCCGCGTTCTGTGTCTCGGCAATGTAGACGTTGCCGGCGGCATCGACCGCGACCCCCGAAGGCGACCAGACGTCGGCCTGGTTAGCGGCAACTGGGGCCGCCGGGCACGCCGTGGCGCCCGCGTTTCCGGTACCGGCGAATGTGGAGATGGTGCTGGCGGGCGTAATGACGCCACCAACGGCCATCACTTCGCGGACGCGCTGGTTGGCGGAGTCGGGAATGTACATGTTGCCGGAGGCATCGAAGGCCACGGCGTAGGGAAAATTGAGCTCCGCGCTGGTCGCCGCGATTCCGTCGCCGTTGAAGGCACCCGTGCCGTTGGCGTTAGTAAAGCCGTTACCCGCAATGGTCGTGATGACCCCGGTGGCCGCGCTCACCTCGCGAATGCGCTGGTTGCTGGTGTCGGCGATGTAGAGATTCGCGCTGGCGTCGAGGGTCACGCCCTGCGGCTGGTTGAGCGTAGCCTGCGTGGCCGGGCAGCCGTCACCGACTGCATCGCTTTTTGATCCGCAAACGGCGCCTGGATTGCTGCCGGCGACGGTGGTGATAACGCCCGTTGCCGCGGCGATCATGCGGATGACGCCATTGCCGCTGTCGGCGATGTAGAGGTTTCCTGCGCCATCAAGAGCGACATCTGCGGGACCACTGAGTGTGGCGCTTGCCGCCAGTCCGCCGTCGCCTGTGTACGAAGGATTGCCGTTGCCGGCGATGGTCGAAATGATTCCTTTACCGGTACAGGTGGTTCCCTGAATGGTGGCGCTGGTGGCGCTGGCGCACACCATGCGGATGCGGTTGTGCAGGCTGTCAGCGATGTAGAGATTTCCGGCACCGTCCACAGCGATGCCGCTGGGCAGGTAAAGCTCAGCCTGCGTCGCGGGACCGCCGTCATCCACCGACGTGTAGAGACCGAGCTGGCCGGCCACCGGCAAGAGGTTGCCGCTTACGAGTACGCCGAGCCCTCCGGTTCCCGTGCCGGAAAGATAGGCTGTGCCTAAAACGGCGGGTCCGGGCCCGCTAGAGGGCGTTCCAACCAACACAACTGCGCCGAGCCTCAGACCGGGCGCTGCAGGCGTAAACGTGACGGACGCCGTGCAGGTGCCTCCTTGCGCGAGTACTGCCGATGCGCAGTTTGCCGCGCCTGTGCCCGCGGCGTAGTCTCCCGACGGCGAGCCGAGAGTAAGAATCTGCACGCTCGTGACCGTGCCCGCTGTCGACGCCGTCACGGTGACGCCTTGATTGCCTGAGGTTGCCCCGACCGGCTGCGCGCCAAATTGAGCACGCGCGGCTGCGGCCGTTAGCAGAAGCGATGCGCCGCATACGAGGGCGCGGCTCGGCACAAACCGCCGGATCAAAGATCTGCTTGGAGAATTGCTGCGATCGTCACCAAAGGCTGCTCGACTAAAGAAATTGCGTTCAATGAATTCGGTCTCGGGCGATTCGGTCTCAGGGAGTCTAATCTCGCGTTGCATATACAGCTCCGTTCAGGTGTTTCTCCCACCCCGGAGTGCTCAATCCAGCGGAATATGAGCGGCCGGATGGAACGTGGCCAGCAGTGGGACGCTGCCGATTTGCAGCCTGCGGAAGCGAGAGTGAAGGCGCAGCTTCCGGGCCCAATTCGAGAGCAGCGACTTATCGTCTCATAATTACCTTTGTGCATCGATGAAAAGTCGAGGGTAATACAACCATAGTCGTATTCATATCTTTGGTTCTTTAAAGTGGATTACCTTTGTACTTATTCGAGCCAATCTAAACACTTTAGCGCCTAACCTCCTGGACCCAGTAAGCAACCAAGGAACGCACTCCAATCAAGTCTGAGTTACTCGTGGGAATCCAACTACGGAGGCGATGCAGAGGCCCGTTGTCGGAGGGCCGGCTTTTTTCCGTTGAGGCTCAAAACTGGCCTGTGCTAGCCTTGCGCTACTTCCCCGCAGGCGCATGGGGCGCGGCCCAGATTCCCCAAGATCTGAAAGCGAGGTTCTGACGATGGCAACTGTGTCGCATAGTACGGCTGTGCGTCCGGCGGTTCACTTTACCGGGCGAGGCGGCTTCGTGGACAAGTATTTCTATTTCGCGATGTCGCTGCTGGTGGCGGGAATCGTGGTTTGGGGATTCAACCACACGGTCGAGCAGAATCTGTTTCATGCAGCGGTGCCGCGGCCGCTGATCCTCTGGTTTCATGGCGGCGTGTTTTCAACGTGGGTGCTGTTCTTTATCTTTCAGTCGACGCTGGTGCGCACGCACAACGTGAAATGGCACCGGTTCTTCGGATGGTTCGGCGCCGCGCTGGGAACGGTAATGGTTCCGCTGGGCATCACCACGTCCATCGTGATGGACCGCTTCGATATCCATACACTTGGCGAGAAGGGCGTCGACGCCTTCCTGATTATTCCCTGGTACGACATGGTTGCGTTTGCGACGCTGTTCGGCCTGGCGGTTCTGTGGCGGAAGAGGCCCGAGTACCATCGCCGGCTGATTTTTATCGCAACCTGCTGCCTTCTCGATGCGGCGTTTGGCCGGCAAGACTACGTCTTTAATCACAACCTCTACTTCTGGTGCCTCGACGGAGTGATTCTGCTCGGCGTAGTGCGCGATCTGGTGGTGAACCGGAGCGTTCATAGGGTGTATCTGGTGGCGCTGCCGGTGTTGATTGTTTGCCAGATGTTTGTGGTTCACACTTACGCGAGCGCGTCGGCCTGGTGGATGAGGATCGCGGACGGAGTGCTGGGGTAGCGGACCAGCGGCTAGCCGCGCGTTGGGTCGCGGTCAGAAGGCGTTCTTTTCCCATTTAGACTAGATAGGTTATGGCCACCCTGAAAGCTGTGCGCGGGACCCGCGACTTACTGCCTCCGGAGACAGAGCTGTGGAACCGCATCGAAGCGACGGCGCGCGCAGTCTTTACTCGCTATAACTTCGGCGAAATTCGCACGCCGGTCTTTGAAGACACGGCCTTGTTTGCGCGGAGCGTGGGCGAGGAGACCGACATTGTCTCGAAGGAAATGTACACGTGGGAGGATCGCGCACGGGCGCAGTCGGAGAAGACGCAGTCGCTGACGCTGCGGCCGGAGAATACGGCGGGCGTCGTTCGCGCGTACATCGAGCACGGGCTGGGCGAGAGCGGGCAGTTGCAGAAGCTCTATTACATCGGGCCGCAGTTCCGCAGAGAACGCCCGCAGAAGGGCCGCTACCGGCAGTTCTGGCAGATCGGCGCGGAAGTGATTGGGCCGCCGTCGTCGGGCAGCGAGAGCCCGCTGCGCGACGCGGAAGTTCTGGAGATGCTGGCCACGCTGCTGAATGAGCTGAAGATCGAGGGCTGGACGCTCGAATTGAATTCAGTGGGCTCGGCAGCGGATCGAGAGAAATACAACGACGTGCTGCGCGCAGCGCTCGTGGATGTTGCGCCGAAGATGTGCGGTGACTGCCAGCGGCGAGCGGTGACGAACCCTTTGCGCGTACTCGACTGCAAAGTGCCGGAGGATCAGCCCATCATTGAGAAGCTGCCAAGAATTGGCGATTCGCTCGGCGAAGACTCAAAGACACATTTTTCGGCTGTTCTTGCGGCGCTCGACGCGGTGGGCGTGCCCTACAAGCTGAACCAGAGACTGGTGCGCGGGCTGGACTACTACACACGGACTACGTTTGAGTTCACGCACGGCGGCCTTGGCGCTCAGAATGCGCTGCTCGGCGGCGGGCGCTACGACGGATTGAGCGAGGCGATTGGCGGACCAAAGGCTCCGGGCATCGGGTTCGCGATAGGTCTCGACCGGCTGGTCTTGACCCTTGAATCCCAACTCGTCCAAAACTCCGCCTCCCCGCAGGGGACGCAGGTGGCTGATGCCTATATTGCGCCGATCGGCGAGAGCCTTAACGCTGCTGCACTGGTCTTGGCGCGCGAGTTACGCAATGCGGGGCTGCGCATAGAGATTGGCGACGGCAGCTTCAGGCTGAAGAAGTCCTTCGAAGCCGCAGACAAGGTTGCCCGCAGAATTGTGATCCTCGGCGAGGATGAGGTGAGGTCCGGTATCCTGACAGTGAAGGACTTTGCGAGTGGCGTGCAGAGCAAAGTGCCGCGCAGCGAGTTGGCTGCGATGATCGCGAAATGAAATTGCGCGCACAAGAATTGGAAAATGCAGATCCTTCGACTTCGGTCGCTCGCCGCGGCGAGCGACCTTCGCTCAGGATGACGGCTCTTCAGGGATAAAGGAACGAATACTGTGCTCGATTTTTTAGGGAATCTCGAACGGACCCACATGTGCGGAGAGCTGCGTGCCGCCGACGCGGGCAAGCAAGTGGTGCTGATGGGCTGGGTGAACCGGCGCCGCGACCACGGCGATCTTATCTTTCTCGATCTGCGCGACCGGACAGGGATTGCGCAGGTGGTGCTGGATCACGACCTGATTCCCGATGGCCACGCGAAGGGCGAACAAGTGCGTCCCGAATACGTTGTGGCCGCGGTGGGCAAGGTGCGGCTGCGTGACAAGGACGCCATCAATCCCAAAATGCCGACAGGCGAGATCGAGATTGAGGCGACCGAACTGCGCGTGCTGAATGACGCGCGGCTGGCGCCGTTTTCGCCGTCTGAAGAAGCAATTCAGAACGAGGAAGTCCGGCTCAAATACCGTTACATCGATCTGCGCAGGCCGGAGATGCAGCACAACTTCAAGCTGCGGCACGAGATTACGCTGGCCATTCGCGAGAGCCTGAGCAAGCAGGGCTTTCTGGAGATCGAAACGCCGATTCTGACGAAGTCGACGCCCGAAGGCGCGCGCGACTTCCTGGTGCCGAGCCGCGTGCATCCGGGCGAGTTCTATGCGCTGCCGCAGTCGCCGCAGATCTTCAAGCAGATCCTGATGATTTCGGGATTTGACCGGTACTTTCAGATCGCCCGCTGCTTCCGCGACGAGGATCTGCGCGCCGATCGCCAGCTCGAGTTCACGCAGGTGGATCTGGAGATGAGCTTTCCGCAGCAGGACACGGTCTTCGGCGTAGTGGAGCAGTTCATGAAGGCTGGCTTTGCCGCGGCAGGCATCGATCTGCCGATTCCGTTTCCGCGCATCTCCTACGACGAGTCAATGCGGCAATTCGGAACCGACAAGCCTGACCTGCGGTTGCCGGGACTGACCGACGTGCGACCGGCATTCACGGACGAGGCTCTGGCCACGTTGCAGATCGATCCTGCGCTGCCGGTAGTGGCATTGCGCATTCCGAGCGTGGGCGAACTGAGCCGCAAGGAGCGCGAGGACAACCATCCGCTCTTCGACCAGAAGAAGGGCGCAAAGTTTATCGACGATTTCAAACGGCTGGCAAAGAGCTTTCCTGAGGCTGCAGCGAAGGTGCGCGAGCTTGCGGGCGCGACGGATGCGGACTTCGTGATCGTGGTGGCCGGCGATCCGGCACATCACATCAAGGCCAGCGATACCAAGTTTCCCGGCAGGCTGTCGGAGCGCGAGATCAATGTATACGCCGCGGCCGGCAACTTCCGCGCCGAGCTGGCGAAGAAGTACGCCGATCGGCACGGGGCGTTTCGCGTGACTGACGAGGTGGTTCAGAGTGCGGCAGCGCGTGGCGCGGCGAATGAGCTGATTGATGGTAGTAGGGCATTCAATCCAATGTGGCTCACCGATTTCCCGATGTTCGAGTACGACCTGGCATCGGGAAAGTGGATGCCTGCGCATCATCCGTTTACTGCGCCGATTGAGGCCGACATGGCGAACCTCAAGAGCGATCCGGCGAGCGTGCGCGCGAATTGCTATGACCTGGCGATGAACGGGCTCGAACTCGGTTCGGGATCGATTCGTATTCACCGCAAGGACGTGCAGCAGCAGATTTTTGCATCGCTCGGCATCAGCGAGGAGGAAGCCAGAGCAAGATTCGGCTTTTTCCTTGACGCGCTCGAATATGGAACGCCTCCGCACGGGGGTATCGCGCTCGGCCTCGATCGCATTGTGATGCTGCTGGCCGGCGCAAGCAATCTGCGCGAAGTGATCACCTTCCCCAAAACGGCAAAGGCGATCGATCTGATGGCGGATGCGCCGACGGCGGTGAGCGAGCAGCAGTTGAAGGAGCTGCACATTCGCGTGGCGCTGAAGAGCTAGCGCGCCGACCCGCAGCCTGCGACTGGATTTCGGCATTTGAATCCGAAACGGGCCGGATTTTCTAGTTTGTTATTGCACCTGATAGGTGTCCCGCCCCCAATTGAATTGGACAGCCGGAGCGCAGGAGTCGGATTTCATTGTGACTGTCACTGTCCCTTGCATGTGGTCGGGCTTTATCAGGATCACCGCGGTTTCAAGCCGGCCATTTCCGTCGGTTTTGAATTTTGCGGTCTGGGACTTTCCGTTGTTCTCGTCGGAGAGCATCACTGTTGAATTCGGCGCAAAGCCGGTTCCCTCGACAAGGACGAATTCCGCACCACCAACGGCTCGAATGACTTGAAGGTGACACACCTTGTCGTCAGACTGAATGGGATTTACGATCACTCGTCCCATTGCGGCGATTCCATCTTTATCGGAGTAAAGGGCATAGCGCGCAGGTTCTCCCATTGCGCCCGCTGCAATTACCTCCAAGCGGTCGCTGCTTTCGATGTCCGGTGCGTCCTTGGTGATCTCGTCTCCCATCGGCTTGACGCACAGGACCACTCCGCGCGCGTTCACATACAAATCGGTATATTCAGTCTGCATTGGAGGCTGATTCGCGTCCCAGCCAATCTGCCAGAGGATAAGGCTGTAAGCTTTGTTCTGCGGCAGGCCGGGGGCATATACGTAGTAAGAGGTGAAGGACTTTCCATCTTGCTTATGCTTTTCGAAGGGAACGAAATTCAGAGTCACGGATGGCTTGGCATTGTCGTCGCTTTTCGAAGCATCCCAGTTCATCTGCATCGTTAGGAGGTCATTCAGAGGATTTGTGCCGGAGGGTTGCTGCGCAACTGCTGAACACCAGGTTCCCATGAATGCACAGAGGATCATGGAACGCCTAGCCAAAATCATGCAGGAAGTCTACACCCCATCGCTCGCTGCGTTGGGAAGCGGGCTGAGTCTGTGATATATTTTCTGAGGTGCGGAATCGGTTTTTCACCTCCGCCGGAAGTCGCGCAAGGAAGTCATTGGCGCGGCTTTTTGAACCCCCTCTGGACGCGTAGCTCAACTGGCAGAGCATTCGGCTCTTAACCGACAGGTTGAAGGTTCGATTCCTTCCGCGTCCACCACCATTGCATGGAGCAGCCGCTCGCTAGGCGCTCGCAAAACATCCTCACAGACTTTAAGCGATTGAGGTCCTTCCGCGTCCACCAGCCTTCGCCCCCTCGGGCTTCGGCTCGGCAAGCCATTGCATGGAGCAGCCGCTCGCTATCCGCTCGCAAATTTCCTCAACAACTTGAGGGTCTGAGGTCCTTCGTCCGTCGCGACGGACTCAGGATTTCGCATCGGTGCGTCTTGACAGACAGCAGGAGCGTCTTCTAGTGTCCTTTCGGGAATACGTTTACTGACCATCCTGCAGCGAACACCCGAGAACGCAATCAGAGGAAAATCATGACACAAGAATCCACAAAAGGAATTCGTCTCAATCGCCGCGAGGCGTTGCTGCTTTCAGCGGCCGCCGGCATGGGAATCGCATTGGCAGACAGTGCCCACGCCTCAGACAGCATTAAGACCGGCGTACACCAGGAGCCGGGTAACTGTTCGACGCCGCGTTCCGCCGTCGCTAAGACGCAATACGGCCCAGTTCGCGGGTTCCTGGACGGCGAGGTGTTTACATTCAAGGGCATTCCCTACGGCGAGGATACGGGCGGCGAGAACCGGTGGCTGCCGGCGAAGGCTCCGGCGCCATGGAAGGACGAGTACCCCGCCCTGATCTACGGGGCAAACTGCCCGCAGAATCTCCATCCCTGGACGGCGATCGAGCAGACGTTCCTGCAGGACTGGGACGACGGTTACCAGAACGAGAACATGCTGAAGCTGAATGTGTGGACGCCAAGCCTGACCGGCAAGCGCGCCGTGCTGGTTTACTTCCATGGCGGCGGATACAGCTTTGGGTCGTCGTACGAACTGCCGTCGCAGGAGGGCGCGCAGATGGCGCGTCATCACGACGTGGTTTCAGTGACGGTGAACCACCGCCTGAATATTCTGGGGTTCTTCGACGCATCGGAGATCGGCGGCTCGGCCTACGAGGACTCGGTGAATGTGGGCATGACGGACCTGGTGGCATCGCTTGAGTGGGTTCGCGACAACATTGCCAACTTCGGCGGCGATCCCGACCGAGTGATGATCTACGGCCAATCGGGCGGCGGGTCGAAGGTGACGACGCTGATGGGCATGCCATCGGCCAAGGGACTCATCCATCGCGCATCGGTGCAATCGGGCGGTGGCGGCAACATCCCAACGAAAGAACAGCAGCGGGAAGTGGCGCGGCAGATGATGAAGGATCTCGGCCTGGCGCCGAATGACATTGCATCGCTGCAAAAGATGGATTGGGCAAAGCTGGTGGCTGCCGGCAATGCTGCTGCCGCCAAGATCAATCCACCATTCCGGCCCGGGGCTGGATTCTTCGCGGGGCCGGCGCGCGTGGGATGGTCGCCAACCTTGGATGGCAAGGTGATCAATGTGCGGTCGTTCTTCGATGTTGCGCCGGAGACCTCAAAGAACGTGCCGATGCTGCTCGGCTCGGTGAGCGAAGAAGGCAACCAGATGTCGCAAAACCCCACCGAGGAGCAGTGGCACGCCAACCTGGTGAAAGCGTATGGCGAAGACAAAGCAAGTGCGCTGGTGGCCACTTTGAAGAAGGCGCATCCGGAAAAGAGCATTCGGACGCTGTCCTACATGTGCGGTGGCGCGTTTGGATTGAACAGCCTGACGATGCGGAACAACATTGTGAAAATGGCCAAATTGAAACATGAGCAAAAGGGCGCGCCCGCTTATGCGTACTACTTCACGTGGCAATCGCCGATGCTAGATGGAGTTGCCGGTGCGTGGCACACCGCCGAATTGCAATTCTGCTTCGACAACACCAAGCGGTGCGAACAGGGCACAGGCAATACGCCGGAGGCGCAGGCGCTGGCGAAAAAGATGGCGGATTCATGGGCCAATTTCGCCAGGACCGGAAATCCGAGCCAGACGGGCATCAGCTGGGATCCGACTGACCCGGACACCAACAAGACCATGGTCTGGGACAACAAGATTCAAATGGTCAACGACCCGGAAGGTGACGCGCGGAAGATGCTTCTGAGCTGAGGGGGCAGCGGGGCGTGATCGGGCAGCGGCTTCCAGGAGGATTTTCGGGGATATTGGCGAGGAAATGGTGCGCCCGGACCCTCCGCGGCGGGGAACTCCCGACCTAGCGCTGGCGCCGCGGAGGGTCGCCGCGGCGACCTCTATCCAGCTGAGCCGCGGGCGGGCAGCAACTCGCCATACGCCTCAAAATCCATCCGGTCTCAATCTCTACTTCGCCGCCGGCGTCGCCACAACCTTCGTAAAGGTCGATTCCAGATCGGATGACCATGTGTTGCCGCCGTCCATGGACGATTCATATTTGAGTGTGTATTGCGTTTTGGAGACTTCCTTCTCGGTCAGGCGCGTCTCGATTGGCTTACCTTGCATCATCGACTCGGTTATCCAGGTCCAGGTGTCGCCGCTGACACTTCCTTTGGCCGTGATCGATTCACCCCAACTGTCGAATGCGTTATAGGTGTACATTTTGGTTTCCGGGTCATACCCCAATACGGCCATGATCGTAAACTCGCCCACGGGCGACTTGTTGACCGAGTGACCCTCAAGAAAAAATCCTCCGGACACCCATTCCCACCTTTGCGTTGACGAAATCGGTCCTTCCATGCCGTGCGCGGTAGACTTGCCTTCTTCGTGCCAGTTGCCGACAAAATACGCAAGCCGTTCCACTTCCGGGCCCGGTTTCGGCGGCCCTTGCTGAGCCTGCGCCTGAATTGAAACTCCGAGCAACAACACAAATCGCAACCGACCCGATTATCCGTTTCATGTGAGATCTCCTTGGCGTTGTACCCGCGGCTACGTGTTTCAGGGGGATAGGAAGATAGTGCAATGAGGAAGGATTTGAGATGGTGCGCCCGGAGAGATTCGAACTCCCGACCTAACGCTCCGGAGGCGTTCGCTCTATCCAGCTGAGCTACGGGCGCGCATCATCAGGATACCGCACAGTTTGCGGATACGCTTGGAGGCGCACCAGAGACCTGCCTGCGGTTCGGGCGGCCCTCCGGGACGGAGACGGTGCGGGACTCCGAGTTCCCAGGGTTCACGTCCGCTCCTACGGCGCGGAAAGCAGACGCGCCGGGTGATCTGGCTAAAAGTGGTGGGATAGAGTGGCGATGATCGTGTAGTCCGCGAAGAAAGCGTCGCCGTGGAGGGTGTTGAACATTGCCTCGGGGTAGCTTTGCGGGCGATCGCGGTAGATGGCCCACGGTCCGTTGACTGAAAGCGTGTCGTGCTTGTAGTTGAAGATCAGGCCGGGATCGAAGGAGAAGATGAATCCAGGGCGGCGGAAGCCGTCGCTGGCGCCGATCAGGTCGTGCACAGGAACGCCCTCTCCGCGAATGCCGGCGCTGAATGCCAACCCTCTGAGCGCCTTTACTTTCGGAACCATCTGGACGATTCCGGCGCGGTAGAGGTATTGGTCAACCGACGAATCGATGCCTTGTCCGGGCTGGGAGCGGAAAGAAGCTACTCCGTTGGTATCGGCTGGGCTGGCGAGGTAATTTCCTTGCGCGTATGCCGTGGCCGTGTGCCAAAGCGCCTGATAGGCCTGGGAGCCGACGCTGAAGGCCCACTCGCCGTCGCCAGGCTGCAGGGATGGATCGGCAGTGGCGATGACGGTCTTGCCCCCCTGGGTTGCAGGATCCGTGTAATTGTCCTTTCCGGTGGGCAACTTGATCTGCGCGTTGATGGCGATATTGCCGCCATGCTCTGTGGGAGGCCGGAACAGCCAGGACTCGACGCCGACAGTGATGTCGCCCAATCCGGTAACCCTGAAGATGCCATCCGGCGGGTAGAGCTGGTTGCGCGATCCGTTGAATACCGGTATGTCGCCGATGATGCTCCAGCGATGCGATAACTGGTACTGGAAGGCGACATCGAAGATGTTCTGGTGGTTTTCAATCGCACTAGCGCGTGGAATTTCCGTGCTGCCCTGGAAATATTTATTCGAGTTAAAGACGCGATAGCCGACGTCGATGGTCAGGTTGTGGATCCAGCTGCCGCCGCCGGGTGAAGCCTCGGCGCCGCCGCCGGTGATCAGCTCGTCGAAGGATCGCTGATTGCTGTGAGCTGCCACGCATCCCTGAGCGCCGGCCCATTGGGCGCCGACGAATGCGATGGCGAGGGCGAAGAGCAGACCTTTGGTGTTGAAGAAAGACATGGTTGACCTCCGGAGATTCATTGCCTGATTCAACCCCTGGGGAGCAGGGTATTGATTGCGAAATCGTTCAATGAGAACTGACAATACGCGACCACAAAATAGTTGTCCTCAGCCTTAAGGTGGAGGAAGGTTTCAAACCTTGTTCGGGATGGGGCCAATGCGAATGGAATGGAGAGCCGGAGGCACAGGCCGGCAGGCGTAAGGCCCACATGGAGTTTCTTTGACTTTTGAGAGAGTTGGGGCTCGCACCCCGCCAAACTGACCCGTTTGTCAGACCCTTCTTTCGTTGACTTGGGGCTGATTTTTGAGTATTCTAGAGGTCTTGCGCGGTGTTGCGCCTGGGGTCTCGGTGTGCTCACCCGGACCTTGCCTAATGAAGGCTCCTGCCGGGTTCCGGCGGCTTCTGATGGAACAGGCGACCGGCTGCGGGACCGGGAGAAAGTGGTCCGGCGCAGCCAGGGTTCCGATTGGACCCAACTCCCGCAGCTTCTCACCCGAACAGATTTGTTTGGCAGTGGGTAGATTTCAGGGCCTGCGCGTTTGGCGCGGGCGAGTGCGGTTTGCGCTGGTTGGCACGATCCCACCCTCAACGCAAAATGCGCATTTAGGATGGGGCACCCCAGTTTTTTGAGGCGCGGGGTAAATTTTTTCGAGGGAACGAGAGAGATGTCGACGTTTATTCCGAGCGGCAAGGATATCAGCCGCAAATGGTATGTAGTGGACGCGAGCGGGCAGACGCTGGGGCGCCTGGCGACCAAGGCCGCGATGATTCTGAGCGGCAAGACGAATCCGCAGTATGTGCCGTACATCGACATGGGCGACCACGTGATCGTGATCAACGCGGAGAAGGTGAAGCTGACGGGTTTAAAGGACCAGACGAAGCTTTACCGGCGCTACACGGGCTTTCCGGGCGGGCTGCGCGAGGAGTCGTTTACGCGGCTGATCAATCGGCGGCCGGAGAAGGTTCTGGAAGAAGCGATCAAGGGCATGCTGCCGAAGAGCAAGATGGGACGCCAGATGGCCACCAAGCTGAAGGTCTATCGCGGCGACAAGCATCCGCACACGGCACAGAAGCCGGTGGCACTTTAAAGCAGCTTCTAGCTGCTAGCTTCTAGCTCCCAGCTTTTGATTGCAGGAGCGAAGAGGCGAAGGAAAAAAGAGGAACGCCCGATGGGGCTTGGACAAGCTAGCAGCTAGAGGCTAGAAGCTAGGAGCTAACGAAGTATGGCAGAGGATCTGGTTCAGTATTACGGGACGGGGCGGCGGAAGTCGGCGATCGCGCGAGTTTTTATGCGTCCCGGCACGGGCGAGTGGAAGGTCAACGGCAAGAAGTTCGAAGAGCACTTTGTGACCGAGCAGCAGCGGGTCAGCGCCAAGCGGACGCTTGTGGTGGCCGAACTCGGGGCGAGCTTCGACGTTGTGACGACCGTGAAGGGCGGCGGAGTTTCCGCGCAGGCCGACGCGGTGAAGATGGGCATTGCCCGGGCCCTGGTTGAGTTCAACCCTGAGCTGCGCAAGCTGCTCAAGGCCGAAGGATTAATGACTCGCGACGCACGCCAGAAGGAACGCAAGAAGTACGGCCAGAAGGGCGCGAGAAAGCGGTTCCAGTTCAGCAAACGCTAACGCGTTTGCGGTTCATCGTTCGCAGTTCTTAGTTCGTAGTTTCCGGTGGATCGACTTTGATCGGCTGTGAACTACGAATTGTGAACTGAGAACTGGTTTTACAAATCTCCCGTGCGAACGGGATAAATCCGGGTCACAGAATCACCAGCCCGGATGCAGTCCACGAAGGAGGACAATTGGCAACCATCACCATGAAGGAATTGCTCGAAGCGGGTGTTCACTTCGGGCATCAGACCAAGCGCTGGAACCCCAAGATGAAGGAGTACATCTTTGGGGAGCGTAACGGAATTTACATCATTGACCTGCAGAAGACGCTGAAGCTGTTCAAGGATGCGTCGAAGTTTGTGACGGAGCTGTGCGGCAGCGGCAAGACGATCCTGTTCGTCGGCACCAAGCGCCAGGCGCAGGATGCGATTGCCGAAGAGGCCACGCGAGCTGGGATGCCGTACATCAACCAGCGCTGGCTGGGCGGCCTGCTGACCAACTGGATAACGGTGCAGAAGAGTGTGAAGCGCCTGCAGGAACTCGATGAGATGGCCACGGACGGCCGCTACGACCTGCTGACCAAGAAAGAAGTGATCAAGCTGGAGCGCGAGCGCAAGCACCTGCAAGCCAACCTGGCCGGCATCAAGAGCATGAAGCGGCTGCCTGATGCGCTGTTCATTGTGGACTCGAACAACGAGCAGATCGCGGTGAAGGAAGCGCGCAAGCTGGGTATCCCGGTGGTTGCGGTGGTGGACACGAACTGCGACCCGACGGTTGTGGATTACGTGATTCCCGGCAACGACGACGCGCTGCGCGCCATTCGGCTGTTTACGTCGAAGATTGCCGACTCGGCCGCGGAGGGCGTGAACATGCTGACCGACAAGGCCTTCACGGAAGAAGCGCCGGCAGCGGCGGCCCTGGTGGAGAGCGAAGGCACAGCAGAAGGCGTGGAGATTTCGGCGGAGAGCGCACCGAGCGAGGAAGTGGACCTGGAAGCAGCGCTGGGCGGTGGCATCCGCAAGGCGCCTGCGGCTGTGGCGGCGCTGCTGGAAGAGGACGAAGTGGCGGAAAGCGCCAAGTAGCGATTCGGCGCGGCATGCGGTGCACCGTGTCAGTTTGAGGGAGGGCCTCCCTCAGGGGCTAAAGCCCATCTTCATTTTGCAGCGTTTGTGGCACGACTGAAGTCGTGCCCTGACACTTCGGGGCATTCCGAAGCAGTTTTTTGAAGATCTTGAAGCGGCGTTCTTTCAAAGCGAGCCTGTTCCAGACCCGACCAGCTTTTCTTATGCCGGAAATTCTCCGGCGCGCAACATGATTGTGAAATCTTAAACGCAATGCATCGATAAGGCCGTGTGCGGCCAGGGAAAAAGAGAGATGACGATAGTGACTGAGAAGATTGACGCGAAACTGGTGAAGGAACTGCGCGAGAAGTCGGGCGCACCAATGGGCGATTGCCTGAAGGCTCTGCAGGAGACCAAGGGCAACATGGAAGAGGCGTTCGTGGTGCTGCGCAAACGGGGCATGGCCTCAGCGCAGAAGAAGTCGTCGCGCGTGACCAACGAGGGCGCGGTGGGCAGCTACATTCATGCCGGCGGAAAGATTGCCGTGCTGGTGGAGCTGAACTGCGAGAGCGATTTCGTGGCCAGGACCGAGGACTTTCAGGAACTGCTGAAGGACGTGGCCATGCACATCGCGGCCAGCGATCCACGCTACGTGAAGCCGGAGGATGTGACTACTGAAGACCTGGAGCGCGAAAAGGAGATCTATCGCGCGCAGGCAGCGGCCACGGGCAAGCCGGCGCCGGTGATCGAAAAGATCGTTGACGGAAAGATGGCGAAGTTCTACGAAGAAGTTTGCCTGCTGGAGCAGCCGTTCATCAAGGACCAGGCCATCAGCGTGAAGGAGTTGATTGCGCAGAAGGTAGGCAAGCTGGGCGAGAACATCACGGTGCGGCGGTTCGCGCGCTTCAAAGTAGGCGCGACGGACTGGACGGTAGCGCAGACCAAGCCGGTGGAAGCGGCGGAGTAAGCGCAAAGAGGCCGGCGGATCACGAACCAAGTGAGAGTCGAAAACAAATTGAAGGGGCAGTCCATTGCGGACTGCCCCATTTGTTTTGGGCTGAGAGCCGTTTGATTACGGCAGGTAGTAGCGGAACGAGGTGAAGATCATGTTATCGTCGCCATGCGCGCCGCCGCCGGGATTGGTTACCGTACCCGTACCCGCCGCACCCGACCACAGATCGCGGCGCATCAGGCTGTACTGGATGCCCTGGCGCAGGCGGCCCTTGGTACCGGCGATGATATTCCACCAGTAGCCGGCCGTGAACTCCTGCACGTCTTTGTTATTGCCCTTGCAACCGTTGGTGGAGTTGCCTGGGGTGATGGGGTCGGTGGTTGGGTTTGCAGCGGTAGAAACCGGCTCGATTCCGCAACCAGACATATCGGCAGAGTAGTTGCCGTAGCCAACTTGCGTGGTACCACTCAACACCCAGTCGCGGGCGATATAGTCGCCGCCGTAGTTGGCGTACACCGTGAAGTTCTTGGTGGGGCTGACTTCGAGCGTGCTCAGATGCCGAGAACCCATGGACTGGCGAGATGGTTCCGTTGGGCCGCAGGGTTACATCTGTGATGGTCGATGATCCGTAGCGCCCGACGCCCTGGCCCCAGAGTCCCTTCAGGCCGAATACGATTGCTTTGGTCCCCAGCGGTGCGCGGAAGCCGCCGCCGAGGCCTGCGCCCGTCGCGGTGCTGTTGAACGGTAGCGTGGTCGCGGGCACTGTGCAAGTGGCCGTGATGGTCGCGCAGGGATAGATGCGGTCGCGGAAGTTGCGCTCGATGCCGAAGACTTCCCAGTGGCCCCAGCCGGGCTCGAACGCCATCTTCACAACAAAGTCCGGAGTGTAGTTGAACGAGTAGTTGGCCAAGGTGCCCGCCGCCGCAGTTCCGCCAGCGTTGAACAGGCCGCCAGCAGTTCCGGCTGAGCCGATAAGAACGTTGGACGGCAGGTTGTTGCCGCCGGGGTTCAGAGTCTCTGCGTTCTCAACCGAGAAGCCCAAGTACGCCACTTTGCCAAAGTCCTTGGACACGCGGAAGCTGTACTGGCGGGTCCATACAAAGCCGGCTTCGTACTGTGCATCGATGGTGGAGGGCAGAATCTCAGTTCCACGCGTCAGGCCCTGCGTGGTCTCCGTGACAAGCGACCAACCCTGGCCGCCCGAGAAATCCCAGCCGCTCTTTGTCTTGGCATCAGACCAGAGTTGGCGCTGGCGCAGGAGGTAGCTGTTCGACTGGTTGTTGTTCGAGGTAACACCGGCGCCGAGCCAGTCCATCTCGTAGTAGGCACTGAGAGCCACACTGGGAAGCTTTCCGCTCGCCTTGAATGCCAGGCGCGACTGACGACCCGTGCCGAAGAACTCGCTCACGTTGTAGGCGTCGGAGTTCTGCAGCGGAATGCCGGTAAACGCCGTGTTGATGTCACTGGCGGTGGCCGCGGTGCGGTCCACGGTTTCAGCCGCGATGAAGCTGCCCGTGAATGAGAGGGCCACTCCCTTGAAGTAGATCGCATCGGGACTCGTGATCTGCTTCTTGATCGCGGTGGTCTCGTCGGAGACCGTGGTGGCGAGCGAGAGTGAGTCAGCCTTCAGGTCGGTCACGGTGCTCTGCAGGGTGGAAACGGCCGCGGCATTTTCAGTGGCTGACTGCTGCTGCGCCGTTGCGTCGGCTTCTGCCTTGGCTGCCGCAGCCTGCGCATCGGCTGCCGTTTGCTGCGCCTGCTTTAACTGCTCATCCTTGGTGGCAAGATCCGCCTTCAGGCCGTCAATCTCGCCCTGAAACTGCTGCTTCATTTGATCGATCTGTTCCTGCACCGTGGGGCCGGCAGGCGCAGCGGGCTTCCTGGCTGCAGCGTGCTTTTTTTCCGGCGGCGTTGAGCCGCTGGTTTGTGCGTAAGAAACAACAACACCGGCTGCAAGAAATGCAATGGCAGCCGCTCTCACTGTCAATTTCATTTGGGCCTCTCTTTTCCTCATGGAATTGTGTTGGAAGGTGTCAGCGCCCCCGTGCATAACGGACGCAGAGCTCTTCTGCATCCCGGGCGCATTGATGAAAATGAAAATCTGCGGTATTCCCATCGGCACGAAGAATTAGGGGAGTTGCTGAGAAGGAAGTCTCGCGCCGGCAAAACTCCTTCTGTCGTTACGCAACCAAGCCTCGCAGAGCAAGATTAAGATTTGACGAATTCACGCAGAATTCACAGTGGCGAAACATCGACGGTCTGGCGGACAAGAGGATGAAGAGAAATTCAATCTCTATTTACAAACGCTTCGCTTTTCTTCCGCGGTTTTGAGGAAAATCTGGCTGGTAAATTACGGGAGTGTGCTAGGGGTCTCGACAAATACGAGCACGCAGCGAGACTGATGCGCCTGCTGCCAGTGAACCCGATCGAATGGCGCGGATGACGCTGCGCCGCTAGTTTGTCTTGGTATTGGAACCAGATGCGCTGAGCAAGTTGGCCAGCAGGCGATAAGCTCCGGGCACTAACTCTGGAAACTGCCGATAGAGCGCGAACGCAACATAGATATAGGTTCCTTTGCCGCGATGCATGACGAGCAGCCCTCCGCGTTGCGGATCCTGGCCCGGGTCGGCGGTCTCGGTGAGCGCGGTGTATCCGGGATCCCAGTGATCTAGGAATCCGTGGCCGCGCTCTTCGAACCATCCGGCAAAATCGGCGGACGTGATTTGATTGGGCCAGGAGAGTAGCGGATTCGCGGGATCGAGGAGCTTGACGGGCGCCTGCTCGTCGACGACGCGCTCGGGGAAGCGGCCCATAGTGACCGGGCAGCGGCGCAGGAAAGGTGTTGCCCTGATACTGCACGACGACCGTTCCGCCGGCCTCGACGAAATGCTCGAGGCGCGATTCGGCGGCGGCGAGCGCGGGGCGCGCGGAATAGGCGCGAATGCCGACAACCAGAACGTTCCACTGCGACAGGTCGGCGGTGGCAAGCTCGTCGTCAGTGAGGAGGTGCGGCGTGATGCCCAACGCTTCGATGGCCTCGGGAACATGATCACCTGTTCCCATCACATAGCCCACTCGCAAGCCCCGGCTGAACCTTCACGTCGATTTTCCGCGTGCGGAGCTCCGCAGGCTCGTACTGGTTATAAGGAAGCAGGCCGGTATAGCCGATGCTCTGCCAGCCGATTGAGTAGCTTTGATCGCCGACATGCGCTAGTGGCTTTGATGGCGTAAGCTCGCGCGGCGACGTCGCCGGCAGGGGTAACCGAAAACACGAGGGGCTCGGAATCGCCCGCAGCTTTCAGATGAAATTCGCGCTGCGCAGGATCGGCGTGCCAGCCTTCGGGAAGATCGAGATTGACGAATCCGTCGGCTGCCTTGCTCGGCGTGAACCGTAACATTGACCGGGAGCGGTGAACCATCGAGCGGAAGAATGCGCGCCTCAGGCTCAACGCGCACGCCGACGGCAGGCGTGACCAGGAGCGGCTGATAGACGCCGCCAACGCCGGTGACGTGCCCAAGCGTTTGCACGACCATTCCGAGGCGGATGGGAACGCCTTCAAAAGTGAACTCCGCCCAAGCAGATAACGGATAGGGCGCAAAGGAGCGCTCGCGCCAGGCTTCATTCGAGATGTCGTAGACGGGCTGCTCGGTGCTGGGTCGCGTAAAGTAGGGTTCCGTCGGCGCGGCATCGGCGGGAACAGAGACATGAAAGACTCTGTCGGTCGCGGGCGCGGCGGCCTGTTGCTCGTCGATGGGGCCACCGACGTCGTCGATCTTCCATGGTGCGCCGTCACTGCTCACGAGCCATGCGCGGCTTAGCTCTGCCGCATCGAGTCCCTGCGCAAGGTGCAGGCGAACGCGGAATTCCTCGCCCGGCCAAACGCTGCGAGCGGTCTCGTCGGCAGAAGCACCACGACCACCAGGACCCTGGTCACGACTGCCGCTGGTCGTGAATGCAACCAGATCGAGGCCGAGCAAATCTTTGAGCACCGTTTGAAACTGTTCGATCTTCTCGCCGAGCTCAAGCTCGAGGCCTGCCTTGACCTGCGGGTCCAGGTCGCTGGATTTCACGCGCGCGTAGAGATCGAGCGTCTGTCGATAGATGGGCGCGAGATTGTGCGCGGCGTCGAATCCACTCCGGTTTTTGTAATCGGTGGTGAATGTATTCAGGCCGCTCTGAATTTGGCCGAGGCCGTCGGTGAGCCATTGTGGCGGTGCGTTGCCCGCCAACCGCGCAAGGCCCGTGACGGCGGTGGGGATGTGGACTCTTCGCATTCCAAAACAGGCTGGAATCATTTTTTTCCGCACCGGCAGCGACGGCTGATGGCGCAACAGCCCACAGGTGATAGCTCGATGAATCGGGGACCAGTGAGCGCAGGATCGGCGCCGCCATACTGCGACTTCTGCTCACCCCATCCTTGGCGCGCAATTTGCACATAGGTCCGGCCGAGTTCCGCGTCCCATTTGCCGACGGGAATCGTGACATCGGAAGGCAGAGTGCCTTCGATCCACTGGCCGGTGAGGTAATTGCGAAACCGCGCGGGCGCCCACTTGCCGGTGGCGTAGTCGAGCATCTGGCCGTTGGTGATGGGCGCGAAAGGTGTACGCGAGTAATCGGCGAGCGCCTGCCAGGGCTCGAGGCCTGCGCCTCCGTCTTTCACCGGTCGCAATTGCTCTGGAAAGACATTGGGATCGGCCGCCGCTTTGAAGGCTTCCTGCGCAATCTCGCCGGCCACCTGGTGCTGGCCGTGGCCATCGGTGACGCCACCGACAAACGTAGACATGATGACCTGCGGGCGCACCATGCGGATGGCGAGAACCGCGTCATAGAGAACGCGATCGTGGCCCCACTTTTCAAACGATTCCTGCTGCGTTTTGGAGAATCCGAAGTCGACCTCGGTACCCCATAGTTGGCGCGCGCCATAATATCGATCGGCCGTGAGCAGTTCGTTGGTGCGAATGAGCCCCAAAGCATCGTAGCTCTCGGCGGACATGGCGTTCTGGCCGCCCTCGCCGCGAGTGAAGGTAAGCAGAGTGACCCGTACGCCCAGTCCGCGTGACAGATAGGTCATCAGCGCGCCATCTTCGTCGTCGGGGTGGGGCACGATGAAAAGCACGCTGGCCGTGGTGCCAAGGCGCTTGAGTGTCTGCTCGAGATCGGCAGCGCCGCGATCCTCAGGCAGCGGCAGTGCGTTCGCGGGGGGCTCGGGCAAAGGAACCAGCGCGAGTTCGGCATCCGGCGAGAGCTGGGGCGCTTGTTGTGCGCGCAGAGGTACGCTGCCGGAGATGGAAAGCAGCGCAGCCAGCGCTGCGCTGAGCGCAATTCGATGCAGTTTTTGGGGAAACGAATTCATCAAGGTAAGTTTACAGGCTGAAGTGCAGCCGCAGTCGAAGAAGCGCAACCGCAGATCCTTCGTCCCCATCGCTACGCTCAGGGTTCTCAGGATGACAGACGAAAATGCAGGTCCTTCGACTCGTCCGCCCGCCGTGGCGGGCGAACTCGCTCAGGATGACAGGGCATCGGTATGGATCATTCTCACCGAGACCATCAGCGCCAGTCGTCGTGGGCGCTGGCCAGTCCTTCGTTGACCACGGCGTCGAAGCCGGTGTTTTTCTTGACGAAGATCTCGCTGAACTGGCGGTCCTGGCGGAGGAGGATGGCCTGGAGGCGCACCAGCTCAAGCAGACCCAGGAACATGGCGATGAGCGCACGCTCGGAGTGCGTGTGGCTTAGCAGGCGGCGCAACGCCACAGGCTTGTCTTCCATGGTGAGGCGCCGCGTGAGGAACTGGATCATCTGGCCGACCGTAACCGAGTCCTCCTCCACGTTGAGGATGGGGCGGTTGCGCGCGCGTTCCAGAATGTCGCGGAAGATGCGGATGAGGTCGGTTGTGTCGGCGGCAATCTCGGGCTCCGCGCCGGCATCCTCGCGGAACTCGCGCACGCCGGGATTGGTCCACGTGGCCGCTTCGAGCATTTGCTTTTCGTGCAGCATCTGCGCGGCGTTCTTGAATCGCTCGTGCTCAAGCAGGCGGTCGACGAGTTCGCGGCGGGGATCCTCGGTCGACTCTTCCGGCCCGACCGGCGCGCGCGGCAGCAGCATCTTGCTCTTGATGTGAATGAGCAGCGCAGCGGTGTAAATGAAGTCGCCGGCCACGTCCATATCGCTGGCGCGCAGGCGGTCAACGTAGGCCAGGAACTGCGCCGTGATTTGGGCGATGGGAATGTCGTAGATGTCGATGTCCTGCTTGCGAATCAGGTCGAGCAGGAGGTCGAGCGGGCCGTCGTAGACCTGGTTGACGATGACCGAGAAGGGCGACTGCTCGGCGTCAACGCCGCGGGCTTTGAGCGCGGCGGCGACTTTCTCGGCAGTGGTCTGCTCGGCGGCAGGCGGCTGGGGAGCCATGGGCGGGTCAAAGGGTAAAGCAGGCGTTGCTTCCTGCGAGGAGGCCACCTCGGGCGCGGCGGCGGAATCGGCTGGAGTGGTTTCTGCCGGAGCAGGCCGAGTGGCGTTCTCATCGGATTGTGGGGAAGTATTCGTCAATGCAATTTCTTCTTTTGTTGGCGCCAATTCCGGCGAGGCATCCTCATGTGCTTCCACCGGCAGGATCGGTGCAATTTCAGTTTCGGTGACCTCGTCGGAGGCGTTCGTTATCGCGATTGATTCGACCTCACTCCCGATATTCTTCGGCTCAAGGCTGTTCTCCGGCTCGGGGCCGATGACAAACTCAGGTCTGTTCTCCGGCTCGGAGCTGCTTTCGGCCACTACGGGTTTTTCGGCACTGGCCTCAACCTCGCTCTGTCTATTTTCTCGCTCAAAGCCGTCTTCGGGCTCGGGGATGTTTTCCGGAACAGTGGATTTCTCGGCGTTCGATTCGACCTCTACGACTTCTGACCCGGGGCCACTTTCCTGTTCAAAGCAGCTGTCGGGCTCAAGGCTGCTTTCTGTGCTGAGCTCGACTTCTTTGCGCTCCGGCTCGGCGACTACGGCTTCTGGGGTTGTCTGCGTGCCGATCTCGACTTTTCCGTTGCGGCGGAAGAGCCCGAATCCGGAGCGGATCCCGCCTAACGCAAAATCGAGCGCCCAGCGCCACCACGGGAGTTTCTCTTTCTCCACTTGCACGTTCCTGACCCGACCAACCCCTTGGTTTCCCGTGGTTCATTCTCTTCAGATTATCTGCCGCGTTTCAGGGTTTCTCTCACGCGGGCGCGAACCGTCGTCAACGTCATTTGCATGGCTTCGCGCACTTCGATCATGGTTTGCTCGGCACGGGCGGCGGCTCGGCGCGAACCAGCGTTCAGAATCTCGATAGCCTGCGCTTCGGTGGTGGCGGCGCGGCGCTGCTGGATGGGCTCGAGAATCTTGACCAGCGCATCCGCGGCCCAGCTTTTACATTCGATGCAGCCGATTCCCGCCGAGCGGCAGCCCTCGTAGACTTTGGCCATTGTCTCGGGCGACGAAAAGACTTTGTGCAGGTCTCCCACGGGGCACTTATCCGGATCGCCCGGATCGGTGCGGCGGACGCGGGCGGGGTCGGTCACCATGGTCTTGAGCTTCTGGCGGAGAACAGGCTCAGGATCGCTCAAGAGAATCGTGTTGCCATAGCTCTTGGACATTTTGCGGCCGTCGGTGCCAGGAAGCTTGGGCGATGGCGTGAGCAGGACCTTGGGCTCGGGAAGAACATCGCGATCGCCAAGCTTGTAAAACTGGTTGAAGCGGCGAGCCAGCTCGCGGGTCAGCTCCACGTGCGCCTGTTGATCCTGGCCTACGGGAACAAAGTCTGGCTGGTAAATCAAAATATCCGCGGCCATCAGCACCGGGTAGCCGAGGAAGCCGAAGGTGGTGAGGTCCTTGCTGGCGAGGTTCTCCTGCATCTCCTTGTAGCTGGGGACACGCTCAAGCCAGCCGAGCGGAGTGCTCATGCCAAGGAGCAGCGCCAGCTCAGCGTGTTGCAACACGCGGCTCTGCAAAAAGAGCACGCTGCGCTCGGGGTCGAGGCCGGCGGCGAGGTAGTCGAGCATGACCTCGATGGTGTTTGGCGCGATCTGGCTGGGGTCGGCGTAGTCGGTGGTGAGTGCGTGCCAGTCGGCGATGAAGAAGTAGCAGTCGTAATTGTCCTGGAGCTTGACCCAGTTGGCCAAAGCGCCCATGTAGTTGCCCAAATGAAGCTTTCCCGTGGGTCGCATGCCGCTGAGGACGCGCGGGCGGGACGATGAAATTGCAGGTTCGGGCATGGGCGTATGGATTCCTCGGCGGCTAAAAATGCCGGCCGCTCTCTCTTAAAAAAGCGTTAAAAAGCCTCATTCCATTGTAGCGGGAGTGATTCGGCTGTAGTGGGGTGGGGTTGGGAATCGGTCCGATCCTAAATGCCCATGAGGATCGAAAAGATCAAGCCAATTGACGGACCAACCAGCAGCCTGAGGATGAAGCTGCCCACGACGATCATGAGTATCCAGCTGATCCATCCGCCGATGCGGTCATATTGTTGCACCAGGTTATAGGGCAACATGTTGCGCACGAAGTGGCTGCCGTCGAGAGGCGGGATGGGCAGGAGATTAAAGAAGAACAGGGACAGGTTGACTTCAATCGCCAAAAGCGCAAGCAGGACCAGCGGTTGCAATCCGCTGCCGAAGGCCAAGGCGCCAGACAGGTTTGCGCGCACCAATGAGCGCCCGCCCGGAACCGAAATGCAAACGACCGCCAGCGAAACAAAAGCTATGCCGACCAGCAGGAGATTGGAGACGGGCCCGGCCAGGGTAACGAGGTTGTCGTCGCGGACGATTTTCTTGAAGTTGCGCGTGATGACCGGGGTGGGCTTGGCCCAGCCGATGAGGAATCCGCTGAAGAAAGTGAACCCGATGAACGGGCCAAAGATGGCCAGCGCGGGAATCAGCAGCGTGCCGATGGGGTCGACATGATACATCGGGTTGAGCGTGATGCGGCCCTGAAGGCGCGCCGTCTGATCGCCGAGGCGCGAGGCCATCCAGGCGTGCGCGCACTCATGAAAACTGAGAGAGAAAAGCAGCAGAACAAACTCGAAGATGCCGATGACGAAGGCGGTGGACACGAAGCGATTTCTCCCGGGGCAAGACCCAGCGTAGCACGGTGAGATCGCTCCGTTTGGTGGTGGGCCGGTTTGGAAAGGCTTTGCCTCAGGGGCTAAAGCCCTGATTCATGTGCGGACCTTGCGGCATGACTGAAGTCATGCCCTGATACAGAACTCGGCCTCTCTGAAGATCGTCTACACGCTTTGAAGTTGTGCCAGCATACAGGCATTTGGTCATTGGACCGAAGAGCAACCGCAGATCCTTCGACTTCGTCCGCCACGGCGGACTCCGCTCAGGATGACAACTGATTGATTGAACGAGATTGGGCGCTAGCTCTCGATATACTCCCAGAAGGAGTCGGCGAGGTCGGCGCCAAGCTCGGTGGTCATGCGGCGTGCGGCGCGCTCAACTTCTTCCATGAGGCCGTGCAGGTAGTCGCGCGAGCGGGAGACGGCGGCAACGGCGAGCGTGGCAGACTGCCACACGACGGCTTCATCGAGCTCAGCCACCGAGACGTTGAAGCCCTGCCGCAACTGGTCCTTCATCGAGCGAACCACCTGCCGCCTGTCCTTGAGCGACTGGGCGTGCTCGATGCGAATCTCGAGGGTCAGCTGCGCCACCGGCATACGGTAAGGATTTGTCAGAGACAGTGTAAGGCTGCCGTGCGCGGGCGGAGCAAGTTTTTTCTTGGCCGGGGCGGGCGGGCCGCAGGAGCAATGTGAACGAGGCAGTAGCGGCGCTTATGCGAGCGTCTTCTCGCGGCGGTCAAATAGAATGGTGTCCTTATGATCGAGCTTTGGAAAAGATCTTTCCAGCTTTTCAGAAGCCACATTTCCCTGTGGGTGCCGTGCTCGATCGCCGGAATCCTGATGCTCGCGTTCGACAGGCTCGATAAGTTCGCGATTCACAGTCTCCTGGAGTTCTTTTCAGTGGGACATTCAGTGTTGGGCGGGGAAGTGGCCACGGGAGACCTGGCCCAGGCGCAACATCGAGCGATGATGGTTGGCTCTCCGTTAGGGGCCCTAAAGGACTATCTGGAGATTTTCCTTTTTGTCGTTGCACTTGCCACCACAAAGAATCTGGTGCAAATGGTTCTCGAGGATCAGTGGTTGGACATAATTATGGCTTTGCGAAGGGTCCTGCCGCGATGCCGAGAGGTTCTGCTGTTTTCGTTGAAGTACATGGCAGTGATGGCCGCGCTCGGAGGAGTCATCGTCTTGTCCTCATTCGCCCTAACGTCCGAGCGCTTTCGTGAACTTGCCTTATCGAAGGTATTCTTTTTCGTTTTCGGTCTTATTGGGGAGTGTTGCCTCGCATGGCTTCTGGTGCCGGCTGCAATTAGACTGTTGCGCCCGGCAGGCAGTCCTTCGATACCCACTCAGGAAAGGAAGATGGGAACCATCTTTGCAGTTGTGACATCCGCCGGATCGTTTGCATTGGAGATTCTAGTTCGAAAGGCTGAGACCGTCTCTCTGCTCGACAACCAATGGGAACGCGGGGCAGTTGCAGTGGTAAACACAGTGATTGTCAATGCGCCTCAGGTGTTGTTATTCATTGCGCTGGCGCTGCTCGCGATTGGGGGTTTTGGGGAGAAAGCGTCACCGACGGCCCAGCCGGAAGTCAGCTGGTCCAGCAGGTTTTCTGACTCGGTGCGGAGAGCCCGCGAGTGGAGGAATGATTCGTTCTAAATGGCCGACAGTAGTGGCCGCTAGTCTCGCGGAGACCTTGTGTCTCGGCGAAGCCCCTTGGATTGCGCCGAGCAATCGGACTGCCTTTGAATCACCGTCAATCCGGAGAGTACCTTCACTACTCGGCGAACTTCGCCAACTGCTGGGCCGTGGGCTTGGGCGTGAACACGCTGACGACGACCAGCGCGGCGACCGCGGCAAAGAGCGCGGGAAAGATGGCGTCGCGATCGGCGAAGAGCGCGGGAAGGTGAAGAAGCTGCTTGAAGCCGGGCGCGTCCCAGACGAGCGTTACTACGGTCCCTGAAGCGATGGCGGCGACTGCTCCCCACGCGGTTGCGCGCTTGGAATAGAAAGCGGCGAGGACCACCGGCGTGACCGCAGCGGAGTAGATGGTATAGGCATAGAGCATCTTCTGCAAGAATGCTGGGCGCGTAGATGGCCTGGTAGAGCGCCCAGACGCCGAGCAGCACGACAGCAAGGCGCGAGACGATGAGCACGCGCTTGTTCGACGCGCCCGGCGCCATGTAGCGCACGAAGACGTCTTCGACAAGGTTCGAGGCTGGAGAAAAGAGGTAGTTGGAGGCCGTGGAGATGACCTTGGCGAAGACCGCGCCGAGCAGCAGCGCGCCCATCAGTGCAGGCAGCCCGTGGCGCGCCGTGTAGGGAATGATCTCGTAGGGCTGCGCGGCGACTTCTCCTGTTTTGTAGAGCGCCGAGCCAAAGACGGCGATAGCGACAATGAGCGTTTCAAGCAGCAGCGTGCCCAGAATCCATCCGACCACGGAAAAGCGGGCGTCCTTTTCCGATTTGGCGGAGAAGAACTTCTGGTACATGACCTGGTTGCCCAGCATAAGCAGCAGCGTGGGAACCAGAAACTCCATGGCGCGGACGAACGTGAGGTTGCCCAGAACCTCAAAGTGCGTCTCGGGCAGCGCAGCGTGAAGCCCGCTCCATCCGCCGGCCTTCAAGAACAGCATGGGAGTGGCGATGATGCAGATGACCGTGACGAGCGAGCCGATGGCCACATCCATATATGCGACCGACGACATGCCGGCCAGGGCCGTGGTGATGATGACGAATGCGGCAATGATGTAGGTGCCCAGCTCCGGAGTGACGGTGCCGGGAAAGATGAGGTGAAGCACATTGCCGCCGCCCTTGAACTGGTAGCTGGTGATGGCCACGTAGGCGAAGAGGATGGCGATGGTGCCGAGCACGCGCGCTCCCTGGTTGTAGCGCGCCTCAAGCAGGTCGGGCAGCGTGAACTGGGCAAACTTCCGGGCACGCGGCGCAATAAAGTAGATGAGCAGCAAACCCAGCCAGCCGCCGGCCGGCTGCCAGAGCGCGGCGAATCCGTTTTTGTAGGCGTTCTCAGCGCCGGCAAAGAGCGAGCCCGCGCCGATCCACGAAGTGAGCAGGGTGAGCACAAGAACCACGGCCGGGAGCGAGCGGCCGGCGACCAGGTAGTCGGCCTTGGTTTTAACCCCGATGGCGCGGTAGACGGCCACCGCCAGCAGCGCGGCGGCAATGGCAACGAGCACAACGATATAAAGCGCAGACAGCAAGATGCTTCCTCGGCGCGGTTTGAGATTGAATGCAGTGTACCGGATGGCACGGCAGGTATCTTCCAAGACAACCAAAGCATCAAAAGTAACGGTGCGACGGTTGACGCGCCGCAAGACTGGCGCTAATCTCGCAATACCGGATTTGGTACGCGACTCCAACTCGCGGTTGCGCAAGGCGGCCAGGAAAATGGACGTGGGTTTGCCTCGCGCCGTCTGGCTCCCCCAAAAACTTGCCATTTACCCTAAACCGTGGATCGCCGCGCCCTGCCCGGGCGCGTGCTTGCGCATTTGGCCGTCCAAACGGCCGATGCTCACGCACGCGACTTCGATCAAGGGGGCGCCGATCACCGATAACTTATCTGCCAACCCTTCGGCAGCAGCCCCAAGGCACCGCTGCCGGAAAAACTTTACCCGTCGTCCGGGAGGACGTAGAAACCATTGAAGATCGCCCTGGAGATTACGCCGAATCTTGAGCCCCTGTTCGGGACCCGCGATGAAAACCTCAGACTGATGGAAGACTCGCTTGGCGTGCGCATCGATTTGCGCTCCGACGCCGTGCACGTGGAAGGGGCCGAAGAGAGCGTGGCGCGCGTGCGACGCATCTTTGAGGATTTTGAAACTCTCCGCCGCCAGGGGATTCATCCGCACAATGGCGAGCTGAACGGAATGCTGCGCCTGGTGGTTGCCGACCAGGCGGCGACGCTGCGCTCCGTCGCCGAGGCTGGCAAACAGCGGTCAGTCGGGATTAAGCGCACGGTGCAGCCGCGCTCGCTGAACCAGCGGCGCTACGTTGAGGCCATCGAGCAGAACGACATGGTGTTCAGCGTGGGCCCGGCCGGCACGGGCAAAACGTATCTCGCGGTCGCGATGGCCGTGGCCGCTTTCAATGCCAAGCGCATGGGCCGCATCGTGCTGGTAAGGCCGGCAGTGGAAGCGGGCGAACGGCTGGGCTTTTTGCCGGGCACGTTGCAGGAAAAGGTGGACCCCTACCTGCGCCCGCTTTACGACGCGCTCTACGACCTGCTCGATCCGGACCGCGTAGACAAGATGCTCGAGAAGAACATCATCGAGGTTGCGCCGCTGGCCTTCATGCGCGGGCGCACGCTCAACGACGCCTTCATCATCATGGACGAGGCGCAGAACACGACCGTCGAGCAGATGAAGATGTTCCTGACGCGCATGGGCAACAATTCGAAGGCCGTGATTACCGGCGACATCACGCAGATCGACCTGCCTAATCCGCGTAAGTCTGGGCTGTTGGACGCGATTAACGTGCTGAACGGCGTGGAAGGCATTGCATTCTGCCACTTCGACGACGGCGACGTGGTGCGCCATCCGCTGGTACAGCGGGTAGTGCGCGCGTATGAGAGCGCAAAACCCCGGCAGCAGGAGCTTCCGCTCACGATGGGCGACGGGATTCAGGTCGGCGCCCAGGAGAGCGAAGAGCGCGTCGAGGGACAGGCGAAGCAGACGGCGAAGCCGCAATAGGCGGACCTCTCACGTAGAATCGAAGTCACCGCGGGCCGCGCTGTTTGCGACCGCCGCACGATGATTCTCCTCGACTCAGAACTGGAGCCTGACTCGGCATTGGCATCCGCCCATGCGAAGCAGTCCGCTGCGTCCGGACTCCTGAAAAATCTCCGCATTCCCTCAAAGCGCACGCTGGGCCAGTACCTCGAGGAAGCCCAAGCTGCCGTTGGTCTCAGCGGCCAGGTGACGGCGCTGCTCACGACCGATCGAACGATCCGCGATTTGAATCGGCGGTTCCGAGGCAAGGACGAGGCGACGGACGTCCTTTCCTTCTCTGCCACAAATCCGCTCCAAAGCCAGGAAAAGATTGCCGGCGATCTGGCCATCAGCGTGGAGACGGCGAGGAAGCAGGCGGCCGATCAGGGGCACGCGCTGGGGGTTGAGCTGCGGGTCCTGATTCTCCATGGACTGCTGCACCTGGCCGGCTACGACCACGAAACCGACGCGGGCAGGATGCAGCGACGTGAACGCCAACTGCGCGCGAAGCTTGGGCTGCCGCAAGGACTGATTGAGCGGACGAGGCCAGAACGTACGGGGCCCAAGCGCACGAAAACGCGGAGGCGCAAGCCATGACTCCGCTTGAGATCGTCGCTCTCATCGCACTCATCGTGGTGGCCACGCTGGCTTCTTATGTCCAGCGCGTGTACTCCGAGTTCGGCAAGATTTTGAGCCGCGAAGTGCAGGAGAATCTTGACGCGTGGGAGGTGCGCATTGAGCCGCATCTTGGCCTGAGCCGCGAACATGCAGCGCTCTGCTCATCGGTGCTTAAGCAGCTTACGCTCGGCGTTATCGCGCTTGGTTTCGGCGCACTGCTGTTCATCCGCCCCACGCACCCTGGGCCACCCGACACTCTTGAGATTGCGCAGGCCATTTTGTCGGTGGTGCTGGTGGTCGTGTTTGCGTACCAGCTCATTCCTGACCTGCTCTTCAACCGCACGCGCGGGCTTTGGGTGGCGCGGCTGCTTTGGCTCATCCGCTTGCTGCTGTGGGTCGTCACGCCGGTTACCGTTTTCGTTCGATTCTTCTTTTCCGTTGCGGCGCTGGCCGAGGCCCCGGCTGGACCCGAGGAAGAAGATCCAGCGCCCGACGTGGAGGCGCTGATCGAGGCCGGCGAGGAAGAGGGTATTCTGGAGCAGAGCGACCGCGAGTTGGTGCGCTCGGCCGTTGAATTCGGCGACATGCTGGTGCGCGAATTAATGACGCCACGACCGGAGGTCTTTGCCGTACCCGAAACGACTACGATCGAGCATTTCCTGGAGATGCTGCGGATTCAAAATTACTCGCGCGTGCCTGTGTACTCCGGCTCGCTGGACAACATCAAGGGGCTGGCGTTCGCCCACGACCTGCTCCAGATCACTGACGACGAAGCGCGGACGCGGACGGTGGCGACAATTCTGCACGCTGCGGCATTTGTGCCTGAGACCAAGCGCGGCTATGAGCTGCTGCGCGAGATGCAACGCGAAAAGCAGCACATGCGGGTCGTGATCGACGAGTACGGCGCTGTAGCCGGCCTGGTGACCATTGAAGATTTGCTGGAGCAGATTGTTGGCAACATTCGAGACGAGCACGAGACCGATACGCAGATCGAGGAGCCGCAGCGGGAGCCTTCAGGATCGTGGCTCATCCCAGGCAGCTTTCCTGCCGATCAACTGGGCGACGTGATCGGCGAGCCAGTCGAGATGGCCGAAGACTACGAAGCGACGACGGTCGGGGGCCTGGTGAGCGAGATTGCGGGCCGGATTCCAAAGGCCGGCGAAGTCGTGACGCTCGATCCGCTTGGCCTGCGCGTCGAGATCGTGGCTTCGACTGGAAGGCGAGTGGAACGGGTGCGACTGTTTCCGCCGACGGCGCGGCTGCCGTTTCCGAAGGAATCGTGAGCGGCTCAGCGGGTGAGGCTCTTGAGAATCGCCGCCCTGCCGCTGATTCGCACGTCGCTGTGGGGGAGCCTGCGGCCTCGCTCGAACACGACCATGCTGTCGTAGAAGTGCATCGATAAAGTGGCACGGGTAAACTCAGTCGCCGGCAGCGCATCCCGGGTCCATTCGGCATTCAATTCATCGATGAGCGCCTTCGAAACCTCGATGAACGTGCCCTCACGTTTCAGGCCGCCCCCAAATTCATCCCAATAAGCGGTGTGAAGATCTTCAACAAGGTATACGCCGTTGGGAGAGGTGCGCGGGTAGAGAAACCGGAAAGTATTCACCACATCCGTCATCTGGTGACTGCCGTCGTCGAGGACGATATCCGGCGTTCCGAATTCCGCAAGGACATCGCTCAGGAAACTCGTGTCCGACTGGCTGCCAATCCGGATGTTGATCTGGTCTTCCTCAAATGTTTTGCACTCCGGATTTACGTCAATTCCAACGATTTGCGCGTGGGGGCCAAGGTAGCGCTTCCACATCTGCGCCGACCCGCCACGGCCGCATCCGATCTCGAGGAAAATCACGGGGCGGTTGACGAAGCGGCTGAAGTGCGCCTCGTAGACGGGAAAGTAATGCTTCCACTTGTGGATTGTCCGCTGCTTGTTATTGACGAACTCGGACCACAGACTCAATCGATCCTCGCTTTTGTCGACGCAACCTGCGGAACGCGGCCGGCAGCCGCTTCCTGCTCAGCAATTCGAGATTCTTTGCACCGCTAAGAGAAATTAAACCACGCGCGCCCTAACCGCAACCGTTCCCGCTCGATTTGCGAGAGATTCACGTCAAATGTTGGTTGAGCGCTCGCCGACCGTGCGACACGGCGCCCAGCTGAATGTTTAGAATCCAAATGACAATTGCGCCGGGGAGGCGAACGTGGCTAACAGTTTTCTTACACGTCGTGAGTTTGTGTGGGCAAGTGCTGGAGCCGCGGCAATCGGCATGGCTCCTGGCGCGATTCTGCCGGGCGCGACGGAGACTCCAGGACGGCGTGTGCACGTGTGGGAGAAGCAGGAGATTGTGTTTACGTCAGAGCGCACTTTTTCAAATCCTTACACGGATGTGACGGTCTGGGTTGAACTGACCGGGCCCGGCTTCAACAAGCGCGTGTACGGCTTTTGGAATGGCGGCAATGAATTCTGCGTGCGCATGGTGGCAACAGCACCGGGCGCGTGGCGCTGGCGCAGCGGTTCAGAGCCAATTGTTGCGGGACTCGCAGGAAGAAGCGGCACGTTTGAGGCGGTCGAGTGGACTGACGCCGAAAAGCAAGAGAACCCGCAGCGACGTGGATTCTTGAGGGCAGCTGCGAATAACCACGCGCTTGAGAATGCTGACGGCACGCCGTTCTTCGTGGTCGGCGATACGTGGTACGCTGCCGGCACCAATCGCTTTCGCTGGTACGGCGACGATCAGGAGCGGCCGATTGGGCAGGGCGCGGGCTTCAAAGACTACGTTCGCTTCCGCAAGGCGCAAGGCTACAACTGGGTCAACGTGATTGCCGCGTTTCCCAACTGGGAGACCGACGGATTGCCTTATCACATCGTGATGAACGATGCGGAGAAGACAACCGTGCGATCGGCGTGGCTCGAATTCGGCACCGGAAGCGCGAAGAACATGGACAACGAGGGCGGCCGGCCGTTCCTGTTCCCGGGGAGGGTGCCCGGCTACGAGAATGTGTTCCCTGATGTCGACCGGGTGAACCCCGAATACTTCAAGGCCATCGACCGCAAGATTGATTATTTGAATGCCAATGGATTTGTTGCGTTCATCGAGGTGTCGCGGCGAGACGCCAGCGAACTATGGAAGAAGTATTACTCGTGGCCGGAATCTTATGCGCGATTCATTCAATACATCTGGTCGAGATACCAGGCGAACAACACCGTGCTCAGTCCGATTCATCTGGATATTGTTCAGGAAAGCATCACGGTTCCGGACTTCATGAAGGCCATCGATCTGGTGATGAAGAAGTACGGGCCGCCGCCGTTCGGCACGCTTCTCTCGGCGAATGCGAATCCGTCGACGCTGGTGAATTGGGGTGAGGACTCGTGGGTGACGCTGCACCAGATCGGAAACAAGCGCGAGCACGAGTACTACTGGTATTTGACGGAGATTTATCGCGACGCGCATCCGCATCCCGCGCTCAACGGCGAGCCATATTATGCAGGCTACTTTGACGCCCGAGGCGTCCCTGGCGGCTACAAATACGGCGCCAAGGGCGGCACGGCTCAGGACGACCAGTTTGTGCGCTCGGCGATGTACGGAAGCTTTCTCTCCGGCGGTTTTGCGGGCCATGTGTACGGCGCCGAGGGAATCTGGGGCGCCGACATCGAACCCTCTGCGCCGACGAAGATGTGGGATGCGTTTCAGTGGAACTCCGGCGCTCAGATGAAGCACCTGCAAACCTTTGCGTTTTCGATTGGCAAGCGCTACCAGGAGCTCGTGCCCGACGTCGGTTACGTTGCGCCGAATGCCACGCCGGTTTTAAAGGGCTACGAAGGATGGTCCTACGCGGCTAGAACGCCGGACCAAAACATTTTTCTGGTCTATTTTGAGAAGGCCTGCCCGAAGAGCCTGGTGCGGGGTGCGCGCGTGATGAGCCTCTATCGCGCGCAGTGGTTCGATCCGCGAGAGGGCGCGTGGTCCGACGCGGGCGATGGACAATTGGCCGCAAACAACATCGGCGAGATCGAGCTACCCGATTTTCCGTCCGATGCGGATTGGGGTTTGAGTCTCGTCTATTGGGGTCCCGCGCCGCTGCCCGATCATTTCTGAAACGAAGCTCAATGATCGGGATTTGAGGCTCGCCATTTTCGCCATTCTTCGGCAGTGATCTCCCAGATCTCCGAAGGCAAACGACCAGAGACATATTCTTTTTCGGCGGTGCCCACGAGGCGCATGCCTTGCTTCTCTGAGATGCGGCGCGAGGAGGTATTGTCTACGGCCCTGGCGGCGCGAAGCACGGGAAAGCCGAGTTGCTCGAACCAGAAGTCGTTGGCCCAGATGCAGGCTTCGCTCATCAGTCCCTGGCCGTGCCATGGCAGGCCCAGCCAGAAGCCGCGATTGTCTTTTTCACCGCGCCGCAGATCGAGCACACCGATCATCCGGTGCGGCTCTGTTTTCAGGCGCAGTGTCCAGGTCCATCGATCGCCGCGCTCCATCGCGGGCAGCGCAATGTCGCGGACAAAACGTAGCGCCCCGTCGTCGGGATAGGGCCAGGGGATGACCTTCAGAAGATGGCGCACGATCTCCCAATGGGGAAACAGCTCCTGGATCTGCGGCGCATCGGCCAGCGCGAGCGGATGCAGGATCAGGCGCTTTGTATCGCCTGTTGGAATCATGCGGCGATGATACCAGCCATCCAGAGGAGCTTTTTCGCAGAAAAGGGCGGGGGCTACGGGCCCGCCCTTCACCGCTAATTAACGGCGCATCCACGCCGCTGTTGAGCGCGTAAAATCAGAACCCTTTGCGGCTTTGATCGCGAATGGTTTTGATTTCCGCCGCCGGGATGTGCAGGAATTCCAAGAACTCCTGATGCTCCTCGGGAGCCGAACGCTCGAACTCCGAGTGCCAGCGGTGCATTTGCTCGTCGCTGAGGCCGCAGGCCGTCATGATGGAAACCCATTTCTGCTTTGTGATCATTTTTTCTCTCCTGAGACTTTTGTGGCTCAGTAATTTGAGGATGGCCGCCTGATGATCGCGGAGACCCCTGATTTCGCCGTCAAGCTCCATGAGCCGCCGTTGCAGCACGCTTGCCGCATCGCCGGCCGAACGATTCTGGATGGCCCGAATGTCGGCCAGCCTGAGGCCCGCGTCGCGATAGGCGCGAATTTCGAGCAGCCGCCTGAGGTCGCGCTCGCCGTAACAACGGTAGTTCCCGTTGCTGCGAACGGGCGCGCGCATCAGTCCGATGGATTCGTAGTACAAAAGCGCGGTCCGACTGAGACCGGCCTGCCGGGCGAGTTTGCTTACCGTCCACATGGTCTACTCCAAGGGTCAACCCTATAGTTATAGACAGGTCAAGGGGATTCTTGAAAGATTCCCGAAACAATTTGAGAGACTAAGAACTTGAGGGAACGAGGGACGAGGTGGGGCGGCGAGGGGCAAGTGAGCTAAACGGCAATCGGCGGAACGGCCGCGAGAGCTTCGGCTTTTCGCCGGAGAGTCTGCGTACGCTGCGCGGGCTGAAGACTCCGGCGCAGATTCAGAAGTTCATCGATTCGATCGAGTACCAGTACGCCGACACGGCGTGGTCTCCGCGCGTGTGTGCTGCGCGAGCGCAAGGGGCACTGCCTGGAGGGAGCGCTCGTGGCCGCTGCCGCTCTGCGCGTCAACGGGCATCCGCCGCTGTTGATGGATCTGGAGTCTGTGCGAGACGACGATCACGTGGTGGCCCTCTACCGCGAGCGCGGTTTGTGGGGAGGCATTGCCAAGTCGAACTTCGCGGGACTGCGCTTTCGAGCGCCCATCTATCGCACGCTGCGCGAGCTGGCGTTGAGCTACTTTGAGAACTACTACAACCTGCGCGGGGAACGGACGCTGCGCTCCTATTCGAGGCCGGTGAATCTGGCTCGATTGGACAGCCAGCACTGGATGACAGATTCGGACGACGTCTGGTGCGTGCCGGAACTGCTGATTGCGGCGCGGCACTACGCGCTGTTTCCCGACAAAGTGGCGCGCGCGCTGCCGCGACTAGACCGCCGCAGCTTTGAGGCGGGAATGCACGGACGGGTGAAGCACTAACGTCGGTTCGTAGTTCACAGTTCGTAGTTCACGGTTCGCGGTTCGCGGTTCGCGGTTCGCGACTCCGCTATGCTACCTGTTGCCTGATCCCTGTACCATTCATTCAGGAGCTACGCGCAAAAGTGAAATCAGGATTCGTTGCCATTCTCGGCCGGCCCAACGTGGGCAAGAGCACGTTGCTCAACGCGCTCACGGGCGAGAAAGTGGCCATTGTCACGGCCAAGCCACAGACCACGCGCAACCGCATCATTGGCGTGGTGGAGGTGCCTGCACAAAAAGGCGTGCACCCTGCGGCGCAGATCGTCTTCGTGGATACGCCCGGAGTGCACAAGCCCGCATCGCAACTCGACCGGCGCATGCTGCAGGAGGTGCACGAAGCGCTTGAAGCGCGCGACCTTGTGCTGGTGCTGGTGGATGCGACGCGAAGAATACAGGTTGGTTCAGAGCACTCCGAGGTCTCATCCACCACTGCGGAGAGAACTGGGACGCCCAGCAAGAATGAAAAACGCGCGCACGGTTGGGCGAGCGAAGACGAGTTTCTGTTCTCGCTGGTACGCAAGCTCGATTGCCCTGTTTTCCTGGTGTTGACGAAGATCGACCTGGTGCGCAAGGACCAGCTCTTGCCGCTGATCGAGTCGCTCACCAAGCAATACAACTTTGCGCAGGTAATTCCGGTAAGTGCACGTAAGCGCGACGGGCTCGACGTGCTGGTGCGCAAGATTGTCGATGTGCTGCCGAAGGGCGAACGCTACTACCCCAAGGATCAGTACACCGATCAGCCGATGCGCTTCATGGTGGCGGAACTGATTCGGGAAAGCATCCTGATCGAGACCGGCGAAGAAGTGCCGTACGCCTCGGCAGTGGTGATCGAGCAGTTTGAAGAGCCTGAGGCGCCCGCGAGGCCCGGCAAAAGGCAGCTGACAAAAATCGCGGCGGTCATCTATTGCGAGCGCGACGGGCAAAAAGCGATTTTGATCGGCAAAGGCGGAACGAAGCTGAAAGCCATCGGAACCGGAGCGCGCAGGAAGATCGAGTCGCTGCTGGGCACGCAGGTCTATCTTGAGCTGCACATCATTGTCGAACCCGGCTGGCGCAACTCGAGTGGCTTCGTCGATTCTCTCGATTGGCGCAGGCAGATCGAAAAGTTGGGCGGCGAAGAAGAGCGTTGATTCCCGGTTCAGGATATCGATCAAGCTGCCGCAGCGTCAGCGAATGACTTTGAACGGTCCCGGAGCTCGCGGGCTTCGCTGGTGACGACCCGTAGTCGGAGTCGAAGCCGAGCTGGAGCTTGGCGCCTTCGGACATCATGCCCGCATTCCAGGGCGGATCGAAGACGATCTCGACTCGGACTTCGCGGACTTCGGGCAGCGCGGCGAGCTTGCGCTCGACTTCAGCCTTGATGACATCGGACATGCTGCAGCCGGGCGCGGTGAGCGACATGCGGACATTAATGCGATTGCCTCCGCCTTCGAGCGGAACCGCCGCGGCCGCATAAACGAGGCCGAGATTGACGATGTCGACCGGAATCTCCGGGTCGCGCACGGTCTTCAACTGCTGCCAGATCATCTCCTCGCGGAAAGGCTCGGCAACAGGCGCGGCGTTTTGGTCGGTTGGTAAAGAAGCTGTCATTCGAATTCGCTACTCTGTAGAGACGGTCTCCGGCTTATCTTCAAGCGCCGATTGCAGCGTGTGCCAGGCGAGCGTGGCGCATTTGACGCGCGCGGGAAACTTGGAGACGCCGCCAAACGCGGCCAGCTTGCCCAGATCCGCGGCGTTTTTCATCGCCTCAGAGTCGCCGGTAACAAGATTGTGGAACTCCTCAAAGAGCTTGGCAGCATCTTCGTGCTCTTGCCCTTCAGAATCTGCGTCATCATGGAAGCCGAAGCGCGCGAGATGGCGCATCCCGAACCCTGGAAGCCGATGTCCTTGATAGCGCCATTTTCGACGTCGAGATAGACCGAGCAGCGGTCGCCGCAGAGAGGATTGAACCCCTCAGCGTGATGATTGGCTGACGCCGGCTTGCGAAAATTGCGCGGGGCCTTGCTATGCTCCAGAATCACTTCCTGATAGAGATCGCTGAGTTCACCCAAGTCCGCGCTCATGCGAACACCTCGCGCGCCGTGCGAATTCCCGCGACCAGCACGTCGACTTCTTCTTTCGTGTTGTAGACGGCGAAGGAAGCTCGCGCCGTCGCAGGGATTCCAAAGCGCTTCATCACCGGCTGCGCGCAGTGGTGGCCGGTACGGATGGCAATGCCCTCGCGGTCGAGGATCGTTCCGAGATCGTGCGGATGAACGCCGTCGAGCACAAAAGAGAGCACGCCTGCGCGGTGGCTGGCGGTGCCGATGAGTTGCACGCCGGGAATCGCGCCGACAGCTTGAGTGGCGTAGATCAGCAGATTGTTCTCGTGCGCAGCGATGCTGCCCATGCCCAGGCCAGTGATGTATTCGAGAGCCGCGCCGAGGGCGATGGCGCCGGCGATATCGGGCGTGCCCGCTTCGAACTTCCAGGGCAGATCGTTGTATGTGGTTTTCTCAAAGGTGACGGAGCGGATCATGTCGCCGCCGCCCTGATAGGGAGGCATTGCATCGAGCAGCGCGCGCTTGCCGTAAAGCACGCCGATTCCTGTTGGTCCGTAAACTTTGTGGCCGCTGAAGGCGTAGAAGTCGGCGTCGAGAGCCTGCACGTCGACGGAAAAGTGCGGAACGGCCTGCGCTCCATCGACCAGCACGGGAACGCCCTGATGGTGGGCGAGTTCGATCATTTCGCGCAGGGGAAGGACCGTGCCCAGCGCGTTTGAAACCTGGGTGACAGCGACGATCTTGGTACGTGGGCCAATGAGCTTGGCGAATTCGTCCAGCAAGAGCTCGCCGCGATTGTCGATGGGCGCGACCTTCAGGTGTGCACCTTTTTCTTCGCACAGAATCTGCCACGGCACGATGTTTGAGTGATGCTCCATGGCCGTGATGAGGACTTCGTCTCCTGCGCCAACGTGCTTGCGGCCATAGGTCTGCGCGACCAGATTGATGGCCTCGGTAGCGCCACGGACAAAGATGATCTCGCGCGTGTCTGCTGCGTTGATGAACTGCTTGACCGTCAGCCGCGCGGCATCGTGCGCTTCAGTGGCGCGCACGCTGAGCGTGTGGACGCCACGATGAATGTTGGCGTTCATGTGCTCGTAATAGTTCGCGATGGCGTCGAGGACCACGCGCGGCTTTTGCGAAGTGGCCGCGTTGTCAAGATAGACGAGTGGCTTGCCGTTGATCCGTTCAGCAAGGATAGGGAAATCGGCGCGAATCCCGGCGAGATCGAGGCCGGCGGCAGCTGTGCGCGGCTGCGGATCGCGAGTGACTGGTTGGACGACAGTGGTCAACGCACTTCCTCCCAGTGCTGCACTTCTTCTTCGATCGGGGCGGGCGATGCGACAGATTGCCGGTTGCGAGCCAGTTCACTAATCCGCTCGCGAATCAGGCCTTCAGCAAACTCGCGCGCCGCAGGTTCCTGCATGCGGTCGAGGCACTCCGCGGCGAAGGCATAGAGGAGAGTGTTCCGCGCCGAGACCTCGTCGATTCCGCGCGAGCGGAGGTAAAAGAGCTGCTCTTCTTCGATCTGGCCGATGGTGGCCCCGTGCGTGCACTTCACGTCGTCAGCGTAGATTTCGAGCTGCGGCTTGGTGTCGATGCGCGCATTGTCACTGAGCAGCAGGTTGCGATTGGTCTGCTTGGCGTCAGTCTTCTGCGCGTCCTTGTGGACCACGATGCGGCCGTGGAAGACGCCCCGCGCCGAGCCATCGAGAATTCCGTTGTAAAACTGCCGACTGCTGCACTGCGGCTGCGCGTGCTCCACCAGCATGTAGTTGTCGAGATGCTGATTTCCCGCGCCCACGAACAGGCCATTGATGAGGCACTCCGCGCCTTCGCCGGCGAGCACAGGATGAACATTGTTTCGCACCAACCCGCCGCCCAAAAGGATGGAGTGCGATGAGACATTGCTGCCGCGCGCCTGCTCCAGGCGCAGCGTGGATACGTTGAATGCGGCCAGATTCTCGCGCTCGACGAGGAAATGCGAGACCACGGCATCCTGGCCGGCTACAAGCTCGGTGACGGAATTGGAGAATGCGGCCTCACTGCCGAGCGAAACATAATCTTCAATCACCGCCGCGTGGCTGGTTGGCTCGGCGACGATGAGCGTGCGCGGGTGCGTCATGGTTTCAACGCCGGCCCCGGCCGAAACATACAGAAGATGGATGGGCTGGGAGATGTTTGCGCCGCGGCGAATGCGCACATACGCGCCGTCTTCCCAAAGCGCCGAGTTCAGCGAGGTAAACACATCGCGGCGGACGTCGGCATAACGGCCAAGGTGTTGCTCGATTCCGTCGGACGCGCAGCCTTCGGGCGCGGCGCCCACCATGCCACAATCGATGGCCGACTCCAGCGAGCAAATCTCCAGGCCCTTGGGAAGGTCGCTCAACTCCGAGAGTTCCGGCGCAAAATGGCCGTTAACAAACACAAGTTGGCAAGCTGCACCCGGAACGCGAAACGGCTCAATCTCGCGCGCCGAAACCGCAACGCTGCCCTTCACTGCGCGCTGGAATGGAATCTTCGCCATCGCAGCGAGGTTGGTAAACCGCCAATCCTCGTCGTGTGTGGTTGGGAATCCCTTGGCTTGGAAGCGCGTCCACGCGTCCTCGCGCAGTTGCCGCAGCCACACCGGGTCGCGCTCCAGCCGCTGCGCGGTCAGTTCGCCATACGCTCCAAGATATGCATTCGGCCTTCCGGTCACCGTCGCCATCTACCTTCTCGCTTCCGCTTTCTTTCGATGTGCTTTTCATGCAGATAAAGCCGCCTGCGCATCAGCTTCCGCCGAGCCGTACCCCTTGTCTTCCAACTCCAGCGCGAGCTCCGGGCCGCCAGAGCGCACGATCTTTCCGTCCACCAGGACGTGCACGAAATCCGTCGCGATGTAATCCAGCAGCCGCTGGTAGTGCGTGATCACGAGGAAGCCGCGATCGGGGCTGCGCATGGCGTTCACGCCCTGCGCGACAATCCGCAGTGCATCGATGTCGAGGCCGGAATCGGTTTCGTCGAGAATCGCGAGCTTGGGCTGGAGCACAGCCATCTGCAGAATCTCGTTACGCTTTTTTTCGCCACCAGAGAAACCCTCGTTCACCGAGCGGTTCATCAGCTTCTCGTCCATCTCCAGCAGCTTCATCTGCTCTTTGTAAACGGGCAGAAAATCCATGGCGTCGAGCTCATCTTCGCCGCGGTGCTTTGCGGATCGCGTTCAGAGCCGAACGCAGGAAATACGCGTTGCCGATGCCGGGAATTTCGACCGGGTATTGGAAGGCCAGAAACACGCCCTCGCGTGCCGCATCCTCGGGCTTCATTTCGAGCAGATCCTTGCCATCAAACAGCACTCTGCCGCCCGTAACTTCGTAGGTCTCGCGCCGCGCCAGCACCGCCGCCAGCGTGCTCTTGCCCGAGCCGTTGGGGCCCATGATGGAATGCACTTCTCCCGCATTCACGGTCAGATTCACGCCCTTCAGAATTTCGTGGCCATCCACGCTGGCGTGCAAATCTTGAATTTCTAACAATGCCATTCTTCTTCTCTCCGTTTGTTTCTTTCTTTGGAGCCCAAATCCCCCAGGGGCTAAAGCCCCGTGAGTTTTCGTTTCCTTTGCGGCACGACTAAAGTCGAGCCCTGATACAAAGCAACTTTCGCTTGCGACACCCTTCGACTGCGCTCAGCGCTGGCTCAAAAGTCGTGCCCTGATACAAGGCTCTACATACTCAGCCGACGCTGCCTTCAAGGCTCACTCCCAGGAGCTTTTGCGCTTCAACAGCGAACTCCATGGGCAGTTCCTTGAATACGGTCTTGCAAAATCCGTTCACGATCATCGAGACTGCATCTTCCGCCGTCAGACCGCGCTGGCGCAGATAGAAGAGCTGGTTCTCGCCAATTTTCGAAGTCGGACGCTTCGTGCTCCATGCGCGCCGTCGCATTCCTGACTTCGATGTAGGGAAAGGTGTGCGCACCGCAGCGGTCGCCGATCAGAAGCGAGTCGCACTGCGTGTAGTTGCGTGCGCCGGTCGCACTCTTGAGAATCTTGACCTGACCGCGGTAGGTGTTCTGGCCGTAGCCCGCGGAGATGCCTTTGGAAACGATGGTCGAGCGCGTGTTCTTGCCGATGTGGATCATCTTGGTGCCCGTGTCGGCTTGCTGGCGGTTGTTGGTGAGCGCCACGGAATAGAACTCGCCCACGGAGTTGTCGCCCTGGAGAATGCAGCTGGGATACTTCCAGGTGATCGCCGAACCGGTTTCCACCTGGGTCCAGGAGATCTTCGAGTTGACGCCGAGACACTTGCCGCGCTTGGTGACGAAGTTGTAGATGCCGCCGCGGCCTTCCTTGTCTCCGGGATACCAGTTCTGCACGGTCGAGTACTTGATCTGCGCGTTATCGAGCGCGATCAGTTCGACGACGGCCGCGTGCAACTGGTTCTCATCGCGGATGGGCGCTGTGCAGCCCTCGAGATAGCTAACGTAGGAGCCTTCGTCGGCAATGATCAGCGTGCGCTCGAACTGGCCCGTCTCCGCTGCGTTGATGCGGAAGTAGGTGGACAGCTCCATGGGGCAGCGAACACCCTTGGGCACGTAGACGAACGAACCGTCGGTGAAGACGGCGGCGTTGAGCGCCGCATAGAAGTTGTCGGTCTGCGGAACGACCGGTGCCGAGGTACTTCTTAATCAGTTCGGGATGCTTCTGGACCGCTTCAGAAAACGAACAGAAGATGACGCCCATCTCGGCCAACTTGCCCTTGAAGGTGGTGGCAACTGAGACCGAATCAAAGACCGCGTCGACAGCCACGCCGGCCAGGCGCTGCTGCTCGAGCAGCGGAATACCCAGCTTCTCGTAGGTGCGCAGAATCTCGGGGTCAACTTGATCGAGGTTGTCGAGTTGCGGCTTCTTCTTCGGCGCCGAGTAGTAGGAGATGTTCTGGTAGTCGATGGGAGCGATGGTCAAGTTGGCCCACTTGGGCTCGCCCTCTTCGCGCTTCATCGTGAACCAGTGACGAAGCGCGTTCAGCCGCCACTCCAGCATGAACTCGGGCTCACCCTTGCGCGCGGAGATCAGGCGGACGATGTCTTCGTTGAGACCCTTGGGGACGCGGTCCTCGGCAATGTCGGTAATGAATCCCCACTTGTAATCCTGCTCGGCAAGATCGCGAATCGTATCGACACTTGAACTCATTCGTCCTCCAAAAGACTTGGCACGGGATTGGGTCCAGAATCAGGCTTTTCGAGGGCTGCCTGGGCCAAGCAGGGATGCGTGCTCCGCCATCCCGCAATATAGGACTTGTTTAGTCCTATATTAGATTTAGTGTACCCCGAGATGGGGCCGTTTTCAAGGCCGGGTGAAGACAATCGCATCGACCTCGTTTTATGGCGGGAAGGCAAAGGCCAGGATGACCCTTCATCGCAGATTTAATTGGAGATATGCGGCGGGAACTGGCACTCAGTGGGCCGGCTTCAATTTACCGGCTTCACCGGGTGGAACTGATTTCGCTTTTGGGGTCCCGGTTCGCGGACGCGGCTGGCCTCGAAGCTCACAATCTTCCAGTCTCCCTGGGCATCGCGCACATAAACGCGCGTGTAGCGGTAATTGCCACTCAGTTTTCCGTCCGGTGTGCTCGCCTGAATATTGGCCAGCGACGTAACCACGGCCGTGGACCCGTAAAAGCGCACCTTACGGTCGGTCACATCGAGGAGGGTGAAATGGAGCCAGCCGGAACTAAGGCTCTGGAGCGCCTCATCGCGCGATTGCAGCGTGCCCGATGGCGTGATGGCCATGTAGTCGGGGGCCAGCAGCGAGTCCATTACTTTGGTGTTTGAATTCAGCACTGCATCGCGCCATTCATCCTCAAGCTGATCGATGTCGTGGCGGTTCTCGTGCTTTTGGCCCATGGACATTGCGGCGCACAGAGGTACGACGCAAACGACACATGCAACAAGGCTTGCAATGGCACGTCCGGGACGCAGGCGGCGGCAAGCAGGGCTTAAGGAGACGTTCACAGATCCCGGCATACGCGTACACGGTATTCCGGAAATGGTGCGCTGGTCAAATGGAAAACCCATCAAGGCGTGCCGGCGGCCGATCCGCGCAGTGTTGAATGCGCATTGCCCCGCTAAAAGTTCGACGGAATGACCCGCCCTGGGAGTTGCGCGCTAGGACGTAATCGATCCAAGCTCCGCGGCAAATTCCGGCAGCACGATGGTCTGGCCGCGATCGGGGCCGGTAGAGACCATGCCGATCTTCGCCCCACTCTCGCGCTCCTGGAAAGCGAGGTACTCCTGAGCGGCCCTGGGCAGCCTGTCGAACTCGGTGATGCCCTCCGTGGATTCGCCCCAGCCCTTGAGGATGGTGTAGCGCGGCTTGATCGCCTCCAGCCCTCGCACGTCCGCAGGAATCTCATCGGTGACCTTACCGTCGATCTCGTAGCCGATGCAGATGGGAATCTCTTCGAGCTCATCCAGAACGTCGAGCTTGGTGACCACGAGCCATTCCGCTCCGTTCACCTGGTTGGAGTAGCGGAGCAGCGGAATATCGAGCCAGCCGCAGCGCCGGGGCGTCCCGTGACGGCGCCATATTCGTGGCCGCGCGCACGCAGCAGATCACCGGCTGCGTCGTGAATCTCGGTGGGGAACGGGCCTCCGCCGACGCGTGTGACATAGGCCTTGGTGACAGAGATGACCGTGCCGATTGCGGTCGGACCTACTCCCGTTCCCGTGGACGCGCCACCGGCCGTGGCCGAAGAGGAGGTGACGAACGGATAAGTGCCGTGGTCAATGTCGAGCATGGTTCCCTGCGCGCCCTCAAACATGACGCTGCCGCCCTTGGCCAGAATGCCGTTGAGCATGCGGCCGGTATCGGCGACAAAGGGCCGGATCTGCTCAGCCGCTTCCGCGTACTCCTCATACATTTTTTCGGGGTCCAACGGATCGGTGCCGAACAGCGCATGGGCGATCGCATTCTTCTCCGCGCAGGCTGCTTCAATGTGCGTCTTGAGCAGCGCCGGATGCAGCAGATCGACCACGCGCAAGCCGCTGCGCGCCATCTTGTCTTCGTAGGCCGGTCCAATGCCGCGGCTGGTGGTGCCGATTTTCTTGCGCCCCGGCGCGCTTTCCGCGGCCAACTCGATCATGCGGTGGTAGGGCAGGATGACCTGCGCACGGTTGGAAATGAAAAGATTTCCGTCGACTGCGACGCCCAACTCGCGAATGCGTCCGACCTCGCTGAGGAACGCGATGGGATCAAGCACAACTCCGTTGCCGATGACGCCCTTGCACCCCGGCCGAAGCACGCCGCAGGGAATGAGCTGCAACACGAACTTGTGCTCGCCAATGATGACGGTGTGCCCGGCGTTATGTCCGCCGGCGTAGCGCGCCACGGCGGAAAACCGCTCGCTGAGCACGTCTACGATTTTTCCCTTGCCCTCATCGCCCCACTGGGCACCCAACACCACAGCCGTTTTCGCTCGCATCGCCGTCCCGATTCCACACGCCTACCCGCCGCAGCTTGATTTCTAAGCGTTGCGCGCGGGCACAGATTTTGGATGCGGCTTGCTCGACCGCAACCACTTCGATTCTAAACGAGGTAAGTCGCCTCAAGAAGAATTGCGCACTGGAGCGCACGCAACGGGCTGGTCTAGGATTATCCGTGCGCCTGAAGCAGAACTAGGGGAAACGTTCCTGTTGAGTTTTGCGCAAGGACGCGGCCGCGGACATTGCGACAGAGGACAGGAGACAACGATGGATTGGAGCGAGCGGACGAGACGGGCATTCCTGAAGCAGTTTGGCGCGGCGGGCGCAGCGGCGTTGGCCGCCGCGAACGCAGATGGACTGGCATTGGCGCAGGACTCTGCGACGCAACCGGCGCCCACGGCCGCCGACCAAAAGCAGGCCGCCACGCGCGAAGCCCGCATGACTTGGTGGCACCAGGCAAAGTTTGGCATGTTCATCCACTGGGGCCTCTACAGCGTGATCGGCCAGCACGAGTGGGCGAAGGAGGACGAAGGAGTCCCTCTGTTGCAATACGAGCTGTTGGCCAAACACTTTCATCCCAAGCCCAACTCCGCGCGCGACTGGGCTCGGCTAGCCAAACGCGCCGGCCAGAAGTACATGGTGATGACGACCAAGCATCACGAGGGCTTTTGCAACTGGGACACACAACTGACCGACTACAACGCCATGGACCAGGGGCCAGGGCGCGATCTGGTGCGCGAGTTTGTAGAAGCCGCCCGCGCCGAAGGGCTGCGCGTGGGCTTCTACTACTCACTCATGGACTGGCACCACCCGGACGGCGCGATCTGCAAGACCGACGAAGCCGCGCGGCGGCGTTTTGTCGATTACACGCACGGCCTCATCCGCGAGCTGATGACCAACTACGGCAAGATCGACATTCTTTGGTACGACGTCGCGTGGCCGCTCGACGCCAGGCAATGGGAATCGGAGCGGATGAACGAGATGGTTTTCTCGTTGCAGCCCGAGATCATTGTGAACAACCGTAACCTGCTGCCGGGAGATTTCACGACGCCAGAGCAGCACATCCAGGCCGCCGAGGCGGGACGCGCGTGGGAAACGTGCATGACGTTGAACGACAGTTGGGGCTTCAACCGCGGCGACGACGCGTGGAAAACACCAAAGACCATCGTCAACAACCTGATCACTTGCGCGCGCGGCGGCGGCAATTACCTGCTGAATATTGGCCCGGAGCCCGATGGCTCGGTACCGCCGCAGTCGGTGGAGATTCTGGAGGCAGTGGGCAAGTGGCTCGACGGCAACGGTAAGGCCATCTACGGCACGGAACGGGGTGCGCTGATCTCCGATGCAAGCTGCAACTACTCGCGGCGCGGCAATACGCTCTATGTGCACGTGTACTGCTGGCCGGGGCACACTCCGGCGGCGGAGTGGCTGGATTTCTACAAGCCCGAAGCGGTGGTGGCCATTGGGGGGCTGAAGGCGAGGGCTCTCTCGGCGCGGCTCATTAAAACCGGCCAAAGGATCGAGTTCACGCAGGATGAATTCACCTTGAGATTGACCGGCCTGCCACTGGTTGCGCCCGATCAGCCCGTTACGGTGATCGAAGTAGAGTGTGACGGTGAGCCGGCCATCGACCACAGCGCACTGCGCCCGCTATGGCCGCGGCACAAGGTAGGCATCAGCGTCTAGTCGAGGGGCCACGGTAATCCTTAAATGGAACTGATTTGCGTTACGCAAAAAAGCGTAACGCATAAATGCGTAATGATCGTTGCGGCTTACGCTGATTTGCGTTACGCTAATAAGCGTAATGGAAAATTTCGAAAACCCGTTCATCTTCGGCGAAGTCGTCAGCGAGCCAAATTTTGTCGATCGGACGAAGGAACTGGACCTATTGGTCCGTGATCTGTCCGATGGCCAGAAGGTGTTTCTGCTGTCTCCCCGCCGATTTGGAAAAAGCTCTCTTGTCGCAATGGCGCTTCTCAAGCTGCGCAAGAGGCACATCCGAACCGTCAGCCTAACGGTCAGTAGCTATTCCAGTTACACACAATTCCTGGAGAAGTTTGCGGAAAAGGTTCTGCGCGCCGCCGGACCCTGGGATCGAGTCAAGGATTGGGTGACGCGATTTGCGCGGAGCGTGAGACCGGAAATCAACTACGTCACGATGACCGGCGACGTGAGCCTCTCGCTTGGCGCCAAACCGGGATTCGACCCCGCGCCCATCGCTCCGGACGTCTTCGCTCTTCCCGGGGAATTGGCCCGGAACGGCGGCTTTCGGATGGCCATTTGTCTCGATGAGTTCCAGCAGATCTCCGAATTCAACGGTGGATCGGTGGAAAATGTTTTGCGAAACCAGGTTCAGGAGCAGCGCGAAGTCGGTTACGTTTTTGCGGGGTCCCAGCCTTCTTTCATGAAAGAAATGCTGTCGACCAAGCGCCCGTTCTACAAGGCGGGACCGCACATGTTCCTGGACAAGATTCCGGAGGACGCGTGGAAGGAATTCATTGTCCGGCAATTTGGGAAGAAGCGCAGGAAGATCGACGAGGGCGGTCTCGATGCTCTGCTCTCGATCGCGAACGTGATCCCATACGACGTACAGCGCATTGCTCATGAGCTATGGGATTACGCGGAGATCGCAGGAAAGCGCACACTTGGAGCACGCGATGTTAAATGGGTTGCAGAAGATCTCGTGGCGGGGCAGTCCACTTACTATGAACAACTTTGGCAACAGTTGTCTTCCGCACAAAGGGCTACGTTACAGGCGCTGGCGCATCGGGGTTCGTCGCAGATCTATTCCCAATCGGTCAGGACCGAGTTCCGGCTGGGGCCCGCATCGACCGTTCAGCGAGCAATCGAGTCCCTCAACTCGAAGGGCGTCCTGGATCGGTATAAAGGACAATATTTCTTTCTGGATCCCCTCTTTCCGCAATGGATACGAAAAGGGATTGTGTAGGCGCACTACTCTGCATCCCCATCCGGCTTGCGATGGACCGGCTTGAGAATGGCGTCCGCAATCCGTGCGGCCTCAACCGCGGGCCGTACCGCGTGCACGCGCACGATTGACGCTCCGTGGAGAATCGCCGCCGTCATGGCGGCAAGGTTTGCGTTTTCGCGTGCAGCTATGGGTGCGGGCTCACCGCCGAAGAGAGGCGCCAGTGTGTGGCCAAGGAATGACTTCCGGCTCAAACCGGCGAGCAACGGACGGCCCAAAGCGAGCAACTCCGCCTGACGCGCGAGAAGCACGTAATTTTCGTCGAAGCGTTTGCCAAATCCGTAACCGGGGTCAAGAACAATCGCATTTGATTGGATTCCGGCGCGCTCTGCGGCGGCGAGACTCGCGGCCAATCCTTCGCGCACCGTGGCCATGAGTGCATCGGGGTCGAGCTGCGGCTGTGCGCGCCATTCATCGGGTCGCCCACGCGCGTGCGACAGCACCACTCCCGCGTGAAACTCCGCGCACACGCAAGCAATTGCAGAGTCCCATGTAAATCCGCTCACATCGTTCACGATCTGAGCGCCCGCCCGCAGTGCAGCGCGCGCTGTCTCGGCTTTGTAAGTGTCGACAGAAACCACCGCATGGGGCAGGCTCTTCAGGATTCCTTCCAGCACCGGAAGCAGCCGCTCCTGCTCCTCTTCTGCGCTAACCGCCGGTTGGAGATTGGCAGACGTGCCCCCTGCGCGCGAGCCAGGCCGCGTGCTCTCCGCACCCAGATCGACAATGTCCGCGCCTTCGCCGATTAACCTGAGTGCGTGATCGATGGCCTTCTCCGAAGCCAGAAAAAGACCGCCATCGCTGAACGAATCCGGTGTGATATTTACGACGCCCATTACTAACGTGCGACGGCCCAGCTCGAGGGTTCGCGACCGCAGCCGCCAATGTGCCATGCCTCTCATAAGCGCTCAATCCCGATGGTACGCCGCGCTTTTACGGCCGTTTGCTACACTTCGGGGCATGGCCTCCCTTCGGCGATCTGTTGCATGGAGCAGCCTCTTGCTTTGCACCTTCGGCCTGAGCGCACAAGCCCCCGCCCAAGCGCGCGGAGATTCACAGCACGCCGCACCGCGCGTGCCCAAGACCGGCCCGCTTGCCGATCGAATCCAAGCCATACTCGCCGACCCCGCTCTGAGTCACGCGAACTTTGGCATTAGCGTAACAACTCTCGACGGGCAATCGCTTTACGGATTGAATGACGCGCGGCTGTTTTCGCCTGGCTCCGATGCGAAATTGACGACCACCGCCGCGGCATTTGCCCTGCTGCCGGTGGACACGCTGACGTGGACCACCTTCGTGGCTGGCGATGGCGATGTGGATGCAAGCGGCACGCTCCATGGCAACCTGGTGCTGCTCGGTGTAGGCGATCCCACCATCAGCGCGCGGCATTACCCTTATGTCGAGCCCGGAACCACGCCTCCAGCTTCCGCAGGGATTCTGCCGACTTCCACGCCGAAGTCTGCGATGGACGTTCTTGGCCTGCTCGCCCAGCAGGTAGAGCAAACAGGCGTGCGCACGGTGGATGGCAACGTGGTCGGCGACGATACTTTCTTCCTGAGCGAGCCGTATCCTTTGGGTTGGAGCTGGAACCATCTGCAGTGGAGCTATGGCGCGCCGGTCTCCGCGCTCACCTTCAACGACAATACGGACGAACTAGATATCACCGCCGACCCCGCCACGCCCGGCGCTACGCAAGCGGAATGGACGCCGGACGTGGATTACTACACGATCGACAACCAGATGACTGTTGCCGCGGCCGGGCAGGAAGCCTTTCCGGGCCTGGAGCGGCGCCCCGGATCCCTGCTGATACGCGCATGGGGCACGGCTCCCGCGAGTCGGACTGCGGGTTGCGATGGCGGTGGAGGATCCGGCACAGTTTACCGCGGATGCGTTCAAGCAGGCGCTTGAATTGCACGGCATCAAGGTGACGGGTGACGCCGAGTCACGCCACAAACTCGCCACTGGAACGGGCGACTTCGCCGGCGAGCGCGAGATGCCTTTGAACCTTACGCCCGGCAACTTCACTTCCATTGCCGCTCCCGCAGAGGGCCGCCGCATCCTTGGGGCGCACATGTCGGTGCCCATCGCGGAGGACATTACCGTAACGAATAAGACGAGCCAAAACCTGCACGCCGAACTTCTGCTGCGCCTGCTGGGCAAGCTCTATGGAACCGAAGGCAGCTTTGAGGAAGGGGCTCGGGTGGTGCGCCAGTTCATGGTGAATGCCGGTGTGGCCGACGCGGACTTCTATCTCGTCGACGGCTGCGGCCTGAGCAACGACGACAAGATCACGCCGCGCGCTATCACGCGATTGTTGTCGTATGCTTCGAAGCAAATATGGGGCAAAGAATGGCGTGAGACGCTGCCCGAAGCCGGCACAGACGGCACGCTCGATCACCGCTTCACTAAATCGCCCGTAAAGGGGCAGATGTGGGCCAAGACCGGCACTCTGGGCGAGGCAAACACGCTTTCCGGATATGTAAATGCCGCAAGCGGCCGGATGGTGGCATTCTCGATCCTCGTCAACGACCGTTATCCGGGAAGCATTGTTGAGGAACAAGCCATTGATCGCATAGCCGAGGCCATCGCCGCGGCGGAGTAATCGCGCTCGGCTCCTCATGCGAACATCGCAGGCTTCATGATCCTCAGGGTCATTTGCAGCACTGTTCTCCCGTTTGCAGACTCCGCCCCCATTCGGGAACGCAGTTGCAAAACGGGTTACAGAAGTTTATTGCACCTGCGCCAAGCCCCAGAAGCGGCTGTATCATGAGAGGCGATGCGGACGTGGAATCTTCTGATGGCTTCTGCTTTGACCACATTCGCCTTCGGTTTGGCCGGTTGCCGGCAGCTTCCGCCGTCGAAGCCCTCCTCTGAATGGACGCCTCAGGAGGCGCGCGGCGCAGCGGTGTTCCAGGCAAAGTGCGCGCGCTGCCACTATCCGACATCGACGGCGCCCCTGCACGGACCGGGCTTGCAGGCGATCACCAAGGTGAAGGCCATGCCCTCCGGTGCGCCTCCAACCGACGAAAGATTGACGGCGGTGATTCTCGACGGACGAGGAATGATGCCGGCCACACCGCTGAACGACGAAGATCTCGCTGACCTGCTCGCTTATTTGCACACGCTATGATCACTGACGCCAATACGAATACTTCCACACCGGACTCAGCGCCGGTGCCTGCCGGAGCGAAGCTGGACCGGGCTTCGCTGTTCAAGCTTCCGGGACTGATCGCGATCAGCATTTATATGCTGTTGCTCGCCGGTATCACAGTGGTGTCTGTGATGGCGCAGCGCACCGGATTCATCTACCTTGTCTTTTCGGCCTTGTTTATCGCCGGCGCGCTGGGGTTACTGCTGCTGCTGCGCTGGGCGTGGGCACTCACGCTCGCGGCCGTGGCAATTCTATCGGGGTCCTTCCTGTGGGGATTCTCGGTGCAGCACTCTTATTCTTCGCTGGTCCAGGGACTATTGAATCTTCTCTTCTTCCTTTATCTTGTGCGCACCGACGTGCGGGAGAAGCTGAAGTAAACGCGAAAAAACAGCAACGAGCCGACCGCCGCAGACCAATTTTGATCCGCGCCAATTTCGCTGTTAGCCGCTAAAACCAGTAGCCGGGCGCGATGATGCGCAGCAGGGCGCGCACGCCCCGCGGGATCGCTGTGCGCGGCGAATCGTAGCGCCGATTTTTGAAGCCGAAATAGCCCACTGGGTCGATGTTGCAGGGGAAACGCAGATAGTAGCCCGGCTCCCCCTTGAATGGGATTACCTTGCGATAGATCAGGTGCTCAAGCAGCCGAACATCGGTCGAATTCATTTCGCGATTTGCGTCGCGCAGCACGCGATCGTAAAAATCATGCGAGCACACGAAGAGTTGCACCCGCGCGTCGTAGCCGCTGCGAAAAAGGCCGAGTTTGCGGCAATCGATCATGAGCTCGAACGGGTCCTTATTGGCGACGCGGTCGAGCGCTTTACCGAGCGCGGGAAAGGTCAGTCGGCCTGTCACTTTGATCATGTGCGTCGTAGCGAGGCGCAGTTTGCTGCGCGACAAGCCGTCATCGAGCATTTGCATCTCCGCATAGCCGTAATTTGTGCCTGCGGGAATCTCGCAAGCCCGCAGGGACAAAAAGTCGACCTCGCGGCGCTTCGGGTTTTCATTCTCCGCAAGCGCGCGCAGTTCGCTCAGGTCCGCACCGGAGTTTTCGAGGAAGAGAATCCGCTCGGCGGCTGGATGCGGATAGCTCAGCCAGTACCGCAGCGCGCGTTTGTAATCCTCAAGGCGCATATGGGGCGAGGAGCGCTTGACCTGCGCGTTGGCCGCGGGCGTCATTGTGGCCGTCATGACGAGCAGAAACCGCGGCGTTGAAGGCAAGCCAGTCGAGGTCATTGCTTGGGAGATCGTTCCTCGGAAAGTGATGGAGCGCCGGAATCACCCGCGGGCTCGCTTTGCGCGATGGGTTGAGCGATCACCGATGTAGCTAATCGATGCGCCTCCCATGCTTTGGCAAACTTCCAGTTGACGTAGGCGGAATGATTCAGATGGAAGATCAGGCCTTCCCTGCCATCCAGAAAGCCGCCACGAAAAATGTAATTCTTGGTGAAGGTCAGCGCCGGATTTATTACGGTGTTGACTACGAAAGCGAAGATCGAGTCGCTCGTCCTTCCCTTGCGCAGAAATAGCGGAATGGTCGCGGTGCTGTAGCGCTGCATATGCTCGATGTAATACGCCACCGTCGAGTATTGCAGGTGAAGCATATGGTTTTTCAGTTTGCCGGTTGGCTCATGCGTCTTGGGCGTGGCGTGGGGCTCGGTATCCTCGCGCAAGCGCGCGACGCCGCGGCGAAAGAGACGCAGCTTGTGATCGGGGTAGAGGCCGCCATGTCGCATCCATCGGCCAAAGATCCGGTTGAGCCGGGGAATCATGTAGGCGTTGTAACGCGGCTGGCCGCTGAGCAGCGATTGAATCTCGTTTTGGAGCTCCGGCGTCAGCCACTCGTCGGCATCGAGATTCAGAATCCAGTCGCAAGTGCACTTGTCGAGAGCTGAATTTACTTGCGGTCCGTAGCCCTTCCAACTTTCGTAGAAAATACGCGCGCCAAAGCTCTTCGCGATTTCGACAGTCTTGTCTGTCGACCCTGAATCGACGAGATTGATCTCATTGGCCCAGGCGACGCTGGCCAGCGTGCGGCGGATGTTTTCCGCTTCATTGCATGCGACGATGGCCACTGAGATGCTTTGCATGATTCGATTGGCTGGTGCTCTGGCAATTGTGCCCAGAGTAGCACGCGAAACGGAAGGAGCAGGGGCCTTTAGGCCCGGGAATGTGAATCACAATAACCTCGGCCTTTAGGCCCGGGAATTCCGCATCGACCCGCTGCACGAACGAGCCACCGCAATGCTCGTTACAATAAACCCAATGGAACTTGTGCAGATTTCGAACCTGCGCGCCGAGCGCCCGCGCCCAAGCCGGAGTGGCTGAAGGCCCGCGCGCCCGTCGGCGAGAACTACCACGACCTCAAGCGTCTCGCGCGTTCGCTCGGTTTGCACACCGTCTGTGAGAGCGCGCAGTGCCCCAACATCGGCGAGTGCTGGCACCACAAGACCGCGACCTTCATGATGCTCGGTAACCTGTGCACGCGCCGCTGCGGATTCTGCGCCGTGCCGAAGGGGCGACCTGAGCCGATTGACTTCGACGAGCCGCGCCGTGTGGCGCAAGCCGTGGCTGTGCTCGGACTCGAGCACGCCGTCATAACAAGCGTGAATCGCGACGACGATAACCTCGGCGGTGCGCGCGCTTTCGCTCTGGTGATCGACGAAATTCGCCGCCAGGCGCCCGGCTGCCGTGTTGAGGTGCTCATCCCTGACTTTCAGGGCGACAAGGAGTCGATTCGCACGGTCGTTGAAGCCCGGCCCGAGATCCTTAACCACAACACCGAATCTGTGCCTCGGCTTTATCGCGTGGTTCGCTCCGGCGCGCGGTATGAGCGCTCTCTTGAGCTGTTGCGCTACTCCAAAGAGTTAAGCCCCGGAGGGCTGACGAAGTCGGGAGTGATGGTTGGGCTCGGCGAGGAGACTGCGGAGTTGCTCGACGTTTTTCGCGACCTGGCCGGCGTAGGCTGCGACATTCTCACAATCGGCCAATACCTGCGCCCGTCGCGCGACCACCTGCCCATGGCGCGGCTCTACACGCCACGCGAATTTGCCGAACTGAAGACAGAGGCGCTTCGCATGGGCTTCCGGCACGTCGAGTCGGGTCCGCTGGTGCGGTCGAGTTATCACGCGCACGAGCAGGCGGTGGCAACCGGGCTTGCAACTGTCGCATAAGGCGCAGCTAACGCTAGCTTCTCACCGCAGGAGTTGTAGAATAGCCGTTGACGAATTCGCGCAGTGAGGGCAAGTTCCAATGGCATCGTTCATGGACGGCAATCCAGCACTCAAAGGACTTTCGAGCGACCTCAGGCGGCGCATGGATCAGTCGGTGGCCGATTTCCAGGCCAGCCTGGCTGCCACGCGCACGGGCCGCGCCAGCGTTCACATGCTCGATCAGATCAAGGTGGACTACTACGGCACGCAGACGCCCATCAATCAGCTGGCGCAGCTTTCGGCGCCCGAGCCTCAACTCATCGTCATCTCTCCGTGGGATCCGACGATCTTAAAGGAAATTGAAAAGGCCATTCAAACTGCTGCTCTTGGCTTCAATCCTCAATCTGACGGCAAGATTATCCGGGTTCCCGTTCCGCCCATGACCGAGGAGCGGCGCCGCGAGGTCTGCAAGCACATCAACAAGGTCCTCGAGGAGCATCGCACCGCAATCCGCAACGTCCGCCGCGACGGCAACGATGCTCTCAAGAAGCTCGCCAAGGAAAAGAAGGTGAGCGAAGACGACGAGAAACGCGCTCTGGAAGAAGTGCAGAAGATGACCGACGCGGAAATTCGGCGCATGGAAGAGCTGTCGCAGAAGAAAGAAGCCGAAGTGATGCAGGTCTGACTTGGCGAAGCGGCCATCTCCCCGTGCACCGCTTTGAGCCCACACCATCTCGTTCGACCAACCCTCGCCCCGCATCATTTATGCCACCAGCTCCAGATCGAGCGGCGAGCGATGCGGCATCAATTCTCCCGACTCCTTCGACACCAGAATGCGGTCGAGGCCAACGATGGCGAGGACCCGCGCTACGTGGCGCGATGGATTGACAACTGCGAATTCGTGGCCAGCCTTGCGGGCATCGCAGTAAAGCGAAATCAGCACGGCCAATCCCGCCGCATCGATCCGCTCAACCGGACTCAAGTCAAGACGAACGGATTGCCGACGAACGATCGGCCTCAACTCCTCGAGTAGTGCCTGCTCCTGGCCCTTGATCAGTTCGCGGTCGCCGCTGACGAATTGAGGAATTGAGTGCTGCCCAGTGTGGTTCATAAAGCCTCCTGTATGCGCGGACGGTTGATCCCGATAGGTTGCTTCGCCATTGAAGCGAAACATCACTTCACTCCTGACCTGATGTGTGGACTTGCTTCTGGCCCGCTCGGTTGCATTTGTTGTGCGGCCTGCGGGCTAATGGGGCGTCGAGCTATCAAAATTACGGTGCGGAAAACTCCAAACCGTGCCCGAATTGGCTGGCGATCGAGCCCGCACTCTCCTATGCCGCCACACGCTTGCGATAGCTTTCCAGCACGATCTTTCCTGCGTGCCACACAATTTGCAGCGCCACCACCGCAACCGCGATCATCAGGGCGGTGTGCGTTCCTTTGTTCGCATCGGCCAACGCCTTTGCATTCGCCGCTGCATTCTTCGCCAGAAACAGTTGCTGCCCCGGCGCGGCCAGCAGAATCCCCAGCGGGATTAGCGACAGCGAATGCATGGCCCAATGCCTCCACTGCTTCCGCTTGTGCCATGCGCCTCCTGTCAGGTCCGCGATCTTCCACATCAGCTCGAATCCGTTGATGGCTACGATGCACCAGTAGAAAGGCCACCACGCGTGCGCAAGCTTGTAGGGCAGCGAAGCCAGATACCATGCGCCGGGCCCGAACATTAGATAGGGATAGTGCGGCACCAGCAGCAGCCAGGCAAAGAACAAGCATCCAAAGATCACTTCGGCCATCGCCTTGGCAAAGCTCCACGGCTTGTTCTCGCCATCAACCGCGCCCACCGGCGGCAGGTCCAGTGGCGACCACCCTGCCCCAATTGGCGGGATCTGCGGAATCTTTTCCCCGAATCGCGCGCCCGACAACTCAATCACCGCAAAAATCAGCGTGACGATCGCTGCATTAACGAGCCACATCCACGGCAGGTTCACGGCGATTCCCGCGTAAGCCTCTACACTCGACCCCTGCGCCGCAACGGTGATCACTCTTGCGACCACGTAAACCGCCGTCAGCCAGAACAATGCCAGCTTCAGCACGTACCAGTACGTCGGAAACAGCGCAGGCCCGATCAAATACCGCTGGCGCTGATACAGCGCCGCAACCTGGATCGGCGAGCCCATCTGCTTGAACCATTGCTCCGCCTCTTCCTTCGTCAGCGGCCGCCCCAGCTCCGCTTCCTTGTCTTCGAGTTGCGCTTCAAGGTTTGCGCGCAGCTCGGCGATAATGTCGTCCTGCCTTTCCCACGGCAAGTGCCTCTTCACGGCTTGCAAATAACGATCCAGAAGTTCCATGGCATTCCTCAATTCCTTGCGAAGTTCGTCGCTTTCCTGCAAAAGGTTCGTGCTACAAAAGGTTCGTTATCGATGTGTTGATCGCGTTCCACTCTTCCAGGAGGCGCGCGAAAATCTGTTCGCCGTCAGCCGAGAGCTTGTAGAACCGCTTGTTGCGCTTCTCTTCCTCGCGCCACTCACTGGTGAGCAATCCCTGCGCCTCCAGGCGCCGCAGCAACGGATAAAGCGTGCTTTCTTCGATCTCCATGCCACGCTCCGCCAGCGCCTTGCGAAGCGTGTATCCGTAGTGCTCTTGCTTGAGTTGCGCCAGGACCGCCAGCGTAAGGCAGCCGCGCCGGAGCTCCAGGCGAAGGTTTTCGAAGAGATTCTCGGTCAAAGTCATGCTGTACCTCGTACACTGTACAGAACACACTGTATGACACACAGTGTATGATGTCAAGTACTTTTTACAGATTTTTTTCAATGAGCCGTAGCGGCCGCCCGTGAGGCCGCCCTGCGGCGGTATAAACGAACTATCCAGTTCCCCGTTTCAAGGGTGTATCGACATATACAGGCGGCAGCGACGGGAGCCATTTTTCCTCAGTTCTAGGAATGAGGAGCGACGGATACCGGGTGTCTCCTAGCGACGAGTGACGACGAAATGAGGAAAAATGGCGCCGTCCCTCCGGGTTGCGGGCGAAAATCCGGCCATACTTCGTTCTCGTCCTCGACTGTGAGGCCGCCACAGCCTTCGGATTCCGCCTCGTCTGGCCGGATTTTCGCCCGCAACGCTGTTCGCCCGTATATGTCGATACACCCTGGACCCCTATCTCCAGAAAGGTAAACAAGATGAGCCTTACGCGACGCGAGTTCCTGATGCGAGCCGGCCAGACGGGCGGATATGGCGCCGCCTTCGTCCTCATGCAGTCACTCGGCCTCTTGGCCATTCCTGAAGCGGTCGCCGAAGCCAGCCCACTGCGGCTCGTAGACGGTAAAGGCACGCGCGTGGTGATTCTAGGCGGGGGCATTGCCGGCCTGGTGGCGGCATACGAATTGGGCAAAGCGGGATGGTCATGCACGATTCTTGAAGCGCGCCAGCGCCCGGGAGGCCGCAACTGGAGCATCCGCAACGGCACCGCAAGTGGACTTCACCGACGGCACGCGCCAGACCTGCGCCTTCGACGAGGGCCACTACTTCAACGCCGGACCCGCGCGCCTGCCTTCAACGCACCACACGATGCTGGGCTATTGCCATGAGCTCGGCGTTGCGCTTGAAGTCGAGGTCAACTCGTCGCGCAGCGCCTTGATGCAGAGCGACAAGCTGAACGGCGGCTCGGCTGTGCAGGAGCGGCGAGTGGTGAACGACACGCGTGGCCACGTGAGCGAGTTGCTGGCCAAGTGCATCCGCAAAGGCGCGCTCGACCAGGAGATGGGCGCCGACGACCGCGAGCGCATGATCGAATTCCTCCGCCAGTATGGCGATTTGAATCCCGATCTGCTTTTCCGCGGCACGGACCGCTCCGGTTTCAAAGTTCCGCCTGGCGCAACACAGCAAGCGCCGGTCGGCAACGATCCACTCGCGATGCGCGAACTGCTCGATGCCGATTTGTGGCAAGGCATGCTGGTGGAAGAGGTCTTCGAGTGGCAGCCGACCATGTTTCAGCCCATCGGCGGCATGGACCGCATCCCTTTCGCTTTCGCATCGAGGCTCGACTCGGTGATTCGCTACGGCGCCGTCGTGAGCCGCATTCGCCAGTCGGACTCGGGTGTGACGGTCACGTACAGCGATGGCTCGGGAACTCCCCAGACCGGCGAGTTCCATACGATTGAGGCCGACTACTGCATCTGCGCCATGCCGCTGACCATTGCGCGCACTCTCGACGCCGACTTCAGCGCGCCCATTCGCGACCTTCTCGACAAGGTTCGGTACGACTCCGCTTACAAAGTGGCTTGGGAGGCGCCGCGCTTCTGGGAGAAGGAAGCGAATATTTTTGGAGGCATCTCCTACCTGCAGCAGACCGTCGATCTGGTCTGGTATCCCAGCGCGCGATTCTTCTCAGAAAGAGGCGTCGTCATCGGAGGCTACTCCATCGAGGAACCACCCACGCTCGGCGCGCTTCCCGATTTGCTGAGGAAGACCGACCTCTCGCTACGGGACTCAACCGTGAATGGTTACGCCTTCGCCTCGCTACCCTCCGTGCAGGCCAAGCTCGACGCTTCGCGACGATCGATTGAGCTATTGCATCCCGGCCACGGCAAGGATCTCTCGAAACCGATCTACGTCAGTTGGGGACACATCCCGCACAATCTCGGCTCCTGGATCGGCTTTGAATGGAACGACGAGAAAACGCTCCAGACGCTGCAAACTCCGGATCGGAGGGTCTACTTCGCCGGCGACCACACGAGCCACCTCGTCGGCTGGCAGGAAGGCGCGGCGCTCTCGGCTTATCGGGTGATCAACCAGCTGGGAGAGAGGCTGCGGAGCTAGCGGGGGTTAGCGGAGCTCGGAGACGGCCGTGAGCGGTGGACGGTGGGTGGTGAGCCGTGGACGACGACTATTGCAAACAACTCTTTTTAAACGAATAGCTTACGCACAATAAAACATCATGTCATTTTTGCAGAGAATCTTGTTGATTCTAAACAAGTTGTTTGTCATAAATGCAGCGTAGTTAGGTGCCAGTTTTCGTAGTTCTTGAGATCGATTTGTTGATTCTAAAAGAGTTAAATGGCGAAAATTGGGCGAACATCCCAATTTTTTTATTTAATTATTTTTCGCGAGTAAAGCAGTGAAGCAGGAGACAGCCAACAGGAGACGGTAAAAACAGCAAACCGCAGGCCATGGATGGTGAACGGTGAACCGCGAGCGGCGGCCGCCGCACCAGGAATTTCGATTTGCTTCCAGTGTGCGCCTAGTGGGCATAATTATCGGCAAACTTGGGAAAAAAGAGATTAGAGAACAGAGATCAGAGAATGAAGGAGTTACGGGCGGCGGGCGGATTTATTTTGGGCGAAAGGGCTTGACATGAAACGGGGGCCGGAGAAGCAATGGACTGGGGTCGAGGCGCGAATGCTTTTGCTACCCGGAACGTTCCGGGAAGCCGACTTATCAATACCGAATCACTTAGTCGTTTCTACTGTGCAGCCGGTTAGCTTGTAGTGCCAGACTTCGTGGTGGCTCTCGCGATTGATCGAAACTTGCTCGGGCAATTGAAATCCGCCAACGCTTTGATAGGTATAGGTGAGGATTATCCGATTGCCGGACCTAAAATCTCCATCCTCGCCAAGCCTGTAGGAGGTCATGAGAAAGCCCTGCGGGCCGGGACGGAAGTCTGTTTCCCGGCGATCGGAGGCAGATCCCTTTGCCGCTTCGCTCCGGAGGCTCATGTCGTGCGCGAACGTCATCTCAACATCAAACGTCTGGACTTTGAATTCAAGCTTGTAGCCTGACGTAGATGGCTCGACGTGAACGGGCGTGTTTTCTGGCGGAAGCATGGCGTTATTACTGGCAACCAACCAGTGATTCAAGCTGAACTGCACTGCATGTTCGAGAAGACCTTCCGCCATGCCTCCATGGGGGAGCTTGTGTTCTTCATCTTCCGTCATCCCGGATGACACTGCAGCGTTCTGCCGGGTGACAGTCACGCGAGTGTTGATGGGCTGAATTAGTTTAGCGATCTCCTCGTCCGTTCCTTCGTCGCCGAGGCGTGCGGCCTCAGTGAAGTGTTGGTTCCAGTTGAACTCTACGGCGCAACTGAAGGATTGGAGGTTTCTTTCAAAGGGAGCGTCATATTTCGCCCGGGTCTGCTTTAGGACCGTTGCATCATTGATTGCTGTCTGTGCGTGGCAAAACACGGCGCAAAGGCTAAATGCCAACGTCGAGTAGAAAAGCCGCATGACGCATCGTACTTCATTACTCCCGACAAACACCGATAGCGCCAGCATTCTGAGGTGGCGCGAAGCCCCTGATCGCTTGTCGCTGGTCTTTCGGCTGGTCCCTCAGTTCGTGTTCTCCGTTCAACTTTTTACTCGCTTATAGAACGGCAGGGTGCCCCACCCTCGGCGCGTCTTTGTATTTGCGCCTAGGGTGGGAGGGGATCGTGTCTTCATTCTGTCTTTCGACCCCGACCCGCGTTACACTCCCCTTACGTGCCCTCAAAGCTCAAGCGTTACCAACTGACAGGTGATTTCCATTTCATCACCTTCAGTTGTTACCATCGGCTTCCTTACTTCGGCAGCGAGTCGTCTCGCGACCTGTTCGAGAGATCTCTGGAGCAGGCGCGAAGGCGATACGTCTTCCATGTTTTTGGTTATGTGGTCATGCCTGAGCATGTGCATCTGCTCGTATCCGAGCCAAAGCGCGGCACTCTCGCGCGCGCCATTCAGGCGCTCAAGACTTCCGTTTCCAAACAGTCCAGGCAAAAACCGTTCTGGCAAATTCGTTATTACGATTTCAATGTGCGCTCCACCGCGAAACAAACTGAGAAGCTGCGCTATATCCATCGCAACCCGGTAACTCGTGGCCTCGTCGCGCAGCCGGACGAGTGGAGAGCTTCGAGCTTTCGACATTACCTTACCGGGGAGTCGGGGGTCGTCCAGGTCGAGTCGACATGGACTGCGGGGAAACGGGCGGGCCTGAGACTCCCGGTACAGTACCAGGCGCCGACTAATCCCGTCCCACCCTAGGCGCAAAAACAAAGACGCGCCGAGGGTGGGGCACCCAGATTTAGAACTAGGAGATCGTTTTTTTCGGGCGCTTGTAAAACGGCAGCGGCACCTGCTTGGCGCGGACCTTGTTGGCGCGGCATTCGACGATGACATCTGCGCCGCTGGCGGCTACGGCGGCGGGCACGAGCGCCATGGCGATGTTGGTCTTCAGGAACGGCGCCGGAGAGCCGGATGTGACCACCCCGATTCTCTCCTCCGAAAGTGAATGTACGGAGTACGTGTCGCGGGCGATGCCGCGTTCGATCATTTCGAGGCCGACAATCTTGCGTGCAGGCCCGCCCGCTGCTTGAACAGCCAGCAACGCGTCGCTGCCAATGAATGCGCCTTTGTCGAGCTTGAGCCAACGGTCGAGCCCAGCTTCAAGGACGTTGATCTCCTCGGAGATTTCGTGGCCGTAGAGGCTCATGCCTGCCTCCAGGCGCAGCGTGTTGCGCGCGCCGAGGCCGCAGAACCGAATGCCGAATTCTTTTCCAGCTTCAACCAGCGCATTCCACATCTTCACCGTGGTGGCCTCGTCCGAAGGGATGTAGACTTCAAATCCGTCCTCGCCCGAGTAGCCGGTGCGCGCGATGAGAGTGTTCGCAATGCCGGCGACGGTTCCCCACACGAAGTGATAATTTTTGATCGCCGCGAGATCGACCTTGGTGAGCCTGGCGAGCGTCTCAAGGGAGCGCGGCCCCTGGAGCGCCAGTTGCGAGTAGTAGGCCGAATAGTTGGCGAGGTGAATGCCTGGCCGGCCGCCCACTTGCTGCTTGATCCAGGCGAAGTCCTTTTCCGTTGTGCCCGCGTTGACGACCAGCAGGTAGTCGTTTTCGCTCAGCCGGTGAACGAGAATATCGTCAACAAAAGCTCCCTTCGGCGTGAGGAGCGCGGAGTACTGCGCTTGCCCGTCCTTGAGGCGCGACGCGTCGTTCATCGTGATGTGCTGGACTGCGGCGAGAGCGCCGGGGCCGCGAAACTGGATTTCGCCCATGTGGCTTACGTCGAAGAGGCCAACAGCGGTGCGCACCGCCATGTGCTCGGCAATCAGGCCTCCACCGGGGCCGGGATATTCAACCGGCATATCCCAGCCGCCGAAGTCGACCATTTTGGCCTTGAGCGCGCGGTGGGTAGCGTTCAGGGCGGTCTTTTTGAGCGGCGCGGCGGATGCGGCAGGATCGGACATGTGGTCTCCATTCGAACGGAGTTGCGTTCACTTTCATCATAGGACTGGGGGCTGCGAAGTCGATCCGGCGATCCCGCGCTTAGGATGGATGTGGCGGTCTCACGATTCGCCGGCGGCGCCGAAAGGATCTGCGCATGAATCCCGTTCGAGGCATCGTCATGCTAATTGCTGCCGCCCTTGCGTTCTGGAAGGGCTGGCAGATTCATCGCGGAGAAACGGCGGTGCTGGCCTATGGGCTCGGCGCGTTGGCCCTGGCAATGGGAGTGTGGCATTTGACGCGCGAGCGGCGGCGAACGCCCATGCCCCGACGCTGATGTTGCCGGCTGTCCGCATCGCTGCCGGCCGGGATATTGCTCCAATGTATCTTATTTAATATGAGCTAGATGGCTTGACACATGGTTCTATAATTCGCGACTCGAATAAATTCATGATACCCTTGCTTTTAGGGCTTTGTTGAGCGGATGGCAACGCTGCGCGAAAAACTCGCCGACCGAGCGCGATTTCTTGTCGCTACAGAGTTGGTGTCAGTGCGCGGTTCGATGGCCGGAGTGAACGCCATCAAGGCACGCGACTTCGCCAACGACCTGGTCGCCTGTTCTGACATTGACTGGATCTCGATTACAGATAACGCCGGCGGCAATCCGCAACTGGCGCCGCTGGTTCTGGGCCGTCCCATTCTCTACGCCGGCAAGGAAGTCGTCATCCATCTGACCTGCAAGGACCTGAACCGAAACGGCCTGGAGAGCGAAGCCTGGATGCTGAACAGCGAGGGCTTCAACAACATTCTTGCGATGACGGGCGACTACCCGGTGGCGGGCAACGACGGACTGGCGCGGCCGGTATTCGACATCGATTCCATTGGCCTGATTTCTTTGCTCAACCAGATGAACAAGGGACTCGGAGCATCGGCCGCAAACGGCAAAAGGCAACAACTGGAAAAGACGCAATTCTGCATTGGCGCGGTGACCACCAACTTCAAGCTGCACGAGGGCGAGGTCATTCCGCAATACCAAAAGCTCGGGAAGAAGATTGAGTGCGGCGCGCGGTTCATCATCAACCAGATTGGGTTCGATTCGCGGAAGATCTCTGAGTTGCGCTGCTATATGGACGCGCACGGAATGAAGGAAACGCCGCTGATCGGCAACGTGTATATGCTGAGCCCACGCGTGGCCGATCTTTTCCATGAGGGCAGGATTCCGGGCGTGGTGGTGAGTGACGCGCTATGGGAACTTTGCCGGATTCAAAGCGGATCGCCGGATCGCGGCAAGGCATTTTTCCTCGAACTCGCGGCCAAGCAGATTGCGGTCTATCGCGGACTCGGGTTCCGCGGGGTATATCTGGGCGGAGTGCACAATCTCGCCGCCATAGAGCGGATTCTGGAGATTGAGCGGAGCTTTGCGCCGGACGACTGGAAGCAGTTCGCGCGAGAGATCAAGTTTTCGCGGCCGGGAGAATTTTTCTATTACTCGGAAGATCCATCGACGGGGCTGGCGAATCCGAGCGCGGAGACATCGCGGACCAAGACTCCATCGAAGCATGTGAGCTTCGTTTATCAAATCTCCAAGCTGTCGCACGCGACGATGTTCGATCGCGGGACGGCGTTTGCGCGTTGGGGCGCGAAGGCCTGCGCGCATTCGAAGGACCCGATGCAGGGACCGAAGGCGCTCCGCGCCCTAGAGCAAGTCAGCAAAGTGGCCCTCTATCAGTGCAAGGATTGCGGCGACTGCTCGCTGCCCGATATCGCGTATCTTTGCCCCGAGTCGCAGTGCGCAAAAAACCAGCGCAACGGCCCATGCGGCGGCACACGCGAAGGCCGCTGCGAAGTGGACGGGTTTGGCGACTGCATCTGGCTGCGCGCTTACGAGCGGTTGAAGCACGATGGCCACGAAGAGAAGCTGCTCGACCATGTTCCCGTGATCCAGAACCAGGGACTGCGCGGGACCTCGGCGTGGGCAAATCTTTGGCTGGGCCGCGATCACAATTCAAAACGGGAGGCCGCAAAGGCGGAGACGACCACTCCCATTCCGGAGCTTCAAAAACAATGAACAAGAAACTGCATATTGTCGGCGAACTGATGAACAACTCCTATGCCCGCGCGCGCAAGGCGTTTAATGCGCGCGATCCTAAGGGCTATGGGCAACTGGCCAAACTTCAGGCCGACCTCGGCGCGGATTACCTGACGCTCAATATCGACGGCACGCAGCGGATCCAGGTGCGGAGCCAGGAAATGCTCGACTTTCTGCCGGAGGTGATTCCGGCCATTCAGGAAGCCACGTCGACGCCGATCGCCTTCGACAATCCGTCAGTTGATTACCACAAGATTGCTCTCAAGCATTATGACCGGAAGAAGAGCGGCCCGCCGATTCTAAATTCGCTGGCCGCGTCGCGCGAGCGGCTGGACGAGATGGTCGAGTTGGTGAAGCACTACGACACACTCGCCGTGGTGATGGCTTCGGAGACGTTTGTGCCCGGCGGAACTTCACAATGCCTGAATCCGCAGGACTCCTATCGTGCAGCGAAGCATTTTGTCGAGCTGCTGGTGACCAAAGCTGGACGACGCAACGACCAGATCATCATCGATACCGGCCTGGCGCCGGTGGGTGCGGACACATACGGCCTGGTGAATATCGGGCTCGACGCGATGCGGTTGATCAGCGCCGATCCGGATTTGAAGGGCGTACACATGATTGTGGGCCTTTCAAACTTTGCCTGGGGCACACCGAAAGAGATTCGCGAGGATCTGGAGAAGGCGTACCTGACACTCGGGATGGAAGCGGGCTTAGATTTTGCGCTGGCGAATCCGGAGAAGACTCCTTCGCCGCTGCCGCCCGGTCATCCGATGGTGGCCAAATTACGTGAAGCGCTGGAGCAAGGCCGCCGCGGGGAGGGCGAAAGCGCTGAAATGTGCGGCTTCCGCCAGGCAGAAGCCATTCTGAATATGTGCAGAGAGGTTGAAGCTGTCGACTTTTAGATCGGCTGCGAGTGATGTCTGAAATCAATCTCATTTCTTCAGCGGCTGGTGAACGCCGCATATGGCTGCGCGTCGGAACGCTGCTGGATGGCGTGAGTACTACACCCCTGCGCAATGCAAACGTTGTCTACGACAGGAAGTCGGTTCTTTTTGCCGGTGAGGATTTGCCACCGGCAGATTTACTGAATCCCGGCCAGCGCCAGCCGGACCATGACCTGCCTCAATACACTCTGCTGCCGGGATTGACGGATGCGCATACGCATTTTTTCCTTGAGGGCGGTGAGCTGGATCCGGACAAGCGTTCTGCTTTCTTGAAACAAACTCCTGCGCAGTTGTTGGATCATGCACGCCGGCGGCTGGAGAAGCTGGTGCGGCTCGGTATCATTGCGGCGCGCGATGCCGGCGACAAGGACGGTGTCGGTCTCGCGTTGAGCAAGCTTTCTTCGAGCGCGGAGAGGCCGTTGATGCCATATGTCGATAGCCCCGGCGCGGCGATACATCATCGGGGCCGTTACGGCAGCTTCATGGCCGAGCCGTTTGAGGATTGTTTGACGCCGCGCCAGTGCGTGGAAGCGCGTGTGAAGGCAGGCGCCGACCGTATCAAGCTGATTCCGACTGGAATTATCAACTTCAAGAAGGGCGCGGTGACTGCAGCGCCGCAAATGTCGGCGGAGCGAGTCGGCGAGTTTGTCGCAGCGGCAAAGGCCTTTGACAAGCAGACGCTGGCGCATGCATCTGGAGATGCCGGGATTGATCGCGTAATAGATGACGGTGTGGATTCCATCGAGCACGGATTTTTTGTTCGCGACGATCAGCTCGCGAAGATGCGCGACAAGGAGATTGCGTGGGTACCGACGTTTGCACCCGTGCAATGCCAAGTGGATTATGCGAAGTGGATGGGCTGGGATGCGGAGATCGTCGGGAATCTGAAAAAGATTCTTGACCAGCACGCGAAGAGCCTGGTGAAGGCTCATGTGATGGGCGTGCAGGTGATCGCGGGCGCCGATGCCGGTTCTTACGGCGTGGCCCATGGACTGGGGCTGCTGTACGAATTGGAGTTGATGCAGAGAGCCGGACTGTCTCCGCTGGCAGTGATCAACTCTGCTACGGGGGCCGGATCGAAGAGGCTGGCGTTCAAGGAGAAGTTCGGGCAGATCAAGCCAGGATTCCTCAGTCGGTTCATTCTTACGCGCCATTCGCCGCTCGAGGATGTCGCCAATCTGCGCAAAGAGCGGATGGTGGTGTTTGATGGGACGGTCTTCGCGACTGGTGAGGACGTGGACGCGAGCGGTCTGTAAAAGATGAGGCTCAGGGCCTGTGCGGGCCCTTTATCTGTGCCGCGCGCGCCAGAATGAACTCACGCCAAGATAGAGAAAAACCACGGCCGCGCCGATGGAAAAGCCCCTGGAAACTCCTCCTATTCCAGACCAGTTCTGCCAAAGGCGCAGCGCGAAGAGAGCTGCGAATAATAGGAAGAATGTACCGGTGGCCTCAAGCCAGACGACGCCACCAACGCGGCGGAAGGGGCGGAGGAGTCCGCCGATGCCCTTACTGAGGTTCGGGCCGTTTCGAGCGGCGATGCGGCCAACGGCTTGAGCCTGTGGACGCTCCTCGGACACGAAACCGGGGGCAGCGGCAACTGATTGCGCCTGGGGACGAGGCGGGGCCGCGCTTGATGGCCCGGGATTCGCAACCCGCTGGCCGGCAATGCGCCCGGCGACGCGAATGCCGATGCCCAGAGCACGGCCGATGTTTCGCGGTTCCATACCGTTTATGATGGTAGCAGTGGCTCACGGTGCTTTTCGCGGATTGGCGCGGGTCAGGGGTTGCTGTCGATCCTGATTCTCGAGTTGCTCTCGATCCTGAATGGAAGTAAGGTAAAGAGATTCCGCGTTGCGTCCCGCGTTCCTCCCCCGCTGGTGCGCCGCCCATGGAGGTAGCTGTGACATCCCGTCTGCGTGAACTGATCCAGCAACTGGGCGAGGCCATCCATGAGTCGGTCATTGAGAGCGAACAGATTGCCGGCGTGGTGCAGGATATCCGCAAGCACGGATTCGATGTGCTGCTGATGCTTGAAGCCACGATCGGGCTGAATGAAGTCACCGAGAAGAACGCCGCCTCTGGAGTGGATGAGGTGACCGGAGGCGAGGTGGGGACCTTCACGCCTAACGACCTGCACTTTCTGCGCTCACTGCGCATCGCCGTTGAAGGTGAACCCGATGAAGACGCAACGGATGTGAAGTAGACGGGTTGAGCGGGCGATCTGAATGCGCAATTCGGCCTCGCTAACGTGCAATTCTCCGTTTCTCTGCGACACCTTCAAAAGTAGCTTGTGAGCACTGGAGCCGATATGCCGGTGTCCTGCTCTCGCTCGATTGACCCCCATCCGTCAGCTTGATAAGATGGAAGTGCGGGGTGGAGCAGCCCGGTAGCTCGTTGGGCTCATAACCCAAAGGTCGCTGGTTCAAATCCAGCCCCCGCAACCATTTACGGGCTGATCAACCCATTTTCAACCCATCGGAACCGGGCGCAAACGCGCCCGGTTTTAGTTTTGGGGCTTACCGCGAGGGTTGCCTGCGTAGAATTTTCCGCACCACGACTGAGTTCGCCCGGCGCCGGTTCTCCATCGGTGGCCCGCCATACTCTCCCGTGGTTGAAAGATGGGCGTGACGCATCAACTTCTGCTGGACATCGAGCGGAGTCCCTTCCTCGCTGAGCAGGGAGCGGTAGGTATGCCTGAAGGTGTGCCAACCAATGCTGCCGAACCCTTTCTCGGTAGCCAGACTGCGACCGACTTGCTGCAATTGAGAAGGTAAGATGAGGTGGAGCGAATTGCAGGGACTTTAGTCACAGAGACGACGGCGGCTGCACATTTTTCCCCGGCGATCAGGCAGGCGTCTGGATCTGTCTCGGTATTGCTTGAGCTGCAATTTCAGGATCAATTCACACATTGCGAGTGACAAAAGTCATTTTGTGCGCCGATGGAAGCAGTTACGCTGGCGAGGGTCGGCGCGGATGTAAGCTCGCCTATCCGGAGTGAGCGGAGTTCCAAACCGCCAATGGAGGCAAACAGTGATCAAGTTTGACGCGGAACACGCTGCCGTTCACTATCCCCCGGATCGTCGCCATCGCCTCTGGATTCGTCCTTCGATTTTGATCGGAATTGCAGCTCTGATAGCATCGCTGGTTGCCGCGGCGTGGATAGAGATGGCCGTGGGTGGCCTCCCGCATATTCCGCCTGTCCCCATGGTGTACCCCAACAACTTTGCTGGTCCGCACGGATTTCCGCTCTGGGTCCGATATTGCCATTTCTTCAACTTCCTCTTCGTAACCATGCTGATCCGCAGCGGTCTGTCGATTCTGGCCGATCATCCACGGCTCTACTTCAACGACGACTGCACGCCGGGCAGCGAGTGGATCCGCCTGACGCCGATCAAGGTTCCGACCGACCGGCTCTGGACGGCCAAGGACGATGCCCGCTATCTCACGCCGCTCGCTGGTACACCCGGCTACCGGCACACCATCGGCGTAGCGCGCGTGTGGCACTTCATCAACGTGCATGGCTTCATCCTGTGCGGGGTCTACTTCGTTGCCATGCTCTGCACGACTGAGCAATGGAAACGCCTGATCCCCACCTCGCCCACCGTGATTCTGCAGGCATGGAATACCTGGGTCCACTACGCCACCTTCCACCGACCGGCCGAACCCAACGGCTTTTACGGCTACAACGCACTGCAACAGATCGCCTACTTCACGGTGGTTTTTGTTTTTGGTCCGCTGGCGATCCTCACGGGCATCGCCATGTCGCCGGCCGTGGTGAATCACTTCACCTGGTATGCGCGCGTCTTCGGCGGGCGGCAATCAGCCCGCTCCATCCACTTCCTTACCATGCTCAGTTTTCTGGCGTTTCTGGTAGTGCACATCACGCTGGTGATCATGACCGGATTCGCACGCAACATGAACCACATCGTGCTCGGCACCAACGATGGGGGCCGGCTGGGCATGTGGCTGGGCTTCGTGGGTATCGCCGTAGTGTTCCTTTGCTGGATTGCAGCGCACTATCTGTCGTGGTACCAGCCGCGCGCGCTGCAGCATGCCCTCAAATTCGTCGCCTATCCAATGCAACTGCTGACGCTGAACCGGCTCTTGCCGCAGCAGACGTATTCGGAGAAGGACATCTCTCCTTACATGTGGCCGAATGGCAAGCTGCCTGTGCGCGACGACTGGAAGCGCATGGCCAAGGGTGGCTTCTGCGATTTCAAGCTGAAGATCGGTGGACTGGTCGAGAATCCTGTGGAGCTTTCGCTCGCCGACCTGCGCAACTTAGGAGAAACGGATCACATCGCCATGCATCACTGCATCCAGGGCTGGAGCGGCATTGCCAAGTGGGGCGGTATTCCCATGGAAAAATTGATCGAACTCGTTCGCCCCTTCCCTGAAGCGCGCACCGTGGCTTTCTTCTCCTTTGGCGAAGCGCTATACGGGGGACCCTACTACGACACGCAGAGCCTTGAAAACGTGCTCAAGCCGCAGTGCCTGTTGGCCAGCGAGATGAATGGCCAGCCGCTGCCTGATGTCTACGGCGCTCCGCTGCGGCTGCGCGTCGAAAATCAGCTCGGCTACAAGATGGTCAAGTGGATCGAGCGTATCGAGTTTGTCGAGTCGGAAAAGAAACTCGGCAAGGGAGAAGGCGGTAAGAATGAGGACGAAGAGTACTTCGATCTGTTACCGAATATCTGATGATCTCCATGAATGATCAGACCCATGTGAAGGGAATATCCGGCAGCATCGACCATGTGCCTGCGCTGCTTGCTCATCTGCGCCTGGAGTGGCTCTTACAGCACTTTCCAGCACGTGTTGTGTGGGCAATTTATGTATGCATCAACGGCTTCATTACCATCGGGCTGCTCGCGTTGCTGGCTCTTCTTACGGGGAGCCCCTTTGTCTTTCCGTCGCTCGGCCCAACAGCGTATCTTTTCTTTTTTTCTCCTCTGGCGGAGGCCTCGAGTCCGCGTAATACCATCCTCGGTCACGCAATCGGACTCATCTGCGGTTATGGCGCCTTTGCGCTTACAGTGGCTTCCAGCCCGCCTTTTGGTGTGCACCCCGGGGTTCATGGCGCCAGAGTCCTGGCTGCTGCGCTTTCGCTGTCAGCCACGGGTGCGCTAATGGCGCTGTTGCGGATAAGCCATCCGCCGGCAGGAGCCACAACCCTCATCGTTTCGCTCGGCATCATCTCCCAGCCCAGAGAACTGGTCATTATTGAAGTCGCAGTGATCCTGCTTACGGCACAGGCTCTCGCAATCAATCGCCTTGCGGGGGTGCCCTATCCCCTGTGGCAGAGGCACAATCCTGCTAGTACCGCTCCCGTGGCTGGAAGTGGGATTCTCGAGCATGACGAATAGCTGAGAATTGAGGTGCACTCGAGAGCGGGCGATCGCACTCTCGTCCCTGCCTCTCGTTACGCCAGAGAGCGCTCCGTCGAACTACGCCCTGCAAATGCAGAACGCCCCAAGAGAAAGGTGAGCGCGATGTTGATCGCGAACACCAACACCCCACTCAACTCCAGCATCCCGGAGATCGGCAGCGTCTTCCATGCGAAGGGCAGCAGTCCTTCGTATGCCAAAGGCTCCGATAAGACGCGAAGAGTGCATCCGGTCTGCAGAAGCATGAGACTCATGAACATCAGGCGCTTGCTGAAGATCGAGTAGATGCCGGCAAAATGGGGCAAGATGCGCGGGCCGATTGCAAAGACCATGGTAGCGGCGAAGCCAACGGTAAGCGCATGGCGAGATGCGCCCCAGATACCTCCGTGCTGATCGGCAAAGGCCGCCCAGATCCCCATAAAACCTGCAACTAATAGCCAGGCATATGCGAGCCGGATGAATGATGGAAAACTCTTGTGAATCCCCTGGACTTTGGCGGGGCCGTGAGGGCGTTCGGTCAGATGCAGCGCGAAGACGATCGCAACGGCGCTCGCGGACGTCAGAATCGTCGCCGGTAGAGCCCATCCCGACACGCCAAACGACAAACCGGCCAAGTCAAGGATGAGCGCAATGCGAAACAGGCGCGCGTCGGGCCTCGGAATCGCCAGGAACGTGGGCAACCAGCGCGCGGAAAATCCCCACACAACGAGCACAAGGAATCCCCATGCAAGAAGTGCGAGAAACCCCTGGTCCAATCCGTGAGGAAACGCACGTTCGGTACCGTCGATCGCCAGCCTCAAACATTCAACAAGATTGAAGATGACCAGCGCCAGAAGCCCGACTGTGCTCAAGAGAACAGAAATCATCCAAAGCTCCATCCGGGGCTTCGCCCGTCCTTCTTGCGCCCGTTCCGGCAATTTGTGTCGTGAAGCTGCGGCAAGGAACAGAAGAATTGCGATCGTTTCAAAGCTGGCGGAGACCGCGAAGAGAGAGCGCCAGTGCCAACCGTAGATGCTCGCAGCCCAGCGCATGGCAACGCCAGAGGTCCAAAAGACAAAGCACGCGAGGGGGATTCGAAGTGCTGATCGTCCTCGGGTGGGTTGCGAATAGAAGCCGATCCCAAGAACGAAACTGCCGATCCATCCGAAGACCTGCGCATGGCCGTGGCCCTGTATCCACGCGGGCGGCAGGTTACTCAGGCCGTGGTGTGAGCTAATCGCCAGCAAATTTGAAAAGCCAAGCAGGGTGCCCGGTAGCGCCATGAAGAAGAGCCCGGTGAAAATCCAGGAACGGAGCATGAGGCTCTTCAAGCGCTCGCGGGATCCAATGTCCCCGCACAAGCTGGTCGCGTCACGAGAATGAGTCTGATTGATCTGAGAGATTGTCGCCATTGTCATCCCTTCCGTCGCAGCGCGCTTTCCATCTCTATCGCGCGTGGAAACAATACGTCATTTTCCAGATGCACATGCTGCCGGAAGTCGGCTTTGAATGCGCGCAGTCCCCCATAGAATGCGACATAAGTACCGCAAGCCCACTTGGGCGGCCCAAATTCATCCGAGAGGCTTCGAAGTTCTTCGATGATGCGGTCGGCTGCGTCATGCTCAAGCATCATCATCCTGATCGGTTGCGCAACCGTCAGAAAACACGCACTTGACGGAGAGCTTGAAGCGACCGCATACTGATCCATCTCCGCGATGAACGGGAAAAGAACCCGTTCCTCCTTTTCGAGATAGGCGAACATCTCGGTCTGCAATTCGTCGAGGAGTCTCTCAATCCTTTCCAATTCCGGTGAGCGCTCGCTATGATTACCTGCGACCTTGTGCGCCATTTCGGTCAGCCTCGGCAATTCACGACGCACGTACCGATGGTGAGTGCGAACAATGTGCTGGACCAGGCGGCTCATCGAATAGCTCGCTAGATCCGTGGGCTGGGCCCCAGGTTCATTGGCCGCGGCATCGGAAAGCTTTTCGAGTACCTGATCGACCGAGAGCTGCAGCTCCGCGCAAGCCTGTTTAAGCGATTCGTTTGCGTGTGAACAGAGATCGATGTCAAATCGTTCAAGAACGGCTGCTGCCGATGACTGTGTGGAAACGATCTCACGGATGGATTGTGTTGAGGTGGGCATAAGCATTCTCCACTTTCTACGGTAGAGAAATGCAGAAACGGGCACAGTAACTTATGTCACTCGAAGGCAAAAAGGTCTAAGCCGAAGTCTCCAGAAGTGCCTTTAAGCTTGCCAGATCTTTCACGACAATCTGCCGCGCGTCGACGTCCAGTAATCCTTCCGCCTGGAGCCTCATGAGGTTACGGGAGATCAGTTCACGGACCGTTCCAAGCTGATTTGCGAGTTCCTGATGGGTCGTCGGTAGCTGAAACTCGATTCCGAGAGAGCTCTGTTTGCCCTCGCTTTGAGCGAGTTTGAGCAGCGCCGCTATCAGACGCTGGCGGATCGTCGTGAACGATAGCTCTTCGATGATCCCAACGAGCCGCCGCAATCTGGCTCCAACCACCTGCAGCACCTTAAGTGCGACTTCCGGGTGCTCCATGCAGAACGCCTGAAAATCGCGCCGCGAGATGAATGCAATTTCTGCATCCTCGATCGCAACCGCGGAAGCCGGAAATGGGCCGCCATCGAATACCGGCAATTCCGCGACTGATTCGCCCGGAACATTTACTGCAAGAACCTGCTCACGGCCGCTGATGGATGATTTGAAAATGCGGACTTTGCCCTGGGCAATGATGTGAAGGCCGTTGCACGGCTCGCCTTCTGAAAACAGCAACTCGCCGGCGCTGAAGAGTTTGCGAACCGTTCGCGCAGCCAGCATCTTCAACTCTGTTGGTGTGAGACTCGATAAGAGTGAAGTTTTCCCGAGGGCTGTAGCGAGGTCGGTGCGTTCAGCAGTCACTCGGGAATTCTAGCAGCCTGGGACTTTGGTCACTGCATCTGCCCGTTTCAGGCTGTCTCATAGGTTCATGAACCCGCAAATCAACACGACCGACTTCAATGAACGGCCCTTCATCGCCATCTGGGAAGTCACCCAGGCATGCGACCTCGCCTGTGTGCACTGCCGCGCATCCGCCCAGCCGGACCGCAGCCCCATGGAACTCAGCACGGATGAGGGCAAACATCTGATCGACCAGATCGCGGCCTTGAAGGTTCCGGTCTTTGTATTAACGGGTGGCGACCCGATTAAACGGCCTGATCTTTTTGAACTGATCTCTCATGCGCGCTCAGTCGGAGTCAGAGTTTCGCTGACGCCAAGCGCTACGCCTCTGCTGACGAAGGACGTCATTGTCACACTCAAAGAGGCTGGCCTTGCCAGGTTGGCCGTGAGCATGGATGGCGCCAGTGCCGAAACTCACGACGCATTTCGCGGGATGAGCGGGTCATTCGCGCGAACGCTCGATGCAGTGCGCTGGGCAAATGAAATCGGATTGCCGGTACAGATCAATACCACCTTCAGCCGTAGGAACATCAACGAGATTGACAGCATCGTTTCGTTGATGGAAAAGCTGAAGATCACGCTTTGGAGTGTTTTCTTCCTCGTTCCGACCGGCCGTGGAAAGTTGACCGATCTACTGAATGCGGAGGAGTTCGAAGCGGTCTTTGCGAAGGTCTACACCCTGTCCAAGACCGCAAGCTTTGACATCAAAACGACCGAGGCGCAGCATTACAGGCGCTATCTTTTGCAGCAACGGGTCGCTGAACGCAAGTTGGGAATCGACGTCGCCTCACAGCACGAGAGAGCCATTGACGCGATTGGGCGCGCACCGCGCGGTCTCAATGACGGGAAGGGATTTGTCTTCATTTCGCATAAAGGAGAAGTGTTCCCCAGCGGCTTCCTTCCTCTCTCGGCCGGCAACATCCGCGAGCAGGAATTGGCCGCTATCTATCGCGACTCGCCCCTGTTCCGCTATTTGCGCAACACATCGAAGCTAGAGGGGAAGTGCGGTGCTTGCGAATTCAAAGAAATCTGTGGCGGATCGCGTGCCCGTGCGCATGCTCTGACTGGGAACCCGTTCGCCGAAGAGCCATGCTGCTCCTATGTTCCAAAGGGCTACGCGCAGCCGGCACCGCAACTGAAAACAGCAACAGCACTCCATGTTCTTCAAGGCGCGTGAGAGCCGCAATCGCAGTCGAATGGGCGACAATTAACAGGACACGAGAAGTAAAGGGGCGCACCATGGCAATTCAAATTGGCGCAAAGCCCGACAGTGGTTTTGACGACCCGATCGGCATGCTCAAAGACTGCCACAGAAGGATTGAGAGCTTCCTCGGCATTCTTTCTGTTGTGGTCGATCGGGCGCAAGGCAGGAGTCTTGCCGATGAGGAACGCGATGCGGTTAAGGCTGCCCTCGCGTACTTCCGAACTGGCGGACAACGCCACACGGCCGACGAGGAAGAATCCCTATTTCCACGTCTGCGCAAGTCCGACGCGAAATCCTTCGAGGAAATCGACCGGCTTCAGGACGATCATCACGAGGCAAACGATCTGCACCAATCAGTCGAGCGACTGTACACAGTCTGGATTGAGTCGAGCAGCTTAGGCCCGAAAGATTTGCACCTCTTGCATTCCCAAACCGCGCGCCTCAAGCAACTCTATTCCGACCATATCCAAGTCGAGGAATCGATCGTTTTCGCTCGGGCGATTCAGGTGCTGGACAGCCACGCCATCGCGGCGATCGGGACTGAGTTTCGTTTCCGACGGAAGTAGCTCCCTGCGGCATAGATGTCATGCCGACTGATTCCGCGAACTCGCCGGCAGTATCCTGCAGTCCACGGTTGGTTCGTTTGGCTCATTACATGCCGGGATGGCTGGCCTCTCTCGCATGGGAAACCAGATCCATATACACGTCGCGTGGCAGATTCGTCTGCCAATGCCCGGTGGCCTTCGCCACTACGATCAGGCCCAGGAAGATGCAAGCTAGAACTGCTGCAACGGCAATGGGTGAGAGCGCACGACGGCGCCATCTCTCTGCCGGTATTGCTGCCTTTCTCGGTACCAACGAGAATTGCAGAGCGTTCTCGGCCGGGCACGCCGCAACACACGCCATGCACGCCGTGCATTCAACGGATCGGATTTGCACGAGTTGATCAACGGTCAGGGTGGAAGGACAAGCGCGCGCGCATTTCCCGCAATCGATGCAAGCCTCGACGTCGCGGCGGATCTTTACTGGACTGAGCAGTGATGTGATTCCCAGCAGCGCTCCGTACGGACAGAGATACCGGCACCAGAAGTTCTGGATCAGCATGGACAGCAGAACCAGCAATCCAATGACGATTGCCGCTGTTTGCCCGATATCGCGGAAGAAATTCAGCATCTTGACATCGGCCACCAGGCCGTACGGTGTGGACATGAAATCGTGGATTGCCTCGGCGGACATGGCGCCGATCAGGAACACAAAGAAGCCAAGAAGCAGGTACTTCAGCCCTCGTAATGGGATATCCAACCATTTTGGTGGATGCAGATTACGGCCGAATACGCGTCTTCCAAGCTTCCAGAGATGCTCCGACAGCGTTCCAACGGGGCAAAGCCAGGAACAAAAGGCTTTCTTGAGCAGCAAGCTCATCAACATGAAGGCAATAAACAGGACCATGGCCGCGGGGTGGATTGCGGGGACGCGTCCTGTGAGCAAGAAGTATTTCGTATTCATCAAGCCCGCAATGGGCAGCCAGCCTTCGGCCCCTGCAGGTCGTGGCACGTTCCATCCAACCCCACCACTCTCACAGTAACGAACCCAGAGAAGGAACTGGATTCCTAGCCAACCGTTCAAAGCTACGAACAGCCACTGAACGATTCGCCTGATTGGTTGAGAACCATCGGAGCTGGACCTGCGGACAAGTCTCTTTTTTTCAACCTGCTCGCGGATTGATGCGTTGGTTGCTGCGCCCATGTCGAGTTGACCTTCTACCTAAGCGCAAGCCTAGGCGAACGGAACAGAGATCTCAGCGACTTTGGTCACACCGATTCTTTTGGCAGTCTTTGGCATATTGAGCCTCCGGGTGACCAAAGTCGCTGTGACGAACATTGCGGTCTCTGTAGGCTGGATTCAAGGAGATCGAAATGTCCGCAACCACACAAACCGTCCGCGAAATCGCACTGGAACAGCCGACTGCAATACACGTCTTTGAACAATTTGGAATCGACTACTGTTGCGGAGGCCGCAAGCCTCTAGCAGAGGCGTGCGCCGCCAAGAACTTGGAAATTGACTCGGTTATTGCGGCGCTGGAAGAGGCGGAAAAGAGACCCGTGACTGAGTTCGAGAAATGGGCCGAGAAATCGTTGGAGAGTTTGAGCTCCCACATCGTAGCTAAACATCATGCTTATGTAAAAGGGGAACTGCCGCGGCTGGCCCAGCTGGCTCAAAAGGTCGTGAATCGTCACGGCTCCGCGAAACCGGAGTTGCCAGCGATCGCCAACACTCTCATCCAGCTGGACGAAGAACTCATCCAGCATCTGGCAAAGGAAGAAGCCGTCCTGTTTCCCTACATCGCTGGCTTGGAGCGGTCTGTCTCCATTGGGACCCCTAAGCCCCGTAGCTGCTTCGGCACGGTTGCGAATCCGATCGCGATGATGACGCAGGAACACGATGCTGCGGGCGCCCTCATTGCTGAAATTCGTCGTCTTAGCGAGAACTTCACTATTCCAGAGAATGCCTGCCCTACGTTCCACGCGTTCTATGACGGTCTGAGGGAATTCGAGCGGGATCTGCATCAACACATTCATCTTGAAAACAACATCCTCTTTCCGCGTGCCATCGAATTGGAGAATTCGACCTGTTAGGTGACCCACTAGAATTGCGAAAAGGCATATTGCCGGTCGCGGGCGGTTTTCTATCGGGCAAGTATCAGCGCGGAATCGCCGCGCAGTCGGGGACCCGCGCAACGGGCGAGAATGAAGCAGATGCGAGCGGGTCACTCGTCTTCGCGCTCGCGAGAATCGGGTGACCCCGGTTTAAGAGTTTGAGTGAGGGCTGGAGCTCGGGATGAATTCATGCTAGTTCTGGAATTGGAGTTTCAACCCACGTTCGACCCATCTGCCAAACTCCTTCAGATTTCTGCTGATTCCGCAAGACTATTTACGTCAACCAACCATGCTTTCTAACTCTATGATATTGCTTCATTTAAGAACTCATAACCCAAAGGTCGCTGGTTCAAATCCAGCCCCCGCAACCAATTCAGCTCGGGAACACGATGAGCATAGAGAAAGGCCGCTGATTGCGGCCTTTTTCATTTTTGGGCTGGATGCCGGAAATGTGTGTCCTATCGAATGGAGCTGGTTTACGCGGTTGGATTATGCCAACCACCGTCGGCGGCGATGAATGCGTCAGCTTCTTTCGGTCCCCATGTTCCGCGTTTGTAGCGGCGAACCAGGGGATGGTGTTTCAGAACCCGATTGACTACCTCCCATGCCGCTTCAACAGCGTCTTCGCGGGTGAAGAGCGCGCCGTCGCCCTTCATTGCGTCGCCCAGGAGCCTTTCGTAAGGAGTTTCCTCGCCCGGCTGCTCATCGGACAGGGAAAGCTCCCGGTCCTCTCCGATGAATTCCTCACCTGCAAGCTTGACGCGCGCAGCGAGCGCGATGACCGAATTCGGTGAGAGCCGAAAACGCAGGTAATTCGCTCGGCTATTCGCGCGTACTGCGTCGGCAAAGAGTTTCTGCGGGGGCGGCTTAAGCTCCGCCACGATCTCAGTCGCAGTGGTTGGAAGATATTTGCCCGAGCGCAAATACCAAGGCACGCCCTCCCAGCGCCATGAGTCGATGAAGAGACGCAGGGCGCAAAAGGTATCGACATCCGATCGCTTCGCCACGTCCGACTCCTCCCTGTAGCCGGCATACTGGCCGCGCACCATGTCATCGGGCTTGAGCGGGCACATGGCTTGAAAGATCTTGGCCTTTTCGGTTTGCACATCTCCATAGTTCCGGCCGGCGGGCGGTTCCATGGCGAGAAGCGCCACGATCTGGAAAAGATGATTCTGGATTACGTCGCGCAGGCAGCCTGCTGTTTCGTAGAAGGCGCCACGTTTACCCACACCGAAACTCTCCGATAATGTGATCTGAACGCTAGCCACATAGTTGCGGTTCCAGATGGGTTCGAGAAACGAGTTGGCAAATCGGAAATAAAGGATATTCATGATCGTTTCCTTGCCGAGGAAGTGATCGATGCGGAAAATGGAATCTTCGGGAAACACCGCATGCGCAACCCGGTTCAGTTCGCGAGCTGAAGCCAGATCGCGACCAAACGGTTTCTCGACAATGACGCGCGCGTTCGCAGCCAGATCTGCGGCTCCGAGTCCCTTGATTACTGTTTCGAAGAGCGAGGGAGGGATCGCCAGATAGTATGCAGGCCGGCGCGCTTTGCCCAGCGCCTTCTTGATCGCCGTGTAGGTGCCGCTGTCTGTGTAGTCGCCGCTGACGTACGTCAGCAACGACAAAAGACGCTTCAGCGCGGGTTTGTCATCGATTCCGCCGGCACGCTTGATGCTGTCGATCGCGCGGCGATGGAGCCGATCGAGACTCCATTTCGGAAAGGCAACGCCGATCACAGGAACCTTGAGTACGCCGCGCTTCACCATTGCATAGAGCGCGGGAAAGATCATTTTATGCGCCAAATCGCCAGTGGCACCGAAGATGACCAGAGCGTCTGATTGCGATTCGGCCATCAGGCGCTCTCTTTCTGGCCGGTCTTTTCTTCGTGGCCGCCGAACTGGAATCGCAGCGCGGATAAGAGCTTGTCGGCGAAGGTGTCTTCGCCGCGCGAACTAAAGCGCTCATACAACGCGGCACTGAGCACGGGGGCGGGAACCGATTCGTCAATGGCGGCAGTAATGGTCCAGCGTCCTTCACCCGAGTCCGACACGTGGCCCGCAAATTTCGCCAGATCCGGGCTGTCGAGGAGCGAGATGGCGGCCAGATCCAGGAGCCAGGATGCGATGACGCTACCGCGGCGCCATACCTCGGTGATATCGGAAAGGTTCAGGTCGTATTGGTACACCTCAGGGTTGCGCAAGGGAGTCGTTTCGGCGTCCACTTTTTCCTGCTGCTTGCCGACATTCGCGTGGTGGAGAATATTCAACCCCTCCGCGTACGCGGCCATGATTCCGTACTCGATTCCGTTGTGCACCATCTTCACAAAGTGGCCGGCACCGTTGGGTCCGCAATGCAAATAGCCGTGCTCGGCAGTACCGCCAACCTTTTCACGGCCGGGCGTGCGCGGAGCCGAATCGATGGATGGCGCCAATGCGGAAAAAATAGGATCGAGGCGCTGAACCACATCTTTCTCGCCGCCGATCATCAGGCAGTAACCGCGTTCAGCGCCCCATACTCCGCCGCTGGTTCCCGCGTCCACATAGTGGATGCCTTTCGGTTTCAACTCGGCGGCGCGGAGAATGTCGTCGCGATAATAGGAGTTGCCACCATCGATGACCACATCGTTGGCTTCGAGCAAAGGGGTCAGGCCTTTGAGTGTTGCATCGACCACGCCTGCCGGCACCATCATCCAGATGGCGCGAGGGGTTTTCAATTTCTTCACGAAATCTTCAAGCGAGTTCGCGCCGACCGCGCCTTCTTTGGCAATCGATTGCACGGCATCCGAATGAATGTCGTAGACAACGCAGTGGTGGCCGGCCTTCATAAGACGCCGGACCATGTTGTTTCCCATCCTGCCCAAGCCGATCATGCCCAGTTCCATGGAATCCTCCCGATACGAGATTTGATGCGAGCACGAGATCAAACAATAACATTCGAGAATGAGAAAAGCTTAAACACAGCTCACCTGATACGGGCAGAGTACAAGACGCGCTAGGAGTTTTTCTCCTTCTCTTCCTCGGTGACGACGAAGAAACTGCGCAAGTCAGCTTGCCCGAACGAAGTGGTCATCGCGACATCGGCAGCATCCCGCCCCGTTGCCATGAGCACCCGGCCGATTCGCGGCTGGTTGTTGCGAGCGTCAAACGTCCACCACCGGCCTCCCAGATAAGCCTCGAACCATGCGCTGAAGTCCATGGGAAGCCTCTCAGGCACGCCGATGTCGCCCAAGTAGCCGGTCGCGTAGCGCGCAGGAATGTTGAGTGCGCGACAGAAGGTGATTGCCAGATGTTGGAAATCGCGGCAAACACCCACGCGCTCCGTAAACACATCGAGAGCCGTCTTTGTGGGCCGCGCCTGCTGATAGTTGAACGTCACTTTATTGTTTACCCAGTTGCAAATGGCTTGCACGCGGCCCCAGCCGGGCAGGATGTGTCCAAAAAGTTCAAGCGCAATCGTCGAGAAACGGTCCACCTCGCAGTAGCGGCTATTGAGCAGGAAGGTGAGCATTTCGTGCGGCAGATCGCCGACGGCCGACTCGCGCGCCATCCAATTGAATTCATCCGGAACTCCAGAGTCTTGAATCAGCGTGGAATTGAAAAGCCTGAGTTGCCCCTGAGGAGCGACGAACCGCGCACAACGATTCCCGAAACTGTCGTTGTAATGCGTGATTTCAAGTTTCGGTTCTGTCTGCAGCTCGTCCGGCTCAAGCAGATCATGCGCGCGCGATGGATGGACGTTGAGAAGCGCCACCATTGCCACGGTGGCTGGAATATCGAATTGTATGTCGTATCCCAGCCGGATCAACATACTGACGCTCCAAACTTGAGGTTATAGGTTTCGAAGGCTCCGACCCCTGGACCCTGGCGCGAAGGCAGGCAAGGTACTGCAATCCTATCTCCTGCAAGAAGCAAAAGGCGCGGAAAAGGATGTATCTTGCTGAGTAACTTACTGGCTGCGCTACACTAACACTCACCGTGGTACACAAAATCCTTACAGCCTAAGGACACCGGTCATGATGCCGGATCAGGACAGTTTTTGGGACGAGTTGCTGGCCTACATCGAGGCGCATAGCGTCATTCCCATTGTTGGGCCGGAGCTGGTAATCGTGGACCATGACGGGCGACTCGAGCCCTACCACCGGTTGCTGGCGCGCGAACTTGCGGCTCGATTGAAGGTCGGGGACCTGGGCGACAGCGCAACGCTTAACGAGGTGGTCGGAGGTTATCTCGCGAAGCCCGGGAGCAGGCGGCAGTCAGTCTATCGCGAGTTAGGCGACATCGCCGCAAAGCTCACTGTCAAAATCCCGGAGCCGCTGCTGCAACTGGCGAGCATACGCGACCTGAATCTTTTCGCGAGCTTCTGCACCGATAATCTTCTGGCCCAGGCGATCAACGCAGCGCGTTTTGGCGGGCGCGCGGAAACCCGCGAATTGGCGTTCAACCCCAGTGAAGCGGGCGACCTGCCCGACGGCCCACGCGATGTGCCGGTGGTTTACGGACTGTTTGGACGCATGTCGGTGCTGCCCAAGTACGTGATCGCGGAAGAGGACGAACTGGAGTGGGTGACCGCACTGCAAATTCCCGAAAAACGTCCGGAGCGGCTATTCGACGAATTGGGCCACAATCATCTGCTCTTCCTCGGCTGCGGATTCCCCGACTGGCTCGCTCGTTTCATCCTGCGCACGGCCAAGAACAGCAAGCTATCGGCCGAGCGCGGTTTCTCAGAGTACTTGATTGACGTGGAAGCGGAATCGAATGCGCCGTTGGTCGCCTTCCTGACCAGCTTCAGCCGCGAAACCGTGGTGTTGTCGCTAGACCCGGTCGACTTTGTGGCCGAACTTTCGCGACGCTGGCAGGAACGGCAAGGCGGCGACGCAGCAGCCAAAGAGCCGGAGCCCGGTCCGATGCCGGAAACCATGCCGCCCGGGAGCTTGTTCATCAGCTACGCCAGCGAGGATCGGCCGGCTGCGCTGCGGCTTGCGGCGGAATTGCAGGAGGCAGGGCTGCCGGTGTGGCTCGATCGCCAGCAACTCGATTGGGGAAGCGACTACACGGCGCGCATCCGGCTCGCGATCCAGCAATGCGCCTTGTTCGTGCCCGTGCTTTCGCGAACGGCGGAACAACGTACCGGATTCTTTCGCAAGGAATGGGCATGGGCCAGCGAGCGGAATCTGGATTTTACCGGGACCAGCCTCGCTTTTCTGTGCCCACTGGTGATTGACGATACTCCTGTGGTTACGAGCAACGAAATCCCCCCCGCGTTCAAGATGGTGCACATTGAGCAGGCCCCTGGGGGCAGCCTGCAGAGCCACCAGGCGGAAGCGATTGTGAAGGCTTTCAACGCCATGCGCGCGCGCATGCAAGGTAAGCAATGAACGAGCTACCGACAATCGACGCTGAACGCCCGTGGCCGGGATTGTTGCCATTCGGCGAAGACTCGCGCATGTATTTTCATGGCCGCGAAGCCGAGACGGACGAATTGTTTCGCTTGATCGAGCGCGAACCTCTGACGGTGTTGTTCGGCCAGTCAGGATTGGGAAAATCATCGCTGCTGAATGCGGGCGTGTTTCCGAACCTGCGCCGGGCCGGTTATCTGCCGGTGTACCTGCGCCTGAATCTCGATGATACGGCGCCCGCACTCATCGACCAGGTATGGCATGCGCTTATCTGCGAATGCGTCGACCACGAAGTGAACGCGAGCGCAATCCTACCAGGCGACGGCTTCTGGCAATACCTGCATCGGCCAGAAACCCAGTTCCTCAATCCCCATGGACGACCGGTTGTGCCGGTGCTGGCGTTCGATCAGTTTGAGGAAATCTTTACGCTGGGCCGGCAAACGCCGGAGCAAACCGCGCGCACGCAACTGCTGCTGCAACAGCTGGGTGAATTGATTGAAAACCGGCTGCCGCCGGCGCTGGAACGCGAACTCACGGTGCATCCGGAGCTTCTGGATCAGTTCGATTTGCTGCGTCAGAACGTCAAGATGGTCTTCACGTTCCGCGAAGATTATCTGGCCGAGTTCGAGAGCCTGAAGACCGTGATTCGGCCGATCATGCAAAATCGAATGCGGCTTACGCCGATGCGCGGCGACCGTGCGGCCACGGCGATCGAGACTGCGGGTGGTGGCTTGCTGAGTGCAAGTGTCGCGGCGCGCATTGTTAGGTTTGTTGGCGGAGCCGCGAGAGGCAACTCGGGACAGCTCGAAGAGATCTCAGTCGAGCCCGCGCTTCTGTCGCTGGTTTGCCGCGAGCTCAATGAGCAACGCATTGCGCGCGGTCAGGCAGAGATCAGCGCCGACCTCATCCAGGGCGAAAACACGCAGCAGATCATTGCGCAGTTCTACAACCAGGGTTTCGCCGGGCTGGATGTGAGGGTACGGTATTTCGTTGAGGATCGGCTGCTGACGACCGCAGGCTACCGCGACAGTTGCGCTCTGGACAACGCGCTGGCGGAGCCCGGCGTGAGCGAAGCGGCGATTCAAAGCCTTGTGGATCGACGCATTCTGCGCCGCGAAGAGCGCGGTGGATTGGTTCGGATCGAGCTGATCCACGATGTGCTTGCGCTGGTGGCGAAAGAGAGCCGCGATACGAGGCGCGAGGCTACCGCACTTGAAGCCGCAAGGCAGCAATTGGCCAAGCAGCGGCGACGCCAAAGAATCATCGTTGTGTGGGCCGCGGTTCTGGTGGCGTGCCTTGTAGGGGTCTCCTGGTTGGCGGTGATGGCGAGCCGGGGGAAGAAAGAAGCAGTGATTGCGCAGGGCCAAGCGGACGAACAGGCCAAGGTGGCAAAGACCGAAGAGGCGCGCGCACAATCAGAGGCGACGCTGGAGCGCGCGGCCGAGGATCAAGCCAAGTCAAAGCAGGCGCAGCTGGCGGATGCTTTGGAGAGAGCGGACGAGGCGACTCACACAGCCAAGAGCGAGGCGGATGCAAAAGGAACAGCAACGATGGCAAGCCGTAGTCTGGGCGGCGGCTGCAGACGAGCAATTGGACGCGGGCGGCACGGGAGAAAAATTGCGCGCATGTGTCGACTCAACCAATCGCCTTACCGACGATCCGGCGAAGGCATCGCGAGATTACATGGTGGGAGTCTGGCACGTAGACCAGGGTGTTTCATCGACGGATCAAGAGTGGCGCAGCGACGGCACATGCGTCAGCAGGCATATCTACGAGAACGGCTTTGAGCTCGACCTGAAAAATGACGTCTGCACCTGGAATTACAAGCCGATCGCCGGGCACGACGATGAATTTGAGATGGACTGGACCTCGAAGATGCTGGGATCCGCATACCCAAAGCAACTGATCTTCAAGATCACCAGCCTCACTCGCATGCGCAACATCAATATCGGCTACGACGCGTTTCGAATCATCTGCCCGGCGCAAGAGCTCACCATCCGCCAGGGCGAGGTCGCGACTCTCCAGAAGCAAGCCGACGCGAATCCCGGGAACATGGAAGATCAAGCGGAGCTGGCGAGCGGATTCGACAAGCTGGGAACAGCACTGGCTGCGCAAAGCAATTTTGCGGATGCGTTCAAGAATTTCGACCAGGAACTCGGCAAATGCCAACAATTGGCGCAGCACGGACCGGCGGGCTCTGATTGTCTCAAGAGAGCCGCGCTGTCATTCGAGCAACTCGGAAACCAGGAGTTCAACGAGGCGGTAACGCTCGACCAGGCCGGCGACGGGCAGGGAGGTACAAAGGATGCCACGGCGGCACTCGAGGCCTACCAAAAAGACCTGGTGACCCGCCTGCAATTGGTCCGCGCCAATCCGGCGGATGTGGATGCGCAACATAATGCGGCATTGGCATCAAACCATGCCGGCCTTGTTCTCTACTGGGTTGGCCGGAACACGGAGGGGATCGACGCGATCCGAACCGCGGTGGAGATGCTCGAGAATATCGCCAAGTCGCATCCCAGCGAGACACAGATCCGCGTGGACCTGCTCTGGGTTCTCTACAACCTGAGCCAGCGATCGAATGTGGGAACCGAGGCCAAGGATTCTTTGAACAAGGCACTGGCCATTGCGACGGAGTTGGCGCACGAGCACGGGAGCCCGGACAATATGCCCAGTGTGGTCACGTTTCTACAAGGCGCCAAGCCGCGGTGAGGAAGCCCCGAGAGAACTTCAATTCACGTTGCAGGGTTCCACTCTCGTCCCTGAAGTCGCCACGCCGTACTGGTTTGCACCGGAGATGGTTTGATCGTCGGCGGAGAGCGTGACGCTATCGACAGGGTCTGGCCAGGTGAGCGTGTAGATTCCGCGTGAGGCATCGACGGTTTGCCAGGTTCCCGAGAAAGTTCCCGCCGAGAAGTCGCCATTTGCAGAGACAACTAAGGGAACGTTATTCGACATGTTCCAGGTGCCGATGATGCCGAATGCGCCGGCAGCGCGCGTGGCGGCGATCGGGAATCCATATTGATTGCTGCCGCTCAACGAGCGCTGGTTAGCCGTAATGGTGATCGTGTCGATCGCTGCGGGCCATGTAAAGGTGTATTTGCGTTGCGCGGCGTTCACTCGGCGCCAATGTCCCGTGAAGGGTCCACCAAGGATGACGCCATTTGAGTGAATAAAAACCGATCCATTATTGAACCAGTGATAGCAGCCAACGATGGGATCTGCGGAGGTGGAAGGACCGGGCCCGGGTGTGGGTCCAGGTGTAGGCGTGACGAGCGAGGGGTTGGGAGAAGGATTCACGGTTGGAGAGATTGGTCCCGGCGGTTTTGGCCTGAGGAATATGATGCCGAGGGCAACCGCAGCCACAAGGGCTGCCGCAGCAATGCCGATCCAAAGTTTGTTTGATGGAGTTGCGGCGCTGCCTGCGGCGTGGGGCGAGGGCCTAATGGCTGGAGAATTTGCCGACGCAGACTGCGGCACAGGGGCTGCCAGAAACGCTGTCGGGGGCGTAATCAGCTTTTGAACGGTCTCAACCAATTCGTCGAGATGCTTTTCAAGAGGCGGCGTCATGGCGTCGAGCCAGTGGACCGAGCCGATGAAATAGTCCAGCGACTTGCCCGGAGGAACATCTTCAATGCGGAAGGGCAGGATGGCCACGCCGTTGCTTACGGCGCGTTCGACCTCCTTAGGAATGTGGCCTGATGAATTTGCGTTCGCGGAGAGGACAAGCACCATCACTTTTACGGAGTGAATGGCTTCAATGATGGATTCGCCGTAGGATGTGCCGGCCACAATATCGCGCGGGGCGATCCAGCAGCGAATGCCAGCGGCCTCAAGCCGCGCGCAGATCGCATTGGCGACGAGTCTGTCCTTCGATGAGTGACTGACGAAGACGTCAAACGGCAAGGGGAAGAACTCCTTGAGCGCGATGATTTTCTCTGGATTTCCCCAGATTTCCGGTGAACACGGAAATCATAACATCCGTTCACTGAGATGATTGGGGATCGAGAATGGACAACGCGAGGAACCCGGAGTCAAGGTTGGAATCGTTCTTCGAGGGTTCGGCTAGACCGGTTCCTGAGTTCTTGTAGCCTGTTCCGGGATTGTGCAAGGTGGCTCTTTCTTCCACCCCACGGACCAAGACCTGTCCGCGGGGGCCCGGCGGGAAAGAGCCACTTGAATGTGACAGCTTCGAGACACAGTAACTCAGGAACCGGTGTAGCCCCGACGGGATGATGCAGCGGCCAGCAAGCGTGTTCAGGGAGTTGGGAAACCCGTCGCGTTGGTGCGGACGTAGGTGGTCGAGGCACCGTTCGAGGTGGCGACGAACTGGGTAGTGCTCAGGAACCGGATGCTGTTGGTGACCGCCACGCCCATCGGCGCCGGCGGCTGCGCCGGTGTGCAGAACCCGCCGACGCAGGTCTGTTTCGGCAAGTAATCCGACCACCTGTAGCTCAGCGTGCCCTGCGCAGCGTTGAACTGGTAGGTGCCCATAAGCGTGAAGCTCATTCCCATGTGATTCTGGGTCGTCGATTGGATGCTGCCGTTGGGCATGAAGCTGGTAGTTATCAATAGCCCCGACGGTAAGTTCCAGTTGACCGTCGCAGACCAGGTGCCGACCAGGGCCTGAGAAGGCTGCGCATGGAGCGGCTGTGGCTGAGATGGAAGGAGAGCCGATGAGCCCACTGGCGCAGCCGCCACATTCGGCGTGTACTGCCCGCAGATTGCCAGGGCCAGAGCGCCCAGCAGGGGAAGCGGGTTACGGGTCATAATCACCCCGAAACGACAGAATTTGAATCTTCACTTTATCAGACTTCAGGACGCGTCTGGGCGGCAACGCCATGGCTTTCCGCCGCACACGCTAAAAGGTCAATTTACTTGATTGTGATTGGTGGACCTGGTCGGGATCGAATCGATCAGCATTTGGATCGTGCGATGAGATTTCCAACTCTTCAATTGCCGTTCGCGACGGCGCGCTTCTACAATTGTGTCGAATTGCTCCCGATAGACCAAAGCCCACGGCCCACGGCCGCGTGTGGATTTGGTTTGCCCGCGCTGATGTTCTGCCAATCGAATTTCACTGTCCACAGCCGATCCGATATAGAAGCGCTTACTCGTTTGGCTTTCGAGGATGTAGACGGTTGGCATGTCGGGAATTTGGTGGACCTGGTCGGGATCGAATCGACGACCTCCCCGGCAGGCCGGGGCGCGCCAGTATCTCAGTTCTTCGAATTAATCGACATTTGGTGGACCTGGTCGGGATCGAACCGACGACCTCCCCGGCAGGCCGGGGCGCGCCAGTATCTCAGTTCTTCGAATTAATCGACATTTGGTGGACCTGGTCGGGATCGAACCGACGACCTCTTCCATGCCATGGAAGCGCGCTCCCAGCTGCGCCACAGGCCCACGATTGGCGGGCAACTCTTCTATTGTCGTAGCTGGCGGCTGGCAAGTCAAACGGCGGGGATTGTGGCGGGGCCGGCGTGCGCGAGCGCAATTGGAGCACAGTTGCGCCCGCGCCAAACGGCCGGGTTCCTATTCCACCGGCGCCGCGAGGAAGAAGACGTAGACGAGGAATCCGACGCCGATGAGTCCAGGAATCATCCCGCAAAGGTAGATGCCGTTGCCAGGCATAAGCGCGTGAAGGAAGATCAAGAGGCCGATACCGACGCCGATGTTTACGAGGCCGCCGATCTTCATGCCTTCGCGGGCCTTGATACGCTTGAGCCGTTCATCTGCCTGCATCAAGTCGACGGCGGCCTTGGCCCCCTCGCCCGTGGCTTCGGTGATTCGCCTGAGGGTTTCTGTCTTGTAAAAGGCCTCGCGCTCCTTGCGCTGGGTGTCAACCCAATGGATCACGATGACAAATGTGAAAACTACAATCACCATCGCGATGGGAAACAGAATTGCGATTGCCTGAATACCGTTGCCTCCGAACATCTCTTCCTCCTCGCCGGGGATCTTCCCCTTGCAAACGGTACGACATGAGGGAGCGGCGTCCGGTTGCATAATCTTCGAAAGAAGCTTCTTCTAGAGAAAATGCAACCGGAACCTGATGGGAACGGTCACACTGGCTGGAGAGGAGCGCTGCCAAGAGATGCCTGCCGCGAACAGCGCCGAAGAAGACCTGGCCGATGTGAATCGCGTGCTGGCGGGCAAAGTGCAGGCCTTCGAAGGCATCGTTCGCCGCTGGCAGGGACCGCTGGTGAATATGGCCTGGCGCTATTGCCGCGATCGGGGACGCGCTGAAGAGATGGCCCAGGAAGCCTTTCTGCGCGCCTGGCGAGGGCTGGCCGGATGGCGGCGCGAATCGAGCTTTTCGACTTGGCTTTTCGCGCTTGCGGCGAATGTGTTTCGCTCGGAACTGCAGCGGTTTCCGGCAGTCAATGTGCCCCTGGAAGACGCGGCCGAGCCGGCCGGCCCTGCCACCCAGCACGAAGGGCTGGCCAGGAAGCAGAGCGACGATACAGTGAGGAGGGCCGTACTGGCGTTGCCCAAGCGCTATCGCGAACCGGTGGTCCTCTATTACTTTCACGAGATGGATGTGGCCGCCACATCGCGCACGATGGAATTGCCCGAGGGAACTGTGAAGGCGCGCCTGGCGCGGGGGCGCGAGCTGCTGCGGAAGAGATTTCCGCACTTGAGCGAAGAAAGCGCGCCGCTGCTGGCGTCGGCGCTTCGGCCCGAAAAGGAGGCGCTGCAATGAAGAGCAATCTGAATCCCCGGACGGATCATGAGGCGATCGACGCGATTCTCGGCGGTGAAGAGGAACTGGTTCCCTCTTCCGGTTTTCTGGCGGCGACGATGGAACGAGTGCGCGAGGAGGCGGCTTGCCCCAAGCCAATTCCCTTCCCATGGCTGCGCGCCCTGCCCGGAATCGTACTGGTGGTCGCAGTTCTTGGATGGTGCGGGTTTGAGCTGTTGCGCGTTGGTTTGGCAAACGCTCGAGAGATTTCGCTCACGCAGTTGCATCTGACCGCCTCAACCGGACGTGCGCTGGAACCGGCGGGTTGGGTGGCGGTTGCGTTCGCGGCTTCGCTGCTTTCATGGCTTTTGTCGCGGAGGCTGGCTGGGAGGTCGGGACTGCTGTAACGAGCACCCAACGAAGAAACTGCGGACCTGCCTTGGAATTTGGGTTTACTGCTTGGTCGGGTGCTTTGAGCCGAACTGCTGCAGTTTCGCGAGCGTGGCAGCGGCCTGGCCGGAGTCGATGGCTTCGGCGCCGAGAGCGACACCCTCTTTCAAGTCGCCGGCGAGGCCGGAGGCGACAAGGACAGCCGCGGCATTGAGCAAGACGACGTCGCGACGCGCGCCGGGAATGCCAGTGAGAACGTCATAGAGCAGCGCCTTGTTGGTGGCCACGTCGCCGCCGGTGAATTGGTCGATTGTGGTGCGAGGCAGGCCCGCCATCTCCGGCGTAATACGCGCGGCTTTCAGCTCCGGCTTGCCCGATTCCGACTCTTCGATGCGCGCAACCACCGATTCGCCCGTGGTTGTCAGCTCATCGATTCCATCGGTTCCATGGACAACGAAGGCGCGTTTGGCTCCGAGCGCGGCAAGTGTGCGGCCGACGAGAAGCACGCGACTGGGCGCGAGAACGCCGATGACCTGGGTGCGCGCGTGGGCCGGGTTGGTGAGCGGGCCGACGAGGTTGAAGATCGTGCGGAAGCCGAGCGCTCGGCGAAGCGGACCAAGGGCCTTCATGGCCGGGTGGTAAAGCGGCGCGAAGAGGAAGACGAAGCCGGTTTCGCGGAGACATTCGACGGCGAGTTCCGGCGAAAGCTCAATGGGGACGCCTAGAGCCTCAAGGACATCGGCTGCGCCACAGCGCGAAGTGACGGCACGGTTGCCGTGCTTGGCGACACGGGCTCCGGCGGCTGCGGCAACAAGCGCGGCTCCACAGGAAATGTTGAAGGTCTGCGGACCGCCGCCGCCAGTGCCAACACAATCGACGAGCTGCTCGCGCTCGGCGTCGGTGAACGGAATGGGCACGGAGTGCCGGCGCATGACGTCAACAAAGCCGGCCAGTTCGGGAGCCTGCTCACCGCGCGTGGCGAGGACTGCTAGCAGAGCGGCCGTTTCAACTTCCGGCACGCCGCCGGCGAGGATCTCCACGAGGACTTCGGCCGCCTGCTCTCGAGTGAGCGACGCACCGTCCTCGGCCAGCGAGCGAAGCAGTTCCTTCACCAAAGACATGAAAGCAGTATTGCAGAGCAGAGGCTGGCGGGCGAAAAAGGGCGCATTGGGAGCGCACTGGATGGTGAAATTCAAAGCGAAATGTGCGTGGTAATCTGGGAAATGTCTGAGGTTCAATCCATTTGAAAATCCACGAGTATCAGGCAAAGGGAATCCTGGCGAAATATGGCGTTGCCGTGCCCAAAGGTGAAGAAGCGGCCACCTTCGAGGAGGCGGTAGCGGTAGCGCGCAAGCTGTTCGCGGAAGGCGCTCCGGGAGTGGTGGTGAAGGCGCAGATTCACGCGGGGGGCCGCGGCAAAGGCGGCGGCGTGAAGGTGGCCAGGACACGCGAGGACGCGGAACTGCACAGCAAGAACATCCTGGGCATGACGCTGGTGACTCACCAGACCGGGCCGCAGGGACAGAAGGTACAGCGACTGCTGATTGAAGAGACCGCGGACATCGAGCGCGAACTCTATCTCGGCATCGTGCTGGACCGCGCAACGGGCAAGCTGGTGTTTATGGCGTCGCAGGCCGGCGGCATGGAGATTGAAGAGGTAGCGGCGAAGACTCCCGAGGCGATCTTCAAGGAGACGATCGATCCCGCGGTTGGGTTTGGCGCGTGGCAGGCTCGCAAACTGGCATTCGCGCTGGGACTGAAGCCGCCGCAGATCAATCAGGCGGTCGGGTTTTTCCAGAGCCTGTACAACGCGTTTATTGAGACAGACGCTTCGCTGGTGGAGATCAACCCATTCATCACGACAAAGGACGGCAAGCTTTTGGCGCTCGACGCGAAGATCACCTTCGATGACAACGCGCTGTTTCGGCATCCCGACATCAAGGCGCTGCGCGACGTGGCCGAAGAGGATCCGCTGGAGGTGGAGGCGAGCAAGTACGCGTTGAATTACATCAAGCTCGATGGCACGATCGCCTGCATGGTGAACGGCGCGGGTCTGGCCATGGCGACGATGGACATTATTCAATATGCCGGCGGCAGCCCGGCGAATTTTCTGGATGTGGGCGGCGGCGCAACGCAGGAGCAGATCGAGCACGCCTTTGAAATTCTGCTTTCCGACAAGAATGTGAAGGCGATCTTCATCAATATCTTTGGCGGAATTCTCCGTGTTGACCGGCTGGCAACGGGGGTAGTGGCGGCAGCGCGGAATTTGCACGTGAAGGTGCCCATTGTGTTGCGGCTCGAGGGGACGAACGTGGAAGAGGGACGCAAGATTCTGAAAGAGTCGGGACTGAATTTCCAGGTGGGCGCAACGATGAAAGAAGCAGCGGAGATGGTTGTAAAAGCAGCTTCTAGCTTCTAGCTCCTAGCTTCTAGCTCAAAATCACTCCTCGGGGAGATTAGGCTTGTCGCAAGATTTCCAGGATCTGACGGTTTGGCAAAGAGCGATGGAATTGACCGAAGCTGTCTACAGTCTTGTGAAGACGTTTCCGAATGATGAGATCTACGGGTTAACTTCACAGCTTCGGCGAGCCAGCGTTTCGATCGCGAGTAATATCGCCGAGGGCCGGGGAAGAGCTACGGATCGCGACTTTAGGCAGTTTCTCAATATCGCGCTAGGCTCAACCTACGAACTTCAAACGCAGCTTTTACTCGCCAAGCGGCTGAGCATCGGCGATGAAGGACTGCGAGGGAAAGCGGAATCCCTTTGCATAGAAACTTCCAAGATGCTCGGAGCATTCATTCAGTCTTTGAAAAGCTAGTAGCTAGAAGCTAGCAGCTAGGAGCTATTTTTCATGGCGGTTTTAGTCGATAACAATACGCGGCTGATTGTGCAGGGCATCACCGGCAAAGAAGGCACGTTCCACGCGAAGGGCTGCGCGGAGTATGGAACGAAGGTGGTGGGCGGAGTCACGCCGGGCAAGGGTGGAACGACGCACGAGGGTTGGCCGGTGTTCAACACCGTGACGGATGCCGTGGCGAAAACGGGCGCCAACGCGACCATGATCTTTGTGCCGCCGCCGTTTGCCGCCGATGCGATTCTTGAGGCCGAAGATGCTGGGATTCCCTTGATTGTCTGTATCACCGAGGGCATTCCGACACTGGATATGGTGAAGGTGTGGGCCAAGCTCAAGACGTCAAAGTCGCGGCTCATCGGACCCAATTGCCCGGGGGTTATTTCGCCGGGAATGGCGAAGATTGGAATCATGCCGGGGCGGATTCACAAGCAGGGATCGATCGGCATTGTTTCGCGGTCAGGTACGTTAACCTACGAGGCGGTGCATCAGTTGACGCAGCGAGGGATTGGGCAGTCGACGGCGATCGGCATTGGCGGCGATCCAATTATCGGCACAACGCACATTGACGCGCTGCGCCTGCTCAATGACGATCCCGGCACGGAAGCGATCATTATGATCGGTGAGATTGGCGGTTCGGCGGAGGAAGCAGCGGCGGAGTTTGTGAAAGAGAATGTGAAGAAGCCGGTGGTGGGGTTCATCGCCGGCCAGACTGCGCCCCCGGGGCGGCGCATGGGCCACGCAGGCGCGATCATCAGCGGCGGCCAGGGAACGGCAGCCGACAAGATGAAGGCTATGACCGCGGCGGGGATTCACGTGGTAGTGTCGCCGGCCGAGATTGGCGCCACCCTGGCGAAGGTGATCGGCAAGGCGTAAAATCGGCCACCAGCTTCTAGCTTCTAGCTCATAGCGGGAGAGTTGAGGCTGCGGCGTGTGCGGTAACCTGCCGACGATTACTTCCAGCATCGAAATGTCCGCAAAGAGCTGCCCTCGCCCCCAGGTCAAGCGGATAATCGATCCATCGACATGTTCATAGGGTCATTGACCGCTTCGCGGTTGCGGCCGGATTGCGCGTGTCGAGTAGAAGTTCAACCTTGTTGCTCTTGTGAATTGCCTTCCCCCGGATGATTGCGGTGTGAACCCTCGCTGCTGAAGCCGGCGATGGATCGAGAGGATGGATCTCGGTTCCGGCTGGCGCGTTGAGAGGGTTCCACGGAACTGCGTTGGTTTCTATGGACCATTCATCGCCGGCGCCGGCAGATGCACCGCCGCTTCGGTATTGGTTTGCGGGCTTGAGGCTCGAGGCCGATGGAACGCTCTTGCGCGGGGATACTGCGCTCGAACTGGCCGCGGAGGAGTTGGCTGTTCTGCGGCTGCTGCTGACGCGAGCAGGCGAGATCATAAGTCCGCTGGAGTTGAAGCGCGCGGTCTGGGGCGAAGAGCACGCTTCCGGCGACGTCGTTGCGAAGTGCATCGCCTCGCTGTGCGAGCGGCTTCAACCCGCGGATTGCATTGAGAGCGTGTATAAGCGCGGTTACCGGATCTCTGCCGCTGTGCAGACGAATGAGACGCGGGCTGCGGGTGCGCTGCTGCGGCTTGCCATTGTGCCGTTCGTTGTTGAGTATGGCGTTCCCGAATATCTTGGTTCGGCGATAGCAGAGGAGACGGCGGAACGCCTGGGCGGAGCCGAATTCGCGATGGCTTCGGTAGTGGCGTGGGACTCGGTGTGCACGTTGGCCCGGCGCGGATTGCCGGCGCAGCAGATTGGGAAGACGCTCGCAGCGGACCTCGTGCTGTGTGGCGAGCTTTGCGCAACGCCGGAGCTGTTCAGGCTGCGAGCCGAGATGATCCGGGTTGTCGATGGCGTGCAGCTCTGGACCGAAGACCTGGTGGCGGGGCGCGAACGGATTTCGGAGCTCGAGCGCGGGCTTGTGAACTGCGTGAGCAGCCGGATTGGCTCCGACGGACCTTCGATCGCGGCCGCTGCCGGCGGAGCCGAACGCGAGAGTTCAGCGCAGCGCAGCGAGGCGCACAATCTCTATCTGCGCGCGCATCGCGAGGGTCAGACTCTGGAACGGCATCGCATGCAGGATGCGATGGGCCGATTGCAGCGGGCTATCGAACTGGATCCATCGTGCACGGCCGCGCGAGCCGATCTTGCGCACCTTTGCGTGACGCAGGCCGTTTACGGATTCATGCCGGCCTCGGCCGCGGCGAGTGCGATTCGGAGAGCGGCAGCGCAAATCCCTGAATCGGCGGAGAGCGCCGACGCGCTGCTGCCGGCGTTGGGCTGGATCCGGTTTCATGTAGACCGGAACCTGCGTGCGGCGCTGGAAGCATTCGCGCGCTCGGCGCATCTGACCTACGATCCAAGAGCAACGCGAGTGCGCACGATGTTCCTGCTGAGCCGGCATCGCTTCGACGAAGCTCTTGATGTGCTGCGCGCGGCGATTCAGGTCGATCCCTATTCACCGTGGCTGCAGGCGGAGCTGGCGTGGGCGCTGCACCTGGCGGGAGAGGCCGAGGCGAGCGTTGACCAGATTCGCAAGGCGATCTCGCAGTTTACCGAGCACGACGGCGCGCATCTGTATGGCGCGATGATCCTGGCGCACAACGGCGAGGCTGCACGCGCGGTGGAACTAGCGCGCGCGCTGGAATCGCGATCGGCGCACTTCGACCTGGCGACGTCGGCGCATGCGTACGCGCTGGCATGCGCAGGGCGCAAAGAAGAGGCGCGAACGCTGCTGGAGCGGTTGCAATGGCTTAGCCGCGAACGGTTCGTGATGAACACGTTCGACGCCGCGACGTATGTGGCGATGGGCGAGGACGAAGCGGCGCTGGAAGAGCTGCGCATTGCCAATGAGAACCGCTGCCCCTGGTATTTCCAAATGCTGGGCGATCCGCGGCTGCTGCCGCTGCGTGGGCGGCCGGAGTTTGAACGGATGCGGAGCTCGCTGCGGGCGATGGAGGCCGAGGCGGCAGTCCGAGCTGAGGACGGCGACGAGGCGGGATGGATTGCGGCGCAGGCGGGGTAAGGGACGGTGAACGGTGAACCGTGGACAGTGGTCGTGGGTCGCGGCGCTCGGAAGTAGAGAAATGAAACAAGAGTCATGAAATGAGAGAGTTAAGGAGTGAATGCGCGCTGGCTGAAAATGAGTGGGGCGCGTATTGATTCCAAAGGAGTTGTTGGTCATAAATTCGACGTAAATGCACGCATGTTTTCGACTTTTCTGAAGACGGCTTGTTGATTCTAAACGAGTTAAATGGCGAAAAACAGGCGAAACTTCCTAAATTTTTTATTTATTTATTTTCGCCTCCAGATGGCGGTCAGCCACAGAGAGCGAGAATCTTCGCAAAAGCCGCCTGCGTGAGCGGAGTTTTGTGCTTCGGACGGAGACCTTGGTTGGTTGCATATGGAACGAGTATGCGCCAGGAGGGGGAAATGATCGGCAAACTTGGGGCGGGTTTTATTTGGCGCGGAATGAGGAAGATGCGGAAGAATGGGACTTGCGGCGGCCTTGACAGCTCGACGGTCGTGCCGCAAGGAGCACGTCATGAAGGGGAAAGCTGCGATCGTAACGGGTGGTGCGAGCGGGATTGGGCTGGCCATCGTTGAGATGCTCGCGCGGAAGGGCGCGAATTGCGTGATTGCCGACGTGGACGCTTCCGGTGGAGAACGAGCCGCGACGGAAGTTCAAAAAGCTGGAACAGACTGTCTCTTCGTAGCAACAAGTGTTTCCCAGGCCGGCGACGTGCGCCATCTCGTCGAGGCCACCATGGAAAGATTTGGCCGTCTTGACATCCTGGTCAACAATGCGGGCTTGCAATTCATGGCGCCCGTAGTGGATTTCCCCGAAGAACGCTGGGACACTCTGATCGGCGTTATGCTCACTGGAACTTTCCTTTGTTGCAAGTACGCATTGCCGCACATGATCCAGCAGAAGTGGGGCCGGATTATCAACATCAGCTCGGTCCACGGAAAAGTGGCGTCGCCCTTCAAGGTGGCTTACATTTCGGCCAAGCACGGGATGTTGGGGTTGACGAAAGTTGTAGCGCTCGAAATGGGCGAGAACAACATCACCTGCAATGCCATATGTCCCGCGTTTGTCCGCACTCCGCTTGTTGAAAAGCAAATTGCGGATCAGGCCCGCCTGAACGGCATGTCGGAGGAGGACGTGGTTCAAAAGATCATGCTTGGACCCGCCGCCATCCGCCGGCTGCTGGAACCGCGCGAGGTAGCTTCGCTTGTGGAGTACCTGTGTTCGGACGACGCAGCGGGCATAACCGGCGCGGCCCTGGACATCGATTTGGGCTGGACTGCGCGCTAGGACAACTGCTTCACAGCCTGCCGCGGGGCACGGCCTCATCATCCAGAGTGAGAATTGCGATACCTACAACGTCGGCCTTTTTGGCGCGACTTCGCCGCGCACTTTGTTTCTCTAAAACGGGTGGTTAGGTTTTCGTGGTGCTGAAGCGCCACGCTCCCTCCGTTTGTTTCCGCAAGGGCCAAAGCCCGCGCGGTTTTCTTGCGCGGTTAGCGGCATGAGTAAACTCATGCCCTGATACAAGACATTTTGATTTGGGTTCGTGGTTTCCCACCCTTCCGCAGAAAAAAGCGGAAGGATGGGGCAACCTGCGTAAGGAGTCGTTGAAGTTCCATCGCCCCTACGGGGCTGAGATTCATCGGGATGCCTTCCCAGGATTTCGTCCGCTACGGCGGACTTCATCCTGGGCTAACTTCCTTCATCCCTACGGGATGGGGCACCCTCGCGGTTGTGGTGGGGCGTGCGCAGGGTTGCGGCTATTCGGCGTGGAAGACGACGTCGAAGAGGAGCAGGCTGGCGGTGGTGAAGATGATGTCGTAGCCGAGGAGCATTTTGATCCAGAGCATGGGGTCGCCATCGCCGGTGAGGATCGACGTGACGGCCTGGACCATGGCGAGAAGAGCCGGAATGAAGATGGGAAAGAGAATAAGCGAGAGAAGAAATTCGCGGTTGCGGCTGCCGATGGAGAGCGCGGCGAAGAAGACTCCGTTGACGACAAGAGCCCAGGTGCCGAGAGGAAGAACGAGGGCCAACTGCCAGGCATTGCCGGCGATATGAAGGTTATAGAAGACGAAGAAGAAGGGCGCGAGAACGATTTGAACAATGGAGACGAAGAGGAAGTTGGCGATGGTCTTGGCGAGGTAAAGCTCGGCGCCGGGCGAAGGAACCATGCGCTGCGCGTCCATGACCTGATGGCGGATTTCGCGTGCCCAGGCCTGATTAAGGGCGCTGACGGAGGCGAACATGGTGGCCACGCAGAGGACGCCGCCGGCGATTTGCTGCGAGAATGCGCCGCGGGGATCGAAGGCGATGGAGAAGAGCACGACGACGAGGCCGGAGAAGAAAATCATGGAGATCATGGCGTCAAGGGTGCGCCACTCGATGCGGAGATCTTTGGCGAGATGCGTGAAGAGGGCGCGGGTCATTCGCTGTGGCTCTCCGGAGAAGGTGGTCCGATGTCTTTGGTGAGGTCCGCGGTTTGGACGGGCTGGCCGATTGCGGCGGCAGCGCGGAGATAGTCATCGGGAGTGAGGATCAACTGCGTGCCGCGCGTGCCGGCGGAGACGCTGATGCGATCGAAGAGGATGGCAGTTTCGTCAACGAAGACGGGGTAGGGCTTCTTTGCGCCGAAGATGGTGACGCCGCCGCGGATGTAGCCGGTGAGCGGCTGCACGTCTTTGAGGGGAGCCATTTCTGCTTTGCGCCAACCGGCGAGACGCGACAACTTTTTGAAGTCGAGGGCGGCGTCGCCGGGGACGACGGCGAAAACATAGTCATGTGCGCCATCGGTCGTCAGCAGAGTTTTGAAAACTTGCTCGGCGGGCATACCGATCTTTTTTGCGACGGTGATTGCGGACAAGTCTTCGGGATCGACTTCGTACTCGCGAAGCTCGAAGGGAATGTTGAGAGATTCAAGGAAGCGCGCGCCGTTGGTCTTCATTGGGTTGGGCTCCCGGGTTCGAGCGACGCGACGCGGCCGGCGTGGAGGGTGATGACGAAGTCGGCGATGGGGGCGGCATGCTCGCGCTGATGCGTGGTGAGGACGATGGTGCGATCGGACTGGCGGAAACCGGCGAGGAGGGCAACCATCTGGCGCACGCTTTCGACATCCATGTTGGAGAAAGGCTCGTCGAGAAGGAGCAGCTCGGGAACGGAGAGAAGAACGCGGGCGAGCGATGTGCGCTGGCGCATGCCCTGCGAGTACTGGCCGAAGAGGCGATTGAGATCGGGATCGAGGCCGACCTGGCGGAGCGCTTCAGCGGGCGTGAGGCAGGGGCGGCCGGGATAAAGACTGCTGAAGTAGCGAAGATTTTCCTGGGCGGTGAGCTCGTCGTAGAGCATGGGCGCGTGGGACATGTAGCCAATGCGGGCGCGCGCGTCGTGAGGCTGGGATTTACCGAAAACTTTGACCGTGCCGTGGGTGGGACGAAGAAGGCCGGCGAGAATGCGGAGAAGCGTGGATTTTCCCGCACCGTTTTCGCCGAGAAGAACGTAGCAGCGGCCGGGCTCGAGATCGAGTGAAACCTGGCGGAGAGCGGCAAAGCTGCCGAAGAGCTTGGACACCTGGACGAGGTCGCGCGATCGAGCCGGGCGCAGAGGTTTGAGCGCCGGCTTCGGAGGCGTTCGGTGTCATTCGATCAGTTTGCTGCGGTCTGTGCGGAGGCGGGAGGCGCGGGATTCGGAGCGGATGCGGTGTTCGGTTTGGACGTGGGCGCGGTAGATGGCGCTGCGCCGGGCTGCTGCGGAGCGTATTTGCTGGCGCACTTGGCTTGAAGGACGTTGGCGTGGAAGACGCCGTCGCGGCCATAGGTGCCCTCGGCGAGAGCCTGCGCGTCGTCTTTGAAGGTGTCGGGCGGCGGCTCGGTTCCCTTGTAGCTGACCTTGAGGAGATGGCCGCTGGGGGCTTTGGACGAGTGGCTTTCGTACTCATTCAGCACGAAGTCGACGTGGGTTCCGACCTGCTCGATAGAGCCGGGTTGAACGAAGCCCTCAACGCGGAGATTGCTGTGATACGCCTTGTCGCCCATGGTGCCGAGCTCGGAGATGGTGACGTAGTAGCTCTTATTGGAGCTGTAGCCGGTAAAGGCGAGCCAGGCAACTGTGCCGAGGATGACGACGACAGCAATTCCGATGCGGAGACTTTGGTAGTGGGGCTTCATGGGTGATCCAACCTTAACGATACGAGTGTGAGGGCGGGGGGGTCAAATTCGAAGTGATTTAGATCACAGGGCACAGGCCGACGGACGACGGGACTTCGGGGCTTCGGGACTATAGGGCCACGGGGCGGAGGGGCTAAGGGACTGAGGCACTTAAGGATCGAGTGGACGAGGGACGAAAGGAGCAATGGAACGCACGAGGCTCACTGCAATTCCAAAGCAAGCCCGCTGGGCTCCTCCAGCCCGGTGATGCGCTTGAGAAGATCGACGCTCGCACTGTAATCGGGGACGAGTTCTTTAAGCGCCACGACCAGGCGGCCCGTGTCGCGGGATTCGCAGATCTCGCGAAGCGATCCGAGCCAGGTGCGCATATCTTCCTCCGGCACACCATTGCCGACAAAGATGCGGATCTTGTCATGTTTCGTCGGCACGGTGTTTTCCAGGCGACAGCTGAGTTCTTCGTAGAGCTTTTCGCCGGGGCGGATGCCTGTGAATTCAATTCTGATGTCTTCATCGGGCCTGAGCCCCGACAACTGGATAAGATTCCTTGCCAGATCCACGATCTTCAGAGGCTTCCCCATATCCAGAACGCAGATCTGGCCGCCCTTTCCGATGGCAAGGGCTTGCAGGACAAGCTGGCAGGCTTCGGGAATGGTCATGAAGTAGCGGCACATATCCGGGTGAGTCACGGTGACGGGTCCGCCGGCCGCAATCTGTTTCTTGAAGATGGGAATCACACTGCCATTCGACCCCAGCACGTTGCCAAACCGAACGGCCACGAACCTGGTGCCGCCGTTCTGCAAGGCAAGAAGGATCAGCTCGGCGATGCGCTTCGTTGCGCCCATCACATTGGTCGGCCGAACCGCCTTGTCCGAAGAGATCAGCAGGAAATCCTCGACGCCGTGCTCGGCCGCGGCCACAGCCACGTTGTAGGTTCCGAAGACATTGTTTTCGACGGCCTCAAATGGATGAGTTTCCATCAAGGGAACGTGCTTGTAGGCTGCGGCGTGACAAACCACGGTTGGCCTGTACTGGCAAAAAACGTCATTCAGGCGCGCACGGTTCTGGATGCTTCCGATCTCCGGATAGAACGGGATGAGAGGAAAGGAGTTTCGCATCTCGCCATCGACATCGAAGAGCGAGGATTCTGCAGTCTCGAATCCGACAATCCCGGCCGGATGAAAGCGCGCGATCTGCCGGCAAAGTTCTGAGCCGATCGATCCCGCAGCGCCGGTGACCAGGACGACCTTGCCTTCCAGCGTGTTGCGTATCAGGTCTTCCTCAAGATGGACGGCGGTGCGCCCCAGAAGCTCCTCGACGGCCACCTCCCGGATCTGGCCGGAGAGGCCATTGCCATCGGTGCCTTCATTCAATTCGGGCACGGTTTTGAAGTCGAAACCGGCGACGCCGCATAACTCTCGAATTCTTGTGATCTCAGCGCCCGTGGAAGAAGGAATGGCAATCAGAATCATCTCGACTCCGCGCTCCGCAATGAGGTGACTTCATTTCTTGACGCGGGATCTCCAAAGGCCGGTGGCTAACGCGCCTGCGCCGCCAACAGCGGCGAGCACGATGGTGGGATCTTCAGGCGAATCGGTGCAGCCGGTTTGCGCGCGGAGGGGAAGAGCCGCGACGAGCAAGAGGGCAAAGCCAAATGCGAGAGCAGTCTTTTTCAGGTTCATTCTTTTCTCCAATGCCGCTTTCTGATCCCTGACAACTGACACTTGAACCCTGCTTTCTTCACGGCTTGTTGACGGCATGAGAGCCGTAGGGGGTCAGGAGATTAGCAACGATGGGCGTCACGACCGGCGACGCCGCACCAACGAACTCAGTGATGTTGTTGCCGCTGCCACTGCCATAGTTCGAAACCCAGAGATTTCCTGCGCCATCGATTGCGGGTTCAAAGGGGCCATTGAGCCCGCCCCCGAAATAGCCAGCGGGGCAGGTGAAAAGGCTATGAGAATTGCAGATTTGCGTGCCAGTTGACGTGAACTCGCTGATGCTGTCACCGCCGAAGGCGTCGTTCGTCGCCCAGACATTGCCCTGACCATCAATCGCGACATAGTAGGGGTAACTGAGCCCGCCGCCTGTGTAGCCGTTCGAGCCTGAAAGAAACAAGCTTGTGGCAGGGTCGAACTCACTAAGGCTGTTGGCGCCAGCATAAACGTTCGCCGCCCACACATTGCCGGCAGCGTCGATGGCGATGCCGCCCGGAGAGAGGAGCCCACCACCCGAAAACGGGGAGCTTGCATTTGCCGTGCCACTGGAATTGAACTCGCTGATGCTAGTGGCGAAAAAGTTCGACACCCAGACATTGCCTGAGACGTCGATGGCAATTGCATACGGAACATCGAGCCCGCCGGTTGTAATGCCGCTAGAGCCTGTAATGGGCGACCCGCCGGAACTGAATTCACTGATGCTGTTGTTAGTGCTATGATTTGCGACCCAAACGTGGCCGGATTGGTCAATGGCAATGCCGTATGGAGTGCTCAACCCGCCGAGCGTGTAAGGGGAACCGGAGATGGCGGAGCGGCTGGAGTCGAACTCGCTGATGCTGGCGTTCCCAGAGTTCGTGACCCAAGCGTTGCCGGACGCATCGATGGCGATGGAAAGAGGAGAATTGAGCCCGCCGCTGGTGACGCCGCCGGAGCCGGAGAGCGGCGCGCCTGTTGGGCCGAACTCGCTGACGGCGTTACCGCTGAGATTTGCGACCCATACGTTCCCTGATTTGTCGACGGCTAACCCGGCTGGCCCATCAAGCCCGCTGCCGGTATAGCTGATGGCGATGGTGAAGTCGTTGGGCGCGGCGCTGAGCGTGGGCTGGAAGGGCGAAGCCCCCGTTTGCAGACCATAGAGAAATGAGACGATGGCCCACGGGATGTGCGCGATGAGGATCGCTGCCGTCGCCGTGTCGGCCGGTTGCGTGGTGCCGGTTGGGGCAAACCCATACTCCTCGACAAACAGATCATCACACGGTGTCGGATTCGGCGGTCCCGTTACCGCTCCGCTCGAGTTGACGCACGAGGCGAGAATGTTGGCCAGTGTGTTGATCTCGCTCTGCGGTACCGTCCCGTTGCCCCCGTTGGCAACCGGCGTGGTGGCGAGCGCCACGCCCGTGCTCAGCGTTTCCAGGTTGGTCACGCTTGCAAAGGCGTTGGCGATGCCGGTCGTCGCCAGCGTGGTGCCGGAGCTCGACACGTGCGTCGCGTCAGTGGCGTAGCCGGCGACGGCATACGCCGTGGCGATGGTAGAGACCTCGTTGATGGTGACAAAGAGGGAAGACGAAAGCGTGCCGCTGGCCGGACAGGTTCCCAGCGCGGCCAGAAGTCCGGCAGATGAATTCGTACCCAATCCCAGACCTGGGTTGCCGCCCACCGCGTAGAGATAGACCTGCGAGCTTGCGCTGGGGCAAGTGTAGTCGCCAGTGATGGAAAAAATGCCGCCCGAGTCTGTCGTCACATAGTAGTTGTTGTTGCTGTCTTTGCCGCCTGCAGGGACCTGTGTGAGCACGTTGGAATTCAGCAGCGACACCGACGCGTTGCTGCTCGAAGCCGCGATGCCAGGGCCCGCGTAGCCAGTCGTGTTGGCCGCGTAGAGATACACGTGTGCGCCGGAGATGGGATTCTGGCCGCCGTGGACTCTTCCTTGGAGCACTGCGCCCTGCACTGGGTTCGTTTGGGTTGAGGTCATCACCGGTGCGCCTGTGCAGCCGGAAAAGACAAGTGCGCACGAGATCAGCGCAGTCGCGCAGAAAAAGCGCATAACGGAACCTCCCTTTGTCGGACGCTGCGGGGATGCAGCCTTGGGCCTGCTCACACGGACGCTCCCCTATCTGTCTCATTGCTCGGGCGTTCGCAGCAAGCGCCATCATGTGCCAGTACGGGCCATTTGGGGCCTCGAAACTTAAAAGAACTCGCTGGACACCCGAATCAGGCAGCCGTATGATTTTGCATACACGGCTACCCCCAGTCGGGCCCCGAAACTGAGGCGGCCATGGCTTCCCTTGTTGGTAAAACCGAAAAGTCTGAGAAGACTCTCATCTCGTGGAAGGAGATTGCAGTCTTCCTGAACCGAGCCGAGCGCACCGTGAAGCGCTGGGAGCGAGAGCGCGGACTGCCTGTGCACCGCGTACCCGGCGGCGAGCGCGGAAGTGTGTTTGCTTATCCAGACGAGCTGACGGAATGGCTGAGGGGCAATTCCGGAGAATTGGAAGCCGAAGAGTTGGCCGCCGATCATGGAATACTCAGCCAAATCGCCAATGAGTATCCGAACGGTCGACCCAAGAACGGCACAGCCGCGCAGCACACACACGATCCGGCTCAAAGATTGCCGGTTGCAGCAGCTACCGGGCCTCGCTGGACCGTAAACCCTGCCCGCGTCGCGGCCTGGGCCGTGCCTTTGGCCCTCACTGCGGCTCTCATCATTTATCTCTGGGGCGGTCATACCCATTCGCGTGTCGGTGCGGACGACACGCGCGAACCTCCGAGTGCCACGGCACCGGATCTCTCATCCGATTCTGTCGCGGTTTTGCCCTTCATGAACACGGGCGGGGACGCTCGCTCCGACTACCTCAGCGACGGCATCACCGAGTCACTGATTGGAAACCTTTCCCACATTCCGCAGCTCAAGGTCCGTTCACGCGATTCGGTCTTTCGCCTCAAGGGAAAGGATATCGAGGTGCAAGAAGCGGGATACGAACTTGGCGTATCGGTCGTGGTCAGTGGCCGCGTGACCGTGCAGGCCAACAACATCGAAGTCAGCACCGAGCTAACCGACGTTCGAGAACAATACCGAAATCTTGGGCCAAGCGGTACTCCGGAAAAATCTCCGATCTTATTCATCTGCAGGAGCAAATCGCCGGCGACATCGCGGAGCAGTTGCGCTCCACTCTTACATCCGCCGAAAAGCAGCAGGTGAGCTCGGCAAGGCACGCAGGAGCGCGGAAGCCTACGAGTTGTATTTAAAGGGGCGTTACGCGTGGAACCTGAGGGACCGCGCCAATCTGGATGCTGCCATCTCCTATTTCAACGAGGCCATCGCAAAGATCCTGATTATGCCCTGGCATATTCCGGCCTCGCTGACGTCTATTCCGTCATTCCTTATTTGGACGGGAATCCCACCGAGGACTTTCCCCAAGGCCAAGCAACGCGGCCCGCGAAGCGCTTGAATTGGATCCCGACATGGCTCGTCCGCACGCCGATTCTGGGCGCAATGAGATGGAATACGACTGGGATTTTGCGGGTAGCGAAGGCTGAATTCAAGAAGGCAATTGCGCTTGACCCCAACGATGCCACAGCCCACCAGTGGTTGCCGAAAGACATCAGTCAGCTCGGGGCCAGAATCAGGAAGCACTGGCGGAAATCGAGTCGCGCTCACAGTTGGATCCATTTGTCGCCCATGATCACCGGGTACTCGGGGGAATTCTGGTCGAGGCGCGCAATACGATCACGCAATCGAAGTATGCAAACACTTGGCGAAGGAGGATCCCAACGTTTCCCTGGCCCATGACTGCCTCGTCTATGCGTTTTGGGGAAAACACATGTATCCTCAGGCAATGGAAGAATGGAAGATGAGTCCCATGAACGGGCACCCGGATGAAATCAAGTTCGGCGATGCTTGGAACGAGGATTCCGTTCCACTGGCTGGAAAGGTGCGCTCACCGACGCCGCTGCAGTACTGGTAGCACGCCGCGAGAAGGGCTATGCGTCACCGTTGAGATTGCCCGCTTCTACGCCGACATGGGAGATAGAGAAGAAGGCCTTCGACTGGCTCGATACGGCCTATCGAGAGCACGATTCCGGCTGCTCATCGGACTGAATGTTTCGCCAGGATTCGACAACATCCGCTCCGACCCCCGCTACGCCGAACTGGTTCGCAAGGTCGGTCTGCCGAAATTGCAGTAACCGTTGGCCGCTGTCGGCGTGGGACCCGCGATCCTGGTTAGTGGCTGCGGCGAGCGTTGCCGAGGCGGCCGCAATAGCCTCGATTGACGGCGCGGGACGGCTGCGGTGAGGCGACAATAAGCGGCAGAATTCCAGCCGCAACTAGAGTGAGTTCGATGACCAAAGCAACCATTGGACCCCCAAAGGAAGCTTTCCCAACTAGTTGTTGCGCCTGTGGTTTTTGCCGCGATGGCGTGTCGCCAGAATGGGCGGCGAGAGAATCATCGCAACGAAGGCCAAGGCGAGAAGCAAGTCAACCATAAGGGAAATCTCCAAACATTTTGTTGCGCCGTTGAACGGCACAATCAGCTTGCGAATGGACAATAGTCCCGTTTTGCAAGGATGGGGAATGGCTCGTGGGTGGGAGGCCGTGGCCTTTTGGGGGCAGGGGCGGCGGCTGCTGGTGTGCACTTAAGTAAGGCAAGGTGAATGATCGGTTTGCTGCGATCCCTCGGGGGCTAAAGCTCCCGTTCATTCTGCGGTGTTTGCGGCACGCGACCCACCCGCCGGGTGGGTACCCCGCTCGTGCCCTGATACAAAGCTGGGCGCCTTTTTTTTGCCGCGAGCCACCCAAAATCGAGAACGGCTGGAATCGATCAAGGCGCGGCGGACAGTATGGCTGCGGCGCGGTCAATGGCCTGAGTCAGAACTGTCAATTGCTGCGCGGCTAGATTGGGATCGCGGGCATCGATAGCCTCATTCACGCCGGGGATGACGACGGCGGCATAGCCGGTGAGCATGCCGGGGGCGTAGATGGTGTGGCGATACCAGGGGCGGTTGGGAAGGCCGGAGTCAGAGAGGAAAGCCGTTTCAGTTTGGCGGAGGGCGAGATTCAATTGCGCGAGATCGCCGGAAGGAGCGGACTGAAGGGCATGGACGCGTTGGGCGGCCGCGGCAAAATGCGATGCGGCGGCTTGAGCCGGGGCGAAGTCGAGAGAGTCGAGGCCATGATCGGACGCTTTGCGCTTGGCCGCATCAATGTAGGCGGAGATTTCGCGCGCGTAGGCGACATAGTCGTAGGGCAGCACGTCTGAATCGGCCATGCGCATGGCTTCAAGGCCGAACACGCGCGCCATCTCCTGCAGATAGACGAAATCAGGGTCGGCGTTCTTCGTGTACCAGGCCATGTCATCGAACGCGGAGTGGTAAACGCCGTACGGGCCACCGGACTCGATGTCGGTCGAGGGTACACCGGCATGTTGCAGGAAGGGCGTGAAGTCCGATCCCGAGCCGAGGTCGCCGACGTGCACCTGTTCGCCCTCGATGGGCGGCGCGTTGGAGCCGCGATGCTCATTGCCGCTGAGAGACTTGATGTGCCATTGAAGAAAAACCGAGCCGGCGACGGGACTGGGAACGGAGCGGGCAATATCACGAACAAATTCCTTGAGCGAAGGCACAGCCGAGGCGGAGAAATCCGGACCGGAGACGGCCACATCGACATTGAAGTATGCGACCGCGTGGTCGAGCGCGCTGCCCTGTTGCTCAACCCATTCCGTGGAACCGACGAGGCCTTCTTCTTCGGCATCCCAACTGCAGAAGACGATGGTGCGGCGCGGGCGCCAGCCCTGGCGAACGAGAGCACCGATGCCGCGAACGGCTTCAAGCATGGCGGCGGTGCCGCTGGAGGGATCGACCGTGCCATAAACCCACGCGTCACGATGATTGCCAAGGATGACGGGTGCGCCGGGATCCTGAGAGCCCTGGATTTTCCCGATGACGTCCCAGATGATGCGGCGCTGGTAGTCCTGCTGAGAGACGAGGTGAACTTTCACGCCGCTGGGGCCGAGGTGATAGCGGAACGGCAACGCACCCTGCCACGCTTGCGGAACACCGGGGCCGGTGAGCGCCTGGAGGATAGGCGCGGCATCGTGATAGCTGAGAGGAATGGAGATGATGCGCGGCTCGACGCCATTGGGACCTGCGATATTCGTGGCGCGAGCCGAGTCGGGCAGATCGAGCGTGGAAGCGACGCCGGGAGTTTCGGGATCGCCGGGATAGCGGAAGATGTAGTTGACCGAGCCGCGCTGCACGCTGGTGTCAGGACGCCAGGGACCGATGGGATAAGGGTCGCCCTTGTAATAGCCATCGTCCTGCGGGTCGGAGTAAATGATCACGCCGACGGCACCGTGCTGCTCGGCGAGATAAACCTTGACGCCGCGAAAATTGGAGCCGTAGCGGCAGAGGACGATCTTGCCGTGAACGTCGATATGCTGCGCGGCGAGCTCATCGAAATCTTCAGACCGGCAAGAGTTTCCGTAGACGGCCTGGGCGGTTACATCGCCGGAACCCGAAGAGCTGTTGTAGGGCATGACGATGCGCGGATTGTCCTGATCGGGATCAGCGTTCACATGCTCGCGGTTGGGGCCCGTGATGAGGAGATGGCCAGCCTCGTCCCAAGCCTCGACGCGGACGACTTTCGGATAGTCGAGGAGCACGCGGTAAGGAACGATTTGCGTATCGAGACCGGCGGCGCGAAATTTGCGTGCGACGAACTCGGCAGTTTTGTAGTCCTCGGGCGTTCCGGCGAGATGCGGCTCCGCGGTGAGAGTCTTGAGGTCCTCACCGGCCAGTTTGGAATCGGGCACGGCGAGGAACTGCGATTCCAGTTTTGCTTCCGCGTCGAAGTTGGTATAGCCGAAGCTGCCCTGTGGGACAACTTGCGCGAAGGATGGAAGCGAAGACGGCCCGAGAACTCCGGCAAGGAGAACGAGCGCAAATACACAACGGAAGTTCATTGAAGAGTCCCTTGAGCGAAGCAAGCTCGCCGCGGAGAGCTCGCGGGCAACACTCGATCGAGCCGCGATCAGGCTACGGCCGGGTCGCGATCAGGCTATAGGCTGGCCGCAGTGCGAGCAGCGGCGCGCCGCCAACGGAATTTCGCTCAGACATTCCGGGCAGTTTTTGGTGGTGGGTGCGGCGGGCTTCTTCATTCGTGCCTGGATCGCGTTCATGGGCAAAATAATGAAGAGGTACACGACCAAGGCCACGATAAGGAACGAGATGGCCGCGTTGAAGAAGTTGCCGACTTTGATTTGGCCGCCGCCCACATTCAGAATCACGCTGCTGAAATCGGGCTTGCCAACGGTGGCGGCGATCAGCGGGTTCAAGACATCGGCTACCAGGGAGCTAATGATGGCATTGAACGCCGCGCCGATAATCACGGCCACTGCGAGGTCGACTACGTTTCCGCGGAAGATGAAATCGCGAAATCCTTTGAACATGGCTTCCTCCGTGCGACTTTCGGTTTCAGCCGGCGCGCAAAGCAGCGGCCAAAATTGGCCGAAACGAACGCTGCCGATTGAGCACTTTGCCATGCTACACGGCTACGCGGCAGCCTGACCAATCGCAGGGACGCGATCATGAGACGGCAAGCAAGACCACGATTGCGGCAAGGATCATGAGATCGGCGTAGAGGAGGAGAAGCACTCCGGCGTGATAGAGGCTCCATTTTCGCTGGAGGCAGCGGGCCGTCTCGGCCATGCCCCACGCTGCAACCAGCAAAGCGAGAATCTGCCACCAGGAGCCGTGAAGATTCTCAATGTGCGGAAAGCCGGCAAGGCGGAGGCTGGCGGCAAATGCGCCGAGCGAGAGGAGAATGGCGCGAGGGAGCGATTTTTGGCGCAAGCGGAGGATTGAGAAGAGATGCACAACCCTTCAATGTACGCTGGCGCCGCGAGGGCGGCCGGTGCTTCAGGCGGAGACAGCAGGTGATAGACTTGCTGAGCCCAGTTCCGGGTTCCCCAAAAATCCAATTCCGCGCTGGGCCAATGAGGAGGTTGTTTCATGTCTGCTGGTTCTCAAGCGGCACCGCTCAATCCAGGCATCGTTTTCGAAATGGTGCAGGCGCACCAACGGACCGCAGCACTGAAGGCGGCCATCGATCTGGACATCTTCAGCGCAGTCGGGAAGGGGCCCGGAGATGCGGCGTCGATCGCGCGGCATTGTTCGGCTTCGGAACGCGGCATTCGGATCCTGTGCGATTTTCTGGTGATCAACGGAGTGCTGGCCAAGGAGAATGGCCACTATAAACACACGCCGTCGAGCGCAGCATTTCTGGATCCGGCATCGCCCGCGTGCATGGCATCAGTGGCGCATTTTCTGAGCGAGGAAGCGCTGATGCAGGCCGACGTTCAATTGGCCGAGATTGTTCGCAAAGGCCGCACGCATCTTCCCGGCCAGGGCTCCGTTGAGCCGGAGAATCCTCTTTGGGTGGAGTTCGCCGAGAAGATGGCGCCGATGATGGGACCGATGGCGGGACCGCTGGGCGCGATGGTGCTGGAGGGACACAACGGGCCGATACGCGTGCTGGATATTGCGGCGGGGCACGGATTGTTTGGGATTGAAATTGCAAAGCAAAACCCACAGGCGCGCGTGACGGGGCTGGATTGGGCTCCGGTGCTGCGCGTGGCGCTGAAGAATGCGGAAAAAGCCGGCGTGAAGGACCGCTACGACATGCTGCCGGGCAGCGCGTTCGATGTGGAGTTCGGGGGGCCGTACGACGTGGTGCTGCTGACCAACTTTCTGCACCACTTTGACAAGCCAACAAACGTTGGATTGTTGAAGAAAGTTCGCGCGGCGTTGAAGCCGGGCGGACGCGCGGCGACGCTCGAATTTGTGCCGAATCCGGATCGCGTGTCGCCACCGATGGCAGCGGGCTTTGCCATGACCATGCTGACCACGACTGCGGACGGCGACGCGTACACGTTCGCGGAACTCGAGGCGATGTACAGCGGGGCTGGATTCAAGGGAATCACACAACATCCGATTCCGATGAGCCCGCACACGGTGGTGATGGGGACGGCGTGAAAAAAGCAGGGACGTAGGGACTACGGGGCTACGGGATTGCGGGGTTACGGGGTCGGAGGCGAGACGGAAGCGCCGGCCTGCTTGCGCTGAGTATCGTGTAGCGTTACACTACTCACATGATCAAGAGCTTCCGGCACGCGGGCTTAGAGAAGTTCTTTTTCAGTGGCAGTAAGGCGGGAATCCAGCCGGACCATGCGCGCAAATTGAATGTTCAACTCACCGCGCTCAACCGAGCCCGAGTACCTGTGGATATGGCGGTTCCCGGCTGGAAATTACACGCACTGCACGGGGACTTGAAGGGACATTGGTCCATTCAGGTGAACGGCAACTGGAGGCTCACCTTTCGTTTCGAGGGCGAAGACGCAATCCTGGTTAATTATCAGGACTACCACTAGGAGGTCGAAACATGCGGCAAATGTACAATCCGGCACATCCAGGAAGCGTCCTGCGCGAGTGGCTTGGGGAGATGCAGGTTTCTGAAGCGGCAGCCAAGCTGCACGTGTCACGTGTGACCTTATCCCGCATCCTGAACGGAAAGGCCGGAATCTCGGCCGACATGTCGCTGCGCCTGTCCGATGCCCTTGGAACCAGCCCGACGCTGTGGATTGACCTGCAAACCCAGTACGATCTTTGGCAGGCAAGCCGGAAGCGCAGGCCTAAGATCGAACTGTTCAAGAAAGTCGCGTGAGGGCCGACCGGCAAACTGACTGCTATTCATCCCCGGCGTGAGCGAACGGCCGCGGCGAGCTCGGCGAGGAGCGTGCGAGTTTCGTTCCAGTCGATGCAGCCGTCGGTGATGCTCTGGCCGTAGACGAGCGGCTGGCCGGGAACGAGTTTCTGCGCACCAGCAACCAGATTGCTTTCGATCATGACGCCGATGATGTTGCGATTTCCCTGTGCGACTTGCGTGGCGACGTCGTGGCAGACGACGGACTGGCGACGGTAGTCTTTCTGGCTGTTGGCGTGGCTGAAGTCGATCATGATGCGGGGCGGCACGCCGGCTTGCTGCATAAGGGCGGTTGTCTCGGCGACGCGATCGGCGGTGTAGTTGACGGTTTTGCGGCCACCGCGCAGGATGATGTGGCAGTCGGGATTGCCTTTGGTGACGAAGATGGCCGACTGGCCGTGATGCGTGTGGCCGAGAAACGTGTGCGAGCAGGCGGCGGAGAGCACCGCGTCAACGGCCACCTGAACGTCGCCTGAAGTGGCGTTCTTGAAGCCGACGGGACAGGACACGCCGGAGACGAGCTGGCGATGCACCTGGCTCTCGGACGTACGGGCGCCGATGGCGCCCCAGCAGACAAGGCCGGCGATGTACTGCGGCGAGATCATGTCGAGGAATTCGGTTCCGGCGGGCACGCCCATTTCGGCGAGGTCGATGAGAAGATGGCGCGCGAGGCGCAGGCCGTCGTTGATTTTGTAGGTGCCGTCGAGATGCGGATCGTTGATGAGGCCCTTCCATCCGATGGTGGTGCGGGGCTTTTCAAAGTAGACACGCATGACGATGCGCAGGTCGGCGGCAAATTCGCCGATCGCATCCTTGAGAAGGCGGGCATATTCGCGGGCGGCCTGGGGATCGTGAATGGAGCAGGGGCCGGCGAGAACGAGGAGGCGGTCGTCTTCCTTGTTCAAAATCGAAATGATCTCATTGCGCGCGTTGAAGATGGTGGACGATGCCGCTTCAGTGACGGGAAGCTCTTCCTCAAGAAAGACGGGAGGGAGAACGACCTTGGTCCATAGGATGCGGAGATCTTCAGTGGGATGGAACATAGGCTCTTTCGGGGCGCGGCGTAGCGCGGCCCTCTAAAGAATCTATCAGGCAGAGCGGGCGATTCAGTGCAGGACTTCGTAGGCCGTGATACCTGCGGCCGCGACGCCAGCGCCTACGATGATGGGCACGAGAAGGCGCACATGGTGATGCACCGAGCCGTCGCCGATGTACTCCCTGGCCTTTTTCACTTCCACCAGGTCGGAATAAGAGTGCGTCTGGGTCTTATTGCTGTCGGAATCGGTGAACTGGAACGACGCAGCGGACAACGGGCCCAGGGAACCAAAGGTTTGGGAGCTGTCTCGGAATTCAAAGTCAAGAAACGTGCCCTGGGGAAACTTCGCGAGGCGTTTTTCGATTCTTCGGGAGTGCTTGTCGAGCGGCGCGGAGGACTGCGCCTGCGCGGGCGCGACTGCGGTGAGCAACGCGGACGACGCGAATGCCACGGCAATAAAAAAGTGGACGGCCGACTTGGGGTGAACGAGCGAGAGAATGCGTGGCAGGATTTGATTCATCGGGCCCCTCCAGGAAAGACAACACACGCCAACGCCGGGCTTCTGCTGCGCTGCGTACCCAGCATGCGCCGGTGCGTAACAACTTACCATCAAATTAGGCCCGTTGGTTACCATCCGCAGTGCCTTTCGTAATGGGTAACACTCAAAAGCCAAGGAGAATCAATGACTTGAAGACGAAGTGACGATTCACTTTTTTCGGCGTCGGTCCTGTTTTTGGCGAGGATCTGTGGAGTGCCACGCCTGCGGAAGCGATGCCGCAGGCACTCAGGGGTAACCTTCCCGGTGTCTTGACAGTGACTGCGCATGATCCGTAAGATCAAGATGGGGACGGGTACAGAATTCTCTTCGTAAGTGCAGGAAATATAAGCACTTAATGGGTGGCACACGATCCGTCGCGCGGCCCAGTCTTGCCGAAGAGGACGGAGAAGAGCAAAGATGCCCGAAACGCGCTTGAGCCCGCGGGAGCGGCTGGTGTTGACGGCCATTATCGAGCTTTACATCGCGACCGGCGAACCGGTGGCTTCGCAGGCGGTTGCGCACTTTTTTGCCGACCGTGACGGGCTGAGCTCGGCGACGCTGCGCAATGTGATGGCGGCGCTGGGCGAAGCGGGATTGCTGGAGCAGCCTCACACATCGGCCGGACGCGTTCCCACGGCGGTCGCATTTCGCTACTACGTGGAACAGATCACGCACCCGGGGCCGACATCCACGGGTTTCGGTTCGAACATCGCGGGACGCGGAGAATCTCCATTGAGCGAAGCGCGCCGCGGGCAGATTGAGGAGAGCTTTGCCGGCGTGTCAAGCTCGAATGATTACCTGGAGCGTACGTCGCACGTGCTGGCGCTGATTTCAAGCGGGCTGGGTGTGGCGCTGGCGAGCTCGACCACGGGACAGGTGCTGGAACACATTCATTTCTCGCGGCTGTCGACGGGGCGCGTTCTGGCGGTGCTGGTGACGCAGGCAGGGACGGTTCAGGATCGCGTTTTGGCGGTGGATCACCAGATGACGCCGGTGGAGCTGGAGACGGCGGGAACGTATTTGAACGAGAGTTTCCGCGGCTGGCCGATCGAGCGAATCCGGGCCGAGGTGGCTCGACGCGCGGAGATGGAGCGCGAAGCGTATCGGGAGTTGCTGACGTCGGTTGAAGAACTGTGCCGCAAGGGCGCGCTGGCCGGTGACGAAAGCAGCGTGACCATTTTTGTGGACGGGATCGCGAACCTGATCACGGCCGAACAGGACCGAGAGCGGCTGCGGCAGATGCTGCTGGCCGTGGAAGCCAAGCAGCGGCTGGTGGAACTGCTGAATGCGTATGTAGACGGCCGGGAGCAGGAAGTGCGCGTGGTGGTGGGCCTGGATGAGGCTTCACCGGCCATGCAGGACCTGGTGCTGATTGGCGCACCGGCGCGGTTGGGCGGCGGGAATCTGGGAACCGTAGCGGTGATCGCGCCCACGCGGATTCAATATCAGGAAATGATCCAGGCGGTGAGCTACATTGCGCGGCTCTCCGAGAGGATTCTAGACGTTCCGACTGCGTAAGTACTGGCAGCCCAGGCGGGGGTGTTCCGGCGGCGGGACCAGCGGGCCCGGATGCGCCGAATCTCACGACCGGCGCAGAACCTTGCAGCCGGGCGCGGAAAAAATCATCCAATAAACAGACGCTCTAGACGATTTTGAGAGAATAGGCTGAGCCATGTGGAAACAAAAGACGGAGTTGACAGAAGTGGACTCCCCGGAGTTTGAAGAGGCATTGCGCGGCGAGAACAAAGCAAATCTCGAGCCCGCGACGGAACTGCCTGCGCCGACGGCCGGGGAGGAGTTTGCCTCTGAGGCGGCGACACCAGTTGCGGACGAGGTGCAAGAACAGACCGAATTCGATCAGTTGAAGGCGGAACGCGATCGATTGCTGGACCGGCTGGCAAGGCTGCAGGCAGAGTTTGAGAACGCGCGCAAGCGCGCGGAGCGAGAGCGTGCCGAGTATCGCGAGTATGCGGCGGGCAGCGCGGCGGAACAGTTTCTGCCGGTGCTGGACAATCTGCAGCTGGCGCTGAAAGCGAAGGGATCGGCGGAGCAGTTACGGTCGGGCGTGAGCCTGATCAAGAAGCAGATGGAAGAGATTCTGGAGAAGATGCAGGTGAAGGCTGTGCCCACGGTGGGCGAGGCATTCGATCCGCGCTTTCACGAAGCCCTGGGGACGGTGGAGCGGGACGACGTGCCGGATCAGCACGTGGCCGAGGAAGTTCGCCGGGGATATAAGATTCGCGAACGGCTGCTGCGGCCGGCGCTGGTGCGCGTGGCGCACAATGCGAAACAGGTGGATGAGTAAAGCAGCTACTAGCTTCTAGCCTCTAGCTCCTAGCTTCATATAGCGGTTCTCAGGGCGGGGTGGCTGCCGGTGAAATCGGGTTTTTTTGAACCGAAGCTGCGTCACCGCCGCACTGCGACAAGCTAGAAGCTAGAGGCTGACTAAGGGGACGAATGGGGTCTAATACAAGAGTGAGCAAAGCGGATTATTACGAAGTTCTGGGTGTCTCGCGCGAATGCACGGATCAGGAATTGAAGAGCGCATACCGGAAGCAGGCGCTCAAGTATCATCCTGACCGCAATCCCGGCGACCGCGTATCCGAAGAAAAGTTCAAAGAGGCCAGCGAGGCCTACCAGGTGCTGTGCGACCCGGACAAGCGCGCGGCCTACGACCGTTTTGGTCATGCCGGGCTGGGCGCGCAGGGATTCAGCGGCAGTCCGTTTGCAGGCGGCGTGGACCTGGGCGACATTTTCGGCGATCTATTCGGCGAGATGTTCTCGATGGGCGGCGCACAAAGCGGAGCAGCACGCGGCTCGCGGACACAGCGCGGCGACGATCTGCGTTTCGACATGACGATTAATTTTGAGGATGCGTTCTTCGGCACGGAGAAGGAAGTGAAGATCCGGCGGCTGGAGACATGCACGGTGTGCACCGGCAAAGGGAGCGCGTCGGGCCGCGGTCCGAGCGTGTGCAGCCACTGCCAGGGGCGCGGGCAGCTCCGCTATCAGCAGGGATTCTTTTCCGTGGCGAGGACGTGTGCGGCATGCAGCGGGACCGGCTCGGTGATCAGCGATCCTTGCACGGCGTGCCGCGGCGAGGGGCGCAAGACCACAGAGGTGAAGTTGAACGTGAAGGTGCCACCGGGCGTGGAAGAAGGAACACGCATTCGGTACGGCGGCGAGGGCGACGTGGGCCGCGTGGGCGGACCGAAGGGCGACCTGTACGTGATTCTTTCGATCCGGCCGCACGACTACTTTGAGCGCCACGGCGCGGATCTGCATTGCGTGCTGCCGATCAGCTTTCCGCAGGCAGCCATGGGCGCGGAGTTTGAGATTCCCGGAATCGATGGACCGGTGAGCATCAAAATTCCCGAGGGCACGCAGAGCGGCAAAGAGCTGCACGTGCGCGGGCGCGGATTTCCCCACCTGAACGAGCGAGGCAAGGGCGACTTGATTGTGAAGGTCGTGGTGCAGATTCCGCGCAAGCTGAATCGCGCGCAACGCGAACTGGTGGCCAAGCTGGCGGAGACCATGAGCGTGGACAACAAGCCGGCGTCGCCGGGGCTGATGGAGAAGATGAAGGATTTGTTCAGCTGAAAGACCGGCTATCAGCCGTCAGCTTTCAGCCATCAGCTCATTCCGTGGTCTGCCTTCGCTGAAGCTACGGCGCGACAACTTTCGCGAAGTGAAAGTTGGTGGAGCTGAGCGGGATCGAACCGCTGGCCTCCTCGTTGCGAACGAGGCGCTCTCCCAGCTGAGCTACAGCCCCACGACTTATTAGTTTACCAGCGTCGAGAAATCGGGGAAGGGGCCAAACGTTAATCCGGAAGCGGGAATATCCGCAGCTCGCCCGCCTCAAATGAGGCGTAATGAGCTCCGTTTGGCGATAGAGCTGCGCGACCGTTCTCGGGGAACGCGCGGTTCACGATCGGCGCGTTGGATTTCCGATCGAAAACAAAAAATCGGCCATCACCCGACTCGGCGCAACTCCCGAGCACTCTTTCGATCGGATTGCAAGACTGCGATTCAGTAGTGGCAAATACCGCGTAGCGCGAGAAATCCCGGGCGGTTGAATCAATTGAGCCGTCGAATTGGGAAGGAAGCCAGGGGAGGGACTCTCGCGCTTGACCGTTCTTCCAAATAACGAGCTGTTTCGGGGAGTTCTTTGCGCGTACCTCTCCCACTACGCTTCCGTCCGCCAATATGCCTACCAGAGCCGCAGTCTCTCCGTCCTGTAAAGGTTGGGACCAGAAACTCTCATTGTTTCCGAGTACGTTAAGCGAGCACCGAAACTTTGCACCCTCGTGGACAACATTTGAAGTGGTGTACTGACCGGGGCTGAGCTCCTGCCCACAGCTCATGAAGGCAAGTTCATGCTCTCCGAACTTTCGATCCATGGTTCCCGTTGGCCAATCCACCTGCATATGCGAAATGTCCTTTGCCCCAGGTCCATCCAGAATCGAATAGGTCCGGGGACCGCTGATCGTGAATCCATCCTGGAATACGAGCGCGTGATCGACCAGGGTTGTTTGTTCGAGAAAGCCATCGCGCTGCGCTGCGTCCGCCAAATGCGAGTCAAGGAGACGGACTCCGGACGGGGACTCATGCCTTCCTGCCGTGTCAAGGTTTACGGACTCGATCCTGATGAGGAGGGTGCCATTGGGGCCGGGCATTGCCTCTCCATCCGCGACTACCTCTCCGTTTCCGTCAGCCCGGTAGGGTAAAGTACGGCTGGCTTTCAATGCCCCGCTTAGATCGAACACAAGGATGCGGAGTTGTCCATCTATAGGGCGGTCAGGAGCAACCCGGCAGTTCGGGCTCGTGTTGAAGCCGATCGCGACGTTCTGATTGTCCAGCCAGACAACAAATCGATATTGAATGATTTGTGTAGAGCATTTTGAGTCAAAACCTGGTTGAAAGAATGCATCAGGCAGGCCATAGGTTTTCAGTTGGACACGTGCAGACACCGACGGGCCTGCGTCGCTCTGAGCGGACGAGCCTCGAGCTTGAGCCGGGGAGTAGCCGGAGACTAGATTGCATCCGGCAAGAATCAACGGGACCAGTCCAAATCTGAAAGAGATCGCGGTTCGCACGTGTGAGGCAGCCCCTTCATCTGAGAGGTGCTCACATTCTAATCGCTAATCGCCGGAGCGTTTTCGGCAAGGGATAAACAGCAAGGCCGGGGACGATGCCCCGGCCTTTTAATTGCTCCGGACGATCCAGACCACCTAGACGCGGAGCTAAGAATGTTCGGAAACCCGTTTCTTGTGACGGGTGGAATAGTGATAGATAGAAGCGCCTTGCTATCCCACCCAAGCAGAGCTTGGATGGGGCACTCAGTTTGCGTGCTCGTTCGGACTACAGCTGGTTCATGTTGGCCAGGAATTCGGCGTTGTTGCGCACCTTCTCGAGGCGGCTGATCAAAAGCTCCATGGCTTCGACGGGTGAGAGCGGATTGAGCACGCGGCGAAGGATGAAGACACGCTGCAGGTCTTCCTTGGGAATGAGCAGCTCTTCCTTACGCGTGCCCGAGCGCTGAATGTCGATGGCCGGGAAGACGCGCTTGTCGACCAGTTTGCGGTCGAGAATGATTTCCATGTTGCCGGTGCCCTTGAACTCTTCGAAGATGACTTCGTCCATGCGGGAGCCGGTATCGACGAGGGCGGTGGCGATGATGGTAAGCGAGCCGCCTTCCTCAATGTTGCGGGCCGCGCCGAAGAAGCGCTTGGGGCGCTGGAGGGCGTTGGAGTCGACGCCGCCGGAGAGGACTTTGCCCGAGGGCGGAACGATGGTGTTGTAGGCGCGCGCAAGACGCGTAATGGAGTCGAGGAGAATGACGACGTCGCGCTTGTGCTCGACGAGGCGCTTGGCTTTCTCGATGACCATTTCGGCCACCTGCACGTGGCGGGCGGCGGGCTCGTCGAACGTGGAACTGATGACTTCACCCTTGACCGAGCGCTGCATGTCGGTAACTTCCTCGGGGCGCTCGTCAATCAACAGGACGATCAGCACGACCTCTGGATGGTTCGTTGTCACGGAGTTGGCGATCGATTGGAGCAGCATGGTTTTGCCGGTGCGGGGCGGAGCGACGATGAGACCGCGCTGGCCTTTGCCGACGGGCGTCAGGAGATCCATGACGCGGCCGCTGACGCCCTCGCGCGTGGTCTCCATCTTGATGCGCTCCTGCGGATAGAGAGGCGTGAGGTTGTCGAACAGAATCTTGTTGCGCGTCTCTTCAGGCGACTCGAAGTTGATGGCCTCGATCTTGACGAGGGCGAAATATTTCTCGCCTTCGTGGGGCGGGCGGACGTTGCCGCTGATGGAGTCGCCGGTCTTGAGATCGAACTTGCGTATTTGGGACGGAGACACGTAGATGTCGTCCGGTCCGGGCAAGTAGTTGTAATCGGGCGAGCGGAGGAAGCCGTAGCCGTCGGGGAGAATCTCAAGGACTCCCTCGGCGAAGATGTGGCCTTCTTTTTCGCTCTGCGCCTGGAGGATCTTGAAGATAAGATCCTGCTTGCGAAGGCCGCTGGTCCCTGGAATTTCAAGGGTACGCGCGATGCGGCTCAATTCAGTGATGTTCTTTTCTTTCAGTTCTGCGATGGTCATGTTTACCTGCGAGTGGACGGGATGTGTTGGAGGGATTGCGGAGCGGGAAGTGCTCCTGAGGATACAACCTTGCGGATTACAGCAACTTCAGCCGGCGCTTGAATCCTCCAAACTCATTTGGAGTTGCGGAGCACCGGAAAAGAGAGATGGCCTCATCTCGAATGGAACTGCCTTTATGATCTCTGATTGGCTGAACGCACAATGCGGAAATAGACGCCGTTAAGCCGCACGGCGCCTTTCAACCGGATGAACCGCGGGCGCCTCTTCGGGCGTTTCCGCTTCAGGATTTGCCACTTCAAAACGGGTCAAAACTTCGTTTGTGGTGTCTTGCAGCCGTGTATTCGGCTTGTGGAGCTTACGGGTAGCCTTGCTGGCCAGCGTACAAAGCTGGTAGCGATTGGACACATGAGAAAGTGCCTTAAAAACGAGATCGGAACGCATTGTCTATCTCCTTCTTTTTCAAATTGCTGCACCGGAAAGAGCCACTGACCCGCCAGCACAGCACAGGGGAAGCCAATACAAGCCAATAAAGATTGCGGGCTACCCCAAATTGCAACTTACCCATCTTAGACGCACTTCGCCTGCCCACAGTTCAAAAACATTTGGGGCCGCTACGCGCTATGAAATGGATGCCATACCGTATCGGATCTGCAGTTCGCGCGCCGGATACCCGGGCGCCTATCTGGCCTTTTCCAGCGCTGCTCAAGAACGCAGCTCAAGGCATCAAGCGAGCCTTCTCTCAAAGGTTTGATGCTGGAAGTGGCTGATGGGCACACCCGGCCGCAATGCGCAGCCTGCCCTCTATGGATGGCTAGGTTGAGAGTATATGGAAGACCCAGTCCGGTCAATAGTTATTTCGGGTGAATTGAGGTCGATTGTCGAACGTTTACCGAGGTGGCCGAACGTCAGGCCGGGACTCGATTGGAGTTCATATAAAATATTTATTATCAATCGTTTGAATGAAAACAGACGCCGTATTCATGCGGATAAATGGGTGCGGACCATTGGCAGTATACCCAGACGGGCAGGGGGGTGAACCTTCTGAGTCAATCAGGCGCTGGTGTGGGGCGCGCCGGCGGAGTCAATTCAGGCTCTTCCTTCGGGCCAGGGCGTTCCGTCGGGGTCGCTCATAAGCACACGGCCGTCTTCGTCGTTGCCGGGAAGCCTGGGGTGGCGGCGGCCCTGGTTGGTCGCGATTTCGTCGAGGCGGAAGACACCGACGAGAACCATGCCCACAATAGGGGCGGCGAGAAGAAAGGTCTCCCAACCGGACTGAAGTGCAATACCCTGCATGTGCGCCTCCCCCGCCGAGGCCCGCGGGCGTGAGATGTATGTTAGCCGGGATATCGGCTGAGGGAATACGACTGAGATTCGATTTTGATTCCAAGGTAATGCCACGGATTGGTGAGCGGGAGAACGGGCTGCCGAGTCATTGCGGCTCTCAAATCATGCGGATTGTAGCGATTGGACCCGGCGAGATGATGGCATGAATCAGGCCCAGTAGGTGCGGTCGAGTGTTCTATATTGAATGGCTTCGGCGAGGTGGGCGACGGAGAGGGACGCCGCACCTTCAAGGTCGGCAATGGTGCGGGCGACTTTGAGGATGCGATCGTGGGCACGGGCCGTGAGGCCCTGCTGCTGCATGGCGCGCTCGAGGAGGCGTTCGGCGTCGGGACTCAACTCGCAGTGAACGCGAATCTGGCGGGTGGTCATCTGAGCATTGGCGTAGATTTTTTCCTTGGCTTTGGAGAAGCGCTCGCGTTGACGCGCCCTTGCAGCCATGACGCGGGAGCGGATCTGGGCCGAGCCTTCGGCTGCCGCGCCGCCGCGTAGCTCCTTATATTGAACCGCCGGAACCTCAATGTGGATGTCGATGCGATCGAGCAGAGGGCCGGAGATTTTGGCGACATAACGCTGGATCATCGGCAGAGTACAGGTGCACTCGCGCGACTTGTCATTGAAATAGCCGCAGGGACAGGGATTCATGGCGGCAGCGAGCATGAAGCGCGCCGGAAAGCTTAGGGTCATAGACGCGCGCGCGATGGTGACGGTGTGATCCTCAAGCGGCTGGCGCATGACTTCGAGGACATTGCGCGGGAACTCGGGAAGCTCGTCAAGAAAAAGGAGGCCGTTGTGCGCGAGCGAGACTTCGCCGGGGCGCGGCACCATGCCGCCGCCGATGAGGCCGGCGTCGGAGATGGTGTGGTGAGGCGAGCGGAAAGGCCGTTGCGTCACCAGGCCGGCACCGGCTTCGAGGACGCCGGCGACAGAGTGAATCTTGGTGGTTTCGAGCGCTTCTTCGAAGGTGAGCGGGGCGAGGATCGACGGCAGGCGCTTGGCGAGCATGGTTTTGCCGGAGCCGGGCGGGCCGATCATGAGAATGTTGTGGCTGCCGGCGGCGGCCACTTCAAGGGCGCGCTTGGCGGTTTGCTGGCCGCGAACATCGTGAAAGTCCACCGTGAATTCCTCGAGCTTTCCGAGGAGATCCTGGGTGACAACGCGGTAGGGCTCGCGCTGGATGACGCCGACGACTGAAGTGTTGAGCAAGTCGAGCACATCGAGGAGCGAGGAGACGGGATAGACGTTGACGCCCTCGACAACCGCGGCTTCAGCGGCGTTGGCGGCGGGCAGAATCAGGTTGGCAATTCCCTTCTCGCGCGCCAGGATGGCGACGGGCAACATGCCGGGGATGGGACGAACGCCGCCGTCGAGGCCGAGCTCGCCGACCATGAGAAAGCGGCTTAGGTCGTTGGAGTGCAGGGCGCCATACGCTCCGAGAATGCTGACAGCGATAGGCAGATCGAAGCCTGAGCCTTCTTTTTTGAGATCGGCGGGCGCGAGGTTGATGGTGATGAAGGTGGGCGGAATGGTGTAGCCGGAGTTCTTGATGGCGGCGCGGACGCGGTCGCGGCTTTCACGGACAGCCGCGTCGGGCAGGCCGACGGTGTGAAAGTGGTCTTCATTCATGACCACGCCGCTATAGTCGACCTCAACCTCGATGAGATTGGCGTCGATTCCGTACACGGCCGCACTAAGAGCCTTGAAGAGCATGGAGGAGGGCTGCGGAGGGAGTGTAGCAAAGCGCAGCCGTGAATGATCTGTGCGCTAACGCACAGGGGTTGATTTGGCCGCTAGGGCGGCGAGGTTCAGGCGGGGTCGGCGGGGAAGCTGCCGATGGACGCGCCGGGCGCGACGTTCTGGCCGGCGAGCACGATGGCGTGGCTGGCGATGTGGGCGCCGTCGCCGATGACGGTGGGCTGAAGGCGGACTTTTTCGTAGTCTGCTGCACCGTGCCAGAAAGAATAGATGCGCGTGTACGAGCCGATGATGGCGTTCTTGCCGATTTTGATGCCGCCGCGATCGTTGATAAGGGCACGCTGGCGGATGACGGCTCCGTCGCCGATGGAGAGGTTGTAGCCGTAGGTGAGGTCGACGCCATGGTAAATCTTCACGCCGGCGCCGAGATGCTCAAAGATGTGGCGGCCGAGCATACAGCGAAAACGTAAGCCCAGCCAGTGATTGAGGCCGAGCGGCGAGCGGTCGAACATCTGCCAGAACCAGAGCAGGGGCTTGCGGCAGGCGAAGCGCTCGCGATCGACTTCAGGGAAGTGCTCGGCTTCCAGGGTGACGTTCATCGGATCGAGAGAGAGATTGACGACGTTTCCGGGCAGCTCTGAAGTGAGCGTGAGATTGAGTTTGCCGCCGTGGGGCCGGCCAAGATAGATCTGCGTCAATTGGTCGCGCACGATTTCGCTGCGGCGCTCCATCGAGTGATGGCGCAGGAACTCCTCGTCAAGAAAGCGAATCCAGCGGCGATAGATTTCTTCGGCTTCAGCGGCGGGATGGGGAACGACAATCTCGGTGGTGGCCATATGCCATTGACGATAAACCAAGAATCAGGGAACGGGAAGGCAGCTTCTAGCCTCTAGCTTCTAGCTTCTAGCTTTTCTTGCCGCCGAGCTTTTTGGCGGCGCGGCGATTGGCGATTTCGTGCATCTCCTTGCCCCAATGGGAGCGGTTAATGCCGAACTGCATCGCCAACATGATGATGTTGCCCGTGCCCCAATAGAGCGCCAGGCCCGAAGCGTAGTGCCAGAGCATGAAACCGAAGAGAACCGGCATCATGAAGGCCATCATGCGGCGCTGGGCGGGATCCATTCCCGGGGAAGGCGTCATGTACTGCGTGAGGAACATGCTGATGATAATGAAGATGGGCAGAATGTGCGTTGGGTCCGGCTGCGACAGGTCAGGCAGCCAGAGCCAGTGCGCCTGGCGCAGCTCCACCGTGTATTCCAACACGCGGAAGTACGGCCACAGGAGCAGCATGGGCACGAGCATGGGCAGGCAGTTGCCGTACATGTTCACGCCTTCGGTCTTGTAGAGTGCCATCATTTCGGCATTCATGTCGGCGCGCTTGGGGTCGGTGGCCTTGAGATTCGCGTAGCGTTTTTTGATGGCGTCAACCTTGGGCTGAATGCGCATCATCTTGAGCGACGACTTGGTCATCATCAAGCGTGTAGGCAGGAGCGTGAGGTTGAAGATGACCGTGGAGAGAATGATGGCCCAGCCCCAGTTTCCGATGCCGTGCTCGACCATGAAGCGCAGCAGGAGATAGAGCGGCTTAGCGACAACGGTCATCCAGCCGTACTGGATGAGCGATTCGAGACTGGGCCCGTCAGCTTTGCCGTCCGCGCCTGTGGCGTGGATGGATTTCAGCACATCGGTGGCCTTAGGTCCGGCAAACAGGCGCAGATGCGTGTCGCCGCTGGTGTCACCCACGGCGAGGCCAAGCACATCAATTGAGACCTTTTTGCTGTTGGGATCGGTGGCATCGCTGGGTATCTCGATTGCATTGTGCAAAGTGACCACAGTGGCGCGATCGGGCGCGTCGGGCAGAAAGACCGAGGCGAAGTAAAGATCCATGCCGGCGGCGTACTGATACGGCGCGTCGAGCGTATTGTTGCCGCTCACCTTTGCCGCCGCCTGCGTGTCCTGTTTGCCGTCAATAGACCAGGCAAAGAAAGATGGAGTCCTCGTCTGCGACGGCAACATCCCAGTCTGCTGCAACTCCTGCATATCGCCGAGACCGGAGGGCCAGGCAACAAGAGCGCGGATCGGAGCGCCGTTCTGCTTTACTGCGGATTCGACTCCGATGACGTAGGTCGAGTCAAAGCGGAAAGTCTTTACGACGTCGACACCGTTGGACGCGTAGTGAAAGGTGATGGAGGCGGGCGCAAGAACGCTGCCGGTAGCCGTTGGCTGCGCGCCCGTGACCGAGACCTGATAGAGGGCCTGATTGAGCTGTGAGGTGAGCGCTGGATCATAGGTAAACAACGAAAGGGGCTGGCCGAAGCGCGCAGCAGCCTGAGGCTGGACCAGGTCAAGGGGCTTGCCTGCCGAGTCAAAGTATTTTTTCAGGATCCAATGTTCGACCTGCGCGCCACGGTTGGTGAACTCGATCTTGAAGAGCTCATTTTCGACGGTGGTAGTGGTGACAATGGAGGCGGCGATCTGCGGCGTAGCGCTGGAAGGCTTTGCGGTCGTGGCCGTTGGAGCAGGACCCTGCGCGGCTTGAGGGGCCGGCGCGGCGGGCTGCGTTTGAGTGACAGCGGGCGGCTGATCTTGTGGCTTGGGCTTGGCGAAGAAGTACTGGTAGCCAAGGAACGCGGCGATCACAACGAACATCATTGCCATGGTGGAGCGCATATCGCCCCCACCACCACCGCCTCCGGGGCCCTGCGATTGCAGATTGGGATTGTGAACTTCGGGCAAAGGAAACTTCCTATCGTGTTAGAGGGCAGCCCGCAGGGCAGCCACTCTACCTATGGTAACGGTTCGTGGGGGTAAACGGTTGCGGCGTGATGGTTTGAGGGCTGATTAACGACGGGCGAAGCCGGTTGCGGCACGGCAGGTGGGACGGGGTCGAATCCTCCGGGCGTAAAGGGATGGCAGCGGATGAGTCTCCAGGCGGCCAGGGCAGAGCCCCGCAGCGGACCATGCGTAGCGATGGCAACCGCGGCGTACTCAGAGCAAGTGGGCAGAAATTTGCAGCCGCCCGGATGCAGCGAATGCAGCGCCGGAGAAAGCCAGCGCTTGTAAAAAGCCAGCAGTGCAAGCAAGATGCGCGTCATGGTGCGGTCGACCCCGGGGCTGCGGACTTGGCCAGTTTCGCCATGCGTGCCGCCTCGGCCAAAACCTGTTCCTGGGCCTGCTCAAGGATACGCAAAATCTCTCGCTCAAGTTGCGCGAATTCCATGGTGAGCACGACGCGGCGGGGGTGCAGGATGAGATCGAAGCCCGCGGGCAAGAGATCGACATGGCGGCGGAGCGCCTCGCGCATGCGGCGCTTGACGCGATTGCGCTCATGGGCCTTGCCGATCACCTTACCTACAGTGAGGCCAACGCGCGCAACAGCCGGAGCAGCTGCGCCCTCGATTGTTTGCGGGGCCAGGAACCAGCTCATGGCGGCGGACTGGCGCTTGCGGGCGGCAGCGTAGGCGCGCAGGTAGTCGGCATGCTTGCGCAGGCGCGAATTCGCCAGAGTTTGGGGTTGGGCAGGCTTGGAAGCTGAACTCATTAGCGCCAAAGAGTGAAGCTGCACTGCGGTTTCCATTTCAGGCGGCACAGCTCTCGAATCAAGCACCGGCGGGGAATCAATCGCGATGAGCGGGGCTGACGGAGACACGCTTGCGGCCGGCGGCGCGGCGGCGACTGAGCACGGCGGCGCCGGCATTGGTCTTCATGCGCGACCTGAAACCGTGAGTTTTGGCACGGTGGCGGCGGTTGGGTTGAAATGTACGTTTGGGCATGGTAACCCGCTCCTGTTTTCAAAAGAGAATCTGTTCTTTACGGCGTCTTCGGCAATAGCGTGCAACTCATCAAATCGAGGAAGGTCAACGCTTCCTGTTGGTCGCGTTGACTTTACCGTCGTGGCTCCGAATCACCAGGTTGCCGAAGACGCTATCGCAACTGTTTAAGTATATCTCAGGCGATATTTTGAAGCCACCCGAAGCGCTTTCACGATGTGGCAAGGGAGTGGAGAGATTCGTCGTATGCTGAGAAGAGCGCGAGAAGAGTGCGGCACTTCAGTAACGCGAGTAACCAAATCGCGGACTTTCACCATCCTTGGTGCAACTCGAAGAGATCGCAGAAAACTTGTGTGAATAGGGGATTGCAACGGCCTCGCTTTGTGCTACTATCGGGACCGTTCCTGAAATTTCATATGAAAATTTCGTATGAGATTTCGAGCATTTCTGCGTATCGGATTTTAGTCAACGGCCTCGGTGTTGAATCCTTCGAGGCGGACCAGAAGTGAACAGGTAGTGGGCCATCTGAGATAGAGCGCGAAGCGCGTTGCTTTGCGTCTTAAAAGGACCGTTGCCTGCAAGACAACAAATGAGCCGCCCGGCGCAACGCCGGCGGAATCAGCAAGGATTGTACGATGGCATTTGCGACTACGCCGACCTCGGCACTCAATCCCTGGCTCCAGATTCTCGCAGCACTCGAGAAGAAGGTCATCCGGCAATCATTCGAGACTTGGCTTAAGCCAACTCGATTCAGCCATGCAGCGGGGCGCAAGTTGTATGTGCGCGTGCCGTCGCCGGAGTTCCAGCACATCGGCGACAAATATGGCGATTTAATTCAGGAAGCGATCGACCTGCAATCGCTCGACTTTGACGATGTATGTTTTGTGACGGCGGAAGAGGATCCGTCGATTCCGCCGCAGCGCAGAGACGGCGGATTCGGCCCGGTGCCGTCGCATGCCCCTACAGCGCCGCCCACCGGCGCCGCACGCTCGCCGGAGCAGGGCCGATTCGATTGGTCGACCGCGGCGCAGCTCAACCAGCGCTACACGTTCGACAACTTCGTGATCGGCAACGGAAACCAGTTTGCGCGGGCTGCGGCCCTGGCCGTGGCGGAACGCCCTTCGCGCGCCTACAATCCGCTCTTTCTGTATGGCGGCGTGGGCATGGGCAAAACGCACCTGATGCACGCGATCGGGCACGAAGTGAAGCGCAGGCAACCGACCGCGAGCATCTGCTACGCGTCGGCGGAAAAGTTTACCAACGAGATGATCAACTCCATCCGCAACGATCGCATGACCAGCTTCCGCGACCGTTTCCGCACGGTGGAGGTGCTGCTGATCGACGACATTCAGTTCATCTCGCAGAAAGAACGCACGCAGGAGGAGTTCTTTCACACCTTCAACGCGCTGCACGAGAACATGAAGCAGGTGGTAATCGCTTCGGACCGGCCCCCGAAAGAACTAACGGAGATTGAGGAGCGGCTGCGCTCGCGCTTTGAATGGGGATTGATCGCGGATATCCAACCGCCCGACCTTGAAACCAAAGTGGCCATTTTGCTGAAGAAGGCCGAGAGCGAACAGGCGCAACTGCCAACGGACGTTGCACTGTTTGTGGCCTCGAATGTGCGGACGAATGTGCGCGAGCTGGAAGGCGCACTGGTGAGGCTGATTGCATGGTGCCAGCTGAACCGCATGGAGATTTCGCTGGCGGCAGCGCAGCAGTGCCTGAAGCAGTTCATCGATATGCAGGTGCGCAAGATCACCATTGAGGCGATCCAGCGCGCTGTCGCGGAACAGTTTGGCATGCGCGTGGCGGACCTGAAGCAGAAGAACAACTCGCGGAATGTGGTGGTGCCGCGACAGATCGCGATGTACCTGGCCAAGCAAATGACGGAAGCGAGCTTGCCGGAGATCGGACGCCAGTTCGGCAACAAGCATCACACCACGGTGATGCACTCGATCGGCAAGATCGACGAGCAGCGCCGGACAGACAAGGACCTGCATCGCACGCTGACCAAACTGCAGGACGTGCTGAGCTGCTAAAGACAGGGACCAGGGATTAGGAAACTGGTTGGGCCGCCCCGAGCGATGGGCGGCTCTTCTGTTGATAGGCGGCTCTTCTGTTTTGGATCGCGGACTGAATCTGCTGCGGGAGTGATTGCGAAACGTTGACGCATCGTTGCGCCAGGTGAGGCATCCAAAAGCCCATGGAATATCGATTGCTGGGAGGCTCTGGCCTCAAAGTTTCCGCATTGAGTCTTGGAACTGCGACGTTTGGCGGGTCCAACGAGTTTTTCAAAGGGTTCGGGTCGACCGAAGTTGAAGAGGCGCGGCGGATGATCGACATCTGCTTCGAGGCTGGCGTCAACCTGTTCGATACCGCCGACGGGTACTCGGAAGGCCGGTCGGAGGAGATTTTAGGGAAGGCTCTCGCGGGCAAGCGAGACCAGGCGCTCATCTCAACCAAGTCAGGATTTGGGACTGGGCCGGGACCGAACGACGAAGGCTCTTCGCGCTACCATTTGCGGCGAGCGCTCGAGGCCAGCTTGCGGCGGCTGGGCACCGAAACCATCGACATTTACCACCTGCATGGCTTCGACGCGCTGACGCCGATTGAAGAAACGCAGGACACGTTGAACAAGTTTGTGCGCGAGGGCAAAGTTCGCTACATCGCGTGCTCGAATTTCTCGGGGTGGCACCTGATGAAGTCGCTGGCGGTGGCCGATCGGTATGGGTGGACGCGATTTGTGGCGCACCAGGTGTACTATTCGCTCATCGGGCGCGAATACGAATGGGAGTTGATGCCGCTTGCATTGGCGGAGAAGGTTGGCGCGCTGGTGTGGAGTCCGCTGGGCTGGGGACGCCTGACGGGCAAGATACGGCGCGGCAAGCCGCTGCCCAAAGTGAGCCGGTTGCACTCGATCGCCGATGAGGGACCGCAGATGCCGGACGAATACCTCTACGGCGTGATCGATGCGCTGGACAAGGTTGCTGTTGAAACCGGGAAGACGGTTCCGCAGGTGGCGCTGAACTGGCTGTTGCAGAGGCCGACGATTTCGTCCGTGATTGTGGGTGCGCGGAACGAGGAGCAGTTGCGGCAGAATCTTGGCGCGGTGGGATGGAAGCTGAGAGCCGAACAAGTGGCTGCGCTGGACAAAGCGAGCGATCGCGAGCCAGTCTACCCCTACTGGCACCAGAGGAAATTCTTCGCGGGAAGAAACCCGCTGCCGGTGTGAAGAGCAGTTCACAGTACACAGTTCACTGTTCTCAGTGGGCGGCAGACGGTGTTCCAGCGATCCGCGAGTCGTTGTCAGAGCCCATGTTGGTGGCGTGGGACGACTTCCGCAGCGTGATGACGGTGACGCTTGACGACGTTGTGGCCGATGAGCCAACCGAGGGCGCCGCCGACCAGCACATCGGCGGGAAAGTGATCCTGGCCCATTACGCGAGTGAGTCCGACACCGGTGGCCCCGGTGTAGAGCAGGACCTGGGCCCAGCGGGTAGGGTATTCTTCAGCGAGCGCGGACGCGGCTGAGAAGGCAATCAGCGTGTGGGAAGAGGGAAACGCGGAGTCGACACCCGCGCTCGACTGAAAGAATTTCCCTCTGCATTGTCCTGGTAGGGCCGCTCTTGCCAGAAGATCAACTTCAGACCCTGCTCCACCACCACGCCATCGATCATCGACTCGGCGGTGAGGATGCCGGCTTCGCGCGCGTGATCGTCCTGCTGAAAATAGCCGAACCCATACAATACAACCGGGCTTGCAACCAGGCTGTAAACCATCGCGTTCGAAGCGTTGATGCTCGCCTGGTTGAAGCTGGGATTCTTTGAAACCACCTGGGTCATGACGTAGTGATCGGTACCGAGAGCCACGCCGGTGGCAGCGGCAAGCGGGACGATCCACTTGAGGTCGTGGGTGCGCAGACGCACGGGGCTGGTCCAGATGGCCGCTTGATCTTCAAGGAAATTGCGCGGCACCCTGCGGACCGTTACCTCGTCGTGCGAAGACAGATGCGGGGATGGCGCGTCGGGAAGCGGAGCGCTATTCGGAACGTTCGCTTGGGGGGCGTTTGGCGCAGACGCGGTTTGCGCCTGAACGCCAGACCCGAAGCAGAAAGCCAGCGCGGCGAGAAAAGGCAAGAAAGAGAAGAGCCGGCAGAGGCGCTTTGGGTGGGGAACGACTGGGTAATCTTGCATGAATTTTCAGGTGAGAACCGGCAGATCCGGGCTGTTTACTATCCGACTATTTCAAGCCAGTAAATGTCAACGAAATTGGGCAGATTCCCTCGATGAGGTGCGCGAAGAGGCCGATGCGTTCATTTTCGCCGCGGTCATTCGCTCGTTGAACCGGACGACAGCCTTCAGAGCGCTTGCGGAGGATTGTTGAGGTAGATTTCGACGTAGTCGAGATAGTTCTGCGCATATTCGCGGATGAGTTCGCGATCCTTGTCGGTGATCTCGCGGCGCAGTTTTGCGGGAACGCCAGCCCAGAGGGTGCGGGGCGGAACGACGGTGTGCTCGGGAACCACGGAGCCTGCGGCGATGATGCAACCTTCGCCGATGTGGCTATTGTTCAGGACGCGAGAGCCCATGCCGATGACGCACATATCCTCAACTACGCAGCCGTGGACGGTGGCGTTGTGGCCGATGGTGACCCAGTCGCCCACGATGACGGGATAGAGGTTGCGCTGGCCGTGGAGGACGGAGCAGTCCTGGACGTTGGAGTTGGAGCCAACGCGAATGAAATTGACGTCGCCGCGAAGGACGGCGTTCATCCATACGGAAGATCGCTCGCCGAGCACGACATCGCCGAGGATTTGCGCGGAGGGGTCGATATAGCAACTGGCTGGAATGACGGGCGAATGGCCCTGGTAGCTTCGGAGCATTGAAAACCTCTGCGATGGCCGCTATCTGAAAGTTTAACCGGCGGTTCGGCGGAGGGGTTCCAGGACTTTGGCGAACGGAGGCAGGCGGCAACTTATAGAGAAATATGAGACTGGCCGCGGACCCAAACCTCGCGTATGATTATAGGAGCCTTACAGGCAGGTTTGGAGGTGTTTTACCTTTGGCAGAGGTTCGCGTACAGGAAGGCGAGCCGCTGGAAAATGCTTTGCGCCGATTCAAGCGGAAGGTGCAGCAGGAGGACATCATCAAGGAAGTGAAGCGTCACTCCTACTACCTGAAGCCCGGCGAAAAGAAACGCGTCAAGGCAGCTTTGGCGCGCAAGCGGAACCGCAAGAAGGCTCGTAAAGAGCAGGATTAAGTTCATTAACCGCCGCGGGAAGCACAGCTCCGACAGCTTTTCAATAAACGAAAGCTGTTATAAAGATCAGCAAGAATCGGGACGGCAACCGCGGCGTTGTAATTTGCTCGAGTGTTTCTCCAGTTTTCTGTCGATTGATTTTTATTGGGAACCCTTTGGCACTTGCCCCGTTAATGAGTTCTGGGACAGCTTGCCGCAACCCCTTCAGAAACTGAGAAGCGCGAAAGATCACTGACCAGGCGTTTGGCTTGGGAAGTGTGAGGTTGCCCGCAAATGCGGGCAAAAGTTCGAATACCGCCCTGCTTTAGGTGCGGTCCGGGCCCCTTGTAGTGCACGACGAACGACGTCAGGGAACCGCGACCGGCAATTCTCTGTTGGGCCATGGCCGATTTCGGTGGAAGTCCCTGTGAGGGAAGCCGGCCATGGAATTCACCGATCGAGTCCTGAAGTGCGTTGACTGCGGCGCCGAGTTTGTTTTCACAGCAGGCGAGCAGCTTTTCTTCCACGATAAGCAATTCAAGAACGACCCCAAGCATTGCAAGCAGTGCAAGGCGAAGCGTGCCCGGGGAAGCCAGCGCGTGCGCCCTGAGACGCGCACCACGTGCTCTGAATGCGGCACGGAAACGACTGTACCATTCAAGCCGACGCAAGGCAGGCCAGTTCTGTGCCGGTCATGCTTCCAAAAGCAACCTTCTGTGCCGGCGCCTACCCCAGCGCAGGACTAAAAAGCAGGTCGCCGCGGAAGTCCGAGGGGAAGCCCGCGTTGCGGACCAGTGTTGCTAGCTGCGCCCAATGGCGCTGGCTGTGGAAGAGCGCATGCGCCGCGATCTTTCTGCGGGAGACGGAGCGTTGTTCCGAAGGGATCCAGTCAAACTTAAGAACATACGGATCGCTCCAGGTGAGCTCTGGCGCGGCGAGGAGCTGTTTGTAGATAACGATCGCTTGGGTGTGCAGATCGAAGAGCGCGTCAAGCGGGCCAGCGGGGATCTTTTCCCTTGGAGTTTCTTCGACTCCAGCCAGGCGCTGGGCCCAGCGCAGTTCGGCACCCCAGATGTGGCGCACAAATTCCTGAACGTTTTTAGCGCCACCGATCCCGCAGGGAAGATCGAGAAGGTTAGGGTTGGCTTCAAAGTGAGCTTTCCAGTAGACGGACGCTTGATCATTCCAGGCCAGCATTTCTTCGAATGTGATGCCTACACTCATACTGCTCCCTTCAGGGCGCGATGTCCGATGTCGCGACGGTAATATATTCCTTCAAAGGATATTTCCGCCAGGGCCTGATAGGCACGGGCGAGAGCCTCATCGAGCGAGTCGGCGGCGGCGGTGACGCCGAGAACGCGGCCACCTGCGGTGACGGTTTGTCCACCAACCTGCGCTGTGCCCGCATGAAAGACCTGAACACCCGGGACCTGCGCTGCCGCCGCGAGGCCAGCGATGGGGAAACCGTTTTTGTAGCTGCCGGGATAGCCGCCGGAACTGGCGACGACACAGGCAGAGGCGCCAGCCGCCCAGCGCAGAGGCGTGTCCGCGAGGTTGCCATCGATGCAGGCTTCGAGGGCATCGATAAGATCACTTTCGAGACGGACGAGGATGGCCTGGGTTTCAGGATCACCGAAGCGGGCGTTGAATTCGAGCACCTGCGGTCCGCGCGCGGTCATCATGAGACCGCAATAGAGAACGCCGGCAAATGGAGTTTCCTCCGCAGCCATGCCGTCGACCGTGGGGATAGCGATGTGGTGCAGAATCCACTCGGACATGGCGGGATCGAGGAGCGAATCAGTGGAGTAGACGCCCATGCCGCCGGTGTTGGGGCCAGTGTCGCCTTCGCCGATGCGCTTGTGGTCCTGTGCGGGAACGAGCGGCGCCACGTGTTTGCCGTCGCTGAGACAGAGGAAGCTGACTTCGTCGCCCTCGATGAATTCCTCAATGACGACCTGCTGCTCGGCCGAACCGAGGAGCGCGCCGGTGAAGAGGCCCTGCGCGGCTTCAGCCGCTGTGGCACGCGAATCGCAGATGATGACGCCCTTGCCTGCAGCGAGGCCGTCGGCTTTGACCACAATGGGTGGATGAAAGATTTCGATCGCCTTTTCGACTTCGGCCGGCGATGAACAGACAGCGTAATTCGGCGTGGGAATGTTATGGCGCTGGAGAAAGCGCTTGGCGAATCCCTTGCTGGACTCGAGCATGGCAGCGGCGCGTGTAGGACCGAAGACGCGCATGCCACGCTGCTGGAGCTCATCGACGATGCCGAGCGAGAGCGGCAGCTCAGGACCGACGATGGTGAGATCTGGCTTCTCGGCTTCGGCGAGGCGGACCATGGCGGCGAGGTTCTTGAGATCGACGGCGACGCAGCGTGCAATTTGGGCCATTCCGCCGTTGCCGGGTGCGCAGACGACCTCTGTGACGCGCGGACTGCGTTTGACCGCCCAGGCCAGAGCATGTTCGCGGCCGCCGGAACCAAGGATCAAGACTTTCATTTTTTCCTTCCCACAAGACTCAACCAAGACCAGAAAGATCATCGGGAATGGGGGCGGGGGAAGTCAAACGGGGCGTCCTCGAATTTGATGAGCTTGCACTCGCCTATACTGAGGCGGGATGCGCCAGCGATGCGGCGCACGAGCAATTTGCGAGAGCCAGAGTGGTTGACACCCGAATCAAGCCGTACAAACAGCAGCAGGCCGAGAAGGCCGCGCGCGAGGAGCAGACACGCGTCTTCCGGCGCAACCAGGTGTTCGGGTTGCTGATTGTGGCGGCGGCGATCTGCCTTTGGTGGCTCTGGCATACGAATCCGAAGTGGATTTTTCCGTCGGGGTGGTGGCGGTTTTAAGAGCAGTGGACAGTGATCGGTGGTCGGTGGTCAGAAACAACCTCGGGTCAGTGCAATTATTCGAATTGGAGATTGAGGAGTGAGCGGATTGCGCCGCCAATGACGACTTTGCTGAAGCCTGATCCACTAGTCGTGATTCTTCTGGGGCCGACGGGGAGCGGAAAGACGGCGCTTTCGCTGGCTCTCGCAGAGCGGTTTGGCGGCGAGATCGTGAGTTGCGACTCGGTGGCCGTATATCGCGGCATGGAATTGGGGACGGCCAAACCAACCAAAGATGAGCGGGCGCGCGTGCCGCATCATTTGATCGATGTGGCCGAGCCGGATGAGCCGTTTACCGCGGGTGAGTACAGCCGGCGTGCGCGGGCAGCGTTGCGTGAGATTGCTGCTCGTGGGCGCATGCCGATTGTGACCGGTGGAACGGGGCTCTATCTGCGGGCGCTGACGGAAGGGTTGTTTGCGGGGCCGGCGCGGCGCGAAGATTTGCGGGCGAGATTGCGGAGCAGCGCGCGGAGACATGGGGATGTGTGGCTGCATCGCGTGTTGCGGAGACTGGATGCAGCGACGGCAGAGCGGATTCACGCGAACGATACGGCGAAAGTGATACGCGCGATTGAAGTGTGCGTGGCGGCACGCTCCCCCTTGTCTACTCTTCTCCAAAACCAGGGGAAAAATCCGCTGACGGGGTTTCGGCTACTGCGGATCGGCCTGAACCCACCGCGCGAACAGCTTTATGACCGGCTCAATCAGCGCTGCGCGGCGATGTTTGCGGCGGGGCTTGTGGAGGAGACGCGGGGACTGCTGGAACGGTTCGGGCCGGTGAAGGCGTTGGATTCGCTGGGGTACAGGCAGGCGACTAGCCGTCCTGGCGGGGACGTTGAGTTTAGAGGCTGGGATAGGAGCGGCGCAGCAGGGCCATCGCAATTATGCGAAGCGGCAGATGACATGGTTCCGGCGCGAGCCGGAGGTGCTGTGGATCGAGGGCTTCGGAGATGTGGCGGAGACAGTGCAAACTGCGACTGCACTGGTCATCAAAGCATCCAATTTAGACTAAGCATTGGTGCTATCCCGCCCTAAAACTCTTAGCTTCACTTCGAGTTTTAGGATGGGGCAACCCTGATCGTGCGGGAACGGAGTGGCCAGTGGCAGAGACAAATCCAGAAACGATTTATGACGTGGCAGTGATCGGCGGCGGGCCGGCGGGATATACGGCGGCGATTCGCGGGGCGGAGTATGGGCTGAAGGTGGCGCTGATCGACGCGAGCCCGAAGCTGGGCGGGACCTGCCTGCACGTGGGCTGCATTCCGACCAAGGCACTGCTGTTCAACGCCGAGCTTTGGGACTACCTGAAAGAGGCCGACGAGTTTGGCATCAAGGGAGTCGAGGCGCGGTCGCTCGATTGGACGGCGGTGCTGGCGCGCAAGAACGCCATCATCACGAAGCACGTGAAGGGCCTCGAATTCCTGATGAAGAAGCATAAGATTGCGGTGATTTCTGGTTTTGGAAGACTGACTGGGCCGGCGCAAGGTGGTGTGCACACGGTGGACGTCGATTCAAACGGAGTGAAGAGCCAAACCAAGGCCAGAAAAATAATGCTGGCGACGGGATCGGAGGCCAAGCTGCTGCCGGGATTGACGGGCGGATGACACGATTCTGACCAACATCGAGATTCTGAACCTGAGCGCACCGCCGAAGTCGCTCATCGTGATTGGAGCGGGCGCAGTGGGCGTGGAATTCGCATCGATTTTCAGGAGCTTCGGGACCGAGGTGACGATTCTGGAGTTCTTGCCGCGCATGGTTCCGGTGGAGGACGAGGAGATTTCGAAAGAGCTTGCGCGCGTGTTCAGAAAGCGCGGGATTGAGACGAGCACCGGCGCGAAGGTGGAGAAGGTAGAGAAGACGGCGGATGGCGTTCACGTGAGCTATACGGATGCGAACGGGAGCGCGCAAGTAAAAGAAGCCGAGAAGGTGCTGGTTGCCGTGGGGCGCGGGCCGCTGACGAGCGGAATTGGCCTGGAGAAGACAAAGGTCGAGCTTGAGCGCGGGTTTGTGAAAGTGAATGAAGCGCAAGAGACGGCGGAGCCGGGCGTGTTTGCGATTGGAGACATTGTGGCAGGGCTGCCGCAACTCGCACACGTGGGCGCGATGAGCGGCATGGTGGCGATGGCGAAGATTGCTGGTCGTTACTACAAACCTGTGCGGCGTGATCGGATTCCGAGCTGCACCTACACCGAGCCGCAGATTGGCAGCGCAGGATTGACCGAAGCACAGGCGAAGGAAAAGGGCCACGAAGTGAAGGTGGGCAAGTTTCCGTTCGCGGGAAATTCAAAGGCCACGATTGTCGACAGCCACGATGGGTTTGTGAAGGTCGTGGCCGACGCGAAGTACGGCGAGATTCTGGGCGTGCACATCATCGGACCGCAGGCGACGGAGCTGATTGCCGAAGCGGTTGCCGTAATGGAACTTGAAGGAACGGTAGAGCACTTGATGTTCACGATCCACGCGCATCCCACGCTGAGCGAAGCGATGCTGGATGGATACGGCGCTGTGGAGGGGATGGCGATTAACGCTTAAGGCAGCGGAGTTAGCGGGGCTAGCGGGGTTGGCGGAGCCGGTTTCGCACCCCTAGCGGCAAAAAGGTGCGCCGCGAGGATGGGGCGGCCGGGGCGCCCGTTGATTGTGGGTTTGCGAAAATCGAATCCCGCCCAAGCAAAACCTGGGTCTGGCACCCCGCTGAAGTGGAGTCTAAAAGCGGGCCCGCCGCGTCTTGAAGTGATAACTGAGACCGACTGTGTACAACATCTGGTCGGTTCCGGGGTCGCTCGGCACCATCAAGAAATTCGAGATATGGAGAACACCTATCCCGGTGCGGGCATCCCATCGATCATTTAATCTGAATTGGATCCCGACAGATTGTTGCACAAGCATATTCTGATATGAAGCGTACTGAGAGATTGCTTTCTTAGTAAAGCCGATCATGCCGAACTTAGTGATAAAGTATGGCTTCCACGTTTTGCCGTCTCTCCAAATCATTCGCATCCCAAAGGGCAAAATCCCCAAGCCAGGCAAGGTCTCGAAGCTTTTACTCAACGGGTTTCCCCAAACGTCAGTCTTGCTTGGTTGCCTCAGGATCGCCACGGGCAGGATCTCAGCAGCATAGTCCATTCGAGCACCGATAAACTTGCCCCAGGAGTTGCGATCATATTCCACGCCTGCATAATTGAAATAGCTCCAAATCATATCTGCGAACATGGTGATATGCCCGAAACAGTTAGAAGTTTCAAAGATTAACTCGCTCTGCACAGGTTCCTTCGCAACTATGCCTGATTGCTTTTCGGCAACGGCCCGAGTGCCAAGGCCAGGGGTCCAAACAACTCCAGCGGAGATGCGGCCGAAGTAACTAGGGAGACCTGGAATCCGGTAAGGGACCGGATCGGCAAGGGACTGGACCAGGGCGAAATTCGAATGCTGCATGCCTCCTTCAACGCGGATGCCGATGTGTTTGCTTACCGGCGTATCCAGTCCTCCACCTAATAGCTCCGCAAACGAGGAGGTCCCTCCTGGACTCCCGTTTGCACCCCAATTGCGATTCAGTCCGACATTTCCGACCAGCGCCTCCACGAAGAGTCTCTCCTTGCTCAACGACCACTCGTATTGAAGGCCAGTCAAGACGGAAATCGCGCGCTGCGGACCGCCCAGATTGTTCCCGTAATAGCCCGAAGCTTCGACTTTTAGCCGCAGGTTATGCCACGAGGGAAGCGCCACGGCGGAATCCCAACCGCTTAATGGATGCTGCGACCCAGGCACTCCATTAAAGGAGTTGGAGAAGTAAGCAAACCCTCCGTAGATCTGGAAGGGAGCGGGTTTTTCGGGTTGCGCGCACAAAACGAGGGGCGAAATGAGCAGCGCAATGAGGGGAAGGGTGGGAACTCGCATTCGTATTCCAGCAGAAGGATGGTTATGCCATTCCATCTGAGTACAGCGCCTGGGGAATTCACTGCCTTGGAACCACAGTGTACACGCACAAAAGCTCGCCACCCGCGACCGCTTTGTAACGATCCAACCGAAGCCCGCCCTTTCGGATCTCTACAGGCAAAACAAGTGGAATTGGGCAAGCGGAGGCAGATTCAGCCAGTTATCGAGATTGTGGGTGTGGCAGGTGGGTCATGTACTCAAATATTGAAGTTGCTTCTTCACCAACATAGTGTCCCGAATCTCGAGAGCGGGCGTTGGTTTAGGGCACCGTCGATTGGGAGGCGACAAACGACTTGGCTTTGGCGATGAACGCCGCCAACCGCATGGAGCTCTGCTCGGTTTTGCCGTTCACAGCAGGAGTTGCCAGTAGCCGACGTCGATCCATCGATCGAATTTGTTACCGACCTCTTTGAAGTGGGCTACCTGGCGCAATCCGAACTTTTGCAAGAGCGCAACACTTGCGTCGTTGGGCAGGGAGACGCCGCCCATAACGCAATGAAAGCCGCGGCGGCGCAGCTCGACGAGGATCGCATCGAGAAGCGCTGAACCTCTTCCCTTCCCGACCGCGGATGGATCGAGATACGTCGAGACCTCGACGGAATGGCGATAGGCCGCGCGCTCTCGCCATCTGCGGCCATAGCAGTACCCGAGGAGCTTTCCTTCGTCTTCGCACACGAGCCAGGGATATGTGCGGATCGTTTCCAGGATTCGCTGGCGCATCTCGTCCGGGCTGACCGGAACTTCCTCAAACGTGGCCGGCGAGTTGAGGATGTAGTGGTTGTAGATGTCCGAAATCGCAAGTGCGTCGTCGGGGCGGACGGTGCGAAGCATAACGGCCTCCAGCCAATTCCGAGGATACCCGTATACCTGCGGCGAGCGTACAGGATCGGCGGAGCCGCTGGACACAGGCTCCGGATGGTTATCAATCGTATAATCTGTGACTGCCATCATGAAAAGACTTTTGCTGTGTATCTGTGCGGTCCTTTGTGCGAACCTTGTCCACTCTCAATCCGAACCCGTCGTCGTAGTCGATAACATTGCTGTCGCTCACGAGACTGGGGGTTGGCGCGTCGTCAACGTGTCGACGGCACCGGTCCATTTCAACCTGCTCAAGGGCGACCTCATCGTCCGCATCGACGGCAAGAACGCGGCTGAAACCGGGCCGATGATCATCGCGAGCCTTTTCAACCAGGGATACCGCCGGCAAATCCATCTATTCATCGAGCGCGGCGACTTACGCCTGGAAACTGGACTCAAGGATATTCTCTCGGAGGATTACGAGCCGGTCGGCGCCAATCCATTCTGGCATGTAGCGAGCGGTTTCTACGCGCCGGCTACGGATTTTAAAGATATCGACGGCCGGCCTCTGACGCTGGAGAAGTTCGAAGGGAAATGGCTGCTCATCGACTTTGTAGCCACATGGTGCGCACCCTGCATAGATACATTGCCGAGGGTGCTGAGCGTAGCCGAGCATCACGATCTGAGCCTGAACCTGCTTACGATCGCGCTCAACGACAAGGCAGAAGCAGTGCGCCGCATGCAGCAGAGGTACGGGATCAGTTCGCCGATGGCAATGATGCAGGCGATGGCGCAACTGCCGATGGGCTTCGGAGTTACGACAAATCGCTGGACTGGACAGGTGCCTTCACTGGTGCTCCTTCGCCCAGACGGCGAGGTGGCGATGATCGAAGTCGGCGGCTTCGACGCAAGTTACTTTGAGAAAACAATCGAGTGCGAGACGAGTTGTAAAGCAGATGAGGTTCTGAAATAGACGAAATATTCCTTGAAGCGATTCGGTGAATACCCCGGTGTTCGCCCGAGATGCCCGGCTACACTCTGTTTGAGGATTCGGTGGGCGTGTCGTCGCCCTATCGGACGGTACTCTTCTACTTGGCCCCCGGTCATTTGATTAAAGTCTTTCCCTAAAGCTCCGTCGATTGGTTGGCGACCAGCTCCGTGGCCTTGGCGATGAAATCGGCCAGCGGCATGGAGCTTTGCTCCTGCTTGCCGCGGGTGCGCACGTTGACCGAGCCGGCTGATTCTTCCTTGTCGCCAAAGACGAGAATGTACGGCGTCTTCTGCATAGCGAAGTCGCGAATTTTGGAGTTCATCTTTTCGTTGCGGGCGTCGGTTTCGACTCTGAGGCCCGCGGCTTTGAGCTCGGCTTCGAGCTTCTGCGCGTACGCCGTGTGCTTCTCGCTGATGGGGACGAGGCCGATCTGCACGGGCGCGAGCCAGAGCGGGAAGGCTCCGGCATAGTGCTCGATGAGGACGCCGAAGAAGCGCTCGACCGATCCGAACAACGCGCGGTGCACCATGACGGGCTGATGGCGCTCGCCGTCTTCGCCGACGTACTCGAGCTCGAAGCGCGCGGGAAGGTTGAAGTCGAATTGAACCGTTGAGAGCTGCCAGAGGCGGCCAAGGACGTCGACGAGCTTGATGTCGATTTTGGGGCCGTAGAAAGCGGCTTCGCCGGGGATGGTTTTGTAGGGAATGCCCTTCGCCTTGAGCACGTTGTCGAGCGAGCGGATGGCGAGGTCCCAGTTCTCGTCGGAGCCGGCGTAGTGGGCGCGGTCGTTCGGGTCCCACGTCGAAAGCTCGACCTTGAACTCCGAGAAGCCGAAGGTCTTGAGGACGGCCTCGGCAAAATCGATGCAGGCGGCGACTTCGCTTTCGATCTGCGAGGGCATGCAGAAGATGTGGGCGTCGTCCTGCGTGAAGCCGCGCACGCGCAGCAGGCCGTGCATGGTTCCGGAGCGCTCGTAGCGGTAGACATTGCCCAGCTCGGCGTAGCGCGCGGGCAGATCGCGATAACTCTTGGGCGAGTTCTTGTAGATAAGGATGTGGCCGGGGCAGTTCATCGGCTTGAGGCGATAGTCGCGCGTCGTCCAGCTCCATGGGCGTGTACATGTTGGCTGCGTAGAAGCCTTCGTGGCCGCTGAGTCTTCCAGAGTTCATGCGGCGCATGACGTGCGGCGTGTAGACGAGCTGGTAGCCGCGGCGGAGGCACTCGTCGCGCATCCAGTCTTCCATGATCTTGCGGATGATGGCGCCCTTGGGGTGCCAGAAGATGAGGCCGGCGCCGGCGAGCTCCTGAATGCTGAAGAGGTCGAGCTGCTTGCCGAGGACGCGATGGTCGCGGCGCGCGGCTTCTTCGAGGCGCGCGAAGTGGGCGTCGAGATCCTTTTGCGAGAAGAAGGCGGTGCCGTAGACGCGCTGGAGCTGCGGATTCTTCTCGTCGCCGAGCCAGTAAGCGCCGGCGAGGCTTGTGACTTTGAAGGCTTTGACGCGGCCGGTGGAGGGCACGTGCGGACCACGGCAGAAGTCGACGAAGTTGCCGTTGCGATAGAAGCTGACCTGGTCGCCGGGCGCGGTGAACTTGGTCACGAAGTGGGTCTTCATGAAGTCGCCGTCGCTTAGCGAATTCTTCGAGGGCCTGCTCGCGCGGTTCGTATTCGCGGACGAAGGGCTCGTTGCGAGCGACGACTTCGGCCATTTTTGCTTCGATGGCGGCGAGGTCCTCGGGCGTGAAGGGTTTTTCGCGATAGAAGTCGTAGAAGAAACCGGAGTCGGTTGCGGGGCCGTGGCCGAGCTTGGTCTCAGGAAAGAGTTCGAGAACGGCGGTCGCGAGAACGTGCGCAGCGGAGTGACGCACGAACTTTGAGGGCGTCGGGATCGTTTTCTTTGACGAGCTCGAGGCGCGTGTCGGAGGTAAGCGGCGCGGAGAGATCGACGAGGCGCGGCGCGGCAGCGTCTTCGGTGGCGTACATTGACGCTTCGACGGCCGACTCACCGTGGGATTGGCCTTGCGGCGGCGCTTTGGACGGCGACAGTGGCAACGGGAGCGATGCGCGCGGCGATGGAGGCTGCGGCCAGGCGCGGAGAGATGGAGTTGGCAATTTCAAGAGGCGTTGTGCCGGAGGGCACTTCGCGGATGGCCCCGTCGGGCAGGTGTACGGCGATCATGTTCGTGCTCATATGTTTGGTGGATTCCGCTCAAGGCCGTGGAATGAAGAAAGATGCGGCCAACTCTTGAGGATAGAGGGTTGAAGGCGCGAAGTCGAGGGCGAGTCGACCCTGTCTGTGCCCGATGCGGGCCTTCCGCAGAGCAATTATGTGGACTAACATCGACCAAGCCGGGAGAAAAGGAGGGGAGAACAACGGTGCGTTGGCTTGCATTGGTCTTCTGGTTCGCGCTCTGTTTTGCTATGGCAGGCATCGGCGGACGATGGACAGCCGGCGAAATTGCCGGCTGGTACCGCACGCTTGCCCGCCCCGCGATCGCGCCTCCGGACTGGGTCTTTGGACCGGTGTGGACGCTGCTTTATGGATTGATGGCCTTCGCGGCCTGGCGCGTTTGGCTGGCGACCGCCTTCGCCAGGACGCAGTTGGGCGATTGGGCTTTTCCTGGTGCAACTTGCGCTGAATCTGGCGTGGACATGGATCTTCTTTCGCCAACATGCCATTGGAGCGGCGCTGATTGAGATTGTGATTCTCTGGGCTGCGATCGGCGCCACGACCGTGGCATTCAGCCGGGTGGAACCCGGCGCCGCGTGGCTTATGGCTCCTTACCTGGCCTGGGTGACCTTTGCCAGCGTTTTAAACGCAGCATTCTGGCGGCTGAACTGAGGCGAACCGCGGAGCAGCGCTCAAAGAGAAGCCGCACCTGCGGCCCGGAAGCCCGATTGGTGGGCGGGCCAGGAGCAGCCGAAAAAACGCAAAAGGACCGGGTTCACTCCAGATTGTGCTCAGGAGCGCTCCCAGCCCTAGTGCTGTTTCGAGCTAGATTCTGCCGGAATCCGGCTGATCTTGTTTAGAGCGGCTGTACGTCAGCAGCCTGCCATCCCTTGGGGCCCTTGACCACGTTAAACTGCACGGCTTGACCTTCCTGCAAGCTCTTGAAACCGCTTGAGTTGATCGCCGAGTAGTGCACGAAAACATCTTCGCCGTTCTGGCGCGAGATGAAGCCAAAGCCCTTCGCGTCATTGAACCACTTCACAGTACCTTGTTCCATTTTGTTCGTATTTCCTGTATTGAATTGCGCTGGATGAATCGGAGCGAACACTGGCAGAATCTTGCTTTTGGGCGAGTACTGCTCACGCCCGAATCGGTTCTAACGCTGACCCTATTCTACCATTTTCGTCAAAATAATCAGCAGGAATTGTGTGTTCCATCTCACCAGTTGGTGTTAGGCTCTCGGAAGCTACTGAACCGCTGAGGTTTAACGGCGCATTGCCGCCTATGATATGGTGGGGGCGCCATGGCGAAGGATCCTGTTCCCGAATTGCTGGCTTGCGCCACCGAGGCGCTTGAGGCCGAGTTTGCGTTTTCTTTTGGTTTTGGATCAGAGCCGGTTGCGGGGGCGGACGGGCTGGCTGCGGTTCTCGAAGAGACGGCGCGACGCCTGGGCGATAACTATCCCTACTTTCATCCTCTCTATGCAGGGCAGATGCTGAAACCGCCGCACCCGGTGGCGCGAGCAGCGTACGCGCTGGCGATGAAACTCAATCCCAATAACCATGCGCTGGACGGCGGGCGAGCGAGCTCGGCGATGGAAGTGGAGGCGGTGAAGGAGATCGCCGGAATGTTCGGATGGAAGGAATTCCTGGGCCACCTGACGTCGAGCGGGACGTTCGCGAATCTTGAAGCGCTTTGGGTGGCCGGTCAACTGGCTCCGGGGCGGCGGATCGTGGGCTCGGAGCAGGCGCACTACACGCACAAGCGGATCAGCAGCGTGCTGAAGCTGGAATTTGCGAGTGTTGCGGCCGACGAGCGCGGGCGAATGAGGCTTGATGCGCTCGAAGACGAGCTGCGCAAGGGCGACGTGAGCACAGTGGTCGCGACGCTGGGAACGACCGCGATCGGAGCAGTGGATCCGCTGGACGAAATTCTGAGACTAAAGGAGCAGTACGGATTCCGGGTGCATGTGGACGCGGCATATGGCGGCTACTTTGGGCTGATTTCGGACTCACTGCATGAGCCGGCGCGAAGGGCATACGCGGGGATCGGGCAGGCGGATTCGATTGTGATCGATCCGCATAAGCACGGGCTTCAACCCTATGGTTGTGGCTGCGTTCTGTTTCGCGATCCGGCCGTGGGGCGGTTCTACAAGCATGATTCGCCCTACACATACTTCAGTTCGAAAGAACTTCACTTAGGCGAGATCAGCCTGGAGTGCTCGCGGGCGGGAGCGGCGGCAGTAGCGCTTTGGGCGACGCAGAGGCTACTGCCACTCGTGCCAGGCGGGGAATTTGCACAGGGGTTGGCAAAGGGGCGGCGAGCGGCGGTGGAGCTGGACAGGAGAGTCCGCGCAGACGCGAGGTTTGTGGTTTTGGGGGCACCTCTTCCCGGGTCCCCAAATGCGAGGGACCCGGGGCACCCGGCAAGTTTGCCGGAGTTGGACATCGCGGTTTGGGCGGTTCGCGCCGACACGGCGGAGGATTCGTCCGAACGCGCGCAGAAAGTGTTCGATGCATGCGCGCGGTGGGGACTGCATCTGGCGCTCGTGCAATTGCCTGGAAAATGGTTTAGAGCCGACAGCGGTGCGAAGAATGAAGCGGGTACGGTGACGTGCCTGCGCAGCGTGTTGATGAAGCCAGAACATGAGGCATGGATGGACGAGATCTGGGAGCGACTGAGCGCGGCGTGCGGGGAAGTTCTCCAGAGTTAGTAGGGTTTTTAGGAGGGCTGGACGCGGGTCGAGAAGAAAACGTTATCATGGGCAGGGCCTTTCACCCTGTGTTCGGCGGCCTGAAACCCTAAGGGTGTGAACGCGAGAGGGAGTTGAGGAAGATGCACGATCCAGCAGCATTTCGCACCATGCACCGGGCGCGTTTTGGCGCCGAGCCGGGAATTTTTGTGGCGCCGGGGCGCGTGAACCTGATTGGCGAGCATACCGATTATGCCGAGGGCTTTGTGATGCCGGCGGCGATCAACTTTGCCACACTGACAGGGATTTCGCCGCGGACCGATGGCAAGATCGTGGTCTATTCCGAGAACCTTGGCGAGGAAAAGACATTTGACGCCGCGGCGCTGCCCGCGAAGGGAAGCAAGCATTGGAGCGATTATCCGATGGGCGTGGTGTCGATCCTCACGGGTGAGGGGCACAAGATTCCGGCGTTCAGCCTGAGCATCTGGAGCGACGTGCCGCTGGCATCGGGGCTCTCAAGCTCCGCTGCGTTGGAGGTGGCGACAGCGCTGGCGGTTTTATCGCTGGTAGGAGCGAGCTATCCGGGGCCGGTGCTGGCGCGGCTTTGCCAGCGTGCGGAGAACGAGTTTGTCGGCGCGAACTGCGGCATCATGGACCAGTTCATCAGCGTGAATGGAAAAGAGAATCATGCGCTGCTGCTCGATTGCCGCGACTTGAGCTACAAACTGGCGCCAATTCCCGATCATGTGGCTCTGGTGATCGCCAATACGATGGTGAAACATTCTGTTGCAGGCGGGGATTATCCGACGCGGCGGCGGGAGTCGGAGGCGGCGTGCGCGGTGATCGCGAGCCACCGGCCGGGAGTGCCGTTTCTGCGTGACGCGACGCTCGAAGATTTGGACAAGTGGGGCCATGAGATGGAGCCGAAGAGCCTGATGCGCGCGCGACACGTGATCAGCGAGAACCTGCGCACGGTTGCGGCGAGCGAGGCGCTGGCGAAGGGCGACTTGAAGGAGCTGGGACGCCTGATGGCTGAGGCGCATCGAAGTTATAGCCAGGATTTTGAAGGCAGCTGCGTGGAGGCAGACGCGATGGTGGCGCTGGCGCAGGACCTCCCCGGCCTGATTGGAGCTCGGCTCACGGGCGGCGGGTTTGGCGGCTGCACCGTCAATTTGGTCGAACGGAGTGAAGCAGTGAAATTTGCAGAATTGCTCGGTGCGCGTTATAAGGCGAAGACAGGAATCGAGCCGCAGATTCACATTTGCCACGCATCAGGAGGAGCGCACAGGCTGGAATAAGACCGCGGAGCTAGCGGGGTTAGCGGAGTTAGAGAAGGCTCGAACTTGGCGGTGGCGGGGAAAGACGAACGCGGCTCGGAAGCATATACGGCTTGGATCAGATTCGAAAAGATTTATCTCATGGCAAGACACCTGCAAGTAACTGCCACGAAAGAACCATGTTCGCAACTGGTCCGGGACATTTTCAGGCGCGGATTCCTTGCTAAACTTGTGAGGTATTTGCCCCGATGAAATAGGCACCAGTTCCGACCCTACAGGGTTCGAAATGATTTTGGGGCAGGCGCGCGACTGGTTGACCGGAAACAAAAATATATGGAACCCACTCCTTCGAATTCATCCTTACACGAGACCATTCCACAATCGGGCCTGGTGGCCTACTTCTGCATGGAGATCGCGATCCGTCCGGAGATGCCCACGTACTCCGGTGGACTTGGCGTGCTGGCGGGGGACACGTTGCGGTCGGCAGCAGACCTGGGCATTCCTCTTGCGGCATTTTCGCTCATCCACCGTAAGGGGTATTTCCAGCAGCATCTGGACCCGAATGGCGCGCAGACCGAGGAAGTGCAGCCGTGGAACCCGGCGGACTACTGCACGGAAGAGCCCGCGCGGGTGACGGTTGCAGTGGAAGGGCGCACGGTGACGTTGCGCGCATGGCGGTATGACCTGCAGGGGCAGTTCGGGCACGTGGTGCCGATTTATCTGCTGGACACCGACCTGGACGAAAACTCCGGATGGGATCGCGGGCTCACGGATCACCTTTACGGCGGGGACACGAACTACCGCCTGCAACAGGAAATTGTTTTGGGAATGGGCGGCGTGCGCATGGCGCACGCGTTGGGTTTGCGCATTAACGTGTACCACATGAACGAGGGCCACGCGGCGCTGCTGACGCTGGCGCTGCTGGAGAGCCAGTTGGGCGGCGGGCCGCAGGGCGCGGCGACGGATTCGGACATTGAGGTGGTGCGGCGGAGATGCGTGTTCACGACGCACACTCCGGTGTCGGCGGGACACGACCGGTTCTCGACCGAGCAGGCGATTCGCATTCTGGGCGGGGAGCGGACGGCGCGCCTGGAAACGCTGGGATGCTTCAACGAAGGATTGCTGAACATGACGCTTCTGGCACTGAAATTCTCGCGCTATGCAAACGGCGTGGCGATGCAACATGGCAAGGTGTCGCGGGCGATGTTCCCGGAATTTTCGATAGGCTCGATCACGAATGGCGTGCACGCGCCGACATGGATCAGCGAGCCGGTGCAGCGGATGCTGGACGAGCATGTTCCGGCCTGGCGGCGGGACAATTTGTATTTGCGCAATGCGATCGACGCGTCCGAAACGGAGATGCTGGCGGCGCACGCGCGAGCCAAGGAAGAGCTGCTGGCGGAGGTGGGGTCGCGGACGGGGCTGGTGCTGAACCCCAAAGTATTGACTCTGGGATTTGCGCGGCGCGCTGCAACCTACAAGCGCGCGACGCTGCTGTTCACGGATCCGGAACGGCTGAAGGAGATTGCGGCGAAGGCCGGCGGTTTGCAGATTCTGTATGCGGGCAAGGCGCATCCGCAGGACGAGCCGGGAAAGGCGCTCATCCAGCAGGTTGTAGAGGAGGCGGCGAAGCTCTCGAACAGCGACTTGCGGATTGTGTATCTCGAAAACTACGCGTGGGACCTGGGCGCGCAGCTGACGGCGGGCGTGGATGTTTGGGTCAATACGCCGAAGCGGCCGTATGAGGCGTCGGGCACAAGCGGAATGAAGGCCGCGATGAACGGCGTGCCAAGCCTGTCGATTCTGGACGGATGGTGGATCGAGGGGTGCATCGAAGGCGTGACTGGATGGGCGATCGAGGACGGAGCCAACGACGCCGAGGAAGCGAATTCGCTCTACACCAAGCTGGAGATGGCTGTGGTTCCGCTGTACCGCGATACGCCGGAGAAATGGGCGCGGCTGATGCGCACAACGCTGGCGTTCAACGGATCGTACTTTAATACCAACCGCATGGTGAAGCAGTACGCGCGCAATGCGTACTACCCGGAGTTGCCGCCCACGGCAGCGAGGGTTGAAGAGCCGATGTTTGCGGACTGAGCGAAACAGCCGTTAGCTCTTAGACTTTAGCTACTAGCTCATCTCGCCTGGGAAAACTTGGCGACAAACTCCGGCAGAATCCTTTAACACTGGTGAACGATCACGAGAGGCCTGTACGGCTTCCGCATCTACAGCTTTTTGCGCAGAAACTCGAAGATCACATACCCGATCAACGCACTGATCAATGCAATCAGGAGATTTTCAGGCGTAACAATGTCGCGCAGCGCGAAAGCCAGCGTCTTTCCCTGGCCGTTGACGCCTGTGAATTCGCCCATGAGCAAATTGGAATAGAAGAGGAAGACGATGAACGCGACCTCGACCAGCACGCGCCAGATGGGCTTGAGCCGGGGAGGCGGAGTGAGCGGCGTCATGGAGAGATGATAGCGGCGGCGTTTCGTGCGGCCAAGCGAAATCGGATGGGCGGCGCGGCACAGCACCTTCGCGCGACGCGTAGTTAAAAGCCACAACGCCTATAATCTCCCTGACGTGCTTCGACGTGAATCAATGCGGTTGCGGTGGACGCGGAAGATTTCTTCCGGGGCAGCGGCCATCGCTTTTTGCGCATTGTCTGTCGCGGTCTGCGCGCGCGGGCAGGCGAGCGGAGACGCTTCAGAGGCTGGCGGCTCGCGGGTGCTGCTGGTGCTGCCTTTCGACAACCGCACGGGACAGCCGAACCTGGAGTGGTTGCGCGAAGCGGCGGCGGAGATCCTGAGCACGCGGTTTGCGTCGGCGGGGTTCCAGCCCACGAGCCGCGCCGACCGCATGTACGCGCTGGACCACCTGGGGCTGCCGCAGGGCTTTCAGCCTTCGCGGGCAAGTGCGCTCAAGCTGGCGCAAACGCTGGACGCGGATTCGATTGTGGTGGGCAGTTATACCACCGACGGAAGCGGGATTGTGGCCGAGGCCACGCTCGTGGACGTGCCCAACCTTCGGATGCTGCCGGAGGTGACTGCGCGTGGCGAGATGAAGGACATGATCGCCGTGTTCAGCGAGCTGGCGTGGAAGCTGACCAAACAGCTGGACCCCCGGTTCAACGTGGCCGAAGAGACCTTTGCCGCGGCGGGAAGAAACATCCGGCTGGACGCGTTCGAGCAGTATATTCGCGGCATCACCGAGCCGGACCAGGCCGAACGGCTGAGGCACCTCGAAAATGCGGTGAAGCTGAGTCCGGACTTCGGACCGGCATGGATGGCGCTTGGCCGCGAAGACTACAACGGGCAACAGTACCAGGAGGCGGCCGATGCATTCGCCAAGGTCGATCACAATGGGCCCGACGGCCTGGAGGCAGATTTTTACCGCGGACTGTCGCTCATGTTTCTGGGCGACTACGCACACGCGGAGCAGGCCTTCGCCGAGGTTGCGCGCGTATTGCCGCTGGCCGAGGTGATCAATAACGAAGGTGTGGCCCAGAGCCGTCAGGGCAAGGATGGAATATCACTCTTCATTCAGGCGGCAGCGACAGATCCCAATTCTGCGGACTACCACTTCAACCTGGCGGTGAGCCTGAAGCGCGAAGGAAATGTCGCGGGAGCGCTAAATGAGCTGGCGCAATGCCTGAAGCTGCGTCCAAACGACAGCGAGGCGCAGGCTCTGAACGATGCATGGAAAGGAAAGCCTGCAGCCCAGGGGACCAATGGAACTCCAGGGTCGGATGCGAGCGCGGAGCCGCTGGAGAGAATTGTTCGCACATTCGACGAGACGGCCTTCCGGCAGGCGGCAGCGATGTTGGACGAGGTGAATGCGGGACGGCTCGCGGCCCTGACGCCTCACGACCGGGCGCAAAGGCTGTGTACGCAGGCGAAAGGGTTTTTAGACCGCGGACTACTGCTCGAGGCGGAGAGGCTGTACCAGGATGCCGTGGCCGCCGATGGCGCGAGCGCACAGGCGCATGCCGGCCTGGCTGAAGTGCGCCAACGGAGTGGCGATGCCGATGGGGCGCGCAGGGAGGCTCATACGTCGCTGGAACTGGGGCCTTCGGCCGATGCGTATCTTGTGCTGGCACAACTGGACTTTACGGCAGGGTCTCTGGACGAGGCGGGGACCGAGGCCCAGGATGCGTTAAAGCTGGAGCCGTCAAACCGAGCGGCAGGAGCACTCATGCATCAAATTGAGGCGAAGAGGGGAAGGTAGTCGACGCTGCGCGTCAGGGATCAGGGGACAGGGTTCAAGGATCAGTTTTTCCGTACGGAATTCGAGGACGCTCCGTCCAAACCCTCAGAAGCGAGAACGCCAACGCACTGAGCTGAAAACCGAGTTCGCGTTCCAGTTGGAAAGAGGCGAGCCATGCAAGACTTCGTTGCGAAGACCCGAATTGCCGCTTGCACGATGATGGCGACTTTCTTGATTGCCGTGGGATTCGGATTGAGCGCTCCAACGTTCGCGCAGCAGCCCGTGCCCGCGCAGCCGATTGTAGACAAGCTGGTTCTGGATGACACCGTTCAGCAAGTGAGCGCGGATGAGGTGACGCGGGCCCTCGATCGCGCCAACAGCGACGGCGCCAGCGCGCTGCTGATCCAGATGAACACGCCAGGCGGGCTGATGGATTCAATGCGCGACATGGTCGGCGCAATTCTGCGCTCGCGTGTTCCGGTCATCGTGTATGTGGCACCGTCAGGGGCGCGCGCGGGCTCGGCGGGGTTCTTCATTCTGGAGTCGGCGGACGTGGCCGCGATGGCGCCGGGGACCGAGGCTGGCGCAGCTCATCCCGTGTTTGATTTTGGCGGGCAGCCTGACAGCACAGAAATGCAAAAAGTGGAGAACGATGCCGAGGCGTTCCTGCGCTCGTACGTGAGCAAGCGGAATCGAAACACGGATGCTGCGGTGGCGGCCGTCGAATCGTCGCACTCCTACACCGCAGATGAATCGCTGAATCAGCACCTGATCGACGTGATCGCCAACAGTGATTCGGAACTGCTGAATACGCTCAACGGGCGCGAGATCACGCGCATGGACGGATCGAAGTTGACCCTCCACCTGGCGGGTGCGCGGATTGATCTGATCAAACCCACGCTGCGCGACGAGTTGCTGGGCTGGCTGGTGAACCCGAATATCGCGCTGCTGTTTCTGGTGGGCGGTGCGCTGCTGATCTATCTGGAGTTCAATGCCCCCGGCACCATTGTTCCCGGCGCGCTGGGCACTCTCATGGTGCTTTTGGGCATCTTCGGCTTGAATCTGCTGCCGATTCGCTACACCGCGGTGCTGCTGCTGGTGGCGGCAATGGTCCTGTTGCTGCTGGAGGCGAAATTTGGCGGGCACGGCGCACTGGCGATTGGGGGAATTGTTTGCCTAACGTTTGGAATGCTGACGCTGGTAGCGGCTCCGGTGCCGGAGATGGGAATCAGCCCGCTGATTGCGATCAGCGTGAGCGCGGCGTTTGGCGCGATCACCGTGTTTCTGGTGCGGCTGGCCGTGCGCGCGCGAAGAAGGAAGGCGCGCATCGGCGCGGACGCGATGGTGGGTTACCCGGCAACCGCGATGGAGGCCCTCGATCCGCAAGGCCATGTGTTGGTGGAGGGCGAAATCTGGCAGGCCGTGGCGAGCGCTCCGGTGGTCAAAGGCGCAAAACTGCGCGTGACAGGGCATGATCAGATGCTGCTGCAAGTTGAGCCGACCGCGCCCACAAGTGAACATCCGCAATCGCAGCAGAGGAGTACAATCCCTGCTGTGTAGTGAAAGGAAGTTCCCATGTCCATTGGTGTTCCCACGCTGGTTGTTATCGCCATCGTCGTGCTCTACCTACTGAATTCGATCAAGATTCTTCGCGAATACGAGCGCGGCGTCATCTTCCGTTTGGGACGCGTTCTGGGAACGCCCAAGGGGCCCGGCATCATTCTCGTTTTCCGGCCGATCGACCAGATGGTGCGCCTCTCGCTTCGGCAGGAGGTGCTGGAGGTTCCGCCGCAGGACATCATCACTCGCGATAACGTCACGCTGAAGGTGAATGCAGTGGTGACGCTGTACGTGGTGAATCCCAACGATGCAGCCATCAAAGTGGCCAACTATGTGTACCAGACCTCGCAGTTCGCGCAGACCACGCTGCGCTCGGTGCTGGGCGAGGTGGAGTTGGACGAGGTGCTCAGCCATCGCGACAAGCTTAATCTGCGTATCCAAAGCATTATTGACCAGCGCACTGAGCCGTTCGGGGTTAAGGTCATCAGCGTGGAAGTGAAGCAGGTGGATCTGCCGGAGCAGATGCTGCGCGCCATTGCGAAACAGGCCGAGGCGGAGCGTGAAAAGCGGTCGAAGATCATTCACGCCGAGGGTGAGTTCGCTGCCGCGCAAAGGCTGGTGGACGCCGCAGCCCTGATGGCCACGCAGCCCATGACTTTGCAATTGCGCTATTTGCAGACATTGGCGGACATTGGAGTGGAGAAGAACACAACCGTTGTTTTCCCGCTGCCCCTTGAAATGTTGACGCTGCTGAACAAACTTGCAGCCCCATCGAAGCCGGCGGCGGAGAAGCCGTAGAAGCAAAGCTTTTAGCCGTTGGCTATTCGCTTTTTTCGCGGTCCGTTTGAGGGCCGGGACAAGAGCCGGCGGCCAAAGGCTGTGAATTTGGAGTCAATGGGCGGTCGATGCGGGGATATGCGCGGATACTTTGACAACGACGAGCCGGAAGTTGAGGAAACCAGAGGAACTCGAGGAGCGCGGGCACGACACCGAGGTAACGCTGACCACTGGTGCGCAATTAGGGATTGTCTTCTTCCTTTTGCTCTTGTGCGGGCTGTTCTTCGGGTTGGGATATTGGGTGGGGCATGGCCGGTCACCCGCAGCTCCAGCAACAGCCGCAACGCAACCCGCAACGCCGACTGCCGCTCCGGATCAGGAGCCTTTGCAGGGGAACGGGACGCTTCCCAAGCCTTCGGCGGACGCCCAGGTGCCACCGACGCATCCGCCGGACGAAGGCGGCGGCACACCGCCGGCTCCAGCGAGCGATACGGGCCCCGCACCGGCGCAGCCCCAGCCGAAACCAGCGGCGACCCCTCCGCCCCACACGCCAGCGAGTTCACCTGCGCCCGCGCCAACTGCTCCGAAACCCGCGCCTTCTGAACCGGCTCGAACTTCAACACCGGTGCAGCCGGCAAACCCCAGCGCCGCATCAGGGTACATGGTTCAAATTGCCGCAGTGTCGCACCTTGAGGATGCAAACGTGCTGGTGAATGCGCTGCGCAATCGTGGATTCGCGGCAACCGCACAACACATGCCCGATGGGCTGGTTCACGTGCGCATTGGGCCGTTCGCAACGCACGAGGAAGCGAACCGGATGTCCATGAGGCTGTTGGGGGACGGATACAATGCGATGGTGCAGCCGTAGGGCGCGGCGTTCAGCTCCGCATCCACTCGGGCAGGCCGGAAGCGATGGCGGCGCGGACGGCATCGGATAGTTCGTCGCGCGTGGCGTAATCGGCAGGGTCGATGGGCGGATGAAAGACAATATGCACCGTTCCGGGGTAAATGCGCTTGTTGTTGACGGGAAGAATCTTCTCGCTGCCAAAAATTGAAATGGGAACGCAGAGCGCGCCGGAGTCTTTGGCAAGGTAGAACGGCCCTTTCTTGAAGGGCAGCATGCGGCCGTCGGGCGAGCGCATACCCTCAACAAAAGTTGTGATGTGAAGTCCGGAGGCGAGGACGCGCTGCGCCTCTCCAACGGCGAGCTGTGCTTCCGCTACGTCACCCGTGCGATCGACTGGAATGAAGTGTGCGAGCTTGAATGCGTAGCCGAGGACGGGAATTCTCATGAGCGAGCTCTTGAGGAAGACCACAGTGCGACCGGGAAGATTGGACATCAGAGCCGGCGCATCGAGATAGGAGATGTGGTTGGCCATGAAGATGCACGCCCGTCCGGCTGGAATGTTTTCCTGGCCTCGGATTTGAATTCGAATACCGGCGACGCGGATGGCGACGCGAGCGATCCAGGAGCCGGCGGCGTAGAGCGGACCAACGTTGCCGGTGATGAGCGTAAACGGAAAGAAAATGATCGCCGCGGGAACAGCCAGGACGACGATGGTGACGAAGACAAAGAGCGAGACGATCATAGCGGAGGCGGCGGTCAGGATGAGTGCTTAAGGTGAGTATCGCACTAACAGTGGTCCTGGGTCAGTGATCAGTGGTCAGAGAGACGGCTGTTAGCTATTAGCTTCGGGCTTGCATGTTTCCGCAGCTGGACGGCGCAAACGATTGAAAAATGGCTGCCCTTGGTGCTAGGTGCGCATCCACTCGGGAAGCCCGGAGGCGACGGCGGTGCGCACGGCGCGCATGAGATCGCCGCGCGAGGCGAATTTCGCCGGGTCGATAGGCTCGTGAAAGATGACGTGCGCCTGGCCGGGATGAATGCGATTGCTGCCCTTGGGCAGGAGCGCTTCGGTGCCGTAGATGGAGACGGGAATGCACGGCGCGCCTGCGGCCATGGCGAGAAAAAACGGGCCTTTCTTGAAGGGCAGCATGCGGCCGTCGGGCGAGCGAGTGCCCTCAACAAATGTGGCGATATGAACGCCCTTGGCAAGCACGCGCTGCGCTTCGGCGACGCTGCGCTGCGCGTCTGCCGCGTTGCCCGTGCGGTCGACGGCGATGAATTCGCCCTGGCGGAAGCCGGTGCCGAGGATGGGCAGGTTCATGAGTGACCGCTTCATGAAGGCGGAAGTGCGGCCTGGGATGAGCGAGATGAGCGCAGGCGGATCGAGATTGGAGACATGGTTCGACATGAAAATGCATGCGCGGTCGCGAGGGATGCGGTCGCGGCCCGCGACCTGAAAGCGCACGCCGGCAAAGCGGCAGCTTGAATACAACATGAAGCGCGTGGCCTTGTAGAGCGGCATCACATTGCCCGTGATCCAGCACCAGGGAATGAAAAGGAGGGCTGAGGGAATTCCCAGGACGACCATATTGGCGATGAAGATGAGCGACCAGATCATGCGTGAACCTTGTTGCTACGTTGCAACAGCGAAGCGCTCGCGAAGGCGCGCGGGGAGCTTTTCGTAGATGCCGTCGAAGCCGCCGTTGGAGAGGATGGCGACGACGTCGCCGGGCGCGAGCTGAGGCGTGAGGTCGTCGACGATGGCATCAGCGTTGGCGAGAAGCTCCGCCGGCGTGCCTGCGTCGTTGAGTGAGCGGACGACTTCTTCAGGGTGCAGGCGCTCCTGCTCGGCAATTCGTTCCTGCTGAAAAACGGCGGCGAGGATGACGCGATCAGCCAAGCCCAGGCTTTCAATGAGGTCGGGTGCAAGAACTTTGCGGCGCAGCGTGTTGGAGCGCGGCTCGAGCACGGCCCAAAGGCGCCGCGAAGGGTAGATGGAGCGGAGCGCCCGGAGGGTTTCGCGGATGGCGGTGGGGTGATGGGCGAAGTCCTCGATGAACGTGATGCCGTTGATTTCAGCACGGACCTCGAGACGACGCTTGACGCTTTTGAAGGTGGCGAGGGCTTCGGTGATGGCGGCAGTGGGAATGCCGGCGGCAGCAGCGAGGGCTGCGGCGGCAGTTGCGTTGAGGGCGTTGTGCTCGCCGGCAAGCTGCATCTTGAAATCGGCCCAGGCGACGCCGGACCGCAGAACTTCCCAGTGCATGCGGCCGGATTCGTAACGGAGATTGCGGATGCGCCAATTGGCCGCATCGGTGAATCCGTAACGCTCGACGGGACAGAAGGCGCGGCTCACGCATTCAGTCACGTTTGGGCTGCCATCGTAGGCGACGATGAGGCCGCGGCGCGGAACGAGATTGACCAGGCGCTTGAAGGCGACTTTGACGGCTTCAAGGTCAGCGTAAATGTCGGCGTGGTCAAACTCGACGTGCGTGAGGATGAGCGCGGCGGGAAAGTAGTGGAGAAACTTGGGGCCCTTATCGAAGAAAGCGGTGTCGTACTCGTCGCCTTCGAGGATGAAGTTTCGAGTGGGACGGAGCTGAAAGCTCGTGCCAAAATTTTCCGCGACGCCGCCAATGAGGAACGAAGGCTCAAGCGAGGGATTTGTGCGCGCGGCAACCTGATAGATCCAGGCAAGCATGCTGGTGGTGGTGGTTTTGCCGTGGGTTCCGGCGACGACGAAAGATTCGCGGCTTTTGAGAAATTCCTCGCGCAGGAGCGCGGCCATGGAGGTGAAGGGAATGCGCTCGTCGAGGACGCGTTCGATTTCAGGATTGCCGCGGGAGAGCGCATTGCCGACCACGACCAGATCGGGAACGGAATCGAGATTCGATTCGGCGTAGGGCTCGAGGATAGGGATGCCGAGCGAGCGAAGCAGATCGCTCATGGGCGGATAAGCGGCCTTGTCGGAGCCGGTGATGCGATGACCCTCGAGTTGCAACAGGCCGGCAAGCGAGGCCATGGCTGTGCCGCAGATGCCGATGAGGTGGATGTGACGCGGCGACGCCGTCACTTTTTCACCGCCGGTTCGAGGGTGCGAAGGCTCGCCGTGTCGCCGACGGCGAGTTCCGCTTCGACGCCGAAGGTGAGCGTGACATTTTCGCTCGAAACGTGACCGCTGCGGAGGCCGATGGCCATGGGCACGTCGACGCCAACGAGTGCGCTGAGAATGGATTCGTCAAGGAGCGACGGCGGTGCGCCCGGCGATGCGCAATCGAGCATTTCGCCAAAGACGATGCCACGAATGCCGTCGAACTTTCCTGCATGACGCAGTTGCCAGAGCATGCGATCGATCTGGTAGGGCTTGACACCGGTGTCCTCAAGAAAAAGCAGCTTGCCTTCCGTGCTTGGCTCCCATGGCGTACCGACGAGCGATGCGAGAATGCTGAGGCAGCCGCCGTAAAGCGTGCCGCGCACCGCGGTTGAAGATGCAGCGGGCCTGAGGGTGCGCAAGCCTTCCGCGGCGCCAACGCTGTAGAGCTCTCCGGCAAGAGCGGCGCGAAAACTTTCAAGATGCACGCCGGTGCGAAGATAGAAATCCGCGGCGAGCATGGGGCCGTGAAAGACAGGCAGGCCAATTTCATCGAGCAGGCGGAGCTGGATGCCGGTGAGGTCGCTGTAGGCGAAGAACGGCTTGGGATGCGCGGCGATCGTTTCGAGATCCAGGCCATCGAGCATGTAGTTCGAACCGTAGCCGCCGCGAATGCACATGATGGCGGCTGTGTCAGCATCGGCGAAAGCGGCGTGCAGATCGACAATGCGCTCGCGAGGAGTTCCTGCGAAATAGAGCGGGGCTCGCAAGAGAGCATTGGGAGCCAGCTTGGGCGCATAGCCCAAAGAACGAAGCGCTGCGAGGCCAAGATCGACGCGCTCGGGTTTGGCTGGAGATGCCGGGGCGACGATGCTGATGGCCGCATCGGGCGCAACAGGCTGTGGTTTGAGGAGCGCTTTCATCTCACCAGGCCTCTCCGCGGGCGATGAGCGTGGCTGGACCGGTGAGATGCAGCTCCGTGCCGGGGCCATCCCAAGCGACGGTCTGCGCGCCGCCGGGCGCGACGACTTTGAGCGGCGAGAGGCAACGGCGCAATGCGAGTGCTGCTGTGGCCGCGGCCGAGCTGCCGGTTCCGGATGAACTGGTGGGGCCTACTCCGCGTTCGAAGATGCGAATCTCTATCTCGTGCTCGCCTACGACACGCACAAACTCGACGTTTGTCTGATGGGGAAAATCGCGATGCGTGCAGATCTCCGCGCCGATCCCGGCCCAGGCGCGGTGACCGACGGCGAAGTCTGGCTTTTCGACGAGGACGACGAAGTGGGGATTGCCGGTGGAGACTTCGACGCCGATTACCTCAACACCGTCAATCAGCTTGAGCGTGTGCGGCACAAAGCGAGGCACGCCCATCGCCGTGGTGACTTCGACCGCAAATTCGTTCTCATTGCGCACGCTGACAATTTGGCAGGTGCGGAGGCCCGCATCGGTGGTGATCTCAAGCGTATCGCCGGGCTTGGAACCAATCGACTCGGCCATCCACGCAGCGACGCAGCGCGTGCCGTTGCCACTGATTTCGGCGATGGAGCCATCGGCGTTGTGAAGGCGGATGCGGCCAGCTCTTGGTCCGGTCCAGGCAAAGAACTCAATGCCGTCGGCGCCAATGCCAGTGTTGCGCTGACAGAGACGGCGCGTGAGAGCAGCAAGATCGTGGCCAGCGGCGGCTTCTTCGGTGACGATGAGAAAGTCGTTGCCGCATGCGTGGGCTTTGGTGAAGGGAATCAATTTTCCTCCGCAGCGGGGACGATGGGGGATGCGGCGAACAGTCGAGCGAGTTGTGGAGGGTCGAAAATCACGGTTTTTCTTAGCCCGATGCTAACACCGATGAGGGCGTGCAGCTGAGCGGGAGTCGGAGGATGTGCCGAGTGATGCAAGAGCGCGCCTCAATAGAAATCAGGGGCGCGATGGAGCCAATTCGTGGAAGCATAAATCGCGGCCGATGGCTGATTTTGGGCGGTAAAGCCGGCGATCAGCGTGAAGTCAGCGCGATGCGCTTTGACGGCCGTGTCGATCTCGTCGCCGTCAAATGCGACGACGATGGCAGCGTGGGCGGCGGGATCGTCGAGTGCGGAACGATAGATGCCGAGATCGCTCTCGTTGATGGTCTGGCGAAGGGGGATTCCGGTGGAGGCAACAATCTCAGGGTAGATGGACGTGTTCATGAGCACGGCGGCGTGCGGGTCGAGGATGAGCAACGAATGCAAGGCTGGAGGGATTGAATTGTCGTAGGGCTGCCGCGCGTGGGCGTTCTTGGTGCTTTCAACATAAACAATGGGGCCAGCGCGCAGGAGCGCGAAGACGTTGAGGGCGGCAAGGAAAAGAACGAGCAGAAAGCTCAAGCGGGGTAAGAACTGAACCATGAACCGCGCCCTGCGGGACGAGAGCGTCGAGCGGCGGCGTAACCGGATTCCGAAAATAACTTGGCAATACTGTGCCGCGAAACCAAGACCGAGGGCGAGAGCGGGCAAAAGCTCGAGGCCGTAGCGTGTGTTGTACCAGGTGAAGGGCCACCAGGCGGGGAAGAAGATGGGGACCGATCCGTAGGCTACGGACCATGTGTAAAAGGGGACGGGTAGCCAGAGGAGAGGCGTCCAGGCAATTGCGCGGCGGCGGGTCTTTTCGACGAGCCAGGCGCGGGCGGTGCCGAGCACGGCGAGACCCAGAACCAGATTGCCCCAGAGATTGCCCCAACCGGGCGCGGCAACGGAGTCGAGTTCAGAGACTTTGAGATAGAAGAGGAGCGCGACCAAAGGGTTGTGCCAGCCGGGATGCGGTGGCCAGCCGGGCACATTGGCTGCGGTGCGGAGTTCGATGGCGTGAGCGGAGTAGGGGCCGCGCGCGAAGTAGAGCCAGTCGCCAAAGCAGACGGAGTTGTAAGAGAACCAGAGAATTGGCGCGGCAGCAATTGCGATGGTGGCAAGCCAAAAGGCCGGTGCAGCGAGGCGCGCGCGATCCCCGGCAGCAGCGCGATGGAGCAGCGTGAATGCAACACCGGACCATGCGATGAGCGCGATGATCCAGCCGTCGTAGCGCGTGAAGATGGCGGCGACGAGGGCGATGGCGATGAAGATCTGAAGTCGCGTGGTTCGCGCAATGCTGGAGCGCGGTGCGGACGGCGCTGAGTGCGGGTTGGAGCCGGCGGCTGCCGTCTCCTCATCGAGAGCGGTGCGCCACTCGACCAGCCAGACGACGATCCAGATGAATTCGCAGAGAAACAGCGGCTCGGTCATGGCCGTTGTCTGCAGGTAAAGCAGGTTGGGATTGAGAGCAAAAAAGACGAGGGCAAGCGCGGCAGGCGCGGGGCGAAGCCAGTTGCGCGCCAGCCGGTAGACGCCGGCGCAGGAGGCGAGGTAGGCGAGGGCCGATGGAACAACTCCAGCAACGCCCGTGGCCCACCAGGAGTAATTCTGCACAAAAGGAAGAAGAAGAATGTGCGGGAGCGGCAACCACACCGAGCCGAGTTGCGAGAAGCGAGGCGTGCGGGAATCGAAGACGCGGCGCGCGATGTGCAAATGGGCGATGGCGTCGCCGTAGTTGATCATCGCTCCGTGACGCCAGCTCAAGACGATTGCAACCGCTGAGGCGGCCATGCAGAAGGCCAAAACGGCCCAGCCTTCCGCATGCGAGATGCTCTTCTCAGTCAAGGTGCGTGATCTCGCGAAATAGGTTGAAGCGCGCATCGATCTCAGGACGCGTGAGCTGCTGAAGGCGCTCGGTGCCGAAGCGCTCGCAGGCGTAGGAGCCCATGACCCCGCCGTAGAACATGGCGTGACGCCAGGAGGCAGGCGTCAGTTCCGGCTGCGAGGCCAGGTAGCCGAAGAAGCCTCCGGCAAAGCTGTCGCCGGCACCGGTGGGATCGATGACTTCTTTGAGCGGGAGGGCGGGCGCCTTGAAAGTTCTCAGCTCTTCGCCTTTACCCTTCGGATTGGAAGTGTGGAAGAGCGTCGCGCCATACTCGCCATGCTTGACGACCAACGTGCGCGGGCCGAGGGCGATGACGGCGCGCGCGGCCTGGACAAGGTTGTTGTTGCCCGCAAGCATGCGCACTTCCGTGTCGTTGATGAGCAGAGCATCGAGTCCCTTGAGAACTTCAAGCAGGGCCGGGCGATGATCCTTGATCCAGTAATTCATGGTGTCGCCGGCAACCAGTTTCACACCGGGCATGGCTTCGCGCACGCGGCGCTGGAGGATGGGATCGATGTTGGCGAGGAAAAGGAATTCGGAGTCGCGGTAGGCGTCGGGGATTTTCGGTTCGAAGGAGGCAAAGACGTTGAGCTCGGTGTTGTGCGTCTTCGCTTCGTTAATGTTCTCGAGATAGGAGCCCTCCCAGAAGAAACTCTTGCCGGCAGTGTGCTCAATGCCGAGGGTGTCGATGTTGCGCGCGGCAAAGACGGCTTCCTGCTTGCGGCCGAAGTCCTCGCCGACCACGGCAATGACGCGAACATCGGTAAAGAAGCTGGCGGCAAGCGAGAAGTAGGTTGCGGCGCCGCCGAGGCAGCGTTCGCGGCGTCCGGCGGGGGTTTCGATGGAATCGTAAGCTACGCTTCCGACTACGGTAATGGACATGGGTCTCCTAAATGGTTGAAGTCTCTGCTTTGCGGATTCAGGGCGCGTAGATATGGCCATCGATTTTCACGACCGAACACCAGAAACAAAAACGCACACGTTTTTGAGGAGCGATCTCGCTTGTGTCGAGCGAGCGCCATCGATGCAGACCCAGCCTGCAAAGGAATCCGCCGAGAAAGGGCGCCTCATGCTCCCGATGCGGCCAAAGCTTTGCCAAATTGGAAGCAAGCTGCTGATCGGTCGATGGTAAGGATTTTGATATCGCCGTCATCGTTTCGTCCGAATCAGCTTTCTGCTCTACCAACCATTGTATTTGCCGAAGAGCAGCTTGAGGCGCTCCTTGGCGGCGGCAGGAATCGCGTCGGGCTGCGTGAGGACCGCGTATTGAGCGGCGGAGACGCAGGGGCAGGTGCGCTCCCGTGGCATTGCGGCGACGGCGGCCTTGACGACTTTGGCGGCGTTGTCAGCGTTCTTGTGCAGGACGGCAACGATCTCCTCGATCGTGACGGCGTCGTGGCCCTCGCGCCAGCAGTCGTAATCGGTAACCATGGCGATGGTGGCGTAGCAGATTTCCGCTTCGCGGGCGAGCTTGGCCTCCTGCAGGTTCGTCATGCCGATGACATCGGCTCCCCAACTGCGATAGAGGTTCGACTCGGCGCGTGTGGAGAACTGCGGACCCTCCATGCAAACATACGTGCCGCCGAGCTTGCCGACGACACCGACCTTCGCGCAGGCATCGGACGCGGCTTTGGCGACGGTGGCGCAGACAGGATCGCCGAACGAGATATGGCCCACGATGCCGTCGCCAAAGAAGGTGGCGACGCGGTTGAACGTGCGGTCGATGAACTGATCGGGAATCACGAAGTCCGTGGGCTTGTGCTCTTCCTTGAGCGAACCGACGGCGGAGACGGAGAGGATGCGCTCGACGCCGAGCTGTTTGAACGCGTAGATGTTGGCGCGGAAATTGAGCTCGGAGGGAAGGATGCGGTGGCCGCGGCCGTGTCGGGCGAGAAAGGCGACTTTGCGGCCCTCGAGCTCGCCGAGGACAAAGGCTTCAGAGGGTGAGCCAAAGGGCGTTTCGATGCGCTCTTCGCGAATGTTGGTAAAGCCGGGCATGGAGTAAAGCCCGCTGCCGCCGATGATGCCGATTTCTGCTTGAGGCACTTGCTGCTCCTTGTTGAGCTTTCAGCCTTCAGCTGTTAGCTTTTTCGTGCGGCCCTACGGGGCGCAATGGATTCGTCGATCTTCCTTCCAAGGGTTTCGTCCGCTATGGCGAACTCCACCCTGGGCTATTGTCGCGACTCCCTCCGGGAGTCTTTCGGTGCCCGCTCTCTATCTTTGATTGATCAGTCGAATCGTTTCCAGGAAGACGTCGCCATCGATCATCAGGCTGTGCGCGCTGATCTTGTCCATCGTGTCCTGCGCGGTGTGGTGATAGCTGTTGTTGGGCCCGTAGTCGAGATCGATGATGTCGATGGACGGCACGCCACGCTGGACGAAGGGCAGATGATCGTCTTCGACCTCCATCTGCTGCTGGAAGAAATAACGCTGGTAGCCGAACTTCCTGGCGGCTTCGGCGACGTCTGAGACCAGCCAGGGAGCAGAACGGGTTTCCTGCTGGATGTCGAGATCCTTGTCGCCAATCATGTCGGCGAGCAGAAATGCCTTGATCTGATTGAGCGTGCCGTCGCGACCCCATTTAGCGGCAAGATGACGGCTGCCGTAGGTGGAGTCGGAGGCCGACCACTGCTGGATGGCTTCTTCGCCGTCGAAGAAAGACGAGCCAGACCGAGTAGCCGTCGAGCTTTTTCGCGGGAGAGTGCGCGGCCTGTTCGCGGAGCCGGTCGGCTATGGCCATCAGCAAGTCCGGTGGTCGATGCGCCATCGTTGGCGCCGACGAAGTTGATAGTACGCAGCGGGTAATTGGTTTCGTAGTGCGAAGCGAGCACGATGATGCCGGGCTTGGTGCCGGCGAATCGAACGATGAAGTTGCACATGGGCACGGGACCGATGGGAGTGTCGGCCGTGAAAGTATCCTGTTCGAGCTGATCGTGGTCTCGAAGAGAAGTGGCTGCGAAGAAAATCCTCGGCTTTAACGTGGCCGGGGCCGGTGGGCCAGCGCGGGCCGATGGCTGCGAACTCGCGTGCGTATTCGTAGGCGGCGTTGCCGTCGAAGTGGGATTGGGCCGACGCGCAGACTGGCGCGAAGAACGCGACGAGCAAGACTGAGAGCCGTGCTATCCCAGGTCTCAGAATCGAGACCTGGGGCACCCGGCGTTGTGCTTCAAATCGCTTTCCGAGGGCGGAAAATCTCATCCCGCCGCCTCCTTTTTCTTTCTGCGGGCGGGGTGGACCCACCAGGCGACGGCAATTCCGACGAGGTAGAGGGCCAGCATGGGAACTGCGTAGATGCACATGGTCCCAGGATCGGGGCTGGGGCAAATGATAGCGGCAACCAGGAAGACGGCGAGGATGGCGTAGCGAATATTCTTCCAAAGGAACTTGGGGCTGACGATGCCAAACAATGCCAGGAAGAAGATAAGAATAGGCAGCTCAAAGCTGATGCCTAAACCCAGAATGATGGAAAGGAAGAAGCCGGTGTACTCCTCGATGGTAACGACGGGGTTGAATTTGCTGCCAAAGCCGATGATGAGTATCTTGAGCGCACCGGGGAGGACGAAGAAGTAACCGAAGCTTGCGCCGGCAAGAAAGAGACCGACGGTAGCCGTCATGAAGGGAATAACAAAGCGCTTTTCTTTTTGATAGAGGCCCGGCGCGATGAAGAGCCACACCTGATAGAGGATGAAGGGCGATGCGATGATGGCTCCGCCGATCAGCGACACCTGGAGATACAGATTGAGCGGATCCATGGGATGGGTGTAATTGAGTTTGATGCCGAGCTTTGTGAGCGGGGCTTGGACGAATCCATAAAGACGCTCATGGAAGGCGTACGCGACGATAAACCCGATGCCAAGATAAATGGCGGAGTGGACGAGACGTTTGCGCAGCTCCTCAAGGTGCTCCATGAGGCTCATGCCGGGAAGTTCGGCGCGCTCGGTGACGGCTTTGCGCGCCCGTTCGATGGCTTCCTGCGGGTCAACGATGAGTTGATCAGCCATGATGAGGAGCCGGCTCCGATCTTTCGGCTTCAGGAAATAAGTCTCCCTGGGATTTAGCAGGCGGTTCGGCGGCAATGGTCGCGCCAGTGGAGGGCGGCTGGATCCGCGGGACGACCGCGGCCGGTGCAACTTCGGTTGGTTGGGCGGGAGTCGTCACGGGCTCTGCTACTTGCTGTGCTTTTGCTTCGATATTGAGGTCGGTCCCCTCAGAATAAGGACTTTCCGTTGAGACCGGAGCGCTGGGTTGCTGTGATTCTGGGGCGGCAGACGGAGTTTGTGCGGCTGGTGCTTCGAGTTGTGCCGGCGGAGGGGTAGCGGCAAGTGCGCGCTGCCGCGCTTCCTCTTCCTTCTTGCGGCGGTCAGCCTCTTCTGAGGCGCGCAACTCCTCTTCCATCTGGAATTTGAAGTCGTTGGAGGCCTTGCGGAACTCGTACATCAACTTGCCAAGCTGACGCCCGATTTTGGGAAGGCGCCGCGGACCAAAAACCACCAAAGCCAGGGCCATGAGGATCAGAGTGTCCCACATGCTTAAGGTGGCGAGCTGAATTGGCGGCGGAGATCCCATGAAGGATCATGATACCTGCGGTTACGTGGCGCCCACAAACGGGCTGTGATCTGCATCATCCAGCAGGCGACCAGGTGCGTGATAGGATGCCAATACATTTCAAGATTACAGAGATTCAGATGGAGAGCCCGAACGGGTGCCAATCTGAAACGGTTTTGGTTTTGAATTCCCGCCATGATCTGCCGTTGGGCGCGATCTTGTTCGAGCGCGCCAATGGGGATCGATACCCGTAGAAGAATCGATCCTGGATGAGGGGTGCAGGGGCCAACAATTTTGCCCCTTGATCTCCTCAAGGGAGACGGGGTGGGGAATTCTTCAAGAATCCTCTTTGTGGGCGGATGCCACATCAACGGCTTTCCGGTGGGCGAAGGATACGCATTCACGCATGTGGCCCTGGAATGCCTTTTTGAACATGGGGAGAACACTCCCCACACACTACCTCTTTTCAATCTTCGCTCAGGTCCTCAGATCCTGGCCGCATGCCGGGAATTGAAGCCGGACGTCATCGTTCTGCAGCTTGGCCATTACGAAGCGCCTGCGTCTTTACAGAAGAGCATGGGACGGAAACACTCCAAGGAGCCATCCTTCCAAGCTCTCGGGGGGAATGGCCAGTCCCGCGCAGAGAGACGTTACCGCGTTTGCCCGACCACGATGTTTGCCGAACTTGAAAGAATTGTGGCAGCTGGGACGATCATTGCCTTGGGAAGAAAAAGGAGAATGTTCGATCCCGAGGCCATTGCCTTCTCTCTCGATTCGATCCTTTTGAGTTTGAAAGAGCTGCCATTGCGAGGGATTGTCTTAGCCGGCCCGTTTTCGGCGCCTGACCCAATCACCCGGTTCTTTCGGCGAATGGCGGTGCCGATCTTCGAGGCAGCCGCCAAAAAACACGCCTGCACTTTCGTCGATGTTTTTTCACTGTTGGAGTCCTATCCAAAAGGGAAGAACTTCAATGCGAACTTCGCCGACCCGCTGCATTTAAGCGTGTTGGGGCACCAGAGGGTGGGTGTTCTGGTGGGAGCTGCTTTGAAAAGGGTCATGGAACATTCAACTGCGACCGAAGATGAACCGGTAATGGCCGCGCCCATCAAAGAAGTGGCTCGCGCGGCAGGGCCGCGATGGGTGGGCCGGCCTGTGGTTGCGCTGCGCCCATAAGAGCCCCCGCATCGTACGCGGCAAGATTCCTTGCGGGCGCCGGGAAGGCGAACGAGGAGCAAGCTCTCGAGGTTGAGCACGGGAATTGCACGAATCTTGATCGCCTGCATCACCTCCGGGATTTATGAGGTAATCGTCAGATCTGATGGGCAATCATAGAATCTGATTCAGAAAAGTGCACTGGCTTTGCTGCAATCACTCGATAGCCTTCATCGTCCATGAATGAGGCAGCGGGACGGCTGCACACGGATTACGCGGCAACGGATCGATTCTCCCGTTACAGGAAGTTTAAATACAATGAAGGCGGGATTCTGGCTTCCACTCCAACAATCCCCAGTTCGATACCCTGGCATCCTTATGACGATGCGTTGCCACCGACTGCGAACCGCCGCGCTGATCCTTCTGCTGCTGCCGATCTGCGCTTCACGGCAGGCGGCTGCATATTCCCTGCTCACGCACGAGCAACTCATTGACCTCACTTGGAACGACTCGATCGTTCCCTTTTTGAAGAGCCAATATCCAAATCTGACGCCAGCAGAGCTGGATCGCGCACGCTCCTTCGCGTACGGCGGGTGCGTGATCCAAGACATGGGGTACTACCCTTTCGGCGACTCGCTTTTCTCCGACCTGACGCACTATGTGCGCACCGGCGACTTCATTCTGGCGCTCTTGCGCAACGCGCATAACGCCAATGAGCTGGCCTTTGCCGCGGGCGCGCTATCGCACTATGTTGGTGATTCGATCGGACATTCGGAAGCGACCAACCGTGCTGTTGCGCTCCAGTTTCCCAAGCTGGCGGCGCGCTATGGGGCGAGCGTGAACTATGCCGAAGCCCCACACCAGCATGTGCAAGTAGAGTTTGCCTTCGACATCGATCAGATTGCGAAGCACCGAGTGGCGCCGCTGGAATACCTGCGTCACATTGGACTCAGGGTTCCGACGCACCAGCTTGCGCTGGCTTTCTACGAGACGTACGGGATTACCGACGATTTTGGCACGGGCGCGCAGCACAAGTTCAACGCGGGTGAGTACCAGTTTGCAACGCGGAAGTTCATTCCGCGCGTGGCCTACGCGGTCACGCTCATGAACCGTGGACATGAAGTGGCCGAACTGGACACTGCCGATGCGAAAGAGATCGAGAAGGAATCGGCAGACGCGGCCACGCAATACGATTGGGCCGCTTACCGCAAGAAAGCCGGCTTCGAGACGCATCTCATCGCGGGCATTCTTTGGGTGCTGCCCAAAGTGGGCCCGCTGTCGATGGTCGCGATCAAGGGCCCCAGCGAGGCCGCTGAAGCCGATTACATGCATAGCCTGGTCTCATCCACCACAGCGCTTCGCCATAGCCTGACTCTCTTTACGCCACCGGCTGCTCGGACTTTGCAAAAGGCGAGCGCTGCGGCTAAAACAGACGCGTTGGGACCGCCCGATCCCGATCATCCACTTCCCAATCGCGACCTGGATACGGGGCTGCGGGTCAGACCCGGCGGCTATCGGCTAACGGATGTGACTTACGCGGAGCTTTTGCACCGCCTGACGCGCGCCCCGAATCAGCCGATTCCTCCGGGGATTAAAACGGATATTCAGGCGTACTACGCGGACCCCAAGGCTCCGATCACGACCAAGCGCAAGCCCCACGCCTGGGCACAGGTGCAAGCCGATCTGACGACGCTGGCCTCAATGCCAACAAGCACCGCGGCCAAGCCATACCCCACTTACGGCGATTCGAATCCGCCGCCTGCAGAAACCAAATAGGCAACCGCTATTTGACGTCAGGCAGGTTGGTTCTCGGTACCAGGACAGGTTGAGCGGGACGCGCCGGGGCGGCCACCGTTGCTAGGCGCAGCGACTGCGGATGATCTGCGGGCAACTGATGCATGGTAACGATTACGGCTTCAGCGGATTTAGCTCCTGCGCAACGGTAGGAGTGCGGAGTCCCCGCATCGAAATATACGGCATCGCCGGGTCCGAGCTTGGCCTCCTGTTCTCCATGGCGGAGGGCCAGTTCACCCGCGACAACGTAGAGGAACTCGAATCCCGTGTGCATGTGTGACCTGGGCTCAACATGTTCGGGCAGGGGGATGAACTCGGCAAAGTAGGGATCCATGTGCCGGTCGGCCACCATATAGCCGAGGCTCTCAAAGGTGTAGGTAGGCGGCTCCACTCCAGTTTGCGGAATGCGCACTCGGTCCTTCTTGCGGTGCACGCGAAAAATCGGCGACGGCTCGGTTTCAAAAAAGTAGGAGAGATCTTTGGAAAAGACCATCGCGATGCGCGCCAGGTTGCGGAGCGTGGGCACCACGCGGCCCGTCTCCAACTGCGAAAGGAAGCTGGCTGAAAGCCCTGTGTGTTTGCCTAGATCCACCAGGCCCATTGACTTTTTCAGACGCAAGCGCCGGATGCGTTCGCCCAGGTGCTTCTCGGTAATGAAGCGCTCGGCGGTGTCGGCATCCGCTAGCGTCTTGTGCATCTCCTCGCCACCGTTCGCCTCGATCTTGTTTATGTCGACTCTATTTATCTCGACTCGATCGGTCATTGCCGCTCCTTACCAAGCTAGGATGCATGTTTGCGGCATTTGTTGTCCAATCAAAACAATTTCCGGTAGCACGAAATTGCCGAGCTAAGGGGCAGGTGCAGTGCCGCTGTTCAGGAACCGCGCTATTCTGGAGAGTCCGGCCGCCCCAGCCGCTAAAGGAAGCAAGATGCCCGAAGAAACCACTCCAGCCGCCTCCGATACTCCAAAGACCGCTCCTCCCGTTGCGACCATTGCCGAAATTGGGCGGCACGAGGGGCAATCTGTCACCTTGCAGGGGTGGCTTTACAACTCGCGCGAGAGCGGGAAGCTGCTCTTTCCCATTTTTCGCGATGGGACGGGGTCGATCCAGGGAGTGGCGCACGTGAAGAGCGTGACGCCGGAAGTCTTCGAGAAGCTGAAGGGGCTGACGCAGGAATCGAGCGTGATCGTCACGGGGAAGGTGCGTGCGGACAAGCGTGCGCCGGGCGGGTATGAGCTGGACGTTGAGGACGTGCAGGTGGTGCAACGCGTGCCCGAATCGGACCCGTACCCCATCACGTTGAAAGAGCATGGGGTCGACTTTCTGCAGGAGCGGCGTCACTTGTGGGTGCGTAGCCCACGGCAGTCGGCAATTTTGCGCATTCGCGCGGAGATCATGCGGGCGGCGGCCGAATACTTTGATTCGAATGGGTTTATCCGGACCGATCCGCCGATTCTGACGCCGGCGGCGTGCGAAGGCACATCGACTTTGTTCCCGGTGGACTATTTTGGCGATCCCGCGTACCTGACGCAGAGCGGCCAGCTCTACATCGAGTCGACGGCGCTGGCGCTGGGCAAGGTGTACAGCTTCGGGCCGACCTTCCGGGCGGAGAAGTCGAAGACGCGGCGGCACTTGACGGAGTTCTGGATGATCGAGCCCGAGGTGGCCTACATGGACCTGGACGGGCTGATGGTGCTCGCGGAGAACTTCATCTCGCACATTGTGCAAAGTGTCGTGAAGAACCGCGCACCGGAGCTGCACGTGATCGGGCGCGACGCGGCGAAACTGGAGGCGATCAAGGCGCCGTTTCCACGTTTGAGATACGACGAAGCGGCGGAGATGCTGAACCAGGCGCACAAGGATGGCAAGCTGGAAGCGCCGTTCGAATACGGGAACGACTTTGGCTCGCCGGACGAGACGTGGCTGAGCTCGCAGTACGACCGGCCGGTGATGGTGCACCGCTACCCGGCGAATGTGAAGGCCTTTTACATGGAGCCGGACGCGAAGGATCCGCGCTACGCGTTGTGCGTGGATGTGCTGGCCCCGGAGGGATACGGGGAGATCATCGGCGGATCGCAGCGCGTGTCGAGCTATGAACTGCTGAGCTCGCGCATTGATCAACACAAGCTGCCGCGCGAGGCGTTCGAGTGGTATCTCGACCTGCGGCGATACGGCAGCGTTCCGCATTCGGGGTTCGGCATGGGCATTGAGCGCCTGGTGGCGTGGGTTTGCGCGCTGGACCACGTGCGAGAGACGATCCCGTTTCCGCGAATGCTGAACCGGATGTATCCGTAAGACAGTTCGTAGTTCGCAGTTCGTAGTTCGTAGTTCGCAGTTGGTACGAGTCGTTGGCCAATCGCTCGTGAACCGCGAAGAGGACGCTGGATCGTGTTAGTGGGCAACGGCTAAATCGGCTGATTGCGGTCTTTCTTTAGCCCCGAATCCTAGTAGGCCGTGGGACGCACGGCAGTGCAGGAATGGGTTCGAAGTCTGACCTAAGTTTGAACGCTCGGGTCCTTATTTGCGTCCAATCCCTTGAAAGCCTGTAAAGTTAAGTGTAAAGTGTGTGCCAATGAAAAGAACCTTGCCGCCCCTCCAACTTCCTCGCTCGCCGCTCATCTACGTCGTGGCCCAGGTGAACATTTCCGCAGTCGTGGCGATTGATCGGTATGTCCCGGAGATCCAAGAAAAGCTGCGCCGGAGCGGATTCCCCGGATTTTCGAGCACCCAAGTCCCAGAACTCATCTTCGAGGCACCTGGTGCGAAGCCCGTTGTAAACGCCATTTCCAGGTTTGAATTCCAAAACCGCGACGAAAGAACCGGGATCACGTTAACTCCGAAGTCAATAGCCGTTCACACGAACCAATATAAGACCTTCGATCAATTTCACGAGGTGGTCGCAACCGCTCTCGAAACAATAAACGCTGTTGCTGACCTTCAGCTTCGCGAACGAATTGGTTTGCGATACGTTGACCTGATCGAGCCCGAACCGGACGAGGGGCTGAGCGACTATCTGGCCTCACGGCTTTTGGGGTACGACGCGGCTTCAATTGGAGTCACTGAGCCGTGTTTCAATTTCAGGTTTGAAGGCGTTACGCCTCAAGGAAGAATCGTTTCGCGGCACTACGCGCCACAAATTGCGAATATGTTTCCCCCAGATCTAGCCGGAATTACGCTCAGTTACAGTTTTCGGGAGCCTCCGCCGACTGGGCGTGCGTTCTTGCTCGATTTTGATCACGCAACAGTCCAAAAGCGAGACTTTGAGACGGGAGAAATCCTCGAGACGCTCGAGACCCTTCACGATGGTCTCGATGTTCTCTTCAGAAACTCGGTAACCGAGCATGCGCTTAAACATTGGGGAAAAGAGAATGCCTGAGGCGACGAGAGACGATTGCTTGCTTGGAATTGGCTTGGCCCCGAGCCCTCTGGTTCCGCCTCCATGGGGGATACGCGAGAGGTGTCCGGCGATCAGACTCTTCGATCATGTGGGAGTTCAGCAGACACGGTACAACCTCACTGCCGTTGCGGCCTTCAAACCGACGGGCTTGCTTCTTATTACGGGATCCAGCCAGATTGTCTACGACACAGGAAGCATTTTTCATTTTGCGTTGACGGGCCTGTTCGAGAGTGCTTGCCCAGGGACGGGCGGCGAGCCGCACCTCGTCGAGGCGACGATGCAGAGCTTTGTCTCTGCAAGCGGCGGCTACGTGGTCATTGAGAGCCCAGCCCGGCCAATCGTAGAAGTCGACCGCGAGCAGGAGGGGTTGACTGCGGCGGGGCGAGAGCTAGCTCTTGTGCGGCACTATTTCTCGTTAAGTGCGACCGACCTGTCGAGGGTCCTTCTTGTGGAGCGTCCAACCGTCTACGCGTGGCTTGACGGTAAATGGGACCCTAACCCAGAAAACAGAGGGCGAATCAGAAAGCTCTTTCACTTTGCGTGCAACTGGCGCGAAAGGTCCAGCCAAGCGATCGGAGGCTTCCTCAGGGAGCCGATAGACGGCGACCAAAGCCTTTTTGATCATCTCGTCCGGCAGCAACTGGACACCACAGCAATCGATCAGCTTCTGATAAGAATTTTGCGCCTTGTAGACCAAGGGGTTAGGACGAAGCGAGACCGCAGCGTTAAGGCCATTGCGAGGCAAAAGGGATTTAAACCGCTTCCGAAAGACCTCGAGCGAGAGAGCTTTGATCGAAACACTAGGTTTTGAGAAGACTAGTCAGGAGTGGCGGAACTGGCAACGGCCACGCAAATCCCGGACAGGCGATGGCGGCAGGGATGCATCGTCCCTCACGAAGCCGTTCCCACACAGCTGCAGCTAACTCTTGGGGGAGAGGCGCTACTGATCCTTCTGGCCCAGGACTGTGACATCCTGCACGATGATTATTTGGCTGAACCAAGCGTGGAGCTTCATATCGCCCGCCCAGCCGCGGAACGGGACGGAAACCTCCTCCATGCGAAGAACCCTCGTCGCCTGCAATTCGCGGTGCGCGGGGAGTTGTACGAGATCGGAATTCACGAAAAATGCACTGTTCCACGGACGTGCCTCCTCGACCATGCGCCGCTCGATCTAGTCCTTGATGAAATCGAAATTCGAACCATCATTAGGTGGACGGCAAATAGGTACATGCGAAGCGCATTTCCAGATGAATTCAACAGGCGTCTTTTTTCGGCGAAGCAGCCCCTGAAGAAGATCGTGGCTGCTCTAAAGCGGGACGGCGAGTTGGTGACCAACATTTTCCTGCGCGTGGACCCGATGGACGAAATTGGCGATGGAGAAAAGTACCGCGTGATCTTGCGATTTACGGCGCTTGAGGAGGTCCTCGGACAGACCGAGGCGGCGAAGCGTGCAATTGAGCTCACGGAGTTCATCCAGCGGGAATTTGCTGCGGTCGGAGGGGTCGAGATCGAGGATTGCAAGTTGGTTTCTGAGGACGATTTTAGCCTGGCTGATCTTCGAGAGACGATGCGATGGGATTACGACTACCTCAGCTTCAGAGGGGGCGCCCCGAACGATCCCGCGCCTAACACAGCTTAGCGGCAGGTTGTTTCGAGAACGATATCGATAGTGCTCCCTCATAAAACCTCTCGGAGAGAGCCTATTTGCGTCTGCACTGACGCCAACTCTTCGTGCGATCCCAGCTTCACGCGGTAGATTGAAGCCTGGGGGCGATTCTTTCTTGAGCGAGGCTCGTACACGGAAGCAAGATCGACCGAGGCGGACGAGGCATCCCGCTTCGGCGTCGAGAATTCGCCGCGCCGAACCGCGAAAATTGCGCATCCGGCGACAGCCGTTGGGTTGGATGGGGCACGGAGTCCTGGCATGCGCGGCGGTAGTGGCGGGACTCATTGCATGGGCGGCAATTGCGCGGGCATTCGCGCCCAAAGGGAATACCACACAGGAACGTTTTGATGTGCTGATGGTGCTCGGAGGCCCGGCGGATTCGGACGGGAACCCGACACCGATCGAACTTGCTCGCGTGACCGAGGCGGTGAACGAATACGAGCGGGGCGTGGCGCCGAGGATGATTATCACGGGCGGAGCGGCGAAGAACCGCTTTGTGGAGGCGGAGGTGATGGCGCGCGTGGCCGAGGCGCAGGGGATTCCGGCGGGCGCGATTGTGGAAGAGCGAACAGCGTTGAACACCATGGAAAACACCTGCGACTCGCTCAGGATCATGCGCCGCCACGGATGGGAGTCGGCAGAAGTGATTTCAAGCGCGAGCCATTTGCCGCGGACGGGGCTGATCCTGAGCCGGCTGCCTCTCGAGTGGCGGACGCATGCCGCGCCGGCGCTCGAGCCGGAGGGGCCTTGGACGCAAGGGGCGAGGACGGCGGTCGAAATTGTGAAGACGGTGCGCTATTTGGTGTGGGCACGGCAGATAGACAAGTGCGATGTGCAGTGATTCTTTGTCTTGCGTTTCCCGACAATCGGGTGCGCTGATGCCAACGTCTTCTGCGCCGTCCCTACGGGACTCCGGCGATTCTTTCTGCACGGCATCCCCCACGCTAAAGCGCGGGGCTCATAAACATTGCGCCTACGGCGCGAGAGGCGTGCGGCAGTTTGTTGTTCAGTTGTCTTCTTGACGGCATTTGGAGCATGCTGCGAGGAAACTGAGCAGACGGGCTGCAGGCAGCGGCGTCTAAGAGTAAATGCTGTTTAACCGCGTTGTCCGCCCTCGGGGGGCTCCTGTAAGCTTGTTTATGATGCATCTCCCAGTCAAGTTATCTGCAACGATTGCCGTTGTTTTCACGATGTGTGTTTGCGCGGGAGCGCTCGCCGGGGCGCAGGATTCGGGCGCGCAGCAGCCGAGCTCACAGCCGCAGCAGGGATCCTCCTCTTCATCGCAGCAGGCACCGCCAGAGGGCCAGCCAGCGCAGCCTCCCGAGTACGGGGTTTACACGGCCGTCGACCCGCTGGCAAGGGTTCGCTACGACAACCGTTACGACATGTCGCTGGGTTTCGCGTACGACCACATGAAGGCGGGCCCGACTTTGCTGCAAGGGTCGAACCTGGGCGGACTGGACATGGAGGGCTCGTACTGGCTGACGAGGAACTGGGGGATCGAAGCGACGGGCCGGGGATACATCGGGACGAGCGGCGCGGCTCCCAATTCCCAACTTGCGCCTGACGGCAGCCTGATCGTGATCCGGGGCCCGGTGGTGAAGCAGTACTTTTTTGTGGGCGGAGCAGAGTGGCTGGGACCGCACAACAAGCATGGGGCGCTCATTGCACATGCCATGTTCGGCGGGGTGTACGGGAACTTCCAAAAGGACCTGCGCGGAGAAGCACCCGAGGTGGTGGGTTTCTATTACAACCAGATTGCTCCGGCGGGGATCATCGGCGGGCATATGGACCTGAACCGCAACGAACATTGGGTGTTTCGCATTACGCCCGACGCGGTGATGACACACTATACCTTCAGCGACGCGCCCCATTCTTCTCTCAAGTACGGGCAGTACGACGTGAACTTCGCCATCTCAGTCGGGCTGGAGTACAAGTTCACATCAATCAAGCGCTCGACCAGCAAGAAAACCAACTGGAAGTCTGGCTGGTAGCCAAAAGCAGCGGAGCTAGCGGGGTTAGCGGAGTTCGCGGAGTTAGGCCTCGGCGGCGGGCGGCGGTAGCGGGATCGCGAAGTCTGATTCGCCCGGCAGCCGACGGGGGAGAGCGACGAGGCCAACCGTTAGGCTCGCGGCATCATCAAGAAGATAGCGGGGCTGCAAAGTGCATTGGTATGTGTGGTATTCTCCTGCGTTCAGTGGCGGGCCAGGAAAAGTGCCGCCTGAAAGTATGCCGTTTCAGATCGCGGCACTCATCTGCCGAGCCCGAAGACGTGAGCCAGCGGTGAAGTGAAGCAGGTAGCCTTATGGATATGAAAGAGACACTGGGCGTATTGCTTGCGGGCGGAGCAGGAGAACGGCTGTTTCCACTCACGCGCGACCGGGCCAAGCCGGCCGTTCCGTTCGGCGGACACTACCGCATCATCGACATCACACTTTCAAACTGCATCAACTCCGGATTGCGGCGGGTGTACGTCCTGACGCAGTACAAGGCGTTGAGCCTGAACCGGCATATCCGCGAGGGCTGGACGGGAATTGTGGCGCAGGAGCTGGGCGAGTTTTTTGAGCTGATGCCGCCCATGCAAAGGACCGGGGCGAACTGGTACGTGGGGACGGCGGATGCTGTGTACCAGAACCTCTATTCGATCGGCAGCGAGCAGCCGAAGCACGTGATTATCCTGTCAGGCGACCAGATCTACAAGATGGATTACAGCCGCATGCTCGCCTACCACAAGGAAACCAACGCCGAGGTTACGATGGCGACGTTGCCCATTTCGCCCGACGAGGTTTCCCGGTTCGGTGTGGTGGAGGTGGGCAAGACGGGAGAAGTGCTGGGATTCCAGGAGAAGCCGGCGTCGACGAGCTTCCGCTCGCCGTTCAATCCCAATGCCGTGGATGCATCAATGGGGATTTATATCTTCAACACCGAGACCCTGCTGAAGGCTCTGATCGCGGACGCGGACGACACGCAATCGAAGCACGATTTCGGACACGACATTCTGCCCAAGCTGCTGGGCCAGAAGAAGATGATGGCCTACAGCTTTGTGGACGAGAACAAAAAAGAGGCGCTCTACTGGCGCGACGTCGGGACGCTCGATGCGTATTACGAAGCCAATATGGATTTGTGCTCAGTGTCGCCGGTGTTCAACCTCTACGACAAGAGCTGGCCGATCCGCACGCGCACAAGGCAGTATCCGCCGGCGAAGTTTGTGTTTGGCGAGCCGGGGCGATCAGGCATGGCCGTGAACTCGATCATCACCGCGGGCGTGATCATTTCCGGCGCGTCGGTGTACAACTCGGTGCTGTCACAGGACGTGCGCGTGAATTCGTACTCGGATGTGGACCAGAGCATCATCTTTTCGCACGTGAATATCGGGCGGCACTGCAGAATCCGGAAGGCGATTATCGATCGCGATGTGCACATCCCGGAGGGCACGGTGATCGGGTACGACCCGGTGGAGGACAAGCGGCGGTACTTCGTGACACCGTCGGGCCTGACGATCGTGACGAGGGATGCGTCGATGTTCGAGAACCCGGTGGACCCGGCGTTCGGGCAGGGATATTCAGCCGAGTAGACGGCGCTTTTGAGCAGTTTCGGAATGAACGTAGGCTTTTTGAGAGCGTTGAAAGGTGGCATTTTCCTGGCGAAAATGCCACTCCGCTGAGTGCTTTCGGTCTCTATCAATCCCGAAACTGCTGTAGGGCTCAGCTGGACTGCGGCGGATCGCAGGTTGGAGAAGCTGATGCCGGCAGCTCGGGACCCTCATATTCGAACTTGCGCAGATTCCTAAGGCACTCTGTGAGCGCGCCCATCAGGGTCTCGGCCCAGCCGCAGGGCTGGAATTTCGCCGTCTTCTGATTCAGCTCAAGATCGGCCACCGCAAAGAATTTCATGTCGGTGGTTTTTGCCGAGGCGAATTCCTTCACGGTGATGCGCGCTTCAACCTCGCCCGAAGCATGCTTTTTCTTGATGGAGAAGAAGTGCAACCTGGCCAGGGCTTCCGAGGGATCCTTCTCAACGAACTTCCAATCTTCCACGTTTTGACCTCCATTTCTGCCCAGTTTACGGTGCGAGCCGGAAGATGGGGCGTTTTTCTTGCGCCGGTTGACCGCTTCTTGCGCCGGTTGGAGTCGCGCGCCCGGAGCCGGGAACTGCGAATGAGACCGGCAACGAGCGATTTCCGGAACGGAACAAACGGTCTGTGAATTCCGTATGAATGGACCATGGAGTGCGTGGGTGCATTAAGCTGGAACGGGGCGGGTTGGGGTGCCGCAATGGCACGCTATGACGCCCGGGATGCGGCCCGGAAGCGGTCGCAGGTTCAGCAACAATCCGTCGGAGCCGTGGCTGCGACGCCGACGGCACCTGCGATGCGGCAAACCCCTGTGGGAGACAGCCGAGGACGCACGCAGCCTGCAGGGCGCGCGGAGGTGAGACCGCTGGAGCAGGACTGGTCGAATATCGTCCACCGCTGCATGGATGGAGACTCCGGCGCATGGGCCGAGATGGTTCGCACGCACCAGAAACGTGTCTACGGGCTCTGCTACCGGTTTACCGGAAATGCCGCCGACGCCGAGGACCTGACCCAGGACGTCTTCCTGAAGATCTACTCGAATCTGGGAAGTTTTGACGCCACTCGCGGCAGCCTGCCGGTGTGGATTACCACCATGACGCGGAACCTGCTGGTGGATAACTTCAGGCGGACGCGCAATCAGAGGGCGACCGGCTCGCTGGACGATGGATGGGACCAGACAGAAGAGCTGAAGCCGGCCGACCGGCTGATGGCGACGGGGCCGAGCCCACACGAGTTCGCAGCGCGCAAAGAACTGGCCAATATGGTGCAGGGCGCGCTGGCCAAGGTGAGCGTGGAGCTGCGCGAAGCTGTGATCCTGAGAGACCTTCAAGACCTTGATTATAAAGAGATTGCACAAGTATTGGCGATTCCCGAGGGAACGGTGAAGTCGCGCATCAGCCGGGGCCGTGCGGAACTTGCAAGGCTTCTGGAACGTAACAAGCTGGAGGTGATGTAGCGATGACAGAGCGCACACAATTTCCGAATTCTCCGGCCTGCGGCGCGTGGGAGACGTTGCTGGCGGACGCTCTGGACGGGCTGTTGAAGCCCGAGGATGAAGCGCAGTTCGCGGAGCACAAGGCCAATTGCGCAGCATGCGCGGCGCTTTATGAGGAAGCGCGGAAGGGGCGCGAGTGGCTGGAGTTTCTTTCTCCCGAGCCGGAGGTGCCGGCAGGGCTGTTGGAAAAGATTCTGGCGCATACGGGTCCGGGACACAGGGCGAGTATGCCGATGCCTGCATTGGCCGGATCGGGAACCGTTCCTGCATTTGTACCGCCGGTGTGGCAACAGCAGGGCTTCTTTGCCCGGACACGGCAAGCGATGCAACCCGGGCTTCTGATGACGGCCGCGATGGCGTTCTTCTCGATCGCGCTCACGTTGAACCTGACCGGAGTCCGGCTGTCGACTCTGCGGTTGGCCGATCTGCGGCCGGTTGCGGTGCGGTCGTATATGGAGCGGCAGTTGAACATGGCCTCGGTGCCCATTGTTCGGTATTACGACCATTTGCGGTTTGTGTACGAAGTGGAATCGCGGGTGCGGCAACTGCGCAGCCAGGGCAATGGCGATGAGAACTCAACGCCTGGAAGCAACCAGGATCAGAAACAGGGGCAGCCGGTGACACCCGGAGAGACGAAACAGAATCCCGGGAAGAACGATGGCGGGGGTCGCGTGGACCCTCAACAGCCGCCGGACAATTCAGTGGCACAGCCGGCGTCCGGCGTCATGAGTGACTTTGTGGAAACTTCATTTCACTTGCACGGCAACAGAGGGCGATCCGACAGCTCCGCAAGGAGAGCACGGGAAGGGAGCAAGGTATGGATTGCGTAAATCATAGCGGTGTAAATGCGACGGCTTTTTGCCAGAATTGCGGAAAGCCACTGTGCCAGGCGTGCGTGAAGACGGGAGCGGGAGGACAGATCTTCTGCGAGCCGTGCTGGATGGCGTGGAACGGCGGGCAGCAGCCCTTTGTGGCGCCACCCGTGGGAGGGCCGAATCCGGTGCTGGCGGCAATGCTGGGCCTGATTCCCGGCGTTGGCGCGATGTACAACGGCCAGTTGATCAAGGGACTCATTCATGTGCTGATCTTCGCGGTGCTGGTGAGCGCGGCCCACGTGTACGGAATCTTCGGACTCTTCATCGCGGGCTGGGTCTGCTACCAGGTTTTCGAGGCCTATCACACAGCGAAGGCGCGGCGCGACGGAGAACCCTTGCCCGATCCATTGGGGCTGAACGAACTGACCAACTTGTTTGGGGCAGGCGGACGAATGAACCAGGGAATGCCGCCCGTGGCGCAACCGGGAAGCGCGCCGGGGCCTGTTGGAGCGGGGCCGGCGAGCCCGTATCAGGCACCCAATCAGGCGCAATATGAACCGCCGTACCAGACGCCATACCAAACGCCCTATCAGGGGCCGACTGTGCCGCCTGGTTATCCGTTGCCGGATCTTCCGCCGGTTCCCTCTGTGTACTGGCGGCGGAAGGAGCCGATTGGAGCGATCATTCTCATCGCCCTGGGTGTGCTGTTCCTGCTGGGCCACTTCGACTGGTTCTCAGGGCGCGTGCTTGAATTCACCTGGCCGATTCTGTTGATTGGGCTGGGAGTGTGGTTGATCGTGAGGCGCCTGAGCGAGACGAAGGGGAGTTCTCAAGAGAATTCCCAAGGGGGGCAACAATGAATCGCTACATCATGATTCGCAGATTGCGTGGGCCGGCGGTTTTGTTGCTGATTGGCGTGATGGCGCTGCTGTCGCAGGCAAACATTCTTGGCTGGGGCCAGAGCTGGCCCCTGATCCTGATCCTGATTGGGTTGTTGCTGCTGGCCGAACGTGCGGCGCTTGCGGCGGGAGGATATCCACCCCCTCCGGGCACGCCGTGGCCAAACGCTGCGCAGGGCCCACAGCCAACGACGGGCACGGCGAACGTGCCGGCTGAATCGCACGACTATGGCGACGAGATTCATGGAGGGCAGTCATGAGCAGCGCACCTCCGAATATGCCTCCGGGCGGTGGAGCGCCTCCGCCCTACGATCCGAAGATGCAGTGGCGCGTGTATCGCGAGCAGCAGCGCGCCGCGTGGCGGGCGCAACGCGATGCATGGCGGGCGCAGCGCCACGCATGGAAAGCCAACTACGTCGGCGCATATGGGCCTCGCGTACCTTCCGTGGTGGGTCCGGTGATTCTGATTTGCGTGGGCGTGATCGCCCTGCTGCTGGCGACGGGACATATCGATGCCAGTTCCTTCTCCTCGTGGTACGGACATTGGTGGCCGCTGCTGCTGATCGTGGCAGGGCTGGCACTGCTGGGAGAGTGGGCGCTGGACATGCGGCGGCCGACACCTGTGCACCGCAGCGGCAGCTTTGTGGGAATCCTTTTCCTGGTCGCATTCCTGGGCCTTTGCGCGGCGGGATGGAACCATATGCGGCCGATCGTCGGCAATGGAACGGCGACAACGACTTCTTCAACTTCTGGGGCCAGCCCGAGCATGATAACGATCAGCAGGCGCTGAACACGCTGGTTCCCGCCAACGGGTCGATTGAAATTCAGAATCCGCGCGGCGATGTAAGCATTACCGCCGCGGACCAGTCCAGCGTTGAAGTGCAGGCGCACGAGATGGCCTATGCCGACTCCGACTCCGAAGCGAAGAAAATCTTCGACAGCGAAGCGGCGCATGTGACGGTGAGCGGAACCGCGGTGCTGGTGCAGTCGAATGGTAACGACCACGGCCGAGTGAACCTGACGGTGACGGTTCCCAAAACGGCAAAGGTTACGGTGAACGCGGGAAAAGGGGACGTGGCCGCTTCAGGGCTGGGCGCGGGAATCGATGTGACCGCCGGGCACGGGGACACTCACCTTGACGCGATTACGGGCACCGTCACCGCGCACTTTTCCAATGACAAGCACGACTTCTCGGCACACCAGATCGACGGCGACATCGATGCCAGCGGCAGTTGCAACGACGTGACGCTTTCAGAAGTGCAAGGGAAGATTACGTTGAACGGAGAGCTTTTTGGCGAAACGCATATTGAAAATGCCGCGGCACAGATCATTCTGCATACCCCGTATACCGACCTGCAGATTGCGAGCCTTCCCGGCGACATGACATTGGACTCCGACAACCTGCACGTGAGCGACGCCAAGGGCCTGGTACACGTTGCGACGCGCTCGAAGGACATCGACCTGAGCGAGATTTACGGCGACACATCCGTCGAAAGCAGTAACGGAACCATCAGCGTGGCGCCGGCAGGAGCTTTCAACGTGGAGGCCAAGAACGACAAAGGCGACATCGAGCTGACACTGCCGCCGGATGCCTCCGCCACGGTGAATGGACAAGCGCACAATGGAGACATTGTGACCGACTACGGGCTGACGATCAGCGGCGATGAAAATAAGACCGTGAGCGGGAAGATCGGATCGGGCACTGCGCATATCCAAATCAGCACGAGCAATGGCGACCTGCACATCAAAAAGGGATCGGCGTTCCCGGCCGCGGCTCCTGCTGGCGGCAAAGCGCCGACTGCACCGGCCGCGCCCAATGCTCCGCACCTGAAAAGCAACAAAACGTTGCCCCAGCAACCGGTTACGCAATAAGGGCAGTGAAGAAAACAGCGAAGACGACAAGCGGGCGCGGGAGGGCGAAGCCTTTCGCGCCTGTTTTGTTTTTTCGGTCATGTGGAGTTATGCTCCTTGGCGAGGGGATTCTTTCCCTTGGGGGTCAATCGGGCCATGGTGCATGCGCCGGTGAAGGTGATCACCGTAGAGCGCGAGTACGGTTCGCGCGGCGGGGAGTTTGCGCGCCACCTGGCCAAACACCTGGGCTGGCGGCTGCTGGATGCGGAACTGGTGACGGGCGCGGCGCGCATGGCGGGCGTGGATCCAAAGCTGGCAGCCAAGCTCGACGAGCGGCTGGACCCCTGGTACTACCGCTACGGCAAGATGTTCTGGAAGGATCCCGTGTACGCGCCCGCGACCACCGAGGATGAAAAGATCTTCGACTCCGAACACATGCTGGAATTGATCCGGAAAGAGATTCTGGCTGCAGCCCATGAGGGCAACTGCGTTTTGGTGGGCCGCGGCGCAGCGTGCGTGCTGGCCGGAAAACCAGGCTGCTTTCATATTTTTGTGTATGCCACGGCCAGCGCCAAGAAGGACTGGTTCACGCACGCGTTTCCTGAGCAGGCGCAGGAGGCGGAGCAAAAACTGGCGGCGTTCGACCGGAGGCGCGCGGCGGTGATCCGCAGGTTCTACCAGCAGGAGTGGTGCTCGCGCGGGCTTTATCACATGCTTCTGAATTCCTGCATCGGAACCCAGGCGATGATCGACGCGGTGCAATGCGCGGCTGGATTGTGCGCGGCTGCGCCGGAATCGGTCGCGAGCTAAACTTCCAAAACTGAGATCGAACGTGGGACGCTTAGACTGCGATGCGCGGCACGCGCGGCGCGATGCGCGTGAAGACTTCCCAGGGTATGGTGGCAGCGGCTTCGGCGTGGTCAAAAGCAGTGATGGATTCGCTGCCTTGCGAGCCGAGAAGGACGACTTCGTCGCCGTGCTCGACGCCGGGAATCTCCGTTACATCGAGAACAATCTGATCCATGCTGACGCGACCGACGAGCGGCGCGCGCTGGCCGCGAACCAAAAAATTGAAATGATTGCCGAGAGAGCGGGTGAGGCCGTCGCCGTACCCGGCGGAGACCAGCGCGACGCGCATGGGCTCGGTGGCGACGAAGGTGGCGTTGTAGCCGACGGTTGCGCCGGCCGGAACGGCGCGGACGCCTACGACCGAGGCCTTCCAGGTGAGAACTGGCTGGAGGGCGGCGCGGGCGGCGGTGAGCGACGGCGGCTCGGCTGGAGTAGTTGCGAGGACGGACGGCTCGGCTGGCGCAAACGCGGGATCGAAGTGCGGGATAAGCCCGTAGAGGGCGAGGCCGGGGCGAAGCATGGCTTTCATCCCGTGACGCGCGGCCAGGTCGGCAATGATGGGCGCCTGGCCGGCGAGCAACGAGGCGGACGCGCCGACGTTGAGCCACTCGGCGAAAAGGGCGGCGGCGGAGATGCGGCTCATGGCTTCGTCAAGGCGCGTGAGCTGCTCCTCGGTTGCCTGGCCGTCGGCTTCGTCGGCGGCGAAAAGATGCGTCATCACGCCTTCAAGGCGCAGCGGCGAGCCAGGACCGAAGCGCGCGAAGATTTGGGCGAGATCGCTGGGGCCGACGCCCTGGCGGCTCATGCCGGTGTCGATTTCAAGGTGGATGGGCACGGAACCGGGCTGCGCTCCGGCGGCGCGGGCGGCGGCGAGAAGCTCGTCGAGTTGCCACGGCTCCCACGCGACAGGAGTGAGTTGAAACTGAATGGCGGCCGCGGCCTGGCCGGGAAAAACGCCGCCGATGATGAGCACCCGGGCCTCTGGGCAGAGGGCACGGGCAACGATGCCCTCTTCAACGCTGGTGACGCCGAGCCATTTTGCGCCGGCGCGAACAACGGCGGGAGCGCAGAGCGCGAGCGAGTGGCCGTAGGCGTTGGCTTTGACAATGGCGAGCAGTTCGGCGTGAGGCGAGGCGAGCCCCGAGAGAAAGCGGAAGTTTTCCTCGAGAGCGCGGGTGCGAATCTCAACCCAGCAGGGGCGTGTTGTCATGGGGGACGGCAAAGAACAGTTTATCGCGGGGAGGGCTTACTTGAGGAGCGCGAATGCGACGCCGGTTTCGTCTTGCGATCCGATCTCGTCGTTCCTTTTGCGACCCAATTTCTTCCAGCAGCTCGGCTTCGAGCGCGTGCGGAACTGGCATCTCGCACGCGGCAACTTGTTCTGGCGTCGCGCCGATGAAGCAGAGTTCGCAGTGGCCGAGGCCTTCGACGCCGTTTTCGCCAACCGACCGAACCGGCGGGCCGAAGACGCGGCAGGTCATGGGACGCCACTGGTAGACGTCGCAGCGGCCGGTACCAGGGTCGAGCGCGGGACAGGCAGCGTCGTTGGCGAAGTCTTCAAAGAGGGCCTGATCGGATTCTGACGTGCCGAGAACGCCGGCCTCGAGATCGCCCGGAAAACGAGAGCCGAATTCGGCAAGCCAGGTTCGTGCGCGGTGCTCGATTTCGGCGACAAGCGCGGGATTTGTCACTCGCAGCGACGACATTCCTTCGCGGAGGCGGGCGGCGTCAAGAGCATTGATGGCGAAGGCTCCGTGGCAACACTGCGTGCAGCCAATGCGGCAGGCGAGGAGGTCCCCGGCGCGAAGGGCGGTGTCGGCTAGCGAGGCGTCGATACTCTGGAGGAGCTTCGCTTCGCGGATCTGCACGAGCTGGGCGTCGCGCGCGGGAAGAGGCATGGAGGAAGAATAATTCGCTAGGGTATAGACACATCATTGCCTGGAGCTAAAATATTTAGCAATCATGCTGATCGTGCCTGAAGCTCGCGCCGCGATTATACGTGCTTCTGTGTTCGCCGCAGTGGCTCTCATTTCGATCGTCGGCGCCCTCCGTACTCATCGAGGCTGGGCGCGAATTGTCTTTCTCATCATTGCAATTCCGGCGACTTTCGAGGCCGTATTCGGAATCTGGGCCATCTGGCTCATCCTGCATTACGGAGCTCATTAACCTGCCTTTGTTGTCCCCTTCAAATTGAACCTGAGGCACTGCCGAGGAATTCGGCGCGATTGCGCGTGAACCCGGAGAAGAGCTAACCTTGGCGCGGAGGCTTCCCCATGGCTGGTTCCCACTGTTCCGTCATCCCGGCGTTTCGCTATCGCGACGCTCCTGCGGCCATCGAGTGGCTCTGCAAGGTCCTTGGATTTACTCGCCATGCCGTGTATGAAGGAGCGGGTGGAGTGATCAACCACGCCGAGCTTGCGCTGGGAGGCGGAATGATCATGCTCGGCTCAATGAAGGACGATGAGCACGGCCGCAGATTCAAGGCGCCGGGAGAGCTGGGCGGCGCGGAGACGAGCAGCGCATATATCGTGGTTCCCGATGCGGATGCCGTTTTCGCGCGGGCGCAGGCGGCGGGCGCAACGATTGTGCGGCCCTTGCAAAACATGGATTACGGCAGCCGAGAGTTTGCGGTCAGCGATCCCGAAGGGCACACATGGAGCGTCGGGACGTATGATCCGTGGGCGCAGCACAGCTGAGTTACGCAGATTGAGAATCGAGTGAATCATCTTTGCGTTTTTGAGGGAGGTCCTCATTGAAGCTGTTTTCGTGGTTTGGATTAGCGGCCGCATCGTTGCTGGCTGTGAGCATGGCGCAAGCGCAGACGGGCCGATTGCTGGTCGCGCAGAAAGGCGACCGGAGCCTGGCGATCGTGGATCCGGCTGCGGGCAAAGTGCTTGCCGACGTCGCGGAGAACGGCATAACCGGGCACGAAGTGGCGGGGTCGGCGGACGGGCGACTGGCCTTTGTGCCCATCTACGGCAACTCGGGCGTGGGCAAGCCGGGCACCGACGGGAAGAACATCGTGGTGATCGATGTGGCGGCGCACAAGGTGGTCGGTGACATCGAGTTCGACCACGGGGTGCGGCCTCACTGCGCGGTGATCGGACCGAAGGACGGAATGCTCTACGTGACCACTGAGCTGGATCATGCAGTGACGATCATTGACCCCAAGACGCTGAAGATTGTGGGAGCGATCCCGACCGGACAGCCGGAGAGCCACATGCTGGCGCTTTCGCACGACGGGCTACGCGGGTACACGGCCAATGTGGGGCCGGGAACGGTGAGCGTGCTCGATGTGAAGGCGCGCAAGACGCTCACGATCATTCCTGTCTCGGGCAACGTGCAGCGGATCGCGATTTCAAATGACGATCGGTGGGTCTTTACTGCAGACCAGACCGCACCGCGCATGGCGGTGATCGACACGGCGACCGATAAAGTGGCGAAATGGGTCAAGATCGACGGGCTTGGCTACGGCGCCACGCCCACAAGGGACGGGCGTTGGCTGCTGGTGGCGCTGCCCGCGGAAAACAAGGTGGACGTGATTGACCTGAGAACGATGGCGCTGGCGCGCGCAGTGGACGTGGGCAAAGGCCCGCAGGAAGTTCTGGTCCGGCCCGACGGGAAAGCAGCGTATGTTTCGTGCGGCGGAAGCAATGAAGTAGCTGAGATCGATCTGGCAACGTGGACGGTGAAGCGGACCATCAAGACGGGCAATGTGACGGACGGGCTGGGCTGGGCGAAATAAAAGCGGGATCGGGGAACAAGGGTCAGGCATCAGTTACTTGGAGGGCGCAAATGGCTACGCAATGCACGCACATGGGAACCATCAAGAAGGGCGTGAAGCCGAAGACGAAGGGCTGCGAGGAGTGCCTGAAGTTGGGCGACACGTGGATGCATCTGCGCATGTGCCTGGAATGCGGGCACGTAGGCTGTTGCGACTCGTCGAAGAACCGGCACGCGCGCGCGCATTTCCATGAGACGCAGCATCCGCTGATCCAGAGTGCCGAGCGCGGCGAGGATTGGCGCTGGTGCTACGTGGATGAGACGTATCTGTAGCAGAGAGTCCGTAAGTTAGAGAATCAGCGAGCCAGCGGGCTCGCTCAAAAGCCAGCCTGCGCCATCTCCGCTTCAATCTTCTTTGCGCGGGCCGCGATCTTTGGGGTTTCCACGGCGTGAACGTGGCCTGCAGAAGGCGGGCTGGGTGCAAGCAGCCGGCTCTCGGCGGTCACATCGGGCAATTCAGTTCTGTGCTATTCTTTCCGGCAAATTCTCGAAGCAAAGCCGGGGGGCCCGTTGTGAAGAGCCGCGCAAAGAGCCTTGTAGTGGCGCTGGTGGTTTGCCTCATACCGTCGATACTGCCGGCGCAGACCGCGCCCAGTTCGCCCTGTACTCTGGAAACCCCGGACTTCACACGAGCCTCGCCGAACATCTTCAACGACCGCCAGGAACAGGACCTGGGCGACGCGCTGGCCGAGTATTTCGAGGCCGGCATGCGCATTGCGCCGCCTGCCGACGACGATGAGCTGACGCGCATTGGCGAGAAGATGCTGGCCACGCTGCCGCCGACCGGAATTCATTACCGCTTCCGCATCTACGACTCGGGCGAAGTGAATGCATTTTCGGTGGCCGGCGGGCGAGTCTACGTGAGCCGCAAGTTGATTGCCGCGGTGACGAGCGAGGACGAACTGGCCGGAGTGTTGGCGCACGAACTGGGCCACTTGTCGACGCATCAGACGGCGATCGAGATGACCTACCTGTTCAAAGTGCGGATGGGCGTGACCGAGGTGGGAGACCGAGCGGACGTTTTCGCCAAGGTGCACAAATTCCTGAGCACGCCGGCCAAGGAGATCGAGGCGGAAGAAAACGAAACAAAAAAAGAGACTGTGGCCGACCACGTTGCGCTCTATGCGCTGGTAAGGGCTGGTTACGCCGCGGAAAGTTTTCCCGCGTTTTTCAATCAAGTCTCAATGAATCAAGGCAAGACCGGCAACTGGCTTACGGACGTTTTCGGCTTGACCCATCAAGACAGCCGCCGCTACCGCGAAGCAATGAAGCTGATTGGCGAGCTTCCCGCGGGTTGCGCTGGACGGAAGACAACGGGGAGCGCGGAGTTTCTGGCGTGGCAGCACGACATTGTTGAAGAGCGGGTGAAGAACGCGGCTGAAAGCGCAACAGGAGACAAGCCAATCAAACTGGATCCGCCGATACGTCCCAGCTTGTGGCGCGTTCGATTCAGCCTCGATGGGAAATACGTGCTGACGCAGGACGACGGCAGCATCGCAGTATTCAGCACGGAGGCGCAGAAGGTTCTGTTCCGGATCGATGCGCCCGACGTGAATGCCGCGTGGTTCACGCCCGACTCCACAAGCGTGGTCTTTAACGACAGCAATCTGCGCGTGGAACGATGGAGCGTGGCGACGGGGCAGCGCACGGACGTGAAAGAGGTGGTGGACTACGACGGCTGCACGCAGAGCCTGCTGACACCGGACGGCAAGACGCTTGTCTGCGTGAATGCACTGCTCGAAGACTCGGGACCGCGCGTCAGCCTGAAACTGATCGATGTTGATACAGGCAAGGCCTATTTTGAAAAGCCGAAGTTCCTGTCGCTGGATGAATACTCGAATTTTTATGAGTTGCTGCGTGTTGTTTCCGAAGCCCTGACAGGCAGCGACGTTGCGAGCATCCAGGTCGATCCCGGAAGCCACTATCTCCTGGTCCGAACTGAGGGGCGCGTTGCGGCCTTCGACCTCGAGAAGCGCTCGCCGGTTACGCTCGAAGGAAAGCTGAAGGGCGTGGGCGAGTTGCGCGCAGCCTTTACCGGTTCTGACCAGATGTACCTGGTTGAGCAAAACCTGTCAAAGGGATACTACAAAGCGCATATTGTCAGCTTTCCCGACGGCAAGGTCGTGAGCGATTCGCAAATCGGGGATCAAGGCATCCGCGGAGCGACAAAGGGACCGCTCATGATTGTGGGACCATTGGACAACTACCCGGTTGGAGTTTTCGATCCTTCCCAATCCAAAGTTCTGGTGGCCTTGAAGCTCCCCACGATCGATGTCTGGGGCAAGAAGGTTGCCGCCGAAGACGCAACGGGCGGACTGTTTCTGGGGCAGGTGGATTCAACAGACAGCATGCACATTCCGCTGCCACTGGGGCCGCTGCCCATGCCGCGAGCCGGTGCGTTCTCGCGGGACGGGAAGTATCTGATCGTTTCCTTGAGCAACCGCTCCGTGGTGTGGGACCTGGAGGCGGGAAAGCAGTTGAGCCTGATGCGGCCTATGCGCAGCGTGTGGGTGAACGAGCAGGATCACGTGTTTGGTCAGCTTCCTAAATACCGGGACACGGACGCAACCGAGGTGGAGATCACGCTGCCATCGATTACGACCAGCGATCTGGGAAAGTATGACAACAAAGAAGGTCAATACGGCGATCTCACATACCTGTTCAAACCCATGGGCAACAGCGGGTCAATGAGTTATCACGCAACGCTGCAAGTGAAGAAGATGGGAGCGCAGACGACTCTCTGGACGCGCGATTACCCCGACACGGCACCGGTCTGTTGGCCAGCGGACGGAGATCGTCTTGCTCTCGCGTGGGACCTGAGCACCGATACAGCTAAGAATGAATTGAAAAAGTTTCCGAAGGCTCAGGAGCAAGCAAAAGCATTATCGAGCCATAAGAAGGGATTGCTGATTGAAACGGTGACGCCGGAGACGGGTGCGCCGCTGGAGCAGGTGGCGCTGCCCGAGGTGGACCTGAGCCGCGGCTGGAACGATAAGCGATTTGCGCAGGTTTCCGGCGAGTACGCGCTGGTGCACGGTGAGCACAGCAATACGGTGATCTACCGGTTCGACACGGGTGAGAAGGTGGGAGAATTCTTCGGCACGCCGCTTGCTACCGATTCAGGGACGGGGCTGATTGCCGCGGTGAACCGCGAGGACGAAATTCTGCTGGTCGACGAGCGGACCGGCAAGGAGATTGAGCGCTTTACGCTGGGCTCCCCGGCCAGGCTGGCGCGCATTGTGACCGGCAAAGATAAGAAACTGCTGGTGCTGACCGCCGATCAGGTCGTGCACGAGTTGCCGCTGCCGCAGTAATGCAGGCGGCGCGTCAGCCGAGTTCCACTTCAATCTTCTTTGAGTCAGCGACGAGCTTTGTGATTTTGAAGGTGCGGATCTGGCTTTCGGCAAGGGGCTCGGGAGCGGCTGACAGCGAGGGAGCATTACCTTTCCAGCGGGCCTTCAACATGGAGGAGAGCTGCGAGAGGTCAACTGCAGCGGAGTTAGCGGTGCTGGCGGAGTCAGCGGGGCTGGCGGCGCTCGGTGAGCTCGTACGGCAGTCGCAGCGGATCCCTTCGCCGAGTTCAACAATCGCCCCGGAAGCAGTAAGCTCAACGACGCGGCCCGAAACGGAATCGCCCACTTTGTGCTCCGCGATGTACTCGTCGATGCTGGTGGGGATGAGCTGCTTCATCGAGAGCTTGATCTGGCGCTTTTCAGAGTCGATTGCGAGAACGACGGCTTTGACGCGCTGGCCTTCGCGCAGGACGTCGCGAGGATGGTTGATGCGGCGATCGGCGACAATCTCGCTGACGTGGACAAGACCGTCGACACCCTCGGCGATTTGAACGAAAGCGCCAAAGTTCATGATCTTGGTGATGGGGCCTTCGACCTGCGAGCCGGCGGGAAATCTTCGCTGGACGTCAAGCCAGGGATCGGCGAGCGTCTGCTTCAGGCCGAGAGAAATGCGGCCCTGCTCCGTGCCTTCAGGCGGCTTGACGGAGAGAACGACGGCGTCGACGCGGTCGCCCTCGCGGAGCAGGTCGGATGGATGGCGAACTTTTTTGGCCCACGACATCTCCGAAATGTGAATGAGGCCTTCGAGGCCGGGCTCAAGCTCAACAAATGCGCCGAAATCAGTGAGGCGCGTGACGGCGCCTGCGATGCGCTGGCCGGCCACGTAGCGCTCAGCGGCGGTCTCCCACGGCTCGGGCTGAAGCTGTTTGAGGCCGAGCGAAATTTTGTTGGTCTCGGGATCGATTTTGAGAATGCGCAGCGTGAGTTGCTCGCCGACCGAGAGAACGTCTTCAGGTTTGGCGACACGGGCGCGTGAAATGTCAGAGATGTGCAGCAGACCATCGAGTCCGGGTTCAATTTCAACAAACGCTCCGTAGGGCATGAGGGTGCGTACCGTGCCGCTGACCGTGTCGCCGGGTCTAAGCGCGGCGCGGCGGCCGGCCATCTCACCACGGGCCTGCTCCTCAAGTACAACGCGGCGATCGACGACGACGTCTTCATCGGTGACGTCGAGCTTGGTGATGCGGCAGGTAATCTCAGTGCCGACGAGGGCTTCGAGCTCGGCTGCATCGCGGGTGCCGCTTCGGCTGGCGGGCATGAAGGCGCGAACGCCAACATCGACGCTGAGGCCGCCTTTGATGACGGCGGTGACAGTGCCGGCGACGGCGATCTTTTCGGCAAAGGCGCGCTCGAGGGCGGACCAGTCGCGGGGCTGCGCGACGCGATGGCGCGAGAGCTCGTAGTAGCCCTCTTCGTTGCGGCCGGTAATCGAGACGGCAAAGGTGTCGCCGGCCTTGACGCCTTCGGCATTGTCCGGGAAGGAAGAGCGCGGCAGAACGCCTTCAATCTTGTAACCGACGTCGAGGACAACCTGATCGACAGTGAGCGAGACGACCGTGCCTTGAAGCTGCTTGGCTTCGGCGCGATGGGTGTGCGTGCGCTCGAAGGCCTGTAGCGCATCAGCAAAAGAGGACTGACCGTCCAGGTCTTGGTCTTCTACAGATCGGGTAAGTGCAGATTCGTCGAACACCGGGGCCTTGGCATTGGTGGGGGCGGGCTGGGCAGGTTCGGCAGGCTCCGGCTTACTGTTTGCTGCGATTTCAGCGCTTTGGTCTGGATCGGCGACTGCCTGCGGAATTTCCACGAGTTCCACGGACTCTTTCGCCTCGGCGGGTGCAGATTCCTCAGCGGCTTCAGGAGGGACGGGAGTGGATTCGGATGGCGAGAGAGTTTCGTCGGTCATGGCGTTTACGGATTCATTGTTTCATGGCGCGGTCACCTGAGACCCCGCGCGCCTCCGAGGCCGCACTGCGCACGGCGTTATACCCTGAAAGCAGACCATGGAGCCCGCTTCCCCACAGCCGCGCCGCGGCCTGGAGGCCTTTGCCTCTCAAGATTTCAGGCGATACCAACTGGCGCGCGTGGCCGTGATCCTGGGCGCCGAAGCGCAATCGGTCGCGGTGGCGTGGCAGGTGTACTCGATTACGCACCGCGCCATCGACCTGGGTTACACGGGGCTGGCGCTGTTTTTGCCGGGGTTGATTTTTCTACTGCCTGCGGGCCATGTGGCCGATCGCTTCGACCGCAGGCACGTGATCCTGACGTGCTACGTGCTGCAAGTGTTCTGCACGGGCGCGCTGGTCGAGCTGGCGCGCAACAACACACAAAACATTCTCGCCATCTACGCAGTGCTGTTTTTCGTCGGCACGGGCCGCGCGTTTTCGTCGCCGGCGAGCTCCGCGCTGATTCCGCACCTTGTGCCGGAAAGTCATTTTGTGAACGCGGTGACGTGGGGCGGCGCGATTTTTCAGTTGGCGAACATCACCGGCCCGGCGCTGGGAGGATTGCTGTTCACGTTGCCGCTGGTGGGCTTTCTGGCTCGCTCGCGGCTGGAGGGTGCGGGGATTGTGTATGTGTTCACGCTGGGGACGGTGGTGTGGTTTCTTGCGCTTGTGGTTTCACTGCGCGTGCGCCCCGGGCGGATGGAGCACCGCGATTTTTCGATGAACGTGTTACTGGCCGGGTTCAAGTATGTGCGGCGTGCGCGCATTCTGCTGGGATCGTTCTCCCTCGATCTGTTTGTTGTGCTGCTGGGAGGCGCGGTGGCGCTGATGCCAATCTTCGCGCACGAGATTCTGCACCAGGGTCCGCGCGGGCTGGGCATGCTGCGTGCGGCGCCCGCAGTGGGAGCAGTCACAATGTCGCTGATCATGGCACGGTTTCCGCTGCATCGTCACGCGGGGCGCTCGCTGTTTATCTGCGTGGCAATCTTCGGCGCGGCAACGGTGGTGTTTGGGCTGTCGCACACGCTGTGGATCTCGTTGGCGTCGCTGGCCATTGCGGGCGCGGCGGACACGATCAGCGTGATTATTCGCGGATCGCTGCTGCAACTGGCCACGCCACCGGCGATGAGGGGGCGGGTAAGCGCGGTGAACTCACTCTTTATTGGCGCGTCAAACGAGTTGGGCGAGTTTGAGAGCGGGCTGACTGCGCAGTGGTGGGGCGCGGTGCGGGCAACGGTGATCGGCGGGATCGGCGCTCTCGCTGTCGCGGGCTTGTGGTCCGTGATCTTCCCCAGCCTGCGCAACGCCGATGAGTTAACCGCGGAAAGTCTGCGCGAGCATATTCCCGCGGCGCAGGAAATTTTGTCTGGGTTGTGAGCGAGTTTCTTCTTGTCGATCGAGATTCGCGCTATCCCGGGTCTCAGAATCGAGACCCGGGGCACCCCAGTTCTCTTGGTGGGTTTGCTTCCTTCGAGGCTTGTCGATCAACGCACGCGGCCGCGAGGGCGACCAGCGCGATTGCGCTCGAAGAGGATGCGCAGGCCATCGAGAGTGAGCATGTCATCGATCTCCTGGATGTAACGCGAATCCGGCGCGATCAAACGCGCGAGACCGCCGCTGGCAATGATGCGCGGCGGCTTGGAGGGGTCGGCACCAAGCTCCGCGAGAATGCGTTCGATGATGCCGTCGACAAGCCCGATGTAGCCGAAGTAGAGACCGCTCTGGAGATGGCCCACGGTATTGGTGCCGATGACCTTCGCGGGGCGCTTGATATCGACGCGGCTGAGGCGCGCGGCGCGGTTAAAGAGCGCATCGGCACTGAGCCCGAGGCCGGGCGCAATGGCGCCACCGAGATATTCGCCGCGGGCGGAGATCACCTCAAACTTGGTTGCGGTGCCGAAGTCGACCACGATGCACGGGCCGCCATAGCGCTCAAACGCGCCGATGCAGTCGGCAATGCGATCGGCGCCAAGCTCGGTGGGTTGGTCGATGAGCAGCGTCATGCCGGTCTTGATGCCGGGCTCGACGAAGAGTGGTTCGACGTGGAAGTACGATTCGCAGACCTGGCGGAGCGTGGAATCGACGGGCGGAACAACGGAGGCGATGATAATGTCCGTGACCTGGCTGGGGGCCATGCCGTGCATCTCGAAAAGGTTCACGAAGAAGACGCCGTACTCGTCAACGGTCTGCGCGCGATGCGTGGTGACGCGCCAGTTGGCGGCAAGCTCGGGTTTTTCGCCGTCGAGCTTGTAGAGGCCGAGCGTCGTATTCGTGTTGCCGACATCGAGAGCGAGCAGCATTGAAATGCAGCTCGTAGCTTCTAGCCTCTAGCTTCTAGCTGAATTCTCGTAACCGCCAAAAAGAATGATTTTGGCACGAACGAGCCAGGAGCTAGAAGCTAGCGGCTAGTCTTTTTCGCGCAGCCCGCCGGTTTGCACGGTGACAAGCCCGTCGGCGGTTGCGACGCGCAGAAAACCGTGTTCGTCGAGGCCTGCCGTGACGCCTGAGCATGCTTGTGGGCCGTGCACTTCGACGTTGCGGCCGCGAATCCACGTGGACGCCTGTTCCACGCGCGCGAGAATCTCATGCACCGCCGACTCTTCAGCAAGCACGGAGGTCTCGCGCTCCAAAGATTTTAGCAGGGCGACGAGGAGGATTTGGCGCGAGGTGATCTGGTCCGCTTCCAGGTCGAGCGAGGTTGCGGGCGTGGGAAGGCCGGACGGAAAAACGCGCTGGTGCACATTGATGCCAATACCCACTACGACCATTGCATGGAGCAGACCCTTGGTTTGGAGATTCGACTCAACAAGTATGCCGCCGGTCTTTCGCGGGCCGATGAGGAGATCGTTAGGCCAGCGAAGATCGACGCTCAATCCGGAGATGGCGCGAATGGATTCGGCAGCGGCCAAACCCGCGGCTAGCGGCAAAAGCGGAAGGCGCGAGGCCGGAAATCTGCGGACGAAGAAGGACGCTGACGTAAAGCCCTTCACCAGCAGCGGAGATCCAACCGTGATCGCCGCGCCCCCGGCCCGCCGTCTGCTCATCGGCGAGGAAGACCGAGCCATGCGGCCCGCCGCGACGGGCGGCGGCGATGGCGTCGGCATTGGTGGATCCGGTGACGCGGGCAAAGTTCAGCTTGCCAGCGAAGAGCGTGTCAGCAAGTTCAGCGTCGAGGGCGGCGAGATCGTACATTGGGCTTGAGGGACTTCTCGTGAGTTCAACTGTAAGGCCGACATTCCCAGGGGCTGAAGCCCGGATGCGTTTCCTGCAATGGACGTACGGGCTAAAGCCCATACCCTTCACCTAAAGCCCGGCGCCTTCAAAGATTCGCGTTGTTCGCGGGCTGCTCTGTCCGGGTTCAGCGGCGATGGTCATCGAGATGTTGACGGCGCGGGCAGATTGGGTGAGCGCGCCGACGCTGACGAAGTCCACGCCAGTTTCAGCGTAGGCGCGGACGGTGTTGAGCACGATGCCGCCCGATGCTTCGGTAGGAATCCAGCGGCCTGGCTCAGCCGCGGTCACTGTTTTGATGCGCTCGATGGAATGGCGGACTTCGGCGGGCGTCATGTGGTCGAGCAGGATGGCCTCGGCGCCGTGAGTCAGGGCGTCGTCAAGCTCCTGCGCAGTGCGGACTTCCACCTGCACGCGCTGGCCCGGCTTGCGCTGAGCAAGGGCGCGCTTGAGAACGGATGCGATGCCGCCACCGAGAGCGATGTGATTGTTTTTGACCAGAATTCCGGAAGCGAGATCGATGCGGTGGTTCGTGCCGCCGCCGCAGAGCACCGCGTATTTCTCGAGAGCGCGCAAGCCGGGGACAGTCTTGCGCGTGTCGAGGATGCGAGCATGCGTTCCCTGAATAGCGTCGGCGAATTGGCGCGTGAGCGTGGCGATACCGCTCATGTGCTGGAGCAAATTCAGGATGACGCGCTCGCAACTGAGCAGGACGCGCGCGTTGTGACGAATGACGGCCAGCACCTGGCCGGCATGGACGCGGACGCCGTCAAAAATTTCGGGGTGGCTGACGACTTCAAAGCGGGTTTGCCCCTCAGGGCTTTGATCGAGGCGGGCGTAGATTTCAAAGAAGCGCGGGATGGCGCCCAAGCCGGCAACAACCAGCTCTTCGCGGGCGATGATGGAGCCGGCGGCGCGGAGATTGGCATCGATGGTGAGATGCGTGGTGGCGTCGCGCGAAGCCTGGTCCTCAAGCAGGGCCTGCTCCAGTAACGCGTCGATGCGGTGGCTCTTCCAATCCATGGTTTTCCTGCGGAAAACAGTTCGCAGTTCTTAGTTCGCAGTTCTCAGTTGCCCGAGGTCAGCTCTTCGGCAGAGCGGCTAAAGCGGACTGGGCCTTTTCAAGCAGGAGGCGGGTTTCGGCTTCCTGCTTTTTGAGGCCTTCGACCACGTGCGCCGGAGCCTTGGCCAAAAAGCCTCCGTTGCCTAATTGACGCTCTGCTGCTGCCAAGCCTTTTTCATACCTGGCGATATCCTTTGTCAAGCGCTCGCGTTCGGCGGGGACGTCGATGGTGCTGGCGTAGCTGATTGCTATGTCGGTCAATTTGGTTGGACGCCAGCTTAGGTGCTCATATTGAGGATCATCCAACAGGGTCTCAGTAATCGTCGAGACCTTCGCGAGCTTCTTGATCACTGCCTCGGTTCTCAACGATCAAGTTGTCCGCAGATTCGTTCGGATAACCCGCTTGCCCGAATCCACCGAGCCCAACTACGTAGAGGTCTACGGATTCCTTCTCTGGAACGTGTCTATCTTTGCGATACGCGCGGGTCTCCACAATCAGGTCGACCAGGTAGGTCATCTGATTTAACGCGTGGCGGTCTACTTGCTTCTTGGTGGCTTGGGGAAAACTCGTCAACGCAATCGATTTCACTGGCGGCTTGCCATCGTAGACTGCGTGCCAAAGCTCCTCCGTTAGGAAGGGCATGAAGGGCGACAGCAGGCGTAGAGCGCACTCAAAAACCTGAACCAGCGTGGTGAGTGCAGATTTTGTTTGCGCCTTGTCCTCAGTTTCGGAGAAATCGAGGCGCAGCTTGACGATTTCGAGATACCAATCGCAGAAGTTGCCCCAGATGAATTGATAAATGAGATTAGCCGCGTCATCGAAGCGATAGTTTTCAAGCGACTGATTGACCAAGGCGACGGTGGAATGAAGCTCGGCCACGATCCAGCGCGCTTCGAGCGGGGCGTCGGCGGCAACGGCCGGCATTTGGAACCGAACATGGCGCGATCGACAGTGATTCCGATCTCCGCGGCGCGATCTACGTTCATGAAGATGAAGCGGGCGGCGTTCCAGATTTTGTTGGCGAAGGCGCGGTAGCCTTCGGTGCGAGCGACATTGAATGCGATGTCGGCGCCGGGCGATGCCATGGACGCTAGCGTGAATCGGACAGCGTCGGTGCCGTACTGCTTGACGATCTCAATGGGGTCGACGACGTTGCCCTTGGTCTTGGACATCTTTTCGCGGTTGGCGTCGCGAATGAGGCCGTGGATATAGACCTCTCTGTACGGAACTGGTTCGGCAGCGGGCGCGGACTAGCTATCCGGCATGGGTATATCGCGCGAGAACCAGCATCCGAACATGATCATGCGCGCGACCCAGAAGAAGAGAATGTCGAAGCCAGTGACGAGAAGACTGGTCGGGTAGAAAGCGGCAAATTCGGCCAGTGTTTCGGCATGATGTTGGGCCAGCCGAAGACGGAGACGGGCAGAAGGCCCGAGGAGAACCAGGTGTCGAGAACGTCGGTTTCCTGCGTGAGCGCTGCAGACCCGCAGTGCGCGCAGGCCGTGGGGTCTTTTTGGCCGGGCTCGGGCACCGTGATTTTGTGGCAGGCCGAGCAGTGCCACGCGGGAATCCTATGGCCCCACCAGAGCTGGCGCGAGATGCACCAGTCGTGAAGGTTCGTCATCCACTCGAGGTAAATCTTTTCGTAATTCTCCGGCGTGATGCGGATGGCTTTGTTTCCGCTCGAATCGGGCTTGACGGCGGCGATGGCCAGCTCGGCGATGGATGCGCCGCCGGTATCCGGCTTTTTGTTGACGGCGATGAACCACTGCGTGGAAAGGCGCGGCTCAACGACGGTTTTGCAGCGGTCGCAATGGCCTACGTTGTTGGTGTATTCCTTGACTCCAGCTAAAAGCCCCTGCTCTTCGAGGTCGTGGACGATATGCTTGCGCGCAACGTAGCGGTCGAGGCCGGCGTAGGGTCCGCCCTCCGCAGTTGATGTGCGCGCGGTCGTCCATCACGTTGATCGAAGGAAGATGATGGCGCTCGCCGAGCGCGAAGTCATTGGGATCGTGCGCGGGCGTGACTTTGACTGCGCCGGTACCGAACTCGCGACTGACCCACTCATCGAGCACGATGGGAATTTCGCGATTCAGGAGCGGCAGGCGCAGCTTTTTGCCGTGGAGATGGAGGTAGCGCTCGTCCTCGGGGTGAATGGCGACGGCCGTATCGCCAAGCATGGTTTCAGGGCGCGTCGTTGCTACAGTGAGGAATTCGCCGGAATCCTTGCCATCGGCGCCGAGAACGGGATAGCGAATCTCCCACAAGTGGCCCTTGTGCTCGGAGTGAATGACTTCAAGATCGCTGACGGCGGTTTGGCATCCGGGGCACCAGTTGACGATGTACGCGCCGCGGTAGATGAGGCCCTGATGGTAGAGGCGGACGAAGGCTTCGCGCACGGCAACCGACAGGCGCTCGTCCATGGTGAAGTACTCGCGGCCCCAGTCAACGGAGACTCCGAGGCGCTTCATCTGGTCAAGGATGGCCCCGCCGTAGTGCCGCTTCCACTGCCACACGCGCTCGACGAAGGTCTCGCGGCCGAGTTTCTCGCGTGACGTGCCTTCCGAGGCGAGTTGGCGCTCGACCAGCATTTGCGTGGCGATGCCGGCGTGGTCGGTTCCGGGTACCCATAAGACCCTCCGCCCAAGCATGCGCCGCCAGCGGACGAGAATATCGATTTCAGTGTGCTCCAGCATGTGGCCCATGTGGAGGTAGCCGGTAACGTTGGGCGGGGGCAGCAGGACGACAAACGACTGGCCGTCTAGGCCCTGGTTTTCGATGGGAGTTGCGGGAATCGGTTGTTCGAAGAGCTTTTCGCGGACCCAGTAGGCGGCCCAGTGATCTTCAATAGCGGTGGGCTCGTAGGCTTTGGGCAGGTCGTGGGGCATTTTCTTCGATCGGAGACCCCTCAGGAATGCGCGGCAACACCCGTGTGGAAAGGGCTTTGCGCGAGGGGACTACCCCTCAGGTTAACAGAAGGAGAGCAGAGCGACGGCAGGGGCAGAGAGTGGAGGAATCGCAGGTTGCGAATGAAAAGGCCGCACTCGATTTGAGCGCGGCCCTTTAACAATCCCGACGAAGTTGCGATCAGAACGGGTTCAGCTTGGCCAGGCCCTTCTTCTTTTTCTTCTTGCTGGAGGAGTCTTCGCTCAAGTCAACCTTGGGCTTCTTGGGTTTGCCACTGTTGTTGGTCGCGGTGGTTGGCTGAGCGGGGTTCTCGCCGGGCTTGATGTCATTAACCTGGAGAGGCGCTTCGGCGGGCTTTTCAGTCGCCGGCAGGACGGCGTTTGTGGGACCGACCGGTTTGACGAGAGCGTTGGGATCGGCTGCAGCGGTGTTGCTCGGCGCGTTGATCACTTCGACGCCGACGCCGGTGCCTCCAGCGGGCGCCTGCATTTGCAGCGGAGCAGTGGACGGCTGATCACTGCGCGGCGGCTCGTTGGGGCCAGTGGGCGTTACGGCAGCGGCAGGCGCTGTCGGCTTGCCCTGATTCATCGCGTCCATAAAGACGGCTTTATTCTGGTCGGTGACTTCGGGTGCAAGCGTGCGCTTGGGGTCGTCGAGAGTAGGCTCGCCGACGTGCACAGCCTCAACCACCGTGGGACCGCGCTTGATGATGCCGATCACGTTGTCGGTAAAGTGGAGGGGCTGGCGGCTGCGTTCCTCGGCGTCGCTTTCTGCAATCGCTGCCTGCGTGGGCTCGGGAACGGCGCGATTCATGGCCACGAGGCGGTCGCGGGCATCCTCAACATGGGGCGCCATGGGGTAGCGCGTAATGACCTTCGCATAGGCCGCCGCGGCCTTGTCCTCATAGGCGGAGCGCATGCGCTCTTTCACGGCGCCGTTCAGGCCTTGAGCCATTTCGATGTTGTGTGCCTCGCCGGCGTAGGCGTCGCCGATATCGATGAGCACCTGGTCGCTCTTGGAATAAAGAGGATAAGAGTCGGCCACCGTGTCGAGACGGGCGATGGAGGCGATATAGTCCTCGCGGGTCTCATAGTAGCTGCCGATCTGGAACTCGCGCTCCGCCAGAACCTCCTGCACGTCGCGCAGCCTCTGCTTGGCGCGCGGGATGAGAGTTGAATCGGGGAACATGTTGATCATTTCCCGATACTCTCTCTCGGCTTGCTGAGCGTTGGTAAAGTCGCGGTCGGGCTTTTCCATCTGCTCGTAATAAATGTCGGCCACCTTCATCTTGGCTTCGGCAGCCTCAGGGACATTGGGGAAAAAGGTGATGAAGTCCTCGTATTCGGCCTCTGCCTGGGTAAGAGCCGCGGAGCCGCCTTCCTTGAACCATGTGTCACCGACCGACAGCTTGGCGCGCATGCGGTATTCCGACTCGGGATAGGTGTTGAGCATGGTTTGCAGGTCGAGGCGGGCCACGTCATAGCGGCCCTTCTTCATGGCGACCATGGCCTTGTCATAAAGCTCTTTATCGGGCTGCTTGGATTGCACGCCGGCCAGCGGGTTGGCGTTCAGGTCGTAAGCCTTCTTCTGCTTTTTCTCCCTTTTGTGCTTTAGGCGCTGGACGTCGTCCTGGTTCTGGGCGGAGTTCTGATTCTGGGCTTCTGCTGCAATTACGCTGAAGAACAACGCCAGAACAGCAATCGACGCAATCTTGAGAGACAACCGGTTCATACCACCTCTTGGGAGGAGGACCCTGGGGTGGGCCATCCGCAGCTTGCATGCTCGTTTTAGTGAATTTTACTCTTTCCAGCCGATACTCTGCTGGCAATGATCCGGTCATCGGCCTCGCGAGCCGCAGCCAGCAGGGCCCGTGCATCGCGCTCCGGCTCGCCGGCGCCAAAAACAGCGTTTCCGGCGACCAGCAGCTCTGCTCCAGCTTGGACGACGGCGGCGACAGTGTCGTGAGCTACGCCGCCATCGACTTCGATTCTAAAGTCGAGATCGAGGTCGCTGCGGAGTTCGACGAGGCGTCGGATCTTGTTCAAGGAAAAGGGGATAAACTCCTGCCCGCCGAAGCCCGGATTCACGCTCATGATGAGCACATGGTGGACCATGGGCAGAATGTCGATGAGAAGGTCCACACGCGTAGCCGGATTGACAACCACTCCTGGCTTCATGCCGTCATGCAGGATCATTTCAAGCGAACGGTGAAGGTGCGTGCAGGCTTCGTAGTGGACGCTGAGCCAGTTGGCGCCTGCGTCGGCGAAGGCGGCGATGAAATCGTTCGGGTTCTCGATCATCAGGTGGCAGTCCAGCGGCAGGCGGGTGACTTTGCGCAGGCTGGCCACAACGGGCGGACCGATGGTGATGTTGGGGACAAAGTGGCCGTCCATGATGTCGACGTGAATGGCTGTGCCGCCGCCGCGCTCGGCCGCGGCCACCTGGTCGGCCAGGTGGGCAAAGTCGGCGGAGAGGATGGATGGCAGCAGCTCGACCATGGAATAAAGTGCAACTCCTTGCGGGGACAGTTTATCAGGGGCTGTGGCAAGCGGGAGTGGCTACGCGGATGCGGGAAGCGCTGCCAGCGAAAGTGTGAGCACGGTGATGTCGTCCTGCTGGCCGAACTGCACAGCCGCATCGGCGATCTGCTGAGCCGCCCGCGAGCTGAGCTGGCGCGTGCGATCAAAGCCGAAGAGCTCACCCACGGCGTTGCGCGCTTCAACAACGCCATCGGACAAGAACGTGAGCCTATCGCCCGGCGCGAGCTGGAGAGACGACTCGGTGTATTCGGGGGATGCTTCGACGCCGAGCGGAAGACCCACGGGAATCTCGATCTCCTGGCCATTGCGGTAGGGTGGCAATTGGCCGGCGTTGGCGATGTGCAGGACTCCAGAGGAAGACAGGTCGGCGCAGAGGCACGTGGTGAAGCCCTCGATGCCACTGTTGCGGAGAGCCGCATTCAGTTCGTGGAGCACAGCGGCGGGACGAAGATCGTCACAGCGATCGGCTGCGCCGAGCAGCAATGCAGAGGTGAGCGCAGCAGCAACACCTTTGCCGCTCACGTCGCCCAGAAGCACGCGCTGCGATCCGTTGGCGAGAGCGCGGCAGAGATAGAAATCGCCTCCGACCTCGTGCGCCGGCAGGAATGCCGAACTGACGCTGACGCCCGGCGCAACCAGCATCTTGTCGGGAATGAGCAAATGCTGCACCTGGCGGGCGGCTGTGAGTTCGCCGCGCATCTCGGCGCGCTCGTCCGCAGCGATGCGCTGCTGATGGAAGATGTGGCCGAAGATCGCGACAATCAGACAAGCGATGGCAAGCGACATCCAGTCTTGTACCGCGCCTCGCCAGGTTTCGCGGTTAAAGATCACTTGCTGGAACTGGAACCAGCCCTCAATGGTCGCCCAGATCGCGCAGAGGGCAGCGACCATGCGCATGCGTTTGTTAAGCCGGGTCCACGGCCAGAATGCGACAAATGGCGCCGTGCACGCGAAGGTCCAGATGCACCAGATGGGCTTGAAGCAGGTGACCTGCACAAAGAGTGAAAGCGGAAGTGCTTCACGCACTGGGAGCAGGACCGGTAAAACCGATCCAACAAATATGAATACCCATGCCGCAAAAACTATCCAGTAAACGGCGGGAACCCGCCGCTCGCCCAATGCAAAGTTCACGCGAACCAGCGCCCACGACTCAAACATCGAAAGTCCGAAGAAAGTAGCTTGGATATAGCCGGGGTAGCTTCCCACAAAAACGAAAGAGCCCATCATGCTCAGACGCGTGATGCAGACCGCCGCGCAGTAGAGTCCAAGCCAGAACGCAGCCTTTTGCGAGCGATCGAAGAAGAAGAGCCCGAGCAGAAAAAGGCCCGCGACGCCAATGACAAGATAGCCGGAATACGCAGGCACCAGGTCCCTGATGTTTTCGCCGCGTTGAGCCTCGATGAGCTGCTCGGTGAATGGGACATCGGTGACATAGACATACACCGGGCGGCCAGGCGTGTCGCCGGGCGGAAGCGGATACTGGGCTACGCGCACATCGATGGTGTGTATCGAACCTCCGGGAACGGCGGTGATGGGGAAGAGCGGGTAGTTCTCCAGTTTCTTCACCGGCTGGCGGTCAAAATAGACCTGCTTGCTCCCAGCGGCACTGGAACCGATCACGAGCGCCGGATTCTGGATTCCGGCCATGTCGATGGACCCGCGGCAGCGTACCCAAACCACGGTTGCGTCGCCTGTCATGTGGTATTCGCTGTAGGGCCGGGCGTTGCCGGGGTCGGCATCGGCAGGGGTCCAGCCAGCCTTGTCGCCAAGCCAATAGATGCACTGGCTATCAGGGACTCTGACAATGGGTCCGTCGGGTCCGTTCTGCCCGTATAGACCGGCGGGCAACGCCAGGAGCAGAATGGTGAACAACTTTCGCACAGAATCCTCCGCTTGATGATTCCAGCATGAACCCGGAAAACGCTCGAACGAATGATAGTCGGTGCCGGGTCGGCCGCGCCACGGATTTTGTCGGGGTTTATGCGGGCCGTTTCTATCGACTTACTGTGGGTGCCTGATTTGCCGCAGGCGCAAGCGATTTTGCGGCGACACGGCCGATGCCGCGGAGGATCGCTTTGATGGGCCAGCGGTTTTCGGCGTCTGGAAAAAAGATTTCGCCGGCGCGCTTTGCTTCGGGGCGGTAGTACCAGCGCTTGAGCAGCGCGAGATGGCCCTGGCGGATGGTGGAAGAGGGCGTGCCAGCCGGCGTGGAGAGGTCGGCGAGCGCAGCATCGAGCCGGGATTCGAGAACTCCGCGGGCGAGCTTGTGCGCGACGGGCGCGTGCAATTCGAGTGCTTCAGATTTTGATTCCGGAGCGTTGCTTTCGCCGGTCTCTGTTCCCTGCTCCTGACCTCTCTCGCTTTGCGGTCTCTGATCTCTGATCTCTGTCTGCTCCGGAATCGCCTCGATCGCCAGCGGCTGCGCGAAGAGCGACGTTGAGCCGGACTGCTCATTCTGGATTCGCATTCCGAGAGTCGAGAACGCGGTAGGGCCGCGAAGGCGGCCGCCGTCAAACAAGAAGACGGCGACCTCATCGAGGTCCGCCGAGGCTTGAACGATGAGAGCGCGGAGCTGGCTGAGAGGGCGGACCAATTCGGCCGCGAGAGCGCGCACGGACTCTACGCGCTGGACTTGCGCGTGAAGTGAAGCGGCGGATTCAAAGGCGAGATCGGCCGAGGCCTGGTCGCGCTCGGTGCGAAGCGTGACGAGCCGGCTTTCGCCGCGCGTCGCGAGAAATCTTTCCACCGCCGCGGACTCTTCGTCGTAGCGCTCGTCGGTGCAACCCTTGAAGCAAGGCGCGAGGCACATCTTCATTTCGGAGTAGACGCAGCCGGGATAGCTCGGGATCGGGCGCGAGTTCGAAGGTGCAGCGGCGCAAGAGAAACAGCTTCAGCATTTCTTCTGCAGAATCGTTCAGCGGCGGCGCGCGACGGGAAATGGCCCATAAGCCCAGTCGGCTTCGCGCAGGCTGGGCCGGTGCGTCACAGTGATGCGCGGGTAAGGATTGTTACCGAGAAAACGGACGAATGCCGGATGGCGCAGGTGCATTCTTTCTAAGCATTTCGTGCCGTATTGGTCCTGGAGTAGCTCAAACTGGAGAAGCAAAGACTCGAACTCGGAGCCAGTGAGCCGCCATTCGATGCGGCGAACCAGGCCGGCGAGATGCAGCCGGCGCGGATGCTTCGCGGAGGGTCGCAAAAGACGCTCCAGCCGGTAACGAAGATTGGGTGTGCGGCCGATGTAGGGCTCGGCGTGGGAGTCTGCACCATAGAGGGCGAAGACTGCCGGCGATTGCGGTAGTTCGGCAAGCGCGGACTTGGCATCGGCAGGATCGAAGGGCGCCTGGTTCCACCTAACGGAAGTGGACCGGTCCCCGGATTGGAATTCGTTTGGCACGGACCCGGCTCTCCTCGTAACGCAGGTCAAAGTTACACGTGTTCAGTGAAATTCTACGGCGGCGTAGGTACTGCGAGACGAATTTGACCGCTCATTGACGGGCAACTATCCATTCCGCGATCGCGTCTAACAAAGGTGATACCGCAGTACGTGGAGGTGGTATCGTGCGACCCTTTGCAGCGATTTTGCCTGCAGTTTTTGTTCTTGGTTTGGCGGCAAGTGCTTCGGCAGTCCAGAATCCTTCGACGCTGGCGCAGCCCTCCCCAGCAAGCCTCCACGCGTCCGTCACTCTCCCCGCAGGAACCCAAATTGAATTGGTTGTGACCCGCCCTGAGTGGGCGCAGTCTGCCAAGATCGGCGACACCGTCTACGCTCAGACCTCGTTTCCGGTCGTCGCCGGCGGCAGCATGGCGATTCCCGCAGGCACTTACGTGGAAGGAACAATAGAAGGCGTGACGCGGCCGACGCGCAAACTTGAGCGCGCGGAAATTCAGGTGCTGTTTACCAAGATCATTTTTGCCAACGGTTACACTGTGGTGCTGCCCGGCGGTGCAAACGCGGTGGCGCCGTCGCCGGCGCCCGGCGAAACTCTGATCGCGATCACGGTCCAGGTAACGACGGCGAACGATCTGCTGCTCGACAACGGCGCGGAGGTGGAGATGACACTGGGCGCGCCGCTGGTGCTGGACGCAAAGCAGATCGCCCAATCGATTCCACTTTCGCGCGTGCCAGCGCCGGGACAGCTCCAATCGGCCACTCTCTGCCGCAACATTCCTGGCAGCCCCGGCTCTCCCGGAACGCCGGATACCGTGATTCCCGGATCGCCGGGAACGCCTGACATTACAATCCCCGGCGGACCCGACATGCCGGACACCGTTATTCCTGGAACTCCAGCGACTCCGGACACAGTCATTCCCGGTTCGCCAGGTGACCCCGGAACACCTGACTATTTTTGCCCGGCCAAACCGCTCGTAGTTTCGTGCGCTCCAGTCGTCACCAATCTGCCAACGCAAAATGGTCAGCCCGTGGCGGCACGTTGAAGCGCCGCTTCTTTGATTGAACTGCGCCTTGGAAGGAAGTCGGTCTTATGTTCGTAGAATCCATTACCGCACTCATGATTGCGTCACTCGCGATGGGACAGACTCCCGTTCCCGCAACGCAAATTGCACCGCCTGTGACGCAGACTGCTCCGGCTCAAAATGTTCCGGCTCCGGCGGGGCAGGTTGCCCCACAGACGGGCGGACAAAATGTGGCTGCGCCTTCGTCACCGACCATCGTCGTTCCCATCGGGACGGCGATTCAGCTCACGTTGATGAGCTCCGTGAAGAGTAAATCGACGAAAGCCGGAGACACGGTGCGCGCCGTTGTGGCGTTTCCCGTGACGATCGGGACGCAACTCGCCATCCCCGCCGGAACCTTCGTGGACGGAAGTGTGATCCGCGTAACGCCGCACCCGGCGGGCGGCCAGCAGCCTTCATTCCGCGTCCATTTCACGCGCCTGGTGTTTTCCAACGGCTATTCCGTGGCGTTGAACGGCGAGAACACGCAGGCATTGCTCCTGCCGCTTCAGACGGTCACGCCGGCGAATGAAGTAGCGGAGCTGGCGCCCCTTCGGCTGCCAGGCATGCAGTTCGCGATGGGCGAAGGGCAGGAGCCCACGCTTCCACCCCTGCCACAGGTAGGCCCCAACCCCGCGGTCATTGGCGGAGCCGTGGGCGGCGGAATGCTCGCTTTGATCATTGGAATGATCGTGTATGCGCATCACCACGCGAACAACACGGATTTTGTTCTCTACGATGCCGGTTGGCAGTTCCAAATGGTTCTTGACAGCCCGATAACGCTCGATGCCGCGCAGGTTGCAGCCGCGGCGTCGACTCTGACCACAAACTAGCGGTACTCGCAGTCTGGCAGCAATCGAACAAGCTCAGCGCCTGCGCTCAGAAGCCGCTCGGCTTTTCCTGCCCCGCGAAAGCTGGTATGCTGCGTGGTCTATAGAAAATCGACTTACGGCGAGGAGAACGCGATGTGGTTTTTGGGCATGGACGTGGGAACGGGCGGAACGCGCGCGCTCGTCGTGGACGCAGCCGGCAAGCTGATGGGATCGGCGTCGGCCGAGCATGCCCCGTTTCGCGCCGAGCATCCGGGGTGGGCGGAGCAGGATCCTGAGGATTGGTGGCGCGCGGCGCAGGATGCTATCCGCGGAGCGCTGGCCACGACGGTCGAGCCGCGAGAGCCGATTGAGGCCGTCGCGCTCACCGGCCAGATGCACGGCGCTGTCATGCTCGATGAGGCAGGTGCTGTGCTGCGGCCGGCGCTCATCTGGTGCGACACCCGTACGCAGCCCGAGTGCGACTGGCTGACAGAGAAGATCGGATACGAGCGGCTGATTGAGCTCACCTGCAATCCCGCGCTGCCCAACTTTACGCTGACCAAGCTGCTGTGGGTCAAGACGCACCAGCCGGAGATCTTCGCAAAGATTCGCCACGTGATGTGCCCTAAGGACTACGTGCGCTACCGGCTGACGGGCGAGTTTGCCATTGACGTGCAGGAAGCGAGCGGAACCCTGCTGCTGGATGTGACGCACCGGCGCTGGTCGCGCGAGATGGCCGAGGTTTCGGGGATCGACATGAGCTGGCTGCCCAAGCTGTACGAGTCGCCAGAGATTTGCGCGCGCATCAGCGAGAAGGCGGCGGGGCTGACGGGATTGAAAGCCGGCACACCAGTGGCGGCGGGAGCGGGCGACCAGGGCGCGGGCGCAGTGGGCATGGGCATTCTGCAGCCGGGCAGCGTATCGGCGACGATTGGAACTTCGGGCGTTGTTTTCGCCGCGACAGCGGCGCCAACAAAAGATCCGAAAGGACGTTTGCACACGTTTTGCCACGCTGTGCCCGGCCTGTGGCACGTGATGGGCGTAACGCAGAGCGCGGGTTTGAGTTTGAACTGGCTGCGCGGAGCGTTTTTCGCCGGGCAAAGCTACGACGCGCTGAGCGATGGTGCAGAGAAAGTTCCACCGTGCTCCGACGGATTGGAGTGGGCGCCGTATCTGCTGGGCGAGCGCACGCCGCATCTCGATCCGGAAGTCCGCGCTGCGTTTGCAGGCATTGGCGTGCAGCACTCGGGAGCGCATTTTGTGCGCGCAGTGCAGGAGGGCGTGGCCTACTCGCTGCAGGACACGTTCACCCTCTTTCACGAACTGGGTATCCCCGTCACCGGCATTCGCCTGGGCGGCGGAGGAGCACGTGGAAAGCTGTGGCGGAAGATTCAGGCGGGCATCTACGGCCAGGCGGTAGAAGTTCTTGTGGCCGAAGAGGGCGGCGCGTTTGGCTGCGCACTGATGGCCGGCGTCGGCGCGGGGCACTGGAAGAATCTTGACGAGGCGTGCGGGCAGGCGATCAAAGTCGCGGAGAAGATTGAGCCCGACCCCGCGTATGTGGCCGCCTACAAGGCCGGCTACGCGCGGTGGAGGAAGCTGTATCCGGCGCTGCGCGGGTTGCGAAACTAAACGCTTACCGCTTCGGCGGCCGGCATGGTGAAGTCGGCGAAGGTAAATCCATCGCGTGTGACGACTTCTCCCGTTGCGACGGGCAGCGTGGCAGAGAACATGGGCCCGGCATAGACGCAGGTGTGAAACTCGCCGCGCTCGCCGCATGGGTCGGCTTCCGGCGGCAAATCGCGTAACAAGTCCAAATTGAATTCGCGTCCGGCAAAGGCGGCGGGAAGCTGACTTGTGTCCACGCAGGAAAGACGTGCGCGCAGCCCGCCTGCGATCATCTCGAGGGCCAGTGCGTCCGTCGGGAATTGCCAGAGCGGGAAAAGCGGCTCAAGGCCTGTCGGTGCAAGCTGCTTGATGCGATATGCCCGCACATCTTCGAGAAAAAGATCGCCGAAGGCCACGGCGTCGATTTTCTCGGCCACGGCTCGCGCGCAAGTCTCGGCCATCCGCTGCTCGTAGATTTCGTTCGGACACGGCCAGGGAAGCGGAATGATCCAGAGCGGAAGCCCGGCGGCAGCAGCCTGGGCTTCAAGGACCGCGCGGCGCACGCCGTGCATCGCGACGCGGTCGAATGCGGAGTTGAGCGTGGTGAGCAGGCCGCAGATTTCTATGGAGGGGTCGCGGCGCAAGACATGCAGGCTCCACGCGCTGTCTTTGCCGCTGCTCCAGGAGAGAAGAATGCGCTTCATAGGTCGATGATAACGGCGCCAGTAGCGTCGGCACGGTCAAAATGGCCGGGGGAGTTTATGTAACGTTATTATGTAATGTCATTATGTCATTACAATATGTGTTACAATCTTGCATGGAGTTGACACCATGCCGGTGACTGAAGACCGAGGAAAGGAAGCCACTCTTAATCTGCGCGTGGATGCGGCACTCAAAGCGGAATTTGTCTCCGTTGTGGAAGCTGAGGAGCGGCCGGCAGCCGAAGTTTTGCGTGCGTTGATGCGAAGTTACGTTGAGGAGGCGCGACGCCGCCGCTTTGCCGCTGAGGCACGCCGCCAATCGCAACTCATCGCCGCCTCAAAGGATGAGGCAGAGGTCATGCGCTGGATTCAGGACGTGAGTTCGGAGAAGCGGCGCAAATGAAGCGCGGCGATCTGGTGACAGTCGCTGTTTCGGGAGACTACGGCAAGCCGCGCCCGGCGCTGGTGGTGCAGGCCGACGTTTTTGATTTGCACCCCTCGGTGATTGTGCTGCCGCTCACCAGCGAGCTGCACGATGCGCCACTGTTTCGCGTCACGGTGAATGCTAACCGGGAAACCGGATTGCGCTCCACCTCGCAGATCATGGTCGACAAAGCCACGACCGTACCGCGGGGCAAAATTGGACCGCGGATGGGACGCGTGAATGCGCAAACGATGCTGGCGGTCAGCGATGCGCTGCGTGGGTTCCTTGATTTATAGGGTCAATCTCTTACCTGCCGAAGAGCGATAGATCGATGCTGTCGGCCATCGCCTTGTAGCCCGCATCTTTCGGGTGCAGATGATCGCCTGAGTCATATGCCGGGTTGAAGTGAGTCGGATTCGCCGGATCCTGCGTCGCCTTGTCGAAATCGGCCACGCCATCGAAGGTGCCGCTGGTGCGAATCCAGTCATTCACTGCTTCGCGGATCTGTTCGCCCTTGTCGGAGGAATAGCCCGCGCCGCCATACGGCGTGAGCGTCGCGCCAATGGCCTTGATGCCGTGCTCGTGCGCGTCGTCGGCGATTTGCTTGAGCGCCATCTCCAGCTGCGCCGCGGTAATGTCGTCGTACGGCGTTGCGAGGTGCGCCAGGCGGCCAATGTCGTTGATGCTTTCGAGCACAATGACGTAGCGCACGCCGCTCTGCGAGAGCACGTCGCGATCGACACGCGAGAGCGCGCTGGGACCGGCGACTTCGTTCAGCACGCGGTTGCCGCCGATGCCGACGTTGAGAACGGAAATATTTTTCAGGTTGGGATCGTCGTTGAGCCGCACGGCCAGAAGATCGGGCCAGCGAAGATTGGCATTGTGCGTGGAGAGAGCGCCGTCGGTGATGGAGTCACCAAGTGTGACGATGGCTTGCGAGCCGTCCACGGCCTGGACATCGATACCGTCGAGGAAATACCAGGAAGAGATTTTTGTCGCGTCCGTCAGATCCGGCGCAGTGGATACATCGCCGTTGGCGATGAAGTTGTCCTGATCGGCGAAGGAGTGGTAGGTTTCCGCGCGCATCACCTGCGACGGAAGATAGAAACTGACGACGAGATCGGAGAGTGGCTGCACAGCGAAGGCAATGGGATCGGAGAAAAGCTCGGCGCCGGGCGGGATGTTGATGGTTGTTGCTCCGCCGAAGGTGATGGCGTGATCGGTTCCCGGTTGAATTGCCTCGCTGCCGGCGCTCAAGGCCACGTGCGCATCGCTGACGATCAGCGGATCGGTCCCATATGCGTTGGTAAAGCGCACTCGAATCTGCGCGCCGCCGGCAGAAATGTGGACGATCTCGCGCAGGGTGGTGCCGCTGAACGGGCGAACGTTGAAGCCGCCGTCAGCGAGCATGGGAGCGGTTGCCCAGGTGCCCACCCACTGCGGGTGCGGCGCGGTCTGCGCAAGAGACAAGGCAGAAACAGCGAAAACGAGAGCGACAACAGCGGCGACGTAAGAGCAGCGGTTCAACATGAGTTGGTTCTCCTCAAAGGCTGAAAGAATTTGAGCCAACGATTTGTCAGTGCAGATTAATGTCGGCGGTGAGCGGAGTGTTTTCGCTGGAGTCGCCGACGCGAATCACGAATTTGCCGGGATCGACAATCCACTCTTGGGCGGGTTTATCCCAGTAGCTAAAAGAGCGCGCGTCGAGGCTGATGGTCACATTGTGCGTCTCGCCGGGATCGAGACGGACTTTAGCGAAGCCCTTCAATTCGCGCTCGGGGCGGTCGACCTGCGCGGATGGGTCGGAGACGTAGAGCTGCGCAACTTCTGCGCCGGCGACACTACCGGTATTGGTGACATCGAAACTGACGTCGACCGTTGAACCCGACTTGGCTGATGAGGGGACTTTGAGATTCGTGAATTTGAACGTGGTGTAGCTCAGGCCAAAGCCGAAGGGAAACAGCGGATGCTTGCCGGTGGTCGTCCAGTAGCGATAGCCAACCATCAGCTTGTCGCCATACTTGATCTGTTCGATGGTGTAGTCGAGCGGCTTTCCGTCAGCGCCGATGGTGTGGAGCGTGGTGTTGTCCTTCGGATCGCCGTAGTACCACTTCGCTGAAGGATTGTCATCCCAGCTGCGATCGAAACTCACGGGGAGTTTGCCCTCGGGGTCATGCTGACCGAAGAGAATCTGCGCAACGGCCGTGCCGCCTTCCTGGCCGGGGTACCAGGTGTGGAGCAGGACGGGAACTTTATCGAGCCAGCGGCTGGTGTCCATGCCGCCTCCACCAGTGAGCGTCACGATGGTGCGCGGATTGGCCGCGACGACTGCTTCGACGAGCGCATCCTGGCCCGGCGGCAAAGTGAAGGTGCGGTCGGCGCCTTCGTGTTCCGTCTTGGCATCGAAGCCCACGGAAACAACAACCACATCAGCATTCGCGATTGCCTTCATCTGATCGGGTGAGTCGGGCATGCCGGGGCTGTAGAAGACATGTGCGTTGGGACCGAGCAGGTTGGCGATGCCGGTGAGGATGCTTACGGGCGCGAAGGCTTGGGCCTCTGACGAACCCCCGCCCCCGGTGACCGCGGGATAAGCATCGGGGCCGATGATTGCGATGTTCTTGATTTTCGCGGGATCGAGCGGCAGCAGATTTCCCTCGTTCTTGAGGAGCGTGATGCTTTCGAGAGCGCCCTCTAGCGCGATGGCGCGATCAGCGACCGAGTAAGTGGAGTCTGCGGGATCGAATTGCGGACGATCGGTGAATCCATAGCGCAACTCGGTGCGGAAGATGCGCAGAAGATGTTCGTCGATGGTGGATTCTTTTACCTGGCCATTCTGAACAGCGGGGATGAGATTCTTCGCGTTCATGAATTTCGGGCTGGGCATTTCGAGATCGAGGCCGTTGTTGACCGCCGCGACGCCGTCGTAGGTCGCGTCCCAATCGGACATGAGAACGCTCTGGAAACCCCATTCACCCTTGAGCAACTTGAGATTGAGGAAATCGTTCTGCGTGGCGTGAACGCCGTCGACCAGGTTGTAGGAATCCATCACCGCGTCAACATGGGCCTTGGTGACGGCGGCCTCAAACGCGGGCAGATAAATCTCGCGCATGGTGCGATCGTCGATCTCTACGTTGGCGTTGTGCCGGTTGAACTCCTGATCGTTGAGCGCGAAGTGCTTCACCGTGGCCACGACGCCCTCGGACTGCACGCCTTCGATGTAGGGGACTACGAGAGCGGCGTTAAGAAACGGATCCTCTGAAAGGTACTCGAAGTTGCGCCCGCTGACTGGTGAGCGCGCGATGTTGACGCCGGGACCGAGCAGGAAGTTGACGCTGCGGGCTCGGGCGTCACGGCCCAGACTTTCGCCAAGCTTGCGGGCGAAGTCTGTGTCCCATGTGGCGGCCAGCGCTGCGCCACCTGCATAGGCCGTTGTCGGTCCCCAGGTGCGCACGCCGACAGAGGCATCGGACATCTTGAAACGCGGCAGCTCGATGACGGGCATGGGACGCGTGAACATGTTGTCGACGCCGCCAAGCAGCTCGACCTTCTGCTCCAACGTGAGCTTCGAAATCATCGCGTGGGCCTGGGCTTCGATGGCGGGTGAATCGGGCGCCGGAGCCTGAGCTGAAACGGCGAGGTTGGCTGCAAGGAGAATTGTTGAAACGAGAGAGAAAGACGAGAAATGAGGGTGCAAACGAAGAGATTTCATGACGCGCCAACGTTAGCGCATTGGGCCGCCGGATGTACAGGGCATCGTGACACGTTATCGGCAGATTCTTGGCCGCCGGGCGGAAAAATCAAAGCTTCTCCGAGAGCGACCCATCGGCGGAGGGGTGAATCTAACCCGGATATCGGAGGTTCCAGCAGGCCATGCGCGTTCGCGCACCCGAAGATCAATTGACCATTCGTAGATTCCGCAAGCTCCGGGTTAACGTTCACCGCAACCCCTTGAGCCGGGCGGTGTCTTAGCTTATAAAGGAAGTGGCTTGAGCCCCCCCGACATTCAGTGAAGGTCCCAGCACCGGGAGGTCGATGCTGCGATGCGTTTTCCCCGCGCGTTGTTCATTTCTCTGGCAGGATTTGTCGCGCTCACACTGGCGTGCCCAAGCGGGCGGGCGCAAGGCGCTCTGCTGCTGGAGGATGCCGCTGGCTTCTCCGGCGTTCTGTCGCCGTCAGGGCACGTTGCTCTGTATTTCGCGCGCATCTGCGCTGATATTCCCACGCGCCTCCGGCGTTGCGGCCCTGGTGAACTGGGCACGGTGATCTCCCGCTACGAAGGAATCAAAGGCCGCGATTGGCTGGCCATACCGCTTCTGCCTCACCTCTACGCCGTTGATGACCCCCTGGCGGTTCCCACACGAGTGGACCACAAGACGGTTGCGGAGTTGCGCCAGACCTATCACGACGCACAATTGACGGTTCTGGGCAGCGATGTGCCGAAGGGCGGACGCCTGATGCCGGGGTGGAATCAACTGGTGGGAATGGCTTATGAGCGTCGCATCTACGCGTTCAGGTTTGAAACCACCCCGGATCAGGACGACGCCCTGATTGCCCGCATGAACGACAGCCCTCAGGTTCCGCATTTCAACTTCATTACCCGGAATTGCGCGGATTTTGTGTCGGACATTTTGAATGAGTACTTTCCAGGCGCGTTCAAGCGCAACATCCTTCCTGACGCTGGAATCACCATGCCCCGGCAAACCGCGTACCAGCTTGAGCGCTACGCGCGGAAACACCCGGAGCTCCATTTGCGGTTGATGGAGATTCCGCAGATACCCGGCTATCGCCGTGAGAGCGGGTTTAGCAAAAGTATTGCCGAGTCGCTTGTGTTTACCGGCGATGTAGTTCCCCTGGCTCTTCTGGACCCGTATGTCGCCGCCGGGGAGGTTGCCGATTACCTGATCTGGGGCCGCTACCCTCTCGAGCGGCAACATCCCCAGGTCCAGTCGCCGGAGACGATGGCTGTTCTGGCAGGCGCGGCGAATCCCGACCTCGCCAAAAAGACGGCGGGTGGCGAGCCCCTTGAGGCCAACGCAGCCGGGCAAGCGCGCCGCTAAACCCGCAAGGCATCCGGCGTGCCCTATAGCGGTTCTCCAGCAAAATCAAGAATTTGCGTTGTGACTCGAATCACAGGTATGGGTGAATGGGGTCACTGCCCCTCGCTGCCTGCGAAGCGCACACTCAGAGTCCAATGAACGAGATAGCAATGGACCCCGGAGGTTAAGCGTGAGTTTCGATCAAGGACTGAAAACGATTGTGGTGGCGACTGGCCTCGATGGCCAGGCAGAGGGGGCTCTGGAATACGCCCGCAAGCTGGCCACCCATTACGGTTCGCGCATTGTTCTGGCCCATGGACTCGATCCTATGGACTACGCTGCCGTTGATGGGCTGCCGGGAAGCGTGGCTAGCCACCTGACCGCAGAGGCGCGCAAGGTACTCGATACGATGGTGGGCGAGTTGTTGCGCGAAGGAATTCACAGCCATTCCGAGGTGCGGCAAGGGGCCGTGGCCGAGATGCTCGTGGATGTGGCGCGGCAGTACGACGCCGGGCTGATTGTGATTGGAACCAAGGGGATGGAAGGCGTCGGACCGGTCGTGGTTGGCGCCATTGCGGAACAACTGGTGCGGCTCGCGCCGTGTCCGGTGCTGGCAGTGGCTGCGGACTGGAATGCGGGCCCTCATCGGCCGGCGCCGGGGGGACCTGTTTTGCTGGCCGTGGAGCGCAACGAAGCGGCCGTTGCGGCAGCGGCTACGGCCTATTCGCTGGCAGTCACTTTTCAGCGGCCGTTACTGCTACTGCACGTTCGCACTGCCGCCGAAATCAAAGCGGGCAAGGACCCTTGCGCCGCTGTGCCGGCGGATTTTGGCGTCAAGCTTCCGCCGCGCCCGCACCAAGCGCAAAATGGGGGCTCGGGCTGGCTGCTCAATGAGGCTCCAGTCCATTGCATCGTGAAAGACGGCGACCCGGGAGACGCCATTCAGGAAGCGATTGCCGAATGTCACCCCTGCATTCTTGTAGCCGGGGTTAAACGCACGAGCGGGACGCGTGGGCCGCATGGCACTGCTTTTGCTCTGCTCACTGCCTCGCGCGTGCCGGTTCTCTGCGTACCGCCTGAAGGATCGCGTACCGAGGTGGAGCAACTTGTTGCGCTTCCCGTGGGAGCGCTGTAGCAGGGCAGGCCGGGACACTCCCGGCAGCGCGTTGCGCGAATGCCTCATGTAAAGCGATCGACAGAGATCGATCGTTAAGGAAAATGGGCGGGTGAAAGGAGAAACCGCACCGTTTGTCCGACCAAAATCGAGCACAAATGCGGAGAGTCATGGGCTATACCGGTTCCTCAGTTACCGTGTCCTGAAGCCACAAGAGCCAAGTGGCGTTTTCACAAAGAAAACGCCACCTTTCACAACGGATCGTGACGGTTATATCAACTGAGGAACCGGTCTAGCGCGATGCCGCGCAGGAGATTCTCTGTGTTCGGTGAATTGCCGGGAACTGGTAGCCGGGCCGCACCTGCAATTCGAGACTTTTGAAGCGGGAATAGTGCGAAGAAATGGTTAGCAATCAGTCCGATACGCGATTCGAACGCCTGGCAGCCGCGGCCCCGCATCCGCTCGCGGAGCTGCTGGAGTGCCCTCAGGAGGCAGGGAGCCTGCTGAGTGGGGAGTCGCGCTGTGTCGATTTCGAGGCCGGCCAGGTAGTCTTCCGCCAGCAGGAGACTTGCAAGGGACTGTATGTGGTGGTTTCGGGTGATTTTGTGCGCAAGGCGGAACGCTTTGAGATGCGCGTCACACTCGGATCGGCGCGGCCAGGGGACCTGGTCGAGCTGGCTGCTGTTTTGGGAGACAGACATCATACTTACACTCTCAGTGCGGTGGGATCGGGATCGATCCTGCTGGTGCCGATCGAAGCCCTGCACCGGGCATTTGAAGGCTATCCGCCGCTGCGGATGCGGCTCCTGGAAGAGCTGGCACGTGAGGTTTCGCGAGCTTACATCTCCTGCTGCCTGACCCGCGTGATGCCAACCCGCAGGCACAGCAACGGAAAGACCTCTGCATAGGACAGATCGCCTTTTCCAGAACTTAGGCCCGGCCAGAACCATGCACTCTGAAGCGCTCGGCGTCCCGAATAGTGATTTGCGCTATACTTTGGGTAGCTTCTCGCGCCCCACGGTATACGTATGGCCACGCTCCACACTCATCACGCTCCGGAAGATTGCCTGAATTGCGAGCATCGGCATCTCAGGATGTTCTGCAATCTCACCCCCGAGGCACTATCCGATTACGACCAGATCGGCATCATGATGAGCCACGCTCGCGGGGCCAAGCTTTTCTCAGAGGGCGATCCTGCGCGCAATGTCTTTGTCATCTGCTTCGGGCAGGTGAAGATATCCTCGACGTCGCGCGACGGCAAAACAATGATCCTGAAGATCGCCGGTCCGGGCGATGTGATGGGGTTGAGCGCGGTGCTGGCCAACGTGCCGCACGAAGTGACGGCCGAAGCCATCGAGCCCTGCCAGGTAAAGACGGTTCGCAAGCAGGAGTTTGTTGAGTTCCTGGGCCGGCACGGGATCGCATCGATGCACGCCGCGCAGTCGCTGAGCGGCGAATACCTGACCGTCTTCCACGATGCCAAGCGGCTGGCTCTGTCAGGCTCGGCTGCGGGACGGCTGGCTCGGCTGCTGCTCGACTGGGGACGCGCATCGGCCAACGGCAAACCGGAGATTCGCTTCACCATGGCGCTGACGCACGAGGAGATCGCCAACATGGCGGGCACCTCGCGCGAGACCGTAACCCGGCTGCTGAACCAGTTCCGGCGCGACCAGTGGATCACGATCAAAGGCACCAGCCTGACCATCGTGAAGCCGGATCAACTGGAACGGCTGACGGCGTAGAGCGCCTTTTCTCACTCCTATCGCATCTTCAATTCAGACAGAAGCTGATCTCGCGCCTGAAGCGGGAAGAACCGTAAGCCCAATAGGATACTTCGAGGAGGGAATCGCCATGACATAGGTACGCAACTGCGACCTGGAGTTTGTCATGAGCCGTTCCTACCGCCGCCCCTTTGCGGCAGTTACGGGCACTGCCAGCGCGAAAGAGGACAAGCGCATTGCCCATCGAGGTGTCCGCCAAAAGCAAAAACTTGCATTGAAGACCTGCAGCGATTACGAAGATCTTCTCCTTCCGCATCACCTCGAGTGCAGCTGGAACAACACCTATTGCTGGGGACGTGACGGAAAGCAAACCGACCGCGGATCGCTGCGTCATGAGCCTGACGACTGCAGCCAAAAGTATTATCAGAAACTGCTCTGCAAGTAGCACGCCGTCCAATATTTGATAGCTTGAGGACATGCCTCAATCTGCTGCCCCATCCAACGAAACCGAAATCGATCTCGAATCTCTCGTCGCCGATGTCGTCGCACAGGCCGTGAAAGCGGGCGCCAGCGACGCGGAGGCTACGGCCCGCGAAGGCGATGAGTTCAGCGTGAACGTGCGCATGGGCGAAGTGGAAACGCTGCAGGAATCGGGCTCGCGCGGGCTGGGCCTGCGCGTGTTCCTGGGCAGGCGATCCGGGTCGGCTTCGACAAGCGACCTGACCGCGGATGGAATCCGGCAGCTTGTCGATGGGGCGCTGGCATTGGCGAAGGTTACGGAGGAGGATCCGTTCGCCGGCTTGCCGGAAGCGGGCGAATTTGGCAAGGCAGAGGGCGATCTGCACCTCTATTTCGACGATGTGTACTCGCTCGATGGAGCGGAGCGCATCGAATGGGCGCGGCGGGCCGAGGCGGCGGCGATGGCCGCCGACAAGCGCATCACAAACTCCGACGGCGGCAGCTTCGACGTGTCAACGGGGCAGAAAGCGATAGCCAACTCCCGCGGATTTGTGGGCAGCTATCGCACCAGCTATGCCGGCGTTGCGGCGGCGCCGCTGGCGACGGATGCGAATGGAAAGATGCAGCGCGACGGCTGGTGGTCGGGCGCGAGGCGGCTCAAGCTTCTCGAATCGCCTGAAGCCGTCGGCGCCGAGGCGGCAAGGCGCACGCTGAGGCGACTCGGAGCGCGGCGGGTTCCCACGCAGCGCGTTCCGATCGTGTTTGCTCCCGAGACGGCGCGGACGCTCATCGGGTCAGTCTTCGAGGCCGCTTCCGGCGATTCAATCTGGCGCAGCGCATCGTTCCTGGCGGGAAAGCTTGGCGAGACGATTGGCGCCGCGAATGTGACCATCGTGGACGACAACACCATGCTGTCTGCCGAGCGGCGTGGGAGGGTTCGGCACTTCGCCGTTCGACGACGAAGGCCTGGCTTCGCAGCGCACCGTCGTCGTTGAGAACGGCATGCTGCGCAATTACCTGCTCAACACCTACACCGCGCGCAAGCTGGGCATGAAATCAACGCACAACGCCGCGCGGGGATTGGCAGGGGCGCCGGGGATCGGCTGCGGCAATCTCTTCCTTGAGCCGGGAATGCTCACTCCCGAAGAGATCATCGCGGAGATTCCGGCGGGACTCTACGTGACGGGGCTCATGGGCTTCGGCACGAATCTCGTCACCGGCGACTACTCGCGCGGCGCGACCGGCCTGTGGATTGAGAATGGCCGGCTTACTCACGCCGTGGAAGAGGTGACGATTGCCGGAAACCTCGCCGAGATGCTGCGCAACGTGACGACGATCGGAAACGACCTTGAATTCAGGGGATCAGTGGCTTCGCCGACGCTGCGCATCGACGGAATGACAATTGCGGGGGCATGACCATCGCAGGGGAATAAGGAACGCGGCAGCTTGAACGCCGGTGGGAGCGTTTCACGTTCACGCGGAGTGCAGCGTGAAAAGTGTGATTTCCGGCGGGCAGTCGAAACGGATAGGGAGGCTGACGGTGCCGATGCCACGATTGACATAGAGTTGCAGATTCCCAAAGCGGAACCATCCCTCGACATACTTGCGACCCAACGGCGGAAGAATGAGAGGGCCAGCCAATGGCACGCGTACCTGGCCGCCGTGGGTGTGACCGGCGAGCATGAGAGAAACTGCCTGACCCTCCTGAAGCGTCAACAGGGTATCAACGTAGTCGGGCGCGTGGCACAGCAGCACGACGGGCTCGCGCGGCACGTTGCGGATGGGTTGGGGAATCGCCAGCTCGGGATCGGGCGTGCCTACGACCGGATCATCCAGACCGGCAAGCCAGAATCGGCCTCCGGCGCGCTCAATGGGCACATAAGCGTTGTCGAGAACGGTGATGGCGTTTGCGCTAAGTGCCTCGATAACGACTTCCCGGCTAACTAATACGTCATGGTTGCCGAGAACGGCATAGCGGTGAGGACATTCAAGCTGATTGAGCAGATTCGCGCATTGCCACGCTGAGGCGATGGAGAACCGATTCGGCATGAGCCCGTGGCTCACGAAATCGCCGGTGAGAAAAACCGCGTCCGGATTCAAGGCGTTGACGTGATGCACTGCGTCCCGGACGAGAAACGACTCCGTGTATTCATGCAGGTGGATGTCGCTGAGCTGCGCGATGCGGAAACCGTCGAAGGCTTGAGGCAGGCTGGGCAGGACAACGTCGCGGCGCGAGACCTCGATCCAGTGCCGCTCGATTTCGCCCCCGTAGAGCGCCAGACCGGCGCCGGCACACGCGCTTGCGATCAGAAATCGGCGGCGCGAGATAGGCGCCTTAAAGAGGGTCCCAGACACTGTCATAGTTCATGGTATCGAACCGCATTGGATGCCGTCTTGCACGCGGCGCTTAAGCGGAAAGCTTGAGGCCGTGCGGGCTTGACGGCTTTACGTTTGGCCAGGCGGGTATTCAGGGCTCCGTGGGAACTGCGCTGAAATAATCGGCAACTTCGCGCCAGTTGTTCACACGGACAAAGCCGGTTGCTGTGAGATTGTGCGGCGCGGTGTAGAGCAGTCCTTGACCTTCGAAGCGTGTGAGATTCCTGGGCTGGTCGTCGATAAGGTAGTCGGCGCGGAGGATGCTCTTGTTGCCGCAAAAGACGTAATGCGCGGGCGGGATGAAGGAAAAGTGACGCTGCAGCCATCGGTACTTGGGACCGAGGGAATTGGGCACGGCCATGGCCTGCGTAGCGATAAAGACCTCAAAACGCGAAGAAAGATCCTTCAGCACCGGCTGCGCATCGGGAATCACGTCCAGCACTTCGAAGAAGTCTTCTGCGTCGAGAAAGGCTCGGAGCTCCGCCTGTCGGTCTTGCGGCGCGATCTCCCACAGGCCTTTGCCGGCAAGATCCTCCGTCGTCACGGCTTCGTCGAAGGCCTGGTTATAGCGGCGAAGGTGCTCGGCGAGCGTGTCGGCCATTACCTCGTCCATATCGACACAGATGCGCTGCACGGTAGTGTTCCTCGAGAGAGTTTTCAAGAAAAGAGTAGCAGGCAAGGAGCGGTGAGCAGTGGCTAAGGCCACCTTCAAAATGCATGCCCCGCAAACGCGGCTACGCGCCTGCCTCCCTTGGTTTGCGCGGAGCGCGGCCGGCGCCAGGGATCAATTCAGGTTGAGGCGCTTTGGGAGCGGCGACAATTGCCGGGTCCCAGTAAAGGAGGCGGCTGCAACTGTCGCAGGAGAGCAGCTCACCCTCGCGAAGCTGGTTCCACACTTGCGGGCGCACACCCATGCTGCAGCCCATGCATTGCTGGTTCTCGGCGCGGGCGATGCCGGTGCCGCGGCCTTTGACGATGCGATCAAAGCGCGCAAGCCAGTCCGCATCGATCGCGTTGCGGACGGCTTCGCGCTCGCTGTCGAGAGCGGCCAATTTCGCGGCAAGTTCCTGCTGGCGAGCGGCAACGCGGGCGCGAACAGATTCCACTTCGGCGGCGAGCTGTTCCACCTGGGCACGGGACTGGGACAGTGCGGCTTCGTGCGCTTCGGTGCGCTCAAGACTGGCGTATTCATCGCTTTCCAGGCGGTCGGCTTCGGTCGTCGAGAACTGAATCTCGTGCTCGATGGCCGCTGCCTGCTCCGGCGTCGTAACCGAGTCAAGCTGGACGCGGAAACGGGAGGCCTTTTTGCGATTTGTATCGATGTCGCGCTCAAGCCGTGTACGGAGCGAGTCTTCGCGGCCGAGCGCAGCCGAGAGATCGGCGGATTGCCGTTGGGCGGAGGCGAGCGCGGCATCGGCCTGAGCGATCTCAGAAGGCAGAGCACGCATCTCTTGATTCAGGCGGGCCCGGCTGAGTTCGATCGATTGGAGGTTTACGAGATTTTCAATCAGAGCTTGCATCCGTGAGAAGAAGTCTACGGCATTAGGGCCTGCCAACACTATTGGAGTGGCGGCGACCGGAGCCTAGGACTGAGGAACTACGGGGAACAATAAAGCGCGAAGACCGAAGCGATTTCAGCCGCGGGCGCCGTCAAACAGAGCAGGGAGTAACCTTCAAGTGCAAGAGGACCCTGCGAAAATGAACGCGGGCTAGAGCTTGTTATTAACTTTCCCACAGGCGGCGCTGGGAGCCAGTTTTTCTCAGTTCAAGGAGCGAGGAGCGACGAATATGGAGTATCTTCGAGCGACGATGAAATGGGGAAAATTGGCCCCAGCCCTCCGGGTTGCGGCGTAAATCGGGCCATACTTCGTTGTCCTCCTCGACTGTGGGCCCGCCACAGCCTTCGGACTCCGCCTCGTCTGGCCCGATTTTCGTCCGCAACGCCGCTCCGCGCGAAAGTTAATAACAGGCTCTAAGGTGGGATGTTGCGGTAAGGCGAGTGGGAAAACGGCGTAAGCACACATGGCTGAAGTTGGCTGCTGGCGCGGTCCTACTCGCATTTCTTGTGCTCAGCGTGGTGATCACAGTGGCGATCCGACGTGCCGAGCCAATCTTGCGCGCCGCAATCGTAGAGACACTCGAAGAGCACTTCCACGCGCATGTGGAGTTGGACAGCTTTCGCGTCTCCATGAGGAACGGGATATGGGCCGAGGGGAAGGGCCTGCGCATCTGGCCGCCGGCAAACGTGGCGGGGGTGTTTGTGGACACGTATGATGCGGGCGATGCCAAGCCAATCATCCGGCTGGATGATTTCCGGTTCCATGCGCCGCTTCACTACAAGCCAGGCCAGCCGATCAGGATTTCCGTGGTGCAGTTAACTGGCCTGGATGTGGATGTGCCGTCGAAGCCGCACATCCGTCGCGAGGAGACTGAACCGAGCAGAGCCGCGCCGGACGGGAGCCACCCATCGATGCTGAGCTTCGTCGTGGAAAGCATCGATTGCAAAAACGCGCATTTGACGATCGAGACCAGCAAGCCGGGAAAGCTGCCGCTGGAGTTTGACATCGCTCACGTGCGGTTGACTCACGTCGGGGTGGACAATCCGATGCAATTCGATGCGCAACTGACCAATCCGCGGCCGGCAGGAACGATCGTCACTTCGGGCAACCTGGGGCCGTGGGTCGTCGAGGACCCAGGTGAGACACCGGTGGCGGGCGGCTACCGCTTTGAAAAAGCGGACCTTGGCGTCTTCAAGGGGATTGCGGGGATTCTGAACTCGACCGGAAAGTACCAGGGCGTCCTGCGAAATCTCGATGTGGATGGTCAGACGGATACTCCGGACTTCAGGCTGACGCAATTCGGGACCGCGATGCCGCTGGAAACGACGTTCCACGCAACAGTGGACGGAACGAACGGGGACACCTGGCTGCACCCGGTTCGAGCCACGCTCGGACAGTCACATTTCACTGCCGAAGGGGAGATCGTTGGTAATCCGCCCGAAACTCTGCCCAATGGGATCACGCGGCCCGGCGGGCACCACATCGCACTGAACGTGCTTGTGAACGGCGGGCGGATGGAAGACTTTATGCGCCTGGTGAGCAAGAGCGGGACACCGCTGATGACTGGCGAGCTGACGTTGAAGACGAAGCTTGAGATTCCGGCGGGAAATGTGCTGGTGGAGAAAAAGATCGTGCTGAACGGAAACTTCAAACTTGAGGACGTGGCGTTCACGAGCGACAAGGTTCAAAAGGGCGTGAGCGAACTGAGTATGCGCGGGCAAGGCCAACCGAAGGACGCGGGAAACGCCGGGGACCAGGTGCGCTCAGCGATCGAAAGCGATTTCACGATGGCCAATGGTGTGGTTATGCTGCCCGACATCAAATACACCGTGCCTGGAGCAGAGATTGACCTGGCGGGCAAGTATGGGCTCGACGGCAGCACTCTCGATTTCAAGGGCACGGCTCGGACAGATGCCACGGTTTCGCGGATGGTGGGCGGCTGGAAGGGCTTCCTGCTGAAGCCGGCGGATAAACTCTTCAAGAAAGATGGGGCGGGGACATTGGTTCCCATTCATGTCGATGGCACCGAGCAGGACCCGCACTTTGGGGTTGACCTCAAGAAAATCGGACACACCTCCCCACAGATCCCGGGCCAGGCGCAGTGAAGTGCATCCGCAATCGCCGCTCCGGAAGCGGTGAGCTCCGGGCGCTTAGAGTCTGCCAATGCCGCGTGCCCGACAGAGAAGCTTTCATGCATCGCGCGTAGACTGGTGACAGAATTCCAGGGTGTATCGAGGGATCGTCTTTGAGCGATCTGCCGAAATACGATTCCACCGATAAGCGCCGGCAATATCGCGATGCTCGCTTCGCCATGTTGTTGTCACTGATCGTGGGCGTGCTGATGCTTGCTGGGAAGATGACGGCTTACCTCTACACGGGGTCGTCGGCTATCTTTTCCGACGCTGCGGAATCGGTGGTGCACGTGGTCGCCGTGGCATTTGCGGTTTTCAGTCTCTGGCTGAGCGCGCGGCCAGCAGTTGCCCATTTTCACTACGGGTACGAGCGCATCACCTTTTTCTCCGCAGGCTTTGAGGGCGCAATGATTATGCTGGCTGCGGGAAGCATCATTTACACGACCACGATGAAATGGCGACATGGCCTGGCCCTGGAGAACCTGGGGAGCGGCGTGATCCTCATCGTCGCTGCCGGCGTGTTGAATGCCGTTTTGGGCACGTATCTGCTGCGCATCGGCCGGCGCAATCATTCTCTGATTCTCGAAGCCGACGGCAAACACGTACTCACCGATAGCTGGACCAGTTTTGGCGTGGTTGCGGGCCTCGCACTTGTCATGGCGACTGGGTGGAAGCCGCTCGATCCACTGGTGGCTTATGCCGTGGCGGCCAACATTCTGTGGACGGGCGGGCGATTGCTTTGGCGCGCCTTCAAAGGGCTGCTCGACTATTCGGATCCCAAAATCGGCCACCTGATTCGCGCGCGGCTCGATGCTCTCTGTGCCGAGCTGGGCCTGGATTATCACGGAGTGCGATTCCGCACCACGGGCTACCGGCAGATCATCGAGGTGCATCTTTTATTTCCCAACAATATGAGGCTGGGCGAGGCCCATCGTCTTGCGACACAGGTTGAGGAGCGGCTCGCGGTCGACATGGAAATGCCCGCTGAGGTGACAACTCATCTTGAGTCGATTGAGGATCACTCCGAAGTACACCACATGGAGCACTACACCGGGCGGCCCGACTAGCGGCAGGAAGCTCCGGACCGCTCAATGAGTAGAACTGCTTGTCGGCAGCCTGAGTCCCAGCGCGATAAGTCTCCAAACTAAAGTCACGGTTACTTCAATGATCCACTACTTCCTTCGTCTGATTCTCTTGTCAGAATAGATCGATATTCTACTTGCCCCAAGGCTCCTTCCCGCTCGAAAGCGATGGGCCTCGGTATAGGAGCCATGCTGATCGAAAGACAGGCACATAAAGGCGGCGCCTGGCGAAGCCCGAGGTGGCCACTCACCCCGCGTGGCAGTCTGCTCGCACTGGGAGCGTGCATGCTGGCGGCGGCTTGCGCACATGCGCAACAGGCCGCAGCGCAAGCAACGCAGGGCCCCAATTCGGCTGCGGGAAGCATTCAGGGAACTGTTGAGAGCGACGACGGGACGGTGTATCAAGGCGCGCACGTGGCGCTCGAGCTGACCATTGGCGACGATCCCGTGACGGCGACGCAGCAGACCGACAGCAACGGCTCATTCAACTTCGCAAACCTGCCCGCCGGTACATTCAAGATCACTGTCTCTTCCGATGGCTTTCAAAACCAATCGATCTCCGGCGAGTTGCTCGCAGGTGAGGTGTTAGACGCGCGCACCATTGTCTTGCCGATGGCGGCGGCGGCCAGCTTTGTGCAGGTATCAGCCGGATCGCAGGCTGAGATCGCGGAAGCGCAGCTCAATTTCGAGGAGCAGCAGCGGGTCCTCGGCGTCTTTCCGAACTACTACGTCAGTTACGACCGCAACGCTTTGCCGTTGACCGCCCGGCAGAAGTTCCAGCTTGCGTGGCGGACTTCGATCGATCCCGTGACGTTCATGATGACGGGAACCGTTGCAGGATTCGAGCAGGCCAGCCATACATTCAAAGGTTACGGTCAGGGCACGGAGGGATATGCCAAGCGCTTCGGGGCGAATTATACCGACGGCTTTACCGGCGCCATGCTTGGCGGAGCGATTCTTCCTTCCTTGTTCCGGCAGGATCCACGGTACTTCTACAAAGGGACGGGCAGCACTGGTCGCGGACAATGTACGCGATCGCCAGCGCCGTCATCTGCAGGAGCGATAACGGGCACTGGCAGTTTGATACCTCAGGGATTCTGGGCGGTCTGGCATCGGGGGGAATCTCAAATCTTTACTATCCGGCCGGGAATCGCAGCGGAGTCGAGGTGATGTTTGAGAATTCGCTCATCGGCACCGCTGAAAGCGCAGCGCAGAATCTGATTCAGGAGTTCGTGATCCGCCGCCTGACGCCGCGGTTGCCGGCGTACACATTGGGACAAACCGAGTAAGGCGCGCTCGTCATCCGATCGATTCCACAAGCTGGTTCATTTCTTCCTCCTGCTGTTCGATCGACTCCACCAGTTTGAACTGCGTGCGGCATCGGTCGAGGTTGTGCCCTTCGCGATGCACTTTGAAGTAGGTGTCGCCGGCAAGATAGTCGGTGAGGAAGCGAATTCCGATTTCAAATGTAATGAGCTTGCCGGAGAAGGCGAGAAGTTTTCTTTCCGCGGGCGTGAGAAAAGCGCCTGCCGTTTCAAGGTAGCCGCGGACCAGAGCCTCGAACATCGGAAACTGCATCGTCACCAGCGACAGGTCCTGTTCGTCTTCTTTCGCCGGACTTGTTGTGGTGCGAACCATGTCGCCAAAGTCGTAGAGCGCCAGAGCCTGGCATCACGGTATCGAGATCAATGACGCAAACGGCTTCGCCCGTCTTGTCATCGAGCAAGACGTTATTGAACTTGGTGTCGTTATGCGTGATGCGCTCGGGAAGATTGGCATCGAGCAAAACGCCGGTGATCGATTGCCGGGAGCGGGCAAATTCGATCTCCGGTTTGGCCATCGTTGCGCGTCCAACGACGTCGGCGGCGATCGCCTGCTCCAGCGCCGCAAAACGCTTGGGCGTCGAGTGAAAGTCAGGAATGGTTTCGTGAAGGCGCGGCGGCGGCAGATTGCTTAGCTGCTGCTGGAAACGGCCGAATGCGCGCGCCGCCTGGAACGCTTGATCGGCCGACGTCGCCGTTTCGTAGGTCCGCGCGTTCTCAATCAAACGGTATGCGCGCCACGTTTCACCCTGCTCATCCACGTACCAGTTGCGCCCGTCTCGCGCGGGAACAAGATGAAGCGCGCGGCGTTCTCCGTCCGGCTTGCCCGCTGCCTGTGCGGCAAGGTGCGCCGTCACGCGCTCGATATTTTGCATCACGGCAACAGGATCGCGAAAAACATGGCGATTGATGTGCTGCAGAATGTAGCGAGCCGGCGCGCCCTGCGCCTCGCATGTAACCAGGAACGTGTCGTTGATGTGGCCGCCGCCGTGTGGCGCCAGGCCCAAAGCCGCGCCGCGGAATTCAAAGTGAGTCGCCGCGGCTTGGGCGTCGAGCAGCGAGCTCATGACCGGAGACTTTCAGGCCAAAGCTTTTCGGGATAGGATCCGTCCGCGATGAGGCGCCGTATACTCTCGACGACGCGCGGGCGGTCCTCGCGATAAGTTACGCCGAACCAGGAATCACGCGAGCGCAGCACTTTGACCCGCGCCTCGCCCGAGCGAACCAGCTCGCCGACCGTATTCGGAATGTAGCATTCGGATTTCAAGTCGGCGGCATTGGCCTCAAGGAACTTCTCAAAACGCTCGCGCAGTTGATCGAAGACCTGCGGCGTAAATCCCCACATGTTCATTGAGACCGGCTCGTCGCCTGAAAACTTGGTCACGGTTCCGGCGGCATCGGTGTTGCGCGCGCCGTTTCCGTCGCGCTCCACTTTTGTAAGTTCGACAATGTGTTGGAGGTAGCCATCATCGGAAACCTGGCAAACGCCGCGCGCCACGGAGCCAAAGTCCGAGAGCGTGTTGCGCAGGACGAAGCCGACCATCGAATAGTCGGGCGAGCCGGAGGTCAGCTGCCCGGCAAGGGAGCGGTAGCCGTCGGCGCCGTAGAAATCGTCGGCGTTGATGGCGGCGAAGGGCTCGTGAATCGCGTCCGCACAGAGCAGAATCGCCTGCGTGGTGCCCCACGGCTTGGTGCGCCCGGCAGGAACGGTGAAGCGCGAAGGAATATCTTCGAGCGCCTGGAACACGTATTCAACCGCAACGCGTTTCTCGAAGCGCGCGCCGACGATCTCGCGGAATTGCTGCTCGATATCCTTGCGGATGACGAAGACGAGCTTGCCGAAGCCGGCGCGAAGAGCGTCGAAGATGGAGTAGTCGATGATGGTTTCGCCGGCGGGGCCAACGGGGTCAATCTGCTTGAGGCCGCCATAGCGGCTGCCCATTCCGGCAGCAAGAACAAGAAGTGTGGGAGAGGATGTAGGGGTCATCAATCAGGCCTTTTCGCTGGTTAATCCAATCGAATGGTACAACACGAGGGGTTCTAAAACGATAGTGAATAAGGGACCGTGGGCAGCGGTCGAAGGGGTCTGCTAAAGTGGGTTGCCATGAGAATTCAAAACCGTTGCCGACGTTTCGATTCGACTTTGCTTATTGCCACGCTCGCCGTTTCGAGCGCAGCGCTGATGCTTCACGCGCAGACGCCGCCTGCGCAAAAACAGCTGCCGCCCGTGCCGGATTGGGCGCTTCCCGGCTCGGCGACGCATCAACAGGTGGCGCCGCCCGCGGATTTTCACCGGCCGAGTACAAATTTCGATGCGCCGATTGGGGTTTTCGATGGCCAATCGGACGTTGGCAGCGCCCTTGTGCCAGGGAGCGCGAGCTACGATGCCGCGACGGGCCAATACACGATCAACTCCGCCGGCTACAACGTCTGGTACACGCGCGACGAGTTCCGGTTCCTGTGGAAGCGCATGTCGGGCGACGTGTCGCTGGCAGCCGACGTTAGCTTCCCCGATCCCAAAGGCTACGGCGATCGCAAGGTCGTCCTGATGATCCGGCAAAGTCTTGACGATGATTCGAAAGCCGCGATGGTGGCCGAGCACGGCGCTGGAATGGTGCACCTGGCGTGGAGGCCAGAGAAAGATACCCGCGTGACCGACATGGAGTTTCGCATGGGTGGGCGCGGCCGGCCGGGTGGCGCAAGTCCCGACAGCCTGGTGACAATCAGCGCCAAACGGATCGGGATCGAAAAGCATGGCGACGAGTTTTCCGTCTGGATGAGCCTCGATGGCGAGCCGATGCACCAGTTCGGCCCGCCCATCAAGCTGCATCTGGATGCGCCGTTCTATGTCGGCATAGGATTCTGCTCGCACCAGCCCGAGACAGTGGACACGGCGATGAGTTTTCCGTCTGGATGAGCCTCGATGGCGAGCCGATGCACCAGTTCGGCCCGCCCATCAAGCTGCATCTGGATGCGCCGTTCTATGTGGGCATCGGATTTTGCTCGCACCAGCCGGAAACGGTGGACACAGCGGTGCTGGGAGATGTGGTGCTGGAAAATAAGGCGGGGAAGGTGCGGTAGAGCGCGACGTGGTTGCTGCGACGCCGTCTTACTCCGCCGCGTTTCCCGAATCGGGGAGCGCGAGGCTCTTGAGAAACGCACTTAGGCGGTCCGCCTCCCTTTGGGAGAGGTTCGTCGGGAGCTCAAATTTTGCGTCCACACCGCCCCTAAGCGGAAAATCATACTTTCTCATTTCCTCGAATCCGTTTTCAGGAATAACGTCTATCGAGACCTGACTAATTGGGACCTCGCCGCCTTGTGCAGCTTTACCGACATCGATCGAATTTGATGACCATTGGAACCTCGATGGATGCCCCTTGCGGCCCTCAATAAACGTGCCGTGGCCGAGTTCCTGAAGCTTCCGGAACAAGGCAATTACTTCCCAGCGATGCACGTTTGCGTCGGAAAGGCGGTTTAAGATCTGGTCCACTTTTGTTAGGCGTTGGTTATTCGTTCGACCGGCGAAGTCATCGAGGATGAGCTTAGCCGCGACTCCAGACGAGTAGACGCCACGAAGCTTCGTTTGCTCGGGGGATGGGGGGGTGTGAGGCATTCTTATACCTCCGCCCATTCAAAACGCGACTCGTGTCCGCGGCGCCCGACAACAACCCTTCCAAACCCGTTCGATTCAAGCTGTCGTAGCACCTCGATTACAGCGCGCCGTGGCGTGCTGTTTCCGCAGACTTGAATAAGGCGGCGTACCGTTTCAACTTTGCGTCCGCGCTTGCGGCTGGCGAAGTGGTTGAAGATGGCTGCTGCGGTTTGGCTGGATGCCGCCATCCGCGTAAGATTGCGCACTGTGTCCAAATAGTTCATGTAGTCTCCTATCATTTCTAACTTACAAATACAGTATACCATAAGAGTAAATAGAATGCAATAGGAATATAAAAGGAGTTTTTGGCTCGGATTTTCAGCCGCTCCGGAAACAGCTAAAGGTAGGCCACCCAGCATCTTGCCCCCAACCTGCCCCGCGTGTTTGACTGGTTGCCTGAAAGCGGGTGGCACAGATGGCCTATGTATTGGCGCTCGACCAGGGAACGACGAGTTCGCGGGCGATTCTCTTCGATGCCGGCGGCGCGATTGCGGCGGTCGCGCAGAAGGAGTTCCAGCAGTTCTATCCGCAGGCCGGCTGGGTGGAGCACGATCCGACGGAGATCCTGACAAGCCAGCTCTCCTGCGCCGTTGAAGCGCTGGGCAAAGTAGGCGCGCGGCCGCGCGATGTGGCCGCGATCGGCATCACCAACCAACGCGAGACGGTGATTGTGTGGGATCGCGCGACGGGCAAGGCAATTTATCCGGCGATCGTCTGGCAGGATCGTCGCACTGCTGCTCAGTGCAAGGCGCTTGAAGACAGCGGAGCCGGCGAGAGTGTTTCCGCAAAAACCGGCCTTGTGCTCGATCCGTATTTTTCAGGAACCAAAATTAAGTGGATTTTGGATCACGTGAACGGCGCGCGGGCGCGTGCCGAGCGCGGCGAGCTGGCTTTCGGCACCGTGGATAGTTGGCTGGTGTGGCACCTGACAAGCGGCCATAAGCACGTGACCGACGTGACCAATGCCTCGCGCACTCTGCTCTTCAATGTGGTGAAGGGCGAATGGGACCCGGAGCTGCTGAAACTTTTCGGAATCCCCGCGAGCATGCTGCCGGAGGTGAGGTGGTCAAGCGAGCGTGTGGGCGAGGTGACGACCACGCTGGGCCTGGGCGGCGTAGCCATCGCTGGCATTGCCGGGGATCAGCAAGCGGCGCTCTTCGGGCAGTTGTGCTGGAGCGCGGGCGAGGCCAAGAACACGTACGGGACCGGTTGCTTTCTGCTGCAGAACATCGGCACGGAATTCATGCGGTCAAAGCACAAGCTCATCACGACAGTCGCTGCCAGCGCGCAAAAGCGGCTCGAATACGCGCTCGAAGGCAGCATCTTTATTGGCGGCGCGGTGGTGCAGTGGCTGCGCGACAATTTGAAACTGATCGGCGCCTCCTCGGATGTGGAAGCGCTTGCCGCGAGCGTGCCCGACACAGGAGGAGTGGTTTTTGTGCCGGCGTTTGTAGGCCTCGGCGCGCCGCACTGGGACGCGCATGCGGCCGGCATGTTGATCGGTTTGCGCCGCGACACGGGGCCGGGACAGATTGCGCGGGCCGCGCTCGAGGCCATCGCGTTCCAGGTGGCCGACGTGCTCGAAGCCGTCCACAGCGAAACAGGCGCGCCGCTCCAGGCTCTGAGAGTCGACGGCGGCGCCGCGGTCAACGATCTTCTGATGCAGTTCCAGGCCGACATTCTCGGCGTTCCGGTTGTTCGCCCGCGGGTAACGGAGACGACGGCGCTTGGTGCGGCCTACCTGGCCGGGCTGGCGACAGGATTCTGGCCCAGCCCCGATGCTCTACGAGCTGAACGCAAAGGCGACGTGCGCTTTGAGCCGAAAATGGACGCGCCCGAACGAGCCGAACGGCGCGCGCGCTGGCAAAAAGCCGTCGAACGGGCCAAGGCTTGGACTGAGTAGTACTCTCGATGAAACCGGAGTCGAATCTGTTGTGACGGCTGAAAGAGGAGTGTCGAGATTGTGAATCTGTTTCGAGGCTTACGGCCGATCCAGCGCACAGCCGCTCTGCGCGACGCTTTCGCCGGCGTCGTGATGGCGGCGATGGATATTCCGCAGGTTCTTGGATACAGCAAGATTGCGGGAATGCCCGTGGTGACGGGGCTTTATTCGCTGCTGCTGCCGCTGGTGGCGTTCGCGGCGTTCGGCTCGTCGCGCTACCTGGTGGTCGCGGCGGACTCGGCAACTGCCGCTATTTTCGCCGACGGCGTTTCAGGGACAGAGACGCCGGCCAGTGCGAAATATATCGCTCTGGCGTGCATCGTGGCCGTGCTGACGGCTGTCATTCTGCTGCTGGCGCGCCTCTTGCGGCTGGGGTTTATCGCAGACTTTCTTTCGCGGACGGTGCTGGTCGGGTTTCTTACCGGCGTGGGATTCCAAGTGGGGATCTCTGTGCTGAGCGAGATGCTTGGCGTGCCTGTGGATTCGCGCCGGCCTGTGGTGCAGCTTTGGGAAGTGGGGCGCGGGTTGCCGCATGCAAGTCTGCCAACAGTGTTGTTGTCAACCTCGGTGCTGGCGTTTGTTTTGCTGTTGCGGCACTTCGCTCCCAAGGTGCCGGGCGCGCTGGTGGCCGTCGTGGGCGCGATTGCGGCCAGCGCAGCTTGGGATTTTGCGGGACACGGCATTGCGACCATCGGGCCGGTGGCCGGCGGCTTGCCTCACTTGGGATTGATGGCGCTCGTCAGCCTACGCGAGATGAATCGCAAAGAAATCGAGCTGCTGATCACGGTCTCGGCCTCGTGCGCGGTGATGATTCTTACGCAGAGCGCGGCTACCGCCCGAGTTTACGCGGCCAAACATTACGAGAAGGTGGATGAAAACATCGACCTCTATGGGCTTTCGGCTGCGAATGTCGCGGCAGCGCTGAGCGGTGGGTTTGTGGTGAACGGCAGCCCCACGCAAACGGCGATGATGGAGGATGCCGGCGGGAAGAGCCAGATGGCGCAGGCGGCGACGGCGGTCGTGGTGGGCGTGGTGCTGCTGTGTCTCACCGGGCCTCTCCAATACCTACCTACTTCCGTGCTTGGCGTTTTGGTATTTTTGGTCGCGCTGCGGCTTATCAATCTGGTTGAGCTCAAGAACATTCGTTCCGAGAGCCCTCAGGAATACGGGCTGGCCCTGATGACAGCGTTGGTCGTGGTTTTGGTTGGTGTAGAAGAGGGCATTGTTCTGGCAATGCTCGTGTCGTTGGCGCGCGTGGTGCGGCACGGTTATCACCCGCATAGCGGGGTGCTGCAGGCGAATCCTGACGGAAGTTGGAGGCTGACTCCGGTTGCGCCGCATGTGGTCACCGAGCCGGGGCTCGTGCTCTACCGGTTTGGCGCGGAGCTTTTCTACGCCAATGCCGGCCGGTTTATTGAAGAGGTCACGCAAGTCGTGCAGCCGATGCCTTCATCCGTGAAGTGGGTGGTTGTCGACGCGGAAGCGATGACACATCTGGATTACACGGCGGCGCGGATCGTGCAGGGGCTGAACAAGACCCTCTCCGAGGCCGGAGTGAAGTTAGCGTTTGCGCGCGTGCCATGGGATCTGAAATCCGACTTCGATCGACATCACGTGACAGAAGCAATCGGGCCGGACAGGCTCTTCAACAAGCTGCACGACGCGATTGCGGCGTTTGAAGCGTCCGTGAAGCCGCCCGAAGCCTGAAGGCGCTCCAATTACTGCTTGAATTCAGATTTCGGCGACTCATCGGACCAGACCATCCGCTCAATCGTGTCAACCGCAGGCAGGCCGAAGGGATCATCACTAAAGTCCTCAAGCCGGTAAACTTCCAACCCACTGAGCAGTCCGCAATTCTGAAAAAGCATCACTCCAACGAGTTTTCCATTTACTCGACCTGTTGCGTCGGCGAGAGGTCGGTTTGGGGGCGGGTCGACCACTCGGAAGTCTGGCGGAACCGTGAGATCCACTGTGGGACATCCGCACGAGCATCTTCCGGTAACGCGTGCGTGGTTAATTTGTGAGAGGAACGCGAGGGCCTCGGGCGGGGCCGCGTAGCGAAGAAGATGCTCTGCGATTGCTTTTTCTTCCGAAGAGAGAGATCGATCCGCCGACAAAGTGGTGGCCCGTTTGTTCCCTCGAAACCGATCAAGCAAGCCCAAGCGAGCCTCCAAATCAAATCATTCGTGGCGATGTGCAAGAGCGTCCACGCAAACAAACGGGTGCCGTCAGCCGATCTCCTGGTTCCAACCCTCAAGCGTCTTCTTGAACTCGAGCATGAACTTGCCGCCGTCGGCGCCGTCGATGAGGCGGTGATCGAAGCCGAGACAGAAGTACTGCATCGACCGAATCGCAATCGAGTCGTTGCCCTCGGCATCGGTCAGAACGGCAGGCTCCTTGCGCAGGCCGCCGACCGCGAGGATCGCCGACTCGGGCTGGTTAATGATCGGCATGCCGAACTCGCCGCCGAACGCGCCGGCATTGGTGAGCGTGAAGGTCGATCCGCCCACCTCGTCGGGCGAGAGCTTCTTGGAGCGCGCACGTAGAGCGAGATCGGCAATAGAATGCGCGAGATCGGCAAAGCTGCGCTGCTCCGCGTGGCGAATGACGGGTACGATGAGTCCCCAGTCGAGAGCCACGGCGATGCCAAGATCAATGGACCGGTGATAGCGAATGGCCAGTCCCTGGCTCGTGTTTTCAAGCGAGGCGTTGACGATGGGGCAACGGCGCAGCGCGGCGACGGCGGCGGCGGCGATGAAGGGCATGAACGTGAGCTTGACGCCGTTGCGCTGGTCGAAGGCGGCCTTGCGCTGTTCGCGCAGGCGCGCGATGCGCGTCATGTCGACCTTGTAGACGGTATAGACATGAGGGCTGACGCGCACGCTCTCGAGCATCCGCTCGGCAATGATGGCGCGCATGCGTGTGAGCGGGACGGGATCGGCCGGAAGTGAGGCGAGTTCCTGCGGCGGCGGCACCACCTGCGCCACTTGCAGTGGGGCGGACTTTTGGACTTGCTGTTGTGCCGATGCAGAGTTCGCGGCGCGCAGAACATCTTCCTTGCTGATGCGGCCCTCAGAGCCGGTGCCGGTGATGCGACCGAGCTCGAGGCCGTGCTCTTTGGCGATGCGGCGCGCAAGCGGCGATGAGCGAATGCGACCACCTGGCACTTGCGCCACCTGCGGTGGGGCAGCCTCTTGGGCAGGAATTTGTGCGGCAGCCGGTGCGGCCTTCGATGCCCCCTGCGGAGGGGCAGACCTTTGGGCGGGCGACTTTGCAGCCGCCGCGGGAGCGGCAACTTTCGTGCCAGCTTCGCCGATCACCGCAACCACGGTGTTGACCTCGACGGTGGCGCCTTCCGGGAATCGGATTTCAGCCAGCACGCCGGCAACGGGCGATGGAATTTCGGCGTCGACCTTGTCGGTCGAGATCTCGAAGAGCGGCTCGTCGATCGCGACGGGGTCGCCGATGGCTTTAAGCCACTTGGTAATCGTGCCCTCGAAGATCGACTCGCCCAACTGGGGCATGGGAACTTCCGTCGACATGCGTTCCTCTCTTCGCGTTCCGGAGCGTGCTGATCGTACTTCGGCGCCGCACACACCCAGGCTCCTGCCGGATTATAAATCGCGGACGTGATGAAGCGGACGGCCGTTGAAGCTCTGCCCGGGCCGATCCTATGCGGAAACGGGCCTGTCTTTGCGGTGTCGCAGGCGCTCGATCTCAGGCGGAATCTGGAGCGGCGTGTCTTGAGCCGGAAATTCTTGCGCTGGAAATTCGGGCGCCGGAGAATCAGGATCTCGCGAATCGGAATGGGCGCTGGCCTGCGCGCGAAGGGCGGCGAGACTTTCGACGAGCGCGACCGGCTCATTGAACACTTCGCCAAAATGGCGTGCGGCCCGGTGTGCGAGGGATTCGAGGGTGGGCAAGCTGCCCAACTCCGCAACTTCCCTTTCGAGACTTGTAACCGGGCGGTCAGTGATGCCGCAGGGATTGATGAGCGCAAAGTCGCCGAGGTTAGTGGTCAGGTTGAACGCGAATCCGTGCGAAGTCACGCCGCGGGCGACGTGAATTCCGATGGCGGCGATCTTGCGACCCAGTCCTGCGGACGGCAGCCCTTTGGATGAGATTGGTGCTTCGCAATCGGGCTTGTCAGACGAATTTTGTGGCTCGGGAAGACCGCACCACACACCGGTTAATCCGCAGATCCGTCCGGCGTGAACGCCAAAATCGCCGCAAACGCGAACCAGGGCCTCTTCCATTAGGCGAACGAAATCGACCGGCCCGAGGCGGTGGTGGCCGCTCGGATTGCGGAGGCTGCGCAGATCGAAGATGGGGTAGCCGATGAGCTGGCCCGGGCCGTGATAGGTGACGTCGCCGCCGCGGTTGATCTCGTGCAGCGTCACGGCGCGCCGCGCCAAAAGTTCGTCTGACGCGAGAATGTTCGATCGCCTGGCGTTGCGGCCAAGCGTGAGCACGGGTGGATGCTCGAGGAGCAAAAGCACGTTGCCGATCTGCCCTGCCTGGCGCAGCGCAACCAGCTCCTGCTGCAGGCTGAGCGCCTCGCCATAGTCCACGCGCCCGAGATAGAGGTACTGAATCATCGCCTATTGCGATTGTAGCGAGGCAACCGGCACAGCAGGTTCGCGCTTCCGGGCCGGATCGACTATTTTGATCGGGCTATTTCGTCGGGTCAACCAGCGCCTGGTCGACCAGCGCATGCACGCGGTAGAGCAGGTGGTGATTGTCAGGGCTGGTGCGGCGCTGGATCATGCCGACGAAAATGATGTCGTTGGTTGGATCGGCCCAGAACCAGGTGCCGGCGGCGCCATCCCAGAAAAATGTTCCTTTGCCGTCCGATAGGTCGGCGAGCGGCGGATCGTAGACGACCGCGCAGTTGTAGCCGTAGCCGAATCCCGGACGCATGATGTGCTGGCCGATGCCGAATTGACCGGTGAGCAGCGCGGAGGGCAAGTGATTTGAGGTCATCAGCTTGACGGTACCGGGCGCCAGAATACGTGTTTCGCCGTGCGTGTCGCCCAGCTCGCCGCCATTCAGGAGCATTTGCGCGAAGCGATAGTAATCCTCAGCGGTCGAAACCAGGCCGCCGCCACCTGAAGGATTGGTGGGTTGGGTCGCATAGTCGTCGGGAATGCCTTTGGTTGTGGCCTCGGCGACGAGCTGGCCATCGGTTACGTGATACCCCGCGGCAAAGCGCGCACGCTTGTCTTCAGGCACAAAAAACCCCGCGTCGCTCATGCCCAGCGGCGCAAAGATGTGGTCGTGCATGAAGTCGGGCAGCGACTGGCCCGACAGCTTTTCGACAATGTAGCCTTGGATGTCCATCGACGGGCTGTAGACCCAGCGCGTGCCGGGTTGATAGAGCAGCGGAGCCGTCGCCAGGCGATCGATCCGCTCCTGAAGATCCTTTGCGCTATCAAGCTTCAGGTCGTGGACAATCTTGTCGACCGGCGTGTCACCGCTTCCGTAGGTGAATCCAGCGGTGTGGGTCATCAGCTCGTGCATCGTCGGCGCGTGGTCAGGATCGGCCAGGAGCATTTTGCCGTTGGCGTCAAAGCCGTTGAAGACCTTGAGATGCGCAAACTCGGGGATGTACTTCGAGATCGGGTCTGACGGCAGCCACTTTCCCTCTTCGTAGAGAATCATCATCGCGACGCCGGTCACCGGCTTGGTCATGGAGTAGTCGCGGAAGATCGTGTCCTTGGTCATTGGCGTAGCGGCGGCCATGTCGCGCATGCCGTAGGTGCGGTAGTCCACGATCTTGCCGTGGCGGGCCAGGATCGTCACCGCCCCGGCGAGGTGCTTCTGGTCGACTTCTTCCTGAATCGCCGCGTGGAGGCGTTCCAGCCGCTCCGTGGAGAAGCCGACCGACTCCGGCTTCACGGGCGTCATGTCGATCGCGGGAGGAGTGGGTTGCTGAGCGTTTCCGTTGATCGGGCCAATCGTAAAGAGCAATGCGATGAAGGCGGATGCGATAGGGAGCGTTGCGGACCTTTTCATGGAATGAATCCTCTTGGAGTGGCGAGTTTGCTGCGTGAATCGTCCGGCAATCTTTATAGCAGACGGAGCGAACACAGCGCCGCCGTCTCCGGAGCGAATCGGAGAGATGTAGCGTTACCATTAGGCCATCGGAGATAGCAATGGAAGAGCGCCCCTCACAGGAACCAGAGAGCCATGGCGAACCTGAGTTTTTGTATCACTACACAACGCAGGAGGGCCTCCTTGGCATACTTAAAGACAAGTGCATTTGGGCAACGCATATTCGTTATTTAAACGACACTAGTGAAGGGAAGTTTGTCCTCGACTGCCTGCTCGACGAAATCTCTCGCAATTACGAACTACCAAAGGAATGGCGGGCCTTCCTGGGCACCTTCAATGAACCAGTAACTGAAAAATGCAACCCCGTCGATTCTTCAATCATTGAAGCGGGGCTGTCTGTGGCGATATGGGCAACATCGCCAACAGTATTTGTTGCCTCATTTTCTGCGAAGGGCGACTCTCTGAGTCAGTGGCGCGCGTACTCCGGCGAGTCGGGAGGATACAGTGTTGCGTTTCGAACCGCCTATTTGCGGTCCATTGGCGAAGAGTTTTTGATGGGTAGAGACGATCGTTTTATGACTTCAGACGTGCTAATTAGGTGTGGGTACTACGAAAGTAAAACGAAGTCGTCATTTGAGAGGGAAGTGAGGGATACGGTCGCTTCTTATATAGCCCAAGCGTCGTCGGGAGACCGAGGAACCGCAGGGGAAATGCAAGAGCACCGGAGTTCGCAGCCGATAGCCGCGGCGCATTTTCTTCCCCTCTGTACTTACATTGCGAAGCTCAAACATGCTGGCTTTTCGGACGAGTCCGAATGGAGATTGGGATTTTATCTGCAACCAAATTCGATTCCGGCCGATCTGTGCCTCCGGGCTGGGAGTTCAATGCTTGTTCCGTATCTCGAAATCCCGCTTGGCGTAACGGGGAAGTTTTCGGTCGTTGGGTTGAACGAGATCGTCGTTGGGCCTTGCCCTCACCCGGAAGAATCTCGGAAGTCTGTGGAGATGCTCTTGCACCAGGCTGGGTTTAAGGGTGTGCAGGTCAAGAGCTCTCAAATCCCCTACCGCAACTGGTAAACCCCCTTTTCGGGGTACACTTAAGGCTGGCAGGAGGACCGGGCGGTCGCTGCCGGAAGTCCTTGCGCAAGCAAGGGTTGCCGGGAGAGGAAAGTCCGAACTCCGCAGGGCAGTGTGCCGGATAACGTCCGGGACGCGGGCTTCAAATCCCGTGGACGGCTAGTGCCACAGAAAACATACCGCCTCTGCGTGGGGCAGCCCTTCGGAGCTGTTTCGTGCAGTAGCAAGGGTGAAAAGGTGCGGTAAGAGCGCACCGCTCCGGCAGTAATGACGGAGGCAGGGTAAACCCCACACGGAGCAAGACCAAATAGGGAGGGAAACCGGGGCTAGGAGCCAGGCGCCGGTTACGCATCGGCCCGATGCGGCAAGGCGGCTCTTGGCAATCGCCGAAACCTCCGGGTAGGTCGCTGATGAGCGCCCGCGGCAACGCGGCGCCTAGAGGAATGACCGCAATAGGGCCGCAAGGCTCCAAACAGAATTCGGCTTACAGGTCCTTTTGCCGAATCACGAACTCCTGGCGGCGAAAATCAGCCGTGAGGGGGTAAAAACGACAGCCCCGACCGGAGATAAACCGGCCGGGGCTGACCATTTTGGGAAGTGTGGCACACGCAGTCGTGCCGGAGCTCCGATGGTTCGGCTGGTGCGTGGACGGCCAGGGCTAGGCAACGTCCCCTCGGCCGTTAGGCCGATTTCCCGAGCGCAACCTCGGCAAACTGATGGGCTTCGGTAATTCTTTCGGAGTACTGGCGAATCTTTTCGCAAACCCCGATGACGGTCTCTTCAACGCACACACAATAGACCTGCAGATCACCATCTTTCGGGTTCGCCAGCGTGCCGCGCGTAACATCGAACACCCTGCGGGTGCCCTCAAGGACGTCCTCATGAGCCAGACGCCCATTCGAAGTGTGACTTTTGGCGATCGAGCGGGCCGATTCAAGAACCGTTTGAGATTCTTTGGAGCTGCACGTGTGCTCCCAGACGTCCCAGGCGCCGTTCCTGAACTGCTCGGCAAAGACAATAATCTTCATAAATCTCCATCCTGAGCAAGGAGAACGATGCTTTCGCAGAAGCCAATGGCCAAAGGAATCTTGATCTGTTGATTTGGGGCCCTTTAACCTTTTGGCTCGCCGACCAGCGCTAGCATGCCTTGCAAGGTTTGAGTCGCGTGAAACAGACGCTCTGGAAAAGTCTTTCAAACCGAGAATAGAGCACCAATTCTGATGCATCAATGCGACCAATGGGTTATCCAACGGTACCGAAAGGCTCACAGCCCCAAAGCCCCGGCCTGAGTAAGACCGGCTTAGGTCGCGTTCCGTGGCGGCAGCCCCGACGCCAACTCCGCTAGCTCCGCTACCCCCGCTAACTCCGCTGTTTTCCGCTACCATCAGACTCATGCTGCGTGTGAAGCTTCTGGAGGCGGGTGCCCGGGCGCCGGTTGTGGCGCATCCGGGCGAAGACCTGGGTTACGACCTGTTTGCGCTTGAGGCGGTCACGCTGGCTCCCCGCTCCACCGTAAAGGTGCGGACGGGAATTGCCGTTGAGGCGCGGGATCCGCAGTCAGGCGCTCCGCTGGGACTGCTGGTGCGCGACCGCTCATCGATGGCGGCGCGCGGAGTGGCCACAACCGGCGGCGTGATCGATGCCGGCTACCGCGGCGAGATTCTGGTGGTGATGACCAACCTGGGCGACGCGTCCATTGAGCTGAAGGCCGGTGAAAAGATCGCGCAGATGGTTCCTGTTCCCGTTCTCACAGGCCTCGTCCAAGAGGTTCAAAGCCTGGAAGACTCCGCGAGGGCAGAAAAGGGATTCGGCAGCTCGGGTCACTCATAAAGGCAACCACAGCGTTCCGGGATTAAAGCCGCTCCGTGCTCGGAGCCGTCGGAACCGCGCTTCGGGCGAGTGCGTATCATAAACATTAAGGATCATGCCACTTCGAGAGGCCTTCAAACTCGCGCTGCAATCCCTCTGGGGCAACAAGATGCGCACCATTCTCACGCTGATCGGCGTGGTGATGGGCGTGGCTTCGGTGATCATGGTGATCACCATGGTGAATGGCGCAAATCGCTACGTCGCCACCAAGCTCTCCGGTTACGGCGCCGACGTGTTTCAGGTGTCGCGGATGCCGAGCGTGATCTTCAGCGCCCAGGACTATTTCCGCTACCAGAAGCGCAAGATCGTGCGCATTGAGGACTATGACGCTGTGCGCAACCTCTGCACGGATTGCAGTGACATGGGCGCAGCGCTGGAAAGGTCTACTAACGTTTTCTACAACGGCCACTCCAGCGACAACACCGCAATACGCGGGTACACCTGGACGATGCTGTCGCTGAACAACATCGACATCGCGATGGGGCGCGGGTTCACTCCGTCCGACGAAGAGCACGGCACGCACGATGCGATCGTGGGCTACGACATTGTGGACAACATTCTGGGCCCGGGCGATCCCATCGGCAAAGAGATTCGTGTGGACGGAATTCCCTACACCATTGTTGGCGTGGGCGAGCGACAGGGCAAAACCCTCGGCCAGTCGCAGGACAACTGGGTGGCCGTGCCCATCAGCACCTACCAGCAGATCTACGGCTACAACGATTCGGTGGACATTTTCGCGCGGGTGGCGGGCGGCGCGCAGGTAATGGAGCGGGCCGAAGACCAGGTGCGCGTGCTGATGCGGACGCGCCGCCACGATGCACCGGGAACGCCAGACGACTTTGAAATCCAGACGAACGATACCTTCCTCGACATCTGGAAGCAGATCAGCTCGCTGTTCGCCAGCGTGGTGCTCGGGCTGGCATCGATTGCGCTCGTAGTAGGCGGCGTGGTGATCATGAACATCATGCTGGTGAGCGTGACGGAGCGAACGCGCGAGATTGGCGTGCGCAAGGCGCTGGGCGCCAAGCAGCGCGATGTGCTGATGCAATTCCTCATCGAGAGCGCCTTGATGGCGACGATCGGTGGAGCGATCGGTGTGCTGTGCGGAATCCTGGTGGGCAAGCTGATCACGATTGTCATCGGCTTTCCAACCAGTGTCCCGCTGTGGGCGGTTTTTCTGGGCCTGTTCCTGGCCGGCTCGGTAGGCATTTTCTTCGGCGTTTATCCGGCCAGCAAGGCTGCCAAGCTCGATCCGGTGGTGGCGCTCAGAGCGGAGCTTTGAGCGCAGTTCACAGTTCGTAGTTCGCAGTTCATAGTTTTTGTTTGGCCAACAGTTTTCTTTCATTGGAGATTGAATTCATGGCACAGTCATTTCGGGATTTGGCTGTCTGGCAGCGTTCGATGCAAATGACGGTTGCAATCTATCGCTTGACGCAGGACTTTCCTCGTGAGGAGCAATTCGGCCTAATCAGCCAAATTCGGCGCTCCGCCGTTTCAATTCCCAGCAACATTGCGGAAGGACAGGGCAGATCGAGCGTTGGCGAGTTTCGCCACTTTCTTGGGATCGCCCGAGGTTCGAATTGTGAGGTTCAAACGCAACTCGAGATTGCACGGGCACTCAAGTTTGGGAACCCCGGCCTTATAGATGAAGCAGAGTCATTGTCGAACGAAGTTAGAAAGATGCTTTTTGGCCTGATGGATTCAATCAAGACACAGGCAGGCAAGGAAGCTGCTTCTGTGAACTAAGAACTGCGAACTGAGAACTGCACTCATGGCATCGGCAGGACAAACCCGCGAATCCGTCAAGATGGCGTTGGACACGTTGCGCGCGAATAAGATGCGCTCCGGCCTCACCATCCTAGGCATCGTTATCGGTGTCGGCACCGTCATCTCCATTTCGTCGGTCATCAACGGGCTTAATAACCGTGTGTCGGAATGGGTGAGCACGCTCGGCTCGAACGTGATCTGGGTCTTCCAGATGCCCGTGATCGCCGTGCGACCGACCGCGGAGATGCTCGCGCGCAAAAAGATGACGCTCGATGATGTGCTGGCGCTGCGCCGACTCCCGCACGTTATTGCAGTGGATGGTGGGCGGCGCCACGTGAAGTATCCCTTTCAAGTGGGCGACGTGGACGTGAAGTACAACGGGAAGAAAGTTGCCGGCACCATTCTGCAGGGCGATACCGCCGAAGCTTCGGACGTAAACGATCTGACCATGCTCGAGGGCCGCGTGTGGACCGACGAAGAAGACGCGCGCGCCGCGCACGTGGTGGTACTGGGTCACGATACCTGGGAAGAGCTTTTCGGCGACCAGCCCGCCGTCGGCAAAGAAGTGGCGATTGAGTCGGGTCTCTACACCGTGATTGGCGTGCTGGACAAGCGCAAGCAGCCCTTCGGTAGCGGCAAAAATCCCGACGACAACATGGCAATGTTCCCGCTGGGTACGTTTCAGAATCTGCACCCGGAAGAGAAAGACCTGTGGGTAGCCGTGAAATACGACGACGGTAAAAACAAAGCGCTCGTTCAGGAAGAAATTCGCGAGTTGCTCAGAATCCGCCGTAAAGTGCGTGTGGACAAGCCCGATGACTTCGAGATCTTCGGACCGGATTCGCTCAGCCGGCTTTGGGATCAAGTCACCGGCGGGCTGGTCATGTTCATGATCGCCGTGTCCAGCGTAGGGCTGATGGTAGGCGGCGTGGGCGTAATGAACATCATGCTGGTGAGCGTGACCGAGAGGACGCGGGAGATCGGCGTCCGCAAGGCGATCGGCGCCACCAAGCGCACCATCCTTACGCAATTCACGACGGAAGCGGTGACGCTGTGCGCGCTTGGCGGCATTGTAGGAATTCTGTTTGGCGCCATCGTCACTTGGATTGTGTATTTTCTCCCCATCGGGTTACCGGCTGCGCTTTCCACCACGTGGGTTCTGATCGGCCTCGGCGCTTCCTGTGCGATCGGGTTACTGTTCGGCATTTATCCCGCGTGGAAGGCGGCAAATCTCGATCCGATTGAGGCGCTGCGATACGAGTGAGGCAGTTGTTAGTTCACAGTTCCTAGTTCATAGTTCAAGCCGTGCCCAAATCAGTAAAGCCTCATCGTCCGGGATCTATGAACTGCGAACTAAGAACTATGAACTGAAACGACGAACTAAGAACTGTGAACTGAGAACTCAATGGCAAAAACCGGCCAGACCAGCGAATCCGTCAAGATGGCGCTGGACACATTGCGAACCAATAAGCTGCGCTCGGGGCTCACGATCCTGGGCATTGTCATCGGAGTTTCCACCGTTATCACGATTTCGTCACTCGTCAATGGCATCGATAATCGCGTGTCGGGTTTTATCAACTCGCTGGGTTCAAACGTCTTCTGGATCGGCCGCTTGCCGATCATTAATGTGCGCCCGACCGCTGAGATGCTGGCGCGCCGTATGCTCACCGCCGATGACGCGCGGGCCTTGCGCACACTGCCTCACGTGATCACGACCGACGCTGAGGGAGCTTACATCAAGAGCTTTCAGGTTGGGGACGTCAGTGCAAAATACGGAGGCAAGAAGGTTGCCGGCTCGATCCTTGCGGGTGACTTCCCTGAAGTAATGGACGTGACCGAGCTGACGATGATCCAGGGCCGCATGTTTAATGACGCCGAAGATTCGCGCGCGGCCCATGTCGTTGTCCTCGGGCACGACACCGCTCAGGAGCTCTTCGGCGACCAGCCGGCGGTGGGCAAAGATATCGCCATCGAGTCGGGGCTCTACACCGTGATTGGAGTGCTGGATAAACGCAAGCAGCCCTTCGGAAGCGGCAAGAACCCGCGCGACAACATCATTCTGTTTCCGTTCGGAACCTTCCACAACCTGCACCCCGAGATCACGGACCTGACGATCATCGTGAAGTACGACAGCCCGAAAAACAAGGACCTCGTGCAAGAAGAGATTCGTGAACTCCTGCGCATCCGCCGCAAGGTACGCGTCGACAAGGGAGACGATTTTGAAATCTTCGGTCCCGACTCCCTCACCAAGCTGTGGGGTCAACTGACCGATGGACTGGTCATGTTCATGATCGCCGTCTCCAGCGTGGGGCTGATGGTGGGTGGCGTGGGCGTGATGAACATCATGCTGGTCAGCGTGACCGAGCGGACACGCGAGATCGGTGTGCGCAAGGCGATTGGAGCGACCAAGCAAACCATCCTCACGCAGTTCACCGTGGAAGCGGTGACATTGTGCTCGGTGGGCGGGGTTTTCGGCATTCTGCTCGGCGCTATCATTACGTGGATCGTCTATTTTCTTCCCATCGGCTTGCCGGCAACGCTTTCAACCACATGGGTGCTGGTCGGATTCGGCGCGTCCTGCGCGATCGGGCTGCTCTTTGGCATTTATCCGGCGTGGAAGGCCGCAAATCTCGACCCGATTGAGGCGCTGCGGTACGAGTGAGGCAGCTTCTAGCCACTAGCTTCTAGCTATTAGCTTCGGCTTCGGCACTCAATCGTCCATGCGAAAACGACTATTTGTGAGTCGATGAGCTTTCTGAAAGAGAGCAACATTCAGGCTGCGCACGGAAAGCTAGCGGCTAGAAGCTAGTAGCTAGAAGCTATAATCTTGCCTTTGTGATGCCGCACGCATTGGCGCAGGCCGTGGAGATCGCGACGACGGTTCTCGCCGTGGCCGGAATGGCATACTTTCTGGCATCGATCGTTGCGGCGCGAATGTTTCTCCACGAGCGCCGAGCGCCCCATACGGATTACGCGCCCGGCGTCAGCATCCTTAAATCTCTCAAAGGCCTCGATCCCGGCATGTTGGACGCCTTTCGCAGCCACTGCCGGCAGAATTATGCGGGCGAGTTCGAACTGCTCTTCGGCGTTGCATCGCTCAGCGATCCGGCAGCCGCGGCGGTGACGGAGCTGCAGGCCGAGTTCCCCGAGCGCGCAATCCACCTGATAGAGTGCCCGCGTCAGCTTGGGCACGAATGGCAAAGTCAGCACGCTCGCGCAGCTCGCCACACATGCGCGGCATGACTTCGTGCTCATCAACGACTCCGACATTACCGTGAGCCCACGTTATCTTGAACGCGTGATGTGCCGCTTCGCGCCGGCTTCGCGCGACGCAAACAAACCAACCGTGGGGATGGTGACGGCGCTCTATCGCGGAAAGGCGCACAGCACGCTTCCTTCGCGGCTTGAGGCGTTGGGAATTGCAACAGAGTTCATGCCTGGCGTGCTGCTCTCGAAGATGATCGAGGGCGGTCTGCATTACGGGCTCGGCTCGACCCTCGCGATGCGGCGCGAAGCGTTGGAGAAAGCGGGAGGCTTGCTTTCCATCGTCGATCACCTGGCCGATGATTACGAGTTGGGCGCGCGCATCGTGCAAGCCGGCTATCGCGTGAAGGTGAGTTCCGAAGTCGTCGAGACCTCGGTCCCCGCGTATGGTTGGCGCGGATTCTTCGATCATCAACTGCGCTGGCTGCGGACGGTGCGCTGCTCACGTCCGACTGGTTACGTGGGCCTGGTCTTCACGCATGGCCTCGGCTGGGCGCTTTTGAACGTGCTTGCCAGCGGATTGAGCCCCGTAAGTCTTTGGCTATTGGGGTTGAGCTTCTTCCTGCGGCTGGCGCAGGCCATGACCGTCGGCGCCGTGGTGCTGGGCGATCATGAGGTGCTCGCGAATCTTTGGCTTCTGCCGCTGCGCGATGCTATCGCGATAGGCTTGTGGGTGGTGGGCTTTGCCGGAGACACCATCATGTGGCGCGGCCAGAGGTTCGCGCTCAAGGATGGAAAGCTGGTCCCGCTCTAGAGCTGGTTGCATGAATTGCGGGGGGATACTTACCGCAAGTTCTGCGGCGCTTCTCGACGCGCCGGTTGCGTTTCACTCAAGGAACTGACCAACTACCGTTTCCCTTTTCGCGTCCGCAGGTGGAACATTTCTTCCGACATTCACGTATTTACGCGAGAGCTGCTCGTGCACAGTTTGGTGGGCGAGCGGACGGAACTCGGCTTCGGGACAACAAATTTGCCATTTTAGGCGACGCGCGTCGCCATGCGTAGCCATCTGCTCGAAAGTCTACGCAATCTTCGCCAGTCCGATTTGATTTGAACGTTCAACGCAGGGAAGGAGATTCGCATTGAATTGGCGCAGGATAACTTGTCTTTTGCTTGTGTTTTCTATTGGGGTATTCAATGTGGTAGGAAGTGCGGCAGAAGGAACTGGCAGCACGAGTTCCGTAGACACCACCTTGCAGACTCTCGGGTCTGTCCGATTGTTCCAGTCGATGGGCGACGAGCGGGACGCCAAGGTCACCACGCCACGCGACATAGACGAGAGCCAGTACGTCCAAATCGGCGGCATTGATCAATTCATCTCGATCCGCGGGGACGATCGGACCAATCCGGTGATCCTGTTTCTTCATGGCGGGCCGGCCAACGCCCAATCGCCGTTCCTTCAGGAGTTCGAGCCCTGGGAAAAGTACTTCACTGTTGTTAACTGGGATCAGCGAGGCAGTGGAAAAACCTACGGAAAGAATGGCCCCGCGACTCCGGGCATGGACACACCTGCCGCTGCGCTGGATCGATTGACGGCCGATGCGATAGAAGTTGCGGAATATGCCTCGCGGCGGCTCGACAAGAGGAAGATCATCCTTGTTGGGCACTCCTGGGGCGCGATCTTGGGGCTCAATGTGGTAAAGCGCCGCCCGGATCTGTTCTACACCTTTGTTGCAACTGGCTTGCCGGTGAGTTGGAAACAATCGCTGGAAGACTCAGAAGCTTGGGCTCGCCAAGAGGCACTGTCTGCACATGACGAGGCAACACTCAAGGCGCTCGACCAGGCAGCCTCGCTGCGATTCGACGACATGCAGCGGCTGAGCGCGAGCGCCAAATACCGCATGACAGCGACTGACCTTGCATACCTCAAGATGCAGGAATCGATTATTGGGCCTTCAAACGCCCCCGCCAATGGAGATGCTGCGGATTGGATCGCGGGTGGGGCATTTACCGTGCCGAAGATAATACCCATCGTCTTCTCCTTCGACGCCAGAGCCTTGGGATCGGATTTTTCCCTGCCCATCTTTGTGATCCAAGGGAGAGATGACCATGTTGCCTCTTTTGCTGAGGCTCAAAAATATGAGGGTGAGATTCACGCACCGCGCAAAGCGTTGATCCCTATTAGTGGGGGACACTTCGCATGCTTCACCAATCCCAGGGAATTTGTCGAGGCGCTCCGTTTACACGTTCTCCCACTTGCGGATGGCGCGGATAGCAAATAGCGCGCCGCCTTACGCGTCCGCAGCACTTAGCGCCAAGGAAGTGGGCCTGATTACAGCTACGGGGGAGCTCCTCAACGCCCTCAAACCACTGATGCAACCACCCCGGAGCCTTCTCAGTCCGCCGCCGCGAGCGCGTCGGCTTGCTCGGCGGCGCGCATGGCTCCCGTATCAATGGTGAGGCACGCGCCGAGTTCGTCGAAATCCTTCTCCCAGCGCGGACGGTCGTCGGCGGGAAGCGCGGTGAGCGCGTAGCCTGAAGTGCGCAGAATCTCGTACCAGATGTTCTGCGCCTGCCAGAGATTCAGGTCGAAAGGCAGCTCAGTGAGCGTGCGCGCAAGCACAAGCGCGCGGTCGAGTTTCTCAAGAGAGCCGGACGACATTTGCAGCTCGACCATGGCGCGCTTCATGCGCTGGTCTGCGTTGTAGGAGAGAGTTGCGGTTTCAAGCTCAACTTGGTCCGTCTTGGCCAGCGAGAGGAAAGATCGCAACTTCGCGACATCGATGGGTTCGCCCTCGAGCGTGCGTCGCAATCCGGCGTTGATGGCGAATCCCGCGGCCAGAGCAAGGGCGGGCGGCTTGGGAAGCCCCGCCTGCAAAAGATGGTGCAGCAGGCTGGCGTGATCCCGATAAATGGTGGTGAGCGAACTCTCGATGTCGGAGAGGGTAGAGTTGAGAATGATCCCGATGATGCGGCGCTGCTCATCCCTGAATAACGAGGTCAGCGAATAGTCGGCGTGGCCGTAGAAGCGATCGATTAGCCGAATGACCTCGGGGAAGTCGGCGCGCTGCACATGGCCGGCGGCCTCGGCGGCGAAAGCCTCGAAGGCTGCGGCGCCCGAGTCGTCATAAGGTTTCACCGCGGCAGTAATGTTCTGGTCGCCAAAATGGAGAACGGCGAAGGAAAAGCTCTGCGCGTGGTCGGTAATGGTGCTGACCACATGCGCGCGGCCTACGGAGAGACGGCCGCGCCCGGAGGTGTAAATCTCGTTGGAGATGCGGCTGATGCGAAAGCAAAAGAGGTCCGTCTCATCGGCGAACGACGAGAATACCGAGCTGATGGCATAGTGCGCGGCCACCTGCTCCAGGTGCAACTCCATGGTCGCGACGCTCTTCTTGTAGATCCGGGCCCCGTCGCCGGCATCGGGTACGTTGGAGTGGGCTTCGGCCAGTCGGGCGAGAAACGCAGGCTCCAGCGGCGCGGCTTGTTCGCCAAAAAGCTGCTGCGCAAGCTGCAGCACACGCGCGGCGTAGGCAATCACCTGCACGGTCTCAATGCCCGAGATGTCGTCGAAGAACCAGCCGCAACTGGTGTACATCAACTGCGCGTGGCGCTGCATCTCCATCAGCTCCAGAGCGCGGACACGCTCCGATTCGGTGAGCGCGTGCCTCTGTTGTGCGGCAAAGAAGCGATCCGTTGACTCGGTGCCACGGTCGAGCACTACTTGAATGTATGCGTCACGCGCCGCCCACACATCCTTGAAGAGCTTGCCGCCCTCCTGCTCGGTAAGCGGAATCAGCGCGTCGCGCAGCTCGTCCAGCGCCTGGCGCAGGGGCGCGCGCCAAGCCTGGTTGTAGCCCGGCTTGCCGCCGTTGCAGCCGCAATCGGAGCGCCAGCGCTCAATACCGTGCGGGCAGCTCCAGGAAGTGTTCTCCACAATCTCGCATTCGAAGTCGGGAGGAAACTTTTCGAGGAAACTCGCATAGTTGGTCAGCTTGACCGTCTTGTCCTGTTCGAGCAGACGCAACGCATACGCCAACGCCATTTCGCCGTACTTGTGATGATGGCCGTAGGACTCGCCATCGGTGGCCACGTGAACCAGCTGCGGCTGAGGCGAGTCTTTGAATCCTGCCTTGAGCCGAGCAACGAGATTGTCGCCGGAGTCGAGCAACCCCTCAAAGGCAATGGCGCGAGAGTCTGGTCCGTCGTAGAAAAAGACTGCGATGGATGCGCCCGACGTAAAGCGCACGAGATAGGGGTGCGTCGTGTCCACGCTGGCGTTCGGCGTGTCGGTCCACCGGGCTTCGCCTGTCTCGGCCTCGAGCTTCAGGGGTCGAATGCGTTTGCACTGGTGTGGCGCGAGCACGGTGAACTTGATGCCACTCAAGGCGAGTGCTTCGAGAGTTGCCGTGTCGGCCGCCGTCTCAGGCAGCCACATGCCTTCGGGACGAATGCCAAAGCTGCTTTGGTAGTCGGCGATGCCCCACCGGATCTGCGTGTTCCGATCGCGCGCATTGGCCAGCGGCAGAATCATGTGGTTGTAGCCCTGCGCCAGGGCCGAGCTATGGCCGTGGTAACGCTGGCGGCTACGGCTCTCACCGTCCAGAATCATGCGGAACGTCCGCGGAGCATTCTCCTTGAGCCAACTCAGCAGCGTGGGGCCGAAGTTGAAGCTCATGCGCGCGTAGTTGTTCACGATGCGCGTGATCTGGTTTTTGACGTTGACCACGCGTGCGGCGCCATTGGGGGCATAGCATTCGGCGCAGATGCGCTCGTTCCAATCGTGGTAGGGAGCAGCCGAGTCCTGAGTCTCGACCGTCTCCAGCCAGGGGTTCTCGCGTGGCGGCTGGTAAAAGTGGCCGTGAATGCAAACGAAGCGCTTTCCAACAGGCATGAATGATCCGATACGGTCCGAGCGCTCTCTGCCGCCCGCTCAAGCTATTTTACGTCTGCGGCGCTCGCGCTATCGCGCCGAGCGTCCCGTTGGGGCGGTTTTCTTTTGCAAGTCGCAGGCACGCCAAAGATACCAGCTTGCAACGGAGCGGTAGGGCGCCCAGCGCTTGCCGCGGCGCAAGAGCACGTCGGCTTTGGGGAGATCCGCTGCTTCGAGCGCGCGGGATTTGGGCAGGCGCTGGAAAGTCAGCGCAAATCCCTTGCGCACGCCGTAGTCGGTTACGGGCAGCACGTCCGGCCGGCCCAGCCGGAAGATGAGCAGCATTTCCGCGGTCCACCTGCCAATGCCGCGCACCGCTGTGAGGCGTTCGATGATCTCGGCGTCGGACATCTTGCGAATCGCGGAGTGCGCCGGCACTGCCCCATCGAGTGTGCGCGCAGCCAGGTCGCGCAGCGCCTTGATCTTGTTGCCTGAAACTCCGGCCGCGCGCAGTGGCTCGTCGGGTGTGTCGAGCAGGAGCTGCGGCGTGGGATCGCCCCCGAAATACTCGCGCACGCGCCTGTGAATCGTGGCCGCGGCTTTGCCGTGCAACTGCTGGTAAAGGATGGATTCGAGCAGTGACTCGAAGAGTGAGGCTGTGTGGTCAAGGCGGAGGGTGAAGGGGCCTGCGCAGTCGATCAGCACAGCGAGTTTCGGATCGATCGCGCGCAAATGCTTCACCGCCGCGACGGGATCGAAAGGAAGCTTTCGGCTGCGACCATCGTGAATCATGGAAGGAGTGTACCGCAGGCGCGCGGCGCGCTCAGAGTGCGGAGCAGAAAGCGCTCCCGCGTGCGTCTTATGGTGCGCGCGGGAGGCCTCCTGGCTGGCGGAATTGCTAATTCGACGAGGCGCCGGTCGTGTTCACGATGGTGATTTGCGTTTCGCCATTGTTTTCGCTTGCCGATTGGTTGACCGTCACGGTCACGGAATTAGACCCATTCTGAATCGTGATGATTCCGCCGTCCCCCGTCGACATGATCTGTGCATTGGGACCCGCTTTGTCCTTGTAGAAAGCGAACACCTTATCCGGGGAGTCGGGCGTCAGGAAGTTTGCGGTGACCATGGATTTGCCCGCAATGGTCATGCGCAAGCTGCCCTTTCCCTGCGTGGCGCCGGGATAGATGGCAATTCCAAGATCGCTCGCCGTCATCGTTTCGTTGGGGTTTTCGGAGATGGCGCCCTTGGGCGTATTGATGGTGATTTGGCCGTTGGCATCCTTGTGGATGGAATGCGCAACACGATAAATCCCGTAGCCAACGATACCGGCGACAACCAGGCCCAGGAAAAAAATAACCCCCACAATGATGAGGATGATCTTGACGGCACTCGAACCCGATTTTGGTGGAGGTGCGCCGACCGGCGGCGGCACGGGCTGAAACGATCCCGGCTGAGGAACAGGCTGCGGAACTTGACTGTTAGTGGAATCGGACATAGTCACATCCTTTTCATCTGGCGTTGTGATTGTGAGTTTTGGCCCGGTGGGGTCTGGAACCGCTCCACTATACCTGATCCAGCACTCATTCTGTAACCGGTTTTTTCTCACCGCTAGCCGCGTCTCCGAGCCTTAACCCGGAATACATTCCCATTTCGCAATTCGGCGAGGGCGCGACTGGCCGCCGGCGCCGGACAATCCGGGCCCATCCGCTTTACCATCAGAACGTATATCCAGGAGTTCCACCATGAAGATGCGGCCGGGAGAGCAAACCGGTTTTCTGTTGTGCGGTAAGGAATGGACGGACGGAGAGGCGCTGGAGGTCCGTTCGCCGTGGGATCAGGGGCTCGTGGGCCGGGTCACAATAGCTACGCGGGCAGATGCGCGCCAGGCCTTGAATCATGCCGTTGCCAGCCTGCGCCGCACACGCGCTTTGCCTCGCTGGAAGCGCCGCGAAATCCTGGAAGATGTGGCTGCTGCACTCATCGAACAAAAAGAGCGGTTTGCGCAGTTGATCGTCGCCGAGGCAGGAAAGCCGCTGCGCATGGCACGGACAGAGGTGGATCGCGCCGTGCTCACCTTCAAGACCGCTGCAGAAGAATCCGTGAGAGTGGGCGGGGAGAGCATTCCGCTGGATTTGACTGAAGGCAACGAGGGGCGCTGGGGGCTGGTGCAACGGTTTGGCATCGGGCCAATTCTGGCGATTACGCCATTCAATTTTCCGTTGAACCTGGTGGCGCACAAGGTTGCGCCGGCCATCGCCGCGGGCTGCCCGGTGATCGTGAAACCCGCGCCGCAGACGCCCTTTACAGCATTGGCGCTGGGCGAGGTGATTCTGAAGGCCGGCTGGCCGGAGGAGGCGCTGGCCGTGTTGACGCTGGCCGACGCTGACACCGCATGGCTCGCGGAAAAAGAGGATCGCATCAAGCTCGTCAGCTTTACCGGTTCGGCCAAAGTGGGCTGGGAACTGAAAGCGCACTCGGGGCGCAAGCGCGTACTGCTTGAACTTGGCGGGAACGCCGCGCTCGTAGTGCACAGCGATTGGAAAAATCTGGACGATGCAGCGTTGCGCACTGCGCATGGGGCGTTCGGTTTTGCGGGTCAGTCGTGCGTCAGTGTGCAGCGCGTTTTTGTGGAGCGAAGCATCTTCCAAACCTTCGTTTGGAAGGTGGTGGACGTTGCGGAAAAGATGGTCGTCGGCGATCCGTCGAATGAAGCAACTGAAGTGGGGCCGATGATCCGCCAGAGCGAAGCGGAGCGCGTCGAAAGCTGGGTAAAGGAGGCGTTGGAGGGCGGCGCCAAGCTTGTGGCGGGCGGCGAACGCAAGGCATCCATGATCACGCCGGTCATACTTACCGCAACCAAGCCCGGCATGAAGGTTCGCGACGAGGAGATCTTTGGGCCGGTGCTGCTGATCGAGCCATACGACGACTTCGACGACGCGCTGGCGCAGGTGAATCACTCGAAGTACGGATTGCAGGCAGGCCTGCTCACGCGCGACTCCGGGCGCATCCTCGCCGCGTATCGCGAGTTGGAGGTGGGTGCGCTGATCGTGGGAGACACGCCAAACTGGCGCCTGGATCCGATGCCTTACGGCGGAGTGAAGGAGTCAGGCCTGGGTCGCGAGGGAATCCGGTGGGCCATCGAGGAGATGACCGAGCCGCGCATGCTGGTGATGGCGGCGCTGGGTTAGAGCGCAACTGCACAGCTCCACCCGGCGCCTCCGTCAGCGCAATGCTCCAGCCGGAACCGTCCAGAATCGATCGACTATCCCTTTTTGGCTTTGGCTCGCACTGCGGCCCAGCGCTTGCGCTGCGCATCGGCGATCCGCTTGCGCGCGTCAGCACTTAGAAAACGCTTCTTCCGGGGTTTGCCTTTGGAACCCGCCTTCGCTACTTTGCGTCCGGATGGTGTGGCTGCGGTCGCGATGTTGGCCAGCAATGCACGGGCCTGCTTGAGCCTGGAAATTTCGGAGTCTATTTGGGCAAGAATATTTTCAATCGCCATATTGACAGAATAACTCAGTAACTTCGCATCCGCATGGCTTCGGACAAGAGATTTTTCGTCAGTCAGAAGCATGATTGGATGGATCAATGCCCTATTGAGCTGAGTTACAACTGTCGAGATGCCCAAAGATAGCGCGGCGGGACAGGCTATGAGCCCATCCCGCCGAGTTACTTACCTTTACCGCGAAACCAATCCAAAAACGACGAACTTATGTGCCTAGATACATGACGTGGACATAGGTGCCTAGGCGCACATTGTAAGCAAGATACCATCCGATATGGTCCGGATCCGCGTAGATGACGATCTCATCTGAGTCCCAGAGCCAGTCCGAGCAGAATGTCAGATCGGCATCAGCGACTGCCCAGTACCAGCCATTGAACCAGAATCTGCTGGGTCCGCCGCCGGCAATGCGCCACACATGGCTGGGACCAAAGCCGCCGGCGAAATGGCCATGTTGCCAGGGTTGGTCGAGATGGTAATTCGGATCGTTGGGTCCGGTATCATGGCCAACCCACTTTTTCCCTTCCACGTGCGGAACACTCGGGTGGCTCGGTTGCTCGCCCGGATGGCTTGGCTGTGCTGGCGGTTTAGGTTGGGTAGCGGGGGCTTTCGGCGTGCCATGATATGCTGACGGCCCGTGTGCCGGCGGAGCTTGATGGCTGGTCGTTTTATGCTGCGCCACCACCGGCACCGTGAAAACGAGCAAAGCTGCGAACGCAATGTGAATGGACTTCATCGATTCCTCCTGATGACCGTTTGGGAAGCCGAACCGCCAATGACAGCCTTCTATTCTCTGGTCATCGGCAATCCCTGGGTGACTCACCGGCATTTTTGCACACACCGGCGCGGCCCGGCACGTAAATTCTTGTGCCGGAACCTCGCCATGGGTCGCTTTGTAAATGGGAACAGGAATTCGAGCCGCTGGCGCTACTGTCCTAAGCAGTAACTGCCACCGGCGTCCGCCGCCACGCGTAAAGCGGGAACTGGTTGGCTAACTCCGCTACCTCGCCGCGAATGCGCTCTAACGCAGCGTCGTCGTTGCGCTGGTCGAGAGCCTTGGCAATCCACGCGGCAATCGTGCGCATCTCCTGCTCCTTCATGCCGCGAGTGGTAAGAGCGGGCGTGCCCACGCGGATGCCGGAAGGCCTGAGCGGCGGATTCGTGTCCCAGGGGATGGAATTCTTGTTGACCGTGATGCCGGCCTTGCCCAGCGCCAGTTCAGCCTCGGAGCCGAGAATGCCTTTTTCGAAGACATCGACCAGCAGGAGATGGTTGTCGGTTCCACCGGAAACCAAGCCGGAAGCCCGCCGCACTCAAGGCTTCTGCGAGGACCTTGGCGTTGGAGACGATTTGCGCAGCGTAGTCGCGGAAGTCGGGGCGCAGAGCCTCGGCAAGCGCAACAGCCTTGGCCGCCACGATGTGCATGAGCGGCCCACCCTGCTGGCCGGGGAATACCGATTTATCGATGGCGGTGGCCAGATCCTGGTTGCAGATGATCAACCCGGCGCGCGGACCGCGCAGAGTTTTGTGTGTGGTGGTCGTAGTGATCTGCGCATGAGGAACAGGCGAAGGGTGCACGCCGCCAGCGACGAGTCCGGCAATATGCGCCATGTCGAAGATATAAATCGCGCCCACTTTATCGGCAATTTGCCGCATGCGCGCAAAGTCCCACAAGCGCGGATAAGCGCTGGCGCCGCCGATGATGACCTTCGGTTTTTCCTGGAGGGCAACCGCTTCCATCTCGTCGTAGTCGATGGTTTCCGTGTCGCGGCGAACGTGATAGAAGGTGGTGCGATAAAGCTTGCCGCTGAAGCTCAGGCGATGGCCGTGAGTCAGGTGGCCGCCATGCGAGAGGTCGAGGCCGAGAATCGTGTCGCCCGGCTGCAATACCGCCGCGTAGGCAGAGGCGTTGGCCTGCGAGCCCGAGTGCGGCTGCACATTGATGTGCTCGCCGCCAAAGAGTTGGCGCGCGCGGTCGCGGGCCAGATTCTCAACCACGTCGGCATACTCGCAACCGCCGTAGTAGCGGCGCCCTGGGTAGCCCTCTGCGTATTTATTGGTGAAGATCGAGCCAGCCGCCTCCAAGACTGCTTCAGACACAAAGTTTTCGCTGGCAATCATCTCCAGCCCCTCGTGCTGGCGGAGAGTTTCATGGTCAAGGGCAGCGGCGACCTCGGGGTCAACCTGGGCGAGGGAAAGAGACATGCGGTCCGTCATACTTGGAATTTTAGCCTGTTCTCCCCTGTGGAAACAGGCCGATCAACTTCTTCCAAAGCGCAAATCCCGTACACTGAATTCGGCGTCAACCTTCATCGCCGATCGAGGACCCAATGAAAAGCCGAAACAGGCAGTTTGGTTGGATCCAACTTACCTTGATCTTGATCTGCGTATTCGCGTGTGCACCTTGCAACAGCCCAGGCGCCAAGCCCTGCGCCAACCGCGTCAGTCAGTATCGACGCGGCTCTTTTGGCCAAGGCAAACGCCGGCGATCCCGCTGCACAAGTCGAGGTGGGTGAGCAATATGCCCATGCAGGCGCTACCGAGCACTACCGCACCGTGGCCGCCCAGGATTACCAGCAGGCAGCCGCGTGGTACTTGAAGGCTGCCAATCAGAAATTCGTTGACGGTGAGCTTCATCTGGCCGCCCTCTATCGCGACGGTGGCAATGGCTTTCCGCGCGACATGGAGCAGGCCGCGGCCTGGTACCTGAAGGCTGCAAATCAAGGAGACGTCTTCGCCCAGGGAACGCTCGGAGTTCTGTATTCGATGGGTCAGGGCGTCGCGCACGACGATTCAGAAGCCTACTTCTGGCTCGATATCGCAGCTTCATCAAAAGGCCCGAACCAGGAAAAATATGCGGCGACCCGCCAGATGATCGGCGAGCGAATCACCGCCGATGAATTGGCCGATGTCCAGGATCGCGTGGCAGCATGGAAGGCCGCGCACCCTCAGCCCGATTCCTCTAAATAAAGAAGTCAGCTATCGAACACATGCTTGCAACGAAAGTTGCAGAGCTGCGGAAAAATCTTTGGTAAAACTCCGTGTGACGTTCGAGACCGCACTTTGGATCCAGGAAAATCGCAAAAAAGCACAACTACTTTTTTGAACCTGTGTCTGGTGGTGACATGGGCCGGCAATCAAAATCAAAGGCCCGTGGAGAAAACCCATGAAGCGCACACTCTTTACGCTTGCCGTGGCCACCCTGATTGCTTCGGGTTCGGCCTTTGCTCAACAGAGCCAACCATCGACGCAGCCCAATCAGCCGGCGCCTACCGTCAATGACCGCCGCGAAAATCAGCAGGACCGCATCGCCAACGGCGTTGACTCCGGCCAACTGACCGCCGGTGAGACGAAGAATCTGGAATCGCGCGAATCCAATTTGAACCGCGAGGTCCGCGACGATCGCTCCGCCGACGGCGGCAAGCTGACACCGCAGGAGCGCCAGCAGGTCAACCATCAGCAGAACAATCTGAGCCACTCCATCTACCAGGACAAGCACAATGCCGATACGGCGCACTACGGCAACAATGAAGTCGGCCAGCGCCGCGAAAACCAGCAGGACCGCATTGCCAACGGAATCCGCAACGGCTCAATGACCGCCGGCGAAGCTGCCCGCACTGAGAATCGCGAGCAGGGCATCAACGAACAGATTCACGCTTACCGCCAGGCCAACGGCGGAAAGCTGACCGGGCAGGAACATCGGCAGATCAATCGCGAACAGAATGGCGCCAGCCGCCAGATCTATCGCCAAAAGCACAACGGAAAATAGCGCGCTTCACCAAGTGGACGAAGTTCTCTCCGGAACACTCCGCGGGATGCCGCCCGGTATGCTGATTGCATGACCCGAGCGCGCATTCCGCGGTTGGCTTTTTGGCTGGTTCTTGCAGCAGCCATTTCGCCGCAACGCGGCGGAGCGCAAGCACAGGCACAGGTAACAATTACCCCGGCTCCGGTCGTGGCGGGATCGCCAGAGTTAATCCGCGTCAATCTTCCGCCGGTCGCGAAATCGGACGGCGAGCGGCCCGAGGGTACTTGGCTGGGCCAAAAGCTCCAGTTTTTTCGCGGACGCGACGGGCACGCCTGGTATGCGCTGGCCGGAGTCGACGTCCAGACGCAGACCGGCTCTTCCAACTTGCAAATCTCGGCGCCAACGGTCGGGGGCGCAACCATCGACTTGAGCCGCACGGTTCAAATTCTTCCCGCACACTATCGCACAAGTACTCTGACCGTGGCTCCGAAGTTTGTTGAGCCAGGGCCCGAGGAGATGACGCGAATCAAGGCCGAGCGAGCGCTCAAGGACAAAGTGTTCGCGTCGAGCGCGGCGGAGCCATTATGGTCTGGCAATTTTCGCACCCCGGTGCATGCCGCGCCGACTGACAGCTTCGGCACGCGGCGTACATTCAACGGAAAGCTGGCCAGCATTCACCAGGGGATGGACTTCCGCGCGGCGCCCGGAACGCCCGTTCGCGCCGGCAATAGCGGCGCGGTGGTGCTGGCGCGGCCGCTCTACTACGAAGGCAACTGCGTAGTCATCGACCATGGGCTCGGCCTGTTCACGATCTCGATGCACCTGAGCCGCATCGACGTTCACGAAGGCGACCATGTGATCGCAGGCCAGCTTCTCGGGCTGAGCGGAGCCACAGGCCGCGTTACCGGTCCGCACCTGCACTGGGCGGTGCGCTGGCAGAACGCATATCTCGATCCCGCGAAAATGCTGCGCATGGATCTGAGCAACGTGCACTAGCGTGTAAGTCCTCGCCGTCAATCACAGAAAGCGGTGGGGAACTGGATCATTGTTCGCTCATCATGAGGACGCGTCTTGACACGGCGTCGGCGATGGTCTGTACTGTTGCGCATGCGAACATTCAGGGCTGTGCTGCTTCCAGTCGTTCTGGCTGCAGTTCTCACCGTTTGCGCGCGAGCTCAGAATTCGGCTCCGGCAACGTCAGGCCCCGATTCAGCGCAGGCGCCCGCTCAACCACCCTCGCGCATGTTGGCAAAGGAGATGTGGATCCGCATGCCCGAGGTCTTCCCCCGCGGACTCGATGCGCTCGAGGTGCGTATGGATCTGCCGGGACGGCATCCGCTCGTGGTGCTGACGCACGGTACGTCAAACGAATCCGACGTTCGCGCGCATGCGACTCCCTGGGGAGAGTTTTCTCAGGCTGAGTGGTTTGCCGAGCGCGGATATGTCGCCATCGTTGTAGTGCGCAGAGGGTACGGACGCTCTGGCGGCAAGCAGGACTCGACCAATGGCGGCTGCGGTGCCAGGCTCGGGAGCTTTTATCAAACCGGCGAGGCAAGCGCCGACGATCTGCGCGCCGTGATGGACTTTGCGCGCAGCCTCCCTGAAGTGGATACGGATACGATCGTAAGCGCGGGCGTCTCCACCGGAGGCTTTGCGCAGGTGGCCCTCTCGGCCGATCCGCCAAAGGGGCTGAAGGCTGCAATCAGCTTCGCCGGCGGACGCGGCGGCGACGGGCACGAGCATAATTGCAATCTAAGCGGAGTGATCGACGCTTTTCACGACTTTGGCAGGGCAGCGCAAAAGCATGGCGATCTGCCCATGCTGTGGATTTATTCCGAAAACGATCATTGGTTTCCGCCGGCGATGGCCCGGCAGTTCGATGCGGCCTACAAAAAGGGCGGCGGCAACAACCAGTTTGTGATGGCTCCGCCGGACGGAGACGATGGGCACCATCTTTATGGGCATGTCGCGGCGTGGTCCGATACGGTGAACGCGTTCCTGAAGGCGCAGAATCTTTTGCCGCTCGGCGACACCGTGCTTCCCGCGCCTGCGCCGCCCAATGTTCCCATGCCGGACGCGCTGGCAAGTAAGGACCCACAAAAAGATAAAGACACGTGGAGACGCTTTTTGCTCGCCCCGCCGTATAAAACCTTGGCCGTGAATGAAAACGGTGAAACGTTTCTCACTGCAGCCGGATTCGATCAATCGCTGGCCGACGAAGGCGCCATCGATCGATGCAAAAAGGCACCCGGCGGGAGCAAACATTGCACGATTATCGCCAGGACGCCCGGCATGAAGTAGTCCCGGCGGCCTGTGGTGCGTCAGCTTGAACGGTGTTTGAAGGGTATGGGCTTCAGGTGAAGAGCTCCGGCTCCCGCGCCGTAGGCGCAAGGGATGATAGCCCCGCGCTTCAGCGTGGGGAATGCAGCGACAAATTGATTCCTGGAGTCCCGTAGGGACGATGCCGCCGTAAAAGGGCGCAACTGATCAATGACCTACAACCCAGCGCTACCGCGACTGTACTTCCTCTTCCAGTAGATTGGTCGCGCTCTGCACCGCCGCTTTTTCATCCCTCAGGGCTTTGAATGCTCGGTAGACGAACCACCCCATGTACCACCCGTCGATGAATTTGTACGGCGTTTCGCCCGTCGTGTAGTGGCCGCACGGCAGCACGCGCACTTCGTAATTCAATCCGGAGTGTCGCGCCGCTTCAACAACTTTGAGCGAGTACTCAAGGGGAAACGTGAGGTCGTACTTTGCGTAGACGAGCAGAACGCGCTTCTGCGGCCCGCCGGCTTCGGGGCTGGCAAATCTTGTGTAGTAGCTGATGGGGCTCACTGGCGCCCATAGAGCACGCAGGCGATCCTGCGTAAGCCCGGCCGCTTCCACCCCCGCGCGGATGTGGCGCGTGCTTTGCCCGGCCCACACTACATCCCCAAACGCAGTAGATGCGTGGTTGAAAGCATTCACCCTCAGCCGCGGATCGTGCGCGCTGGCCAGGAATCCGTAGCAGGACCCGAGGCTCGTTCCCAGTACGCCGAAATGTTCATAGCCCTGCTCTTCGAGCCAGTCGAGGCAGCAGCGAATATCGACCACTGCCTGGCGGCAGGCGGAGATGGTTCGCCCGACGTTGGCGCTCACTGCATAGTCCGATCGCTCCAGCTCCGCAGGCCTGCGAATGTCGTGATAAGGCTTGGAGAGGCGCAGCGCGGACACGCCCATGCGATTGAAGATCGTGCACAGCGAATTGTGGCTGAATCCGTCAGCGTTCCATTGCGGCATTACCACAATGGCCTGTTTGGGTCGCGCTGGATCTTTGTGTACGGGCGCTGGAAACCAGCGTGCGTTCACCAGGTCGTTCTCCGGGTAGGGCGTGCGCTCAGGCGAAGTAAAGCGCAGATACTGCGCCTTGGGCAGCTTGCCTTCAATGGCCTGTTGCTTGAGCTCCGCATCCTGGGCAAGCGTTTCAGGACGCACGTTGGTCGGGAACAATTCCGGGTGGCGCTCTTCCAGGCGAAAATCCGTCGGGCGCTCGTAGCCAAAGAAGACGTCGCCGTGGCTGATGAGAAGCTCGTTAATGCGAAGCATAGCGGCTTCCGCAGCCGCGGGGTCGCGAACGATATCGGGGTCGGGCACGGCGGCGCCAAACCCGTGTGTCTCAAGGAACGGAGCCACCCATTCGAAACCCCACTCCAATGGGCGTACCACGCGGTTTTCGTCGCGCGTGCTTAGCCGCGTCTCCCACGCGTACATCTTGCGTGCATACCAGCCAGTCAGCATGAATCTGATTCAATTTTATCAGCGTGAACGGCGCGGGGAGCCTGGGAGCCGGAAAGCGCCGCGCGTCGAATCTGGTACGGACGGCCGAGAGCTGCGCGCTAGGTGCCCACGCTTCTTGCTGCCCTTTTGAGCGCGAGATACTCGACGGCAAACCAGCCGATGCTGAGCAGCAAAATGAGGCTAATGATGGATTGAGAGATGGCGCAATAGAGGCACCACACGCCTAGGCCATATTGCTCAATCATGGAAAGGCGGAAAGCGAAGAGAAATCCCAGAAATGCTGTAAGGAATGTAGCGAAGCGCAGCCGCGCAAAGCCGAAACATGCAAGCACCAGGTATCCGGCGATACCGATGGCCGCAACAGGGACTTTGGCGATTTCGGAAAAGGAGCTGTGATTGACGATGCCGCAATCCCAGCGCGCGTTAATGTCGCATGGCGCTGTGCCGGTAGAGTAATGCACCTGGAGTGCGAGAGAAGAGACGACAACTCCGGCAACGGCGAGAATCAAAATGACATATCGCATAGGACGTTGGGTAAGCTGCTTTGCTTCATCCCGATTCTAGCTGACGGACCGCCGAAACCGTGCGCCAGATGGGACGCCTGAGGAACACTGTACGATGAAGCCATGAATCAGGTCGTGGGCAGAAGCGCTCCGGGAAACGAGGAACTGGCTTGGCAGCATGCCATGCGCATCGCCTTCTTCGGCGGAAGTTTCGACCCTCCGCATCTGGGCCATCTGGCCATTGCGCGTGCCGCCCGCGATGCCTTCCATCTGAATGCCGTTTTGTTTGCGCCGGTCGGCGCACAGCCGCTCAAGCCCGAGGGATCGGCGGCAGGCTTTGAAGACCGGCTGGCGATGACCCGGCTAGCCATTAAAGGCGAGCCTGGGTTTGCCGTTTCGCTTGCCGATGCGCCAAAACACCCAGGCAGAGGATCGCCGCAGAAAACGCCGAATTACTCCCTCGAAACACTCCACAGCCTGCGTGCGGAATTCAATCCGGAGACAGCGCTTTATTGCCTGATGGGCGCGGACTCCTTTTTCGGACTGCGTCACTGGCACCGCGCCGCGGAGATTCCCTACGCGGCGGCGCTCATCGTCGCATCGCGGCCCGGTCAGCCGCTCGACGGATTGAAGGCGGCGCTACCTGAGGGCCTTACGCTTGAGCCGTCGCCGTCTGGCGATCGAAGGGCGGCCGGAATCGAGGTCCGCGCTTTCCAGGTCGTGAATCCAGCCGGGGAACATGCACCGTTTTATCTCTTGCCGGGCCTGGATGTGGAGATCAGCGCGACGGAAATTCGCGAAGCAATCCGCGAGGCCGCCGCCCGGAGCCGAACGGCGCGCCGCCCGATTCCGCGACAATCCAGACGATGCTCCCCGCCGCCGTTGCCGAGTACATCCGCAATCACGGCCTCTATCGCTGAATGGTTTCCTGGTCCCTATTCCCTAATCCCTGGTCCCTGCTCTACCATGAGCTTGGAGACGCCACCCATCGAATGAATACATCGCCGGCGCAGAAACAGACGCGCATCCTGGTGCAAGCCGCTGCCGCGGTTTGTGAAGAAAAGAAAGGCCAGCACACACGCATTCTCGAGCTCGATCCTGTCGACTCTGGCCTTTCGGACTTTTTCCTCGTCACCTCAGCCACCAACCAGCGGCAGGCCGTCGCCATTGCCGATGAGATCGAGCTGCGTCTGAAACACAACTTCGGCGCCTACCCGAACTCCGTGGAAGGCCGCCGCAACGGCGAGTGGATTCTGCTCGACTACGTGGATTTTGTGATTCACGTCTTTCTCTCGGAGAAGCGCGCCTTCTACGACATCGAACGGCTGCGCAAATCGGCCAGGCCGCTCTCGCCCGCCGAGTTCGACGCCGAGTTGACGACAGCGCTCAAAGAAAAGACGCGCGCCGTGCGCGGAAAAAAGACCGTCAAGGCCGCCGCGAAAAATGTCGCTGCCGCAAAGAAAACGCGGCCCGCAAAGACCCGAAAGTCCCCAAGCCCAAAACCCCGTGCTCGAAAGCCCGCTCCCAAAGCGAGAGCTAGGAAGAAACACTGATCGCCCCGCCAAACCATCAATCATCAAAAGAAAGGGCGTCCGCCGTGGCGGACGCCCTCTGCGTTTCTGACTGTGCTTACCGCGTTAGAAGGTGATTTTCAAGGCGAACTGCCCGAACCGGCGCTGATCGTGGTTGCCGTTGGTAGCGAGCGAACCGAGGCCGCCCTTCTCTTCCTCCACGAAGAGGCCCGGGCTCGCGACCAGCGTCGTGGTGTTCACGAAATAGTCGTGATGGTTGAGAAAGTCGAAGCCCTCGGCGCGGAACTGCAACCCGACTCGTTCCGTGATCGGAAAGTCCTTCTGCACCGCCGCGTCTGCATTCCATCCGCCGGGTCCGCGAAGCTCGTTTCGGTGCATCATGTTGGCCGGGAAGGGCCCGAAGTCCGAAATACCCAGCTCCGGGCTGACACCAGCATTGGCCACCGCAGCCGGAATATTCAGGCCATTAAACAGGTTGGTGCCAACCACCTTCGGACTCTTGCTGACGTTGTGGCTTGTGAATGGTGTGGCGGGCGCCAAACGAGGCACGGTGTAGTAAGTTTCGTCGTTGCTGTAGTCAAACACCGAGAACGGGACACCGCTGCGTGCGGTATAGATGCCGGAAATGTTCCAGCCTCCAAAAGCCTCGCGCTCGATGCCGGTGCCGTGCTTGAACCACGGGGTCTCCCAGATGGGCGCCAGTGCGATGCGTTGCGGCTGATCGAAATCGGAGGGGCCCCAATCGAGTTTCGGATCCGCCAAAGAGGTGTAACCCAAAGAACCGATGTAGCCGGAGCCGCCCTGCAGACTGTCGCCGAAGGTTGAACTCAGGTCGTCGTTAGAACGCGACCAGGTGTAGTTACCGACGATACTCAGGCCGGTGCCGCGGAGGTTTTGCGTCTGGAACTTGACGTTGAGTGCGCTGTAGGCGCTGCCTGCGAAGCTGCCGCGCATGTTGATGTTGGTATATTGCTGGGTTGGGCGGGTCAGGCACTCAGAGGCATCCAACGCGGCTTGTGTTGCTGTTTCACCTGCAGCTACATATTCGGCGTACAAGGTGTTGTTCACGTATCCGGCACTTGCGCAGGTATCGCCTATGACGAGCGGCTGGTTGAGATAGACCTGAGCGGCGCCGGCCTGATTCACGTTGGCCAAATCGTAGAGGTGGTCTCCTTTTGCGCCGCCATAGCTGACCTCGATGACTGTGCCGTGGGTGAGCTGATGCTCGACAGCGAAGCTCCAGAACTGGGTTTGTGACACCTCGATATTCTGGTCAAGATGGCGAAGCTCAACCGGGGGCATAGCGGCTCCCGCGCCAGCAACGCCGAGGGGCCCGAGATCCTGGTTGGTCACGGCGTAGGCGCAGCTTGAATCCTGGGCCGAACACACATCGCTGATGACGGCGCTGGCCGGCGGGTTGAAACTGGCGTTAAAGGTCACGTTGCCGAAGTTGCGCTCGTAGCTGATGCCGTAGCCGCCACGAATGCTGTCGCGCCCGTTGCCGAAGAGGTCATAGGCGAAGCCGATGCGTGGCGCAAGGGTGCCCCAGCGCGGCTTCCAGAACGCGCCGATGGGGCTGTTCTGAGTGGTGAAGACGCCACCGCTGGCAACCTGCTGCTCGACCCCCTCACCGGAGCCAAAGTAGAAGTTCGAGTCCAGAGCTTGATTATTGTTGTGCTGCACGCCGTAGTGTTCGTAACGCAGGCCGTAATTTAAGGTGAACCTGGGCGAAACCTTGAAACTATCTTCTGCGTACGTCGACCAATCCTTGTAACGGTAGCTGCGGGCGTACGAAGCGGATTGGAGGGGCGGCTGGACCAGGCAGGAAGACGGAATGGGGCTGGGCTCATTTCCGTAGATATCCACGGCGCAGGGGAGCTTGCCCTGGGGGTTGACACGAGCCTGGAAGCTGACCAACGTTGCGCCGTTGGCGTCGCCACTGGAGTTGACCATGTCGCTCATGCTGTCGTCAAAGGTGGCCCCCAGCTGCTCGACGGCCTGAGCGTAGGCGCCGTATGCGACGTTCATCTGGATGTAAGTGCCCAGCCAGCCAAAGCGCATGGAGTGCTTGCCCTTGGTCCAGGAGAGATCGGGCTCGTATTGAATGGTGTTCTGGGGTCCGCCGTAGGGCAGGCCACCCTCGCCCGGTTCGCTGAAGTTCTCCAGTCCTGGCATCTGAATCACGCTGCCGGTTACCGGGTCGGTAGGCGCAACGAACATCAGGTTGGGCGTGTCGGTCAGCGCCGCGTCGAACGAATTTATAGTGCTGAAACGAGTGTAGCTCGCCTTCGCGGAGAGAAACACGCTCGGGCTGAAGGTGTGAGACAGCGAAAAAAGATAACTCTGATTCGCGTCGGCCGTCCCGGAATCGTATTGCGGGTAGGCAGAGTAGCTGTTCGAGCCGACGAACTCGTTTTCGTTTTCACGGGCGCCGCGGAAGAACATTTGGGTCTTGTCGGTGGGGTTGAAATCGACGCGGCCTACAAGGTCGTATGAACTTTGCGGGATACCGCCGCCCGCATCGAAGGGGGCTTTGAAGTTGACCGTGTCGAAGACCGCTTGCGTTGTCGGAATCGTCGTTGTGCCATTTACCTTTGGGAACGGGGACGGGTCCACACAAGCTGTTGTGGACGTCGAGCCAAATTCACATGTGGCTACGATGTCTCCCACGGTTGCGGCGGTGCCGGCCGACTTGAGGGTCGTTTGGCCGTAGCTCTTGTAGTAATTCTGGATATTCGTCGGCAACAGTGCGATGAAGCCGGGGTCGAAGATTTCCTCGCTCTCGCTGGCCGCTGAACGAACGCGGGTCCATTCCGTGCTCTCAAAAATGAAGAGCTTGTTCTTGATGATGGGACCGCCCGCAGCGTAGCCGAACTGGTTGCGAGTGTAAATGCCTTTCGGGTCGGGGCAGGGATTAGCGCTTGAGGGACCTCCGCAAGGGCCCGCAGCCGCGTTGGCTGCGTCGTTGGCGTAGGTGTTCGCGGTGTAAGCGGAGAGGCGGTTGTAGCCCCACGCTGAACCGTGGATGCTATTGGTGCCGGCCTTGGTGGTGACGTTGACCACTCCGCCGGAAGCGCGGCCGTATTCGGCCGAGTAGTTGTTGGTCAGGACGCTGTATTCCTGCACCGAATCCATGGGGATGTCTTCACCCACGGCGACGCTGAAGATGGACACGTTCTCGGCGCCATCCAGGAGAATCTCCGTTCCTGATTCGCGCTGGCCGTTGATGGCGTAGCCTACGCCGCGGTTGGTAAGGTTCTGGCCGCTATTGGCACTATTCGTTGTGTTGTCGCCGCTCGAAACGTTGCCGGAGATCGAGACGAAGTCGTAGGGATTGCGGGTCAGGCTGGGCAATTGCGCCAGTTGCTTCGAATCGACAATCTGTGAGAGCTCCTGGGTCTGCGTGTTGACCTGGGCGCCGCCTTCGCCAACCACCTGCACTTCAGTCACGGTGGCGCTGACGGAGAGCTTCGCGTCAACGGTCGCATGCCCGCCGACGGTCACTTCGACGGTCGCGTTGTAAGCCTTGAAGCTCGCGGCGGTGACCGTGACCTGGTAGATGGCCGGTTCCAGCCCGGAGACCTCGAAAGCGCCCGTGGGCGAGGAGACGGTATTGCGCACGGAGTTCGTGCCAAGGTTCTTGATCGCTACGGAGGCTCCCGGGACAGCTGCTCCCGTCTGGTCCAGGACGGTCCCGGAGATCTGGCCGGTTTCAAGCTGCGCCGAGGCGACGGTGCCGCTGATGAACAAGACGGCGAAAAGGCTCAGGACGACCAGCGTTAGGGCCTTCAGGCGGCTAGAAACGCCGCGAGCCGAAAGAACAGAAAGATTTGACCCGGACTGCATTGGAAACAACGTCATAAAACTCCTCCAAAGTCGAAACTGAACTGAGAAACCTTCGCTAAAAGCTTCACCATCAGGTTGGGCGCTTTCGGTGGCTCGGTGGGGAGGGCAAGTCCGATTCCGCAAATTAATTGCAAGAAAATTAAAAGAATTCCGCGCTTTCCAGAAAATTTGCATACAATTCGTGACCAGACAGACTCGCGCCTGCAGGATGCAACTCCAGTAACGAGGAATTAACTTTACGTTTCTTAAGGCAATTCAGGTGCCATTTGGACGCGTGCGGCCAATGATACTCAACAAGTTGAAAAGAAATGACATTCTCGCCTACAACCTCCGTTGTATCTCACTACACAATATGGGAATCCGTAGCCTGCCCCGCCATTCTTGCAAAAACAGTACATTCAGGTGCGGACAACTGTCTGCGGCCGTCTGATCATTCCCGCCCGTGAAGGCGTCGCCGTCGCGTTTTCTTCACCGGCGTCAAACTTCTTCGGCCCACCGCTACCAGACTTGGAGGCTCTTTGCCGTTCTCAATGGCAAGAAAAAGGGCGCCCCTTGCGGGACGCCCTGCTGTGATTCGATACGAAAAGCGAGCCAGCTCCTAGAAGCGGACCCTGGCGACAAGTTGCACGGTGCGGCCGCCTCTCGGGTCACCGTTGTAATCTGCCGACGACCTTACGGCATTAATGGTTCCGAAGTAGGGCCCGTCGGTGTAGTTTCCGTCAGGGTTGTCGAAGTTGGCGTGGTTGAAGGCATTTGCTGCCTGCATCATGATCTGAATCGCGCGCGTTCCCTCGCCGCCCAGCGGGAAGTACTTATACAGGCTGAGGTCGGAGTAGTTGAACCCAGGTCCGTGGATCAGCCCGCGGCCGACGTTGCCGAAGCCGCCGAGCGGTTCCTGCGAGAACGAGCTGTTGTCAAAGTAGGTCGCAGTACCAGTGCTTTGGAAGGTCGAGCGGATGTTCTCCTTGGGGATCTTGAACGTGGATGTGGACGGTACGTCGGGGCAGGCGTAATAGCTGTACTCGCCGCACCAGCCGGACAGGAAGGAGCCAAAATCGGTAATGTCGACTGGAAAGCCAGTTTGGAGGACCGTAAAGCCGGCGAAATGCCAGCTGCCCAGCGCTTCCTTCACAATAGCCTGGCGATTCATCGAAGCGAACAGCGGAATTCCGTAGTCGTAAGAGGCTACGACGCGATGGCGCGCATCGAAGTCGGAGCTTCCGTAGCTCAGGTGGTGGTATCCAGGATAGTAATTCGTTCCGGGACCGTTAAAGCCCGAGCTCTCCAGGCCGGATGCGTCGTCGAGTGCGTGGCTGTAGGTGTAGGCAAAGGTGAAGAACAGCCCGTGCCAGAGATTGTTGTTCAGGCTGACTTGCAGGGCGTTGTAATTGGAGGTTCCCTCGGTGCCCAGCGTCCCCATGCTCGCGTATGCCGGGTAGCCATCGAAGGTTACCGGCTCCGCCATGTATTGCGGGAAATTCAGAGGAACGTCCACAATGTTCTTCACGCAAGCGGGGTTGGCAAGGCAGGCTGCGTGACCCGCCGGAGTGACCGGATCGCCTTCGTAAGCAACGGCGAGTTTATGCCCTACGGATCCAACATAACCAACCTGCAAGATCATGGCGCTGGTGATTTGGCGCTGAATGTTCAGGTTGTAGTTGTAGTTGTACGGCACTGTGTAGTTGCTGGCGATGGAGCTGGTGTCCTGCTCCACATACTGTCCCCAATCGAGGGCAGCGCCGGCCGCCGGAGGCGTGTAGGGAAATGGACTCTTCTCTGAGCAACCGGTGCAGCCGGTCACGTCAGCAAAGGGATTAATGAAGCCTGGGCTGCCGCCAAAGTCCGCTGCTCCAAAGGAGTTGAGGAAGTTCGGGGTATCGCCCAGGTTCTGCAACTGGCCTTCTTCCGCGTCGCGATTGAAGTACACTCCAAAGCCGACGCGCACTGAGAACTTGTGCTCGCCCGCTGTGCCGATGAGCGCTTCGGGGCCGCTGCTGGGAGACCATGCGAAGCCCAGGCGAGGCCCAAAGTGGTCGTATTTCGTGGTGGCTCCGCCTGCCGTGTTGCAACCCGGGTCGCCAGGGAAGAGAAGACCTGGAAATCCGCCGGGGAAGATCTTGGACGTGGGACCGCCGACTTGGAAGCAGGTAATCCCTTCACCTTTGAACTGCTCGTTCTTGTTGGGCGTTTCCACATCCCATGCGACACCGTAGTTGACGGTTAGATCGCTTGTTGCCTTCCAACTATCCTGGGCAAAGGCGTACTCCTCATAGGCCAGCGTGTCGGTGAATCCGCCGGAGGTTTGCTGGTAGGTATCCGGGATACCGAGAAGGAAGTCGATGCCGGGGTCGCCCGAGCTATACGTGCCGGCGCCCGCAAATGAGAAACTGCCTGCGTTGTCGGCCGAATAAGGATTGTTGACCCGGAACTGCTCAAGAGAAGCGCCGAACTTCAGAGTGTGGTTGTGAAAGACGCTCGTGTAGGCATCGCCAAAGGTCAGGTTGGTGTCTTTGCGGGGCTGGGGGCCCTCACGGGTAAAGCCCAGGCTAAACAAGCCCGTGAGATTCATGAACGGTAAGCCGGATAGGGGGTTATTCGGATAGATGTCGAAGCCGGCGCTGCTGGGAGCAACCACTTTGGCCGGGAAAACGGCTGCAAAGTTGAAGCGGAAGTAGCCGGCGCGCAGTTCGTTCAGATTGTTGGCGTTGAAGGTGTGGGTTTCAGTGGCGGAGAAGAGCTTGAAGTGCTCCGCCTGGATGGTGCCGAAGCCGGGTAGATCGGAGCCGCCAAAGCCCAGCGAGGCGGTTGACGGTCTCGACTGGAACACGCCGGTGCCGTACAGCGCATCCTTGCTGCCCAGGTGGTAGTCCGCGCGAAGGATGCCTTGATCGCTCGCGCTGGTATTTGCGGTGTTGAAGTTGTAATACGGCGCCAAGGCGGTGCCGGCATTGCCCGCAGGCACGTACTTCTGCGCGAGAGCCAAGGCGACGCTGTTGAAGCTGCTGGACGCGATCGTAACCGGGTAGCCCGCGGCGAAGCAGCCGGGGACGGCAGGCTGGGCGGGCGTGCTGCCCATGGCGGGCACGGCAGGGATGGTCGTCCAGGCCGGGTAGGACGTTCCCGGCCCGCACGCGGATCCAGCGTTCGGCGAGCCGGTCCCGGCAGTAATGACGAAGGGAATGTAGTTTTCGGTCAATCCAGCGTTTTCGTTGGTATCGCCGTTGGCCGCGTTGTACTCATTGCTGAAGTTCCCGCCGGGATTCGATCCGCTGGGAACGATGCCGTTCTGAAAGACCGCAGTCTGGGTGGTAGCTCCGGTGCGATTGCGTAAGCCCTCATAGGCCACGAAGAGGAAGAGCTTGTTTTTGAAGATGGGGCCACCGAGAGTGCCGCCATAGACATTTTGGTGGAAGGGTGGACGCGATTGCGAAAAGTAATTCCCATTGTTCATGAACGTGTCACGGTAGTATTCAAAGCCGCTGCCATGGAGCTGGTTGGTGCCTGACTTGATGACCTGATTGACGACCGCGCCGCCATTGCGCGCGAATTCAGGATTCAGCGTGCTGGTGATGATGTTTTCCTCGGCCAGCGCATCGGGAGTGATGACGAGGCCTTCATCCTGAAGCGGGCCGTCGTTGTTGTCGATGCCGTCGAGCAGGTAGGAATTGTTTGTCGTCTGGCTTCCGTTGGCGGAGTAGGAGCCGAAGCGGTCAGAGGATTCCACGACCCCTGGAGCCAGCCTCTCGAGCGATGCTGCGTCGCCGCCCAGCATGGGAAGGTTCTCGATCTGAGTATCCGGGACGGTCTGTTCCAATTGGGTGTTAACCGTCTCCACCTGCATCTCCGTGGCTGTCACCTGGACGGTTTGCGCCGTTCCGCCGACTTTCATCGTGGCCAGCACCTCGCGGTTGTCGTTCGCGTTGAGTGTCAGTCCAGTAGCGATGAAGTTCTCAAAGCCAGCGGCCGAAATAGTGATGGTGTACGGACCACCCGATTGGAGCTCAGGAAAAATGTAGTACCCGCTCTTGTTCGTGGTTGTTTCCGTCGAAATCCCCGTCGAGGTATTGAGCGCCGTGACTTTGGCATCGGGAAGCACGGCTCCGCTCGAATCGCTGACCGTCCCGTGAACCGCGGCGTTGGCGTTGGCGACCTGTGCCGAAGCAGCCGGGGCATCAACGAACGCGAGAGAACCAAAGAGCACGATTGAAGTGAGCGCCAAAATTGCAAACTGAAAACGGAAACTACGCATTCGAAATCCTCCAGAGTGAGCTGGAACGGTTTGTACTCTGACAGGAAGCCCCAAGCTCTTGGCTTCCTCGGTTTCTTTCAAAACGAACACTCGATTTACTGAACGCCTGAATCGACATCTTGTGTGTTAGGAGAGCGGAACGAAGATCAAAATCGTTCCAAAGGCCTCGAATCCCGGATAAGAGCCTGACCATGCAATCCGGAAACAATTCCTCGGGTTTTATCCTGCACGCTGTGGGCCATTCCGCGGTTCAAACTCCCCTAGCAGCTTATTAATAGAAAACAAAAGGGTTGTCCATCACCTCTTGGTGTCACCTTGAACTCCCGACACTGCCATCTGGGATTATCGAGTATGAATTCTCATAGAATAGAGGGCCAATTACTCGAAAACCGAATATAAGTTCCAGATTCTGGGATAGATGGGCGCGTTTCCAGAAAACCATCGCAAGGCCTTGTGAGTTATCCTCCACTCCATGCAAATCACCCTCGCCCAGATCGGTTCCTCGCCTCGATCTCAGGACGCGTATGAGGAATTGGTTCGCGACTATCTAAGGCGTTGTGTTGGAGTCGCGCACTGTGGAACCGAGGCCTTCCGGAACGAAGCTCCGTTCCTTGATTGGATAAGCCGACAAAAGGCTCGAACAGAACCCGTCGTCATGATGCTCGACGGGCGGGGGCGGCAAATGAGTTCCGAGGCGCTCGCCGATTGGCTCGGTGCATGCCGGAATGAGGGAACACAGCATGTTGTCTTCGCCATCGGTCCGGCGGATGGGTGGTCAGAGAATGCGCAAACCGAGGCCAAGCGTCTCGGCCGCCTCCTCTCGCTGGGACCGATGACCCTCGCGCACCAGCTCGCTCGCCTGGTGATGGCAGAGCAGATCTATCGCGCATGTACAATTCTCACGGGTCATCCGTACCACAAAGGGCATTAGGAAGGCAGTTCACAGTTCTTGGTTCGCGGTTCTCAGAGCACGACAGAACTCTGGCTGTGAATCGTCGGCTCCGCCAACTGTGAACTACGAACTGTGAACTATGAACTCCGAATCTTCTTCGCGTAAAGGGCTCATCCTCATCAACACCGGTTCCGGCAAAGGCAAGACCACAGCCGCGCTGGGCACAGCGCTGCGCGCCGTCGGATGCGGCATGAAAGTGCTCGTGCTCCAGTTCATCAAAGGCTCGTGGCATTACGGCGAGCTGGACGCAGCGGATGCCTTCGGACCAAACTTCGCGGGCAACTTTGTGATTCGGCAGATGGGGCGCGGCTTCGTGAAGATCGGTGGCGCGGAAGCCGATCCTGAAGACATTCGCCTGGTTCACGCAGCTTGGGAAGAAGCGCGCGCGGCGATCAACTCCGGCGAGTGGGATCTGGTGGTGCTGGATGAAATCAACTATGCCATCAGTTACGGCATGCTCGATCCGGAAGTCGTGGCGGCGGTCCTCAAAGACAAGCCTGACATGGTGCACGTGATCCTGACCGGGCGCAACGCCCATCCGTTGCTGGTCGAGTTGGCCGATACTGTGACGGAGATGCGCGAAGTGAAGCACGCCTATCAGAAGGGTATCCTCGCGCAGCGCGGAATCGAATATTGACTAGCGCGGTATTGAGTATTGACCAACGCGGAATCGAATACTGAGGAGGAGTTGTGCCGGAAGCCAAGCACTTTCGCTGGGCCGACATTGAGCCGGAGCCATTGAATCCGCTGATCACGCGGCAATATGTTTTTGGCGCCAAGACCATGCTTGCCCGAATCGTCCTCAAGAAGGGCGCTCGCGTGCCCATGCATCAGCACTTTCACGAGCAGATCAGCCACGTGGTTGAAGGTGCGCTGAATTTTCTCGTCGGCGGCAAGGAAGTTGCGGTGCGCGCCGGCGAAATTCTCACCATCCCGCCCGACGTCCCGCACGAGGTTGTCGCGATCGATGATTCGGTCGCGCTCGACATTTTCAATCCGCCGCGCCAGGACTGGATCGATGGCGACGACGCTTATCTCCGCGGTGGCCGGCAAACACCGTCTGGCACCTGAAACCTGACACCAGAGACCTGTGCCCCCATATACAATTGGGTTCGGTATGTCGTGGTTTAAGCGCGAAGATAGCGAGTATTCCTCCGGACCGGGCGGTCCCGGAGGGGAGAACGGCCCCGAGTCGGGCGCGAGAAACGTGCGCACCGAGGGCCTCTGGGTCAAATGCCCAGGCTGCCGCCAACCCATTTATCGCCAGGATCTTGAAGCCAATTTGCTGGTCTGTCCCAAGTGCCAGCACCATTTCAAGCTCAGCGCTCGCGAGCGCTTTGAGACGCTCCTCGAGCCCGGCTACACGCTGGTTGACACCGGCCTGCGCTCCACCGATCCGCTGAACTTCACCGATGTAAAGCCCTACAAGCAGCGCTTGCGCAAGGCGCGCGAGGACACGGGTCTCGACGACGCAATCCTGAATGCACTGGGGTGGATTGGCCCTCATGAAGTGGTGATGAGCGCCATGGAGTATGCGTTCATTGGTGGATCGATGGGCGCAGTGGTGGGTGAAACCATCGCGCGCGCGGTCGATCGCGCAAGAGAAACCAAGAAGCCTCTGATTGTGGTGACCGCTTCAGGCGGCGCCCGCATGATGGAAGGCGTCGTGAGCCTGATGCAGATGGCCAAGATCTCCACCGCGCTGGCCCAACTGGACGACGCGCGCGTGCCCTACATTTGCGTGCTCACTGATCCAACCACCGGAGGCGTAACGGCCAGCTTCGCCATGCTGGGCGACCTGAATATCGCCGAGCCCGGCGCGCTGATCGGCTTTGCCGGCCCGCGTGTCATCGAACAGACCATCCGGCAAAAACTCCCGGAAGGCTTTCAGCGCTCGGAGTTTCTGCTCGAAAAAGGATTTCTCGACGCCGTCGTCCATCGCCACGCGCTGAAGGCATACCTGATCCGCGCCCTGCACTTCCTCAAAACACCCGCCGCGGCGTAACACTGCCACCTGAATCCAGGGTTGGCCAGCCTGAGTCACAGGTCTCGCGCGGTACGCATCTTCGCTCCGCTCCGCGTCCCGAAGGGACGCTTCGAAAATAGCCCAGGCCGGAGCGTAGCGACGTCCTGGGAAAGCAGTTGTGTCGCGCGGGCGCCCCGAAGGGCCGCCCGAAACTACGCAATAAACTCGTCGGGGACTGAAGGTCTCTCAGAAAGCGCTCAGCGCTGGGTGCCCCGTCCTAACTTGTCAGGGCGGGAAGCGACGCTCTCAACGGGACTCGCCTCAGAAACTCCACACCAGCCCGCTCGAAACACGCCAGAAGTTGTTGGGAAGGCCGGGGGTCTGAATCGGCTCAATTTGGGCGATGTTGTTAATCAGTTTGAAATTCGACCACTGATAGCCGCCGCTCACCCGAATCGCCAGGCTCCGCGAAATGGGCGTATCCAGTCCGCCGCCCAGCACCGTTGCAAAAGAGGCTGTTTCTCCCGGGGCTCCGTTTGGTCCCCAGTATCTGGGCAAGCCGCCATCACCTAAGAGCGCTTCCACGAATGCGGTCTCTCGCCCGAATCGGCGGAAGAGCTGCGGGCCGCCCATAAAGAAGATCGAATTCTGCGAGGCCCCCTGGTTCGTGCCCCGGTATCCTGAAGCTTCAAACCTGAAGTGCAGGTCGTGGTGGCCCGGGACGCTGATCGATCCAGCCCATCCGTTCAGCGGCTGACGCGATCCGGGCAGCCCATTGAACGAGTTAGAAAGGAAAGCGTAGCCGCCGTAGAGTTGAAAACGCGAGTGGACCTGAAACTCCGCCTCAGTCTGTGCGTGAACAGCGACTGCCATCCACAGAAACACAAAAATCACGGAGAGACGAGAGGTCATGAAGGGAAGCGCTCCCGCAATTAGGGACAACTCAGATCCGCATGGGCATCAGCACGTAGCGGTACTTGAACTCAGCGTCGGGATCCTCGGGCCGCATTTGGCCGGCCGACTGCGCGTCTTTGAACTCCAGCCGTACCTCGCCCGCGTTGTCGAGGGCCTTGAGGAAGTCGAGAATATAACCCGAATTGAAGCCGACCGTGATGGCCTCTGACGAGTACGGAGTGTCGATGGTGTCTTCGCTCTCGCCGGACTCCGTCGAATTGGCGCTCACTTTCAGCTCGTTGTCTTCGAGCTTCATCCGAATCGCGCCCGAGCGCTCGTCCGCGAACTGTGCCACGCGCTGAATGGCCGCGGACAGCTCGCTCGAACGCACCACTGCGAACTTTGTGTTGTCGCGCGGCATCACCGCCTCAAAGTTCGGGAACTGCCCTGTCAGCTTGCGGCTCGAGAGCGTGCGATGGCCCACGCGGAAGAACAGCGTGTGCTCATCGTCGGCAAACTCCACCTTCTCCGCGTCAGAATTCGCGAGCAAACTTTGCAACTCCTGGAGAGCCTTGCGCGGAATCAGAACGCGCTTTTCGCCGCTGATGCCTTCCAGTGTCTCGCCTGGCTTCTCAACAAACGACAGCCGGTGTCCGTCGGTCGCCACCATGGCCATTGACTCGGCCTTGAGCACCAGCAAAGCTCCATTCAGCGTGTAGCGCGACTCCTCATTCGAGATCGCGAAAATGGTGCGTGCGATAAGCGTGCGCAGCGACGCAAGCGAAATGCTGGTCGCTGCCACCGTGGGAAATTCAGGCACCTGCGGATAATTGGCGCGCGCCATGCCGACCATCTTCGTATTCGATCGCCCGCTCCTGATCTGCACCCAGTGATTCTCGAGTAGCTTGATGGAGATGTCGCCATCCGGCAGCAGCTTGATGTAGTCGTAAAGCTTGCGCGCGGGAATGGTACACGAGCCGGGCTTTTTCACTTTCACAACGGCGCTGGTGCGGATCGCCTGGTCCAGGTCGGTGGCCGTAATGTTCAGCCGATCTTCGTCCGCTTCAAGGAGAAAGTTGGAGAGAATCGGGATCGTCGTTTTCCGCTCGACCACGCTCTGCGTCGCTGTAAGTTCCTTCACCAGATCCTGGCGGCTTACGCTAATCTCCATTGTTGCCCCCTCGACTGCTGATCGCCCGGACGGCTGTTCGATTTCGGCTTCGGCACTCGGCATACACCCACCCTGCTCACGAAGCCGCGCCCTATGCCCCAACTTTATAACAGCTTGCGAGACATCGGAAGCGGCAGTTTTTCTTCCTCCCGATTGTAGTCACCCTTCGAATGCTGTGCGCGTGGAAAACCGGGCTGATTCTGTGAATTCTGCGTGTTAAGCCTCATTCGGGAGAAGACCGACCGATCGCCTGCTTCTCCGCAATCGGACTAGTGTACTCTTCGCGGATTTTGGGGTTGGTTGCAAGACAGGTGGTTAGGGTAGGAGAAGGAATAGATATAAACCCGTAGTACCCGTAGTTCGGTTCGGAAAAGTGGGAATCCGAGCAATGTCGCTTAGGGGAAGCGCGTTGGGTTGTGGGCGAGTTTCCTAAAACGTGACGCGCCAATTCGAACAAGCCGGAAATCAAGCTACATTCGTTTCAATTGAGGTCCTCTTACCCACTTCTCCCACACCCCAATCCAAATCGCTTGTGGATCGTGCTGACGTTGTGTGAACACCGCGACGAACGCCAAATGGAGCAGCGAGTTGCAGCAGTCACGTCTTGCACAATTGCTTCGACTCGAGCAACCGCCAGTGGATTGCGAGACGGGCCTTCCGCGTGGCTCTTATACTTAACCTTTCATGCCTTGCGCAGCAGCCATGTCCTACACAGCCGCGATAGCCCAACTCAATTCTCTGGTGCCGGAGCTCTACACCACTACAGGGCAGCCGCAACGCCGATTCTCCGTCAATGAAGTTCGAATCCTCCTGGATGTAGTCGGGAACCCGCAGCGGCATTTTCAATCGGTGCTGATTGCCGGGACCAATGGGAAGGGCTCGACAGCATCGACCCTGGCATCGATCTTGAGTGAGGCAGGCCTGCGTACAGGCCTTTACACCTCGCCGCACCTGGAGCGGCCCAATGAGCGCATCCGGCTTGGACCCGAAGAGATCGCCGACGATGATTTTGCGCGCCTCTATTTCCGTGTCCACGATGCCGGCCAGCAGTTGCTGCTTTCCGGGCGTCTGGCGCAACTGCCCAGCTACTTTGAGATCCTCACCGCCCTAGCCTTTCTCCACTTTGCCGAAAACCAAGTGGATGTGGCTGTGCTTGAGGTGGGTATGGGCGGTCGCCTTGACGCGACCAACGTCGTTGACCCGCTGCTTTCGATTGTCACCGACATCTCGCTCGACCACATGGAATGGCTGGGCCCAACCATCTCAGCCATCGCGCGGGAAAAAGCCGGAATTCTGCGCCCGGGCGGAACGATGATTACGCTGCCACAGCATCCTGCGGCCAACCAGGTTCTTGGCGAGGTGGCCACGGAGCTGGGCGTGCACGGGGTGAGCGCAGCCCCCTACGTGCCGGCGGCCGGAACCAGCGGCCCCTATACTGTGGACGCGTTGGGTGCCGCGATCAAAGTGGATTCGCCGCTCGCAGGAGCGCACCAGCAGCGAAATATTGCCCTCGCCATCGCCGCGGCTGTCGAGCTTGCGGAACACCACGGTCTCCCCATCACACCCGCCGCAATCGAAAATGGGACTCGCCTTACCCGCTGGCCGGGACGCCTGGAACGTATCGTGAAAAACGGTACCGAATGGATCCTCGACGTCGCGCACAATCCTGCCGGCGCCTGGGCGCTGCGCGCCGCCGTACGCGGAATTCTCGAAGCTCATCAGCCACGGTTGCTCGTCTTCAGTTGCCTGCGCGACAAGCCGCTCAGTGAAATGGCGCAGATTCTCTTTCCTCTTTTCGACGAGGTCATCGTCGCGCCGATTCATAGTGCACGGGCCGCGTCTCTCGAAGATCTGCTGGCTGCGGCCGCGGCCACAGGAACGCCGGCGACGTCAGCCGATTCGGTGGGCAATGCTCTGCGCATGGCTAAGGATCACGCCGCTGGGGGCATCGTGGTCGTCTCAGGATCGGTCTATCTCGTCGGCGAGGCGCGCACATTGCTCTTGGCTGGGAAAAGCGATCTATCATGAGCACCCGCCCCAACCCGTTGCCTCGCTTCTACGTCTGGCTCACCTACGGATTGATGGGTCCACTCATGCTGGTGCTCACCGCGGTGTGCGCATCCACTGCGCTTCTTGTCTCCGTCGTCGACAAGAAGGGCCGCGTACAGCATCGCATCGCGCATTTCTGGGGGCGCACCTTTGTCCGCCTTTCGCTCTCCCGGCTCAAAATCGAAGGCGAAGAAAACTTCCGCAAAGCTCCCGTCGCCGTCTACGCCTCCAACCACACTTCGTACATGGACACGCCCGTTATCTTCGGCTCCCTTCCCTTCCAGTTCCGAATTCTGGCGAAGAAAGATCTCTGGCAGTGGCCGATGATCGGCTGGTATTTGGGTCGCTCCGGCCAAATGCCCATCGACCTCGAAAATCCCCACGCTACACTCTCGAGCCTCGGTGGCGCTGTCAAAGCGTTGCGCGCCGGCATGCCGCTTTTCGTTTTCCCTGAAGGCGGCCGCACTTCAGACGGCGAGCTGCGGCCCTTTCTCGCCGGAGCTGCATACCTCGCCATTCGCGCCCAGGTTCCGCTCGTTCCCATTGCGCTCAGCGGCGTCTATGATCTCTTGCCCATTCACGCCAAGCACTTTTATCCGTGCCGGCTCACCGTGCGCGTCGGCGAGCCGATTGAGACCAAAGGGATGCACGTTCGCCAGAACGGCGAATTGACGGAGCGCCTGCGCAATGCAATCGAAGAAATGCGGATCCCGCCCGTGCACTCTCACGCAGAATCGCCCGCGCCCGTCGCGTGAATCTATGGTTGCCCTTCGCGCCCTTCACCGTCGTCCGCATCCTCCCATTTCGCACCACATCCCTCGCAATGCCACACCGCCTTTCGTGGCGGCACCGGAATCCCAACGGCCCAAAGCCCCACGAATGACCGCCCTCGCTCGGTCCCGTCGCCCAGCGTAATCTCACGCGCCCCGCACTTCGGGCAAGTTGGCTGTTCGTAGGTCTCATCCTCTCCATACGCAATCGTCCGCGGAGCATCCTGTTCCAGAATCTCCCGCGCGGCCGTTTCGTCGTCTCCTGCAACCTGCAAACGCATGCCGCCTACCATGTTCGAATAGAACCAATCCATCCGCACGAGATTCTCGTCTGCAATCCACGCTTCAATCCCTGCCGATTCCAGCACGGCACGGGCCACCATCGCCTCCGCCAGATCGCGATAGCGCCGCAACGTCACCACGCTGCGGAACTCAAGCACCCCTCGCCCTTCCACCTCTGGAGGCTCAAGCCCGCGCCGGGCAAACTCCGCCCGCAATGCCGCCTGCGCATTCTCCAGCAAGCGATCGTAGGACTGAGCCAGTTCCATCAGTTCCACCTCGCCCATCTGCCCATACCGCGCCGCAAAATCTTCTTGGCCGTTTGTCATCGACTGGAATCCTAACAGCAGACAACAGCCGGGTGCCCAGCCCTTCGCACTTGGGCACAGGGGACAGCACGAACACGCGCCGTAGGCGCAGAGTTTGTTAGCCCCGCGCTTCAGCGTGGGGTCCGCGATCCGAATTGATGCGCAGTCCCGTAGGGACGATGTTGCCCAGAATCGTGCAGAATGAAAACGGGCCACACCACGCTGCCCTTTACACTGTCTCCATGCCCCCGCGCATTGCCATTCCCGAGCCCACTAGCGACGATCTCGAATACAACCAGCGCGCATTGCCGCAATATGTTGCCGCCGTCGAGGCCGCAGGCGCCGAGCCGGTCGTAATTCCGCTCAAAGAGACTCAGGACCGCGTTGCCAAAATTCTCGCGTCTGCGCAGGGTGTTCTTCTCCCTGGCAGTCTCCACGACGTCGATCCCGCGCGCTACGGTGAAGCGCGCGATCCTGAGTGCGCATCTGACGATCCCGTGCGCTCAGCCACTGACGAACTCCTCTTGCAGGACGCATTCAACCATCGCAAGCCAATCCTCGCCATCTGTCACGGTACGCAAACGCTGAACGTCTGGCGCGGTGGATCGCTGATTCAAGATTTGAAGACGCCCGTGAATCACCAGCCCGGCCGCGAGGTTGTCGAAGCACATCCGGTGAAAATCGCCGAAGGATCGCGCTTAACGAAAATCCTCTCTCTCGCCGGCGAATCCGATGCGCAAGTGAATTCGAGCCACCATCAGGCAATTCGAACACCGGGAAAAAATCTACGTGTCACTGCGGTCTCGCCAAACGACGGGATTGTCGAAGCCGTTGAGCTCGACAGCCCGGATCATTTTGTCGTGGGCGTGCAGTGGCATCCGGAGCGCACCTGCGCGCAAAGCGAATTTTCGCGCGCGATCTTCTCTGCGTTCATCGGGGCGGCAGAGGAGTGGCAGAACAAAGAAAAATCCGCGTTCGTTCAGGCTCCCGGCGAGTGGAGCGCGCCAGCGGAAGCGGGTAAAAAGCGATGAGTCCGGAAGGCGCAGCCTCCCGGCTCAACGACCTCCTGCAAAAGGCCGGTCTTGACCCGCTGGACGATCCGACGGTCGCCGAATTCTCAGCCTATTGTTCGCTCTTTGTTCGCTGGAACGCAAAACTCAATCTCAGTTCAGTCCGCGATGAAGAGAGGATCCTGTCTAGGCATATCATTGAATCAATTGCAGTTGCGCGATTAATTTCCGGCCATGTCACCACTTTGCTCGATTTCGGTTCCGGAGGCGGCCTGCCCGGAATCCCCATCGCGCTCTGCCGGCCCCAGATCGCTGTAACCCTGGCCGAGTCGCAGGGCAAGAAGGCCGCGTTCCTCCAGGAAGCTGTGCGGGTTCTCGGAATCACGGCAAAGGTCCACGCCGATCGAGCCGAGGCACTTCGTGCCGTCTTTGATTGCGTTGCTTTGCGGGCAGTCGAACGAATGCCGAAGGCCGTCGCGGCCGCGGCCAAACTCGTCTCGCCCAACGGCTGGCTCGCGCTGATGACGACAGAGGCCGCACTCAATCAGCTTCAGACGGCCGCCGGCCCGCAGTTCCACTGGGACTCGCCGATTTGCCTGCCTGAAAGCGAGTCCCGCATTCTCGCTCTGGGCCAGAAAGTCAATTCGCAAGCTTGATTTCGATGAGCTCGCGGACCGAAGCCAAATCCTCAGGTTTCCGAATCATGAGCCGGACGCCAGTTCCCTCCGCGTAGCGCTTGGCCCCCGAAATCACCTTCAGGAGGGTTTTCGGCAGGTCGCTGGTCCGGGCCGCCTCAACCGCCTTGTCGCCAAGAATAAAGCTCACCCGAAAACTGCCTTCGCATGGACCCAGGTAGAGAATCGTGCGCTTCTTGAGCGATGGACGCAGACCCCAACCGTACTTCTTTTGGGAGACTGACCTCCAATCACCAATTGCGATTCCCTTTTCATCGAGCCAGGCGAGCAACTCCTTCCAGGTCACCAAGGCGGGCCCGAGCTTGGCTGCAATATCTTTTTCGGACGGAGGATTGATCTGACCTATGAAAGGCGTTCGGGAGATCCATTCTTGCCTTCTTTCTGGACTCCGACCGTAGTCTACTCCCGCGCGGTCAAATGCGCGTGCGCGGTGATCGTCAAGCCCTGACATAGGGTTTTCCGGCTTCAACTCTCTGAAAACAATCCGCCAAATAATTTCGCGAAGTTTGCCGATCATTTCCGGCATTCGGCGCATACTCAATCCATCAGAGCTGAACGGGAGTGTTGGCCGCTGCCTGGACCGACGCCAAAGTGTGCCGTGTTCGTTCTTCATTTCGCGGATTTCGGCCTCGATCACTCAAGAAAACAGGCAAAGGAGTGATTTTTGGGCCTCAAACGCAAGAAAACGGCTATAACCCTATTACAATCAATAAATCCGCCGAAAAGCCATCGACAGATTTCGCGAATTCTGTCGATTTTATCGGGAATCAGCTCGAAACTGACCGCAATATTGATCCACTCACCCTACACAAACGCGGCTCGCCCCACACCGGCCGATTGTCCATCGCACCCCCACCAGCTTAGCTCCTGTTAATCACGTTCCACGTGGAACAATCCGCAATTGAAATCAGCCCTCGTCCTTCCCTAGATAGCAGAGGTTCCACGTGGAACACTCATCCCCATTCCCAAATTGGCCGATGGTCCCAAAATGGAACTCGCCCTTCCGCCGTGCTCAAACCTCGCCCCACTATCGGCAGTTTTCCACCGCGCCGCCCTTTTTTCTGCCTCGATGACCATTCCGTGCCCCCAGTCCGAAAGCCCTTCCGCCGTAATCATTTGCCCCCGCCTGGCGCCAAGCCCCTCAGCCGCTTTCCACAACTCTGCCTCGTTCTCCACAATGCAAGCCCCAACGCGCTTTCGCGCTTTCGCTTTACTCTGGAATGCCATGGGCAAGATCGTCGGACTCGTCAATCAAAAGGGAGGAGTGGGCAAAACCACCACCGCCATCAACCTCGCTGCCTGCCTGGCGCTCGAAGGCCTCAAAGTCCTCCTCGTTGATTGCGATCCCCAGGCGAACGCTTCTTCCGGCCTCGGTCTCCAGCGAGACGACAGTCGCCACTCGGTCTACGACGTGCTCATGGGCGACAGCCGCGCCGATCAGGTCATTCTCCCGACTGAAATCGACGGCCTTTCCCTGCTCCCTGGCTCCAAAAACCTCACTGGCGCCAATATCGAGCTCTCCGGCGCCGAGGACCGCGCCCTCCGCCTTCGCTCCGGCCTCGAGCTCATCAAGGACAACTACGAGCTCATCTTCCTCGATTGCCCACCGGCCCTCGACCTGCTCACCCTCAACGTCCTCTCCGCCGCGGAAACCCTGATTGTGCCCATGCAGGCCGAGTACTTTGCCCTCGAGGGCATCTCGGAATTGATCTCTACGCTTGAACGCGTGCGCTCTGCATACAATCCCGACCTCGCCATTGAGGGCGTCCTCTTGACCATGTACGACGATCGCACCAACCTCGCCCAGCAAGTCACGGAAACCCTCCGCGAGCACTTTCGCGAGATCGTCTATCGCACAGTCATTCCCCGCAATGTCCGTCTCGCTGAAGCGCCCAGCCACGGCAAACCCGTCGCCCTCTATGATTCCCGATCGCGCGGCGCTGAAGCGTATTTCGAGATGGCATCGGAGTTCCTGGCCCGTAACCAAATGGAGAATCCGCGCGCCGCGGAGCGCAAGGCCGCGGCAGAAGACCGTCCTCGTGCCAAGAATGCGTTTTGGCCCTATACGTAACACGTTCCCCGGCTCTTCCAGGACGCGACCAAGCGCGGAATTCAATTGCTTTGTTGTATTTACCACCCCTTGAGGTTTCAGGAATATGACCACAGCCTCCATTGACCCTAAGCGCCGAGCACTTGGCAAAGGACTTGACTCCCTGTTGCCGCGCGCGCAGGCCTCGCCCGTCCCCGAAATCGAGGGAGGAAGGCCGCGTGAGATTCCCCTCGACCAGATTGACCACAACCCGTTCCAGACGCGATCGAACCTGAACGAGGAACAGCTCGCCGAACTCGCAGCGTCCATTTCCGCCAACGGCGTGGTGCAACCGATCCTGGTTCGTCCGCTGGCAGGGGGACGTTTCCAGCTCATCGCCGGCGAGCGCCGTTGGCGCGCTTCGCAAATGGCCGGCAAGACCACCGTGCCCGCCATCCTGCGCCAGGTCTCCGACGAGCAAGCAATGGAAATCACGATCGTCGAGAACTTGCAGCGCGCGGACTTGAACCCCATGGAGCAGGCGCGAGCTTTCGAACGGCTCTCGCGCGAGTTCCACATGACCCAGGAGCAGATGGCTCACCGCACAGGCAAGGACCGTGCCTCCGTTGCCAACTTCCTGCGCTTGCTCAAGCTGCCATCCGCCGTCCAGGCACGTGTCGAATCCGGAGAGCTGACTTTCGGTCACGCGCGCGCCCTGCTCGCCCTTCAGGAACCCGAGGAAATGGAGAGGGCTGCGCAACGGGTCGCCGATTATTCGCTTTCTGTTCGCCAAACAGAGAGCCTTGTGCAAGAGCTCATTGACCCCAGCCGCAAAGCAAAAAAAGGTCCCAAACCGCAGAAGCCCGTCGACGCCAACGTTCGCGATGCCCAGGAACGCCTGCAGCGGGCTCTCGGTCTCAAGGTCACGATCGAGGACCATAATGGCCGTGGCAAAGTAGTCATCGAATACGCCCGCTTGGAGGATTTCGACGCGTTAATGGAACGCTTTGCAGCAGAATGACTGGCAGGGCCCAAAGGAAACGGCCCAGGAAATCTGATAATCTGATCTCCGATGGATCCGATTCCGATCAGCGCAACCGAAGCGTCGCGGAACTTCTCGGACTGTATCAACCGCGCCCGATATCAGGGCACACGTTTCATCCTGCATAAGAGTGGTTCACCGGTTGCCCGAATCGAGCCGGCAGAAACGCAGCCCAGGAAAGGCAGCGAACTTGCCGCCGCGCTCAAGCAGGCAATGGAGGAAGTTCATGTCGGCGCGGAAGAGGCCACTTCATGGCTGCATGATCTTGAACAGGCGCGCGGTTCGTTGCAGCCGCAGGTGAGGCCGTGGCGTTTCTGATTGACGCCGATGTCATCATTCAGGCGGCGCGAAGAGCGCTCGACCTCGAGGCGTGGCTTCGCGCGCGTCCCGACGAAGAAATCAAGCTCGCCGCGATTACGGTGGCCGAGTTAAGTCGCAGCGTAGAGCGTGCTACCGGCGTCCACCGCGCCAACCGGCAGAAATACCTTCAAGCGGTTCTCTCCGTATTCGAAGTCGTTCCATACACCGAGAAGGCAGCCGTGGAACATGCGCGGCTCTGGGCAGACATTGAGGCCGCGGGACAGAGGATGAGTCCTCACGATTTGATGCTTGCCGCAACAGCCCGCGAATCCGGCGCCACCATTGTCACCTTCAACACGCGGCGTTTCGCGGCTGTTCCGGGATTGACGGTGATCAAGCCTTAGCTCCATCCAAGCGAGAGGTAGAACCCAATGATGAGAGCTTCGGCGATTGTTCCTTTGTGCCGCCCTCGCCGCGAGCCAGGCGCCCCAACCAACTCCAGTCTCCATCCATGTCGACCTCGCAAAGCCGGTCGGCAGCTACAAGCCCATCACCGGTTGGTTCGGCTATGACGAGTCCAACTACACCACCATGAAGGACGGCCGGCAACTGCTCGGCGAATTCCATGATCTGAGCCCGGCTCCTGTTACATTCGCGCTCACCATCTGCTGACGTCAGGCAACGGCGTGGCCGAACTCAAGTGGAGTTCCTCGAACGTCTTCAGCCTCGATGCGAACGGCAAGCCGGTCTACGACTTCACCATCACAGACGAGACATTCGACGCATTCCAGAAAGCCGGCGTGCGTCCCATGGTGGAACTGGGCTTCATGCCGAAGGATCTAGCCGCCGCGGTTCCCGGCATCACCGAATACCAGCTCCACTATCCGAAGCCAACGATGGGAGGCGCATCGAATAATCCGCCCAAAGACTACAAGATGTGGGGCGAGCTAATCCGCAAGTTTACTCAGCACCTTGTTGATCGCTACGGTCGCCAGCAGGTAAGCACGTGGTACTTCGAGGTGTGGAATGAGCCGGACATCATTTACTGGCACGGCACGCCTGAAGAGTACTTCAAACTCTACGACTACACTGTTGCGGGAGTGAGGACCGCGTTGCCCAATGCGAAGGTTGGCGGACCAGCCAGCACAGGCCCGTCCGGCGCAAAATCCAGCGCCTTCCTTGGGAGCTTCCTTGAGCATTGTTCGCACGACAAGAGCGCCGCGAACGGCAAGCCGATCCCGCTCGACTTCATCTCGTTTCATCCCAAGGGGCGCACCGTGCTGGTCGATGGGCACGTGCGGATGGGCATCTCAAACGAGCTCGAAGCGGCGCAAACAGGATTCCAAATCGTCGCAAAACACCCGCAGTACCGGAACCTGCCGATCATTCTGAGCGAAGCAGATCCCGAAGGTTGCGCAGCCTGCTCCATGAAGGACAATCCCGCGAATGCGTACCGTAACGGTCCGCTATACGCCAGCTACACGGCTGCGGTGATGAAGTCGCTCTTCGAGCTGCAGGATGCGGCGAAGGTAAACCTGATCGCGATGCTCTCCTGGTCTTTCGAGTTTGAAAACAAGAACTACTTTGAGGGATTTCGCACGCTCGCAACCAACGGACTAGACAAGCCCATTCTCAACTTCTTCCGGATGGCAGGGCTCATGGCGGGCGATCGCGTCGCCACCATCAGCACCGGTCAGGTCCCGCTCGGCGACCTCGTCAAAACCGGCGCACGGCAAACTCCCGATATCGATTCGTTTGCGACCAGAGCCGACCATGAAACAGCCGTCATGGTGTGGAACTATCACGACGACGACCTTCCCGCGCCTCCCACAGACGTTCAAATCACGATCAGCGGAATTCCGGCAGGCGTGAAGAGAGTGCTGCTCGAGCACTACCGGATCGACGAGACGCACAGCAACGCCTACACCGCGTGGAAAAACATGGGATCACCGCAGTCGCCGACGCCCGAGCAGTACGCCCAGCTCAAGGCGGCCGGCCAATTGCAGCTCCTCACCTCTCCCGTCTGGCTCGATGTCGACCAAGGACGCGCGACCGTCGAAACGACCCTGCCCCGTCAGGCCGTCTCGCTTCTGCGCCTCAAATGGTGAGCGACGCGCCGCTCCCGTAGGGAGCGCCGAAAATGGCCCAGGCCGAAGTCCGCGCCAGTCGGGGTCCCCAGCGAGCGATCTGTGCTCGATGGGGTGAGCTAGCGGACTGAGCCCTGGGAACGGGATGCCTCCGCGATTCGTCCGGCCCTACGGGCCGGACGAACAATCCCGAACCCCAGCGCACCGTTTGCCGGGCGCTCAGGTTGCTTTGCCGCTTCGGTAGATTTATCCTTCATTTCTACTCGAGGCTTCTCCGTACGATGTGAAGGAGCCCGTCTTTTCTCGCTGAAGTCAGTTCTTCAGCACTGTTGCGGAGACCCTCCATGGCCGTTCAACCCGTCACGTCGAATCGCAACGCGTCCCGCCCCGCGCCGCATACCGTCCAATCCATCCCCGTTGTCCTTAATGGGCGCACTCTCGAACCCAACCGTCGCATTCCCCTTAACCTTGATTGGGTTGAAGGCGTGCGCGTCAACACCAGCGCAGTGGAGCGGCGCGCGGCGACCCATGTTGCGCGGCGAACCGTAAAGAAGGAAACGCAGGCTGCCTGGCTGCTGCGCGCCATTGCGTGCATGGACCTGACCACATTGAGCGGCGACGACTCGGCCGACCGCGTCCGGCGTCTCTGCGCCAAAGCGCGCAACCCGCTGCAGCGCCACATTGTTGAAGGCCTCGGCATTGAGGATCTGCATCTGACCGTCGGCGCAGTGTGCGTCTATCACGCGTTTGTCGAAACTGCAGTGAAAGCTCTCGAAGGCTCTGGCATACCCGTCGCGGCAGTCTCCGCTGGATTCCCCGCAGGCCTTTCACCGCTCGCCGAGCGCGTCGACGAGATTCACCGCAGCGTAGAAGCTGGCGCGCGGGAAATCGACATCGTCATTACGCGCGCTCATGTCTTCAATGGTGAGTGGCAAGCGCTTTACGACGAGGTCGCGGCATTCAAGCAAGCCGCCGGACCGGCGCACATGAAAGCTATCCTCGGCACCGGCGACCTGATGACGCTACGCAATGTTGCCCGCGCAAGTTGGGTTGCAATGATGGCCGGCGCGGACTTCATCAAAACGTCGACCGGCAAGGAAAGCGTCAACGCCACGCTGCCGGTTTCGCTGGTGATGGTCCGCTGCATTCGCGATTACGCCGAACGCACGGGTAGCGCGGTCGGCTTTAAGCCCGCGGGCGGCATTCGCACAGCCAAGCAGGCGACAGACTGGTTGGCGCTCATGAAGGACGAGCTTGGTCGCCCGTGGCTCGAGCCGTCACTCTTTCGGTTCGGCGCCAGTGGAATGTTGGGCGATATCGAGCGCCAACTGGAGCATCATTTAACTGGGCGCTACTCGGCCACGTACCGTCATCCCATCGCGTAGAGGTCTCGCCGAGGGTCACAAGGAGACGCTGTGAGCATTGCGGAAAAGTTCTACACCATGGAGTACGGCGCCGCGCCGGAGGATCCGAAAGAAGCCAATCAATGGCTCGATCGCCACCACCGCCAGTTTCAAGAGTTCATCGGCGGCGCGTGGGTAAAGCCAGCGAGCGGCGAGTACCAGACCACCAGCGATCCCTCCACGGGCGAGACTCTTGCCGAGGTCGCCAAGGGAAACACCGCCGACGTCGAAGCCGCCGTCTCCGCCGCACGCAAAGCTCTGCCCGCATGGCAGGCGCTCAGCGGCCATGAGCGCGCCCGCTATTTGTATGCTCTTGCCCGGCAGGTGCAAAAACATTCGCGCCGCCTCGCAGTCCTAGAAACGATGGACAACGGCAAGCCCATCCGCGAGAGCCGCGACATCGACATTCCCCTCGTCGCGCGTCATTTCTATCACCACGCTGGCTGGGCGCAGCTTCTTGAATCCGAATTTCCCAACTACCAGGCTTGCGGCGTTGTCGGCCAGATCATTCCGTGGAACTTTCCGCTGTCTGATGTTTGCCTGGAAAGTAGCTCCGGCGCTGGCCGCGGGCAACACCGTCGTGATTAAGCCGGCAAAATATACGCCGCTCACCGCGCTGGCATTCGCGGAGCTCGCCATGGAAGTGGATCTGCCTCCCGGCGTGCTCAACGTGCTCACCTGCGACGCGAAAACTGGCCAGGCGCTCATCGAGCATCCAGGCATCGACAAAGTCGCGTTTACCGGATCGACCGAAGTTGGCCGGATCATCCGCAAAGCCACGGCCAATTCAACGAAGAAGCTCTCGCTCGAACTCGGCGGCAAATCGCCCTTCGTGGTCTTTGACGACGCCGACCTCGACTCCGCAGTCGAAGGCCTGGTGGACGCGATCTGGTTCAACCAGGGCCAGGTGTGCTGCGCGGGTTCGCGGCTGCTGGTGCAGGAACGCGTAGCCGAAACGCTTTACACCAAGGTTCGCGCACGCATGGAATCTCTGCGCGTGGGACCGCCGCTCGATAAGGCCATCGATATCGGAGCCATCGTTTCGCCCGTGCAGCTTGAATCCATCCGCAAGATGGTCGATGCCGGCGTGGCTGAAGGTGCGCGCTGCTGGCAGCCGAGCAATCCTATGCCCGAGAAGGGCTGTTTCTTCCCGCCGACCCTGCTCACTGACGTTCATCCCGGGTCGACGGTTGTTCAGGAAGAAATCTTTGGCCCAGTCCTTGTCGCCATGACCTTTCGCACTCCGGCAGAAGCGGCTGAGCTCGCCAACAACACGATCTACGGACTCGCAGCGAGCATCTGGAGCGAGAACATCAACGTCGCGCTCGATCTTGCCTCGCAGGTAAAGGCCGGAGTCGTCTGGGTCAATTGCACCAATCAATTTGACGCGGCCTGCGGATTCGGCGGCTATCGCGAATCCGGTTACGGACGCGAAGGCGGGCGCGAGGGCATGCTCGAGTACCTCACGCCAAAGTGGCTGCACTCGCTGCCTGCGGCTCCCGCAAAAGCGACCAGCCCCAACGCTCCCGAAATTGACGCTCTCGACGAGGACGAAGGATCAACGCCGGCAGCCGCAACTGCCAGCTCCAATATCGACCGCACCGTCAAGCAATACATCGGCGGCAAGCAGGCCCGCCCCGACTCCGGCTACTCGTTCCCGGTCTATGGAAGAAAAGAGGGGGGCCGCGACGGCGAGCTGCTTGGTGAAGCGCCGCTCGGCAACCGCAAAGACATTCGCAACGCTGTCGAAGCCGCACGCAATGCGTCCGGCTGGGCCAGAACTTCAGCGCACAACCGCGCGCAGATTCTCTACTTCATTGCCGAGAACATGATCCAGCGCCGCGATGAAATCGCGCATCGGCTCGCCCGCGCCGTCGGTGAGGAGCAGGCAGCAGTCGAGGTCGATCTCTCCATCGAGCGCATCTTCACCTATGCCGCATGGGCCGACAAATACGATGGCTTGGTCCACAATCCTCCTGGCCGCAACATCGCCATCGCCATGAACGAGGCCGTCGGCGCCATTGGAATTCTCGCGCCATCAGAAGCGCCCCTGCTCGGTCTGCTCTCGCTCGTGCTTCCGGCCATCGCCGTGGGCAACACGGTCGTCGCCGTGCCCTCCGATCGCTATCCGCTGATCATCGGCGATCTCTACCAGCTTATCGACACCAGCGACGTTCCCGCCGGCGTTGTGAATCTTGTTGCCGGCCGTCCCGTGGAGCTTGCAAAGACCCTCGCCGAGCACGACGGCATCGAGGCTATCTGGTGCTTCCGCAGCAACGAGGAGGCCGACTTTGTGCGCGCTGCTTCAATCGGCAACATGAAGCAGGTGTGGACCAACGACGGCCACGAGTACGACTGGTTCAATCCCGCGCAGGCTGAAGGCCGCTGGTTCCTGCAGCACGCCACGCAAGTGAAAAACGTTTGGGTTCCCTACGGCGAATAATCGGTGCACTTGCGGAAAGTTGCCCGCGCCCACGCTCCAGCCGAAGGCGCGATTTCGAACCTCTACCACCCGCCTTCTGACCGCAGAGCGTTGCTGGTCTTTTTGAATGGTCTTGCGGGCACAGGTGGAGATGCGGCGGCGAATCTGGTCGGTGAATTCCCTTTAAAGCGGTTAACTTCGAACCTCCCGAAAGAAGCGGCCGGACCGCCGTAGTGTAACTGTGCAACATCAATGGGCTAAGATTCCGACATGCTCCTATTGGAATATCCTGATCCTCGGAAAATAGCCTGCAAACTCGCACTCCTTCGCCCTCGATGTTGGATCAGAAGGAAACGGACATACACGTAGCTCCGGCGTGAATCTCAAATCGTATTTGCAAGAATCCGAAAGGCAAAATGAACACCTCAGTGCAAACACAGGATTTTCTGAAAGCCGCGCGGCCCACCAGTCCAGAAAACAGACCCAGGTCAATTTCGGAGGCCGGTGTACGAGAAACAACTCTCGAAGATATCGCATTGAAGACGCTTTATCTCGCAGGTCCATTTTCAGTTCTTGATCTCTCCCAAAGAACTCGGCTCAGCTACGAAATAGCAGAGGAACTTTTCCGCCGGCTCCGCGCAAAACTACTCGTAGAAGTCACTGGAATGAGCGCCACCGTTGCCAATATTGCCATCACGTCTCAAGGCAGAGCGCGGGCGCTGGAACTACTATCCCAAAGCCACTACGCGGGAGCTGCCCCTGTCGCTCTAGCAAGCTACGTTGAGCAAGTTCGGAAACAGAGCGTCCGCAACGTGAAAGTTCACCAGGATGATGTCGAGCAGGCCTTCGCGCATCTGGTCATGGACAGCAAAACCTTGGCGCAGTTCGGAGCAGCAATCAACTCCGGGGCGGGGATCTTCCTCTATGGTCCGCCTGGCGTTGGAAAAACCGCCGCCGCGGAGGCCTTGTCGCGCGTGCTTGCTAAGGATGGGGTATGGATTCCCTATGCGCTGGAGGTCGATGGCCAGATCATTACTGTCTACGATCCAGCGATTCACAAGCGAATAGAGGAACCGGAATCCGAGAATCGAGACGAGCGTTGGGTGCGCTGCCATCGGCCGTCGGTTACTGTCGGTGGAGAATTGACGATCGAAATGCTGGACCTGCAATTCAATCCAATTTCGAAATGCTATGACGGGCCACCGCAGATGAAAGCCAACAATGGGGTCCTGATCCTCGATGATTTCGGGCGACAGCGAATTCCTCCTGACGAATTGCTGAATCGCTGGGTTGTTCCGCTTGATCGCGGGATCGAGTTTCTGACTCTCGTAGGCGGAATGAAGATTGAAATCCCCTTTGAAATGCTGGTCGTATTCGCGTCGAACATCGATCCGGCCAAGGTGATGGATCCCGCATTCTTGCGGAGGATCCAGACGAAAATCAGGCTTGGTGCAATCTCGGACGAGCAGTTCTGCGAAATATTTCGCCGCATTGCCGGCGACCATGGCCTCGAAGCCGACACTGACCTGCTCAAGGAGCTGATCGTAGTCATTCGCGACACAATGCAGCAGGAGTTGCGGGCGTGCTATCCCCGGGATCTTGTGAACCAGGTCTTGTGGGCCGCTCAATTCGAAGACCGACCGCCGCAAATCGATCGTGCTGCCTTGATGCGTGCAATCGATGCCTATTTTCTACCAAAGTCCTGAGCGGGCAGGGACGAGATGCGGTGCCGGAATTACAATCACTTCCCGATGCAGAAAGTGGAGAAGATCAGATTCAGGATGTCGTCGGAAGTGGTCTGCCCGGTGAGTGAATCGAGAACCCACAGCGCGCGATAGAGATCGAGCAAAATCATTTCGTGAGGAATGCCGCCCGCGTTGGCTTTCGCGGCGTCGGCCAGCGCCGAAAGCGCGGTAGTGACCGCCTGGTGCTGGCGGAGATTGGTTAACATGCCTGGCTCAGCGGCTGCCCCACCGGTCGCAAGCGCCAGAATTCGTTCCTGCAGCGCAACGATTCCCTCGCCGGTAAGCGCCGAAGTTGAGATCGTCGTCGCCGCGGGCTCGGATATAGAAGCCGAATCTTTCTCATTCGCCACCAGATCGCTCTTATTCAGCGCAACGATCGCCGGCCTTCCGTCGACCGCGGCGAGCAGTCTCCTGTCCTCATCATTCAGCGGCTGTGTTGCGTCCAGAACGATCAGCACCAGCGCAGCATCGGCCAGGGCTTCGTGGCTGCGGCGAATTCCAAGTTGTTCAGCTTCTTCCAGAAGTTCGCGTGCGCCTTCGCGAAAACCTGCCGTGTCCACTAGCTCAATCGGAATGCCGCCGATCGAGATGCGTTCGCTGACCAGATCGCGCGTCGTGCCCGGCGACGCCGTAACGATGGCGCGGTCGCGCTCGACCAGCCGGTTGAAAAGCGAGCTTTTGCCCACGTTAGGCCGGCCAACAATCGCCATCGTCAAGCCGTCGTGGACAATGCGGCCACGCGCGAAAGAGGCCTCAAGAGCGGCGAGCGGCGGCGTAATCTCCTCGATGCGCCGCGCGATCTCGGCCTGCGGTGTCACGTCGATGTCGTCTTCGGCAAAGTCGATGCCCGCTTCGAGCAGCGCGATCAGTTCCACAAGGGATTGCTTGGCGGGGGCAGCGCGGCGACTGAGCGCGCCGCCCATCTGGCTGGCCGCCTGCCGCGCCTGCGTGAGGGTTTGCGCATCGATCAAGTCGCGAACCGCCTCGGCTTGCGTCAGATCCAGTCGGCCGGCCAGAAAAGCGCGTTCGGTAAACTCGCCCGGCTCGGCCAGGCGTGCGCCGAGCTCCAATGCGCGTCGAAGCAAAAGCTCGAGCACAACCGGCGAACCGTGCGCCGCAATCTCAATCAAATCTTCCGCGGTGTACGAGTTTGGCGCGGCGAAAAAAGTTACCAGAGCTTCGTCAATGCGTGGTCCAGCGGCGTCTGTCGGGTCCAGTACATCGGCCAAACGTGCATGAGCGTGTTCCAGAGGCTGATGCGGGCGAGCGAGTTGAGCCGCGATCGACGCGGCTTGCGGCCCGCTTAGGCGCACAATGCCGATGCCACCACGCCCAGGCGGCGTGGAGATAGCGGCGATGGTGTCGGTTACGGCTTCAGGTGCGGCCATGGGCTGCACTCAGTGTAGTGTTCCGTGCGCTGGGGTGTAACGCAACTTCCAGATCGCGTTGGCCTGCTTCGATCCTTCTCGGAGCGCTCAAACCGTTCCATGCTTAAGAATGCAGATCTCTATGGTGGACGCCCGGAATTCGGGTCTAGACTTTAAGCAGGAACAGCAAACCCTGCGTTCTCTCTTGAGCCGGCCTGAAAATTCGGCCCGAAGATCCTGTTTGACTTGAGGTGAAAGCGATGAAAACTGCGAGATTAGTCACGCTCAAGTTCTTCGCGCTGCTGTTTCTCTTGCCCGGGCTGGCTGGCCTCATCGTCTCCGCGATGATCTCCACGCATTACCTTGACACCATGCCCAGGTGGCCGGCGCCGGAAGTGAATCGCGTTGTGCCGCGCGGTATTCATGGAACCACGGTGTATCAAACCCCCGCCGAAGACCGTGATCTGAATCTTATTGAAGGCGTCTCGGTTGGAGTCTTCCTGTTCGGTCTCGTGCTTGGGGTGGTGTATCTGGAGCAGTGGGGAGCCCTGCAAAGCCGTATGGCCGAAGAAGAATCTGAATTGGTTGAGAATCCTCGGTAGGAATCGGCCGAATCGCACAGCACTCTGTTTGCGATCTTGCGATCTTGCGATCCTCTACAATAAGCCGATGCCGGAACTGCCCGAGGTGGAGACGATTGCCCGCGGTGTTGACAAGCGCATTCGCGGCGATCGCATTGTTCAGGTCTGGTTTAGTCGTCGGCCTCAAACCTTCAAGACGCCACCTGCGCGCCAGATCAAGGGCCTTACAGGCCGCACGATCCTCGCGGTTCACCGCACCGGAAAGCACATCGTCTTTGAATTAAGTCCATCGGCGTCCGCGCCCGATGCGCACGAGCGCGAAGCGCTCAGGTCTTGCGCTCAATGGATCGTGCATCTTGGCATGACCGGACGCCTCTTGGTTACTTCGCCGGAAAGCCCCGTCGCCTCCCATACTCATGCGCGGCTCTTCCTCGAAAGCGGTCGTGAGCTGCGCTTTATCGATCCGCGGAGATTTGGGCGCCTGGAATTCCGGGATCTCCGTCGCGAAGCCGCATTCGGCGCGCCAGGCGATGAACCCCTCATCATTGGCGAGCGCGAATTTGCCGCACTTTTCCGCGACCGCCGCTTATCGATCAAGGCAGCTCTGCTCAACCAAACCCTGCTTGCAGGCGTCGGCAATATTTATGCCGATGAAAGCCTCTTTCACGCCGGCATTCGTCCGCGGAGACGGGCCAATCGCTTGACGCTTGTCGAGCTTGACCGGCTTCGGCTGGCGTTGCGCCAGATCCTCACGCACGCTATTCGATTAGGCGGCTCGTCGGTCTCTGATTACGTCGGCGCCGACGGCGAGCACGGCTTTTTTCAACTCGAACACTGTGTTTACCAGCGGACTGCCGAGCCATGCCGCCGATGCCAAACGCCCATTCGCCGGATTATCGTCGCTGGCCGCGGAACTCATTATTGCCCCACATGCCAACGCTGAGCGTCCCGAGGTTAACCGAGCGCGCCCGCACCGCTATGCTTTTTTGAATAATTTTCGCCTTTTCCCTCCCAGAATCCAGACAATGCCGAACTTCAATTACGCGCAAATCATTGCAAAGAAACAATCTTGTGAACGGTACATCGATTGCTACTTTATTGGCGCCAGTGATGTGGGGGCCGCTCAAAGGAGCGAGCACCTGATCAGCACCGGGTACCCGGCAGAGGCAACCGCCAATGAGCGGCCCAAACAGGGGACAAGCCAGCTGGGGAGCCTGCAAACGGAGCAGAGCAATCAACTCGCTCCTTAACTCGCTGGGAGGCCAGTGACCAGCGCATGACTCCGGCACCGCTGTCTAAGCGCCACTCTCAAAGGAGTGGCGTTTCGCGCTTCAGGCCTCATTTCCAGTCAGTGTTCAGGTCATCCTTCGGCCGAACCTGAAGTTCAGCACCCTTATTACTTAGGGCGGTTCCTCCCCCAACCCCCTCTTGCCAGAGGGTGGCCTTCCCTGTACTATCGGAGTTGCCTATCAAGCGGCTGACGCAGGCCACCCGAGTATGGGTAGAGCAAGCTCGCCGCGGAGCAAGCAAATCATCGTTCGCCAGTCTGGTTGTTATCAAGCTGTGTGCGATGAAGGCTCACATAGGAAAGGGCATTCTCCGAGAAAAGCAGAAGCTGCGCCGGGAAGTTCCGGCGGTCGGATGGAGTTGATTGACGACTCCCGCGTATGAAGCAGCAATCGCATTCTCTAAGACGCTCAAGGGGTTGAAGCACAGAATCTGAGGCGCGGGGCCAGTTTCAGGACCATTCGCGCGGCATTTCGTCGCTCCGAAGTCGAAACTCTTGTTCCTTATCGAGGAAAAGACTTCGCGGAGAAGGAAACGGTCTGCACCAGTTTAAGAATTGAGCTGTCCATTGATTTGTCTGCGCCACACTCCGGAAGAATCCGGAGAGCATTTGCGCATGGTCACGGAACGGCTCAACCAAGAGTAAAACGCAATTCAATACACCGGAAAGCAAAGTACCAGGAAGCATAAGCATTATGACAACAGAACCGACGCAGCCCCAGTCTGAACAGGGGCCTTCTCCTGACAACGGTCAGGTGCAGTCGCATGGGCATCGGCGTCGTCGCCGCCGCCGCAAGAACAAGTCCAACCAACAGGCTGGGGTGCAAGCCCAACAACCGCAGGGACAGATGCAGGATTCGCCGCAGCCGCAGGCACCGCATCAATCGCATCCCTCGCAGCACAAGCCTCAACACCAGCACCAGGGCCGCAAGAAGAAGAAATTCTTCCAGAAGAGCTCGGCTCCTCCGGTGCAGCCTGGAAACAGCATCTCCGGCCCGCCGCAGGGCAAGCGCAGAGGAAGGCAGAAGGGTCCGCGCGCATTTGTCGGCCCTATGGACCACAGTTATCGCGTGGTGAATGGCAACGTTGCCGACGGCCCGCCCTCCACCATTCCCACTGCGGGCAACGGTCATAGCAGCGGGTACTATCCCGACGTCTATGCCGCGCTGCCTCCGGCCCCCATCCGCGAAGACGCTCCAACGCGCATCTTCTGCTTCATCGAAGATCTGTTTTTCCTGGCCAAGATTCAGGAGACGGCGCGCAAACTGGGCGTGAAAGTGGAGTTTGTGAAGGGCGAAAACAAGGACGCGATCGCGCGCATCTACGAGTCGCCGGAAAACGAGAAGCCCGCGCTCCTGGTCTTCGACCTGAACAACCTGAACGCCAAGCCCATGACGCTCATTCCCAAATTCAAGTCCAAATTCAAGAAGGCCGTCTCCATCATCGGCTTCCTCAACCATCTGCAGGGCGACCTCAAGATGAAAGCCGTCGAAGCGGGATGCGATTCCGTCATGCCGCGCTCGGCCTTCTCGCAGAGCTTGCCCATTCTTCTCCGCCGCTACGGCGTGGAAGAAGAAGAGGAAATCTCACAGCAACCTACCTTCTAGAAGCAGCGACCACGGGAACCAAAACAAGAGGCGCGCCCACTTGGCGCGCCTCTTGTTGTTTTCTTGCTCCCCGTGCCCCTGGTCCTTGCTTCTTAGCCGGGCGGCCAGGTCATCTGCCGGCCTCCCATCAGGTGCAAGTGGAGATGGTCCACGGTCTGGCCGCCGTCTTCGCCGGAATTGATGACGATGCGGTAGCCCTTCGCCAGACCTTTTTGCCGAGCAATTTCCGCCGCTACACCTACAAGGTGACCGAGCAGTGCTCGCTTTTCCGGACCCGCCTCAGCGAGCGAACCAATGTGCTCGCGCGGTATGACAAGGATGTGCACCGGCGCCTTTGGGTGGATGTCGTCAAAAGCGTAGGTTTGCCTATCCTGATACACGGCGGTTGTGGGAATCTCTCCGGCGGCGATTTTGCAAAAGACGCAATCCATGGCGTGTCCAGTGTACATGGGGCTTGTACGGTCGACAGATTCTACGGAAAACGCTCCCGGAGGGAGAGGCCAAAATAGCCCAGGGCGGAGCGCAGCGACGTCCTGGGAAACGAACCCCTGCGCGCGGGCGTCCCGGAGGGCCGCTCGAAATCCACCAGCTTACAATGACGCCATGGCTGCTTCCCCTCCGTTCCGCATCGTTCACACGGTCTGCTCGCATGACTGCCCCGACTCGTGCGCGGTGCTGGTGACGGTGAATGACGAAGGCCGCGCGGTAAAGGTGGAGGGCGACCCATCGCAGCCGGTCACTCGCGGATTTCTGTGCGGCAAGGTTGCCAAGTATCTCGATCGCGTCTATGCGCCGGACCGGGTTCTTTACCCGCTGCGCCGCAAGCCGGGCGTGGCAAAAGGGTCCGCTGCCCCGCGGGCAGCGAGCACGAATCCTTTGAGCGCGTGAGCTGGGATGAGGCGCTCGACGCCATTGCAGCGCGGCTCGAACAGATCGGCAATCGTTACGGGCCCGAGTCGATCCTGCCTTACAGCTACGCGGGTACCATCGGCGTGCTCGGCTTCGGCTCGATGGATCGCCGCTTCTTTCATCGCCTCGGCGCGAGCCAGCTCGACCGCACGATATGTTCCGAGGCGGGCGGGCAGGCGTGGAACCTGGTCTACGGCAAGAAGTACGGCACACCGACCGAAGACGTGCGGCTCGCGAAGCTGATCCTCGCGTGGGGCGCGAACATTCACGGCAACAACATTCACCTGTGGCCGTTCGTTGAAGAGGCGCGGCGCAACGGAGCGCGGCTGATCGTGATCGATCCCTACCGCACGCGCACCGCGGCCGTGGCCGACTGGCACATCGCGATCCGTCCCGGCACTGACGCGGCGCTGGCGCTGGGCATGATGCACGTGATCCTGAATGAGGGCCTCGAAGACCGCGCCTATATTGCCGAAATGACGCACGGGTTTGAACGGCTGGCCGTGCGCGCGCGCGAGTACACGCCGGAGCGCGTGGCCGCGTGGACGGGCATGACCGCGGCGGAGATCGAACAGCTTGCGCGCGAATACGCTACGACGCGCCCCGCCATGCTGCGCCTGAACTACGGCGTGCAGCGAAGCCAGAACGGCGGCACGGCGGTGCGCGCAATCGCCATGCTGCCTGCGCTCACCGGCGCTTGGAAGCATCGCGGCGGCGGCGGACAGCTTTCGACTTCCGGCGCGTTTCAGTGGGACAAGAAGGCTCTTGAGCGGCCCGATCTGGCGATGGCCTCGCCGTTGGGCAGGCTTGCGCGCGTGGTGAACATGTCGGAGCTTGGCCGCGCTCTGACCGAGCTCGGCTCGCGCGCCGAAGACGGCCCTCAAGTTCACGCGCTGTTTGTCTACAACTCGAATCCGGGCGCGGTGGCGCCGAACCACAACGCGGTTTGCCGCGGATTGATGCGCGACGATCTTTTCACTGTTGTTCATGAGCAGTTCTTTACTGACACCACCGACTACGCCGACTACATTTTGCCGGCGACGACGTTCCTTGAGCACGTGGACGTGCAGGGCGCATACGGCCACTACTTTGTGCAGCTTTCAAAGCAAGCCATTGAACCGCCCGGTGAGGCGCGGCCGAACGTATGGCTCTTCGGCCAGCTTGCGCAGCGCATGGGATTCATCGAAGCCTGCTTCCGCGATACGCCGGAAGAAATGATCCGGCAGGCGCTTGCGATCGGCGCCGACGGCCACTCGAAGAACGCGAACATGGAGCACATTACATTCGAAGATCTGGAGCGCGAAGGGCACATCCCCCTCGCGTTTTATTCCGATCCCGAGAAGCGTCCGTTTCTGCCGTACACTTCCGGCTCGGTGCCAACGCCTTCCGGCAAAATCGAATTTTTCTCGGAGACTCTCGCAGCAGCGGGCGCCGACGGGCTTCCGAATTTTGTTCCGCCGATCGAATCGCGGTGGGGTGAAGAGGCGAAAAAGTATCCGCTGGAACTGCTGGGGCGCAAAAACGACAACTATATGAACTCGACGTTTGCGAATCTTCCCGGCCATCGCAAGATGGAAGCGCGGACCAATCAACGAATCGAAATGCATCCAACCGACGCCCAGTCACGAGGCGTTTCGGACGGCGAACGCGTCCGCGTCTTCAATGACAGAGGGTCGCTGGAGCTGACGGCGATGCTGAACGCCAGCCTGCCCGCGGGGGTGGTTGCGGCGCGGCTCGATTGGGCCAAGCTGCACCCGGACGGCGCGAACATCAACGCGCTGACCAGCGAGCGGCTGACCGACATCGGCGGCGGAGCGACGTTCTACTCGACGCTCGTGGAAGTGGCGAAGGCGGTGAACGGTGAAAAAGGGTCGAGCCGTGCGCGAGAGCAAAGAAGTGAAACAAAGGTCATGAAATGAAGAAGTTAAGAGGCGAACGCGCACAGGTTGCAAAAGAAGAGACCGCCTGTTGATTTCAAAGGCTTTGCTGGTCATAAATTCGATGTAGTTGCATGCACATTTTCGACTTTTCCGAAGACGGTTTATTGATTCTAAAGAAGTTAATTGGCGAATGTTTGGCGAAATGTCCCCAAATTTTTTATTTAATTATTTTTCGCATCCCCGGAATGCGACTGGAATGGGTTCGATCCCCCCAAAATGCAGCTTCCGCGAGCCAAAGTGATGCTGTTCGTGACGTCCTCGATCATGGAATGAGTATGCGCCAAAGGGCAGTAATTATCGGCAAATGGAAGTGGTTTGTACACAGCGCTTTACGGTGTTTGGGGCTTGACAGCACAGGCACCGTCCCTACGGGACTCCCACATCATTCAGATTGCCATCCTCCCCACGCTGAAGCGCAGGGCTAACAAACGCTGCGCCTACGGCGCGTTAGTCGTGCGACGATGAAATCTCGAGAATCGAGCATTTAATTGAGCCGGTATTGCGGAGCGTGCGTGCGCCGGTCGGGATCAACGCTTGCGGGCGCGCTCGCGCTGGAGTTCGCGGTAGACCTCGCTCTTTGACCTGCCCAGCTCGCGGGCCAGGCGCTTGAGCGCTTCTTTTTCGTCGACGCCGCCTTCGGACTGCATGCGGTTCACTCGCGCGCTGATGGTTTCGTGCGCGTTGGCCGCGCCCGATGCTCCGGCAGATGAGGCAGTCTTCGCGGGGACTTCGATGAGGAGTGTGATTTCACCGCGGATGCGGTCGCGGCTGCCGAGTTCGCTGCGGACTTCCTCAACAGATCCGCGCAAAAACTCTTCGTGAATCTTGGTCAGCTCGCGGGCCACTGCTACGCGAAGCTCCGGGCCAAAAACCGATTCAAGATCGGCGAGCGTATCGAGCAGGCGGTGCGGCGCTTCGTAAAAGATCAGCGTGCGCGCGGATTCGCCTGGATGGGCGGCGAGATCTTCGAGTTTCGTCCGGCGCGCGCCGGCTTTCTCCGGCAGGAAACCAAGAAATTCAAATTCGTCGGCGGGAAGTCCCGACGCGATCAGCGCGCTGACGGCGGCATTGGCGCCGGGGATGGGAAAGACTTGAACGCCGGCGGCGATGGCCTCGCGCACCAGCCAGGAGCCGGGGTCGCTTACGCCGGGCGTTCCAGCGTCCGACACGAGCGCCACGGGCCTCCCGGCTTTCATGTCTTGGATGAGTTCTGAGGCTCGCGACCGCTCGTTGTGCTCATGGCAACTGATGGTTTTTTTCTCGATTTGGAAATGATTGAGCAGCTTTTGAGTCTGGCGCGTGTCTTCGCAGGCAATGCGGTCAACGTTGCGCAGAACTTCAAGCGCGCGCAAAGTGATGTCGCCAAGGTTGCCGATGGGAGTGGCGACGAGGTAGAGGCCGGGAGCAAGATTCGCTGCGGGACCCGCATCTTCCTCGCGCGCCATGGGAACCTCTAGTTCTCTGCTTCCTGTCGCTCGATGCGGCGCTGCTCGGCGAGCAGGGACATCGAACTCATGAGATTCTGCACGCTGACGATACCGACAACTTTCCCGCTCTCGGTGATGGGGATGAGCGCGAGACCGTGACCGGCGGTGAGGCGGCGAATGGTGGTGCCGAGCGTGTCCTCTGGCCGGGCGACCTGGAAGGCGCGCGACATGACGGACTGCACGTAGCCGTTTCCGTCGTTGCGCAGAGCCTCAAGGATGCGCTGGCGCGAGACGATACCGACCAACTGCGGACCGCGCACCACAGGAAAATCTTCCTGCAAAGAGTGCACGCAGCGGTAAAGCGCGTCGGCGAGCGTGTCAGACGGCGAGAGCGTGGCAAAGTCGGTGAGCATGACTTCGCGCATGCGCACCGTGTCAACGACCGACTGGAAGAAGACGCCCTGATCTTCAATCTGCGCGCCGATCATGATGAAGAAACCGGCGAGGATGAGCCAGGGCTCCTGTGCCAACATGCCGCCGAGGATTGCGGCGAGGGCGAGCACCTGGCCAAGACCGGAAACGGCGCGGCCCGCGGGAGCAGATCCGTGGGTTTGCGCGAATTTGTTGCGGATGAGCCGGCCACAGTCGAGAGGATAGGCGGGGAAGAAGTGCAAGATTCCCAATGACGCCTGCATCCAGACGAGCGAGCGCAGCAAATGGCCGGCGGTGATGAAGGGATGATCGAAGAGGTGCATGTTGCCGCTGGCGCCAAGGATGATGCCGGCAGCGGTGAGCGCCGCGCCGATGTTTGCCAGGGGCCCGGCCAGCGCAAGAATAAATTGCCCGCTGCCGTGATTGGCGATCTCCTGGCTCTCCGGATTGGCGTAGGCGAACAGGCCGCCGATCGGCAACAGCAGGATGGCTCGGAGGCGAAGACCCAGCCACGCCGCCACCACGATGCGCGCAGTTTCACGCACGGCCACGGCCGCTACCAGTAGAAGAAAGAGAGCCAGCGCGCGAGGCCAGCCGTCAGAGCCGCTGATGGCGAACAGCACCAGGACCAGCAGAGGGAAGAAGATGTGGACGCGCATCTCCACACCGAACCATCGCCCCAGCGGAATTGACCAGCCACGCATAGATCGATTGTAGTAGCTCGGCGACGGAAAGGCAGCTTCTAGCTGCTAGCTCCTAGCTGCTAGCTCTTCGTGCGGCAGCCGGGTGCTGTTTACTGCAAAGCGCCGCCCCTACGGGGCTCGCGATATTCTCGCGAAGTTGACCCCACGCTCAACCACCCCAAGAAACAAACACCGTTTCTTGGGGGCCCCAGTGAAGCGCGGGGCTAACAATCGCTGCGCCTACGGCGCGGAATCCAGTTCATCCACGATGTGAATTCAAAAGCCCTCTGGAATTCTGGCGGGAAGGCAGCGTGCGCGTCCGATATGCTGGTTGGCGATGCGCATCATTGCAGGAACGTATCGCTCGCGCACGCTCGCGGCCCCGCCAGGAATGAGCACACGGCCCACCAGCGACCGTCTGCGCGAAACACTCTTCAACGTGCTCGCGCCGCGGATTCAGGGCGCCTCATTTCTGGACCTGTACGCCGGCTCGGGCGCGGTGGGGTTGGAGGCGCTGAGCCGGGGGGCCGCGAGCGTTACATATGTGGAGCGTGCGCCGGCGGCGCTGAAGGTTCTCGACGGCAACCTGGCGCGGCTTGGAATCAGCGACGGAGTGCGCGTGCACAGAAAAAGCGTGGGCGCATATCTCCGCGGAGTCGCGGGATCTGATCCAAAGCTGGAAAAAAGTCCGAAACCAGAAACAAATCCGAAACCAGAAAAATACGAAGTGGTTTTTCTCGATCCTCCGTATGAAGCGGCGGAGGAATATGCGATTGCGCTGGGATTGCTGGGTGGTGCGGCTCAGGGCATCCTCGCGCCCGGAGCGATCGTGATTGCCGAGCACCGGCGCAAGTTCGCCCTTAGCGAGCGGTACGGCAGCCTGAAGCGAACCCGCCTGCTCGAGCAAGGCGATGCGGCATTGAGCTTCTACGCAATCGCATCCGATGCGACCCATGGTTGAATTGCGGGTTCCGGCGCTGGCGGTGTTTGCGGTTCAGCTTTGAAATCTCTGTTCCCAATAACCCACTACAATCATCCGCATGAAGACCAGGTGTTGGATCAAGGGTTTTGCGGCCGCCGCGCTGGCAGTTGCCGCAGGAGCGGGAGCGCACGGCCAGCCAAATGTGGCAATACCGCAGCAAGCTCCCGAGCGGCAGCTCGTCATTCTGGACACGGATATCGGCGACGATATCGACGATGCGTTTGCGCTGGCCCTTCTGCTGCGCAGCCCCGAGGTGAAGTTGCTTGGCATTACCACGGCATTCGGCGACACCGAACTGCGCGCGCGTCTTGTCGACCGCTATCTCGCGGCCGTGGGTAGCGAAGGAATTCCGGTGGAAGCAGGCGTTTCCACACCAGCGACAAATCATTTCACGCAGGCTGCATACGCGCTTGAGGAGCCGGCGCGGAAGCACGGCGACGCGATTGGGTTTCTGCTTCGCGAGATCGCCGCTCATCCCGGAGAAATCACTCTCATCGCCATTGGTCCGCTGTTCAATGAGCAGGCCGCTATCGCGCGCGACCCAGCCACCTTCCGCAAATTGAAGAGAGTCGTCCTCATGGGTGGCAGTGTCTATCGGGGGTACGACGGCGCAAATCCAGGGGAAAGGAACCAGCCCCCATCGGCGGAGTGGAATATTCTGTGCGATCCGGCGGGAGCGCGGTCGCTGCTGGCCTCGGGCGTTCCGGTCTTCATGATGCCCCTGGACTCAACCCAGGTCCATCTCACGTTGCCGGAGCTGGGGGCCATCCTTTCACATGGATCGCCGCTTACCGACCAGTTGACGTTGCTCTACCACCAGTGGACGGGGGCGGATGCCTGGAGGATGCCCACACTGTTTGACCCTGTGGCTGTGGCCTATGCCATCCGTCCTGCACTATGCCCGGTGCAACCAATGCGCCTGGATATTGATGACAAAGGGTTCACCCGGCCTGCCGGGGGTCCGGCGAACGCGCAGGTTTGCCTCAAATCGGATGAGAACGGGTTCCTGGAGCTTCTCCTCAAAAGGATTTCGGCCGATCCAGCGCAATCAACGAAAAATAAGGGCGAGCTGAGTGATTCCCGGCGTAGAACAAGGTGATTTGCGGACTTCCACGGGCAAAAACTTGACTGCTGTGAGCAAGGTCACCGTCAACTCCATTGACAGCGTAGGAGAGTAGATTAAAAATGGCGGGGCGAAGGATTTCGAGCCGTTCAACGCTTTCTATTGATGTGGGCCACCCAGGTGGTTGAGGGAGGGAATGTGAAAAACGCGGTGAAGTTGCAGGTGTTGGTAGTTTTGGTTGCGCTTGGAGCCGGCCTTTGGATGGCAGGATGCAAATCGGCGCCGGAGCTGACGCAAGCCCAGGCTTTGACGATGATTCAGGCCAAATACGACCAGACTCCCGCGGCGCCAGTCAGCATTAATGTGAACGACACCGGCATGCAGCAGGGGGACAATGCAAAATATTGGCTCAAAACCAAGAGATATCCCAACGGCTATTGGGCGGACTTTACGCTGACGCCCGACGGCAAGAAAGTACTGACGTTGTCGGGCGGCGGAGACGTGATCCAGTGGCGGCCCGATAGCCCGAGCGATCCGCGCTTTGTCATCGTCATCCAGTCCGTGGCGACGAATCATTTGAAGGCGCGGAACGTGGGGGAGATTCAAACGGTGGCGGATACGAGGATCGCATCGTTTACCGAGGACGTAAACCTTGACGGGCTTCCGCAGCCGCTCGCGGATATGGCGCACAATCCCGGCAACAAACTGAGCTCGCTGAGGCAGGCCACGTTTGTCCTGGCCAACGGAGCGTGGACGCTGCAGTCAATCGAATAGTGCGTGCTTATTGGGGCGGCGCGCTGCGCGGAACTTGTGGCGTCTGGCCGCGCGGGAGCGAAGGCGTGTCGCCGGCCTGCTCGCCAAACACGTTCACGTTGGCGGCTGTAAAAACCCCATCCTTTAGAGCGCCATCGGCGCGCACGGTGTCTCCCACCTGAATATCGGCAAGAGTAATGGGATCGCGGCGCTTGCGGAATTCAGTGTTTTCATCGGCGACAATTGTGTGGGCCGCGCTGTCGAGCGTGCCGGTCAGCGTGATTTTTGTGCCGTCAATCGCGGTCACCTTTCCCATCAGCCAGGTCTTGCCGAAGTTGGCTTCCATCGCGTGAATCTGGTCGACTGTCTGCTGATCCATAAGCGCGACGGCTCTTGCATTCACGCTTTTTGCTGTGGCGTCGGTTTCGCCCATGACGTTGATAACGTCGCCGGCTTTGATGTCGGAGGCGGCAATTTGTTGCGGAGGATTTTCATAGTCCCCGCCCAGCCCGCGGCGTCCGCCTGCGGGCTGGTTGTCGGCCTCGCCTTGGCCCGTACCCTGGCCCTCGTTCGGCCCTCCGGTTCTGGCCTGGCGCTTGAACATTCGCGTGTCTGCGGTGAAGTGGACCGTGTAGACGTCGCCCGCATCGGTCTTGATGGTGTAGTGATCGGCTGCAACCACTGTAACGGTGCCCATGAGGCCGCGGCCCATCATTCCGCCTCCAAACCCGCCACGGCCGCCGCGCTGGCCGTAGCCACCGCCCGATCCTGAGTTTCCATGCTGGCCCGTGCTTTGGCCGGGCGACGGTGCGATGCCGGGGCCCTGAGCGCAGGCTGCAGCGGCGAACGCGACTGTAATCACGAGTGAGGCAAAGAGGCGCTTCTTCATCGAATTCTCCAGGAGAGCGGTTCCAGGATACGTGTACCCTCTCCAGCTTCTGTGTGACGTCGTCCCTTCTTGGGGTCGGGACGACCTATTTGTATTGGCTCCGAGATAGAGCAATCCTGGAGCCGCTGCAGGCCGAAAGGCCAACCTACTGGATAGACGCCCGAGATGCGATGGGAGACGACGAAAGACCCGAGGGGGGGCGTGGTTGGGGCGGCTTATTGGCTGCGCTGCTGCTCCGCAAGTAACTGTTTGAAGGCGGGGTTCGAGCGCAAGCTGGCGAACTCGACGTCGTTTGCAACCTTCTTGCGCGTGGTAAAGCCCTCGTCAAGCGCCATGCGGAGATATTGAAGAGCGCAATCGGCGTAGCCTGCGCGCGCGCAACCTGCCGCCATGTAGTAATTCATGGCGCCTCGCTCCTGAATGGAAGATGGATCAGCCACGGAAGGAGTGCCGCGATCGGAAAAAATTTGCGGATCAATGGCCAAGGCCTGCTGGTAGGCCGCCCAACCCTTGTTGTATTTGTGCTCCGACAGGTAATTTGTGCCCAAATTCTTGAGGATCAACGCGGACTTGGGATCGAGTTTGAGCGCCTTGCGGTACAGACGGTCGGCCTGGCCATATTCCTTGAGCGAGGCATAGACCGTGGCCAGATTGTTCAGAACCTGAGGATTGCCGGGATCGAGCTGGAGCGACTGTTTGTAGCAGCGAGTGGCGTCTTTGGAGCTGAACATCATCTGGTAGTCAATGCCCATCTTGTTCCAGATCGTCGCTGTTAATTCCGGCGCTTTCGAATAGGCTGCGATGGCAGCCTGGTAGCGCTGGCGGGCGGTGAGCGAGTCGCCAAGCTGCTCGGCCGTTGGCGGAGTGTGGGCATTGGTCGTGGCAGTGGTGGCGGCAGGCGGGGCAGTTGGAGCCTGCGATGGGTCGCTCGCTTGTGCCGGCAGACTCCGCGGGATCGCCAGGGCAAGGGCGAAGAGTATCGCCACCGGAAACCGCCTTGCACCGAACCCCCACATACTTTCTCCTACTATTTCGCCCGAGAATAAAGAGGCTTTCAAGATTCTCTGGCAGGGATTAAACCACCATTCACAGTCAAATGCCAGCACCACTACTACGATTAACGGTTAAATGGACCTACCCAGTCCGGAAGTTAACGGCCGATGGTCCCAAACATGGCTGCCCCTCCATGTGGTGGGACGGATGGGGCCCCGGGGCGGATGGCCGCTGCACGAAAAGGCGTCAAAATCGCAGTGGATCGCATCAAAATGATCTACACTCAGCGGATGCGGGAGGGGGACCGTGAGCACAACCACTTTTTCTGGCGCCGGGCCGGCGATTCTCAACCGTTTCAATCATGTGCGGCGCAGGTCCATCAGCTTGTGCGAGCCGCTTTCGGCCGAAGATATGATGGTGCAGTCGTGCCCTGAGGCCTCGCCGGTCAAATGGCACCTGGCCCATACCGCATGGTTCTTTGAGTCGTTCGTCCTGCGTGAGTTTCTGCCCGGTTACCGGCTCTTCAACGAAGACTTTCCCTGGCTCTTCAATAGCTATTACGAAGGTTTCTCTGCGTTTCCCGAGAAGCGGCTGCGGTCGTCGTTTTCGCGGCCCGGGCTCGAAGAGATTCGATGTTATCGCGAGTATGTGGATGCTGCTATGGGCCGGCTCTTCGAGCGCGAGCCGGAGCCGGAAGCGTTGCGGCGCATCGAGTTGGGTGCGAACCACGAGGAGCAGCACCAGGAATTGCTGCTGACGGACATTTTGAACGCGTTCTTTACGAATCCGCTTCGGCCGAAATACGGACAGGCAGGGAAGAGGGAACAGGGAACAGGGATCAGAGAAGAAACAAAGCCGCTGGAGTTCCGGCAATTTGAAGGTGGGCTCAAAGAGGCGGGGAATCCGGGCGAAGGCTTCTGCTTTGACAACGAACTGCCGCGGCATCGTGTCTGGCTGGAGCCATTTGCTGTGGCTGACAGGCTGGTGACCTGCGGCGAGTATGCAGAGTTTATGTTCGATGGCGGATACCGCAAGCCCGAGCTGTGGCTCTCCGCGGGTTGGGATGCGGTGAAGGCCAATGGCTGGCGAGCACCGCTGTACTGGACGGAAAACGACGGCGCCCGTGGAGAACGCGAATGGACCGTGTTTACCTTGCGAGGGGAGCTTGCCGCTCACGCAGCTCGAAGCAGTTCCGGTGAGCCAGGTAAGTTATTACGAGGCAGATGCTTACGCACGCTGGGCCGGTCGACGGCTGCCCACTGAGTTTGAGTGGGAGGCCGCGGCCGAGGGCCAGCCGGTCGAGGGCAATCTGCTCGATTCCGGAAACTTTACACCGATTCCTTCCACCAATCTCGTCCAAAACCAGAAGGGTGCGAACGCACGAAGTGGTATGGGGATTGTTGGGTGTGGACGAATAGCGCTTACCTGGGCTATCCGGGCTTCAAACCACTCGATGGCGCGCTCGGCGAGTACAACGGCAAATTCATGAGCGGGCAAATGGTTTTGCGCGGCGGATCGTGCGTGACGCCGGCGCGGCACATCCGCTCAAGCTACCGCAATTTCTTCTCCCCTGAGACAAGATGGCAGTTTTCCGGAATCAGGCTGGCGACATAAGCGCGCCAGCCGCATCCAATTGAGAACACATGACTGCAGCAGCTTCCCCTTCCCCGATTCTGCAATTCGACGAACGCGTAGCCACGGCGGTCCGTGAGGGACTGACTGCGCGGCCAAAACGGCTGCCCGCATGGCTGTTTTACGATCGCGCCGGTTCGCGCCTGTTCGATGCGATCACCGAACTCGACGAATACTACTTGACGCGTACCGAGCGCGGCATATTTTTCCTGGCTTCGGATGAGATTGTCAATCAGGCGAGAGATGGCCGGCGGCTGCGCATCGCGGAGCTGGGCGCGGGCTCGGCGGAAAAGACGCGCCTGCTGTTGCGCGCCGCGGTCGAGCGGCAGGATGAAGTCGTGTATGAGCCGGTGGATGTTTCAGCGAGCGCGCTGGACGTTGCAAAACGGCGCATCGAGCGCGAGATCCCCGGCGTGATGGTAGCGCCGCGCGTGATGGACTACACCGACGGCGACGGCCACAAGTTTCATCTTGGAGCATTGGACCCTGACGAACGAAGGCTCGTGCTTTACATCGGGTCGAGCATCGGGAATTTTGAGCCAACCGAAGCCGAGCGCCTGTTGCGCCGCGTGCGCGCCGGGCTTGAGATCGGCGATTCCATGCTGCTGGGCGTCGATCTGGTGAAAGACAAAGCAACGCTCGTCGCGGCGTACGACGACGGGCAGGGCGTGACGGCGGCATTCAATAAAAATGTTTTGATTCGCCTCAACCGCGAACTGGATGCTGACTTCGATGTGGACGCCTTCGCGCATCGCGCGGTGTGGAATCAGGCAAAGTCCCGCATGGAAATGCACTTGGTGAGCCGCCGTGCCCACCAGGTAAATGTTGACGAGCTGGATATGACCGTCGAGTTCGCAGCCGGCGAGACCATCCACACCGAGAACAGCTACAAGTACCGGCCGGGACAGGCCGAGGCGCTGCTCGCAGAAACGGGCTTCAAGCCAGTGGAGACGTGGACGGACGCAAAGGGCTGGTTCGCGGTTTGTTTGGGAAGAGCGGAATAGCTCAGTCGGACAATTCGACCTAAAGCCAGCGCAAGAACAAGATTGCAGCGAGACCAACGGTCAGTGCCAAAAACCGCGCCGGAGGCGCAGTGGTTATTAGCCCCTTGCTTCAGCATGGGGACCATGTGCGGAAAATGCCGTTGAGTCCCGTAGGGACGGCGCTCAGTCTGGTTAACCGAAGACGTAACGCTGATCGAATGCGATTCCGCAATGTCGCAGCAAGTCGATGAATTCCTGCTCGAAATCCTGCTTGCGATGATGCTGTTCTTGATTCTGAATATATTTCTTCAGCGTTGCTACCTGGGAAGGGCTGACGCTGAATGCTCCGTACCCTTCCTGCCAGGAAAACTGCCGCCCCATCCATCGGGATGAGCTTCCTTTGAGTTTTTGAACAGCATGAGCAAGGGATTGTTGGGCCGGTAAAACAAACAGCAGATGAACGTGATTTGTGGTTCCACCGGCGGCAAGCAGAGAGAATCCTTCGCCGTGCGCGATGCCGCCGAGATATGCGTAAAGACCGGCAAGGCGCGTCGCAGGAATGAGCGAACGCCGGTCTTTGGTGCTGAAGATACAGTGGATGAAATTGTTCGCGTATGTGTGGGCCATGTTTGCGTCGTCCCTACGGGACTCCCATTCTAGAGGGCCGAGCCATCCCCACGCTGAAGCGCGGGGCTAACAACCACTGCGCCTACGGCGCGGTCGTGTGGCGAACCCATCGTTCAAGGCGAAACCTGCCCCGCGATAAGGCACACAGGCTCATTCCCCCCGCAACCTCGCGTGGGAAAGTTGGTGCTGATCAATTCGCCGCACCGAATGCGGTCGTTCTAGGTCGCCGACGAATCGTCGTCAACTGTCGAATCATCCACAGGTGTATCGTCGACGGGCGTGTCATCAACGGGCGTATCGTCGACCGGCGCGTCTTCTGTTGTATCCGTTGGCGCATCCATTTCCTGACCAACCGAATCGCCGTACTCGCCCGATTCGGCCGAGCTGTCGGCAGTCTGCTCCTCGCTTGTGGCTGCGTCGCCGTAGAGCTGCGCGTCGGCCGCATCGTCCGGATTCCCGGTCGTGTCGTCGGCGTAACTTGCGGCAGTTGTCGCATCTTCTTCGGCGGTCTGCTGATCTGAGCTCGCGTAACTTTCGTCCAGCTGTGCCGTCCAGGTCTCGTCGGTGTTGTCGGGACCTCCTTCGCCTGCCACGGTCTCCGATTGCTGATAGGCCTGTTGAGCATCGGTGGATGCGGCCGAATAGTCGCCTGATTGGACGTCCTGCGCCTCTTGTTGTTCGTCTTGCTGGAGCGTGTCCTGATCGGAGGTCAACTGCGACGGATCAGTGGAGCTGGTCGAATCGGGGTCGGTCGCGCTGGTGGCGTCGGGATCGTTGCCGACCACTCCTCCCGCCGTCGGATCGTCGGTGCTGGTCGCGGTCGGGTCGGTGGGATCACTGCCGTCGGGCGTCGTCGAGCCGTCTCCAGGATCGGACGATGAGCTGATTGGGTCTACGGAGCCCTCCGGCTCCGTGTCGCCGGTGGATCCAATGGTTGGCGAGTCACTGGGGTCGGAATAGCTGCCAGTGGGATCAATAGAACCCTCAGGCCCCTGGTCGCCAGGAGTGGTAGAAATCGGATCGACTGAGCCCATGGGATCGCTACCCGGATCAGTTTGGCCCGAGGGATCCGACGTCGGATCCGTTTGAGCGCCTGGGTCAAGAGTGGGGTCGATGGCGTCAGGGTCAACGACGAATACCTCTTCCTGCCCATCCGGGGCAGCTTCAACGACCACGACTTCGGGATCAGTGCTCCCTGTTGGATCGGTGACGGCGTCGAAGACTTCGACTACGACCGGTTCGTCGGAAGGAGTCGAGCCGTCCGGTGAATTTGCGGCAGCGTCGGGGACAATCACGACAACTTCATTAGGATCGTCTGGCATACGTTATCCTCTCTTTCTTTTTGGGTCACCTGGCTTGTTTATGCGCGGCAGCCGGCTTTGGCTTTGCGCCGGCGGTTATAGCCGGCTTTGCCTGTTGAGATGCGGACGGCGGGGGGGCGACCGGTTTTGCCGGTGCGGAGGGGGACACCGGCGAGCTAGTTGGATTGATTCTCGCGGCGGGCGGAGCCGGCGGCTGAGAAGCCGGCCCCTGAGAAGCGGACTTCGGCCGCAGCGTAAAAATGTTCTGACATTTTGGACAGCGCACGTTCAGCGACGGCTTGCCGCGCAAGACAGCAAGGGGAATGCGCATCGCGGTCTGGCATTTGTTGCAAAGGACGCGGACGGAGTCAGAGGGAGGCGGTGCGGGAGCTTGCGCCAGTGCGGGCGCATGCGCCGGGGCTGGGCCCTGAGCTACCGGGGAACGCCGAATGCCAGGCGCAGCAGCCGTGAGGCCCGATATTGGCGGTTGAGGCGGAGGCGTGAGGCGCTTTCGAATCGGCTGAATCGTCTGGCTCCAGCGCATCAGCTCGGGTTCGCGCGCTGACTGACCAAGCAGCCGCAGGCGCCGTGTGGTGTACATCGAGGAAGTGGTTGTCATTTCTGAGAAGCGCGTCATCTGATCGTCGCTCGCCTCTTCCTGCTTCATCCACTCTTCAATGTTGACCTGCTTGAGAAGCCTGGCGGAACGGATGGACCATGCCAAAATCACGCGGCGCGCCAGAGCTTCGTCGCCGATGGCGAGCAGCGCGGCGCGGTCAGCGGTGATATCCGCCTGGCGCGACCACGCCATCAGCGGTATGTCCACCGCATCCTGTACCCATTTCGTCGGGCTGAGACTGATGGCGTTCAACACTCCACCGGAGAGCAAGCCTTTGCGCACGCTATCGTCGCCGACAAGGAAACGAGCCACCGTTTTCCAAAGGGCGTGGCCGGCTCGGCAGTGTCCCATTTCGCGGGCCAACACGAAGAGCAGATCGTCGTTCTGGAAGTTGTTGAGAATGGCTGTGCCCAGGACGATGAATGCGCTGGTGTCGGTGCCATAGGTATACGTGTTCCACTGCGAATCGCCGGAGATATAGACATCGGGCATTCTGGGAAGGCCGAGAATACGCGCCGCCAGAACGGCTCGAATCCAAATGTCGGGGAATTGCCTTGGGCCGAGGCGAATGCCATTGAACGTCGATTCGATCCACGGCCTGCCCACCTTTTCCGAGACGGACTTCGCGGCCGCATGAAGCGCGGAGATGCTCTGCAGATGGGTCATCGCCTGGCCGTCCTGCGCCCACAAAAAAACCGAGCGATCGAGCTTGTAGCCGGGAAGCAACGGACGCAGCCAACTACATTCCGGGCAGACCAGGACGTCTTCGCCGAGCCCTGCGCCGGTGTTACGGCATGTTTTGCAGGGGACCGGCTGATTTTGGGCGACGGGCGCAGCCTGCGTGGGCGATGGCGCAGGAATTGGACCTGAAGACGGCGGCGGAACAGGCGCGACGGGTGCGGGTTGCCACTGCGGCGGTTGGACTGCCGTTGCGGGCGCCGGCTGCCATTGGGGCGCGGCCGTGGCTTGCGCCGGTACTGCGGGCGTCGCTTGAGCCGGCCCGGCGTTCACCGGTTGCCACCCGCCGTTTGCAGGCGGCGAGCCGTGCTGGATTTGCGGGCACGGGCTGTCCCGGCGCAACAAGCGTCGCCCCACAAAATGTGCAGAATCGCGAACCAGGCACTCCGGGCCCATGTCCCTGCGGACAAATCAGCGGAGGAGCGATGGTTGCCATAGGAACTCCTTTTCCGGTTGAGACGGCGGAGAAGATCAGTAGCCCGCGAACTGAAACTCCGCCAGCTTGAAAATCCAGCTCGCGAACAAAAGTGCGGTTGAAGCATAGATAGCCTTGTTGAACCAGGCGTGGTTAGTAATTCGGCGAAACGAAATGCGACGCCAAAGCAGAACGATTGCCGACGGAATGAGAGACACTGTACCGAAGAATGCCAGGACGCCAAACGGATTGGCGAAGAACGCTTTCCGGAATTGAAGGCGGATGGCCCACGCAAAACACGTCGTCATTCCGCACGTCGGGCAGGGCAGATGCGTCAGGCGCAGAAAATTGCAGGGGGGCAATCCCAGTTGCATATGCGTTCCATAGCCGATCGCAGCGGGTTTCAGCCACGCTGCGACAGCAAGAACCGAGCAGGCAAAGGCCAGCAGTCCCACAGCAACCGATTTGTCGGTGCGGCCGTACATGCAGGCCCTCCGCGTGAACTCAAAGAACGTGAAATCCCCTACCCCAGAAGAACAACATTCCCAAAACCGACAGAATCAACGCAGCGATGTTCAGATAAAAGGCGAGTTTGGCCGAGCTTTCGTTCAAATACGGCGCGCGCCCTGAGGCAAATGCATCCATGTCGTTCTTGGCAAGAAAAAGGCCCGGAATTGCCGTAAAGGGTCCGCAGCAGAACAAGGCCGCGATACCCAGCCCGATCGCCCACTTGGTGTTTTGCCCCATCACGTTCGCGCCGGGGCCCATGGGTGGATAGACGCCAGGGGGCGGCGGATAGACTCCGGGCGGCGCGGGAATCGCGCCCGGCGGCGGTGGCGCATAGGGGCTCGGTGGTTGAGGCTGGTTTGATGCGGGCGGCTGCGGCGCTCCGGGCGCAGGCTGGTTCGCGGATGGGGCAGGCGGTTGAACAGCGAGCGGCGTTCCGCAGGTTCCGCAGAACGCAGCGTTGGACTCGTTGGTCCCTCCGCAATGCGGGCATTTGACTTCGCTCATCGCAAGGCCTCTTGTGGGACGGTGGAATGAGATCAGATCACCAACGGACAGCGCGCCCCAAAGCGGCGCGATAAAAGCGTCACAAAGGGTGCGACGGGAGGGAGCCGTTGGGGATTACTCTAACCGTTTTTAGCGGCAAGTAGAAATAAAAATCTGGGATTCCCGCAAGGGGATCATTGGTCCGATGAAAAGGCCGTGTGGTGCCGCCAGCATTCGGCCTACTTCGGCGACGCGATCCGCACCAGTAGAACGTCGTGGCTCGCGATTTCGATCGGCATTCCGTCGGTCAGCACGATCTCCTTGCCAGTCCACAGGTCCTTGCCCTTCTGCGCGCCATGCAGGCCGAGCGTAGCCAGGCTCAAGTGAAACGGATGCGTGGAGTAGCGGTCGGGTCCGGCGTTGATGACGGCAATAGCCATGGCGCCGCCGTACAGATGCCTGGTCCAGACGTCAATTTCGCCCTCGGAGTAAGCGCGCGTGGCTTCGTGGCCCAGGCCATCCTGATCGATGGCAATTACGTCGCGATTGGTAAGGATGGCGCGAACTTCGGGCGTCATGTTGGGCAGGTCGTTGCCCGCGAGCAGCGGAGCGGCCAGCATGGCCCACATGGAGAAGTGCGTGCGATTCTCGGCCAGCGAGAGCCTGCCATTGCCAACTTCGAGCATGTCAGGATCGTTCCAGTGGCCAGGGCCGGCATATCGGGCGAGCCCGGCCTGCTCGTTCAGGATGGAGTAGATGCTCTGCCAATAGGGCTGAATATCGCCCGTGGTGCGCCACAAATTCGCGCCGACCTTTGGACCCCATTCCCACACCGCGTCCCAGCCGTACTGGCACAGCGAGTAGACCATGGGATGGCCGGTTGCCTTGAGCGCCTTGTCCATCCTGCCGTAAGCCGCGATCATCATGCGCATCTGTGCTGCTTTGTCGTCGGGTGCCTGCACGGACATGACCGACTCGCGATAGCTGCACAAGTCGTACTTCAGGTAATCGACTCCCCAGGAAGCGTAAAGCTGCGCATCCTGGACCTCATGATCGAGCGAGGCGGCAAAGCCCGCGCAAGTCTTTGGTCCCGGCGACGAATAGATGCCAAGCTTGAGCCCCTTCGAGTGCACATAGTCGGCGAGCGCCTTCATGTCGGGAAACTTTGCATTCGAGTGCAGCACGCCATCGGCGTCGCGCTCGCCCTCCCAGGTGTCGTCGATGTTGACGTAGACATAGCCGGCATCTTTCATCCCGGTAGCCACAAGCTGATCGGCGGCGTTGCGAATGTCCTTGTCGGTTACATTGCCGTGAAAGAAATTCCAACTGTTCCAGCCCATGGGGGGCGTAAGCGCCACCTGCGACCTCTGCGGTGGGGCAGCCTTTCGGACGATTTCTCTGGGAAGTTTCGGCGCGCTCTGCGCGGCAGCAGTGAGGGAACCCAAAGCGAAAATGCAAACAGGCACAAAGGAAAATGCTCGCACGGCGGATTTCTCCTGAAAACCTTTTCTCGGTCATCGTATCTCGCCGATCCAAAGCTCATCAACGGGCGTGGCGAGTTTCGGGAGATTAAGGACCTTCGTGCGGCATGCGAGATACTTGAAACAATGCCTTTTACGCTTTCTCACGCAGCCGCCGTATGGCCTTTTCAAAAAACGCGCCTCGTCATGTCGGCCCTCATGGTCGGATGCTTTGCGCCCGATTTCGCCTACTTCTTCTTTCTGAGCCCGCGCGGGCTCGGCGCCCACTCAATCCATGGCATGTTTCTCTACGATTTGCCGCTGGGCCTGGCTGCGCTTTGGCTGTTTTATACCTTTGTGAAGCAACCGTTCACAATGCTCCTACCGAAGGGGTTTCGCGCGCGATTGAACACGAAGGAGAACGGTTTCACCTTCTGGCCGCCGGCACGGCTGGCACTGATCGTGGTTTCCATTCTGGTTGGAACAGCAACGCACATTTTGTGGGACTCGTTCACCCACCCGTTCTATTGGCCGTATCGACATTTAAGCTTCCTCAGGCTGAGAGTCCACTTTCCCGTTGAAGGGAATGTGCAAATGTTCAAGGTGCTGCAGGACGGCAGCACGTTGTTCGGCCTGGCTGTTGTTGCGGTGTGGATATGGATGTGGTATCGCGCGACCGAGCCGCATGAGTTGCCACCCGCAAAGCCCTATACGCAGGCACAAATTCGCGTCATCACTATGGTCGTGCCGGTACTGGCGCTCGTCGGTGGAATACTCAAAGCGCATATGGACATGGGCATCCCGGCCACTGAGTTTCGACCCATTCTGCACTTCGCGGTCATCACGGGAATTGCCGCAACGACGTTTTTGATGGTTGGATTGCTGATCTGTGGCGCAGTTTTCTTTAGGCGGGCCGCTGTCACCGAGGGAGTCTAAACGGACTGAACCGGCCGCTCAGGGCTGCTTGCCCGGCGTTTCCTTTTCCTTAGGTCCCAACAGGAGCTGGAATCCGATGTAGGCGATCCAGCTTGGTTCGCCATTGGTGCGCGTAACCGCCTGGATGGCACGGCCGCCCATAAACAGCAATCGGAGATGGCACGAGCGGCGACTGACAAAGCAAAAAGGACGGATGGCCGGAATTCCCTGAAGACTTTTTCATAGCCATCCTGCGCATTTGTTTCGGAGTCTCACAACGGCACCGATTCTTCCTGCGATGTCTCGCGATGGCGCGTGAGCAGAAAGTAGACCAGCGGCGTGATGACCAGCGAGAGGGCCATGGAAATGGTTAGACCGCCGATGACGGCGATCGCCAGTGGCTGCAGCATTTGCGAACCGGCGCCGAGGGCGAAGGCCAGCGGCAACATGCCGCAGACTGCCGCGATCGCGGTCATCACGATCGGCCGCAGGCGGCGTTGCGCGGCGTGCAGCATGGCTTCCCGAGGCGAAGCGCCCTCGGCGCGGTAGCGTTCGTCCGCATCGAGCAGCAGGATGCCGTTCTTGGCCACGATGCCGATCACCATGATGAGCCCCATAAACGATGCGACGTTAAATGTCGATCGAGTGACAAGCAGGGCCACAATAACTCCGGAGATCGAGAGCACCGACGAGCTGAGAATGGCAACCGGCGCGGGGAAGTTGCGAAACTCGGCCAGAAGGACGCCGAAAACCAGCGCCAGCGCCAGCACCAGCACCCGCAAGAGGTCCCTGAAGGATTGCTGTTGCTGCTGGTAAGTGCCGCCGTATTCCACGCGCACCGAGGCGGGAAGATGGAGAGCCGCAACGGCCTTTTCCACATTCTGCATCACTCCACCCAGATTCGAGCCCTCAAGATCGGCGGTCACCTCGACCAGCTGCTGCAGGTCTTCGCGCTGGATTTCATTTTGCGGAGGCAACTGCTCCACCGTTGCCAGCGATCCCAGTGTTGCGGTGTGGCCTGAGGCGCTCAAGAAGACGGTGTCTTCAATTGCCTCAAGCGAGGCGCGGTGCTCGTCTGAAAGGCGCACGCGGATGTTGTACGCGCGTCCATTGGTAATGAGCGGATCGGTGGTGATTCCGTCAAGGATGGATGTTGCGTCGTCGGAAACTTCGGCGGGAGTGAAACCCATGCGCGAGGCGACGATAGGATCGACCTGAAAGTTGGTCACTGGTCCGCTGATGGTGTTGTCGATTCCGTTCTCCATATCCACCACGCCGGGAAGTTTGCTTATGGCGTCGCCCACCCGCGGGCCAAGCTGGTTGAGCATTGCGGTATCGCTGGAAAAAATCTTCACCTGGATCGGCTGCGGTGCGTTGGACAGGTCGTTGATGTTGTCCTGCAGAACCTGCGTCAATTCGACGTCGAGCTCCGGATGCGCGGCTTTGATGCGGGCGCGCGCCTCATCCATTACGTCCCAAACCGAGCGGCTCCGTTTTGCTTTGAGTTTTACGGTGAAATCGCCGGTGTTCGCTTCCGTCACCGTGGCCAGGCCCAACTGCATGCCGGTGCGCCGCGACGTGTTTTCGACTTCCGGAATGGTGTGGAGGATGCGCGTGACATCTTGGAGCACGCGATCTGTCTCCGCGAGCGAGCTGCCCGCCGGCATAATGTAGTCGAGAATGAAGCCGCCTTCATCCATGTCGGGCAGCAGATTGGTGCCGAGCAACTCGTAACCGCCCCAGGTGGCGAGAACCAGTAGGAGGCAGATTCCCCCAACCCACCTCGGCTTGGACAGCGCCCGCTCCAGCACTCGCCGATGCACGTCGAGAACGCGCGTAAGGATGGGGTCGCTTCCAGCGTGGCGCCGAGCGCGCTCGGGATCCTCACGCAGCAACACCAGGCTCAACCCGGGCGTCCAGGTGAGCGCGAGTGCCAGCGATGTAACCAGCGCCGCGGTCATGGTGATCGCGAGAGCGCGAAAGAACACGCCAGTGACGCCACTGACCGCTACCAGCGGCAGAAACACAACCACCGGCGTCAGGGTGGATCCAAGCAGAGGGACGATTAGCTCCTTGAGTGCTTTGCGCACCGCTTCGGCAGGGTGCTCGCCTGCGTCGCGGTGCATCACCACGTTTTCAACCACCACAATGGCGTCGTCGATAATCAGGCCGATGGCTGCGGCCATCCCGCCCAGCGTCATCAGGTTGAAGCTCTCTCCGATAAGCCACATTGCGGCAATGGTGATGGCGATCGTCACCGGGATTACCAGCCCTGCGATGAGCGCCGATGTCCAGTCGCGCAGGAACAGGAAAAGAATCACGCAGACCAGGGCGAGGCCGATGCAAATGGCGTCGCGTACGCTGGAGATGGAGTCGCGCACCAGTTGCGACTGGTCGTAAAAAAGCTCGAGCTTGACGTCCTTCGGCAGCTTCTTCTGGAGGTCGGTAACTTCGCTGGCTACGGCATCAGCAACGGCCACGGTGTTGCTGGATGGCTGCCGCGTGATGCTCAAAAGCACGGCGTCCATTCCGTTGGCGGTAACGGCCGTATACACGGGCATCGTTGACGGCTCAACAGTGGCCACGTCGCTCAGGCGCACCGGCGCTCCGTTCGGAGTTGTTTTGACAACAAGCTGCCGCAATCCGGCGAGGTCGTGCACCTGCGCGCCTACGAGGCCCAGGATCAATTCGTGATTGGCCGTGTAAAGACCGGGCGACTGCACGATGTTTGAAGCGTTGATCGCGTTCACAACATCGCTGATGGTTGCTCCCGTGGCTTGCAACAGCGCCGGGTTGGGCACCACGGCAAACTCCGGCACTTGCCCGCCCTGTACGAGCACTGAACTCACGCCATCCACGCGGTTCAGCGGAGGCTTGAGGGTGTAGGTAGCCAACTCCCAGAGCTGTGTTTTGGGAACGGTGTTGGAAGTGAGACTGTAGCCAAGAATGGGGAAGGTCGCGAAGGTAAGGCGGTTTGTGGTGATGCGGGCCGTAGACGGCAATTCCTGCTGCACCTGCGCCAGCGCCGAATTCACCAACTGCAGGGAGAGCACCATGTCCACGTTCCAGTTGAAAAACAGGTCCACCTCGGCCGAGCCGCGGCTGGTGGTGGAACGCACCGATGTAAGTCCCGGAACCGAGTTGATCGCATTTTCGATCGGCTGCGTGATGGTCACTTCCATCTGCTCGACGGGCATCACGCCGTTGTCCACGCCGATGATCACGCGGGGAAAGTTGGTGTCAGGGAAGACGGAGATCGGCACTTGAAACGCGAGATAGGCGCCGGCCAGCATGAATATAGCTGCGGAGAAGAAGATGGTGCGTGTGGACCGGGCCAGCCAAAAGGGCTTTTGTTCGCCTCTCGCAGGTTCGTCCGGCATCAATCGTTTCCTCCGCTGCCTGTCGCCGCCGGGCCGATCTGGACCTTAGTGCCGTCGTCCAGGCCATACGCTCCGCCTGTAATCACCATGTCAGCAGGCGCAAGACCGCCCGTCACCTGCACGTCCGTGCCGTTATCGATGCCCAGCGTGACTGGCTTGCTATGCGCCGCGCCGTCGTTCTCGACCACCATCACCGACTTCGTCCCGTCATCCGCGGTCTGGATCGCTGCATCCGGAACCTTCATTGCCTGGTCGACCGTCCTGCCGGTGATAGAGACTTTCACTGGCACTCCTACCTTGAGCTTCCCGGATTTGTTGTCGATCTTTACCCACACTTCGACGGTGGTGCTGCCCGCATCCAGCGCCGGGCTGACCATCGAGACCTTCGCCGGCGCCGGATCGGGCAATCCGGGCACGCGCACCAGGGCCGGATCGCCCACCTTCAATTGCACCGCGAGGCTGTGCGCAATGTGTGTCTTGGCGAGCAGCTCGGACGTGTCCATCACTGTGATCAGCGGCCCTCCGGCGGAGGCGGTCTCGCCGGCGAATAAAGGCCGATCCGTCACAACCCCGTTGATCGGACTGCGAATCTCGGAGTAGTTGACTTGCGCTTCGGCGCCGTTGTATTTGCCCTCTGCCGACTTGAGTTGTCCCTGCGCTGCTTTGAGCGCTGCCGCGCGGCTCACGCTCTTCACTGACTCCAGATGCTTCGCAGCGGCATCGTAGGTTGCCTGAGCCTGCACCAGCGCGGCCTGTGCGGTATCAAGGTCGCGGCCGGGAATCGCCGCCTCGGCGAACAACTGCTTGCGGCTCGCCACAATACTCTCATTCAATTCGAGGTTCGCCTTGGCCGCTGCCACGTCCGACTCCGCCTTCAGTGTTTCTTCCGGAACCTGTGCCTCGGTCTGCGTGGCATAGGCTGCTTGTGCAGCTTCGAGCGCCCCCTTGTTGTCCATTGCCGCGGCGGTCAAGTCGGCATTTTCCAGCGTTACCAGCAGTTCGCCCGCCCGCACTTTCTCTCCGCGCTGAACGTAGAACTTCTTCACCGGAGCTGTGATTCTGGGCTCAATGGCAGCCTGCGCGATCGGCGCCAGAATAGCGTCAGCAGTGATTTGTTCGGAAATCGGCCCCTGTTGAGGGTGCTCGGCCTGCACGGTCACTTCAGTTTGGGGCGGGGCAGCATTCTTGCAGCCGGACAAAAACGCCCCGGGTAGGGCGGCCCCGATCAAGACGAGCAGCGGCAGAATGCGCGCCTTTCGGGTTGTGTTCACCTTTGCGATTTTGCTCATAGCCAGTTCATATTGTCCCGGTAATCGTTTCGAGTGCGGCTCGAGCCGTCTCGTACCGCACGCGGCCATCCTCGCGAGCATTTTCCGTGCTCACGTAGGTGTTCTCCGCGTCCACAACTTCCAGCACTGTGGCCTCGCCGCCGGTATAGCGCAGCTTGGTCAGGCGCAGGCTCTCGGCCGCATCGGCCACGCTCTCGTCCAGTGACGCCAGTTGATCGCGCGCCGCGTTTGCTTCGGAATACGCTTCTTCAAGCTGGGCAATAAGCCGCCTTTGCGCGGCGCTCAGCGCCACCTGCGCCGAGTCGCGGCGAATCTCGCTCTGCTTCACCCTATGCTCGCTCGCCAGCCAATCCCAAACGGGAATGTTTACCGTGACGCTCGCCGAATAGCCGAGATTGCGCTCTCCGTTGGGGCCGTTCGCGGCAAACTGAGGCGCATCGATGCCATAGGTTACGTTCAGGGCCAGATTCGGCAGCAGCGCTCCCCACGCCGCCTCCACGTCCGAGTTGCTTGCGGCCAGCGACGCCAGCGCGCTTTTCAGTTCGGGGTTGTTCCGGCCCGCGGCTTGCTCCACGTCCTCTTTCGATGGCAGCGGTTCCGCAGCCTCCGCTGCACTCAACGTGTAAGCGGTTCGCGGGTCGGCAAATAAAAGAACCCCCAGATCCAGCCGAGCTTTTTCGACAGCGACTCTTGCGTCTTCAAGATCGCGGTCGCGTTGCAGACCCACCAACTGCGCCTTCACCACGTCGGCGTGCGCAGCCTCGCGTGCCTGCTCGCGCTCGGTGGTCAATTTCGCGAAATCGGCGCCCTCCTGGCGCGCTTGCTCGGCCACTGCCAGCTTGTGGTCAGCGGCCAGCGAGCTATAGAACAGGCTGGTCACGGTGGCCACCAGCCCGCGCCGCGCGATCTCCTGTTCCGCCCTGACCATCGCCGCCATGGCATCGGCATGCCTCACTGCCGCAACTGGCCCCAGCCCCAACGTCTCATTCACCACTCCCTGGCTGAAATACTCCCTGACGCCATTGTTGGCGATGAATTTCGGCAGATCCGGCGTATCGGATATCTGCCCCACCTGACCATGCGCGCCGTTTGGTTCCGTGTACAGCCCCTGGTTGTAATAGGAAACGCTCGGCAACAACCCGGCGAGCGCAATCGACTTATCCAAACCCGCTGTCCGGCTGGCTGCCGTAGCGGCAACAAACGCCGGCTCGCTCGCTTGCGCCATCCGAATCGCGTCGTCCAGCGTAATCACGATCGGTACGCCGGAGCCCGCGGCAGTCCGACTGTCCTGTGCGTGAAATTGCGGCACGGGGGCCGCGCACAGCACCAGGAGGGAACTGATCGCTGCCATGCGCCCGTGAAACAACTGACCTACGGTGCGCCGAGATCTGCAACAGATCTTCACACACAGAAGAATACAAGCCCCAGCCAAAGCGGGTGGTTTTCGCCATTGACTCCCGCCATCGGCCCCCGCTCTGCGATACTTATTTGTTATGCCCATTGACGACCTGCAGCACGCTGCACAAAAAATCGCTGGATTTCTGAATACCCTGAACAAGTTGGGCGGGCTACGCCTCAAATACCGCATCAGCGCTTCCGACGGCGCGAACGAAGGGGAAGGCGCGGCGCCACGCCAAATCTCGGTTGAATTGGCCGGGCCCGATGTGCCGCTGGTCATCCAGCACAATGGCGAGTTGCTGCGGGCGCTGGAAACCCTGGCCGCACAAATGTTGCGCCTTGACCACCACGAGCACCACATGGTCAGCTTTGACGCCGGCAACTTCAAGGCGCTGCGCGCCGAGGAGTTGCGCCTGGCCGCAGAAGCCGCCGCGGAAAAGGTTCGCCAGACCGGAGTTCCCTACAGTTTTCCGCCCATGAACAGCCGTGAGCGGCGCATGTTGCATCTGGTTTGCCGGTCGCTCCAGGGTGTTGAGACAGCCAGCGTGGGCGAAGGAGCAAACCGCTTCCTCGTGGTTTATCCCGAAGGCAAAACCAATCTGCCTGTCACGCCGCCGTTCAAGCCGCGAGGCTTTGGGCGAAGGTAAGACAGGGATCAGGTTTCAGGGGTCAGAGTTCAGGTCGACAGTTCGCGCGTCAGGCCGAATCAATGGTCCACGCGCTGTGCCACAGTCCAATTTATGAAAAGACAATTGCTCGCGCTTATTGCGTTCGCCTGCGTAACCATGTGCTCCGCACAAAAGCGGATGGTGCTGATCGATCAGGACGGCGCCGGCCCCGGCGGCTCGGACCAAATGTCGATGCTGGCGCTGTTGCAGGCGCCGGACGTGCAGGTGCTGGGCATCACGATGGTCACCGGCGACGCGTGGCGCGACGAAGAGACACTGCACACGCTGCGCATGCTGGAACTGACCGGTCACACCGATGTTGCCAGTCGTCCGTGGTGCGGTTTTTCCTCTCGTCCGAGACCAGGAAAAGACGCGACTGGAGGAAGCGATCGACGGTAAAGTGGCGTGGCTGGGCGCATGGGGAGGGATCGTGGCAACTTCTGCAACCGGCGCAACCAAACCGGAATCGCACGGGCCCTACGAGATCCCACCCATGCCCGAGGGTCAGCCGGCCACCAAGCCGCTCGATGAAGACGCTGCGCATTTTCTTATCCGGCAGGTGCGCGCGCATCCGCACGAGGTCACGATTTATGCGGCCGGCCCGCTGACCAACATCGCGCTGGCCGTCTCCATCGATCCGGAGTTCGCGTCGCTTACCAAGGGTATCTTGATCATGGGCGGAAGCATTAATCCGCAAACGAACGACATCGAGACCGCCGACCCGAGGCACGAGTTCAACTTCTGGTTCGATCCCGAGGCCGCGCACATCGTGCTGCGCGCCAACTGGCCGCGCATTGAAGTTACCACCGAAGACGTTTCCGAAAAGGCGCCCTTCACGCAGGAGATGCTGGATGCGATTTCGAAGTCGCAAGCGCCGGCTGCGCGTTACATCGCCGCATGGAGCCGGCGGCGCACGGTTATGTGGGATGAACTCGAAGCATGCGCGTGGATCGATCCCGCGATCATCACGAAAGAAGTGGATGTGTATATGGACGTCGACCTGAGCCACGGCCCCAGCTACGGCGATACGCTCGCGTGGCCCGAGTCGCTGAAGCCGGCAATCGGCGTTCGCCTTGTCCACGCACAGATGGACCTGGATCTGCCGCGCTTCCAAAAAGATTTTGTCGACCTGATGAAGCGGGCCAACTCAAAATAGTCGATCCGATGGAAACTCTCCGCAGAGGTGCAGATGACGCAACAATCGATTCTTGGAGACTGCAAGCTCGTGGCGTTTGTCGCCACCATGGATTCCGTCAAGGCGCGAGCATTCTACGAAGGCGTTCTGGGACTCAAGCTCGTTGAAGATCAGCGCCCTTTCGCGCTTGTTTTCGACGCTAATGGAACCATGCTGCGGGTAACGGCCGTGCACGAACACAGTCCCGCGCCGTTCACGGTGTTGGGGTGGAGTGTGGATTCGATCGAAGCAACGGTGGAGCGGTTGATGGCCGCAGGAGTCGAGTTTCAGCGCTATCCCGGAATGAACGAGACTGATCCCAAGGGAATCTGGACTGCGCCCAGCGGTGCGCGTATCGCCTGGTTCAAGGATCCCGATCAGAACGTGCTGAGCGTGACTCAGCATTAGAGCGGGCGTTGATTCGCCCGCTCATTGTGCCTGCGCCTAAAGTTGCGCGCATCAATCGGACGCGCTCTTGTCTCCGTCGTGGTGCTTGTATTTGATGATCGTCTCGTTCAGCCGGTCCGGATCGACGGAGACCTGCACTACATTCAATTCCTTGCCATCGAGATCGAGAATGAAAAGCCCCATGCGCTTGCCGTCGGGGTGAGAGAAGATCAGCGTTTGTTCGCCGCCATGGCGGCTGGTTTCGCGAATCATCCGGTCCCAGCCCTGGCCCAGCTTTTCCTCAACCAGCCGGTTCAATTCTTCTCCGTCCACGGGCGCTGAGAACTGCTCGAACTCGGCAACATGCACGCCGCCCACGCCGCCATGCGTGGCCACACCAGCCACCACGCTGGCCAGACCCATCAGTGGAATGCGCATGGCGTGCTGGTGATAGTGCGATTCGATTGAATCGACGACGCCGTCAAAGCCGCCTTCGCCCGCCGCTCGCACAACCCACCACGGAGCAGTCAACAGTACGCACAGTGCCGCGCAGCCAACAGGAATCCAAAAGTGCCGGTTCCCAGGAAACTTATTCATTGGTCGCCTCCCTTTCTTCTACTTCTCACCCTTCTCACCCTTGTCACCCTTGTCACCCTTCTCGCCCTTGTTGTCCTTCGCGGCCTTGCTCTTCTGTCCCAAATCCACGTCGCCCAGCTTGCTTAGCCCGCTCAGCCCTTGAAGCTCCGATAGCTGATCCATGCGGATGGGACCGAGGATCAGCACGATGGTCAGCTCCTTCGGCTCGGCATCCAGCACAAAAATCCCGTGCGGCTCGCCGTTGACCATCTTCATCAGAACGTCTGTCGTCTCCGCGCCGTTGTGCTCGCGCGTGTGCACCATGGGCGACCATTCGGGACCACCAAACGCCTGGCGCACTTTTGCGACGTCGTCCATCGAGTACTGGCCTTCCTTGTCGAATTCGTAACTGCGCACGTAAATGCCGTCGAGGCCATTGATCAACTGCTGCACTGCGGCCTGGTCCTTGTCGTTCTTGTCCATGAACTTCGCAGCGAATCCGAGCATGTCTTTTCCCAGCGTGACCTCGGTGACGTCAGAAGCGCGCGCGGCCAGTTCCTTTTCCACGGGCGAAGGCAGCGGCAATGGCGACGACTGCGCAAACGCCGGCGCTGCGAGCGATGCGGCTGCGAGAAGAACGATTCCGATTCGGTTTTTCATGGCAAATTCCCTTTCCTACTCCTTGTTGTCGTGTTCTGCGAGCTGGGCGCCCACCTGGCCCAGTGCGTGATTGGTGATGCGGAGCGCGGTAAACACCTGCTGCTTTGCTTCTTCTCCCTTGCGGCGCTCGACGGCGTAATGCCCAACGACAGCGCTGCCTGCGACGGCAGCGAGGACGAGCGAAGCTGCAACGCGCTCGAGCCAGATCATGCGGTTGCGCTGGCGCTCGGCCGGGCGAATGGATTGGATCTGTCCGCGATTTTGCGCGCGACGATCCATTACTTTGCGCTTCAGGCTTTCGGGCGCCGGACGGCGCTTGAGGCCCTCTCGCAATTCGAGTTCGAAATCGTCAAACGGCACGAATGTACTCCTTCAACTTGCTTTCCGCCTTGACGCGCAACAATTTCAATCCCCGTTGCAGATGGCTCTTCACTGTGGCCAGCGGCGCGCCCAGCGTAGCCGCAATCTCTTCCGGAGTCATGTCTTCTTGATAACGAAGAACGATCGCCGCGCGTTGCGCCTCCGGCAACGTGGCCAGCAAAGCTTCAATGCGGCCGCCCAGGGGCGAGCTTCTCTCTTCCGCCTGCGCGCCGTGGTTTTCATCAATCTCGACCCACTGGCCGAAGCCGCGCGCACGGCGCCGGCGCAGCGCATCGGTTGACCGGCTGATGGCGACCCGCCGCAACCAGAAGCAAGCGTGTTGCGGACTCTCGATCTTCGCGATGTTCCGGTCAAGCTCCATAAAAACGTCCTGCGCAATCTCTTCGGCCAGGCCGCGGTCGCCGGTCATGCCGAGCGCCAGGGAAAAGACCATGGACTGGTGCTCCTCAAAAAGCCGTTCGAAGTCCGGGAGTGGTTCGAAGCCGGGCTGCCAGTCAGTGGCCATAAAACTCGCTGCTACCTTCTAATCCGCACGGGAGCGCGGGATGGGATGCAGAGAGTTACGCGCAGGGCAGGAAAAAGTTCAAGGGCCGGGTAGGGGATGGGTAGCGCCGGATGTTTCGTCCCGAATGGACGGATCAGATGCTGGACGCTGATATAGCCATTTCGGCCGCCACAACCGTGTTCCGCGATTCTGCTTCCAGAGGTTTGCGGAAGGTCAGCGCATAGAACAGGCCGTCCATCAGCAATTCCAGATGGACTTCGCGCATCTCCGCTGGCACCAGATCGATGGGCGGCCGGACGGGTTGCTTGCGGTTCTTGAACAATCCTCCCGGCTGCTTTTCGTACACCTGCTTCACGTAATCCTCTGTCTCATCGGCAATGAGCAACAAACTGCCCGGCCTGGCCACGCGAATCATCTCGCGGATAGCTTTTTCGCGATCGTTGAAGAAGTTGATTCCGCCCACGTGATAGACGACATCGAAACTGGAATCTGCGAACGGAAGGCTCTCGGCATTGCCCAGATAGAGATCGGCATCCATCTTCCAGCGGCGCAGATTTCTCTGGCAGTTGGCGAGCATCTCCGGCGAAAGATCGATTCCGGAGAGCTCGACGCCCTCCGGCAGGTATTGGAAGTTGAGGCCCGTGCCTACCGAGGTTTCGAGGACCGTGTCGCCGGGCCTTACCTGGAGCAGACGCATGTAGCTCCGGAAAAATGAGCCGAGATCGCCGCCTTTGAGCGCCGCATAGACGCGCTGCGTGTCGTCGTAAAAGCCGCCGATGGTTTGATATTGGTGGTTGTATTTGAGGTTGTCGCCGGTCAGATCCTGCGGCTTGAGAAAGTCCGGAATTCCATCGTGAATCGGGAACCGCTCGCCGGAGCTGCTGACGAAAGTTTCGCGGCCCTGCTCGTCGATAACGCGCAATAAATTACCCGTCGACGGGCTCCGCAGGCGAGCGACGGACTCTGGCTTGTCAGCCCAGCGCCGGCGCTTTTCGCGCCGGAAAAGCGCCCAGCAGCCGAGGAGAAGCGCAGCGCCAAAGCAAATCCAGGCGAAGATCGCGTTGGCCGTCAAATTCTCGAGCGACAAGGCGCCAATGAAGTGGCGAAAGAGAAGATCGCACGCGGCCAGTACAAAGAGTCCTGCTGAGAGTGCCACGACCTGGTTGGATTTGGCGCCGCCGAACTCGCGGTTCCAGATCCGCACGATCGTGGCCGCAAACCAACCAATAAGAAAAACAAGAAGCGCATCCTCGCGAGTTGCGTCAACGCCGAGCTTCGGCTGAACCAGGATTTGGAATACGACTGAGGCTAGCGGGAAGGGGAGCGTGGCGAGGAGCACGGGCAACCGGCCGCTCGAAAGCCGGTGGAAGGTGAACGGCAGGACGCCGAGCAGCGCTGCAAGGAACAACGAACCCAAAAAAGCGAGAGCCTGCTCCGGACCTGTGAGCGGAAACTTGCGCAAGTGCGTAAAGAGGCTGGGCACAAAAGCAAAAGCGAACATCAAAAAAAATCCGCGTCTGGGTTTTTGCGTGCCTACAAACCAGACTCCAAGAATTGGGTTCGTCCAAAGGCCCACAAGCGGCGCAAAGAATCCGGAAATCAAAAGCGCGGCGATGACCCAGGCCACGATTTGCGGCCCGCGTGCGGTACGAAGATTCGATTGCATCTTGACGTTCTCCTTGCTTGTTCGGACCCTTGCGTTCTTCGTCAGTCCGTAGCTGGTCCAGGTCCTATGCCGGGTTGTAATTGGGTTTGTCAGTTGGCGATTGCGGATGCGCGGCGCCAGCTCCTGCGGTTGCGAGAGTGGCTAATGCGGATTCGCACCAATCGAGCGTCGTGCGGGCGAGAGCGACTCCGGCTTTGAGGGTGAGCATCTGGTAGGGCTCATGAGGATTTTGCGAAGGATGGTTCTGAACGAACGCCTCGATCTCTGTCAGAGTCGCGAGTAATTGCCGGCTCGATTCTTGAATCTGATGGATGTGGCTGGCCACAACCCCAGGGGCTGCCTCGCGCCCAAAAAAGAGCTTGAGCAGAAATTCGTTGCGGGGCGGGTCGTGCTGGAACGGAAGCGCCAGCCAGCGCCGGAGGCTGGCCCGGCCGGCTTCAGTGAGCGAGTACTCCTGGCGCTTGCGCTTGCCTGGGGAAACGGGTCCGCTTGGAACGATGAGCCCCTCGGCCGCTAACCGCTTGAGCGCAGGGTAGATCTGACCATAGCTCTCGCTCCAGAAATGCCCCACGCTCTCTTGAACTGCCTTGCGAATGTCGTATCCCGAGAGACTGGGCTGCGTCGATAGGAAGCCGAGAATGACATAGGAAGTTTGGCTTGGTCTCTTCATATATCTTATAGATATATCTAAAAGATACTTTTGTCAAGAGAGCAAGCTGCGTCCCCTCGAATCAAGCGCTTTCCCGGCTTGAGGCAGCCCACGCGAATGCGATTCCACTTAGAAAAGATCCGGAATGGCGTTGAACGCGATGCGCGTGGGCGCTGCCTTGTAGGCAGTGAGCATGGCTGCGGGGGCGAGCGTGCTCATGCCGTACTTGTCGTTGATCTGGTCCATGGTGGCGTTGAGGCGCGTGCGGCTTTGCTCCTCTTCGAGTCCGTCAAAGAGCGCGAGCGTGTGCAGGCGATCGGGAACGAGGTTATTCAACTGCACGCCGATGAAGTAAGGGTGCTCGTATTGTTCACCTGACGGCCGCGATTCCCACAAGCGGCGCAGCGCGGCGATCAGCGTTTGATTGTCCTGGCACTCGCTCAGCTTCAATTCGCTGCGCCACCCACGCGCGGGAACGCCGAAACGCGAAACAGGTGTGCCCTCGCCGCGCGGCACGGCGAAACCAATTGCCAGGCCGATGTGGCTCGCCCACAATCCCGCAGAGCGCAGACGCATGGCAGCTTTGTGCAGAAGCTTGTGCGCGACGGCCCAGGCTTTTTCCGCGTCGCGCATCTCGGGCGCCAGCACATGCGAGTGGCTGATGGATTTCTGGTGCTCCAGTTCGCCCATCTCGAAGTCTTCGCCGGCAAGCCAGTGAAAGAGCCGCTCGCCCCACACCGATCCCCACATTTCGCCGGCGTGCTCGCGGTCGAGCGCGAGCAAATCGTCCATGGTGCGAATGCCTTTTTCGTTCAGGCGCTTCTCGGTGCGGGCGCCGATTCCAGGCAGATCGCGCAGCGTGAGCTGATGCAGCGCTTCAGGCAGAATGTCGAGCGGCAGCGCCACAAGGCCATCCGGTTTTTCCATATCGCTGGCCACTTTTGCCAGATAGCGGTTTGTGGCGAGTCCAACAGAACTGCGCAGACATTCGCCGACTTTTTCGCGGATCGCTTGCTTCACCCGGATGCCAAGGTCCAAAGCCGCCCGCAAGGGTCGCTCGCGGCCGATAAGGCGGCAGGCCATCTCGTCGATGGAGCAGACGGCAGTCACCGGCACGCAGCTCTCGACGGCTTCGACGACGCGGTGGTGGTACTCCGTGTAGATCTCGTGGCGGCCCTCAACGAGAACGATCTCGGGGCACATGCGCTTGGCGTCGGCGACAATTGTGCCGGTGCGCACGCCAAAGGCCTTGGCCTCATAGCTGGCGGCGATACAGACCGTGGTGTCGGCCATCATCGGCACCACGCCAACGGGACGGCCGCGAAGCTCGGGTCGGACCTGTTGCTCCACGGAAGCAAAATAGGAGTTCAGATCGACGAAGAGCCAGTTGAGCATCGACCCCGGGGTTGATTCCCGAGACGCGGCGGGTTCCTGTTCTTGCGAGGCGTCGTTCGCTGCAAATCGCAGGTTCGCAAGCTCCTCCGGCCACTCTTCGGGAGGGTGCGAGGACGACCGGATTGGGTTGAGCCGCCATCTTCGCGCTAGAGTATTTTCGCCTTTTCTTTGCCATTTTGCAATCTCATTCTTCTTATCAACAGGCCGATATATAACCTGAAAGCGCTAGTTACTGACGCGAAAGGGTGGAATAGCGTCTAAAGTAAAAGGTGGGTAGCATTTTTGAAGATCCCAACTCCTCTCGGATAGCGGGATCCTGACCCGAAATGGTGACCGAAGATGCAAACCCTGGCACATTGGATCGCGGTGAATGGAAGCGTACTCGCCGTGCTCGTCACGTTGGGCGTAGGTGTGCTGCTGGTTGCTTGCCTCGAGTGCACGCACTGCCCGAAGAGCAAGAAGGACGAGCTCTTTCATCGCCACGAAGTCTAATTAAGGACTAGGGCCTGCTAGCGCTACCTGGGATGGCGGTGACGGGAGCCGATTTTCGCCCAGGTCGCGGAGCGCGGAGCGAACTGTAGCCGGCCTACCGGAGCGACAAGCGACAAAGAGATGGGAAAAATCAGCCCCGTCCCTTCGGGTTGCGGCCGAAAAACCGCTCATACTTCGTTGTCGTCCCAGGCGGTGGACCCGCCACAGCCGTCGTCCTCCGCCTCGTCTGGGCGGTTTTTCGCTCGCAGCGCCGTCCACTCCAGGTAGCGCTAGCAGACCCTAGTTCCCGCTCGCAGCCGGAGCTTCCGGCTTCAACCAGGTCTCAAACTGCGCCAAAATACGGTTGTACAACTCAGTCTCCGCCTCGGGTCCCGCAAGCGAGTGCGTCTTGCGCGGGAAAATCTGCAAATCGTAAGGAATGCCGGCGTCAATGAGCCTCTGCACGAACTGCACCGTGTTTTCGAAATGCACATTGTCGTCGCCGGTTCCGTGAACCAGCAATAAACGTCCCTTCAGATTCGCCGCTGAGTTCACCACAGAAAAATCACGATAGCCATCGGGATCATCGGCGGGCACACCCAGATAGCGCTCAGTGTAGACCGAGTCGTAATTGCGCCAGTCAGTGACCGGGGCAACGGCCACGCCGGCGCGAAAGCGCGGCGAATGCGTCATGGCATACAACGTGAACGTGCCGCCCCAGCTCCAGCCCCACCAACCCAGGCGTTGCGGATCGAGCTGCGGATACGCCTTCAGCGCCGCGTCAATCACGGTCAACTGATCTTCAAGCTGCACGGGGCCAAAGTTGCGATACGCGGCCTGCGCAAACGCGCGTCCGCGGCTGCCCATGCCGCGATTGTCGGCATGGAGCACGGCAAAACCGTGCTGCGCGAGCAGCTCATCGAACAACAGATGACCGCTCCATTGATTCATAACCGTCTGGTCGTGGGGCCCTCCGTAGGGATTCACGATCAACGGAGTGCCGGCCAAATTGGCGCTGCCTTGCGGAAGCAGCAGCGTGGCATACAGAGTGGTTCCATCGTGCGCCTCGACTTCAAATTGCAATGGCGCGTGCAAATGATAGGAATCCAGCGCGTGCGTCTCCCAAAAAACGCGGCATGAGCCACTGGACGCCGACGCCCCGGGAGTCCGGCAGACGCGCATCTCCGGCGGCGTCATGCGCGTCGAGAATTTGTCGGTGAAGGCGCTGCCATCGGGAGAAAAAGTGGCTTGGTGAAATCCCGCGCCCGCGCTTAACTGCTTACGCTCGCCGGCGAAATTGACCTGCCAGATCTGCTGCTCCAGCGGATTGCCTTCATTGGATGCGTAGTCCACCACTTTGCGCGCAGTGTCCACGTTGTACACATCGCCGACATCGAAATCGCCGGTCGTCAGTTGGCGATCGAGCTTCGCATCGGAGCCCAGCGGTCTTCGATTTGTCGTAGCGGTAGAGATAAATGTGACTGTGCCCGTCGCTCCAACTGGTGAACACAATCGCTCCGTCACCCACTGTTACGTCGTACTTCTCATCGAGAAACTTGTCGTCGCTGATTTCGAGCATGAGACGCGCTTCACCGTAATCGGTGTCGGCAAAGAAAACCGCCAGGTGCTTGTGATCGCGAGTCAGCGCTTCGGCCCAAAGAGTTTTGCTATCGACCCAGCCGAAGCGTGGCATGTAATCGTCGCCTTCGTGAAACGGGATCTTGATCCATACAGGCTTGCCGCCGCGCGCCGGCACTACGGCCAGGTGCACATTGGGATTGGGATCGCCCGGCTGCGGATAGCGCTGCCAATCCACCGCAGCGTGAGTCGGAATCCAGTCAGTGAGCGGGTACCGCGGCACCTGGGTCTCATTCATTTGCAAATACGCGATCTTCTTTGAGTCCGGCGACCAGAAGTAGTTGCTCCGGACGTCGAGCTCTTCTTCGTACACCCAATCCACTTCACCGTTGAGAAGCACCTGACCATCGGCGGCGGAAGGATTGGACGCGGGTGCGAGAGGAATAGTGGGCGTGCCTGGTTCGCGAAGTGGGATGACGGCCAGACCGTGATCCTTGATGAACGAGATGGACCAACCATCGGGAGAGAACTTGGGATCGTCGCCCGACAGCAAGCCCGAATAGCCTATTTCGACACCAACGCCATTGCGCAGGTCGTAGAGCCACAACCGGCCGTTGGAATCGAAAAGAATGTGCGTGGAGTCCGGAGCCCAGACATAGCTGGCCAGGTTGTAGCGCTCGCGATGGTCGCGGTCCTGCTCGGAGTCGTTGCTGGCGTTCAGGTTTTCCATCTTCGCCGCGCTCACCAGCACATGGGTCTTGCCCGTCGCGGGATCCACGTCCATGAGTTCGCCGCCGTCAAGGTACGTCAGATGCTTTCCGTCGGGCGACCAGGTGAGCTGGCCGGGCGGCTCGCCGATCAGCGGCCCATGGGCAAAGATGGTCTCGACAGTGAGCGGCCTTTCAGGCGTTTGCGCATTGGTGGGATGTGCGGTCAGCGCGAACGCTGCAACAGCCGAAAACAGGATGGCGGCTTTTCGTGTCAAAGGGCCTCTCCTAAACACGATCTTCGGAGCGCGAATCCGGCCCGGAACGCGGGAACCGAAACACGAGATCTGGACCGCAGAGATCTGAGGTGGGCCAGTGGATCCGGAACAATCAGTTTAAATCAGAGCGATTGGCGGTGAAGCGCCGTTCGCACACGCAACTTCCTTCGGAAATAAATGCTTGCTTGACTCCCGCAAAACCTCATACAGTCAAAAAATCCCCCGGGAGGAAAAAGCATGTCGACAACGTACGATGTTGCCATCGCCGGCGGTGGCCTGGGCGGTGCAGCTCTGGCAAAAAGCATGGCGGAACAGGGTGCAAGGGTCCTCGTCATCGAGCATGAGCGGCAGTTCAAGGACCGCGTGCGCGGCGAGGCGATGTTTCCCTGGGGCTACACCGAAGTTCAGGCCCTCGGAGCATCCGATTGTTTTGCCCAAGCCGGCAGGCACCACCTCAATTGGCTCGACACTTACGTTGCGAGCGACCTGGTGGAACATCGCGAAGTTGTCCCCAGCACGAAGCATCAACTGCCTTTTCTAACGTGCTATCACCCCGCAATGCAGGAGTCGCTTTTGAATGCAGCGGCAGCAGCCGGCGCGACCGTGAGACGCGGCGCGGCGGTTCGCGAAGTGCGGCCGGGTGCACGACCGGAGATGGTTATCGATGAAGATGGCCGCGCGGAAACAATCACCGCGCGGCTGGTGGTGGGAGCCGAGGGACGATCGTCGGTGGTACGCTCTTCGGCGCGCTTCAAGGTCGAGCGCGATCCTGAAGATATGATGATCGCCGGAATCCTGCTCGAAAACGTCCCAGCATCTGACGACATACTCGCGGGCATCTACAACTTTGCACTGGGGCAATTGGCAATTGTCATCCCGCAGGGCGGTGGCCGCGCGCGAATGTATCTCTGCTACCACGACGCCACGCAAGCGCGGTATCAGGGGCCCGGCGACGTGGCAAGATTCTTTGACGGCTGCAAGAAAACCGGCGCGAACGCTGCGCTGTTTGTGGGCGTGAAACCGATTGGGCCACTGGCGACATTCAGCTGCGCCCATAGCTGGGTCGATCACCCATACCGCGATGGAGTGGCGCTCGTCGGCGATTCGGCCACATCGAGCGATCCTACCTGGGGTCAGGGCCTTTCGCTCACCATGCGCGATGCCCGCGTGCTGCGGGATCATCTGATGCGCAGCGACGATTGGAACGCCGCGGGGCACGCTTACGCTGATGAACACGATGGCTACGCCGGCCGGATGCACACTTTCCACCAGTGGATGACTGCGATGTATCTCGCCACCGGGCCGGATGCCGATGCCCGCCGCGCGCGGGCCATGCCGCTCATCGGGCAAGACCCCAGCCGTCAGCCGGACTCTCTCTTCGTCGGGCCCGACCTGCCGGTTGATGAAACGGTGAGGAAGCGCTTCTTCGGCGAAGACTGACTGAGCGGTTCCGCAGTTGCTATAGCCGTCTCAGAAATTGTGTAAGGTGACCCCTTCTTGAGGAAAGAGCCACTTGAGTGCAATGGCTTCGGAATACGGTAACTCAGGAACCGGTGTTGCTCTCTAACTTCTTGATATAGAGCCAAAGTCCAACGAGCATGAAAGCGATCGCTACGAAACAGAGGCCGAGCCCGATGCGGCGATGGTTGCGCTCGATCATGGCATCCTTGCCTGCTTTCAAGTTGGCGGTGGCGATCTTCATGCCGTTCTGGATGTCCTGATCGACCAGAGCGGTCTGGAAACTATGGATCGTGACGCGGGCCTTGGTCAGGGCATCGCTCGCCTGATCCTGGCTGAGCCGTGCTTCGCTGACCTCCATGCCGGAAGACTCGGCGAGGCGGAGCGCCTGGTCGGCATCCTTGATGGAATGGTCGAGTTGAGTCAGGCCGGCGAGGATGGAGGCGCGTGCGCGATCGCAGTGGTCGCCGGGGGCGTGGCAGCGCATGCACACACCGGCCGGGCCAGTGCCAAGCATGGCGTCGGAAGGTACATGGATGCCATGATTGGTGTGGCAGACGACGCACCCGGGAAGGCCCTTCTCCTGGAAGGCCTTGCTGTGCGTGCTTTTCTGGTACATCTGGGCCTGGAAGGCGTGGCAGTTGGCGCAGACGTTCTGCACCTTGTCGACGCCGGGCGGGACGGCGCCGTGGTTGCCATGGCACGTGGTGCAGGTGGGCGCGCTCAGATCGCCGCGCACGGCCAACGCGTCATGGTGAACGCTCGTGTTGTACTTGGCGAACTGGTCGGTGGGTATCCCATACTGCTTCATGTAACTCGCATCCGAGTGGCAGCGTGAACAGGTCGTGGCCACGTTGACTGGATTCACGGTGGAACGGGGATCGCTCGGCGGGCGGATATCGTGGACGCTGTGACAGTCGATGCAGACGGCAACCTTGACATCGCCTGCGGCCAGGCGCTTGCCGTGAACACTGGTGTGGTATTCGGCCAACTGGTCAGTGCGCAGGCTGGGATCGTACTGGCGCATCAAGTTGGGATTCGAGTGGCAAGATCCGCATAAATCGGGAATCTTCCTGCGATCGATTTTGCCCTTGAAGCCTGACTTGCTGCCCATGGCCTGGGTGGGATCGTAGCTGGACGAGTCGCCGCCATGGCAATCGGTGCAGGTGAGGCCCTTCTGCGCGTGAATGTCCTGGCTGAACTTGTCCTGAGTAACTCCCAGCGGCTCCGGCATTGCGGAGTGACAATCCAGGCACGAGTTCACAGCCTGCCCGTATCCCTGGCCCGCCGAGAGCGCGACGAACCCCGCCAGGAAGGCTGAGCGGACAGCGGCGAACCAGCAGGCCTTACTTTGCAACATAGCCATAGACACTCATTGCGATCACGTAGACAAGAGCAAAAACGCCGAGCCCGGTGATCCAGGTGCGGGCGCGCGCAGATTTGTCGCTTTCAAAAAAGGGCAGCAGCAGCCAGAACATGCCGGCCAGGCCGCAGCCAAGGATTCCCAGGACCTCGCCATCGACGATCCAGACCTTGGAGGGGATGAGCTTGAGGGTCTGGTACATGAAAAGGAAGTACCACTCGGGCTTGATTCCCGCTGGGGCGGACGCAAAGGGATCGGCCTTGACGCCGAGGTTCCACGGGAAAATGGCAGCCAGGGCGCCGAGCGCACCGATGGCGACGTACCAGGCCATCAACTCGCGCAACATGAAGTTGGGAAAAAACTTCATTTCTTTCCGTGAAGAGGGGCTGGCGGTCCAGGCGGCCTCGACCCTGGGCGGGACGCTCATGCCCTGGCGCTGCACCAGAAACAGGTGGATCGCAATCAGGACCACAACCAACCCGGGCAGGACGGCAACATGGAACCCAAAGAATCTGGTCAGCGTAGCTCCGGTCACCTGCGGACCGCCGCGGAGAAAGATCATGAGGGGTTGGCCAACGACCGGAACCTGCCCGGCCATTTGCGTTCCGACCGTGGTCGCAAAAAAGGCCAGCTTGTTCCACGGAAGCAGGTAGCCGCTGAAGCCGAATCCCATGACCAGAAAAAGCAGCAACATGCCGCTGACCCATGTCAGTTCTCTTGGCTTCCGGTAGGCCTTTAGAAACAACACACTAAACATGTGCACGAAGGCGGTAAAGATCATCAGATTGGCTGACCAGGAGTGAACGGAACGAATCAGCCAGCCAAACTGCACCCGCGTCATAATGTACTGCACGCTTTCGAACGCTTCGTTGGCGCCCGGACGGTAATAAAGCAGCAACAGGATGCCGGTGAGCACCTGGACGATGAATAGAAACAGTGTGATGCCACCGAAAAAGTACCAATACGACAGTCGATGCGTGGGAACAGTTTTGTGCCGCAGCGGCGCAATCAGATCGTCCAGGTGCAGGCGTTCATCCAGCCAGCGATAGAGTGCGGCGAACATGTCTACGCCTCCCGCTTCCGGCTGACGACAATCTCGTCGCCGCGTAGATGAACATCGAAGGAATCGAGGGGTCTTGGCGGAGGACCGGAAACGTTACGGCCGCTGATATCGTAGATTCCGTTATGGCACGGGCACCAGATCTGGCGCAGATCGGGGCGATACTGCACCGTGCAACCCAAGTGGGTACACGTGGCGGAGAGTGCGCGATACGTACCGTCGGCTTGCAAAATCAGCAAGCCGGGGCGGCTGCCAAAACGGAAAATCTGGCCGGAATTCGGCTTCATATCCCCGAGCTTGGCCGCAACCACCTCGTCCCCGCCGAGATCGACCACGGGCGGCGGGACCAGGAAGCGCAGCACAGGGTAGAGGAAAGAGGCCAGGGAGGCAACCAGCCCGCCGCCGAGGAAGATTTCAATGGCGTGACGTCGCGTGGTCCGGCGCTTCGGAATCTGGTCAGAGCACATTGACTTCACACCTGGCCGCATGCCGACCCGAGAACGGTGAATGAGTTGTGAGACGACAAACCAAGAGCCGCGCCCCCCCACGAGAAGTTTCGGTACTTGCTTCAGGAGCGATTCATGGCTGAAGCACTCTGCCTGTGAGCCGTGCGACAACCTTAGACATTGTTCGGAGTTTTGGTCTGTGATAAGGGTCACAAACGGAAAGTAAAGGGGGCAGTGACGGGGGCCTGTTGTGTGATTAGGACTACAAACCTACCGATCAGGAGAAGGGGATCGGCTGCATGCAAGCCAGGCCGTAGGGAGTGGCTCAAGACCGTCTGCGCGGCGGGAGTGGGAGCAAATGAGCAGCTCTCAGTGTCCGTCGATCGGATGGGAAGGTGCGCCCTTGAGGCGCGCCTCGACCGGGGGCCATTCTGCCTCAGGCTGCAGAACCCCTCAACCTGCGTGCTGTTGGTAGCTTGCTTCCGCCCGCTTCTTATTTCTGCAACGTGCGGACGTAGGCGATCGCTTCTTTGATCTGAGCGTCGGTCAGCTTGCCGTTCTCCGCGGGCATCTTGCCCTTGCCATTCTTCACGGCAGCGAAAAGCTCGGCGTCTGAGGCCTTCACCACCTCGGGATCCTTGAACGACTTCGCTTTCAGCGCCTTGCCCGCCGGATTGTTCGCCATACCGTCCGGGCCATGGCACATGAGGCACTTCGCCTTGTAGATATCTGCCCCGCTGGTCTGCGCATATGCCGGAGTGATGATCGATGCCGCGAGACACAAGATCGCAGCTACTTTCAAACTGGAATTCACGAGCGAGCTCCTTTGCGCCAGTACGCATTTCTTGCGTTCCCGGCTTCGCGCCAGTATACGCCGATGTCTCCTGCGCTTGGTTCCGCGAGGGTCGGCAGTGTATGTTGCGCGACGCGGTTCTACAATTGACCTACTCTGGAACCGCAGACGCTCGGCGACTTTTCCCTAAAGGGAAAGCCGCCTTGATCGAAACCCAAAGGGCAAGTGAATTGGAGAGCCGCCAGTATGCACTGGGCAACTCCTGAAGAACGGCGCGCGCTTGGCCAGACGCGGCGCAAACAGGTGGGCCGCCACCAGCACGAGGCGCTGCACGCCAAAGCGCGGCCGGCCACAGCTCTGGAACTCATCGCGCGATCGATGCGCGGGCGCGTGCCACCGCTGATCCAGCTCAAATACCAGCTCATGGCGGAGTCGCCATTCGGATACTTTCGCGGCGCGGCGCCGGTGATGGCCGCCGACCTGGCGCAGCTTCCTTCGACTGGAATCGTCAGCCAGCTTTGCGGCGACGCGCATGTGCGCAACCTGGGCGCATTCGCTGCCCCCGATGGACGGCTGGTCTTCGACCTCAACGACTTCGATGAGACCATTCGCGGCCCATTCGAGTGGGACTTGAAGCGCATGGCGGCTTCGCTGGTGCTGGCCGGGCGCGCCGCGGGGCACAAAGACGGACCCGCGCGTAAAGCCGCCGCGGCATGCATCGAGCGCTACGCCGAGCAAATGCGCGCGTTTGCCCGCATGCCGCAACTGGAAGTGAACCGGTTTCAGGTGCACCGCCTTGACCTGGCCAAACCGGTGCACGACGCGCTGAGCAAGGCGGAGCGCGCCACACCGCAACACACGCTTGAGCAGCTTACCGCGCCGGTTTCGTCCCGAGCCGGCGCACGCCGCCGCTTCAAGGAAATGAAGCCGATGCTTTGGCGCGTTACGGGCGCCCGTGCCGCCGCCGTGGTGGCATCGCTCGTGCCGTATCGCGAAATGCTAGAGCCGCAACGGCAACACCTGCTCGACTTTTACCGGCCCGTCGATGTGGCCTTCAAGGTGGTTGGCACCGGCTCAGTGGGCTTGCGCGACTACTGCATCTATATGGAGGGCAACGGTCCGGGTGATCCGTTGTTCCTGCAAATCAAGGAAGAGGTTGCGTCGGCCTATACGCAATATCTGCCTGACGCACATCCCGCAGCGCACAACGGCAAGCGCACCGCCGAGGGGCAGCGCTTTATGCAGATCCAGACCGATCCATTTCTCGGCTGGACGCACATCGGCAATCGCCAGTACCTTGTACGCCAGCTTAATGACCACAAGGGGTCGATCGCGATCACAGATCTTGCCGGCGCGAATCTCAAAGCCTATGCGGAAGTTTGCGGCGAACTGCTCGCCCGCGGGCACGCTCGATCGGGAGACGCACAGACCATCGCGGGCTACATCGGCACCGGCAGCGCATTCCCTGAAGCGATTGCTGAGTTCGGCATGGTGTACGCCGAACAAACCGTAAAGGACTGGGAAGAGCTGAAAAAATCTGGGCGGACCAAGACCGCCAGGCGCTAGAACAAACTCAGGCGTACAATCTCACCCACTTCCCGAATTCGATTTCTCGAGTTGGCAGCGAGCTGCCTGCAATTGATGGCTGTGCGCGAAAGGACGGAGGATCATGAGCGACGAAGTGAACCAGATGTCTCAACGCGGGATTGCGAGAATGGCCGGGCTGCTCTACCTTGCCTTCATCGTCACCTTTGCCGCTTCCACCTTCATTCAGGGCCACCCCATCGCTTGGGGAGATGCAGGGGCCACGGCCAATGCGATCGTCGCATCGCAGGGTGTCTTTCGCCTGGGTGTGGCTTTGGAATTGGTCGCCGCCCTGTTGTTTCTCCTGGCAGCGTGGGCCCTCTACGTCCTATTCAAGCCGGTCAATAGCAATCTTGCGCTCTTGTTTCTCTTGCTGAATGCGGTGGGAGTTGCCATCGAATGCGTCGATTTACTAGTGCATTTTTCCGCGTTAATGATCTATACGGGTTCGACGGCGTTGGGTGCATTCAAACCGGGTCAGCTACAGACGCTGGGTCTCGTCTTTCTGAAGTTGAGCGGCAGCGGAGGGATGGTGTGCGGTTTGTTTTATGCGGTCTGGCTGTTTCCTCTTGGCTACCTGGTGATCAAGTCGCGCCTTCTGCCCAAGATCTTCGGCATTCTGCTCATCCTCGATGGCGTCTCTCTGATGATTTGCCTTGTCCAAATGTGGTTCATTCCCGGCTATGAGAAGTGGACCTACCCCCTGTATCCGGTCATGTTCATTGCCGAGTGCGGGCTAGGTTTGTGGCTGGCGATCATGGGAGTGAAGGAGCGTGCCTCTGCACCTACGGCCGCAACCGATGGTCAGCGCCGGTAAACGTCATACCCGCGCAGGTGCGCAGCCGGCGTGAATTCGCTCATAAGTAATTGCATCGTCGCGGCGCGGTTCGGCGCCGGGTCAACGTTGATCTGCAAATTGCGCTTTACGATCAGCCAGCGGATGTTGTCGGACTGGACCAGCGCAGCAGTTTCATCGGGCGAATAAGGGTCGGTCGTGGGATCGAACAATAGAACTGGAAAGCGCGGTACGCGGCCCGTGGCAAAGTAAAACGGATCCTCACCTGGAATCAGGATCAACCCGTCATCCTGCGGAATATTCTCCGCGGCGTAGTGGAGAAGCTCATCGAATTCGGGAAGATAGAGCCCCGGCGTGGCCATTCCTGCAAGCGCGGGAAACGCCGAATGCTCGACCGGCGCATCGGGCAAGTTCGCGTAGGAGAGCCGTTCTTCGCTGGCAGTGTAGAACCCTCCGCAGACGAGAAGCGTCACGGAGACGAGCGCGGCCAAACCGGGTACGAACCCTCGCGAAGCAGAGCGATCGGCAAACCGGCCCAGGAATGCGAGTGACTCCGCGATCAGCAGAACAAGCAAGGGCCAGATGGCGTAGGTTGAGCCCCAAACCTGCTGCGACATGAACGTACCCAGAATTGCGGCGAGCACGATTACCGGAAAAAGCGCTCGCGCGGTTGGCTTTCGCCCCAGGCTGAGCAAACTTGCGATGGCCACGAAGGCGGCGAGCAGAAGCAGCAGCGGCCATAGCGCCAGAAGACTGTCGCCGCTTGAATCGGGATCGTCGTAGATCAGCAGGGAAGCGGTCGCAGAGAGAAACGGCACGGCCAAAAGTGCGAAGGCGGCGATTCGAGTCCAACGAACTCTTTGTGGCGCGAAGCGCAACAGCGCGAGTGCAGCCACGACGCAGGGCAACGTCCAAAGCAACGCCGGATCGCGAAAAACGGCGAGCATGAGGTCGAGTCGCGGCAAACGCCGCTCACCGGCGAAGGTGATCGTCCAGTAAATGTAGTTATGGATGCCCAAGGTCCAGTGCAGCGCCAGCGCGGCTGCAAGCAGAGTGGCGCCCGCGCCGGCAAGAATCGACAGCAAGGTGCGAGCGCCTGGCGCTTCAGGTGAAACTTGCTTGCGCCGAAAGACGGCGACCGCGAGCACGAGCAGGACCGCTACGATGCTTGCGGCCAGAAACGGCAGCCCCATATTTTGTTTTGTGAAGAGCGGCAGGCAGAGTGCAACTCCGGCAACAAGCCCGCGCGCAACGCCCTTTTTTCGCTCGGCGCGCTGCATAAGCCAGAGAGCGACGAGAATCCAGAACGTGCAGTCGCCATCGTATTCGGGAATCGGAATGATGCAGTAAATTCCAAGGACAGTGAGCGGCGCGGCTAAGAGGAGTGCGACCGTCCAGGCTCCAGGAATGCGTCCGCGCAGCGACCCGAGCGCGATTCTCCAGGTGAGAAGCGTGGCCAGTCCGCCAACGACCGCGGCATAAATCACGTGATGAAAAAAGACGCGGCCCGTGAAACGGATGATTGCAGCCTGAACTAGGAATGTGAGCGGCGGGTGAACAAAGGGAAAGTGCCGGTATGGCGCCTGCCCGAGCGCGAAACGTGCCGCGCTGTCGAGCACATAGCTCGTGTCCCACAAAACAGCAACGTGCGCATTCTGCCACAGCACCACGGAGGCCGTGGCGGCAAAGAGCCCGATGCCGGCGATCCAATCTCGTAACGCAAAGCGCGGATTCAACTGCTCGGACATCGAGGCTTCAGACCCCGGGGGCCGAGCCGCTGTCCTCACCATCCGCGATGATAGTAGTAGGGGGCGCAATAGGGCATGGAGAAGATCGCCATCATAAGCGCGACAACCCAGCCTATCAAAGTCCAACCAAGCAAGAGATTCAGAAACAAAATCCCCACTGAGTTGTGCGTGTGCCGAACCGCCGCAATGATCGCAGGAAGGAAATAAAGGCCGATGCCAAAGAACAGGAAGTGCATAAAGGCTCCCGCCTATCTTCGAAATCTGTTACGGAGATTCTACCGCCGAAGTTCCTGAATTCGCATGGCAATGCCGCTAATCCCATGAAAATGCGGTGCATATTTTGATTGCGCACCGTTTCGCAGGTGCGTATACTCCCGTGGTCATTCAAATTCCCCCAAGGAGCGCATCATGGGAAAGATCAATGTTGGCCGCCTGATTCTGGGCGGAATTGTCGCCGGAATTGCCATCGATATTGTGGATTATTTCGTGGATGGCATTTGGCTTGAGCAGCGCTGGGCCGATGGAATGGCCCTGCTCGGTAAGCCCGGGTTTTCGCAGATCCAGATCATCCTGTTCAACGTGATCGGACTTCTGACCGGAATTGTGGCGATCTGGGTTTATGCGGCGATCCGGCCGCGATTCGGCGCTGGCGTCAAGACGGCAATCATTGCCGGGCTGGCGGTTTGGCTATTAACAACCCTGTTCCCGAACCTCGCCCTCATGCACGTTATGCACCTGTTCTCGAATCACCTGACGCTGTATACCACCCTGGGCGGCCTGGTCGAAGTTGTCTTCGGCACTGTTGTCGGGGCATCGGTTTACAAGGAAAGCTAATCCAGAATTGGGTTCGCCTCAGAGCTGACTGAGGCCGTGCAGGCCCTCCAAGGGCCTGCATCCACTCGGTTTGCGCGCAAAGCTCCGCAAAGCCGCGGGATGGACTTGGCGTGCTTGTCCGGCCGAGTGCGGCCGATAGTGGGAGACTACCCGCACGACAGCCGCAGACGGCAAACTTGGCTGTCGCAGGCGCAGTCTCCCTCTACAATGATCCGGTATGCCTACCCAAGTCCGATCGCACGCCAAGATCAACCTGGGGTTATTCCTCGGGCCGCCCCGGCAGGACGGTTTTCACGCGCTGGCGACGGTTTATCAGACGCTGGAAATGCTTGATTTGGTGACGGTTACGGCCAGAAAGGCGCTGGAAACCACCCTGCGCATCAGCTCGAACGATCCCCGCGTGCCGACCGACGAGCGCAACACGGCATACAAGATGATTTCCTTGGCTCTGGAGCGATCCGGAGTCGCCGCGGCCGTCGAAGTCTATATTGATAAACGACTTCCGGTCCAGGGCGGGTTGGGCGCAGGGTCGGGCAATGCAGTCGCCGCTCTGGTTGGGCTTGACGCGGAACTGGGCACACAGTTCCGCAGCCTGTTCACCCGAAAGCTAGAGATTCCGGCCAAAGTTGGCTCCGATGTGCCGCTGTTTCTCATTGGTGGAACGGTGTTGGGCGTGGATCGCGGGCAGGAGGTGTATCCCCTTGCTGACATTGAACCGACGTGGTGCGTGGTTGCCGTGCCGGAGATCGGAGTCTCAACGCCGCAGGCTTTTCGCGACTGGGACGCGCTTTGCGCCGCCGAAGGTTTGACCCAGGAGGCAGGTACCGCTAGACTAGAGAAGTTGAGCCGAGACTACGCCAGCGCCTTTCGGGGAGAGATTCCCGAGGGCGGGTTTGGACGAGGCTCCTCCGGTGTCTTCTCTTTGGGAGAAGACCTGGCCGGACCTGAAGGGTCTGCGCTTGTCCGCACCGGGATCATGAGCTGGATCGAGAACGACTTCGAGCGCGTTCTGTTTCCCCAGCATCCCTCCCTTGCAGAGATCAAGCGACTTCTTTGGGCTCCGGGCACTCCGGAGGCAGCCATTTTTGCGTCCTTGTCGGGTTCCGGTTCGGCGCTCTTCGGGTTGTACCTGACCCGCGGAGATGCGGAAGCGGCAGTGGACCGGATCGGCAACAAAGTCCGGGACTTGGAAGTGCGGAGCACCATCACTCGCACCCTGCCACGCTCTGAATATTGGGATCAGATGTTGAAAAAAAGCTGATTGACAGTCCACCGTTGGGCAAGCGAGACTCACCCACGGCTGACCGAGGTGCTGGGCGATCGTTCAATGGTAGGACAATGCCCTTTGGAGGCATTTATCCAGGTTCGAATCCTGGTCGCCCAGCCAGAAAACAACAGCTTTTAGCTGCTAGCTGCTAGCTTCCAGCTTTTTCTTGCTTGAGCCTGTGTTGTTGCTCTCAGCAGGGAGGAGCTAGAAGCTAGAGGCTAGAAGCTAGAAGCTTGCATTTGGAACGCAGCCATAGCCAACCAGCATGGAGGTGCTCTCAAGATGGAAGCGGCGACGTCGACAGTGACACTCGAAAACAAGCCGGGAGAAACAGGCCCGGAAAAGCATGAAGGCAGCAAGGACGCACCGAAGATTGGTTCGGGCGGTGGGTCAGGGGACGGCGGCAAGCCCAAGGATGCAAGGCCGGCACCGGCGCCGGAGCGCAAGAAGCCCGCGAAGCTGAGCGAGGACAAGCGCTTCAAGCTGTTCAGCGGCACTGCGAACCCAAAGCTTGCTCAGTTGATCGGCGAGGATATCGGCGTCAAGGTCGGTGAGGCCAAGATGCAGCGCTTTGCCGATGGAGAAGTCTACTTTCAGCTTCTCGAGAATGTGCGCGGCGTCGATGTTTTTGTGGTGCAGCCCACCTGCTATCCGGTGGATCAGCACCTGGTTGAATTGCTCATTATGATTGATGCGCTCAAGCGAGCTTCGGCGGCAAGGATCACTGCGGTGGTTCCCTACTACGGCTACGCCCGTCAGGATCGCAAAGACCGCCCGCGCGTGGCGATAAGCGCCAAACTGATTGCCGACCTGCTCACGACGGCCGGCGCCAATCGTGCGCTGTTTGTCGATCTGCATGCGGCACAGATTCAGGGCTTCTTCAATATTCCCGTCGACCACATCTTTGCCAGCCCCGTGTTGGTGAGCCATTTCAAGGAGCTCAAGCTGCCCAACCTGACAGTGGTTTCTCCGGATGCGGGCGGCGTGGAACGGGCACGCCACTTTGCGCAGAAGATGGAAGTTCCGCTGGCGATCGTGGATAAGCGGCGCACGGACATCAATGTGGCCGAGGTCATGCACGTGGTCGGAGACGTAAACGGCAAAACGTGCCTCATCATCGACGACATCATCGATACGGCGGGCACGCTGGTAAAGACAGTCGACGCGCTTTTCGCCTCTGGCGCCAAAGCCGTGTACGCCTGCGCCAGCCACGCGGTGCTTTCGGGTCCGGCCATCGATCGCATTGCGAATTCGCGGCTGGAACAGTTGGTCGTGACCGACACCATTCCATTACGCGAGGCGGCACACAAGCTGCCCAAGATTAAAGTGCTCTCGATTGCGGGGCTACTGGGTACGGCAATCGAGAACATTCATTTGGAGACTAGCGTGAGTACGCTGTTTAGCTGAGTTGTCAGTTCGTAGTTCGCGGTTCGTAGTTGTTTAAATGCGTTGGTGCGGCGAATTGAAATGAACTGTGAACTTAGAACTATGAACTGCCGGCCAGCGGCCGGCCCAACAAAGGGAGCGGAGCAACACTCCGTGCCCGATCTTTAGAGAAACGAGAAAACACGAAATGGCAGAAGTAATCGTAGCCAAAGCCCGCGAAGGAAAATTCAACAAGAACGCCGCGCGCCGCGTGCGCGCCGCAGGCAAGATTCCGGCCGTGCTGTATGGTTCGGGACTGGATCCCGTAGCGGTTGAAGTTGACCCAAAACAGATTTCGCGGATCCTCTACTCCGAGACCGGACCGAACACGATTCTGGATGTCGAAGTGGCGGGCCAGCCCGCGACCAAGGCCATGATTGTCGACTTCCAGCGCGAGCCGATCAAAGACAAGCTCATTCACATCGACATGAAGCGCATTGCGCTCGACAAGGTTCTGCACGTGCGGGTGCGCGTTAAGCTGCTGGGCGTTCCGATCGGCGTAAAGACTGAAGGCGGAGTTCTTGACCAGGTGCTGCGCGAGGTGGAGATCGAGTGCCTGCCCGCGGATATTCCCGGTCACATTGATGTGGATGTGAGCGAGTTGGGGATGCACCAGGTGTTGCGCGTCAGCGGGCTGCCCCACTCCGACAAGATCAAGTACCTGACTTCTGAAGATGCCACCGTGGCTCACGTTGTCACCATCCGCGAAGAAGTGGTTGCAACGCCGGAGACCGTGGAAGGTGAGGCTGCGGCAGCGCCTGGAACGGCTGCTGCGCCGGGTGAAGCAGGTGCTCCCGGCGAGCCTGAAGTCATCAAGAAGGGCAAGGGCGAGGCAGAGGCGCCAGGGGCCAAGAAGCCCGAGGCGAAGAAGTAAGCCTTGCCTGAAGCAAGCGAGACCGGTTTTCAGCGCGGCCCTTTCCTGATTGTGGGGCTAGGCAATCCCGGTCTCGAGTATCTGTGGACCCCGCACAACGCGGGTTTCATGGCCATCGACCGCATCGCTCAACAGGAGGGCGTTGTGGTTCAGAACCGGCGATGCCGGGCCACTACCGCAACCTGCCGGATAGCAGGGCGCGAGGTGGTTCTGGCCAAGCCGGAGACGTTTATGAACCTGAGCGGCATGGCAGTCGCCGCTCTCGTTGAAGAACTTGAAGTTGACCCGGCCCGGGATTTGCTCGTGATCTACGACGAACTGGACCTGGTGCTGGGCACTTTCAAGATCAGGGAGCGCGGTTCACCCGCCGGGCATAACGGAGCCCGTAGCGTGACGAGCGCTCTGGCAACGCAAGAGTGGTTGCGCCTGCGTATCGGCGTGGGCCCGGATTTACCTCCCGAAGCCATTGCGGCAGCGGGAGGCAAGCGGCCGGGCAGAGATTATCTGCTCTCGCCCATGCGCAAGGCGGATTTGGCGGTGCTGGACGAGGTGCTGGACAAAGTGGCGGCTGCCACGCGGCGCATTCTCGAGCTGGGACCGGCGGCCGCGATGAACGAGTTCAATCGGAAGGAAGACAGGGATCAGGGAACAGGGACGTAGGGACCAGGAACCAGGAACTAGGAACTGTGAACTACGAATTACGAACTGTGAACTAAGAACTGTGAACTGCGAACATGGATTGTGAGCTGGAGCGATGGCTCCGGCAGAAAAGGAATACCGATGTCGCGTGTGTATGAAGTGATGTTTATTATCCGTCCCGATGTGGACGACGACGAAGCCGAGAAGCTGATTACGGGCTTCACCTCCACGGTTACATCCCATGGAGGCGTGGTGAAGTCGGTGGAGAAGCTGGGCCGCCGCAAGCTGGCCTACATGGTGCGCAAGTTCAACGACGGCAACTACGTGCTGCTGACCATTGAGGCCGATGGCGCGGTAGTTCTGGAGCTGGAGCGCCGGTTGCGCGTCACCGAGCCGGTGATCAAGTTCATCACGGTGCGCGTAGACGAAGAAGAGAAGCGCCTGGCAAAGGTGAAGGCTGCTCGCGGCGTGCGCCGCAAGCCGGCCGAAAGCACGCCTGCTGCGCCACCGGCTGCTGCGGCCGCACCAGAAACAGCGGCGGCGGAGCCAGCCGAACCGGCACGCGCCAGCGCGTAAAAACAGGAACCAAAGAGCGATCGAGTTCATGGTTCTCGAACCTCGATTCTGGTCGCTCAAGAGACTTTCCGGCGAGGCCGGAATAGAGAAATGGAATGAGGGAACAAGATGGCTGAAGAAAACCAGGTAAGAGCGTCCGGCTCGTCGGACGGAGCTCCACAAAGTTCGTCCGGGTCAGGTGGTTCATCCGGACCGGGCTCGGGCCCGCGTGGCCCAGGCCGCGGCCCAGGCGGAGGTCCCGGCGGAAGAGGAAAGTTTTTCCGTCGCAAGAAGGTGTGCAAGTTCTGCACCGAGAAGATCGACGGAATTCCCTACCGCGACGTGCGGCTGCTGCAACAGTTTGTGGCCGAGCGCGGCAAGATTGTGCCGCGGCGCCTGAGCGGTGTTTGCACCACGCACCAGCGCCGTCTGACGCGCGCCATCAAGCAGGCGCGGAACATCGCGCTGTTGCCGTTTGCCACAAGGCACTAGGTTGGTCCGAATCCCGATGCTGTCATCCTGAACGAAGTCCGCCGCGGCGGACGGAGTTGAAGGACCCGCATTTCGGAGCACGCGCAGCGGCAACATGCTCCCGTAGGGAGCACGGATTATTAGCCCAGGATGGAGTTCGCGATTGCGAACGGAATCCTGGGAAGAGCACGAAGGATCCGCCAGCCCCGTAGGGGCGAAAGAAACTCGTGATGCGATTCGCGAGAAGAGCTGGATCTGAAGAGGAATGGAGAGTTTGTTATGGAAGTGATTCTGAAAGAAGATGTAGCCGACCTGGGCTTTCGCGGAGAAGTGGTGAAAGTGGCCGACGGCTATGCACGCAATTATCTGCTGCCGCGCAAGCTGGCCATGCAGGCCACCGCGGCCAATAAAACCGTGATTGAACAGATGAAGTCCGCCGCCGCGCGGCGTTCCGCGAGCGAAAAGGCGCAGGCCGAGGAGTTGCTCAGCCAACTCGAGCCGCTTGTGCTCAGCTTCACGCGCAAGGCCGGCGAGGCGGGCCATCTTTTCGGCTCGGTCACCTCATCCGACATTGCCGCGGAGCTTGCGGCGCAGGGCCACGAGGTCGATCGCCGCAAGATTCAGTTGGGCGATCCGCTGAAGAGTGTGGGCGAATTCAAGGTGGCCATCCGGCTACACCGCGAAGTGACCGCGCGCGTCACCGTGAAGGTTCAGGCGGAAGTGACCGAGGAAGAGAAGGTTGCTGCAGCAAACGCTGCCGGAGCCGCTCCGGCGGAACAAGCCGCCGAGCCTGCCGCGGAAGAAGCGACGGCCGAATAGCCAGGGCCTACGAAGGAAACAGCGAGCCCGATGCGGCGCGAATCGGCGCCAGGCGGTTGCGGCGGCGCGCCGGCTGCTGAACTGTAGAGCCCAGCAGGCCTGCAATTTCGCGCAGTTCAGCGCGAGCGCGGCCAATGGCCGCTGCTACTGCATCGAGCCGCTTGCTTTCGTCCGCAGCGAGCGGCAATGCCGTTTGCGCATCATGCTTCTTGCTCCGCTCAGGCTTGCGCTGCTCATGCCCAAGAACTGCGCGCGCGCCAGAGAGCGTGTAGCCTTCCGCGTGGACGAGGCGCTTGATCTCCATCGCCATCTCCACATCGCGGCGGCGATAGAGCCGCTGGCCTGTTCCGCTTTTATTCGGCTTGAGCTGGGGAAACTGCGACTCCCAAAATCGGAGGACGTATGTCTCCACGCCGCAGAGCTCAGCGACATCTCCAATTTTGAAGTAAAGACGATCCGGTATTGGAGGTGGCTCGTAGGCGCGCTTCCGGTTGGGTTGTGTAGCCATAATATTCGGCGAGGGAAACAGTGTCGTATAGGGGAGAAAGCCTCGCGCTAGACGAAGTATAGGCCACAGCATTCCCCCTTTGTGAAGCAAAATCAGGCGGCGAACCAACCTTTACAGAGGAAAAACAAGGCGAAATCCACAGCGTGGACTTTGCGGGCTCGCGCCTTATTTGCCTGGAGTTGCGGACCGCGCAGGCGATCCGGGCGGCGCAGCGCGCAGATACTGTTTGGGCCAGCTTGTTTGTTCCTCCAGTGCGGCGGCCGCATGCACCGGCCAGTAGGGATCGCGCAGCATGGCGCGGGCCAGGAACACAAAATCGGCCTCACCCTCCGCAACGATGGTGTTGGCCTGCGCGGGCTCGGTGATGAGTCCAACCGCTGCTGTCGCAATGCCTGCCTCGCGTCGAATTCTCGCGGCAAATTCAACCTGATAGCCGGGAGCGGCAGGAATCTTCGCGTTGGGCACGAGACCGCCAGAGGAAGCATCGACCAGGTCAACGCCGTGCTCGCGTAACCGCTTCGCAAGCTCAACCGATTCGTCAGGATTCCAGCCGCCGTCGGCCCAATCGGTAGCGGAGATGCGGACAAACAGCGGCAAGCGCTCCGGCCACTCGCGGCGCACTGCGTCCACAACCTCGAGCGCGAAACGGATGCGATTGTCGAAACTGCCCCCATAAGCGTCGGTGCGGTGATTCGCGAGGGGCGACAAAAACTCATGCAGCAGGTAGCCATGAGCCGCATGAATCTCAACGAAATCGAAGCCCGCCTCGAGGGCCCTGCGTGCCGCGTGTCGAAATCCATCGACAACGGCCTTGATTCCGGATGCATCGAGTGCGGCGGGCATAGGGTAATCGGGCGCAAACGCGACGGCGCTTGGCGCGACCGGCTGCCAGCCACCCTCGGAAGGAGCGACCGTCGTTGGCCACTGTTCAAAAGGCGAGGCTGTGCTCGCCTTGCGCCCGGCGTGCGCCAGTTGCATGCCCGTGCGGGAGCCCTGTGTATGAATAAACTCGGCAATTCGTCGGAGGTTGGGGATGTGCTCGTCTTTCCAGATGCCAAGATCGGCGGGCGAGATACGGCCTTCAGGCAGAACGGCCGCAGCCTCAAGCGTCACCAGGCCGGCCCCGCCCTGCGCGCGGCTGCCCAGGTGAACAAGGTGCCAATCGTTGGCAAAGCCATCTTCGCTGGAGTACTGGCACATGGGCGAAACGCCGATGCGGTTGCGAAACTCAACAGACCGAAGTTGAAAGGGAGAAAAAAGCGGGGCTGTCATATCTAGGTGGTAGATGAAGGTCGCGGACAAGCGATTCAATGATCCGCCGCGAGGCCGCGTCGTGGCCGGGATCCGCGCTCACGCGAAATACCGGGTCGAAATTTCTGAAGCGAATCTACTGTTTCTTAAGCACCGCCGCGCTCTTTTCGTCGAAAAGGATGGCGCTTTCGAGTTTGCGGAACTCGGCTGCCTTTTCTGGCGGAATCTCCACTTGGCGCACTACATAGTCGCGCTCGTAGTGCAGCACGTTGCCTTTGGCCGTGGTTGACGAGTGGTAGCTGGCGAAGTCCGTGTCCACGTCCACCGGATCCGGCGTTTCGTCGACCACGTAGCCCGGCGGCAGTGTGATGTCGAAGCTGTCGCGCCAATCGCCCGGATGATTACCCGGATGCCCGATCTCGATGGGGTATTTGCGCATCTTGTTCTCCATCACTTCCGGGACTGCGCGAGCATCGTGCCCACGACCCGCGGGCGCAGCAACAGCAACGATCCCGCCGCATGCGCGTAGCTTGAGTCGCTCACGTGCAAATCGAGCGTCACCGGCTGATCGAGTGCGGTCGGTCTCGTGAAATTCATATCCTTTGAAGTCAAGGCTGGGTAGATCGGAACTCAGGCTCTCCTCCAGATGGTCGTGCACTTCCTTGGTGTCTGCTTCTTTCAGAAGCCCGCGTTCGCCTGCCGCATCCACGCCGGTAAATACGTCGGTAACATCACCGGCCAGCGTGCCGTCAGCGTTCAGAACAAAAGATCCCTTGCGGCTCAGGCTGGCCGACTGAGGCGAAAGAACAGGCATTTGTATGACCTGGCTATCGGTCCCATTGGCGAGGTCCCCGAACGCCCCTTGAAGCTCTCCGCGGATCAGGCCCAGCGGAGTTTCCTCATCCGTGGGATCGAAAATCAGCAGGGTCTTGCCGTTCGCTGCCTTCACCAGTGCTTGCAGGCGAGGATCTTGCGTTCCATCGGGGATCTCAATAGCAGTGATGACATGGTTGGCCAGGAGCGATGGCGCATCGGGATCAATCACGCCGCGGAGCGGGCCCGCAGCCACAACCACGTAGTGAGCGCGGATGCCGATGGCCTCAAGCATCGAGATCAGCAGCGTGGTTTTATCTTTGCAGTCCCCATAACGATTGCGGTAGATGTCGCCGGCATAATGCGCCTGCCATCCGCCGATACCCTTCATGATGACAAAATACCGGACGTTCTCCTGGATATAGCTTGTGATGCGACTCAGCTTGGTGTAGAGATCGGGCGCACTCGCCACAAGTTCCTGTGCCTTGGCGGTGATCTCGGGAGTAGGATCAGGCCGATGCGCTTCGAGCTGATCCTCCCATTGGCCAAAGGCGCGCCACTGATTGTCCGGCCCCTTGACCGCTTCGTCGCCCCACATGACCGTCATGCGCGCTGCGAGCGCCATCCACTTTGGTGTGGCGTGGAGATTCTCGAGATCGAGAGCGGGAACATCTTTGATCTCCCAACGGAGATGGTTGTCCCCTGTTTCATCAGGTCGAATGGGTGCGTAGTGACTCCACGAATCCGCGTAATGACCGCCGGGCGGCAGAGCCAGCTCAAGGCCCGCGTTCACAACGGGAATAGAGTCCTGAATGAGCCAATCTTCCGAATCCATGTAGGGCCGCAGATGCCACTCGTAGTCGCAGGTGACGACGGCGCCGGGGTCGCTTCCAGGAGCTTTCAAGACGCGGAAGCGTTCGGTTTCCTGCTCGTCAGCGCCCTCATAGGCTCCAACATCCATGAAGTCTGTATCCATGGCCTGGAGCTGCCGCCCGTCGGCGGCGATGGTCCAAGAGTGGAAGTAGTCCAGCTTTTCGTCTTTGTCGTATTCGGCTGCGCAATTGGAGTATTCCCGCCCCTGAGGCTTGAGGATGCGCACAACAAAACGCCTGCGCTCCACGGCGTGGTTCTGTTCATCGACTGTAATAAGGAAGTCGTCGAGCAAGATAACGGCCGAGGCATCGCCCACGTTAGCCGGAGTCGGCGTCTTGGCTGCGTCAACCACCCAATCCGGTGCGGGCTGCGACTTTTCTTTGGCCGCGGCTTCATGCGCGCCCAAAAGAGTCGCTCCGCAGCACACCGTGAAAATCAGAAACCTGGAGACGTTCCTTGGCCCACGCATCAATTTCCTCCCTCCGCCGGAGCGGTTCCCTTTCCTGACGTAGCTGCGGCCGAAGGCAAGGTCAGAACCAACTGCTCCTGATCGGTCCCTGCAACCTTCTGGTAAAACGCGCGCAGGTCCTGGTACTCATCCGGTTTGGCAAGCGTAAAACCAATCAATAATGTTTGCCGGATGGTGATCTGGCCGGGTTGCGCGACGCTTTTGGCAATCAGGGCCGCGTGGCTGGGCCAGGGGATACTCGCATCCTGGGGCGCCCCCTCCACGGTGACTCCGTCAGGGAGGTGATAGGTGATCTCGTCGGTCACGCGGCGGCCGTAGTGCATGTCCACCGGTATGAGGCGCTTATCTTCATTCACAAACGGGACCGCTGCGTGGGTTTCAAAAAAGAATCCCGGCAGAATCAGGCGCTTGGCTGTCGCTGTCCCAAGCGTCCCTTTGACGGTAACCGCAGCCATCAAGTCTGAATACGGATCGTTCATGGAAAGGAAATGGTCGACGTGCGCTTCCACGCCCTCGGGCGCCTGGCCTTCGATTTCCTCGTGGTCGAACTCCTTCTTCAATTCGGCGTCATCCTCCTCAAGCGCACGTTGGCGCCAGTGGAGCGCTTTCTGGCCGTTCATCACGATGTTGATCCTTCCGGTGACTCCGCCTTGCGCATCGACGAACACATCGCCCAGGCGTTGCGTGACGTTGTCTTTGTATTGCTGTTCCGGCGTTGAGATCAGAGAGGGGCCCTGAGCGCTCTGGCCGACCCCTGCCGCATCCGAGTGCTTCCAACTGACAGTTTGGAAGGAACACATCTTCTCGCCGGGATCGAGCAGAACTTCCTTGCCACCGACGCTCAAGGCGACCAGCGTGGAGTCAAGCTGTTCGAGGCTCAAGTACGCGGCATCGAAGAGGTTCCGGTCCCGGTCGACGACTTTGACCGCGTAGGCTGTCAATCCCGCGGAGCGCAACATCGCCAGGTAGAGCATCGCGATGTCCTCGCTCGAACCGCTCTTCTGCTCCCAAGTGTCTTTCGCGTTCTTGATCTCCTTGATCTTCAGCTCTTTCATCTCCGACGCGCTTTTCTTGCGGGAGTAATCCGTGTTCTCGAGCGCCTGCACCGCGACGTACAGCTTCTTCGCCTTATCCAGATCGCTGTCTGTTGGGGCAATCAAACCGGCCACAACATCCTTGATGGTCTTCGAGGGCTCGGCAAACTGGTCCACATCTTTCGACCAGAGCTTGACTTCGTCTAACCAGAAGGTACGGCTGTCAATCGCCGCGGTATAGTAGAAACCCACTCGGTAAAGCAGACTGTCGATGGGCGGCATCCACTCCTCGTCGGGGGCGGGTGGAATGTCCGTCATGTTCAGTGTGAACTTGCCGCCAATGCTATTCTGCACCGCGATGCCCGAAGGAAGCTGCGGCCACCAAAGGAGGCGTCTGATGATGCGTCCATGTTGGTCGACCAGCTCAAGGTCGGTCTCGGCCGTGAACTCGTAATGTGCCTTGTGCACAAAATAGGATTGCTGAACCCTCCAGTCCGGGGATGAGTACCGATTGTCGTCGTAATGAATCTCGTAGTAATACTCCAGGATGCTGCCGACTTCGACGTTCGGAAGCGTGAAGACCTTTTTGTTGGCCTGCAGGTCGCCGCTCTTCGCAATCAAAAGGTCTTCTGCCTTGAGGGTCAGCGGAAAGATCGTGCCGTCGGCATGGATCGTACGGCCCTTGATGTCGGTGATCTTCCAGTTGCTCTGCAAGTACGGAAGTTCGACCGTCGCCAGCTCCTTGCCCTTTTCGGTGAGTACTTTGATTCGCTTGTAAAAACTCTCGTAATGAAGCGGATCGTTTTCGAGCTCCTTAATGTCAAGGTAGACCGCCGCCGCTCCCGGCGCCTTGGGATCGGCGGTCATCTTCAACTCGTCGGGATTCGGTGGCTGAAACTGCGCGCAAACGAAGGCAGGCGACACAGCGGCGAAGAACAGAACTCCGCCGCGCAGGAGAATCGATTTAGTCATGGTAGGTATGGGCCCCGATTAGAAGTGCGACCATTCTACCCCGGAACGATTCCAGTGGGCGGAGCAATTCGGGGAATTCAGGCCGGGCCGCAACGCGGAGGTACCTTGTTGGCGGATCAGAACCCTTTCTGAATGGGTGGGACGGTAAAGACTAGCTGCCCCTGGTCGGCGGCGGCGACCTTCTGGTAGAAGCCCCGTAAGTCCTGATAATCCTCGGGCTTGGCCACATCGAATGCGCGCGCCAACAGGCGGGCAACCGTAATCTGTCCCGTGTCCGATTTGGTTTTGACGATGTAGACTGTGTGGCCCTCCCAGGAAACTTTGGCGTCCTGCGGCGCGCCTTCTTCCGTGACGCCGGCGGGCAGATCGTAGGTCAACTGCTCGGTCATCTGTTCGGCGTAGTGCATGTCGATCGGCTCCAGGCGCGTTCCTTCGTTGACAAACGGCTCAGGTTCGCGGGTCTCAAAGAAGAAGCCTGGCAGAATCAGCCGCTTAGCCGTTGCTGTGCCCATGGTGCCGGTCACCTTGACGACGGCCATAAGCAGGCTGTCGGGATCATCGAGCCCCAGGAAGTGGTCAACATGAGCCTCCACGCCTTCCGGCACGATCTGCCCAAGACCCCGGTCAAATTGCTTTTTTAGTTCAACTGCGTCAACCTCAAGGGCCGTTTGCCGCCAGGTGAGCGCTTCCTGGCCGACCATCACAATCTGCAAGGTCCCTGTAATGCCGCCGTGCGGATCGATCGTCAACTCGCCGCTGCGTTTTACCGTGTTCGCGCCGAAGACCTGGGTTGGTGTGACGGCTCTGCCCGGGCCATCGGCGCTCTGCCGCAGGCCCTCGGCGTGTGAGTGTCTCCAGTTGACGGTTCCGAAGGGGCACATCTTCTCGCCGGGATCGAGGACAATCTCCTTGCCGCCGGAACTCAATATCACGACTTCGTCGTCAAGCTGCCACAACGTCATGTAGCTGGGATCGAAGACCGAGCGATCGCGATTGACCACCTGCATGGCATACGCCGTCAATCCCGCCGCCCGCAACATGGCCAGGTACAGCAGCGCGATCTCTTGCCGGTTGCCGCTTTTTTGGTTCCATGTGTCCTCGGCCCGCTTGGGTTCCTTTAGTCTCAGTTGGCGACGCTCGGATTCGGACTTGGCTCGCGAAAAGTCGGTGTTGTCGAGCGCCTGCACCGCCGTATAAAGCTTCTTGGCCTTCTCGACGTCGCTGTCGCTGGGCGCGACCAGGCTATTCACTGCATCGTGGATCGCCTTCGTTGGGTCTGCGAATTTGTCTACGTCCTTCGACCAGTCTTGAGCCCCTTCCTTCCAATAATCGCCCACATCAAGCGAATGGTAGCGGCTGGCGTAATAAAACCTCACCTTATAGAGCGTGGTGTCGGTTGGCGGCATCCACTCCTCATCGGGGGCTGCGGGAACGTCGGCGATGTCCAGGCTGAAGCGCCCTGCAACGTCCTTTTTAACGCTGGCCCCTTCAGGCAGGTTGGGCCACCAGATCAGATTGGCAAAATCCACATCGATCGGCGTGAACAAAAAGTGTTCCTTGTGAACGAAAAACTTCCGCTGCACCCACCAGGTGGGCGCTTCCCACGTGTCGCGAACCTGGTAGGCATATTCCAGGATGCTGCCTACTTCGACGCTTGGCAGCGTAAACACCTTTCGCTGCAAGCGGTAATCGCCGCTCTTAACCTCCAACAGGTCTTCGGGCTTCACGTTGAGTGGAATGATGGTCCCGTCCGAGTGGACCGTGCGGCCGCGGATGCTTCCAATGTTGAACTCGCCGACGGGATAAGTGATTTGGATGGTCGCAGCTTCCTTGCCCTTCTCGGTCAGCACCTTGATGCGCGCGTAATATTCCCCGGACCCGCCGTGGGAAGTGTCGGTTTGCTCTATGTCGAGATAAACCGCCGCCGCTCCCGGCGCTTTGGGGTCGGAGGTCATCTTGAGTTCGTCGGGATTCGGTGGCTGGAATTGAGCGCGAACGAAAGCAGGAGACACTGCGGCGAGCAAAACAATCGCGCCACACAGGAAAAGAGTTTTCCGCATAAGAGTGAACCTGTTTTGAAATCGCGACTATTCTAGCGCGAAAGCGCCCGCAATGCGTGTTGCTGCCGGTACAGCACGCTCAGGTCACGCTCCGACGCAGGGATTTCAGTTGCCTTTGACGCCGGGCGGAAGGTCCAACACCACCTGCTCCTGATCGGCGGCCGCAACTTTCTGGTAAAACCCACGCAGATCCGCGTATTCCTCTGGCTTGGCTATCGTAAAGGCTCGCGTGAGCGTTTGCGCGATGGTGATCTGGCTCGGCTGCGTCAAGCTCTTTGCCACGAACAGCGCATGGTTCGGCCAGGAGAAACTCGCGTCTTGTGGCGCGCCTTCCACGGTCATCCCCTCAGGCAGCCGATAGGTGATCTGATCGGTTACACGTTCGCCGTAGCGCATGTCGACTGGCATGAGACGCTTCTCCTCATTCACGAAGGGAACGTGGCCGCGCGTCTCAAAAAAGAACGTGGGTAACACGAGGCGCTTGCCCGCCGGTGCGCCCAACGTTCCAGTCACGTTTACGACGGCAATCAAGGTGGCGTTCGGGTCGCCGATCGCTTCAAAATGATCGATATGGGCCTGGACCCCGGCGGGCACAAGGTCCGCCAGCCCGTCGTCGAACTTCTTTTTCACTTCGCTTTCGTCATTTTCCAAGGCCAACTGCCGCCAGCGCAGCGCTTCCTGGCCGGTCATCGCGATCTGAATCTGCCCCGAGACGCCACCTTGAGCATCCACCGCCAGGATGCCCGTGCGCCTCGTCGTGTTTTCGGCATACAGCTGTTGAGGAGTGACGGAAAAGGAAACGCCCTGTGCGCTCTGGCTTAGGCCGCCCGCATAGGAATGACGCCAATTCACGGTCTGAAACGGGCACATCTTCTCACCGGGATCGAGGACGATCTGCTTGCCGCCTGCGTCTAAGATCACCAGAACCGTGTCGAGTTGATCGAGACGAAGGTAAGCGGGATCGAAAATCCCCTGATCGCGGTCCACCACCTCGACAGCGTAGGCCGTGAGCCCAGCGGCGCGGAGCATGGCCAGGTAGAGCAGCGCGATGGCGTCCGTTCCTCCACTCTTCTGCGCCCATGTGTCGCCTGCATGCTTTTCTTCCTTCAATTTCAGCGTCTTGCGCTCTGACTCGGTTTTTGTGCGCGAATAGTCTGTGTTGTCCAGGGCCTGAACCGCCTCATAAAGTTTCTTGGCTTTGTCGATCTCGCTGTCAGCCGGAGCGACAAGATCGTTTGCTGCCGCGCTGATGACTTTGGACTGCTCGGCAAACTCGTCAACGCGCTTTGACCACGCTTTGCCGGCTTTCTGCCAAAAAGCAGTCATGTCGGAGGTGTAACGGAAAGTGACCTCGTAGGAAAAACTCTCGGCCGGCGGTGCCCATTCTTCTTTGGGAATCGGCGCAACGTCAGAGAGGTCCAGGCTGTAGGTGCCATTCAGATTCTTTTTTACTTCCAGGCCGTTGGGAAGCCGCTCGGCCCAGACGACCGGGGGTTGGTCATCGCGAAGATAGCCGGCGCCGGCATCCGTGCTGGCCACGTCGTTGTTCACGAACACCCAACCCGGCCTGAACTCGAATTGTGCCTTGTGAACGAAGTAAGGTTGCTGGATCACCCAGTGCGGCGGGTAGATCGATACGTCGTCCCGATATTGCATGTCATAGCTGTATTCCAAAATGCTCCCAACATCCACGTCAGGCAATGTAAAGACCTTGCGCTCGAACTCGACGTCGCCGCTTTTTAGGCTCAATAGATCTTCCGGCTTCACGGTGAGCGGAATGATCGTGCCGTCGGCGTGGATTGTGCGGGCGTGAATCTCCCTGATCCCGGTGTTCCCTTGCAGGAAGGAAGCAGTGACGGTGGCAAGCTCTTTGCCCTTCTCGGTCAGAACCTTGATGCGCGCGTAGTGTGTTCTAAAGTGCAGCGCATCGTTGTCGATCTCGCTCGTCTCGAGGTAGACAGCATCCGCCCCGGGCGCTTTGGGGTCGGAGGTCATCTTGAGTTCGTCGGGATTGGGCGGCTGGAATTGCGCGCGGAGATCAGAAGTAGAAATCGCGGCAAGCGCAATCGCTGCGCCGCAGAGAAAGCTCGAAACACGCATGAGGCGAGTCCTGGTAAAGAAGTGCGACCATTCTAGCGCGAAAACCATTTCGCGCAAGTCGGATTGAGACACTTCAAGTCATTCTCCGGGGACCCTCGCTGGCCGAGCCCGCTTATTCCACGCACTCGCACGTCTCGAGCAGCGACGAAACCAGCGCCAGCGGCAGGCCCATCACGTTGAAATAGCAGCCTTCGATGCGGGGAATCCAGCGCGCCGCGCGGCCCTGGATGGCGTAGGCTCCGGCTTTGTCCATCGGCTCGCCGCCGGCCACGTATGAGGCGATCTCCGCTTCTGAGAGCGTGAGAAACCTGACCGCCGTGACTTCAGCGGCCACCTCAACGCCCGAAGCGGTAACCAACGCCACGCCCGTAATCACGCGATGCGTTCGGCCCGAGAGCAGCCGCAATATGCGCGCTGCGTCGGCCGCATCCGCAGGTTTACCCAGGATCGTGTTGTCGAGTGTGACCGTGGTGTCTGCGCCGAGAACGGCAATTCTTTCCGGTTTTGGACTGGCTGCAGTCAGCTCACGAAAAACGGCCTCCGCTTTTTGTCGCGCCAGTCGCGTAACGTACACGATCGGATCCTCGCCCGCGAGTGGGTCTTCGTTGATATGCGCGGGATGCACACGGAACCGGTAGCCCGCCTGCGTGAGCAGTTCGCTGCGGCGCGGCGAGGCGGAAGCGAGAACCAGCATGAAGGAATTATGGCAGGGCCCGGCGCCTGCCTGCCCGGTTAGACTTAGGAGGAGCACGCGGCGGAACAAAGCCGCGTAGACAAGGTCAAGATGCATTTCAACTTTGAATTTTCAGCAGCGCAGGTTTTGTGGACGCTCACGTTCGCGGCCTTGCTGGTTTTGCTCGTCGTTCTGCTGGGGCGCGATAGAGTTCGCCGCTTTCCGTGGTTTACCGCAAGCATCGCCTTGATGGGGGTGCTGCTGTTGACGACGCAGGTCCTGCTGTCCAAAATGTCGCGCTTCACCGGCACAGAGGTTTTTCTGGTTTTGTCGAATCTCGAAGTGGTCGTCAGCTTGCTTGTGCTGGTGGAGTTGGCGCGGCGCTCGTTCCGCGCCATGAGCAGACTCGGCTGGATCGTCGGCACGCTGGCGATCGTGGCCGTGGGCGCGGCAGTGTTGGTGTTCTGGGGACACTGGCCGGCCTGGAAGACTCTGACGGCAGCCTCGGAGCTGGCCACGATTCGGCTGATGGATCTGGCTGTGGACAAGGGAATCTTGTTTTCCAGCGTCGCGACCGTCGAGTTGGGGTTGCTGATTACCCTGCTGGGCAGGCGCTTCGGAGCCGGATGGCACAGCCACGCGCAGCGCATCGCGATCGGCCTTTCGACAGCGGCGCTCGCGCAACTGACGCTGCGCGCAAGCTTGCAGGCCATCGGCACGCAGACTCATATTCATACGCAAGCAGACTACGAGCGCGTGATGGATCTACGCGAAAAGTTAATCCACGGCAATAACGCGATCTACCTGGGCGTGCTGGCGTGGTTTATCGCCAGCATGTGGTTTGACGAGCCCGGCACCGCGTCGACCACGGAAGCAGAAACCGAGACCGCTGAGGGCGAGGCATCTCCTGCCGAAGCACCCGAAGCCGCGGACGAGTCAGAGTCGCATCCCGAAAATGCCGGCACCGACTTTCACAACTGAGAACTCCGAACTAAGAACTACGAACTGTTCTTTAGATGTGGCAGCTTGCCTGGCCGCGCTTTTCAAGATACCGCTGGTGGTAATCCTCGGCGCGCCAGAAGGTTTGCGCCGGTTCCACCTTGGTCACAATCTTGCGCGGCTTGTAGCGGCCGTCCGCAGTGAACTGCTCAATCTTCGCGCGGGCCCGCGCCTCCTGTTCCGGCGTGTGAAAGAAGATCGCGGAGCGGTACTGCGTGCCCCAGTCCGGTCCCTGGCGGTTGAGCGTAGTGGGGTCGTGCAGCTCAAAGAACGCGTCGAGCAGCTTTTCGTAGGTCACTTTTTCCGGATCGAAGTCGAGCTCGACCACCTCCGCGTGGCCGGTCTTATCCGTGCAAACGTCTTTGTAGGTTGGGCGCTCGAGCGATCCGCCCTCGTAGCCTACGGCAGTCGCCGTCACGCCGGGGATCGCCGCAAACGCGGCCTCCACGCCCCAGAAACATCCTGCCCCGAATGTCGCTTTTTCTGTGCTCATATCCGATCAGATGCGCGAGACCAGCTTCTAGCTGCTAGCTTCTAGCCCCATTGTGCTGGAGTTGCAGTCCTTCTGTCATCCGAGAAATTTCCCGGTCATTCGGCGTCAGTCAGCAAGTTGGCAAAGTTTCAAGCGAGGGCCTGGTTCTCGCAAAGCGAGCTAGAAGCTAGGAGCTAGCGGCTAGAAGCTGTTTTTACGTCAGCGGCGCCAGGTGCTTCGTGTTCTGGTAGGTGTAGACGACGCGGTGAACCACGGTGATCGTCGAGAGCACTGCGAGCAGCCACAGCACCGGAGCCATCACACCCCAATGATTGAACAGCGCTCCCAGCAGGATGAGCACGATGCGCTCCGGCCGCTCCATAAAACCAACTTTGCATTGGCCGATCAACGCCTCGGCGCGGGCGCGCGTGTAGCTGACCATGAGCGATGTGACCATGACAAACGCGACAAGCACTACATAACGAAACCGATTGATCCGTCCGTAGTAGACCAGGAGACCGAAGAACAGCACGACGTCGGAATAGCGGTCGATCACCGAGTCAAAGAACGAGCCGAAGACGGTCACCATGTTGATGCGGCGCGCCACGCGGCCGTCAACCATGTCGAAGATGCCTGCGCCGAAGATGACCAGGCCCGCGTAGAAAAACATGATGTCGCCGTTGGTGGAGTTGGCATGGCCGAAGAGAAACGCGGCGACGATGTTGATGACCAGCCCAAGAAAAGTAAGCACGTTGGGCGAGATGCGGGTGAGCGCCAGCCCATGCACGATGCGGTCTAAAAGCCAGCCGCAGGCACGGCCAAAAGCGCTTGTCCAGGTCATTCGAGCGTCCTTGCTACTTTGCTTGACCGGCTGCTTCTGCGTTTTCGCCGGCTTCGTCGTGGATCGTCGTCAGTTTCAGTATTTCCAGTTCGCGTTTGCCGTTGGGCGTCACGATGATCGCTATGTCGCCCACCCTTTTGCCGACGATCCCGCGGCCAATGGGTGAAGTGGTTGAAATCAGGCCCTGGGAGACATCGGCTTCCTCGCTTGTCACCAGGCGGTAAACAATCTCCTCGTCTTTCGTCGAGTCGTAAACCACCACCGTCGATCCGAATCCGGCTTTGTCGCGGGGAATGTTTTGAAGATTGACCAGCGAAAGCTCGCCCATGCGCTTTTTGAGCTGGCCCAGCCGGGCATTCACAAACTCCTGCCGCTGCTTGGCCATGTGATACTCGGCATTTTCCGACAAGTCTCCCAGGGCCCGGGCCTTCTTGATCTCGGCGGGGAGCTCGGAGGTAAGCTCGTACTCGAGCTGCTGGATCTCATCGAGGAGCTTTTTTTTGATGTGTTCGGGCATCCAGGTTCCGGTGGCGGAGAGGGGCTGCTCCAGCCGCATGAATTCAGCGTTCTTAAACGACTATTATACGGCAGCAGCGTCCGGCGATTAGTGGTCGGTCGCAGGGCTCGCCGCATTCCTTTGCGAGTCGATAAACGATTGCAAAATCAGCGTCGCAGCCACCTGGTCCACCACTTTGTGGTGCTTTTGGCGGTCGTGACCGGCCTGGTACAGGATCTCGTGAGCCTCTTGAGTGGTCAGGCGCTCGTCCCACAAGTGAATGGGCAGCCCAGTCAACTCACCCAGCTCGGCGGCAAACGCCTGAGTCTTGTCTGCACGGGGGCTCGGCTCTCCGGAAAGATGCAGCGGATTGCCGACCACGATTTCCGCCACGGCATACCGGCGGCAGAGGCGCGCCAGCGAGCGCAGGTCTTCTCGCCGGTTGGCAGTCCCGCTGCCGCGCCGCTCAAGCGTGAGCACGGGTTGGGCCGTCAGGCCCAGCTCGTCTGACACGGCCACGCCGATGCGGCGGGCTCCAACGTCAAGTCCGAGATAGCGGGGATGAAGAACAGCTTCCAGCTTCTAGCTCCTAGCTTCTAGCTTACGGCTCCGCCGGACCTCCCGCTCTTTGAGGCGCTCTGTCGGTTGGGGCGCATCGGATTGGCGGTGGAAAGGGTTTGCTCCCGGTACAATCGAGGGTGGGGAACACCGAAAGGAATCTGTGCGTTCTCCTTCTTTTCTGAGGGAAGGGTCCAAAAAGGCAGAATGGCTCGGCGCAGACGGAGTGGCGGCAAAAAGAGGGGTTCCGGCTGTGCGGGGATCTTATTGGTATTGCTGCTGGTTGCGGGCCTTGGGGCCGGCGCGGCGGCCTGGCTGGTGATGACGCCTTTCGGGCCTGAGACGGAGATGTTCGTGAACATTTCGCCGGGTTCGTCCGCGATCCGAATTGGGCGCCAACTGGAATCGGCCGGCGTGGTTCGCAGCCGGTATGCATTCGATTTGGTCCGCTGGTGCGGGCACGGAACCCTGCATTCCGGGACGTATCGGTTCGACCATCCGGCACCGGTAACTGAGGTTTATGCGCGCATTGCCCGAGGTGACGTTTATACCAAGGCGCTGACGATTCCGGAAGGGGCTAACATCTTCGATATTGCCGACCGCGTCGAACTCGCGGGGCTGGGCACGCGTGAGCAATTCCTTCAAGCGGCCAGGAGCCAGACGGATCTGGTGGCCGATTTAGACCCCGGCGCGAAGAGTCTCGAGGGTTATCTGTTTCCGGACACGTACCGTTTTTCGCCGACCATTACGGCAGACCAGATGGTTGCCGCCATGGTGAAACGATTCCGGTCGGTGGCCGCGCAATTGGGTTTAGGCGGGAATGTGCATCAGGTGGTAACCATCGCGTCGCTGGTAGAGCGTGAAACGGCAGTGGCTGCCGAGCGCCCGCTGGTGGCGAGCGTGTTTGAAAACCGGCTGGCGAAAGACATGCCGCTTAATACCGATCCCGCGGTGATCTACGGGCTTGAGCTTGCGGCCCGTTGGCGGGGCACGATTTACGAAAGCGACCTGACGCGCAACACGCCGTACAACACGTATCTGCATGCCGGGCTTCCGCCAGGCCCCATATGCAATCCGGGTATTCCGTCTCTGCGCGCGGCTTTGAATCCGCCGAAGACAAACTACTTCTACTTTGTGGCCGCTGGAACCAACGCACAGGGCCATTCGCTCTTTGCGGAAACTCTCGATGAGCACAACCGCGACGTGGCCAACTATCGCAAGGCACAGAAGAAAGCGGGGCAACGATGAGGCTTCACGCTCGTCCCGCACGCGCCGTCGCGCTGGTTCTTCCGCTCCTGCTTTCAGGATGCTCCTACTTCATCCCGACCAAGCGTCATCTGCCTGTTCCCAAGGCTCCTGCGATTGTGCAAACGGCTACGCCCGACCAACTCGTCGCGCAACTCAACCAGCGCTGGAATGCCCTGAACAATCTCACGGCGATCGTAGAGATTTACGCGACCGAGACAAAGACCGGCGAGGGCATTGCCAAGGACTTTCCCTCCTGCCGCGGAGTCATTATCATGCGCAAGCCGCAGATGCTGCGCGTGCGGGGAACGTACTTCGGCGTGATGATCTTCGATATGGGAAGCGACGGCAGTCGCTTCAGCCTTGTTATTCCGTCAAAGAGCCTGGCCATTGAAGGCACAAGCGCGGTGACGGAAGAGTCGGCTAATCCGCTTGAAAACCTCCGCCCGGACTTCTTCCTTGACGCGATCGCGGTGCGGGGCATGGACCCAGACGAAGAATACATGGTGGCCGGCGACACGGAGACGGTGGCAGACGCCTCGAACAAACATCTGTACACAGAGCCGGAATATGTCCTGAGCATCATGCACCACAAAAACGGACATGAGCTTCTGCCCACGCGCACCATTACCTTCCATCGCGACGACATGTTGCCCTATGACCAGACTGTCTACAACGGCGAAGGCGTTCTGGAAACGCAAATCTTCTACACCAACTACACAACGTTCAGCGCCGGCAAGTACCCCGCCAAAGTGACGATCAAGCGCCCGCAGGAGGGAATCCAGATCGTATTGAGCTTTGAAGAGGTGCACGAGAACGTCAACGTTACCGACAGCCAGTTCCAGGTGAAGATTCCCGAGGGCGCCACAATCAAGACATTGAAGTAGCCATCTTCTGCTCCCGCCGCCGCGTATTCTTGAAGCAGCCTTAAAACCTACATTGCCTTCGGAGAGAAACATGCGCGCCAGTGCGATCGAGTTTCGTCTGCGGATGATCATTCAAGTCGCCATCGTCTTCTTCGGTTTTTGGGCGCCGTGGGTCGGTGGGTGGAATTTCGGGTGGCGAACCACCTCACTGGTTTGGATCCCTTACGAATTGGGGAGGCTGGGCATAGCCAGCTTCTCTGTGGCCATGCCGATCGTCATCGTTCTGGGCGCCCTGGCGGCCTTTATGGGCGCAGTGTTGCGCGTGTGGGGCACGGCGTATCTCGGTTACAGCACAGTTCACCACGGCGACATGCAGGCCGGCGCCGTGATGGCCGATGGCCCGTACCGCTTCATGCGCAATCCTCTTTATCTGGGTGGCTGGTTCATGATGCTCGCGGTCACGCTGCTCATGACGCCTTCGGGAGCGCTCTTCACCATCGTGCTGATCTCGATCTTTTACCTGCGCCTGATTCTGGGCGAAGAAGCGTTTCTCGGCAAGCAGCTCGGTCAGCCCTATCAGGAGTACTTGCGCGCCGTTCCGCGGCTGCTTCCGCGGCTGCGTGCCAGCTTGCCGGCAGCCGGAAACAAGCCGCACTGGCTCATTGCGATCGCCACTGAGGTCATGCCCATCGGCACGTTCTTCACCATGGCCGTTCTCGCCTGGTTTTACAACCAGCAACAGCAACTCATGCTGGAGGGGATCTTCTGGAGCTTCCTTGGCTTCGCTCGTGGCGCGCGGCCTGATGAAAGCGTGGATTCCCACGTTGGCGAGCGCCGCGGTTTTCGCGGTCGTGTACTGGCCGTTCCACCTCAATTGGCTGCGCTCGATCCTCATCGCCGTCGGCGCGTGGCTGATCGTGCGCGCTCTCGCGCCGCGCAGAAAATCCATCGCAGGCGAACCCAAGGCCGGACCTGCGTGATCACGCCCGCTGTTTTCCCATGCGCCCAAGGTGTGTGAATCCGAAGCCGTTGCCATATTTCAGGCCGTAACCCAGCAGTCGGTCGATCCCGATGTGATTCGCCCAAATGAGCGCCAGGGGCAGCGCGGTGTGTGCTCCGGGCATCAGCGAACAAAGTGCCAGCACACCCGGCCCCACATATGTGTGGAATGCGTTGTAGACTCGTGCGCCCTGGCAGGGACCGGCAAGGTACCCGAGCATCGAAAGATCAGGTGCAAGCCACAGCGCGAAGAGCCACCAGCTCGCGCCTGTGCGCGCAAAAAGCACAGCCGTGGCAACAGCCACAATCAGCCCTTCAATACGCAGAAGAAAGAGAATCGACGAGCCGCGCGACGGAGCGGCAGCCTTTTGTTCGGAGAGAGCCGGAGCCGTTGTCATAGCGATTGGATGAGCTGGCAGGCCGGCGGTGTGCGAATAAAATTCAGTCGTGATTCAAAAGGCCAAAGAATGAAAAAAGGGGAGAGCGCAAGGCTCTCCCCTTTCTCTTGCACCCTGAGGGAGGAACTACTTCTTCGGCGGTGCGATGACGTCCTTGGCGGACTTCGCCACGCGGAACTTCACCACGGTCTTGGCCTTGATCTTGATGGCCTCGCCGGTCTGAGGGTTGCGGCCCATGCGAGCCTTGCGCTCGGCCTTCACCAGACGGCCGATTCCGGGGATTACGAATACGCCGCTCTTCTTGGTCTCCTTGATGGCGGTCTCCGCCAACAGGTCAAGGAAAGCTGCGGCTTGCTTGTTAGTCACTTCGAGCTTCTCGGCCAGGTGCCGCGTCAAAGCCGTCTTTGTCATTCCAGCTGCCATTGATTGTTCTCCTTCTCGGCGAGCCCTGGGGGCCGCCTGATTGGTGGGGCTTTCGCGCAAAATTCTCACCGCATGGAGGAAGGGCGATCAAAGCTGAATGGCGCGAAAACCCTGTATTCATGCGGCTACGAAGAACCCTGCCGATGGTTACCATGCGGCTTGGGAAGGCACAAAGTCAATGGGAAAATGCGGCTTTTCCACAATTTTCTTCGGTTTTTATGGGTGAAATGCCGATTTTTGCCGGATTTTGGGCTATCGGACCTCTGAAACCCGCATTTGGAGCGGGTTTGACAAACCAGAAAGCTGGTTGCCCCATCCTTCGCGCGCCTCTTGCGCGCAGGGTGGGAGACACATTCCATCCTGAGCTACCTCAGCCCGAATAGCACCTTTCTTTTAGGCGCAAGGCTGGCCGCGATCGGCGTGTTCAGCGCGTTAACCACGGGCGCCGCGACCTTGAAGTAGCGAATCACCACATCAGCAATGTCCTTTTTGAGAGCAGCCTTCGCGGGCAGCTCCGCGGCTAGGCCCCATTGGCGGCAGCGGATCAGGTCCATCCCCGGATGCTCGCACGGGAAACCCTTCGGCGGGCGTGTGAGCGCATTGCCCTCGAATTCGTCGTAGAGCTTGCGCACCGTTGGCCTCTTGAGCAGCTTCCTGAATTCCTTATGGTGATCCAACAGCCAATGGCGGATTGCGGCCAACTGTTCCTTCTCCGGCATATACGACCCCGCGGCGATGATCACTTCCTTCGCGCTCACGTGGAAGTAGTAGCCTGCGCCGGAAGTTTTCTCGAATCCCGTGTGCGTCCACCATGCGGCCACGTGCGTTTTGTAGGGGCGCTTGTCGTTCGAGAAACGCGTGTCGCGATAAATCCTGAACAGCGATTTCTCCGCCGGCCGCACGTGGTTGGGCGCAAAGTCCGCCATCGCGTCTGTAATCCTGCGCACGACGGCCAGCATCGGCTCCTTCAGCTCCGCCTCGAACTGTTCCTTGCGCGGCTGAAACCACGCGCGGTCATTGTGCTTGGCAAGGTTGCGCAGAAACGTGAGCGCTTCCGGGCGGAAGTAGGGCGAGGGAGTCGGTGCGGATTTGATCTTGGAAGCCACGACTACTGGAGTTTAGCGCGAACGTCACGCTGAGAGTGGACGGATGAAAGCCGGTACTTTCCTCCTACTCGTTCTAGGCCACGGTCTATTGGCGCAGCAGCCGAACAAAACTCCAGCTCCGAGCCTCACTGATCAGGTGGCCGTCGACCAGCAACCGGATTCGGGAAATGACGTCGACATACAGAATTGGATCAACATTGGCGACAAAACTGTTGATCGGCTTGTGAGCCTCGGGGTCGACGGCAGACAGCAGAGTCATTCGCCTCCGCTTCAGAAAATGATCCGTCTTTGTGGGTGAAATGGCAGACTGCTCGCGCCAGCGAGCACGAGCGCTTCGCGCATTGTTCTTGTGCTTTCTGAAAGACTCGCCTACTGTATGCTCTGCGAGAAGGAGGAGCTGGCGTGTGACAGAAGTGACTCACTGAGATTTTCACACCCCGTAATCTGCACGCGTCCCGATTCATTTCATTCGCGCGTCGTGCAGATTCTTTTCACATTTGAGAATCTGCACGCGTCCCGATTCATTTCATTCGCGCACCGTGCAGTCTTTCCGCTAAGCAGCGCGGGTGAGCCAGCTCTTCATCGTATTCACATCCACCAAGCCTGCCTGCTGAAACTTGAGCTCACCGTTGGCGAAGACGGCGAAATTGGGAATGCCCTGGACCTTGAAGCGCGCGGCGAGTTCCGGGAACTTCTCGGTGTCGACCTTGAGCACAACGGCGCGACCAGCCAGGTCGCGTGCCACCTGTGCAACGTGGGGAGCTGCCATGCGGCAGGGGCCGCACCACTCGGCCCAGAAATCCACGAGTACCGGAACCTTGCTCGCGCCGACGATTTCGTCAAACTCAGGCGGACCAGCTGCGATGGGTTCCGAAATTGGCGGCAATGAGACTTTGCACGCTCCGCATCGGCCGGTGTCGGCAACGTGCTTTGCGGGGATACGATTCGGCTTTCCGCAGGACGGACAGTTCCGGATGATGGGCATTCCAGACCCCCTCTTTAAAGATGCGGCTCAGACAACTTTCGTCGCTAACGAATGACCCTCAGCGCCCATGGAACGATCACTTCTGCTCCGACGTCAGCGCATCGCGCAACTTTTCCGCTACCGCTTCCCCGCCTGCGGGGAAGCGAAGTCCCAAGGCCCTCTTGCTAATCGGGCTGAGGAGCCCAAGGTCAATGACGACCTGCCCGTCAACGATCACGGCCATCGAGTGCCGAATGTATTTTTGGGTGAACTGCCGTAACAACTCTCCGCCGGTATCATCCAGGTTGATTTCGACCGCTTTCACCACTGGGCCATACTTGTACGTAGCGGTCATCTCCACCGACTTAACGCCCCATGCGGGCTTGTCCGCAGAGTGCGTGAGCATCATTTCCGGCCGATCCGCCACCAATAGAAATCTTTGCTCGTTGACCGCCCGTATGATGCCCCTGGGCTCGATGCCCCCGCCTGTGTCCATTAAATAGAAACTCGATACCGGGAACCATTTGAAGCCTGCGGGAGCCACACCGCTCTCTTCGATCTCGCGAGCCTGGGAGCCGGAAAAGACATCGAACCCATCCGGCGCTCGATCGAACTGACCAAAGTGCTCGGTATTCAGCGCCGCCACGCGGAATTCCAGGTTCTTGCCATATTTTCCGGGCACCTGGTTCCCATGGACCAAATAGGAATCAGTGCAAACAGCAGCTGCCATCACGCAAAGGCCAGCCATGAAGAGAGCAATCCTGCCCGCAAGCTTCATAAATCTAAATACCTCCCGGGCCGGTACTGATCCGTGGCCGCGTAATTTCAATAAGAAGTCTCCGCATGGAGAAGCCCTATCGAATTACCTTCAGCGCCGCACGGAATAGGCCATCGAAATCCGCGGCCAGCGTCTTCTCCTTCGCAATGGCCTGTTCGATGGCTTTCTCCGCGGCTGGCCGTTGATAGCCTAGATTCGTCAGAGCAGACAGCACATCATCCACCGCCGGTCCCTGAACAGACGGCTGCGTCGGTGCCACGGCAAAGTCGTCGAGCTTGTCTTTGAGCTCGACCACCAGTCGCTCGGCAAGCTTTTTACCCACGCCGGGAATGTGCGTAAGCTGCGCGTGATCCTGCCCCCGAATGGCCTGAATGACGCGATCCGAGTTAAGACCGCTGAGGATCTTGATGGCCAGCTTGGGGCCCACGCCGCTCACCGTGATGAGCCGCTCGAAGAGCCGCTTTTCGTCCGTGTCCAAAAATCCGAAGAGGGCAATCTGGCTATCGCTCACTTGCGTATGAATATGGAGCGCGGCCTCTGTGCCCACCGCGGGAAGCGCCGTAAACGTCGGCACGGAGATGGCGACATCGTAGCCCACGCCGCCGGCTTCGACGATGGCCTGGCCGGGCTGTTTGTGAATGAGCTTGCCGCGCAGATGAGCGATCATTGTACTGCCTCGCGCTTATACATGAGGATGTGTGTCCCCGAGCGCGCGGAGAAACTCATCTGCCGCGAGAACATCACCGCGCTGGGCAAAGAGGGAATGGAGCAAGGCCTGATGAAGCTCGGCGTCACGGTCTTTGCAGCAGTCGCCGAGTCTTGGATTGCCGTTCGCCCTGTCTTACCTGACCAGGAAATATCCGGTAAAAAACCGCATCGAAGCGCGTGGAGCAGAGTGGACAACTCCTTTGAGTCTCTGACGCGACGTATCAAAAATGCCGAAGGTCATCTTCATCCCATCGAATCTCCAGCTTCCTGGCATTGATGTGAGTCAGATTCACGAATCCGCCTTTGATAATCTTCCGAAACACATCGCGTCTGACAAAAATCTTGAGCTTGCAAAATGGATATGCTTGCAGAACGAGATACGTTTGAATAAAGCGCGCAGCGCAGGCATCAACATCTCAAAATCCGTGAAACGCCTCGTAAAGGCGGTCAAGGACGACCCTGTGGTTAACACATTTTCCTCGAGAGCCCGTTTAGATGGGCCAGAACTCGTCGCACGGCAGGCGCGTGGATCGCCCAGCCTGGGGCTAATTCGTCGGACGTTTCAAACTCAATTTTTGGGGAGACCTGCGGAGTTCCCGAATCAGAAAAGCCCAAATCCAATTGGGCGCTCTTCGGGTTGAATACCCGCTGGATCATATTCGCGAGTCTTGAGAATATCGTCGATGCAGTATCGTCCAAACTCCGGAGCCCGCTCTTAACCAGGATTTCATCAAGCCGTCGCATCTTCGGTGTGAGGGCTTGGTCATACAGCCCAAGGAGCCAATTTCCGACGAGAGAAAAGATATATAGCTTCAAAATTGATATGTACTGTCCCTCGGTGAGCGGCGGGATCTGTGAAAGGCGCGAAGACGGGGCTTGCGGATTGAACCCCGTCACGACTTCAGTCTTTTGAGCTCCGGGATTTGCGGTACCTGCTCAGAGAGTGCGATAAAGAGCGATCTTGCCAGTTCCCTTGTCGCCTGCAGCGATGTCCACCTCGTCGCGGGTAAGCTTCCGGAATGTCTCGGTGTCTACGAAATAGCGATCGAGGCCGTCATCGAATTCCGCCACGGACTTCCCCAGGTCAGGGCTCTTAGAGATCGATAGCCTTCATGAGGCGATTCACCTTTGAAGTTTTCTGAGCGTATCTTACACCGGCGCCAGACAACCGTTGCTATCAGGTCAAAATCCCCAACCGCTTTGCCACGCGCTCCAGCGTCTCCAGTGCGCGGTCGAGTTGGGCGCGCGTGTGCTCGCTCGTCAAAATGGCGCGGATGCGGGCTTTGCCTTCGGGCACGGTCGGGAATGCGATCCCCGTTGCCATCACGCCCTCGTCGAACAGCGCGCGGCTGAAGTCCATCGCCGCGCGGCCCTCGCCCACGATGATCGGCGTAATCGGCGTTTCGGTGGCCGGCGTGTTGACGCCGCCGATATTGAAGCCGATCCGCTTCAACTCGCCCTGAAAATACCGCGTGTTTGACCAGAGGCGCAGAATCCGCTCCGGCTCGCGTTCCAGAATGTCGAAGGCGGCGATGCACGTTGCCGCGACCGACGGCGGATGCGACGTGGAAAACAGAAATGGCCGCGCGCGGTGGTAGAGGTAGTCGATCAGGTCCTTCGTCCCGCAGACGTAGCCGCCCAGCGCGCCGATGGCCTTCGAGAGCGTGCCCACCTGCACATCCACTTTGCCGTGCATCCCAAAGTGATCCACTGACCCGCGCCCGTTGCGGCCCAGAACGCCCGAGGCGTGGGCGTCGTCGACCATCATGATGGCGCCGTACTTCTCAGCCAACGCGGCCAGCTTGTCCACGGCGCCTATGTCGCCATCCATGGAAAAAACGCCGTCGGTAATGACCAGCTTGTGGCCGGGATTCTTTTCTAACTCCTGGAGCAGCGCCTCGCAGTGGGCCACATCCTTGTGCCGGAAGACTTTGATGGTTGCCCTTGAAAGCCGCGCCCCGTCAATGATGCTGGCGTGGTTCAGCTCGTCGGAGAGGATGAAGTCTTCTTTGCCGAGGATCGCGCTCACTGTCCCGGCGTTGGCCGCAAAGCCGCTCTGGAAGACCACGCAGGCCTCGACATTTTTGAAGCGCGCAATCTTCTCTTCGAGCTCCATGTGGATGCGCATGGTTCCAGCGATGGTGCGCACCGCGCCCGAGCCCACGCCGAAGGCTCGCGTGGCCGCTATGGCCGCCTCAATGAGTTTGGGGTGGTTGGCGAGGCCAAGATAATTGTTGCTGGCCAGGTTGATGACCTCGCGGCCATCGTAATGGCATACCGGCGCCTGCTGGTCGTCGAGCACGCGCAGATTGAAGTGCGTGCCCTTGGCACGCAACTCGTTAAGAACGGCAGTGAGATGTGCAAGCTGTGGGCGGGATGTAGTTTCTGTCATGGCGAAGCACCTACGCTCAAAAGCATAGCGCGACGGGAGGATTTCGTTCCGGCCGGGAATGCGTCAAAGAGAAGTCCGATGGTGGCTCGGCCGCGGGTTGGCCGGGTCGCGCCCCGGCCAGATACAATAGGGGTTTACGCAGAGTCATGAGGCCAGGCGCTGCTGGGCCAAAGCGCAATCTTCTGGAGAGTTGGAGCAGGTGCAAGTGAGAGGGTTGAACTGCCGCTATTTACGGCTTGATTTGGTTGCGGGACTCGGGTTCGCAGTGGCGCTGGCTGTATTGCCGGCGGCTGCGGTTGCGCAGCAAATCGCGACGCATACCACGCTGGCCGTCGAAACCAGCGAGCAGGCCGGGCATACACAGGCAACCGCGACAGTTGCTGTAACCGCCGCGGACGGTCTGCCCGTATCCGGCGTCGTTGTCATCGAAGACGGGGACCTTGAACTGGCCGAAGCTGCTTTGAATGCCCAAGGCGTGGCCTCGTCGGTGTTTTCGCTGCCGGCCGGAGATCACGACCTGCGCGCCGTCTTCGTGGGCGATGCGTCGCACCTGAGCTCGGCTTCCGCCACGAGCTACGCGACGGCCCAAGCGAGCTCCACACCGAGCTTCACTCTTTCGCTCGCTCCCGTGGCGCCCTCCACGCTGCCGCTCACGCTCACCGCCGGAAAATGCGGGCACCATCGCCGTCACCGTCATCCCTGAGGACAACGCCGCGCTCACGTCGCCCATGTTCGTCACCCTTTCGTGCTCCGGTCTTCCCAGTGAGGCCAGTTGCACCTTTACGCCGGAATCGGTTGAGATTCTTCCGACCACGCCCGCAAGCTGCCCTGCCAACTCGCCTGCGTCCGCCTGCCCGCCTGTCAGCTCCATGCTGCTTCAAACCGTCGCGGTTAGCGGGGCCAGGGTTTTGCAGCCCGGGTTTCCGGGCAGCGCAGGCCGCCCTGTCGCCTGGGCCATTCTGCTGCCGGGCATTCTGGGGCTCGGCGGACTGGCGTGGGGTGCGCGCCGGCGGCGCTGGTTGCAGCGCCTGGCGCTCGTGGCACTGATCGGCATGGTCACCGCGCTGGGAACAACAGCGTGCAAGCCGACCTACAACTACTACAACCACGGCCCGGTGCCAAATCCCGCGACTCCTTCCGGCACATACACGGTCACCGTTACAGCACAATCCACGAACGGCGTTTCCGCTATCACAACCAACACCACGATGGTGCTCACAGTCACCGGCGGTTCTTAACGGCGGCTCTCCAATTACCGTGAAGCTTTAGACGGCGTGCCGGATGGCGTTCGCCGCGGCGAACGCCACGAAACAGCGTCGGTTTCCATTCGATGCAAATTGGAGCGCCGCTATACACTGCGTGCATGGTGCGGCGGCATCCCCTTCCTCCGGAAATCTATGTTCTAGTGGAGCAGACGCCGGCCACCGTGCTGCTTGAGGGCGGGAAGCAGAACGACTCCGAAACCAGGGAAAAACCATGGACACAATTGTTCACGGCGCCGATGCGGGTCTGCGTTGCGTTCTCGCCAGCGGAGATTCCGCCCCTCTTCTCGGAAATTGAAAACGCAGTAGCAGCAGGCTACTGCGCGGCAGGGTTCTTCAGCTACGAGTGCGCGAGATGCTTTGAGCCGAAGGCCGGAACGCGCGCGGCGCCGGCTGGAAAACCGCTGGCCTGGTTCGGGATCTACGAACGAAGCTACGTTTTCGATCACACCACAGGAAAGTTCGACGGCGGCGATCCGCCGGAGCTCGAACGATTCCGCAGCCAGTTGCCGAATGCCGAGGCGCCCAACCGAGCGCAGGAGCCGGAGATTGCCCCGGAGTTCGCGCTCAGCGAATCCGAATATGTGCAGCGCATCGCACAAATTCACGAGTGGATTCGAGCTGGCGATGTTTATCAGCTGAACTTCACCGCGCCGATGAAGCTTGAAGCGCCCTGCAGTGCGGCCGCTCTTTACGCGCGGCTTCGCGCACGCCAGCCGGTCGATTACGGTGCGTTCCTGCACTGCGAGCCCGGTCGCCGCATCCTCTCCTTCTCGCCGGAGCTGTTCTTCCGCATCGAGGAAGGCGGCTCCCACTGCGGCGGGAGCCGTGAAGGCGTCTCGAACTGCGGCGATCGCCGAATCGTCACGCGACCGATGAAAGGAACAGCGAGCCGCGGGCGCACCACGCGCGAGGACCGCGAAGTTTCCGAATGGCTGCGCGGCGACCCAAAAAACCGCAGCGAAAACGTGATGATCGTCGACCTGGTGCGCAACGACCTGGGCCGGGTAGCGCAAACAGGAAGCGTCCGCGTCGAAGAACTCTTCGCCGTCGAGCGCTATCCCACGCTCTGGCAGATGACTTCAACCGTCAGCGCGGAGTTGCGTCCTGATGCGGGCTTCTACGAAATTTTCCGCGCGCTGTTTCCTTGCGGTTCAGTCACGGGTGCGCCGAAAGTGCGGGCCACGCAGCTCATTGCCGAACTCGAAGACGCACCGCGCGGCGTCTATACCGGCTCGATCGGCTTCTTCTCTCCTCGTCAAACTGTCTTCAATGTGGCGATTCGAACGCTCGAGCTCGACGGCGCGCATGGAGTCATGGGGGCGGGCAGCGGCGTGGTCATTGATTCCGATCCGGCCGCGGAGTATCGCGAGTGTCTGCTGAAGGCGGAGTTCCTCGCCGGTCCCGCGAATCGGACCTCAAGCCCAATTGGCGGGAACATCCCAATCATCAGCCAGCCCGATGAGTTCTTTCTCATTGAAACGATGCTGTGGGACGGAGGCTACCCGCTGCTGGAGTTGCATCTCGATCGGCTCGAGGATTCGGCGGCGTACTTTGATTTTGCTTGCGATCGTGCCGCGGTCCGCGCAGCACTGGAAGATCATGCGCGCCCATTCGCCGACCACCAGCTTGCCGACCAGCAGTTCGCCGATCCCACCGCGTCCTCTCCGCGCTCGCCGCGGCGAGTGCGCCTTTTGATGGTTGACGATGAAGGCCACATTCAGATCGCGAGCGAAGCGCTTCCTCCGTCCGGCGACCCAAGCCATGTGGGCCGCGTGACCGTCTCCAGTACGCGCACTGATCCAGCGGACGCAACGCTCTATCACAAGACGACGCACCGGCGGCTCTACAACCGGGCGTTCGAGCAGGCTGTTCGCGATGGCTTTGACGATGTGCTCTTCCTGAATCTGCGCGGCGAAGTCACCGAAGGCGCTATCAGCAACGTTTTTGTTGTGAAAGACTGCCGCTGGTTCACGCCACCAATCCAGTGCGGTCTGTTGCCCGGCGTCTACCGCAGGCATCTTCTCGAAACGCGCCCGGAGATCGAGGAGCGCGTGCTGTCGTTGGACGATCTCCGCTCCGCCGATGCGATTTACCTTTGCAATGCGGTGCGCGGCCTGCGGCGCGTCACCCTAGAGGAGTAACCCAGCCCCGCAGTCCCGCAGCCCCGTAGTCCCTGCTTTATTCCGGCCGCATGACAACCTTGATCGCCTCGCCCGATTGCAGCAGCTCCATCGCCTTCTCGAACTCGCTCAGCTTCAGGCGGTGCGTGATCACCGGCTCAAGGTTCAGCTTGCCGGTTGCCAGCAGCGCCTCCATCTGGAACCACGTCTCGAACATCTTGCGGCCATTGATGCCCTGCACCGTCGCGCCCTTGAAGATGATGTCCCGCGCAAAGTCCAGCTCGAATGGCCGCGAGGGAATGCCGAGCAATGAAGCGCGCCCGCCAGTCCGCAATAACGCGAATCCCAGCCGCATGGCCTCGGGGTGGCCCGACATTTCCAACAGGACATCGACGCCGGTACCGCCTGTGGCGTCAAGAATCTGCTTTTCAACTTCGTCGGCGGTGGGATCGAGAGCCAGTTCCGCGCCCATTTCGAGCGCAACTTTTCTGCGATGCGCATTCACCTCTGTCGCGAAGACGCGCGCCGCGCCGCATGCCTTCGCTACGGCAATCGAGAACAACCCAATCGCGCCGCAACCGGTGACCGCCACGGTCTTTGCGGCAATCGGCCCCGCGAGCACAGTGTGCACCGCATTACCCAGCGGGTCGAGCAGCGAAGCGTAGTCATGCGGGATCGAGGGCGAGAGCTTCCAGATATTCGACTCCGGGATCACGGCATAACCCGCGAAAGCGCCGTCGGCATCGACGCCCAGGATGCGGACGTGCTGGCAAACGTGCGCCAGGCCGGTGCGGCATTGCAGGCACTTGCCGCAAGCCACGTGCATTTCAGCGCTCACCAGGTCACCCTCGTGAACGGTGGTTACGCCGCGGCCCAGTGCTGCCACAGCGCCGCAGAACTCATGCCCGGGAATCAGCGGCGGATGAATGCGCCCCTTGGCCCACGGATCCCAGTTGTAAATGTGCAGGTCGGTTCCGCACACACTCGCAGCCTGGACGCGCACCAGCACCTCACCGGGTCCGGGCGTGGGAACCGGTACTTCGCGCAGCTCGATGCCGGGCGCGGCCTCAACCTTCACAACGGCCTGCATGGTGGCGGGCATAGCGGCGGGAACCTCCCTCAATCCGCAGACCTACAAGTCTATCAACCGGCGACGGGTGGTAGAACGTTCTAGGGAGTTAAAACATGGCGAAGAAGACGGTTGCGGCGCAGTGGATCGCTGATTTCCTGGCAGCATTCTTGTTGGTGGCCTTTTTTGCCGCAGGCTCGATGGCGCGCGCCCAAACTGAAGATCAGGCGTGGCTGCGCTACGCAAGCGGGCCTGCACACTCCGCCATTCCCGCTTCGGTTCGCGCGCTCGGCACAAGCGTGCTGGAGCAGTCGGCTGTTCAGGAGCTTCAACGCGGCATCACTGGAATGACGGGCGCAAAGCCGGCGAGCGGTGGTGAAACGGTCGTCGGCACGCTCGATGAAGTTCGCGCAGCTTTTCCCGGTGTTGCGGTCCCCGCTCACATCGCCGCGCACGGATTCTGGCTCAAGCGGACCGTGTGGCACGGGCAGCCGCTCGTTATCGCTGCTGGATCGAACCCGCACGGCGCCCTCTTTGGCGCGTTCGATTTGCTGCGCCGCATCGCAACCGGTGCGGACCTCTCGCATCTCGACGCGATCGAATCCCCCGCCATGCCCATTCGCTGGGTCGATGAGTGGGACAACGCCGATGGCAGAGTCGAGCGCGGCTACGACGGCCGGTCGATCTTCTTCGAGGGCGGAAAAGTTCGCGACGATCTGAGCGAAGCCGCTGCCTACGCCCGGCTGCTCGCGTCGGTGGGCATCAACGGCTGCAACGTAAACAACGTGAACAACGCGGCGCCGTTTCTCGAGCCGGACATGATCAAAGGCCTGGCGCGGATCGCCGATGCCATGCGCCCCTGGGGCGTGCGGCTCGCCATAAGCGTCGACATTGCCAGTCCGCAAAAGGTCGGCGGTCTCAAGACCTTCGATCCCCTCGATCCTGCCGTGAAAGCCTGGTGGGCCGCAAAGGTGAATGAGATCTACCAGCAGATTCCCGATTTCGCCGGCATTACCGTTAAGGCCGATTCAGAAGGGCAGCCCGGTCCCGCAAGTTATGGCCGCAGCCCGGCCGACGCTGCCAATGTGCTGGCCAACGCGCTTGCGCCGCATGGCGGCGTGGTGCTCTATCGCGCCTTCGTCTACAACAATCATCTCGACTACAACGACATGAAAGCCGACCGCGCGCGCGCCGCCTATGACATCTTTCATCCGCTCGACGGCCAGTTCGCGCCCAACGTGATTGTGCAGATCAAGTACGGTCCCATCGACTTTCAGGCCGAGGAGCCGGTATCGCCGCTCTTCGCCGGTCTGCACAAGACCAGCGAGGCGATGGAACTGCAGATCACGCAGGAGTATCTCGGCCAGCAGCGCCACCTCGTGTATCTCGCGCCGCTATGGAAAGAGAAACTCGACTTCGATCTGCACGCTGAAAACCATTCGACTCCGGTGAAGCAAATCATCGAGGGCAAGAGCTTCAATCAGCCGCTAGGAGGCATGATCGGCGTCTCGTGCGTGGGGCGCGACGACTGGCTGGGTGCGCCGATGGCCATGGCCAATCTTTACGCGTTCGGCCGCCTCGCGTGGAATCCCAATTTGAGCGCCGAACAGATCGCCTCGGAGTGGACAAAGCAAACCATCAGCACCGATCCGCAAGTTGTCGCGACTGTTGACAAGATGCTCATGCAGTCGTGGCCCACGTACGTCGACTACACGGGCTTCCTCGGCACGCAAACGCTCACCGATATTACCGGCAGCCACTACGGACCGAATATCGAGGCGAGCGAGCGTAATGGCTGGGGCCAGTGGCACCGCGACGACGCCAAAGGAATCGGAATGGACCGCAGCGTCGCCACGGGAACGGGCTTTCGTCGGACAGTATCCGCCTGAAGTGGCGAAGATGTACGAGTCGCTGGCCACAGCACCGGACAAATTTGCTACTCTTCTTCCATCACGTTCCGTGGACCTACAAATTGCGTACGGGCAAGACCGTCATTCAATACGTCTACGACAGCCACTACAAAGGCGCGGAGGAGGCTGCGCGGCTCGGCGACGAGTGGGCCACGCTGAAGGGCAAAATCGACCCGCAACTCTACGAAGATGAGCGCGCGCGGCTGGAGTACCAGGCCGGCCATGCGATCGTCTGGCGCGACGCGATCGTGCAGTACTTCCTGAAGGAGAGCGGCATTCCCGATGCGCTGGGCCGCGCCGGGCACTATCCCGGCCGCATGGAGGCTGAAGATGCGCGCCTCACGGGATACAAAATCGTTGACATCACACCATGGGAAAACGCCTCCGGTGGAAAGGCCGTTTCGTGCGACCCGGTCCCCGCGCAAAAGACCTGCATCGCCGAGTGGACCTACTCCGGCAAACCCGGCCGCTTCAACATTGCGGTCGAGTACTTCGATCTGCAAGGCGGCGTGGCGCACTTCACGCTGGCAATCAACGGAACGGAGCTTGTTTCGTGGGCGGCAGACGCCAAGCTGCCCTCAAACCACCCAGGTGATAGCTCCACGCGCTTCACCGCGCGCGGTCCCGATGGACAAGGCTTCGATTTGAAACCTGGCGACGTGCTGCGCATTGAAGGCGCGCCCGACGCGGGCGATCCGGCGGCGCTCGACTACATTGAGGTCGACCCGGTTAAGTGGTCTGCGCCCGGCGCTCGCAAAGCGAAGCCCGAGCGCGTCCGGCACAATCTGAAGGTTATGTTTCTCCGGCGGCTTCACTGTCAGGCGTGTCCTTCGGCTGCGGCAGGATGTGCCGCGCGCATCTGGTCGATCTCGCCGATCAGATCCAGCACCTGCTCCCGCTTGCGTTGGCTCAGGTCGAGAAAGCGAATTCCCACCGTGTTGCGGTCGTGGATGGCCTGAATGACGCCACCCAGCCGGAACGGCAGCCCCTGGTAACGGAACTCGGCCTCTACGCGCGTGTAAATGCCTACGGGGAAGCGTTCGTCGGTGCGGATGCGGCAGCCGGTCAGGCTCAGGTCAAGAATGCGGCCGCGCAGCGTCGATCCAACATTCACGAGAAGGATCGTCGCGGTGGTATCGACCTCATGGCGGGACTGCTGTCGTCGTTCGCGGCCCACAGGCTTTCGCGGAATTTGCGCCACAGGCTCCGGCTGAGTGATCGGCTGCGTCGACACTTGTTCCGCGACCAGCAAATTGACTGCTTCTGCACGGGCCTCCGAGGTTTCCTCCATCGTGCAAATCACATGGGCCAACTCCACCATGCGCCGCGGAACCACATTCACAAAGCGGATACCGAGAAGGTTGTGGCCGTCGGTCCACTGCAGCACACCGCGAAAACGGAATGAGATTCCATTGACTTTGAAGAACACTTCGACTGGAAGGCGGGAGCGCGCGGCAACCGGCTCCCTGGTGCGAAGACGGCATCCTTCCTGGCTCAAATCCACAAGACGAGCCTGAATCGGCGCCTCATAGCCCACGAAAAGAACAACGGATTCTTCATCGACGGAGTAACGCGGATCGGAACGGCGCTCTGCCTGAGGGGCCACGAACTCGTCCCGGTCTTCCCACCAGCCCATGGCACGCTCCGCTCAAACATTCAGCAGAGCTCAGTGCCCGTCGCTCAGCTCCGACGCATGGTCCCACGGCTCGACCGGCGCAGCATCCGCGACTTCTCGGCCCATCAGCCGATCGTAACGATAAATATCGCTGGTCGTCCCCAGCGACTCGTTGTACAGGCTGATGGTGCCTATGAGCTGCGTCAGCTCCTCGCTGAATGTGTGGATTGCCTGCAATTGTTTGGCCGTAGCGGGAAGTTCATATTGGGCAGTCTTAATGAATTTCTGGTAGCCCCGATCCAGTAGCCGCCCCACTTCGCCACCCACCAGAATTCCCGGACCCACGGCGTATGCTGCCGGCGCGTCTTCCGGATCGTCCGCGCGGCGTGGCGGCACCAGAACCGCCCCTACTCCGTGCTTGCTTACAAGCACGCCTCCTCCAACGCCAGCATAAGGAGACTCGTCGAAGGAATGTCCGCGCAATAATTCCAGCGTTTGATCGAAGTTCGGATGGGAGGAGCGCTTTTTCATGAGTGTTGCCTACACTGAAAGAATACCGGATGAGTCCGGTAAACTCCCGACCGTTCGATCGCGCACGCCCGCGTGGCGAAGCGTATTCGTCATGGCCGAATGCTCGTCACATTCCGAAACCCGCTTCCGCTCCAGGCTGAGGGAGATTGTATGAGCCTTCTGCGCCTGCCCCTTGCGGTCTACCGCGAACTTCGCGCGCATGGTGAAGAAGCTTTTCCGCATGAGTCCTGCGGCGCCCTCCTGGGCCGCATGATCGCGGACGGCTGGCTGGTCGATTCGCTGGTGAGAGCCGCGAACACCCGCACGGGATCACAGCACGACCGCTATGAGATCGCTCCTGCCGAGCTCGTGAAAATCGCGCGTGAGGCTCGCAGCCGCGGCCTTGAGATCGCCGGTTTTTATCACTCCCACCCCGGTCATCCCGCGCGCTGGTCCACAACCGATCTCGAGGAAGCGCACTGGCTGGGCTGCGTCTACGTCATCACCGAAGTCGTTCAAGGCAACGCCAAAGACACCAACGCGTTCTTGCTCGCCGGAACCGCCGAAGAAGACAAGCACTTCGTACCGCACACGATCCAGATCGACGACGTCGGCCCCGGCCGAGACCCCGCCTGATCCAGCCCACAGAAGCGAGATCCCTGATCGTAGAATGAATCTCATTGGCCCCTATCCTGTGGAGAATAAGAAACTTCTTTACACTATCCACACGCGGGCCTCATAATCGCTGTGCCCTGGAGAGCTTGCGCTTCCCGTTCCCCTTCCCTAATCGCAAAGAAACTCCGAGCCAATCAAGGAGGATTCTCGAAATATGAAAATCATGCACCCCGCTCTGTTCGCTCTGTCCCTCGCGGCCGGTGGAAGTCTGTTCGCCGCGGCACAGGAAGTGCATCATCCGCCCAAGGTTCTCTTAATCGAGCGTGAGTTCGTCAAGCCGGGGAAAGCTGGCTCTTTGCACGATAAGTCGGAGAGCCATTTCGTAGCTGACATGGCCGCTGCCAAGTGGCCCACCCACTACATCGCGCTGAATTCGCTCTCCGGCAAATCGCGCGCCCTCTACCTCGTCGGCTACGACTCCTTCGCGGCGTTGGAGAACGACACCAATGCCACCATGAAGAACGCGACGCTCTCCGCGGCGTTGGACAAGGACTCCCAGGCCGATGGCGAGCTGCTCGATGGGACCGACCAGTTTGTTTTCACGCTCGACGAGGACCTGAGCTATCGTCCCGACGTGGACATTGCGCAGGCGCGCGACTTCGAGATCACGTCGTTCCACGTCAAGCCGGGCCATGGCAAGGAGTGGCACGAGCTCGTGAGTCTGGTCATCGAGGCACACAAGAAGGCGGGAACCAGCGCGCATTGGGCCACCTATGACCTCGCCTACGGCGGCGACGATGAGTACGTTGCCTTCAGCGCTGACAAGTCGTTGGCCGAAATTGACACCGGCTTTGCTGAGGACAAGCAGTTCCGCGACGCCCTTGGAGAAGACGGACTGAAGAAGCTTCGTGAACTGGAAGCGGACGCCATTGCAAGTTCCGATTCAGAGTTGTTCGCGATCAACCCTGTTCAGAGCTATCCGATGGATGCGTGGGTCAAGGAAGCTCCGGATTTCTGGAAGCCGAAGCATGCCGCACCCGCCGCGAAGCCCGCCGCCAAGCCCGCGGCAAAACCCGCACAATAGCATTCCAACTCAACTTAACCAATGTCCTGCTGGCGGCTCTCAAGGTAAACTCGGGAGCCGCCTTGCGCATGGCGACTCGCCGCGCCGGCCCGATACACTTGAAATGTTCGGGGATATCGCGCCATGGTCGCCTCCACTACCTCAATCCAACTCCCAGAGCTGACCAGCGCCGATCTCTCGCGCTACGCCCGACACATCTCCCTGCCTGAAGTGGGTATCGAGGGCCAGCAGAAGCTCAAGGCTGCTCGCGTGCTTTGCGTCGGTGCGGGCGGGCTCGGTTCGCCGCTGGCCCTCTATCTCGCCGCGGCCGGCATCGGGACCCTTGGAATTGTGGACTTCGACGTGGTGGACGCGAGCAATCTCCAGCGCCAGATCATTCACACCACCAACGACATCGGCCGCCGCAAGCTCGACTCCGCGGAGGAAAAGCTCACCGCCATCAATCCGGGCGTGAAGGTGGTCAAGTACGAAACGATGCTGACCAGCGCCAATGCCCTCGACATCTTCAAGGACTACGATGTCGTCGCGGACGGCACTGACAACTTCCCCACCCGCTACCTGGTCAACGACGCCTGCGTTCTCCTGGGCAAGCCCAATGTCTATGGATCGGTGTTTCGCTTTGAAGGCCAGGCGAGCGTTTTTGCCGCGCGCGAAGGCCCTTGCTACCGGTGCCTCTATCCGGAGCCGCCTCCGCCCGGCACAGTGCCGAACTGCGCCGAAGGCGGAGTGCTGGGCATTCTACCCGGATTGGTCGGAATCATTCAGGCCACCGAGGTCATCAAGCTTGTCTTGGCTAAAGGAGATCCGTTGATCGGACGCCTCCTCCTCGTCGACGCGCTCACCATGCGCTTTCGCGAGCTCAAATTGAAGAAGAATCCCGAGTGCCCGGTCTGCGGCGAAAATCCCACGGTCACCCGGCTGATCGATTACCAGCAGTTCTGTGGCCTCGCGCCCCAATCCAGTCAGGAGAAAACCTTGAACAGCGGTATTCCACAAATGACAGTGCAGGAACTTAAGCGGCGCCTCGACGCAGGCGAGGATCTTATGATTCTCGACGTCCGCGAGCCCTACGAATATCAAATCGCCAACATCGGCGGCACGCTGATTCCGATGAACGAAGTGCCGCGTCGGCTGGCCGAGATCGACCGAAACCGTGAAATCGTCGTGCAGTGCCGCTCCGGCGGCCGCAGTCAGCGCATCGCCGAGTTTCTTTCCGCTCAGGGCTATCCCAACGTGAAGAATCTCGCAGGAGGAATCCTCGCGTGGGCCGACCAGATCGACCCGAAGGTAACGAAGTACTGAACGCAGAATTTGGTGCGTCCGATTCGGCGCGGAGCCTTACGAAAAGCGTGACCCTCGATTCTCAAGTCCTCACCGGCAGCCACATTCGCCTTGAGCCGCTGTCGCCGGCCCACGCGGATGGCCTCGTCGCTGCGTCTTCGGGCGATCCCTCGCTCTACGAATGGAGCGCCGTGCCCATCGGCCGCGACGCTGTTCTCCGCTACATCGAAACGGCGATGAACTGGCGCGAAGCCGGCACCGCGCTGGCCTTTGCTACGGTCCGCATTGCGGATGGTGTCGTCATCGGCTCCACGCGCTTTTTCGATATCGATTATTGGGCCTGGCCCGCAGGTCATCCCCGCCACGGCCGGCAGGATCCCGACGTCTGCGAAATCGGCTACACGTGGTTGGCGCACCATGCTATTCGCACTGGGGCAAACACTGAAGCCAAGCTGCTGATGCTCACGCATGCCTTCGAAGTGTGGGGGATGCTTCGCGTCTGCCTGCACACTGATGCGCGCAACAAACGTTCGCAGGCGGCCATCGAGCGCATCGGGGGCAAGTTCGAAGGCGAACTTCGCGCGCACCGCATGGCATCGGACTTCACCGCGCGTACTTCCTGGCGCTACTCAATTCTCGAGTCGGAGTGGCCCGAGACGAAGCGCCGCCTCACCGCCCGCTTGCGAATGGCTTGAGGCGAGATTCACCAGCTCTGAAACGGCCTGCATGAGACGGGCGAGAAAACGTATTCTAGTGATACAAAATAGAGGGCGGAGTTTCCGGTTACACGGGAGAAGCAAACCGCTCCCGCCAGTCGCAGTCTGGTCCGCGATTCGCTAACGCGGGAACGTTGAATGAGGTACGGCCAAACCGGATACTTTGCGGGGTTTGACCGTACCTCCGTATAAAGGATGTCGGCCAAAATCGGCCCATGCCACCTAAACTGATGGATTCGATCGAAAATTCAAATTGCCGATCACGAGGGACTCAATGAAGATTTCAGGGAAACTTAATCTGGTTGCGTTGGTGGGCTTCATCGCCCTGATCACCTGCGCGGCTGTTGCGCAAGACACGTCCAGCCTGCCTTACATGAATCCCAAATTGCCGCCTGAAGAACGGGCCGTGGATCTGGTGCACCGGATGACCCTGCATGAAAAGGCATCTCAGCTGGTGAACGATGCGCAAGCGATTCCGCGACTCAATGTTCCCGCCTACAACTGGTGGAGCGAGGCTCTGCACGGCGTGATCGATCAGGGCGTGACGGAGTTCCCTGAGCCCATCGGACTTGCCGCCACATTCGATGTTCAGTCGGTTCATACGATGGCGCACGATATCGGCATTGAAGGACGCATCAAGCATCTCCAGGACGTGAAGGCCGGGCACGACGGCATTATGGGAGGGCTCGACTTCTGGGCGCCTAACCTGAACATCTTTCGCGATCCGCGCTGGGGCCGCGGACAGGAAACCTACGGCGAAGATCCGTTTCTCACCGCCCGCATGGGCGTGGCTTTCGTGAGTGGTATGCAGGGCGACGATCCAAACCATTATCTTGTTATCGCAACTCCGAAGCACTACGCTGTCCATAGCGGACCGGAGCCTACTCGTCACTTTGCCGATGTGGATGTAAACCGGCACGACGAGCTCGACACCTACACACCGGCGTTTCGCGCGGCTGTCACTGAAGGCAAAGCAGGATCGGTGATGTGCGCCTACAACGCTATTAATGGTCAGCCGGCGTGCGCCAACGAGTTTCTTCTTCAGGATCAGCTGCGCAAGAATTGGGATTTTCAGGGATACGTCGTCTCAGACTGCGGGGCGGTTACGGATATCTTCACCGGCCATCGTTACCGCTCGACGCAGGCCCAGGCATCGGCAATTTCTGTTTTGCGCGGCATGGACAATGAATGTTATGGCGCCGGGCCCACATCAAAGGATGATTCCCATTACAAGGCATACGTTGAGGCCGTGCAGCAGGGCTACCTTCCCGAGAGCGCAATCGACACCGCGCTCGTGCGCCTCTTCACGGCGCGGATAAAACTGGGCATGTTCGATCCTCCTGAGTCGGACCCATACTCCAGGATCGACGAGAAGGAACTCGACAGCCCTGAGCACCGTGCGCTGGCGCTCAAATTGGCGAATGAGTCGATGGTGCTTCTCAAGAACGACGGGACGCTTCCGCTCAAGCCAACGATCAAAAAGATCGCGGTGATCGGACCGCTCGCCGAACAAACCAGAGTGTTGCTGGGCAATTACAGCGGCACGCCGACGCATTCGGTCTCGGTGCTGGACGGACTCAAAGCCGAGTTTCCCAATGCCGCAATCACGTTTGTCGAGGGAACGCAGTTCCTGGGCAGCGAGGGCAATCCGGTGCCCGACAATGCGCTGACCACCCCCGATGGGAAGCCGGGGCTAAAGGCTGAGTACAGCGAATCCATGGGATTCCGGCAAAGCCAACCGAGTGGCCCTGCGCTGGTTTCGCGTGTGGAGGCGAATATCCACCTCGACTCGAGCAACTTGCCCGCGGAGGCAGCGGGGAAGAAATCGGTGAGTGTGCATTGGACCGGATTTCTGACCGCGATAGACTCCGGCGACTACCTGATCGGAGTGCGCGGCCAGGGATTCGCACGAGTCTCTGTCAACGACAAACAGATCGCGATGCTATTCTCGCGCGAAGCCAACCAGGCAAAGCTCGGCCGAGTCCACCTTGAAAAGGGGCAAAAAGCGGCATTGAGTGTTGTCTACGGTGTGAACAACGGTGAACCTCATGCGCAGCTCATCTGGGCGAAGGCCAGCGACGTGGCGTCGCCTGAGGCCCTGGCGGCGGCAAAGAATGCCGATGTCGTGATTGCCGTCGTGGGAATCACCAGCGAACTCGAAGGCGAAGAGATGCCTGTGAGCGAACCGGGATTCCTGGGTGGAGATCGCACGAGTATCGACTTGCCCGCGCCGGAAGAAAACCTGGTCGAGGGATTGGCTGCCACTGGCAAGCCTCTCGTCGTCGTGCTCATGAACGGCAGCGCCCTTGCCGTCAACTGGATCAACGAGCACGCGAATGCGGTTGTTGAAGCCTGGTACTCAGGCGAAGAGGGGGGTACAGCCGTAGCTCAAACACTGAGCGGCAAAAACAATCCCGCCGGCCGTCTGCCGGTCACCTTCTACAAAAGCACTGACCAGCTTCCGAATTTTGAGAACTACGCAATGGAAGGGCGGACCTACCGCTACTTCAAAGGAGAGCCTCTTTACCGGTTCGGATACGGTCTGAGCTACACAACCTTCAGCTACAGCAACCTCTCATTGCCCGATGGTCCCATCAACGCCGGGGCGCCGCTCCATGCTGCGGTTACCGTAACGAACACCGGAAAACTAGCCGGAGATGAAATCGTGCAGCTTTACCTGAAATTCCCGGATGTTCCCGGCGCCCCCCTGCGCGCGCTGAGAGGTTTTCAGCGTGTTCATTTGGACGCTGGGGCAAGCCAGAACGTGGAGTTTCAGCTCAATCCCAGGGACATGAGCATGGTGACGGACGCAGGAGACATCGTCGTTCCGCAAGGCAAATACACGGTCTCAATTGGCGGCGGTCAGCCTGACACCGGCGCTGCCACCGTGAACGGGTTCATCCAGGTGAACGGGCAGATCATTCTGCCCGAGTAATGGCTGCGCGGAAGCAGCTTCAGGTCGCTTTGCGCGGGTCAATCTGAATGGCCCGCGCGGCGGCCGGGTCCGCCAAGGGGCCCGGCGCTCTGGTTGATCCCGTGGCATTGCCCATCAGATCCGTATTGATTTGGTTCACGATCTCTGCCTGCGGAAACGGCTGGCTGCCCGTTATATTCAGTTCCAGGCTGTCAGCGTCGAAGTCGATCTTCAGCTCGGCCACGGTCCCGTTCTTATCCCATCCATGAGCCTGGCGCCACTCTGTTAGGTCGAGCCACTGCTGCGCGTCGCCCGTGAAGAACCCCAGGAAGCGGTCGGGCATAGAGGCGTAGAGATTGCCGTCGCACTCGTTGTTCTGGTTGAGGAAGACGATGGCTGACTTGCCGCAACTGGCGAAGATGTTGTTCGCGATGTTGTTTTCGCTTGCGGTTCCGCTCCGGGCGCGGTCAGGACGGGTGATGGCGAACACGCCTGAGTTCTCGCAGCGGCCGATCAGGTTCTGGGCGATGATGAGCCGATCAGTGGCGTTGATAAAGATTCCCGATCCTGCGCAACCTCGTTGGCCCGGTGTGCCCGGCTCGGCATTGCGCACGTTCCAGATCACGTTGTTGTCGATCTGATTCCGTTCGAGATTCATTTCCATGTGAACGGCGGCGCTCACAGTCACGATGTCGGCGAAAATGTTGCTGGAGATGCGGCAGTTCGTGTTATTGCTGTCAAGCCAGACCCCATTGGCGTGGCGAATATGACGGATCACGTTGCGGCGAAACAGCAGATTTCGTCCGAAATGGAATTTGGCGCCGGCTGCTTCCCAGCCGCGCTCGGCATCGGCCCAGCCGCACCACTCAATCAGATTGTCCTCGACAAGCGTGTCGCGGGTTCCCATGCCGCCAATGCCTTCAACTCCGCAATATCGAATCGTGTTGCCGCGGATAATCTGCGAGGCGCCGGCCTGCGGTGAGAATCCGCTGTCGCCGTCACTGCCGATATCAAGGCCGATCCCATTGGCCCATTCGATAGTGTTGTCTTCGATCATCCAGTGATTGCCGCCAACCGTTGACACCTGGCCATACTGCGGAAACGGGTAACCGTTGGCGGCGTGCTGAAAGATAATTCCCTTGATTCGAATGAAGGCCAGCCCTTTTTGTGAGGGGACGAAGGCCTGCTGACGGGTGGTGATTTCAATCATGTGGTCAGCTGGCGTGCCTGCGGCTAAGCGGACGTAAACCGCGGTTCCCGAGTCGCTCACCCAGAAGCGCGCATCCGAAGTTCCACCCACCTCCTGCATGATTGGGCCGCCCCGCCGGCGTGGTGGCAATCCGTTTTGCGATACGGGCGGAGTTGTGAACACCGGATCGGGCGGCAGATGCGGCAATGCCAGCTCGCGAAGCTGTTCCATCGGCTCCAGCGGCTTTCCGTCGACGAAAACCAACCCACGTCGGCGGAAGTAAGGGCCCATGTCCACCGTTCTCGGATCGAGCCATGCCCAATTGCCTGCTACGCTCGCCAGTGCGAAGGGCTGGTAGCCATCGGGGAACATCTCGCCGTTGAGTTCGTGGCGCCACGCCGTCACCGGGCTTGCGTCCTGGCCCGAACCCGCCGGGCCGCCAAAGCGGGCAACCGGGACGGGTGCCTGCTGCCAGCCATCCTGCAAAACCTCAGAGCCTCTGATGAAGACCTTCGCTCCCGGCGCAGCCTCATAACTGATCATCTGTGCCGGACTGGCGCCGCCCCGCGCGGGCCGCACGCACTCGCGGTAAATCCCTGAAGCGATGACGACGCGCTCACCGGGCATCAAGACCTGAGCCGCCTTGTTGATGGTTCGGAATGGATGCGACTTCGTGCCCGGCCCATCATCTCCGGCCCTCGGCGATTGATTGTCAACGTAATACGTCTTTGAAAAAGTCAGCGGCTGCTCCCAGGAGACAAACTCGGACCCGTCGGGCAGCCGCGATTGGCCTGACCCAGCCTCGGCTGCCGGATGGCCTGCCGCCGCGCCGGGAGTCTGGCCGATTAGGCTTCGGCCAAGACCGGCGACTGCACCGATGCCCGCCGCATAACGCAGAAAAACGCGCCGATTGATCGCGTAGCTGGAAGCCTCTGGATTCGATGGATTCCCGCGCGAGAAAAAATGCTCCTGCCCAAATTCCATAGCACCCACATTAAGTTGAGATGCCCTTGTCCGTAAAGGAAGGAAGCACCGGTGATGCGGTTCCGCGGGACCACGATCGGGCTTGCCTGGCATGGAACTCCTGAGTAGGAGTCGAATTAAGGGCAATGCCCGCCTGACATTTTTCGAAATGCCGTGAAGGAAAGATCTTCCTCTAGCTCTGCGCGCTTCGTCGACTACTGCGCCGCCCGCGCGCCGAATACGCGCTTGAACCATCCCTGCTTGCGCTCGCAATAGGGCGAACGCTGGCGCTTCGAGTGCAGGTGGTAGTTCCTGCACCGCTGGCAATCCCCGTGCCGATCGCAATCCCGCTTGGGGCACATGCAAATGGCCGGCCGCTCTGCGACGATGGTGAAAACCTGCACCTTGCTTTTCATCATGCTTCCACCATCGGCTTGCCGTTCTCGTCCATTTTGCCAAAGATCATTTTGCCGCTGGCCGTCTGCAGCACGCTGGTAACCGAAATCCCAACAGACCGCCCGATCAGCTTCCTCGCGTGATCCACCACCACCATGGTGCCGTCGTCCAGGTAGCCCACGCCCTGGTTGTACTCCTTGCCTTCTTTCAGAATCAGCACGCTCATGCGCTCGCCGGGCAACACGACTGGCTTCAGAGCATTGGCCAGGTCGTTGATGTTCAGCACTTCGACGTGGTGCAGGTGAGCCACCTTATTCAGGTTGAAGTCGTTGGTCACCACCTTGGCTTCCCACTTTTTTGCCAGCTCCAACAGCTTCAGGTCCACTTCGCGGATGGAAGGGAAGTCGTCGGGCACAATCTGCACCTGAATTTTGGCGTTGGACTGCATGCGTTGCAGCATATCCAGGCCGCGGCGCCCGCGCTGGCGCTTGGAGCCATCGGTGGAGTCGGCGACAGTCTGCAACTCGCGCAGGACGAACTCCGGCACCACCAGGGTTCCATCAATGAAGCCTGCTTCGGCGATGTCGGCGATCCGGCCGTCGATAATCACGCTGGTATCGAGCACCTTGGCGCTGCGGCGTGTCGGCTTATCGCCCGAAAACACAGTGCCCAGCGCGGCGGGATTCAGCAGGTCGCCCTTGCTGGCGCCCACCAGAAGGCCCACATAGGTCATCAGGAAGAGTACGAAGATTTGCAGGACTGCGGAGTTGGAGCCGGAGAGCGGAGCCGAGCGCAGCACCAGGCAGAACAGGGCCGCACCAACGATGCCGAGCACGCTGCCTACAACGGCGCCGATCAGCCGCCGCAGCGTAAGAGCCCTCACCCGCATCTCGAAGATGATGACCGCGCAGGCCGCGACCGCACCTACGATTGCGCCCTCCCATCCCGTCGCGAGTCCGAAGGGGCGGAGGAAGTAACAAACCGCGGCAAGTAATAGGACAAAAAGAAGACGTAAAAGAATCAGGTCCATACGAACCCACTTTCACCGGAGGCACACTTCGCCGGCGGCCTACTGCCATAGATGGCGAGTATGAGCAAAGCCAAGCATCGTCGTCAAGTGGGAAGGGATAGCCAGGGAGTAGCCAGTAGGGAATAGGGAGTAGGCCCTTTCCTTGAAGCAGAGACGCCAGAGCCAATGGCCAGTTTAGTCCCTTGAGCAAATTCCAAACCTGGCAAGACGGGGCCGTTGCTCTCGGGGCGGCGATCTCGTGTCAGGGAAGATCAACTTACGGCCAGCCGCGCTGGCTCGCTCTACTCCCTAAACCCTATTGGCGACTCCCTGTTTTTCTCACGAAGCCGCAGCCAGGGCCTCTTCCTGGGCTACGCGGTGCGCGCCCTTGCGCGGCCCGCGTTTGCGCGCGCTCATCACTTTCACGCGCTCCAGCAGTTCGAATGAAGTACAGTTCTTCCTCGCCATCACTGCATCGGCCGCATGGATTTCTCCACCCACCGCCTGGGCGTCGCCGAGCAGCAGCATCGGCACATGAGACCGCATGCGCTTCAGCCTTTCCGCGAGCTGAATTCCGCTCATCTGGGGCATGTTGGTGTCGGCCAGAACCAGGTCGATTTGCGGCGCCGCCGAAAAAACGGTGATCGCCTCCTGGCCGTTGGAAGCCGCAAGCACCCGATAGCCATTCGTTGCCAGCGTGAACTTGAGCACGGAAAGCTCTTGTTCGTTGTCGTCTACACAGAGAATCACTTTCTTTGGACGCATGGTGAGGGGACTACTCCTAAGTGCAATTTCAAGGACTCGTTCAAGGCAACAGTTTGCCAACCGCCCGGCGTGCGGGTTCAAGTGTTCCGGTGTTAGGCCCGGTACGCGGGAGGAAGACGTGCTCACATTCTTTGGATCGACGTAACCGGTTTTCCAGCTGAGAGGTCCGCATCCCAAAATGGGCGCGGCTGCTCACACAACTGGGCACCGGCACATGACCCGACGTGGCTTCGCCTTGATTCGCGGTCAAGTGCACAGCATGGTGGCGCGTCTGACAAATTCCAGAAGAAACGCGCCAAGGAATTGGCTGCTACGAATCGAAACAGTACGAGTACCGGCGAGTCGTGAAAAGAGGGAAAACGAAGCGAAGATGCCAATGAAAATCCGATTGAAACAAGTGGAAAACTGCTACAACACACACACAATGTCACTTGCGAAGATGAATATCTGTTGAAAGCATGTGCATCACGGCAGGAAAAGCTGCCCTTTTGCAACAAGAACTGTGCTGCCCGCAACGCGCACATCGCTCACCCTCGCGTTTTCTTGCTGCGCGGAAAGAAAAAGATCGCTCGGCCTGCCCATCTCCACGCCCTGGCGCACATGAATGCGCGTCCCCGGCCGAACCGCGCCGCGAGCCACGAGGTAAGCGATGGCGCAGCCGGCCGCCGAGCCAGTCGCCGGATCTTCCCCTCCATAAAACTGCATCCTCGCCTGCCAGCACTTCGTGCCGTGCTCGTTTTGGTCCGGCGAAGGAGCGAGAACATAAAACCACCTTGCGCCACGCTCGCGCAGCCACGCCGTCGCTTCTTCCTGATTCACCTTGAGCCGCGCCAGGGCTTCCTGCGATCGAAGGGCCACAATAGCAAATGCCGTTCCCGTTGAAACCACCTGCGGCGGCAGACCAGCATCAATATCGTCGGGTTGCAATCCCGCCAGTTGGGCGACGACTGTTCGATCGAGTTCGGCGCCGAACTCCGGATCGCGCTGCGTCATCTCACCGAAGAATCCCTTCGAGCTGTCGGCTCCCTCGGAGCCTTCAGCGCCGGCATAGAAGCGCACCGGGATCGGTCCTACATTTTCTTTGAGAGTCACCGTGCCGTGCTGCACGGTTTCCGGCGCCAGCATCTTCAGAACGCTCGCCGTGCCCAGCGTTGGATGGCCGGCGAAATTGAGCTCTTCCCGCGCGGTGAAGATGCGTACGCGTACTCCTTCCGCCCGCTCCATAGCAGCTTCCCTGCGCTCAATGAACGTGGTCTCGGAAAGGTTGAATTCGCGCGCGATGGCCTGCATCTGCTCGGTTGTCAGGCCGCACGTGTTCATCACGACCGCCAGCGGATTGCCAGCGAGCGGCTCGCTCGTGAAGACATCTACGACGGAATAATCGAGGGTCGGCAAAGTTTCGCGAGCCTCCTTTGTGGACTGAGTGTACGATCAAACGGAATTTTGCGCGCTTGTGGAAACGCGCGGGTCTGTGGATTTGCCCGCTGAGGAATGATTGCGAAGGATTTCTCTAGAGCTCAATGAGCGGGCGTGTGGCGCGGGTCCTTGCGCGATCGAGGAAGATCCTCATGCGCAGAGCCTCGGCACGTTCGACGGCCACCAGCCGCATCTGCCGGCGAATATGGTCGATGTCGTTCAGCCGGTCCAATTGCGCTTCATCATGAGCCGCATCGCGCTCCAGGCGGGCAATTCGCTCCTCGAGGATCTGGCGGAATCGCGGGCTGATTTCGAAGCCTTCCTGAACAGTGCATTGAATCGCCATGAACGTCACCTCGGAGCAGGATTTCCGGAGGCCAGAATTTCTTTGAGGGCGGCCTCAAGGTTTTCCTTACGCTGCCGATACTATCGAAGAGCCATTGTCTACGCCAGATTACGGGGTCGCGCAACTTCGGTAACCTGCTGTCCGAAAATAAGACAGTTCGCAGCTCAGAGTTCGTAGTTTTTGGGCGAATCAGATGCAGCCCCGGCCATGGCTGAGCAACCATGCCCCGTGAACTGTGAACTGTGAACTGTGAACTTTGAACTACGAACTACGAACTGCGAACTCTCTTCACCGGTCCGCAGCCACGCCCAACTGAATCTGCGTCCCGCTGTCGAAGTGGATATCGTTCACGGGCGCCAACAAAACCCCTGAAGAGGTGCTGTTCCCCGCCAGCATCACGCCGCGAATCCCCGTAGGACGCGGCACGGCGCGAGCCGCGGCAAACGCATGGGCGCCCGTATCGGTGTTTGAGCCGCCGTTGGGTTGCACGGTCGTGTCGTCCGTCGACCCAGCTGTCGTGTCCGCTTTGTTCTTCTCTGCTGCGTCCGTGTTGGAAACCCGGTCCATCTGGCCGGTTCCCGAACCGGCCACATTCACCGGTGCCATGCCACCGTAGTCAGGACCCATCCTTCCACCGTTTACCCCTGGGCCGAGTGGCACCGGCATGCCGCCCATGCCATCGTTCCTCATTTCGCCACGGTTCATCATGCTGGCTTGCATTAACCCCCGAATGAGTGTGTACACAGCAAAGCTCTGCCCGTTCTTCATCTCCACGTGGTCGAATGCAATTGCGATCAGTGCCGGCCCACGATCCGGATCGTAGGTCTCCACTTGAGTCACATGGCCAACAAAGCGTGCGCCCGAGGGAATCACGGTGCCGTCGGAGGTGAGCACCTTATCCCTGGTCTTGAGCAGTACGCGATCGCCCACTTTGGCGGTGAGTGAATCCAGCTTGCCCTGGAGTTCGCACACCACGGAGCTCATTTCATAGGCGTGGGACGCTGCAAGGTCTCCGAACCCTCCAGCGGTCGGCGCGTAGGTCACTTTTGCGGAGTCACCAGCCGGCGTCGTTGCATCCGCCTGTTGCGCCTGGAGCGAGATACTTGTGAGCGCCGTAACAGTCGCCGCAACCACCATGGCGAGTTTCATCTCGAGCTCCTTTTCGAAGCCCATCCGGATCCGGGCCGTCCGATCAAATGGCCGCAAAATTCAATGCGGTGGCAGGGCGCTCAGTTCCCCGGTGACGGCGCGTAGTAACCCTTGCGCACCTGCACCTTCAGATTGTCTCCGTTGTCGCCTTTGCACTCCAGCCCAATGTGGCGGAACGTCCCATCCTGCTTCGAATTGCTGGGTGTATAACTGGCTACGTACTGGGTGCGAAGTTCGGCTTCAATCTCCTCAAACGCGGCCTGCAGCTTGGCGCCGTTGTTGCCCACGTCGATCAGTCGTCCGCCGCTCTCGTCGGAGATCTGCTTTGCCGGGGAGTAGCCGTAGTAGCCCTGGCCCTGGCTCCAGTACATTTCCCGGTCGGCAATCAGGATCACGTAAATGATCACGTTGTTCTTCTCGGCTGCGCCAATCGCTTCGCGGATCTTGTGATCGCTGCCCTCATCCTCACCGTCCGTCAGGATGATCAGGGCCTTGCGTCCGGTCTCCTGGTTGAGTTTTTGGGTGGCAGACTCGTAAATGGCGTCATAAAGCACTGTGCCCTTGGGATTGCTGATCGGGACCGGGCCGCCGCCGAGGCCGGGAGGGCCCAGAGATCCGCCGCCGATGTTGATCTGCGCTTTGTCCATGGCGCGCGATAGCAGGTGCGGACTGTTGGTAAAGTCCTGCAGCAGGTCGACATTCACGTCGAACGAGGCGAGATATGCCTCATCCTTCTGGCGCAGCACTTCTCTGAAGAATTCGCTCGGCTGCCTGTTGCTCCAGCGGCAGCACTCGTTGCTGGCTGCCCGAGGTGTCGAGCAGAATTCCCAGGGTGAGCGGCTGGTCGGTTTCTGCCGTAAAGCTCTTGAATGTCTGCGGCACTTTGTCTTCGGTCACCTGGCACTCATTGCGCGTGAGATGCGGAATCAGGGTTCCGCTCTTGTCCTTGACTGTGAAGAACAGGTCGACCAGGTTCACCTGCACCTTAAGGGTCTCAACCGGAGTCTCGTCCGGTGGAGGAGCAGGCGCAGTGCTCACCGGCGGCGCGTCAGGCGATGGCGCAAGTTGTGCCCATCCCATTGCCGGCAAAACCAGCAAGCCAACCCACAACGCATTGATCCTCACCCCCAGCCGCATAATGCTCCGTTAGACGGAAACTCAACCTCTAAGAGAGCATATCGCGCCTTTTCAAATGCAAGCTCGCGCGCATGCAGGCAACCTGCGAGCGTCTGCCGCGTCTGATATTCTGACGGTTACGGCATTGCGCGTGTGCGTCATAGGCTTTCAGCAGGCGCATACAGGCCTTGGAGAGGAAGATTTCGTGGTGAAGGGGTTGGAAAGCCATTGCGCCGGTGGGACTTCTGAGTATCGGACTGGTCCTGGCTTCGGGCGGTTCTGGCCCAGCAGCAACCGGCCCCGGTTCCCGACGCGCCCACGCCGCAAGCCCCACCACCGCTCCCCGGTGTCAGAGGGGGAATCACCCCGGGAGTCGGCGCCGGAGAAGCTCCCACAACCCCAGACTCGGGCTCAGGCCCCCGCGCGCAAACGACTCCCGAACAGCCGCCCACTCCCCCCAGCCAGCAGCCCGCCGCCGAACCCCAGCCTCAACCGCAGTCCACTCCACCCGAGCAAGGCTCCGGCGCGGTAGCGAATTTCGTTGTGCAGGTCAATTTCGTCCAGGTTCCGGTCACCGTGAAGGACTCGAAAGGCAATCTGGTATCGGGGCTCACTTGGCGCGACTTTACCGTCTACGAAAACAGTACCCGCGAGCCGTTGCGCGTATTCAGCGTGGATCCGGAGCCGCTCTCCGTCGCCTTCGTCATTGACCAGACCCTGCCTTCGAACGTCATGGACCAGGTCAATCGCTCGATGGGATCAATCGAGGGCGCATTGACGCCGTATGACGAAGCCGCGGTCTTTACTTACACCAACGGCGCCAAGGAGTGGACGGGCTTTACCGGCGGCCAGAGCTCCCGCCTTCCTGCGGTGCTCTCGTTAGCGCAGGCTGCCGGCAGCGATCCATCGGTACCCGTAACCGGCGGAAACCCCTTCGCCGCCTGCCCGATTTCAATCAACGGCAATTGCGCTGACCCGACTCTGAACCCTGGAGGGTCGACGCAAACGATCGGGCAGCTCGATATGCCCAAGGAAATTCACACGCTCAATGACGCGATCCTGGCTGCTGCCAAGGAGCTTTCCACGCGTCCCAAAGACCGCCGGCGCGTCATCTTCGTCATCTCCGACGGCAAGGAATACGGCAGCAAGGCGACGTGGAAAGAAGTGGTGCGTTACCTTCAAACCAACCACATTTCCGTCTACGCCACGCTGGTGGGTGATTCTGCCCATTGGGGCGTGGAGTGGCTTGACCGCATTCACGTCCCGCTTACGGGCGTCTATGACAACATCCTCTACAAGTACACCGTCGCCACGGGCGGCGATTACTACGCCGAGGGCAACATCAACGGCATTGAGCGTAGTTACGCCAAGATCGCCGATCAAGCCCGCGATCAATACACGCTGGGCTACCTGAGCCACGAGTCCATCTACGACGACAAGTTCCGCAACATCGATGTGCGCGTCGACCGGCCGAACGTCACGGTGATCGCCCCACTGGGTTACTGGCCTTCCGCGCAGGATTACAAGTAAGCGCGCAGTTGCATTTTCAACCCAAAATATAAAAGCCTGTGCCGTGGCACAGGCTTTTCATTTTCTTGAATGCTGAGCGGAACACGGCATACCCGAGTCCGAATTCCTTAGGCCGCTGGCAGCGTCACCTTCGGCCGATTCCTTCGGCCCCTTTACTTCGGTTCAACCGGCGCGTTCGATGCCGGAGGCGGAGGCGGCGTGTTTTGCTGCTGAGCCGGCGGTGCCGGCTGCTGCGGATCGGGTGTCCCTTTAATGCCCTCGCGGAAACCCTTCAATCCCTCGCCCAGCCCTTTACCCAGTTCCGGCAGCCTCTTGGCCCCGAACAGCACAAACACAAGGATGGCCAGCACGATAATGTGCCAAGGCTGAAGTAGATCGCCCATCGAGATTCCTCCACGCGCACCCACTTAACCCGCGCGCTTCTTCAAGTGTCTATTGTCGCACAAATGCGGCGCGACATGCTCGGTGACCGGTCTTTGTGGCAGACTGAATATGTTGAGGAGGTCTCCCCTTTGAAGGCTCTCAAGCTCTTTGCTCTGGCTGGTTTACTGGCGCTCGCCTGCGGCACAGCCAACTCCGCCGGCCGTGATATTTATCCCGATCCCTCGCAAGCCAAAACCGACCTCGCCGCCGCCCTCAAAACGGCCGCAGCCACGCACCGGCGTGTTCTTCTTGATTTTGGCGGCAACTGGTGCGGCGACTGCCAGGTGCTCGATCTCTATATGCACGACGAGAAGAATCGGCCTCTGATCGACGCCAATTTCGTCGTCGTCCATATCAATATCGGCCACTTCGATGCCAACCTCGACCTCGCTGAAAAATATCAGGTCCCGCTGCATAAAGGCGTGCCCGCGCTGGCCGTCCTCAGCGATCACGGCGCGCTGCTCTACAGCCAGAAAAACGGCGAGTTTGAAGCCATGCGCAGCATGGAGTCCTCGTCGCTGACCGATTTCCTGGTGCAATGGAGACCGGAGCGTCCCGGCTGCTCGACCGTTGTGGTCAACTGCTAGCTCAATGTAACGCCGGCTTCCAGCCGGCTGTCGTGCGGGTCTCCTGACCCGCACGCGTCTTCTGACGGCGAGGAAGCTCAATGCTCGAGAAGGATCGGTATTCCGGGCTCAATAAAGGCCGCACCATCACCACCCTTGCAAGCCGCGAGGTCTACCGTAACCGCTGGATGCGCGTGCGTGAAGATGAGATCCTGCGCTCCAACGGCCAAAAAGGCATCTACGGCGTCGTCGAGAAAGAGGATGGGGCCATCATTCTGCCGATCGAAGACGGACGCGTCTGGCTGGTGGAACAGTTCCGCTACACCATCCAGGAGCGAACGCTCGAGCTGCCCCAGGGCACATGGGACAAGCCGATCGAAGATCCCGAAGAGCTGGCGCGCGGCGAATTGCAGGAAGAGATCGGCCTCAAAGCGGAGCAGATGACCAGGCTCGGAACCATGTGGATCGCCTATGGCTTCACGCGGCAGCGCGAACACATCTTCCTGGCCACTGGCCTTACGCCCACGGAAAAGCAACCCGATGCCGAAGAGCACGATCTGGTGACCCGCTCCGTTCCCATCGCGGAATTCGAGCGCATGATGCTCGACGGAACGATCCGGGATGAATGTACGCTGGCGGCCTGGGGGCTTTATCTGCTGTGGAAGGCGAAGCAAGCGTAAGTTGCACGCCCCGCCACGACTCGAACGGGCGCGTTCCCGCACGTGACTCGCATCACAAGCCAAAGCCCGCAATTCCTGAATAATCAAGGGTGAACGAGGGAGTGTGGTGCGATCCGCGCGCCCGCGCGTCGGTGTCTCACGAGTTCTCAGCGAACCGCGATTCGCCATGAACAAGGTTCCTTTTTGGCGAGCCAAAAAGGATCGACGCGAAAGAAGAGACCAGCCATGTTCAGGATCGTGGAAGCCCGCACCGCCGGCCTCAACATCCGGCAATTTACGGTCGTGGCGCCGCGCATCGCGCGCAAGCAGCGGCCGGGGCAGTTTGTCATCCTCCGGCTTCACGACCGGGGAGAGCGCATTCCTCTCACCATCAAGAGCGCCGATCCAGCCGCCGGCACGATCACCATTGCAGTGCAGGCCGTGGGCAAAACAACGTCGCTACTCAATTCGCTTGAGGCAGGAGATTCAATTCTCGATCTCGTGGGTCCGCTCGGCCGCCCCTCCGAGATCAGGAATTACGGTACAGCCGTGATCCTCGCCGGAAGCGTGGGCACGGCCATGGCGCTGCCCACCGCCAATGCGCTTCGCGAGGCCGGCAATCACGTCATCTTCATTGAAGGCGCGCGCAGCAAAGAGATGGTCGTCTTTGAAGACGAGGTGCGCGCCGCGAGCCATGAGGCTTGCATGCTCACGGACGACGGCAGCTACGGCGAACAGGGCCTGGTGACAAAAAAGCTATTGGAACTGATCGCCGCCGGCCGCAAGCTCGATTTTGTTCTTGCTGTTGGTCCCGTGCCCATGATGCGTGCCGTGGCCGAAATCACCAGGCCGCTGGGCATCAAGACCATGGTCAGCCTCAACTCCATCATGGTCGACGGCACTGGCATGTGCGGCGGCTGCCGCGTGCTGCTCGGTAACCAGAGCAAGTTTGCATGCGTCGATGGTCCCGAGTTCGATGCTTCCCTGGTGAACTTCGAGGTCCTGATGCAGCGCAACGCAATGTATCGCGGCCAGGAGTGCCAGTCGCTCAAGGAATTTGAGCTGCACAAGCAGGAGGAGCTGGCCCGAGTGCGCTTCGCGCTGGCTACGAGGGAAAAGGAAGCAGCGCAACTGCGCGCCAAGCTCGAGGCGCAAGGGGAGAAGCGCCATGCCTGAAGCGAATCAGCTTCCCCTCAAGCAGCGCATGCAGATTTCACGCGTGCAGATGCCGGAGCTCGACCCCGAGATCCGCGCGCATAGCTTCAGCGAAGTAAACCTTGGTCTTGCCGCCACTGGCGCCGTCATTGAAGCCACGCGTTGCATCGCCTGCGCCAAACCCGGTTGTCAATCGGATTGCCCCGTCGGCGTCAAGATCAAGGAAATCGTTGCGCTCATCTATGCCGGCGATTTTCTTCGGGCGGCCAGAAAGATGCGCGAAGACAACGCGCTGCCCGCTATCACCGGTCGCGTGTGCCCGCAGGAGAGCCAGTGCGAAGGCGGTTGCGTCGTGGGCAAGAAAGGTGAGCCTGTTGCCATCGGCAACCTGGAGCGGTTCATTGCCGACTTCGAGCGGCAAAGCGGTCAGCTCGGATTACCCGCCATAGCTTCTCCTACGGGCAAGAGCATTGCTGTCGTCGGCAGCGGGCCGGCGGGCCTTTCGGCCGCGGGCGACTTGATTCAAAAGGGCCATAGGGTCCGAGTCTTTGAAGCGCTGCACGAGTTGGGCGGCGTGCTCGTCTACGGCATTCCCGAATTCCGTTTGCCCAAGGCAATCGTGAAAGAAGAGGTCGAGAATCTTCGGCGTATGGGCGTGGAATTCGAAACCAACGTCGTCGTTGGCAAGAGCGTCACGATCGACGAATTAATGCGAGTTGAAGGATTCGACGCGGTCTTCGTGGCCACGGGTGCGGGCCTGCCCGTTTTTCTCGGCGTCCCCGGCGAGCACTTAAACGGCGTCTACTCAGCCAACGAATTTCTCACACGCACCAACCTCATGCGCGCCTACAAATTTCCCGAATTCGATCAGCCGATCTACGACTGCCGCGATCGCGACGTGATCGTTGTTGGCGGCGGCAATACCGCCATGGATGCGGTGCGCACCGCGCGTCGACTGGGCGCGAAGACAGCCACGCTGGTTTACCGGCGTTCGGAAGCCGAAATGCCCGCTCGCGCCGAAGAAGTGAAGCATGCACGCGAAGAAGGCATCGAGTTCCGCATGCTCACCAATCCCGTCGAGTTTCTCGGCGACGAAAAAGGTTGGCTCACGGGCGCGCGCTGCGTGCGCATGGAGCTGGGCGAGCCCGATGCCGACGGCCGCCGTCGTCCCGTTGCCATCGCTGGATCGGAATTCGTCCTGCCGGTCGACGTCGCCATCATCGGCGTGGGAACGACCGCCAATCCGCTTATCCAAAGCACCACACCCGACCTCGCGACCAACAAGCGCAACTATATTGTTGCGGACCCCGAAACCATGCGCACCTCGAAGCGCGGCGTCTTTGCCGGCGGCGACATCGTGACCGGCGGAGCCACCGTGATTCTCGCCATGGGCGCGGGGCGCAAGGCTGCCAAGGCGATCGACGAATACCTTGGGACCGGCGCATGGTGAATGCAACCGCCTGCGCCGTCAGCGCATCACGGATGAGTCGTGCGGCGCTCCGGGCTCGCGCGGGTGCGCTTTAATCTAACGGGTGAACGAGGATATTCGTGTCGAGAGAGAATCTATCGCTCATTCAATTCTCCCCTGTTGAATCGCCGACCTGCGTCGACATTCTGCAAGCGCATCATCAAATCATCGAATCCCTGGGCGTCGCCCGCGCTCCGCGCAAATTCAGCAAGCCATTCGCAAAAAGCTTCGTTGAGCGTTGTGCACTGCGCTCGCGCGGCTATGTGCGCCCGCTCAATCAGGTCTCCGTCGGCGCTTAGAGTTATTTTCTTCATACGAAATCAGTGTATGCGCGCTTCTCCAAAAAGAATGGGCGGCAAAGCTTTCGCCCTGCCGCCGCCCTGTCCCTGGGTTGTCTTGAAAGCACTGCAATCTTCCTAAACCTTGTTACCCAGCCTCGCGTCCCTGACGCGGTTTTCTGATCACTGACCACTGATCACTGTAGAAGCTTGGTCACTTCCTGCTGCACCTGGTTAGCCTGCGCTAATGCCGCGATACCCGTCTGGCTCAGAATTTCGTACTTCGACATATTCGAAGTCGCCGAGGCATAGTCGGTGGCCTGGATCGCGTTCTGCGCCGAAACCACGTTCTCCTGCTGCGTGCTCATGATCTGGCTCAGCGAATTGAGCGTATTGATCTGTGCGCCGATGTAGCCGTCCATCGAGGCCACGTCACTGATGGCCAGGTTAAGCAGGTTCAGCGCGGATTGAGCGTTAGGCTGGCTGGTGAGGTTGGTATTGCTCAGGTCCACGCCCGCGCTGTCGGAGTAACTCATGGTCGCAATCCCGCCCTGGCCGTTGGGGTCTGCGGTCAAGAGTGAGCTCGCTACCTGCCCAGTCGCCTCATCCTCCATGGTGCTTGCGCCAGCCGGGTTAGTGACACCGATGGAGTAGAACCCGGCAGACGGAGTCCAGGTCGCTGCTGTATTGGCATCCGTCGTATCCACCACGTTGGTTGGCACAACAGCCGTCTTCGAGCTTTCCGAGGCAAACGTGATGTTCGCAGCTCCCGCACCGCCGCCGGTGTAAGTGGCCGTAATGCCGTATCCAAGGCCGCTGATGTAGTTGGCCAGAGCTTGCATCGTGTCGGGCACGCCACCCACGCCCAAAACCAGGGTGTGTGTCACGCCTGAAGAATCAGTGACCGCCAGGCTGCCCGAGAGAGCGTCCATGTCAGCTCCGGCGCCTGCCAGCGGCAATGCAATTGTTCCCAGCGAGCCCGGCGTAATGCCGCTGCCCACGCCTGCGCCCGGACCCGAGAGTTGAATGCCGGTATCGGTGCCGACGCCCGCGGCCACCGCTTGTTTGCCGGCCTGCGCCGCGGTGGAGAAAGTGGCAGTCAAACCCAGGTTGGCGTTGTTGATGGCGCTGATCATCCCCGCTACCGTATCCGCATATCCCGTGGCGCCGCCCACGCTGATCTGTGCTTGCTGCGTGGTGACCGCCCCGCCGGCTCCCGTGGCCATGTAGTTCACGTCAAGCGTGGTCGTGCCGTTCACGAAGGCGTCGCCGAGAGTCGCATCAACGCCTGCGTCCGATAGGTCGATGAACACATTGCTCTGGCCGTTGCTGTACGACATCGTGCCGTTCGTGTCGCCCAATGCGGAAGACGACAAGGAGTGAATGTTCAGGTCGTCGACCGACGAACCCTCCGTCGATGAGTCGCCGGTGAAAATCGCAACAACCGAGCCATCAAAAACCTGCTCCTGGTTGTAGGTCGTCGTCGAACCAATATTCGTGATCTCGGCCAGGATGGATTGGTACTCCTGGTTGGCCGCTCCATCCTGCGTAGAATTGAGCGTGCCGTTCGAGGCTTCGGTCGCCAGCGTAATCGCGCGGTCCAGAAGGCTTGTCACCTGAGACAGCGCGCCGTCGGCCACCTGAAGCAACCCCACGCCCTCCGTGGCGTTGGTGGTCGACTGCGTAAGCGCAACCGAATTCGCTTCCAGCCCGTTCACCAGCGAGAGCCCGGCGGCGTCATCCGCTCCGGAATTGATGCGCGACCCTGAGGACAACTGCTGCAGTACCGTCTGCAGGCTGGCATTCGTGTTGTTGAGATTGTTCTCAGCGTAGATTGCCGACAGATTGTTCAAAACACCGAGGGCCATGGGATCGACTCCTTCACGGATGCCCTGCCGCCCTCAAATCCGTTGGCGCCTCGTTCGTCCTGCCGAAGCCGCCGCCACTTCCGGATGGGCCTGTTCGCATCCACCCCCTTCATCGGTCCGTGCCGAAATAACTTTAGTCATCCGTTCTAAAATTTTTTCCGCCGCGATTGCTTCGGCGCGATTCAGGGTGTTGCGCGGACAGGCAAACACTGTCGCGGCACGCTCCAGTCGCTGTTTCGATCCCGTGCAGGTGTTTGTCTCGCTTTGAGTCAATATGTCCGCGGCCACATCCGCGCAAGCGGCGCGTTTCACTCCACCCAATCTCTGCCTCGATCCAATAAAAAACCCTCCGGCAAGCGCCGGAGGGCCTGGTCGAAGAATGCTGAAGAAAAACCTAAGCTTCAGCCTTGCGCTCCGGCTTATATCCCGAAACACCGTAATAGGTCATGAAGAGGTAGCAGGCGATGGGCAGCAGGAAGGCGTGCTGGTAGCCCGCTTTGTCGGCGATCAGCCCGAAGAGCGGCGGAATCACTGCGCCACCGAAATTGCCGATCGTGATCACGCCCGAGCCCTTGCTGGTCAAAGGTCCCAGTTCGGCGATCCCGAGTGCGAAGATCGTCGGATACATGATGGAGTTGGCGAAGCCGCACAGAATCAGGGACCAGATGGCAAGGTGGCCCGTCGAGAACATCCCGACAACCAACAGCGCAACACCCAAAACGCCCAGGAACGCCAGCAGCTTGTGGGCTTTGATCGATTTCATCAGCACGGTTCCCGCGAAGCGGCCGATCATCATGGCCAGTGGATAGCAGAAGGCCAGCACGGCGACAACTTCCTTTTCCCCGATCCCCTGCGGATAAAGACCGCTGACTGCATGAGAGAAGGGTTGAGCAAACCGCAGGTAGTCGTCGATCGCGCTTCCCTGCGTCTCGAAGAACTTGATGGCGTTGGCGGCTAGTGCGATCTCGAGACCGACATACAGGAAAATCCCAACCATGGCCAGCACCGTGTGCCGGTAGGTCCAGATGCTGCGTCCAGCGATCGCGTCGCCATCCTTCGCCGGCTTGAAATCGCGCGTCCCGGTGATGGCCGGAAGATGCATCCCCATGATGATGAAGCCCAGCGCCAGCAGGGCACACGCAATCGCGATATAGGGCCCCTGCACGGTATGGGCGATGGCTGCCTGGCTCTTCACCTTTGCAGGATCGGTCAGGATGAAGACGCCGACCACGATCGGAGCCATGGCCGTCCCCAGCGAATTGAATGCCTGCGCCAGAGTGAGCCGCGCCGGAGCACTTTGCTCGGGCCCCAGAATCGAAACGTAAGGATTGGCCGAAGTCTGCAGTCCGCAGACGCCGGTGGCCAGAACGAAACTGGCAGTCAGGAAGAACGGGAAGCTGATCATGGCCGCCGCGGGCACGAAGAGCAGCGCACCCACAACCATCACAAACAACGAGATGACCATGGTCCGCTTGTAGCCGACCGCCTCAATCACTTTGGACGCGGGGACCGAAAAGACCAGGTAGGCAAAGAACCACGCCGATGTCACCAGATTCGACCACGCGTGACTGAGATTGAAGATGTCTTCGAGCTTCGGCGACAAGTTGCTATTCAAATTCGTCAAGAATCCGAAAATCAGGAACAGGCCGGTGACGATGATGAATGGAACTGTGTAATTGGGCGCGGCGGTCGCAGCGGCGGGATTCGAGCGTGTAGACATCAATAGATTTCCTCCGGCAGGCGCAAAGAAAACTGCTGGTTTGGTATCGCAAACACTCTATCCAGCGCAGCCGCTCGCGTCCAGTGAAATTTGTAAATGTTTTCATTCGCTTCAATTGCCCATCCTGGCGCGATGGATACGCTCCGGAGAATACCGTTGCCCGAAGCAGAGAATGCGGACGGTTGCGAGTGAATCGATCAGATCACGCCGGGCTGCCCTTCCATCTTCATCGCCGGCTTCGGTTCAGGCCACTGGAAGAGCCATCCAATATGCCATCTCTCTTTCATGGACCAGATCAAAGCGGGCGCGGTGGCGGCCACGATCGTGGTCAGCAGGAGATAGGGCAGCGGGTTCGTCGTGTGCAGAATCCTGGTCACAAACTCGCGGCCAAGCCCCTGCCAATATGGCGCAAGCACAAAGATGCCAAGGCTCGCCTCGCCGTACCATCCGAGAATTTTCTCCAGCATACTGTGATGGATTCCCAAACTGAGGAACACGAGCATCGCGGTACCGAGAATGCCCAGCGGCAATTCATCCCATCGATTCGCCTCACCCCAGGCTTTGACTGCGGCCAACTGGATGGCAAGCAGGACCGCAAAGGCTACCCAGACAAAGCGAACTTTCGACTTCTCAAGCGCTGCGATGCGCTTGTCGGAGAACCACATGCCCGCCACCACGAATGGAAGATCGACGAAAGGTCTATAGAAGACCGTAATGGCAGACGGGGGAACCAGGAGAGCGGCGGCGATCGATACAAGCATCTGAAGCCAGATGGGAAGCCGCAGCATCAGCATTGCGAGTGCCAGCATCTGGCAAAGAAACAACGTGATCAGGAACCAGCTGCTGTCCCCGGTCAGCAGTCCATAAACCACGTCGTGCCACGAGGATGGGCGAGAAAGAACTTGGAACATCGAGATGAACGGCTGGATAAGGGCAGCGCCCACACCCCAAAACAGGTAGGGATACAAGATGGTGCGAATCTTGGTGAGGATGAAAGCGCGCGGACCCCGCCGCTCGGCGCTGCCGGCAAGAAACAAGCCAGCTACGAAGAAGAACGCCGCCATGTGGAAGGTATAGATAAAGTCGTCGCTGAAGTTCAACGCGTCGGCCAGGCCCGGTTGGGCGTCCCAGAGATGGCGGTGCATTCCGCCCTGCAGGGTGTGGCCGTAGACGACGAGAATGATGGCGATCCCTTTGATCGTATCGACCGTGTTTACACGTAACGACCGCGACGCGCCGGCTTTACGCCTCTGCTCCATCCATTTCCTCCGCTCGGGTGCTTTTGTTTTACCGTGACCAATGCGTAATTGCAAGGCTCGGTCCTGCGCTGCTAAGGCGGCCGCAACAGTGGGTTGCTTCTCTTTCCAGGCGCAGCAGACCTGAAATTACGAATCCCCATCGCATTTACACTGGAAACATGATTCCTACCCTCACCTGGACCCCAGAGGGCGTCCGCTTTATCGATCAGACCAAGCTTCCGCTTGAAGAGAGCTACGTGCTCGCCACAACGTACGAAGAGGTGGCTGACGTCATCGTCACCATGGTTGTGCGCGGCGCGCCGGCCATCGGCGTTTCGGCGGCTTATGGCGTCGCCCTCGGCACGAAGCAGACCAAAGCTAAGACTCCGGAGGAGTTCAAGCCGGAGTTCGAGAAGATTTGTGCGCGGCTCGCCGGCACGCGGCCTACGGCCGTCAATCTTTTCTGGGCCATCGATCGCATGAAGGCGCTGTTTGCCAGGCTGCTCGCAGCCAACACGCCCCTCGTCCAAATCCAGGAAAAGATTCTGGCCGAAGCGAACGCCATGTACGCCGAAGACATCGCCGCATGCAAGGCGATGGGCGCATTCGGCGCCGAGTTCATGCCCGATGAAGGCGGCGTTCTGACGCATTGCAACGCAGGCGCTCTGGCCACATGCGGATATGGAACCGCGCTCGGCGTAATTCGCTCCGCAGTCGAGCGTGGCAAGCGCATTCATGTTTATGCCGACGAGACACGCCCGTTTCTACAGGGCGCGCGGCTTACGGCGTGGGAGCTGATGGCCGACGGTATTCCCACGACGGTCATCTGCGACAACATGGCCGCCAGCCTGATGCGGCAGGGAAAGATTCAAGCCGTAGTCGTTGGCGCAGATCGCATCGCAGCCAACGGCGATACCGCAAATAAAATTGGAACCTACAACGTTGCGATCCTTGCGCGCGAGCACGGCATTCCGTTTTACGTGGCCGCGCCGTGGTCTACGATCGATCTCGCCACCGCGACCGGCGACGCGATTCCGATCGAAGAACGTCCAGCCAGGGAAGTCACCCACCACGCCGGCACGCAGCTCACCCCGAACGGCGTCGGCATCTGTAATCCGGCGTTCGACGTCACCCCGGCGAAATACATCGCCGCGATCATTACCGAGCGCGGGGCGCTGCACGCTCCGTACTCTGAATCGCTCAAAGAGATGGAGTTGGTTAGCTAGTTCTGCCTCCGTAATAGATTGTTTTTAAAGCCAGTATCGGAACAGTGTTCCTGCTGTATTGACACGGAGTGCTAATTTAGCTAAGCTAACTTAGCAGGTTGAGACAATGCCCTCCGCCACCATCTTCGAAGCCAAGACCAACCTCTCTAAGCTCATCCAGCGTGCGCTCAAGGGTGAGGACGTCCAGATCACCAGTGGACGTGAGCGCAAGCCATTGGTGCGTCTGGTTCCGGTCGAGCCGGTTCGCGGCAACCGCCGCCTCGGCTTTCTCAAGGGGAAGATCGAAGTGGGTCCAGAATTCTTCGAGCCTCTGCCAGAAGATGAACTTCGTCTTTGGAATGGCGAGGACGAGTGAGGGTTCTGCTTGATACTCACGCCCTGTTATGGGCAGCGGCGTACGACGAGTTGCTCTCATCCCGTGCCCGTCACCTGATTCAACCGCAAAGGAACGAAGTTTTCGTCTCGGCCGCCTCCGCATGGGAAATCGCAACGAAGTATCGTCTGGGCAAGCTCCCCTTGGCGCAAGCTCTCGTTGACGATTTCGTTCCTGTCATTCGATCGGCAGGTTATCTGCCACTGCCCATCAGTCTCGAGCACGCTCTCAGGGCCGGCCGTCTTACGCCCGAGCACAGAGACCCATTCGACCGCATGATTGCGGCGCAGTCTCTTCACGAAGACCTGGCATTGATCAGCAACGATGAGCGGCTCGACATCTTTGGCGTCCGCCGGGAGTGGTAGGAAGAGAGGCTTTCTACGCCAGCGTCCGCACATCGCTCGACGTCCCGCCCGCCGCGGGTATGTAGCACCCCAGGGTGTAATCCATTACCTGCCGGTCAGCATTGAAGCGCCAGCCCAGCGTCCGGATCGTCCGCTTCATGCGCTTGATCCATCCCCGCGGCAACCCGTCGCGATCTCGGCTGTAGTAGAGCGGAATCACCTCGTCCAGAAGCACGCGGTAAAGCGCCTCGCCATCGCGGCTGTCGTGCACATCCATATTGGAGTGCGCTCGGCCGTTTCCGATCGCGAAGCCATTCAGCCCGTCGTAAGCTTCAGCCCACCATCCATCGAGAACCGACAAATTCAGGCCGCCGTTCAGCACCACCTTCATCCCGCTCGTGCCCGAAGCCTCCAGCGGCCTTCGCGGATTGTTCAGCCATACGTCAACTCCCTGTACGAGATGCCGGCCCACGTTGATGTCGTAGTCCTCAATAAAAACAAACTTGTCGCCAAAGTCCGCATGCCGCATCATCTGCGCAATCTGCTGCAGCACCTTCTTGCCCGGCTCATCGTGCGGGTGCGCCTTGCCGGCAAAGACAAATTGCACAGGGCGTTTGGCGTCATTCACCATCAGGGCCAGCCGCTCCAGATCCTTCAGCAGTAAATTGGCGCGCTTGTAGGTGGCAAAGCGGCGAGCGAAGCCGATCGTCAACGCGTCGGGAGAGAGCACCTTATCCAGCCGCTTCAAGGCCTCTGCCGATTCGCTGCGGCGCTCAGCCTGTTCGTGCGCGCGACGCCGCAAAAAGTTGAAGAGCTGTCCCTTCAGGCTCAGGTGCGTCTCCCACAACTCGCCGTCGTCCACGGTCTCGATGGCCGCCCAGGTGTGCGCAGCCCCACTTTGCCGCTGCCAGCCCACGCCAAGATGGCGATCGTAAAGCCGCCGCATCTGCGGCGCCAACCACGACGGCACGTGAACGCCGTTGGTCACATGGCCGATCGGTACCGCGTCCTCCGGCCCATCCGGGTAGAGCCCTCGCCACATGGCACGCGAAACTTCGCCGTGCAGCGAGCTCACCGCATTCACGCGCCGCGCCAGCTTCAGCCCCAGCACCGTCATGCAGAATGTTTCCTGAAAGTCGGTGGGATGTTCGCGGCCAAATCCCATCAGGTTTTCGTGCGAGATGCCCAGTTGATCGCGCAGCGGCCCAAGGTGCTCCTCAATCAGGTTGGGACTGAAGCGGTCGTGCCCCGCCGGCACCGGAGTATGCGTAGTGAAGATCACCTCGCGCGGAATCTGGCGGGCAGCCGAATAAAAATCCAGCCCCTCCTCTTCCATGCGGCTGCGAATGGCTTCAAAGACCGCGAATCCGCTGTGGCCTTCGTTCAAGTGCAAAACGCCCGGTGTGATGCCCATGGCTTTCAATGCGCGATAGCCGCCTACTCCCAGCAGCAGCTCCTGCCGGATGCGCGTGCGCGCGTCGCCGCCGTACAGTCGCGACGTGGTTTCCAGATCTTCAGGCGCGTTGCCGGCCACATTCGAGTCCAACAGCAGCAGATCGCAGCGGCCCACTTTCACGCGCCATACTTTGGCGCGGATCGAACTGCCGCGCGTGGCGATCTCCACCACCACCGGCTCGCCGTTCACGCCGATGGCCTGCTGCATCGGCAGTTGATTCACGTCGGTCTCGAGATACTCTTCGCGCTGCCATCCATCCTTGTCCAGCCGCTGCAGAAAGTAGCCCTGCCCGTAGAAAAGCCCTACGCCGATCAGCGGAATGTCCAGGTCGGACGCGCTCTTGATGTGGTCGCCGGCCAGCACGCCGAGGCCGCCGGAGTAGATGGGCAGTGACTCATGCAGCCCAAACTCTGCTGAAAAATACGCCACGGGCCGTGTCCGCAGCACGCCTGCATGGCCCGCGCCCCACGTATGGTCGTCGCGCAGGTATTCCTGCTGGCGCCGATAGGTGTAATTGATGCGGCTATGCAATACGTGCTCAGTGGCTCGCCGCTCAATCTCCGCCAGCGGGATTTCGTTCAGCAACGCGATTGGATTCTGATTCAGCTGGCGAAAGCGAACAGGATTCAGATCGCGAAACAGGCTTACGCATTCGTTGTCCCAACACCACCACACGTTGCGCGCCAATTCCCAAAGCTTCTCCTGCGCCGGGGCGATGAAGCGGGCGAGGGTCCGCGCCTCGCTCACCACCGGCGCTACCTGCGCAGCGGCCTCGGCCAGCATGCGGATTTCATGCTCGCGAAAAACCCGCGGCTCCTTGGTTTGCACCACCAGCACGCCCTGCAGCACGCCGCGGTCGATCAAAGGCACGCCGAGAAACGAGTGATACTCCTCTTCGCCCGACTCCTTGAAGTATTTGTAGCGCGGATGCTCGCGCGCGTCAGGCACCGCCACGGGAATCAACTGCTCGGCAACCAGGCCGGAGAGGCCTTCGTGCAAAGGCATGCGCAGCGAGCCGATCGATCGCGGGTGAAGACCCAGCGTTGCGGCCAGCACCAGGTTCGACCGGTCCGGCTCCAGCAGGTAGGCCGAGCACACGTCGGTCCGGAACCGCGTGGCAATCAGAGCCACCACATTCATCAGCGTGTCGGCCGGCTTGCCCTCCTGCTCCGCCAGGTTGGTGATCTCTTCCAGCGTTAAAACCAGATTGGCGTCAGTAGGTTCGCTGATCGGGGTCATCAAATGGATACACCTCAAGCGTGAGATAAATACTCGTGCCCCGCGCGGCGCCCATTCTCAAAAGTCATGGGACAAAGACGCGCGGTTGAGAATCGAGGCAACTGACTATTTTGACTTAGGGAAAACCCCGTGAATCGGTGCTGCGGGATTGATTCGACAATACCACACGCGCCGGTTGATTTCGCCGGTGAAGAGACAGCCAGCCTGCGGCAAACAGTAAGCGCTCGGGCACGCGAATCCCGGCCGGAAAGCGTGCGGCGCACAGCTCGGCGCGCCTGGTCAGTCCGATTCCAACCTCAGCGACGGAATGTGAAATAGAATCCGGTGACGGCAACGCCCGCGCCCACGGGAATCAAGGCCAACCCGACGTCCCTGGCTTCCGGACAGCCGCCGGTTTTCTCGTTTGCACAAAAGTCGTTTCGGCCAAACGCGTAGGTGGCTGCCCCCGCAGCCAGAGTCGCGCCCCCGAGTATGACCAGCGTTATTCCTAGCGCACGATGCTGCGGCTTGGTTTTGGCAGCCGGAGGCTTGGCCGGAGCAATGGTCGACGTCGCGCTTTGCGAAGAAGAGCTTTGGCCGCCGTCCTGCGCGAGCGAGAGGAACGGACTTGCGGCAGGGCTCGCCAGGCCTGCCTCTTCCAAGCGCGGGACTGGAGCAGAGATGTCAGTTACCACAGGAGTCGCGGACGCCGAGCTCACCACCGGAGTGGGATTCGCGGCACCCAGCGCCGGGCCGCCGATGTCGCGAGCGATTTGCGACTGCGCCGCGGACTGGCTTGTGGCTAAGAGGACAGCGCAAGCGAATAAGGTCGCCAGAATAGAGAGGCAGACGCGCGTGTCTCCGTTGCTCGGGTGGGTCCTGCAAAAGGGGAGATGCAGTTTCATCGGGTGACCTCAACGATGATTTTTTGGGGACTTTCAGGGAACTGCCACAATACTATGCCCTAAGCGTATCCATAGCATTGCAATTCCGTCATACAGCACCCCACCCGACACGAATGCCCCCCGTCATTCAGAACAGGCATCTTACGCCGCCGGCGAAGTCTTTGGTTCGGGCAGAAAGAATCGAGCAATCCTCGGCCCGCAATTCCAAAATACGAGAGCCATGAGCAACAGGAATGCGATTCGGCCAAAGAAGAACGCGATATCCACCTGATCAAGCCACACGTAATAGGCCCTCAAATCGAAGGCGCCCGATTCGTGGGCTGCGGCATACATCTTGGCCATCTCGATGTCATGATGGAGCGTCATGAAACGCTGTGGCAAATACGATGCATCCAGCACCGCTTGAACCGCCTGAATACAAGCCAGCGCACGGCTCACCAGCACAACAGCCTCGTCCCGGTTCGTCCGTTTACTCCCGGCCCAATGTTAGACCTTCACCGCGCATGCAGCCGCGCCGCCATCACTGCGAAAATCGGGAACGTCAGATACACCAGTCCGATCTCCGAGTAGTAAGCAAGCGGCGTCATCTTCATCGGCCCGAACGCGAACATCGGGTAATCGCACACGAGGTTGATCCCAAGCCAGACCGCTCCGACCAGTGCGGCCTCGCCTCCCCGCACCACACGCTTGCGAAAGTACCAGAACAGCAAAGCCCCGGCGGTCACCAGAACCACCAGGTACATCAGCGAGCTGAACAGCGGAGCATTCGATTTCTTGACCGGGAATAGAAGAAATCCCGCAACAAATGGAATGAGCCAGCTTAGGAGTCCGAGCAGGAATGCGCGCACAGCGGCGCGTGTTTGGACGACCATAACCGCCTCCGAAAGCTCTGGGATTTTATGGCTTAGATGTTATTCCTCTCGCGGTCACACGGGTAGTCCCGCCGTGCTACATTTGGATTCCACGGGGGTCGCGATGGCACTGGACACTCAGCTTGCCTCGGACGGCGAAACAATCGAATTGCAGCAGCAGGTGTTCCGCCTGCAGGCGCTGCTTGAAGCCTCGCGGCAGGTCCACTCCACCATCCGCGAAGAGGAAGTGCTTGAGTCGGTGCTGCGCATCGTCGTGCGCGAGCTGGAGATGGCCGGTGCGTCCTTTCCGGGGTCCGGCCTTACTTACGGCAGGCTTCCGGCGGAGGCCGCAGCCGACGCCGCGAATTCCGGCCAGCTGCTCATGTATCCGCTTGCCGACCGCGACGGCCGTAAGATGACCGATCTCGTCGTCGCTTCTCCAGACGGGCGCGGTCTCACGCTTTCTGAAGCCGACTTCCTCGAGGGCCTTGTCCTCCAGGCCGCCGTTGCGCTTGAGAATGCGCGCAATCACAAGCGCAATGTTGAGTTCGCGCGCTTGCAGCAGGATCTTGACGCAGCCCGCCAGATTCAGCGCTCTCTGCTTCCGCAGCAGGTGCCCGAGATCCCCGGCTACTCGATCGCCTTTCGCTCCGACACCTGCTACGAAGTAGGCGGCGACTATCTCGATATTGTTGAGCAGCCAGACGGCAGCCTGCTGATTGCCGTGGCTGACGTGGCCGGGAAGGGACTGGCTTCGGCCATCATGTCCACCAGTTTCCGCGCGGCATTTCGCGGCATGGCCATCACCGGGCCCCCGCTCGACGAACTGGCCACGCGCATGAACCAGCACCACTGGGCTGAGGGCGAGGAGGCGCGCCGGCGCTATGTCACGGCAATCTTTCTCCGGCTGCATCCTGCCACGGGCGAAATCGAGGTGGTGAATGCCGGCCATAACCCAGGGTTCCTGGTCACGCCGGGCCAGGCGCCGATCCAGTTCGATGCCGTGGGAGCCCCACTGGGTCTTTTGCCCGGAATGCGCTATGAGAGCGAGCGCCATGTCTTCGCGGCTGGAGCGCGCCTGCTCTTCTATACCGACGGCCTGACTGAGGTCTTCAGAGGAGATGAGGAATTTGGTCCGGAAAGGCTTTTGAATGAATTTTCTACGTGTTCCTGCCTTAAGGCCGATGGTATCCTCGATGCATTGTGGGTAGCCATCAAGGCGTTTGCCGAAGGTGGACCGCAGGCTGACGACATGACCGCCCTGGCGCTGTGTCGCGGAGAAATGCCGTAATGGACAAGCCGAAATCCACCACGGTCGAGGTTCGTCTGCCCACCAAAATGGGCTACGAAAAGGTGGCCATGAGCACGGCCTCGGCAGTGGCCAAGCTGATGGGTTTCCCTGAAGATCGCGTCGAAGACCTCAAGACGGCTGTGGCCGAAGCCTGCATCAATGCCATCGAGCACGGCAACCGGCTCAATGAAAAGCTGTCGGTCGGAGTGGTTCTTCGCGCCGATACCGATACTCTGGAAGTCAAGGTGATCGATGACGGAAAAGGCATCACGACGCAGCCCGTCAAGCCCGACATCGATCGCAAAATGCACGGAGAAGAAGACCCCCGCGGCATGGGCATGTTTCTCATCCAGGCGTTGGTCGACGAAGCAGAATGGGTCACCGGCTCAGATGGCAAGAGCAGCTATGTCAGGCTTGTCATCAAACTGAACAAAGACGCGGAATAGACTAAAGCAGCACCCCAATTGAACGCGGAGGCGATCGACAAGTGGAGAGCGAGACCAAAACGCACGTTGAGCTGCTCAAGTCCCCCACCGGCTATCCGGTAGCCGTCCTCCGTTATGAGGGCGATATCGCCAGCACCTCGAAAGAAGCCGTCCTCGGCGCCTACGAAGCGCTGCCCCGGGACACGACCAAGCTCATCATGCTGGACTTCACGAAAGTTGATTACATTAATTCCAGCGGAATTGCTCTCGTCATCCAGTTGCTCATTCAAGCCGCGCACTCGGGGCAAACCGTATGCATCTACGGCCTCTCCAACCACTTCACCAAGGTCTTCACCATGGTGGGCATCACCAAGTACGCGCGCCTGTTCCCCAACCAGGCCGAGGCAATGGCCGCGCTGTAACGAGCGCACACAAAACCACTGAGTTGATTTCTAAGAGCGTGGGTTCCAGCTCGCGTTGGCCCTACTGCGGCCCCTTCTCGCCCCTCGAGAACGGGTTCGGCAGGTGGAATGGCGATTCCGGCGCGGATTCCTTTTTCTTGCTCGCGTCTTGCCGCAGCAATGTGCGCTGCGAGTTGATGCACAGCCAGCCACCGTGTACCCGCTCGAAGACTTGCGTGAAGATGCCTTTTTCGTCCACCTGGGCTGAGCCCACCTTGTGGTGCAGGTTGTAGGTGCCGTTCGCCACGGCGATATCCCCCAGCATGCGCACGGTCACGACTTTTTGGGTGAGATAAAGTGTCTTGTCGTCGCCGCTGATCACCAGCGCCACCTGCTGGTTGCGTGTGGTCACATCGCCGCTTGCCGAGACGTCGACATACAGAGGGGATAGCACCAGCTCCAGACTGTACTGGTCGCGCCGATTCACGGCGTCGGACCAGCTGTCTTCGATCTTCTGGAATTCCAAAATCTCAGGACTGATGGTTTCAGTCACACCGGGTTTGTCGGCAGGCGGAACAGACGCTGGATCGGGAGCGGGACTCTGGGCGGCTGCGGTTGTACACCATAAAAGAACAGCAGAAAGGGGTAAAAGAAAGCGCTTCATGCGTAGCTCGAACTCCAACTTGGAAACAGTGTTCCAGTAAGAATCATAGCTCTTTGGGCTCCGAAACCGGGGCGCATGGGGAGCCAAAAAGTCCGGCCAGCGGGGCGCCCGTCCCGGGGATGTTACTGAAGGCCCTGCAAGCGGACAGGTTCGTGGATCGTTACATTGGAGTCTTCAATCGAGATCCAGTGATCCTTGCGGAATTGGCCGAGAGTTCGAGTGACGGTCTCGCGTGTGGTGCAGGTCATGGAGGCCATCTCCTCGTGGGTCAGCAGCAGCGGAAACCGGAATTCTCCGGCCTCGGTGTGCTGGCCGATCTGATGCGAAAGTTCCAGCAGCAGGCGCGCCAGCCGCGCGGCCACAGTTTCAGCCAGCGAGATGCGGCACGCATCCTGCAATGCAAAGCGGTACTCCTGGCAGATGCATTGCACCGCGCGCAATTGCGCCTCTTTGTGATTCCGCAGGAAGCTCAGGAAGCGTTCCCGCTCCACGGGCCGCAGTTGGGCAGGCGTCAAAGACTCGGCTGAAACTTCGTAAACGCCATGCGACAGCACCGCGTAGAGCCCCAGCATCGATCCCGGGCCGGCGACGCGAACAATCATGTGCCGGTCTTCCGGCCGTCCCGCGGTCAGCTTCAGATAGCCGCTGCAAATCAGGTACAGACAGCGCGCGTCTTCACCTTCGGTAAAGAGCGCAGCCTGCGAGGGCAGCGAAATTGTGCTTGTCGCGAGCTCCAGGTCGGCCAATACCGCGCTGCCGAGCGAGCAAAACCACCCCGGACGCCGATTCGCGCAGGCCGCGCAACCGAGTGGCGAGGTTCGGCCCAGCTGCTTTGATCGCGACGGCTCGTCGATTGAAATCTGCATGTCAGCCATCGTCTTCCCTCTTCCATTCCGACGCGGCCCTTCGTCTCTCGCGCTTCGTAGCGTGCCTTCCGGCCCGCGCAATCCGCGATTGAGATCGAAGTACCCTGTTGGCTTCCGCCAACAACGGCACCTGCTCAGAGTTTGCTTCAGGGCTACTCTTTTTGGATGTGATAGGCCTCACGTTTGAAAGCAGGTTCTTGGCAGTGTGACGGCCGATACGAATCCTCCGAATTGGCGGGCACGCAAACCGCTCAAACAATAGGTTTAGCCGCCAAAATACAACCCCAACCTAATGTGATAGACATCACCGCCCCGAATCATGACCAGACCGTAATCTTTCGTGCATGTGGTGATGCTCCGCACCGGCAAGCGTCCGCAAAAAGCTCCAGCGGTGCTCGCACTCACAGGGAGAATCCACCACATTCAGCTTGAAGCGGCGGCTGATGGTACTTCTAAGTAGTTCTACGAAGTTCTTTGAAGGCGGTAATTTTCATGCATACTGATAGGCCGGTAACGCGTTTATTCAATGGTGCGGCTCCCGGGAAACGGCCGGGACTGCGAGTGTTTTTGATGTTCCTGCTGGCTGCAGGCCTTTTGTCGGCAACCGCGTTGGCCGCTCCGCCACCGGGATCCAAAGCTCAGGCCGCGCCGGCCGCGCCGGCCAGTCACGCCGAGTTCGTCGGCACGGATACCTGCGCCACCTGTCACGCGGACGTGGCCAAGAATTTCGCCACCAATCCTCATACCAAGATGACGCTGATGCACGGAAATGCCAATGGCGTTACCTGCGAGAACTGCCATGGCGCCGGCAGCGAGCACGTGGCCGGCGGCGGCGACGTGACCAAGATCTTCAATCCCGCCAAGGCTTCGGCCCAGGATGTCGACGCCAAGTGCCTCACCTGTCATGCGGGAGCACACCCGAACTTCATGCGTGCTCCTCACGCCAAGGCCGGCGTCAGTTGCATTAGTTGCCATAGCATTCACGGCAGCAAAGCGGAGACGCTGCTCAAGGCTCCGCAGCCCACGCTCTGCTTCCAGTGCCACAGCGACCAGAGAGCTCAGTTCAGTATGCCCTTCCATCACCCGGTGAACGAAGGCACCGTCAAGTGCACCGACTGCCATGACGTGCACGGCACCTTCCAGCCCAACAACCTTAGAGCGACGGTCGATCAGAACATGATCTGCACCAAGTGCCACATGGATAAGCGTGGGCCTTTTGTCTACGAGCACGCCCCGGTCAAGGCTGAAGGCTGCCTGGCATGCCATTCGCCCCACGGTTCCCAGAATGCCCGCATGCTGAGCATGCCGAACATCAATACGCTCTGCAACCAGTGCCATAGCGCTGTTGCCTTCGGCACGATTCATGGTCAAGGCGCGGGATCGTCGGATAGCGTGCCGTGCACCAGCTGCCACACCTACATCCACGGCTCGAACTTCAGCGTGGCGTTTCTCAGATAACGGTGATGGAGCCTTGCCTCGCCTGATCTTTACATCGGCGCTGTAAGGCTTCAGCAACAGTTTCGCAAAGGTTCGATTTCGGCAATGAGTTTGATTCAAGTGAGGCTTCATATGAAGAAAGCAGGCTGGTTTTCACGGCTTAATAATCAACAGCCATCTTTTGCAATGTTCCTGGGAATGTTGGTGGCCATGTTTCTTGCCGCGGCGTGCATCGCCGTGGCACAGACTCCAGCCGATCCCGCTCCGGCGCCGGGTTCAACGATGTCCATTCCGACAGGGTATTCCGTCCATGAATCCGTCGATCTCGGCGGGCGCATGGCCGGCATCTCGGGCAGCGGCGCCATGTACGACACAATGGTGAACCTGCAGTCCGGCCCGCGTGTTCTCGGCGAGACCTTCAGGCTGCACGCGCTGGAAGGCACCAAAAACACTCCGCTCGATGATTTGCAGGTTTTTGCCAACGGCTTCGGCGGCGAGCCCAACGACTTTGCCAAGCTCGACTTCTCCAAGGGCAAGTACTACGAGTTTTCCGGTTTGTTCCGCCGCGACCGCCGGTACTTCGACTACGATCTGCTCGGCAATCCGGGAATCCCCAGCGGGTATTCCATTCCCATCGGGCCTTCTGCAGCGCCGACTGGTACCTATGCGTGGCCGCAGGCGATTCATTCGCCGTTCATGTTTAACACTGTGCGACGCATGACCGACACGAGCTTGACCCTGCTTCCGGTGTCGAAGTTCACCTTCCGCGTCGCCTATTCGCAGAACATCTTTCAGGGGCCGAGCCTCACCCCGAGCGGCAACTCTGTAGCCGGGCAGGAACTCCTGCTCCAGGAAGTTCAACGCAACAGCACTGACGATTTTACGGGCACGGTCGACTGGAAGCCGGTGCAGGGAACCAAGCTCACTTATGAGGAGCAGATCGATCATTACAAGGGCGACTCCTACTTCACCATCGCTCCTCAATATCTCAATGTGCAGGAGTCGGACGGAACCAAAGTCTCCTTGCTGGCGAGCTACCAGAGCTTCACTCCGTATGGCTACAACGCCACCACGGGCGCATTTGCCGCCAGCACCAACTGCAACAGCACCAGCATGGTCAGTTCGACCACCATCCTCTATGCCAACCCCAACGGCGGCTTGCCGATTATCGATCCGGCATGCAACGTCGTCAGCAGCTATGCCCGGAATCAGGCGACGCGCGTCATCTTCCCGACTGAAATCTTCCGCTTGCAAAGCTCCAGCATCAAGAACATCTCGATGAACGGCAATGTCCGCTACACCAACGCGAACATGAACCTGCCGAATTACAACGAGCAGTTCCAGGGCTTGTACGGTGCGGACCGCTCCATCGCATACGCCGGCTACGCCAACGCCAAGCGGGAAGTGATCGCCATGGACTACGGCATCGTCTGGCAATTGGCCAAGAGCGTCAGCCTCGAAGACCAGATCAGTTACAACAACGCTCATCAGCCGGGAATCGCAGGGTTCACCTCCGGGACCACCGTGACCGTGCCCACGACGGCGGGCCAGGAAACCATCAATTACACGGGGCTGACGAGCTGCACGACGATTAACTCGACCACAACCAGCCCGACCGGTTGCAAACCGACCACATCGGGGGCTACGGGCGGCCCCGCGATTGGCGGGACGCAGGCAGGCTACTTCGGCCAGCGGTTCACGACTAACGACCTCACGGTGAGCTGGGACGCGACGCCGCGCAGCACGTATTCGCTCACCTGGCGTTATCAGGAACACCTCATCTCCGAAGGCCAGGGAACTGCGGCGCACAATGTTCCGATTCCAGCCAACAACACCACCTCCGGCGAAGTAACCATCCACGAAAACGGTGGAATCCTCACTGCAGCCCTGCATCCCACCAGCAACTGGGACCTCAACGCAAGCGTCGAGGCCATGTACAACGACAACGTTTTCACTCCGATGGGATTCCGGCAACTCCTGCATTTCAGGATGCACACCATCTACCGTCCAAAGTCATGGGCCACCGTCTCCGGCGCCTACAACGATCTTGAGCGGCATAACAACACAAACAACAACCGGCTATTCCCCGGCAACACTACGGCCTACTATGGCCCGCTCGATCATGAGGATCACTCCCGGATCGCGAGTCTTGCCACCGAGCTGTTCCCGAACGATCGCTACGGGCTCGATCTCAACTACTCCTATAGCGATGTGTATATGAGAGACAACATCTGCTTCCAGGGCGCAGCTGGTGCCATGCCGGGCGGTACAGTCGCGCCTGCCGCTGCAACCCAGAGCGGCTACCTCTGCGGCGCGGTCGCGGCCGGCCATGGATCGAACACCATCCTCTTTGGGCCAGCCAGGGATTTCGAAGACGCGCCGACGCAGGCTGCATCGGTTGCCTTCATGTATACGCCGACCAAGAAGCTCCACTCCAACCTCGGCTACCGTGTCAACTCCGTCAACGGCAGCCGGTTCTTCACCGATGCCAGCGACGTCAATGGTGCGCTCGTATCCAAATACCAGACTCCTTTTGTGAGCGCTGAATGGACGATGCACCCCGGTTTGATCTGGAAAGCCGAATACGACTACTTCGGGTATGGCGAGGGCGGCGGCAAGTCCGGCGCGCAGTGGTGCAACGCGAATCCAGCCCTTGCGGTAGGCAGCACCGTCGCGCCGGTTGTAGCTTGCAGTTCCGTGGCGAATACCGCCATGTCACCGGGCACGCCGGTTTACGGGTTCACCGCGCCGCGCAACTTCCATGCCAATAACGTGACCCTTGGGCTGCATTACGATTTCTGACCGCGGGGCTTCCGCTCCACGATCGAGATGAGCACCAGCGAAAGAAAGAAGGAATTGGCAATGAAGATCACGAATGGAATGATGATTGCCGCCATGTTAGCCGCTACTCAAGGAACACTGGTCTACGCGCAAAGCCCGGGAGCGGACACGTACAAAGCAAAATGCCAAAGCTGCCACGGTGCTGAAGGCACTCCGAATCCGGGTATCGCCAAGATGATGGGCGTCAAGCCCGTCAGCGACCCCTCGGTCAAGTCGCTGAGTGAAGCGACGATGATCGCCGACACCACCAACGGCAAAGGCAAGATGCCGGCATTCAAAGGCAAGCTCACCGATGCCCAGATCAAGGACTCGGTGCTGTATTTCCGTTCCCTCGCCAAGTAACGGCACGGGCTACGGAAAAGCAAGACGAAGTGAAAGACCAAAATCAAGCCGGCGCGGTCGTCGGTATAAAAACCTCGATCGCGCCGGTCTGTGTCAGGTGGTTCCTGCTACTATCTCGATTGCGGAACCAACGGCTGTGATCGTGAGTCGGAGACAGTAATCACTAACCACCGGGCTGGCGCTTGAACGTGCGTGCGGGCCTCGAAACAATCCAAGGAGATTCGCTATGAGTAAGAGTTTTCGTTCCGGAATCGTGCTGGCTGCGGTGGTAGCGCTCGCCGGCTCCATATGCTTCGCTCAGGATGGCGCGGCCACCTTTAAAGCAAAGTGCGCCATGTGCCATGGGCCTACCGGCACGCCGAGTGCGGGAATGGCCAAGATGATGGGCATCAAGCCAGTCTCCGATCCTTCGATGCAGGCTCTCACCATGTCTCAGATTGTCTCCACCGTCAAGAACGGCAAAGGCAAGATGAAGCCGATCGCCGGCCTCACCGATCCGCAGATTCAGGCTGTCGCCGCTTATTTCAAGACCCTCAAGTAAGCTCTGGAATCAGCCTAGCTTTTTGAAGGCAGGCCCGTCATCCCCCGGCGGGCCGTCGACTCATGGAGGTTGAGGAATCGTGTCGTTGTTTGAGAAATTCCGCGATAGCTGGGTTCGTCCGGCGCTGTTTTTCGGCAACAACCCCATCAGCCTGACCGGCGGCGCCATCACCACAGCGTCCGGCATCACCATGATCAGCTATTGGCTGGCCGAGCTCGCCGGTCATCTCAGCGACAACCCCTACCTGGGCATCATCTTCTTTCTGATTCTTCCGCTGCTTTTCCTGCTGGGCCTCGCGCTCATTCCTGTCGGCGTTCTCGTCCGCCGCAGAAAACTCCAGAAGGCCGGCCAGATTCCCGTCGCATTTCCACGGATTGATCTCAACGACCACAAGTTCCGTCACGGGCTCGACATCGTTCTCGTCTTCACCATCGTCAATTTCCTCGTCGTCGCCACGGCCAGCTATCATGGCGCGGAGTATATGGATTCGCCGCAGTTCTGCGGCCGCTCCTGCCACGTGATGAAGCCGGAGTTTACGGCTTACCAGATCTCGCCGCACTCGCACGTGGCCTGCGTCGATTGCCACATCGGCACCGGCGCTCAAGCTTATTTCAGCGCCAAGGTCAACGGCACCAAGCAGCTCATTGAAGTTACTTTCCATCCGCTTGCGCCGCTCGCGCCCAAAATCATCCCCAACTATCCCACGCCGATTCCCTCGCCGGTCACCAGCCTGCGCCCTGCTCGCTACACCTGCGAGGGCTGCCACACGCCCACGCGCTTTGACGGTGACAAGCTGCTGGTCAAACCAAACTTTGCTGACGACGAGCAAAATACCGAGACGCAGACCGTGCTCATCCTGCACCTCGGCGGCGTTGACGCGCTCTCGCAGCGCTACACGGGCATCCACGGCGTTCACCTCGGCCACATCGAGTACGTCTCTACCGACTCCTCGCGCACCACGATTCCCTGGGTCGAGCGGCAGAATGCTGACGGCTCATTCACCGAGTACAGCACTCTGCCGGCTGGCAGCGGCGTTCCCAAGGGCGACCGCAGGGTCATGGATTGCATTGACTGCCACAACCGTGCCGCGCACACCTTCGTTACCGCGGAAGAGGCCGTTGACCAGGCCATGGAGGCTGGCGCCATCAGCTCGAACCTTCCGTGGATTCACAAAGAGGGACTGGCATTGCTGAATGGCACGTATTCGAGCCAGGAGCAGGCCGGCGTCCAGATTCCCCAGCAACTTCAAGCCTTCTATCGCTTGCAGAATCCCGCCGTGCTCTCGCAGAATGCGGCTCTCGTCGACCAGGCGGGAAAGGAATTGGTCTCGCTCTACGACCAGAATGTATTCCCCTTCATGAACGTCACTTGGGGAACGCATCCCAATCACATCGGCCACATGGACTACCCGGGCTGCTTCCGTTGCCACGACGGCAGCCACACTGCGAAGAACGGCGACACCATTCCGCAGGACTGCTCCGTCTGCCACAACCTGCTCGCCGTCCAGGAAGCCAAACCCAAAGTCCTTTCCGACCTCGGCATTCAGTAGAAGTTGCGCCGGCGGTGGATCGGTTTGAAGGGTACGGGCTTCAGCCCGTACATAAATCCAGCAAATTTGATTTGGGCTTTAGCCCCTGAGGGAAGACCTCTCCAAACTGACCCACTGCCGAACACCGATGCACACCCGCACACGCGAGGAAACGAAACTCAAGCGCAGCGCCTCGGCGTTCCGCTCCGTAGGAGCGGCCGAGAATAGCCCAGGGTGAAACCCTGGGTCAAAGATCGCAGATGGATCAGCCCGTCCCGGCGGGCCGGTCGAATTCACCGCGGGATTTTCGAGACGGCGAACCATATCCACCGCGAGAGTCAATCTAATTCGAACGCATAACCTCCGGTTGCTCTTCTTGAATCGCCTCACCTCTTTCGAGCGCTCCATTCTCCTTTCGAGCGATACAATCGGGTCCAGACGGTAGCGCACTTCGTACGGCGAGAATCAGGATGCAGCGACGAAGCTTTGGTCCGCGGCTGGCAGTTGTTCTCCTGAGCAGCTTCGTCCTGTCTCCACTCGCAGCCGCCGCGCAAACTCCGCCCACTCCACCCACGCCTCCCACCCCACCCGCGCCGCTGCCCGTCACCGTAACGCTTGCCGCCAATAACGTCACCGTTGCGCAAGGCACATCCATCATCCTTACTGCCACGGTCACACCTACAACAGCGCCGCCCGCATCCGGCGAACAGAATCCGACCGGCACAATCGTATTTCTCAACGGCGCCGTGGTCATCGGCCAATCCGCACTCGCTGCGCTTCCCGTGGCCAATGCCTCCACGGCCACGCTGACCATCCAAAACCTTCCCGCGGGCCAGGACTCGATCACCGCCTACTACGCGGGCGACACCGTCTTCGCTTCCGGCACCTCGAATCCGCTCGCGATCGAGCGTTCAGGGATTCGCCCTCGCGCCGTCGGCTACCAATCCGCCCACCAACCTCAATATTGCGTTGGGCCAATCTGGCTCGGAATCCTTTGTAGTCACCAACGTAGGCGGCTACACCGGCCAGGTGCAGGTGATCTGCGCGGTGGCATTGCAGGACGATATGACCTGCACGCCCACTCCGCAGCAGGTCACGCCCACAGCCACGGTGACATTCGCGGTCGAGACTTTTGCCAGCGGCGGCCCACTTTACGCCACCGCGTCCACAACCCACCATCGCATTTCGCCGTGGCCTCAAGCCGCGGGGGGCGCGGCGCTGGCCGCAATAATCTTCTTCATCATTCCCATCGGCCGTCGCAGGCGCCTTCGCGTCAGCCCGCGCTTCATCATTCTTCTCCTGTTCGCGCCTCTCGTCGGCCTCGTTACCAGTTGCAACAGCTCGAGCGTGCTCGCTCCCAACGGCACGCCGCTCGGCGTCGCCACGCTTAAAGTCACGGCCACCGCCTACGTCGACAACGCCGTCACCAGCCAGACCGTCTACTTTACCGTGAACGTTCAGCCACAGTGAGCGCGCTTTCCCATGTCCCAAAATCGGGACGCGGGCACCCGGCTTCTGCTACGCAATTCGCTCGTGCAGTTGCGCGTGCGCCGGGACGTTCAATCCCGCAAGAATGCCGCAATGCCGGGATTCACGATCTCGGGCCGCTCCATCACCAGCATGTGTCCGGCATTCGGCACGATTTCGACTGATGCATTGCCCACCGTCCGGCGCGCCTGGCGAGCGGCGGAGTTGGGGTTGTAGCAAACCTCCTTCTCGCCCAGCAGCAGGTAGAGAGGAGCTTGCATTTTGGCCAGCTCGGAATCGCGGAAAACCTTGGGATAAACGCGAATCCGTGAGTTAAGAGACCGAATGCCAACCATCATCTGGCGAATCACAGGATGATCGAGGGGCAGACGATCCTCGAAGATCCAGCGCATCATTTCTTCCGGCGCGGGTCGGCCCGGGAGCAAAAACGACAGGAATAGCTTCAAGAAGAAAGATTTTCGGAGTGCGACGAATCCAGCGGCGGGTGAGGTAAGCAGCACCTTGCATACCCGCGCGGGCTCGGCGATGGCGTAATTCAGCGCCAGAAAGCTTCCATACGATGCGCCCACCAGCGCGCTGCGAACATTCCCAGGCCATCGAGCAGCGCGCTCAACCATGCCGCGCAGTCTGCCAGGCTGGCAGGCGGACAAGTCGTGGCGCTCAGTCCCATGTCGGAAGGGAAATCGGCGGCATAACAGCGAAACTCGCTGGACAGCCCTGAGACAGTCGCATACCACATGGTTGCGCTGAATCCCATGGCGTGAAGCAAGAGCACCGGCCTGCCGTTCGCAGGACCGCAGGCGATCACATGGGTCAAGCCGAACCTGGTTGCGATATCGAGACGCTCATGCCCGGCGGGCCACAGGCGCAGGCTGTTGTCGTACGCAGAGCGGTACGCAGCCTCCGCTTCCGGGGACTTGAAAAGTGACATGTTTGCTGACCTTGGCTTTCAGTGTAAGCCAGCTCTAAGCTGCCCGCGGTCTGCGCAGCGTGAAAAACCGGCGCGTTCGTTTCGTGCCTGGACCAAAAACGTCACGGTTCGTGCCCATGAACCCACGCCCGCCTTCCATGTTAGGCTGGCATGTCGCGCGAAACACTGCTCAAAGCACTCCAGGAGCTTCATCCCACATGCATTCCACCCATCCCGCTCACTTCAATCTTGTGGCCGCGGCCCATGCGTCCATGATCGAGCACGGCTTTCAGCCCGATTTCCCCGCCGGAACCCAAACCGAGTTGGCGGCAATCGAAGCGCAGCCTGCTGTTCCCGCCGCTGACGGTCTCGCCGACCTGCGCAACCTGCTCTGGTCCTCCATCGATAACGACACCTCGAAGGATCTCGATCAGATCGAGTGGGCCGAGCAGCTGCCCGACGGTCGCATTCGCGTGCTCATCGGCGTTGCCGACGTCGACGCGCGCGTATCGCGGGGCACGGTCATCGACAAGCACGCGCAGTTTGAGACGACCTCCGTTTACACCGGCGTTTCCATCTTCCCCATGCTGCCCACGGAGCTTTCTGAGGGCATCACCTCTCTGAACGAAAATCAGGATCGCGCGGCCATCGTGGTCGAGTATTCCGTCGACTCCAACGGAGCCACTTCCGACGAAAAAGCCTACCGCGCACTGGTGCGCAACCGGGCGCAACTGGCGTATCCAAGCATCGGCGCATGGCTTGACGGCAAAGCCGCGCCGCCGCCCAAAGTTGCCGCAAGCTCCGATCTTGCCGCGCAGCTTAAGCTGCAGGACACGGCCGCGCAGCGCATGGCAGGAGGCCGCTATCAGCACGGCGCGCTTGAATTCGAGACCATCGAGACGCAGCCCGTGTTGGTGACCGACGAGGTCATCGGAATCGCGCCCATCGTAAAGAACCGCGCCACGTCGGTCATCGAAGAGTTCATGGTTGCAGCCAACGGCGTCGTCGCGCGCACGTTTGAAAGCGCGGGCCTCGCCTCCATCCGGCGCGTTGTGCGAGTGCCCAAGCGCTGGGACCGCATCGTCGAGTTGGCCGCGCAAAAGGGAACCACGTTGCCCGCCGAGCCCGACTCCAAGGCCCTCAACGACTTTCTCATTGCGCAAAACCAGAAGGACCCCGACCACTTTCCCGATCTCTCGCTCGCGGTCATCAAGCTCATGGGGCCCGGCGAATATGTGCTGATCAAGCCCAATGCGCCGTCGCCCGGCCATTTCGGCCTCGCCGTTCAGGACTACACCCACTCCACGGCGCCCAACCGCCGTTTCCCCGACGTCGTCACGCAGCGGCTCCTGAAGGCGCAGCTCGCCCACTCCGCCCCTCCCTACTCTGAAGACGACCTCAACGCCATCGCGCAGCGATGCACTGAGATGGAGGACGCCGCCCGCAAGGTGGAACGCGAGATGCAAAAACGCATTGCCGCGGTCGTTCTTCACCCGCACATCGGGCAAACCTATCAGGCCATCGTCACCGGCGCTACCGATCACGGGACCTTCGTGCGCACGCTCGACCCGCATGTTGAAGGCATGGTGGTGCGCGGCGCAAAGGGCCTCGACGTCGGCGATAGAGTCACCGTCAAGCTCGTCAACACCGATCCCCAGCGCGGCTATATCGATTTCGAGGCATAAAACTCAGCGCTTCGTCGACTTCCGGTCGTGTGTAACCGGGGAACTCTGGACGGCCCGCTGGCTCGCTCTGCGCCTCAGGGCACAAATCCTTGTGTCGAACGGTCGCGCAAATGCGTCTAACTGTAAGAAAATATTCATGTGTGAGGGAGCAGATTCGGGATAGGTGCTTCGAGCTCAAAGCTCCTCCAACCGAACCGTCTCCGAGCGGCCTCCCCCGATTCAACTTGCCACCAGACAGGTTGCGCGGCTAACGCCGACTTCCCCAAACAGGTGAACGAATGAGATTCAGTTCCAGGGTCATCTCCGGAGCTTTCCTTTCAGCAATATCTATTCTTTGTTTATCCGCAGCTCTTCGCTCGCAGCAAGTCGATCCGAGCTCGACAATCGCCTCAGCCTCACTGCCCGAAGCGCCCGAGCCGCAGAACACCTCTGCACAGCCCCAATCGTCCGGCCAGTCGCAGTCAAACCCGAACACAACCGCGCAGTCGACCGATGCGAATAACCCGCCCGAGCACAAACCGCCTCCGCAACCGAAGCGCATTCTTGGAATCATGCCCAACTACCGCGCCGTAAGTGCAGGTATCATTCCTCCCCCACCCACGCCGCGCGAGGCGTTCATCGTTGCCACCAGGAACAGCTTCGATTATTCAGCCTTCGTCTTTGTCGGCATCACTTCGTTGCTGGCCGAAGGCACCAATGCGCATACCCAATTAGGCAAGGGCGTTGGCGGTTACTGGGCCTATTACTGGCGCGGCTACCTCGATAAAACCGATGGCAACTATTGGGTCGACTGGATCATGCCCACCGTGTTCCATCAGGACGAGCGCTACTATGCCAAGGGCGAAGGGAATGTGTTCAAGCGCGGCGTCTACGCGGCTACCCGTGTGCTCATCACACCCGATTACCACGGCAAAAACAGCTTCAATGCTTCTGAGGTCCTGGGCCGCGGCGTTTCGCAGGCTATCTCGCTCGCTTACTATCCAAGTAAGACTCAAACCCCCAGCGGCTTCGCGCAGAAATACGCCTACGCCATCGGCCGCGATGCGCTCACCAACGTTTTTCGCGAAGTTTGGCCCGACATTAACGAGCACCTCTTCCACCGTCATCATTGATTCGCAACAGTCGCTTCATACTTCAATCAGAGGAAGAAATGCAATCACGTTCGACTCCGATTCACATTTTTTCCGCCGCAAGCTTTGTTTTTGCGGCCTGCTCGCTTTCGTCCGGCGCGCAGCAGAGCGCCTCGGCCCCCGTCGCCTTTCTGTCGCCGGCAGCAGCTAAATCCGCACTTCCTGACGCCCCTACCCCGCAAATCGGCCTTGCTGCCGTTGATCCCCAGTCCGCGCCGTCGCAAAAATCCCAGCAACCGGCGCCGGAATCTGCGCCCCCGCCAAACAGCTCTTCCAGCGAACCGCAAAGCGGCGACCCGCAAGGAAGTTCCAGCTCTCAGCAAAGCGGTTCCAGCGCCCAGACTTCCACGCCGCCGCCCACGCCGCAAGAGAGCCAGCGCCAAAAAGCCGCCGAGCAGATCAAAGAACAGGAAAAGCAGCGCGTCGTCGGCATCCTGCCGTCTTTCAACGTCACCTATCGCAGCGATGCCGCGTCCATGACCGCAGGCCAAAAAATCGGGCTCGCTTTTCGTTCCGCCATCGATCCTTATCAATTCGGGATTGCATTCGTCGTGGCGGGTCTCTCTGAAGCGCAAGACAACGGCACCGGCTTCGGCTGGGGCCCGGAAGGCTACTTCAAGCGCTCCGGCGCTGCCTATCTCGACGCCTTTGACGGCGCAATGATCGGCAACGGCTTTCTGCCTGCTCTCTTGCACCAGGATCCGCGCTACTTTCGTCTCGGCCACGGCACGTTTAAGCACCGATTCCTATATGCCGTCGCAACCAGCTTCATCTGCAAGCACGACAACACCGGAAAATGGGAGCCCAACTACTCCAACGTTGGCGGCAACATCATCGCCGGCGCCATCTCCAATCTCTATTACCCATCGCAAACAGCAGGCCTGGGCCAAACCATTGACAATGGCTTGATCGTCACTGGCGAGGGCACTTTCGGCGGTGTGCTCCAGGAGTTCTGGCCGGACATTTCGCGCAAGCTCTTCCACAAAGATCCCACGCACGGCCTCGATGCCCAGGCGCGCGCCGCGGACGCAGCAGCAAAGCAGAAAAAGCAAAACACCTCCGGCGCCGTCGCCCCGAGCAACAGCGATACGCCCAGCCCCCAATAGCTACCTGGCTCACGGCACACTAAAGAACCCGGCGCCAAACATGCTAACGGGGTCTGGTCCGGGATGCCGCACAGACTCGTTGTCGCGCCAACACTCCAACTCCGCGAACTCCGCTAACACCGCTAACACCGCTTTTCTCCCCCTGCGGTATCATTCCTGCATCTCGAAAACGCGGGCCAGATTAACACCCAACTCGCCGCTCCCGCGCCCGAGCCATCCTGCTCTCGAGGTAAAGAAAGGCTCATCATGGACAATTCCGGAGTTGTCGTTTTCTTTCTCATCGTTGCCGCCATCGTAAGCATCTTCCTGCTCATCACCATTCTCAAAACCATGTACACGGTGCGCACCTACTCGGCCGGCGTCGTGGAGCGCTTCGGAAAATTCAACCGCGTCGCGCGCCCCGGCCTGCAATTCCTGCTGCCCTGGTGCGAAACCGTCCGCCTTGTTGATCTTCAGGTGCGCCAGGCCGTGGTCAACGTCGAAACCAAAACCAAGGACAACGTCTTCGTCACCATTCCCGTCTCGGTACAATACCAGGTCGTCGAAGCCAAGGTCTTTGACGCCTATTACAAGCTCAGCAACCCGCAGAGCCAGATCGAGAGCTACGTCTTTAACTCCATCCTCGGCCACGTGCCCACGCTCACCCTCGATGAAGCCTTTGAGCAGATGCAGCAAATCTCCGGCGCCGTCAAGCGCGACCTCGACGAAGTGATGGACACGTTTGGCTACAACATTCTGCGCGCCCTGGTCACCGACATCGTTCCCGACGCCAAGGTCAAGGCGGCCATGAACGACATCAACGCCGCGCAGCGCGAGCAGATTGCGGCGCAGGCCCGCGGCGAAGCGGAGAAGATCCTGAAAGTGAAGCAGGCCGAGGCTGAAGCGGAATCGAAGGCCCTGCAAGGCGACGGTACCGCCCGCCAGCGTCAAGCCATTATCAAGGGCCTGCAGCAATCAGTCGAAGAGTTCAAGGGCGCCGTCGAAGGCTCGACCGCCAAGGACGTGATCGCGATGGTTCTCATGACGCAGTACTTTGACACCTTGCGCGAAGTGGGCGTCACTGGCAAAGCAAGCACCATCTTCCTGCCCAGCTCGCCCGGCACCGTCAACGACATGATGACGCAGATCCTCGCCGGCTTCCAGGCCGCAAAACCATCCTGATCCATGGCGCTCGGCCTTGACGTGGCGGGCTCGAATCCCGAGACCTAGGCCAAATGCCGCGACGGCAGACTGAGCGGCGAGGAGGTTCGAATGTTAGGGCCACTCTCGAGTGGATATCCGGGAAGGTTCGTTTCGATCTGCTTCGTAGCCTTTGTGGTCTGCCTGTATGGATTTGAAGTCAGGCGTTTCCTCAAATGGAAGAAGGCACGATCCGGAAGCCCATCGACCATACATATAGCGCCTTCCCGAAAAGAGCCTTCAGCTAGTGCACTTGCCGGTTTCGGCATTGTCGCCGGCTTATTCATCATCGTTGCGCTGTGGAGTATTTACACACATTGGCCCAATTGATTCAGCTGATGGCCGGATGCCGGGTGCCCCCGGTCCCTCGCATTTGGGGACCGGGGATACCTCAACCTCGAGATAGCACGACCGTCAGCTCACCCGCGCTTCGCCGACTTGCCGTCTCAACGTCCCGCCGGCTTTCCGCTCTTCTTGTTCTTCTCCACGCGAAGCTTCCACGCCGAATGCAATGCCCCGCGCAGTGAATCCTCATCCGCGACCGCAAGCCGAATGTGCGTTGCGCCATTTCGTCCCCATCCGCCGTGAACCGGCAAGAACAGATCGGGCCGCTCGCGAAGAAACTCCGCCTGGACTTCCGGCGTGAGCATCAAATTCCCGTAACCCTCTTTGACTGAAGCCAGCGTGGCAAAGATCCGCCCGCCCGCGCGAAAATCCACCGCGCCCACATGCGAGCCTTCTTCCGCGCCTTCCATACTCAGCGCGATCAGCTTGAAATCCTTCGCCGTCATCGGCTTCCGTTCCTATTGCTCATTCCATCCGGCGTCGTGGGGATGGCACGGACTCACGTTCTGCCTGCGATCCGCTAAGCTCGCTAACTTGCCGACTCGCTGACTTGCTGCTCTTCAAACTCTTCGTTCAGCCACTTGCTGAACGCCGCAAACTCCTCGTCGCGTCCCAGAAAATCGCGCACCATCTCTCGCGCCGGTTTTGACCCGCCCTGTTCGAGCACCGCCTTGCGGTAGCGCGCGCCTGTCTCGCACCCCAGCAAATCTTCGGGATCGAATTGCCCAAAGAAATCGAGAGCAATCACTTTGTCGAACATGTACGTGTAGTAGTTCGACGAGTACCCCATTAAATGCCCGAAGCTCGCGTACATGCGGTTGCCCTCGAGCCACGTCCACGGCTGGAATTGCTTGTAAAGTTCACGCGTGACGACATCAGGATCAATCCCCGCCGGATTTTCGTCGTGCAAATTGAGCGAGAGTGTCGTGTAGTAGAGCTGCGTCCTGATCCAGTCCGCGCGCCCGAACGCGCCCGCTCGTTTCAGGCTTTGGATGAGTTCTGTGGGAAGGACCTCATCCGTTTCATAGTGCCTCGCAAACGACTGCAGCAGTTTTTCGTCGCGGAAAAACTCCTCCAGCATCTGCGACGGCACTTCGATAAAGTCGCCCTCCGTCGCAAACCCCGAAAGCCCCGCCCACTCCGTGTGCCCGCCCAGAATCGCGTGCATCAGGTGGCCGAATTCGTGGAAGAACGTCACCACGTCGGAATATTGCAGCAGCCCAGGATCGTTCGCGTCTCCAGCCGGGAAATTACAAATCAGCGCCGCCTCAGGCATCGTGCGTCCGCGCACGCCCGTCACCACCGGCGCCGCGGAGAACCACTTGTCCTTGCCCTCGCGCGGATGCATGTCGAGATAGAACCGCCCCACGAGCTGCCCGCCATCGAGAACTTCGAATGCCGAAACCGCCGGATCCCACGCCGGCGCGTTCGTCGGCCGAAACTCCACCTTGAACAACTTCGCCGCCGTATTCAGCACGCCCGCCTCAACCCGCGCATATGGAAAATACGGCCGCACGGACTGCGAGTCAAAATCGAACTTCGCGCGCCGGAACTGCTCGTACCAATAGCCGCGGCTCACAATGTCAATCTCACTCAGCCCCGGCTGCCGCCCGCGCGCAAACTCGAGCACCAGCGCATGCTCGTGTATCGCTCCGTCGCGGCTCGCTTCGTCCAGCTTCGCCAAAAACGTGCGCACATTCGCCGCCGACTTCATCATCTGGTCGGCAGTCGCCAAATCCGCCCAACTCCGGAACCCGAGAATCGTCGCAATCTCCTGCCGCGTCGCCAGCAGGTCGAGAAGAATCTGCCGGTTCGCCGGATACGCGCGCGTGTTGTACGCCAGAAACATCCGCTCCCGCAGCGCCGCGCTCGCCGCAAACGTCATCACCGGCATCATGTCCGGCGGATCGGTCGTCAATGTCACGCGTTCCCGGCCGTCCTCGCCCTTTTGCGCAGGATGCCGCGCAATGTAGTCGGCAGGCAATCCCTCCAACTCTTCAGGCGTCGCCTCAATCGTTTTTCCGCCCTCCTGAATGTTGCGGCTGAACTCGAGCGACAGGCCAGTAGCCTTGTCGTGCAGCGCGTGCAGCCGGTCGCGCGTAGCCAGGTCCTTGTCCACGCCAGACAGCCGATACCCGAGCAGCGTCCGCTCCACATAGTGCTTCGTCGCCGGGCTCGCACCATCCAGCTTGATCGCCACAAGAGCGTCGTACACTTCGCGATTCAGGCTCAGCGCGCTCCCCGCCATCGCCACACGCTGCGCTTCCACCTGCGCCTGGTCGCGCACTGCTTTGTCCGCGGCCACGGAGTTCAGGATCCCCGCCTGCGCTCCCGCCAGGGTCAGGTGCTCGATCGCCTTGTCGTAAAGCAGCAGCGAATTGCCGGGCGTGCGCTCGCCCTTTACGGCGAGCAACTCGGCCAGTGAGCTTTCATGTGCAGCCAGCCGCGCGCTCACCCATGCAGTCAGCCCGGCAGCCGACGTAGCGCCGCCAGCTTCCCATACGTGCAGGGCCTTGCATTCGGTAGCGCCGGCAGTAGTTTCGGTTGCCATCGTTCGGGAATCCTCCAAAACTCTAGGGTATCAAGGCGAATTTGGACACACGTTTAGCCTTGTGCGCCGCGCATGTTTCCCGCCTCAATTTTTATTTCGCAGGCCGTGCTGCGTACGCGTCAAGCCGCTTCTTATAAAGCAGCAGAACGCTCGGGCCAAACGCCAGCAGCATTACCGCAATCCCCGTCACGATGCCGAAGCTCGTTGCCAGGGGCGCAGAGCAATCGCCGCGCCGCCGCACCCAAACGTGAGCAGGCACAGCAATCAGCAGCTCCAGCACGCTCCCTTTCAGCAGCCACGAAACGGCCCGTGTGGTCACCTGCGTAGAATTCCGGAAATACAGATAAAAGACGATTCCCCACAGCAGCCAGATCGCAGCCCAGATGCCGAACATCTGCTCCGCGCTCTGCCAGTACTGATCGAGAAACTTGTCTCCGACAACCGCGCCTCCCGCGGCAGACAAACCCGCGAAAGCAAGAAGCGCGAACAGCATCGACGTAATGATCACTGAGACCGCGACATGCGCCCTGGGCTTTAGCTTCTTGAAGGACGTATCGACAGACAGGAAAAGCAGAATCGCCTGGCCTGCAACGAGCGCGATAATCGGCACCCACGCGAGCCACTCCCCGAAGAAGTCGATCATGTCTTTCGAAAGCAACGTCCCGAGAGGGTCTTTTACTCCGGCAAGGATCATTCCAGCTGGCACGAGCAGAGCCAACACAATGACCGCATAGAACACGCTGATGACAATGCCCCACTTGCGCATGACTCGTCCTTTCTGCACTTCATGGGGAGGGCCGGCTGTTCACGATCCTACGCCATTTTCGCGCCTGGGTTCAACCGCTGCTCCAGCTGGTCACGGCTTGCCAGAAACCAGAATTGTGTGCCGCGATTGCATTCGCGCACAAAATCATTGAGAGCCGAACTCTCCTTCAGAAGTTCGGAGATATCGCCGAGGATCGCGACGCGGAATTGATACGTAACGAACTTCTGGAACATCGCGCCTGCAACCCCCGTCTTGAGGCGGAAGAAATTCTCATCAAGCCGCTCTGCGGGAATCACGATGAAGCGGGCGCGATGTTCTGAGGCTGCGCTGATTAGATCAATAGCGTCGCGGTCGCTGCGCAACTGCACACCTTCCGCTGCACATTCAAAGATGCGCTCCCCGTGAAGTTCGTATGTTCGATCGGCCATGGTCTGTGCGCAGCTTTCCGTGTGCCCGTGTCCCGACTTTATGGCCAGCCCCGCAGTCAGTCTTCTAGTCCCTAATCTCTGTTCCCTGACCCCTGCTTTTCTGGCATCTTCAAAAACTCCCCCGGATCGAGCGCTCGCGGCGTAAACCGCGCCTCGAACACCGCGCCCTTGAAAAAATCGCGCCGGTTGATGCGTGTCCCAATCGACGAGTGGCCCGGACCCTGCGGCGTCATGCGCAACTCGCCTTCGCCCTGCATCTCGTCGCCCACATAGTTGCGCAGCGTCTTGCCGTCGTACACCGCCGTCACCCGATACCACTGACCCAGCGGATGCAGATCGTCGCAATTCAGCAGTGTCCGCCGCGACCCATTCGTTTCCGCAAAGCTGTCGAGGCACCACTCGCCCTTCACAATCCGAATCTCAAACAGCATGCGGTTGTCGGTGTCCTTGCCCGTCGCCGGATCAATCTCCGACAAATGAAAGAATCGCTGCGCCTGCGCACCGTCTACGTCAGGCCTGAAAATCACTTCCCACGTGTACGCGCTTGCCCCGGCCAGTGGATGCTCGTCCACGAACAGCGCATCGTCCACCCCGTTGAACTCCACGGCTTTGCCATAAGGGGAGTCGATCAGGTAAGGATGCCCGAGCGCATGCGTGGCATGTCCGCCGATGGAATCGATATTGTCAAACCGCCAGATCGTTGCTTGCGGGTCGCTCGGTGTTTGCGCAAACACTGCCGTCGCCAACGTCAGCGCGACCCACACGATCAACGCCGAACGCATCCACACCCTTCTCATTGGCCAATCCTCTCCGGGCTGACTTGCTGACTCGCTGACTCGCTAACTCGCTGCTTCACCGCAGCTCGTACGCCTTCTCCGGCTCCGCCACCGGCTCCGGCACCCTCGGCATCTTCGTCGGATCGATCTTCGCCGCGCCCGCCAGGCCCACGCCAGTCACGTTGTCGATGCTCAGCAACGGCCCGTCGAATCCCGTTACCTTCACGTTGCGAATCACCACACTCTTCATGTTTGCCAGCGCGATTCCGCTCTTGCACGTCCCCGTCACGTTGGTCAGCGAAAAGCCGATCAGCGGTTTGCGCGGGTGAATCTCCGTGGCCTCGACGAGCACGGGAACATCTGTCACCCGGATGTTCGAAAAATGAAAGTCGGCAAACTTCGGAATGCCTTCATCGCCGGGCACCGGAAACTCGTCCTGCTTCCCGCTGTTCAAATTGTTCAAGCGAAGAAATCCCTGCTTTGCACCCGAAACATCCAGGTCGTTGAGTGAAACGTTCTCCACGTATGCGCCACGTCCCGGCCGGCTCTTGATGTAGATCGCATAACTCCGCGCGCCCGCGCATTTGCAGTGCTCCACAACCACGTTGCGAATTCCCGCCGACGTTTCGCTTCCGATCCCCACGCACGCAAAGTTCCGGTCGGTGAATGTGCAGTGCGCAATGCGCACGTCCTCGGTCGGCCGGTTGATCGTGTACCCCTCTTCGGCGCGCCCCGACTTCAGCGAGATGCAGTCGTCGCCGGTCTCAAAAGTGCAACCGTCGATCACCACGTGTTTGCACGAGTCCACGTCAATCCCGTCCGCGCCGCTCTTCACCACGACATTCTTGAAGGTCACGTTCTCCGAATACACGGGATGGATCGACCACATCCCAGTTTGGCTGGTGACGCAGTTCTCGACGTTGACATCCCGGCAATTTGTAAACTCGAGCAGCGCGGGCAGCCGCATTCCTGTCTTCCGATCCACGCGGCCAACGATCGTTTCGCTCGCAACAATTCTTCCCGGCCCAGTAATTCCCAGATCCTCGCTATCGCTGGCCGAGATCAGCGCGCTGTACCCCTTGATCCAGCGCCCCTCCCATCGAACCTGCGTCACCGGATAATCATTCATCTCGCCGGATCCGAGCAGACTCGCCCCGTCCTCGATGCGCAGCACGACATGGCTCCTCAGCTCCAGCGCGCCCGTCGCATAACCTCCCGCTGGAACCACGGCCTCGCCTCCGCCCAGCACCGCGCATCGATCGATGGCCTGTTGCAGCGCCAGCGTATCCTTCGTCTTGCCATCGCCGACCGCGCCCAGGTCGCGCACATTCAGCGAGACCTTTGGCCCGCCTTCACTTGGCTTCGCATGTGGGTGAACAGGAATCGGCTCTAGTGCATTCGCCGCCTGCGCCAAATCAAGCCCGCTTAGCAAAGCCACAACAGGCGCCATCAGCGCACCACGCCCCGCGTTCTTCAGGAAATTTCTCCGATCCGCAATTCTTCCCGCAATGCTTTTCATTGGCTGGATTCCCTCATGTATTGAGTCGAGCAAGTCGCGTCCACGGATAATTTCCGTGTCAGTTTCAATGTCCACCTGTTCTGCATGCTCGCGAATCGGACGAAGCTCTGCCGGGACCCGTTGCGGTGCCACGGACACGCAACGATCAACGGGTCAAACGGTACCCCTTGCTTACGCCGCAGATTCCGGATACAGGCGGTTGAACTCCGGGTCGCCGTGGAGTTTGAGCAGGTCCGGGTCGCGCCGCGCCCACACCGAGTCGCGAAATCCCGCTTCCCAAGCCTTGTGCAGCGCGTCCAAAGCCTCCGCACTTCGATCCAGAACGCAGTACAGGCAGGCCGCGTTGTACAGAATGGATGCCTCGTTGGCGCGCAGGGTTACCGCCAGGTTCAGTTCGCGCAGCGCGTCGTCCGTCCGCCCCAGTCGGGCGTAGTCCCCGCCCAGAAGGATGCGTGCCCGCGCGTCTTCCGGCACTTGCTTCAGGTGGTTTTCAAGAGCCCCAATCCGGCGCTGGATCAAGTTGCGCGTACCTTCTGTCTTGCCCAGAGCGCCCATGGAGTTCGCGATCGGCACGTATACGTTGTAGTCCTCGCCGCTGGCCTCGATGGCGGTTTCCGCAACGTCCAGCACTTCCTGGTAGCGTCCCGCCGCAAACAGTGCGCGGCACAGCAGGTAATATGCTCCCTCGCAGTCGCGCTTGCGTTCGATGGCCTTCTTCACCATGCGCACGGCTTCGTCGTGCAACTCCGCCGCATAGAGCACCCATGCCTGGCTCACCTGCACTTCGGGCAGGTCCCAGCGCAGGGCGACCGCCTTTCCCGAAGCTTCGCGCGCGCGCTCCACCCATACCTGATCGCGACTGTAGTTGCAGTAAAACATTGCGCACGCGTTGGCGCATGCGGCGTATGCCAGTGCGAAGTTGGGGTCGATCGCCACTCCGTTTTCGAACATCTGCAGCGCGAATTCCAGGTCCTGCCGCGTCTGCCGCCGCGCGTAGCGCTTGCCGCGCAGGTAGAGGTCGTAGGCCTGCAGATTCTCCGTCGGCTTCACCGCCAGGGCTTCCAGCTCCTCCGGCGAAAGCGTCACCCTCAACGCCTCGGCGATCTTGCGCGCCATTTCGTCCTGCACTTCAAAAACGTCTTTCATCTCGCGGTCAAAGCGCTCCGACCACAACGGAAAATCCGTGTGCGTATCCACCAGTTGCGCGTTAATGCGCAGCCGCGCGCCGGAGCGGCGCAGCGTGCCCGTGAGCACATATGCGGCGCCCAGCTTCTGCCCCACCACCTGCGGGGTCACCGTCTGATCCCGGAAGGCCAGCACTGTAGGCCTCGAAAAAATATTCAGTCCGCGAATCTTTGACAGCTCGGTAATCACGTCTTCCGTGATGCCGTCGCGCAGGTATTCGTCTTCCTTGGCGCCGCTCAGGTTTTCGAAGTAGAGCACCGCCACCGATTTACCTGGTTTGGTCACGCCAGGATCCGAATCGGTCTTCGCCTTGGCGCGGCTCTTGTTCGACTCCAGGTTGCGCTTCATCCGGCTCAGGTCGGTTTTCAGCTCCGACGCCGTCTGGCAACGCAGTGTCCGGTCCTTTTCGATGCACTTCTCCAGGATGCGAACAAACTCCGCGGGCAGCGCCGGATTTACCTCGGCGGCCGGCTGCGGATCGCGATTGAGGATGGCGTCGAAGACCACCGCTGACGTCTCTCCCTGAAACGGCAGAGTGCCGGTGGCCATCTGGTAGAGGACCGTGCCTGTAGAAAACAGGTCGGTGCGCGCATCCACAAGTTGTCCGCGAGCCTGCTCCGGAGACATATAGGAGATGGTGCCTACCGCCGAGCCGGGCGAGGTCAGTTCGTCACCCGCCGCTAGTGTCCTTCCGCCGTCCGCCGCCTGCGTCGTCTGGCTCAGTGTTATCTTTGCCAGCCCGAAGTCCAGGATCTTCAACTGCCCGCGCTCTGTCAGAAACAGATTCGCCGGCTTGATGTCGCGGTGCACAATACCCTTGGCATGGGCCGACTCCAGCGCGTCGGCCATTTGGATTGCCAGCGGAAGGATCGTCTCCACATCCATGGGTCGCCCCGTCAGCCGCTCAGCCAGCGTCTGCCCCACCAGCAGCTCCATCACGATGAAATGCTGCAACTCGTTTCGCTCAATGGCGTGTATGGTGCATATATTCGGATGGTTCAGCGATGAGGCTGCCCGCGCCTCGCGCTGGAAGCGCTCCAGCAACTGGCTGTCCCTGGCCAAATCCGCCGGGAGAAATTTGAGCGCCACGTGACGGTCCAACTGCGCGTCCTGGGCTTCGTACACCACGCCCATGCCGCCTGAGCCCAGTTGGCGAAGGATAGTGTAGTGAAGGATTGACTGACCGATGAGCGGATCTGGATTCATATTGTGCCGTTTAGTATAGAACGTCTCACGGGGCGTCAATTGCGGAGGCCCGATCGCGGTAGCTCAGTTTGAAGCGTACAGGCACCAGCCTCGGCACACGCCCCCGGAGGGGGCGAGGATGTTAGCCCCGGGTGGAGCGAGCCGCGAACCGGGGCCCCCAACGACAGGTCCTCATCGTTGGGGTGAGCGTGGCGCGAACGAAACCCGGGGAAACGTGATCAGAAAAGAGACCCAGCCCCGTAGGGGCGAAGGAACCGCACCGCAAAACCAGCCCGCGCCTCCTCATCCCCGGTATTGCTCGTCGCTCACATGCTCCATCCACTCCACGGTTTTTCCATCGAGTCGCTCCTGGATGGCGATGTGCGTCATGGCTGTCGCCAGGCCGGCACCGTGCCAATGCTTTTCGCCCGGCGCGAACCACACCACATCGCCTGGCCGGATCTCCTCGATCGCGCCGCCCCACCGTTGCGCCCGCCCGCATCCCGCCGTCACAATCAGCGTCTGCCCCAGCGGATGCGTGTGCCATGCCGTTCGCGCGCCCGGCTCAAAGGTCACGCTCGCACCCTGCACCCGCGCCGGCTCCGGCGCCTGAAACAGCGGATCGATCCGCACCGTGCCGGTGAACCAATCTGCCGGTCCCTTGCCGGATGGCTGGCTGCCCACTCGTTTGATCTCCATCTCCGCATTCCTCCCCGTGCCGAAGTTTTTCGCGCAAAAAAGACTCGCTCACTGTTTAAAGTACTCGAACCGGTATGCCAGTTCCGGTCCGCCTTCTCCCTCATAGGCCATCTGCGCCATCAGCAGCGCGAACGGCTCGGTATAACGCGCGATGCGCAGCGGCCCAACGTCCACCGGTTCAAAACCCGCGTCGCGAATCAGTTTCGCGGCAACAGTTTTAGCACTCTCATCGTCGCCGCAGTACACCATGCTCGGCCTGCCCGTCTTGCGTTTCGCTTCGAACACGCCAAAGAGCACTTCGCTGGGCACGGTGTTGAACGCGCCCACCACCCGCGCCTTCGGAATCTTCTTGTGCAGTTCCTCGGCCCCCGACGAGCCGCCGCCGACAATCAGTTTCGTATTCTCGGCATCCATCGGTAGCGAGCAAGTCACAACCACCTTGCCCGTCAGATCGCCGGCCTGTTTCAGCACTTCGCCAACGCGCGACCAGTGCACTGCCAGCAATACCGCCTCCGCATCTTCAGCAGCCTCGCGAGGTGTCCCCGCTCTTGCTTTCGCTCCCGCCTCCCGTGCCAACCTCTTCAGCTTTTGCTCGCTGCGCGCGTAGCTGAAAACAACCTCATGTCCGGCGCGCGCAAAAATCGTGCCGAGCTTTGCGCCCATCAGCCCCGAACCCAATATGCCGACCCGCATCTTCACCTCCCGCCCATCGAGGAGAATCCCATCGCTCCTCGAAAAACTCATCCGTGTCCAATGTCCACCCTCCGCACCCCCCTGTCCACCGATTCCCGCCCGCCCAACCCCGCCCAGGCCGATCCGAAACCCCTCCCGCATCCGGCCCCCGCTCGAACTCAGTACTGAAATACCCTCCAAATCTGCACATTATCGGTTGCATTAGCATCAAAACCCCTTTAATATGCGTCAATTGAAGAGAATGCCTCTCACCGTCTCCAACACGATCGACGCCCCGGCTGCTGCGCCCGCTGTTCTGCCCCGCCTGCGCGTCGGAAAGCTGTGTATCGCGGTCCAGGGGGCCACGCCCGCCGAGCTTATGTCCCGCGTCGACGCCGCACTTAAAGACTCTCCTTTCATTGAGTTCCGTCTCGACAGCCTTGCCCAAGCCCGCCGCCGTCCTGCCCGATATCAAGTCCCTCCTCAACCGCCGCCGTGACATGACGGCCATCGCCACCTGCCGCCGCAAGCCCTTTGGCGGAAAGTTCACCGGGTCCCTCAACGCGGAGCTCGAAATCCTCCTTAAAGCCGCTGAAACCGGCTGCCACATCGTCGATCTCGAGATCAATTCGGCCGAGCAGTGTACCCGTCCCCAGCTGGCCAAGTTCCGCGCTGCCGTCCGTGCCGCCGGCGCCGCTCTACTCATCAGCTCGCACGACTTCACTCGCACCCGCCGCCCCGACGGCCTCAATCAGACCGCTCAGCGCATCGCCGCCTATGAGCCCGACTTCGTCAAAGTCGTCACCACCGCCCGCACTCTGGCCGACAATCTCTCCGTCCTCCAGATGATCGAGGATCAGTCCCTCAACGCCCACATCGTCGGCATCGCCATGGGCGAGGAGGGCCTCATCAGCCGCATCCTCAGCCCGCGCGCCGGCGCCGCCTTCACCTTTGCTTCCTCGGCCGACGGTCCTGAGACCGCTGCAGGCCAAATCCCCGCGCGCACGCTCCTTGACCTCTACCGTCTCGAACAGGTTGATCAGGCCACGCGCATCTTCGCCGTCGCCGGCAATCCCATCGCCCACTCGCTTTCGCCGCTCATGCACTCCACGGCGTTTCGCCGCGAAAACGTTAACGCCATCATGCTTCCGCTCAAGGTAAAGTCGCTTGACGATCTGCTCACCGTCGTTCGCGATCTGCCTCTCGACGGCGTCGCCGTCACCATGCCGCTCAAGCAGGAAGTCCTGCCGTACCTCGCCAACATGGACCCGCTCACCGGCCGCATCGGCGCATGCAACACGCTGCGCACCGGCGCTGACGGTAAGCTCTACGGCTTCAATACCGATGTCGCCGGCATCGTTCGCCCGCTCGAGCGCCGCATGCGTCTCAAGGGCGCGCGCATTCTTGTTCTTGGAGCGGGCGGAGCGGCCCGGGCCGCTGTCTTCGGACTCGTCGAGCAGGGCGCAGAAGTGACCATCGTCAACCGCACCCACGAGAAAGCTGTTGCCCTTGCGCGCAAAGCCAAGGCCCACGTGCTCAAGCAGAACGTTCTTTCCAAGCAGCGCTTTGACGCCATCATCAACACCACCCCTTGTGGCATGACCGGCATCAAGCAGCAGTTGCCCTTGAAAGAAAACGAGCTCAATGCCTCGCTCGTCTTCGATCTCGTCTACACGCCGATTGAAACTCCGCTCCTCAAGCTGGCCAAGTCGCGCGGCCTCGCCGTCATCTCCGGCCTTGAAATGTTCGTCCAGCAGGGCGCGCGCCAATTCGAAATCTGGACCGGCAAGCCCGCTCCCGAATCCGAAATGCTCCACGCCGTCGAGCTCGAGCTCCGCCGCCACCCGCAATAATCCCTCGTCAGATTTGTCATCCTGAGGTCGCCGCGGCGACCGAAGGATCTGCGGTTGCATTTCTTGACCTCTCCCATTGAAGAGAATCGTTGCCCCATCCTTCCGCGTTTTTCTGCGGAAGGGTGGGAAAGCACGAACCCGCTTCCCCCGAAAATGCGGCATTCACATCGCAATATCTCCATCGGCGGTACAATTCATGCGACTCAGCTCAGACGAATAAAGTTGCTCGATGTCAGAAGGTGCCGTCATGATCCTGTTCTTGCTTTTTCTTATCTTGCTGGTCGTATTGTTCCTGGTTGCCACCGCCTTCGCGTCCACCTATAGCATCGGTCCCACCCAGGTCGGGCTCGTTCGTAAAAGGTTCGGAACCAAGCTGCCCGGCGACAACCCCGTAGCGTTTCTGGGCGAAGCCGGCTACCAGGCCGACCTTCTCATGCCCGGGCTGCGCTTCAAGTTCAAGCCGTTTTACGCGGTAACGAAACATCCGTGGGTGCAGGTGCCCGCGGGACAGATCGGTGTTGTCATCGCGCAGGTCGGCAAACCCACGCCCATCGGCGCCAAGTCGGCGCGGTACGATCCCGCTTTCGGCAACTTCGCCGATCTGCGTTCCTTTGTTGCAAAGAATGGCGAGAAGGGCGTTCAAAGGCCTGTTCTCTCTCCGGGCACTTTGGCGCCGATTCATCCGCTCGCTTTCCTTGTCATCACCAAGCCGCAGGTTTTCGGCGTGCCCGTGTCCAGCGAATACAAAAAGCTCGCCACCGGCGGCAGGCTCGACTTCCGCGCCTTCGGCCTCGAAGATTGGCAGCTCGACGTCACGCGCATCGCGCCCAAGCCCACCGGAGACAGCGGCAAAGTTGTCGACATGATCGGAGTCGTCACTGCACTCGACGGTGAGCCTCTGCCCGCCGGCGCCATTGCCAGCCGCCTCGGCGAATTCAAAGATGTCAGCGAGCTTGAAGCCAAAGCGGGCGTTACCGATTTTGAGCTGATGAGCCTCATCCTCGGCAGCAAGAACGATCAGCACAACAACTATCAGGACTTCCAGCGGTTCCTTCAGGCCGGCGGCAAAATCGGCCTCCAGCACGACCCGTTACTCTACGGCGCTTACAACCTCAACCCATTCCTGATTCGTGTTGAGCAGGTGCCCATGCTGGTTGTCGAACAGGGCCAGGTCGCCGTCATCAAGGCCTACGTCGGCCTTCCCACGCAAGACACGTCGGGCGCGAACTTCAAGTTCGGCTCGCTCGTCCGGCCCGGCCATCAGGGCATCTGGCAGGAGGCGCTGCGCACGGGCAAGTACCCCATCAATCCCCGCATCTACGACGCCAAGCTCGTTCTCACCTCCATCATCAAGCTCGATTGGGCCAAGGACGTCACCGGCGCTCACGGCCTCGATGCGCGGCTTGAGCCCATCATTGCCAAGAGCAACGAAGGCTTCGTCTTCAGCATCGACCTTCAGGTTCTCATTCACGTTCCCGACACCAATGCGCCTCGCGTCATCTCCATGGTTGGTTCCATGGAGAATCTCGTGAACGAAGTTCTCCAGGCTGCGGTCGGCAATCTCTTTCGCGATCGCATCGGCGGCATGGAAGCCATTACGTTCATCCAGACGCGCCAGAAAGTTCAGGAACAGGCCTTCGCCTACATCCAGGGCAAGCTCGCCGAGTATGAGATCGAGACGCGTGGAGTTTATATCCAGGACGTCATCTATCCCGAACAGCTCGTCTCGGTTCTCACCCAGCGCGAAGTCGCGCACCAGGAAGTGGAAACATTCAAGATGCAGAAGCAGGCTCAGGACCAGCGCATCGAGACCGAGAAAGCTCGCGGCACCGCCGACATGCAGGTCGACCTCGCCAAATCGAAAGTCGGAGTCGATATCCAGACCAACCGCACCGAAGCCCGCATGAAGGAAGCTCAGGGCGAAGCCGCGTACATTGAGCAAACCGGCACAGCCAAAGGCGCCGAAGTTCGCGCCGTCGGTTTGGCCAACGCCGAAGCCTACGAGCGGCAGGTCGGAGCGCTCGGCAAAGGCCCCACTGCTCTCGTCAACGCCGTCAAGGCGCTATCGGTCGGCAACGTCGCCTTCGTGCCCAAGATTCTCGTGCTCGGCGGCGGCGGCAATCAGGGAATTCTCGAGAGCCTGGGCTCGCTGCTCATGGACAAGATCGACGCGACCACCGTGGACTCCAGCACTTCAGATTCCGGATACGCCAGCGGAGGAACCGGCAAGCCCGGCGCAAAATCCTGACCGCACGTCGTGAGGTGCCCCATCCTAACTTTGTTAGGGTGGGGGTAGAAAAGCCGTCCGAGGTGATGTGAATGAGCTAAATGCCTAAGAAGTGAATGAGTTAGGGCGTCAAATCGCACAGATTGAATTTGCCCGGATTGCATGTTGATTCCAAAGGAGTTGTTTGTCGTAAATTGACGTAATTGCATGCACATTTTCGACTTTCTCCGAGTACGGTTTACTGATTCTAAACGAGTTAAATGGCGAAAATTCGGCGAAATGTCCTAAATTTTTTTATTTAATTATTTTTCGCTGTTTCGCGCCGGGTTTTTTCTCGCAATCCGAATGGGTTGATTTCTCGTTCTCAGCCTGCTCGACGTGGGCGCTATTCCAGGCGCGCCAGCAGATGTCGATGGCCTCTTTGCCGGGGTCGTCAGACGGAGTCATAGGCTCGCCGGCGATGGTGATGGCGGGAATCGATTTGTATGCCATGAAGAATTCCCCTTTCATCTTCAAGGCTACAGATTTCGTGCGAATTAATCGGCAAACTTGGGAAGGGGAATTTCAAGAGTGTTTTCAGTGGGTTAGGGTGTCCATCGCGCAGGAAGGCTCTTGACACGGGGAATCGGGGTCGGTGGTCAGCGAAACGTCGGCGGGGTGGTCGCGGCTCAATCTTGACTGGGCATCAGGGGAAGGGTGAGGTTTTCAGCGGGGGCGCGGCCGCTGCGCGGGGCTTTCTTGAAGGTGGCGTCACGGCGGTGGGCCGGATAGTCGGGCTGTTTGGCGTCAAGAATCTGCCGGATGGTGAGGGTTTGGTGGCGCGAAATTCTCGCGTTAGATTCTGCGGCTCTCTTTGGGCGTATGCGACAGTTTTGGAATGGTGTGGACTCTGGGACAAAAATAGGGCATACGGCCTTCTGATAGGCCCAATTTATCCGAGATTAAAGGCGCTCTTCCAGTTGCGCTTAAAACGATCCTGTCTCACCAACCCCAGCATTTCTCCTCTATCGCTAACGTGAGGTCCGTGATGTCTCTGTCAGATGAATCGTTGGTAGGTTCCTTCGTCTCCGAGACTCTGTAATATTCATGCAATTCGTGATCGAGTTCCGGGTCGTATGGGAAATTTTTGAAGTAGAGGTCCGACAGTCCGATGTCTGCCGCCCTAAAGAACGGCTCAGGGACTAATACGCTGAGTATTTTCTCGTGGATGTCCTTGGCGCTTAGGTTACCCTTGTTCGCAAACACTGCCCTTCCGTAGTTCTTGAAATTGCCGCAGTCACGATAGAGGTATTCGAACTCGATGTTCATTCGCAATCCTTTCATTCGCAGAATAGGTTTTCGCGATGGTATTTGAAAAACGCGAGATCCGGAGCGAACTTAGCCGGCATATTGATGGGTTTATCGGCATAGGCGAGGAATGCATCGTCGATGTACCGATTAGGCTTCAATTTGGAGATGCGCGAGGACAGCAACAAGTGGAGACTCTTCGAAATGGTTATCAGCCCTTGGTCAAATGCGCGGTCATGTAGGGCGGATAGGCATAGTCCATTTCTTGGATTGAGACGATTGCTCGAATCGGCTCGCCATGGGACGATGTGGCTGACCACAAGCAGCTCTGGGACCGCCAAGCCCGTGATGCAGCACTTGAAATCGTAAGCACTCAGGACGGCTTGACGGAAAAATCTCTGACCGACTCGCGCCTCTATTACGGTGCTTTTCGTCAGGCCAGTATAGTCTGCATCACTTTGCGGCAGCTCTCCTTCGCCTTGATCGGTGGTCGTGGTGTCGGCAATTCGTTGCGCTGTTTGGTCGATCTCGGTTGCGATGCGGTTCCAGCCGGATGTCATTTCGTCCCAGATGTCCCTATCGGCCTTTGAGGTTTTGATAAGGCCCTTGCGGCCTGTCGAAATGATCTTCGGATCAAGGCTGGCGAAATTCGTCAGCTTCATCGCTAAAGCGTCTGGAGTTCGATGAATTAATTTCGCATATCGGATGATTTCAGGATTTCTAGAGTGCATTTTGCCGAATGGTATTTCGCAGTAGAGCTTGAGCGCGATGAGCAATTGATCGCGAGACCATCCATCTAGTTTGGGCATGCGTCGGTTCCTTCGGACTTTGCAGTAAAAGATACTACGTTTGACGCTCTTCTCGTTTGCCGCGGCGATTGGAGAATTGCGATTGCAAATGCGAATCCGTGACATGAATCGTGGTCGCTGGAACTTCAGGGCGCGGCGTAGCTCGCTCGGGAAGACACCATCAATGGCGATTGGCGGCGGGTTCGGCGCGTGGCCGCTCGGAGAGCGGGCCGAGAATGCGGTTCTTCACTCCTTCAGTTCTTCAATCCCTAGTTCCTGCGCCCCTTCTTCTTTGCCTTCGCTTCCGGCTTTTTCTCCCCCGGCTCATGCGTGATCGGAATCGGCGCCATGTCTGGCCCGATGCGTTTCACTTGCGTGTCGATCATCTCGTAGTTGATCGTGCGCGGAGTCGCTGGCCGCGTAATGCCCGTCGCCGGATCGGTCCTGATGTCGTTGCTGCCGGCAATCTGGAAGCTGAACGCGGGAACGTTTCCCTTCGGCGTGCTCTGCGTGTAGACGCGCGCCGGCAGATAGCCCTGAATGGGATGCAGCCGGAAGCCCGTCTCGTACCGATGATGCTTGACGCTCCATGTGAAGACGCGCACTTCGTCGAAGTCGAAAGGCAGTCCTGATTTGAGTGGTTCAAGCACGGTCAGATACTCGGGAACCTGGTGGTCCGGCGCATCGGAGTCCGGGTCGTTCACCTTGGTCAGAACCCACGCGCCCACGATGCGCTGATTCTCGGCGTACTGCGCGACATCGAGCGGCACGTCAACATCCAGGCGGCTCGCGAGCAGCCAGCCCACGTGGCCTTGGGCATCGCGCGCCAGCCACCAGTCCTCCATGACTGGAGGCGCCGGCTCTTCTGCTCCCGCGCCACTCGGCGGCGCTGCGTCGGAAGCTGGCTTTGCAGGCGTCTTGCCGGGTGTTTTGAGGCTCTGGGCGGGATTTTGAGTTTTGGGCAACGGAATCGGCAGCGGCGTCTCCGCCGCATTCTTGAGCGCCGAAGCACGCGCCAGCAATTGCACCTTGTCATTGCCTGCAAGCAGGTAGAAGCGTGGTGTTTCACGCCCCGGGAGCAAGTGCATGGCAAGGTCGTCGCGCAGTGTGGCCGTGGCCGCCACCGGATCGTCCTTATGCAGCTTGCTGAGTTCCGCGAATCCGTCGTAGGTCTTTTCGTCGATCACGGCGCGCTCTTCAACCCAGCCGATCTCGTTCTTGTCGGTCTTTACCTTCAGGAAGCGCTTGGCATGATCAAGCACCTCGAGTGGCTGACCGTTCCGAACCTCGCACACACGGTTTGAGACCGGCGCAACGCGGTCGTGCAGATAGGTTGTGCGGATCGAAACGTAGACCATCTCATGGTGCTCGTGCCGGAATCGCGAGCACCCAACAACAAAGAGAACGCAGCACAGCACCGCCAGCGGCAGCGCAAGATGGATTGAGGTGCGCCGAAGAGGTCGAGCGGGAGAGGTTGGCAAACGAGTGAGCACAGCTCGTGGGGTTCAAGTCGAGAATAGCACTTCGCGCGCTGGGGCGCGCGAAACGGTTCTTAGTTCGCAGTTCGTAGTTAGCAGTTGCCGGTAGATGGCAGACAGCAGGCAGGGGACTTTGATCTGAGAACTGCGAACTAAGAACTGCGAACTCTTTACGGCAATGCCGCGACGGCCACTGCGCCAACCGGATCGGTTCCGGTCGTGGACTTGATCGCTAAGGTCAGAGCGCCCGAGCTCAGAGTATAGGCTCCAAGGTCGGGATTGCCGCTGGTCGTCGATCCGCCTGTCGACACTGCCAGCACAAAGTTACCGGTGCTATCCTCGGCCAGGCTGATCGGCTGAATGCCTGATGCGATCGAACTTCCCGCCGCGATTGTGTACGTGCTTCCGGCGGCGGTGATGGGAAACCAGGCGATTTTCCCCGCTGATGTGGTGCCCGTGCCGTTCGCGACATAGACGTAATCGCCATTGGCGAGGGGCAAAATGGCGTTCGGCGCAAGGCCGCCGCTCGAAATGGGAGAGCCAGTGGCCTGCGTGAGGTTTTGGGGAGTGGCGAGGGAGCTGTAGTTGAAGACGCGTAGTTCGCCCGCAGTCCCCGCGGTTTCGCCGATGTAGAACACTCGAGGCGTGGTGCTCGGATCGACGGCCACGGAAAGCGCCGAGCCGCTGGTATTTGCAGGCGGAATCGACGTTGCTGTCGCTCCCAGCGGATTCGCATCGCCAGAGAGGAAGGGAACGACAAGCGTTCCAGCCGTTCCGAGCGCGACAAAGAGGTTGGCGTCGTCGGGCGACAGGACCATTCCCTTGATCGCCGCATTGGTGATGTTGCCGAAGACCTGGCTCGGGGCTGCGCCTCCTGGTCCGTCGTAAAGGCCGTTGGATGGATTGATGGCAATGGCATCGATCTGCGGGCTGTTGTTGGCGGTGACAAATGCATCGATGAGCCACGATCCGCTGATCAGCATGGCCGCGGGGATGTCAGTCGCGATCGGGTTGCCGCTGTTCCCAATGCTCAGGGCGCCGCCCGATCCAACGGTGTAAAGGTAGATGCCGTTCACCGTGCCGACGTAAAGGAACGCTCCATCGGAGGCGACAGCGATCGATGTCGGCGCGGAAGGCAGCGTGTAGGGGCTACCCGACACAGCGTCGAGCGTGCCCGAGGAAATGACGTAAGCGCCGAGCTGCTTTGTCGTCTGGTCCAGAACATAGAAAACGCCACTCGAGAGCGTCGTCGGCGTGGTGGTCGTCGTCGTTGTCGAAGGAGGAAGGTCCCAAAAGTCTTTGCATCCGGACAGGAGCGCGGTGATGACCAGTCCAAGTGCTGCCCAACGCACGCTCTTCATCGTCATTCCTCGCACATGCCCATCCCCGGGCCAATTCGTTCAGGCAGAAATCCAGAAACGCTTCTGCTCAAAGGGTACCGCCTGGTTGCCGGCTTTGTCTTGTTGCCGGAGTCAACAAGCGCGAACGGCACGGTACTTTCAGCAGTCATCAGCAAATAGACGCGATTCGCAAGGAATTCGCTCTCCGTCAAGCCCGCCGCCGCTGCTGTTGCTACTCGCGAGGCGCCAAAAGCTCCGGATCGTTGTTGCGAACATTCCCAACCCGGTCACCGACCGCCCAGGAGACCATTTGCTCCGCTGGAAACGGCCGCAGCAGGTCCACGGGTAGGCGCTCTACGGCGGCGGGCTCCAGCCAGCGGTTGTAATCCTTGGGCTCCAGGATTACCGGCATGCGATTGTGAATGGGCTCAAGAGCTTCATTGGCGTCGGTGGTCAGAATGGTGAACGTCTCGAGCGCCTCACCCTCCTTGGGGCGCCACCGTTCCCAAAGCCCTGCGAAAGCAAATGGCTCGCCGCTTTTCAAGCCGATGGCGAAAGGCTGCTTCGTCTTGGCGTCGCGCTTGGCCCATTCGTAAAAAGCGTCGGCGGGAATCAGACAGCGCCGCTTGCGCAGCGCTTCACGGAAAGCGGGCTTGTTCGCGGCCTCCTCTGCCCGCGCATTAATCGTGGAGTAGCCGATCTTCGCGTCTTTGGCCCAGAACGGCACCAGCCCCCAGCGCAGCAGCGCAAACTCCCTCGCGCCTGTTTCCTGGCCCAGACGCACGACTGGCTGCACACTTTGCGGTGCAATGTTGTAACTGGCGGGGAAAGCCGGCAGATCTTCCAGGTCGACTCCGAACCAATCCGCAAGAACCTCGCGCGTGGACCTGCGCGCAAATCGTCCGCACATAAGGCCAATGATACGGCTGTCTTGGTGTCAGGCTCTAGGGCCTGCTAACACTACCTGGGATGGCGGCGACGGGAGCCGATTTTCCCCAGGTCGCGGAGCGCGGAGCGAACTGTAGCCGGCCTACTGGAGCGACAAGCGACAAAGAGATGGGAAAAATCAGCCCCGTCCCTTCGGGTTGCGGCCAAAAACCGCTCATACTTCGTTGTCGTCCTAGGCGGTGGACCCGCCACAGCCGTCGTCCTCCGTCTCGTCTGAGCGGTTTTTCGCTCGCAACGCCGTCCACTCCAGGTAGTGTTAACAGGCCCTAGTTAGGGTGGCCGCCGGATGCAGCGCGGCGGCGGAAGCGCTCATCCACCGGTTGACGTCCTTGAAAGCCCGCTTCAACAGTGTGCCAGTATTCGATTGACGGCTCGCCCATCCGCCAACAGAGCAACACCACTTGATCGTCAATGCGGCACGGAAAATCGAGCAGACCGGCTTCGAGGTCCTTCACCTGGACTCCGATCGCATCGATTTCAGCGAGGCTCTCGCGGACTTGTTTTAAAAGCTCTTCCATCTCCGCGCGCTGCCTGGCCACGCTGGCAGGGTTGATTTTCATGCCGCCCGAGAGAAAGATGCGCTGCGCCAGACTGTTGAGACTGGTCTCGACGGATTGCGCTGAACCGCGGACCTCGATGGCGCGCTTGAGCAGGGATTCCAGCACCGGGAGCAGAGACTGCGCTTCGTCCAGAGTAAAAGTCTTCATCGGTCGGTCCCTTTTGAATACAGGATACGACGAAATACGAAAATGCAAGTTGCGGTTACGGATTCTGACCTAACGCCGGCTTGGCCCTGTGGATAGTTGTGGATAAAGTGGATAAGTCGGGCAGGATCACGGCCGTTCATCCATGAGGCGATTGGGTTGCAAAAGTGCATCCGACTTCGCTTCAGGTTGGAACCTATGTCATTGCCTTGACATGAATCGATAAACCTAGCTCGCTTGAACAATCTTGACTAGTGTGAAGAAAGGCAACCCCGTGGGTTACGAACGCGAGTTACCCAAGCGCAAAACTCATGACCATTGTGCCATTGACACTGAGACTCCACTCTCATATTGTCAAGGCACGAAAGCAACTTTCGCAATCGTTCGCGTCATCAGTTCGAACCGCTTTTGGGGCCCTGTTTACCGCTCCCGGATTTTTGAGATTGGGTTCCCGCTTTCCCGTGGAGGTTGCACATTGGGCAACGGACGAAACTGTTGTAATGGATTGTTGGACGCTACGATAGACCAAAATTCCTCAAACGGTTAGAGATATAAAAGCCGCTCAAGAGGCTCGATCCCGTTCTTACACATGCATCGCTTTTTTTGCGGATATAGATCCATTGCCGCGCAAGCTTGTTTTTTCAGCTGAAGGGCCCTTATACATCATGTTCCGTTCATGCGGAAGGCGTCATGTCTTTCGGGCGGGATATGATCGCGTGACTTTTTATTTGTAGTATTGGACTCTCGGAAAGAGGCCTTGGTGAAGTCACTCCTCCTGGTTCTGACGAACATTCAGAACGCGAAAGCGCGTTCCACGGTCAAAATCGCTCTTGAGTGTGCCGGCCATAGAGTGATCGAGGCGACCGGACACGGTCAGGTTCATGCGCTTCTAAGCAACGGGCTTGAGCCCGACCTGCTCCTTTGCGAGGCTCCGGCGGTAAGCGCATCGTGCACCATTCAAATCCATCAGCTTTTGAACCTCGCTCACCCAGACAAAATTTGTCTGGTTACGAAACTGAGCGAACATCAGCTTCGCAAAGAAGCTGCCCAGCTCGGCATTGAGCGCACCTTGACCATGCCGCTGACCAGCAAAGACGTCGAGTCGGTCGTTGAATCCCTGACTCATCACAAAGATGAGATTCATGCGGTTCGCGACTTGCCTTCCTCTTGCACGGATCTTCAAGCCGCGGTTCAGAATCCCGCGCCTTCAACACATATTCCCGATGACATGCCGGCCGTGCCGTATCTGGAAGAACTCGGCGGGAGCATTTTCTTTCTGGCGGCGTCGCCGCAAATGCTGGAGATCCACCGCCAAGTCAAATTGCTTGCGGATATCGATGTCAATGTACTGATCCTGGGTGAAAGCGGCACGGGCAAGGAAGTGATCGCGCAGTTGATCCACAAGCACTCTGGGCGGTCACGAGAGAAGTTTCTGAAAGTGAACTGCGCTGCCCTTCCGGCGGATTTGCTCGAGAGCGAGCTCTTCGGGCATCGGCAAGGCGCCTTCACCGGAGCCATCAAAGACAGGGCGGGAAAATTCGAGCAGGCCAACCGCGGCACGCTGCTCCTTGACGAGATTGGCGAAATTGGCGTGCAGATGCAAGCGAAGCTGCTTCAGGTTCTGCAGGATGGGCAGTTTGCTCGCCTCGGCGCCCAGGAAACCACCAAGGTCGACGTCAGAGTTCTTGCGGCCACAAATGTTCAGATGGAAGATGCGCTATTCTCAAAAACATTCCGCGAGGATCTTTTTTATCGCCTGAGCGTCTTCACGATCAAGGTTCCGCCTCTCAGGGAACGGCGCGAGGAGATTCCGTATCTCATTGAGGAGTTCATTCGCCGCTCACCGGTCGAGCTCACCAAGGGGTTTGGAAGCAGCATTCCCTCCCGGTTGATGGACGCGGCCCTCCTCTACGATTGGAAGGGAAACCTGAGGGAGCTTCGGAACTTCGTGACGCGGACGATCGTTATGCGCGACGTTGAAGCCGCCACGCGGGAACTGGAAACCAAGGCGGCCACTTCAGAAACGCCTAATTCATCTGATCCGATGGCCGGTGCGCCCGCTCCCTGTGTTGGCATTCGATCGATCGTTCGCGATGTAAAGGCCCGCACCGAAGCGAAGATGATCCAAAGCGCACTGGAGACTTGCGGATGGAATCGCCGTCGTGCCGCCCAGTATCTCGATATGAGCTACCGCGGTTTGCTGTACAAGATCCAGGAGCATGATCTTCGACCCTGGTCGGCCGCGGATACCCGGCAACCCTTTCCGAAGGCGCGCTCCGGGCGGAAGAATGCAGTTTGACTCAGGCAAAGAGCCAACGTGAAGCAAGTCCTCTCGCTGCTGCCGATTGTTCCTTATCCCGGGGCGGTCGAACCCACAAAGAATCATTCTCTGTCTACTGCTTGGCGAACGGTGCACAGTTCGTCCCTTCTCGTACAGCGCCGGAAACCAGTCGTGGCCACACCGGTGTGCTCCATATAGTTTGGTTACAATAACTTATCCAAAGTTGGTCCATGAATTAAGCTTCAAGAGAGCTTGGGAGGAGAACGGTGGCATCGAGGTCCTCAGCACGAACCAGCGAACTGAAACATCTGATCGAGACACGGGAAGCCCGGATTGGAATCGTCGGCATGGGTTACGTGGGCCTGCCTCTCGCACTTCTGTTTAGCGAAGAACGATTCTCGGTGACCGGCTTCGATATCGATACCCGCAAGGTCGCGACCCTCAACGAGGGCGGCTCATATATCGTGCGAATTCCAGGGAACTTGATCCAGAAGGCGCGTGAAAACGGGTTCAAGGCCACGGCGGATTACGGCGCAATCGCGCAAATGGACGTCGTCATCTTGTGCGTGCCCACGCCGCTGAATGAGTACCACGAACCCGACCTCAGTTTTGTTTGTGACACAGTGCGAAGCATTGCGCCCCACCTCCATGACGGACAGCTCATCATTTTGGAGAGCACCACTTATCCGGGAACGACCGAAGAAGTTGTTGTCCCCCTTCTCGAACAGGGGAATCGAGCTGATCTTCGCCTGGCGATGGATGATGTCAGCTACGGATTCTACGTGGCGTTCTCTCCTGAGCGGGAGGACCCGGGGAACGATTCGATCGATCGGCGCGATATCCCAAAGGTTGTTGGCGGGTGCGGCACAGCAGCAGTTGAGCTGGCATCGGCAGTATATGCATCCATCTTCAACCGCATCGTTCCCGTCTCTTCACCGGCAGCGGCCGAGATGACCAAGCTCCTTGAAAACATCTATCGTTGCGTCAACATTGCGCTGGTCAATGAGCTGAAGCAGCTGTGCATGCGCATGGGGATTGACATCTTTGAAGTGATTGAAGCGGCCAAAACAAAGCCGTTCGGATTCCAGGCGTTCTATCCCGGCCCGGGCCTGGGTGGACACTGCATACCTATCGACCCCTTTTATCTCTCATGGAAAGCGAAGCAGTTTGACTTCCGGACGAAGTTCATCGAGTTGGCCGGCGAAGTAAACATTGCCATGCCCTATTTCATCGTCGACAACATCGTTGAGGCCCTCAGCCAGCGCCGCAAGTCGCTGTTTGGTTCGCGGGTGTTGATTTTGGGGCTGGCCTACAAGCGCGATATCGATGACCTTCGCGAGTCGCCGTCTCTCACCATCATTGAACTGCTTCAGAAGCGTGGTGCATCCGTCGCCTACAACGACCCCTTCATTCCGTCAGCAGGACAGGGACGCAAATATGCGCTCAATATGACCAGTACTCCTTTGGAGCGCATTCCGGACTTCGATTGCGTTGTGATTTCGACGGATCACTCCCAGTACGACTATCCCGCCATCGTCGCCAAAGCGCAGTTGGTTGTGGATACGCGCAATGCGACCCGGGGTTTGACAGCCGAAAACATTGTCCGCTGCTGACAACGACCGCCTATTCAGGCTTTGATCACTCAGTCCGATCCGACAAGGAATCTGCAAACAGCTGGTAAGAAGTATGCAAAACTTTGCATACTCAGCCGGGCGTTCCTGCGAGCAAGTGTCGACAACCTAGGTAACTACCAAAGAATCAACAACAAGTGCAATTATATCGGACGGCGATTAAAGCCTCGTCGTGGCCCCCTGCGTGCAACTTGGAATACAGTTTCTCCTCAGTTTTCTCGAGGTCTATGCCTACAGACTTGAACCAGAGGTTTCGTGTCGATCCCGCTGAGTTGCCGGACGAAGCTGTCATTTTTGGCAGCACACCGGCCATGCGCGAGCTCCGGGGCAAGATCGATTCCGTCCTTTCGAGCGATCTTCCCGTTCTCATTCAGGGAGAGAGCGGAACGGGTAAGGAAGTGATTGCCCGGTTCCTGCACACGCGATCGAGCCGGAGAGAGGCGCCGTTTGTGAAACTCAACTGCGCTGCGATTCCGGCAAACCTGCTGGAAAGAGAGTTGTTTGGCTTCGAAAAGAGCTCGTTTGCGGGAGCCAGGGAAGACCGGCCTGGTCTGGTTGAGATCGCAGATGGAGGCACGCTCTTTCTGAATGAGATCGGCGAAATGAGTTTGGAGCAGCAGGACAAGTTGCTTTGCCTCCTGCGCGACGGCACTTATACAAGACTGGGCAGCAGCGAGAAGCGAACGGCGCGCGTGCGAGTTGTCTGCGCCACCAACGTCCACTTGCAAGAGGCCATTCAGTCAGGCGCCTTTCGCGAAGATCTCTTCCGTCGCATTCAAGCTGTCTCTCTTCTCTTATCGCCTCTGCGTGACCGAAAGCTTGATATTCCGCAGTTATGCGAATACTTTCTTCAGAAACTGTCTCGCCAATTTCGCAGGGCCATGCCCCAGTTGAGTTCAGCTACGCCGGAACTGCTCAAGCAATGGGACTGGCCGGGGAACCTGCGCGAACTCGAAAACTGGATTGCACGAGCCGTCATTCTCGGAGGCGATGAAGCACTGGTCGTTGAACTGAAGCGCCAGCTCAAGCCCTCGAAGAGGCCCGCCGGCAGGCAGAATCGACTGAACTCTTTGAAGGATCGGACGAATCCTGCAACCTCTCTGGTCACTGGCGCATTGATTTTAAAAGCCTTGCAGGCAAATCGGTGGAACAGGCGGAAGGCCGCGGAAGAACTGAGGATGAGCTATCGCGCGTTGCTTTTCAGATTGCGAAGCGCAGGCATGCCCCAGAAGCGCAGAACCCACAGAGGGCCTCCGAACACACATTAGTATGTGCCGGCAAAAAAACCCGGCGGCAGATCTGGTTGTCAGCAGACAAGGAAAACGGCAAAGATTGCGGCTCGAAATCTGGCAAGTTGAGTGACCCTGGGCACGCAGGGCTGAACGATGAATCTCATGCCGACTTTTCTCGGCGTGTGATTCGTGCCTGACGCAAAGAAAGCCGGGAATTTGAGGCCGGCTCCGGTTCTTGCGGGATGTTCAGGCTGAGGGCCATTACCAGAGGAGCCTCGAATGAGTTACTGGAAGTCGAGGCGCTAGCACAATAGGGGCATTGTCACTTACAGTTCGGGCCATCATGATGAATACACAGTATTTGTGCACCAGTTTTGATTGGCACTTCTCCTCGTTTTGAGAGCCAATAACAAGGGAAAAACAAGGCAGTTCAGACGGAGTCATCAGCCTACCGATGTGACTCACAGGGCGAAGCTATATCCAGGTAAAGCTCTTCTGAGGAGATTGCCTGCCGAAGACAATGGAATTTGAAATGCCAGCTGCCGAGACCTTCCAAACCGCGTTGCACCATGCTTCTCCCTGGTGGGCTGTCTACACGCGCCACCAACACGAGAAGGTCATTGCAGAAATGCTCTCAACGAAAGGTTTTGAAGTCTTTCTGCCGCTCTATGAATCAACTCGCCGCTGGAAAGACAGGACAAAGGTACTTTCTCTGCCCCTGTTCCCTTGCTACCTCTTCGTTCGTGGCGGATTTGAACGCAGACTGCAGGTCATGACGACGCCGGGCATACACATGATCCTCCATCGCGGCGAAGAAGTCGCGGTCATTCCGGATGAAGAGATTGAGGCGATCCAAAAAGCAGTTGAAGGGCCCCGCAGCGTCGAGCCCCATCCGTTTCTCAGATGCGGGATGCGTGTTCGCGTAATTCGAGGCGCTCTTGAAGGAGTTCAGGGAATCCTCATTCGCAAGAAGAATCTGCTTCGCCTGGTTCTCTCCGTTGACATGCTCGCGCAGTCGGTATCCGTTGAGGTCCATGCCTCCGATGTGGAGCCGTGTCCGGTTCCCGGCCAGGCAGCAAACATGCGCTCTTCGTCTTTGTACGCCGGCCAAAACCGAATCCAGGCCGCAGACCCACTGCGGGTATATGCTTCTTAGCATCCGGCAGAATCTGTCAAGTGACCGCATCGAATCGCGCTCAAACGGCCAGTTGATCGTCAGCACTTTACTCCTTTAAAAAATGTCCTTGTTCAGGAAAGCTTCGATGGAAAACTCTGAATCAGTAGCAAGCTCGATCCGTCCAATGCGGTCGTGGAAAACCGTCGTGAAACATCTGGGTAATCTGGCCCCTGAATCATGCCTTCTCGCGTGTCTGGCGTTTTCCGCGACCATGTGGGGACAGGCAGCCGACTCGAATCAGTCCGGCGCCGCACCGGACGCCGCGGTAACCACAGCGTCCCTCGCGCAGCCTGCTCAGGATGCCAACGCCCCCCGCAAAGACGACACGTACGTTATCGGTGACGATGACGTTCTCGCCATCAATGTTTGGAAAGAGCTTGAACTGACACGCGTCGTTACTGTGCGATCAGACGGGAGAATCTCGCTCCCGCTGGCGGGAGAAGTCCAGGCGGCGGGCCGGACTCCGCCTCAGCTCGAGCAAGAGATTACAAATCGGCTTCGCGCCTTCATCACTGACCCCCAGGTTACGGTGATTGTGCAAGAGATCAAGAGCCAGAAGTTCAACATCCTCGGTCAGGTGGTCAAGCCCGGATCCTATCCGTTCACAACTGGAATGACGGTTGTGGATGCGGTTGCGACGGCAGGTGGATTCAAGGATTTCGCGAAGAGAAAATCCATCTACGTTCTTCGTCAAAATCCCGGGGGCGGCGAAACTCGGATTCCCTTCAATTACGACAAGTTTATAAAGGTCAAAAAGAGAATCCAGAATATTCAACTCGAGCCGGGTGACACCGTGGTCGTACCTTGAGGCCGTTTATGATCGCAAGAGTCTTTCTGCCGCTGCTTCTCGCCCCCTTCGTCGCAATACCGGCGATATCTCAGGTGGAACCGAGTGCGACAGGTGGCGACACATCAACTCTGAATGGCGCTCAGATGCTGACACCGCCGCCCGTGAGCGGGTTGCAGTATCCCACCACCTCCGGCGAGGAATCACAATCGAATTATCTGAATTTGGGAATCGCCGTGAATGCGGCCTATACCGACAACATTCTGCCGAACGTCGGCCTCAAACCAACAAGCGACGAAACCTATTCCATTCTCCCTTCTGTCAATCTCAATCGAACCACACCGAGACAGCAGGCCGTGTTGAGCTACAGCCCGACCATTTTGTTCTATGGACACACGAGCTCGCTCGATTCAGTGGACCACAACGCGTCGTTCGTCTTTCAAGACCGCCCGAGTCCTCATACAGCCGTCAACCTCCAGGATTTCTACGTGAGAACTTCGAATGTGTTCAGCGGCCAGTACCCCTTCTCTGGAGGAGGACTGACGGGTTCAACAGTAACGCCGGTCTCCGCCGTCATCGCTCCCTATGCAGAGCAGCAGACAGATACCGCCAGCGGTGCTTTCACCTACCAATTCGCAGCCGATGGCATGGTTGGCGGCGGCGGCTCATATACCAATCTCGATTTCCCAAACCCCACCCAGGCGAGTGGTCTCTACAGCTCGAGCGGCGAGTCTGGTTCAGCGTTCTACAGCCGGCGCCTGTCCGCCGCCCAGTATATCGGCGTGTCTTACGATTATTCCCGCACCGTTACAAATCCCCCAAACTCGTCCATTGACATCCAAATGCAGTCTCCGTTTCCCTTTTATACGATCTATTTCAATACCAAATCGTCGCTGTCGTTCTCAGGTGGAGCGCAGTACGTAAGCATTTCCCAGAGCCAGCTCGAATCATCGAACACATGGTCGCCGGCGGGCGAAGTGAGCATGGGGTGGCAAGGCAACCGCGGCGCCGTTGCGATCAGTTATCTCCACGTCGTCACTTCGGGTGGAGGCTTGCTTGGAGCGTTTCATTCCGACAGCGTGAATGGCTCCGGCAATGTTGCAATCAATCGCACCTGGTCCGCGTCGCTCGGAGTCTCCTACGCGACGATATCTGCGGTGACGCAACTCAGCGGCTTGAACTATTCCGGAGGGAACAGCTTCACGGCAAATGCCACGCTGCAGCACTCCTTCGGCGAACACTTCACTGTGCAAGGCGGATATGATCGTCTTGGGCAAAACTACACCGGTATTCCTTCGGCGATTCCCAACAGTGATCGCGAATTTGTGACGGTTACCTATATTTTCAGAAAACCTTTGGGGTTATGACGATGACGGAAGCTTCTGAAGACCAGGGAATGGAACGGCCGGATTTTGAACGCCTGGCCGGCATCGTCCGGCGCCGCCACTTCCATTTCCTCATCCCGTTGTTCGTGGCTTGGCTGGCGGTCTGGGGCGCGAGTTGGATTGTGTCGCCGAGGTTCAAATCGAGCACGCTGATCCTGGTCGAACAGCCCAGTATGCCGGCGAACTACGTAGCACCGAATATCAGCGACGATCTGCAAACCCGGCTGCAGAGTATCACCACTCAAATTCTGAGCCGCACCCGGCTGCTGTTGATTATCGATCGGCTGCACTTATATGGGGGAACGCAGAACGCGGCCACAGCCGACGATAAAGTCAACCGCATGCGCAAGGACATCGATGTCGAGCTCGTGCGTGATCCGCAAAAGCAGGATGTTTCGGCATTCAGGATCTCGTACTCCGCGCACGATCCTCGCATCGCGCAAGCAGTGACCGGCGAGCTTACGGATCTGTTCATCAATGAGAACTCCAAGGTGCGCCAGCAGGAGTCCGAGGCCACCACGAGCTTCCTCGAGCAGCAGCTGGAAGAAGCGCGCCAAAGCCTAGCCGACCAGGAGGCAAAGGTCAGGCAATTCGAGGGTGAGCATGAGGGGGCCCTGCCTGAGCAGCAGGCCAGTAACCTGGCGATCCTCGCCGGCTTGCAGCAACAGCTTCAAAACGAGCAGGATGCACTTAACACGGCAAAACAACAGAGGGTCTACCTTCAGGCATTGCTTGAGCAACAGCGCGCTGCTGAGGCCAGGGTTCACCCGGCTGGAGCGGGAGCAGGCGCCACGTCCGATCTTGCGACCATCGACGACCAGCTTGAGAAACTGCGAGCTCAACTGGCAGATCTCAGCTCTCGATATACGGATAGTTATCCCGACGTCCAAAGTCTGAAGAAGCAGATCGCTGATACTGAAGCGATGCGAGCCAACGCCATTGCAGCTCAGAGAGCCAGGAACAAAGAACCAAATCCGGCCGACGGGACCTTCGATCCATCGTTGAGCGGGCCCGCACTGCAAACGCAAGGGAATCTGAAAGCCAATGAGCTGGAAATCGCCAACCGCGAAAAATCAGTCCGGGATCTGGAAGCCCGAATTGACCAGTATCAAGGCCGCTTGAATGCGGAGCCGGGAACTCAACAGGAGCTGGCCGATCTCAACCGCGGTTATGATCAATCCAAGGCGAACTATGACGACCTTTTAAAGAAGAAAGATGAATCGGAGATGGCCACCAGCATGGAACAGCTGCAACAAGGCGAGCGGTTCACCATCCTCGATCCCCCCAGTTTTCCTGCCAAACCGGATTTTCCCAACCGGCTCAAGTTCTGCGCCTTCGGGCTGGCTGCCGGCATGGCTTTAGGTATCCTTATTGCAGGCATCTTTGAATTCATGGACGATCGCTTGCACAGCGAGAAGGAAATCAAGGCCATTCTGCCCATGCCCGTCATCTCCGAAATTCCGGAGGTTGCAAGTCCGTTGGATGAAAGTATGGCGAAAAGACGGATGGTGCTGGGATGGGCCTCCTCCGTGGTCGTGTTCGTCGTAATCCTCGCCGGTTCTGTATTCAGCTACCTCCACAACTAAGCTTTCTCATACGATGTATAAAGCCCACTTCCATCTCAAACGGAATCCGTTTGATCTCACTCCCGATCCTCATTGCTTTGTGCCGACACCCCGGCACAATGAGGCGCTAGCTGCGCTTTACTACGGCGTACGCCGCCATAAAGGATTCGTTGTGGTTACCGGGGAAGTCGGCACCGGGAAGACGCTGCTGCTTCGGTGTCTTTTGCGTCTCCTGGAAAACAGTAAGGACATTGCCTACGCTTACCTGTTCAATAGCAGGCTTTCTCCCACCGAGTTTTTGCAGTACGTTCTATCCGATTTCGGATTGCCGGCTTCGGGAAAGAACAAATGCGAACTCCTGCTGGATCTGAGCAAGTTCCTCGTGGCGCGCGGCTCCAACCAATTGACAAGCGTGGTGATCGTCGACGAGGCGCATGATCTGTCCGCCGATACATTAGAGGAACTGCGGCTCCTTTCCAACCTGGAAACAGCGGAAGACAAGCTTGTACAGATCGTCCTGGCAGGTCAGCCGGAGCTTGACAAGAAGCTGGATTCGGTCGAATTAAGGCAGTTGAAGCAGCGCATTGCGCTCAGAACTCAGCTCGGCGCTCTCAGCGCCAAACAGACGCAGGAATACATCGAGCAGCGCCTGCGGATCGCCGGCGTGGATTCGAGCCAGCCACCGATCTTTTCCGCGCAGGCAATCGACCAGGTGTACTCCTACTCGCGCGGCTTTCCGCGCCTCATCAACACCATCTGCGAAAACGCCCTGATCAGTGCCTACGCGCGGCAGTCGCCGACAGTATCGGCGCGGATGATCGAAGATGTGGCCAACGAATTCCGTCTCGATGCCTTTGTGCCTGTGCAGCAGAATCCGTAAACGGCCGAATTTACAGTTTTCCAGTGAAAGGGAACCATCGTGAGCCGAATCTTTGATGCATTACAGCGCTTGGAAAGTGAGCGATCCGGGGAGGACTCCTCCGCCCTGCCTCAGGGCCCCGATCTGCTGCAGCTTGCCGAACGCCGGGCGGCTGCGAAATGGGAAGCTTCCGGTTCTCGTTCCGAGGTCGATTTGGCCGCAACCGGATTGGAGGAGGGCACGGATGCAATCGAAGTCGCGCCTCCTCCTGTGGTCCCAAAGTCGGCGCCGCGCACTGCTGAGGCGTTGCCTAAAGCCGATCGCGCGGAAATCCTGGAAAAACTTCCAGTGCTCCCCATTTTGCTTGCCTCGCAGAGCCGATTGGTGTGCGTCACCGACAAAGAAGACCCGACGGCCGAGGCGATCAGGTTGTTGGGAGTCCGCTTGCGAGACCTCCGGCGAATCCGGCCGCTGAAAAAACTCCTGATCACGAGCAGCATTCCACAAGAAGGAAAAAGCACGATCTCCGCCAATCTTGCATGCGCCCTCGCCCTGTCATCCGACGAGAAAGTGCTGTTGGTGGAAGGGGACTTGCGGCGCCCTTCGCTCCCGCGAATTTTTGGGCTTGGAGCGACCTCGGGAATCGAGAAATGCGTAAAAGACGAAGGGCGGTCCCTTACTGGAATTTATCGTCTCGAGAATGCCGGGATCTGGATTCTGCCCGCGGGCGAGATTTTCGGCAACCCGCTCGAACTCTTGCAATCCCAACAATTGCAATCCGTGATGGAACGGCTGGCCACGTACTTTGATTGGATCATTATCGACTCGCCTCCCGTGCTCCCTCTGGCAGACACAAGTATCTGGATGCGAATGGCTGACGGAGTTCTTCTCGTTACGCGCCAGGGGACCACCCAGAAACGCCAGTTGCAAAAGGGACTTGAAGCACTTGATCAGAAAAAGCTGCTCGGGGCGGTCATGAATGGTGCTGTGGCATCAACCTATAGCGGTTATTATGGCCGCTCGACTGTTTCTTCCTGACTATTCCGCGCGCTGACAATGTCGAACATGCCGGTCGACGGCTCAAGTCGACGGCACAATAGGAGCTTGTCGTGACACGATCCAACCAACCGAAAGCATCAAACGCGGTTGATCCCCTTCTTGAAACTGCGTCCATCGGACAGCGCACACCTCTCGACGAAACGACATTCCGGCGGATGATCGCTATCGAACGCAAACGCACGGAGCGCTCGAAGGCTCCCTTTGTCCTCATGTTGCTCGAGGCCGTCGGCGATAGAGGCCCGAAAAAGAACGCCATGACTCTGAATCGTGTCGCGACTGCATTGCTCTCTGCCAGCAGAGACACCGACTTGGTTGGCTGGTACAAAGAGGATGCCATCGTCGGCACCATGTTCACCGGCCTCATTGTGAACGACAAGCGGGCAGTCCTCGATACATTTCTGGCCAAGGTGAGCGCTGCACTGCAGGAGGAACTAACGGCCGACGAGTTCAATCGGGTGAGGATCTCTTTCCATCTTTTTCCGGACGACTGGGATCATGAAAAGCCAGGGCCGCCGACAAATTCCGCCCTGTATCCTGACCTGGTTAGCCGCGACAAAGGGCAGCGATCTGTCCTCTTTGTCAAGCGAACGGTCGATTTCGTCGGCAGTTCGGTCATGCTGATTCTTCTGGCTCCGCTTTTCCTGGTCATCGCTCTCGCTATCAAACTTTCTTCCCGCGGACCGGTGTTTTACCGCCAGCAAAGGGTTGGTCGATACGGTCAGACCTTCACATTCCTGAAGTTCCGCTCCATGTTTGTGAACAATGACAGCAATGTGCATAAGGATTATGTCACGCGCTTGATTGCCAGCAAGGCCGGTGAAACCGCGCCAAAAGAGACCGGTGAAAGTATCTACAAACTTACCAACGATAAAAGAATTACGCGCGTGGGCAAGATATTGCGGAGAACCAGTCTTGATGAGCTTCCGCAGTTCATCAATGTGCTGAAGGGCGAAATGTCGCTGGTAGGTCCGCGCCCTCCCATTCCCTACGAATTGGCCGCCTACCAGACATGGCACAGGCATCGTCTCCTCGCAGTGAAGCCGGGAATTACCGGCTTGTGGCAGGTGATGGGCCGCAGCAGCGTCCGCTTCGATGAAATGGTGCGCCTTGACCTCCGCTATGCATCAACCTGGACACCGTGGCTGGACGTGAAGATCCTGCTGCGAACCCCCGGCGCAGTCATTCGCGGTTCCGGAGCATACTGAACCCGCGCTTCACGTTACCCGCCAATCAATTGCGGTCCGGCTCACGCGCTGACCTCAGGCGCCTGCCTCGGAAGAATCCGCCGTCAGTTGCGAACCAAACTAAGGTCGAACGCCACGGACTCTGATTTGAGAGTCCTCGGCATAGCTAAAGTTCCAGAAGGAGTAAGAAAGCCATGAACTTCGGCGTAATTGGATACGGCTACTGGGGACCGAATGTCGTCAGAAACCTCGCTGGCCTGGAAGGATCCGTCGTGCGGGCGATTTCAGATATGAATCCCGCGGCGCAGGCACGCGCCCGCAAAGCCTATCCCGGTGTAACTGTAACGGCCAGCGCAATGGAAGTAATCACGTCACCTGACATCGATGCAGTGGCAGTTGTTTCGCCCGTCTGGACGCATTACGAGTTGACCAAAGCCGCGCTGGAAAATGGAAAACACGTCTTTGTCGAGAAGCCGTTTACCAGTACGGTCGCTCAGGGAGAGGAACTGGTCAATCTCGCGGAACAGAAGAACCTGAAAGTGATGGTCGACCACACTTTTCTTTTTACGGGAGCAGTGAGGCGGATTGGGCAGCTGATCAACGAAGGCGCGCTGGGGAATCTTTATTACTACGACTCAACGCGCGTAAATCTCGGTCTCTTCCAGCACGACGTCAATGTCCTGTGGGACCTTGCGCCGCATGACCTCTCGATCATGGATCACCTCATCAAAGCCAGCCCCGAGGCGGTTGTCGCCACCGGGCAAGGGCATCTGAATGGCCATGAGGATGTCGCTTTCATGACGCTCTACTTTCCCGACAAGATCATTGCCCACATCAATGTGAATTGGCTCTCGCCGGTCAAGGTCAGGACCACCCTGATAGGCGGCGAAAAGCGAATGATTGTATGGAACGACCTTGAGGCCGACGAAAAAGTGAAGGTCTATGACAAGGGAGTGAAGATTACGAGCCGGGAAGGCCTTTACGATCTGCTCGTCAGTTACCGCTCCGGAGACATGTGGTCGCCGCAATTGGAGCAGGTCGAGGCCCTGCGCCAGGAACTTACCTATTTTGTCGATTGCATCACGACCGGCCAGGAGCCCTTCAATAACGGGCACGCGGGGCTGCGCGTCGTCCGGATGCTCGAAGCTGCAAGCCAGTCGTTGAACAAGAAGGGGGCATTTGTCCGTCTATGAACGAGTTCAACTCCGTCGCCGCAGATGTAAAGCTCGGCGCCAACGTTAAGCTGTCGAAGTTTGTCAATCTCTATGGATGCGAGATAGGGGACGAGACCAAAGTCGGGCCATTTGTCGAGATTCAGAAGAATGCCCGGATCGGGAAGCGCTGCAAGGTCTCGAGCCACTCGTTCATCTGTGAAGGCGTGGACATTGAGGACAATGTCTTCATTGGACACGGAGTCACGTTCACCAATGATACCTACCCACGCTCCACGAACAGCGATGGAACACTGCAGACCGGCACGGACTGGGAAGTTCGCCCCACCGTCGTGCGCAAGGGCGCATCGATCGGTTCCGGAGTCACGCTTCTGTGCAATTTGAGCGTTGGTGAAAACGCGATTGTAGGCGCCGGAAGCGTCGTGACCAAAGATGTCCCACCCAACACGATCGTGGCTGGAAACCCGGCCAGAGTTCTGCGCTCGATCAAAGCGCAACGAGAGGATACCCATGTCAGAAGCTAACCAGATTCCGTTCCTTGATCTCATTACGCCGCATGTGGAATTGGAGCAAGAACTCACCGCAGTCTTTCGCCGGGCCTTGCATACAGCCGGGTTCATTGGCGGGCCAATGGTGGAGGAGTTCGAAACTTCCTTCGCGGAATTCTGTGCTGCGAAACATGCCGTAGCCGTTAGCAGCGGAACCGACGCGCTGCGCTTTGCCTTGATGGCCTGCGGGGTGGGGCCGGGCGATGTCGTGGTCACGGTCCCCAACACGTTTATCGCGACGACAGAGGCAATATCGCAAGCCGGCGCGCTTCCCGAATTCGTCGATATCGATGAGCGCACTTACAACATCTCCGTGCAAATGCTCGAGCGCTTCCTGGAAAAGCAATGCGTCAGGAACGGTGCGGGAAAACTCATCAGCCTCAGGAACGGGAGGCCAGTCGTGGCCGTGGTGCCGGTGCACCTCTATGGCCAGATGGCGGACATGGATCCGATCCTGGAATTGGCCGATCGCTTCGGGCTTATCGTTGTCGAGGATGCGTGCCAGGCCCACGGGGCGCAGTACTTCTCGCGCAAGAGCGACCGCTGGTTGACGGCCGGTTCAATGGGCCGGGCCGCGGCCTTCAGCTTCTATCCCGGCAAGAATCTCGGCGCATGCGGCGAGGCCGGCGCCGCAACCACGAACGACCCGGCGATCGCGGCAAAGATCCGGATGCTGCGCGATCACGGACAGGCTCGTAAGTACTATCACGACATCGAAGGCTATAACGGGCGGCTGGATTCCATTCAGGCCGGCTTGCTGCAGGTGAAGCTGGCGCATCTGCCCGGCTGGAACCAACTGCGGCGAGATCGCGCCGTGGAATATAACCGTCTACTCGCCGAGAACGAGGCTGTGGTCTGTCCGCACGAGCCATCGTGGTCGCGAGCCGTATATCACCTTTATGTCATCCGCACGCAGGATCGCGACGGATTGATGAAGCACCTGAAGGAGGCGGGAATTGCCACGGGCATTCATTACCCGGTTCCGCTTCATATGCAGAAGGCCTATGCTTCGATGCAATACAGTGAGGCCGATCTTCCGGTGGCGACCCGCGTGGCTGCGGAGATTGTCTCTCTTCCCATGTTCCCGCAGATCACTTCGCTGCAGCAGGCCAGGGTCGTCGAACAGATTCGGGAAGTCACTTCCACCGCCGCACAGAGCCCCAACGTCCTTGCGGAACAGTCTGTGTAATACTCACATTTTTTGTACGATAGCTTCAGTAATACATTCAAGTTCCGCAATGGGTTCCGGGAAGAATCGGAAGCCGTAGTTGCTCTGTTTCTGAGGAGGGTTAGAATCGTGACCTCGCGTCAATCAGTCGTTGTCGTTGGACTCGGAGAGGTCGGTAAGCCGCTCTTCGAACTCCTCTCCAGCCACTATTCCACCAGGGGCGTGGATATTGCGCCTCCCACCGCCGGTATTCAGGCCACGGATGTGCTGCACATCTGTTTCCCATTCGAGATCAGAGACTTCGTCGGAGAGACGGCGCGCTACATCGAAATGTTTCGGCCCAAACTGACGATCATCAACAGCACGGTTGGTGTGGGGACGACACGTCTGGTCGCGAAGCGTACCGGCACGCCGGTGGTGAACAGCCCGGTTCGGGGCAAGCATGTTCGCATGCTCGAGGAGCTCCGTCACTATACCAAGTTTATTGGGGCGATCGATCCCGCAACCGGCGAGGAAGCAGCCAGGCACTTCCAGGCAGCCGGACTGAAGACGAAGGTCCTCACGTCTCCCGAGGCAACGGAACTGGCTAAGCTCACCGAAACAACTTACTTTGGGCTCATGATCGCCTGGGCGCAGGAGATCGAGCGGTACTGTGACGAGTCCGGGGCCAACTACGAGGAGATCATCTCGTTCTACGACGAGATTAAGTTCTTTCCTGCGGTAAAGTACTTTCCGGGAGTCATTGGGGGGCACTGTGTCATGCCGAATATCAAGATTCTCGGAAAATTCACCCAATCGGACATCCTCGATGCTATCGAGACATCCAATCAATTGAAGATCGAGCGCGATGCGCGGAGCAAGGAAGAACTCAGCCCGAAGGAAGCCGCTGGCTCGCCCGCATGATGAGTCCTCAGACAGAGAGCCGGGAAAGCACGCTTCGGATTGCGGCGGAAGCCGAAGTTCCGATGTCCTCCGGGCCAGTGAGTTCGGATCCTTCGAGTCGCCGCCTGTCTGGCAAACGGGCCGGCATGGTTGTCTTTTCGACCTATCCATCTGACCCGCGGCCGCGCAGGGCTGCCGATGCGCTCCTCAAAGAGGGCATGGCGGTCGATTACATTTGCGAGGGTGCGGACGGATTTCCCAGTCGCGAGCGACGGGCCAACCTGGACATAACAAGGATTCCGATCCGCCACTTGCGGGGTAGCGCTCTTTCTTATGTCTACCAATATTCTGTGTTTATCCTCTTTTCCGCCGCGATATTTGCCTGGCGGACGCTGCGGCGCAGATATGACCTGATCTACGTCCATAACATGCCCGACATTCTGGTTGCGAGCGCTTTGCTGCCCAAGTTATTCGGCGCCAAGGTCATCCTCGATCAGCATGACCCCATGCCGGAACTGATGATGACGATCTTTGAGAAGAGCGAAACCAGCACCGCGGTGCGCGTCCTTCGTACCCTGGAAAAGTGGAGCTTCGCTGTCGTCGACCAGGTGATCACCGTGAACGTGGCGTGCAAGAAGATCTTTTCCCGGCGTAGTTGCCGTGCGGAAAAGATCGGCGTGGTCATGAATTCCCCGGACGAGGAAATCTTCCCTTACCGGCCGGCAAGATCGTATGCGATCCGCAAACCCGGCGACCCTTTTGTGATCATGTACCACGGATCGATGGTGGAAAGGAATGGTCTGGAGCTGGCAGTCGATGCACTGGCCATTGTTCAGGAGAGAATTCCAAAAGCTGAGCTGCGCGTCTATGGGGCCAGTACCCCTTATTTGGAAAAAGTGATGGAAAAAGCGCGAAGTCTGGGGATGGAAAGCCGGGTTCGCTACATGGGAACGAAGAAGCTGGAAGATCTGGTGCGCGAGATTGAGTGCTGCGATCTTGGCGTCATTCCGAATCAGCGGAACACATTTACCGACATCAATACGCCCACGCGAATTTTCGAGTACCTGGCGCTGGGAAAGCCGGTGATTGCTCCGTCGACGCCGGGAATTGAAGATTATTTCGACGCGGACTCTTTGCTGTTTTTTAATTCAGGTGATGCTGCAGGGCTGGCCGACCAGTTGGAGTTTGCGGCATACCATCCCGAGGAAGCGGTAGCCATCGCCGAGCGCGGTCAGCAGATTTATGAGGCCCATACATGGCAACAGGAGCGGCAGACCCTGGTCGGCCTGGTAGGCGCTCTGGTCGGCCCTGAAGTGCGTACCGGAACTGAGGCGTAATGCTCGTCGGGCCGAGCAGGTGGACGCACGGAATGATTCGAGATGAGCTGAGATGATCGGCGTAATCGCGACCTCAGCGGAGCGTCCTGTCGTCGAGGAATTCTTCGAGCTGTTCAAAACCCCGTGGGAGTTCTACGAGACTGGGCGGCGTTACGATGTTGTGCTCTGTACCGGAGAACTGCCGCCGGGAGAAGACACGACTGGACTGATCCTGGTCTTTGCAGGGCACAAGCTGGCCTGGGACTCCACTGTGGGGATTGAGGTTATCGCCGAGACAGAAAGCCCATGTTTTCTTGCGTACAAAGGGGACGGGATTCCTTTATACGAAGGGCGCGTCCGATTTGAGACTGCAAATCCCGCGATTCTCGTTGACGAACAAGGTTGCTCTGCGATTCTTCACCGGGCGGACGGCCAGGTTAGAATCCTGCGCATCGGCTATGACCTCTTTGCAGAGATCAAAAGACTACTGACGTCGGGCCAGCCTGCAGCCAATGCTGCAATTCCGACGCTGGAGTTGCATATTGCGCTGCTACGCGACTTCATCGCGGCGAGCGGCAGAGCCGTGGCGGAAATTCCGCCGGTTCCGGCTGGATACCGGTTCATCGCGTGTCTCACGCACGACATCGATCACCCCCTGATCCGCAATCATGGGTGTGACCACACGGTTCTTGGTTTTCTCTATCGCGCGACGATTGGTTCGCTGATTGGATTCCTGCGAGGGCGGAGAACGGCCGCAGAGGTTCTGCGAAACCTGGCTGCGGTAGCCAAGCTGCCGTTTGTTTATGCCGGCTTGGTTCAGGATTTTTGGGGAACATTTGACCGCTATTTGCAGCTGGAGAAAGGGCATAAATCATCCTTCTTCGTGATCCCGTTCAAGGATCGACCCGGACGGCAGGCATCGGGGAAAGCACCCGGCCGCCGAGCGGCACGGTACGGAGTCAGCGATATTGCGCGCCAGGTATCGACGCTGCGGGCGGCTGGTTCTGAGATCGGAGTCCACGGAATCGATGCGTGGCTGGATAGCGCCGCGGCGCGAAGCGAGCTGGAGGAGATCCGAAAGGCGTCGGGCAACATGGAAGCCGGAGTGCGTATGCACTGGCTGTATTTCGGGGAACATTCGCACGCAATTTTGGAGGACGCCGGTGCCGAGTACGATTCAACGGTGGGGTACAACGAGACCGTCGGCTATCGCGCCGGAACCTCGCAGGTGTACAAGCCCCTGAACACCACGCGGCTGCTGGAACTGCCACTTCATGTGATGGACACGGCACTTTTTTATCCCGCGTATCTGCACCTGACTCCGCGGGAGGCAGTAGAGCGGGTCAGGCAGATCATCGAGAATGCCGTGCGTTTGGGCGGGTGCGTCACGATCAACTGGCACGACCGCAGCATTGCGCCGGAGCGTTGCTGGGATGGGGTGTACGCGAGAATTCTCGAGGAACTTGAACGCCAGGGAGCATGGTTTGGCACTGCGGCCGAGACGGTCGCGTGGTTTCGCAAGCGGAGAGCGGCGCGGTTTAAGACCGTGATCGGCCAAGGGCCGGGAGACGTTCGTATCGCGTCAACGGGAGACCGGCAGGACAGTCTGCCCGAACTCGAATTGCAGGTCACCCATCACCCGAGGGGACAGGCGATTTCGTGCTCCGCCTGATCCGGAGTGGTCGTTCGATTCGGACGCTGCGTTCACAAACCGGCTTGTCTTCGTTTCCTTTCAGTCGCGCCGTTTGGGGGACGGCATTACGGTAAGATGTCAATGAGTTTTCGCTCAATCGATGCCTCCTCAAATTGCTACTATCGCCTTTTTGGCCGGAATTGCGGGGCTGTTTTGGCTAGACCGCGATCGCAAGGCGAAGACTTCGCCGGCGCTGTGGATCCCAACCGTTTGGATGCTGCTTGCCTGCTCGCGATCCGCGACCGCGTGGCTAGGCATGGAGTCAGTGGACTCGGCCAGCGCGATGATGGATGGAAGTCCCCTGGAACGAGTGATCCTGGGCACAATGTTGCTCGGGGGACTGATTGTCCTCGTCAGCCGGGGGAATGTGGTCCGTTTCGTGCGTGCGAATTGGCCGGTGTTCTTCGTTTATCTTTATTGCCTGTTCTCCATCATATGGTCGGATTATCCGGGAATAGCACTGAGACGGTGGCCCAGGGCCCTTGGCGATGTGATCATCGTGCTCGTCGTGCTGACCGATCCACAACCGCTCGCGGCTTTCAGGCGGCTGCTGGCACGCTTGGCGTTCTTCCTGATCCCGCTCTCCATCCTGTTTATCAAGTACATTCCTGCGCTGGGGATGGCTTGGAATCCATGGACGGGGACTGCGGAATATATAGGGGTCACGATGAACAAGAACACGCTCGGCGTGGTCTGTCTCTGCTTGGGGTTGGCCAGTCTGTGGCGTTCAATAGCCGCCTTTCGGGAGCGCAAAGGCCGGGCGCGGATTCGCTGCATGATTGCCCATGGAGTCATCCTGGTGATGACAATTTACCTGTTCATAAAAATGAACGCCATGACTTCGACCTCCTGCTTCGTGATGGCCAGCGTTTTAATGGTGGCCGCGAGCACGCGCATGACGATCCGCCGGCCGGCCACCATTCACGCGCTGGTCGTGTTTATGGTGGTGGCCAGCGTCTCGGTGTTGTTTCTCGGAGTCAGCCCCGGCGCCCTGAAGGCGATCGGCAGGAACCCCACGCTGACGGAACGAACGTTCATCTGGCACGATATGTTGGGACAGGTGTCGAACCCGGTTTTCGGAACAGGGTTTGAAAGCTTCTGGCTGGGGAAGCGTCTCGACGAGATCTGGCGGCAGACCGGGACATTGCATCCAAATGAGGCCCACAACGGCTATCTCGAGGTTTATTTGAATCTGGGTTGGGTGGGAATCGGTCTGCTTGGATTTGTCCTTGCGATGGGATACCGTACCGTATTCAGAGCTTGGCGTAGCGGAGATCCGAGAGGACCGCTGCTCCTGGCATTCTTCTTCACAGCGCTGATTTTCAACTGCACAGAAGCGGCGTTTTTCAAGATGCAGGCGGTGGCATGGCTTTTTCTTCTGCTCGCGATTTTGAGAAGTCCGCGGTCCTTTGAGCAGGCTGTCCAGGAGACCAGAACGGCAGCGCTTGCCCGGCCTCTGGTAGCCGTCTGAACCAAGCCTCACCTTTTGATCAGGCCTACTGTCAGGACGCGTAAACAGGCGAGAGCTCATCGCACAGCAATGGATACTCTTTCTCAAGACGCAATCGCAGTGGCAGATTCTTCCCCCGCCAATCTGCAGGGCAATTTAAATGCTGCTCCGCCGGCAACGGCGTCGACAAGTGTCGAACAACAAATTGTCGTTCTCACCGGTGGTTACGATAAGCCCTATGTCATGGGACTGACGCAGGCGCTTGCCGCGCAGAACGTTTGGATGGATGTGGTGGGAGGCGATGCCATCGACAGCCCGGCACTGCGCGCGACCCAGAGGCTGAGATTCGTGAATCTGATCGGTAGCAGAGAAGGGGGAAGCCTGGCTGCCAAGGTCTCAAGAGTTCTGGCGTACTATGCGCGTCTGATTCGATATGCGGCAACGGCCGAGCCGAAGATCTTTCATATCCTCTGGAACAACAAGTTTGAATTCTTCGATCGCACGCTTCTGATGCTGTATTACCGGCTGCTCGGGAAGAAGATCGTCTTCACAGCCCATAACGTGAATGCAGGCAAGAGAGACGGCAACGACTCCTTCATGAATCGGTTGACGCTGAGAGCGCAATACCGGCTATGCGATGCAATTTTCGTGCATACCGAGAAGATGAGAGGCGAGCTGATCAAAGATTTCGGGGTCGGGGCCGAAAAAGTTCACATGATCCCTTTCGGCATCAACAATTCTGTGCCGGACACTGCGCTAACCTCGTCGCAGGCACGGCAGCAGCTCGGGATCGGCAAGGATGAGAAAGCGATTCTGTTCTTTGGCGCGCTGAGGCCGTACAAGGGGCTCGAGTATCTGGTGAAGGCATTTCTGCAGCTCGCGGCGAATCATCCGGAATACCGCCTGATCATTGCTGGAGAGCGACGGAGAGAGTCCGGAGATTACCCGGAAGAGGTTCTGCGCGAAATCGGCGACAACGCCTTTCGGGATCGCGTTCTGCAGGTCATTCGCTTCATTCCAGATGAACAAGCGGAACTCTACTTTAAGGCGGCGGATGTGCTGGCCCTTCCCTACACGAACGTGTTCCAGAGCGGAGTGCTTTTCACGGCCTACGGCTTTGGGCTGCCGGTAGTCGCGACGGATGTGGGTTCTATGCGGGAGGAAGTCATCGTCGGCAAGACAGGTTTCCTGTGTGAAGCCTGCGACCCGCGAGGCTTGGCGAGTGCCATTGAAGAATACTTCGCCAGCGACCTGTTCCGATCTCTCCAGCGGCGCAGGCCCGAGATTCGTGAGTGGGCGGCTGCACGCCACTCGTGGAGCATCGTTGGAGAGACAACCTGCGGCGTGTATGCAGAACTGCTGGCGCGCTAAAGTGGCGCAAGCGGTGCTGAGCTTGCGCTTCGGGCTGGCGGGTGCGCGATGAGTTCATTGAAAGGAAGCGATACAGTGCGGGGCGGCCCTGATGCTCAGAGGCTGCTGAGAAAACCGCGCATTTGCATGCCCAGCGGCAGGAACTTCAAAAAGAAGGCTTGGTTGTGCGGCCATTATGAAGCGCAGGATGTGCTGGCCGAAATTGATGACGTCGATTTGATCTGCCTGGATCCGGGCCGTCATTACGAGAGCCGCGCACGATGGCAGCTGAGACTGATGTATCGGGATGTGACGCGCAAGGTGGTGTACGCGAATCCTGGCTTGTGCCCGGTGCGGCTCACGGGCGAATACGATTTGTTTCTGGCCCGGTGCCAGACATACAAAGATCTTCTCGATATCAACGCCATTAAGGGGTGGAAGGATCACTGCCGAACCAGCGTCTGCTGGATCGATGAAATGTGGACGGCGCGGATTCCGGAACAGAAGTACTGGCTGCATGCCCTGCGCCAATTCGATCATGTGTTCATTGGGTTCCACGGGACGATCGGGCCACTGAGCGAGGCCGTGGGCCGGCAACTCCATTTCTTGCCGGGTGCCGTAGATGCGTTGCGGTTTACGCCTCTGCCGGATGGGCCTGAGCGGGTCATCGATGGGTTCAGCATAGGGCGCAGGTGGGAGGGGATTCATCGCGCGCTCTTGAAGTGGGCGAAGAGCAAAGGCAAGTTCTACATGTACGACACCTTTGCAGGGTCGCAGGTCGAGCCTTATGATCATCGGCCGCACCGTGACCATTTTGCGGAGCTGGCAAGGCGCTGCAGGTTCTTTGTCGTGGCGCCGGGGAAGTTCGATTGTGTCGACGAAACGCAGGGGCAGGAAGAAGTGGGCCATCGCTATTTTGAAGGAGCGGCGGCAGGTGCGGTCATGGTTGGCCAGGCACCGAAGTGCGATGCGTATCACGACCTGTTTCCGTGGGCAGACGCGGTCGTCGAACTGCTGCCGGACGGCTCCGACACTCAGGAGATTCTGGAGCAACTGGCTGCGGATCCGGAGCGGCTGGATGCGATCAGCCGGCGGAATGCGGAGCAGGCGCTGCTGCACCATGACTGGGTATATCGGTGGAAGGAAATCTACCGGGTCGCAGGTCTGGAGCCTTCAGAGGGCATGCTGGCCCGTGAGAAGGAACTGCACCGGCTTGCGCGCGATGCGGCGGGGACCAAACGAGCCGGGGCTTATGTTGATGTGGCAGGATCGTGAAAGGGCGGAAATTGATAAGGAGCGGAGGGACGGCAGGAGCGATTTTGTTCGCGCGGTCGAGCCGACTCGAGATCGGTGAAGGCTGGCAATGATGTGGAAGCTTGTCGTTTCACTGGTGTCGATCGGGTCGCTGGCTGCTGGCGTTTACGGCCACTCAACGACAATTCATGCTGCCTCCTGCTCGCAAAAGAACGTGCAGAAGGCCATCCGAGGGGCAAAGACCGGAGACGCCGTTGTTGTTCTGGGGCCGTGCTCCGCGGACTGGTCGACAGGGGTGAGCATTGAGAGTTGGCAGGCAATCACGTTGGCTGGTTCAGGCGGAGCGGTTTCGATCAAGGGCGCGACAGCCCTGACCATCCAGCAAAATCCGTTCCAATCCACCCGCGTTACCGGACTAACATTTGTAACCATCGGTGGAAGTGGGAATCCGACCATCCGGATTTCAGGCAGCTTCGCTCCACCGTCGGCGACCGCACGCATTGATCACAATGTATTTCAGAGTTCGTCAACCGGAACCTGGATCGAGACGGCTGGAGGAGCGCCGGTCCTGATCGACCACAATGGCCTGACTGCTGGTGGAGCGGCAGAGATGATTCATAACGTCGCCTTCGGACCTGAGGCCGGTACCTCGATTGGCTGGAAGACTGACGTTGTACCTGGAAGCCCGGACATGGTCTTCATTGAAGACAACATGATCGGGTGTATGGATAAGACCTACATCTGCAACGTCGTGCAGTCCTACTATGGCGCCCGGACCGTAGTGAGACACAACACGATTTATTTCAGCCAGATCGACCAGCACGGGACGCAAGGACTGCCGTGGGCAAGGTGGTGGGAGATTTACGAGAACACCTTCTTTTCTCTGGGGCGAAATCAGTGCTGTTATATGGCGCTGCGTGGAGGGAGTGGTGTTGCGTGGGGTAATACTCACCCAGACATCGATCGCGCGGGTGGCGGCGTAGGGCTTTTCGTGGAGGCACCCAAATGTTCGGAACCGTATCCGTCAGCGGGATATCCAGCGCATGACCAAATTGGTAGAGGGATTGATCAGGCGGCAAGCCCGGCCTATTTTTGGGCCAATTCGGACGACATTCCAGTCGTGATCGGACCCGGTGGAGGGTGCCTGGCCGAAGGCAAGGATTTCTTTGTTTCCGCCCAGGAGCCGACGACATTGAAGCGATGCGAAAGCAGGGCGGATCGGAAATCTGGTTGTCCAGTCTCGTATCAATACCGGCCCTTTACGTACCCATTTCCTTTGAATGCAAAAGGGTTACCGGATCCAAAGAAAGGATCTTGAAGCCCCGGGGGCTTTCGAATTCCAGTGGCAACCGTCAAACTCCAGTTGCGGACGAGTTCAAGCCGGTTACCAGAGTGTGGATTCTTCCAATCTGAGTGGACAACTTCGATTTTGAAGAATGGTGACAAGAGCTATAATCAATAGGAATGGCGGCAGAACGCCGCATTGCCAAATGCCTTTCTGGTTCACTTTCTTGCCTGGTTTGACAATCGACCTGCGGAGGAAGTGGACACCCCGATCGAAGCCTCGTTGGACTTTCAAATTGGGACTCCTCTGCCCATAAGGAACTATGTAGTCGCAGCTTTGTGACTACCATCACTCGTTTGGCCTCGGATGTGGCCAATGATGACGATAAGCACCCAAGAGTTCGTTTCGGTTGTCTCACACGGATGCATGAAGGCAATGAGAAGTCGTGTGCGGACAGTTGACGGCGTGCGTGAGGGTGCCTTTCGAGGTGTTTTCGATGATCACTGGTGTTTTTCGGTCTGTTTTCGACCGCCATATTCTTATCGGTAGAGCTTCCTCCGGATTCCGCAGGTTATTGAAGCTTCGAAATGCAGCACTTCTTTCGATGGTCGCTGTTCTAGTGTGCGGGCCGTTTTCTCGTGGAGTTTGGGCTGCGACTTATACAGCCACATCCTGCTCTTACGCCGCCTTCAATACTGCGTTATCGTCGGCGCACGACGGCGATACGGTGATCGGACCGTCTGGTGGCGGCAGCGCGACGTGGAGCAACGTGCTGACGGTCGGGGTAGGCATCACGCTCAATTTCAATGGCTGCACCATCACATTCACTCGCAATAGCGGCGGAATTACGGTCAATACCGATTCGACATCGTTCGTGATGACGAACGGAACATTCTCGCAGTGCCAAACCAACGGCAGCTATCCAGTGGGAATCAACATGGCCAGCGGACCGCCGTACAACGCGCCGTGGAGAATCTACAACATCACCTTCACAGATGACAGTTCCGGTGGGACTTGTTACGGGTTCGTGGGTCTTGGACCGGGCCTCTACGATCACAACACCATCACGACGAACACCGACGCGGCAGAAACCATTCACATTCTCGGAGGGAACGAAGGCTGTACGAGCTGCTGGACCGAGGATGTAGTCCCAGGCAGCGCGAACATGCCTATCTTCGAAAACGATGTATGGACGGAAAGCTCATCTTCTAATTACTGTCAAGGCGAAGAGGGAAATTATGGTGCGGTCTTCACGATCCGCGATAGCCAGTTAAACAACTGCCAGATCGACGTGCATGGTGGACCGCCCAGCAACCGCTGGATCGAGTTCTACAACAACACCTTTAACAACGGATGCTGTGCTTCGGGCGCGTTCATCGACTGGCGCGGAGGAAGCGGATTGTTTTACGGCAACACGGTCAACGGCACACCCAAAGGCGGCACATCGACTAACCTTGGACCGATCGGTGGATCGAGCGACAACACTGGATCTTACCCTGTTGCGTACCAGTTCGGAATGGGAATCGATGGAACCCATTACAGCCCAACTTACCTCTGGGGGAGCGGTGCGCCCGAGCAATTAACCAACATATACAACCGGACTACCGCCCAGGTCCAGATCGGCAGCACCTACAATGACTGCTCGGGGTTGTCAGGGAGCCTCTGCAATGCCGTAGTGACGGCCTCACAACCGGCGACTCTCGAACGCTGCGAGTCTGCGGCAGATGTCGCGGCTGGATGCCCGGTGAGTTACACCTACACGCCTTATCAATACCCGCATCCGTTGGATACTTGCCCAACGTCCCAGGTTGGAGCGGGTGGTACTTGCGGAAGCAGCTCAACGCAGGCCCCTGCGCCGCCGACTCTGACATGGACCCTTCAGCCTTAGACCGGTTCCTGAGTGGATGTAGCCTTTTCTAGAAGTTGTGCATGGTGGCTCTTACTTCCACCCCACGGACCAAGACCTGTCCGCGGGGGCCCCGGCGGGAAAGAGCCACTTGAGTGCAGTGGCTTCGGGGCACGGTAACTCAGGAACCGGTGTAGACGGTATGGCAGATCACGCAAACCGGTAAAGTCAAACTTCCTCAGGCAGCGACGCCAACTCTCCTTCTCGTAAGGAATTGCCTGCGCTACATCACGTTTCGTTCCGGTCTTCTTGCGCTTCCGCAGCGACCGGTGTCTGCTGCCCGCCAGCGACGTGGGATGGAAAAACCTTGAATCGCCGTCAAAGTAACCCGTGACACTGACCGAAGCGCTGCAAATTTTGAATCAAGCGGAGTCTTCAGGCAGTGAGGAGATTTACCCGGTTCTGCTTGCCTGCGGGTTCGCGCCCCTTCATCTGGAGACGTTTCTCGCAGCTCACATGCAGGAAGCGATTCCGGGGCGCATCGTCAGGATCATCGGCGGCCTCTACGGAGACCTGGCCGGGACACTGGAGCGGGAGTTGCCCCCGGGGATGATGGGGGTGGCTGTGGTTTTGGAATGGCCCGACCTGGACGCGCGTCTTGGCTATCGCACGCTTGGCGGCTGGGGACCCGTGCAGGAGATTGAGATCGTACAACAGGTGCGGGCCGCGCTGGCGCGGCTTGGCGACGCGATCGAGAGGCTCAGCCAGTCGGTTCCAATTGCGGTGTCCTTGCCGAGCCTTCCTTTGCCGCCAACGTTTCACACCCGTGCTGATGAGGCGGGAAAAGCGGAACTGGAAATCCGGGCAGAGCTGGCGAATTTCGCCGTGCGCATGGCATCCCGACAGGCAATTTCTGTTGCCAGCAGTCAATGGCTTCTCCATCAATCTCCGCCTGACAAGCGTCTCGATCTGCGCGCTGAGCTGCTGACCGGTCATCCATTTTCTGTCTCGCATGGCGACGCGATTGGCAGTGCGCTGGCTCGGCAGCTGCTGCCTGCAAGCCCGAAGAAAGGCCTGATCACCGACCTCGACGACACGTTATGGCGCGGTCTGGTGGGTGAAATTGGCGCCGAAGCGGTTGCCTGGGACCTGGACCATCACGCGCAGGTCCATGGCCTTTATCAGCAATTGCTGAGTGCTCTGGCGGGCCAAGGCGTTCTAATCGGTGTGGCCAGCAAAAATGCTCCGGAAAATGCGGAGCAGGCATTTGAACGACCGGATATTCGCTTAGCCAAAGACAAAATCTATCCAATGGAAGTCAACTGGAGGCCGAAATCTGAATCGGTCGGGCGCATTCTTGCTACCTGGAACATTGGCGCCGACAGTGTCGTATTCATCGACGATAACCCGATGGAACTCGCGGAAGTGAAGGCGGCTTACCCGGAAATCGATTGCCTGCTGTTTCCCAGGAAAGATGCTGAGGCAATTGCGCTGTTCAACACCCTGCGAAACCTGTTTGGCAAGCGCAGACTGGATGAAGAAGACGAGCTCCGCCTCGCAAGCATTCGAGCCGCAGCGAAAATGCCGCCGCTGTCAGAAGGCGGAGCCCGGCAGGATTTATTTCTCTCTCAGGCCGAAGCAGTGCTTACGGTAAGGTTCGATCCGCCGGCCAGCGACTCGAGAGTTGTCGAGCTCGTGAATAAGACCAATCAGTTCAACCTGAACGGGAGACGATATTCGGAGGCCGAATGGCTGCAATGCCGCCAATCGCCGAATGCTTTCCTGCTTCTCGTTTCCTACGAAGACAAATTCGGGCCGCTGGGCAAGATCGCGGTTCTTGCTGGACAACGCGAAAACCGCGCAGTGAACATTCACACTTGGGTCATGAGCTGCCGGGCATTCTCGCGACGCATCGAGTACGGATGCATGGATTTGTTGTTCTCTTATTTTGACTGCAATGAGCTCGAGTTCGATTTTGAGGTGACAGCGAAGAACGGTCCTCTTCGGGCTTGTTTCGCGCAGTTTCTTGGAAGTGAACCGGAAAAGCCGTTCGTCCTTTCCCAGAGTGTTTTCCGGGAGCATTGCCCTCCGCTTTTTTTTAGAATGAACACAACATCATGATGAACGAAGTCTCTTTAAGTGAAAAACTCACCCGGTGTTTTCGGGCCGTGTTTCCGAGGCTGCCGGAAGCCGCCATTCCAGCCGCCAGCGTAGCCACCGTTGTCGCATGGGACTCGCTCGCTGCGATTACCCTCCTGCACGTGGTGGAAGAGGAGTTCCAGGTCGAAGTCGACATGGAAAAACTTGCTGAACTCGACTCCTTTGAGAAGTGGGCCGCGTTTTTGTCGACTGAGACCGGACAAGCCTGAACCGATTGTGAGCGACGCCCTGATCAGCGCGGGTTTGAGATTTGCCGGGAGCCTCATGCCGGATCTGTATGGTCCTCCGGCAGCCGTGCTCTTTCCGTTTGGCCACATCGTCTGTGACGTTGCTCCGCCTCATGTCAGGAATCTGTATGCAGTGCCGACCGTTGCCAAGTTCAAGTCGGACATCGACGATCTGTGCAGAACGAGCCGTCCGCTCAAGCTCGAGGAGCTGGGGGATCTCCCCAGGGCACGTCATGGGAAGACTTCAGAGCGGCGCTTCCTGCTCTCCTTCGATGACGGGATGAGAGAAGTCTATGAAGTGATTGCCCCGATTCTCCGTGAAAAGGGTTTGCCTGCAGTGCTGTTTCTGAACAGCGCGACCATCGATAACAAGCGACTGATGTGGCGCCACAAGATCAGCCTTGTGATGGAGCAGGCGAAACAGAATCCCGGCCGGATTCCGCCGCAGCTTGGCGACCGTCCAGAAAAAAGTGTGCAGGCGAAGCTGAACGCGTTGCGGTATGCCGACGGAAGCTTGATTGATGAGTTGGCAGCTTTTTTTGAGATTGATTTTGAGGACTATTTGCGCCGCCAACGGCCGTACCTGACGACGGAAGAGGTCAAGGATTTGGCTCGTTGGGGATTTGAAATTGGAGCGCACAGCGCGAGCCACCCTTATTTTTGTGAACTTGGATCCGCCGATCAGGAAAAGGAAGTCAGCGCCTGTGTGGATTTCATTCGGTCTCTTGGCCTGCCTTGCCGGTGTTTTGCCTTTCCGTTTCACGATGATGGAGTCTCAGTGTCGTTGTTCCAATATATGAGCGGCCAGAATCTGGATCTTTCCTTCGGTACAAGTGAAGCGCGCGTCGACTCGATCGCCTTTTCGTTCCAGCGGTTCGCGCTCGACGGAGGCCATGCGCAGATCAGCCTGCGTAGCACGCTCAATCAGCTTTCGGCCAAGTCCCTCCTGCGAATGGTTACCGGAACCCGAACGATCCTGAGGAATCAATGATGGCTGTTGCAGAACTCCATGTGGCGCCGTCGGCAGCCAAGAGCAGCCTGGAAATCGCCGAATACACCAAACGCGATCTGGAGGCGCTCCTGAGGGACGAATCCTTTTGGATGCAGCCGAGGCTCCCGATCACCAAAAGGCGCGTCGTATCCCAGGTTGCCAATCCCCGAGCCGATGACAACGATACCCTTCTGCTGACGGCGCACTTCAAAGGTCAACTCGTAGCTTGTCTAGGGGTTCTACCCGATCAGGTGAAAGATCCGTCGCAGGGACGGGTCAAATTTGGCTGGTTGACAGCATGGTGGGCCGACAAAGAGAGTGAGCAACGGTTGGCCGCTATGAAGCTCCTGTTTATGGCGATGAAGAGATATGCGAACAGACTGGCAGCTTCTTCCCCCGCAAGTGCGGCGGCTTCTGCCTATCTCAATACCGGGCAGTTCGAGGAGCATGGGCGATGCGATCGCACTTACTTCATCATCAGTATGTCGCCATCGACCGGTTTACCGGGCCGTGTTGTGCGATCGGTAGCCGGTGTCAAGAACCGATGGTTGTACGGGAGAAGTGCTGTCCGACGCGAGCTCCGGGTACACATTCCCGACGTTTTCGACGCGCAGATGGAGTCTTTCATTGACCACCAGGCTCAGGAAGATCCGTTCGGCCGCGACAGTCTTTACTGGAATTGGGCTCTGCGGTTCCCCTGGATGTCGTCTACGGACGAAGACCGGGTTATGCAGGAAAAATACACTTTTTCGGTGTTCGCCGGAGACTTTCGACAAATACCGATGTTCGTGAGTCGCCACGGCAGGATCATCGCGTTTCTCGTCATGACCCTGCGAGACCATCGGTTGACTCTGAAACACGCGTACTACGATCCAGCGGATGTCACAGATGTGACCGCCGCTGTGCGCTCGGCTGTTGCAGAAATCAATCCTTGGCTGTTCGTCTGCGGCGACGCTGGAATTGATGCCCGGCTCAGAAGAGGCTTTCCTTTCTATCTTGCGAGAAAGGCCAGGCATTCGGCGATTTATGCCACGAAGACCTTGCCTCGGTTGCCTTGGTCCCGGCCACAGCCGGGAAGTGGAGACAGCCTCTTTACGTGAGCAGCACAGCAGTATTGTGGTGCTGAGGGATGCACGCAGTGCATCGACGCGTGGGCGGCGGCCTTGGACAATCGCCCAGAGGAATGAACTTGGAGATTATGAGCAAAGCACGAACGTCGGTGCCCCCAGCTGTCGAATGTCAGGCCCGGAGGCTCCACCACGTAGGTTTTGTCGTGGACAGTATTGATTCGGTTGCGGAACGCTTTGCGAAATCTCTCGGAGCGGAATGGGACGGCAAGATTACATTCGACCCGCTGCAGGGAGTGAAGGTGTCGTTCATTTGGGGAAGCGATCCCGCTGCCACGTCCATCGAACTGGTAGAACCCGCGGCAACGGACTCGCCAGTGAGTCGATTTCTTGAGCGCGGCGGGGGCCTGCATCACCTGTGCTACGAGGTCGAAAATCTTGAGGAGGAACTGAACTACAGCCGTTCGGTCGGAGGAGTTGTGGTCAGGCAACCGCTCCCGGCAGTCGCATTCGGAGGTCGCCGAATCGCCTGGGTGATCACAAGAGACAAACTTGCGGTTGAGTTCCTGGAGACCGGTCTGGAGAGTCCAAGGCAATGATCGAAACTAGTGTCGGCTCGGATGAGCGCATTCTGATTACAGGCGCCGCCGGGTTTATCGGATCGCGAGTGGTTGCGGAGATGCTTCGGGCCGGCTATACGAACCTGCGCTTGTTTGTGCGGCCTTCGAGCAACCTCGCGAGGATGAAGTCAGTGATCGAGGCCTTCCCGGAAGCTCGCGTGGAAGTGCTTTCCGGGAATCTTCTGTCACGCGAGGATTGCGCAAAAGCCGCCAGAGGGAGCTGCAGTGATCGTCCATCTGGCCGCTTCGAGCGAGAAGACTTTTGCGGGCTCATTCATGAGCTGCGTGGTGGCCACAAGGAATCTTCTGGATGCAGCGGTCCAGGCTGGATGCCTCCGGCGCTTCGTCAACGTCAGTTCTTTTGCTGTTTATTCGAATGCCAAGCTTCCACGCCATGGGCTGCTCGACGAATCGTGTGAGCTGGACAGTCGCGTCCTTGACCGTTTCGAGGCATACGCCTATGCCAAGCTCAAGCAGGAAAAACTCGTGGAACAGTATGGCCGGGAATTCCAGCTGCCCTACGTTCACATTCGTCCCGGCTCCGTTTACGGTCCCGGAGCGCCTCACCTCTCGGGACGAATCGGTATCGACACCTTCGGGGTGTTCATGCATTTGGGAGGCTCCAACCAACTCCCCTTGACGTATGTGGACAACTGCGCGAGGGCAATCGTACTCGCAGGAATTACAGACGGAGTTGATGGGGAGGCGTTTAACGTCGTGGACGACGATTTGCCCAGCAGCAGGCGGTTTCTACGGTTGTACAAGAAACAGGGGAAGAAGTTGCGGTCCATCCGCGTTCCCTACTGGGTCTTCTACGGCTTTAGCTGGGCATGGGAAAAATATGCGCGCTCGTCGGAAGGACAATTACCCGCGGCGTTCAACCGAAATCGCTGCGCCACATACTGGAAAGGCAACCGGTACACCAACCAGAAAATCAAGGATCGTCTGGGATGGCGGCAGGTTGTACCGTTTCCTGAAGCTGCGCGGCGCTATTTCGATTATGTAAGAACAGCGAGTCTTTAGATGCTACGCATTGGAATCGTGGGTTGCGGCAAAATCGCCGATCAGCACGTTGAGCACATCGTCCATATACCGGACGCTCAAATCGTAGGGGTCTGTGACGCGGAAGAACTGATGGCCAGGCAACTGGCCGAGAGACTGAATCTCGCGGCGTCCTTCTCGAACGTCAACGAACTGATCGAGAAGACGAAGCCGGACGTTGTGCACATTACGACGCCGCCGCAGAGCCACTATTCGATCGCCAAAACGTGTCTTGAGGCCGGATGCCACGTCTATGTCGAAAAGCCGTTCACTGTCACATTTCAGGAGGCGGAAGATCTCATCCGTCTTGCGGTTGACGCCAATCTAAAGCTGACGGCCGGCCACAATGCGCAATTCACGCACGCGGCGATTCGGATGCGCGCGCTGGTCAGGCAGGGATACCTTGGCGGCCCTCCGGTCCACATGGAGAGCTACTACTGCTACAACCTCGGAGACCCTGCATATGCCAAAGCCATGCTGGGAGACAGCAGTCACTGGGTGCGGCGCCTGCCGGGAGGGTTGCTGCAGAACACCATCAGCCACGGCATTGGCAGGATCGCGGAATATCTAACGACGGACGAACCGAAGGTCATCGCATACGGTTTCACCAGCAAGTTTCTCAAAGACCTCGGCGAACGGGAGATCATCGACGAATTGCGGGTGATCGTGCACGACGGCGAGGCGACAGCGTATTTTACGTTTTCCTCGCAGATGCGCCCGTGCCTGCATATGCTGCGCCTGTATGGACCAAAGAATGGCTTGATCATGAATGAGGGACAACAAACAGTCATCAAGCTGAGAGGCGCGGCCTACAAGAGCTATCTTGAGCAGTTCCTGCCGCAGTGGAGCTATGCCAGGCAATATGCGGCCAATTCGCTGGGAAACATGAAGAAGTTCGCCAAGGCCGATTTTCATGTGGAGTACGGTAAGAAGCATCTCATTCGAGCTTTTTATCGCTCCATAACCGATGGCCAGCCTTTGCCTCTTTCTTATGACGAGATCCTCCGCACCGCGTGGATCATGGAGCAGATTTTCTCGCAGTTGCACGCGTCCGTCAGCGCCGCGAGTGCAGAGCAGCAAGTTCCTTCATCCGCGGTGCCAGTCGTTGCGTAGGCGACCAGTGACTATAATCGGTCCAAGCACGAAAAGGGTTGTTGGAATAAATCCGTTCAGGTCTCGGCTCCTTGCGCCGCCTGATATCGATGGATTTGTCTGCCAGGCAAGGCTGGGAAGGCAGAAGGCATGATCATCACTCGAACCCCAATGCGAATTTCATTTTTCGGCGGCGGCACGGATTACCCTGTCTGGTACCGGGAGCATGGCGGGGCCGTTCTTTCCACGACCATCAACAAGTCCTGCTACCTCACATGCCGCTGGCTGCCCCCGTTTTTTGAGTACCACAGCCGGGTGTCGTACACCAAGGTCGAGAATGCTTCTGCGAACAACATGATTGAACACCCCGCTGTCCGCGGCTGCCTGCAATATCTGAACGTGATAGAGGGAGTGGAGATTCATCACGTTGCCGATTTGCCCGCTCGCGCGGGCCTCGGAACCAGCTCCGCGTTCACGGTGGGTCTGCTGCTGGCGCTCTATGGACTGAAAAACCAGATGCGTGACAAACAGGCACTGGCCGCGGATGCCATCCATGTCGAACAAGACATTCTTGGCGAATCCGTTGGGGCGCAAGACCAGGTGAGCGCGGCCTTCGGCGGTCTGAACCGTATCAACTTTCTCCAGAATGGCTCGGTCGAAGTGAACCCGATCATGGCGGCTCCCAGCCGGATTGGCGAGCTGGAGCAGCATTTGGCCCTCTACTTTACAGGGTTTTCTCGCATCGCGTCGGAAATCGCGAAAGACCAGATCCGTACAACGCCCGAGCGTACCAAGGAACTGCGGGCCATGATGCAGATGGTCGATGAAGGCGAATCGATCCTTGCGGATGCGAAGCGGCCGATCGCAGACTTTGGGCGGCTGCTGCATGAGAGCTGGAAGCTGAAAAAGACACTGAGCCAGAAGATCACGAATCCTGACATCGACGATATCTATGACACCGGGATGCGTGCGGGCGCGCTCGGCGGAAAGCTCCTGGGCGCGGGAGGTGGAGGGTTCATGCTGTTCTGCGTGGAGCCGGAACGCCGTGAGGCCCTGCGCCAGGCGCTGAGGAAGCTTTTGTGCATTCCCATTTCGTTTTCACAACGGGGAAGCCATGTGGTTGTCTACGAACCGGAGACAGCGTTTGATAAGGCTCTCGTGGCCGAGCGTTCGGAGATCTACCATCAGCCGGCCGTTGTATAAATGCAAAGAATTCTCAACCCTGATTCAAAGTGAAATCAGCAGCGATAAAGTAGAGCATTCCGAATAAAGCCAATCCTGACAATTGAGGGATCTGCATTGAAGAAGGTTGCCCTGGTTACCGGAGCTGAAGGATTCATTGGATCGCACCTGGTCCGTTTCTTGCACGGCAAGGGCTGGGAGGTTGTGGGCACTTACCGCAATCATGGCTCGTCCGTCCCGGCATCAGAACCGGGCATCTCGTTTGTGCAGTGCGACCTGCGCAACGGCCAGCATGTGGAACAGCTCGTCCAGGAATTAGCGCCCACGCACATTTTTCACCTGGGCGCGCAAAGCCTGCCGGTGGTTTCGTGGACGGATCCGGTAGAGACGTTCGAGTCGAACATCATGGGTTCTCTCTATCTCTTTGAAGCGGCTCGGCGCCGAAAGAAAGCGCCCGTGATTGTCTCTGCCTGCTCCAGCGCGGAATACGGACACGTGCCGCGGTCCGCTATTCCAGTAACTGAAGAGCAGCCTCTCCACCCCCTGCATCCCTACGGGATCAGCAAGCTGTGCCAGGAATTGCTGGGCAGGCAGTACTTTGCAGACTATGGCATTGGGGTGGTCGCCATTCGTCTCTTCAACACGACTGGCCCAGGCAAGACCAATGATGCGCCTTCCGATTTTGTGCGCCAGCTCGCGCGTATTCAGAAGGGGCAACAGGCACCGGTCCTCGACGTGGGTAATCTAAAGACACACCGCGCGTTTCTGGATGTGCAGGATGCCGTGTTCGGATTTTATCGCGCAGCAATCAAGGGCACGCCGGGTGAGACGTACAATCTGTGCGCTCCCAGAACGAATTCGATTGCGGAAGTGCTGCGGACCGCCATTCGACTTGCCGGAATCAAAGTCACGATCCGGCCTGCCGCGCACCTCATGCGGCCGTCCGACGAGACCGTGATTTTTGGCAGTACAAGGAAGTTCTCCCGCGACACCGGCTGGAAACCTCGCTTTTCCCTGGCTCAGACACTGCAGTCGATGCTCGATTACTGGCAAAAAAGCGCCTGAGGTCGGCAACCATTTCACTTTTGTAATTCCCGCGGCCATTCAAGACCAAGGACCCCATGACTCATAGCCTATATGTACTCATTACACCCGCTCGTAACGAAGAGCGATATATCGAAAAACTTATCCAATCGATGACTGCACAAACGGTCCTGCCTGCAAAGTGGGTGATCGTTAACGATGGATCGACCGATGCCACAGCCAGCATTGTGAAGAGGTATCTTGCAGACCACCCCTGGATGGAGCTGGTCGATCTGCCCATGCACCGGGACCGCAGCTTTGCCGCCAAGGTGTATGCGATCAATGCCGGTCTGGAGAGAGTCGCTGATCTGCAATACGAAATCGTTGGCAACGTAGACTCCGATGTGTCCTTCGACGCCGACTATTTCGAGTTTCTCCTGAGCAAGTTCGAGCAGGACCCCCAGCTCGGCGTCGCGGGCACGATCTTCGAAGAGGACGGGTACAGCTCGGCCAGGGACAGTTTCGAGGGGCAGAATCATGTTGCAGGCGGGTGCCAACTGTTTCGCCGCCGGTGCTTTGAGGAGATTGGCGGCTACATTCCAAACAAGGCGGGAGGGGTGGACTGGATTGCCGTGACCACCGCGCGCATGAAGGGCTGGCGGACTCGCTCCTATCGTGAGAGGTCTTTCTTTCATTACCGGAGCCTGGGAACGGCGGAGCGGTCGCCGCTTGCATCCGCGTTCTCATATGGCGAGAAAGACTACTATCTGGGCAACCATCCGCTGTGGGAGCTGATTCGAGTCCTGTATCGGGCGACCAAGAAGCCGTATCTGCTGGAGGGCGCGGCCTTATATGCCGGCTATTTGTCGGCTTTTCTCCGCCGCATGAAGAGGCCCGTCTCGAAGGAGCTCATGCGGTTCCATCGCAGAGAGGAAATGCAGAAATTGCGCATGATTTTCCGGTCGCTTTTCCGGCTGCAAAAGGTCGACAGCTTTGAAGTGAAGGCAGGGTGATTCGCAATGGAACGCGCAGGGCGAACAGTAGAAGTGGCAGACACGGAAAAGATCCAGGCGGCGGTGCTTCGTTTTGTAGCATGGCTCGATCGCTATGGTGAGACCTCGTGGGATCATCAGAGCTACTTTGCCAGCGATCTCGGCCGGGCCGCGAAGGCTCTCTATTATCGCCATCGGCTTCTCGGGACGCTGGCCGTCTCGCCGATGATCTTTTCAGAAGCTTTTCTGCCGTCGGCGCGCCGCCTGTTCTGGAAGCGGCAACGGTTCGCAATCGCCGACGCGCATTATGCCATGGGATTTGCTTTCCTGTCGCAGGCGGCTGAATCGGATGCGTATTACCGGAGGGCGGTGCATTTTCTGGAGATTCTGAAACAGACCCGCTGCCCGGGATACGAGCGCTATTGCTGGGGATACCCGTTCAATTGGGAGACTAGAACGGGGACGATGAAGCAGGATACTCCGATGATCACAACGCTGCCCTACGTGTATGAAGCGTTCCGCGAGGTGTACCGGATCGACGGGGATGCGCAATGGCGCGAGATCATGCATTCCATCGCCGAGCACGGATTGCTCGATTATCACGATCGTGCCGTCTCATCGACCGCATCGACCTGCTCCTACACTCCAGACCCTGGCGATCCATGCGGAGTGGTCAATGCGAGCGCTTATCGCGCGTTTCTCCTGACCCAGGCGGCTCAGGATTTCTCTGACGAGAGATACAGCAAGGTTGCGCTGCGTAATTTGAATTTTGTGCTCGAATCGCAAAACCAGGACGGCTCCTGGTTCTATTCGACCGAGGGGGCCCGAGATTTCGTCGATCATTTTCACACCTGCTTCGTGATGAAGGCGCTGACGAAGATTGAGAACCTGACCGGCAACGCGGACTGCACCAGGGCGATCGAGCGTGGAGTTCAATACTACATCCGCAATCTGTTCACTGAAGATCTGTTGCCGAAGCCGTTTTCGCGCCGTCCGCGTATGACGGTATATCGGCACGAACTGTACGACATCGCCGAATGCATCAACCTCGCCGTTCTGCTAAAGGGCAGATTTCCTGAGCTGGATGCAATTCTCCTGGCCAACAGCGGCCGTGAGGAGTGGCAGAAACCAGACGGCTCATTCCGCGCTCGCCGCCTCCTGCTCGGCTGGGACAACACTCCGATGCATCGTTGGGCGCAGTCGCAAATGTTCTGTAGCCTAAGTTTTTTGCTGTGCCGGGAAAAGGCGGCAGCCCAGCCTGAACCAATCATGCAGGGGAGCGCGGTCTGATGTGTGGAATTTGCGGACAATATAACTTCGGCGATCACGCGCCCGTGAACCGCCGCGACATCGAGAGAATGGCGCGGAGCATTGCGCACCGCGGACCCGACGATGAAGGGTATTTTCTGGCGGGCTCGCTGGGGTTGGGATTCCGGCGGCTCTCGATCATCGATCTCGCCGGCGGCCACCAGCCGATGTCGAATCAGGGCGAATCGGTTTGGGTGGTTTTTAACGGGGAGATTTACAACTTTCCCGAGCTGCGGCAAGAGCTCGAAGGATACGGCTACGCGTTCCGCACTTCATGCGATACGGAAGTGATCGTACATGGATACACGCAGTGGGGCGACCAGGTCTTCGACCATCTGAACGGGATGTTCGGACTGGCGATCTGGGATGTGCGCCGGAAACGGCTGGTCCTGGCGCGGGACCGGTATGGGATCAAGCTGATTTACTACCGGATTGCCGGCGGACGACTCCATTTTGGATCCGAGATACGCGCCGTGACGGCGGCAATCAACGAGAAGCCGAGCGTCGATCCGTCTGCCCTGAATCTTTTTCTGCGCTATCGTTACACGCCGTCGCCATACACGATCTTTGAGAACATCCGCAAACTGGCTCCTGGAACGATGCTGGTCTGCGAAAACGGAGATTGCAAGGTCCGGCGATGGGATAACTATGAGCCAGTTCCATTTTCGCCGGTAAAGTCGCCGGAGCAGGCGCAGGAAGAGCTGCTGGAGCTCTACCAGCAGGCGCTGAAGCGACACCTGCTGAGCGATGTGCCGCTGGGGCTCTTGCTGAGTGGCGGCGTCGATTCAGCACTCTTGCTTGCGCTCATGAAGCAGAATGGCGAGTCGTGGCGAACTTATACGGTAGGCTACGGCTCCAGCTTCGCCGACGACGAGCTGACAGACGCGGCGGAAACCGCGAGGCATTTTTCCTCGCAGCACAGCGAAGTGAAACTGGACCGAGCCACGTTCGATGAAGCGTTGCCAGGAATTGTCACGTTTCTCGAGGAGCCGATTGCCTCCTCCTCCATCGTTCCGATGTATTTCGTGTGTCAACGGGCGCGCCAGGATGTGAAGGTTGCGCTGATGGGCCAGGGCCCCGATGAACTGTTCGGAGGGTATCGGCGCCATCTGGGGGTGCGGTACGGCGGTTTGTGGGCGGGATTGCCGGCCTGGATGCGCGGCGCGGTTTCGTCCGGGATCAGGGCACTGCCGAGAAATGAGACCTTGAAAAGGGGAGTGTACGCACTCGATATCCCGGAACGAATCAGGAGATATCAAAATGTTTTATCGCTCATGCCGGGCGACCAGATTGACCGGCTATTCCAGGATGGTGCGATCGAGGCGGATGCAGGAGACAGAATCCAGGACTGCTGGGCAGATCTCGCTCCATTGATCCGCAACACCGATGAGCTGGGGGGGTTCCAGTATCTTGAGGTGCGTTCGACGCTCCCGGATGAGCTTCTGATGTACGCGGACAAGCTTTCCATGGCGCACGGGCTGGAGGTGAGGGTGCCGTTTCTCGATCGTACGATTGTGGAATATGTCGAGAGATTGCCTGCCAAATATAAGGTGCGTCGCGGCTCAGGCAAGTGGCTGCATCGCCAGGTATGCGGCTCGCTGCTGCCGGAGACGGTTCTTAAAAGACGGAAAAAAGGTTTTGCGGTCAACGTTGTCGATGACTGGTTCCGGGATGCCATCGGAAGCGGGATGGAGGAAACTCTGCTCGACCCGTCTTCGGGCATCAACGAGTATCTGCGGCCAGCCGTGATCCGCGAAATGCTGGACCAGCACCAACGTGGACAAAGCGACAACCATAAAGTTCTTTTCAGTCTTGTTGTTTTCGAGCAATGGCTCAGGATTCATGGCTCTGTGGCCGCGGTTCCTGCCTGAGAAGCAGATCGATATCCGTATGCTGGCCAGTAACTCCGCATACCGCTATTGAGTGATTGTGCCCGTCGGATTCACGGAGAGAAAATCGTGCAGGAAGATGCAGGGAGAGAGTTTCTGAAATACGTTCACCAGTTGCCGAGCTCGGCCTCGTTTACGGGCAAGGGGTTTCTCGGGTACAACTTCGGTTCCCTTGAGAACAGGAAGGTCGAGATCCTGTATGTCGAGTCGGAACTGGGGCACGACACCTTCTTCGTCAGCAAGAAGATGACCCGTTTCTACTACATCATCGACGGCGCCGGAAGCTTCACCATCGGCGGGGGCCGATACGAAGTTGGGCCGGGCATGCTGGTCGAGGTTCCGCCCCGCGTGGAGTTTACGTATTCCGGAAAGATGAAGATGCTGGCGCTGGGCACTCCGCAATGGACGCGGGGCAATGAGCAGGTTACCAGGTGGAATCCGGACGTGACGGGACATGACTCTCCGGTCGAAACCCATTCCCATTCGTTTGCCGCGCGGTTGGTGCGAGCCCGTGTTCTGGGCAAGTCGCCGGTGGGCGCGTTTCTCAGGATCAATCAGGCGGTTTGGAACGCGCTTCCAGCCGCACTGACCAACTTCGCTCCGGTACGCGTGTACGGGAAATGGCTGCACGCGGTTACTCTCCTTCAGATGCGCAGAGCGCAGGCTCTCAGCACGTACTTCTTCCGCAACCGTGCGGAACTGGAGCTCATTCAACATCTGGTCACGCGAAAAGAGAAAGGCGATGTGCTTCGCGTTGCCGTGCTGGGCTGCAGCACGGGCGCGGAAGCCTACTCGGTGGCTTGGGCAATAAGGTCGGCGCGCCCTGATCTTAAGCTCCTCATGCAGGCCGTCGATATCTCGCGGCAAGCCGTCGAATTTGCTGAGCAAGGGAGATACTCACTGGTTTCGCCGCAACTGACCGATACATCGATCTGCTCTGCCATGTCGCCTGCCGAGGTCGACCAGGTATTCGACCATGACAGCGACTCGGTGACGGTGAAGTCCTGGATCAAGCAGGGCATCGAGTGGCGCGTTGGCGATGCCGGCGATCCTGATCTGGCGGAGATCCTGGGGCAGCAGGACATCGTGATTGCGAATAACTTTCTTTGTCACATGGAGCCGCCGGATGCGGACCGGTGCCTGCGCGCGATCGCAAGACTGGTGCGGCCGGGAGGGCATCTTTTCGTCTCCGGCATCGACCTCGATGTTCGCAGCCGGGTTGCCGCCGATCAAAACTGGAAGCCCATTCAGGAGATGCTGGAAGAGATTCACGAACAGGACCGGAAACTGGGGGCGCGGTGGCCCTGTCATTACGCGGGTGTGGAGCCGCTGAACAAGAAGAGACATGACTGGCGCCTGCGCTATGCCGCGGGCTATCAGTTGACGAATACGCCGGCGGACTCCGCTTCGGCCTCGCTGGGTGACAGCAACGAAGATCTTAAGCCGGTCGGCGCGGGCTCCACGTTTTGACGTTCACGCGATCCCGCACACTTGATGAAATGACTGGTTCAATGACCGATCGTGTTCGAGGCATGAAGGAGCGCCCCAGGATCGCAGTATTCGGCAATTTTGGAGCGGGGAATCTGGGCAACGAGTGTACGCTCTATGCGCTTCTCCATAACCTCCGCGATCGAATGCCAAAGGCATCTTTTTCTTGCATCTGTTCCGGTCCCGAGGAAATTGCCGCCCTACATAACGTGGCGGCCTTTCCCATACGACAGGGTCGGCTGCCGCGGGCCGGGAACTTCTTCTTGCGGGCACTCGCGAAAGTGTTTTGCGCCATCCCGCTGGAAGTGTACCGCTGGTGGAAAGTTATCAGCATCATCAAGGGAAGTGACATGCTCCTGATGACGGGAACAGGCATGCTCTCCGACATGGGGATCACGCCTTTCGGCCTGCATTATGACATTTTGCGCTGGTCGGCGGCGGCACGGCTCTGCCGGTGTAAGCTGCTGTTCGTCAGCGTCGGCGCTGGGCCCATCCGGCGACCGCTGAGCCGCCAAATCGTCAAGACGGCACTTGCTCTGGCAAACTACCGGTCGTATCGGGACCAGTTCTCCATGGATTATATGGAGAGCATTCATTTTAAGAGAGCTGGCGATGAAGTCTTTCCGGATCTGGCTTTCAGTCTTCCACGCAACCCCGGCTTGGCGAAAACGAGGCGCGCAGATCGGCCCAGTGTTGTGGGATTGGGCGTGATCACGCACAGCCGGAGACGGGCCACTGCGGAGAACGATCCATCGATCTATAAGCTTTACATCGAAAGATTGGCGGATTTTGCTGCCTGGTTGCTTGAGCAAAACCATACAGTACGCTTACTGATTGGCGACGTCGCCTACGACGGCCCGGCCCGCGCCGATCTGCGAAGGATTCTCGAAAGTCGCGGATGGAAAAGCGGAGCGGTAGGGCTCATCGACGAGCCTGCCGAATCCTTTGAGATGCTTCTGACGCAGTTGGCCCAAACCGATATCGTTGTGGCGAGCCGATTCCATAATGTGCTTCTGGCCGTGCTGCTCAACAAGCCGGTGGTGGCCATCTCCTTCCACGAAAAGGTGGATGCGTTGATGACTGCAGCAGGGCTGGAGAGCTTTTGTCTGGACATTGAAAATGTCGACGTAGACCGGTTGAAGCAACAGTTCGCTGAGGCTGAACGAAACGCGAACGAGTTGAAGCTCAATCTGGAGCGGACGACTGAAAACTACCGCAAATCGCTCGACCGCCAATACACCACGATCGTTCGGATGGCAGGCAGTCGCGAGCTGGTCCCGGCCTGAGCGGCGCCGAGCCAGATCCGGAAAAGGCGAGCAGTGGTGGAGTGATGCAAGTTCAAAGCCCAGCGAGTTAGCCGGTCTTTCGCTGTCGAGTGTTGACCGCAGAATCTAAAAAATACGGAAGAGAGAAAGCTATGAGAGTTTTGCTAACAGGTCATAAGGGATACATCGGTGGGGTTGCTGTGCCGATGCTGCTTGCCGCAGGCCATGAAGTGACTGGTCTGGATACCGATCTATATGCTGGCTGCGACTTCGGCGGGGAACCGCAGCACATTCCGGAACTGCGCAAGGATATGCGCGACATCACCGGGCCGAACTGGAAGGGTTCCAGGCAGTCGTGCATCTGGCGGCGCTGTCGAATGATCCTCTGGGCAATTTGAATGCTGACCTGACTTACGATATCAACCACCGCGCGTCGGTGAATCTGGCCAGGCTGGCGAAAGAAGCGGGCGTCGAACGATTTGTGTTCTCTTCTTCCTGCAGCACGTATGGCTCGGCCGGCGACGATTATCTCGATGAAAATGCCGACCTGAATCCTGTAACGGCGTACGGCGAGTCGAAGGTTCTGGTGGAGCGTGATGTGAAGCCGCTCGCGGATGACAGATTCAGCCCGACTTTCATGAGAAATGCTACGGCTTATGGTGTGTCGCCGCGCCTTCGACTCGATATCGTCCTGAACGATCTCGTTGCCGCGGCATATACCTCGGGACAGATCCTCATCAAGAGCGATGGAACTCCATGGCGGCCAATCGTCCACATCCGCGACATTATGGCTGCGGTGGTAGCCGTGCTCAAGGCGCCGCGGGATATCGTTCACAACGAGACCTTCAACGTCGGCCGCACGGAGGAGAACTATCGTATCCGCGAACTGGCCGACATCGTGGCGGAAACTGTGCCGGGATGCACCGTGGAATATGCGCCCGGTGGCGGACCCGATAAGCGCTGCTATCGCGTGACCTGCGACAAGATCCAGCGGATCCTGCCGGAATTTCGCCCGCAGTGGACGGCGCGCAAGGGCGCACAGGAGCTATACGACGCTTATCGCGCCGCGGGCTTGACTCGTGAGGAAGTCGAAAGCGGGCGCTACCTGCGGATCAAATCGATTACTCGTCTGCTGAACGAATCGCAACTTGACAACTCGCTGCACTGGACGTCGAACCGGAAGCCTGTGCCGGCGGCAGTATCGTAGTCCCAACCTGAAGTATTCGAGGAGACGCTATCATGATTTTTGCCGAGACTCATCTGAGAGGCGCATTCATCATCGACATCGAGCGGCGGGAGGACTCGCGGGGATTCTTTGCGCGGGCATTCTGCCAGCACGAGTTCGAGGATCATGGACTCAAGCCCGTGATAGCGCAGGCGAACGTTGCATTCAATCATTTGCAGGGCACGCTCCGGGGAATGCATTTTCAGTATCCACCTGCGGCAGAAACCAAGTTGGTTCGGTGTACGCGCGGCGCCATCGTGGATATCATCGTTGACCTGCGTCCTGAGAGCTCGACCTATCTCCAGCACGTCGCGGTTGAGTTAAGCTGAGGACAACAGCCGGGCGCTTTATGTGCCGGAGCGTTTCGCGCATGGATACCAGGTCCTTCGCGACAAAACGGAAACAAGTTATCAGGTGGGCGAGTTCTATACGCCGGGATCGGAAAGCGGACTGCTGTACAGCGATCCGAGGCTAAAACTGGAATGGCCGTTGCCCGTGTCCGTCATCTCTGACAAGGACAAACTGTGGCGCACGCTCGATGAGCAAGAAGCAGAGCTGAAGGCGAAGATGAGCTTGCAGCCGGTGGAAGCAACAAGCGGAGCGCGGTAATTGCCAGGGGTTTTCGGATCTCAGGGAGAAGATCATGATTATTGTCGATACGGCGTTGGAGGCTCGGGAAAGAGAAGGGCGTCCGATTCGCGTGGGCCTGATCGGAGCGGGCTTCATGTCCCGCGGGCTTGCCAACCACATCGTAAATACGACACCAGGGATGCGCCTGGTGGGAGTCTATAACCGGAGTCCGCAGCGTGCTTTCGACCTTTGCGAGTATGCCGGGTTGAAAGACGTTGCTTCGCCGCAGTCACAGGCGGAAACGGACGCGGCGATTCGCGCGGGAAAGGTCGTTGCAACAGGAGATGCGTTCTTGCTGGCGCGTTCCAAAGAGGTGGACGTGCTGGTGGATGTGACGGGTTCGGTGGAATTCGGCGCGCAGGTCGCATTCGAAGCATTCCGCCATGGCAAAGATGTCATACTGTTGAACGCCGAAATCGACGCGACCATCGGTCCGATCCTGCAGACGTACGCGGCAAAGCATGGAGTGATCCTGTCGGCCTGCGATGGAGACGAGCCGGGACTGCAAATCGATCTGTTCCGGTGGGTGAAGGGGCTTGGCCTTACACCGCGAGTGATCGGAAACGTCAAGGGTCTCCAGGACCCATACCGGAATCCCACTACGCAAAAAGGGTTTGCCGAGAAGTGGGGACAAAATCCGGCCATGGTCACGAGTTTTGCGGATGGCTCGAAGATTAGTTTTGAACAGGCCATCGTGGCCAATGCCACTGGGTTTCTCGTGCAGTCGCGGGGTATGTCGCGTGGATTGGAGTACAAGGGCGACGTAATGAAGATTGGCAGCCTCTACGACATCGACAAAGTCCGCAAACTCGGTGGAGTGATTGATTATGTTGTCGGGACTCCGCTGACCAAGCTTTACGTGCTGGCCGAGCATCCGGATCCTAAGCAGCAGCACTATCTGAGCCTGTATAAGATGGGCGACGGACCTTTATACTCGTTCTTTACTCCCTACCATCTTGTCCATTTTGAGGTTCCAGCGGCGATTGGCCGTGTCGTGTTGTTCCGGGATTCTGTCGCCAAACCGCTCGGGGGCCCGGTCGTCGAAGTATGTGCGGTTGCCAAGCGGGATCTGAACGCCGGGGAAGTGCTCGACGATTACGGGATGTATATGACTTACGGCGAGGCAGTGAATGCGGATGAGATGTGCGACAAACGCTACTTGCCAGAGGGTCTGGTGGAAGGCTGTGTTCTGAAGCGGAGCGTCCCCAAAGATTCCGTGATTACTTATGACGATGTGGAGTTACCGCCAGGCCGGCTGGCGGATCGTCTGCGGGCGGAGCAGTATCGCGTGTTCCGCGGAGAAACCTGGCTGGAAACTCTGTTGGCCGCGCACGTCTAGCGCATTTTCGGAATACACGCAGACCTTTTTAAGTGTATTGAAAGATGGCTTTTTCTTGAGGAAGAAGCCACTTGATTGAGTGCTTTCGGTCTACAGCAATTCCGAAAATGCTGTAGGCGGCGCATTCAAAAGACTGGAAGACTGGGATCGGACTATGAAAGTCGTATTATTTTGCGGTGGTTTGGGATTGCGCATCCGCGATGCGGAAGACATTCCCAAACCCATGGTGCAGATCGGGTATCGGCCGATTCTGTGGCACGTGATGAAGTACTATGCCCACTTTGGGCACAAGGACTTTATCCTGTGCCTCGGATATAAAGCTGACGCGATCAAGAATTACTTTCTCAATTACAACGAATGCGCCTCGAACGATTTTGTTCTCTCGGGAGGAGGGAAGAATCTCGATCTGATCAGTACCGACATCCAGGACTGGCGCATCACTTTTGTCGACACCGGAATTCAATCGAACATTGGACAGCGGCTCAAAGCCGTGCAGCCGTTCCTCGAGGGCGAAGAGGAATTCCTGGCAAACTACAGCGATGGTCTCGCAGACCTGCACTTACCCGAGCAGATCGACCACTTTCGCAAGCACGACAAGATCGCGAGCTTTCTGTGCGTGCGGCCCAACCTCAGCTACCACTTGGTGACTGCGGAGCCGGGAAACGCGAGCCTCGTATCGGATATTCAACCGATCGGAAACGGGAACCTCCGCATCAACGGCGGATTCTTCGTCTTCAAGAACCAGATATTCGATTACATTCGAGAGAAAGAAGAACTCGTGATTGAGCCTTTCCAGCGCCTGCTCGCGGAACGGCAGCTCATCGGCTACATGTATGACGGGTTCTGGGCAAGCATGGACACTTTTAAGGATAGGCAACAGCTCGAAGCGATGTGCGCGGGGGGAGCGGCTCCCTGGGAGCTGTGGAAGAAGAACGGCACGAAACCTCGCTAATTCCGGCAGACCGTCACGGAGATTTGAATGCTGTCTATTGACCTGCTGAAGAACGCGCCCGGCCCGGCGAAGATCCTTTGCCTCGGGGCCCACTCCGATGACATCGAGATCGGCTGCGGGGGCACGATGCTCGAGATGCTGGCGGAAACCCCCAATATTGAGGTTGTCTGGGTGGTCTTCAATTCCGGCACGGAAAGGGAGCGGGAAGCGCGGGCCAGCGCCGACCTTTTTCTAGCCCAGGTGCGGCGAAAGGACGTCATCGTCAAGCATTTTCGCGACGGATTTTTCCCCTACGAGGGCGCACAGATCAAGGAAGAATTTGAAGCCCTCAAGAAGCAGATCTCGCCGGACTTGATCTTTACCCATTACCGTCTTGACCGGCATCAGGACCATCGCACGATCTCAGATCTGACGTGGAATACCTGGCGGAATCATCTGATTCTTGAATACGAGATTCCCAAGTACGACGGCGATCTCGGTGTGCCCAACCTTTTTGTGCCGGTGACGCAGAAAAACTGCGAGCGGAAGGTCCGATACATCTGCGATACATTTCAGACGCAAAGTAATAAAGCATGGCTGACCGAAGATACATTCCTGGGCCTGATGAGGCTGCGGGGCGTGGAGTGCGCGGCGGAGAGCAAATACGCCGAGGCATTCTATTGCCGAAAGCTGGTGTGTGACTTGCGCGGTTCGGCAGGTTCCACCCGCTCATAGGATTCTACGAAGATGCCGCAAAAGCGCTCTGCTACCCACCAGCTCTCGTCAACAAGTCAACTGAAGGGATGTTTCGTGATACAGCCGATCTCTCACCGGCATAGGCGCCGGCAAATGCTTTGTCTGCCTGGAACGGGAACCCCATGGAGGACCTGAAACAGAAGACGATCCGGGGCGGATTTGCGCGTTTGGGCGCGCAAGGAGCAACGCTGGCGCTGCGGGTGGGTTCGTTGATGATCCTGGCGCGACTGCTGGGGCCGCAGGATTTCGGACTGGTTGGGATGGTGACGGCCTTCACGGGAGTTCTGTACCTTTTCCGCGATTTTGGCCTGTCTGCAGCCGCGGTTCAACGCACGACAATCACTGGAGACCAGAGTTCTACGCTTTTCTGGATCAACGTTGCAGTCGGTATTTGCCTGGGTGCAGTGGGGGTCGCGGCTGCGCCGGCGGTGGCCATTTTCTACCACGAACCGCGCCTGGTAGCGGTTACCATGGCGCTTTCATTGGCCTTCGTCTTCAACGCCCTCGGCGTGCAGCACTCCGCCCTGTTGCAGCGGGAACTACGCTTTACTGCCATGGCGATGATCAATGTCATTTCCCTGGTCGTCGGCACGGTGCTCGCCATTGCCGGTGCCATGGCTGGGTACGGGTACTGGTCGCTGGTGGCGTTGACGGTTTCGCAACCCCTGGTGGCGACGGTCGGGTTCTGGATCGCGACAGGCTGGGTTCCTGGCATCCCGCGAAGCCTCTCGGGTATTCGCTCCATGATGCACTTTGGCGGCACCCTTACGTTGAATGGGTTGGTCGCATACGCCGGTTATAACTCTGAAAAGGTTCTGATCGGTCGATTCTGGGGCGCCGATGCAATCGGAATTTACGGAAGGGCCTACCAGCTCATCAACATTCCGACGGATAACCTGAATTCTGCTGTCGGCGAAGTGGCGTTTTCGGCGTTGTCGCGTGTCAAGGACAATCCAAGCCGTTTTAAGAGTTACTTTCTCAAGGGCTATGCGCTGGTTCTGGGACTGACTTTGCCTCTGACCTTCGCGTGCGCACTGTTTGCCAAAGATCTGATTCTGATTCTCCTCGGCTCCAAGTGGGAGGCGGCCGTACCTATCTTCCGTCTGCTGGCTCCTACGATTGCGATCTTCGCCATCATCAACCCGCTGGGATGGTTGCTGAATTCGCTGGGACTGGTGGTGCGTAGCCTGCGTATCGCGCTTGTCTGTGCGCCGATCATTATTCTTGGATACGTCGCGGGAATTCCATACGGCCCGAAAGGCGTCGCCTTCGGTTATTCCGCGGTCATGACGTTGTGGATGTTTCCCCACATTGCTTGGTGCGTCTACGGCACCGTCATCACGGTGAAAGACATTTTCCTGGCGGTCAGTCGGCCGCTGCTTTCCAGCGTGATCGGTGGAGGGCTTGCGTTTGGGCTGCAATTGCTCTGTTTGAGCCACCTCTCGCGGTTTCCGCGGCTCGTCATTGAGAATGCCGTCCTGTTCGCGGTCTATCTTTTTGTCCTGTTGTTTGTAACCGGGCAGAAATCCCTCTATATCGATTTGTTCCGCGGATGGAGAGCTGCTTCGACCGTGCCTGTTGGTTCCTAGCCTCGTTTTTTGAGACGAATCGCAATCTTCATCTGAGAGTTGGTTCGCCGAGCAGTGAGAAGGGAAGCGAAGATCCCAGTTTGCTGGCTTCCTTTTTCGACCCGCGAAGGTGCTGCGCGTACTGAATGCTTCCAGTTCGGCCGCGATAGCATCATCATCCATCGATCACTAGACCGGTTCCTGAGTTCTTGTAGCCTGTTCCGGAATTGTGCAAGGTGGCTCTTTCTTGAGGGAAAAAGCCACTTGAATGCAACAGCTTCGAGACACAGTTACTCGGGAACCGGTGTAACCGAATTTATCGCATGCAGAGTGTTAGAAGGTCGCTAATGAATCAACATTTTCTAGATTACTATCGTTGTCCGGACAGCCTGGCGCAGGTCGGCGTAAGTGGGTCATTGTCCGAAAATTCCGGTTTCTTTCACTGGGGACACGACACCGTCTGCTATGGGCGGACGGGATTCGGCGCGCCTGTTCACGATCCGGGTTCCATCACCTACGATGCCGAGAGCGATGCGGCGATTCGCGATGTCGTCGCCTGTCTCCCTTTCGATCCGGAAGAAGTCATCGAGAACCTCCAGCGCGAACGGTACTCCGCGCATTTCCGTGAGCCGGGCAGCCTGTCCCACACAATTCTGCGCAAGATGTACTATCTTCTCCGTCCGTATCTTTCGGTTCCGGTTCGGAAACATCTGCAAAGGATCCACCTTCGCGGCTGGGACAAGATTCCGTTCCCGGAATGGCCTGTGGACTGCACTGTCGACCGCATTCATAGCAAGCGGCTTGCGCTCGCCATGCGGGCGCGGGGCGTCGAGCGGACCCCATTTATCTGGTTCTGGCCCGATGGCCTCAGGCACTGCGTCATCATTACCCACGATGTAGAGGATGAGCTGGGGCGGGATTTTTGCGGACGCCTGATGGATCTGAATGAGTCATTCGGGTTTCGCAGCTCCTTCCAGATTGTGCCGGAAGTCCGGTATGAGGTAACTGACGAGTTCCTCAAGTCGATTTCCGGACGCGGGTTTGAAGTCAACGTCCACGATCTGAATCATGACGGTAGGCTCTATGCTCAGCGCGACGAGTTCCTTCGCCGGGCCCAACGCATTAACGAGTATGGTCGCCGGTTCGGCGCATCCGGGTTCCGATCCGGGATTCTTTACCGGAATGCGGATTGGTACGATGCATTCGAGTTTTCCTACGACATGTCGATTCCGAATGTCGCGCACCTTGACCCTCAGCACGGCGGTTGCTGCACGGTGATGCCGTTTTTTATCGGTAAGATTGTCGAATTGCCCCTCACGTGCACACAGGATTACACGCTGTTTCAGGTTCTTGGGAATTACTCGACCGACCTCTGGAAACAACAAATCAATCGCATACGGACGCATTCCGGGCTGGTGAGTATTCTGGTCCATCCTGACTACATCACGGAACCGCGGCCGCAGGACATATACAAGCAACTGCTCGAGTATTTGGCCAGTCTCCGCAATAACGATCACACCTGGACGCCATTGCCGCGCGATTTAGCGCAATGGTGGCGCCAGCGCAATCAAATGCGCCTTATCGGTGAAGGCGACGAGTGGCGAATCGAAGGTCCTGGGAAAGAAAGGGCCTGCGTCGCCTGGGCCCACCTTGAGGGTGACCATGTCAGCTTTCGCCTGGAAGGCGAGCCGATGACTCATGAATCCTTAACTGGTTCGTTACAGCACCACTAAAATACCTCGCGGGACTCGCGCGATCCAGTTTTGGTGGATTGCACTTATTGACTGCTTCACAACTCATCTGAGAGAAATTCGATGAACGATACCGATATAACCATTATTGGTGCAGGCCCCTACGGATTGTCCGTGGCGGCACACCTTCGCACAATCAAAGGGCTGGAAGTCCGGGTTTTTGGAGATCCGATGTCCTTCTGGCGCAGCAACATGCCGGCTGGCATGTTTCTCCGCTCTAACTGGACGGCCACGCAGATTGCCTCCCCGACGGGTGAGCTGACCTTAGAGGAATTCCAAGCCGACCGGCACATCTCCGTCGGAATTCCGGTTAGTATCGATCATTTCATTCAATACGGGTTGTGGTATCAGAACCGCGCGGTACCGGATCTCGACCGCCGTAAGATTTCCCGAGTGGAGCGGGCGGCCGGAGGATTCAAAATCACCGTGCAGGACGGAGAAACGTTTCAGTCTCGCCGGGTGGTGATTGCCTGCGGCATTGGCTCGTTTGCGCGCCGGCCCTCAGAGTTCTCGACGCTCCCGGCCGCTATGGCGTCTCACACAGTTGAGCATAGCGATTTTGCGAAGTTCTCCGGCAAACGCGTGCTGCTGGTGGGCTCCGGACAAAGCGCCCTGGAATCAGCGGCTTTGCTGCATGAAGCCGGCGCGCAAGTCGAAGTTGTTGGCAGGGCCACGCAAATCCATTGGCTGCAGGGCCGGTTATCCCGGACGCTTCATCACGGCCTGGGAAAGCTCACGCGCGCTCTGTTGTATGCGCCAACGGACGTTGGTCCGGCAGGACTGAGCCAGCTTCTTGCCCGGCCAAATCTGGTGCGGAGGTTGCCGCGGGGGCTGCAGGACAAGCTGCGACGAAGGGCAGTTCGTCCTGCCGGCGCTCGATGGCTCGTCGATCGAGTGCGCGATATTCCCATCACTCTCGGGTGTTCCGTTGTGTCTGCCATTCCGGCGGGCGAACAGGTCCGGGCGCGTCTGAGCAACGGAAGGGAGATCACGGCTGACCATATTCTTTTGGGAACGGGTTTTCACATCGATATCTCGAAGTATGACTTTCTGGGCAAGGAATTGCTGACCGATATCCGTCGGGCAAACGGTTTCCCCCTTCTGAAGTCCGGCCTTGAAACTTCAGTTCCCGGCCTGCATATCGTTGGCGCGCCGGCGGGATACAGTTTTGGCCCGCTCTTGCAGTTTGTTTCGGGCGCGCGGTTCGCGTCACGCTCACTCACTCAAACCCTGCTTCGCGCCGGAACAAAAATACAGTGACAATGGAGTCGAATCTGCTAACAACCGCGTATCCGGACAACGCACAGGCAAATACTTCCAAGTGGCCCGTGACAGGGGTCGGAGGGGTTGTCATTGGGGGCGATTATCAGGGGCTCGGTATCGTTCGCAGCCTGGGAAGACACAACATTCCGGTCTGCGTGATCGACGATGAGCGTTCCATCGCGCGCCACTCGAAATATGCGACGCATGCCGTCTCGGTACCCGATTTGCGAGATGAAGCGCGGACGGTGGACGCGTTGTTAGAAGCCGGTCACAAGCTGAAGCTCGATGGCTGGGTTCTTTTTCCCACGCGAGATGAAACAGTGGCGGCAATCTCGCGCCACCGATCAAGGCTGCAACAGGTATTCCGGGTGCCGACGCCAGACTGGGATTCGGTGGAATGGGCATGGGATAAGCGCCAAACGTATCAACACGCCCGGGAGCTGGGCATTCCCGTACCACGATCGTGGCGCGCATCGAGTATCGAGGATCTGCGCAACCTCGATCTGACGTTTCCAGTCGCGCTCAAGCCCGCGATCAAAGAGCGGTTCTTGTATGCAACCCGGGCCAAGGCTTGGCGCGCAAACAACCTTGCTGAAGCCGAGACCCTGTTTTTGCGCGCATCACATCACATCGGAGTCGAAGAGGTGATTCTCCAGGAGTTGATCCCCGGAGGCGGCAGGCAGCAGTTTGCCTATTGCGGGTTCTTCAAGAATGGCAAGAGCGTTGCGAGCATGGTGGTGCGCCGGAAGCGACAGCATCCAGCGGAGTTTGGGAGAGCGAGCACGTTTGTGGAGACGATCGATCTGAACCTCCTCGAGGAGCATTCAGAACGGTTCCTCAAGGACATCAATTACTACGGCCTCGTCGAGATGGAGTATATGCAGGATCCACGCGATGGACAATACAAGCTGCTTGATGTCAACGCCCGCACATGGGGATACCATACGCTAGGCTTTGCGGCAGGAGTTGACTTTCCGTTTCTCTTGTTCGCCGATCAGATGAATATCGAATCCCTGCAGCAGCGCGGACGCGCAGGCGTGTCGTGGATTCGCATCGTTACTGATGTGCCGACGGCTATTGTCGATCTCGCGGCAGGACGGCTGGGGCTCCGGGAGTATGCGCAATCGCTCAGGGCTGCTGCGGTTGATGCGGTGTTTTCCTTCGATGATCCGCTACCGGGCATTTTTGAGATGTTCCTGATTCCGTACTTGGCAGTTCGCCGCGGCTTTTGAAGATGGCGAAAAGCACTGAGGGAACGGAGATTTGTACTTGGGGGTTAGGGATATCGATAAGGACATCGAAACCTTCCCCCCTTGCAAGCACTTCAAGCTGTGTCCCTTCGTTTCTGTCTCTAATGATCGTTTCGGTTTATGTGCCTGTGCTGATTTACTACGGTCGCATCAGCGGGCATCTGTTCCAATCAATGAACTTATTTTGCGATTCGAAAGAGCTGTTCCCGGTTACCGATGCGAGTTACTTTCGTCGGCTGGAATCGAGAGCAATATGAACGAGCTATTGCAATGAAGCGGGATGCCGGTACAATTGACCCAAGCTGGCCCAGGAGAGCGTGGTTTTCTTATTGACTGCTTAGCAGTCTCTGCCCCTTAGTCTTCGTCGCCGACCCGCTTCCCATCTTCTTCGAACTTAACTGCCAATAGGAGACGTAACACCATGATCGCCATTTCTGAACGCCCTTCGACGAATCCATCCTCCGATCAGCTCGCGCGCATCCGTGCCGGTTTCTGCCGTGGTCGAATGCCGAGAGTTGCCGCGACGGCAGTTCTGATGCTGGTCTTCCTGTGCGCCGCCAGCTTCCCGTTGATCGCTCAGTCCGCTTATTACAGCGGCGTAACCACTACGCTGATCAGCTCCGGTGTTTCGGGACCGTTCTATGCGGTCGAGGACGCTCAGGGCAATCTCTACGTGGCGGACACTGGAAACAAGGCTGTGAAGGAGTATCCGCTTAGCGGAGGCAGCTACGGATCGCCGACCACACTGGCGGCGCCAACGCTCGGCTACATCAGTCCGTTCGGTGTCGCTGTCGATTCCAGCGGGGACGTTTGGGTAGCGGATTTCGGTAACGGATCGAATGGGCAGGTCTACGAAATTGTCAAGACTGGTGGGGTCCTGAGCAGTACAGTCAAGGCCGTTGGAAGCAGTTGGGAGGGCCCTGCTTCGTTTGCGGCTGACACGCACGGGAATGTGTGGGCGACGGATTTCGAATCGAACAGCGTGTGGTTGGTTTCGGGCACATCGCCCACCCAGCTAGGCGTCTCGCTCCCCGTGGCATACGGGATCACGGTGGATCCCTCGGGTAACCTCTACGTTGTGGACCGGGCCAACTACCGAGTGGACGAAATCCAGGCCCCAAGTTACAACACACTCACACCGCTCCCCTACACGTTTCCTTCGGGTGATTCGCTGACCACCGTCTCCTATGACACAGGAGGAAACCTTTTCGTCATGGATTGGAGCGCGAGCCAGGTGACCAAACTGCTGGCTTCCAGCGGCTATGCGACTGGCCAGGTCTGGGGTTCTGGTTTCACGTTCACGAATCCGGAAGGACTTTTCTGGGCTCCGAATGGGGACCTCGTGATCGCCAATAGCGGCGCCAGCACCATCATGAAGGTTGAAACGCAAGACGTGAGCTTTGGCTCTTCGGCTGCAGGAACCGTCAGCGCCTCCAGTCCCCTCTCGATTCCGTTTACATTTACAGCGGGTGCCACGATTGTGGCTCCGACGGTGCTTACTCAGGGCCAAAGCGGCTCGGATTTTACGAATACTGGAGGTGGGGGCGGCAGCGCTTGTGCGGCCGGGAGTTATCTTGCAGGCGCCACCTGCATCGTTACAGTCCAGTTTGACCCCACAGCGCCAGGCCTTCGCTTGGGCGCGGTGCAACTCAAGGGCTCGACTGGCAATCCGCTGGCGACAGCGAATGTTTACGGGACCGGCACCGGCCCGCAAATCGTCTTTCCGAACAACTCGGACTTGCAGCCCAGCATCGCCGGCAGCGGATTCAGTTCCCCTGGCAGCGTCGCGGTGGATGGTAGCGGCGACGTCTTCGTCGCTGACAAAGGCAATAACGCAGTGAAAGAGATTGTCGCGGTCGCCGGCGTAGTCTCTTCAAGTTCGACCGTGAATACGGTAGGAGCTGGATTCAAGAACCCCGAAGGTGTTGCGCTGGACGGCGCCGGCGACGTCTTCGTCGCGGATACCGGCAATAACCTGGTGAAAGAAATCGTTGCTGTCAACGGCCAGGTCTCCTCCACCTCGACCGTCAATACTGTTGGCAGCGGATTCAGCGGCCCTGCCGGCGTGGCCGTAGACGCAGCGGGTGACGTCTTTGTCGCAGATGACGGCAACAACGCAGTGAAGGAAATCGTCGCAGAAAGCGGCCAGGTCTCTTCCAGCTCGACCGTCAATACTGTAGGCGCCGGATTCAGCGCCCCCGGCAGTGTCGCGGTCGACGGCAGCGGCGATGTCTTCGTAGCGGATTCCGGCCATAACGCGGTGAAAGAAATCGTTGCTGTCAACGGCCTGGTCTCCTCCAGCTCGACCGTCAATACTGTGGGCAGTGGATTCAGCGGGCCCACCGGCGTGGCCGTGGACGCAGCCGGCGACGTCTTTGTCGCGGATCAAATTAACAATGCAGTGAAGGAGATTGTCGCAGTCAGCGGCCAGGTCTCGTCCGGCTCGACCGTAGAGATCCTGGGTTGGGGAATCGCCTCCCCCGCTGGAGTTGCCCTGGACGCGAGCGGCGACGTTTTCGTCGCCGATGCAAATTTCGTCGGTCAAAGCAACAGTGCGGTGACGGAGATGCCGCTGGCCACGTGGCCTGCGCTCACTGCCACAGGCGCCACCAACGTAGGCACAACTGACATCATCGACGGCCCTCTTACTGCGACGGTCGCAAATAACGGCAACGCGACTCTTATCTTTAACCTGCCTTCGTCAGGCGACAACCCCGGCCTCTCAACGTCGAATTTCACGTGGGACGACTCCGCCTCCACTTGCACCCAAACCACGAAAAGTTCCTCGACGGCCTTCACTCTCGCCGAGGGCGCAAGCTGCATCGTAGCTGTTCAATTCACTCCTACAGCCAACGGTACTCTGACTGACAATCTTTCACTGACTGACAACACCCTCAACGCTTCTTCCGCAACTCAGCTACTCCCACTCAGTGGCGTCGCCGCAACCGCAGCTACCATGAGCAGTCCCACGCCGGGCAACCCGCTGGCCGCAGCTTCGACCACCTTTACCTGGAACGCTGGCTCCGGCGGAGTGAGCGGCTACTATCTCTGGATTGGTACATCGCTCGGCACTGCCAATCTGGCGAACATCGGTGTCTCCAGCAGCACCACCCAGGCGACCGTAACTCTGCCTACCAGCGGGGCCACGATCTACGTCCAGCTCTGGACAAAGCTCACTAGCGGCAACTTGATCTCAAACAGCTACACCTACACCGAAGACAACATCACCGCAGCTACCATGAGCAGTCCCACGCCGGGCAACCCGCTGATCGCAGCTTCGACCACCTTTACCTGGAACGCTGGCTCCGGCGGAGTGAGCGGCTACTATCTCTGGATTGGCACATCGGTCGGCACTGCCAATCTGGCGAACATCGGTGTCTCCAGCAGCACCACCCAGGCGACCGTAACTCTGCCTACCAACGGAGCCACGATCTACGTCGAGCTCTGGACAAAGCTCAGCAGCGGCGCCCTTGATCTCCAACAGCTACACCTACACCGAAGACAACATCACCGCAGCTACCATGAGCACTCCCACGCCGGGCAACCCGCTGATCGCAGCTTCGACCACCTTTACCTGGAACGCTGGCTCCGGCGGAGTGAGCGGCCTACTATCTCTGGATTGGCACATCGGTCGGCACTGCCAATCTGGCGAACATCGGTGTCTCCAGCAGCACCACCCAGGCGACCGTAACTCTGCCCACCAACGGAGCCACGATCTACGTCGAGCTCTGGACAGCATACACCGGCGGAAGTTTGCTCTCCAACAGCTACACCTACACCGAAGACAACATCACCGCAGCTACCATGAGCAGTCCCACGCCGGGCAACCCGCTGATCGCAGCTTCGACCACCTTTACCTGGAACGCTGGCTCCGGCGGAGTGAGCGGCTACTATCTCTGGATTGGCACATCGGTCGGGACTGCCAATCTGGCGAACATCGGTGTCTCCAGCAGCACCACCCAGGCGACCGTAACTCTGCCCACCAACGGAGCCACGATCTACGTCGAGCTCTGGACAAAGCTCAACAGCGGCGCCCTTGCTCTCCAACAGCTACACCTACACCGAAGACACCATCACCGCAGCTACCATGAGCACTCCCACGCCGGGCAACCCGCTGACCGCAGCTTCGACCACCTTTACCTGGAACGCCGGCGTTGGCGGAGTGACGGGCTACTACCTGTGGATTGGCACATCGGTCGGCACTGCCAATCTGGCGAACATCGGTGTCTCCAACAGCACCACCCAGGCGACCGTAACTCTGCCCACCAACGGGAGCACGATCTACGTCGAGCTCTGGACAGCATACCCCGGCGGAAGTTTGCTCTCCAACAGCTACACCTACACCGAATTCACGCAATGAGCTCACGCAATCTGTGACCGCTCGGGACTCGATCCGGGTGGCGAAATCTTCACAAAAAAACCAGCGAGGCGCATCGAGAATACAAATCCCGATGCGCTGGGCGATGGACAAAATGAGGCCGGGAACCTGCGCCAAGCGGATGCTTGCTTGGCTGGTTCCCGGCCTTTCTTCGTTTATGGCTGTGCGTGGGCCTTGCCGCCGCATCAATATCGATAATGCCAAAAGTCCAGTTCGGGCATTTGCAATTCAGTGACGAGGATCCCGCTACACCGGTTCCTGAGTCACTGTGTCTCGAAGCTGTTGCATTCAAGTGGCTCTTTCCCGCCGGGGCCCCCGCGGACAGGTCTTGGTCCGTGGGGTGGAAGTAAGAGCCACCTTGCACAATTCCGGAACAGGCTACAAGAACTCAGGAACCGGTCTAGAGCCCGGCGTCAGTCGTACCTTTCCGAATCCGGCTCCATCCAACCAGTCCTACGGGATCGGGACCACCGCCGTATTCGACGGCACGCTTGCCACTCCGGCGGCGTCAACGCTTTCCACGATGTAATCGTAGGTCTGTCCGTCCTGGACGTTGCTGTCCACATATGTCGTCTGGGTTAGGACCGTCGAATTCAGCTGCACGTACGCAGACGCGCCACTTGGCGATCGATAGACGTTATACCCGGCGACAGGGTCCGGAGAGCTCGTCGGCGGATCCCAGCTGAGGTCGACTTGGTAGGCGACGGCCGCCACTCCAGTCCCGCTCAGGCCGATTGTCACTGTGGGGTTCGTAAGGGACGTGCTCACGATCGTCAGTGTTCCACTCGCGGCTCCGGTCACAGTGGGATCGAACTGCACGCTGATCGTCGCGCTCTGGCTGGGGCTTAGCGCAAGGGGGAAGGTCGCGCCGGAGATTGTAAATCCGCTCCCGATCACGGTGGCTAAGCTAACGGTCACTCCTGCAGTTCCGGTCGAAGACAGAGTCACCGACTGCGTTGCGGGAGTGTTAAGGTTCACGTTCCCAAAGGTTATGCTGGTGGCATTGATGCTCAGCCCAGGCACGCCCACGCTTAATTGCAGGCCAAAAGTCTGCGCCACGCCGCCTGCGCTAGCGGTCAATGTTGCGGTCTGAGCCGTGGTCACCGCGGCCACTGTGGCTGTAAAGCTGCCAGTCGCGGCCCCGGCGGCAACCGTTACGCTGGCCGGAACGCTGACCGCGGAATCATTACTGGCCAGGCTGACTGCAAATCCTCCGCTCGGCGCCGGCGCGTTCAGCGTGACCGTGCATGCATCCGTACCCGCTCCCGTCATCGACGAGCTGCCGCAGATGAGTCCGCTTAACTCCGGTGCGCTTGTGCCCACTTGACCGGCATTGAGCTGCAATGCAAATGTCTCTGTCACGCCGCCCGCGCTTGCGGTCAATGTTGCGGTCTGAGCCGTGGTCACCGCGGCCACTGTGGCTGTAAAGCTGCCAGTCGCGGCCCCGGCGGCAACCGCTACGCTGGCCGGAACGCTGACTGCGGAATTATTGCTGGCCAGGCTGACTGCAAATCCTCCGCTCGGCGCCGGCGCGTTCAGCGTGACCGTGCATGCATCCGTCCCCGCTCCCGTCATCGACGAGCTGCCGCAGCTGAGCCCGCTTAACTCCGGTGCGCCCGTGCCCACTTGACTCGCAGCATTTACTTGGACTGCGAATGTCTCTGCCACGCCCCCGGCGCTTGCGGTCAATGTCGCGGTCTCCGTCGTGCTCACCGCCGAGACGTTAGCCGTGAAGCTCACGGCCGTTGATCCCTCGGCCACGGTCACTGAAGCCGGCAAGCTAACTGCTGCATTGTTGCTGGTCAGGCTGACGGTGAATCCACCACTGGTCGCCGCTGTGCTCAGCCCCACCGTGCAGATGTCGCTGGCGGGCCCAGTCGCAACTGCGTCGACGCAGCTGAACGAGCTCAATGCTGGCGGGTTTGGCGTTGCTGCTGCGGTTCCGGTGCCGCTCAACCCGACCACAAGAGTTCCATTCGCCGCGGCATCGCTTGCGATCGTGAGCTCACCGGTCGCCGTTCCTATCGCTGCAGGTGAAAAACTCACGCTCAAGTTAAACGTGTGCCCGGCGGGCAGCGTGATGGGAAGATCACCCGCGCCGCTGACAGTAAACCACTGTCCTGTCAGACTCACTTGCGAAACCTTCACTGCCGACGATCCCTGATTCACAAGCGAAACGCTTGCGCTTGTCGTCGTTCCCAGCGGTACGCTTCCAAAACTGACGTTAATTGGAGTCGCCTGGAGCGATCCTGCACTTGCATTCGCATTCGCACCAATAATCTGCCCCCCTAAGCAGCCACTCAGTGCCAAGGACGCGCAGCCAGACAACAGAATAAGAACGCAAGAATGAAAAAATGAGTGGTCGCGGTCGCGGCTTGCAACACCTACTCGCGCGCGCGTTCCGCGGCAATTCCGCTGTGACGCGCCATCCTGTGCTGCACGCGCCTTCGCGATTGCACCGTCCAACGTTACGCAAGAAAAAATGTCGCGCAACTGCATCACTGAAGAAGACCTTTATGACGAATTTTTTTGTCCGCAGCCCCGTATCCGCTCGCGACTTATCGTTCCCTTTTGCTCGCCTGCAAGTTTATTTGGCTCCCGCGGCTAAGAATGATCAGTGCCGTAGGTCACTCCATTCTTGTGCCTCCGCAGGTTTACTTATGCGATTGAGTCCCTGTGGAACTCACTCATCATTCATTTCAGTTGGGGGTAAGTTAAACTCTCGTCCTGGTTTCCATCGTCAAGGACGAATCCAAGCCTGCCATGTGGGGAACACGGCGGAGCGGTTGGAGTCTGTGCTTCACGGCTTATGGAATCTAAGACCCATGTTGTGCTTCGAGTGTCCGATGCAAGTTACTTGAAACCGTTCCTGAAATCATCCTCGTAGAGCCGAGTTACAAATACGTTTGTAATTGCGAACTTGTCTCTGAATATCAGTTCAGCGTTTCTGTGGAAAAGTCACAATCGACTCATCAATGCACCGGGAATCGTGCCTGCCCGGTGCCGCCTTCAAGATGCAGGCATTCCCCGTGATCAAGAGCGGGCCTGGCGCTTGACTACCTTCGCCAAGACGCGCGCGGCTCGTTGAACGGGCCCCTTTGTTGTTGTGAAACCTGGCCCGGCGAACGAAGCAGATATAACCCGAATTCCGTTAGCCGGAGTGGTTTCTTATTCTGCTTGAACGTCTCCTGCTGGCAATCCCAAGGCCAAAGCGGTCGCACCGGCTGTGGATTTCTCCATTCCCTTCATAGAACTGATGTTCAGGTCAGTTATTTCGGGAATTTCCGCTACCGGCCTAGGCACCAAGCCACTTCACCGCATGTAACTTATGCACGGCTGCGTACAAATTTCCCTGTGGAAAAGGGCGGTTTCTCGCCGCTAGGCCGATCCGAGCTGCCGCAAAACTGGTGCAACGTTTAAGTAGACCCTCTGACGGAGACAGTGACTTTTCCAACGCTTCGCAAGGGCGCGCCAATCCTGCCTTGATACCTTGTAGTCCCCCGCTCCACGCCTTGCAGGTGGCAATGCAGACCCACCCCGTGTAGACGTTTTAAGAGGCTCCGATTGCTTTCTGCCGGCAACGCAAGAAGTAAGTCGCCGCGCGTCCGGGCTTCTCTTCGGCCGTCCCGATTTCCTGTTTCGCCTGGTTCGCGGCTACGGAATCGAAACGACGGCGGTATTCGACGGAACGCTTTGGATTCCGGAAGCGTCAACGCTCTCGACAATGTAGTCGTATGTCTGTCCGTTCGTAACGTTAGTGTCCGTGTAGGTCGTCTGAGTCATGGCGGTCGAATTCAACTGCGTGTACGAAGAGTTACCGCTCAGTGCGCGATAAACGTTATATCCCGCCACCGGGTCCGCAGAGTTTGTGGGTGCATTCCAGCTCAAGCTGACCTGATGGGAAGCCGCCGCACCGGTTCCAGTCAGGCTGACGACCGCGGAGGATCCAGTCGACGAGTTGCTGGTAATGGTGAGCTGTCCTGTCACGGCTCCAGCAACGGTCGGATCGAACTGCACACTGAGCGTGGCTGTTTGATTGGGGTTTAACGTGATTGGAAAGGTGACTCCGGAAACAGTGAAACCGCTTCCGGTCACGGTGGCTGCACTGACGGTCACAGCCGCGCTGCCCGTCGACGTCAAGATCAGTGTTTGTGTCGCCGGAGAGTTCAAATTCACATTGCCAAAGGCAATCGTTGTGGCGTTCACGCTGAGCGTCGGCGACGAGGAGGCCGCCGTATACGTGTAGCTGTTGGAGAGCAAGGCGCCGCTACTGAGCTTTGTCCAGAGTTCGACGTAGATCGTGGCTCCACTGGTGGGAAGATTTACAGTCGCACTGGTGCCAGTGACTCCGATGTTCGCCAGATTGGCGGTGCCTGCCGATGTCCCCACCCATAGGTAGTAGCCGGTCACTCCGCCGGAGCCTGCACTCCAGGTGAAGGTCGTGGAAGCTGAGGTCAACGTGCTGCCCGGCGCAGGGCTGGTCATTGCCGCCGCAGTAACATTCACTTCAGTGTAGGTGTAGCTGTTGGAGAGTAGGGCGCCGCTACTGAGCTTTGTCCAGAGTTCGACGTAGATCGTGGCTCCGCTGGTGGGAAGATTTACAGTCACACTGGTGCCAGTGACTCCAATGTTCGCCAGATTGGCAGTGCCTGCCGATGTCCCCACCCATAGGTAGTAGCTGGTCACTCCGCCGGAGCCTGCACTCCAGGTGAAGGTCGTCGAAGCTGAGGTCAATGTACTGCCCGGCGCAGGGCTGGTCATGGTGGCCGCAGCAACATTCACTTCAGTGTAGGTGTAGCTGTTGGAGAGCAAGGCGCCGCTACTGAGCTTTGTCCAGAGTTCGACGTAGATCGTGGCTCCATTGGTGGGAAGATTTTCAGTCACACTGGTGCCAGTGACTCCGATGTTCGCCAGATTGGCAGTGCCTGCCGATGTCCCCACCCATAGGTAGTAGCCGGTCACTCCGCCGGAGCCTGCACTCCAGGTGAAGGTCGTCGAAGCTGAGGTCAATGTACTGCCCGGTGCGGGACTGGTCATGGTGGCCGCAGCAACATTCACTTCAGTGTAGGTGTAGCTGTTGGAGAGCAAGTTGCCGCCGCTGAACTGTGTCCAGAGCTGGACGTAGATCGTGGCTCCGTTAGTGGGCAGAGTTACGGTGGCTTGGCTGGTGCTGCTGGAGAGACCGATGTTCGCCAGATTGGCAGTGCCGGCCGATGTGCCAATCCACAGGTAGTAGCCCGTCACTCCGCCGGAGCCTGCACTCCAGTTGAAGGTGGTCGAAGCTGATGTCAGCGTGCTGGTATTTGCCGGGATGGTGATGGCGGCTGCAGTGACGGTGAATTCGGTGTAGGTGTAGCTGTTGGAGAGCAAGTTGCCGCCGCTGAACTGTGTCCAGAGCTGGACGTAGATCGTGGCTCCGTTGGTGGGCAGAGTTACGGTCGCTTGGGTGGTGCTGCTGGAGAAACCGATGTTCGCCAGATTGGCAGTGCCGACCGATGTGCCAATCCACAGGTAGTAGCCGCTCACTCCCCCGGAGCCTGCACTCCAGGTGAAGGTTGCAGTCGAAGCCCGGCAAAATGCTTCCCGCGGCGGGACTGGTGACGACGGCCGCTATTGTTGTAGTCGCGCCACAGATGCGGCCACACAATGCGAGCGGCATGCAGCACGAGAGCAAAATGAGAATGCGGAAGAGAAGAATTGGGATGCCGCCTTGCTTTCCGAGGCGACCCCTTTCAGTTGTGAATTCACTTCTCAATGGCGCGCAAAAACACATGTCGCGCAAATGCATCATTTGTGAACCCCTCTACGAATCGCGTCGTTCCATGGCTCGCAGCCATGGGACTGCTGGCGCCTGGATGCTCATGCTGAGTCAACCAGCTCGCTCTTTTGGCGCGGACTGTCAGGACCAAAGCAGTGCTCTGGGGACGTGCCCAGGCAGCATTACTGATGCAAATGGAATCTTGAAGAACTCGCTCAAGATTGCTTTCAGCGGGGTAGGCAAGACTCGTGCCTACCGGTCGCAATCGTCAAGGGCGGAACTTCGTGACTCGTGCAAGCCACTTTGTGAGGCTCTCTTATCTATGTTTTGCGGATTTCCGGGTATGCGGTGTGCGCCTTATTTAGATTGATTTATCCGCACGACCGAACCGGCTCGTTCACATAACCGTCGTTCTTCCGAAACCCGCACACAACCAATGCAAGTATTTATCCAATTTGAAGATAGCCGGAACAGATTCCAAGCATGATTTTGTAATTCTTAATTGCAATTCGCGTGCCAAACCGATCGCATCGGAGCCGATCCTTCCATCCTCCTCATACGACTGGTATTGAGAATCGGCGAGCCGATGAGAGGCGCGCATCGGCTCTCGCAAGGACGCGCCCGCGCATGTAACTTCTCCACTCCTGAGTAGAATTTGCCCGCTCCAGGTGGCAGACCGCTGCTCCCGCTACTGGTCTCGCGCCTCGATAAACACTCGTCGTGGCAAGGGGCCCGCAGCGGCACCTTGGCATGTTTCGTGAGTCCCCTGCCCTCAAAAAATCGAAGGCCAGTTCGCCGGCGCCCCGGAAGAACTGGCCCTCTTTGACTTTGTTTCGCTTGCTTGGCGGCTACGGAATCGGAACGACGGCCGTATTCGATGGCACGCTTTGGACCCCGGAGGCATCAACGCTCTCGACAATGTAGTCGTATGTCTGTCCGTTCGTAACGTTAGCGTCCGTATAGGTCGTCTGAGTCATCACGGTCGAATTCAACTGCGTGTACGTGGAGCCGCCGCTCGGTGCGCGATAAACGTTATATCCCGCGACCGGATCGGGTGAGCTTGTCGGCGGAACCCAAGTCAAGATGACCTGGTAGGAGGCCGCTATTCCGGTTCCGCTCAGGCTGACCACCGCGGAAGATCCAGTCGACGAGTTGCTGGTAATGGTGAGCTGTCCCGTTACGGCGCCAGCAACGGTCGGATCGAACTGTACGCTGAGTGTTGCTGTCTGGTTTGGGTTCAACGTGATTGGGAAGGTAACACCGGAAACAGTGAAGCCGCTCCCGCTGACGGCCGCTGCGCTCACGGTCACGGCTGCGGTTCCGGTCGAGGACAGGATTACTGACTGTGTTGCGGGTGTGTTGAGGTTCACGTTTCCGAACGCCACGCTCGTGGCATTGATGCTCAGTGTGGCTACGCCTACGCCGAGTTGCAGGCTAAAAGTCTGCGCCACGCTGCCCGCGTGGCGGTCAGTGTTGCAGTTTGAGCCGTGCTGACCGCGGTGATCGTTGCCGTAAAGCTGCCAGTTGTGGCACCGGCGGCAACGGTTACGCTGGCCGGTACCGTCACCGCGGAGTTATTGCTGGCCAGGCTCACGGCAAAACCGCCGCTGGCCGCCGCCGCGTTCAAAGTGACCGTGCAGCTATCGGTTCCCGCTCCAGTCACTGACCCGCTTGTGCAGCTGAGCGCGCTCAGCACGGGCACGCCGTTGCCGCTCAGGCTGATCACCGTCGATGTTCCGCTCGATGAATTGCTCGTCAACGTCAACGAGCCCGAAGCTGCCCCCGCCGTCGTCGGATCGAACTGTACCGTTAATGTGGCCGTTTGATTTGGGTTCAAGGTTAGTGGGAAGGTCGCCCCCGACACCGTAAATCCAGCCCCGCTCACGCTCGCCGCGCTAATCGTCACTGCCGCTGTTCCGGTCGATGTTAGAGTCACGGTTTGCGTTGTGGCCGTCTTTACATTCACGCTCCCGAACCCGATACTTCCAGCGCTTACGCTTAGCGTGGCTGTGCCCGATCCGAGTTGCAGGCTAAAAGTCTGCGCCACGCTGCCCGCGCTGGCGGTCAGAGTCGCCGTTTGAGCCGTGCTGACCGCGGTGATTGTTGCCGTGAAGCTGCCAGTTGTGGCTCCGGCGGCAACGGTTACGCTGGCCGGTACCGTTACTGCGGAGTTATTGCTGACCAGGCTCACGACAAAACCGCCGCTGGCCGCCGCGGCGTTCAAAGTCACCGTGCAGCTATCGGTTCCCGCTCCAGTCACTGACCCGCTTGTGCAGCTCAACGCGCTCAGCACGGGCACGCCGTTGCCGCTCAGGCTGATCACCGTCGATGTTCCGCTCGATGAATTGCTCGTCAATGTCAATGAGCCCGAAGCTGCCCCCGCCGTGGTCGGATCGAACTGCACCGTTAATGTGGCCGTTTGATTTGGGTTCAAGGTTAGTGGGAAGGTAGCTCCCGACACCGAGAACCCGCTTCCGGTCACCGTCGCCGCGGTAATCGTCACTGCCGCTGTTCCGGTCGATGTTAGAGTCACGGTTTGCGTTGTGGCCGTCTTTACATTCACGCTCCCGAACCCGATACTTCCAGCGCTTACGCTCAGCGTCGCTGTACCCGATCCCAGCTGCAGCGCGAAGGTTTTGGATGTGCCGCCCGCGCTGGCGGTCAATGTTGCGGTTTGAGCCGTGCTGACCGCGGTGATCGTTGCCGTAAAGCTGCCAGTTGTGGCACCGGCGGCAACCGTTACGCTGGCCGGCACCGTCACTGCGGAGTTATTGCTGGCCAGGTTCACCGCGAATCCGCCTCCCGCCGCCGCCACGCTCAGCGTCACCGTGCAGCTGTCGGTTCCGGCTCCGGTCATTGACCCGCTCGTGCAGTTCAACGCACTGAGCACGGGTAGGCCTGTACCGCTTAGGGTGATCAAGGTTGAAGTGCCGCTGGAGGAATTGCTCGTCAATGTCAATGAGCCCGAAGCTGCCCCCGCCGTGGTCGGATCGAATTGAACTGTCAGCGTCGCCGTCTGGTTGGGGTTCAAAGTCAGCGGGAAGCTGGCTCCCGAAACGGTGAATCCAGTTCCGGCCACACTCGCTGCGCTAACGGTCACGGCTGAGGTCCCGGTAGAGGTTAGAGTCAGCGTCTGGCTCGCCGCTGTATTCACGTTCACGCTGCCAAACGACAGGCTGGAAGAACTCACGCTGAGTGAGATTGACGCCGCTTCCAACTGCACTCCCGCGGACGCGGAAATGCCCGTTGCGTTCGCTGATACTGTCACGGCTTGCGCCACGTTTACTGCTGAGACCGTCGCGGAAAAGCTTCCGCTCGTAGCGCCAGCGGCCAACGTCATTGAGGCAGGCACCACAAAGGCCGGATTGTTGCTGCTCAGGCTTACATTCAACCCGCCGCTCGGCACAGCCGCGCTCGTTGACACCGTGCAGTTATCGGTAGTCGCGCCCGTAATCGTTGTGTTGGTGCAGCTCAACCGGGTGAGTCTTGGTACACCCCTTCCCTGCAACCCGATCCTCTTCAAGGATGCATCGGATGAGTTGCTGGTTATGTCGAGCTCGCCCGTCACCGAACCCGTCGCAGAAGGATCGAACTGCAAAGTGAGTGTAACGGTTTGATTGGGGTTCAAGGTCAAGGGGAATGTGGCCCCGGAAGCAGCGAACCCGGTACCCGACACCGATGCCGCGCTGACCGTTACTGCTGAAGTCCCTGTCGAAGACAGAACAACGGTCTCCGTCGCCGGAATATTTGTAACGGCATCGCCGAAGTTGATGCTGGTCGTGCTCAAACTCAGGATGCCGGTTGCGGCGTTGAGATTCACAGTGAAGACGTCTGAAATCCCTCCCGCGCTGGCCATCAGAATTGCAGCCTCTGTCGAATTCACCGGCGACACGCTCGCCGTGAAGCTGGCGCTGCTTGCGCCCGCGGCCACAGTCACCGCGGCCGGCACACTCACCAGCGAGTTGTTGCTTGACAGCCCGATTGTGAATCCGCCACTGGCTGCCGGCGTGTTCACGGTTACCGTGCAGCTATCGGTTCCCGACCCGGTGAACGAGTTGCTTGTGCAGCTTAATCCAGTCAGCCCAGGCACGCCTGTGCCGCTCAGGCCAATCACCGTCGAGTTTCCATTCGAGGAATTGCTGGCAATCGAAAGTTGCCCAGCTTGTCCACCTGCCGCCGTCGGATCGAACTCCACGCTGAGCGTGAGCGTTTGGCCGGGAGCCAGCGTCACCGGCAGACTCTCGCCTGGAACTGAAAAGCCTGTGCCCGTCAGCGATGCGTTGCTCACGGTCACCGGCATGGTGCCCGTCGACGAAAGAATCAGGGGATGCGTGGTCGCCGAGCCTACTGAGACGCTGCCGAAGGTAATGCTCGAGGCGCTGATCTGCAGGATTGCTGTCGCTGCGCCTAGCTCAACACTGAATGTCTGTGCCACGCCGCCCGCGCTGGCGGTCAGCATCGCCGCTTGCGCTGAGGGAACAGCGGAGGCGCTCGCCGAAAACTGCGCGCTCGTCGCTCCCGCCGGCACCGTGACTGAGGCGGGAACGGTCACCGCGCTGTCATTGCTGGTCAGGCTTACCGCCAGGCCGCCGCTTGCTGCGGCTGCATTCAACGTCACCGTGCAGGCGTCGATTGTTGTTCCGGTAATAGATCCATTGACGCACGTCAACTCAGTCAGCAATGGCACGCCCGTACCGCTCAGCGCCACTGAGGTCGAGCTTCCATTCGATGCGTTGCTGTCGATGGTCAACTGACCGCTTGCCGACCCTGACGCTGTGGGCCCGAACTGGAGGGTAATCGTTACGCTGGCATTGGCGCCGACGGTCATCGGCATGGCGTTGCTCTCGCTCATCGAGAACGATTGCCCCGTCAGATTCAAATCCGAGATCGCAACCGCCGCCGACCCGTTGTTGGTAACGGTGATGACGCTGCTTACGGTTTTGCCGACAGCCACTTGTCCAAAGTTGACCGTGCTCGACGATACCGAGAGGGTTCCTGCCGCCGAACTATTCCTGACAAAAGAACCTGAGCATCCGCTCAGGACGAGGCCGCTGGTAAAAGTCAGCAGCCCAATTAAACTCAACTTCAAGTGGCGCATATTTCCTCCGAACGGGCGCAAAATCCTTATCCGCGCGCGTACGAGATTTATCGCCAAGGCATACGGAAGTAATCATTAAGGATTACTAATGTGGCTTAGTATATCCACAAGTATAGGTACGTTTGAACGTTACTATACATTACTTTTGGGGATAGAGGTAACGTAGCGGTCATACTGCCTTCGTGTTACTTGGGCCATATGGGGCGCACCCATTCACTGAATTGGCGTCGGCCGAATGGGCGCTTTTTGGTGGAAGGTTGTTCAGAATCTGCCAAATACAGCCGTCTGAACTCGGCGTGCTGGGCCGTCGGGTAGACGATCCGCTCTCAGTTCTAATAGGTAGAAAGTAGTGTGACGGGCGCCACATCCACTGTTTTCGGGAAATCTAGACCTGCTGTTCGTTTTCGGTTCTAGAGCCTGTTAACGCTATTAGGACGGCAGCGACTGGAGCGGATCTTACCGAGTGCGCGAAGCGAGGAGTGGCAAATGTCTGGACATTTTAGCGACGAGCGACAAACCAATCGGAAAAATCCGCCCCGTCCCTTTGGGTTGCGGAGAAAATCGGGCCATACTTCGTTGTCGGCCTGGACTGGGGGCCCGCCACAGCCTGCGGCCTCCGCCTCGTCTGGCCCGATTTTCGCACGCAACGCTGTTCGCCCTAATAGTGTTAACAGACCCTAGAGAACAGCCTTCGCAATCGCTGCCAGTTGCATGAACGACGTGCCTTCATAGATGGTTCCGATCTTCGCGTCCCGGTAGAGCTTCTCCACTGGCGACTCCTTCACGAATCCCGCCCCTCCCAGGACCTCCACGGCAAGGCTCGCTACGCGTTCAGCCACCTGCGACGCAAAGTACTTGCACATTGCCGCTTCTTTGCGGAAATCCTGGCCTGCGTCCTTCAGCCGCGCCGCGTTGTAGACCATCAGCCGCGCAGCCTCGATGTCCGTCGCCATCTCTGCCAGTTGAAACTGCATCGCCTGGAACTCCGCGATCGCTTTACCAAACTGCTTTCGCGCTTTGGCGTGCTTGACAGCGTGCCCCCATGCGCCCTCGGCCAGCCCAAGCATCTGTGCGCCGATCCCGATCCGTCCGCCATTCAGCGTCTCCATCGCAATCTTGTAGCCGTTGCCCACTTCGCCCAGCACGTGCGCCGCCGGAATCGCGCATTCCTCCAGAATCAGCTCGCACGTGCTCGACGCGCGGATTCCCAGCTTGTCCTCTTTCCGGCCCACACTAAATCCGGGCGCGCCTTTGTCCACCAGAAAAGCCGTAATCCCCTTGTAGCCCGCGCTCGCATCCACCGTCGCAAAAACGATGAACAAGCCCGCTTCCTTGGCATTGCTGATCCAGAGCTTGCGCCCGGTCAGCACATATTCGCCGCCGCGCTTCTCTGCGCGCGTCTGCAACGCAAACGCATCCGACCCCGAGCCAGCCTCACTCAGCGCGTAGGCGCCGACCGTATCCGCCGCCAATCGTGGCAGGTACTTTATTTTTTGTTCGGGCGTGCCCCAACGCAGCACCGCGCTCGCCACCAGCGTGTTCTGCACATCCACGACCAGCGCCACTGCCGGATCGACGGCCGAAAGCATTTCCACGGCCAGCACCGAATCGAAGAACGATCCCGCGCTCCCGCCAAACTCCTCCGGAATCTCGATCCCCATGAGCCCGAGCTCGAACAGCCTGCGCAACAGCCCCGCATCCAAATGCTGCTCTTCGTCCATGCGGCGCACCAGGGGCGCACATTCGTCTTCGGCAAACTGCCGCACGGTATCGCGGAAAAGCGTCTCTTCTTCGCTCAATTGCGTGAGCGATGATGCTGGATTCATCGCCGCATCCCCCTGAACATCCGTTCCCTGTCGCCACGGATGCTCTTTTGAATGATATGCTGCGCTCGGGACCGGTACAGTCCCGCTTATTCAATGCAGATCAGCAGCCATGTCTTCCTTGTCACCGGTGGCGCATCCGGGCTCGGCGCAGCCACCGCGCGGTTGCTCGTCGCTGAAGGCGCATCCGTCGTCATCGCCGACACCAATCGCACAGCCGGTGAGGCTCTCGCCGCCGAGCTGGGCGCGGCCGCCCGATTCAGCCTCACTGACGTCACCAGCGAGCACGACGCCCAGGCCGCCGTCGATCTCGCGCTCAGCGCCTTCGGCCATCTCCACGCGCTCGTCAACTGCGCGGGAATTGCTCCCTCCGAGCGCGTCGTGGGCCGCGAAGGTCCGCATCGCCTCGACACCTTCGCAAGAACCATCAACATCAATCTCGTCGGCGCCTTCAACATGATTCGTCTCGCCGCCGCGGCCATCGCAAAGGAAGCTCCCGGCCCCGATGGCGAGCGCGGCGTCATCGTCAACTCCGCCTCCATCGCGGCCTACGATGGCCAAATCGGTCAGGCTGCCTACGCGGCGTCAAAAGGCGGCGTCGTCGCTCTCACTTTGCCCATCGCCCGCGAGCTCGCGCGCTTCGGCATTCGCGTAGTCACCATCGCGCCTGGAGTCTTCGCCACGCCCATGGTCGCCGGCTTCTCGCCCGAAGTGCAGGAAGCGCTCGGCAAGAGCATTCCGTTTCCCGCTCGCCTTGGCCAGCCCGCGGAGTTCGCTGCGCTCGTCAAACATATCTGCGAGAACACCATGCTCAACGGCGAAACCATCCGCCTCGACGGCGCGCTGCGCATGGCCCCGCGCTAGTTGCCGAAGGAGCTCGAATGCCTGTATCCGATCCCGTAGTGATTGTCGGCTCCGCGCGAACCCCCATCGGCGCGTTCCAGGGTGATCTCAAGGACCTCACCGCTCCCGAGCTCGGCGCAGCCGCCATCCGCGCCGCTCGGTCGAGCGCGCCGCAATTCCGCCCGACTCAATCGACGAAGTGATCTTCGGCTGCGTGCTTACCGCCGGCCTCGGCCAGGCTCCCGCTCGCCAGGCCGCGCTCGGCGCAGGTTTGCCCGCCTCCACCGGCGCGGTCACCATCAACAAAATGTGCGGCTCCGGCATGAAGGCCGTCATGCTGGCGCACGATTTGCTCCTTGCCGGCAGCGCCAAAATCATGGTCGCCGGCGGCATGGAGAGCATGAGCAACGCTCCCTATCTGCTAGATCGCGCCCGTTCCGGCTATCGCATGGGCCACGGCCGCATCCTCGATCACATGTTTCTCGATGGCCTTGAAGACGCCTACGACAGAGGCCGTCTGATGGGCACCTTCGCCGAAGACTGTGCTCAGAGCTACGCCTTTTCGCGTCGCGAGCAGGACGAATTCGCACTTGAATCCCTGAACCGCGCGAAAAATGCCACAACCACCGGTAGCTTCTCCGCAGAAATTGTTCCCCTCACCGTCACCGCCGGCAAGACCGCCGGGGCCGCGAGTATCGACCGGATCGTCGCCCACGACGAGCTCCCGCTCAAAGCCACTCCCGACAAGATTCCTCATCTCAAGCCCGCTTTTCGCGAAGGCGGAACGGTGACTGCCGCAAATTCCAGCGCCATCTCTGACGGGGCCGCTGCCCTCGTCCTCATGCGCCGCTCTCAAGCTGACCGTCTTGGGCTCAAGCCGCTTGCCGCGATCGCCGGTCACTCCACCTTCGCCAACACACCCGCGCTCTTTCCCACCGCGCCCATCGGCGCCATTCGCCGTCTCATGGATCAAACGGGCTGGGTCACCAACGACATCGACTTATTCGAAATCAATGAAGCCTTCGCCGTAGTCGCCATGGCCGCCATGCGCGATCTCGGCCTTCCCCACGAAAAAGTCAACGTCCACGGCGGTGCCTGCGCGCTCGGCCATCCCATCGGCGCATCCGGCGCGCGCATCCTCGTCACGCTGCTTGCGGCTCTGGCGCAACGCAATCTCCACCGCGGCGTCGCCTCGCTCTGCATCGGCGGCGGCGAAGCCACAGCCGTCGCCATCGAACGTCTCACCTGATTTTGTTGAGTAGGAATCCGCGCCTCGAACGAGCGCGGTGCTGCACCGCCTACGAAGCCGTTACGAAACTCTTCGCTCAGACGAGGCTCATCGCCGGACTACTTCGGAGTTGTCGACATATTGGGCGGAGGCAGGAACTGCGTATCTCATAGCCAAACGCCACTCAGCTTGACGGCCTGCATTCTCGACATCAAAAAATAGATTATGGATCACAACTTCAGACGTATATGCAGCGGACAATACCGGCGAATTCAATATCAATAAAGCAATGGGGAACCTAAGCCCTGCAGATCGCGTACACCATGTTGCTCGTTCTTCGACCACAGTTGACTGAGGAGCTAATGAATCTTACAAGACGCCACTTCAACCGCTTGGCCATCACGACAGCCGCAACAGCCCTCATTTCTGGCGTATCCGCACAGTCTACGGAACGCCGCCTTCGCTTTGCGATTGTCGGACTGGGGCGCATTTCGATGAATTGCTTCATGCCCGCCATTCAAGCTTCTTCCACCTCAGAGATCACAGCCTTAGTGAGCGGAACTCCTGAGAAGGCCAGGCGCTTGGCCTCTCAATATGGTGTACCTGAAAGTTCCATCTATTCGTATGGGCAATTCGACCGCATTCGTGAGAATGCCGGAATTGACGCAGTTTACATTGCTTTGCCAAACGGGATGCATGCGGAGTACACCATTCGGGCTGCGCGCGCTGGAAAGCACGTTTTATGCGAGAAGCCGATGGCGACTACCGTAGAGGATGCAAAGGCGATGGTCGCTGCCTGTAAATCGGCGCGCCGGAAGCTGATGATCGGGTATCGGTGTCAACTGGAGCCAACGACGCTCCATGTGAAGCAAATGATTCAGAGCGGCCAGCTTGGGACGATCCACTCCATCGAGAGTGCTAACGGGTTCAATACGCCTGCTGGAGAGTGGCGCCTCAATCGAAAGTTGGCTGGGGGCGGACCCCTTATGGACGTGGGGATTTACTCGCTGAATGCTTGCCGCTTCCTGCTCGGAGAGGAACCCTCGCGCGTTTCGGCCTTCAGCTCCGCTATCGATCACGACGGACGTTTCGACCAGGTGGAAGAGACGATTGCATGGATCATGAAATTTCCTTCCGGAACGCTAGCCACATGCAGCACCAGCTATGGCGCCGACCTGGAGGGATTCTACCGAATCCATGGATCGACAGGCGCCATCACGGTACAGCCCGCATTTTCTTACGACGGGATACACATGGTCGGGCAGATTGGGGACAGGCAGGTCGATGATCTGGACAAGGCATCATTCCCGGACGAGTTCATCCGCGAAGCTGATCACTTCGCGCACTGCGTTCTGGAGGATAGAGAACCTGGGCCTTCTGGTGAGGAGGGATTGAGAGACATGGAATGGATGGCGCAGATTTATGAATCTGCGGCCGGCCAGCGCTAAGCCGACTTGTGAAAGAGTGAACATATAGCAATCAGCGCTGGGCACTCTCTATGTGTTAGTGCGTTTCAATAGACCTGCACGAGAAGATTGCCTTGCTAAACGGAGGCATCTCTTATGGGCTATATCCAGGGTGAGGGACGAGGTCGAGGAACACTATTCCCTGTAGTGCTGGACGACTTTGTTCCAGTAGATCATGTGCGTCGTGTAGTTAGAGAAGCTCTAGTAGAATCCTGAGTGCGCAGGCGAACGCAATTCCGTGTCTACCCTTCGATCGCCGAGTTTGGTAACGACCACGTCTACACCCCCGCCAACGCAGCTTCGCCCATTCCGCCGTGTGCTTCCGGCTCCGGCTCTGCGGCCTCCGGCGCTTCCACCGGCACATGCGCCAGCTCCCACGCCGACCGATCCTTCAGCAGCCGCGCCACAAACGCGGTGTGCATCGCATGTCCCGCCCGCACGGCCACCACGTGTCCCTCAATCCTTCGCCCCGCAAGGGCCAAATCGCCAATCAGGTCCAGCACTTTGTGCCGCACATACTCGTCGGGGAAGCGAAGTGGCCCATTCTCCGGCCCACTTGCTCCCAGGATGATCGCGTTCTCCGGGCCTGCGCCGCGAATCAACCCCATGTCGCGCAGTTTGCGCTCATCCGCTTTGTAGCCGAATGTCCGCGCCGGAGCAATCTCGCTCCCATAGGTCTCCGCCGCCAAATCGACGCACGTCTTCTGCTGCCCGATCGGAGCGGGGAAATCGATCGTGTAGGAGATGCGGTAGCCCTGCCCCGGATAGACGCCAATAAACTTTTCGCCTTCGCGCACCTCAACCGGGTGCAGCACGCGCAGCGTCTCGCGTTTGCGGCGCTGTTCGCGGATGCCCACGCTTGCAAACGCTTCCACGTACGGCAATGCGCTCCCATCCAGAATCGGCAGCTCTAGGTTGTCGAGCTCCACAATCACGTTGTCCACGCCCATCCCGATGCACGCTGACAACAGGTGCTCGGTCGTCGAGATCAGCACGCTCTGCCGCATCAAGCTGGTTGCGTAGCTCACTTTCGCCACGTTGCGCCCATTCGCCGGGATCTCGAAGTTGTCCAGGTCGGTGCGACGGAAAACAATCCCCGAACCCGCCGGAGCCGGCAGCAGTCGCATGGTCACAGGCGCGCCCGAATGCAGTCCCACGCCCGCAAATTCGAGCGGCGCTGCAATCGTCTGTTCCTGGTGTGCCGGTTGACTCAATATGCCTCTTTGCCCTGAAAGCCTTTACCGTCTTTAGAATAGACGGCATGCCCAAATCGGGTTGTGTGGCATTTTTGCCACACCATGCGGCCATTTTCCCTCCAGAACCTTACCCGTAACCTCCGTGGTTATAGGCCCTAACTGTCGTAGAATCAAAGCGTCTCTGCAATTTGATCCCGGAAGAATCGCAAATGTCCACCTCGGCCAATTCGAAGATTCCTATGCGCGCCCTGCTCGCCGGTGCCCGCCGCAAGCAGCCCAGCCTGATCGCCTTCACCCGCCGGCTGGTCTCTTCCGAATCCCCCTCCGACAGCAAAGCAGCCGTCGACTCCTGCCTCGCCCTCGCCGCCGCTCACGCGCGAGCCCTCGGCGGCAGCGTCAAAATCCACCGCTCCGCCGCGGCGGACAACTTCGGCAATGCTCTCGAAGCCCGCTTCGGTCCGCGCAACTCAACTTCAAAGCCCATTCTTCTCCTCGGTCACCTCGACACAGTTTGGCCCCTCGGCACCCTCCAATCGATGCCCTGCCGCATCAGCGGCGGCCGCCTCTGGGGCCCCGGAACCCTCGATATGAAGGCCGGTGTCGCCATGGCGTTCGCGGCCCTCGAGCTGCTCACTGAAGCCGGCCTCCTCCAGCGCGAAGTCGTGCTCCTCCTCACCGGAGATGAAGAGATCGGCAGCACAACCTCGCGCCCCATCACTGAAGCGCTCGCAAAGACTTGCTCTGCTGTCTACGTCCTCGAGCCCGCGCAAGGCCTCGCCTACAAAACAGCCCGCAAGGGAATTGGCAATTGGCGCATTGAGGTTGCGGGCGTTGCCGCCCACGCTGGCGTCGACTTTGAAAAGGGCGCGAACGCCATTCGCGAACTCGCCCGCGTCGTCGAGAGAGTCAGCTCATGGACAGATCTCAAGCGCGGCCTCACGGTCAGCGTCGGCGTCGCCGGCGGCGGCACAAAGTCGAACGTCGTTCCTGCCCACGCCTGGGCCGAAGTTGACGTCCGAATTGCGCGCCGCGCCGACGGCCCTCGCATCGAGCGCAGATTTGCCGCCATCAAAGCGCGCGACCCGCGTTGCAAGCTCACCGTCACCGGCGGAATCAATCGGCCGCCCATGGAGCGCAGCCGCGGAACCGTTCGCCTCTTCCGCCAAGCCCAGGCGCTGGCCAGCGAACTCGGCTTCGCTCTCGATGAAGCCTCCACCGGCGGCGGCTCCGACGGCAACTTCACCGCGGCTCTCGGCATTCCCACGCTCGACGGCATGGGCGCCGTCGGCGAGGGCGCGCACGCGCGCCACGAGTCGGTTCTTGTCGAACATCTCGCCCCGCGCACTGCCTTACTCGCGGCCATGCTGATCAACTGATCCCTGCCATCGCACTATCCAATCCGGTCGAAAGTCTGCATCCCGCTTCACCACTTTCTTGTACCCAATTCGGATATTCCGTCTCTCCCGCGCCGTAGGCGCAATGTTTGTTAGCCCCGCTCTTCAGAGTGGGGAAGCCAGCAACAAATAAGTCCGGAGTCCCGTAGGGACGGTGCCCGTCTTGTGTTGGTGGCTATTCTCGCGTTACTGACGCGCCCTCCCGCCTGATAAACTCGCTTTTGGAATTCAGTCGGAGACTTTCCTCACCATGAATCGATTTGTTCTATTCCTGTCCTTCGCGGCTTTTATCGCCGCCGCAAGTGCCCAAACAACTCCTGCCAAGCCGGCAACCGCCGCCAAACCAGCTTCGTCCACCGCGAAGCCCGCCGCCATGGCTACCCCTGCGTCCGCGCCCGAGCCGCAGCCCTGGATTAAGCTGCCCCCTGGCGTGCCCCGGGTAGCGCACGGTCTCGTCAAGATGCCCTTCGCCCTCCGCTATGAAGACATCATTGTCGGCAAAGGAGCCGAAGGTGAAACCGGCAAGCTCTGGCACCTCAAGTACACCGGCTGGCGCGCGGCCGATGGCGTCAAGTTCGACTCATGGGATATGCACACGCTGCCGGTCATCGGGCAGGATGGCAAGCCAAAGCTTGGTCCCGATGGAAAGCCTGTGATGAGCGATCCGAAGCCGATCGAGATTCCGCAGGGCGTGGGCCGTGTCATTCCCGGCTTCGACTACGGCCTCGACGGAATGAAGATCGGTGGCAAGCGTCGTATCTTCATCCCCTGGCAAATGGCCTACGGAACCCATGCCATTCCCGACCGGCCCGAGCGTCCCGGCAGCCCAGCCGCTCCCGGAATTCCCGCCAAGTCAGATCTCATCTTCGACGTGGAATTGGTTGATGTCACCGACGCGCCGCAGCCGCCGCATCCCATGATGCCCGGCAATCGTCCCATGCCGCAGGGGGCTCAGCCGCATCCCGGAGCAGGTGCTCCGCCTCCTGGCGGCAGCGCTCCCGGCGCCGGTGCTCAGCCTAACGCCGCGCCAACGCCAAAGCCCGCACAGCCCGCGACCCCTCCAGCTTCGCAGGCCGCGCCCGCGCCGGCTACCAGTACACCCGCTCAGCCCGCCGCACCTGCGCAGCCGTCGACGACTCAGCCAACGACGCCGGCTCAGCCGCAGCAGAAGTAAAGCTTGTCTTCTGTAATCCCAGCTCCCCGTCCTCGCGCGACGGGGAGCTGGTTTTGCTTTAGAGCCCGCAATCTGGAGCGAAAGGAAGCTGGATTTGTTTTCGAGCCCGCGAAGTGGGCATAAGAGCATAGCCCCAGGCGTCAGCCTGGGGACGGAAATCAAGAATCCGGCCCGCCCGGCCATAAAGTGCGCGCCACCGCACCCCGCGCCGTAGGCGCAGTGGTTGTTAGCCCCGCGCTTCAGCGTGGGGAAGGCGGGCATAAATTTGCTCCGGAGTCCCGTAGGGATGGCGCTAACTCTCCGAATTTTTCCTGAAAAATTCTTCATCTCCGCTCCCGTGCCTTCGCTACAATTCGTCCACCTGAACTTTCGTCGGAATTCTTTCCCTTTTCCCCGGCCTCTGCCATTTTCAAAATTCCTCAGCCGGTGATTCCCCGGCAGAAAGCAGGATTGCCTTGTCGACGACCGGCTTCAAATTTGCCAACCCGAAATTCACCGCCGACAACTTCGTCACCTACAGCGCAGCGCAGATCAACGCCGACGCCTCGGTCCCTACGTCGGATGAGATCCAGGTTCTTGAGCCGATCCCCAAGCCGCGCATCAGCCCGCCCATCATGTCTCTCGCCAGCGTGCTCTCCCAGGCCACTGTCAACGCCATCGCCGCCACGGGCCAGCTTGTCATCCATTGCGTGGGCGACACGGGCGGCATCGAGCGCGCGGAGCCGCAGCTCGCCGTGGCCGACGCCATGACTGCCGACGTTGCAGGCAAAACTGGGACGAGCGGCCAACCGGCCTTCTTCTATCACCTCGGCGACGTGGTCTACTTCTTCGGGCAGGAAAGCTACTATCCCGAGCAGTTTTACGAGCCCTATCGCAACTACTCCGGTCCCATCTTCGCCATCCCCGGCAACCACGACGGTTTTATGTTCAAGGGCGAGCCGGCCGGCTACTCCTGCGAAGCCTTCGTCGATAATTTCTGCACTGCGAGCCCCACGCAGGGCGCGCCCGGCTTCGATCGCACCACCATGACACAGCCCGGCGTTTACTTTACCCTCGATGCGCCCTTTGTCCGCATCATCGGGCTCTATTCCAATGCCGGAGAAACTGCCGGTTCGCTCGGCAACTCCACCATCGGCACCGCTCAACTCACTTTTCTTACCAGCGAGCTCACGCGCTACGCGAGCGATCGCAAGGCCGACACGAAGAACGCGAATCCCCAGGCGCTCGTCATCGCCGTGCATCATCCGCCGTTCACCGGCAGCAGCCAGCACATGCCAAGCGCCGCGATGCTCAAAGCCATGGACACCTGCTGCACGCAGGCCGGTGTCTGGCCAGACATGGTGCTCTCCGGCCACGCCCATCTCTACGAGCGCTACACCCGCATCATGAAGAGCGATAGCCGCCAGATTCCCTACATTGTTGCGGGCAACGGCGGCTACTACGATCTCTCAGGATTGAAAAAGAATCCGCAGGGGCAGAAGCCGGTCGCAGGCAAACAGACAGAATCCGATGGCGCCGGGAACACCATCTCTCTCGACAGCTACAGCGACACGCAGTTCGGATTTCTGCGCATCACCTTCAGTGCGTCGTCCATTGCGGTCGAATCCATCGCCGTCAACACCACCACGCGCACCGATACCACCGTGCCGCCCACCACCAGCAGCATTGATTCCTTCACCCTCAATCTCGCCAAGCACACGGTCGCGACGGGAATTTCCTCGAAAGCTTCGACAAAGGGTTCTTCGAAAGCCTCGACGAAAGGTTCGTCGGCTAGTCGAGCTTCGGGTGCAGCTTCTGGAACCCGGTCGTCTGCTGGTAAGCGTGCGAAAAAGCCGCCAGCTTCGCGTCCTGGTAAAGCGCGCCGAGGAAAGTAATCGAGACCGGCGTTCCCGGGCCGCCAATATTGTCGTGGTTCCCGTCGTCAATCGGCGGCGGAGCCGGCGCATCGGGGCCGCGCAGGCCATTGGGCAGTAATCACCGCGGGATTGCCCGTCAGATTTGTCGCAATCAACTGTTCATCGGTCGAGGGCGTCACGATGATGTCCACTTTCTCAAACAATTTCGCAAACTGGCGCACGCCGAGAGTTCGCGCGCGGTTGGCCTGGATGTACTCGACCGCTGGATAAAACCGCGCGATGCGGAAGTCGTTCGGCCAATCTTCCGGCCCCTGTTCCGTCAGCAGCTTGTCGCGGCCGCTCATCGTCAGATCGTCAAACGCCGCGGCGGCCTCGGCCGTCAGCAGCGGAACCATCGCGTCCCACGGCAGCTTCGGCAACTCGACGGGAATAAGGCTCACTCCCATCTTGGTCAATGCGTCCAGCGCTGCCTGCTCGTATTTCTTGTCGTAAGTCCGCCGCGCGTAGTCGTCCTGCAGCGGCCGCATTCGCATCTTCGCGCTTCTTCGTCTCCTCGGGAGTTTCGTTGGGCGCCGCTTCTTTCAATTGCAGCGGCGGCAGCGGATCAAACTCGCCCTTGAAGTAGCCAACACGCAGCGCGCGCCAATCGAAATCTGGGTTCCAGTGGAAGTCAATGCTGGCTCCAGCCGACAGGTCCTTGCCGTCGGGCCCATGGATCACGTCGAGCACCAGCGCGCAATCTTCCACGGAGCGGCAAATCGGCCCCAGCTTGTCCATCGTCCAGCTCAGCGCCATCGCCCCGGTTCGCGGCACCATGCCGAAGCTCGGCCTTAATCCCGAGCAGCCGCATCGCGTCGAAGGTGACGAGATCGACCCCAGCGTCTCCGATCCGATCGCGAATCCCACGCATCCTGCTGCCACCGCGCTCGCCGAGCCCGCCGACGATCCGCTCGATCCCTGCGCGGGATTCCACGGGTTCCGCGTCCGTCCGCCAAACCACTTGTCGCCCATGGCCAGCGCGCCCAGCGAGAACTTGGCCACCAGCACGGCCCCCGCCGCATCCAGCCGCTGCACCACGGTCGCGTCTTCCTTGAAGGTCTGCTGCTCAAATCCTCCCGCGCCCCACGTCGTCGGATAGCCCTTCACCGCCAGCAAATCCTTCGCGCCCCACGGAATCCCGTGCAGCGGCCCGCGATAAAGCCCAGCCTCCAGGTCATCGTCGGCTGCTTTCGCCTGAGCCATCGCCCGATCCTCCAGCACCGTGATCACGAAATGGAATTCCGGGTCATAGCGCTTCAGGCGATCGATATACATCTGCGTAAGCGCCACCGAAGTGATCTTGCGATGAAAAATCAGGTTGGCGAGCTCAAGAATCGACGCAAACGCAAGATCCTGAATGTTCGCGGGGGCCTGCGGTGCTCCGGATTCTGCGTCATCGTAGACCAGTTGCGGCGTGGTGCCTTGAAACACAACGCTGCTCTCCGCCGGCTTCGCTGCCGGCGCCGGATGAAACACAAACGCCGGCGGTACATCGTTGGCGATCTTCAACGCGCGAATCTGTCCGTACGCGTCGCGCTGATCGTTCAGCCCGTCGAGCATCATCTTCTTCTGTGCGTCGGTGAATGGCCCCACCCCTGCCAATTCCGCGGCCCGGTCAATCATTTCCGGCGTGATCTTCGGCAGCGCCGGCGTTTGTGCGCTTGCATTCGGGGCCGCAGCGTGAGTCGTAGCACCACTCGCCGGAGTCGCTGCAGAACCCGGCGCCTCCTGCGCCTGCGCGGCCAGCGTGTACAGGATCCCCGGCAGAAGCGGCGATGCAATCCCCGCCCGTGTGCATGCATTCAAAAAAGCTCGGCGATTGACAGTCATGCGTAAAGTTCCTTTCGCTTTCGGAAATTCCCTTCGCAAATCCATGGGCTTTGGGATCTTACCTGCCTTCGGTTTTTATCTACTGTCGACCACACATGAGGGTTACTTCGCGAGTTCTCGCGCCGTAGGCGCAATGTTTGTTAGCCCCGCGCTTTAGCGTGGGGAGAGATTCCCCAAATATTGACTCACAGTCCCATAGGGACGGCGCTAATCCCATTCGTCCAAATTCATACTGGGCGTCGAATTCGGGTTCCATATGTTGCCCTCTTCCCCAGCCCCTATGGGCGGTCTACTGGCACTGAGGAGGCCTTCATGCGACGGATAGTACATTGCGCGCCCATGAGCAGCAAAACGCGCGCCGATTCGCGAAAAAACGAAAGTCACAAAGTTTTCCCTTGACATATTCCCATATAAGCATGTAATGTCCTCTCCATGGCCAGGGCTGCAACCACCTCCGATGCCTTTAACGCCGTTGCCGAGCCGCGACGCCGGCAGATCCTCCTCTATCTGGCGCACGATGAGCACCAGGTGGGCGAAATTGTCGCAGCCATCGGCCTTGACCAGCCGTCGGTCTCCAAGCACCTCGGCGTCTTGCGCAGTGTCAATTTGGTGCGCGTGCGCCGCAACGGCCGCCACCGTCTCTACCGCACCAACGCCGCAGCTATCCGCCCTCTGCATGAGTTCGCTGAAACCTTCGAACGATACTGGCAGCACCAGTTGAACCGCGTCAAGGAGCGTGCCGAGCGCGTTCAGGCCGAGATCGACCGCGGCGGCAACCCATCGCAATCAACAATTCCGAAGCACTGAGGGCCCGCAGTCCATGACCGAAATTCTCAACTTTCCCACGGAGGATCTATGACCACAATGACAGTTCCCGATCTTGAATCTCTCAGCTTCAAAATCGAACAGGAGATTCGTGTCCGCGCCTCGCTCGAAGTCACGTTCGCGGCGCTTCTCGATCAGCTCGGCTCCGGTTTCGAAAAGGACGACGGCTCGTCGATGCCTTTCAAGCTCGAGGCGTGGCCCGGCGGCCGCTGGTTCCGCGACCTGGGCGACAATAACGGCCACTGCTGGGCCACCGTGCAGGCCATCAAGCGCCCCACGCTGCTTGAGTTCAGCGGCCCGCTGATGATGTCTTTCCCTGTGGCCAACAACGTGCAATATCGATTGGCCGAAGAAAACGGCGAAACGCTCGTCAAGTTTCATCACACCGGCTTCGGAAACGTTCCCGACGACTTCAAGAAGGGAATGAAGGGCGGCTGGGCGAAGATCAACGAAGCCACTCGTCAGCGCGCCGAAAAATCCAAAGCGTAAACTGCGCCCCATCAGTACGCGCAGCCGTGAACGGCGCCCGCGTGAGCGGGCGAAAGAAGTTAGCCCCGGGCGTAAGCCTGGGGTGACGAATCCAGATCGCACGCACGAGCCCGCTTAAGCGGGCGAAAGACAGAATCCCGATTCTGACCTTCGACGTAATACATTCCCCAAGGAGGAGATTCCCATGCCCGTAGCAGAAGCAGTCGCCACTCACTCCATCGCCCAGTCAATCCTCGACGAATTCGAAATGCAGGCGCCCGTCACGCGCAAGTTTCTTGAGCGCCTGCCTGAAGACAAGCTCACCTGGAAGCCCCACGAAAAATCAATGACTGCCGGCCAACTCGCCCTGCATCTGGCCACGACGCCCGTCTCCATCGCGCGTTTTGTCCAGAACAATCCCGCGCAGGCCAGCGGAAAGTTCGAATTCCCTCAGCCGGCTAGCGTCGCCGAGGTTCTTAAGGCCCACGACGAGGGCGCGGTCGCGGTGCGCGAGCTTCTTCTCAAATTCGACAACGCCGCGATGACGGAAACCTGGCGCCTTGTGGCCGGCGACAAGCAGCTCATGGCCGCGCCGCGTGTTGGTTTCGTGCGCAACATCATGCTCAACCATTGGTACCAGCATCGCGGCCAGTTCAGCGTGTATCTGCGCCTGCTCAACGTTCCGGTTCCCGCAAGCTGGGGCCCCAGCGCCGACGAGCCTCCGCCGTTCATGAAGTAAGCGTCCGCTCCGCCGGGATCTCGCGCATCCTCCACTGGAACCCGGCACCAACCATCCTCGCTCACAAAGGAGGTTCTTATGTGCCCAGTATGCGTGGCAACAACAGCCGCAATCGTCGCCGGCACGACCGCGGGAACCGGCGGAATCGCAGCATTCTTCGTCGAGACTGGTTTCGCCGCGGAAAGTGAACGGACAGTGGACTTTTAATTACATCGAAGCAAAGGAGGCCGCATGGACACCACAACATCATTCCAAAATCAGACAAAAGTTTCGCACGACGAGTGGATCGCCGCGCGCAAGGAGTTTCTCAAGAAAGAAAAAGAGTTCACGCGCCAGCGCGACGAGATCAGCCGCCTGCGCCGCGCCCTGCCTTGGGAGAAAGGTCGAGAAGAACTACGAGTTCGAAGGCCCTGCCGGCAAAGTCTCGCTCTCCGATCTCTTCGGCGGCCGCAGCCAGCTCGTCATCTATCACTTCATGCTCGGGCCGGGATGGAAGGAAGGCTGCCCCAGCTGCTCCTACATCTCCGACCACTTCGACGGCATGACCATCCACCTCGCCAATCGTGACGTCACGCTCGCCGTGGTTTCGCGTGCGCCAATTGCCGAGATTGAATCGTTCAAGCACCGCATGGGCTGGAAGTTTCGCTGGGTCTCCTCGAACGCGAGCGATTTCAACTTCGACTATCAGGTTTCGATAACGCCCGAGGAAGTCGGCAAGAAGCAGGTCTACTACAACTACGAGATGATGGAGTTTCCCGCGGAGGAGCGCCCCGGACTGAGCGTCTTCGCGAAGGACGCGAGCGGAGCGATCTTCCACACCTACTCCAGCTATGCGCGCGGCCTCGACATTCTGGTCGGCGCCTACAACTTCCTTGACCTCGTGCCGAAGGGCCGCGACGAAGCGGGCTCAAACACACCATGGCTTGGGTTCGCCATCACGACAAGTACGGCGAAGGCTACTTTGTCGATCCCAGCCAGCCCTACGTCCAGCCGGAGGTCGTCAAGCCCAAAGAGAGCGGCTCGTGCTGCCACGATTGAGGCTGTCAATCCAATACCCCGTTTCCGAGAGTTGCCCGGATCTTCCAGTTCTTCCGTCGAGCGAAAGGTCAGGAATCGGAGTGCTATTCTTGGCTCATTGTTCGGATGACTGCCTCTTCAGAAAACCAGGCCACGCGCGCCGCTGATCGAGAATCCCGCGGGATGAGCAGTCCGCGGGCCACGCCCGCTCTCCTGCTCGTCGGCGGGTTGGGGACGCGGTTGCGTTCCGCGGTCCCATCTCTGCCCAAACCGCTTGCCGCAGTCGGGAAGAAATCCTTTCTCGAGCTGTTGATTCGCCAGCTCAGGCATCAGGGCATTCGCCGCGTAATCCTTTGCACTGGCTATCTCGCCGATCAGGTCGAAACATGAATTCGGAGATGGCCGCGCTCTTCGATCTCGAGATCAGTTACTCGAAAGAGCTCGAGCCGCTTGGCACCGCGGGCGCCGTCAAGCTTGCCAAGTCCCACTTGGGAGAGGCTTCCGAATTTCTGGTGATGAACGGCGATTCGTTCCTCGAAATCGACTTGGCGTCCTTTATTCAATTTCATCACGATCGCCCGCGCTGGTGAGCATGGCAGTCGTCCGGGTCGAGGACTCCAGCCGTTACGGAACCGTTCAGGTCGACGGCAACCAAAAAGTGATAGGGTTCGTTGAGAAGGCCGGTAGCCAGGGTCCTGGATGGGTCAACGCGGGCGTCTATGTTTTCTCGACCGAAGTTCTCGATTACATTCCGCAAGGCCGCTCGAGTCTGGAAAAGGATGTGTTTCCCCGTCTCCTCGGCAAAGGCGTTTACGCGCAGGAGCACAGCGGAATGTTCATCGACATCGGGACTCCCGAAGACTACGCAAGAGCGCAACAGCTTTGCGATCGCTTGTATCAAGCAGCATTGTCTTGAACCTGCTCGAATGTGAAGCCAACAAAGGTGTGAGTGTTCCATGACAGAAAAAACCGATTTCTCACAGCGTGTCATTGAGTCCATCAAGGAATCCATCAGCGCCAAGGAGCGTTTGCTGGCCAGCGCGGAAACCATCGCCGCGATCGCGCGCGTCAGCGAAGTGCTGATTGAATCGCTCCGCGCCGGCCACAAGTTGCTCTTATTCGGTAATGGAGGAAGCGCCGCCGATTCTCAGCACATCGCCGCCGAATTCGTCGGCCGCTTTGCCTTCGACCGGCCCGCCTTGCCGGCACTGGCTCTCTCCGTCAACACTTCGGCCCTCACTGCCATCGGAAACGACTACGGATTCGACCAGGTCTTTCTCGCGGCAGATCGAGGCTCTCGGGACTAGCGGAGACGTTGCCATCGGCATCTCCACCAGCGGTAACTCTCCGAACGTCCTTCAGGGATTGACTACCGCCCGCAAACTTGGTTTGCACACCGTCGCTTTCACCGGCGGCAGCGGCGGCAAAATGATGGGCGCCGCGGATCACTGTATCTGTGCGCCATCCAAGGAAACTCCCCGCATTCAGGAGTGCCACATCCTGATTGGCCACGTGATCTCACAGCTTGTGGAGCATGCGATCTTTCATGAACAAAGCAGCGTTTCTCGATCGTGATGGCGTAATTAACGTCAAGGCGCCTGAAGGCCAGTACGTCACCCGATGGGAAGAGGTACGCTTTCTCCCCGGCGTCGCCGCTGCGATTTCCAGGCTGAATGAATCCGGCTTTCGCGTGATCGTCATCAGTAATCAGCGCTGCGTGGCGAAAGGGCTTGTGACATCAGCCGAGGTGGAAGCCCTGCACCGAAGAATTTCGAAGGAGCTAGCCGATCTTGGAGCCATCATCGACGCGGTGTACTTCTGCCCGCACGATACCGAGCCTGCGTGCAGTTGCCGCAAGCCCGCCCCCGGCATGCTTCTGCGAAGCGGCAAAAGACCACAAGATCGATCTCGGCATCTCATGGATGATCGGAGATTCGGATGCCGATGTTGCCGCAGGCAAGAACGCCGGATGCAAGACAGTCTTGATTGGCCGGCGCAAAAGTTCAACCGCGAATCGTCCCCGATCTGCTCGCCGATTCGCTGCTCCAAGCCACCGAGAGGATTTTCGAGTCCGAGGGTCTGTCGCAAGCAACGGGTTGAATTGCAGAATCAGCGCGCGTCCAAAAGGAATCAGGCTTGGCGCAAAGCACCCGAGTAATCTGCCGCCATACACCAACCTCGCAGCCGCGCCGTAGGCGCAGTGGTTGTTAGCCCTGCGCTTCAGCGTGGGGAAGCCTCGGCCCTTAGGCCCGGAAGCAATTCTCAACTACTTCGCCACTTCTTCCAGCAGCGCCTCTGCCCGGTGCAGCGCGTCGCGCCGCTTTCTGCTTTTCGCTCTCAATGTCAGCCGGTGCCCATGTCGATCCGCCGATCCGCCGCGACGTGTCGCTGAGCCGCTGTTCGAACTCCTTGTCGAGCTGCGCCACGTCGGCGTTCGCCTTCGCCACCTGCTCGTGGAAATGTGTCAGCGCCCCATCGATCCGCTCGGGGTAGTAGCTGATCAAATCGCCGGTCTGCAGAGCATCCCTCAGCGCAATCGACGGTCCCGCGACCGGCCCCGTCTGCTGCAGCGCATCTTCGACCCCGCGCAGCCGTGTCATCGCCCCCGCGAATCCATCGAGTTCACCCCGCTGCGCAACGCGGCCACTCGCGCGCTTGCACCTCAACAACCACTTTCGCTGCTCACGCTCTCGCTCGGCACCGGAATCACAGTCGTCAGCGTATTTCCCTCGAATGTCCATCCTCCCGGCTCACCCGGCTCGACAAACGAAACAGTTTTGCCGTTCACTGTCACGCTCACCGGCGGCCAATCCGCCGGCAGCCTCACTTCGTAGCCCCGCGTCTTCAGCATTCCCGGAAACGAACCCTCTACCGGCCCAATTTCCACGCGCAGCGTATCGCCGTTCTCAGTGGCCTTGATCGGCGTGCGCGCAAACACGCCCTTCTGGTATTCCACCGACACGCCCGAATCCTCATACACGGAATAGCTCGAGCTCTGGCCCGGCTTGAGCGGCCAAACGTTCACAGTCAGCGGATCGACTGGCTTCTCGCCCGTGTGCAGCATTGCCGGCTGCATCGGCACAATCGCCCCCGCTCGCACGTACACGGGAATCTGATCGATGGTGAAGCTGCGCTCCACCGTCGTCGGCCCGGCAAAATGTTTTCCCGTCGGCCGCTCGATCCACTCGCCCTTCGGCAACCAAACCTGTTCCGTCGTCAAGCCCGGAAATCTTGTCGGCGGGCGCGGTCACCGGGCTCACGATCATCTGATCGCCAAACAGATATTCGTTCTTGCTTGTGTACGCAGCATCTTCTTCCGGCCAGTCGTAATAGAGCGGCCTGAAAAACGCGACCCCGGTGTCGTACGTTCGCCGCGCCTCCGTGTAAAGATACGGCTGCATCGCCTCGCGCAGTTGGTAGGCCGACCGCATCACCTCCGAGTACGGCTCGGGATACGCCCAGATGCGCCGCTCCGAGTCCGGGTTCTTCGTCGTGTGCGTCCGCAGAATCGGGCTGAATATGCCGAACTGAATCCAGCGCGTATACAGCTCCGGATCGACCGCGCCCGGCATATGTCCGCCGATGTCGTGACTCCAGTAGGCGTAGCCCACATTGGCCGCCGTCGCCGTAAACCACGGCTGGAACGCGAGCGAGTCCCACACTGAAATCGTGTCGCCCGAGAATCCAATCTCATAGCGGTGATTTCCCAGCCCGCCCCAGCGATGAAAGAGGAGCGGCCGCTTCCCCTCGCGCTGCTGATCGGTAAAGTGAACGTAGTTCAGCCACCACGTCGGATTCACGCCCGGCAAATCCGTCGTCGACTGCTGTTGCCAGTCGAGCCACCAGAAGTCCACACCCTGTTTCTCCAGCGGATGCAGCACCAGGTTCAGGTAATTCGTCGCCCACTTCTTGTCCGTCGGATCGAATGGAATGAATTTCTTTGTCGCCGGATCGATCCCCATCGCGCGCGCCATCGCCGGATACGCCTGCTCCCAAGGCTCGATCCCCGACGCCGGATGCAGATTCATCGTTGCCTTCAGCCCATCCTCATGCAGCTTTTTCAAAAATGCATCGGGATCGGGAAACAGCACCTTGTTCCACGTGTATCCCGTCCATCCCAGCATTTGACCTGACTGATCGACAGCACCCATGGCTCTGAGTTGCTCATCGCTCATGTGCCAGTCCATGTCGATCACCATCACATCCAGCGGCGTGTCATTCTCCCGGAAGTCGCGCACCAGCTCGTCGAACTGCTCATCGGTATACGCCCAGTACCGCGACCACCAGACTCCGAAGGCGAATCTTGGCGGCAGCGGAATCCGCCCGGCCACACGCACAAAATCTCCCAGCGCCTGTTTGTAGTCATGTCCATAGCCGAAAAAGTACCAGTCGTTATACGCGCCGGGCTTCTCATTCGCCGGCCGCTCCATCACCCACGGCCACTCGCTCTTTTCTCCCTGAAGAAATCGGAAGTCCGCCGAATCGAACAGCGGCCGCGTCGAGTCATCCACCAGCACCCATCCATCGCGCGATACCAGCCCTTGACCGATCGGCTCTTCCGTCTTCGATCCCCGCGCCGTATCCAGTGTCCGCGTCGTCCCCTGCAGATTCCCGGTATCAGCATCGCCCGGATGCCACACCACTTGCTTGCCGTCAACGGTGAGCGTGATGGAGAGAGTGCTGGGAGTGAACTCACCAGTAGAGAGCGGAGACAGTGTTGGGCAATTCGGTTCGGGCGAGTAGGTCAGCGACAGCGCACTAGTCTTGATCGTTAATTTGCACCCGTCGACCGAGTATTTCGGCACCGGCAGCCTTCGATTGATGAACACAAACGAGGCGTGGTCCTCGAACTTTCCAGCCGCCGACCATTCCATCCGAATCAACTGCGGCGTCAGCACCGTGAACCGCGCGTGGCCCACCGTCACCACCGCCTTGGGGTCAGCCACTGGATCATTCGCCGCCGGAACCGAGACTTCACTCCGCTTTGCCGCCCCCGCCGCGCCGCTCGGCTCGCGCCCCGCCTGCGCCCGCACCAATCCCCCACCGCCGCATCCCAACGCGACCGCCGCAATCGCAACCCACCCCCAAAAGACACGCACGCTAGCCCCCATTCCTTCTCCATCGGGAAGGGTACCACCGCCCGCGGACTCCCCGCCGCACGCGGATGTTCATCCTCAAAGCGCTCTTCAGATCCGAAGTGGAACCGCACTTTTCGCCGCTATCATGAACTCAGCGCCACCATCAGCGCGGGAATCCATGCCCCCCTCCATCTTCATCTCGGCAGGCGAAGCCAGCGGCGAGCATTACGGCGCCATGCTGGCCACTGCGCTTTTCCACAAATTTGCTCCAAAGGGTGAAACAACGGAGTGTGGGAATGGGCGGCCCACGCATGGCAGCCGCCGGCGTCGAACTCATCGTCCGCGCTGAGGACATGGCCGTCATGGGCCTCACTGAAGTGATCCTGCATCTGCCCCGCATCTATCGCGAGTTCCGCAAGCTCAAGCGGACGATCCGCGCCAATCCGCCCACCGTCGCCATCCTCATTGACTTTCCTGAAATCAACTTCCGCCTCGCCCGCGAATTCCACCGTCTCGGTGTCCCCGTCATCTACTTTGTCAGCCCGCAGCTCTGGGCCTGGAAGCAGCATCGCATCAAGCTTGTCCAGAAATACGTCCGCCGCATGCTGGTCATCTTTCCCTTTGAGGAGTCGTATTACCGCGCCCGCGGCGTCGATGCCGAATTCGTCGGCCATCCACTCGCCGACCTGCCCCAGCCCTCCATGACCCGCGAAGAGTTCGCCGCTGACAACAACCTCGACCCCAACCGCACCTGGATCGGCCTTCTTCCCGGCAGCCGGATGAAAGAAATCCAGGCAAACCTGCCCGAGATGCTCAAGGCCGCAATCCTCCTCGGCGACCAATACGAATACATCCTTCCCCTGGCGCCCACGCTCACCCCCGCCCAGCGCGCCACGGTCCAGCGAATCGTTGATGATCACGGTTCCAACCTCAGCATTCGACTAATCAGCGATCCCGGCGCCGAAGGCGCGGTCAGCCCCACCGCAGGTGGCCACGACGCCCGAGCCGCCCTCTTCCATGCCCGCGCCTCCATCGTTGCCAGTGGCACGGCCACCGTTGAAGCGGCCCTCATCGGAAACCCTTTTGTCGTTGTCTATCGCGTCTCGCCGCTCACGTATGCTATCGCCAGGCGCATGGTCAAAGTCCCTCACGTGGCCATGGTCAATCTCATCGCCGGCAAACGCGTGGTCCCGGAGCTCATCCAGCACGACTTCACTGCCGCAAATATCGTCCAACAGATCAGCCCTCTGCTACCCGACGGCCCCGCTCGGGAGTCCATGAGAATGGAGCTTGGAGCGGTTCGCGAGGCGCTCCGGGGGCAAGCTGCCCACCAACAGGGCCAGACTGCTATCGAGCGGGTAGCCGACATCGTAGTCGAAGAGGTCGATGCAGCCGGTCCGGCGCCAGCGCCTGCGCTTTCGGCCGGGCCGTGAAAGCAATCTAAGATTTACCAGGAAGCATTCACCGGTGAAGAACCGCAAGACCATGAGCGATCGAATGAAGAGATTCCCCAAAAACCTGCGTTTTCCCAGCAAAAGCCTGATCGGCCGCGTCGCGACCGCCTTCCTGTCCGCAGCTCTCGCCACGGCCGCCCTCCCCGCCGCCGCCCAGATCGCCCGGCCGGCGCTCAACATCACGGGCTACGTCATCGACGCTGAGCTCGACACCGCGACGCACCACCTCGCGGCCACCGCCCAGGTCAGCTTTACCGCCCCCGCAAACCTCGATGTCGTCACCTTCGGCTTCCATCCCGCGCTCAAACTCACCAAAATCACCGACGACGCCGGCAAGGTTCTCGAAGGCGAGCGCACGGCAGACGGTTCCGTCCGCATCACTACCAACACGCCCTTCGTCGACGGCCAGACCGCCCATTGGACCTTCGTTTATGACGGCATCATCACGGGCAACGAGGATGGTCCCGTCGAGGGGCTCAAGCTAGCCGCCATTCAGGAGCCCATCAGCTATCTCCTCTATCCGGCCCGCTGGTTTCCCATGACCGGTTTCATGACCGACCGCTTCACCGCCGAGTTGCACATCCGCGTGCCCCGGGGGATTCGAGTCTTTGCGAGCGGCTCCACGGGACCCTCAAAATCCGTCACCCTCTCCAATGGCAAGCCCGGCGACGAGTACGACTTCAGCTGGACCAAGCCCGGATTCCCCGGGACCGTCCTTGCAGGCCGCTATCTCCCCGCTGTCTCAGTCGGCGCCGGCAACGTCAAGGTCTACGTCACCATCGCGCATCAGGCCTCGGCCAACCAGTTTGCGCAGACTGCCACCAGCGAATACAACTACTTCACCAACACCTTCGGCCTTCCACCCACGCCCCGCATCAACATCGTCGAGCTGCCCGACGATACCCTTCCCGCTGTCTACGCGCCGGAAATTGCAGCCATCATGGGCTCCCGTACCGGCGACAAATCCGGCATCCGCCTCCTCGCCAATACCATCGCCCACCAGTGGTGGGGATTGGAGATCAGTCCCAAAACCCTCGACGATGCCTGGATCACCAACGGCATGTCGCGCTATGCCGAACTCATGTATACCGAGGACCAGAGCGGCGAAAGTGCTCTCAAAGCCGCCATGGAAGACGTGGCCGCCGGAGCCCTCGCCTATGACACCATTCCTCTCTCGAGCGTGGGCCACCTCGATCCCTTCACGCCCCAGTTCCAGTCCATGACCCTCGAAAAGGGCGCCATGATCTTCCACATGCTCCGCTGGGAGGTCGGCGACAAGGCCTTTCAGGCCATCCTCCAGGGCGCACTAAGCCAGTACGCGGGTGGCTCTATCCGTACGCAGGACTTCGAGAAGGTCGCCGAGGAGCAGAGTCAGCAACAGTTGGTGCCCTTCTTCTCTCAGTGGATTGACGGCACCGGCGCGCCAACCTTCACCAACAAGTACGCTGTCTATCGCCTGGGCAACAACAAGGGCTTTCGCACTATCGGCGAGATCGACCAGGATCTTGACCTCTTTCGTATGCCCGTCGACCTGCGCATTGAAACCGACGGTAAGACCGTGAACCAGAAAGTCGAAGTGGTTGGCACCGATACCCAGTACATCGTCGACACCTTCGGCCGTCCCCGTCGCATCAGCATCGATCCCAATGACTGGGTCCTTAAATCCGGCCCCGACCTTCAGGTCCGCATCGCCATCCTGAAAGGCCAGCAGTTGGTCGCCCAAAACGACCTTCTTGGCGCCATTAACGAATACAAGAAGGCGCTCGAGGCCAACTCCCTCAGTTCCCTGGCCAACTATCGCATTGGCGAGGTGCTCTTCACCCAGTGCAACTACCAGGCCAGCGTCAACGCCTTCCGCGACGCTCTCCACGGCGACGACACGCCCCCATGGACCGAGGTCTGGAGTCATATCGCCATCGGCAAGATCTTTGACCTCACCGGCCAGCGCGACCGCGCGGTAGGCGAATACCGCCTCGCCGTCCAGACCAACGACAACACCCAGGGAGCGGTCAACGAAGCCCGTCAGTACCTGCAAAAGCCCTTCAGCCAGCCCGAAGGCGTCTGCATGCACTAACGCGGCTTCCGTTGTACCGCCGGCGTCCCCGCCGGCTGTCGTGCGGGCGTCCCCGCCCGCACTTGCTCACTCACTATCCCTCCCCGGGCGGACACTCCTCAAAGCAAGTCTGTCATCTCGAGCGAGTCGCCGCAGCGACGAGTCGAGGGATCTGCGGTTGTTTTTTCGGCCCAATCTCTCGCACGACCGCGTCGCCGCCTCATAACCCGCATTTTTAAGAGCGGGAAGGACAAATTTGGGAGCTCGACGGATGAACTTGGAAAGGATGAACTTGGGAACTCCTCGAGGAACCCTTTGCGGAGACCGGCCAGATCTCCCGCGCCGTAGGCGCAATATTTGTTAGCCCCGCCCTTCAGGGCGGGGAAGGCGAACAAGAAGGGGTTCCGGAGTCCCGTAGGGACGGCGCCGAGCCGCACCTCACGCCGCAGCAAAAAAATCCGGGCCCTCAGGCCCGGAATCTGTTTCTCGCCTGCTGTCCGCAGGCTACTGGCCGCCGGCTGGCGGCTGTTGCGGCTGCTTCTGCTGCCTTCCCAGCGACAGGACATCTAACTCCACCTTGGCCAGGCCGGCTCGGGTCATCCCCAGCTTCTTGGCCGCGCCGTAGGAAAGGTCGATAATCCGCCCCTCCTCCACCAGGTCGCCGCGATCCGTGATCCTGACCACAACTGAACGGTGGTTTCTCAGGTCCACGACCTTGACGATCGACCCGAAAGGAAGCGATGGGTGGCAGGCAGTCATGGCATACATGTCGTAGGTTTCGCCACTTGCCGTCTTACGTCCGTTGAAGACTCCGCCGTACCAGGAAGCTAGTCCACGAATCCTGTCTTTCCAATTCTGTGCGGCGGGGGTTGGGGCGTTCTGCGGAATCTTCGGTTCCTGGTCAGCGAGCGAGATCGGGGTTGCGCTCGTTGCAGGGGAAGCCACAGGCGCGGTGAAGGCTGGTCTGGGAAGACTCGCATCCGCTTGCACGGTGCGCGCTGAATACAACACCACCAGCGCCACCATTGCAACGGCGGAGACACCAGCCACGAGGCAAAGCCACAGGGGTGCCTTTCGTCCTAAGTTGCGTGTTTTCCTTTTCATAACCATCCGATCATTTTACTAGACCGACACTAGTCGGATGGCAATGTTGTCAAGAATGATAACGGGTTTTTTGTTGAAAAATCGCGTGCCCGGACTGCCTCCTCGCCGCAAGCTTCTTATTACGTTTGGGTTACAAAACTGCACTAATTTCAGTGCAGCTTTTCCTATTTTGGGCATCGATTTCTTTGCAAAATGGAGCGCAAGAGGGTCACTTGGTATGAAGAATGCTTACGGACGATCTATGTCATAGATAAACAATGACTTAAATGATGATTTTGAAGGCAAAATATATTTTTGAAGTTTGCCGATTAATTCGCTGAATTTGCTAGCTTGGTCTTAGGGTCTGTCGAAAGCCTTCCTTCTTTGAAGGGCGGTCTTCGGCAGGCCCTTTGTCGTTGATGGCTGATCAGAGGAATGCCGGAAAAATGGGGCGTTCAAGCTTGCGGAGGATCTCGACTTTGAAGAAGCGTTGTACGAGGGTACGGGCGTGTACCCACACTCTCCCGATGCACTCGCGCCGTAGGCGCAGCGGTTTTTAGCCCCGCGCTTCCACGGGGTCCCCAACGACAGGTCTTCGTCGTTGGGGTGTAGAGCGTGGGGAAACGATGCAAAACATTCCGCCGGAGTCCCGTAGGGACGGCGCAAAAGAGCCCGCTTTAGCGGGCAAAAGACGGTAGCCCCAGGCGTAAGCCCGGGGTCCCAAAACGTGATCGTTTGCAACGAAGCCCGCTTGAGCGGGCGAAAGAACAACCGGGGCCTCGGCCCCGAAGGAGCTCGTATGCAATTAAGCGCAGAAGGTTTGGAACTGATCAAGACGTCGGAGGGTTTTCGCGATTATGTCTACCGTGATGTTGCCGGCTTTCCAACAATCGGCTATGGTCACCTCCTCAAACTCAATGAGTCGTTTCCCAATGGCATTGCTGAGCCGCAGGCCGCCGCGATCCTCGCGACTGACGTTCAGCAAGCCGAGGAGGCGGTTGCCCGGCTGGTCAAGGTCGCGCTCACCCAGGGCCAGTTCGACGCTCTGGTCGACTTCTGCTTCAACCTTGGTGCAGGCCGTCTGGCTGGCTCAACCCTTCTTCGCGAGCTGAACGCCGGTCACCACGACACCGCTGCCCAGCAGTTGCTCTCCTGGGACCACGCTGCGGGTGTCGTCAATTCTGGTCTCAAAGCCCGCCGCGAAGCCGAGCTCCATCTTTGGACAAGCGGGGTCCTTGCAACGCAGACGGTTGCAGGCCGAACGACCCCACCCCCCGCTCAAGACACAAGCTGTGAGACTGTGAAACTGTGGACCGCGCAGAATCAGTCACTTACGGCCACAGTTTCACAGTCTCACAGTCCCGCTTGAGTCGTTTCGTTGCTCTCCTCGATCAATTCCAACCGCTCTCCGGCCTTCAGGTAACCCTTCCGCCGGAACCAGTCTTCCATCGCGGTCTGGAGTCGATCCAGCGGAACTCGGTTTCCAATCTCCAGAGCGCCATCGCCGGCCGGAAAGGTATCGTCGAAAACCGCGTCGTTGGTGAAATTCCTCATGGCAAAGTTGTCGATTTGCCCAATCGGGCTGGCGTGGCGCTCGCCTTCGGCGTCAATTCGGTGCACCGTTATGCGCCGCGCAAACATGGCTTCACTGTAAACGAAGATTGGCGTCGGGTGGATTTCCGTGAACGACGAATGTTAAGGCTGCTTCTTCGGCAGAATTGCGGGGTTCTTCGACTGCAATGTCTCCAAATCAAACCGCTTGAAGTCAGAATCCTTCTCCGAAGCGTGGACAATGAAGTGTCCGACGGCCAGAATCTTACCCTGCATGGAGCAGTCATAGCTTGTTGGAAGCCAGAGCCCGTCCGTCACAGGTGCCTGGTCGACTTCGAGCCTGGAACCTTTCTTGATGGTTCCCATCATGCCCCAGCCGACGTGAAAATCCTCGTCGAAGGTCACCTCCAAATGAGCTATTTCACGGTCCGCTTCATCGATCCAGATCGTCCCGCGCAAATCCTTCACGATCTTCTCATCGGGGCTACGCGTCTTGGCGTTCTTGCGGCCTACGAAGTCGACAAGAATAGCGGGGCGTCCTTGGAAACTCTCATTCAAGCGAAGGTTGCTTGCGTCGACGATCTCGAGCAATCGGCTGACCGCGATGCCGAGGGCCTCAATGTTGGGATCGGCGTGCGGAAGCTTTTCGCACTTCTTGATCATCTTCGCAACACGCTTGTCTTCTTCCTTGCGCCTCTCGCCGTTCAGCAGCGTGCTGTCTTCCGTGATGCTTCGGCTGATCAGGTAACCATTCACGAAAAAGTTGCTTGATTCGTTGGTTTCTGACCGTTGCACGCTGCCTTTGGGGTCAATCGCTTCAATCGTCAACCGCGCAGTATAGGTGTAGCTCTCCCGAAGCTTCTCGACCCTCTTCTGATGATCCGCCACTTCGCGCATGAGTTGCTGGACGTCAGGCAAAGTTGGGGCGGGGACTTCCTGTCCAAAGGCAGCAGAAAATGAAAAGCACACAATGAAACCGAGGCGACGGGATCTTCCCAGCGCAAACATGGATCAACTCTAGAACGCCAGGCTTGGAACGTCGAACGGAAACTTCGGAAGACCAGGCCTTCTCGAAGAAAGCAGGGCAAGCAACTTGCGCATCAGCCGCTGGCATCGATAGGGTGAATGTTTCAGTGGACGTAAGGCTTTGCGGGAGGAAGATCGAATGAAGCTTCTTTTGAATTGGCTACTCAGCGCTCTCGCGCTGCTGATTGTTTCCCATTTTGTGCCCGGATTTCACGTCAGCGGCCTGCTTCCGGCGCTGATCGCCGCAGTGGTTATCGGGCTGCTGAACGCCACGCTGGGGCTGTTCCTCAAGATCATTACCATTCCCTTCAGCATTCTCACGCTGGGAATCTTCCTGCTTGTCATCAACGGGCTCATGATTCTATTGGCCTCGGCCATTGTCCCAGGCTTCCACGTCTCCGGCTTCGGCCCGGCCTTCTGGGGCGCGTTGGTGCTGGCCCTTCTGGGCATGCTGATTCGGGCAGTCGTCAAGGATTCCTAGCGGAAGGGAGCCAGGCGTCCACGGCGGGCGAGTTTGAACGGCTTGGCGTTTACGGATTAGTCCGTCTACTTCGGCGCGCCGGCTTCGGCAGCGGTCTTGTCCGGCTGGCTCGCTCCGCCGCTGGCCGGCTTGGCTATCGCAACCGGCTTCTTCGCTGCCTTCGGCTGTGCGGGGCTCGTCTCGGGGCTCACTTTGATCGGCGCCTTCGGTCCCGGCAGCGTCTGCGGGGTCCGAATCGCGCCGGCTCCCCCAAACCCGCCTGGCATGCGCGCCGGCATCACGATCACCTTGGCTGGCTGGCTCTGTTCCACGCGTGTATAAACGCCCCAGCCTCCGCCTGCGACCACAAAAACGATCGCTGCTGCCGCCGCGCCGCGCATCCAGCTACTCTCGGGCCGCAGCGTTCTCGGCCACGCCAGAACCCGTCCGCGACGCGGTGCCGCATCAAGCGCAGTCTGTACGCGCTCTTCCAGCCCCATGGGCGCGGGCAGCTTTGCAATCAGCCGCAGAGTCTCTTCCGCCGGGCTTGAAGCGGATGCAGTAGCACTTGGTTCGTGAGGAATCGAAGTCATCGCAAACTCCTCTCATGGTCGAGCAGGCCGGCCATCAGGTTGCGGGCCCTGAACAGCCGCGAGCGGACGCTGGATTCGGAAATCCCCAGAACGGACGCGATCTCCACGCTGCTCAGCTCTTCAAAGGCCGAGAGCATCAGCACCTGCCGCTCTTTTGCCGGCAGTTGGTCAACGCAGCCAAGAACGTGAGCATGGTGTTGCGCCGCCGCGGCCAGCTCCTCGGCGGAAAGTCCTGTGGACGGAAGCACCCGCGCCAACTCGGCCACGTCGTCGGTTTCAGGCCGCGTCTTGGCGCGGCGCTTGCGGTCGAGCACGATGTTCCAAACGATGCGAATCAGCCACACGCGATGATCGCGCACTTCGCCCAGCGAATCCCGGTGGCGCAGGACGCGCACAAACGCCTCCTGCACGGCATCTTCTGCGTCTGCTTGATTGCGAAGTACGGAATAGGCCACGCGATACAGGGCGCTGGCGTACTGGTCAACCATGGCCGCTAGCGCATCGTCTTCCGCGCGCCGGCGGGCTTCGTCATTCACCGCGCTCGTGGGACTCTCCATCCACCCTGCGACAATGGCCTGGCTGGTGCTCATCACTCACCAGACGCAGACCGGGAAGAAAATGCTCAGGTTCGCCCGGAGCCTGCCTTTTGGCCTGCAAACAGCAGCTTATAACCCAGCCAGATCGCGTCTTCCCCGCCTACTTGGCAGCGAGCTTTTCCGACGCAATCGTCCCTGCCGCGCCGTCTTTGTCGGCGTCCTTGACCTTGGCCCACAGTGCGCGAGCCATGTCTTGCTTGCCCTCGGCCGCATAGAGATCGGCCATGTCGAGCTGGGCCACGCTTGTTGAAACCGTTGTCGAAGGCTTGGCAATGATCTCGTTATACAGTGCGATCGCATCGTTATCGCGAGAGGTCTGCCGGTACAGTCCAGCCAAAGCCAGCTTGGCCAGGTTACCCACATTGCGGTCCCAGGAACCGGCCGCCGCCTTCAGATCCGTCTCGGCGTTGCTGTTCTGCCCCAGTTCCTCATACGTAACGCCGGCGAAATACTGGGCTTTGGCACCCTCGGGCAGCCAACTGTAGTCATGAGCGATCGCCACGAACTCGCGATTGGCTTCCTTGGCGCGCGCGGCAGAAGTCGTGTACGAGCCGGCTTCCGGTGGAGCGCCAGGTACAGCCAGCGGTGTTGTGTACACATCGAGTGCTGCGCTCAGCGCGGTGTTTGCGGCCGATGAGCGAATGTTCCAGAAAACCAGTCCGCCGATGACGCCACCAGAACAACACCAATGCCGATGGCCCAGCGCACCGTGGCGGTCCGATGTTCGCCGACCCAACTGGCGCTGCTTGCGGCAGCTTGTGCAAATTTGTCCTTTTTCAGGGCGTGACGCGTTCGAGTATCCACGAGGTCTTTCTTGTCCTTTGCCGGTAGACTTGCAGGCGGGTCTGAACAGAAGAAAATGGTGCCACTGCAACCGGTCTAGTGTATCAGCGCGGTTCCGGCACAGTCTACCGAGGCGCGGGTGCGGATGGAGCATCCGTTATCTCGCGGAGGCCTGCCGCGCTTGCTCCCGCACGGCCGGAACGGTACCCTTAAGCCATGTACGAGGACTTCCACGTCGCCGACCGCTGGAGCGGCGAAGACCTTCACTGCCGCTGGAAGGGGACGATTGTTGCCATCGCCACCCGCCACGCCGATGCCGTAGACATCCGATTCGACGTCAACGGCCGCCCCATGTGGATCGCGTTGCCCTGCACCGCATGGGTAGAGCAGAAGAAACGCGCCGGCAAGGTCATCACCGACCAACTGGCGGCCCAGGTTGCCGGGCGGTATTTGAAGCAACTGGTCGAAGAAGGCTACGACTCACGGCGCGAGATCTACACCATGACAGTGGCTGAGGTGCTCGATCACCTGGACTCTGTCGTGGCAGAAGCCAAAACGCAAGGCTCAATGCCGGCGCTGCCGGTGGGACCGTAACAATCCACACCTAAGCAGACCGCCAGCACGTCCAATATAAGCACGCTTTCCGATCAACTCCTCATGACGCGAAACGCCTCCATCCCCCTTCTCGCGGCCGCCGTTTTCCTCGCCGGGGGCTTTGCGGGCACCGCGCAAAACCCTGCACCCAATGCGCCGCTCCCCAATGCCAACGAGCTGCTGCAGCGGGCCCTCGCCAATGAGCGCAAACAGGCGGCCGAGCGCGAAAAATACGATTGCCGAATCACCGACAGGACCATCGAGACTGACGGCAAAGGCAACACCAAAAAAGACACATCTGTGGTCTCGGATCTCTTCTTTGTCAACGGCATTCCCGTTGAGCGAACGCTCCAGAAAGACGGTAAGGATCTCTCCGCCGACGATCAGCACAAGCAGGACGATCGCGTAATGAAGGAGACGCTCAAATACTCGAACCAGGCCAATGCCCAGAAGGAAGAGGACAAGGACAACCAGGAACTCGAAGATTTCATGCAAGCCATGATGCTGGCGAACGGGCACCGGGGAGTTGTTGATGGCCGCAGCGTGCTTTTCTACGACATCGTGCCCAATCCGAAATTTGACGCGAAGAATATCAACCAGCATCTGGCCCAGGTGATGCAGGGCAAGGTTTCCATTGACGAGCAGACCGGCGAATTGATCGACATCAATGTAACGTCAGTTGCAGATTTGAAGATCGGAGGCGGACTGGTGGCCAATGTGCACAAGGGCCTGTGGCTGCACATCCACAATCAGCCGCGTCCCGATGGCGTCTGGCTTACTGACTTGGCTGAAGGCTCGGGCGATGCGCGGGCCGCGCTATTTCTCCACCCGTATTTCCGTTTCAAGGAAACGGCCGACAGTTGCCATCTCTACACGGCCACTGCCAGTCAGATAGGGTCTGTGCAAGTAGTCAAGTAGCCGTAGGTGACCAAGCAGCCATCGGCCGGCGCTGTCGTCTAGCCCTCTGCCGGGGCCGCAGCCACATCGCCTCTCCTGAGCACGCGGCTCAGAATCACATAGAGCACAGGGATAAAGACGAGATTCAAAACGGTAGAGAGCAACATGCCGCCCACAATCGTCGTTCCCACTGAGCGGCGGCCCAGTGCGCCGGCTCCCGTGGCAAATACCAGCGGAAGAACGCCCATGATGAACGCGAACGAAGTCATCAGGATCGGCCGCAGGCGCAGCTCCGCGGCTTCGATCGCGGCTTCGGCGATGGTGCGTCCCTTGCGCCGCAATTGCTCGGCGAACTCCACAATCAGAATCGAGTTCTTCGCTGAAAGGCCAATGAGCATCACCAGGCCGATCTGGCAATAGACGTCGTTGGCGAACCCCCGCAGCGTGACCAGCCCCAACGCGCCAAGCACCGCCATCGGTACTGCCAGCAGAATGATGAACGGCAGCGCAAAGCTTTCGTATTGCGCCGATAGCGTGAGATAAACAACCAGAATGCCCAGCGCGAAGATCACGAGAGCCTTGCCGCTGGACTCGATCTCGTCGAGAGTGATTCCCGTCCACTCGTCGTTCATGCCAGGCATCTCGTTCGCCTTGGCCAGCTTCTCCATGCTATTGAGTGCCTGTCCGGAACTCACGCCGGGAGCAGCCGAGCCGTCGATCTCCACCGCTCGAAACAGATCGTAGTGCGTGATCACTGGCGGTCCCGCGCTCGTGGCCACCGTCACCAGGTTGTCGAGTGGAACCATCTCGCCGGAATCGGAGCGCACATAGTAGCTGTGCAGGTCGCTGGCCTTCATGCGGAAAGGCTGGTCAGCCTCTACGTAGACGCGATAGGTGCGGTTGTTGTAGTCGAAGTCGTTGACGTATTCCGAACCCATGAAGACGTTGAGCGTGGTCGCGATCTGCGTGATCGAGACGCCCATTGCCTTGGCCTTTTCGCGATCGATCGTCACCAGTTCCTGGGGATCGTTGGCGGAGAAAGTCGTGAACAGGTCAGTCAGGTCCTTCTGCGCTGCGCCCGCATTCACAATCCGATGCGCTACGCGGTCCAGGTCGCTCAATGTGTTGCCGCCCTGGTCCTGCAGCATGAACTGGAATCCACCAAAGGCGCCCACTCCCTGAACCGCCGGCGGTTGGATCGCTGCCACCAGGCCGCCATTGGGCGCAAACATCAGCATTTGCAGTTTGGGCGCAATTTCTTTGATGACGTCCGCCGTCGAGTAGCCCTTTTTGGCATTTTCGTTGATTGTGTCGGTGTCCACGAACATCATGCCCGCATTGGACGCGCTGCCGGCAAAGCTGAAGCCCAAAATGGAAAACAACCCCGCCACGTGGGGATTCTGCCCGATGATGGCCGCTCCCTCGTCGGCAAGGGCGGTGGTGTAGGCAAGCGACGATCCCGGCGGAGCCTGCACGATCACCATGAAGTAGCCCTCGTCTTCCTGCGGGATGAAGGCTGTGGGAACCGTCCGGTAGATCCATACTGTCGCCGCGAGCCCGGCAAAAAAGACCAGCAGGAGCAGATAGCGCAACTGCAACGCGACATGAATGACGCGCGCATATGTGCTGGCCAGCCAGCTGATAAAGTTGTCCGCGCCGTGAATAAATGCCGAGAACGCCCGCGAGACTGGCTTGATGTGTAGAAAATCCAGCTGGCGGGGACGAGCCTCTTCGCCCCTCAGAAAAAGTGCGGACAACGCCGGCGAAAGGGTAAGCGCATTGAAAGCCGAGATGGCAATGGAGAACGCGATCGTGAGCGAGAACTGCCGGTAGAGAATTCCGGTGGCCCCGGGAAAGAACGAAACGGGCACGAAGACGGCGATCAGTACCAGCGAAGTGGCGATGACGGCGCTGGTCACCTCGCGCATGGCGCGCGAAGTGGCCTCTCGCGCATTCGAGTGCTCCATATGAATGTGCCGCTGCACATTCTCGATGACCACAATCGCATCGTCGACCACCAGGCCTGTGGCCAGGGTGATGCCGAAAAGCGTGAGCGAATTGATTGAGAAATCGAAGATCCGAATAAACGCGAAAGTCCCGATCAGCGAGACCGGTATAGTGACGGCAGGGATGATGGTTGCGCGCCAATCGAGCAGAAACAAAAAGATGACCGTAATGACGATGAAAATCGCCGCAGCCAGCGTGATGAGCACTTCATGAATGGATTGGCCCACCGCCGTCGTGGAATCGAATGCAATTGCGTATTCCAGGCCGGGCGGGAAGTTCTTTGAGAGTTGTTCGAGAGCAGCCTTAGCCTTGCGGTCAACCTCGAGCGAGTTCGCGTTCGACAGTTGCTCTACGCCGAGACCCATCGCGTCATGGCCCGCGTACTTCAGCCCCGTGCTATAACCTTCGGCGCCCACCACCGCGCGGCCCACGTCCTTCAGTTGCACCAGGCCATTAGGCGAATTCTTGACGATGATGTTGTCGAACTCTTCCGGGCTGGTAAGTCGGCCGACCACGCGCACAGGAATCTGGTAGGACTGCTTCGAATCGGCTGGCGGTTGCCCCAGCTGCCCGGCCGGAACCTCGACGTTCTGCTCTTCAAGCGCGTTCACTACATCGGCTGCAGTCAGGCCGCGGGCTGCCAGCCGCACCGGATCGAGCCACACGCGCATGGCGTACTTGCGCGCGCTGAAGTTCACCACATCGCCTACACCCGGCACGCGCTTGAGAGCGTCAACGACGTAGATGTCCAGGTAGTTGGAGATGTACTCGTTTGAATAGCGCCCGTCGCGCGTGAAAAATCCCGCGCCAAAGACGAAGTTGTAGTTGGATTTGTCGACCGTGATGCCCGTTGAAACCACCTCGCCGGGCAGGCGGCCTTCCACGCTGGCTACGCGGTTCTGCACGTCCACGGCCGCGATATCGAGGTTGTATCCGGTTTGGAAGGTGATCGTGATCTGGCTGACGCCGCTATTCGTGCTCGACGAGCTGATGTAGCGCATCCCCTCCACGCCGTTGATCGACTCTTCCAGGGGAATTGTGACGGCCTTTTCGACGGTCTCCGCGTCGGCGCCCACGTAAACCGCTGTCACCGACACGATGGGCGGCGCCAGGTTGGGATACATCTCTACAGGAAGATTGGGAATGCAGATGGCCCCCGCAAGAATGATCAGCAGGGCGCAAACCGTGGCGAAGACCGGGCGATGAATAAAGAAGTCGACAAACACTTGTGAGCCCTCTTTCCTACGAGACCGTCGCGGGCTGCTGGTGTTTGCTCTTCCTTACCCGAGCCCCGTGATGCCTTCTGTGGTGAGGATGATAGGCCGCCGCGCGGGGCGCGCCGCTGTTCTCCGCATGCGTTCCTTCCGCCTTGTTCTTGGGTCCGTTCCCTTGTCCCGGCGCGGGTGGCGCTTGCGGTGGTCCGCCCAGGGGCATCACGGGCATGCCATCCACCAGAAACTGTGTTCCTGAAACGATCACCTGGTCGCCCGAGTTGAGTCCTGAAACAATCGAGTAGCTGTTCCCCACCGCGTCACCGAGCACAACCGATGTGCGGTGCGCCATGGCCATTCCATTTTGCTGTTTCACCACGAAAACAAAGCTCTCTTCACCCTGCCGCGTCACCGCCAGCACCGGAACCACGGCCATTGGTTTTGTGCTCCAGATAACGTCGGCCTTCACCAGCTGCGCGTTGCGCAGCATGGTCGCCTTCGCCTCAACAGGAGCCTTCACCAGGATTCCCTGCAGCGTGCTGTCCACCTCTTGCGAAACAAAATCGATGCGCGTCTTTTCCAGCAGCTTGCCGCTGTTGTCCATCAGGTTTACGCCCAGCCCCTGGCGCACATCGGCGGCGCGCTCGGTGGGAATGTAGATATACGCCTCGAGATGGCTGTTCTCGTCCACCGTCGTCAGCACCGTGGCCGGCGACTGATTCTGAGAAACGTAGTCCCCAATGTGGACCGGAATATCGCCCACCACGCCGTTAAAAGGCGCGCGGATCGTGTAGTAGCCCAGCAACTGTTCTCCAGCCTTGCGCGCTTCCACTGCCGACTGGTAATCCGCTTTGGCGTTTTGGAAAGCCTGCTGCGCCTGCTCGTACGCATCGCGGCTGGTCACCCCGGCCTCAAACAATTTCTGCTGCCGCGCCTCCTCGACGGTGTCGTAGTCGTCCATCGCCTTCTTCTGCCGCTCGGTCGCCCGCAGCGAGTCCACGGTGGCCCGCTGCTGCCGGTCATCGATCTCCATCAGCAATTGCCCGGCCTTCACCTCGTCGCCGGAGTGAACCGCAATCTCTGTCAATTGACCGCTCACCTGCGGCAACACGGTCGTTGACCGGCGCGACTTGATGGTGGCCACATACTCGCTGCTTTGCGCCACCGGCGCCATGGTCACTGTAACTGTCTGTACCGGCAAGGCCTGCATTTGCGGCCCACCGGCTCCCGGTGCGGGCTTCTTCTGGCAGCCCGTAGCTGCCAATCCCGCCAGGACCACCCAACTGATCGCATGAATGCGCTGGAATCTGCTCTGGGTCACTTGATTCTTCCTCTGGCTGCAATGCCCCCCGCACTCTGCGATTGAACTCTTGGGGCGGGCAGGCCGGTGTGCAGGCTGTGGTGCGTCTCTGCGATGCTTCGTTGCCGTGATCGCTTTGATGATCTGATACGCGGGTCGGGTCAATCGATACAAAAAAACTGTGCATGCCATAGGCTTGACACGCGCGCAAATGCTTGAATCTTCATCGAGGATAGCGCACTCAACGGCTCCGCGGCGGTGACGCTTCTGGTTCCGGCCGGTGTCCGCTTCCGTCAGCCATTCTCGCTGTCTTTGACCCCTCGCCGGATCGTTTCATCGGTGGCTGCTGACGTGGTTCGTGTCCCGTCGTCCTCGGTAATGGGCCAGTTTGAAGGGTACGGGCTTCAGCCCGTACATGAAGTCCAACAAATCCGACATGGGCTTTAGCCCCTGAGGGACAGTTTCTGCTAACCGGACCGCGTTCCACCCCTTCTTTTTTGACACGCTATCATCAAGTTGATAGCCTTTCAGTTAAGGGCACCCGCGGCCAATCTCACCTTTGCGCAATGCTCTCCCAATCGTCCCCGTCGTCTAGCCCGGCCTAGGACACCGCCCTTTCACGGCGATAACACGGGTTCAAATCCCGTCGGGGACGCCAACAAAACACTTCAGAGGGCGCGCCTTTTTCGTCCGATCCGAGCGTCACGCCAGGTTCCTTCGAAGCCTACAAGCCGCGCTTCCTGCGCCTGCACCAGGAGAACGCTGCCACAACAAGCCGGTTGACTCCCAAAAATGAGCTAACGCTCGCGGTCTGTCGGCCATATATGATGAGCATGACACGCCAAAGTGCATTGAATCGAAGGACATGGGAAGGCCTAGTCTGGAACTGCCAGAGGAATTCAAGAAGAGAGTGATTGATGCCTTGCTAGCCTGTTATGGGGTGACCCTATGATCGGCCAAACCATCTCGCATTACCGCATCGTCGAGAAACTTGGCGGCGGTGGGATGGGTGTGGTCTATAAGGCCGAGGATGTCAAACTCAGTCGCTTTGTGGCTCTCAAGTTCCTGCCCGACGATGTATCCAAAGACCCCCAGGCTCTCAGCCGTTTTCAGCGCGAAGCTAAGGCCGCCTCTGCACTGAACCATCCCACCATCTGCACCATCCACGAAATTGACGACCAGCACGGCGAAGCCTTCATCGCCATGGAGTTTCTGGACGGGACGACTCTGAAACACCGTATCAGTGGGCGACCGATGGAGACGGAGTTGATTCTGTCGCTGGCCATCGAGATTGCGGACGCACTCGACGCAGCCCACACGGAAAGCATCGTCCACCGCGACATCAAGCCTGCCAACATCTTTGTCACCAAGCGTGGCCACGCAAAGATTCTGGACTTCGGTCTGGCGAAGGTTATGGTTGCGGCGAGTTCTTCGAGCAACGCTGCTGGCGCTAACACGCAAACGGCGTCGGTGGACGAGGATCATCTCACCAGTCCCGGTTCTACACTCGGCACGGTTGCCTATATGTCTCCAGAGCAAGTGCGCGCCAGAGAACTCGACGGACGCAGCGATTTGTTCAGCTTCGGCGTCGTCCTCTACGAAATGGCGACGGGCACTCTACCGTTCCAAGGCGAATCCGCCGGTGTGATCTTCCAGGCGATACTCGATCGGGTCCCAATCCCTCCGACCCGCCTCAACCCTGCCCTGCCGCCGAAGCTGGAAGAAATCATCAGCAAAGCGCTGGAGAAGGATCGCGATCTCCGCTATCAAACGGCAACGGAGATGAAAGCCGACCTGAAACGCCTCAAGCGCGACTATGATTCGTCGGAGAGGCAAGGGTCAACGAAGGGCGGCGCGACTGCGATCACATCCAAAGCAGCGCCGGTCGTGGAGAAATCGGTTGCGGTACTCTACTTTGAAAACCTGAGCGGCGACAAGGAAGACGAATACTTACGTGACGGGATGACCGAGGACGTCATCACTGAGCTTTCTAAGATCGAGGAGTTGCGCGTCTTCCCACGCGCCGCCGTGCTTGCGTACCGCGACAAGGCTGTCACTGGTCCTCAGGTGGGACATGAGCTGAGCGCCACCTATGTGTTGGGCGGCAGCCTGCGCCGCGCTGGCAGCCGGCTTCGCATCACCGCCCAACTTGTTGAGACGCACAGCGGCCACTCTGCATGGGCTGAACGATTCGACCGGGAATTGAAGGATGTTTTCGAGGTACAAGACGAGATCGCTCGCAGCATCACTCAGGCGCTTCGCATCACTCTCTCCCCGCAAGAAGAAAAGGCTATCGCTCGCAAACCGACGGAAAATACGCAGGCGTACGACGCCTATCTGCGAGGGCGCAGCTACGCTCGTCGCGAGACCCGTCCAGATCTAGAATTCGCGCTTCAGATGTTTGATCTTGCCATCATGCTCGACCCGAATTTTGCCTCAGCAAATGCGGGCATCGCACATGCTTGCGCGATGATTCATGGATGGCATGACCCTGATCCCCGTTGGATCGATAAAGGACTGGCCGCATGCGAGCGAGCTTTGAAATTGGATCCCAACCTCGCGGAAGTGCTGGTTGCTCGAGGACTGCTTTTTTACGCGCAGAAGAAATACGGAGAAGCGATCGAGTACGCTCGAATGGCCATTGAGCGTAAGGCGGATTGTCCGGGCGCTTATAACGTTCTGGCACGGTCCTATTTTGCGTCAGGCCGCTTCCAAGAGGTTGGCTCTCTCGTCGAGCGCGCACTCGCAGCAAACGGCGATGATTACAACCTGTATATTCCAATTGTCAACGCCTTGGAAAACCTTGGGCAGACTGAAGCCGCCAGCAAGATTAGCCAACGCCATGTGCGCGTTCTTGAACAGCAATTGGAGATGGTACCCGAAGACGTCCGCGCACGGGTCCTGCTTGCCTCGAATTACGCTAAGTTTGGAGAAGCTGACCGAGCGGCTGTTGAATTAAAGCGAGCCATTGTCTTGCGCCCCGACGACTCTAACATCCTGTTTAATGCCGCCTGTGTCTACGCCCGCCTTTCACGGAAACAGGAGGCGCTGGCGATGCTGAAAAAGGCCAGAGAACACGGATACCACAACCTTGCGTGGATGTCTCGCGATCCTGATCTTGCAAGCCTCCATGGCGATCCCGAATTCGAACTTCTTGTTGGGAATCCCGAGCGCGGGAACTAGCCTATTCTCCTGAGTTCGCATCCTCGCCTCAGCGGGTCACTTGCTGAGCGAGAAGACGACGCTGATCGTCGTGTCAACCTCGACCGGCTCGTTGCTGAGCTCGTATGGCTTGTAGCGCCAGGTCCGCACGGCATCGATGGCCGCCTTTTGCAGCATGGGCGAACCGCTCACAACCTGCAGATCCTTAATCGTTCCGTTCTTGGCAATCGTCGCGTGCAGCACAACGGTTCCAGAAACGCGGGCCGCCTTCGCAATGGTCGGATACCCGGCAAGCTGGCTGCGGAACACCGACTTGATGTGATCCAGCCGCTTCTCGTGCATCGCGGCACAATGATACCTACCTGAAATGCGTCTCACGAATCTCAGTTCTGCCAGGTCACGGCAACTGCGCCTGTGCCCGAGGTGGGAACACTGTAGCTGTGGTTCGCGCCGTTCTCCCAGGTAACTGTCCCGTTGCTGTGCAGCACGAAGAACTTGAACTGCACAGCGGCTCCCGCCGGCACCGAGACGGTCAGCAGTCCGCTGCCTGCGGCTGGAATCGTGACCGGGCCGATCGCGCCGTTCCAGGTGGTTGCCCAGTTGCCCAGTTCCGTAACGTTCCCTGAGATCATGATGACATCCGTACTGGCCAGCGCCGGTGTGCCACTGACGCTGAAGTTGACTGGAATCAGCGTCGACGTGTTCACGGTAAACGGAGCCGCTGCGGAGGTTGCGGCTCCTTGCGCGACCGTCACCGTGGCTGCTCCCGCGGCAAGCGCCGGAACCACCGCAGTGATCTGCCCATTGCTCCAGTTGGTCACGGTTGCGGGCAAGGTTGTAGAGCCAACCGTAAAGTTCACGGTTCCCGCTGTTGCGCCAAAGCCGGCTCCGCTGATGGTCACCGCTGCGCCGGGATTCGCCACGCGCGGAGTCACACTGCCGATCGAGGGCGGCACCGTGCCTGAAGAAACCCAGATGGAGACGCTGTTATGCGGCAGGGTGAAGTTCGTCACCGGGTTATTGCTCCCTGCCGTGCCGGTGACCGCGATTCCGATTCCGCCCATGGTCTGCGCGAGATAGTCCGAATAATTCCCCGGCGGCAGATACGTATAGAGGCCGGAGATGGCCTGGTCGGTGGATGGATTGTTATTGATGGCCACCAGAACGACATTCGTGCCTAGTTGGCGCTCGTAGATGTACACGTTGGTGTTGATCCAGCGCTGCATCATGGTTCCATAGGCAACCGCCGGATTGGCCGCACGCAATGCGGCAAGATACTGAATCAGCAGCGTTGCATCGGTCGAGCTGAAGCTGGTCATGCCGTTGCGGTTATACGGGACCGCTCCGCCATCCGTGTCATTGTGGAGATACTGCTCGTCGCCGTAATAGAGCACCGGCACGCCGCGGCAGGTAAGCAGGAAACTGATGGCTTCCTTCAAGCGACATCTGGCTCGCGCCCTGCGACAGGATGCGCGCATTGTCGTGGTTATCGAAGAAGGTGACCAGGTCGTTGGGCTGAATAAAGGCCTGCGACGGGATGGTCGAAGAACCTGCGTCCTCCAACGTCAGCTCATTGTCGATATCGGTGAAGCTGTAACTGCCGCGGCCGTTGCTGCTAAAAACCTCCGCCAGGTCCCAGTAGAGCGTGTAGTCCAACAGGTTCATCCCGCTGTTGTTGGAAAACTTCACCGAATCCGGATACAACGCATCTCCGGAGCCTTCATCCCATTCGCCAAAGATGAAGGGTTGTCCCGGCATCCTGGCCGGGCTTGAGGCGCCGCTCCAGTTGGCGATGGTGTTTTCCAGGCCGTATTCCCAACCCCAATTCGTTTCCTGGGCGGCATCGAAGCGAAAGCCATCGACGCCGTGCGTCAGAAGCTGCTCGACGGCTGTCTTGAGATACGAATCTACCCAGGGATTGGTCTGGTCCAGATCCGCCAGGCTTTCCAGTGTGTAGTACTGCACCTGATAGCGGTCTTCGTAGTTCGATATATTCCCGTTGTGATGGTAGTAGGGAGTCGCTCCGGTGTCGGTTGAGTAATTGGTAACCAGCGTTCCATTGTTATAAAGCGATCCATCTTCGCCGGCACCGATAGGATTGGTGTCGTTGGCGGGAAAATCCACATAAACCCTGATGCCGGCGGCGTGCGCTGCCGTTACCAGGTTATCGAAGGCCGTCCAAGTGTTGTTTCCGTCGCCGTCGGCGTCCTCGTTGCCGAAGTGCTCGTCGATCTGCATGAAATCGCGCGTCCAGTAGCCGTGGTAGCCGGTATAGCCATTGCTCTCTCCGGCACTGACGCGAATGTTACTCATGGGCGGCGAAATCCAGATGCCGGCCACGCCCATCGACTGAAGATAATTGAGCTTCTGCTGAATGCCTGCCAGGTCGCCGCCCCAGTAGTAACCCCAATTAGCGGCTGCGGGATTTGTGAACCCGTTGGAGTCATAAAGACCGGGACTCTCGGAGGGATTGTCGTTGGTCGTATCGCCGTCGAAGAAGCGGTCGGTCACGATTTGGTAGATGAATCCCTGGTGGATATCCGTTATCGCGGCAATCGGCGGAGCCGGGGGAAGATTGATGCTGTACGTGGCTGAGGCAACGCTGCTGTTGGTGTAGCCGTTGGCCACAGCCAGCGCTTCGATGGTCGTCGTGGCAGCCACCGGAATCGGCGCTGAATACTCATTTGAAGCTGTCGTGGGCGCGGTGCCGTCGGTTGTGTAATAGATGGTTGCTCCCGAAGTGGAATCCGAGATCGCCACACTCTGCAATGACGTGTACTTTCCCGCACTGACGGAAAACGCCGGAGTTGCCGCCTGCGGCGTAACCTGCGTGGTGCCGCTTCCACCGCCTCCTCCGCATCCGGCCAACAGAACAGCCAGACCCCACAGCGCCGGCGCGCCCTTGGAACGCCTCAATCGCAACCAAACCCTGTTCACAATACGCCTATATCGCGGAGTTAGCCGGAACTCCCTTCTTGACTCGAAAGTGGAATGAGTCCCGAATCTCCGTTTTGCCTTTCGACTGCGGACCAATATACCCCCGTTTGCCTCCGCTCGCGATCTTATTTGCATCCGTTTCCATGCCCAAGCCCGGGCGTGCCCGGCTGAGTCGCCTCCGGGTCAATGATTTTGAATTCGACAGGGTGAGCACAAAGTATTCTCCCAAGAAAGATCCGCTGAAGGTCACCCATTGCTGCGTCTACTAAGGGAACTCATAGGGTTCTCTTGCGCTTGCGGGCCGCAAAGCCGCTCGATTGTTCTCGACGCCAGCTCCTCACTTTCGTGCTGTTGATAAAGCCTGTGCATGACGACATTTTCCTTGAGAGTAGGGCCTCTGGATCGCGCGGTACCGGAACCGCTCGGAGTTGCAAGTGCGGCGGCGAACCATGCATCATGCTGGTTTAAGGAGTGCGGCCGGAAGCATGTCCACGGATCGGGATCTCGTTAGAATCGGATTCATCGTTGCTGCTTGTCTTGGAGTGGGGAGCCTAACCAATTGCCCCGGAGCCTGGGCGGCTTGCACTGGCCCGGCCTCTCTTGAAGCGCGAATTCGTGACCATCCTGATGCTGATGCTTATATCGCACTGGGCGTCTGGTTCGATCGACATCAGCATGTGGGAATGCGCCGATCAGACAATCCGGTCCGGGTTGAAGATTGCGCCGGACTCCGCGCGGCTCAACTATCTCCTGGGGCTCGGCCTCTACTCGTCAGGACAAACACAGGAGGCAATCGCGCCACTCCGGCAAGCCGTTCACATTGATCCCGATGTGCTGCAGCCGCATCAGTTGCTCGGCGCCGCGCTGGCCCGTCTGGGCGACAATCGGGAGGCTCTTGGAGAATGGCAGGCGGCACTCAAAATCGATCCTTCCTCAAAGGAAGTGCTGGACGGCTTGGCACGGAGCATGATTGCGGCCGGAGATTACGACGCGGCAATTCAGGCACTGCGCTCCACCCCGCTCGATGAGAAACTGACCTTTGATTTAGCCACCGCCTACAAGCAGGCGGGCATGTACGATGAAGCCGCGCAGGCGCTGAGCAAGGGCCTGGAATCGTTCCCGGACTCCGATGCTCTTACGGGGGCGCTCGTGGCCCTCAATGTCGACGAGTCTCATTTTCAGGATGCAACCTTGCTAGCCGAAAAGATTGCCAGCAGAAAGCCCAAAGACCTTGAAGCGCAGCGGATCTATTTCCGGGCCCTGGTCATTACCGGCGACAACGATAACGCCGCTGCCTTGGGAAGAAAGCTGCTGGCTCTCGCTCCGCACGATGCCGATCTTCTCAATCTGAACGGCCTGCTCGAGCAAAAGGCTGGTGACTTTGCGGCGGCGCGCAAACACCTGGAAGAAGCGGTAGCGTTGAGTCCCAATGACTACAATCCCCGAGTGAACCTGGGCGTGGTGCTTGCCGAGCTTAAGGATGCCGCGGGCGCGCGAAGACAGTTCGAGAAGGCCATCGAGCTTGGCACCGATGAGCCGCAAGTCCACTTTGAGCTGGCCAAGGTTCTGCGCACGCTGGGTGACGCCGAAGGAGCTCAGCGGCAACTCGCGCTTTACCAGCAAAAACTGAAGGAGAAATCGGACCTGGCCGTGGCTATTTCCAAGGCAACCGAAGCAGCGGAGGCGGTCAAGTCAGGAGACAACTCCAAGGCCGCAGATCTGTATCGCCAAGCCTGCGCCGCGCTACCCGGGAATGCCGGCCTTGCGTACCGGCTGGCTATGGTTCTGGACAGCATGGGCGACGCGAATGGCGAACGCACAGCGCTCGAGCAGGCGGTCAAGGCCGATCCGCATTTTGCTCCGGCGCAATACCGGCTTGGCTACATGGATTTCCAGGCCGGAGACAACGCCGCGGCGGAGCGGGAGTTCCGAGCGACCGTAGAGGCGCTTCCGGACAATGCGGAGGCCTGGATTTCACTGGCCGCCACGCTGGACCGCCAAGCGCACCTGGATGAGGCGCGCGCCGCGGTGGCCCAGGCTTTGCAATTGCAGCCCGACAATGCGGCTGCGCGCGAATTGAGCAAGAAACTGGCTGAGGCACAGCGTCAACATTGAAGGTGTCGTGCCCTTTCACAGCGGCTTGAAACTGAGACGTTATCACTGAAGGCCGTCCTATGAGGTTTGGAGAGGATTTCTCGCTGTGACGAATCGCAACAACGCCGACCACTGGACCCGCCGCCGATTGCTTAGCGCTGCTCCCGCTCTTTTGACTCCGGGGCTGATCTCGGCCCGGCTCTTATCGGCGGACGAGGGACGCAAACCGGCCGCGCCGTTCTCCCGGTTCGTCGATGTTGCCCAGTCTGCCGGCCTGCGGGACACCATCATCTACGGCGAGCCCTCGAGCTTCACCTACATCATCGAATCCATGGCCACCGGCTGCGCCTTTTTCGACTACGACAACGACGGCTGGATGGATATCTTCATCCTCGGCGGACGCACGCTCGCCGACACTCCTCCGGGCTCTGGTAACCGGCTCTATCACAACAATCGCGACGGAACATTCACTGATGTCACCGCGAAATCCGGCCTTGCCGATCCCGGCTGGGCGCAGGGCGTGTGCGTGGGAGATTACAACAACGACGGCTGGGAGGATCTCTTTCTTACGTACTATGGGCAAAACCGGCTCTATCGCAATAACGGCGATGGCACCTTCACGAATGTGACCGCCGAGGCCGGGCTGGCGCACCCCAAGACGCGCTACAGCACCGGCTGCACGTTCGTGGATTACAATCGCGACGGCCATCTCGATCTTTTCGTCTCCAACTACCTTGAGATCGATTTGGCCACTGCTCCCAAGCCCTCCCTGGCTGTTTCCAACTGCAACTACGAGGGTGTAGCGACGATGTGCGGTCCGCTGGGCCTGCCCAAGGCTCAGCACTACCTTTATCGCAACAATGGCGACGGCACCTTCACTGACGTCTCGCGCCAGTCCGGCATCGCCGCGCTACGAGGCTCCTACGGACTGACAGCGGTCAACATCGATGCCGACGAGGACGGCTGGCCCGACATCTTCGTGGCCTGCGACATGTCCCCCTCGCTACTGCTGATGAACAACCGCGACGGCACATTCCGCGAGGAGGCTTTGCTTCGCGGCATCGCAGTGAGCGGCGAAGGCCGCGAGATGGGCGGCATGGGCACTGCCGTGGGCGACTACAACCTCGATGGCCATACCGACATCGTCAAAACACACTATTACAACCAGGCCAACGGCCTCTACCGCAACGACGGAAAAGGGAACTTCGACGACGTGACGGTGGAGGCAGGTCTCAACAAGGAAACTCGCTTTGTGTGCTTTGGCGCCGGCATCGTGGATTTCGATAATGATGGCTATCCCGACATTCTGCTCACATCCGGCACGGTCTACCCGGAGGTTGCGCGCGTTTCACCGCGATTTCCGGAGCGCAGCCCGCGAATCCTGTTTCGCAATCAGGGCGATGGCACTTTTGTTGAGATGGGCGCCGATGCAGGTCCGGGAATCGATGCGCCCCATTGCAGCCGCGGCGCCGCCTTCGGCGACTTTGATAATGACGGCGACATGGACGTTCTCATCATGAACGTTAACGAGCCACCCACGTTGCTGCGCAACGACGCTCCCGCCGGCAACCACTGGATCAAGGTTCGCCTGGAAGGGGTCAAGAGTAACCGCAGCGCTATCGGCGCGCGCGTGTTCGTGCGCTACGCCGGAAAGTTGCAGGTGCAAGAGGTCGTGAGCGGGTGCAGCTTCCTCTCGTCAAGCGATCCGCGCCTGCACTTCGGCATCGGCGCGGCAACCACTGCGGACATTGAAATCCGCTGGCCCTCCGGACTCGTCGAGCACGTCCACGGCGCGGCCGCCAATCAACTGCTGACTTTGCGCGAAGGTGCGGGGCAAGTGAAAGGCCGCCCATTCCGGTGAAGCAATCCATATGCGCCAGGCAACCGATGTAGCGTGGCACAGACGCGTAACTCAACTTCAGTACGCCAGTTGCAGTTCCAGCCCCTTGCCATCGTCCGGGACCAAAGCTGTGAGGCGGTGGTGCTCCGCATCGAAGCTGATGGGAACCGTGCTCGCATTGGAGCCGTCGAGTGTCGCAGTTGCGCTCGCGGCCGGTGCGCCGGCCCCGTAGACCTCGATCGAAAGCTGCGTCCACCAGGGCGCAAAACTACCCTGATGAGGCGCTATCGTCACGGTGAGTCCGTGCGCCGCGAGCTTACATGTGAATCCCATGCGCAGAAAATCGCCTTTTCTGAAGTCGTAGCTGACGCCGTCATCCAGATAGAGGCTTCCCGCACAATTCTCGCCAGGCTCCGTTGGCGGATAGATGCGCAGTGTGAGCGGTCCCTGCGGCTTCTCGTCCGTACTTTGCACCAGCGGCTGTTCGGGCACGATGGCGCCCGCGCGAACAAACACAGGAAGTGTGCTCACGGTGTTATGCAGGCGGATCTTCTTCTCGGTAGATTGCTGCCTATCGATGGCCCCCGTGTCTGCGCTGCCAACCACGCGAGCCCCAGTCCAGTAGTCGTACCAATCCACAGAGGGCAGTGCCACGGAGTAGTCATCCACCTCGTCGGGGAAGGGGCTTTCCGCAATCAGCAGATCTGGCCCGAGAAGAAAACTGCCACTGTCGCTCAAGTCGAGCGGCTGTCCATTGATGGCATCATTCGGAAACTCCATAAAAAGCGGACGCATGATCGGCAATCCTGTCCGGCTCATCTCCTCGGCCGTAGTGTAGAGATATGGCATCAGGCGGTAGCGTTCCTCAATGTAATGCCGTCGGAGGCTAACATCTTTAGGTGTTCCATCCTCCCACGGTTCCTGGGGATTGCTGCCAATGGTTGTGTGGTCACGGTCAAAGGGCTGGAAGGCCGCCAGTTCGAACCAGCGAGTTAGCAGCTCTGGCTGCGGAGAACCGTTAAAACCGCCCACGTCGGCCCCGCTTATGGCAAATCCGCTTAGACCCAGGTTGAGCAGTTGCGGAATGGTCTGGCGCAGGTGATTCCAGGTGCTGGAATTGTCGCCAGTCCAGACAGCGGCGTAACGCTGTCCGCCCGCATAAGTGGCGCGGGTCAACACGAATGGACGCATGTTTGGCCTGAGCTTTAGCACGCCCTCGTAGGTCCCGCGGCTGTTTTGCATTCCGAAGATGTTGTGAACCTCAAGGTGGGTGGTGACGCGTGTAACAAAACCCGGCTCCTGGATGCGGTGCAGCACATCGTCGGGCATGGTCTTCCAGGGGGCGTCGAAGACCGCCGGCTCATTCATGTCGTTCCAGAAACCAGCGACGCCCTTGGCCACGAAGTCCGCGTAGAGAGTGCCCCACCAGTCGCGCGAATCCTTTTGCGTGAAGTCGGGAAATAGAGCTTTTCCGGGCCAGACGACTCCCACAAAGTTGGAGCCGTCGGGGTTCTTGACGAAGTGGTCGCCGGCAATCCCTTCGTCGTAGGGCTTGTAGCCGATGTTTGGCTGGTCGGCGATGTGCAGGTCAGTAATGAGCACCGTCCGAAAATGTTCGGCCCTCAGATCGTCAATCATCTTCCCAAAGTCAGGAAAGCGCTCGGGGTCCACGGTAAAAGGGCGGTACTTGAATTGGTAATCGATGTCCAGCCAGATAACGTCTGCTGGAATGCGCTCGCTGCGCAGCTTAGCGGCGATGCGCATGACTTCGGCCTCGGGATAGTAGCTGTAGCGAGACTGCTGATAACCTAGCGCCCACATTGGCGGCAATGGCGTAGCGCCGGTGAGCCATGCCCAGTTCTCCACCACCTTCTTCGGCTCCGGACCGTAGAGGATGTAGCAATCTAGAGGGCCGTTTTCAGAGCCAAAGGAATAGCCGTCCCGGTCCTCCTTGTTGAAGTCGAAGCTTGAGCGCCAGGTATTATCGAGAAAAATTCCTGCCGAGACGCCCTGCCTGAAAATGATGAAAAAGGGGATCGACTTGTAGATGGGGTCGGTCGACTCCTGCCAACCAATATCAGTGTTCCAGTCGACGAAGGCCTCGTTGCGGCGGTCCAACGGCCCCGTTTTGTCGCCTAGGCCAAAATAGTGCTCGTCCACCGGCGACTTCATGTGAACGCGGAAGGCGGCGCCGTGGTATTCGATGGGCCTGTCTGGACGCTGCGCAACGATGACGTGGCCCGCCATATCAGTCACTGTCAAACTCAACGGATCCTTTTCGACGGTGACATGGAGTTTGGCGGTTTTGAAGCCGACTGATCTCGCTGTGGACTCGGGTGTGACAGGAATTGCGGAGGTTCGCGACGAGGGGAGCACGGCCCATGACGCGTCCTCTGGAAGCGTTCCTGCGGGCCCCACACGTATCCGCAGGACGTCGTCGCGGAGTGCGATGATCTGCATGATGGCGCCGCCGGATTGAATCTCAAGTCCACTTGCTGTTGCCCGGGAAGATGAAACTCTGTCCAGCCGGACAAGCTCCGACTGCTGTTGGGCCTCGATCGTTAGATTCGTTGTTGACGCCAGGGCCAGGAACAAAATCACTGTCACAAAAAACGGAAAGCGTTCTAACTTTTGCACGCAGGACCTCATCGGGATTGAATTCCTTGCTGTCGAAAAGAATAATCCATTGCCTATTCCACTTCTTCGCGCCTTGATTCGCGACCCGAAGTGATTCTGCCTGCGAAGGCGGAGCCCGTTTGGCAACGCGGCTCTTTCGCCTCTGCACGTGCGCTGCTACGCAGACAGGCGTGCCGCGCCGGCATCAGCCGGAGTGGATTTCCTGAGTAAATGCGGGTCGTCGAGGTCTTCGACCTTTTGGGTCAGCAGCGCAGCCAGCATGAAGAAGACTCCCCCTGCGACCACCGCGGCAAGGCGATTGTTGTTCAGCAAATGGTCCATCACCCAGCCGAACCCGAGCGATGCCACAATCTCCGGAATGACCACGAAGGAGTTGAAGATTCCCATGTAGACACCAGTCTTTCCCGGAGGCAATGATCCGGAAAGAATGGAATATGGCATGGAGAGCGTACTGGCCCAGGCAATCCCGACGCCGGTCATGGAGAGCAACAGCGGATACTTGCCGTGAATCAGGACCACGGACAGTAGTCCAAAGCCGCCGCATGTCAGGCACAAGCTATGCGTCGCCTTGCGGCCAAGCTTGAGTGCAATCGCAGGCAGGGCAAAGGAAAATGCGAAACACACCAGTGAATACATTCCAAAGCAAACGCCCGCCCACTCCGCTCCCGCCGAATAAAGGGGAGAGTTTGTGTCGGAGGCGCCAAAGACATTGCGCGCCACCGCGACCGGAAAGTAAAGCCACATGCAGAACAAGCCGAGCCATGTGGAGATCTGGACCCAGGCGAGTTGCCGCATCGTGCGCGGCATCTCGCGGACCGAGACCAGGATTTCGCGAACTCCAGCCGCGATGCCTGCTCGCTCGGCCTTTTGCTTGCGAAACTCCGCCATGTTCTCCGGTGGATATTCTTTGGTGGTGAAAACGGTCCACAGGACGGCGCACAGAAAGGCCGCGGCGCCTATGTAAAAAGAAAAGCGCACGGTGAAGGGAATGGTGCCTGCGACCCGGGTCTGGGCGATGTGAAACACATTCGTCAACAGGAAAGGCAACGCCGAGGCAATCACGGTACTGAGGCCAATGAGAAGGCTCTGCATGGCGAAGCCCTGAGTGCACTGGGATTCAGGCAGCAAGTCGGCCACGAACGCGCGAAAGGGCTGCATGCTGATGTTGATACTGGCATCAAGAACCCAGAGCAGCCCCGCTGCCATCCACAAGGCGGAACATCGCGGCATAAGGATCAGCGCCATCGAGCTCAGAATCGCGCCGGCAAGGAAATAAGGCCTGCGCCTCCCGAGAGGACCCCAGGTGCTGTCGCTGGCCTGGCCGACAATCGGTTGCACCAGCAATCCTGTCAGCGGCGCAGCCAGCCACAGAATAGGAATTTGATCGGCCCGCGCCCCGAGGTATTCGTAGATGGCGCTCATGTTCGCCATCTGTAATCCCCAGCCAAACTGGATGCCGAAGAAGCCGAAGCTCAGGTTCCAGATCTGCCAGAACGTGCGTGGTGGTTTGTCCATGAATTCGGCCCTCAAGCCCTTCTTTAAAGGATTCAACCTAGCGATCGTAGAGCCCGGTCAGCGATCGCAGTCTGGCGCTTAATTCGTTGTTCAAAACGCCCGGGCCATAACGCCATTTCCAGTTTCCGCTCACCGTGCCGGGAAGATTCATACGCGCAGAACTTCCCAGCCCCAGCACATCCTGCAATGGAACAACCGCAACACCGGCGACCGAGGCCTCTACCGCGCGGATCATGCTCCAGTTGATCTCCGCGTCATCTTGAAAGTCGAGATAGGCGCGCGCGAGTTCATGCTCTTTGCGCACATCCTCCGGAGTGCGGGTGCTGTCGGCAGCACCCGTACTCAACCACCAGCCAACCGCAGTATCGTTGTCGTGACCTCCGGTGTAGGCGACCAGATCGCGGCTGTAATTGTGGGGACGAAAAGACGGCGCCTGCGGATCCGTGCCAAATGCAAACTGCAGGATGCTCATCCCCGGTAGGCCGAATTCCTCTCGGAGTTGTTCGACTGGCGGCGTGATCACTCCCAGGTTCTCGGCCACAATCGGCAGTTCACCAAACTCGTTCCGCAGCGCCGACAGAACTTTCTTTCCCGGCGCCTTCACCCAGCGACCGTGAATGGCAGTCGCCTCTTCGGCGGGAACTTCCCAATAGGATTCGAAGCCGCGAAAATGATCGAGCCGCACAAGATCGAAAAGGGCGAGCGAGGCGCGGAAGCGCTCAATCCACCACCTGAATCCATCGGACTCCAATACATCCCAGCGATAGATCGGATTTCCCCAGAGCTGCCCCGTGGCGCTGAAATAGTCGGGCGGTACACCGGAAACGACAGTGGGATTGCCTTGATCGTCGAGATAGAAGAGTTCCGGACGGGCCCAAACATCCGCGCTGTCGTGCGCAACGTAAATGGGGATGTCGCCCATCAGCCGGATGTCGCGCTGCCGGCAATAGTTCCTGAGGGCTTCCCATTGGCGGAAGAATTCGAATTGCCAATACTTGATATCGTTCAATTGGCGCGCAAGCCTGAGCATCCACACGCTGATGGCGTTTGGGTCGCGAAGACGAATCGATGCGTCCCATGTGGTCCACGCCGTTCCGTTGTGCACATCCTTCAGGGCCATGAAGAGGGCAAAGTCGTCGAGCCAGGGGCTGGCGCTTTCACAAAAACGGTCGAAGGCTGCGCGATCCGCGCCAGATGCATCGGCAAAGAAAGCCTCGGCTGCCCGGCGCAGCGCCGATCGCTTGAACTGAATCGTCGCCCCAAAGTCGATAGAGTTCTCCGGAAACGGCGGCGCCTGAACCAAGTCCGATTCCCGGAGCAGCCGCTGGTCCCGCAAGCGCTCAAGGCTCAGCAAGAGCGGGTTGCCGGCAAATGCGGAGAAGCATTGATAGGGAGAATCGCCGTATCCAGTGGGATTCAGTGGCAGTACCTGCCATAACTTCTGTCCGGAAGCGAGCAGAAAGTCAACGAATTCGTAAGCACATGGCCCGAAATCGCCGATGCCAAAGCGGCCAGGCAAAGAAGTGCAATGCAACAAAATACCGCTCATTCGTGGGAGTTTCACGCCGCAAACATACGCGGGCCACAGTTGCCCGGTCAAGCTCGGGGCTGAATCCGGACATTTCTCGGTGTTCTTTCAGCGTTCGTTCAGGTCGACTTCATAGAGGTTGACTGCAGGTGTGTCGGCAGTGACGACAGGAAGATCGCCGGGAGCAAGACCGATGAGGCGGTAATCGGTGGCCGCAATGGGGCGCAAATTGTCGATCGTCGCCACCAGTTGAGGCTTGCCGGCGGGCACGGCGATGCGGTAGATGGGCTTGCCCGTGGCGAGGAAATCCTGGAAATAGATTGACCGACTATCGTGCGACCAGGTGGGGTCGCCCACGCCCTGGGCAGTTAGAGTGGCCCAGCGGCTCGTAGTGCGATCGAAGAGAAGCAGCGCCCGTTGATCGAGCGGCATGGCAGCGATAAAGCGTCCGTCAGGCGAGAGACGTGGGCTGAAGAGCCCGGTTGAGCCGGGAATCTCGGTCACTTTACTTGTTTGGAGATTGACCAGATAGATTGCTTTCGGCTGGCCATTGTCCATGCGATCGGGCAGCCGGCCAAAGACGATCGATTGACCGTCGGGCGACCACGCCGGATCGGCTTCGTTCCGATCCTCGTTGAGCACAGGCGTGAGCTTTCCGCCTTCGGCGTCGATGAGATAAATCTTCCACGGCTTGCCCGGCTCCAGGCCCATGACGGCCAGGCGGCGGTCGTCGGGAGACCACTTCATTGTGAAGATTCTCTGCAGCGGAGTGGTGAGTTGGATGCGCTCGCTGCCATCCACCCGGCTGCGCCAAAGCGAGTTGTCAGAGGCGTTGAGCCATGCAATCCATTTGCCGTCGGGCGAATACTGCGCCAGTGAAGCCGCGCTCAGATTCTGGTCAAGTGTAGTGAAGGTGGAAGATTTAGGCATGGCGCGGAGCAGTTCATATTGCGAGGTGGCGCCGATGAAATAGACGCGATCACCGCCCGGCGCAGTGCTGGGAGCCTGGTAATCGAGCGGCCCGTTCGTGATCTGTCGCGGCTCGCGATCGACCAGATACCAGGGCCGTTCGCGCCGCACCCAGATCTCGCTATGGGCACTGTCGCTGTGCGAGGACTGAAACACGAAGTACTGGCCATCGGGAGTCCAGTTTCCGCAACACTCCGAAGAGGGCTGGCTCCAACCGGGAAACAGAGGATGGAGACTGGAACCATCCGCCGAAACCTCCCAGAGCTCCGAGGTCTGACGCTTGGGATCTCGAACCGTGAAGCGCAACCGGCTGCCGTCAGGCGACCAGCGTAGCCAGAAAGCCATACCCTGGACCGTCAGCAGCCGGTGGGGATCACTGCCGTCCGCTCCAACGATCGAGAGCTCGTTTCCGCTGGCTACCAGAAGCCGTTCCCCGTCCGGCATCCAGGTGGCATCGTGCGCCAGAACATTGGGAATGCGGCGCGCATCGCCACCCAAGGTTGGCACAATCCACAGCGGTTGTTCTGGCTCCGCTTGCAAATGGCTACGCACGACGAGCTTTGAACCGTCAGGCGACAGTGCGCCGATGAGCGGCGCGCCAATCTCAGACGGCAAGGGAAAGTTGCTGATTTCGCCGTTCGCGGCCAATGCGACGGCGAGCACGGGATTGCCGTTATCCATGTGGGAAAAATAGATGCGGGTCCCATCACTGGCCGAGCTGGAGAAACTCTCGACATCCAAATCGTTGGTGAGCACATGGCCCGAAAAAGTGACTTGAACGACGCGGTAAGGGCGGCGAACAGGCTGGCGGAGGATCAGAAACAAGCCAAGCAGCAGGCAAACGAAAGCCAGACATCCTGCCAGCCACCACCCGAGGGTGCTACCTGCTCGCGCCCTTGCAGCTGAAGAATCCGCAATTGACGCAGAGGCGTGCGGATCGACCACTTTGACCGGAGCGATGAAGCGGTAGCCTCGCTTGGCCAGGGTCTCAACAAAGCGCGGGTTCTCGGCGGAGTCGTTCAGGGCTTCGCGCAGCTTGTTCATAGCGATTCCGAGGCTGTGGTCGAAGTCGACGGTTGTGTCCGCACCCCATAGCTCCAGTTGCAGAGTCTCTCGGGATACCACTTCGCCTGGGTGTTCCAGCAACGCTGCCAACAGCTTGAAGGGTTGGCTCTGCAGGTGGACGCGCACTCCGGAGCGGCGCAGCTCCCCTGCTTCCAGATCGGCTTCAAAGATGCCGAACTGCATCCTCTTAACGCCGTTCCTCTGTGCCGCCGTGCTCATATCTGTTCCAGCAAGCCAAGGAAACTGAACCAGTGTATGAGCAAAGCACCAAAAGGGTACAAACGGCAAGTGGGAGGTCTTAAACCGATCAAACAATCAGGAGAAGTGGAATGGCAGGTTCTTTAGAACAAATGGCTTATTTGATGATGCTCAATTGACAGCGAATTGGCGGCTTGTGGATTGACCAGCGTCTGCCTACGGGCGTTTCCTCATCCGTGGTTTCGGGAAAAGGTGTTGAACGTAGCCGAATTTCTCTCGAGAGAGTCAACGCTTGTCAACGTAGTTTTTTGGAGGACATTGTGATGTTGAAAACAGCCAGTTTCCTGACCTGCCTTGAACGCCATGCCCGGTTGATTGTGGCGGCGATTTCCGTGCTGGTCATCTCCCTTCTGGCGCCTGCCCTGAGGGCGCAGACCGATACAGGTAGTGTGACCGGGACGGTGACCGATCCGTCGGGTGCCGTTGTCCCCGATGCCACCATCACCGTGACCGAGCTCGCGACCAACCGCGTGGTCTCTGTCCAGAGCCTGGCCGATGGAAGCTTCGCCGTGAATGCTTTGCATATTGGAAACTACAAGGCGGAAGCAACCAAGGCGGGCTTCGAAGGTGTGGCCACCACGTTTCCCCTGCAAATCTCCGAAGTGAAAGTTCTCAACTTTAATTTGAAGGTGGGGTCCACCAGCCAGACGGTGGAGGTAACAGCCGCAAGCCAGCTGATCGACACGTCCACTTCATCGGCCGGCGAAGTCATCGAAGGAAACCAAGTCGCCGACCTGCCGCTCAACGGCCGCAACTTCACCACGCTGGCTCTGCTCACTCCCGGCGTGGGCCGCGGCCAGTACTCCGACAATGCGAGCGCTCCGGCCAATAATGCGGAAACCTGGCGAAATGCCGATTCCGGCGCTGCGGCACTGGCCGTCGACGGCCTGCCCCCGCAGTCGAATAACTTCCAGATCGATGGCATTGACAACAACGAATCGCTTGTCAATACGATCGTGGTTTTCCCGGCGATCGAGGATATCGCCGAGTTCAAGACGACGACCAGCACTCCTCCGGCCGAGTTTGGCCGCTCCGGCGGCGGCGTAGTACAGGTCGCTACCAAATCCGGCACGAACGATGTTCACGGTGCTGTGTATTGGTTCAACCGTTCCAAGATTGGCGCCGCGGACGTCTTCAACTACACGTCGTCCCCGCAAACGCTTCCGGAGCTGAGCCGCAACCAGTTCGGCGGCGCTGCGGGCGGACCGCTCTGGAAGAACAAGCTGTTCGCCTTTGCGGATTACCAGGGCTGGCGCGAAAACATTCCGGCAGGGACGAATACGACGCATGTGCCTACGGCTATGATGCGCACGGGCAATTTCACAGAATTGCTCAGCTCGGCAGGGACGGGAACAGCAACCAGCGTGCCCATCGATGCCATCTGCCCGAACCTGTACACAACCGGCTCCACGCCAACTCTCCTGCCGCAGTTTGCCGCCGGTTACGGCTACGTTTATAACCCGCAAACCTGTTTGCCCTTTGGCTGGGTGGGCGGCGTCGGCGCCTCGCAAAGTGGAAACACCGCACTCAACATCATTCCAAGTGCCGACCAGATCACCGTCGGCGCGACCTACCTGAATGCGTTTCCCAATCCGAATATTTCCGGCGCCGATATCGCGACAAACTCTTCGAACTTCTCGTATGCGCAGTCCAACGTTGAGACATTGAACGATTACGACGCACGCCTGGATTGGAATCTCAGCTCCAAGGATACCGTCTTCGCGCGTTTCACCACGGGCGATGACTTCCTGCACAACACCCTCTCTCTGCAGGATGCCACTCATGCTCTGCCCTCCGGGAATGGCTTCAACCCGTCCCATCCACGTCAGGTTGCCACGGGCTACACACACATCTTCAGTGCCAACATCATCAACGAATTCCGCTACGGCTGGATCCGGGATCTTTCCGGATACGAGCAACCGGATGCGAGCATTCCGCTGGCCCAGAAACTGGGCATCGCCAATGCCAACACCTCTCCATTGCTCGGCGGTATGCCGATCATCGGGGGATGGTACGGGAACCTGAGTTACGTGGGAGATGGTGGTCCGTATCTGATCGTCGAGCCGACCAACCAATTCTCAGATGCTCTGAGCTGGAACAAGGGAAAACACTCCTTCAAGTTCGGCGCCAGCATTATTCATCGCGATGTGAACTGGGATCAGGGCAACGATGCCAAGGGGTATTTCTGGATCGACGACGGCGACTATAACGGAATGCCGGCTCCGACTTCGGCCCACGGAACATTTACCGGGTATGAAGAGTCAGAATTGCTGGGTGGCTTCATGGGTGGCTACCAGGTTGGCGCCTTTTCGGGGTACTACGAGACGCGCAGCTGGGAGAACGGCTACTTTGCCCAGGATGACTGGAAGGTCAACCGGAAACTCACACTGAACCTCGGCCTGCGCTATGACACTCTGAGCCCGCCAACTGAAGCTCACAACCACATGTCCAATTTCAATCCGGCGACGGGCGAACTGGTCGAGGCTGGAACCTCAGGATGGCCCGCTGCATTGGTCAACACGCCCCACGGCGATTTAGGCCCACGCATCGGAGCAGCCTACGATCTGTTTGGGAATGGCAAGACGGTGCTCCGCGGTGGCTACGGCCTGTTCTACTTCGTCAATCGCGGCGGCGTCGCCGAGGAACTCTCTGAGAACCCGGACTGGAACGGCATCGAAAGCTACTACGCATGCCCGACGGCTACGACATGCGGGACCGGCTATCGCATCACGCTCAGCGGCGAGGCTCCGAACGGTAGCAACAATCCCACCGTCGCGACCGGGGCTCTGCCGGCGAAGATCGGCGTTAGCCCCACTGCCATCAACTCGACGGATAGCGTTGTCTACTATCCGAAGAACAGCCCGAACTCCCATATCGACCAGTGGAACTTTCAGATCGAACAACAACTGGACAGCCACACCTCTTTCGACGTGGGCTACGTTGGGGCATTGACGGGAAACCTCGCGTCGCAATTCAACGCCAACCAAACGGTGCTTGGGGGCTCAACCAACTGGTTCCCGGTTGGAGGATCCGTCAACCCCAACGGTGTGGGCACGATCAACGCGTATGAAATGATCGGCAGCGGAAACTACAACGGCCTGCAGGCCAAGCTGACTCGCAGAATGGCTACGGGGCTCCAGGCGAACGTTACGTACTCGTGGGGGCACGCATTCGACAATACGACTGACGTACTGTCGAATGCGCCCAACGGAATCCTCGTCGGGACCGGCGGAATGCCGTTGCTGAAGTACCAGCGCGGCAGCTCGGACAACGATCAGCGCCAGCTTTTTGGCGCCGCCGCGATATACGATCTGCCCTTCGGCCGTGGCAGGATGCTGGGTAAGAACATGCCGGTCGGGCTCGACTACATACTTGGCGGCTGGCAATGGAACAACATAATTCAGCTGGCTTCTGGTACACCGATGGACATACAGGGTGCGCCGAGCAGCCCCAACGGCCGTCCGGACTACCACGGCGGATGCCAGACGAACGTCGACTGGCACACATGGATCAAATGCCCCGCGGGAGCATTCACGGCTCCGGCTGGGCTGGTCGGTAACCTGCCGCGTAACTTCTTTACCGGGCCGGGGACTCATACCTGGGACGCATCCCTGGTCAAGAGCTTTAGCATCGCGGAGCGGGTAAAGTCGGAGTTTCGCGCGCAGCTTTACAACGTGACGAATACTCCGCAGTTCCAGTTCCCGGATACCAATTACACCAACGGCGACTTCGGCCAGTTGACGAGCACGCGTCTGGCACCTACTCAGCGCGAGCTCGAGCTGGCGCTTCGCGTCTCGTTCTGATCTGCAGCTCTGGCGCGCCACGGCTTGGGTTCCTGCCGTGGCGCGGCCTTTCAGGAACCATTACAATCCGATATCTGAACCTGCGAAAGGCTACGTCATGAAGGGCCACGGGAGGCTGCTTTGTCTCGCAACACTGTTGATGATCTTCGGTGGATCTGTTTTCGCAGCGCCGGCGCAGGTTCCACCGGTTCGGTGCGACGCAAAGCGGGACAGCGCTCCATGTAGCGCCAGCGGCCCGCGTAGCGCCAGCGGCCCGCGTATTGACAAGATCGACCCGCCCAACTGGTGGAGCGGTTTTCCCGACCCCATGTTACTGGTGCACGGCGAGAACCTGAAGCAGGCACATTTCACCGTTGCGGGCAAAGGCGTCGCAATCCTGCACACACAGGCTTCGGAAAACGGCCACTGGGCGTTCCTGTGGCTGCGCACAAAGGATGCCGCGCCGCAAACGCTTTGGATCATTGCCAGTAATGCTCAGGGCCGGGCGCGCAGCGCGTTTGCGCTCAAGGCACGCGACAACGATCCCAAGGCGCATCGCGGATTTTCTTCGGCGGATGCGTTGTATCTGATCATGATCGACCGCTTCGCCGACGGAAAGCCGGCAAACGATGCCGGTGACAATCGCGCCGCCGAGCGCGGTTGGCATGGCGGAGACCTTGCCGGCATTGAACAGCATCTCGATTACCTCAAAGAACTCGGCGTAACAGCAGTGTGGACTACACCCGTCACTTCCAATGACGGAATGTCGGAGGCCTATCACGGCTACGCTGCTACCGACCTTTACGCAGTCGACCCGCACTTTGGCACGCTCGCCGATTACCAACGTCTATCCGAAGCGCTGCACGCGCGCGGCATGAAGCTGGTGATTGATCTGGTGCCCAATCATATCGGCGTCAAGCATCCATGGGTGCTCGATCCGCCCACGCCCGACTGGCTGCATGGCACGCTTCAGCATCACATTGCCGTGAAGACCGACTTTTATGCATTGGTTGACCCGCATGCTCCGCCTCAGGCGTGGCGCGACGTAACCGAAGGCTGGTTCACGGACGAAATGCCTGACCTGAACCAGGAGAATCCGCTTGTGTCGCGCTACCTGATTCAAAACGCACTGTGGTGGGTTGAAACAGCCAACATCGACGGCATCCGGCTGGATACTTTTCCGTACGTGGACCGCGCCTTCTGGCATGATTACGACGCCGCGCTGAACAGCGTGTATCCGCACCTGACGACTGTGGGCGAGATCTTCAATGGCGATCCTGAAGTCACTTCGTACTTCGCGGGAGGAATGGCACACCAAGGAATCGATACAGGGTTGTACACACCTTTTGACTTCCCTGTCTACTTTGCGCTGCGCGATGTTCTGGCACACGACAAACCAATGACCGAACTGGTCACCGTTCTGCGCCAGGACGTGCTCTACCCGCATCCCGAGCGGCTTGTCCCGTTCATCGGCAATCATGACACCAAGCGCTTTCTTACGGAGGCTGGAGGTTCAGTTCCGCGGCTCAAGCTGGCGCTGGGCCTGTTGGCCACGTTGCGCGGGATGCCGCAGCTTTATTCCGGAGACGAGATTGGTATGGAGGGCGGCAACGATCCCGACAACCGGCGTGACTTTCCTGGCGGCTTTCCGGGCGATTCGCACAGCGCGTTCACACAGGCAGGTCGCACAGAGACTGAGCAGAGCATTTTCGCATGGACTTCCGGGATGCTGGCGTTGCGGGAGTCGCATCCGGCGCTTGAGACAGGGCTCGAACAAGATCTTTTCGCCGATGACGATGTATTCGCATTTGTGCGCTCGCCCGAGGCGGGAAGCTGTTCGTCCAGTCACTCGGCCGCTCCGTCGAAGGAGCGATTCCTCATTGTGATAAACAAGGCGGCGACGATCAAATCGCTGGATCTACCGGTTGCGGATACGGCACTTGCCGCGTGTAGCAAGTTTCAGGCCACGGTTCCCACCACCGGAACGGTTCCAGTTGCGGACGATGGAAGACTGCATATTGAAGAGCCGGCAGAGTCAATCACTGTATATGAAGTTCAGTGAGGCCCCATCCGTCTCCGTTGCCGGCATTCAATTGCGCGTCTAGGAGCGTCAACGCTCCTTTGAATTGACAGGAAACTCCGTCAATAGAAACAGAATTAGAACTGTGTCCAGCAGCAGACGCCAATCCAGCTCGGTTGGCGCAGACCGCCAAAGTATTCCGCGCCTCAGCCGATCACTTGGCAAGCGCGAAGACGACGCTGATCGTCGTGTCAACCTCGACCGGCTCGTTGCTGAGCTCGTATGGCTTGTAGCGCCAGGTCCGGACGGCATCCATGGCTGCCTTTTGCAGCATCGGCGAACCGCTTACAACCTGCAGATCCTTAATCGTTCCGTTCTTGGCAATCGTTGCGTGCAGCACAACGGTTCCAGAAACGCGGGCCTCCTTCGCGATGGTCGGATATACGGGCGGCGTCTGCCGAATCAGCATTCCCGTCGCAACACCGGATGAAATGGCAAACGGCCTCGACGACACAACCTTGACCGCAGGCTGGGTGCGTCCGTTCAACACACTGTCATTCGGGCTCGCTCCGCCCAGGCCATCCGCGCCGCCCGAACCCAAGCTCACCGGAGGAGGCGCATTCTCCGCGGCTTGCTTCCCAGCTCCTTGCGGAATCACTGTTGGCGCTGTGAGTTGATCGTCCATCATTTGTGTCTGCTTTTTCGTCAGTCCCGGCGCCGGCCGCACTCCGTCCTGCCCGTTGCTGGCCGGAGTGTTGGCTGCCGGTTGGATTGCGGTTGTTGCCGCAGGCTGAGTCTGCGCTGTGGGTGTACTCCCCGGCGTATTCGATGGGTCCGGCCCCGGCTGCGTGTCGGTGATTTGCGAAGTTGTCTCAACAGATGGTTTCGCCGCGGGCTTCGCTCCATGATGGAACATCAGGAACATCAGGGCGGCCAGAAGCAGAACAGAACCGGCGCTGACCGGCGCAATGATCATCCATTTCTTTTTGGCCGTCTTCGGCTTTTCTGCAGCTTCGACGTTCTTCTCTGAAAATATTTGGAAGAGAGCCCGGTCATCTTCGTATTTGAGGGTCTTCGCGACTTCCGGTGAGTGAAGCTTTCCATTGACCGCGGCAGCCTTTGGCAAACTCGGCGTTACCGCAGTTTCTTTTGTCGAACGGCCAGCCGCCGGCCTGACCGAAGCGTGGCCGTTTGAACCGTTGGACCCATTCGATGGTTTGCTTGTTAATTCCTGCTGCTTGACGGTGAACGGTGCCGGCGAGACTGAATTGGAAACACGCGGCCTTTCCACGACGGGTGACAAACTTGCTTCAGGTTCAGCAGAATGCTTCGGCGGTGTTGGACTCTTGCCGAAGGAATGAGCAGCTTCCCACGCTTCCCATTCGCTCAGGTTCACGGGCTTGGGCGTGGGAGTTTTTTCGCCATCCCATTCGACGAAATGCTTTTGCTCAGCAACAAAGACCGGTGCGGACGGGGCCGCGCCCGATGCACGCGGCTTCTCTGTCGGCGGCGCTGCGGTTGAACCACGGTCAGTGGATTGTCCGTGAGGACTTTTAGGCTCGCCGAATGAATGAGCAGCCTCCCATGCATCCCATTCGCTTGGCTTGATCGGCGACGGCTCTTGTGAAGCCTCGCCATCCCATTCGCCGAAATCCTCAGGAAGCGTTTCGGGTAGCAGCGGAGTTAGTTCTTCTGGAGATGCCATTGACCGTCCTCACCTTTCTCGTAGACAGCGCCTTTATAGGTGCGTGTTTCTCGCGGCCTTGTCTCGGCGGCTGTAAATTCGTGTGGCCCATCCGCCTGGTTCGATTCCGCGGGGGTAAAGTCGGTAGCTGTAAATGCCCGCGTCGCCTGCGTCTCAACGGCTGAGTTTGGCATGGAAGCGCTAAAAGGAGTGCCTTCTACTTCAAGCTCGACCGTCGCTTGTGCCTTCCCGTATTTTTCAGTCTCCGACGGAATGAAAGATGCGGTGAGGGTATATTTCCCCGGCGCCAGCACGTGACCCGCGGAAGGTGTGTAGACAAATGTTCCGGGGACCGATGCCGTGGCATTCAGCTGAACGGCGCTCAGCGCGGTGCCGTACGAAATCGCGGAGGGGGCCGGCCAGGTGATGCGCGCCGGCAGTTTCTCGGTAACCTTGAGCGAAATGGTCGCGCTCGCCGTTGCGTAGTTCAAAGTATCCGCCGGGGTAAAGATTGCCGAAAGCTCATGCACTCCCGGCAGCAGTTTTTCGCCTGCCGCTGGCGAATACGCAAAAGATCCCGGCACGGGTGCTATGGCGTTGAGCTGAATGGCGCTGAGAGCAACGTCGTGGGCGATTGGATCCGGTGTCGGCCATTTCACGGCAGGCGTTGCTTTGATCACCCTCAGTGAAACCGCGCTTTGCGATATGGAGTAGCCCAAAGTATCCGCCGGGGTGAAAACCACTGTCAGTTCATGCTCTCCGGCTGCAAGCGCCGCCCCCAAATCAGGCTTGTATTCGAACGATCCCGGAACCGAAGCCCGCGCACAAAGTTGCGCGTTGCTCAACTGCGTCCCGTACACAATAGGAGCCGGTGCCGGCCAATGGATGGCTGACTTTGCCTTCGCGACAGTCACCGACACAGTCGCCTGTCCTGTGCTGTAGTTCGCGGTGTCCGCGGGAGTGAAGGTGACTGAGAGCGTGTGCATTCCCGGTGGAAGCATCTCGCCCGCCGCTGGCGAATATTCAAACTTGCCCGGGACCTGCGCCGAGGCATTCAGCTGCGTTTCGTCGAGTGCCGTGCCGTAAACGATCTTGGCGGGCGTTGGCCAGGAGATGGCCGGCGTTCCTTTGGCCACAACAATCGTCACGGATGCCTGCTGCGGAGCGTAGCCGCTGGAATCCGCCGGAGTAAACGTCACCCAGAGCGAGTGCGTGCCGACCGGCAGCACGTAACCGGGGCCGGGCGTGTAGACCAGCGTTCCCTCACCCGATGCTGTGGCGTTGAGCTGGGCAAACGTGAGCCTGTTGCCATAGGTAATCGGCTCGGGTGCCGGCCATGTGATGGTTAGAGCCGACTGTGCCTCGCCCGAAGGCAGAACTGCTGTGCTCGTCGGCTCATGAATTCCGAAAGTTTCCTGGGCAAAATCGTTGCCAGGAGTCCGCGTGTCAATATTCCTCATTTTTTCCTGTGGAATGGGGAGTCCATTAATCGAGCTGGCCATCTCCAGGCTGATGCGCGACGTGCGTGTTTCAAGAAACCCGCCGTCGCCGTGCTGCAGCGCACGGGCCGCATCCTGGTCGTCCGGAATCTTCCAACGCACCGGCCTGCCAAGCGCCTTGGTAATGACGTCTTCGTTCGCCGGCTCCAGAAAGCGAGACTCGAATCGGTTGATCACGACCTCCAGGTTTTCGCTCCCTTCCGCGAAGAACTGCGAGATGAGGCGGTTCGAGTTCCGCAGCTCGGAGATGCCGGTTTGCGTGACCAGGTAGATTGTTGTCGCGTCTTCGAAAAGAACCTTCGCCGCCACATCGATCCTTGATCCCACATCGACGATCACATAATCGAACTCTTGTCGCGCGATCGCGATGAGCTTGTCGATGGCGCCTTTGGAAACCTCAATATCGGGAACCTTGGTGGGAGCCGCCAGCACGAATACCCCGGACCGGTGCTTGACCAGCAGATTGTGAAGAAGACTCGCATCCAGGCGACCGCTATTTCTCAGCGCGTCCTCGGTCGAGTATCCCGCTGAAATTCCCAGGCAAAGTGCGCAATCGCCAATGGGAAGAGCCAGGTCGATGAGCAGGATTCTATGCTCGGGCCTCTGGGCCAGGGCGATCGCAACATTGCAGGCTACTGTTGTGACCCCCGATCCTCCCTTGGATCCCAGAAAAACGTGCAAACCTCCCAGGGTTTTCTTTCCCTGGGACATTTCTGTTTCACCAGTTCTCTCATCAATACCAGCTGTGATCCGAGCTAGAGCCGCAGCAACCGCGCCTCGTTCGAACGGTAGTTGAAGGAATTCACGCGTCCCTGCGCGCATCAACCGGATTGCAAGTTTCGGATCGTTCCTCTCCGAAAAAACCACGATGGCTGCTGGTTCGCTCGCGCCTGTTTCTTCCACAAGTTCCAGAACCAGATCCGGGTCGCTGTCCAGGTCAAGAACGACGACGTCGAACGACATCAACAATCTGCGCAAATGTTCTGGTTCGGGCGGGTACGAGTTGAATTCTCTGATCACCGCCCTGCGCGTATCGGCAAGGGCCTTGGCGACCAACGTGCGGCTTGCCTCGTCAGGACCAATCAACGCAACTGATAAGGGTGCAGGCGCAACGGCGTCGGCTTGTTTCCAGCCGAAACCTCTTTGTGTTTGTGCGACGGTTGAGCCCACGGGCTGAGGCGCTTTTTGTGATGAAATGCTCATGGAGACACCAGCGGTCTTTCCGTTCAAATCTCAAGTTGGACAGTTCATCTGCAAGCTGAACTCGCAGTTTCCTTCCGCCATCGACCGCCCAATATCGCGCGCTTACGGGGGAAGAATTCTCAATGCGAGCATCAACTTACGACTGGCTCCCAAACAAGTCGTTGCTGGACGATGGTAACCATTTTTGAGTGACAAAGGGACCCTAAATACCCATAAATAGTCATTACGAAAGTGTTCGATGGATACCGCTGGCGGGTCATTTGGCCAGACGAGTCCGCTTGGGACTCGGGCAGAATCCGATCAAGCGTTGCCCAGAATGGCGTCGATGCGGGCAAGATCCTTGTTCGTGAAAGCCAGGTCGCCGATGGCGGCAACGTTCTGCTCAATCTGTTCCACGCGGCTGGCTCCGATCAGCGCTGAAGTCATCCGCCCATCGCGCAGCACCCACGCCAGAGCCATCTGCGCCAGTGTCTGCCCGCGCTCTTGGGCCAGCTCGTTCAGAGCCCTGACTTTGGCCAGCTTGTCTTCGTCGATGTCGCGTTTTTTCAGAAAGCTGTGCGGCTTCGATGCGCGGGCATCCGCAGGGATGCCTTCGAGATAGCGATCGGTAAGCAATCCTTGTGCCAGCGGACAGAAGGCAATGCCGCCTACGCCTTCTTTGCCCAGCACATCGAGCAGCCCACGCTCCGGAGTGCGCTCGAACATCGAGTATTTCGGCTGATGAATGAGACACGGAGTCCCGAGCTCACGCAGAATTTTGATGGCCGCTGCGGCTCGCTCCGGATTGTAGTTGGAGATGCCCGCATATAGCGCCTTGCCGGAACGAACAGCCTGATCGAGCGCTCCCATTGTTTCTTCCACAGGAGTTTCAGGATCGGGACGATGCGAGTAGAAGATGTCAACATATTCGAGGCCCATGCGCTTCAGGCTCTGGTCCAGGCTCGCCAGCAAATACTTTCTCGATCCCCAGTCGCCGTACGGTCCGGGCCACATATCGTACCCGGCCTTGGTGCTGATGATCAACTCGTCGCGATAGGGCTTTAGATCGAGACGCAGAATCTCACCGAAGTTGCTTTCGGCGCTTCCCGGCGGAGGGCCGTAGTTGTTGGCCAGATCGAAGTGCGTGATCCCCAGGTCGAATGCGCGCCGCACCATGGCGCGCGAGTTCTCGAAGTCATCGACGCCGCCGAAGTTGTGCCACAACCCCAGAGAAATGGCGGGCAGCCGAATGCCGCTGCGCCCGCACCGGCGGTATTGCATCGTGTCGTAGCGCTTCTCGTTGGCGAGATACAAGGTCGTTCCTCCGCGCGCCAATGAATGGCCAGATGCCCAATCGCTCTCTCTGGTGTCCTGAGTCTCAAGTTCGCATAAAAACGACCTGTCATCCTGAGCGGAGTTTGCCGCGTTTTGTGCGGCAAACGGAGTCGAAGGACCTGCAGTTCGGGACGCTAATCTGCGCAGCAAACTTCTGACTTACCACATTAGCTTAAAACCGCCGCAATCGAAACTTCTTTGCGGCCATCCGCTGGAGATGGCACGATGTTGCCTTCGATCGGCGCGCCGTCGACGGTCAGCGCGACCTTATTTCCAGCGCCCTTGCGCTCGACAGCGATCTTATATGTCACACCGCGAAAAATGCGCGTCGCGGTAAATCCCGGCCACCCGCCGGGAATCACAGGAGCAACTTCGAGCCCATCATATGTAGGCCGCACTCCCAGGATCCATTGCGCAATGGCGTAATAATTCCACGCCGCCGTTCCCGTGAGCCATGAGTTCTTGGCCTCGCCGAATGTCGGCGCGTCTTTGCCGGCGATCATCTGCGCGTAGACGTATGGCTCGCAGCGATGCACTTCGCTGATCTCTTCGCGCGCCGAGGGATTGATCCGCAGGTAGTAATCGTAGGCCTCATCCCCATGGCCCAGCCGCGTTTCCGCGATCATCACCCAGGGATTCACGTGGCAAAAGACACCCGCGTTCTCCTTGTAGCCTGGCGGATACGAAGAGATCTCGCCCAGGTGAAGATAGTAGCGAGTGTAAGCCGGCTGATGCACGACGAGCCCATGCTTGGTCGCCAGGTGTTCGCGCACAGATGCCAGCGCTTTGGCGGCTCTACCGTCATCGAGCCCGATGCCCGCCAGAACACAAAAGCCATTCGACTCGATAAAGATCTTGCCTTCCTCGCGCTCCTTCGATCCCACTTTCTCTCCGAAGCTGTCGTAAGCGCGCAGGAACCATTCCCCGTCCCACCCGTGTTCCTTAATCGTCTGTTCCATTCTGTCGGCCGCGGTCAGGAAACACGTCGCGTCATCCGGCTTGCTGTGACGGCTGGCGATCGCCGCCAGTTCATGCGCAGCATGCACGAACAGCCCGGCAATAAACACCGACTCGGCCACTTTGCCATCCCGATTCGTCGTGGTCTGGAATGAATTGCCGGGCGTGTCGGAAAAACAATTCAAATTGAGGCAGTCGTTCCAGTCCGCGCGTCCGATCAGCGGCAAGCCATGCTGCCCAAGGCGCTCCAGCGTGTAACGGAAGCTGCGATGTAAATGCCCATAAAGCGGCTCCTCCGTGCTTGGCTTGTTGTCGTAGGGCGCCAACTCGTCCAGGATGCTCCAATCGCCCGTCTCCTTCAGATAGGCCGCCACGCCGAGGATGAGCCAATGCGGATCGTCATTGAATCCGCTACCAATATCGTTATTGCCGCGTTTCGTCAGCGGCTGGTATTGGTGATAAGCGCCACCACTTTCGAGTTGGGTCGACGCCAGATCGAGAATCCGCTCCCGTGCTCGCGCTGGCACCATATGCACAAATCCAAGCAAGTCCTGGTTGGAATCGCGGAAACCGAGCCCCCTCCCAATACCCGACTCGAACAACGAGGCCGAGCGCGACAGATTGAATGTGGCCATGCACTGGTATGCATTCCAGATGTTCACCATCCGATTCGTGTGCACATCCGGCGTGTCCACCTGGAAGATCCCGAGAAGCTTGTCCCAGTGCGCGCGCAGGCGATCGAAAGCAGCATTCGCCTCTCTCGCCCCAAGATACCGCGCAATCACCGGCTTCGCCAGCTCCTTGTTGATGGTCTGCGAGCCGGGAGGATCGAACTTCTTGTCCTTCGGGTTTTCCTGGTAACCGAGAATGAAGACGATCTGTCGCGACTCTCCGGCATCGAGATCGAGCGCGACCTGATGAGCGCCGATTGGCGCCCAACCGTGCGCGACCGAGTTCGTCAGTTGTCCGGCGGCCACGGCCGCGGGATTGTCCCAGCCGCGGTAAGGTCCGAGAAATGCGTCGCGCGAGGTGTCGTAGGCAACAGCCGGCTGAGAGCATGCGAAGAACGCAAAATGATCGCGGCGTTCGCGGTACTCTGTTTTGTGGTAGATGACGCCGTCTACCACTTCCACTTCGCCGATGTTGTAGTTCCGCTGGAAATTCGTGGCATCGTCCTGCGCGTCCCACAGGCAGAATTCCACGCTCGCAAAGGCAGAAATGCGCGCTCGGGCGGTCCTCCGATTGGTCACAGTGAGCTGCCAGATCTCCAGGTTCTCGTCCAGCGGGACGAAATACCGTGTATGGGCTTCGATGCCTGCGAATGTTGAGCCAATCGTGGTGTAGCCCATGCCGTGGCGGCAGGAGTAGCCCTCCGCGGCGTGCCGCGTAGGTTGCCAGCTCGGCGACCAGAAGCGCCCCGACGCTTCGTCGCGCAGGTAAATGTAGCGGCCCCCGCAATCCCACGGCACGTTGTTGTACCGGTAGCGTGTCAGCCGCCGCAAGCGCGCATCGCGATAGAACGAATAGCCGCCCGCGGTGTTGGAAATGATCCCGAAATACTCCTGGCAGCCAAGGTAGTTGATCCACGGTAGCGGTGTGTCCGGCCGCGTGATGACATACTCGCGGTTTTGGTCGTCGAAGTGTCCGAACTTCATGGTCGCTTCCTTTTCTGAACCGGGGCGAAAGGACGGCAGTAGTGCAGGATGGTCCGCTGAAACGTTTTTGCAGGGAGAATCCTATGCAGTTGAAAACGAAGCGCGATTATAGCCGAATCGAGAGAAGAGCAACAAGAGTTTTTCCTTCGCGTTGCCGATTGGGGTAAGAATTCGTTGCCGGGGCGCATAAGGATGTGAGAGACTGATCCGTCTTTCCATCCGAACCCGGCGGTTGAAGCGAATGAAAGATTCTGCGCTCTCTTTGAACCGGCACCAGCGAGATCCTCGTCCCCGCCCTTTCTGGCGATACTCCCTAGGCATAGCGGGACTCGTTTTTTGCCCCACTCTCCTCCTTTTTGCAGCTGAGAATCCGACTCTGGCGATCAAGGTCGACCAGGTTGGTTACCTTCCCGGCGGCCCCAAAATTGCTCTCGTAAGCAGCCCAGCTAAGACTTTTGAGATCAGGCGCTCCAGCGATGAAAAACTCGTATTTCGCGGCGTTCTCGGGTCGCCTGCGATCGACCCGCTCTCAGGCGACACCGTGCAGCCCGCAGACTTCTCCAATTTGCGGCGCGCGGGCAACTATTACATCCAGATTCCGGGGGTAGGGAAGAGCTGGAACTTCTCCGTGGGCAGCAATGTCTTCGAGCGAACTTATTACCTCGCCATGCGCGGCTTCTACGGCCAGCGTTGTGGCACCGCCGTCGATCTTGGATCGGAGTTTCCCGGCTATTCCCATCCAGCCTGCCACATTCGAGGCGAGTTTCATCCCAGTTCGGGCAAATCTGGGCCGCGAGACAACATCGGCGGCTGGCACGACGCCGGCGACTATGGCCGTTACATGGTCAACTCCGGAGTCGCCACGGGGACGCTGCTGTGGGCTTGGGAGATTTACGGGCCCCGGCTCAAGTCGATTCAACTCGAGATTCCTGAGACCGGCAACGGCACTCCCGACATCCTCAATGAAGTCCGCTGGAACCTTGAGTGGATGCTCAAAATGCAGGACGCCGATGGTGGCGCCTGGCATAAGCAGACCAGCACCCACTTCCCGGGCTTCATCGCTCCCGACAAGGACACTCTGCCCAGCGAGGTCATTGGCACCGGCTCGGCGCCTTACAAGAGCACCTGTGCCACCGCTGATCTTGCCGCAGTGGCAGCGATTGCCGCGCGGGTCTACAAACCCTACGATCCTCAATTTGCCGTTCGCGCCCTCGATGCCGCGCGCCGCGCATGGCAGTGGACCGAGCAGTATCCGAATGTGACCTTCCGCAATCCGCCGGGCGTCACCACCGGCGAGTATGGCGACTCGAACTGCTCGGACGAGCGGCTCTGGGCGGCCGCAGAGCTTTGGCGCACCACCGGCGAAGCCGCCTACCATCAATTCTTCCTCAGCAACTATGCGGCGTATCTTCCTATTCTCGATTCGCCGTCCCGCGAAAACTGGAGCATGATGGCCCCCATGGCGCTCCGCACCTACGTTCTCTCCCGGCGCAAAGGTGCCGATGCCAAGGCGAAGACCGCCATTCGCAGTCGAGTGTTGACGGCGGCGCGCGCCATCGTCGAAAGCACCGCGGCCAATCCCTACCATGTCAGCCTGAAGCCAACAGATTTTGTCTGGGGCTCGAACGGAATCGCCGCGCAGTATGGCATGGATCTGATGATCGCCAACATGATCGCGCCCAATCCTGAATTTGTGAATGCCGCGCGCGACAATTTGCACTATCTGCTCGGCCGGAACACCTTTTCGCTCTCCTGGGTCACGCAGGTTGGCCAGCACTCTGTCATGCATCCGCATCACCGGCCCAGTGGTTCGGGTGAGCAACCGGGGCCATGGCCGGGATTGATGTCGGGCGGCCCGAATGCCAGCCGCCAGGACGCCGTGCTGGCCGCATTGCCTCCCGGCCTGCCGCCGGAAAAAGTCTATGCCGACCAGACTGCCTCGTATGCAAGCAACGAGATCGCTATCAACTGGCAGGCAAACCTGGTTTTCCTGCTGGCCGGGCAATTGCATTAAGTGATTTCAACCCGCACTCCGCCGGCCTCAATTCGAAACACCCGGCAGGAGTTCGGGGAAACAATGATCGACAGGTAAACTCGGAGCCTCAATGCAACTTCATCCTTTAGACGTCGGCATCATTTTGACGTACATGGTCTGCACGGTGCTGGTGGGTTACTACGTATCGCACCAGGGCTCGCGCGACATGAAAGCGTATTTCCTCGGCGGCAACAAGATGCCGTGGTATGTGCTGGGCCTCTCCAACGCTTCAGGCATGTTCGACATCAGCGGCACCATGCTGCTCGTCTACTGGATGTTCGTCTACGGCCTGAAAAGTGTTTGGATCCCGTGGCTGTGGCCGACCTTCAATCAGGTCTTCCTCATGGTGTATTTGTCTGCGTGGTTGCGTCGCTCGCGCGTCATGACCGGCGCCGAGTGGATCAAGACTCGTTTCGGCACCGGCCGCGGCGCGCAACTGTCGCACCTGATTGTGGTCCTCTACGCGTTCATCAGCATCATCGGGTTCTTCAGCTACGGCTTTAAAGGCATCGGTAAATTCGCCGCCACATTTCTTCCCTGGCACCTGTCGGCAAACGAGTATGCGCTGATCCTGATCGTGATCACATCCCTCTACGTGATCAAAGGCGGCATGATCAGCGTGGTCATCACTGAAGTTGTCCAGTTTTGCGTGCTGTCCGTCGCCAGCTTCGCCGTGGGCATCATCGCCATGCGGCGCGTCGCGCCAGGTGTTCTGCACAAGGTTGTGCCTGCCGGCTGGGACAATGTGTTCTTCGGCTGGCACTTGAATCTCGACTGGTCGGCGCTGATCCCGGCAACCAGCACGCGAATTGCGCAGGACGGCTATGGGCTCTTCGGCTTCTTCGTCATGATGCTCTTCTTCAAGGGCGTGCTCATCTCTGCCGCTGGCCCTGCGCCCAATTACGACATGCAGCGCGTGCTTTCCTCAAAGAATCCGCGCGAAGCTTCCATGATGAGCGCATGGGTGAATGTCGTTCTCACGTTCCCACGCTATTTTCTAACTGCCGGTCTTGCCGTCCTGGCTGCCACGTTCTTCAGTGACAACATCCGCGCCATGGGCGCCAATATGGACTTTGAGCTGGTGCTGCCCTATGCCCTTGCGCGCTTCGTCCCCGTCGGCCTGCTGGGATTCCTGATCTCCGGCCTGCTCGCTGCATTTATGGCCAACTTTGCCGCCACAGTGAATGCCGCGCCGCCATACTTCGTCAACGACATCTACAAGCGCTACATCCGGCCCGACGCGCCGCCGCGCACCTATGTCCGCCTCAGCTATCTCAGTTCTTTCGCCGTTGTGGTGATCGGCGTCCTCATCGGATGGAATGTAACTTCAGTCAACGCCGTCGTCGTCTGGATCGTCTCTGGACTTTGGGGTGGCTACACCGCCTCCAATGTTCTCAAATGGTACTGGTGGCGCTTTAACGGTTATGGCTACTTTTGGGGCATGGTCGCCGGAATCGCCTCCGCGCTGGCGCTGCCGCCGCTTATCGCGAAGGTTCCGTTGGTGCAGCACTTGCTCGCCGCAAACTCCATCAACATGGATGTCTCCATCGTCTTTCCAGTGGTGCTCATTCTGTCGCTGATCGGATGCTTCGCCGGTACCCTGCTCACCAAGCCCGAAGACGATGAGGTTCTCAAAGATTTCTATAAGCGGGTGCGGCCGTGGGGTTTTTGGGGCCCTATCCTTCGCAAAGTTCTCGCCGAGGACCCAGGCTTCAAGCGAAACACAGACTTCATGCGCGATATGTTCAACGTCGTGATCGGGATCGTCTGGCAGGTCGCGCTGGTCGTGCTTCCTATGTATGTAGTCATCTGGGAGCTCAAGCGCGCCGCCTTCGCCCTGGCCATCGTTCTCGCCACCTCGGCAATTCTCAAATTCACTTGGTACGACCATCTCGAGCGCCGCGAGGTTGAAACGGATAAGGCCGCTGCTGTCCCGAGTTCTTCCTCTTGACCCTCTGGAAACTTGTTAGATGAGTAGACAAATGACCAGAAAGACGAAATCGAAACGCGAACCGAAGCCCGGACAGCCCGTCAGCCTGCGCATTCTGGGCGAGTATCTTGACTTGTCGCCGGCAACCATTTCGCTGGTGCTGAATGACGCGCCCGGAGTGCGCGCCATCCCGCAGGAGACGCGCGACCGCGTGAAGGCGGCGGCAGAAAAATTCGACTACCGGCCCAGCTTCTATGCGCGCTCACTTCGCAAGCGGCAAACCTTCTCCATCGGTGTTTTAGTCCCGGAGCTGAGCGACAGCTATTCCGCGCAGGTGCTCACCGGTGTCGAGGAATCGCTCATCGAGGAAGGTTACTTCTACCTCACTGCCAGTCATCGTCGCAAGCCCGACTTGATTGAAGAGTACCCGCGGATGCTGATGGAGAGGTCGGTCGAGGGATTCATCCTGATCGATACAGTCCTGCAGCATCGCTTCAAGATCCCGGCGGTCGCGGTTGCCGGTCATCGCGAGATTCCCGGAATCACCAACGTGGTCCTCGACCAGCGCCGCGCGGCAGAACTCACTTTGCGCCATCTCTTCCAGCTCGGTCACCGCAGGATCGCCTTCATGCGTGGAGGAAGCCACAGCTCCGATGCCGAGGACCGTTGGGATTGCCTGAAAACGGTCGCCCACGAACTCGGCATTGCTGGTGCGGCCGGAGTTGACCGTCGAGCTCAAACTCATGGTTTCTACGCCGGAGCTTGGGTACGGGCCCGCTTGCGAGTTGCTCAACCGCAAGGTCGACTTCACAGCCATCGTCTGCTACGACGACATCGCAGCCATTGGAGCCATCCGAGCCCTCCGCGACCACCGGCTGCGCGTCCCTGAAGACATCTCCGTGGTGGGCTTCGATGACATTCAGAGTGCAGCCTTTCATAACCCCAGCCTCACCACGATCCATCAGCCGCTCCATAAAATGGGCACCATCGCCGCACGAGTGCTCTTGCAACGGGTTCGCGGCCAGGATTCTGTTCCCCAAGTGTTGTCCGTTCTGCCGGAGCTGGTCATCCGCGAATCCACCTGCCCGCCGCGCGACAAACCGCAAGGGTTCGAGGCGCCGTTCATAGTTCCCGGCGGTTTACGCCGGTGCGGAGCCATACGCTGATGCCCGCAACCTGCGGATTTCATTGCCTCCTGCGCGCGAAGACTGTTATAGTCCTGCTTTGACCACTATGCATGCGGTCACTCGGAGCAGTGGCTCGCACTGCTGGATTCATAAGTCGAAAATGCAGCCGGATCGAAGAGCTGCAGGGGTTCTGAATCTTCACTTTTGGGAGTTCGGCCAGGGCGTCAGTAGGCAAGTTGTTCCTGGAGAGATCGAATTGGCGAAGCCTCCCGCGAGTAAGTCTGCAAGCAAACCCAGGCATCGGACGTTAGCGTCGGCCGTGAACCGCAAGCCCACGATGAGTGACGTGGCTCGGTTGGCTGGCGTCGGCACCATGACCGTCTCCCGTGTGCTCAGCGGCACCGTTCGCGTCTCCGCTGAAACCACGCAGCGGGTACAAACCGCGATTGAGCAGCTCAAGTACCGTCCCAATGTTCTGGCACGCGCATTTCGTGGTCAGCGCAGCCATTCCATCGGCCTCATCATTCCGTATCTCTACGACCCCTTCTTCGCCGGATGTGCTCACGCGGTAACCGCCGTGGCCAGGGAACACGGCTACTCGGTCATCATCACCACTTCGGATGAGGACCCTGAAACCGAGTACGAGGCAGCCGACGAGATGTTGCAGCGGCACGTGGACGGCCTGTTGGTGATTCCGGCGCGAATCCGTCAATCGCGCCTTACCCGCGCTCTCTTCGGCAAAACGCCCGTTGTTGCCTTTGACAGGCCAGTGCCCGATCCTTCGATCGACACTGTCCTCGTGCAAAACGCCATCGGATCGCGCCGCATCACCGAGCATCTCATCGAGCACGGACATCGGCAGATTACCTACATCGCGCTCAGCCGCAGCCTCTTCACCATCAGCGCACGTTTTGCCGGCTATCGACGCGCCATGCAGGACGCTGGGTTGGAAGTATGTCCGATTTTCGATTGCGATTCAGAAGAAATAGCTGAGCAGATCCTCAAAGCGAAGATGGAGCGCGACGCTCCGCCTACAGCCGTCGTCACCTCGAACACGCTGGTTACACGTTACGTTTTGGGAGCGGTCGCGCGCCTTGGCTTGCGCGTTCCCAACGATCTTGCCTTCGCCGGATTCGACGACTTCGATCTTGCTGAGTTCACTTCACCACCGCTCACAGTCGTTCGCCAGCCGGCGCAGGAGATGGGCCGCGTCGCGGCAAATCTGCTCTTCGACCGCATTGCGCGCGGAGAAATGCCGCATACCGGCAACCGAATCGTTCTTCCCGTCGAAATCGTTTTGCGCCGCTCGTGCGGCTGCAAAAATCGCACCGCTGTCGTCATTCATTGAAAGCGATTTCAGAAGAAGTACGCCTCAGTTAACGGCGATCGTCTGCGTGGGCAGATTCCAGCCGCGCAGGCCGATCTCCGGCTTCTCATCGCCGGCCGGAAACTGCACGTTCACCGTGCGTTCCTCGCCCGGCAAAAGCGAAACGTAGTTGTCGCTGTAATACGCGGGCAGGATGCGCTGCCCCGTGGCTGCGTCCTCAAGCGTGAGTTTGACCATCAGCGCCGCCGCTGAGCCCGTATTCTTGATCCGCACCGTCACCGCGCGCTCGCCATTTGCCGCAGCGAACGTGGCTGAAGCCGTCAACGCAGCAGGCGCAAGCGAATTCAGCTCGCGGTAGCTCGCTTCGTCCGCCGCCCACCAGTAGAAGTTATCGCTCACCGGAGCCCCGGCAGCATCACTTACTTCGAGCCGTACAAAGATCGTATGTCCAGCTGCCAACGTTGCCAGGTCAGGTTTCGCCACTGGGGTTCGATCATCGGCGGCTGCCTGTACCTGGTTTGTGTGGTCGCTCAAAATCTTGCCGTCCAGGCTCACCACAAGCGTGCGCACTTTGAAGGATTGCGCCGCACCCAGGTTGATCAAATCCACTGAGCCATCGGTCAGATTGAGCTGCGCGTGGATCGGTTCGCATGCCTTCTGTGTCCCGTAGAAACTCGACTGCGTATCGTAGTCCCAGCTCAGGAAGTTCCACTCCATGCTGGGCCACGACGGTTGCGTCATCCAGATCATGCGCGCGGAGTTTGGCTGCCACAGATGCGCAGCAAATCCCTCGAAAATCGCGCGATGGCCCACGTAGTCCAGCATCTGCGCTTTCCGCTCGAAGTCCTCCAGGCTCGTCGGTGCGCCAAACTCCGTCTCCATGTGTGCCATATACGGCTGCACCGCGCCGTTCGCGCTCTGATGCCAGTCGTGATAAGCCCATGTGTCGCTGATCGGCCACCGGTCGGGCTCCGGGATAAACGATTTCATGCTTTCCAGCGTCGGCACACTGGGTATGCCCAATTCCACGCTGAATCCGCGGTTGATTCGGTAATAGGTTTCGAGCGGCTGGAATTGATAAGGCCCCGAGTTGCGCAGGTTCACCTGGTTCGAGCTTCCCGTGTAATAGCGCGTGTGGTCGAGCGTGCGCACCAGTTCCGCCAGTCCCTCGTTGATCGTGGGCTGCGGCACGCCTTCGTTGCGTCCGCACCACACCACAATTGACGGATGATGCCTGTAACGCAGGATTGTGTCGCGCGCGTTCTTCAGGAACAGCGCGGGATCTTCGGCTTCCAGGTTGTAGGATTGCGTCGATTCCCAGAAATCATTCCACACCATCAATCCATACTTGTCGGCCAGCGCGTAGAAGCTCTCTTCCGTGTTTTGGCCCATCCAGTTGCGGATCATGTTGACATGCGCGTCGCGATGCAGCCGGAAATACGGCTCCAGGTGCTCCTTGCTCACGCGCTTCAGCATGTCGTCCATGCCCCAGTTGCCGCCGCGCGCGGCAATGCGCACGCCGTTCACTTTGATCACCAGATCCGTTCCCGGCCATCCACCATCAACGGGGCGGATTGACGCTGATCCTTCAGCCCCCGGCTCCAGCGTTTGCACCCACGCATGCAGCATCCAGTCCGGCAGCGTTTGCCCAGGCAGCACCTGGTTCGGCGTCCAGTCGAAAATCTGCCTGATGCCCTGGTGCGTCCCGTCGACCAGCGGCAGCGCATCGTCGTGCGTGCGGCTGGGCAGCACCTCTACGCGTTTCAGGTGTCCCGACGCGTCAAAGAGCGAGAGATCATAGCTCACTTCCCTCATTCCAAATTCAATCTGTTTTGTCGCGCTCGTCTTCGCCCCGGTGGCGAACGAGACTTTCAGTGTATGCAGCGCGGGATCTCCGTACCCATTCGGCCACCATAGACGCGGATTCTGAACCTTGAGCTGCGCAAACTCCGCAGGCTCCAATCGAACCACCGTCTCCCCCGGAGCCAGATGCACATGCTTCGTGACTTTCACATCGTCAAAAGCGGCGGTCACTTCACCGTCCGTCGCTGCGCTTCCTGCATCAGTCAGCGGCACTTCAATCTCTACGTCGGCCTCGCTGCGGTCAGGCTTGGGCAGCGTTGTAATCACGTTCAGGTCGCCAATCTCCACCGGCCCGGTCGCCGTCAGCGTTACGTCCTGCCAGATACCCGTGTCGCGGTCGCGAATCCCAGGAATCCAGTCCCACCCCTCGGCAGCGGAAAATGTCGGCCCATCCAATACTTCCAAGCCGCCGTTCTCACCCGGACCGCCCCTGAGCGACTGTTCGTTCGGAATCCCGGGGTGCGGCGGCGGAGAAACGCGCACGGCCAGCGCATTTTCCCCGTTTGCCGCAACGTCCGTCACGTCGAATGTCCCGCGCAAAAAAGCGCCGGTAACTCCGCCCAGTTTCTTTCCATTCATCCAGACTTCAGCGGCGTAATTCACGCCTTCAAAAGTAAGCTTGAGCCTGCGCCCGCGCGTCGCGTCCGGCGTCTTGAACTCCACGCGGTACCAATAGTCCTGGTGAGCCAGGCTCTCGGGAATGGCGAGATTGTTCAGCCCGTAGTCTGGGTCGGGATAAATTCCGCGATCGATCATCGTCGTCAGCACCGTGCCCGGCACTGTCGCTACCAACCAGTCCTTGTCCGCAAAACCTGTCTTGGAAATCTCTTCGCCGGTTGCTTTCACTTGCGGTGCCGGTTTCAGCCTCCAACCGCCCGCGAGCTTCCACGAATTGTCGCCAGCCAACTTGCAATGCAAGTCCGCCGCGCTCGGCTGTTTTGCAACGGGCTTTTGTATCCCGCCCTTGCCGTGCGGCATTGTCGATGGATCCTGCGGCGCGCTGTACCCGGCCTGCGCGCGAGTCTCCACGGGCCAATGTTGCGAAGCCTCCTCATAAGTGGGCTCGCCAAAGTCCGGCGGCGCATCGGCCATCGCCTTCACTTGCTCAGCCGTCAGCGCCGCGCGAAAAATCTTCAGCCCCGCGATCTTGCCGCCGAAATGCCCGTCTGCGACATCGGTCAACGGCGACGGCGCCATCTCCAGAACTGCCGCCACGCTGCCTTGCGCAATCGTGCTCGTCCCCACCTCGCGGCCATCGGCATAGAGGATCACATGTTCGCCATCGCTGCTCGCGACAGCCAGGTGCCACTTTCCCGAGTCCAGCGCCTGATCGCCGGCAATAAACCCGGCCGAACTTTGTGCCCGACCCAGCCACAAGCCCAGCCGATTGTCCTTGATTCCGATGAATCGCGCATCCTCGGCTGCAGGGTCGCCCATTCCGGCAAGCAGCGTTGTCCCTTGCTGCGGCTCCGGCAACTCGAACCAGAAGGCGAGCGTCCACGAAGCGCGCCCCGCCAAAACCGGGTCCTGCATCGAGGGTTGGCCCGTTCCTTGACCATCCATTGCCACAGCCCAAACCCCGTCAAGCGAGGTCGACGGAGACAGCGTCTTGTTCAGGCCGGCGCCACCGGTAAGAAAAACCGCATTGAACGGACCGTAAGCTGCAGCAGGCGGGGCTGTTGCTTGCGGACCTATTGCCGCAGGCGCAGCAGCAACTAAGGCAACCAGGAATCCGAAGGCTGCGCGAGCAAAAAGTCGAAAGTAGGCTTCAGGCTTGTATGAGAACGGTTTTGACATGGCAGACCATCGTACAAAACCAGCGAATCAATGTGCAAAGGCCACGGCTCGGCCGCTTCCCGCTGTCATGGGTATCGACGTCCAGGATCGCCCAGTACCGCGCCGTGTTGAGACAGGGCGAAAAGCCACGCGCGGCAATCGTCGTACACTGGATACAACTGGCTTTCCCATGAAGAAACTTGCCATCGGTCTTTATCTTCTTGTTACCGCCGCCTTGCTTGCCTGGGCCTACAATCAGGCCATTTACGTCGCTCCCAATGACGCAGCGCAGGGCGAGATGTTTCGCATCATCTACTACCACGTCCCCTCGTTTGCTGTTTGCTTTGTCTTCTTTTCACTCAGTCTTATCGGCTCCATCGCATTCCTGGCATTTCGGCACGGCAATCCGGGCCGCGCACAGGCCGCGGATGCCCTCGCCGTGGCCGCGGCCGAGGTGGGCGTGGTCTTTTGCTCAGTCGGCCTGGTCACTGGCCCACTCTGGGGACGGCGCGCATGGGGCATGTGGTGGACATGGGACGCGCGACTCACCACCACGCTTGTTCTCTGGCTGATCTACGTCAGCTACCTGCTCTTGCGCCGCTTCGCCGCCGGGCCCCAGATGCAAACACTGGCCGCCGTGCTGGGGATCTTCGGCGCGCTCGATGTGCCTATCGTCTATATGGCCAACCGCTGGTGGCGCACGCAGCACCCGGCCCCTGTCTTCGGCGGTGGGCAGGATTCCGGCATGGATCCCACGATGGTCGGCGCGCTCCTCTGGAATATGCTCGCCTGGCTCCTGTGGGGCGTGCTCATCCTGGCTTTCCGCTATCGCGTTGAGCGGCGCCAGCAGAAGATCGCCGCGGAAGAAGCCGAGCAAGCGTTGAATTCTTGATGATGGCCGGAACGCGCCGGGAAGGATGAGAAGCACGATGAAAAAACTTGGCACCGCATTAATCGTCGTCGTCGCCGCCGGTCTCTTCGGCTGGGCGGCTTATCTCGTCTTCGGCGCGCCGCCGGAACCGCCGTTCGACTGGCGGCTGCACATGTCCCAGGCCGACCACGACGCGATCGTGGCGACGCTGAATCACCTGTATACGCGCGCCGCCTACACCGTCACCTGGGCCATCCAGCTCGGCTACGCCGCATGGCTCTGCGTCAAGTGGCAGTCCCAAGAGCAGGAAATCGTAAAAATAAAGTAGTGGTCAGTTCGAAGGGTACGGGCTTCAGCCCGTCCATGAATCAAACAAAATAATTCCCGGCTGGTAGGGATGGGTTTCAACCCATCCATTTATCCCCTGAGGGAAAGTTCTTTTAAGCTAAACCACTATCCAAAATGGCTCCAGCTTCCCTCCTGATGTCACACCCTGTTGTGCTCCCCGTCACGAATCATTACGAAGTTTGCGTTGTGCCGAGCCTTCCTATGCCTTTCGTTACTCTCCAAAGGCCACGCGCTCTACCACTTCCGCGTATCCAGCCAACTTTTCGTGCTATTTCAAGATTCCTCTCATACCGTCGATGATGCATTGGTAGATCGGCTGCACAACGGCTTTTCGGCCTCGGTTTGAGCCTTGGACTCTCGCGTTGCCGCGTTTCATCTTCGCTATGAAGTGAGCGCGCCAAACGGGCTTTCGCCTACCGGGCATCCGGATCCGCCGAGCGCCGACTGGGGACCTGAATTATGCATGACTTCTTGATTGCCCTTGCCTTTATCGGTATGGTCATTGCTCCTGCCATCGTGGCCGCGAACTGCTCAACCGAAATCACCGACGAATCCAAATCAAAATAATCACCGCCGCTCTCGCTCCGAGAGTTTTTCACCCCCGATCTGCGTTGTTACGATTCTTTGCTGCCTCTTTTTATTTAGACTTTTCCCGGATCTGCGTTGTTGTATCCCGGCGTCCTCTTCGTGCCGCCAACTTCCAGCGGCCTTTTATTCTGGATTTCCCTTGACCTTCTTGAGAACCAGGAAGTCCAAGTCTACATTCTCTTCCGGGTGAAACAATTTCTTTTGATCCTCCGCGGGAACCGAGAATTCCCGATCAAGTCGATAATCGTTCAGCAGAAAAGCGCCATCCGCGTGCGCGATGAAAATCTCATATTCAAATCTCCTGATGACTAGATAGTCCGGACGGAGATACTCCCATACTTGCAGTTCTTTACTGTCACGCGGGTACTTGTGGTCCTGCAGCCATCGAACGACTTTCCGGCTGCAAAGGCCTGGGTAATCGTAGTAAGTCCGGCGCGAGTAGTAGCCGATATAGCCAAGCGGCTCGCCGCCTATGGTTGTCCACGGCGGCGTGTGCGACAAATAGATTCCGATCTCTATCCGCCCTCTGTTTTCAACCAATTCCTGGATATTGCGTTCCGCTCTGAACGTGGTTGGCAGAACGGCGGCAAAACTGGCCAGGTATGCTGCCGTGAGGAGCCACGCCGATATACTGCCCAACCGTCTCGGGAGAAAATCTGTAATGGCGGCAACCCCCTTCCCTAGCAGGAGTGCGAGTACCCCGCAGAGCGGCACAACATACCACCCAAAAATCGCCGGCGCCCGAAAGACAAAGAACGCAGCGGCTAACACGGCAAATGCATAAATAGGCCAGAAGCGCCAACGTCGCCGCACGAGGTCATCGATGAAACCGAACAGAATGACGACAAGGCAGAGTTCTTCCAGCCAGTATCCCTTGATCAGCGGACTAAAACCGGTGCCGTTGCCGCCAAACACCGGTTCGAGAGGAGAACAAACGTTGGCACGGAGTATCCCGGCTGCGTTTAGAAGAAGGCTTCGGAAAGACGTGGCAGTTTCCCAGAAACCGACATAACCTAAGCGTTTCGCAACGATTGTGTTCGGAATTGGACTCCCGTAGTAAAGGGTCGTGAAGATGATCCATGGTCCGTAGATGACTGTGACGAGAGCCGCAAATTTAACCAACGGCTTGAAATCCCTCCGGAGAATGGACGCAACTGTGGTTGCTGCGCCTGCAATTCCAACCCACAGGATGAAGTCTGGCCGGGCAAGAAGACACATGCCTGACAGAATCGCGCTGGCCGTTAGATTCTCGGCAAGCAGAAAGTAGATTGCGGCAAGAAGAATCGCCGTGGCCAACTGGGTTTCCATGCCGGCCATGCCCCAGAGAATCTGGTGATGCTCAATGGCGAGATAGCCTGCTCCAAGGACGGCCGCGGCCCGGTTGAGCGGGGCCAGGAAAACACGCACAATCCTGTAGCCGAACCATACCGTTACCGGCCCCGCAAGCAGAGACAGTAGCTTGAGAAACGGCAAGCCCCAGCCCACATGGAAGCGGTCGGCAAGCAGGGGCGCCAGTACACTGATCGGGCTTGTGAAGCCGAACAGCGGCTTCGGGTCATCGATCTTGAAGTGAGTGAGGCCCAATCCGTGATAGAAATTCTCCGAGTGAAGCACGGTAATCAGTGCGTCTTCCCAGGTCCGGCCGGTGTAGAGCCAGAAAAAAAGGCGCAGGCCGAAAGCCAGTGCCATCAAGCCGACGAGCCAGGGGTCGTCCAGTTGAAGTGAACGCACGAGGACGCTCAACTTTGTTTCCTGAACGGGATTCTCCGAATTGAGTGTTTTTGTCAACCGAACCGAGACTGCCTGTTTGAACACTGACTCCCTCGAATTGTACTTCTGCTGTGGTGAATCGCGTGAAACTGCATTCGCCGTCAAAGACCCGGCCGATCTCTTCCAGCCACGAAGCAAACATTGCCCTTCGCTCCTTCAGCCGGTAGACTGATGGATCGAGGGTTATTCATGCTGGTTGTCATGAAAGCGCAGGCCACGCCGGAAGAGATCCAGGCGGTCTGCGACCATATCGTGCAGTTGGGTTTCCGCCCCCATCCGCTTCCCGGAGCCCAGCGAACGGCCATTGGCATCACCGGCAATCAGGGCGAAGTCAACCGCGGCAATCTGGAATCGCTCTCCGGCGTTGCTGAAGTCATTCGCGTCTCCAAAGCCTACAAACTTGCCAGCCGCGACGTAAAAGAAGAAGACACCATCGTGCGCTTTCCTGGATCGAGCGCCACCATCGGCGGCCGCGATCTGGCCGTCATCGCCGGCCCCTGCTCCATCGAAAGTCGAGACCAGGCCTTTGCCATCGCCGCCGACATCGCCGCATCCGGGGCGCAGTTCTTCCGCGGCGGGGCTTACAAGCCGCGCACCTCGCCCTACGCTTTTCAGGGCCTCGGACTCGAAGCTTTGAAAATCATGTCCGAGATCAGAGAAAGATTCGGCCTGCGCATCGTCACCGAGGCGCTCGACTCGGAGACTCTCGAACTCGTCGCCGAATGGGCCGATGTGATTCAGATCGGCGCGCGCAACATGCAGAACTTCTCGCTCCTCAAGAAGGCCGGAAAACTGCGCAAGCCCGTGCTCATCAAGCGCGGCATGAGCGCCACACTCGAAGAGTTTTTGATGGCCGCGGAATACGTCATGAGCGAGGGCAACTACGAGGTCATTCTCTGCGAGCGCGGCGTGCGCACGTTTACTGACCACACACGCAACACGCTTGATCTCAGCATCATTCCCGCGTTGCACCACGTGAGCCACCTGCCCATCCTCGTCGATCCCAGCCACGGAACCGGCCGCCGTGACAGCGTCCTGCCCATGGCCAGAGCCGCCGTGGCCGCGGGCGCCGACGGCGTGATGGTCGAGGTGCACAACCATCCTGAAACCGCGCTTTCCGACGGTCCGCAGTCTGTCTACCCCGCGCAGTTCGCCACCATGATGAACGAGATCGACAAAATCGCCGCAGTCGTCGGCCGTCGTCTCGCGCGAGCCGTCTCTGTTCCCGCCGCAACAAGCGCGCCGTAGGCGCGGTGTATGTTAGCCCCGCGCTTTAGCGTGGGGAAAGCGGATTCTATCAATCGACTCCGGAGTCCCGTAGGGACGGCACAACGACATTGTTTCTGCCGGCATCATTAGCCGCCGTGTGATCTCAACCAGAGCATGAGGCATTTCTGAAGCATGCTCTAATGGTTAGTGGACAGTGAACCGTGAACAGTAGGCGCGAATCGCGATTGGACAGGCCGGCCCGTCTCGCAGCCCTTCTTCTTGCGCTCTGCTTCACCGGTTGCCGCACTCACGACTTTCCCCAATACCCGCCGAACTATCGCGAGTACGTCTACGTGACCAACGGAGGCAGTGACACCGTCACGGTACTCGACGTGGTCAACGTCCGCGTGGATCGCGAGCTGCCCGTGGGCCACAATCCGGTCGCTATCGCCGCCAGCCCCACGCATAACGAAATCTATGTCGTGAACTCCGGCGCGGCGGGAGCCAACGGCTCAGTCTCGGTCATCGACGCCGAACACAACGCGGTTGTCGCCACGATTCCCGTACACCATCAGCCCGTGTCCATCGATCTGAAGGCCGACGGGACGCTCGCGTACGTTGCCAATTCCGGCTCCAATTCGATTTCAGTCCTCGACCTTGGGGCTCGCCGCGAACTCGCTCAAATCCCCGCCGGAGACCAGCCTGTCGCAGCGCGCCTCGCGCCTGACGGCAAGACTCTCGTTGTTGCCGATGAGGGCGGAAACTCGGCGAACATCATCGACGCATCAACCAACCAGCCGCGCGCCACATTCGCGGGCTGCCCCGGCGCGTCAGAAGTCGTGATTTTGCCCGATTCTTCGAAGGCCTTTATCCCCTGCTCAACCGGTCATCAAGTGATGGTTGTCGCCCTGGCGCAGCCCGATGCCCACCCCGCTCAACCCGATCGCCTTGAAACGCTGATGGACGTCGGCCGCGCACCTGTCGACCTGGCACTGAAGCCGGACGGCGGCGAAATCTTTGTCTCCAACTCTCTCTCCGACTCGGTTTCCGAAATCTACAACACCACCGACGAAGTGGGAGATACGTACATGATCGGCAACAATCCCGTCCGCGGGATTGTTTCGCGCGACAATTCGCTTCTTTACGTGGCCAACCTGCACTCGCAGGAGCTCACCGTCTACTCCATCGACGACGGCAAGCGCATCGGCTCCGTCTCCGTTGGCGACAGCCCCTCGGCGATGGCATTTTCAGCCGCCGGGCATTTGCTGTTTGTCGCCGATCAACGTTCCGGCGACGTGGCTGTGGTGCGCACGTCAACGCAATCGCTCTTTACGATTCTCCCGGCCGGCCGCGATCCCAACGCCATCGTCGATAAATCTTTCAACGTCCAATAAGACCGTCTGCGGCCACTGCGCCTGAAATCCCCGGATCGCGCAGCCGTTACTGCGTCGCGCTGGCGCCCGCTGCAGTCGTATCGGCTGCCGCAGTCAGTTCCGGCCCCACCAGAACTCCGTCATTGAGCGAGGCCGCCACAAGCCGGTCTCCGGCCGCTCGAATTAAGACGATCTGATAGCCCGTCTGCCACCAATTCCACGTCATCGTCTTTGGGTCAATGGCGTACACCTGGTCGCTCGACCGCGAGCTCACCAGGATTCTCTTCGACTCCGCGTCGTAACTCAGATCGTCCACGTCGCGGAACGGAAGGCGATGAATCCACATCCATGACAGGCCCATGTCGCGGCTCAGATAAACTCCCTCGCGCGCGCCCAGCCACAGCGTGCCGTCGGGCGAAAATACCACGCGATGAATGCGCGTCAGCATCGTCGGCAGCCCCATCGGCCACCAACTTTTCCCCGCGTCGCGTGAAATCACAACGCTGTCGGCGCGAGCCGCAACCATCGTGTCATCATGCGCGGTCACTGACAGGTAATCGCCTTCGCCCATCACCGGCCCGCCCTGCCAGCTCGCGCCCTGGTCGCTGCTGGTCACGACCCCGTAGCCTGTCGCAGCCGCCCATACGTCCCCTGAAACGTCCAACGCATTCACCGGACTTTCGAGCCTGATCGCTGGCGCCTGCACCTGCTTTTCGATGTTGACCTTCGTGTGCATGTGCGTCTGCGTGATCGTCTTCGTCACCGTGTTCGCGATGGTGTTGCGCGGCAGCCAGGTGAAAGCGGTCGCGGCGTCCGACCCATCTGGTACCGCCGGTGTCCCCGCCGGCTGTCGTGCGGGCGTCCTCGCCCGCACATTTCCCAAACCGCTTTTTGCCCCGTTCGCTGCCGGCGTTGCCGATCCAGGCGGCGCCGGATCACCCTTATCCTTGCCTGCGGCCGCCGGATCGCCAGCCGCCTCCAGCACAAAAATTCCGTGGCTCGTTCCCGCAACCACGCGGCCATCTTTCGTCTCGGCAAGCGCGAACACGTCGCGCCCGTCGAGACCCTTGCCTAGCTGCTCCCAGTGTGCTCCGCCGTCGCTCGAGCGAAACACGCCGCCAAATTTCTTGTCGTTCACCACGCCCGCATAGAGCACCTGGGGGTTGTTGCGGTCAACGAGAACCGCCGCGACTTTGCGCTCCGAGATTCCCTGGTTTGATGCCGTAAACGTCGCGCCCCCATCGTCGCTTTCCAGCACGCCGCCGCGATCCGTCGCCAGCAGCACGCGATTCGAATCGCCGGGATCGACGTACACCGCATTCACCACCACGTCCGCGTCCGTCATCCGCTTGAAGGTCTTGCCCGCATTGACGGTCTTATAAAGTCCCTCGGTGGTTCCCGCGTACACGACGTCGCGCATTCTCCGGGTCCTGCATCAGGCTCCGCGTTCTTCTGGCTTCTGACGGAATGCCCTGGATCTTGTGGAACAGAATTCCCGCATTCTCGCTCTTGTAGATTCCGCTGCATGCGCTCAGGTAGACAGTGTGTGGGTGCTCCGGGTCGACGATGATCGAAAACACATCCGAGTCGACAATCAGCCCCTGCTTGATGTTGTGCCAGGTCTTGCCGCCGTCGGCCGTCTTCCACGGAAGGTGCCAGGTTCCGGCGTACACAGTGTCGGGATCTCCGGGATCCACTGCCAGCGATTCAATCTCATGAATCTCGTGACTGCCCGGCGGGCTGATCTCCGCCCACGTCGCTCCGCCGTCGCTCGAGCGAAAGACTCCTTCCAATGTTCCCGCATAGAGAGTTTGCGGATCAGAAGGCGCCTGCGCGAGAGCGTGCACCGGCTGGCCTTTGAGCTGCGCCGCCTCGCTCCAGGTCCGGCCCGCGTCATGGCTGATCCACAATCCGCCGTCGGTCGAGTTATTCCACGCGCCCACGTAAATTGTCGCCGGATCTGCGCTGTCCACCATAATGCTGTCGAGCACGAATCCGTCGTCGCTGCCCAGCTTTGCCAGCCGATGCCAGCTTGCGCCTTCATCCACGGTCTCGTAGAGCCAGCTACTCGTCGTGCCCAGCAGCAGATGCTTCGGCTGCCCCGGGAACGACGCAAGAGCACGCGCATCACCGCCCGCCGGACCAACGACAGTCCATGCGTTTTCCGCCCGCAGGCTGAACGCTCCGAACAACAACGCAATCAAGAAAAGATTTTGCGCCGCTGCCGCAATTTGGCGACAATGATTTCGAACACACTGCAAGCGGCTCATTCAGTCGTGAAGCTCCCCACTCATCTCTTTCCAGAATAGACAATTCCACGCGCAAAAAGCGAAGAGGCTGACCCAGTTTGTGCACGGGTCAGCCTCGACGAGTCGCCAAATATTGTCTGCGATTCGGTTCCGCGACCACCCCATCAATGATCGGATCAATATTCGCGGACTAAGAACTATCCGCTCACATCCGGAAATAAATCCCGATCACCGGCTCGGCCGTATGGGTAAACGCATTCGTCGATGAAAACGCGTTGGCAATCGCAGGCGCCTTGTAAAGATTGCCGCGGTACTGCAAACGGAGACCGAGTGCGGCAATAGTTCCCAATCCAGCCCGGCTCCGTATACAAACACGCCTGCCACAGACGTGCTGGTTGCCGCAGCCGTTGTGGTTCGGCTGCAGAGCGGGTTAACCGTGCCGCAGGTCGTTGTGGTCACCGTGCCTCCGCTCGGCATGTTCAGCAAAAGCCCGCCGCCGGCAAGCGCGAAAGGCCGCAGATTCGCTGCCCTGAACGACACGACCCAGTCCCCGTCACTTCGTGGGCGTTGTTCGAAATAGGAGGCCGTCGATACCGGGCAACCCGTCATTGGGCATGGTGGTGAGGGAAGACGGGAAAGTAGGAGATTCCCTGGTCGGCTCGATTGTACGAGTACGTGGACTCGTAGCCGACCAGCGGATTTCTGATCTGCCGGAGTTCGACCAGCCCGCCCGCCTGGTTGGCTGGACTTTGCTTCGTGCCGTCTGCCTGAGGTCGCCCCGTTGAACGCCCCATAGAGCCCAAGCGCTACGGAGGTCTGGGCTTGGCAAGCCGCGGCGGTTATCCCTGCTAGACCGGCTAACAGGCCTGTTCTAAAGACTGTCCTGAAGATTGTTCTGAAAAATGATTGCGTCGATCGCATCGCAGTCTCCTTTCATACTTTCGAAATCGGACGGGCTGAATGCAGTGCCTGGATGTTCGGCTGCCTTTTTAGACGGGAAGACTGCGGCCTGGTGTGCGCCGACCGAAAAAGGCCGCCTGAAAACAAGGCATTCCATACTAAGAATGAAAAGGCTAACCGGCATTTGCGTGCCGGTCAGCCTCAAAGACACTTGGAACGATTGATTGCCGGGATGAGCTTCCCCGAGCCCGGAGGGAGGGCTCGGGGATTCCTTTATAGAGCGCAGCCCGCTCTGCCTACTGCGCAGCCTTCTTCGGGTGACGCTCTCCGAGTGGCTTGCGCGTCTGCGGCTTCACGGCCGTCTCATCCACCGGCATCGTGCCCTGCACGTCGGCGCTGAACGTCGCGCCGGCCGGCACAAGGTAGTTCTCTTCCGTCTGCCCGTCGGTCATGCCCGTGGCTACGCTGATGCGCGAAGCTTCGATTCCCTGCTCCGTCACCAGGTAGTCCTTGGCGTTCACAGCGCGCTGCGCGGCGGCGTCTTCCACCTTGGCATGCTTGTGCTTGGCGGCGTACTTCTCTTGCTTCTCCGTCAGCGCCTTCTCCTTGGCATCCGACTCGCCCACCAAAACCGCCTTGGCGTCAGCCTGCTGCTTCAGATCCAGAGCCACCTGGTCCAGGCAGGCCTTGGCTTCGTTGTCCACGCGCAACGGGCGCCTTGGATCGTTCGAGAAGCTGGTTGAGCACAGTGCCTGGGTCTTCGGCGCCGGAGGCGGCGGAGGCGGAGCCAGAATGGTGATCGTCGTGTTCGCGGTCGCCGTCTGGTTCTTATCGTCCGTAACGCCGCACGTAATCCCCACTGCTCCCGTCGGCGCGCCGGCCGAGGAATACTCAGCCGTGGTTCCAGTGCCCGTCACCGTGCCCGCCGTGGCCGTGTAGTTATAGGTCAGCGGACGGTTCTGCGGGCTTACGCCCACAGCCGTAACGGTCGCCGAGTCGCCTGGCTTGATCGTGGTCGGGCTGGCCGAGCAGCTTACCGTCGGCGGTTCAAATTGCTTCACCGAGTAATTGGCGGAGCATTCGGCGGTCTGGCCGGGTTTCAGGCCTTCTTTGCCCTTCTTGCCTTCCTTCACTTCAGCCTTCGCGGTGTACGAACCGGGAGCCAGATTAGCTGTATTTACACTGGCTGAAGTGCCACTGCCGGTTACGCCGTCCCCGCTCCAGCTGTATAGGACGTTGTTCTTCTTGTTTGTGTCCACCGACCCAGCCGTAGCCGTGACCGTCAAAGGATCGCCCGGGTAAACGGTTGGTGCGCTGGCGTTGCAGGATAACGTGATCGGCGGAGCCTTCTTGCACCCCATGGGCAAAAGGGCGAAAACCGCCACGGCGAGAACCGGCAAAACAGACTTCAAGGTTCGTGAGTACATGTTTTTACGCTCCACAATTCCGTTGCTGCATCGTTAATGAGAAAACGTTTTGAAAAAGGAATTCTGCCCTCTAACCATCGGGGCTCATTCTGCATTCAGAGTCTTAAGCAGACTCCGGGGTTCGCGCTGTATCTTCTCCTGTAGAAGCGAAATCGCGTAAATCAGTTGCTCGGGACGCGGTGGGCATCCGGGTACATACACATCCACCGGGACAACCTGATTCACGCCCTGAAGCAGCGCGTAGTTGTTGAATACACCACCCGAAGTGGCGCAGGCACCCATCGAGATAACCCACTTAGGCTCAGGCATTTGGTCGTAAAGGCGGCGCAACACGGGAGCCATCTTTTGCGCCACGCGACCGGCCACAATCATCAGGTCCGATTGCCTGGGCGACGGCCGGAAAACCTCCGCGCCGAAGCGGGCAATATCGAACCGTGCCGCGCCCATCGACATCATCTCGATAGCGCAGCAGGCCAGTCCAAAGGTCATGGGCCACACGGAATTCTTCCGCACCCAGTTCACCGCAAAATCCAGCGAGGTGAGAAAGACCCCCTCCGGCTGTTCGTAGCCGTAGCTGACCTCATTCACCTTGATCCGGTTTTTTGCGCTGCTCTCAAGGTTGCCGAAGAGATAGCGGTCGCGCTCTATGGTAGCCGCCATACTTCTACTATAACTCCGCTCCCGCAACCAGGAATGGTCACAATTGAACAGGGAATCGCTCTTGAATGAGCCCGGGCGTCCCTCTCGGCGCGCTCTCCCCGCCACATGAAGAAGCAGTCAGGATCCCGCCCGAACTTGCGTTATTTCGCCGTCTTTACGAAAATGATACGAAAGTCCAATGTGACCTTCGCTATGATTCTGGTCGGCGACTCTTCTTGCCTGTCGTCTGCTTGAATCCTGCACCGCCGGTTCGGCCCTCCATAGCCCGCCGTTCAGCACCATCAGTCCTTCTCTACGCCTCGCGCTCGAGAATCTGAAACGGAAGAATTCATGTCCTCTCGCTTTTTGAAGCTGCTGTTCCTCTTCCTGCTCCCGGGCCATCTCGCGATGGCTGTGGCCCCGGCGATATCCAACCCACAGGCTCCGGCCACGCAGGCGCAGATCGCCGCCCTTCAGCAAGCCGTCCAGAGCGCTCAATCCGCGGGAGATAACGCCTGGATGCTCACCTCGGCTGCGCTCGTGCTTCTTATGACCGGCCCCGGGCTTGCGCTTTTCTACGGCGGCCTCGTGCGCCGCAAAAACATTCTCGGCACCATGATGCAAAGCTTCGCCATGATGGGCCTGGTTACGGTTCTCTGGGCGTTTGTCGGCTACTCGCTCGCCTTCGGCCACGGCAACATGTTTGTCGGGGGATTCGAGCACGCCTTCCTGCGCGGCGTCTCACTTAGCCCGAATACCGACTACGCCGCTACCATTCCCGAGCAGACCTACATGATCTACCAACTCATGTTCGCCATCATCACTCCGGCCCTGATCACCGGCGCGTTTGCTGAGCGCATGAAGTTCAGTTCCATGGCTCTGTTTCTTTCGCTCTGGTCGCTCCTTGTTTACTGCCCCATGGCGCACATGGTTTGGGGCGTAGGCGGTCTGCTCAACGCCACCGGCGGCCGCATTCCCTCCCTCGACTTCGCCGGCGGAACGGTTGTGCACATCACCAGCGGAGTCTCGGCGCTGGTTTGCGCGCTCTATCTCGGCAAGCGTCTCGGATACCCGCAAACCGCCATGCCTCCGCACTCGCTCGTGCTTAGCTTCATCGGCGCGTGCCTGCTCTGGGTAGGCTGGTTCGGGTTCAATGCCGGCAGCGCCCTGGGCGCAGGACCGCTGGCCACCAGCGCCTTCGTTAACACCCACTTCGCCACGGCCACTGCTGCCATCGGCTGGACCATCTTCGAGTGGTTCCACAATGGCAAGCCCACGGCGCTGGGCGCAATCTCCGGCGCGGTTGCCGGCCTGGTCGCCATCACGCCGGCTTCGGGCTTCGTCCAGCCTATGTCCGCGCTTTTCATCGGCCTTGCAGCCGGCTTCTTTTGCTCCCTCATGGTCTTCCAGGTCAAGTCCCGCTTCGGCTACGACGATTCTCTCGACGCATTTGGCGTTCATGGCGCGGGCGGCACTCTTGGCGCCATTCTTACCGGTATCTTTGCCGCGAGTGTCATCAATCCCATCTACGGCGCCGGCGTGCCTACGGGCGCCATCGACGGCCATTGGACCCAGATTCTGAATCAACTTGCAGGCGTCGGCATCTCGTGGGGCATCTCCATTGTGGGCACGCTCGTTCTGCTCTTTGCGGTGGACAAGCTCCTCGGCCTGCGTGTCGCTCCCGAGCATGAAATGGCCGGGCTCGATCTTTCCCAGCACGGCGAAGAAGGATACGATTTCAACACATAGCTGCCGGCCTTTCGTCTTCTAGCTCGTCGTGCCTGACCGATTCCTTTCGTTCTCGCACCTCGCAGCTAGGGGCTAGCAGCTAGAAGCTAGAAGCTGTTTTTCACCAGACGGTGGCGCAAAACCCCGCCTCCTCCTGTTACGCTATCGAACGAGGCATTTTTTGTATGCTCAAGATTGAAGCTGTTCTGCAACCCTCAAAGCTCGATGCCGTTAAAGATGCGCTGCTTGAAGCGGGCATCGAAGGCATGACCATCCTCGAAGCCCGCGGCCACGGCCGTCAGAAGGGCCACACCGAGTTTTATCGCGGCCGCGAATATACCGTCGATCTCCTGCCCAAGGTCAAGATCGAAATGGTGATTCACGACGACTTGAAGGAAAAGGCGATTCAGGCGATTATCGGCGCCGCTCGCACCGGCCGAATCGGCGACGGCAAAATCTTCGTCAGCCGGCTCGACGAAGCCATCCGCATCCGCAACGACGAGCGCGGCGAAAACGCGCTGTAGGGCTGCAGATGTCATCCTGAGCGGAGATCGTTCGCCGCGGCGAACGATCGGAGTCGAAGGATCTGCGGTTGCCTTTTCGCTCGCGACTCGCCGCGAAGTTGGCAACTCCGAAACCCGAGAAACTGAAATAGACCCGAATGCGAAATTGATGATCTCTCGTTTCCAATTCCTGCTCGCCTTCGTACTCGTTGCCTCCTGCCTGGCCGCGCAGGACACGCGCACGGTAATCGAACCGCTGTTTCCGCAGCTTTGCACCACCGTGGACGCGCAACTTTCTACGGATGGCCATTCACTAGCCTTCGCCGATGAGCAAAAGCTCGACACCGCGCGGATTCAACGAGCAATAGATAAATGCGGCCGCGGGCGGGCTGTGATGCTCCGCGTCGATGAGACCGACAATGCTTTCCTGAGCGGTCCGCTTGAACTGAAGCCCGACGTCTCGCTCATCGTCGGACCCGGCGTCACGCTCTTCGCCTCGCGCGATCCCGCTGTCTTCGCCGTTTCGCCCGGCAGTTGCGGCATCGTGAGCCATTCGCCCGGCCTCCGCGGTTGCAAGCCTCTGATCTCCGTCGACCACGCGCCCAACTCCGGCGTCATGGGCGACGGCGTTATCGACGGCCGCGGCGGAGAAAAAATGCTCGGCTCCCAGTATTCCTGGTGGGATCTGGCCGAACAAGCGCGCGCCGGCGGTGGCCAACAAGTTCCGCGCCTTATTGTCGCCACGGACTCCGACAACTTCACGCTCTACCGCATCACGCTCAAGAACTCACCCAACTTCCACGTCGTATACAACCACGGCGACGGCTTCACAGTTTGGGGATTGAAGATCGACACGCCGCAGCGCCTCGCCCGCAACACCGATGGCGTTGACCCCGGTGACGGAGCCAAAAACATCACCATCACCCACAGCTACATTCGCGCCGGCGACGACAATGTTGCCATCAAGGGCGGTCCGGGCGGCGCAACCAACATGACCATCAGCCACGATCACTTCTACTGGGGCCATGGCATGTCCATCGGCAGCGAGACCAACGGCGGCGTCAGCAAGATCCGCGTGTTCGATCTTTCACTCGACGGTCCTGACAACGGCATCCGCATCAAGTCCAACGGCTCGCGCGGCGGGCTCACCGAGAACGTGGTCTACGACGACGTTTGCATCCGCAACTCGCCCAATCCCATCACGCTCGATGCCGCGTACTCGGCCAACGGGCCGCTTCAGGGCGATTCGCCGCCCACCATGAGCGATATCACGCTGCACAATGTCCGCGTCTCAGGCGGGGGCAAGATTACGTTCAACGCCTATGACCACACGCACCGTATCGCTGCCACGCTCAACGGCGTGCAGATTACCGACGATGCAAAATACACCTACGAAGTGAATCACGCGGATCTGACTCTCGGTCCCGATCCAACCAATCTCGACCTGCCGCCGGGAGACGATTCAACCGTCAGCGGCAAGCCCGCCGAAGGCAACCCAGCCTCCTGCGCTGAAAAATTCGTCCCCTTCCCGCAATAGGTCCGGTTCGCCCACGCAAATGGGTGCCCCAGGTCCCTCGCACTTGGGGACCTGGGATAGCACGAACCCTGACTCGCCAACCTGCGAACCCGCCAACAGAAAAGGCTCCGCTCCGGAGCCTTTTCTCGGACTCGCCAACCTGCTTCTTGACCCCTGAAACCCGATCCCTGCCTCACCTCACCGGTACGCGCACCACGATCTTGTTTCCCGCCCGCACCACCATCCGCGAGAACGACTCGTCGCTCAAATTGCTGAGCGAGACATAGCTGCCGTTCAGCGCCGTCACGTCGCCGTGCATCTTCGCGTTTGGATCGGTGGGCATGGTGAAACTTACTCGCACGTCGGGACGCCCGTCGCCATCGAGATCGATCGCATCGTTGACTCTCGCGGGCAGCGCGTCCGCCGGCTCAAACACAATCTGCACAAAAGGCTCGATGCGCTCGAGCATGCGCGGCTCAACCCGCTGGTAAACCTCGATCCGGTAGCCCTCCCGCTGGATCGTCCGCGCAATTGTGCCGCCCGAGTACGTGGCGTCGATATGCAGCCCGGCGTGTGCCACAACGCTGCTGAATCCCCCAATGAGGACAAACGGAACACAGACGGCGATGAGCAGCGTCAGCCCCGCGCCCGTGTAAGCCAGAATCGAAAGAATGCGCGCGCGCATGCGGTCCTCCTTCACTTCCCCGGCAGCCAATGGATCATGGTGGCCACGGAATTGGCCAGGATGCTGCCGCCGAACATCGTGGCCATCGCCCAAGCGCCATACAGAAACAGCAGCCGTGCGCGTTCCGGTTTCACCGCGACCGGCGTCCCTTTCAGGTGCCACACCGCCGCGTCCTTCTTGCAAACATCCACGCAGGCGCCGCACTTCATGCAGTTGAGCAGCGTCTTCCCTTCGTGAATCGACTCTTTTGAGAGCGCCACCGTTGGGCAACTGGTCTGGCACAGCGTGCAGTCCACGCATTTTTCGCGATCGAACCGAATCTCGAACAGGTTGATCTTGTTAAACAGCGATTGAAACGCGCCGAACGGGCAGAAGAATCCGCACTGCGTTCGTTTCTTCGTCAGATACGGGAGCACCACCACCAGCCCCACAAACAACGCGACGAAAATCCCCATCTGGATGGCCGTCTCCACGTTGCGCACCGCCGGAAACTCGGTGACAGCTTTGAACGGGCACAGCCACATGCAGTAGACCGGCTCAAAAATTGCCGCCGAAACCAGCACCACGAAAACCAGAATGGCCCACGGCACGAGCCGCAGAATGTGGCTATATCGGGCGACGAATCTGTGCAGCTTAGGCCGTTTGGCGAACGCGGCAAAGCCCTCCTCAATGCCGCCAAAAAAACACGCGTAGCTGCACCACGCTTTGCCCAGCACGAGCGTCAGGGCCAGCCAAAGGCCGATCATTGGCGCAATGGAGTGGGGATGGCTGTCGCTGGACACAATCGAGCCCGGAAAAATAATCGTCCTCGCGAACGCCGCGGGCAAAATAATAGATGGCGTCACCATGAAACAGAACGGCGTATCGCCCGAGACCATGCGGCTGACGGGAATGCTCATTGTGCCGCGCTCGGCGATCAACGCAGCGATGAACCCAAAAGGAAACAGAAACCCAAGCGCGACAAAGAAAATTCTCCGCCAGCGATAGGTCTCGCCCGTCCTCATCATCAGGAAGAAAAGCCCGGTCATGAAGACAATCGTCAACGCCGCGCCGATGTGCTCGTCGCGGCCCGCCTTCTGGAATGCAGGCGTGAACATCAGCAGCGCCCACAGCGCGATCGGCAGCGTCAGCAAAATCGATCGGCCCACGCCGCGAAACGCCACCGGCCGCCGAAAAGTGGAATGGAGTGACTAGCCATAAACAGTCCTCTCGATCAGGATGGAGACTCCGGAAAATCCGTACCAGCAGGCCAACATCACGGCCACCATGCGTGCCACGGCGACCACCGCCGGCGTGCGCTGCACCAGGCCCATGGAAAGAAACGGCAGAAACCAAACCGCGGTGCCCACGAAGAAGCAGATAAAGAAGATCAGCGCGGCCCAAAGATGCTCAAGCTGCGCCGCGCGCACCCCCGCCACAAGAAACGGCGGACAAAGATTGATCCCCGTCAAGAATCCAAGCGCCAGCGCACCCGACCTCATCGGCCGGGACGCTTCGCCGATCCGCACCAACTCGCTCGTCGTCCCATGCCGCGCCGAAGCTTCAGCGTAGGCGGGGTTCGCCGCGCGCGCATTGCGGTGTGGCCATCCAACCGCGTAAACCACCATTCCGGCGGCCAGCAGCAATTGGATTCCGCCCATCAACCACGTCCGCCCGGTCCACGCGTGTGGAATTGACGACCCCACCATCCAAACCGCCGCAGCGAACACCATGTACCCGGCCAGCCGCGCCGCCAGAAACAACAGTAGCTGCCGGCGTGTGCAACCGCACTCCCCGCGGCTGAACCATCATCCACGGCACCACCACCGGCCCGCAGGTTGCCAGGCATACCGGCCCCGTCGCGAGTCCCAGCACAAGCGCCTCCCCGGCGCTGGCCGAAAGAGAAAGTGCCGCCATCGTGCCTGAAGTCTAGGTCTGTCCGCGAGAGTCCCTTCGTGACTGTGGTCACGCCCCGGTGTGTCGTGAATCGCCCGTCCGCCTCTCGCTCCGGAGGAGCGGTCGAGAATAGCCCAGGGGGAGCGGTCGTGAATCGCCCGTCCGCCTCTCGCTCCGGAGGAGCGGTCGAGAATAGCCCAGGGTGGAGGCCGCGTCAGTCGGGGTCCCCAGCGAGCGATTTGTGCTCGATGGGGTGAGTCAGCGGACGTGAACCCTGGGAGCGCGAACCTTCAACCGTCTCCGCCCCGGAGGGCCGGCCGAAACCTTCTCCAAATGTCCCACGGCTCGGCGCGGTAAAGTGGCAAAACACGCTGACTCGCCGACCTGCCCCTCAAGCCCCCGCCCGCACCAAATCTCCCACCTTCCGGCATTTATCGCTTATTCTTGTAACAATTCCTTCTTGCTTCGGCAGGCCACGCAAAAACAATTTCTTATGAACTCAGTCGTTTTAGCGGTCGACGATCTTCGGGAGCAGTATCTCAAGGAGATGGCGCTTGTCCGCCAGACCTGTGAGCGCACTGGCGATGGCACGGCCGCCATCCGTCGTCGATCGGCCGTCGTCGACCGTATCCTCATTGAAATGTGGCGCCGCGCCTTTGCCGGCCTGCCTCAGCAAAACACCGCTCTGCTTGCCCTGGGCGGTTACGGACGCAAAGATCTCTTCCCTTACTCCGACATCGATGTCCTCTTCGCCTTCGCCGACGATAAAACCGAGGAACTGTCCCGCGAAGCGGTCCGAGCCATCATCCAGGGCATGTGGGACATCGGCCTTCGCGCCAGCCCCAACTCCCGCACCGTCAAGGAATCCGGCCGCTTCGATCCCGACAACCTCGAATTCACCCTCGCCACTCTCGATCGCCGCTTCCTCGCCGGCCAGTTTCCTCTTTACCAGCAGCTTCACCAGGTCACATTTCCCGGCCTCGTCCTCAGCGAGTGGAACTCCATCGCGCAAAAGCTCGGCGAAATCGCCCGCGCCCGCCACGCCAAATTCGGCAACACCATCTTTCATCTCGAACCCAACCTGAAAGATTGTCCCGGCGGCCTGCGCGACTACTCGCTCGCCGTCTGGTTTGCCATCCTCTTCCATCTCAAGGCCACCAAGGAGTGGCCTCGCCAGCGCGGCGGCGTCTTCCAAAGCGCCCGCGGCGATGCTGAAGCCGCCTTTGACTTCCTCGCCGCGGCCCGATGTTTCCTTCACTTCCGCCACGGCCGCGACGACAATACGCTCGACTGGCAGTCGCAGGACGAAGCCGCCGCCCGCTCCATCGGCCTTGAAACCCGCGGCACCGCCGACCCCAGCTACTGGATGCGCACCTACTACCGGCATGCCCGCGTCATCTATCGCCGCGCCGCCCTCCTCATGGAGCACCTGCCCGCCCCGGTCAGCTTTTACCGCCAATTCCGCCGCCGCCGCACGCCCATCGCAGGCACTGACTTCCTCCTCGACCAGGGCCGCATCGACATTCAGCCCGGCGCGCAATTCAATGACACCGCCGCCATCCTGCGCATCTTCTCGCTCATGGCCACGCACGGCTACACGCTCTCGCAGGCCGCTGAAGATCGCATCACCGACGCGCTTCCCGTGCTCGCCATTTCTATCCCTGAAGGCCCCTATCTCTGGAACGCTCTGCGCGAAGTGCTTCTCGGCCCGCATGCCGCTCATGCTCTTCGCACCATGCACGCGCTCGGCGTTCTTGAAATGCTGATCCCCGAGTTCCACGGCATCGATGCGCTCGTCATCCGCGACAGCTACCACCGCTACACCGTCGACGAGCACACTTTTCTGGTCATCGACAACGTTCACTCCCTGCGCACGCCCGCCAACGAGCACGAGCAGCGCCTCGCGCAGCTACTCCCCGAAATCGATCGCATGGACCTCTTCTTCCTTGCTCTGCTCCTGCACGATACGGGCAAGGGCCGCCGCACCGGCGAGCATGCGCAGCAAAGCGTCGAGCTGGCCGACAGCTTTCTAGCCCGCCTCGACTTCGATGCCGAGGAGCGCGACGCCGTTCTCAAGCTCATCCGGCTGCATCTCGATATGTCGTCGGCCATGCGCCGCGACATCTTCGACCTCGACAACGTGCGCGGCTTCGCCGACAAAATTGGCAACCCGCAACTGCTCAAGATGCTCACCCTCATGACCTTCGCCGACATCAAGGCCGTCAACCCCGACGCCCTCACCCCGTGGAAGGCCGAGAACCTCTGGCAGTTCTACATGTCCACGTCAAACTTCATGGATCGCTCGGTCGACGAGGCGCGCTATCACGCCGCCATCGATCCCACTCTTCTGAACCGCATCCGCTCCATGGTTCCCGCCGCGCAGCACGACGCGCTCAAGCAGTTTCTTGAAGGTCTCCCGCAGCGCTATCTGCAAACCCGCCTGCCCGAGCAGATTCGCAATCACTTCCTCATGGCGCTCGACCTCGACAAAGACAACGTGCAGCTCGATCTGCGCCCCAGCCGCCAGCTCTACGACCTCACCGTCATCACCCGCGATCGCACCCGCCTCTTTGCCGATATGGCCGGCGTCCTTGCCGCATGGGGCATGAACATCGTCCGCGCCGGCGCCTACTCCAACGATGCCGGCGTCATTGTCGATAGCTTTCAGTTCACCGATCTCTTCCGCACCCTCGAGCTCAACCCCACCGAGAAGGACCGCTTCCTCGCGAATGTCCACGACGTCGTCGCGCAAAAGGTTTCCGTCGAGCAGTTGCTCAAAGCGCGCCGTCATTTGAACCAGCCCGGCAACTACAAGCTCGACGTGCCCACCAAGCTCGAGTTCGACTCCGAGTCCTCCTCGCACTCAACTCTTTTGCAAGTCGTCGCGCAGGATATGCCCGGCCTTCTCCGCCAGATCGCTCTCACCTTCGGCGCTCATCAGTGCAACATCAAGGTCGCGCTCATCGATACGGAAGGCGAAACCGCTATCGACGTCTTCTACCTCACCAGCCAGGACGAAAAGCTCTCGCCCGACGCGCAGCAATCCCTTGCCAAAGACCTCACCGCCGCCCTCGAAGCCATGCGCACCCCGGCCTAGCCGTCGCCGCTACCCTTCCCGCAAATCGGGGTGCCCCACCCTCGCCGGGGTTCTGTTTTTCCGGCTAGAGTGGGATGGCACGAACCCCTCCGGCAGGCCGTCTTTTTTTGAGACCCGGCTCAAACCAGCCCAACCTGCACGAAATATTCAACTTTGTGCGGCCTCGACCCCGCGAAATGTGAACGTACAAATTCACAAAAAGCCCGAAAGGTTCGCTTCATGTTTCGCGAATCGTGGAGTGGTGCGCCAGGTAATTTCGGGAAACAGGGGGTAAACGGTCGCTCAGAATTTCACATTTCGAGGCAAAGGTTCGCGAGTAATTTCACGTTCAGGGCGTTTGCGCGCGGTTCGACCGCATTTCGCCGCGCCTAAGCGGTGTTCCGGCGCCGTTTCCTGCACGATTTTCGACGCCGACCGCCTCTCGTTCACCGTCCCGGCGAACTCCCCGACCCAGCCCCGCACAAACCCGCCCACAAGAATCCAGGAAAACGAAGTACGGCCCAGCGAGCCAACCTCGCTGGGTCGATGAAAGTTTCAAACTCTGCACGCAAACCACGGCCGCCCTCGATATCATGCGTTCCCCCGGCCTAGCCCGCAAACGCTCACAGTGGGAAGATAGGCGGGCTTTATGCACACAACTTCCCATTTAACCTCGATAGCCGGGCAGGTTCCTTTTTCAACGTGAACCGTATTCCTTCTCAATACAATAAGTGATGAATGACCGACGAATCGAAGCGCGGTACGAACTGGCAAGCCGACGAACTCGACGCGATTGTCGCCGACTATTTTTCAATGCTTGTCGACGAGCTCTCGGGGAAAGCCTACGTCAAATCCAGGTACAGCGCGGCCCTCATGGCCAAAATAGGGCGCACTCACCGATCTGTGGAATTCAAACACCAGAACATTTCGGCAGTGCTAGATGAATTAGGCATGCCTTGGATCCCCGGCTACAAGCCCAAGCTGAATTACCAGAATGCAATTTTTGACGCGATTGACCGATACCTCACCCGCCATTCCGGGATTCTTGAGCCGAAGCGGAAGCCGCAGGTCGTCCCGCACGAGCCCGCCCAGGTCCTTGTCGCCCCGCCCACTCCAGGCGCGCCGCGCGAACAAATCCCCGCAAGGCTGAAGCGACTGGTAGCAAAATTCGATCCAGTGGAGCGGGATCACCTCAATCGCTCCCTGGGGAAGGCCGGTGAGTCCTTCGTTGTCGACTTTGAGAAGAACCGGCTGAAAGATGCGAACCGTGCTGACCTTGCCCGAGAGGTACGATGGACTGCCGCGGAAGACGGTGATGGCGCGGGCTACGATGTCGCTTCATTCGACCCGCAGGGCGGTCCCGCCTAATAGAGGTTAAGACCACCAACGGCTCGGCCCGCACGCCGTTTTTCATTACGCGCAACGAATTCGAAGTTGCAAGGCAGATGCCGATGCAATGGCAAATCTACCGAGTTCATTTGTTCGCTACAGGGCCCCGCATCTTCACGATCTCTCCGCCCCTGGAGAGGCGTATTAACCTCTCCACGGAGACCTGGCGTGCTTCATTTTGACGTAAGAGAGGCGAGGGACATCCGAATACATCGAATTAATCTGTCACGGCGAGCGGGGCCGTGTCGAAACATCCCGGGAACGAGGAGTTGGGGACACCCACAATCGGCCGATGAACCCTGCGAGCCGAAACTAGCATCCGAGAAATGCGAGATAACCTTCGCGCCGGGGATTTCAGAAACACAAGGCACTCACGTTCTCGACCGGGACGACCTATTCTGCGCAATGTGCGGCATCTCCCCTGGAGACATTGACGAACTCACCGGGCGCGAGGCCAAATTCGACGTTGAGATCATCTGGCCGGAGAATATAGGCGGTGGATACGAAACGCCGAATCTCAAGATGCTCTGTTCGACTTGCAATCAGGGCGCAAAGAACATCACAACCGAGAAACCCTCAAAGATCTGGCTACTGTCCCAAGTCCGACGAGCAGGCCAAGACGAACAAGTCGCTGTCCTAAAATGGCTTCGTGAGAAGTTCAAGGCCTGATTAAACATGGATCGCAGCGAGAACATGCGAGCAATCCGCGGCAAAGACACGCAGCCCGAAATTGCCGTTCGAAGTCTGGTGCACAAACTAGGCTTTCGCTTCCGATTACACAGACGGGACCTTCCCGGAAAACCGGACCTCGCGTTTCCCGCGCGACGTAAGGTCATATTCGTTCACGGATGCTTCTGGCACTCACACGCCTGCAAGACCGGGCTCGTCCCCAATACAAATCGTGGCTTCTGGCTTCCGAAGCTTCGGCGAAACAAATTGCGAGACAGGAAAAACATCGAAGCCCTAGCCGAGATGGGGTGGGACGCCTTAGTGATTTGGCAATGTGAATTAAAAAACAGCGCTGCAGTGTGCAAACGAATCAATCGGTTCCTGGGCCGAAAAGGCAACACAACGGAAGCTTAGAACCGATGCATTCAAGCTGCGTTCCGTGTCAAGCCCTCACTCGCGCCTTCCCGCCCCAACCCATTGAAAACACTCCGCAAATTCTGGCAATAATATACTTGACACACAAGACGATTTGCGATATTCTGTTCTTGGTTGAGAGGTTGGAAAAATGAAAAAGCCTGTAACTCTTTCCCAAGCAATAGCTTACTTCGCAGACACAGACCGCGCTTTTGACTATGCCAAGTTCCTTCGCTGGCCGGATGGCAAGGTTACTTGCCCCCGGTGCGGATCGGACTCGAACTCCTTTGTGAAGACCCGTAGCCTGTGGTTCTGCAACGGCTGCAAGAAGCAATTCACGGTCAAAGTCGGCACCATTTTCGAGGACTCCCCGATGGGGCTGGACAAGTGGATGACGGCAGTGTGGATGATCTGCAATTGCAAGAACGGCATCAGCAGCTACGAGATTCACCGGGCGCTCGGGATCACTCAAAAGTCGGCATGGTTCATGCTTCACAGGATTCGGGAAGCGATGAAAGACGGATCGGTTGTGAAGATGGGCGGCAACGGTGGGCCGGTCGAAGTGGACGAAACCTATGTGGGTGGCCGGATCAAGAATATGCACCGGAAGCACGTTCGGAGTAAGTACCTTGGCGTACCTGTTACCGGCGGCTCTGCCAAGGCGATTGTGGCTGGAATGCGTGATCGTGAGACTCGCCGAGTCCGGGCGCAGGTCATTCCAACTTCCAACCGCGAGACCTTGCAAAACATGATCCTTGCGAACGTCGAAAAGAAGTCCACGATCTATACCGATCAATGGCGCGGTTACGAAAACCTCGCGGAAAAGGATTTTGTTCACGATACCGTTAACCACATGGAGGAATATGTACGCGGACAGGTCCACACTCAAGGAATTGAGAACTTCTGGTCGCTGCTGAAACGCGGCCTCAAGGGAACTTACGTTGCGGTTGAGCCATTCCACCTTGATCGTTACGTTTCGGAGCAGGTGTTCCGGTTTAACAACCGCGCTACGAAAGACAATCCGCTCACAGACGAGGATCGCTTTACTCTCGCCATGAGCCAGATCGTAGGCCGTCGCCTCACCTACACCCAACTGACGGGTCAAGGGGCAGACTGACACACGCCTAGCGAGATGGGGACGCGGTAAACGCATCAGTGCTTCTTCTCTTTCGAAGCGGCCTTCTTCTTAGGTCGCTTCACTAGCTTGAGTGTCCTAGGAGCGCGAAAGAGTTTCGTCATTGTATCTTCGAAGTTCTTCCGCGCTTCCGCTCCGATTTTGTATTCAGGCTTCATGAAAACCACGGGATCAAGAATCTTGTTTCTTGGAACTCCACCGCGACCGTGTTTTGTTGAATAGTGGAATTTGCATACCAATTCCAAAAGGATATTTCGAGTGTGAACGGTATTGCGGGCATGATTGTCCTTTGACCTAATTGTCGAGCTGGAACAATAGGGAACTGATCTTCTATCAGTTCGCCCCACTGAGGGTTAGTGTACGAAGCTAGATAGGGTTCCTCATATGATCCAACAACCAAACACTCCTTGTGTCCAACAATGAAGCTAACTCTATAATCTTGCCTATCAAGCCAGTAGGCCCGAGGGATGTGTTCAGTTCCGACACTATTGAACTTTAATATCGCCAAAACCGAAACAGAGTGATCCGCTTGTGATCCCGGAGGGGGGACATCCCGCATCACATCAACAACCAGCGCCCGTTTGGCCTCTTTGTGGTCGTTTCGACACTCTCTCCAGCATCCCGGCGATAGCTCATAAATTATGTATGCCACTCGTGGACGAATCGTGAATCCAGGCGCTGCCGCTGGCCGCCTCTGTATTGGCGGCGGCGAAGACGGCTTCTCCTTCTCGGACTCGTGGTAATGCTCCACATGGCCGATCATCTTCCCGCTGTTATTACGCCCCACGTAGTTTGATTTCGATACCTGAGGGGAATGGGAATCATCGGTGGCAAAGTACATAATTGCCATGGACATCGCCCCAACGAGACAAATCACAATAATCAAATCGAGCAGGGAATCGTGCTGAGCGCCCCAGCTTCCAGCCCCGTACTTGAGCCCAACTGCGGTTGCGCAGGCAGTTATCATGACCCACCCGCTTCCGGCGTAAATTCTCCGCGTCTTGGGATTAGCCATGATTCATTGTCCGCCCCAACGCACTTGTGCGTCAAGTACGTTATTGCCCAAATTCTTTTTTGAAGTTTGCCGATTCATTCCCCGATTTCGCTACCCTTGAAGATGAATAGGATTCTTCATGGCATGCAAAACCACTCCCGCGATCACCGCGGCCGACGCACCTGGAAGCTCAGCCGCAGAACGGAAAAATAATCTAAGAAAAAATTTGGGATGTTTCGCCAGATGTTCGCCATCTAACTCATTTAGAATCAACAAATCGTTCTCAGAATCATCGAAAACATGTGTCCAATTCCATGCAATTTATGCCCCACAACCCGTTTGGAATCAACACGCAGTCGGCTCTTTTGCAACCGGTGCGCAATCACTCTTTAACCCTTTCACTTGATTCACTTTATTCACTCTTTCACTTCACGATCCACGATCCACAACCCACGACTCACGGTTCACACCCCACCGTTCAGGGCCGCTACCCCGCCAGCTCCGCCAGCGCCACTCACTCAGCCGGCTTATGTACCAGGTACTCCTCCACCAGAACGCTCACCAGGACCGCCGTCGGAATCGCGACCATCGCTCCGGCAATGCCGCCGAGCTCCGAGCCGAGCAGCAGCGCGGCGAAGATCGCCAGCGCGGGCAGTTGAACGCGGCTCCGCATGATGCGCGGAGTCAGCCAGGAGTTTTCAATCTGCAGGTACACGACGAAGAAGATGGCCACGCCCAGCACGCGTCCCCAGCTGTCAATGGACGCCACTAGCATGGCCAGAACCAGAGAAACCGCAGCGCCCAGCACCGGGATCAGGTTGAGCAGGCCGGTCAGGACGCCCAGCATATAGGCGTAGCGCACGCCCAGCGAAAGGTAGACGATGGTGCTCAGTGTGCCGAGAATCAGCATCAGGCTCAGTTGGCCCAGCAGCCACTTCTCCATGCGGCCGGCTGCGAGCCTCAGCGTCGCGTCCAGCCGCTGTCGCGGCGCCGTTGGCACGAACGAAAGAAACCAGCGGTACGCGCCGTCGCCCTCGAGAATGAAGTAGAGCGTGAGCACAAAGCCCGCAATGATCTCAACCAGAGCGCTCGCCCACGTCTTGAACGAGGTCAGCAGGTACGCTGCCCCGCCGCTCAGCCCGCGCTGGACCCAGGAGACGAGGTCTTCGGCGTCAATGCGGTCGGCATAGGGAACCGCTCTGATCTTGGCCAGAATTGCTGGAACACGGCCGGGCAGTTCGCCGGTGAGGGCCTGAAGGTCGTTGATGACCGGCGGCAATGCGAAGAATCCGAACAGCGCGAACGCGCCCGCCACGGCCAGCAGCAGGATGAGGATGGCCGTCGATCCGTGAAACGGCTTCCATCGGCCAATGCGAATCCGCGACGTGGCCCGCACCACCGGCGAAAGCACCACCGCAAAAAGCGCCGAAACGTAAAACAGCGCCAGCATCCCGCGAATCAGCCAGGCCACGTAGAGCGCCAGCGCCAGGGCAAAGAAGAACACGATGTGTCCGCGGACGTTATGCTTGCTCTGCGCGGCCTGCTTCGTCTCCGCGGATTGATTCATGCTTTCCGATCCTTACTTACCGGTTTGATGCGCAGCAACGACGGTTCACTGCGCACTGTTCACCGTCCACCGTTCACCGCTCTTCGTCACTGTCCGCTAATGAGCCCGCCGACGATTCCGCCCAGCACGCCTGCTGCCGGCGTCTGCGCCGCTTCGGGATGCGGCAGATACTCGTAGATCTGCATCGCCAGCCGTGAGATGGGCAGCGTCTGCAGCCAGATTGTGCCCGGACCGACCATCCGCGCCAGGAAGATGCCATCGCCGCCGAAGAACATGTTCTTGATCCCCGGAACCGTGGTGATCTGGAATCCAACCGTCGATTGGAATGCGCCCACGTGGCCCGGATGCACAAACAGGATCTCGCCGGGTGCAAGGTCCTTCTGGACCAGCTCGCCCGACAACTCGATCCACGCGGTGCCCACGCCGCCGACCTTCTGAAGCAGGAATCCATTGCCGCCAAAGATGCCCGCCCCGAGCGATTGCTGGAATCCCACGCTGATCGTCACCTGCGGCGTGGCGCACAGGAATCCGTGCCGGTGAACCATGTACTCCGGCCCCTGCCCAAGCTGCACCGGCACGATGTGTCCCGGCACTCTGGTGGCAAACGAGACGGAGCCCTGGTACTGAATCGCGCGGTATTCGGTCATGAAGATGCTGCCGCCGCCGGCCACGCGCTTGATGACGCCGAAGAATCCACCGCCCCCGCCCGCCTGCGTGTGCGTCGTCATCTGGACGCTCGCGGTCATCCACGAGAGCTCACCGCTCTCTGAAAATACGCTTTCGTTGGGGTCGAGCAGCACTTCAAGCACCGGCATAGTGGTGCCCAGAATTCTGGTTTGCATGAGGAGTCCCTCCTGATAGAGATCAGTGTAATGGGCGCACGGCATTGCGCATGAGAATGTTTGTGGATTTGAAACAAGCGCCGGGAACTAGCATTCGAGACCTGGATTCGGCTGCGCGACGGCTTACTGTTCATCGCGATGTGCGATCACATAATCCTTGATGCGGTCGTAGACATCGCTGGGCAGCACTCCGTGTTCCACCAGATCCTGTTTGCTTCGATAGGGGCGAAAGCGCACGATGCGCCCGGCCCAACTCTGAGTCATACCGGGAACTTTGAGCAGTTCATCAAGACTGGCGTGGTTGATGTCGACGCGCGCCTCGGGCGGCAGAATGGCTTTTGGCTTGGGTGCGGCTTGCGTTGAGCCCGTTTGTCGGGGAGCCGCAGCGGCCCACGCCGTTCCTGAAAGAAAGACAGCCAGAATTGCAAGGTGCGCAAAAGCGAATCGGCTCAAGGTGGGCACGCACTTATTCTCTGCCTGCCGATCGGCCGGGGCAAGAGAACCATTTGACACCATGCGGGCTTTCCCCGTACCTTTGAAAGCAGATGCAGAGCTTCCGCCATCACGGCCACCACCATCATCATGGGACAACTATGCCGGCGGACTGCCATGGCCTGAGCTAATCGGCCAGAGAGATCGAAAAGAAACCCCAGAAGCCCGCCGGCGATTGACGCTGGTGGGTTTTTTCATGTTTGGCCAAGAATTTCAACCCCAATCGGGACAAAGACAGGATGAGAGATGAGCGAACAGAAAGCGGCAGACAAAACAGCAGCAATCGACTTTGAAAAAATGGGTGGCCTGGTGCCGGGTATCGTGCAGGATGCGCGCACCGGCGAGGTGCTGATGCTGGGCTTCTTGAATCCAGCCAGCTACGCCAAAACGCAGGAGTCGGGCTTTGTGACCTTCTGGAGCCGCACTCGCGAGAAACTGTGGATGAAGGGCGAGACCAGCGGCAACCGGTTGCGCGTGGTTTCGGCCTCGACCGACTGCGACAACGACACGCTGCTGTTCCGCGTGGAAGTGGAGGGCGACGGCCTCGTGTGCCACGAGGGCACTGTGAGCTGTTTCACGCGTCCGATCTCGATCCCACCCCAACGACAAGGACCCGTCGTCGGGGACCCCGGTTCGGTCGGCGCGGAGGTGACCCGTGGATAGCAAACTTCGACTCGGGATTCCCAAAGGCAGCCTTCAGGATGCGACCATTGCGCTCTTCAAGCGCGCGGGATGGAACATCTACGCCGACGGCCGATCCTACTTTCCTTCAATCGACGACGTCGACATCGAGTGCATGCTCATTCGCGCGCAGGAGATGGCTCGCTACGTCGATCACGGTGTGCTCGACGCTGGACTCACCGGCATCGATTGGGTTGTCGAGAGCGGCCTCGATGTCGCCAGCGTGACCACGCTGACTTATGCCAAGCAAAGTCGGCGCAAGGTGCGCTGGGTGCTGGCGGTGCCCGAGGCCAGCGGCTTCGAGAAGGCCGAGGATCTGGCCGGCAAAATCATCGCCACGGAACTGGTCGAAGTAACGAAGCGCTACTTCGCCTCCAAGGGCGTGAACGTGAAGGTGGAGTTCAGCTGGGGCGCGACCGAAGTCAAGCCGCCCATGCTGGCCGACGCGATTGTCGAAGTCACGGAAACGGGCAGTTCGCTCAAGGCCAATCACCTCAAGATCATTGACACCGTGATGGAAAGCGAGACGCACCTGATCGCCAGCAAGGCCGCACTGGCCGACCCGGACAAGCGCCGGAAGATCGATCAGATTGCTCTCATGCTGCGCGGCGCCATCGATGCGCAGGCGCAAATCGGGCTGATGCTCAACGTGAAACGCGGCGACCTCGATGCTGTGCTGGCCGTGCTGCCGGCGTTGAATTCGCCGACCATATCGCAGTTGAGCGATTCGGAATGGGTCGCGGTCAATACGATTCTCGAAGAGCGCGTGGCCCGCGACGTCATCCCGCGGCTGAAGGCGGCGCGCGCGGCGGGAATCGTGGAGTATCCGCTGAACAAAGTCGTGCTGTAGCTTTTTGTAGCGCCGGCCTCTGGCCGGCTTTCGTGCGGGCGTCCACGCCCGCACGGGGATGCACAGGGGTAGTAAGGACGAACAATGAAGCTGATCCGAACAACAGGACGAAACGCGCGCGAGGCGGAGAAGACACTCGCCGCCCTCGAACAACGGGGCGGCGCGGCGCTTGACGCCGTGCTGCCTGCGGTCGAGCGTATCGTCGCCGATGTGCGCAAGCGCGGCGATCGGGCACTGCTGCGCTACGCGACAAAGTTCGACGGGCTTGCAGGCCCGGCGGCGCTCCGCGTGACTCAAGACGAAATGGCATCGGCATGGAAGGCGCTCGATCCCGCGCTTCGAAATGCGCTTACCACCGCCGCAAAGCAGATTCGCAGTTTTGCTCGGCGGCAGATGCCGGAATCGTGGACCGAATCGAATTCTGCCGGCCTGGCGACGGGCCAGCTTGTGCGCCCGCTCAATTCTGTTGGGTGTTACGTGCCGAGCGGTCGCCATCCGTTGCCTTCCACTCTGCTGATGACGGCGATTCCGGCACAAGTGGCGGGCGTGAAGCGGATCGTCGCCGTCTCGCCCAGGCCCGCGCCCGAAACGCTGGCCGCGGCGCACTTGCTCGGAATCAACGAGTTCTATCGGCTCGGCGGCGCACACGCCATCGCAGCGCTGGCCTACGGAACCGAAAGCCTTCCGCGCGTCGACAAGATTGTCGGTCCGGGAAACCTCTACGTGACCGCGGCCAAGCGCCTCGTTGCGTTCGATTGCGCCATCGATATGCTGGCCGGGCCGACGGAGATCGTCGTCACCAGCGAGCGCGGCAACCCAGCCGACATTGCAAGCGATCTCGTTGCCCAGGCGGAGCACGATCCGGAGGCGCTGGCGATCTTCGTCACCACGCGCGAAGATCTGGCCAAATCCGTCATTGCCGAAACAAAACTGCGCAGCCGCAACAATCCCATTACCCGCGAAGCGCTCAAACGCAACGGCCTGGTGATTGTTGCTAGTTCTGTCGTCGAGGCGCGCGCCATCACAAATCGCCTTGCGCCGGAACACCTGACCATCGATACGGTCAGCGATCTTAAATGGGTTGAGAATGCAGGCTCGGTCTTTGTCGGGCGCTGGTCCGCCCAGCCCATGGGCGACTATATCTCCGGCCCGAATCACACGCTTCCAACGGGCGGCATGGCTCGCGTCCGCGGCGGCTTGAGTGTCAACGACTTCGTCAAGCTCATCACCGTTCAGCAGTACACGGCGCAAGGCGTTGCGAAGTTGGGACCGAAGGCTTCGCTTCTGGCCGAGGCCGAAGGGCTCTTAGGCCACGCAGAAGCGATTCGAACGCGCATCGGAAGGAGGCCCCGTGGCTGACGCAACCACAACAGCAACTCCAGCGCCGCGCGCGCGCGTGCAGCAGATGAAGGAGTACCACCCTCCTTTGGGCAGCCGCGAAGCCATGCGGTTGGACTTTAATGAGAACACTCTCGAGTGTTCGCCACGCGTGCGCGAAACGCTGGCCCAAATCTCGGCAGGATCACTCACCCGCTATCCCGAGCGCGAGCCGGTTGAAGCGATCGTGGCCGCGCAACTCGGTTTGCGTGCGGAACAGGTCGCGCTGACCAACGGCGTCGATGAGGCGATTCACGTGCTCTTCGAGACATTTCTCGAAGCGGGCGACGAACTTCTGTTGCCTGTTCCCACGTACACCATGTATGAGGTCTACGCTTCCGCAACGGACGCGCGCCTAATCGCGGTCCAGGCTGCCGACAACTTGCAGTTTCCTTTCGACAGTCTGATCGCGGCCATTACTCCGCGCACAAAGGTGATTGCGATTGCCAATCCGAACAGCCCTTCGGGCTCGGTGGCTACGCGCACACAATTGCTGGAACTTGCTCGCCGCGCTCCGCAGGCGGTGCTGTTGGTCGACGAAGCGTATTTTCATTTCTTCGGCGAGACGGTGATGGACCTCGTGGGAACGCTGCCGAATCTCGTCGTTGCGCGAACCTTTTCCAAGGCCTACGGCCTCGCGGGATTGCGCTTGGGCCTGCTTGCCGGCCCCGCCGATCTGATGCGCTGGGTTCGCCGCGTCCTTTCGCCCTACAGCGTAAACTCGCTGGCGCTCGCCTGCCTGCCGCCCGCGCTGGAAGACACGGCGTACCTCGATTGGTATGTGAGCGAGGTGCTGGGTGCGCGCACCGAGTTTGAAGCAGCGTTGGATCAAGCGAAGGTGCGTCGCTGGCCAAGCCGGACGAATTTTGTGTTGGTCGAGATCGGCGCGCAGCACGCGGAGTTTGTCCGGCTGATGCGCGATGCCGGCGTACTGGTCCGCGACCGATCGAGCGATCCCGGTTGCGATGGCCGCGTGCGCATCACCATCGGAACGCGCGCACAGATGAGGCAGGCCGCTACGGCACTCAACAACGCGCTGGCCACACTGCGGGCGGAAGGCGGAAAACGATGACTGCGAAGAAGAAGAAAGCCCCGAACAAGCCGGGTGCCCCTGGTCCCTCGCATTTGGGGACCGGGGAAAGCGCCAATGCGAGAAAGCGGTCGGCAACCGTCGTGCGCAACACCAACGAGACGCGCATCGAGATCGAGCTGACGATCGAAGGGCAGGGACAGTACAACGTCTCCACCGGCATTCGTTTCTTCGATCACATGCTGGAGCTCTTCACGCGCCACGGCGCATTCGACCTCGACCTCGCCTGCAAAGGCGATCTCGACGTCGACCAGCACCACACGGTCGAAGACGTGGGCATCGCGCTCGGCGAAGCATTTGACCGCGCCCTCGGCGACAAGCGCGGCATTCTGCGCGCCGGCTATTTCGTGATGCCGATGGATGAGACACTTGCCATCGCCGCCGTCGATCTGAGCGGCCGCGCTGCCTTTGCGGTCGACACCAAAGTTCGCACGCGGCTCGTCGGCGATCTGCAAACCGAGCTGGTGACAGACTTTTTTGAGGGCTTTGCACGCGGCGCGCGTGCCAACGTGCACGTGAAGACCATGTACGGCCGCTCGAACCATCACAAAATTGAGGCAATCTTCAAGGCCTTCGCGCGGGCGCTGCGCGTGGCCTGCTCGCGCGACAAGCAACTGGGCAAGATGCTGCCATCAACAAAGGGCCTGCTGTAACCGATGCTTTAAACGATGTTTTGTATCAGGGCACGACCGGGGAACCCACCCAGTGGGTGGGTCGCGTGCCGAATGAAGACCAGAAATGAGTTGGGGCTTTAGCCCCTGAGACCAAAAAGCATGCCGATCACCGTCATCGACTACAAAGCCGGCAATCTGACCTCCGTGCTCAAGACGCTCAAGCATCTGGGCGCCGAAACGATCGTGACCGACGGCGATTTGTCGCTGGTCGAGTCGGCCGAGCGCATCGTTCTTCCCGGCGTCGGCCACTTCGCCGCCACGGAGCGGCTCGACGCAGACCGGACTGACCGGCGCAATTCGTGCGGCGATCGCGCGCGGCGTGCCGTTCCTCGGCATCTGCGTCGGCATGCAGTGGCTCTACGCGGGATCGACCGAAGCGCCACAGCAGCCGGGCCTCGGGCATTTCCCGGAAGCATGCACGCGCTTTGCCGAAAGCACCGAAAAGGTTCCGCACGTCGGCTGGAACTCCCTCGAAGTTCGGGCGGGCTCCAAGTTGCTTGCCGGCGTCGATCCCGGCGAGTTCGTCTACTTTACGCACTCCTACAAAGGCCCGGTCACAAACGATACCGCGGCCATCACGCAATACATCGAGCCGTTCGCCGCGGCCGTCGAGCGCGGCAACGTGATGGGCGTGCAGTTTCACCCGGAAAAATCCGGCGATACCGGCCTGAAAATCCTGCGCAATTTTCTGGAGTTCCAAGATGAAGTTTGAATTCACGATCACGCTCGAGGACTACAAGGCAGCGCTGAGGCTCCATCGGCGGCCGCAAATTCAGCCGACGAATATTTCCGTGGATCTGCCCGTCTGCTCTTCTTGATCGGCCTTGACCCTCTTCGCCGCCGGCAGCCTCAGCAAGTAATACGCAGGTGCTGACTTGTGCAGGCGATCGTCTTAGCGGCGTGGTCGTTATTGGTGACTATCGCATTTCCACTGCTTCGATTGGTCGATGACACGCCGGGGATATAAGCAAATGTTTCCGCCAACACGGTTAGGCCGCACAAGCACAATCGAGATCGATGATCAGAGGATCGTCGAGGAAAACCCAGGAACCGAGGAAGTGAGGCTGCCATGGACCGGTGTCATGGGCTTTACGCAGGATGATCGGGTCACATTGATCTATATCACTGCCCGCCGATTCTTTCTGTTTCCTACTTCAGCTCTATCTCCCACTCAACGCACCGAGCTCAACGATCTCGTCGCCCGCCATGTGGTGAAAAGATAGCTATGCTAACCAAGCGCATCATTGCCTGCCTCGACGTGCACGCCGGCCGCGTGGTCAAGGGCGTGCAGTTCGTCGACCTCGTCGACGCGGGCGATCCAGCGACGCAGGCTGCGCGCCACGCACGCGAAGGCGCCGATGAAATCGTTCTGCTCGACATTACGGCGACGCACGAGGGCCGCCAGACCCTGCTCGATACCGTGCGGCGGACAGCGCGCGAGCTGTTTGTGCCATTTTGCGTGGGCGGAGGGATTCGCTCGGCTCAGGATGCCGAACAGGTGTTTGAGGCCGGCGCGGACAAGGTAAGCATCAACTCCGCGGCCTTGGCCGACCCCTCCCTCATCAGCGCCATCGGCAGCAGTTTTGGCGCGCAGGCAGTCGTCGTCGCCATCGACGCGCGGCGCGATCCCGAGGCTGCCGACCCGGTACGCGACGCCCAGGTATTCGTGCAAGGAGGTCGGCGTCCCATTGGCCGCACAGTCGTCGAGTGGGCCCGCGAAGCGGAGCAGCGCGGAGCAGGCGAAATTCTACTCACCTCGATGGACGCCGACGGAACCCGCGCGGGCTTTGATTGCGAACTTACAGCGGCAGTGAGCGAGGCCGTCGGCATTCCGGTGATCGCCTCGGGCGGCGCGGGAACCGTCGCCCACTTCGCCGATGTGTTCGCGCGCGGCAAAGCCGATGCGGCGCTCGCGGCCAGCATCTTTCATTTCGGTGTATCCACTTCACGCTCGCTCAAAGAGGAACTCGCGCGTGCGGGCGTTCCGGTGAGGCTGCCATGCTGATTCCTTCGATCGATCTGATGGGTGGGCGCATTGTGCAGCTTGTGCAGGGCGAAAAGCTGCGCCTCGCTTTCGACGATTTTGAATACTGGATCGAGAAGTTTTCTCGCTTTCCCTTAGTCCAGTTGATCGACCTCGATGCGGCGATGCGCCAGGGCGACAACTCCACGCTTGTGGAGCAAATTGCCAAGCGGCTCCCAGTGCAGGCCGGCGGAGGCATTCACACGATCGAGCGCGCCCGCCAGGTCCTCGACGCCGGAGCAAAGCGCGTCATTATCGGTTCTGCGCTTTTTACGGCTGAGGGAACAGTCAACACAAGCTTCGCTGCTGAGCTCGCATCGGCCATCGGCGCCGACCGAATCGTCGCCGGCATCGACACCAAGAACGGCCGCATCGCGGTGAAGGGCTGGAAGGCGCAGATTGCGCTCACGCCCGACGATGCGATCCCTCAGCTTGAGCCCTACGTCTCGGCATTTCTCTACACGCACGTCGATACTGAAGGAACGATGCAGGGCTTTCCCATCGAAACCGCGGCGCGTTTGCGCAAACTCACGCAACGTCAACTCATCGTGGCCGGAGGTATTCGCAGCCAGCAGGAAGTGGACGCGCTCGATACGATGGGCGCCGATGCGGTCGTGGGCATGGCTGTCTACACCGAGCAGTTGGCCGTCTGATCGCTGCCGTCTTCTCGCCTTCGCGTCCCACAAATCTGCGCGAATAGCAGGCACGTCTCCGCACTCACCTCATACGGAATCCACGATCTTCTTCGAATCGCCGACGGCGTTGCTGGTTTCAGCTCGCGTCGCACGGAGCAAACGTGCAATCTGCTTCAAATGGAGCTGGACCGCGTAGGCACGCAGGATCTCGGCTTGATCGAACGCGACACCCGTATGGCGAACCTCATCCATGCGCGCTTCAAGGTCGGCAATGTCCTGCTCCAGATTGATTCCCTCCGCCGGCACGCTGAAGCTCCACTTGTGAATGCAGCTTCCCAAGTAGTTAAAGCCCGTGCGAATGTCGGCAGCCAGATGCGAGAGCGCGGGCTCCAATTGCTGGGCAAATCGGTCCTCGTGGCTGTCTTTCACTGCAATCTCGAGCGCCACGAGCGCGTCATAGAGAGAGCGCCCAAACTGCGAGAGCATGCTGAGACCCTCGCGCCATCCGGGGCCGCTCGGCTCGTTGCGCGCAGCTTCAAGCAGCTGGCTGTTGCCGCGCAGCAATGCCAGCGCATCGTCGCGCAGGGCGGGAAGATTTTGCGAAGGCGCGCCGCGAAACCCCTCGAGAATCGCCTCGAACAAGCTGCCGAGCAGAAGAAATTCCTGCGCCAGTCCGTCGCGCAGCCACAGGCGCGCGCGGTCAGGAAAGACAAGCGTGGAGACCGCGAGCGCAACCACGATTCCCAGCAGCACTTCGCCCACACGGTCGAGCGCCAGCTCCCAGCGCGGGCCGGATTTGGAGACGAGCATGATGATGGTGATGGTGACGGCGGCCAGGCGCGAGCTGTTGCGAAGACTCAGCAGGCCGCAGACAATGATCGCCATCAGCAAAGCGAGAATGTAGTTCCACGGCGGCGCGCCGAACACGGAGCATGCAAAACCGAACGCAGCGCCCAGGAACGTGCCGAGCAGGCGATCGCGCGAAGCGGTCACCGTGGCGCCCACATTCGATTGCAAAACGATGATGGCGCTGATCGAGCCCCAGTAGCCGTCGTGCAGGCCGAAGCGCAGCGCCAGCCACCAGCACAGAGCCGCCGCCAGCGCAGTTTTCGCCGCGTCGATCAAAATGCGGCGTCGCTCAAAGGTCAGCAATCCCTGCTCTCCGCCTTCCACGCGCAGCTTGGCAGTGAGTTGGTGCTGCGACCACGTTTTCCTGGCTTTCAGGCGCATCGATGCGATCCGAGGATAAACTTTGTCAGCTCTTTCAGGATAGTTTGCGGCGCGCAGGCGCGCATAGTTTCGCGTCAACAGTTTCGCGACGCGGTCCGGTGACCGTCAACCAACAATGTCGCCCTGGATAGTGCGGCGCAAGCGCTGCGATAGGATGGATTCGAGGAGCGTGCGCCAGTCGCGCGCAATGAACTGCATGCTGCGAGTCGGATACCCAGCGACTTTACCCGCTGAGCTGTTCCACGATTTCCCCAAGGGGATCGAGCTTATCCCGGTGTCGGACAAGATGGATCGCGATGTCGAGATCGATGTCTGGATCCCCGACCCCTATTCGACCAGGGCGATCCGCGCTTGGCCTCGCTTGCGGGGCGTAAAGCTGGTGCTCGCCATGATGGCGGGAACGGAGTGGATTCCCGCAACGGTCGGCCCGCACGTAACCATCTGCAATGCGCATGGCGCGCACAACATCTCAACCGCAGAGTGGACTTTGTCGGCAATCCTGACCATGTTGAAGTATTTTCCGCTGTATCTCGACATTCAACGGTCGGGCGTGTGGAAGCGGCGGTTCGAGGCCAGCGCGCACTACGCCAAAATCACCGGCGACACCCATACTGCCTACCCGCCGGTTTTGCAGGAAGAGCTCACGGGCAAGACGGTGCTGCTGGTCGGATATGGCGCGATCGGCAAGGAAATCGAGCGCATGCTGGTTCCATTTTCCGTGAACATGGTTCGTCTTGCGCGCACGGCCCGCTCAGAGCCCGAGGTGCACGCGGTAAGCGAACTGGATACTCTGCTTCCGCGCGCTGACGTCGTGATTTTGATCCTGCCCGCAACGCCGGAATCGCGCGGGCTGATCGGCGAGCGGCAGCTCGGGTTGCTCCACCAGGGCGCGCTGTTGGTGAATTCCGCGCGTGGGCCAATCGTAGATACGGATGCTCTCGTCGATGCCCTCAACTCGGGCCGCATTCGTGCCGCGCTCGACGTCACCGAACCCGAGCCATTGCCCGAAGGCCATCCACTTTGGAGCTGCCCAAACCTGTTGCTCACGCCGCATATTGGCGGATCGACTCCGCAGTTTGCTCCGCGCGCACTGCGCGTTGTTGCCGATGAGCTGCGTCGGTATATGAGCGGCGAGCCGCTCAGGAACGTAGTGCAAGCGGCAAGTTAGCGGCGTCTGCCGCGCGGCGCCAGTCGCGCAGGCCAAGCAAAGCAAGCGGCACAAAGGCCGCGTAAAGCAAAGCCGTTGCCCACAGGTCCTTATAGATGTATTCGCCGATGTAAATTGCATCCACCAGAATCCAAAGCCACCAGTTGGCGATGTGCTTGCGCGCCTGCCACCATGTGGCCACAAGGCTGTAGCTCATCAGCATCGCGTCGAGATATGGCAGCGCGGCGTGCAGTCGCTTGGCCAGCGTTCCCAGCGCGAAGCTCCCCGCCACGCCGAGAAGGAGAGCGATAAACAGGCTTTGCTGTGGCAGAGGGACCACGCGTACTTCGCCTTCATCGCGCACGCCACGCCACCAGTGCCACCAACCGTAAACCGTAAAGCCGACGAAAAAGACTTGCAGCAAAGCGTCTGAAAACAGCCCGGCACGGAAGAAGACCACCATGTAAATAAAGATCGAAACCAGCGTGATGGGCCAGCAGATGAGCAGACGCCGTGTGGTCAGCCAGATTCCCAGAGCGGCCGTGATAACTCCCGCGAGCTCCAGCCCGTGAGCAATCAGATAAGCGGTGACAACATTCGAGATCACGGCCGGCCCGCCTTCTTCTCCTGTGACGCGCCCTGGAACAAGTCTTTGCGTTCGGCCCGGTGCCGCAGCGCATCAAGCAGCCTGCGGCCGGGCGCGCTCGCAAACCAGCGGGCGTGGCCCACGAGCCATCCGTCGTAAGCCATTTTCGCTTTCTCCTCTGAGTGCAGAACGCCGAGAAAGTAATCGGCCTCAGAGAGCGCGAACTCAGCATGGCACAGCGCGGCCATCGGCGCGAGCGCGAAAGATTCTTCAGTTGAGAGCGGGCGGATGGATTCGTAGCCGTCGAGAAGGGCCTCAAGATGATCGAGGTGAATCGGCACGTCGTCAGGGCGCGCAGAATCGTTAACCAGCGCGAGCCACTCGACGATGTTGCGCTCGATGGCGTGAGCAATATCGTGCGCGGCGTTGGTCCGGTCAGCAAGGCCGAAGTCGATGATGGCAGTGGCGTGCGCGTCGCGATCGCCGATAGGACCCGCATCGCTCCAAAAAAGATTGGAGGCGTGCAAGTCGTTGTGTGTCCAGAGCGGTGCGAGCGCGTGCAGATGCGGCGCAAGCTCGGCGTGAAAGGGGGTCAGGAGCTCGATGGCCTGCTCCGCGCTGGCTTGGACGGCTTTGTTTGCAGCGAGCGAGGGACGAGCGGCGACGTAGCGCGCCATTGCGGCGGCAGGATCCTCGCCTGCAAAGATAGTGAAGCTCGCCACGAGCGGACGCGGCTTGCGGCGCGGAGCGTTAAAATCCTCCAAGGCGCGATGGAGCAGCGCGAGCACCGTACCCGCGGAGTGCGCGTGCGCCGCGCTGCGAAACGGCGTCCATGAGAGGTCGTCCTCGTAAAGGTCGATGCCAGGAGGAATTTCGTGGACCTCGTAGGTCCACTCGCCTGCTTCGATGGCTGTTTCCCCGGCCGCGGAAGCGAAGACACGCGGGACAAGCGCGACATGGGCACGAAGATGGGAAAGAAAACGATGCTCCTCGAGGAGGCCTTCGCGATCACGCACGGCGCGATGATGGCGTTTGATGAAGATGCGCTGGTCGGCTCCGTGATCGGTCCGCGTCGCCACGACACCAGCCGCGGAGAACGGGCGCGGGCTCACAGAGATGATTCGCGTCGGCTCGCCGAGCTGGGGGAATTGGACGAGAAGAGGGCGCAGCTCATCGAGCGTGAGCGGACGCCAGTCGGGTTCGACCAGCGAGCCGTCCATGCCGTGCGCTTTGGGTGTTGAACTCATCGATCCTTTTCGAGCCTCACGCCTCCAGCCCCAGCCGTTGTTCCTCGCCTTCGCTGTTTGCTGTTTCCTGTCTGCTTTCTGCCGCTTCCGCTTCCGCCCGATCTCGCGATGCATCAGCTACCGTTCACCGTCTACCGTCTACCGTCCACCGCGTCTAAAACGTATAGTGCGCGTCAAGCCGCACAGTCGGCGGCGCGCCGAGCCAGACAAAAGTATCGCCGTAACTGGCGCCCGTGTCGGACCAGTAGCGCTTATTCGTAATGTTGTCCGCGTAAATGTGGATCGCAACATGGCCCTGCTCGCCTCCGGGCGTGTAACGCGCGCCCAGGTTGAACAGGTTGTAGCTGGGCACGCTCACCGCATCGTCGCGCGTGGCTTCTTTACGCGATGTGTAGCTCCATCCGGGCATCAGGTGCAGATTGTGCAGGTGAGGCATAGTGAGATCGGCGAATACGTTGGTGTGCAGGTGCGGCACGTTGATCACCTGCTTATTGTCAAACGAAGTCGTGCCCGTGTCAGTGGAGACGGCGTTCATGGCCGCGGCTGAGCCATTGAGGCGGAGCCAGCTTGCGGCTTTCCCTTCGGCATTCAGCTCAATGCCGTTGTGCGTTTCGCGTCCCTGCGAGACGAAGATTAGGCCGCCCGCTCCGTCGCTCTCCGGATAGAAAAACGGTGCGCGCATGTGAAAGAACGCGGTGGTCAGCAGAATCCGCTGGCCGGGTTCGTACTTCGCGCCAACCTCTGCCTGGCGCGAGAAAAACGGCGCAAGAAACTGGCTGCCGTTGTCGGCCCAGAATGGCGCCTCCGGACCGAGAGATAACATCACGCCATAGTTTGAATAAAGTGTGAGGTTCTCGACAGGGCTATACGTGACGGCAAATTGCGGCAGCCAGACCGGCTTGTCCGATGGCTCGGGCGCGCAAGCATTTGGAAGGGTCACGGTCGCGGGATCAAGCTCCGTTGGATCGCTGCAGCTCGCGTACGCTGAATAATTATGATCGCGTAGCGAATCGTAGCGCGCGCCCGCAATGAGTTCGATGCGCGCTGGAAGATGAATCCAATCCTGAACCACGCCCGACGATTGGCGACTGTCTTGCCAAAGTCGCCGCGGCCCCGCAGACTCGTACGTAGGTTCAAGCGAATTCGGGTCGCCGGGCGGCGGAAGCGACGCGATGGGCTGGTAGATGTTGTCGGATCCGACGTATGTGTAGACAGCGCCATCCTGCACAACGCCGTCCGCCGAATAGGGGTTTTCAGCCGAGTAAAAGCCAGGTTGATGCACGGTCCGGAGAAAGAAGACGCCGCCTGCTGTCACGTCCTGCGTCACGGAACCCGTGTGAATGTGGCCGGTGACCATCGCTTCTGCCTCAGCGTCGATGCGCAGCTCGTTGGGGTCGCGGTAATCGTAGACGTCGTAGGTTCCGTCAGGCGCGAAGAAGTAGGGAGGGGCCGAGCCGTTGTTGCACTGCGTCTCGTAGTAGCAGCCGTAAACGTAAAGCACGTTGTCCTGGATCAATGAGTGGCTCAGGCTGGCGGCTGCGTAGCCGACCCACGACGGCGAGAACGTGTGATCGATGCGCGCATCGGTGTTGAACGTGTCATAAGTGTCAGGAAGCCCCCACGATTGATCGCCAAGCATGGTTGACCGGTAAGTGCGATTGATGTCGGGCAACACAGTTCCGCCGAGCAATTGGTAGCCGCTGCCGTCGCGCTCGGTTTTGTGCTGGTACTCAAAGTCTCCCTTGAGCAGGGTGGCTGTATTCAGCCTCCAGTCGGTCGCGCCCGCTCCCACTGCGCGCCAGCCGTTGGTGTCATTCATGTAGGGAACAATTCTTTCTCCCGCCAGATTCACGCGCGCGCCCACCTGCTTGCGGCTGCCAAACAGATGGCCGAGGTCAAGCGCGCCGTAGGCCGTACCGCGATGATCGGTGGCGAAATCGATTGCCTGGATATTCGCGGGGCGCTTGGACACGTAATCGATCAGCCCTCCGGCCGAGGCCACGCCGCTCTCCACCGCGGCAATGCCCTCGAGGAATTCGACTGCCTCCTTGTTTTCGAGCGGCACATCCTGCTCGCCGGCAATGGTCATGCCGTTCACTTCGAGCCCCGTGGCCAGATCGAGAGGAAAGCCGCGAATTTGGTAATCCCCGTAATAGCCCACCGGAACGTAGTCGTCTCCGACGGAGGCTTCGTTTTGAATCACGTCAGAGAGCAGACGCGAAACCTGGTCGTTGAGCAAATCGCGCGTAACAACCGACGCCGAGAGTGGAGCGCTTTTTAGCTCGGCGCCATCCAGCGTGCCGACAGTAACAGACTCTGGCAGATAATTGTCTTCCACTTCGCCGTGGACGATGACGGTGGTGGTCACGCGAGCGGGTTTCTGTTGCGCGGAGCTGGGGTTTTGTTCGGCTGGTTGCGACGCCGAAGGACTCACCGGCGACTGCGGCTCCGTTTGCGAAGACGACGACGCACTCGGCTTCACGGGCGGCCCCATCTGCGCAGACGTTTGCGCGGACTGCGCCGATTGCGCGAGGAACAGCAGTGTGGCCAAGCAGGTCAAAAGGAAAATGAACTTAAACGCGCGATGTGCGTGGCCAAAAAGCGATGACGATTTGTCGGAGCTGAATGCGGCTGCGCGCATGGGAACCCTTCGTTTCTGTGTTGCCTGAAACAAAGGAACTCGCGCCGCAAAGTGAGGAAAATGCCGCTCGGTTGGAGAAAACTTCCCACGCCGGTATTATCCGGATCGGGTTCGAGGGTATTTCTCAGCCCCACCATTCGTGGAGCACCCCTGTTTCAATAGCTCGATTGAAACACCCCGCATACGCGCTTGGCAAGTTGAACGCGCGCCCGGCGAATTCGACGAACTGTTGACAAATGCGAGACCGGGCCCTCGGCGTCGCTTATCGGCGCGCCGCTTTCGTAGGCAAAGTTAGAACATCCAGACCAGAAGCCGAACGGCTTGGCCTACCGGCCGATGCTTGGGCCGCCATGGCGGCGATCGAAGCGCCGGCGAGAACCTGCAACATCGTCTGCTGCGCCCTGGCCCAAACCGGATGCGCGGGACAGCGTGCTTTTCTCGGGCAGGACCGGCCATGAATCAGGCAGACGTTGAGGCAAATTACGCCGTCAATGGCTTCAATCACATCGCGCATCGAGGCCTGGCGACCGCGCTGTGTAATCCGGAAGCCGCCGGATTGGCCGCGCTGGGATGTGATGAGCTCGGCGCGCGTCAGACTCTGAAGCACCTTTGACAGAAAACTCTCCGGCGCTCCCGTAGCCCGCGCCAGCGAAGGAAGCGAAACCCGCGCATCGGCCGGCAGCGCGGCCAGCTCAATCATCACGCGGACCGCGTAGTCGGCGGCGCGCGTCAGTTGCATCGATGAGTTGGCTCGCTTCATTGCTTTGTCCCGCCGCACTGGCCTCTCGCCCATCCAAAAAGTCCGCAGTCGTCGCGGCTTTTTCGAACGGCAAGATGACCTCAGTCAAATCGGCAGCGTAGATGAAACCGTCACACGCCGATGTGCCTCCCATCACAGACCCCTGTTCGCAGCGGCTCTTAAATTAGCTTCTTCCGAGTCAATTTGGAGAAGAATGGTCCAAAATGTGCCGCGTTCGCTCCGCCGCCTTTGTCGCCCTTCCGATCCGGCCTGAAAAAACGGCGCGGGCTTGCGCATTTGCCCACCAAGGTTTCGCTCAGGCGTCCAGCGTGGGCGGAAAAGTGAAAGGAACCATCAGAGCCTTATGAACCCTTACCCAGCAGTGGATCCGATTCCCTTGCCGGCGCCGGTGTGGCTGCTTAAGCTGCTGCACATCGTTACGCTTTCTCTGCATTTTGTGGCTGTGGAGATGCTTCTGGGAGGCCTGCTCGTGGCCGTCTTGCTGAGCCTGTTCGGCAAGTCGGCCCACTCGCTGGTCACGGCGCGGGCGCTGGCTCGGCGCCTCACGGTGGTCATGACGTTTGTGATCAACTTGGCCGTCCCGCCGCTTCTCTTCGCGCAAGTGCTCTATGGGCGCGCGCTTTACACCAGCAGCGTGCTCATCGGCGTCTACTGGATCGCGCTCATTCCAACGCTCATCCTGGTCTACTGGCTGCTTTACAAATTCTCCGCGCGGCTTGAGGCGGGAAAATCCGCATGGTGGGTGGGCCTCATCGCATGGCTGCTCGCGGGCGGTGTGGCGCGAATCCTGTCGACAAACATGACGCTGATGCTGCGGCCCGAAGCTTGGCGGACCATGTATTCGGCTTCGGCCATGGGTGCTTATCTGCCCACAGGCGATCCAACTCTGGAACCGCGCTGGCTCCTGATGATGGCCGGGGGCCTCGCGATCGGCGGATTGTGGCTCGTTTACCTCGCCGGCCGCAGCACGTTTACTGCGGAAGAAAAGAAATATGTCGCGGGCCTGGGCGGCAAGTTGGCCGCTGGCTTCGGCCTCGTTTATCTTGCCGCTGGACTCTGGGCCGCAAGCGTTCAACCGGCTGCCGTGAAGGCGGGGCTTGCCGGTCACGCTCTGTATCCGGCCTACAAATTCGCCGGGTTCGCCGGCTACGGCTGGATCGCTCTGGTCGTGGTGGCAATTCTCGTTGGCGCGATCGCCGGCTTCGGCAAAATCAGCGCCGGATGGCTCGCGTGGGCCGCGGTGCTGACCACGGTGCTCCTCGAGATCATGCTGACGGTTTATCGCGACGGCGTGCGCGACGTGACGCTGCTCAGCAAGGGCTACGACGTGTGGGACCGGGTCGTCGTCACCAATTGGAGCGTGGTGGGCTTGTTCCTCGTGCTTTTTGTCGCCGGCCTCGGAGTGGTCGGATGGCTGGTATCAGTCGTGGCGCGTGCGCAGAAAACCATGGAGGGCGCGGCATAGCTTATGAGCATTCCAGTGATTTCACCAAACATCGTCCAGGAACATGCGGAGAACGGCGACGTAAAGACGCGGCGGGCGTTTCTCGCGGCGGCCGGCGCCGCAGGCGTTTGCTATGCAGCGGCGTTGGCATACCCCGTCTACCGCTACCTGGCCTCGCCCAGCGAGATGGCGCTCAGCGCTTCGGCCGTCACAGAGGTCACGCTCAAGGACGCGCAGAAGCTGCCCGCTGGGTCGGTGCTGATGTTCAAGTTCGGTCCCTCCCCCGCAATGCTGATTCATCACCAGAACGGCCAATGGGTCGCGCTCACCGCTGTCTGCACGCATCTGGGCTGCACCGTGCAATATGAGCCGCAGGCCGATCGCATCCATTGCGCGTGCCACGGCGGCGTGTACAACCCGTACACCGGCGCCAACGTGAGCGGGCCTCCGCCCAAGCCGCTCAAGCTCTTCAAAGTTGCCATCAACGATACAGGGGTTGAAGTTTCTCGAGCGTGACGAGGGCGGTGGACGGTGAACGGCGGACGGTGAACGGTGAAAAACAAATAGCGCGCAGTGGAGGATGAAATGAGAACTGAAACGGTCCGGTCTTTTCGCGATTTGGAGGTCTGGCAGATGTCGATGGATTTGACGGTCACTGTCTATAGGTTGACCCAAGCATTCCCGCGAGAGGAGCTGTTTGGGCTGAGCTCGCAATTGCGACGCTCCGCCGTTTCGATTCCCAGCGATATTGCTGAAGGGCAGGGGCGACTCAACACCGGCGAGTTCAAGCAATTCCTGGGCGTGGCCCGAGGATCGAACTGCGAGTTGCAAACGCAGTTGGAAATTGCCCGGGCTCTTGGCCTTGGCGACGCCACACTTCTAGAACATGCAGAAGACCTTTCGCATCGCATCGGCAAGATGCTCTTCAGGCTTCTGTCAACGCTAAAATCCAAAGCCGCCTGATCACCGACCACCGTTCACCGTCCACGAGCTTAGCAAGGACCAGAGATAATGACCACGAAATCGATTGCAACGAATGTTTACGACTGGATGGATGAGCGGCTGGGGATCTCGGATCTGGCCGCCTTCGCGCGCAAGAAAACGGTTCCGGTGCACGCGCAATCTTTCTGGTACTACTGGGGTGGCATTACGCTGTTCCTCTTTATGCTCCAGTGCTTCACGGGCGTGCTGCTGCTCGTGTATTACCGGCCGGGCATCGAGGCGTTTGAATCGGTCCGGCAGATCACGTTCGTGATGAACTTCGGCTGGCTCATCCGCTCCGCGCATGCCTGGGCCGCGAACCTGATGATGTTCTCGATCCTGGTGCACATGTTTTCGGTCTTCTTTATGAAGGCCTACCGCAAGCCGCGAGAATTCGGCTGGCTCAGCGGGATGGCGTTGCTGGTGGTAGCCGCGTGCTTCGGCTTCTCGGGCTACCTGCTGCCCATGGATGAGCTCAGCTATTTCGCCACCAAGGTAGGTTTGCAGATTCCTGTCGCGATTCCGTGGATCGGGCCGGCCATCGCCAACATGCTCCGCGGCGGGCCGGACGTAACCGAATTCACGGTGCAGCGTTTCTTCGCTCTGCACGTTGTCGTCCTTCCCGCGCTGTTCATCCCCCTGCTGGGATTTCACCTCTGGCTGGTGCAGCGCCACGGCAATGCTGTTCCTGAAAGCGAAGAAGCCAAACCGGCGGCGGAGCGCAAATCGATGCCCTTCATGCCCAACTTCCTGCGCAAAGACATTGCCATGTGGATCATCTCGCTCAATGTGCTGGCGCTACTGGCTTCGGTGTTTCCCTGGCCGCTGGGCAAGGCATATGATTCGCTCGCTCCCGCGCCGATGGGCATTCATCCCGAGTGGTACTTCATGAGCCCCTTCGAAATGCTCAAGATGCTGGGTTCCGTGCTGCCCGGCGAAGCGGGAGAGATCGCGGGACTGCTTCTGTTCACGCTGGGCATTGTGCTCTGGATCTTGATTCCCTTCTACGACAAGAGCAAGGAATCAGGCCGGCGCGCGCGCGTTGCGCATTATTTCGGATTGCTTGCGGTCTTCGCTCTCCTTGCCACCACCGTTATCGGTTACTGGTCCGTTCGCTAGAGGAACAACGATGAACTATCCGTTTTGGGACATTCCTTATCTCGGGTCGGGCTGGGTGATCGGCATCATCGCCATCTTCCACGTCATGATCTCGCAGTTTGCCGTGGGCGGCGGGTTGTATCTGCCGCTGGCCGAACGCAAGGCTCTGCGCGAGGCGCGCAACGACTGGCTCGCCGAGCTGGTTGGCTACTCCAGGTTCTTTCTCATCCTGACCGGCGTGTTCGGCACCATCTCCGGCGTGGGCATCTGGTTTGCCATCGGCCTCACCAATCCCGAAGCCACCAGCACGTTGATCCACAACTTCGTCTTCGGCTGGGCCATCGAGTGGGTGTTCTTCATGGTCGAGCTCGCCACGGCAGCCGTTTATTACTACACGTGGAACAAGATCGATGCGAAGCTGCACCTGGTCGTGGGCTGGGTGTATGCGGGCGCGTCGGCATGCACGCTCATCATCATCAACGGCATTCTCACTTTCATGCTGACGCCGGGCGACACCTGGCTTGGCGTGGCCGGCACGGGACACGAGGCCAGCAAGTTCTGGAACGCGTTCTTCAATCCCACCTACTGGCCGAGCCTGCTTTTGCGCAGCTGCGTGTGCGCATCGCTGGCCGGCATCTGGGCGCTGATCAGCGCCAGCCGCATCGACGGCACAAAAAAGACGGCGCTCAAGTCTTCTCTGGTCAAGTGGAGCGTCAAGTGGCTTGTGCCTTCGTTCGTTGCCATGCCGTTCCTTTTCATCTGGTACCTCTTCATGGTGCCCCAGACGCAGCGCGCTTTGCTCACGCTGGGCATCGATACCATGGGCACCGGCACATTTTCGACGGTCACGCGCATGGCCCTCGTGATCGTGATGGTTTCAGCGACGATCATTGGCGTCGCCTACTACCTGGCGTACCGCAATCCTGCCGACTTCAACCCCTCGCACGCGGTAGCGATCCTTCTTCTTGCGCTGGTGGCCACCGGCGCCGGCGAATACTCGCGCGAGATGCTGCGCAAGCCCTACGTCATCGGCCGCTGGATGTACTCAAACGGCGTGCGCGTGCCCTACGCGATCAAGATCGATCACGACGGTTACCTTGCGCACTCCAACTGGGTGTGGAACGGCGCGGACTCGAGCTACTCGCGCGGCGAGGCCATCTTCCGCGGCGAGTGCGGCGCATGCCACACACTCAACGGCTACCGTCCGCTGGCGAAACTCCTCGCGGGCCGCGACCGCGCCAACATCGAGAGCTTCATCACCATGCTGCACGAGTACAAGCCCGACTCGCCCTATCATCACTTCATGCCTCCGATGGTTGGCACCCAGCAGGATGTGGACGACCTGGCCAATTTCCTGAACGCGCAAGTGAACCCGCCGGCCGCGAACGGCCCGAAGCCCGTGCAAACGGCGGCGAAGTAGCGGAGTCAGCGGGGTTAGCGGAGTTGGCGGAGTTTGCTCTGGCGGCCCTCCTACCTCCGCGGTTTCTTTCGGCGGCCAGTCTTCCCTCTTTCACTTGCGTTCTTGTCAAGCCCCCGCTCACCCGGCAGCCTGACCGGCCCTTCGGCTTATCGCCTGATTCCCCTTCACTTATTCACTCATTCACTTCTTAACTTTTCTTTCTCAAGTTTGCCGATCATTTCCAGCTTTAGGCGCATAATCGTTCCATGGTCGCAAGCAAACCAGCCACTAGCTATCGCTTGAAAGGGAGCGTTAAGCCCCTCAGCAAGGAGGCGGAAATTAATTAAATAAAAAAATTTAGCATGTTTCGCTTATTTTTCGCCATTTAACTCGTTTAGAATCAGCAAATCGACTTCAGAATCATCGAGAATATGCATCGAATTACGCCGAATTTATGACCAATAACCCCTTTGGAATCAACATGCGATCTGCTCAAATGCAGCCGGCGCGCTTTCACTCCTTAACTCTCTGACTTTATTCACTTTGTTCACTTTTTCACTCTTTTCACGGACCATAGCTCACGACCCACGAACCGCGACCCACGGCTGCGCAAGAGAGCGTGCATCGGGTGCACCGAGCGAAGTTGCATGCATCGGCTCGGTCCACTATAAGTAACAGCGAACAGGAACGCCGTGTTTGGGAGCGCCGTTTTTTTCGTGCGCGGCTCCGCTCCAAACGAATTGAAAAGGAAACCAACCATGAATCGTAGAGAACTGTTCGCGGCGCTCGCCGCCACTGCCGTGGCCGGCGATGCGCTGGCTTTTGCCCAGAATGGCCCCGGCACAACACCCGCCGCCGCGCCCTCCGCCGACACCACGCCCGCCGCTCAACCCGTGATGGGATCGAAGGTCTTCGACTGGAACGCGATGGTCGACAAGCCAACCAAGACCGGTTCGGTGCGGTCGGTTTGCTCGTCGCCGACGGCGACGCTCGAGAACCTCGAGATCCACATCTCGACACTGAACCCGGGGCTGATGTCGCATCCGCCGCACAAGCACCCGAATGAGGAGTTGATTATCATCCGGCAGGGGACGGTGGAGACGCTCTCAAATGGAACATGGATTCGCGTCGGCCCGGGATCGGTGATCTTCAACGGGTCAAACCAGCCGCACGGATTCAGGAACGTGGGAACCGAGCCGGCGATTTATCACGTGGTGAACTTCAAGACGGCGGCCACGCCGCCAGGGAAGACGGAGTTTGTGGGGAGCGGGCAGTAGGGCGTAGCCGGTAGGTGGTAGTCAACGAAGGGGAAAAGCAACCGCAGATCCTTCGCGTCCCTCCGCTGCGCGTCGGTTGCTCAGGATGACAGGTGGGCTCGTGCTACCCCACCCTAGCAGAGCTAGGAAAGGGGCACCGATTTCTCGAATGCACTCCAAGCTCTATGGGTTGAACACTCTGGAATTCTAATGCAGATTTTTGTGCTAATTCTGTGCTACACCCGCGGCGCGCCATTCTGTTTATTGCGAAGTAAATTCCAAGTAGTCGACCAACCAGGAACAATGCTCGAGAAGTTACCGTAAGACTATTTAGAATGTGTATCGGACCAACGTGATGAAACTGATATTTAGGATGCTTGCCTTCGTGTGCGTTCTGGCTGTGCTTATAGGCGGCTACTTCTGGCTTGATCGAAAGGTTCGGAGAGACATGGCATTCAACTACGAGTTCAAGCGAATGCACGTCGCACCAGGAACGCTCAGAAGCATCTCCGGAGGCGCCAGCACGAGCAGCAGCGCGCACGCCCCCACAGTGTGTTTCACTATCGACTCGTTCTCGGATATTCCGCATGATCTTCAGGCGGAATACGCAGCGGCTGAACGCTCTCGCACAGCGAAGGACGGACCGAGATGCATTCAAGTATCCGATCAGCGATCCTCCTCCATCGCAGGAATGCCCGGAGAGTCCATTCAGGTCTACTACCTCCTGTACGGGCACGGAGTAATCGATGTCGAGAGTGTTGCCGTTCGGGGCCAAGAGTTGAAGGCGATGTGATTCTGGATGTATTACCGGCGATGGTTCAGTAAGAACTTGGTTAGCAGTGTGCCCCGGGGCACCCACTTATCGTGTTGGGCGAAGGTCGCGAAAAGCAACCGCAGATCCTTCGGTCGCCGCGGCGACCTCAGGATGACACGTCAGTGAACAGCCGGCTTCGTCTGCACGATCGGCTCGCCGGCGATCGACAGCTTCACGCGGTAGACGCTGCTCGAGGCGCAAATGTACAGCGTCTTGCGATCCGGGCCGCCCCAGGCCACGTTGGCCACGCGCTCGGGGATGAGCAGGGTGGCGAGGTGTTTGCCTTCTGGTGACAGAATCACCACGCCGCCGGGACCCGCGCTGTAGATGTTGCCTTCAACATCGACTTTCATGCCGTCGGGTCCGCCGGGGCGCGGGTCACTGGTTCCGTCATAGAGCAGCGTAGGATCGGCGAGCGTGCCGTCGGGCAGCACGCGGTACCGCATCCAGATCTTCCTGGGCTCGGTGGAATCGACGTACAGAAACTTCTCGCCGGGCGAGAAAGCAATCCCGTTTGGCCTTGGCAAATCGGAGATGAGAAGCTGCAGGTCGCCGCGCGCAGGCGGCCCGCCGGCCTTTTGGGCGAGTGCTTGCGGGATGCGATAGACGCCGTTGACCTGGAGATCTTTTTCCGGATCTGAATCGTTCTGCTTGCGCAACCCGTAGGGCGGATCGGTGAAGTAAATGGATCCGTCGGAGCGATAGACGAGATCGTTCGGGCTGTTCAAGCGCAGGCCCTGGTAGCGATCGGCCAGGACGGTCTGGACCGATTCAGGATTGAGCGCTTCGAATCGGTAAATGTCGCGCTGGGCGTGGCCGGCCACCGTGAGGCGGCCGAGCGCGTCCAAAGTCATCCCATTAGAGCCGGGCTCGCGGCCGCCGTAGGGAGCGGAGCCCTTGTAACCGCTGGGCTGAAGGAAGATGCTCACGCCCTTACCGGGCGTCCAGCGGCGAATGGAGTTGGAAGGAATGTCGGCAAAAAAGAGGCTGTTGTTGACCCAGACGGGACCTTCGACCCAGGTAAATCCGGTGGCGATGCGCTCAAGCTTGGCTTTGGCAGGCACAATCCGGCTGCTCGCGGGATCGGTGCGGTCAACTTGAAGCGGCATGATGCCCGGCGCCGTTGCCGCGGCGGATTGCGCGGGGACGCGTTCGGCGGCGATCAACAGGCAGAGGAGCGCAAAAGCTACCGGCGTAGATAAACGCAGCGAATTGGCAGAGAGACTTTGCATGGGCAACTTCCTGAGAATACGAGAAATACTGGGTGGGTGACTTGTTGCGGCCGCGCGATGATGCGGCGCGCGAGGCCGTGCATCCAGCCCATTCATCTTTCGCTGGAGGGCGAGCGCGTGTCAAGGCAGAAAGCGGGCTGCCAAAAGCGGGCTTGAGCGCATAGAATACGAGGTGTTATGAGCAAGAAGGAGCACAAATCGTTCGAAGTGGCGTGCCCGGATTGCGGGGCGATGCTGAAGATCGATGCGGAGACCGGAGTGCTGGTGAGCCACACTTCAGCCCCGCGCAAGCGGATGTTCGAGGACCTGGAGACGGCAGCCAAGGCTATGCGCGAGCATGGGGAGCGCACGGAGTCAATCTTCAGGCAGAGCGTGGACGCCGAGAAGAACAAGGAAGATCTGCTGGAGAAGAAGTTTGCCGAGGCCATGCGCAAGGCCAAAGACGCGCCGGAGGGCAAGCCGCTACGTGAGATCGACCTCGACTAGAGCGGCACGGATCGCGGAGCGGTGCTTTTTCCAGGGAGAAATGCGAGTAAAGTCGCCCGAGCGCGAGCTTTCGAGCGATACTTCAAAAAGGCAATGAAGTTTTCGGTCGCAGAATTGGGCGCGAAACGTCAGGAGGGGTCATGGTAGTTGTGCCGCTAACGCAGGAAACAAGAGAGCTGGCTGGTGAGAAGCGCGGTGAAGAGACAGACTCCACAAACTGGATTCGGTACGCCGCAGCCGCGACCCTTGCCGCAAGCGGTGTGCTGCTGGTTACAGGCCAGCGGCGGATCGGCCTGGTGACGGCCCTATCCGGCGCTACCCTGGCGCTGATCGATCAGCAGGAGGCGGTGCGCAAGTGCTGGGACCGGCTTCCGGAATTTCTTGAAGATCTACAGGGACTGCTGGGCAAGGCGCAGACCGCGGTCGAGGATCTCTCAAGCCAGAGCGAGAAGCTCCGCAAGGTTTTGAGCCAATAGGGTCGACGGGCATCCTCAATCATCGGCGGGCGGCGTGGCCTGCCATACCGGAAATCAATCGTTAATTTTTGCGCTCGATCAGGTAGCGGGCGACGGCTTTGAGGCCGAAGGCACGGCTGCCATACGGTTCAAGCGCGGCGAAAGCTTCATCGACAAGTTGCGCGGCGTCGCGCAGGCTTTGTTCAACGCCGTAGACGGCTGGCCATGTCGCCTTCTCAGTGGCTTCGTCCTTGCCTGCGGTTTTGCCGAGCTGCGCCGAATCGACGGTCATGTCGAGCACATCATCGACGATCTGGAAAGCGAGGCCGGCTTTGCGGCCGAAGCGGTCGAGGCGCGCGACGTCGTCCGCCGTGGCTCCTGCATAGACCCCGCCGGCAACCACGCTGACGCGGATGAGCGCGCCGGTCTTGGCGCGATGGATGGCCTCAACCAACTCGGGCGTGGGTTTGAGGTGCTCGCTTTCGATGTCGAGAACCTGGCCTCCGATCATGCCGTCAACCGTGCCGACAGCGTTGGCGACGAGGCCGACGATTTGAAGGCCGGCGGCTGGAGGACAGTCGAGACCGGCGAGCACTTCGAAGGCGCGGGTCTGGAGCGCGTCGCCGGCGAGGATGGCAATGGCTTCGCCGAAGACGACGTGGCAGGTGGGCTTGCCGCGGCGAAGGTCGTCGTTGTCGAGGGCGGGCAGATCGTCGTGGATGAGCGAGTAGGTGTGGAGCATTTCGATGGCTGCGCCGAGACGCTCAATGCCTTTGGGCAGGTGGCCCGCGATGGTGACGCCTGCCTGCATGGCGAGCACGGGCCGGAGCCGCTTGCCGCCGGCAAAGACGGAGTGGCGCATGGCGCCATGAATCGAAACCGGAACGGTGTCCGCCGAGGGGATCAGGGACTCGAGCGCCTGGTCGGTTAGATCGGCGCCTTCCTGAATCAGCGATTTGACGTCTGCGGGCATTGCAATCATGTTAGACGAGAACGGGCCAGACGGAGTTCACAAAGCGAGAGGGCAATGAGCAACAAGGCGCTGAGGGCGGTGAGCCAGCGTCCTGCAGGATCGCCGGGAGACGCGGTCCAGTCGACTGTGAGATCGATGGGGCCTTGCGGGACGGGTATGGCGATGAGGCCGTCATTGCGCGACGGCAAATTGGTGAGGAGTTGGCCGTTGAGCCGGATGGACCACGCCGGATAGCGGAGGAGATGAAGCACCAGGTAGCCGGAACGAGGCATGGTGGCGAGAAGGGCGCGGTGTTCCGGATTGAGCTGAGCGCCGCTGGCCCAGGCGAAGGCGGCTTGGCATGTGCCTTGATCCGGGGCCCACGCGGGATTCGCGTCAGGATCATCAGGATCGGGTTTGCCGAGCACGATGTTTGGGTCGGTCACGAGGCAGGCGCCGGGAATACCGGTTGGGACATTGCTTATGTCGCTGTCGGGCGGCGCGTACTCGTACATGCCTTCAAAGCCGGCTCCGGAATGGTAGTCGACCAGCATGGATGCGACCGTATCTTCGGGATAGCAGACTTGGAAGAACGCTTTTCCGGCGTAGATTGTGGCGGCGACGAAGAGCGCGGCGAAGGCGACGAGAGCAACAATTCGGTTCCGGAGGAGGCGGCGGGCGTCGCGACTGGAAGGCCAGATGGCGGCGACGAAAAAGATGGCCATCGGCGCTTCAACGGCTTCAAGGGTGCGCCAAGGGTACTGCAAAAAAGGCATTTCAGGCAGCGTGTGCCAGAGCGGCCGCGAAATGGGAAACAGAAGAAACAGAACGACGATGGGAATGGCGGCGAGTGGAATCCACTTTTTCCCTGGTCTTGGAAATGAGTTGCGGAAATAGCAGATAACGACGGCGGCGAGCGCGACGGCGATCATGGAGACGGCGATCCATGAGACCTGGTGCAAGACCACGTCGTGCAAGGCGAGCAGCGGATTGGCGTGGTGCGAGAAGAGCCAGTTGTTCTCAAAGTTGAAGCCGGGATCTTCAGTGGCCTGGCGGATGTCAACCCAGTGGCGCTGGAAGGTTGCCGGAACCCAGTAGATGGCGGCGAGACCGAGGCCAAGAAAAGTTGCTACGCTGGCGCGAAGCAACGGCGCCCAGGACTTGTTGATGATGGCCCAGAGAAGCGCTGTGCCCGCAAGCAGGTAGCCGGCAATGACTCCGAGCGGAAGATTCGAAAGCCACGCTCCGGCGAGGGCGATGGCGAGCGGCACGGTTGAACCATCGAAGATTCGTTTCGCAAGCGGTGCGCGGCGGACCAGCGAGGAAGAGGGGGGACGTTCGCGCAAGACGAAAAGAAGAATGAGCGGGAGCCAGAATCCGCCGGCGAATTCGGGAAAGGCGCAACGCTCGTAGCCGGTGAAGAGCGTGAAGCCGGAGAAGATGGAGACGCAGCCAGCCAGAGTGGCAGGTGTCTCGTCGAGTGCCTCAAGAGCGAGCGCGCGCGTGGCGAAACCGGTTGCGGCAAAAATAATGAAGGTGAGCGCAATGGGCGCGAGATTCCACGAGAGGATAGCGCCGAGCGCCGCGCCCAGCATCCAGGTCAACGGAGGATAGAAGACGAAACGTGGCTCGCCTGCGCCGTAGTTCGCGCTGGGCGCCCAGTGAGGATAAGGAATGCCGTGACGCCATGCGTTGAGGCAATCGAACCAGGAGACAAGATGGACATTGAAGTCGTGTCCGCAGGAGCTGCCGCGAATGAATTGCGGGACCATCGCGACGGCCGCGGCGAGCACGATGACGGCGGGGCCGGCGTAGCGGCGCCAACTGCGCTTTGCTCGGTCTGTCTGATTCATCTTCGCGCTCCAAGTTCCTCAGGGGCTAAAGCCCGCGTTCATTTTGCGGCATTTGCGGCACGACTAAAGTCGTGCCCTGACACTTCGTGCTTCTCCGAAACCGTTTCTACACCTATCCTTAGGTCCCGATAAGCCAACCGCGCACTTTCAAAATCTCGATTCTACGGAAGCAGGCGGAGCGTGTGCGTGGTTTGTGCCGCGACTGCGGCGGGCGTGAACGGCATCGCGAAAGTGGTTCCGTTGTACCAGTCATTCCACTGGTCGCGGAAGTAAGGACTGAGCGGATTGCCGCTTTCGCCGAGGACGATGTTTTCAGTCGATCCGTCGATGTTGCTCCAGTCCATGGTGAAACGCTGCGAGGGACCGAAATCGCGGCCCACCTGCTTGACGGTGGTGCCATCGCCGCTTTGCGGCTGAGGGCCGGTTCCGGCGACGCGGGCGATGAGGGGAAGAAACGCAGCGAACGGGTGCTCGATGTCGACGACGTGCCAGCGGCCGTATGTCCAGTGCGATACATCGAGCGGCGCTCTGCCGTCGTGCATTCCCTTGCGCACTGCGGCAGTGAGCAGAGCGTTCCAGTCCTTGTAGCTGGATGGAAGCCACTCGGGCTTGGCGTCCATCACGATTTCTTCTTCGGCAAATGCAGACTCGCCCCAGTGGTAGTCTCCGGCAAGCTTGCCCAGCTTGGGCTCGAGAATCATCGGCCAGAGCGCGGCGCGAGTTTGGGTCACCACGGATGCTGCGGCGGAATCGGTGGTGAGGTGGCCATCCCAACTGCGCATGAGGTCGGCGGCCTGGCGCATGCGCGCGTCGCCATTGCCTTCAGGGCCCGGTGTGTGGTCGATGGCGTAGGCAAAGCGATGGCCCATCTCCTGATCGACTTCGCTGTAGATGTCGGTCTGGACGGCGAGCAGGTCCGCGGGCCTGAGATGATCGCGGCCGTCGAGCGATTTGTAAATGCGCTCGATGCGATAGGGATCGCCCCACTCGTCAGTGAGCGGGTAGGGCGACTTGTCGGTGGTGACGCGGGCGTTGGCGGTGGCCAGAAAGCCTGAGGGCGGATCGTAGGCGGTTGGCATTGCGCTGATGGGAATGTAACCCTGCCACTCGTGCGCGCTGTCGTGGATCGGCGCATCGGCAATTCCAGCGGGGCGCAGCGGGATGCGCCCGATGGCCATGTAAGCGATGTGGCCCTGATCGTCGGCGTAGACGAGATTCTGCGTGGGCCAGCACCACTGGGCGAGCGCGGCGGAGAACTCCGACCAGTTCGACGCTGTGTTCATTTCGTAAATGGGCAGTGTGCTCAGCGCCGGGTCGTAGAGGGTCCACTTGAGAGCTGTGGGCGGATCGCTCGCAGAGAGAAGCGGATTAAGCAGCGGGCCGTGTGCGGTCGATTGAACGTCGAAGACGACATCTTTGCCGCCACGAACGTGAATGACCTCGCGATCGACGGCGAGCGGATGCCATGCGGCGTCGAGGCCCTCGTAGTTTCCCTTGCCATCGAGTTTTTCGGTGTAGAGATCCTGCACATCACCATAGAGAGCGGTGAATCCCCAGGCGACGTGCTCGTTGTGGCCGGCGATGACGAGCGGGAGGCCGGGGAGCGTGACGCCGGCTGCGTGAAAGCCGGGCGCGCGGAGGTCGGCCATGTACCAGGTGTCAGGTTCGCGGAGGGTCAGGTGCATATCGTTTGACAGGAGCGGCTTGCCGGTAGCGGTGTGCGAACCGGCGATGACCCAGTTGTTCGAGCCGGGAGCGCACCCGTCGCAATCGGGCTGGCCGAGAAGTGCAAGCAGGGCGTGGGTGTCGACCCGTATGGCCTCAGGGGCTAAAGCCCCTTCCGTTTTTGCGGCTGTCTCGGCACGGCTGAAGCCGTGCCCTGATACAAGGCTCTGCTCCGATCGGTTTTCTTGGGAGCCTCGAAAGCCTTGTCCTCTTAAAGCTGCTACCTCTGCCTGTGGGAACGTAGGGATGGTCGGATTCGCGCGGGACTCGGTGTTCTCATCATCGTCGTCATCGTCATTCTTCGATGGCGGAGGCGCGGGCTGCGGCTCACTCAGGTCTACGCGAATGCCGGTAGGCGGCCGATCGCGCCAGGAGCCGACTGGGTAGAGATCGGCTTCGAGCGAGGGGTTCTGGAGTTTGGCGGCGACGCGGGCGCGCGAGAGCTTGGTGGCAATGCGGGTGTCAAGAGTCTGAACCATCGAAAGGCCCACGCTAATGGAGTCCACGGCAGTCCACGACTGGGGTCGGTAGTGGAGCAGCCGGAATTCGACGGGGAGAGTGTTCGATTGCTCGCACTGCGCAATGAAGAGATTGACACCGCGGGCGTAGTCGTCAAGGCGGCGGCGATCACCAGCAGACAAATTGAGGTAAAAGCGCTGTGCGCTGAGGCGAATCTGGAGCACACGCTCTGTTTTGTCGTGCTGAATGAGCGCGGGGCCCATGATTTCAGCGAGCTCGCCGTTGGAGCTGCGGCGCGAGGCGTCCATCTGCCAGAGGCGATCCTGCGCGGTGACGTAGCCCTGCGCGACGAAGAGATCGTCCTCGGTGGCGGCGTCGATATGCGGAACGCCGTGGGTATCGCGACGAATGGTAACCGGCGCTGAGAGGCCGGCAAGATGCACATCGCCGTCAAGCTGCGGCAGCGCGGCTTTGGCGGCGGAGCGGAGCCAGAGCACCGCGGCCAACGGTACCAGCGCCAGCAGCACCAACAAACCGCAGCACAACCAAAGGAGAATGCGTGGCCAGCGGCGTTTGCGGCGCGGCTTAGCAGCAGGTCCAGATACGGGGTGGGTTGAGCTGTCGGTGGTCATCCGTCAGCAACAGGATATCGCTGCGAACGGTGTTCACCGTCTCCGCTTTTTCTAAAGGTCGCACCCCATGCTGCAAGCGATCCCGAGGGCCACGAATTCGAAAGGAAGAAAGACAACCATGAACGCGACCTTGGGAGGCCAGACAATCAAGTTCTTCGGAATGCTATGAAGCCGGGCGTGGCGCCTGGGAGAGCCCTCCAAATCAAATTTAGTAGACTTTCCCACAAGAATTTCGTGGACGCGTGGCCCTTTTACCCCGTGGTGCGATCGAGACTTGCTATCGCGCATTCGGATGACCTTTGCCTCCATAAAGGTGCCCGAATAGGCGTCTGCGTATTTTGAATGATGATGTTCTACTATGACGTCAAGGACCACCCTGAATGTCAACGTCGAGCCGACGGTGGCGTTGGCCCACGCTTCTGAGTCAACCGGAATAAGTTCGACCGGCAGTTCGAAAGGAACCGCCGGTAATCCGTTATGCAGATCGGAACTATCCCTGGATTCGAACATTCCGTCCGTGAAATCCTCGACATCCATCGAACTCCTGTAAGCGTACAAAGGTTCTTCAGGAGAAGTCCGGGGAGCGGGTTCGTCGGCAGGGCCGATCTGTTGCGCCACGAGCAGCGGCGAGAGCGCGATGCAGAGAGCTGATGCGAAAAGTTTGCTGATCATACAAGGCCTCGCTCGGCCGTGACGGGCCGATCTACATCGCCAAAAGCGCCAGGACGAACATGAGCACGACGATCATTGCGACGGTATTCAGAATGCCGACCACGGTAAATTGGGCACCTGCTGCGTTGAAGGGATTGTCGAGGTTGTCGACGGGGTTGGAGCAGTGCAGGAGGATGCTCGCCGTCGAGCCCGGGACCGATCCCGCGACCTGAATGAAGACTTGAGCGCTCCGGTCTTGGAAACGAGCGGCGTGAATGACCTTCTCCACGACTCCATCGACTGGCGTCGAAGCTGAGATCACTTTCACACCGTTCACCATCAGATCCCTGTCGATGACGAAGCGAACGGTCGTGCCGGGCTTGATCTTCGCAAAAAGAACATTGACGGGCGAGACAATTCGGATTGCAGCGTCGGGCGAAAGCGTGATCTGCAAAGGGAGCTGGGCCGGAGGTGCAGGTTGGGTTGTGGAGGCTGTTCCTTGCTGCGCAGCCTGTTGGGCAACCAGCAGCGGCGAAAGGAAAATGCAAAGGGCGGATGGAAAGATTCTGCGGATCATGAGGGCTCCTTCATGCGTGGCCTGCGTTGAGCAGATTCATTTCTGGCAGCCTCCCTCGCCGCAAACGACGATACCAATAAAGGCTCCCGTGAGGAACACTGCGACGACGATCATGCCTGCCCGGGATTCACCATTCGGGCCTCGAAATGGTTCGGACGGAGCGCCGCACCGGATTCTCGCAACATCCGTGTAGTAGACATCGGTCGGCCCCGCGGCATCGCGCTGCTGGATTTGAAACAACCGCGGTCCGATGCCGGTGATTTGGCCTTGGAGGTTGTCTCCACTTTGCTCGCGCACACGGACCCATTGACCGACGCCAAGTTTCAAGACGCGCGAACGCACGGCTTCAGGCGCCGAGTGCCTCGATTGCGCCGGCCCTGCGGTCGGGGCAAGAATTGCAAAGATCGCGACGATAGCCATCCAACGAGATGGCTTTCGGCTCAGGAGATTCGCTTGCTTCATGCCCACAGATGTTAGAGGTCCTGTTATGGGCCGATGTGGGCGAATGGGACACTTTCGCGAGTGTCACAACGGAACCCATCCGAGGTGTGAGGAGACCCGCGCTAGGAGTTTGCCGGCGGCGCGGAGGAAAGTTCGGCTTCTAACGCGCGGAGCTCGGCGAACGCCGACTCGCTGAGGAGGCGAAAGACGATGGGGAAGCAGCGCTTTGGGAGTTCCTGTGCAACCACAACATCGCAGATGACGCCTGTGGTCGCTTCGAGGCCGCGTTTCCAGCCGGGACGAGTGGCATCGCGGACGAGAAGGTTTTCCTGAGCCAGGCCGGCGGCCATGATCATAAGGCTTGCGAGGCGCTGAAACTCTTGCCAGCGCGAGGCGATACCGACGAGATCGGAGGCGTGCTCGGGCAGATAGCGCTGGAGTTTTGCCTGCAGGGCCGGAGTGATGGCCTGCACCTGGAGGACGGTGAGCTCAGTTCCCGCGGGCAGAGCATTGCGGACAGCCTCGGCTTTGCTGGGAAGAACGACAGGGATGGATCGCTCGAGCATCTCCGGCGAGGCGCAGTGCGCAGGGTCGCAGCCGGTGACGGGCAGCGCAAGATTCTCCTCCATTTCGAGCATGACAATGCGGCGCAGTTCCGGATCGGGCTCAATAACGAGCCAGCGCGCGGGCGGCTCGAAGGAGAGCCAACGGAGGAGGCGGGCGCGGAGGAGCGCATCGGAAGCGCCCATACTTCTTGCCCGGGCGGCCAGTTCGCCGATGAGCCGGTCGACGATCAGTTCAGGGCTCATTTCAGGATTGAGGGAAGCGGCGTGGCGGGCGCTCGATACGAAGACGCCGCTGCCGTGGCGGAGCTCAAGCCAACCGTCCTGCTCCAACTGGCGATAGGCTGCGCTGGCGGTATTGGGATGAATGCCGAACCGGCGCGCGAGCTCGCGAGTGCTCGGCAGGCGCTGGCCTGGAAGTACCTCACGGGTGAGGATGGCGAGGACAACCTGGGTGATTAATTGCTCGCGAAGAGGAACTTCGGCGGTGCGATTGAGCCAGAGGCGCATGGCGGCCCTCAATCTGCCGGCAGCGCGGCGGCTACCTGGGATTCGGATTTACTGCGGGAATGGAAAGCAAGCAGGAACAGGAGCAACAGAAGGATGGCCGCGACGACGAGCAAGCTGCCTTCGGGGCCGTCGCCGCCGCCGCTCCAAAGAGGATTGCCCGCGGGAGTAGCGGAGAGCCAGTGGCCCTTTCCTTGCTGGCCGCTGTCGGCAGTGCCGTAGAAGAAGGTTTCAGTCCAGTCCCATGCGGCGTGGCAGCCGATGGCCCACCAGGCGGAGCCTGTGACGAAGACACTGACGCAAAAGATGAAGCCGATGGCGGCGGCGGCGAAGACGCCAATCCAGTTCTCGCCGCTATTGGAAGTGTGATAGAAGCCGAAGAACGTGGAAGTGACCCACGCAGCCTGCCAGAATGCGGCACTGCGTGCAGCAGCCCTTTGGTGGAGAGCGAGACAGGGGAAGAATCCGAGAGCGGCAGCAAGGTAGACGCCCCATACGCCGTGGCGTTCGGTATCGAGGGCCAGGTAACAACAGACGGCAACCTGTGCGGCGAGAGCCCACCAGAAATTGATGCCGCGGGTGAGCGTGGAGAGCGCATAGCAGCGAAACAGGCCTTCTTCAACCGAGGCCACGACGAGAAAAGCGGCGATCCAGAGTGCGCCGAGGCCAATGGCTTGCGCTGCGGGCAATGCCGCCGGCGCGAGTCGCAGCCAGCCACCCCAAGCCAGGCCTGCAACGAGCAAGGAGAGCGCAGCGAAGCCGGCGGCGAGTCCGAAGAAAAAATGCGGTACGCGGCGCGGACCCGCGAGGTTGTAGCTGAGGATACGGCGATCCTCAATGAGGATCATGACGAGGGCGGCGGCGGCAAGCGAGAGAAACGGGACGAGTTCTGCGATCAGGACAGCGCCCGCGGAATCGGCCGGCGTGTCGTGAATGAGTCCGGCTGCGAAGAAGAGCGTACCGACGACCTCGCGGAAGAGGTAGTAAAGCCCGGCGAAGAGAAGGAGGGACCAGCCAACGCGCAGACCATGCGGCCCGATGAAGACCCAGTCGAAATCGCGTTCGTGGGGCGGAGCGGCTTGCGGCAAGCGCGCAGCGACGCCGGCGGAGGGGGGCCGCTGATCGTCCGTTGCAGGCTTCAACTCCGGCTCCATCGAGACTCCTTCACGCGCGCAAAAATCCACCTGCCGCGCCGCGTGGTGCAGAAAGGTACCCTACAGCATAAACAGTTTTAGGAGGATTGCGGCGGTTCGATGGTGGGTAAAGTGGGTAAGTTTGAAGGAGCTGTGCGGTCCCGCAATCCACCCTTTCCGTTCGTTGCGGCGAACGGAAAGGATGGAAGATACCAAAAGTCTTGCAGGCGGGAAGGCTACTTCTCCGAAGGCTGACCTGCAACCTCGAGGTGGTTTTCTACGCTGAAAACTCCGGGAACGGTGTTAGCTCGGATGCCAGCGGTGTCCTTGTCGGCCTTCGAGTCGACCACGCCGTACAGCTCCACATGTCCATTCTGCACCGAAATGCGAATAGGCTTTTCGGGATCGATGGCGTACCGGTTCAGCGACGGGTATCCGTAAACCGCGCGCGCCACTGCAAGCCGGATCTGCCAATCCATCGGCGAGACGGGATCGACGGCTATTTCGTCGATCACATCCTTGACGCCGGGTGTTGTCGATGCGATTGCCAGGGCAGAGTCGCGGTTCGGATAGTCGTGAGCATGACCGCTCAACGTGACCACGCCGTTCTGAACGTTGATGGAAATGGCGTCGAACATATTGCCGTAGCCGATGCTGACGCTGGAAATCTTACTGATGAGAGTTTTTTGCAACTGGGCATCGGGAACATCGGGTCCGGAGACCTGAATGTCGTTGCGGACGGCTGAGACGCCTTTCACCTTGTGAACGATCTTGTCGGCGTCGGCCTTGTTCTCGTAATCGCTGACTGTGCCGGACAAGGTGGCGACGCCGTTCGCGTCGACATCGACCTGAACGTCCTTGAACTGCGATTTATTGAGCTTGGCGCGCACCGCACTGGTGACGTCCTGGTCGGCGGCCGCCTGCGAGAGCTGGGGAAAGACCAGAATCGCACCCAAAAGAGCCGCGGCAAAGAGCAACGAGTTGCGATGATTCATCGTTATTGACATGGGAAAGTCCTCCATCGTCAGGATTTGCGTGTCCTGTCGCCGGCCTCCTGATGGATGAGCCGGCACCCGGCATGTCTGCCGGTCTGTTTAGACACAGATGGGGTGCGATTGGTTGCGCGCGGAGAGCTGGAAATCAGAGAAGGAAGGGGTTACCGGTAGCGGCGAGTGGCTTTGACGACCATGGAAAAGACGCCGGATTCATCGCGGGCCACGACGAGGGAGACGTGGTGGTTGATGGCGACTTCAGCCTGGAGCAACTGCTGGCTCGTGGTGTTCACGTCAGTGGCGTAGGTGAGGGTGACGTTGCGGCCCAACTGTTCCTCCACCGTGATGCGCGAGGTGGAGTTGCCGAAGGCGCCAAGGTAATTGGGGTCGATTTTTACGGAGCCGGCTCCGAACAGTTTCTGGATGCGGCTTGAGACCGTAGCGTTCAGTGCGCCGCCGAGGAGCGCATCGGTGGTGGGATTGCTGATGGCCTGCTCCTGCTGCTGCGTGTAAAGGCGCTGCTGGTTGGCGGTGTGGCCGAGCGCGAGAAGCGCGACCACGTCCGCTTCAGGCAGAGGAGGATCGCTCCGGTAGGAGACGCTGAGCTTCTGTGGCGAACCGTGGAGGCCAAGGGAGATATCGTAGTCCTCAACGTGCGCCGTGGCGCTCAAGTCAATGATGGGCTCGATGCGGACCGGATTGGTGAAGGTGATGTCGCCGCGCTCAAGATCGTAGCGTGTTCCGGCGACGAGAGCACTGCCCTCGGTGATGGAGACTGCGCCAAGCAGCGATGGCGACGCCAGGGTGCCGCGCAGGCGCAGATTCACGTCGCCGGCCAGCTTGGCGAATGCGTTCTGAAAGTTCAACTGAGGCGAAGAGGAGATGTGCACGTCGAGCCGCACGTGGTTCGATGGAGCATTGGGCGGCGCAACGGATTGGACCGACGAATTGGCCTGGATCGCGAGGGCGGCGAGGTCCAGATCGGGGCTGACAGCAAAACGCGTGATCAGCACATCGCCGCTGAGAAGCAGGTTCGATTGCGGCCCTTGAAGCTGCAGTCTGAGGTCGGCCAGCGAGCTGACGCCGGAGGGGTAGCGGATGTGAACGCTTTTTCCTGTGACGGTTAGGTCGGCGAAGATGCCGTGCTGATAGGCGAGGTAGCCTGTCACACTCAGTTGGCCGCCCCCGGTCATTGCGGTGAGGGACTTGACTTCAAGCCGGTTCTGATTGAACTCCAGCGTACCGCGCAGCTGGCTCAGGCCGTTGGGTAGATCCTCTAGCGAAAGTGATCCGTCCTGGAATTCAACGCTCCCCTGAAGACCGGGATTCCGCAGAGGGCCGTGGGCCTCGAGTTGGAAAGTGGTGACGCCGCTGGCGGTCAGATCGGGATCGAGCGTTTCAGCGAGCTTGAGATTGACAGAGCCGCTGGCGGCAAGATCGAGCTGCTGCGAGCCCTCGAGCGAGAGGCTTCCGTTTGCGCGAAGGTCAGTGTTGTCTCCGGTTATGTGGAGGGGATCGAGACGGACACGGTCGTCGGCCAGCGTGGCGTGCAAGCCGCCGTCGCTTTGCAAATGGACACCGGCGACGCTGACCGCCAATTGGCGAAGCTGGGCGTCGCCGCGAAGTTGCTTAAGATCGGCGAGCGGTCCGTCGATGGTGACGGTCCCGGCGAGCGAGGAGTCGGCAGTGAAGGCTTCAACGTGCGCCATGCGAAGAAGCGCGCCGACGTTGAATTGGGAAAACTCGACGCGAGCCTGCGTGGCGTAGCCGCTTCGCAATTCCGTCTGGCCTTTTAGATTGAGGTCGGCCCCCTGCAATTGTGTGGTCGCGTCATAGGCCAGCTGATGGCCGATGGTTTGCGCCGATACCACGAAGGCGCCAAAACGCTGACCGCCCAAGCTGAGTGAGTCAACGGTGGCGCGGGCATTCAGCCGCGGATCGTCGAGTGTGCCGGAGCCAGTGATGTCGATCGAAAGCTTGCCGGCCACTTCATAATTGTGCTGGCCGACCCACGCGATGCGAGCGATGTCGACTTGAGAGCCGTGGGCATCGGCGTCGAATGTTCTGCCATCGAAGTCGTAGTTTCCTGAGGCCGAGAGGACTCCGCCAGCCACGGTAGCGCGGGCCGAGACGACTTTGATCCGATGGCCGGTCAGCGCTCCCTGGACGCGAATTTCCGTAACCGGCTCGCCATAGACGACGCCGCGATCCATCTGCGCCGAGCCTGAAGCCGCGGGCGCGCGGAGCGGCCCGTCAGCCGTGAATTGCGCATCGAATTTGCCGGTGAACGGAAGGTTCTGGGCAAAGAACGGCTGAAGATCGGCGACGTCGATGTGGGCTGCGTCAACCTGCGCGCGAAGAACGGAATCGCCATCGTAGACCGGTTGAAGACTCGTGGCGCGGCGATGGGGATTTGTCGCCGGGAACCCCGGTTCCGAAGCGTCGAGGGTCCCACTCAATTCGATTCTCGAATCGCCGCGCAACAACTGTGCGTGCTGAATGGAGATCTGATTCGGCGCATAGCTGCCTTCGGCGTTGACTGAATCGAAATGGACGAGGCGAGGCTGGCTGGAATCGCCGGCCGCGGAGGGCAGTTCGACGGCCAGTTCCGTTGCCTTGACCGCGCCCGCGATGTGCGGCTTGATCAGGGAGCCGGTCCAGGTTCCGTGAAAATCGGCTTGCCCCGTGAGGACCGCAGGCAGAGCTTTGGTCCCGGTCCTGCCATTGCGCTCCAATCCAAGGCTCCGCAGAACGGAGTCGAACTCCGACAAGTCATGCGAATGAAAATCGACGGAAAGCGCCGACGCGCTCGTGACCGGATAGGCGCCCAGCGATCCTCGCGCGACGAAATCGCTCGCGGGCAGGTGCATCTCCAGGTCGCGCAAGTCCACTCCGCCATTGCGTTGCGTATAGGTGGCATCGATCACCCCGGTTGCGGGCGCCTCGCCGGCGGGCGCCGGCTGCAAGGGGCTGAGGGCAAAAGTTGAAGAGACGGCGATGGTGCGCACGTCGCCGTTCGACCAGGTTGCGCTTGCCGGGCCATTCACGCGAGCGGCGAAACCGAGGCGGCGGTACTGCGGCGGGCAGACCGTATCGAGAATCGTGTCGAGTGAAACGCCCTTGAAATTGGCCGTGACCTTGCCGTTCATCGGGATAGAACTGGCCGCGGGCCGGACGAGCACGTTGCGGGCGCGCCGCGATTCCTCGGAACCTTGGGTGCCGATGCGCGCCGTGATCTGTGCGGGAACGAACTGTGCGCCGGGAAGCCAGGGCGCGAGCGAGACGGAGCCTTCAATTTGGCCGCCCGGGCGCATGCGAGCGACGATCTGGGTGATCAGCAGCTTTCCGCGATCGGCGTCAATGTGCGCATCGAGATTGACGCCTGTGGCGTTCATGCCTGCGCCAAGGTATGAGCCACCGTCCACATGGACGTCGCCGGAGATTTGAAAGGCGGGCGCAGTGCCATCGGCCGCGAGATGCAGATGAGCGATGCCATCCGGTGAATCGGCGTAGCCGGTGACGGGATCGAGAAGCCGCATGTCGAGATCGCCATCGAAATTGGCGTGCCAGCGAGGATGAGTAAAGTCATCCAGGGATCCCGTGACTCGCAACACGCGATCCTGCTCTCCGCGGCTGTGCGCCGTGAGTTGAAAGCTGCGCAAAGCAACGTGATTGCGCTGCAGTTCGAGCGAGAGCTGGAACTTTCCGTTGACGGGCGGAGATTGCTTCCGCGGCAACTGGCGATCGAGTACCAGATCTTCGGCGGAGGCATTGACGCGATAACTCTCCAGCGAGCGGAACGGCCCGGGCACATAGATGATTTGCAAAGACACATTGTCGGCTTTGAAGTCGACCGGGAGATAGCGATTCTGAGCGTCGAATGTGGCGGCGCGATCGTCGTAATCCAGCATTCCCTGTTCCACCGTGATCTGGCTGGCACGCAGATCGAAGAACGTGTCGACTGCAGACTTGCCGTGCTGTTTTGGCCTGAGCGGGCGCGGCTGATTCGTTGAACCGTCGCGATAGACGATGAAATGTAGCTGGGGCCGGACAATCTCCAGGTCACGCAGGGAAATATGCGGAGCGAGGAAGCCGAAGATGCTCACCTGGACGCGCAGCCGGTCGATCTGGGCGTAGGGAGCATCGCCGGGATCCTCAGTGCCATGAATGACGACCCCGTCGGCCTCAGCTTCGAGATGAAGAAGACGCCAATGAAACGACGCAATCTCAGCCCGACCGCCGGTGGCCGTTTCAATTTGAGCGATGAGACGTTTGCGGACCAGATTCTCGAACGCTGCGGAGCTGGCGATGAAGTAGGCGGCAACTGCTGCGAGGATGAGCAAGACCGCGGCCGTCGCGACCGAAAGCGGCAAATGGCGCAGGAAGAATCGGCGCAGCCGTGTGCGCTTGCCGCGCGGAGAAGGTTCAGGCGCGAGAGGCTGATCGGGCGAGATCGAAGTGGGAGGGCGGTCGCTCATAGGGTTGCACCTGGTCCCGTTACTGCGCTCGCGTCGGGGCTCGCACTGGGGCTGGAGTCCTGAGTTGCGGCAGACTCGAGCGACGGATCGAGGACTTCCACATCGCCCTGGCTGCGCAGGTTCGTGAGCCACGCGTCGAAAAGGACATTCACCTGCTTCTCGAGCAGAATTTCCTGAATGCGCGTAGCCACCTGATCCAACGGCGGAACAGACTCGCCCGGCGCGTACTGCGGAAGCAGGATGTCGTGATAGTAACTCTCAATCTGCTGCGGCGAGATCTGGATGCCCTGGCGAAAGCGCTGCTCAATGAAGCTCAGAATCTCAAGTCGATAGCGTAGATACGATGCAACGCGCTCCGGCGTGAGCAAGTGCGCGGCAAGAAATGCCTTCCACCCGCCGTCGGTGGCGCAGTTTTGACGGACGCAGGCGGGCAGCTGGCGCCGAATCTGATCGAGGCGAGCGTTGACTTCATCCTGCGTAGGCTCGATAGACTGCATATCCTGCTCGCGAATCTGCTGATCGATGAGGGCCCGGCTGATGAGCTGCTCAAGCGCCTCCTGCCGGGTGAGCGTGCCCTGGCCGACGAGATTGGGATCGAGGACTGAGAGGCGGATTTCGTCGTCGATGTCGCTGGCCAGGATGGCATGCTTGTTGACGACGGCGACGACGCGATCGAGAACGACGGGAGCAGTCGACGGGTCCGATTGTGCAGCGCACAATGCTGCACCGGGCGTTAACAGAAACGCGGCGAGAAGCCACAGGACGGCGCGGCCACGATCAAATAGGAACCGGATTATGGCGCGCGTATTCATCAGAAGGCTTGCCCAAGACTGAAGAAGAAGTTGATGTGCGGGGACTGGCCGACGTACGGGTCCGACTCGAAGCCGGGAAGATTAGGAGGGGCGCCGGCCGGTGTGGGAATGGAGTAGTTGATATTCACGGGATAGATGGGCGGATTCAGGTTATAGCTTACGTCGAAACGGATGGGGCCAACCGGCGTGTGGTAGCGCATGCCCAGGCCGAGAGCGTGCGAAAAGTCATTGAAGCTGCACAGGCCCTGCTGGCCGGTTGACGTGTAGGACCCAGTGGGCAGATAGGTGGAAGGTTGGCCGGGGGTCGCCAGTTGACGGCACGCACTGCTGTCGGGCTGCCGCACGCGCAGAAAGCTGGCCCAGGCATCACCCGCATTGGTGAAGACATTGCCCATGTCGTGAAACACAACAAAGCTCACCGTGTTGCCCAGCCAGGGAAGCGTGGGCGGCGGCAGGCGCAACTCGGTGCTGTTGGTGAGCGCTCCCGCGCCGCCAATCTGGAAACCGGTTTCGGGATCGCGCGGCCCGGCGGCGTTCTGCGAAAATCCGCGCAAAGAGACGGGGCCGCCGGCGTAGAGTCGTTCGGGAAGCGGAATGATTCCGTTGGAGCCACTACCGAAGGTGCGAATCTGGCCATAGCGCGTGTTGCGGGCCAGCACAAAGCGGCCCTTGTCAAAGCTGTAATAGCTCGAATTTGATGTGTCGATGCGGTTGAACTCGGCCTCCGCGCCAAAGAAACGGTCGGACAAGAATTCCTGGAAGCTAAAGTAGGTGCCACGCCGGGCGTCCATGGGCACGTCGCGTGTGTCGCGAATCCATGTGAATGCCGGGCCGCCGACGCGCGTCGCGGTTGAAAGCAACGAAATTTCTCCGGGATAGACCTGCAAGCTGCTGGCAGCCACTTTCACGCGGCGGAAGTCGATCTCGTAGATGAATGTGTTGGCGCGGGAGAGCCACGAGCCAGGATGGTTGAAGTTTTGCGTGAAGCGGAAGGCTCCCTCGAGGCGGGAGGCAACGTAGGTTGAGACATCCAGGCTGTTGGCGTAGCCTCCGGAAAACGTGAAGGCGAAGTTGGGATTGCCTTCCAGGTGCGGAACCTGGTACTGGATGCCGAGGCTTTGCTCAAGCAAGCCGTAGGTGCCGCGCAGCGAAATGGATTGTTCACGGCCGAAAAGATCGTTGCGCGTGAGGTCGGCCAGGCCGCGGGGGCTGACGCCGGTTTTGCCATTGGGATTGCAAGCGACGCCTCCGGCCGTGGCGCCGGCGCAGTTGTTCTGCGGCTGGCCGGTTTGGGCCTCGAATCCAACGCCGTATGTAAACGTCCAGCGCCGCGCTTCGACGGCCTGCAGCAGAACCGTCTTGCGCGTCGAGGCACCGTCCGGGTTTTCGACGGCGGCATTCACCTCGTTGAAGAGGGCGAAGTCATAGAGATTGCGCTGCGTGTCGCCGAGCGCCGTCTGGTTCAGCGGGGCCCCGGCGTGAAGTGTGATGGCGCGTGCTACGGTTTGCGGGCGCGTGAATTCGAGGCCGGTCAACAAGACGTCGCGGACAAAGATCTGCTCGCCCTCATCGACATGGAAGGCCACGTCGACTTTAGAGGAATCGGAAGGTTCAGCCTGCTCGGTGACATTCACGGTCGCCTGGTCAAAGCCGCGGCTGTAGTAGGCGGTCACGATGGCGTCACGGTCTCCGGACAGGTTGCGCGGTGAAAGCATCTGGCCCGGCGTAGTGTTCATCATCGCTGTGAGCGCAGCTGTGGCAATGTGGCCGTTGCCTTCAATGGTCAATGCGCCCACACGCAACTGCGGACCTTCAACGATGTGGTAGGTCACCTCGAGAGGGGCGGTTTGCGCGATGGCGCCCTGTGATTTACCGGGGGCCGGGTTATCGGCCGCCACCGTCTCCGGCGTGCTGGTCTCGGGCGTTACTTTCACTTGAGAGAAACCGTTGCTTTGATAAACGCCCTGGAGCGCGTTGACATCGGCGAGGACCAGCGCCTGGCTGTAGATTCCATGGCGGTCGAGAATGCCGGCGGCGCGAACGCTGAGTAAGTCCATCAGAGTCGCCGAATCGAAGTAATGATTGCCGTCGATGGAGACTTTCTGCACACGGCGGCGCGGGCCGAGCTGAACATTGAAAAGAATGTCCACGCGATTGCTGCTCGGCGTTTGGGATTGGTGATCGACCTTGGCGTCAAAATAACCCAGACTCTGAAAGTAATCGCGCAAGCGGCGGTTGCCCTCGTTGAGCAGATCTTCGTCGACGCTGCCTTCCTCAAAGATGGGAATGAGATGCTTGACGCGATCGGATTCGAGGGAAGCGCCCTGGACTTCGACCTTGACGACGGGGCCGCGATTGGCGGTGAAGCGATAGTCGACGGATTTAGTGGCGCTGTTAAATTGCGCGGATTCGAGCTTGACGTCGGCTTCAAGCCGGCCCTGCCTCTGGAACTCGCGGAGCACGCCGTCGAGGGCGCGATTGACGGTGTCGTGGTCGACATGAGCGCCAATCCGCAGCCCGGCGTGGCGGAGGAATGTCTCGAGGCCGATGCCGGAGTCGCCCGTGACCGTAACCTTCCCCACGCGCGCCCTGATTCCCGAGACCACGCGAAAAGCGACATCGGCGAGCTGCTGACTGGGCTGCGGCGTAATGGTCTGCGTGATCGTCGCTTCAAAATAGCCGTTCTCTTGAAGTGTGGTGCGCATTTGATCCACAGCCCGTAGCATTTTGGCCTGCGTCAGGCGGGTTCCGGCTTCGAGCTGCGAGGCGCGTTGGAGCTGCGTGTTCATCGTCGCACCGACAGCTCCGTCGACTCCGACCGTCCCGATGAAAGTCCGCGGGGTTCCGAGAAAGATCAGCGCCACGCCGCCCGCCTCGCGTGAACCCTCGACCTCGACACTGTCATAGAGGCCGCTCGCGTAGAGCTGCCGGAGAGTCCTTTTGATGTTGTCGGCAGTGAGTGGGGCGCCTTGCGCCTGCGCGAGGCGGTCGGTGAGCGGGCTGAGGCGGTCGGCGGGAACGCCTTTAAAAGAGATGCCCACAACCGGCAAACCTTCAAATGAAAGAGCGGGATCGTGTTCGGGGCCTGGACTCAGGGAAGCCTGCGGATTCGCTGTAGCGGAGGCGTTCTGGCCAGTTTCGGGAGCCGCAGCCGGCGCCTGGCACCGGGCGGAGATTTGCGCGCCTGCGAAGCAAAAAACAATCGATGTGAAAACAGCGGGGGCAAAGACAGCCGGACGGCGCAACTGGAGGAGGGAATGCAACGCGAGCCGAATGCAGAGAAGCAGGGATGTGGAACGATACTGCAGAGCTGACGAGTGTCCCATGGCATCGACGCGAACGCCGCGCACCGCCCGCCGCCGGGGACCACATGGAACGCCGCATCTTACTACCGGCTTTTCTTCGAAGACCATATCTTATGACGTGCGGTGGAACCTAAGCATCCCAGCGCAAACCGGGAGCGGCTCAACACGCGCTCTCGAAGGGCGTCGGCTTGGGAGTTTTTATGCGAACTCAGCCAACCTCAATTGCCTAACCTTATACTAACGAGGAAGGAAGCTGCGTCAAACCCGCTGAAGGTGTGCCCCGTATCGCTCCTCTGAGGGCAGGCGCTCCATTTTGAGCGCTAAAAGGGAGGCCTGTTGTATGGGACCCCAATTCACGACGCCGGTTGTGGTGGAAGCGCATCGGACCGCTGCAACGTCAATACCCTGGCAAAGAAGATCTGAAAGGAAGCGCATGCTCAATTCTTCTTCCCCCACGCAGGCGCGCAGCGACCCCCGGCCGAATCGAGGCTCAGAGCAGGGCCGCACGGCTCCGAGACCGACGAATCCGGCGGATGCCGAAGTCCTAACACGCGCACAGGCAGGCGATCACGAGGCCTTTGCGCAACTTTATTCTCTGCATAAGCGCCGCATTTACTCGCTTTGCCTGCGCATGGTGGGTAATGTCGCGGCAGCCGAGGACCTGACCCAGGAGGCGTTTCTGCAGTTGCATCGCAAGATCGCTACTTTCCGGGGCGATTCGGCTTTTTCCACGTGGCTGCACCGGCTGGCCGTCAACGTGGTGCTGATGCAGTTGCGCAAGAAGGGGCTGGCCCTGATCTCGCTCGACGAGGCCATGGAGCCGGCGCCCGAGGAAGGCCCAAGCCGGAGCTTTGGCGGGCCCGACCTGACGCTGAGCGGGGCCATCGACCGGCTGGCTCTGGAACGGGCTGTGGCTGATCTGCCGACAGGGTATCGGCTGATCTTTATCCTCCACGACGTGGAGGGTTTTGAGCATAATGAGATTGCTTCGATTCTGGATTGCTCAATCGGCAACAGCAAGTCGCAATTGCACAAAGCGCGTTTGAAGCTACGCGATGCGCTACGTAGCCAGAAGCGCCCGGAGGAACGGCCATGACGGGCCATCCCGGCAAAATGAGCTGCGAGGAATTTCAGGCGCAATTGCCCGAGCTAATCGGCTCAGGGGATGACGTCTCTGCCCATCCTCATTTGGAGAGCTGCGACCGGTGCCGCGCCTTGTTGGCCGAGCTGGAGACGATTGCCGAAGCCGCCCGCCAATTATTCCCCAGCGTCGAACCTCCGGAAGAGGTCTGGCAGCAGATCGAGTCAGCTCTCAAGCGCGAAGGCACTTAAAAGCGGCTTCGAGCGACCGGTCGCGAGCGGAAGGGATGTTCCGTGGCGAGAGCCGGTTTTGCTCACTTTCCCGTCTCTCCAGCCGATAGACCCCTCGAATGGTTGCGCGCCGCCCGGTTCCGCCGGAGGTAACCCTTAGAGAAATCAACGCCGAAAGACTTCGGGGCTGGGTACCTGCGCGCAGATTCACCGTTCGTTGGGACGATTGGTACCCGTTGGAACCGGGGCAGAGGCAGGAGCGTAAATCAAGTCGCCCATGGCCAAAGGAGATCGGCGAGGAGGTGGAAGTTGCAACTTTTTGAGGTTTTGAGCTATCTAATGAAGGAAAGTTGATACGAGGACACTCAATGCCTATCCAGCCAGCCAACCCTGAAAATGAACCTACTACCCGGAACGCCGCGGGAACCCGCAGAATTCCGGTGCTACCGGTGCGCGACACCGTGCTGTTTCCCCACGCGGTACTGCCGCTGACGGTAGGCCGGGAAAGCTCGATCCAATTGATCGAGTCGCTGGGCGAGGAGCGCGCAATTGTGGTGGCGGCGCAACTGGACCCGCGCCTGGACGCTCCCAAGCCGACTGACCTGCACACGGTGGGAACACTGGCAACCGTGCACAAGATTGTGCGCATGCCGAACCAGAGCCGCTTTGTGTTTACCGAAGGCGTCAGCCGCGTGCGGCTCGTCGGTTTCACCCAGTCGGAGCCCTACATGATTGCGGAAGTGGAGACTCTCGAGGAGCTCGCGCCGTCTAGCTCGCCGGAGTTTGAGGCCCTGGTGCGCAACGTGGTGGGGCAGTTCCAGCAGATCGTCACCGAGTCGCCGACACTTTCAGACGAATTGAGGACGATTGCCGCGAATATCGACGAACCGGCGAAGCTGGTGGATTTTGTGGCATCTTCGCTGCCCTTCCTGACCACCGACGACAAACAGCAGTTGCTGGAGACGCCGGGCATCGCGGATCGGCTGGAGCAACTGAACAAGCTGCTGGCCAAGGAGATCGAAGTGCAGCAGTTGCGCACCAAGATCCAGACTGAGGTGCAGGACCAGGTACAGCAGTCGCAGCGCGACTACTACCTGCGCGAGCAGCTCAAGGCCATCCAGAAGGAGCTGGGCGAGCAGGACGAAGGTCAGCGCGACACGGAGGAGCTGCGGCAGAAGATTGAAGCCGCGGGCATGCCCGAGGATGTGAAGAAAGAGGCGCTGAAGGAGCTGGGGCGGCTGCAGCGCATGTCGCCCATGGCCGCGGACTACGGGCTCACCCGGAATTACATCGAGTGGCTTGCAGTGCTTCCGTGGGCCAAGAGTTCCGGATCGAAGATCGACATCGGCAAGGCTAAGGAGATCCTCGACGAGGACCACTATGAGCTGAAAAAGGTGAAGGACAGAATTCTGGACTACCTCAGCGTGCTCGAGCTGAAGCCAGACATGAAGGGGCCGATTTTGTGTTTCGTTGGGCCGCCTGGAGTGGGTAAAACAAGCCTCGGCCGTTCCATTGCGCGCGCACTGGGACGCAAATTCCAGCGCATCTCGCTGGGCGGTATGCACGACGAGGCGGAGATTCGCGGGCACAGGAGAACCTACATCGGCGCGCTGCCGGGACAGATCATTCAGAGCATTCGCCGGGCGGAAACAAACGATCCGGTGATCATGCTCGACGAAGTGGACAAGCTGGGACGGGACTTCCGCGGCGATCCGGCATCGGCGCTGCTGGAGACACTGGACCCGGCGCAGAACAATACGTTCCGGGACAACTACCTTGACGTGCCGTTCGATCTGTCGAAGGTACTGTTCATCTGCACGGCGAACATGCTGGACACGGTGCCTCCGCCGCTGATCGATCGCATGGAGATCATTCCTCTCCAGGGGTATAGCGAGGAGGAGAAGGTCCACATCGCGAACCAGTACCTGATTCCGCGGCAGATCAAGGAGAACGGGATTACGGCGGAGCAGATCGAGTTTCCGGAAGATGCGGTGCGGTACATTATCCGCCATTACACGCGCGAAGCCGGAGTGCGCAAGCTGGAGCAGACGATCGGAACCGTGTGCAGAAAGCAGGCGCGGCGCGTGGTGGAAGGCCACGCGGAGAAACTGGTCGTGACCAGGGAGACGCTGAAAGAGTTCCTTGGCGGCATCCAGGTGCGCGTTGAGACCGAAGTAGCGGAACGGGTGAAGCGGCCCGGTGTGGCCGTGGGCCTGGCTTGGACGCCGGCCGGCGGCGACATCCTGTTCATCGAAGCCAACAAGATGAAAGGCAAGGGCGGCTTTACGATGACGGGGCAGATCGGCGAGGTGATGCAGGAGTCCATGCAGGCCGCGCTGACCTGGGTGCGCTCAAACGCCACGCGTCTGGGGCTGGCCGAGGACTTTACCAAGGAGATGGACCTGCACATTCACGTGCCGGCAGGCGCCATTCCCAAGGATGGGCCGTCTGCCGGAGTCACCATGGCCACTGTGCTGGTGTCGCTGCTGACCGATACGCCGGTGCGCCCGCTGACGGCCATGACTGGCGAGATCACGCTAAGTGGCAATGTGCTGCCGGTGGGCGGGATCAAGGAAAAGTTTCTGGCGGCCCGCCGGGCTGGAGTGCAAAACATCATTCTGCCTGCGGAGAACCGCCAGAACGTGGAAGAGGATCTGACGCCGGAGATGATGGAGGGCGTGAAGGTCCACTACGCCAGCGAGATCGAGGACGTGCTGGAAGTGGCTTTACCCCGGCTTTCGACGCGTCTGCAGTTGCAGCCCGCCGCAGCAAGCAGGGCCGCGAGCGCCCCAAGTGCCGCCGGCGCTGCGGCGTAACACTCTCTCTTTGCGTAAAGCAGGCCGGCGGTTTTCGCCGGCCTTTCTTTTTAGGGAACCCTCTGGTCTGGTTCCGGACTGCACCTCAGTGTTGAATCCTTCAGCATCTTCTACGAGGATCGCGGCTATCTGAGTTGCCATCAACTCAACTCCTGATTTCAAGCGGCTACGTCTAAGCTGTAGAGCGGTATTCTTTGTCTAACCATGCATGTACGCGTGATTCCATTTGGCATTTTGAAGGAGTGGCTCGGCCCCGATGCCACTCAGATAGAGCTTCCGGAGGGCGCGACGGTGGGGACGTTGCTTGAGCACCTGCGTGCAACCTTGCTGAGACGCGCACCGAAAGACGCTCTCAGCGGCATTGCAGTGGGTGTGAATGCTGAATTTGCCCAGGCCGCCCAACTTCTGCACGACGGCGATGAGGTTGGGCTGCTGCCGCCAGTCTCCGGCGGCACTTCGCGTGCCGCGAATCCTTTGGAGGAGAGTAGCGGTGAGCCGAATGTTCTCGTCGCGCTCACGCGAGAGCCGATCGATGCGGGCCGGATTGTTGCGGCGGCCAAAAGCGGCGAGGACGGCGCGGTGGTGGTGTTCGACGGAATTGTGCGCAATCATTCGCGCGGGCGCCGAACACTGTACCTGGACTACGAGGCCTATGAAGAGATGGCCGTGAAGCAGATGCGGGAGCTGGGCAAGAAAGCGCGCGAGCGATTCGGCGTGCGCCAGGTGACGCTGGTTCACCGCCTGGGGCGGTTGGAAATCGGCGAGTCGAGCGTGCTGATCGTCGTGGCCTCGGCGCACCGCTCGGCTGCTTTTGAGGCCTGCCGCTGGTTGATCGATACCATCAAGCAAACCGTGCCCATCTGGAAGAAGGAGACCTTTGCCGACGGCGCGGTGTGGGCGCCGGGAGAGCCGTTCCCCGAAGGATTCGTGGTGGACGTTGCGGAGGCGCCGCATGAGGGCTAGTTGGAGCGGTCTAGGCAGCGCGTGGGCGATGGCCGGTTTCTCCGCGATGATGGCGCTGGCCCCCGCGGCGATCTCAGCCCAGGAGGCCACGTTCCATGTTGACGTGAAGCTGGTGAACATCTTTGTAAACGTGACAGACAAGAACGGGGCGATCGTAGGCGCCCTGACCAAAGACGATTTTGCCGTGTTCGAGGACAACCGGCCGCAGGAGATCGCAGTCTTCGAGCGGAAAACCGATGTGCCCCTGAATCTGACGCTGGCCATCGATACGAGCGGCAGCGTGCAGAAGGATTTGGGCGACGAAGCGGCCGCGGCAAGGCAGTTTGCCAACGACATTCTGCGGCAGCAGGACCAGATGAGCGTGGTCGAGTTTGCTACGGATGTAACCGAGCTGACGGCGTTCACCAACAAGCTGGCAGTGATCGATCACGCGCTGGGTGAACTTGCGCGGCGATTGGGCGACGGCGCTTTACGACGCGATTTGCCTCGGTTCCGAGCGCCTGGGCAAGCGAGAGGGCCGCAAGGTGCTGGTGCTCGTCTCGGACGGCGATGACACCGCCAAGTCCTCAACCTACGCGCAGGCGCTGGAGGCGGCACTGCGCAATGAGGTGATGATTTATTCGCTGATCGACGTGCCGATCGAAGCCAGCGCCGGGCGCGACCTGGGCGGCGAACACGCGCTGATTACACTTTCAGAAGAGACGGGCGGAAAGTACTTTTATGTGGGCGAGGGCGGGCTGGACAAGGCATTTGCCAAGGTGAGCGACGACCTGAGGACGCAGTACTTGCTCGGCTACTATCCGAAAAACCAGGAGCCCGGAAGGACCTTTCATCGGGTGGTGGTGACGATTCCGCGCGCAGCGGCGGACGAATTCAACGTGCGCAATAAGGCCGGCTACTACGCGGACGCGCCGGCGAAGGCGCGCTGAGGCCGGACTCCAAAGGTTTCCTAAAAAACTGGTTGATCCTTGTAAAGTTGCAGCCCCCGGAACGCCCTTCGGCGCAATTGCATCTAAAATGACAACATGACTTCCCCATTGTCGTCGCGCCGCCGCTCCAAGACCCCTCCGCCGGGCGAGACCGGCCAGGAAGGGCTCTACCTGCGCTCGTTGAGCGATCGCCAGGTAATCGTGAACATCAAGTTGAGGGACGGTGAGACGGTGCGCGGATGGATCGAATACTTCGACGACTCCATGCTGCGGCTCACGCGCGAGGGCCAGCCGAATCTGTTCATTTACAAGAATCAGATCCGCACCATTACCGAAGCCGGCCGGCGGCGAGTGCCGCGCTATGAGACCGCGGAAACACCGGGGCCGGACGGAAACGAACCGGACAGACACGGACGGGACGGGGCGGGGCTGTGACGGACGCCGGGGAGCCGGCAGTCGCGGCTAATCTCATTTTTGTTCCCAAGGCAGCGGCGATTGCGCGCGAGGCAGGGGCGCGCCTGCGCGAATACTACGCCCAGGGCGTAGAAACTGAGTACAAAGGCGACGTGGACATTGTGACGGTGGCCGACCGCGCGGTGGAGAAGCTGATTCGTACGCGGCTTGGCGAAGCATTCCCCGATCACGGCGTTTATGGCGAGGAGGGCACACGCGAGCGGATGCAGGGCGAATTCCGCTGGTATATCGACCCGCTGGATGGGACCACGAATTTCGCTCATGGATTTCCGCAGTTCTGCGTGTCGATGGGCCTGGAGCACCGTGCGGCGGGTTTGAAGGCCGGGGAAGATGGGACACTGGTGGCCGCGGTGATCTACGATCCGCTGCGGGATGAGCTGTTCACGGCGGAACGCGGGCATGGGACGCAGTTGAATGGGAAACCGGTGAGGGTTTCGCGCACGCGGGAGCTGGCCGAGGCGCTGCTGGCGACCGGCTTTCCCAGCCGCAAGCGGCACGCAAGCCCCAACGTTCACTTTTACCAGGAGTTCACGTTGCGGTCGCACGGGGTGCGGCGAGCTGGTTCCGCGGCACTCGATCTGGCGTATGTCGCCTGTGGACGCATGGACGCCTTCTGGGAGTTCAATCTGAATCCATGGGATACGGCAGCCGGAATCCTGCTCGTGGAAGAAGCCGGCGGACGAGTGACGGACTTTGCGGGCGCGCGGTTCCAGCTCAAGAGCGACGAGATTCTGGCTTCGAACGGGCTGATTCACGAGGAACTGATCGGGTTCTTTGGCGACATGTTCGCAGGGCGGAATCTGGCGCCGATACCTACGCCGGAAGAGTTTGCGAGGACGCGGGCGGAGCGAGCGAAAACCGGCCGGGAGTGAAGGCGGCGGCCTTTCCCGCATGGCAAAACGCGGGCGAAACAGTGGAAGTCAGGCCGCGGGGCCGTATGCTACTATCAGCGTCGTAAAGATCAGAGCGGATCGCGAGCGCGAGGCCGCGGGAACCTCCGGAGAGAGCAGAGATGGCATACGTCATTGCAGAACCCTGTATCGGCACCAAGGACACCGCCTGTGTGGACGCCTGTCCCGTCGATTGCATCCACCCCAAGAAAGATGAAGCCGGTCATGCCGAAGCCGATCAGCTTTTCATCGACCCGGTCGAGTGCATCGACTGCGGTGCGTGCGTGCCGGTGTGCCCGGTTTCGGCCATCTTTGCGCAGGATGACCTGCCGGAGAAGTGGGCACACTTTACCGAGAAGAACGCCGCGCATTTTGGCCGGTAGACGGCTGAGCATCACCCGGCAATAGAGGTCTCAGAGAACGCGCATCCCGCCCGGCGGAATGCGCGTTTGTGTTTGTGCCTGCCATGCCTCAGCGATGCGATGATGGGTAAGCATGAGCGTGCTCACTTCAGAGGCGGTGGTTCTACGCACCTGGCCAGTCCATGAGGCTGACCTGCTGGTGAGCTTTTTTACGCGCGACTACGGCCGGCTGAAGGGCATGGCCAAGGCGGCACTCAAAAGCCGCAAGCGATTCGGCGGGGCTCTCGAGCCGATGACCCTTGCGCGGGCGTGGTTTGCCGAGCGGCCGCGGCAAGAATTAGTGAGGCTCGATCAGCTCGAGATTCTGCGCTCGCCATTGTCGGCACCGGTGGACCAGACGCGCATGGCGGTGCTCAGCTTTTACGCCGAAGTGATTGATGAGGCCCTGCCCGAACGCGATCCGCAGGCGACGGTTTTCCGGTTGCTGGCGAGTGTGTTGGAGCATACGAGCGCGGTGAAGGCAGAGGCGGGCAATACAGGGGACGGTCGGGCAGGAGTCGCGCAGATTTCCTCTTCAGGTCCATGGATGGCACTGACGTATTTCTCGCTGTGGATGACGCGGCTGATGGGATTGCTGCCGGACATCGGGCATTGCATGGTGTGCGGAGAGGCGCTGGGCTCGGGCGAAGTGCGCTTCAACGCGTATGCGGATGGGCTGTTTTGCGGGGCGCACGCGAATGGGAACGGAAGCGCGCTCTCGGCCGACTCGTGGCAACTGGCGCAGCGGATGCTGCGGGCGCCGGCAGCAAGCTTTACCGGCGAGGCGTGGCCCCGGAAGCGGGGGCAGGATCTGAGGCGGTTTACGCTGCAAACACTTGAGCGGCATCTGGAGCGGAAGCTGAAGACGGCGGAGGCGACTGGCGAGGCTGGGTGGGTGAAAACAGGCGGCCTTCTTGCCCCGAGCCTCCTTTGCTCCTACACTGTTTGCATGGAAGTGCAATTCCCTCCTGAAATCGAGGCCCGGCTCGCTGAGCGCGCGGCACGGCAATGCCTCAGCCCTGATGAAGCATTGCGAGATGTGGTTACGCGCTATTTTCAGGAGGAGGACCGCTTTGTCGAAGCCGTACAACGCGGTGAAGCCGCCTTGGCGCGCGGCGAATCGCTGACTCATGATCAAGTCGGCGACCGGCTGCGACGCTTCCTCGAGCCATGATGGAAATCCGGTGGTCGATCCCCGCCGCCGAGGACCTGGAACGCATCTGCACTTGGATTGAGCGCGATCACCCCGAAGCTGCAAAACGAGTCGCGGCTACCATCTATAACGGCATTGGACAGCTCAGAAATGTTCCCGGCTTAGGCCGCGTAAGCAGCCGCATGAGCGGCTGGCGCGAGTTGGTGTTTGCGCCGCTGCCCTATATTGCCGTTTATAGGGTCAAGGATGAAGTGATTGAAATCGCGAGAACGGATGAGCAGGACCCTCGCCTTTTCAATTCACCCTGGCTGATAAAATCCGAGACAGTCCCGATGAGAGAGAGCTGCCTGTGTCCGTTGCCCAGCCCGATGCACGCGTAAAACCCACATCCCTAACCTTTCAGGATCTTTTGTTCCGCCTGCAGGCGTTTTGGGCGGAGCGTGGATGCGTGCTGCAGCAGCCCTACGACGTGGAAGTGGGCGCGGGAACGATGTGTCCGGAGACGTTTTTGCGCGTGCTGGGGCCGAAGCCCTACAAGGTGGGCTACGCGCAGCCCTCGCGTCGGCCGGCCGACGGGCGGTACGGCGAGAATCCCAATCGGCTGTACAAGCACACGCAGTTTCAACTGATCCTGAAGCCGCCACCGGTGAACGTGCAGGAGCTGTATCTCGAATCGCTCGAGGCGATGGGGATCGACCTGAAGCACCACGACCTGAAGTTCGAAGAGGACAACTGGGAGTGGCCGGCGGGCGGCGCGTGGGGCGTGGGCTGGCAAGTGATGCTCGACGGCCTGGAGATTACGCAGTTCACGTACTTCCAGCAGTGCGGGGGCATGGATCTTGACCCGATCTGCGCGGAGCTGACGTACGGCATGGAGCGCATTGCTGCGTTTCTGCAGGATGTCGACTCGATCTACGACATTGTGTGGGCGCGGGACCCAGAAACCGGCGCGACGGTGACTTACGGCGACGTGCGGCTGGCCGAGGAGCTGCAGTTTTCTGTGTACAACTTCGAGATGGCCGACGTGCCACGGCTTTGGGAGCACTTCAATTCGTATGAGGCTGAAGCGCAGGCGCTGCTGGAAAAGGCGAATGCCCTGCTGCAGGACGACAAGGCGAATGTGGCGGAGAAGCGGAGATTTCCGCTGCTCCCGACGTATGAACTGGCGCTGAAGTGCTCGAATCTTTTTAATTTGCTCGATGCGCGTGGCGCGATCAGCGTGACGGAACGCGTGGGCGTAATTGGGAGGATTCGCGCGCTGGCAGTGGGAGTGGCGAAGGCGTGGGCGATGCAGCAGGAAGCAGCTTCTAGCTCCTAGCTTCTAGCCTCTAGCTTTTCCTTGCTGGATTGGGAGTTTCGATTAAGCAAAGCATTCAGGAACTTCAGGACATTGAATTAGCAGATTGCCGCACGAAAGAGCTAGGAGCTAGGAGCTAGCGGCTAGGAGCTTGAAAGAAACGATCGTATGGCTGACTTCCTTTTAGAGATCGGGCTCGAAGAGGTTCCGGCGCGGATGATCGCCGGGGCCGAGGCCGAGTTGGGCAAGCGCGTGGGCGAGCTGCTGAAGCGCGAACAGCTGATGGGCGGGGACGCGAAGATCACGACCTTCTCGACACCGCGGCGGCTGGCGGTTCTTGCGGAAGACGTGCGAGCCAAACAGGCCGACAACGAAAAAGTAGTGATGGGCCCGTCATGGAAGATCGCGTTCAAGGACGGCACACCGACGGCAGCAGGCGAGGCGTTTGCAAAGAAGGCGGGCATTGCGGTTGCAGAACTGAAAAAGATCGAGACGTCCAAGGGTGAGTATGTGGGCGCGACGGTGAAGCTCACGGGGCGGACGGCGAGCGAAATCCTTGCCGCGGAGCTGTCGAAAGAAGTTCTGGCGATCTACTGGGCCAAGAACATGTACTGGCGCGCGGGCAAGCCAGAGCGCTTTGTGAGACCGGTGCGCTGGGTTGTGGCGATGCTTGACGCCGAAGTTGTTCCCCTGGAGATTGCCGGGATTGCGGCGGGCAATACGAGCCGTGGGCATCGCGTGCTGCACGGGGACCACTCCGTGGTTTTACCTTTGGCGAAGAGTTATTCCGATACTCTCCGCGCGGCGTTCGTTGTGGTCGATGTAGCCGAGCGCCGGCAAACGATCCGCAAGGCGCTGGACGCCGCGACGCGGAAGGTTGAGGGCGCTCGCTGGCGCGAGGATGAAGCGCTGGTTGAGACGGTGACGCACCTGACCGAGTGGCCGTCAGTGATCCTGGGCGAGTTTGAGCGCGCGTATCTTGACCTGCCGGAAGAGGTTCTGGTGACGGTGATGCGCGACCACCAGAAATACTTCGCGGTGGAAGATGCACAAGGCAAATTGGCGCCGCACTTTCTGGCGGTGCTGAACACGCAGGCGGACGAAGAGGGCGCGGCGATCATCCGGCACGGCAATGCGCGCGTGCTGCGGGCGCGGTTCAAGGATGCGCGATTCTTCTGGGATATGGATCAGAAGACGCCGCTCGCCCAGCGCATGGAGAGCCTGAAGAACGTGACCTTCCAGAAGGAGCTGGGCAGCTACTACTGGAAGACAGAACAGAACCTGGCGGTCGCGAATGCGCTAGCCACGATTGTGAAGGGAGCTGACGCGCCGTTCGACGAATCCGCGCTATTCAAGGCGATCGAGCTGGCAAAGACCGATCTGACAACGGAGCTGGTGAAAGAGTTCACCGAGCTGCAGGGCGTCATTGGTGGACTCTATGCGCGGGCGCAGGGATTGGGCGAGCGGATTGCGCTGGCTATCTACGACCAGTACACACCTGCTTCGATCGAGGATCCGATTCCGGTGTCGATTGAAGGGCAACTGCTTGGCATCGCCGACCGCATGCAGACGATCGTGGCGATGTTCGGCATTGGCAATGCGCCGACTGGATCGAAGGACCCGTTCGCGCTGCGGCGGGCTGCGAACTCGGTCGTGAAGATTCTGGCCGAGTCTGAGTTACCGCTGACGCTGAGCGACGTCATCAACGCATCGGGCGTGAGCGATGCGGGCAAAGCGCAGGTGAATGAGTTTTTCCGCGAGCGGCTGCATTTTTTCCTCAAAGACGTGCGCGGATTTGCGTATGACGTGGTGAACGCGGTGCTGGCGGCGGGCACGGACGATGTGCGCGACGCTATTGCGCGGGCCGGGGCACTCGCTTCGGTGCGCGGCTCGGAAGATTTCGCCGCCGTTTCGGCTGCTTGCAAGCGCATCAAGAACATCCTGAAGCAGGCTGAAGAAAAGGGCTTCACTTCCGATCCGCGGAAGATCGGAAAACTGGCGCTAGAGGGGATTGACCTGTGGGATCGGTCAAAAGAGATGGCGCCGGAGGTCGCGAAGCACCGCGAGCAGCGGAACTACGGCGAAGCGCTGGTGTTGATTGCGACGCTGCGGCCTACGATTGACCAGTTCTTCGACAAGGTGATGGTGCTCGATGCCGACGAAGCGGTTCGCAGCGCGAACCTGGGGCTGATCGCCGAAGTTCTACGTAACTTCTCGACGATTGCCGACTTCAGCGAGATTGTAACCGGGTAAAGCGCCGAGCCCGAATTGCAGTCTTCATTTCGCGCCGCCCCTACGGGGCTGCAAATGTCTCAATAGGCACAGTTCCCAGGGGTGCGTCCGCTGCGGCGGACTTCCCCTGGGCTATTCTCGACCCGTTCCTCCGGGACGGCAGGTGGCAGGTTGCGAGCGCGTCGCCGGCAGTGGCAGCGCGTCAAGAGCCTGTCATTAACTTTCGCACGCGCAGGCGTTGCGGGCGAAAATCGCGCCAAACGAGGCGGAGGACGACGGTCGTGGTGACCCCACCACCTAGGACGACAACGAAGTGTGGCGCGATTTGCGCCGCAACCCTTCGGGCTGGGGCCAATTCTCCCCATTTCTTTGTCGCTCGTCGCTCCAGTAGACCGGCTACAGTTCGCTCCTCGCTTCGCGAATTGGGAAGAATTGGTTCCCAGCGCCGCACGCGCCAAAGTTAATAACAGGCTCTAGAATCAATACAGATGGCAGATACGCTTTACTTGAGCCTGTGGTACCCGAACCTGCGCCTGGAGGCGCTCCCCGACAAGCTGGCTGCGGTGCTGGGCGCCTTTGCTGCACACGGTGGCGAGGCGAAGGTGTATTCGGCCACAGTGTGGCCGGTGAGCTGGAACGAGGCGCCGGTGTTCGAACGGATCTATGGACGCATGGCGGGCTTGGTTGAGCCGGGCCAAGTACCGGGCGCGGATCCGCGGCTGGCCGTGGAAGAGGCAACGGAGCTGCTGCACGAGGACTATGCCTACGAGTTCCAAATTGGGTGGAATTTGTGGGAGCTGGAGTTGGGGCCGGGCGGAATTTCCCTTGCGAAAAACGAAAATGCAGGTCCTTCGACTCGTTCGCCCGCTGCGGCGGGCGGACTCGCTCAGGATGACAATCCAAAAAAAGACGCTCAGAATGACACGGTTTTTGGTCGTTGGGCGCGAGGTCCAAAGCTGGTGCGCGTAACGGGGTACGGGCCGTTGTTCGACGAGGGTGCGTACGAGCAGGATGGTCACATCCGGATCGATTTTGGCAGCGACGCGCCGTTCCTGGAAGAAGATGCGGACCTGGACGTGGTAGGCGCGCGGCATGTGGAAGAAAATGTGCGCCAACTGGTCGAGCTGACTGCGGGAGTGGAGAAGGCCTCGGGCGCAACGGCGCGCCTGCTGTGGAGCGAGTTGGGCGAGAGCCTGGCGAAGCGGCTCGCGGCGCGACTTCAGCGGTTCTCCAGTTAACCCGCGGCGTTTCGAGTTTGTTGCAGTGTGGCTTTTTCTTGAGGAAAAAGCCACCTGGCAGTTGAGGCTTCGACTTAAGTCGACTGGAGAACCGCGGTAGGAATGGAAAACTAGGCGTGCGCTTCACGATCGAGCGAATCCGGACGCTGGTGCTGGTGGCGGGAGTGCTGCTGCTGGCCACGCTGGGCGTGTTCCTGGTGCGAGCCAAGCTGAAGAACGTGCTCAACCGGCACGACCTGCCCCAGAAGTTGGCCAAGGGCATTATCCAGGAGGCCAATGGGTACACCTACGTTCATGCGTTTGGCGCGCACTCGCAGTACCGGATTCACGCGTCGCGAGAAGTGGAGCTGAAGAGCGACTTCGTTGAGCTGCACGACGTGCAGATCGACCTTTATGGCGCGGATGGAAGCGAGATTGACCGGATTTCCGGCGACACGTTTGAGTACAACCAGAGCACCGGCCAAGCCACGGCGCAGGGACCGGTGGAGATGCTGCTGACGAGGCCGTCGGCGAGCACTGCGGCCGCCATGGAGACAGCGAGCAAAACGAAAGGTCACGTGATAGCCGAAGTTGGCGCGGCGGCGAGCTCGACGGGACAGATTGACGTAAAGACGAGCGGAGTGACCTTCGACCGGAACTCGGGGCTGGTGACAACCTCGCAGCGAGTGGACTTCTCGACGGCGCAGGGCAGCGGCAGCGCGGTGGGAGCGAGCTACGACTCGCAGAACGGTTACCTGACATTGGAGCAGGCCGTGGAGATGACGACACATCGCGGCGCGAATGAGGTGCAGATTCACGCGCAGCACGCGGAGCTCGACCGTGGCGCGCAGACCTGCTTGTTCGCCAAAGCGGATGCGGAGTATCGCGGCGGGCGTGCCGACGCGGCCGAAGCGAAGATTCTGTTTCGCACGGATGGGTCGGCGCAGCGCCTGGACGCTAACGGAGGGTTCACGGTCGCGACCGCAAACGGCGGACGACTGGCAGCGCCGGTCGCCTGGATGGATTTTGACGAGCACAACGAACCGCTCCAGGGACACCTTGAGGGTGGTGTGATCATGGATTCGGCACAGGAGGGGCGCATCACGCATGGGACATCGCCGACGGCGGAATTGAAGTTTGGCGCAAGGGGCGAACTGAAGACCGCGCACCTGGAGCGCGGCGTGGAGATGAAGAGCGAAGAGACTGGCGAGGCGCACACGGGGCAGAGTCCACTGCGCGTGGGCCGGACGTGGCGCTCGCCAGTAATGGATGTCAACTTTCGTCCAGCTCAGGGTGCGTCGAAGGGACAGATGGAAGTGGAGACGATGCGCGGATCAGGCGGGGTGACGATCACGAGTGAAAGCCGGAGCGGCAATACGGCTGCAACACCCACCAAGATGACTGCCGATGCGGTGACGGGAACCTTCGGCGCAGGTTCGGTGCTGCGCGAGGTCAACGGCGTGGGACATGCGGAGATCGAGGAAACGACAGCCGCAGGCGCGCGGCAAACTGCGACGGGCGATCGGCTGGTAGCGGAGTTTGCGCAAGACATGAACCAAAGAGGCAGGGGTCAGGGACCAGCCACCCCAACGAGCAAGAATCGCTCGTTGGGGGCCCCGGCTGGGAGCAAGGGAGCAAGGGAGCAAGGGAGTGAGGGAGCCGTCGGAGAGAGGGGGGCGTTAGGGGCAACCGGGCTGCGAACAGCAGAGCTGGATGGGAATGTGGTGCTGTTTGAGCAGCCTGCACAGAAGCCCGGCGCACAAGCTCAGCCGCCGCTGCGCGCAACAGCCGGCAGAGCGGTTTACGAGGGGAAGGGCGAGTGGGTGCATCTGACGATGAGTCCTCGCGTGAACGAAGGCGGCCTGGAGTTGACCGCGGATCGGGTGGACGTGTCGCGGCAGTCGGGAGACGCTTTCGCGCAAGGCGATGTGAAGGCGACATGGGCGGATGCGGGTGTGGAAGGTGGAATGACACCAGGCGGCGCGGTCGAAGGCGGCGTGACGCTGGGTGGCAAGGGGCCGGCGCATGTGGTCGCAGCCGAGGCACAACTGAACCAGTCGACAGGCGAGGCGACCTTTCGGGGGCATGCGCGTCTGTGGCAGGAGACAAACTTCGTAAGCGGGCCAATGATCGTGCTGAACCAGCACCTGCAGACACTGGCGGCGCGAAGCAGCGATCCGGAAGAGCCGGTGCGAGTGGTCATGCTGAGCGCGAGCGCGCCAGGGGCGAACAAGGGCGCCGCGCAGAATTCGGGTGCAGAGGGAGATTCGAGCCACTCATCGCCCAGCGCTTCGGTGATTCGCGTACGCGGAGGGGAGCTTCGCTATTCCGATGCCGAGCGCCGGGCGGTGATGCACGCAGGCGCTCTGGGCGCAGTGATTGCCGAGACGGGTGCGGCGACGTCTTCCTCCGATGCGGTGGAGTTGTTATTGATGCCGGCAGGAAATCACAATGGAAGCGGCGCCGCGCAAGCGCAAGTCGATCGGATGAAGGCAACTGGCCATGTGGCGTTGACGATCGAGGGCCGGCGCGGGATCGGTGAGCAGCTCGTATACACAGGCGCAACCGGAGAATATGTGCTGACCGGCAGTGCAGGCGCCCCGCCGAAACTGAGCGATCCCGAGCGCGGAACGGTAACGGGTGAGGCTTTGATTTTCGATAGCCGCGATGATAGGGTCAGTATCGAAGGCGGCGGTCGCGAGACAAAAACGGAAACGACCGCTCCAGAAGCGCACGGGAAGTAAGGCGCGGACCGGGCAAAACCAGAGTTGATGTGCCATGTTTCGATACCTGCAAGGTCGCCGCGCCCTGTTGGTCGCGTCGACTTAGATAAGGTGGCTGCGAGACACTGTTACTCTGGTTTTGCGGGATGCAACAGCGAGACGCATGCAAACATTGATTGCCGAGGGGATCGGTAAGAGCTATAAGCGGAGGCAGGTTGTACGGGACGTTAACCTGAGAATCTCCCGCGGCGAAGTGGTGGGCTTGCTTGGCCCGAATGGCGCCGGCAAGACAACCAGCTTTTACATGATCGTAGGGCTGGTGCAGCCCGAAAGCGGGCGCGTGCTGGTGGACGAGACCGACATCACGCGGGTGCCGATGTACCTGCGGGCGCGGAACTTCGGCATCAGCTATCTTCCCCAGGAGCCGTCCGTTTTTCGCAAGCTGACCGCTGAGGAGAACATCCTGGCGGTGTTGGAAGCGCAGCCGCTGGGGAATCGCGAAAGGCGAACCCGCGCGGAAAAGCTGATCAACCAGTTGAACCTCGGCCATATCCGCGGTACTCGGGGTTATGCGCTTTCAGGCGGCGAGCGGCGGCGGGTGGAGATTGCGAGGGCCTTGTGCATCCAGCCGAGCTTCATTCTGCTCGACGAACCGTTCAGCGGGATCGACCCGATTGCGGTCTTGGAGCTGCAAAAGATCATCTTCGACCTGAAGGCAAGCGGGATCGGCGTGCTGGTGACGGACCATAACGTGCGCGAGACTCTGAGCGTGACCGACCGGGCGTACATTATCGCCGAGGGGCGGATCTTCCGCACCGGGACACCGCATGAACTGGGCAACGACGTTGAGGTGCGGCGGATCTACCTGGGCGAAGGATTCTCGTTCAATTAGGGAAGTGGACGCGCCCTTAAATCAGGCATATTCTGATGGTTCTGCGGCGAGTGAGAGGCGCCACGGCATTGTTTTCTTCTAAGGATTCCGAGATGGGCCAAGCTCCAATTCGGGACGATGACGCGAATTGGTGATTCGATCCGAGATAGTTTCTGGATTAAGCTTTATCACGCACGATTACACTCGCATTGAGCCAAAACGGGACGAAACGCATTTATGCCGCTACTGCAACCAAAACTGAGTTTGAAGGTGGCCCAACGTCAGGTGCTGACGCCGGGCCTGATGCAGATGGTGAGTGTTCTTGCGCTGAACAAGCTCGAGCTCAAGGAGATGATTGATGCGGAATTGGTGGAAAATCCCGTCCTGGAAGAGATTGACGAAACAGTTCCGATGCTGGATGAGGTTGCAGGCCGCGAGGAGCGGCTGGAGCGACCGGCAGAGGAAGCGACCGCGCCACCCAAGAAAGACGTCTTCGACGAGATCGATTTTGGCTCGTACTTCCAGGAGTATCTCGACCCCGGCTATCGTACGCAGCCGGAGTATGAAGACAGCGAGAAGCCCTCGTTTGAAAACTTTCTCTCCCAGCCTACGACTTTGTCCGATCACCTGGCGTGGCAGCTGGGAGCTCTGAGCCTGGACCCAAAACTGCTTGAGGCCGCGGAGTTTGTCGTTGGCAACCTGGATGAGGATGGTTATCTGGCGGCGAGCGAAGAGGAGCTCGCCGCAGCTTTTAGCGGCGTAGCAACCGACGTGGCGGCGAATAACGGCCATGCAGCAGAGCTGGCCGCGGCGCTCGATCAGATCCGGCGCGGACTTGATCTGGTGCAGCATCTGGATCCGGCAGGAGTGGGGGCGCGCGATCTGCGGCAATGCCTGGCGCTGCAGATTGCGGCGCAGCAGCAAGAGTTTGACCATTTGTACGGGAGCGGGACGGAGGAGCCGGGCGAGGAGCCGGCCGCCGATCCGCATGGTAGCTTCCGCGCCGAAGCTGAGGCCAAAATCGATGAGCGGCGGCGGGCGATGGAAGTGGCGGAGTTGATTGTGGAACGCCACTTGCCTCTGTTGCAGAAGCGCGACGTGAAGGACCTGGCGCGAGCGGCGCAGGTGACCGTGGAAGAGGCGCACGCAGCGGTGGAGTTTATCCGCACGCTCGACCCGCGGCCCGGACGGATGTACAACCGCGAGCAGACGCGGCTGATCGAACCCGATGTGTACTTTGTAAAGCGCGGCGGCGAGTGGGTTGTGAGCATGAACGAAGAAGACCTGCCCAGCCTGCGCTTGAGCCAGCGCTACCGGCGCATGCTTGTTTCAGCGGACACCGATAAGGAAGTTAAAGAGTACGTGAAGGAGCGATTCCGCTCGGCGCTGCAACTGATGCGGAACATTGCGCAGAGGAAGAGCACGATTTTGCGCACCTGCGAAGTGATTGTTCGGCGGCAGCAGGAATTCTTCGATAAGGGCGTAGAAGGGCTGCGTCCGATGATGATCAAGGAAGTCGCCGAGGAGATCGGAGTTCACCCTTCGACGGTGAGCCGCGCCGTGGCCAACAAATATGCGCACACGCCGCAGGGCGTGCTGGAGCTGCGGTTCTTCTTCTCGGAGGGCGCGAACGGGCCGGAAGGCGCGGATACACCGCTGCTGGTTTTGAAGCGCAAAGTGCGCAAGTTCATCGAGGACGAAGACCCGAAGCATCCGCTGACCGACGACCAACTCGCGGCAATGCTGCAGTCGCAGGGGATTCAACTCACGCGGCGGACGGTGGCAAAGTACCGCGAGGACATGAACATTCCGTCGACCCACCAGCGGCGGAGGAGAGACTGAAAGCCGGCTTCCAGCACATACCTCTGGCCTTCTTCCATTCAAACTGAATGCAGTGATTTCCCAGACCCTAGGAGTCAAGGCCTGGGAAACCACCAATCCAACTGGTTTTGCGATTATGCGCTCCAGCAGTCAGTCGTCCAGAGTTGAAAGTAACCGGTTAGGGGCGCGACGGGATGACGCCGGGCTGGAAAAGATCCGACAGATCGTTCACATTGGCTGCGTCGCCCAGATAGGGTGACGATCCCCCAGTCGCTTTCACGTGGAAGATCTCCTGCATAGTGCGTAGATCTGACGAGTGGGTGTAGGGAATAGAGCTTGCGTAGGGCAGGCCATTCTCGTTTTCATGAGCGAGGGGAGAGATGACGATCTCTCCGATCGTATGGTTGAAGTCGTCGGCGTTGTCGCCGGTCTCGCCATCAGATTCGCTTTCATCCCACCAGAGAATAATCACGCCGCCATCCTTGTAGGCTCGAGACGCCATGATCATGGGAACGAGCCGGCTTACGGTGTTGTCGCCGGCTTTGATCTGCGATGCATCGCCGGTTAGCCCCGCAAAGCCGCCGGTGAGGGCGCTGTGCTGTTCGTTGTACTGGTCGGGGGTGATCCAGTTGTAGTCGGCCACGCGATCGTTGGCGAGATCGAAGGCGAGTTGCTGCAATGGTGCGTACTTAAGCCGCAGCGGGTTAGTGGTCGTTAAATTGTTGCCGCCGTTGGTGTCGGTAAAGAACACCATCGGATTGTGCTTGGGCGCATAGTTGTATTGGGTTGAATCGTTATATTCGTTGAGGTAATTGCCGGGACCGAAAACGCCAGAGAGGCTCACCAGCGGAACGGTCCAACTGCTCTCGGCGAGAGGCAGGTTGATGAGCTTGCCGCCGCTCGTGGTCAGATCAGTGTCCTCCTGATAGGACTTCCAGGTTCTTCCCGCGCTTTGCAGCAGCCCGCTCAAATGCTGGGTCGTAGTCTGCGCGTTGGGCGGATTGTCCTTATAGGGATCGTCGTCGTTGAGGATGCCGAAGTTGGTGCCGGCTTCAGCCCAGAGGTAATTAGGCTCGGAGGGATGGATATGCGGATTGCTGCCGCTCTCCGTGGCCAGAACGTTGTGGTAGGCAGTGGCATAAGAGACCTCCGTGCTGATGTTCACGAGCCGGCCGTCGATAAAGGCCGTCGCGGTGCCATTGACAAGGCTATTGATGAAGGGCGCGTTCGGATTTTGAAAGATAGGCTCAATACCGCCGGTGACGGTGGCGGGCTGGGTCCAGTCATGATTCTCGAGAGCAATGACGAAGACGTGTTTGACTTCGTGGTCGTCGAAATCGCGATCGCCATCATGATCGCGATCCTGGGCGCGCGCGTACCAGGAGCCGAGTGCAACCAGCAGGGCGAACGCAGCCAGAGTACGGAGACGAGGGAAGGGAGACATAGGAACCTCCAGATTTTTTTGGGATTTTTGGGCACGAGTGGGCACGTGTCGTCCACGATGTTCAGGGGAACGAGGACGACTCACCGATGCTGGAAGTTTTGTAGCAGGCGATTATTGCGATGTGATGATGACCAGATGAAAGAACACGCGATGGCAGATTTGCTGAATGTGAAAATGCTGCAACAAAACCGCCCGTGCCCCAATTCAGATATTAAGATCATGAAATTCAAATTCGCCACACGAAGAGAACGGCCGAGAAACCAGATGCTGAATTCTGGAACGTCGCTCACAACGTGACGCTGTTGTTCATCAGCGTGATTTCCGGAACATCGCCGCCGCATTCGACTGTGACCGTGTCGCCTTTCAGTGCCTCACCTGAAGGAATGGCCAGAGTAACCTCGGCCGTCTTCGGTGTGAGGTCTAACGGTGCCCTGAGCGCGGGGACGTCAGCGGTGGCGATTGTCTTGCCTTCCTTATCGCGCAGAACCACTTTTGACGCGGGCGCCTCGACCGAGCCGACGCTGTGTACTTTGACGGTCATCTTTGCGCCATCGATTTTCACATCTTCAGGATCGATGCCGAGATCGGGACGCGACCAGTAGGGCGTTCCTTTTGTTTTGAGGGTCAGTTCGATCATCGTGGTGGTGCGCGGCGCGAAGGTAATCGCTATCGACTTGCTGCGCTCGAAGACGACGGTTTTCGTGGTAGGATTTTGAATCGGAGCGTCACCATCGGGCGGTGCATTGCCGATGCCGGCTTGAGTGCCCTGTGTCATCGTCCATTCGCCGGGATCGACCTCCCAGCCGGTCATCTGCGCGGTGACAGGAACGCGATCGAGGTTGTAGGCGATGATCCGGACGTGATCGGGCGTAGCTTCCGGCACGAGAATCGCAACGCTTTGATCGTCGGCCGGCGCATCGAACCGCCAACTGACAGCATTACCGGGATAGCAGTAGTTGCGCATGAGCGCAACGCCGCCCAGGCGCGAGCGCTGCAGTTCGCCATTGTTGAAGTAGATGCGATCGATCCAGAGGCTGCCCCGGGTGTTGATGAACTCGCGCTCTTTGGCGGTTTGAATCTGTGAGGCGTAGACCTTTTCGAGATAGGAAGTGTCGCCGGTTGCCTGCCAGGCAAGCTGCCAGAGGGTTTCGCTGGGTTGTGCAATGCCGGAGGGACCGCTAACTTTGGCGGCAGCGGCGATAAGGGGATTGGTCTGGGACTTGCGCAGGTCAAGCATATCCAGCGTGTCGGCGTTGACCAGTTGCATCGATTCCAGGGGCGAGTCGACGAAGGGCTGAACGTATTTGGGATCGCCGGTCCAGCGATAGGCTGCCCAGAGAATGAACCAGGCGCGCATGCCGGTGGGCTTGTCTTCGTCGGTTTTAAAGTTGACTTCGAGATGCAGTACGGGCTTTCCGTTGGGGCCGGGCTTGTAGTGGGCGAGTATGCCGTCTGCCAGCTCGATCATCATTTTGCGTGTCTCAGGCGCGCCGTTAAAAAGCACGAGAGATAGCGCGGGCTGGAAGTCCATGAAGGAGTTTTCGCTTGACCAGCCCCAGACGCCGCCCGTGGCCATTTTGGCGCCGTTGAAATAGTTCGAGCGAACGTGGCGATGGCCCGCGTCGTTGATTCCGGTAAGCCACTCGAGACGCTTGGCGGTGACCATTGCACGCTCGATCTGCTTCGGGCTCCCAAAATCAACGAGCATGTTCTCGCCGAGTACGTTGAGGCCGTCTTCGTAACTGTGCAGCGCGTCGGTCTGGATGGTGGCGAGGCCGTTGGTAAACATGTGCTGTGCGTACATTGCGTTCAGCTCGCGCCACAGCGAGGCCTTGATCTTGTCGGGCGTGGAGCCCATCAGCGCAAGGCCGGGGAACCATTCGCTGAAGTCCGAGTCGTCGGAGAGGCCGCCGCCGAATTCGCCGTTGGAGATCTGGCGATTGTCGATGTACCAGTTGATGAGGCGCTTAAGGTAGCCGAGATCTTCGACCTGAAGGAAGGCCCACTGCGGCACACCGGGGGGCGCCTGCGGCACGATGAAGGGCGGATGCGGCTGCTCGTGATTCATCTCGTGCCAGTAGTCGCGAGCCAGCTCGTTTTCAGGATCGACGCGCAGCAGGTCGGAGATGTCGCCGTCGAAGCGGTTGAAGAGGTTGAGATGGCGCGAGCTCACGGATTCCTCAACGAGGTTCGAGAATTCGTCGCGCACTTGAGTAAGGCGGTCGGCGATGTGCTCGGGGAGCGCGTCCTTGTACGGCTTGAAGATCAGGCGGACATCCGCGCCTTCGAGATCATCGGTCGAGAAATCGGAGCTTTGCGCGGCGATGGTGAGATAAAGGCCGCGGCCGTTGGGCAGGATGCGATCGCGCGTGTCGAGCCAGAGCGTGTGCGGCGTGTTGGGCTTGACGGCGAAAGTGAAGTAGAGCATGTCGCGCATGGGCCAAAGCGGATCTTTGATCTGAATGTTGAGAGGGATGACGCCGTCGGCGTTGGGCTGGAGGTTGAGCGGAGGCAGATCGATGGCGATTCCGTCGAGCCCGGCGTCGATGTTCTCCCAGCCGTAGGAGTAGCCATGACTGTCGGCGACGAACTGCGAGCGAAAATCGGCCGGGATGAGGATGTGGACGATCGGCAGGCCGCCTTGAACGTCTTTGAGGCGCGTACCGGGAGCTCCGGCGGGCATGGCAACCATCGTCATGCGCTCGTCTGTCGGGAAACGGCCTTCGATATAGTCGACGAGCGGCTTGGTTGAGGGATTGTCCGCGGGATTAATTTGGCTGGTGAGCTTGTAGCGCAGCGTCGCCACGCCGGTGGGCTCCGTGCCGGGATGAACGTAGTAGGCGGAGAGCTCTCCGATGGGCTGTTCCTGCTCGACGTTGACGAACCGGATTTTCTGGCCGGTGATCGGCGAATCGAATTGGTGGTAGGTGATCTCCTGACCCTTTGGGCGAACGAAGAGAGTGGTCTCGGAGTCGGAAGCTTTTTCCTTGTCGTGCGCGAGCAGGGTCCATGTGCCAAAGGCGCCGCCGGCGATTTCAAGATGATTCCATGGCTCATCAGGCATGTCGAAGGTGACGGTTTTGCCGGAGAGCGAATAGCAGTCCCAATCGGGCAGTTCGAAATAGTCGTCGCGGCCGATGAGGCGCGAGCGGTTGAAGACGCCGGGCCATGTTGTTTCGCGAATGCCGTCGGTGGCGCGCCACCACCAGCGATCGAGATCGTAGACGTCGTGAATCTCGACCTTGCGGATAGTTGTGTACTCCTCGTCGAGCAGAACAGGATCGTCACCGGCGCGATTCCAGCCGTACTTCAGATCCCACTCCTGCTGCCAGTTTGTAGCGTGGCCTGAGCCGGAATCGAAACGACCCTCGGCAGGAAGCACCGGCGCGGCGGTTTCAGCGGGAGGAGCGCCCACAGCGACAGTGCGAACAAGGGGAGGGATCTCCTGAGGTATTTGATTCTTTGCGAGGCCGGCGATGTTGTCGTCTGACAGCATGCGGTCGTAGATGCGGAGCTCGTCGATGTCGCCGCCGCGATCGTAGCTGTAGGAGCTTTCAACGCCGGTCGGTCCAATGACACGCGAGTGCGGGCCGAACTGATCGAGCGCCGTGTCAAAGAGACCGGTGGCTTCCTTTGTCGCCATGAGCTTGCCGTCGATGTAAAAGCGGATGCCGCTGGTTTCGTCCCATGCGAGGGCGAGATGAACCCATTGGTCAGGCTTCGGGTTCTCGGGCAACTTGACGGAGGCGCGCGTGCGGCCAAGGTTTACGTCGGTAACGAAAGCGTCAAAGCCATGTCCGTTCCAATCGATGCGGAGCCAGACCACGTCCCAACTGGAGTGATCGGCAAAGCCGACGCGGAAGACGGGGAACTCAGTTTCGTCGAGGGGATCGCGGGAGCGCCAGAAAACCGAAAGCGTGCCGCGCTGCGCGTTAATATTGCCGGGCGCCCAGTAGGAGAGCAATTGGTTGTTGCCGCACTGAATGTAGGATCCGCTGACGCCGTTGGGAAGAATTTTGACGTCGTGCTGATAGTTGGGGACGGGATTGCCGCCGGCAGCGTAGTCGGCGTTGAAGCCGTTGTCACCGGAGAGATAGAAGAGCAGGCCGGGCTCGGAGGCGTGGAGATTGGGTGGGAGGATCGAGTTGGTGGCGGGAGGGGCGTACTCGATAGGCACCTGGGCATGCGTGGCTACGGCGAAGACGAGCGAGGCAAGGGCGCAGAGCGACAAGGCCTGACGGCGCATGGGAAGACCTCCGGCTGGGAACTGCGGCCTGAGCGTTAGTGGCGGCTCAAACTGGTCAGACCACTATCACGGCATTGTGAGGGCTGAGGTCGTGGTTTGGCAACTGGGAAACCAGCTTTCAGCTCGCAGCCTTCAGCTTTCAGCCGAGGTGTGCTGACGAGGAAATGATGTGGGCTGTGAGCTGAGGGCTGATAGCTGCCTTTACATCGCTTCGGGGCTTTCAATGCCAAGGAGCGCGAGGGAGCCGACGAGCTCGCGGAGGGCGATCGCGGCGGTGGCGAGCAAGAACGTTTTGCGCGCGGGGTTTTCTTCTGTCAGGATGTGATGACGGTGGTAAAAGTTGGCGAACTCCTGCGCGAGCTGGAAGGCGTGTTTGGCGAGATGAGCGGGCTCTGACGTGCCGATACATTGCTCCAGAACCTGCGAAAAACGGCCGGCGCGCAGCCAGAGCGACCAAATGTCATCGTTTTCTTCTCCGTCGAAAAACAACGCAACGCGGCTTTTGTCTAACTCCGCTAACTCCGCAAACCGCGCTAACTCCGCTGCCGCCGTGGTGTTGCCTTTGCGGAAGATGTTGCGGATGCGAACGACTGCGTACTGAATGTAGGGACCGGTTTCTCCTTCGAAGCTCAGCGCGTCTTTGAAATCGAAAGCGATGACCGAGTTGCGCGTGACCTTGAGCATGAAATAGCGCAGGGCGCCGATGGCGATTTGTTCAGCGATTCTCTGGCGCACGGATGCGTCAGGAGATGTCTGGCGCGCGTCCACTTCGGCGCGGGTAGCGGCGATCAGCTTGTCGATGAGGTCGTCGGCCTTGACGCCGAAGCCCTTTCGGCCGCTCACTTCAATGTAGGATTTCTGCTTGTCTTCGTCCGAAATGTCGTAGCCGAGTTCGACGGCGCAGCGAGGCGTGAGTGCCACCATCTCGTAGCTGAAGTGGGTGTAGTGATCGGCCTGGTCGGTGTATCCCATGCCGCGCAGGGCTTGGATCACATTGGCCTGCGGGTCCGATTGGCGGGCGTCGATCACGTTATAGATTGCGGTCGCGCCCGCAAAGTGGGGATGGTTCGGCTCGCCGGATTCAGCGGAGATCCAGCACTCGTGGTCGGGATAAGTGAAGAACCGCTTGTAGCCGAAGTCGCGGCCTAGGAGGCCGAACTTCCAGAGGTGGTAGGCAATGTCTTTGCCGACGTAGGTGACGGTGCCGTTGGAACGGACGATGACTTTGGCGTCATCGTCGGCGCCGCTGGTCGTCTCTGCTCCGGGGCGGGTCATCACCCAGCAGCCTTTATTCTTGCCCTCGTTCTCGAAGTAGAGCACGCCGGACTGCTTCAGCTTTTCGAAGGCGGCTTCCCAAAACTTGAGGTGAAGGATTTCGCTTTCGCGCGGCAGAAAGTCGTACTCGATGCCGAGCCGGAGCATGGTCTCGAGATGGCGGCGGAGGACGGCGGTAGAAATGAGGTCGGCGATTTCAGCGGTATCGTTGCTGCCCGCTTCGATTGCATGCAGCGTGTCGAGTCGCAGTTGTTTCCGCGCGGCCTTTTCCGATTCGCTTCCTTCTCCGTACCACTGCGACGTGCGAGCGTAGAGATCCCAGCAGTAGTAGTCGATGCGTTCGCCTTGGCGCACGAGCTCTGCGAGGAGCGCGCGGACTTCGGCTGGCGATTTCTTTTCGAGATGCAGAAAACCGACCACGACGTCGGCGACCTGGACGCCGGTGTTGTCAATGTAGTTCTGCACGTCAACTTTGTAGCCGGCGGCGCGAAGGAGGCGGACGAACGTGTCACCGAGAATGGCGTTGCGCAAATGGCCGATGTGCGCGGCCTTGTTGGGATTGATGCTGGTGTGCTCCACAAGGGCGTGACCCCGCCCGGACGGCGGAGCACTCCCGCCGGGTACGACGAGCTGAACGGCTCCGGCGCGGTCGAGAAATGCATTGATATATCCTGCGCCGGCCACCTCGAATTTGGCGAAGCCGGGAAGTGGGCCGAGCACAGAAACGATTTCCTGGGCGATGATTTTTGGCGCCTTGCGCAGCTTGCGCGCCAGCTCAAAAGCGATGGGCGTGGCAATCTCGCCCAGACGCAGTTCGGGCGGCGTCTCGAGAGGGATCGCGCCGATCTCCAGATCGTATTTTTCTTTGAGGACGGCGCGAAGACGATCACCGAGCCGCTTTTCAAGTTCCAGAACCACGCGATGAGCCTCAGGAAAATGGTTGATTTTCCTAGTGATTCTAGCATCTGCGGTCAGGCTGCTCCTCTAGGAACGGCGTACAGAGACGGAAAGACCGCGAGACGGCTCTCGAAGCGCAATGCCTTAAAATGGAGAGTGATTGCCGATAACGCTGTTTTGATTATGTGCGCGGACGGAACCCGCTTTTCATGACCGATTCTGGCTCGAATTCGAACCGCTTTTACCTGACCACGCCGATTTACTACGTGAACGCGCGGCCGCACCTGGGCCATGCGTATTCGACGATCGTGTGCGATGCGATTGCGCGGCGCAAGCGGGCGCTGGGGATCGAGACGTGGTTTTTGACGGGCACAGATGAGCACGGGCAAAAGATCGAGCGCTCTGCCGAGGCAGCCGGTTGCACGCCCGAAGAATTCGCGACGAAAGTTTCGAACGAGTTTCGCGGATTATGGGACCAGCTGGGGCTGACCTACGACGACTTCATCCGAACGACAGAAGAACGGCATATCCGCGGCGTGCAAAAGCTCTTTACAACGATCCGCGACAACGGATACATCTACAAAGGCTCGTACACGGGTCAATATTGCGTTTCCGATGAAGCGTATGTCGATGGGCCGCCGGGAACGCCGTGCCCCGATTGCGGTCGGATGACGGAGACCGTGAGCGAGGAGAATTATTTTTTCAAACTGTCAGCGTTCGAGCGGAAGCTGCTTGAGTTCTACGAAGCGAATCCGGAGTTCATGGGGCCGGAGTCGACGCGGCGAGAAGTTGTGAGCTTTGCCCGCAGCGGGCTAAGCGATGTTTCGATCAGCCGCACGACCCTCACTTGGGGCATCCCCGTTCCCGGCGACGAAAAGCATGTCATCTACGTCTGGTTTGATGCGCTGGCGAATTACATTACGGCGCTTGGCTACGGCTCCGATGACGACCAAAAGTTCAAAAAGTTTTGGCCCGCGGACATTCATTTAATCGGAAAAGAAATCAGCCGGTTCCATTGCGTGTACTGGCCGGCTTTCTTGATGGCAGCAGGAATTGCGACGCCGCACTCGGTGCGGGCGAACGGGTGGCTGCTCTTCGACCAGGGCAAGATGTCGAAGTCGCGGGGAAATATTGTGCGCGCAGAGACGGTTCAGGCAGTGCTGGGCGCGGATGCGCTGAGGTACTTCCTGCTCCGCGAAATTCCCTTCGGGCAGGACGGGAATTTCAGCTTCGATGCGCTCGTGCAGCGTTACAACGGCGACCTGGCCAACGGCTACGGAAACCTGGTGAGCCGCGTGGTGAACATGGTGCACAAGTACTTTGGCGGAGTAGTTCCTGAAGTGGGCGCGGAGACTCCGGCTGAAGCTGCGCTGCGCAAGAACGCAGAGGCGGCAATTTCAGCGTTCGGGCCGGCATTCGACGAATTGAACTTTTCCGAAGCGCTGAAGTTACTGTGGGCGCTCGTGGCGGAAACGGACGGCTACCTTACGGCGAATGCACCGTGGAAGAAACCGCCTGAGAGATCGGATGCGGAGCACGCGAAGCTGCAAGCGCGCGTGCTGGGGACGGCTGCGGAAGCCATTCGCGTGATTACGGCGCTGGCGTATCCCATTGTGCCGGACGCGGCATCCAAGGTGTGGGAGCAGCTCGGACTGGGCAAATTGGCGGACGCGGCGAAGAACGGATTTTTGGGTGAGCTCGCGTGGGGCGGATTGAAGGCGGGGACGAAATTTGGCGAGCCTTCGCCGCTTTTTCCGCGCGCAGAGAAGGAAGCGATTGAACGTATGCAAAGTCTTGAGGACGAAAAAGGCCGGATGGCAGTGGAAGCGGCGAGCGGCGGTAACACAGCGGAAGAAGCAAAAGCGCCTGCACTATTGAAGCACGAAACGGCTGCGGCGCCGTTGAAGCCAGCTTTGGCGAAGGCGGTTGTGCCTGCAGCGAAGACCGTTGCGCCGGTGGCAGCGAAGGTTGAATCGCCGGCAGTTCCGGCTGCGGCTGCGCCTACTGCGCCGCAAACTACGGCGGAGGTCGCGTCGCAAGCAGCGCAGCACATTACGATTGACGACTTTGCCAAGGTGGAGCTGCGCGTGGCGCAGATCCTTGTGGCCGAGCGCGTGCCCAAGGCAGACAAGCTGTTGCGTCTTGAAGTCGATCTTGGAACTGAGAAGCGGCAGATTCTGGCGGGGATTGCGGAATACTACGAGCCGGAGAAGTTGATTGGGCGCAAGATCGTGATCGTGGCGAACCTGGCTCCGAGAAAGATGCGCGGCCTGGAGTCGAATGGAATGCTGCTGGCCGCTTCGCTCGAAGGCGGAGCGCCTGTGCTTGCGGGGTTCCTGGAGGATGTGCCTCTGGGCGCGCGGCTGAAATAGGGTGCTCCGCACTCTTAACCTTTGGAATAAAGGAGTGCGTCATAGGCAGGTGCCGGCGACGTACACAAGAATTGGTGCGGAAGGCGGGACTTGAACCCGCAAGCCTTTTGGGCGCCAGCTCCTAAGGCTGGTGTGTTTGCCATTTCACCACTTCCGCACGGTTCGGCGCAGGCGGGGCCTGGCCTTCTCAAGTCTAGAGTGAAATCGATGCGGGTGGCAATGCGCCGACGGTGGCTCGGCTCCGGGCGTACCTTACTTCTTATCTCTTGAAAAGTCTCCACTCTTGCCGCCGGATTTGGATTCGAGGCGAATGTCTCGAATGACAATGGCTCTTGTCGAGTGCCTTGGTCATGTCGTAGACGGTGAGCGCGGCAACGGCCGCAGCGGTAAGAGCCTCCATTTCGACACCGGTGGGACCGGTTGTTGACACGGAAGACGTGATGCACACGCCGCCGCGGGCGATGGTGACCTGAACGTCGACGTGAGTGAACAGCAAGAGGATGGCACATGGGAATGAGGTCGGCGGTACGCTTGGCGGCCTGAATGCCCGCGAAGCGCGCAACCTCAAGAGGATTGCCTTTTGGATTGGATGGCAGAGCCGCAAGGACGGTTCGTGAAAGCTCGACGAAGGCCGATGCGGTTGCGGTGCGGCGCGTGGGGTGCTTGGAACCGACGTCGACCATGGAGGCCTGACCGGATTTGTCGAAATGCGTGAGGCGCGGGGTCTTGCTGCGCTTGGGCTTTGGCATAGGAACTCCTCAGGAAAGCAGAATGCGGACAGTCGCGCCTGCGCGAAAGCGATTGGCGTCTTCCGGCACGACCAGGAAACAGTTAGCGCGAGCCATTGCTGCGAGATCGCCCGAGCCCTGCCAGGGAACCAGCGCGACCTCAGGGATGGGGCCGGCAAAAGTGCAGGCAGCGGGGAGAAAGCGGGTGAGGCCGGTCTTGGTTTTGACGTCCTCGGTGAGACGCGCGAGAGCGAAGCGAGGCCCGAGCTCTCGCTTTCCGGCAAGGGCGGCCACAACAGGCGCGGCAAAGAGCAGAAAAGTGACGGCGGAAGAAACGGGATTGCCCGGCAGCCCAAAGCAGCAGCACTTCGTGCCGTTTTGGCTTTGGAGGGGATCTGTGGAACAACGTGGAATCTCGGCAAAAACAAGAGGCTTGCCGGGCTGGATGCGAACGCCAGTGAAGTGAAATCGTGCTCCGGCGCGGACGAGAGCGGGTTCGACCAAATCGAACTTGCCTGCGGAGACGCCGCCGGTGATGAGAAGAAGATCGGCAGTTGCCGCGCGGGCGAGCGCAGCGTCGAGGGATGTGGCTGTGTCCCGAGCGATGGGCAGCACCCACGGATCGCCGCCAGCAGCGGAGACCATAGCCGCCAGCATGGCGCTGCTCGAGTTGCGAATCTGGCTGGGGCCGGGCGTAGAACCGATTGCGACAAGCTCGTCGCCGGTGGAGAGGATGGCCACGCGCGGCTTCAGGAAGACATCGAGTTTTGTTGAGCCGCAGGACCCCGCAAGCGCAATCTGCGCAGCGGTGATCAACGTGCCGGGGGGAAGGAGTTTGTCTCCTTTGCGCGCCTGAGCGCCGCGAGCCACGATGTTCTCGCCTTTCCGAATGGTGCGCGGCGGCAAGAGGCGGATTGCACGAGCGGTTGGGGAGCCAACCTCATCGATGTGCTCGAGCATAACGACGGCGTCAGCGCTGGAGGGAACGGGTGCGCCGGTCATGATCTCCCATGCCGAACCGCGCGGAAGTGAACCGGATGGAGATTGCCCCGCTCGGGTCGAGCCAACGACGGCGAGGGGACGATGAGTGGAGACCTCAGCGGCCCGGCAGGCGAAGCCGTCGCGAGTGGAACGCGCGAAGGGAGGCTGGTCAGCGTCTGCTCGGAGCGGCTCGGCGAGCACACGGCCGAAGGTTTCGTTGAGACGAACACGCTCGATGCCCAAACTGCGGGGGCCGGGACGAATACGAGCAACCTTGGCAGCGTGAACAGCGACCAGCGCGGCGGCCTCGTCAAAACTTAGCAATGCGGTGCTTGAAGATTTCGACCTGCGGCGCGCCGGACTCATGGAATGGATTGTAGAGGGTCCGAGAAGCTTCGCGTCATTTCTGAGGCACCGGACCAGAAGCAGTGGGACTGGGAGGGTTTGCATCTTCGCCGGCCCGCTCGAGAAAGGTGGTGGCTTGGGCGGCGTGGGGTCCGGTGGGAGCGAGCTGAAGATACTTGCGAAAAGCATCGGCGCACCCCGGCGGCAGGATCAGCTTGTTGGTTTCGGGATCGACGCGAGCGTCCTGGGCAAGCCCAGCAGCCTTGATGTAGTAAAGGATGGCCTGATCGGGATCGGCTCTGATGGCTGCGTCGGCGGCATCGATTTGCGCGGAAAAGTTTCTTGCGTTGAAGAAAATCACGGCCTGATCGCGAAGATACCTCGCCGCGTTCGACGGATCGGCCTTTGCTGCTGCATCAAACGCGGCGTTCGCCTCATCGACCATCAGAGTGCGGGCATAGACTTCGCCCAGACCGGCTTCTGCGGCGCCAACGACTTCTGGTCGCGGCGGATCAGTTTTCAGTGCGAGGTCAAGAGCCTTCTTGAAGTTGGCTTCCGCGTCGAGATAGTTCTTGAGGCCCGTTTGAGCCCGCGCGAGATTGATCCAGAGGACAGGCTCGGTGGGATCCGCAGAAGTATCTTTCCTCATCAGCGTCTCGATTTCGGCCAACTTGGCATTCTCGATTTCAGCGGTCATTTCATCGACGTCGCCAGAGCTCTGCGCCGCGGCCAGGTTCTGGGCCGCAGTGACTCTCGTATTCTCCGCGGCCTGGAAATCGAGATTCACAATTTGCAGGTCGGCCTCGATGGACGAGGCATCGTGCTTGGCGTCAGAGGCTGCGGCGACGTTTGCCTCCGACAACTGCTGTAACAGCCGCTGCTGGTCCGGAGAGAGCCTGGCGATGAATTCCCGGCGGGTCATGTCGATGTCTTGAGAAGTGTCCTGACCGGCGACAACCTGGACACCGCTGATGTAGTCAACGATCTTGCCTTCGGGCGTATCAGGGGCTCGATACACGATTGTGTATTCGCCTGGAGGCGCCTGACCGGAGTAGTCGCCGGAAGAAGTGACGGGGAAGTTGTAGCTCAGTGTCACTCCGCCGTCCACTGAGAGGCTGACGGTGCCGTCTTTTTGCGGTACGCCGGCGGGATTGATGACCCGGCCGTGAATCTTACCCGTGTCAGGGGCGGGCTGCTGCGCCGGCAAGGCCACGATGGCAGCGAAAAGCAGGCCAGCCAGGGACGAGAGGCCCCCCACATAAAATCGCAAACGGAGCGCGGGACACATGCAATGGATTGTAGTGGGCGCCGAGCAGACACAAAAGGCGCCCGCAGTGCAGGCGCCTTCTGTTGAGTCATGCCCGACGAATTATTTCTTCACTCCCGCCTGCTGCAGGATGCCTGCCACTTCACCGGCATAGGGGCCGTTGGGCGCCAGCGCAAGGTACTTTTGATAAGCCGCAATACAATCCGGTGGCAGAATGATCTTGCTGGGATTCTTCGGATCGACCGTGGCATTTGCGATCAAACCCTGCCCCTTGATGTAGTACAGAATCGGCTGGGTGGGATCGATCTTGATGGCCTCATCGGCGGCAGCCGCCTCGGCCGCATTGTTGTTTTCCTGATAGAAGATGACCGCCTCGTTCCTCAGGTAGAGCGGAGCGCTGGCGGGATCGGCCTTGGCGGCTGCGTCAAAGGCCGCATTGGCTTCCGGAACCTTGCCGGTCCGTGCGTAGATTTCACCGAGGCCCTCGTTGGCCACGCCGATGACAGGCATGCGCGGCTTTTTCGAGGCGGTTTCGAGATCGAGCGCTTTTTTGTACGACGCAATGGCATCGTCATAGTTCTTGAGCCCAGCCTGCGCGAACGCGAGGTTGTTCCACAGGAGAGCTTCATCCGGCTTGGCCGCGGTGTCTTTCGTCATCAAGCTCTGGATATCGGTGTATTTGGCGGTCTTGATTTCCTCGACCTTGGCGCCGATGTCGGCTTTGGAAGCGTTCGCGCCCAGCGACTGCGTGGCGGTTGCGGTAGCAGAATCGATGTCTTTCTTGTCCTGAGCGACGTTTTTCAGATCCGCGTTGAGATTGGCGATCAGCGCGTTCGCCTTGAGGGCGTCCGCGTTCACTTTCTTCAGGTCTTCGAGCTGCTTCTTCTGTTCGGGCGTCATCTTGTCGATGTATTCCTGCCGCGACATATCGTCGTCCTGCGCGAGGTCCACTCCGGCGACAATCTTGATACCGCGGATTTCGTCGACCATCTGGCCGGGCGGCGTGTCGGGAGCACGATAGACCAATGAGTAGGTTCCGGGCTTTGCCTCGCCCGAAAAGTTGCCCGTAGAATCGACCGGAAAAGTGAAGGCCAGCGTATGGCCGCCATCGGGGGAGAGGCTCTCTGTGCCGCCGCCCTGGGGTTGTCCCGTGGGATTAATGACGCGACCGTGAATCTTGCCCATGTTTGCGGCGGGCTGGGGCTGGGGCTGCGATTGCGACTGAGCGGGCGGGACAGCGAATGCGAGCATGCCAACCGCAGCGATAAGGCCAAGCCAGCGTGAAAGGGTGTGTTTCATGTCATCTCCTTGAGAGTAGCGGGACGAGTACTACCCGCTGTCTCTAATGAATTCGAATTCCAAGTGCCCAGCGGCGAACGAATGTTCAACGCCACGGCGTGTCTGTGCTTACGATGCGACGTTGGGGAGCCATGGCTCCAGTCCAAACAATGTTTTCCCTGATGAGTGGACAGGCGCAAATGCGCAGGTCATGCAGCAGGGCACAACTCCAGCAAAACAAACCTTAAATCCAACCCAGCGCCCCGCACAAGGGGATTAAGCCCAATCGTCCCACTAGGGGGCCACAGACAAGACCGCGCAGGCTTCGCACACGATGGTTAAAGCCGCAGGCTCCTGTTCCAGAGGGACGCCGTTCAGCGGTGCCTGTTGAATGAACAAATGCAATGGTAGTGCCGCGGGCGCGAGGCCGCGTGTGGCGTGTATCACACAATAGAATCCAGATATGAGGACTTCGATTCGCAAGGCCACGGCGGGGGATGCAGCGCAGATTTTGCAGTTTATTCGGGCCCTGGCAGCCTTTGAGCGGGCGCCGGATGCGGTGACGGCCACTGAAGAGGGCCTGATCCGCGACGGTTTTGGGCCTTATCCATTTTTCCAGTGCCTGATTGCGGAATACGACGGCGAACCGGCCGGTTTCGCCTTTTATTTTTTCAATTATTCAACGTGGGTGGGGCGGCCGGGCATCTACGTCGAGGACCTGTTTGTGTTGCCCGAGTTCCGGCGGCTGGGCATCGGGAGAGAACTGTTGAAACAGGTGGCGGCGATTGCGCTGGAAAACGGCTGCCAGCGCTTGCAATGGCAGGTTCTGGATTGGAACACGCCCGCGATCGACTTTTATCGCACAATTGGCGGAGAGTTCATGGATGAATGGCGCACGGTACGCCTGAACGGCGAGGCGCTGGAGCGATTGGCCTCGGGCGGTGTGGCAGACGGCACTGGTGCGCCATGAGGATGGCGGATTGCCGATTTGAGTGTCGCGGCGTGGCGATGAGCGAGCGGCCGAGGACGAAATGATGAAGATACGCGTGATCGGAGGCGGGCTGGCCGGACCAGAGGCGGCGCTGACGGCAGCGCGGCTGGGCTGCGAGGTGGATCTGTATGAAATGCGAGCGATGGTGGACGGAAAACCGCGCTTGACGCCTGCACACCAGACCACGGAGTTCGGGGAACTGGTCTGCTCGAATTCGCTGAAAAGCGAGTCGGTCAACACGGCGCCGTGGTTGCTGAAGCAGGAGATGCGGCGCGCGGGATCGGCGCTGTTGAAAATCGCAGATGAGACATCGGTTCCGGCGGGGCATGCGCTTGCCGTGGATCGCGTGGAATTCTCGCGGCGCATTTCAGAGGCCATCGAGGCAGAGCCAAAAATCCGCGTGATCCGCGAAGAAGTGACTCAACTTGGCACGTCACTCACCCGAGACGAGAACGGCACGAAGTGCCACTGCACGATCGTCGCGACCGGGCCACTGACTTCTGACGCTCTGAGCCGGGAAATCGAGCGACTGACCGGCGCAGGGCATCTGGCGTTCTACGATTCGATCTCGCCGATCGTAGACGCCGAATCGATCGAGATGGATCGGGTTTACTTTGCCGCGCGCTGGGACAAGGGAACAGCGGATTACATCAACTGCCCGATGGACCATGGAGAATACGACCGGTTCCTGGACGCGCTGCTTGAGGCCGAACCCGCCGGGGAAAAGGAGTGGGAGAAGCTCGACTACTTCGAGAGTTGCCTGCCCATCGAGGTACTGGCGCGGCGTGGGCGCGACACGCTGCGCTTTGGTCCGATGAAGCCGGTGGGCCTGCGCGATCCGCGGACCGGAAAGACGCCGTGGGCGGTGGTGCAACTGCGCAAGGAGAATCTGCGCGCCGACAGCTACAACCTGGTCGGCTTCCAGAACCATTTGAAGTTTGGCGAGCAGGCACGCGTGCTGCGGCTGATTCCGGGACTTGAGAACGGGCGCTTCCTGCGCTACGGGCAAATTCACCGCAACACCTACATTTGCGCACCGGCACTTCTTGACGAAACTCTCGTCCTAAAAGGAAATGCGCGCGAGCGCATCCTGTTCGCCGGGCAGATTTGCGGAGTGGAAGGATACACCGAATCGATAGCATCAGGCATGCTTGCGGGGATTTATGCGGCGGCGTTGGTACGAGGCGAACAACCTGTGCCTGTGCCGCGCGCGTCGGCTCTCGGCTCGCTCATTCACTACATTACGCATGCCGATGCGAAGAACTTTCAGCCAGCCAACATCACCTTCGACTTGTTGGAGCCGCTCGACGAAGAAACGCGGCGGCATGTTCGCGACAAGAAGGAGCGGCACCGAATGCAATGCGAGCGGGCACTCGCAGCGTTCGATGCTTGGCGGGCGGCACAAGGAACTTCGCGCGTAGGATATGCGTAACTCTCTGGTACGCTGGGCCCTCCCCCGAAAGGAACACTATGCAGCCGATCTCCGCTGTCGATTCTGTTGCGCCGGCCATCGAGCGCACCAAGGAATTTCTCTTCAGGCCATTCAAATGGAGCACCTATCTGAAACTTGGTCTGGTGGCAATCATTACCGAAGGTCTGGGCAGCAACTTCCACTCTTCGTCGGCGCACGCAGATCATGGCGCAGGGCACGGCGGATTGGGGGCATCGTCGCAGTTCTCGCCGTTTCACATCACGCCGCAATGGATCGCAATCGGCGTAGCGGCTGGTCTTCTGGCCATGATTTTGTCGATCGTGATTTTCTACCTGATCACGCGGTTGCGGTTTGCATTCTTCCATTCCCTGATTCGCAACATAAAGGAGATTGGGCCAGGATGGCGGCTCTATCGGGATCAGGCTTCGCGATTTTTCTGGCTGAACATTGTTGTGGGAATCTGCTTCATGGTTCTAGTGGTACTGGTTGCGCTTCCGTTCGCGGCCGGGTTCTGGCGGCTATTCCAGGCGAATCAACAAGGCGCCCACTTCGATATTGGTCTTTTCCTGGCTCTTATTTTGCCCCTCATTCCGATCATTATTCTGCTCGTGATTGCCGGTGTACTCAGCGACTTGATTTTGCGCGACTGGATGCTGCCGCATATCGCGCTGGATAACGCCACGGCTGGTGAAGCATGGCGGCAAGTGCGGGCGCGTATCAAAGCCGAGAAGAGGCAGTTCATTGTTTACGCAATCTTGCGCGTGATTCTGCCGACAATTGCGGCGATCGGGATCTTTATCGTGCTCGCCCTTCCCGGGCTGATGCTTGCAGGTTCCCTGGCGGCGATCGAGTGGGGCGTTCACTCGGCGTTCGCTGGCTCGACGGGATCATCCTGGCTTGTGGGCGTCGTTCTTGAAGTTTTCTTCGGCCTGGTTGCGTTCGGCTTCGCGCTGTTGGCGAGCATCTGCATCGGCGGGCCTTTGAGCACGGGCGTCCGCGAGTATGCGCTGATCTTCTATGGCGGCAGGTACAAGGCGCTGGGTGACATCCTGAACCCGCAACAGGCAATCGCCGGCGGCACGAGCGGACCCGTCTGATCGGGCGATAAGAACACCAGTGGGAACCTTTCAGCCTCCTCCAGTGTCGAATAGGAAGGGTGGTACGCCCAAGGCTGTACTCTGAAGCTTGGGGCGGGCCACGCAAAATTGCGGCGCGCGCTTCGGGGAGCGGGATTTCGGTTGATGGGGAAGGTAGCGATTCTGGTCGGATTTGCGGCGCTCGGCTGCGGCGCGGTTTTTGCTTCGGCGCAGGGCGAGCAGCCGACGGCGGCAGAGAAAAAGTCTGCCACAACGATTGTTCTGCCACCATCACCGAAGGCTCTCCTCCCGGACGATTTCGACGGCTGGGAGACGACGGGGCCATCGAAAGTGATCACTGACGCTGCGCAACTTGACGCGGCGAATGCGGCAGCCCTCAAGGAATATGGGTTTAACGCAGCTGTGCTGGCGAACTACAAGCGCGAGGGCGACAGACTGAGCATGCGCGCGCTGCGCTTTGACGATGCGAGCGGAGCCTACGGCGCATACACGTACTACCGCCAGAACGGCTGGCCCAAAGAGGACATTGGCACGGGAGCCGCTTCAGACAACAAACGCGTTCTGTTCTGGCAGGGTACGACCGTGGTGGATGCGACGTTTTCGCGCATCGGGCCGATGACGGCGGGGGAACTGCGCGAGATCGCGAACCAGTTGCCGGCGCCAACGGGCAATCGCGGTATGATCCCGCCCATCCTGGCGAACCTGCCGCAGGGAAGGCTTGACGGGCAGACGACGCACTACGCCGAGGGGCCGGCCGGCTACGCCGGATCGGGTGGCGTGTTGCCGGCGTCCCTTGTCGACTTCGACAAGGGTGCTGAAGCGGTGACGGCGAATTACTCGCTTGTCTCAGGCCCGGCAACGCTGACCATCATCGACTATCCCACGCCACAGATCGCCGAGGCCCAGGAGGCGGCCATTCGCGCTTATCTGAAGGCTGGCAGCCAGGCGCAGCCGCCGTGGCCCAAGCCTTTGACCGATTCCGACCAGGCGTCGCTGGAAGTGCGCCACAGCGGGCCGCTGGTGGCCCTGGTGAGCGGTGACGCAGTGCCTGACGATAGCCATAGGCTGCTGGAGACCGTGCACTACGAGGCCGGCCTGACAGCGGTGCCGGAGCCAGTGGAATCCGAAGTAGAAAAGACCAGCAAGCTGCTCTTGGGGATCGCCGTGCTGACGATCATCGGGGCAGCAGCGGCAATCGTACTCGGAGGGTTCCTGGGCGGCGCGAGAGCGCTTTATCGGATGGCTCGCGGCCGGCCGATCTCGTCGGTCTACGACGAAGAGTTCATTCATCTCGATCTGGCGGAGAAATGGGAAGAAAGAATCGAAGTGGTCGAGATCATTGAGAGACCGCATCCGAAAGGTTAACGGCTCACCGCGTCTGTGGAAAAATGGACCTAAACCCAAAGAAACACCGTGAAATCACGGGAAATGCCGAAGGTTTGGAGGCGAAGAGTCGGCGAAGAAATTGGGTCGCGTAAACGGCAGATTGCATTGTTAAAGCATTGAAACATCAATACTTATTTTCACAAACATTTTCTCTTGACACTGCCTCCCCCCGCTCCTAGTATGCAGCCAGAAAGTTCTAATGGGTTTGGCTCCGTTGGAACTATTCTCCCTGAGGAGAGAGCTGCCCTGTTGCCGGGCGGCTCTTTCCGTTTATGCAGGTTGTGCGGGCGAAGAACCTGCGTTTTTGGACTCTGCCGGGACGGAATCGGTCCACTTTTGGCCGCACTGCTCACATTTCCACGAATTGACGGGATCGACACCTTCAAGAATCGGATCTGGGGCACCGCACTTGGGGCATGATGGCGGCGTGAAATCGGGAAGTTTCGTCTGAGACTCTGCGACGATCTCGGATGGAATGGGATGGCGGCAAGCGCGCGCGCCTGATCGAGCTGATCGGCGGCGACAAGCACGCGCGGATTCATCAAGTCTAGGCTCGCGTAAGCAGAGTAGGCGCTCGGTTTCGGCCCCTCGAATCCAATTGTCGATGCCTGCCTGCTTCAATGCCGCGGAAAGTTTGTTGGCCTCTTGCAAAGTGTTGCACTCGCAAAGCGGAGTCTTCCACGTGTATTCAATAGGGCCATCGACTTCGGCGCTCGCGTAAGGCGTGTCGGGAACGAGTTCCGCCCTGGGGCCGAACGCGGCGCCGAATGCGATGTCGTCGACCGGATCCGATGGCGCGTTTCTCAGCGGCAGCGGCGCCGTAAACGATGCGTTCATGGCGGGCGGCGCATTCGAAGCGACCGGCACGGTGTTTGCAGACTCTGGGTCGCCGAAGCCACGGCTTCTGGAACTCGCTGCGCAGCGCCTGTTGAGCAGCGTCGGTGAGGTCGGCAAAATCGGTGGCGAGCTGGCGCAACTCGTCATCGTTCATTGCGCGATAGTGTTCAGAGAGTCTCTGCCACTCAAGGATCGGGTCGGCTTGCATGGGCAGCATTGTAGCGCTGATTTGAGCCGCGCGGGAACGCCGCGCGGCTTTACCTCGATCCGGCTCAACGATACAATCGAAAGGCAGGATAACTGAAAAGCAGGCCGACGTAGCTCAGTTGGTAGAGCAGCTGATTCGTAATCAGCAGGTCGTCAGTTCAAGTCTGACCGTCGGCTCCAGAATCCATTCGAAGACAGGACGGATCAAGGAATGGCCTCTCGCCGCGAGGGGCCATTTTTATTTGGCGACGCGGCGCCTTTGGAGAAAATGAAGTAAAGCGCAAAAAGATTCGGGGCCCCCTTGCACGAGTGAATTGTGTAAGGAGGCCCCGATCAGTGAACAACCCAGTGGATCGCCCTACTCGAGGGTGACCGTTAAGGTAGAGGTAGACTGCACCGATCCTGACGCGCCGGCAAGCCCTGCTGCAGGAGTCGCGGTGATGGTGGCTGTGGACGTGACCGGCTGCGATGTCTTGCTCGAGGACGTGCCGCCGCAGCCTGAGAGAAAGCCCAAGCCCGCGAAGAGAACAACCACCAGCATGAGCATGAAGAGCCGGTTGCGCTTCTTGAAGCCCAGGAAGCAGAGCGCTACCGCCAAGGTAGCCGGGAAGAGCGGCCTGAAGTCCTGACGGACAACAGCAGCCGTCGACGGCGGCGTAATCGTCAGAGTCGTGGTTACGGTTGTGCCCAGAGGCAAGCCGGTCGTCGAGTTCTGGGCAAAGACCGTTACGGGGTTGGGGTTGAAGGAGCAGGTGTAGCCGGTTGGCAAGCCGCTGCAAGTAAAGGCGATCGAGCCAGTCGCGAAGTTGTTCACAGATGTAAGGGTGACCTGCGTGAGTCCGACGGTTCCCGGCTGAATCGTGAGCGAGGACAGCGAGAGAGCCATGTTCAGGTTCGGGCTCTGCCCAGTTGGGTTGACTGCGAACGTCTGCGCTAGCGGTATGGCCGCGGCATAGGTGAGGTTGTCACCGGGCTGGGTAGCCGTTATGGTGCAGGCGCTGGTCGAAGTGACCTTGGCAAACGTGACTGTGGAACCGGTGACCGTGCAGACCGAGGTTGTGCCGGAAGTGTAGGTAACCGGGAATCCGGAACTGGCCGTGGCCGTCAAAGTCAGCGTGGTCGCGGTGGTGGAACTCGAGCCAACCTGCGTTCCCGGATTTGGCCAGGTGATGCTTTGCAGCGGCAGCGCCCCAAGAACACTGATCGTGATCTTTGCCTGTGTTGCCGCCGCGTAGTTGGAGTTGCCCTGTTGATTCCCGTCGATGATCAAGTTGGCCGGGAAGTTCAGAGACTGGCCTGGCACGAGCGCAAGCGTCGCTGTCGTGGTTCCATTCTTCACTGAACTACTGAGGATGGTGAAGATCACGGCGTTGCTCGGATCCGGACTGAGTGCGATCAGATTGTTTGTAGCGCCGCCCGTGGCCTGAACACTGACCGTAGCGCACAGGGTGACCGGAGAGCACGCCGCAATGTAGTGGAGTGGCGTGGTGACCGGAGTAAAGGTGATGGTCTGGGTCGCTTGGTTGACGACCAGGACTTCCTGAACCTGCGGCGCTGCCAGATAGTTGGCGTCCGCTGCCTGGTTGGCATCGAGCACGATTGTACCCGCCGTGGTCACGGTCAGCGTGGCCGTGGAAGTGTTACCGGTTACCGCGGTGGTGGAGACGGATCCGGCACCGGTGCTGGACGCGTCGACGGTAAAGACTACCGGGGTTGACGCACCGCCGCCGAGCGCGCTGAGGTTAACGGTCAATCCAGGTGAATATACGATCGGCGAGGCCGGCGGTGTGAAGGTGATCGCCTCCGCTGCCTTGTTGATGGTGAGTGTCAACTGGACCTGCGGTGCAGCGTCGTAATAAACGCCGCCCGCGAGGCCGCCGAGTTCGTTGGCGTCGATGACAATGCTGCCGGCCTGTGTAACGGTCAGCGTTGCCGACGAGGACGTGCCCGTCACTGTCGTTGCGGAGAAGGTTCCGGCGCCGGAGCTCGATGAGTCAACCGTGAAGACGGCAGGATTGTTCGACCCACCGTTGGTTACGCTCACCGTGATCGTCTCGCCGGGCGAGAACGTGAACGTGGTTGTTGTGGGCGCCGTAAAGGTGAGCGTCTGCGGAGTCGTCAATGCGAAGCCGGTCACCGTTGCGGTTCCTTCGCCTCCGTTTTTGGTATCGGTGACTGTCAGGTTTGCGGTTTGGGAATTAGGCTTGGTCGCCGTGAAGGTAAGAGTCGAAGTATAGGAAGAGGCGGAGACCGGAGTGCTGAAAGTGGAAGCCGAAATCGTGGAGCACGTGGTGCCGGACGTACCGCCGAACTCCGGATTGGAGGACGCAATGGCCAGGGTTGCAGCCGTTGTGCATGGTAAGGCATTGTCCACGACGGTAGCCGGGGCGTTGACCGGGGCGCCATCGTACTGGGCGTTGGGTGTCGTCAAGTCGCCGATGAGCGCTTCTCCGAGGTTATCGCCGCCGGAGTGATAGACGACGACCCACTCGTTGCCATTGGCGTCGAGCTCCATACCCTTTGCGCCAAGCGCCGACACGACATACTGATGCGCTGTGTCGGGACCGCCTGTTTTTGTGTTGGGGATTGCAAACATGCCGTCGTTCTGGTCCGCGTAGTAGATGGTGCCAGTGGAGGTAACGGCCACGCCGTCCAACTGATTGTCGTAGTTGCCGGGAGAGGCAATGGTTAAGGTCTGCAGCAGGGTGGGCGTTGCAGCAAAGCCCGTGCCCGCCGTGTACGGCAGTTCGTAGAGGTTGGAACTCGCGGCTTGATCGTTGCTGAAGTTGGTCCCGCTGGTGTAGACACCGTCCGTGAAGAACAAATTGCCCCATGGATCGAAAGCAATCTGGCTGACCGCCCCGGTGGTATCCGAGTAGACCAGCGTTGCGGTGCCGCCAGTCTGGCAGGTTACGGCACACTCATAAATTGCGTTGGTGCCCGGCGATGCTGGAACCGTGACCATGTAGAGATTGCCGGAAGCATCAACGGCCACTGCCTTCGTCCCACCGCTCGGAATATTTGCAACGGTGCAAATAGCAGTGTCGGTGCCGGTGCAGTTTGGCGCCGACGACAGGTCGCTCAAAGCCACATACGCGCCATTCACAAACGGAATCTTGTAGACCGCCGTGTTGTAAAGGTGCCCCATGTAGAGGTTGTTCTTGCTGTCGATCGTGAATACGCCTCCACCGCTCATCGAGATAGCCTGGATCAAAGCGCCGGTGCTTGCGTTAACGATATCCGTTTTGTTGTTATAAGTGGTCCCGACATAGATCAGACCATTCTGCGTTACGGCAAAGCTTCCGCCAGCGGGATTCTGTCCGTCGGTGAATGCGCCGCTCTGGTAACTCCAAACGATCTGGCTCATCAGCAGCGCGGGCACGTCGGAGGCAACTACGGTATTCACGATCGTGATGGGCATTTGAACCTGCGTCGCCGCCGCGTATTGATTGCCATTGGCTGCGCCGCCCGCCTGATTGGCGTCAACCTTCACGGAGCCGACTGAAACCGCTGTCAGCAAGCTGCCCGTGATGGTTGCGCAAGTGGGACATCCAGAGGAGGGATCGATCGTGAAGACGACCGGATTTCCGGATGCGCCACCTGTGGCCGACAACGTGATCTGTTGGCCGATTTGCAACGACGTGGGCGGGGCGAAGCCGGTGATAGTCTGCGGCAGAATCGACGACACGGTGGCTGTGCCGCTCATGTTCACATTGAACGCGAAAGCGGGAGTCGCGATATCGATCATCGCCGTTCCCGATTGCGGTCCGTTGGCGGTCGCGGGCGGCGGGGCGAATGTGCCCGTGAATTGGCAGGATGCTCCGGGAGGCCCGGACGATCCAGCGGTGCATCCATTGCTCGCGGCCGGAACGAGCGTGAACATGGTGTTGGTAGGCTCGGTAACGTCAGGAGTTCCCAGGGTTGCAGCTGTGTTACCTGCGCTCATGAGGTAGACCGTTGCGGAGTTCGTGACGCCATCCGAGACGGTGCCGAGATTGACCGACGCCGCGGTGCGTTGGATCGCGTAGGCTGCTTTGCCGTGGCCGCCGCCAACATACAAGTTGCCTTGCGAGTCCAGCGACATCGCGTAGGCTTGCGGCGCGATCGTTTCGATGGTGATTGCGGAGGCAGTGGTCAAGGTCCCGCTTAAATCGGGAACGCGAACGATGTTGCCTGTCGAAGCGTCCGAGACCAGCAAGCTGCCTGAAGCATCCACCGCGACGCCAACAGCCTGTGTCACATTGGGAGGAGTGATAGTGGAAATGGCGCCTGCTGGCGAAACGATGAGGACATCGTTCATCGTCGAGTCAGCAACATAGAGGCTGCTCGATGAATCAACGGCAATTCCCCATGAAGATTTGAGGCCGTTTGCCGCGGTCGCGAGGGTGACGCCGGACTGACCGACGATCGGGTTCCAGAAAACAACTCGCTTGTTGCCATTATCGGAGATGTAGAGTGCGCCATTCGGTCCCACGGCAAGCGCGGTCGCGTTTGCCAACGCCGTGCCACCGAAGAGGGTGGACGAGGAGATGACGGTCTTCTGCGTTCCGGCCACGAATGCGCCGGCGGTGCCGGTATTGGGAATCTCCACAACGTCGGGCACGCCGTCATCGGCAATGAACAAATTGCCGTTGGCGTCAAAGGCGAGGCCGTCAGGATTGATAAGTCCGGAGCCGACCGCAACCGGCGTCGTCGATCCATAGGCGAACTCGGAGACCGTGCCCGCGCCGGGGTCGGCCACAAACACGTCGCCCGCGGGATCCGCTACGACGTCTGTCGGGTCGGTGAATCCGGTGGTATAAGCCGTTGCCACGCCTGGATCGACGTTGCCAGTCGGGCCCTGTCCCACGCCCGAGAGCGATGCTATTCCGCTGGCACTATTGGCGGCATCCGCGATGGATAGCGCCGCGTTGCGTTCGCCGATTGCGGTGGGCGTGAAGCCGACCGTAACAGGAAATGACGCGAATGCGGCGGCGGTCAGCGGTCCCGATGCGAAGACGCCGTTCCCTCCGCCGAATGTGGTGGAGCAGGTGGTGCCGGCAGCTGCGGTGAATTCGCTGGTGGGTACGCCAAACTCAGTGACAGAAACCGCCAGTGTCGGCGGCGTAGTGCAAGAGGCCGCGGCGTCGAAGATGGTGGCACTCACTGCTGTTGCGGCGGTGCCAGTGGGAGAGGCGCCCAGCGCCGCGTTGCCAACCGGGATGAAAGAGACAACATCGCCGCCGTTATAGGGGATTCCATAGAGGTTGCCCTTGGAATCGATCGCAACGCCCTTTCCGCCTTGGGTGGAAACCTGATAAATCAAGCTCGGCGCGGGGCCGCCCGACTGCGTATTGGGAATAGCAAAGAGGCCGTCGCCGTTGACAGAGATGTACAAGGTACCAGTGCCGGAAATTGCGAGGCCGCTGATGCCGTTGCCGTAGCCGGCTGCGTTGGTGTAGCTCTCCACGACGGTGGGCGAGGCGGCATACGATCCCGAGGTGAGTGGAATTTCGTTCAGGTTGGTCGCCTTGGTTTTGCTGTTGTTGCCATCGACAAAGAAGATGCTGCCCCACGGATCGAGCTCGAACGCGCCAACCGGATTGGCATCGGAATAGATCAGCTTCGGGGTCGCTGAGGAGCTGGCAATGCAAGCCAGGTTGCATTCGAAGATCGAGTTGGGGGTCGTGGTGGGGAGAGTGTTGGTCTCGAAGAAGAAGTTGCCCTGCCCATCAAAAGCGACGCCGGCGTAGCCCTGGCCGCCAAGGGTGCCCAGAAATGTCGAAACGGCAGGCGCGAAGATACAAGGCGCAGTGTCGTTGTTTCCGCCAAGACAGTTGGTGGTTGGAGTCGTTGTCCAGCCCACATACTGGCCCGTCGCGGAGTTGTATGGAACCTTGTAAACGTTGGCGTTGTAATTTCCGCCAAAATACAGATTGCCATAACTGTCGAGCGCGGCATTCGAGGCGCCGACGCCGGACGCCAACGTAGTGTCAGTGCCGGAGGGGGTGATCTGAAGAAAGTTGGATGTGTATCCATCGCCGACGAGGACGTTTCCGTTGACGCCGATAACAAACGTTCCTCCGACAGGCTCCTGGGAACCGTCCCAACCGCCGCCGGTTAGCGCACCTAACTGCACAGGCGTGCCGGAGACCACGATGGGTGGTTTCTGCGCGTGGGCAGGTATACCAAGGCAAAGGGCCAGCAGCGCAAACAGGGCTACCCATGTTCCTGCCGCAAGAGACCGCACTGGACTCGTCAATCCGTTCAAAGTAATTTGCATTCCTTCTCCTCCGATCTGTTTCCATCCCCGAACCGGGGAATCGGTGACGGTCCGGTTTGTCCCGTATCGTCCTCTGCCAAAATCAAGCTTTCGTCATGCTCCGTACTAAACATCTTCCCGGGTTCTCATCAATTCCAACCGGGAGTCACAGCTCGCGTTCATCGGTTCGGCATCGATTGCCCCATGAATTCCGGCACCATTCGAGTTTTCATTTCTCGTGATGCTATCGCGATTCGAGGCCCATCCTGATTTTCCGTTCCGATGCAAGTCCCATTCCATCTCACAAACGATTCGGCGACGAAGGCCGATTGATCTGTCTCCGTATCGACCCGTGAGAAGCTGGGTGAATACACGCAGGAAAAAGAGTCCTGAAAAACCGCCGGTAACATCCGGCGCTTCTCCACACACAGAACAGGTACGCAAGGTTATCTGGAACTGCGCGCGGATTATCCTACAAATTTGGTAACGGTACACCGTACTCGACAAAATTTGCCATTGTCAAGTGAAAAACGTTTGAGTACAGCGAACTAGGAAGGTGGAAAAAATGGGGTTATGCGGCCCGGCACCGGTTCGCCTGAAGGCGAAGAATCTATCTTCACCCCTTGGCGATGGAAGCTGAGGAGTGGCCGGTTGGGATTTCGACCGACCCGGTCGAGGCACGCCAGCGTCGGCCCGGAACCGAAATTCATGATACCGTTATCTGTACCTTTCGACCTGGAGGCAAAGCGGAGTGCTTTGAATGGGGGCACTCCCGCACCGAGGCCCCTCGCCCCGACCCGGTTTCGGGTATCGATTGTGCGGGCCGGAGATCTGGCCGGACAGAGGATATAAAGACCGGACGCCGAAAGAGGAAGCGGAAATAGAGGGAAGAGGCTGGGTCATGAAGAGGATGGGGCGGCAAGCAGCCATTTGGCTCGGTATTCTGATGAGTTTCTGGGTGGCGGGGTGCGGAGGAAGCAGCGGGGGAGGCACAACTTCAAAAACCACACCGACTGTGACGGCATGGCCGGCAGCGAGCTCGATCATATACGGCCAAACGCTGGCTTCCTCAACGCTAAGCGGAGGCACGGCGTCGGTTTCCGGCGCCTTCTCATGGACAACTTCCACGACGGTCCCAAGCGCTGGGGAGCCCAGCGAGAGCGTAACTTTTACCCCTGCTGATACGACTGATTACAACACCGTAACTGGCGCAGTTAGCGTGGTTGTGACCAAGGCTACGCCATCGGTGTCGGCATGGCCGACGGCGAGCGTGATCGCATACGGCCAGACGCTGGCTTCGTCGACACTGAGCGGCGGGACGGCGTCCGTGCCCGGCGCCTTTTCCTGGACGACGCCCGCGACGGCGCCTGCAACGGGGACGGCCAGCGAAGGCGTGACCTTCACCGCTACAGATGCGAGCGACTATAACACCGTGGCGGGCACCGTCAGCGTGACGGTTAATAAGGCGACACCTATGGTGTCGGCATGGCCGGCGGCGAGCGCGATCACATACGGGCAGACGCTGACATCTTCGACATTGAGTGGGGGGACGGCGTCAGTCAGCGGCATGTTTGCCTGGACCACGCCCACGATCGTGCCGAGCGCCGGCACACCCAGCGAGAGCGTAAATTTCACACCCACAGACACGACCGACTACAACGCGGCGACGGGTTCGGTGAACCTGACCGTGAATCCGGCAACTCCCACCGTAACGGTCACTCCAGGCTCTTCAAGCATTCCTGTCACAAGCCCACTATCTGTGACTGTCGCGGTGAGCGGCGGAGCGGGAACGGCGACGCCGACTGGTTCGGTGACGTTGAGTAGTGGCAGTTACATCTCGCCTGCGACGCCCCTGACAAACGGAAGCGTGCAGATCAGTATTTCGGCGAGTCAGCTCGCGACGGGCACCGACACGTTGACTGCCAGCTACGCACCTGACGCGTCGAGCAATACGTCCTATAAAAGTGCAACCGGAACCGGGCAAGTGACGGTGAATCCAGCCGTGGCTTATACGCTCACTGTGGATTCCGCGGCGCCATCGAGCGGCATCGCGATTTCTCCTGTCTCCCCCGCTGACAACAACGGCGCAAGTTCGGGAACAACACCTTTCATGCGCACCTACTATTCCGGCGCTCAAGTCACGCTGAGCGCACCGATCTCCGATAACAGCTATTCTTTCGTTTCCTGGAGCGGATGCAACTCGACGAGCGGATCTGGGGGAATCAATTGCAACGTGACCGTCAACGGCAACACGACTGTGACGGCAAATTACAACGAAGCGGGAATTACTTCGATCACCGTAACGCCGAGCACCGCAACGATCGGCGCGCAACAGCAGTTCACCGCGACCGTGAACGGCACCGGCAACTACTCAAGCGGAGTGACCTGGTCGCTAACCTGTTCCTCGTGCGGGAGCCTGAGCCCCGGCACGCTAAGCGCGAGCGGCCTTTACACCACACCGTATCCGGCCCCGGCATCCGTAACTGTTACGGCGACGAGCACTATGACAGGATTCACGAACGTGAGTGGCAGCGCGACCGTCACGTTGAACCCGCCCTCGACGGCGAGCGGCCCGTCACTGACTGTGGACGTGGGCACGCCGACGAATCCGAGCGAGAACCCGCACACCATCAGCCCGTACGTGTATGGAATGAACGGGTATGTTCTGGATTCGGCCTCGGAGAAGATCGCCAACCCCGGGATCGTGCGGTGGGGCGGCGACGATACATCGCGGTACAACTACCAATACAACATGACCAATTCCGCCAGCGATTATGACTTTGAGAACTTCTTGGGCGGAGGGGGACAGTTTCCCAACGCCACCGGAAGCACAAATTTCACGCAGTTTGTTCAGTCCGCGGACGCCGCCGGGTCAGCGGCGCTGGGCACCGTGCCTGTTCTCGGGTGGGTGTCAAACAATACGCAGTTTGCCTGCGGTTTTCCTGAATCGCAGTTCCCCGGCCAACAGTCCTACAGCCCCGCCAATTGCGGCAATGGCATTTACCCGCAAGGGGTCAACGGATGCACGACTTCTGGCGGATGCGATCTGTTTGGGAACAGCACGACACAGGCATACACCAGCGTTTCGGAGCCCGCACCCAGCATTTTGACTGCTCCGGCACCTGGATCAGTCACGAGCACTTGGGCAGACAGCACATGGTCGGGCAGTTGGGTGAACTCCCTGGTAACGAATCCAAGTTATGGCAACGGCGCCAGCGGCAAGGGCGTGGCCATGTGGGATCTTGACAACGAGCCGACGTGGTGGGACGCCGTGCATCGCGATGTGCATCCAGTCGCATTCACATATGACGAGGTGACCAACAATGGCATTGGCACGGCGTTGGCCATCAAGACCGCAGATCCCACGGCTCTGGTCAGCGGTCCGGTGATCGACTATTGGGAAGCGTACTTCTACTCGAAGAAAGACATTGAGAGCGGGTGGGACTCTGGTCCGCCCTGTTACGAGCCCTGGAGCAACCCAATCGACCGTGAGGCACATGGCGGCGTGCCGTTGATCGAGTACTACCTGCAACAGTTCGCGAAGTATTCGAGCCCCTCGTACTACAACATGCGCCTGTTGGACTACTTGGACATTCACGGGTATTTTGCGCCAGACTATCCCGCCAGCAGCGGAAACTCGGTGGCCTTTACAACTGCCGGAGACACCGGGGAGCAGGAAGCGCGCATGAACGCGACGCGTGTCTTCTGGGATCCAACTTACACAGACCCGAACGATCCGCAACCAAACTACATCACCGACTCGAACTACACCTCGAGCTGTTCGCCGCCGGCGCAGGCTCCGCAACTGATTCCCATGTTGCAGAAATGGGTTGCGAACGATTACCCCGGCACAAAGACCGGGATCGACGAGTACAACTTCGGGGGTCTGGAATCGATCAACGGGGCGGTGGTACAGGCCGACATTCTGGGCATCTTCGGCCGCCAGGGGCTGGACATGGGCGCCTTCTGGCCAACGACGAACTATAGCTCGCAGGGCCCTGGCAATTACGCCTTCGCCATATACCAAAACTACGACGGGAACGACTCCACATTCGGGAACACGTATCTTTACGCGACAAGCACGGGATCCAGCGGCGACGGCGAGGGGCTGTTGTCGGTTTACGGCGCACAGAGGACTTCGGACAATGCCATTACCGTGGTCGTGATCAACAAGACTTACGGCGCGCTGACTTCGACGATCAGCCTGGAGAACTTCACAGCGGCGGGCGGCACGACGGCGCAGGTTTACCAGTACAGCAACGCCAATCTGAATGCGATTGTCCAGCAGGCAGGCGTGAGCGTGACTCCGCCGTCAGGAAGCGGTACGACGAGCACGATCGGCAATTACAGCTTCCCGGCGCAATCGATCACGCTGTTTGTGGTGCCGGATTAAGAACAGCGCGGTACTCGTTGCAAACGCTTGGCGCTCCAGACTGGTCGTCGGCCCGCCCGGCACGCGGACTACCAGGCCCCCGGGACCGCGGCAGCCTTGTACTGATGACCGCGCATTGCAATTCATGATATCGCGATCATGTCCTGCAAAGGGAAGTGCGGCACGTCTCGGGAGCGACGTGCAGTCGAAATACGAATGGAAATGCATCAAACGAATTCCGACCCTCGCCTCCATCGAAGGTTGGAGAAGCGATCGCCGGGACGCCACAAGGGCGAGGCGGAAGCCTTAGCACGGAGACAATGCCTGATTCGAAGCCCCGGCGCAGGCCCGAAGGCTTTCACGGATAACATCTCGCGGGGAAATGCGCACAAAGAGTGAAGCGGCTTTTGATCTGCCTTGCGGATGACTATTCTGGCCGATGGGCAGGTTGGTCCGCCCGCCACTCGGGCAATGAACCGCACCTGGGGGAGTTGCCCCATTGGAATCGCAACAGCCGAATTCTCCGCAGTAGCGAAAATGATCGTGCTTTGAGCGGCTAGCGTGTCTCCGCGGAATGGTGCAAAGCATCTGCTGCTAAGGCCCGAAGAGCCGCAAAGACCTGCAAACCTGCGGTATCGATCCCATTATTGAAAAACCCGGAAAGAATTCACTTGACAGAGTCTCACCTCAAGCTTCAGAATTCCCTGTCATCAATGCAGAACGTGAATCTGCGTCCGAATACTCAAAGGCTTAAGTGGCACTTAGGGGAATAGTGTAGTGTGCAAAAACTTAGGGCTGGTGTGGGGATCGGAAACCAGCTGTCAAAGACACAAGGGAATGTAGCCGACGGGGGGACTACTATGAAGTTCTTTTCAGGGAACAGGCCGACTGCCTCGTTGCTGGTGGTACTAACCGCAGTGCTCCTGCTGGCGCCGATAGCGCTTTATGGACAAGCGACAGGAAATGTAACTGGCGTTGTAGCGGACACGACAGGGGCTGTAATTCCAAAAGCCTCGGTTGTATTGACCGATATGGCGAGCGGAGTCAAACGCACCACCACCAGTAACGGCGATGGCGCATTTGCATTTGCGGGCGTAACCCCCGACCTCAGTTACCAGATCACGGTGACGGCCGATAATTTCGACTCCTGGCAATCCCAGCCGTTCGCGGTGCAGGCCGGTGACCAGTTGAGCAAGACAGATATCAGGATGAAAGTCGGCGCCGCTACGGCGGCAGTGACTGTGGAAGCACAGGTCGATTCCAATCTGGCCGCGCTGGATACGGGCGAGCGCAGTGACATCATCACCGCCAAGGACCTGAACAACCTCACCATCGTGGGTCGCGACGCCGGCGAACTGGTCAAGATGTTGCCCGGATACGCGATGTCCACGGGCGATCAAGGCCTTTTCAACCGTCCAGGATACAACAACGCGGTGGTGGGCCTCAGCGGCCCTACGTCGGCTTATGTCGCCAATGGCTCCGGCCCGGCCGGCATCGCAATTGTCAGTGATGGCGTTTCTCTTACAGACATCGCCACCAATTCAGGCTCCGTGCAGCAGATGAATATCGAGATGGTGCAGAACGTCAAAGCCTCGAATTCTTCCTATGGACCCGAATACGCTAAAGGACCAGCGCTCATCAGCTCCTCAACCAAGACGGGCGGCGCCGCGTTTCACGGCGCGGCCTATTTGGTAGCACGCAATGCGATTTTGAACTCCAATGACTGGTACGATAATTACCTCCGCCAGTCCCGCCCGGATGAACAGTATTTTTATCCTGGCGGCAATTTTGGCGGGTCCTTGCCGCTTCCGTTTACAAGTTTCAACCACAACAGAGACAAGCTGTTTTTCTTCGCGGGATACGAGTATTATCACCAGGTCTTCGAAGCCAATCAGCAGGCGATTTCTGCTTGGGTACCCACCTCGGCCGAGCGTCAGGGTGACTTCAGCGCATCGTCGCTCGATGCGGAGCTCTGCGGCTCGCGTCCAGACGGCAACCCCAATCCCGATGCCATTCTGTCGATGTGCTATGTGGATAGCTTCTTGCCGAATGGAACTGCAGTGGGAAACAACAACGCCAATCCCTACATCAACGGGGCCGGCGCCGCGCTTATAAATTGGTTCCCGAAGCCCAACGCGGATCCCTTCACCAACCCCTTTGGTTACAACTACATTCAGCAGATCCAGCAGAACCAGAATGGTAGCGTGTTCCGGTCCACGCTGCAATATAACATCAATCCCTCCAATAACCTGTTCCTGGTGTATGGACTACAGAGGGAGATCGACGAGGATCCTGTCGCTCTCGGCTACTTCCCGACCGGCGGGGTGCCTTATCCCGGCGACATCACCACCGGCGACGTTTCCAATGTGCTCTCCGCACGTTATACGCGCTTCTTTGGTTCTACCGTGACCAACGAACTCTCTGCCGCGATGTCCTTCGTCAGTTTGCCAGGGAAGATGGGTAACCCGTTGGCAGTGGATCGGTTCGACATTCCGGGAAATGGCGGCCTGGGTTTCAATTATTTGGGCATGTACAAAAACAACGACGACTATGCCGTGCCTGCCATTGCCAATGGAGGCCCGAGCGGCTACCCGAACGTGCTTATGCCGGGCGGCTTCTATAACAACCGGGTCCACACGAAGAAGGTCGATCCCATTGTCCAGGACAATGTGAGTTGGGAGTTGAAGAATCATTTCCTGCAATTCGGTTTCTATGGGGAGCAGGGCACGTACAACGGCATCTCGAACGTGGGTGCATATCCTCAGGGCGCGTACACTTTCAATCCGGCAAACTCGTACTTCGAATATTCGGTGACCAATCAGGCGCCGTATAACGGCTGCGTGAATCCGAACCCAGCCGGGAACCTGCGCGCTTCGGGCGCCGCTTATCTGGGAAGCTGCTATAACCCAACGGCGATGATGTACGAGGGGTATGCTGACTCCTTTAACCAGTCCAATTTCACGCCGCTGGTTGACATGCGTTACACCACGGTGGCCGGGTTCGCCATGGACACGCTGAAGATTCACAGTCTCACCTTGATCTTCGGCGCGCGCTTTGAGCATCTCGGTCCCTGGACGGACAGGCATAACAATGGCCTGGCGACATTCTCTGACAGCCTCTACAAATCGCAATGCAGTGGATACACGCGCAACTGCGCTGCCTCTGGCTTCCCGGGCATCACGTGGGCTTCGCAGAAGACGGGCGTGGCGAACTCCGTCAACTCTCCGACGACGATCTATGTAACTCCTCGCGTGGGGGTAGCCTGGGATATCTCTGGCAAAGGCAAGACGGTGCTGCGCGGCGGCTGGGGCATGTACCGCAACCAGGAGCAGTTCAATCCTTATGCGCTGGCTGCGTCCACTGCCCAAGGTTACAAGTTCTCGAACCTGGTGGGAGCGCTGACCTATAACCAGATCGACAGCGAGACGCCGATCCTGCCTCCCGATTTCAGCGCCTACGTGATTTCGCCGACGGATACGGCTCGTCCGATCTACTACGAATTCAACGGCGGAATCGATCAATCTATCCCCGGGGTAGGGTTCCTGCACATGGGGCCTTCGCACTTGTCCATCGCGTACGTGGGCAACGAGAGCGTCAACCTGGGATCGTATAGCGGGAGCAACAGCTACAACAGCGCGTCCGATATCAACGTCATCTGCGGAATTGAGACGGGCTGCCCCGCGAATAACAACCCGAATATGGCGGGCGCGAGCGACAACCTTTTCTTTATCAATTATTCAGCCATCCCCACCAATTTGCTTGCGCTTTACGGCAACCCCGTTATCGGCAGCATCAGCTCGTTTGGCACCCCGGAGTACGATCTCTATCGTCCCTACCCGTTCTATCAGCACGTCTACCAGCTCAAGCACAACTTCTACTCGAATTACAACAGTGCGCAGATCGACTGGGAAAAATCCGCGGGGATGATCACATGGGGCGCCAACTACACGTTCGCCAAGAACCTCGCCGTGGCCTCATCCTACAACAACCAACTCGTCGATCCGGTAAACCTGCGCAACGATTACAACCCGGTGCCGTACGACCGGACACAGGTATTCAACATTCATTACCTGGTCGACCTGGGCAGACGTTACAAGGGCGGAAATTGGTTGTTCTCCGAACTTGCCAACGGCTGGAGGATCTCCGGAATATCGCAGGTTATGAGCGGTTTCCCGCTGGCCTCTGAGAACGGCAATAACTTCGGCTTCGGATATGCCGGATTCGCGAATGCCGTGCAGGTCTCGAATCCAAACCAGGCAAACCAGCAAGGTCAGACACAGTGCGAGAGCGTTTACGGCATCAAGCCCGACAAGAACGGAAACACATTCTGTGTCAACTACATGAATCCGGTGGTGTGGCTGGGAACACCGGATGTGCAACTGATGCCCACGCTGGTGAAGGGTGTCAGTGCCAAGGGCGGCTCGCATACGCATCAGTTCATCAATCCGCTCGCATTCGGTCTTCCGGAGCCCGGGACCAATGGAGTCTACCGGCTACCCTACCTGCGCGGCCCAGCGTATATGGATCATGATGTGACGGTGCTGAAGGATTTCTCAATGGGAGAAGGAAGGACCCTGCAGTTGCGGATGGGCGCTTTCAACGTATTCAACCATCCACTGGTTTCATTCAACCAACAGAACACCAACAATCTGAATCTCGGTCTCCAGGATGCGGTCGTTGGTCAGCCGGTGACGCAAAGCATGCTCCAGTTCCAGACTTTTGGCGTTGCGGACATCAAAGTCGGGAACAGGCTGGCGGAGTTGGAAGCGAAGTTTACGTTCTGATGTCTCCTCGTCGTCCGGGAACCGCTGCATGAACGGCCGCGGTACTCGGAAGGGGAAACTGGCAAAGGGCCGGTAAGGGCGGAACGGCCAGCCGGGCAGGATGAAGAAAGTGCGGCATCCGCCTTCTGCAGAATCCGCAAAAGCGGGCAGACGGGTAAGCCGCTCGTAACGGGATATCTGATTGAGCTTGTGGGAGGAAGTGTATGGCCATCGAATCGACTGTCATGTTTCGTAGAGTTGCACGGATCGCTTGCCTGGTTCTAGTTGCCAGCTTGTTGCCGAGCGTTGCCTCCAAGGCCCAGTTGCCGATTAAGGCGCCGGCTCCGGTCTCGGTGGGCTCGGTCGTTCCTTTCAACCATGGCGGTACCGGCAACTGGATTCAGATCTACTCCATGAAGCAGGACCCGATATATGGCCATATCCTCTTCCTGGACGAAGCTGGCAGCGTGATCTACGACATGGCGCCGGGTGCATCTTTGCCGACGGAAATCGTAGGGCCTGAACCGTCAAATAAAGACGCCTCCGATTGTTCGCTGCTGGAGTCTAAGGGCTCGTACTGGAACGGCGCCATTGCATTCGACAAGTGGGACAACCTTTATGTCGGGGATCGCTATGGCTCTGCCGTCCAATTCTGCCGGGTTCCATACAACGCCAGCGCTGGGACATGGACCTTCAGCAATGCTGACATCTGGGCAGGCCCGACCTACACCAACAGCAGCGGCCAGACGTCGTCGATTCCGCCCCAGGATTTCCAGGTCGGCGATGACGGCGTCACTTTCTATGTGAGTACGTCGGATACCCAGCAAATCTTCAAGTACCAAGTGAATCAGGCCGGTCAGGTCGTCGCAAATTCGGTCACGCTGTTGGCCTCGGGCCTGGAGGCTTACGCTTCCCAAATCGCGGTCGACCACGCCGGCAACGTGTATTTCGTCGAGAACCAAGGCTCCTATCCCAACAATGTGCACGGCATTCGGGAAATTCCCGCCGGCTCCCCAGCCATTGTGGGTGATGGGACCGGAACAGCCGAGTCTGCGCTAAGGCGCATTGACCAAGGCGGCTGGAACGGCATCAACGGCATGTACATTGACCCACAGGGAAACATGTATTTCGGCAGCACGAACAACATTTCATACGGTGGGCAGGCGGATGGCGTTTTCATGATCCCCAATGAGGGCACGCCGTCGAACCCGGACCTGAATTGGGCCGATACGCAAATGGTTTCGCCGGTTGATGGCGGATACCCGCCCATGGTCGATAAAAGAGGGTTTGTTTGGATCGCAACCAGCTATTACAACAATTGGGCGCCGGCCGGCGTAAACGGCCCGAACTGCGACACGACGACCCAACAGACCGCGACGGCAACGTGTTTGTATTCCACCATCGTGATATGGAAGCCCGGCGCTCTCGGCCTGGGGACTTCTCCGGTGGCCGGTCCGACTGCTGTGCCGATCACGGCCTACGCAGTAGCAGCGGGCGGCGGAACGATTACGCTGAGCGCGAAAAATTCCTTTACTGAAAACGAGGTGGTCACAATCTCAGCAAAGTCGGGCGACCCCTTGTACGCGCTCAACGGACTCAGCTTCTACGTGTCAGGACCCGGCTCGACGGGAACCACCGCCCCGAGCAGTACGGCTTTCAGCATTTCCTCGAGCGTTCTCGCTGCAGGTGCAAGCGGCTCGACATCCGCCACGGCTTCCGTCAACCAGACGCAAGCCCTGTATTACATGTTCAACCAACCCACGACGCCCACCAGCATTGCTCTGGCGCAGCCGAGCAACACAAATTTCACGCCCGTCGCCAGCGCTCCTCTGTTGAATAATCCGCCGCCGACAAATCCGGTGGAGCCCTGCACCGCGGGCACCTCGTATCCGGCTTTCAGCGCCAACATGACAACAACCAGCGCATATAGCTGGTGCCCGTATTACGTGCAATTGAGCACCACGAAGGCTGGCCCCGTGGAGGGCGAAGTGCAGTTGCTCGGCTCCGGCAACGCCGTCATCGCAGGCAGCAACGCCTACCTGAGCGGTGTCGGGCAAGGTGCGGCAGTTTCGGTGGTTTCTTCGGCTACCATCGAGTCCATCGCTTCCGGGCTGAACGAACCCAAGCAAGTGGCATCCGATCTCTATGGCAACACGTACGTCGCCGATGCGGCTCTAAAGGCCATCGAGGAATATCCTGCCGGCACTACCAGTCCGACATCGGGCAAAGTCATCGGCAGCAGCCTGTCGGCGCCGACAGGAGTAGCCGTAGATGGCGTTGGCAATCTCTATATTGGAGACTCCGGGAATGTCTACCTTGTTCCGTTTGTCAATGGCGCTTTGGCTGCGGCACAGCAAACGAAGATTGCCTCTGGTTTGGGTACGGGCAACCTGAATCTTGCCGTCAATGGCGAAGGGGATGTTTTTGTAGCGGATGAGGCCAAAAAACAGGTTGTCGAGATCCCGAATCCGCAGACAGAAATAATCGCTCAAAACTATCCACCGATCGTGCTTGGATCGGGATTCACGGGTCCCTCGGCGATCGCCACCGACAGCTCGGGGAATGTGTGGGTGGCCGATGGATCGAACCTGTGGGAGATCTCATTACCCTTTGGAGGATCGACGAAGGTTGCAAGCGGCCTCCAGGCGCCGGTGACCGGCTTAGCCGTGGACCCGTCGGGATCAGTCTTTGCCTCGGAAGCCAATGGGCTTGTTTGGATTCCGTATAGCACGACTACGGGCTCGCTGAACATCAACAGCCAGGTTCTATTGACAAGCGGTTTGGGCAGCGGCCCCGCCATACCGTGGGGCGTAGCGCTCGACGGAACCCAGAATGCCTATGCATCCTATGGCTCCGGGTCAACCGCTGGTTTGGCGCAACTCGGCATCGGCGGCACGTTCAACTTCAGCGCTGTTACGGAGATCAATCCCAACGTTCCCACCGAAGTCGATGCGCAGATTCTCAATCTCGGTAACCTGCCACTGACGGTTTCCGACGACCCAACGATCGATCTGTTCACCGGTGCGAATGCCAGCGATTACACCGTGGCTCCGGCAACCCAGAACTCGCCGTCCTGCAGCTCCACCACGAATACTCCGCCGGGCGGATCGTGCTATCTCGGTATGGTTCTTCAGGCGCCTGCCGCGGGCCAGACGAGCGCGTCAGTCGAAGTCATCAGCAATGCTGTCAATGCGACATCGGGCGTCAACATCGCCGTGTCAGGCAATGTAATCCAGGATCTTCGGCCGGCCGCTACCGCTGCGATTGCGGTCACACCCGTCACAGGTACAGGGTGCGCGGGAGCGACCTATCCAGGATGCAATACGATCCAAGTGACAGTAACCGCCGGTGCAGGTTTCGGTACGCCGACGGGGACGGTGACGCTTTCAGTCGGCAGCGCCAACGGCAATCAGCCCAAACAAACCCAAACTCTGAACAGTGCCGGTGTCGCCACATTTAGCTACAATGCGCTGCTCGGCGGGACCTATACCGTCAACGCGGACTATAGCGGTGCTGGGACAGCAGGCGCCACTCAGAACACATGCTCGACAACCACCTGCTTCTCCGGGGCTGCCGCCAAGGGCACTTTCACGATCGCCCGGGCAATCCCGACCATCACGCTCGGTGTGCCGGTGACGAACAGTCAATGTCTGAATTACACCACTTTGACTGGCGGGGCTGCTTCTACGAACTGCTCCCCAAATCCTGGGCTTGTCACCGTGTGGGCCGGAAATACCTATGTGTACTGGACAAAGCCGGTCTACGTTTCGGCCATTATCAGTTCGCCGGTGGGAACGCCCTCAGGCACCGTAACCTTCACGCAGAACGGAAATCCTGCGGATCCAACCCAAGGCGTCAATGGGGCCATTGCGCCGAACGGCAATGGTGTTGCGACCTTCCTGCTGCAGAATCTCAACCTGGGGGTCTACAATTTGTCGGCGGCGTACAGCGGAGACGTAAACTATGCCCCGATAAGCCTTCCGGTGCAAACCTTCTACGTAATTAATCCAAGCGTCCAAATCACCGTGTCTGGAGGGACAACCATCACGCCCGGGACGCCTGCCCAGGTGACACTGACGCTAATGCCGCTCGTGGGGTTCAGTCAGAATGTGAGCTTGGAGTGCAACTCGTCCGATGCGCCGATCAAGCTTGCTCCGACCACCCCTCCAACCACGTTGCCCCAATACTCCGAGTGCACTTTCAATTACGCCAATCCCAGCACAGGCACCGAGGCTGTCGGCGCGAGCGGTGCTGTTCCGTCGACCATCGTAATAACCATCAGTACGAACGTAGCGGTCAATGGCGGCACTACGGCGTCCATCGCGAGACAATCGCCCTGGGCGCTGGCCGGCCTGTTCGGGCTCGGTTTGGTCGGCTTAATCGCCGGGCGCAAGAGATTCTACCGTTCGATGGCTTTAATTTGCGTCGCGATGATGCTTTCCGGCTTGTTCATGGGCATCACCGCTTGCACCAACGCCGGGTACTCAACGCCGCCACCAGCGCCAAAGGTGACGACGCCGGCCGGAACCTACAACGTTCAGATCATCACTTACGATCCGGAGGCGCTGATTCAGAACTCTCTGACCACGCCGATGTTTACGTTACCCGTCAGTGTTCAATAGCGGATGGGGTAACCGAGCAGAAATAAACAGTGCTTTCCGGGGGCTGGAGGCAGCGCCCGGAAAGCCAAGAAAAAAGCCAAAAGCCTCGATCCGCGGTGGTCGGGAACCACTTGCGGAAGATTGATACGAGTTCGTTTCGGGAGGAATGCAATGGCCACCACGTCGTTCACCGTACTTCGCCGGTTTGCCGGCTTTGCATTTACGCTGATGCTAGTTGGCCTCTGTCTAACTAGAGCAGCCGTAGGTCAAGGTTCACCGCTGGTGACCGCCAGTTCTGCGGCCGGTTTGAGTCACCCCACTGGGTGGGGAACCATCCAGGAGTCGGCGATCGACCAGGCTGGCGACTGGTTTGTGGTGGATTATGCGAACGGCGCTCTCTACGAGTTTCCTGCGGGCGGAGGAGCGGCGATTGTGATTGGTTCCGCATCCCCGACGGCGAGCCTTGGCGGCGGTTACCAAAACCCAGTCATCTTCGTCGATCCCGGCAACAATCTTTATGTAGGGGCCAACTGGAATAACTGCATCGTCATGTTTCCGTGGAATGCGGCAACGAAAACCTGGACCGGACTAACCACCGCCGATTGTGCCGGTAAAGAACTGTCGCCCAGTAACCCAACGACGACGATCTGTACCAACTCCGGAAACAACAACGAGCTCGAAGCGTGGGCGCAGTACAGCGTCAGCGATCTCACGGGCACCGGCCTTGGGTACTTTCAGCCGTGGGCTATTGGCCTCGGGAACAACAACGACCTGATTGTCGGCGACCAAGGCGGCTCCAACGGCATCGATGTTCGGGGTCTCTCCGTTACAGGCGCGTGGTCCAATCCCAAGCCCGCCGGATGGAACTGGGCGCCGGCTGCGGGTTTCGGCGCACGTCCGATATCGATCGCGCAGGATCCGGAAGGCAATGTCTACTTCGTTGAGGACGGCGGGACCCCTGGGGTCCTTGAAATTCCCAGTACCGCAACGAACGGGCAATTCACTTCAGACAAGGGCCTGGCACGCGTGGACCCAATGCTGCCTGCCGTGAAGGGCGTTGCTATCGATGCTGCCGGCAACCTCTACGTCAGTGATTCTCAAGTCGGCGTGGTTGAGATCCCGAATCCGTCGGGAACTCCACAAACCGCTTCGGCGGTCCTGGTTTCGGGCGTGCCGTCCGGAGGCCAGGTAGCGCTCGATGCGGCGAACAACTTCCTGTACGTTCCCACTTCGCAGTCGCAACCCAACGGTCAGGCGGATGTAGCCAAGGTTGGGTTGGGCTACGCCGAGTTCGGCTCTTCCGCCGTCGGCAAAACCGCTTCCGGCGGGTCAAATGTTGTGTTTGGCTTTAACGGCGCGGTCACGCCCGCAAATTTCACCATCATTGAAGATGGCATACAGACTCCCGATTTTGCCATCACGGGCGGCACGTGCACTACTGGCGTCGCCTACGCCGCGAACAAGAGTTGTCTCGAGAACGTAACGTTTACTCCCAGTTCTGTAGGCAACATCTCCGCCAAACTGCTGATGCTTGATGCGAGTAAGAATGTCTTGGCGTCCATGGTCCTGCATGGCGTTGGGATGGGCGCGAACATTCAAGCGACCCCCGCGCTGCAGTCCACTTTGGGCTCCGGCTTGAAGACGCCTACCCAAGTGGCGACCGACACACTAGGGAATGTCTATATTGCCGATCCGGGCCAGGGCAAAGTCCTCGAGTATGCCGCAGGATCCTCCACTGCAGTCTCCGTCGGCACCGGATTGACGTCTCCCACTGGCGTTGCCGTAGACGGCGCAGGCGATATCTTCATTGCGGATAGCGGCACCGGCAGCGTGTACGAAGTGCCCTTCGGGCCGAGCGGTTTGAATGCCGCTGGCCAGACGACTTTGGTAAGTGGCTTGGGCGCGAGTGGCCTGAGTCTGGCCGCGGATGGGCTGGATCATCTATATGTCGCGGATCCGAGCAATGGGCGGGTGGTAAAGCTGAGCAACATCGGAGCCTCTACCACTTCGAATCTAGGGCAGGCGGAAACCGCGCTGACCTCCGGCTTTACCGCGCCGTCCGCTGTGGCTACGGATGCGGCCGGCAACGTCTACGTGATCGACGGCGTGAATCTTTTCGAGCTCGTCGGCGGCTCGGGTGCTCCAGTCACTTTGCTGAATAACCTGAGCGGCGCTACTGGTCTGGCGGTCGATCCCTCCGGAGCAGTCTATATTTCGTCAGCGAGCGGGACTACGCGTATTCCCTACGTGAGCGGCGCATTGAACCTTGCCGGTGAGATTGCAGTTGCTTCGACAGTGAGTGGTACTTCTTCAGTCGCTCTTGACCGTTCGAACAATGTCTATCTAGTGCAAGCAGCGGGCGGCGCCGTAACCGTGGTGAGCGCCAATGGCACGCTCAGCTTGCCCGAGCCCGCAACACTTACATCTTCGACTAATGCAGTCGCCACCGTCACCAACACCGGAAACTCGGCGCTGACCGTGACAGGTTACACCAGCAGCAATTCAGTGGACTACTCGGCTGCCGATACGGCAACCGGCGGATGCGAAGCCGGCAGCCCGGTAGCGCCGGGCGCCACCTGCACGGTTAACGTCACTTTCCAACCTGGAGCTGGAGAGCAAGGGACTCTCACCAGCAACATTGGGATCGTGAGCACGGCCGTGAACTCTCCAATCGCGATTAGCGCAACTGGTACCGGACCGGCGCTGTCCACCTCCGCAACGAGCGTTGCCGGGGGAGCCAAAGCGGCAGAGGTGATCAATACGCCACTCACGATCACTGTCGCTCCGAAGAGTGGAGCGGGCGTTGCCCCCACCGGGACAGTCACGGTGAGTTATACAACTTGGACCGTGGTCATTCCGAGTTCGGGACCGAATGCGGGCATTCCCACCATTACGCCGCAAACAGCTACTGCAACGTCGAATCTGACCAGTGGCGGCGCCACCTTCACGTTGTCGCCGGTCTTGGCGGGGACACAAACCATGACCGTGTCGTATAGCGGCGATCGAGTTTATGGCCGATCGACGGGGACAATGTCGGTTAACGTGGCGAAGTCCGCGATTACCGGAATCACTCTGCCCGTGTTCCCCGATCCAACAGATAACAACTTGCCATACGTTCCGGCGGGGACTGGCAGCGGCACCGTTCCTTACGACGGATCGGAAACGCCCTTCCAATACAGCTTCATCATGAAAGTGGCCACCGCCGCAGGCGTACCGACTGGGACGATTACGGTGATGGACAACTCGAGCAAGTGCCCTGCTGGAACCTCCGCAACGGGAATCGGCGCGGCGACCTGCGTACTGGCCGGATATGCGACCCCTGGCGGTTACTCGGGCGTCGCATGTCCTACCTCGTCCGGCGCTGGAGTGTTGACCATAGCGAACGCCGGCACAATCACGGGCGCCCAGGCAGCATTCCCAACGAGCTGTTTGTGGTATGTGCCCCAGGGCATCAGCTATTCGCCAATCATCTTCACCCACTCCATCTACCCGGTGTATAGCGGAGATGCAAATTTCCTGAGCCTTACCGGGTCGACTTCAACAGTGTTGCAGTCTGTCAGAGGACCAGCTTTACAGATCACCCAAACCGGTAATGCGGCGTCGCTGACTGTTGCTCCATCGCTGACAGTGTCCGCCGGATCTTCGGCGAGCATGAATCTCACTCTCACTTCGATCCTCGGGTATGGGCTTGCCGGACAGAACGCCCAGTTGAACGCTACTAACTTCCCGGTAACCTTGACCTGTGACAATCTGCCGCCACACACACAATGTTCGTTCAGCTATCCCACCCCGGATCCGCTTGTACCGAACTCCGTGGATATTCCGTGCCCCTCCGGCGCCACGACAACACAACTTGCAAATGGCTCAGTACAATGCACGCCGGGACAGGTGGCCGTTACTTTCTACACCGATGTGTCAGCGGGCACCACGACCAGCCAGAATGCTCGCACAACCTCCATCACGCTGGCGGCGATCTTTGGCTTCGGAATGATAGGGCTCTTCTTCAGACGCAAGACCTTTGAAAAAGGCCGGTTGCTGCTGATGGTGTTCCTGATGATTGCCGGAGGCGCGCTGGCGGTGAGCATTACAGCATGCAACACCACAACCTTGGCCCCCCTGGCGGCGCTGAATACTCCTGCTGGAACCTATCCGGTGACGATCACGGCGGACGAAACGGGCGCGTTGTGCGTCTCCGAGCCGGGAGGCGCCGGCGACAATTGCATCGTCCCTGGGAGCGGATCGACAACCAATAACGGCATCAAGGTCTATGGCACTGAGAACCAGGTCTCGATACCGTTTTACATCAATGTCACTGTGCAATAGCGCGGGACAAAACAGAAGCCACGTTAACCAACATCGCGCCGCGGAAGCGGCGCGATGTTGTCTAGGACGATTTTCCATCCCACGTTGCGCAGTAAAGTAAATTGATTTAGTCTGGGTGGGCTTGAGAAGACACGACCCGAACTGCGCCTTGATATACAGATCTTTGACGGACCATCAAGCGCCGACTGACGGTTCGAGGCATTTCCTGAAAGACGGTTCGCGCGCGAGCGATCGCTGACAAGTCCAGACTTCAGTCAGAAGATGCGGTCAGCCGTCTATCTAAACGATCCTAAGGAGAAGTTGGTTATGCGGATTCCTACGGCATGGTGGCTGGTGGCGGCTGTAAGTCTTGTCATCGCCGGATGCGGCGGTGGTGGCGGAGGAACAACCTGCACGACGAATTGCGTTTCCAGCACGCTATCGGTCGCCACGGTTTCGCCTGCCAACGGAGCCACGGGCGTCGCCGTCACTGCGGTTCCGATGGTTACGTTCTCGCAGTCGGTAAATATATCGACTCTCACTTCTTCGACATTCACGCTGACGCCGCAGGGCGGGGCTCCCGTAGCGGCGACGGTTGCCTCACTCGGGCCCACTGCGCAGCTCACGCCAACCGCTCCGCTGGCCTATAACACCACCTACACGGCGACTCTCACAACGGGCGTGCAGAGCATTGTGGGAACCGCGCTGGCTTCGAACTACACCTGGTCCTTCACTACTGGCTCTCTTCCCACACCGGCTGTTTCCTCGGTGACGCCCACGAATGGCCTAACCGGCGTCAACATTGCATCCACGGTCACCGCCACGTTCAACCAGGCGATGGATTCCTCGACCATCACCTCTTCGACGTTTACTCTGACAACGAACGGCGGGTCTCCGATCGCGGCGACGGTTGCATATTCCTCGGGCAGCAACACGGCGACACTTACGCCGAGCGCGCCATTGATCAACAACACGATCTATACGGCGACAGTTACCACCGGTGTCAAATCCTCCGAAGAGATAGCACTTGCATCGGCGTACAGTTGGATCTTTACTACTGCGGTAGGCCCCCCGCCGTCGGTTTCCTCTGTTACGCCTTCAGCCGGGATGAATGGCGTTGCTGTCACATCCACGGTCACGGCGGTGTTTAACGAAGCAGTGGTTAGTTCGACTGTGACTGGGTCGACGTTCACCCTGACGCAAGGTGGATCCTCCGTCGCTGCAATGGTCACCCTTAGCCTTGACGGTCTGACGGCGACACTTACACCGACCGCGCCGTTGGCCTATAACACCACCTACATTGCGACTCTTACAACCGGAATCACCAGCACTCTCGGAGCTTCGCTAGCTGCTAACGATGTCTGGACGTTCACGACCGCGACGGCGCCCGTTCCGCAAGTCACAAATGTTTCGCCGCTTACGGCGAGCACCAATGCGGCAATTACCGCCGCCGTTACGGCAACGTTCAATCAACAGATGGATTCATCGACCATCACCGCCTCTACCTTCACGTTGACTGGGCCAGGAAACACGCTTGTGCAGGCAGCCGTCAATTACAACGCCGGTACTTTGACCGCGACACTTACGCCTTCGGCGAATCTCTCCTATAACACTGCGTACATTGCGACAATCTCAACCGCCGTTAAAAGTTCCGGTGAAGTGGCGCTCGCCGCGCCTTACACGTGGAGCTTTACGACGACGACGGCGCCGGTCCCAACTGTCACGACCACCGTACCGGCAAACGGCGCTACCGGTGTGAACGTGGGTAACGCATTGACAGCGACTTTCAGCCAGCCCATGAATTCCGCGACCCTCACCGCGTCGACGTTCACACTGACTGGACCCGGCAACACCGCTGTCGCCGGCTTGATCAGTTACAACACCGGTACTTCGACGGTGACATTCACGCCCAATGCATCCCTGACCTACAACACGCTATACACCGCGACCATTACGACGGGAGCACAGAGCTCGAACGGCGCAGGGTTGGCCTCGAATTACGTGTGGACTTTCACCACTGGCGCGAGCCCGAACCAGGTAACGGTCGACTTCGGGACGACCTATCAAACGATCCGTGGTTTCGGCGGTTCGACGGCATGGCTCGGAGAAATGCCCTCAGCCGTGGCCACGGCACTGTTCAGCCCAACGAGCGGCCTCGGCCTTAGCATCCTGCGCGTGCGCATCGATCCAGAGGGATCGTCAACAGGCGGTGGCACCAAGGGAGATCCGTATGAAACCAGCGAATGGGACAGCGAAGCTGCCAACGGCGCCGAAGCCGTCGCCGCAAATTCGAAAGCCATCGTCTTCGCCTCGCCCTGGACGCCGCCAGCCACCTGGAAGCTTAGTGGCACCTCAACCACTATAAGTGGCGTTGTCTTTAACGAGGCCTTCAACAGCACATGCGGCGAAGGAGCGGGTTTCTGCGGCGGCTATCTGGATCCGAATCATTATGCCGACTACGCCAATTACCTCGAGGATTTCGTCAAGTTTTTCAATACAACCAATAGCTTCAACCTCTACGCCATCTCGATGCAGAACGAGCCGGAGGTGAACCAAAGCTACGAGTCCTGCGTCTGGACGCCCCAGCAAATGGATAGCTGGGTTGCGGGCAACGCATCCACGATCACTTCGGACGCTTACTCTACGAAGTTCATCATGCCGGAGTCGGAGTCATTTAATTCGTTCGTTGCCTCGCCAACCCTCAACGACACAAATGCGCAGGGACTTGTCAGCATCATCGGCGGCCACCTTTATGGGGTCCAGCCGGCGCCATACTCCATTCCTTCGGGAGACAGCCCGAAGGAACTCTGGATGACCGAGTTCGGCCCCTTGAGCAATGCGACGCTAACCTGGGCTCAGGCGTTGACGACCTATGGGGAGTCGATCCATAACTCGATGGTCACCGGCCAATACAACGCCTATGTCTGGTGGGGACTATTCGGCGCCTCCAGCGGCACTTGCGCAACCAACGCCGGCACCTGTGGCCTCGTCGATGACGCCGGGAATGTGCAGCCGATGGGCTACGTGATGGGCCAGTACTCCAAGTTCATCCAGCCCGGCTTTGTACGCGTGTCGGCGACAGCAAGTCCTGTCTCTGGCGTGTTTGTCTCGGCGTATTCCAGTAGCTCGCTGTCGCATTACGCCATCGTGATCATCAACGCCAATTCGACTTCGGAGAGCCTGAGCTTCGTGCTGAATAACGGGAGCGGCGTGACTTCGTTGACGCCATACCAGATCCACGTCGTCCGCAGGACTAGCGGCGCAGAACGGCCGTCACCGTCTCGGGCGGTCAGTTCAGCTACACGCTTCCCGCACAAAGCATCGTGACGTTCTATCAGTAGAGTGGGTCCGATCGGAGACAGTTTTCAGACTGCGGCGTTCTGCGCCGAGGTGGATTTGCCCGGATCCGGTGAGCCGTTTCGTGCGCGGAAGGCTGCCACGCCACAGCCGACGAGCGCAGCTTTGTCCTTGAGCTCCGAGACGCGCAATTGGGTCGTGGAATCGCCGATCTCGGCCTGTACGGCGGGCAGGAAAAGACTGGCAGATCGCGAGATTCCGCCCCCCAGTACGATTACGTCCGCCTGAAACTCGTCGAGCAGCGTGCGAATCACTACACCAAGATGCTGTCCGAATTCGGTGAAGGCCTGTTGCGCGGCCGGGTCGGATGGAGCGGCAGCCGCCAGGTCGACGACCTCACTCTTCCTCCCAGTGCATCGCTGGTAGTTTCCCACGATGGCCCTCGACGAGACGAAGTCCTCGACGATTCCGCCCTGGTACGCCAGATTCCAAATCTCGCCGCCGCTCGGCACACCGGGCCCCTCAGTTACGAGCTGACCATCGACCGCGAACGCCGAGCCGATCCCTGTTCCCAGGGTCAGTCCTGCGGCACGGCGGAAGCCACGTGCCGCTCCGGCGCCGATCTCGCCAAGCAGATACGCGTCCGCGTCGTTGAGAAAGCGGACCTGAGCGGGCTCGAAACCGAATCGCTCGGCTAGCCCCTGGCGCAGGTCGACTCCGTAGAGATAGGGCAATTTGTGGCGCATCAGGCTCACGCCAGCTTGAAGATCGAACGGTCCGGGCACGGCAAGCATCGCCCCCACGATCCCGTCGCGGTCGACACGAGCTTTCATTCCCAGTTCATAGAGGAGGTCAAGGAAAGCGCCGGAGGTGGCCACGTCTGCGTGTGGCGCAGTGGCGACAGGACCGAGGCGGAAATCCGGGGCGCAACAGATCGCGGCGGCAACGTGGCTGCCGCCGACATCGAACGCAAGAACACGGCTCTCCAGGAAATCGGACACCACAAACACCGCAAACCTCGGCCGATGAGAAGGTTCTCATGCGGATGAGATTGTTACCATTTGTATCACAACTTGTGCGATTAAGCCGGAAATCTTTCCGGAAGGATTTGTGGTGAAGCGCAGAAAATCGACGTTGATTCTATTCCGTGTTTTTATCACTGTCTCCGGCTTCTTGCTCTGAAACTCCCGCACTGTGTGGGCGATGTCCTGGTGGTGATAACGTTATCTCTCTAGCCCCCGGCCAGTAATGCAATCACACGCAATGAATTACCGATCAAAATCCCGACGGCGCGGCATGATTCTCTTCGCGGCGGCAGCTGAACGCGAGAATGAATGCGGCAGTCACGAGGCCCGCTGCATCCAACGCGGAGATGGCGGGGCGAAGGTTAGCGGCGGCGACGATGCTGCTCGCTAGGCCAAAGGCTCCATTGAGCGTGAGGCCGAGGCAAGCAACTCGATTCCTTGGATTCTTCACAGTGGATCTTCCCATCAGGAGCCGCACGTGTAACCACCATATTCCTGGTCTGCCAACGTGCCGCTGCTACGATGAACGAAAGCATTCTCGATGCACTTGTTGCCGTCTTTGGATCGTGCAGAGTGGCTTCTTCTTCAGGAAAAAGCCATTTGGTCTGCTGCTTTCCCTGAGGACCAGAGTCGAAAATGCTGTAGCCGGAGCTGCCATGCACGATCACCTTGCCGCACTGATCGACGATTTTCGCCGCTTGGACCGCGACATTGCCGTCGTCCGCTACCAGGGGAATCGCCGGCGCGTAACGACGTATGGCGAGCTGGCGCGGCTCTCCGGCCGTTTTGCCGCGCTACTTGCCGCACGGGGCATCGTCGAGGGCGACCGCGTCCTGATCTGGGGGGAAAACAGCGCCGAATGGCTCGCCACCCTGCACGGCTGCGTGCTGCGCGGCGTGCTTGCCGTGCCGCTCGATGCATTTGGGACTGCCGAATTTGTCGCGCGCGTGGCAGCGGACGTGAAACCGAAGCTGGTTATCGGCGACGCAGTGCTTTTGGCCAAACTCGCCGCAGTGCGCGACAGCTCGAATCTTCCCAAGCTTGCCTTCGAAGATTGGCAAAGCGAGCTCCCGGCCGGGGAAATGGGCGCCATCCCTGGCCTTTCGAACAAGACCCCGCTGCAGATTCTTTTCACGTCCGGCACTACGGGCGATCCGAAAGGAATCGTTCTAACTCACGGCAACGTGCTGGCAAGCATGGTTCCAATCGAAGACGGCGCCAAACCCTACTTGCGCTACGAACGTCTCGTTCATCCGCTGCGCATCCTGCATACGCTGCCACTGAGCCACATCTTTGGTCAAGCTTTAGGCATTTGGGTTCCGCCGCTTCTCCGGGCGGAGGTGCATTTCGAGAGCAGGCTGGCAGCGCCGCGACTGATCGAGCAGATCCATGACGAGCGCATTTCTGTGCTTGCCGCGGTGCCGCGTGTTTTGGCGCTGCTCAAGACGCACTTGGAAGTGACGCACGACGGACTGGCTGAGCGCGTAGAAGAGTCGGCCGAGAAGATCGGTCCGGGGCGGCGCTGGTGGCGCTATCGCCGAGTGCATCGCGAGTTCGGGCTGAAGTTCTGGGCTTTTGTTTGCGGCGGCGGCGCGCTGCCCGGGCCGCTGGAGCAATTCTGGAACGCGCTCGGATTTGTGCTTGTGCAGGGCTACGGCATGACCGAGACTACAGCCATGATCACGTTGAATCATCCTTTTCATGTGGCCGAGGGAACAATCGGCAAACCGGTTGAGGGGACCGAGGTCAAGCTCGGACCGGACGGCGAGGTGCTGGTGAGGGGGGCGGTCATCTCCGGAGCCACATGGGAAAACGGAGCCTTGCGCCCGCGCAAAGACGAGTGGCTGGCAACGGGTGACATTGCGGAGCGGACGGAAAGTGGCGAGCTCAAATTCCTGGGCCGGAAAAGCGAAGTGATCGTTACCGCAGCGGGCGTCAATATCCACCCGGAAGACATCGAAGCGGCGATCGAGGAACAGCAAGACGTGGCGGGATGCGCGGTGGTCGCGATGGACACTCCGACGGGGCCGGAGCCGTGCGCGGTGCTCGCGTGCCGTGGAGCGGGAAACTGCGGACAGGCAGCGATTGAGCGCGCCAATGCCAAGCTGCCGGAGTTTCAGCGCATCACGCGCTGGGTTCTTTGGCCGGAGCCCGATCTGCCGCGGACGTCGAACGGAAAGGTGAGGCGCAAGCCAGTTGCGGCGTGGCTCGCGCGCGTCCAGGCCGCGGCCGCGACGCCCTCGAGTGGCAAAGCGACAGCGAATGGCGACCATGCATTTGGGCCTTCGGCGGACTGGCTGCTGGCGCTGATCGGGCAGATTACCGGAGAGGCACATCCGGGCGTGGGCGACGAGCTGCGGCTGACCGAGGACCTGCATCTCGACAGCCTGGGGCGCGTGCAGCTGGCATCGGCCATCGAGGAACGGCTGGGGATTGTTTCGGGCACCGGCCTGCTTGAAGAGGTGCAGACGCTGGGAGATCTGCGAAGAGTTGTAACGGGCGAGGCCGCCGCGGAAGCACAACCGGCCCAAGGGGCTGCGGCGCAGGCCGTCGCTTTGGAACTGGATGGCCATCGAATGGACGGCACGCAGGGCGAAAAAGCAGCAGAGCCGGAGGCCGCGCACGTGGCAGACGAAGCCGGACCGGCGCGGCCGGCAGTTGCGCTGCAAGCGCCGCCGTGCGAATTGAAGCGGCCACGCTTTGTCTATCCCTCGTGGCCGTGGTGGAAGCCGATCCAGTGGATTCGCGCGGCGTTTGTTGAATCCGTTTTGCGCCCCAGCACATGGCTGCTGGCCAAGCCGCGGGTATTCGGGCCGGAGAAGCCGCTTCCGAAGGGGCCTCTGCTCATCGTCGCTAACCACGTCACTTCGTATGACGGAGCCCTCGTGGTGTACGCTTTGCCCGGGCCTTATCGGCGGCGGATGGCCGCAGCAATGCTGGGCGAAATGCTCGATGACTTCCGGCATTGGCGCAATCCCTGGAAGCCCGGAAACAGCGGCTTCTACATCTTCGGGCCGGCAGCCTACTACCTGGTCACCGCGCTCTTCAACGTGTTTCCGCTGCCGCGCCAGCGCGACTTCCAACGGAGTTTCGCGCACGCGGGCAAGCTCCTTGATCATGGTTATAACGTGTTGGTTTTCCCCGAGGGAACGCTCTCGCCCGACGGGCAGATGGCCAAGTTTCGATCGGGTATTGGCCTGATGGTGAAGCAGAGCTATGTGCCCGTCTTGCCGGTTGCCATGCGTGGACTGGGCGAGCTGAAGACGCGTCAGCGTAGCTGGTTCCGGTCGGGGACCATTGAAATTCATGTCGGCGAGGCGATTACCTTTGGTCCCGAAGAGACCGAAGCGGCGATCACCGCCCGGCTGCACGACGAGGTCGAGCGGTTGATGGGCGGCGGCTCGTAGGTGCATTCCGGCGGGTGTACATGGGCGACGGAGATCGATTAGCCTCTTATCTTCACTCCTCGAGTAGCTTTGGGGCGCATTGACTATGACGAACGTGAGCCAGCAGGAACTTGAAAAGCTGTATAAAGTGGCGGGGAAGGCTGCGGCGAATTCTTATTCGCCGTATTCGGAATTTCGCGTAGGAGCAGCGCTGCTGCTGACCAATGGCGAAACAGTGACGGGGACGAATGTAGAAAATGTCAGCTATGGGTTGACCATTTGCGCGGAGCGATCGGCAGTGGTACGTGCGGTTTCGCAATTTGGTCCGAAGATTCGCATTGCGGCCGTAGCGGTCGTGAATCTGAATGGAAAAGCCAGCCCTCCGTGCGGCGCGTGCAGGCAGGTGCTGGCGGAATTCATCGAGCCCGACGCGCCGGTGGTGTTCTCGGTTTCTGACGGAACGCGCACCATGGCCTTCGGGGAGTTATTGCCGCTGGGGACCGAGATGAAGCTGAAGTAGGCGTTTATACCAGCTGGATCGACGCGCGATTCCTATGTCCCGCATCTGTCTTGGCTCAATAACCCCTTTTGCTGAAACCCTGGATGGTCAACAGGCCGCCCGCCGCGATCGCGGTATAGCCGAGCGAAAACAGCCAAAGCCCAAACCCGGCCATAGCATGCACCTGGGAAACGAAGATCAGCGCCATCAGGTTTGCCGGGCCGCACAGCGCGCCGATGAACACCAAGTATCCGGCGATGAGCAGTTTCCGAGGTGGCGCGGCTTTACTCGACAAGTAGCAGAGGGCGGCTGCAATTGCGGCGATCAGAGGAATGAAATACACGGCTCCGATGGTCTTTCCCAGATCGAGGCCGTTGAGACTGGTCGCCGTGTCCGCCGTCAGTAGTATTGGAATCGCGACGGAAACCCATGGCAAAAAGAAAGCGATGATCGCAACGATCGCGCCCACGCCGGAGATCTTCTCGCCCAGCGACATGGCAGCGATCAACGCCTGACCTTGTTGCGCAATCTGCGCCGTCGTGACCCCGGCAGGGGCCGCTGAGGGCGGCGGTGGGGCCGCAACGCCGGGGCCGGCGGCGGGTTGCGCCCGCAGACTCGTTCCGCATTGCTCGCAGAACATGGCGCCGTCGGGATTTGGCTTTCCACAGGCAGTACAGTTCATCGCAGATCTCCTTTAGGTTGACATGGCCCCTTAAGGCTTGGCGCGGCACTCCGGATAAGCGGGTTCGGATACATCCACGATAGGTTGCGCATTGATGGCGGCGGCCTCTCAGGGGCTCCGCTGCACGCCAAAGGCGCGTAGCGAAGTTGGATCAGGGGGTTGACGAATCTTAGGGAAACAGGAGCGGCGATGTCAAGCGTGGTGTCATGCGTAACCAGGGCGTCATTGCCCATTGAGCCGGGCATGATGCGGTATTCTTATTGCCTTGCACCGCAGGTCGAAAACCATGGCATCCGACACGCCTCTCCACATCATTGACATCATCCGCAAGAAGCGCGACGGCGGGGATCTGGACGTGCGCGAGATTGCGTTTGTGGCGGCGGGGGCGGCGGACGGGTCGATTCCGGAGGCAGAGCTGGCGGCGTGGCTGATGGCGTCGTGGATCAGAGGGCTTTCGCTCGGCGAGACGCGAGCGCTCACGCTGGCCATGCGCGACTCCGGCGTCCGGTTTTCTCCGACCGGCCTGGGTAGGATGACGGTGGACAAGCACTCCTCGGGCGGGGTGGGCGATAAGACCAGTTTTCTGGTGGCTCCGCTGGCAGCGGCGTGCGGCGTGGCCGTGCCGATGATCAGCGGGCGTGCGCTGGGACATACGGGCGGGACGCTCGACAAGCTTGAAGCAATTCCCGGCTATCGAACGGCGCTGACGCTGGCTGAGTTCGAGGCGGTGATCAAGAAGTGCGGCGCGTCAATTATCGGGCAGACGGACCAGCTGGCGCCCGCGGACCGGAAACTCTACGCGCTGCGCGACCGGACGGGGACGGTAGAGAATCCAGGGCTGATCTGCGCGTCGATATTAAGCAAGAAACTGGCGGCGGGGCTGGATGGGCTGGTTCTCGACGTGAAAACGGGTTCGGGCGCGTTCCTGCGCAAGATGGAGGACACGGAGTTTCTTGCGGCGCTGATGGTGGCGACGGCCGAGGCCGCGGGGACGCGGACGGTTGCGCTGCTGACGGACATGAGTCAGCCGCTGGGGCGCGCGGCAGGCAACTGGATTGAATTGGTGGAGTGCGTAGAGTTGCTCCGCGGCAAGCGGCCGGCGTGGAGCGAGGACGTGCGCGAGCTGTCGCTGATTCTGGCGGGATGGATGATTTATTTAGGCGGGAAAGCGGAATCGGCAAAGACCGGCTACACGCTTGCCGAAGCGGCACTGGATGATGGAGCGGCGCTGGCCGCCTTTATGAAAATGGTCGATGCGCAAGGCGGCGATGTGAGCGTCTTCGACGATATGAAGACCTTTCACAGGCCTGGAGCGACCGAAGCGGTGCAGGCGTGGGAGAGCGGGTTCGTGGCGGAGATGGACACGACGGCGCTGGGCTGGGCGGTGCAGCGGACAGGCGCGGGGCGCGAGAAGGCTGGTGAGCCGGTCGATCCGCACGCAGGGATTTTGTTTCATGCGCGGCGCGGAGCGAAGGTCAAGAAAGGGGAACTGTTCGCGACGGTGTATGCGACGACGCCGGAGTTACTGGCCGAGCCGGTGGCGATTCTTAGGAAGGCAGTAGCCTTTTCGAAAGCCCCGCCGAACACAGTGCCACTGGTGGGGCGCGTGCTCACCAAAGAAAATGCTGAGGAGCATCTGAATTCGGTCCTGCATTCGTAGCTCGGTGAGCCCGCTCGGCGCGCAAGTCACAGCGGAAACGTCTTCTCTTCAATGAGCGGCGGGTTCTGGTCGAAGTCGCTGAAGCGAATCCAGCGAGGGCGCACGACGAAGTAGGCGATTCCGGGCCAGATCAGGCGCTCCGGCCCGTCGGGCCATGCTGCGAAGTAGGCCTGCTGATAGCGGTGGAGCTCGTCGCCCGTGGGATCGATGGCGAGCCCTTCGAATTGAACCGTCTGCTCCGACTCCCAACCGCCCACGACGAAGGAGCAGGCGGGGCGAGCAATCAGATTGGAATACTTTCGTGACGATTTCACTGTATCGAAAACGATCTCTAGCTCCGGAGTGGTGGCGATGCCGACAAGCGCCGATTGAGGGGTTCCAGCATTTGAAACACTTGATAAGACCCCGTAGCGAAAGGTTGCCATAAATGAATGGAGAGCCGCGATGTTCATATAAACCTCCGGGAATCCCGGCGATCGAGTTCATTTTCGCGTTCCTGCCCGTCCCCGAGATGATTTAAGGTTATCCAAAGCCCTTCCACTTCAAGGCGAGGAGATTCGCATTGGGTCGATTTACAGGCGTGCTGGGGATTCTGGCGGTACTACTCGCCGCGTATCTTTTCTCAACTGATCGCAGACACATTCGCTGGCGCACGATTGCCTGGGGACTCGGGCTACAGATCACTTTTGCCTTCCTGGTGCTGCGCTTCAGCTTGGGGCAGAGCCTGATGAACTGGGCAGGCGGCGTAGTGACCAACATGCTGTCGGCCACGTTTGCGGGGACGCAAGTGCTGTTCGGGCAACTCGGCCTGCCCAACTCCGGCGCATTCGGCGATTTGCTCAACAAGGTTCCGGGACATACGGTCAACCCAGGCGCCATCTTTGCGTTTCAAGTTTTGCCGACGATCATCTTTATCTCGGCGTTCTTCGCGGTGCTCTATCACATTGGATTGATGCAGATCATCATTCGCGGCATGGCGTGGATCATGCTCAAGACGATGCGCATCTCCGGCGCGGAGAGTATGAACGTGGCGGCGAGCATTTTCATGGGGCAAACGGAAGCGCCCTTGACCATCCGGCCCTTCCTTTCGAAGGCCACGCGCAGCGAGTTAATGACGATTATGACCAGCGGCATGGCGCACGTTTCAGGCGGCATCATGGCCATGTACATCGCGCAGGGGGTGGAGGCGCGGCACCTGCTCTCGGCGGTGATCATGACCTCGCCGGGAACGATTCTGATGGCCAAGATGCTGGTGCCTGAGACGGAAGTGCCGGCGACGGAGGGTAAGGTCGTCATACCCAAAGACGAATTGCACGCCGACGAGAATTTAATTGGCGCGATCGCGCGCGGGACAATCGACGGCGGCAAGCTGGCGATGAACGTGGGCATTATGCTGGTCAGTTTTCTGGCGCTGGTGGCGCTGCTCGACATGCTGCTGGGCTGGTTTCATGGAATGCCCTACACGCACTGGATTCCTGCGAGCCTGGGGCAGATTCTGGGATTCGTTGGCGCGCCGGTGGCGTGGCTGATCGGCGTGCCGTGGAAGGATTGCCCGGCCATTGGGAACCTGCTGGGCACGCGCATGGCGCTGAATGAGGTCGTTGCCTACATCGGGCTGGGCGCGGAGAAGGCAACGCTCTTGCCGCGCTCGTTCACCATTGCCACGTTTGCGCTGTGTGGGTTCGCGAACCTGGGGTCAATCGGGATGCAGATCGGCGGAATCGGCGCGCTGGTTCCGGAGCGGCGCAACGACCTGGCGCGACTGGGCGTGCGGGCCATGCTCGCTGGGACAATGGCGAACCTGATCTCGGCGTCGATTGCGGGGATCTTTCTGGGGTGAATCACGCGCGCTGCGCAGATTCTCCGATTCAGATTCAGCAGAGCAGATTTCCAAGCCCAGATTCCGGGGAGGCAAACTCCCCCAGCGGTTTCACGAGCCAAACCGTACCATACTCCGCAGCTTCGCCTTCGCCGCTTCTTCTTCGCGATTGCGCGGCGGCGCCTGTGTCTCAAGCCGGCTGAGTAACCGCATCGACGCTGCTGCGATCTCATCAACCGCGGCATGAAACGCTGCTTCGTTCGCCTTCGAAGGTTTGTTGAAGCCACTCACTTTGCGCACATACTGCAACGATGCAGCACGCGCCTCCTCGTCTGTAACAGGAGGATCAAAGTTAAAGAGTATTTTGATGTTGCGGCACATACGCTTCTATCCAGGGTACGCGCCCGTGATGTAGCCCTCGAGCGCCTGGATGGCGTGTTCCTGGCCGGAGATGACCCACTTGACCATGTCTCCAATGGAGATGACACCGATCAATTTGTCGCCGTCGAGCACGGGGAGATGGCGGAAGTGGCCCTCCGTCATGAGGTTCATGCAGTCGTCGACTGTGTGCCGCGGCGTAACGGAGACGACCGGGCTGCTCATGATGTCGCGCACCAGCGTGTCGCGCGAGTGGTTGCCGACGAGGATTCCTTTGCGGGCGTAGTCGCGCTCGGAGAGGATGCCGATGAGCTGCGAGCCGGACATGACCATGAGGGCGCCGACATCGTATTCCGCCATCATGCACAGGGCCTCGTGGACTGTTTGCTCGGGGGAAATGGGCAGGATCTTATTGAAGGTCTTTTGCTTCAGCACCTGGTCAACGGTGTCTGTGATCTTCATTGGGTCCTCCGTGTGTCTGAGCCAGGGGAATAGCGGGGCGCCTCCTGGGTGCCCAGGGGCATTGGCCGCCGTGGAAGAGAAGTATACGCCGGATTGCATGACCCTGTCGTACGCATCCTTCCACAGGGCGCGATGTGATGGGTGTCACCAGTCTTTGTTCAAAACGGACTGGCTGGGCCGGAAGGGACGTGTAAGGAGGGCAGGCTGGTGGCGGCCTCCCTGGTTCGTTGAGGGCCGGTTCCTTCAAACGGACCGGGTGCGCAGGCGGCGAAGGCGATAGACGATGGTGAGGAGGGTGACGGTTCCGCAGGTGAGAAAGCTGGCGCCAAGGCCGACGATGAGGGAGTTGTCATGCTCGTAGAAGCCGTGGACGACCCCGATAACCTGCAGGATGCAGAAGCCCCCGAAGGTGACAAGCGAAACGCCCTCATCGCTCTTTTTGCGCCAGACGGCGAGCGCCTGCGGCACGAAGAGGGCTGCATTGCCCAACAGGGCCAACCCGAAGACATAGGTAACGATTTCCCTCATACCCGATCGACCTCCGCGCCCGAAGGGAGCACTTTTCGATGATCTCATTCGGGGGCAAAATGCAAAGGCCGGCACAGATGGCCGGCCTTGCGTTGGGGGAGGGTGTTTAGGGTGGTCAAAATTGCAACTTGGCGCCGAACTGAATCTGGCGCGAGGTGGTGGAAGTAGCGGTGATTACGCCCGCGGTGGGCGACAACTGCGTGGCCGAAGAGTAGACCACCTCGTTCGGCGTGAGGAAGTTGGTGTGATTGGGAATGTTGAAGAACTCAGCGCGGAACTGCAGATTGAGCCTCTCGGCTATGTGCGTGTCCTTGACCGCGGAGAAATCCAGTTCCGTGAGTCCTGGCCCGACAAGCGAGTCGCGCTTTGCGTTGCCGTAGGTTCCGTAGGTGGTGGCGCCCACTGTGACCGTGGGGGGGATGAAGGCATTGGGGTTGAACCACTCGCCGACCGTGTGCGGATAAAGGTTGCCGGTGAAGTTCGGGTTCCAACTGGGCCGGATGGGATTGCGCGAGTCGCCGTTGCCTGGCGGGTTATAACCGAGTTGGGGCGAAAAGGGAAAGCCGTTTTGGATCGCGAAGATGGCGCTCGTGGTCCAGCCGCCGGCGAGGAAGGCCGCCGGTCCTGAAACGCTGTTCAGGAAGTGCCGGTTGGGCCCAAAGGGAAGTTCGTAGCTGCCGTTGATCGAGACGGCTTGGCGAACGTCGGTGGCCGCCGGACCCCAGTCGACTTTTGGATTCAACGGGAACGAGACAAATGCGGGAGTGTTTCCGCTGACACTGGTGTTCCACGCCGAGCCGTCGTCCAGATTTTTCGACCACGTGTAGTTGCCGCGAAGCTGAAAGCCGCTTGCATAGCTGTGCCGCGCATCGACCTCGAGCGCGTTATACCGCCCCGTTCCCTGCGAGACCCACGAGGTCGAATTGGCAAGATTCGGATTCACGTCGGTGGTCGAGGGGTAGTAGACCTGTCCCGTCGATGCGTATACCGGTGTGGGTTCGTTCATATCTTCAGAGAGAATCTGGTGGTAGGCGTGGAATCCCACGTAGCCGACTGTGAGCGAAGTGTTAGGGGCAATCTCCTGTTCGATGCGCAGGCTCCACGTGATCACGGCCGGCGTAGAGATATCGGGCTGCACATTGCTCGGCGAAACCTTGGCCGTGGGGGGCGGCGGCACACCGGCCGTGAAACTCAGGCTAGAAACGGCGATGGACTTGATGGACTCCGCGGTGTTGAATGGCGCGGTCTGATCAAACCGGTAGTCCAGCGTGTCGAGCAGGCCGTGGTACAGGCCGATGCCTCCGCGGACGGCGGTTTTGCCGTCACCCCGCACGTCCCAGGCAAAGCCGAGGCGCGGATTGGGCAGGAACTTTGCGCGGTTGGTCGAAAGCGCGGAGTTGCCGACGACCGGCGTTGTTTGCAGGACGCCATTGACGATGGCGTAGTTTGAAGCGCGGCCCTGCGATTCGTTCCATCCGTTGGTGGATTCCGACCGGAAGCCGGCGCGCAGCTCGAAGCGCGGAGTAACCTTGATCGTGTCCTCAAAGAAGCCTGCGCCTTCAAACGAACGCCAGCCGAGCGCAGTGGGGGCGGGAACCAGAGTGAAGGTTGCCACAGTGCCCTTCAGGAACGTTTGCTCCGTGCTGAAGGAGGCCTGGCCATACTGGTCCTGCGCGAGGAGATCGTTGGCCTGCACGCGCTGCAACCATCCGCCGGCTTCGATCTGCTGGCGGCCTTTCGACCAGTAGATGTGACCGTCTTCAGTGAAGAGATTGCGCGCGGTGCGGTTGTTACTTCCCACGTTGGCGCCTGCGCCGGTGATGGAGGAGGCGCCGTTTGAGGCGGTACTGCCGCTGATGACGATGGCGCCAACCGGATCGCCTAAGACCCATCCCGGCACGCCGGTCACAGGCACCAGTCCGGTAAAGAAGTAGCTGCCGCGCGAGTAGCCGAATCGTGCTGTGTTGAGCAGCGAAGGTGAAATGACATGCTGCTCCTGAATGCTGGCGACCTGCTCGCGCAAGCTCTCGTTGACGTAGCTCAGGGGGTTGGCCGAGGGCGAAGTTGCGGAGCTCGCATCGACGGTATAGACGCCGAAGAGCAGATCCTTGCTGCTGAGATTGTCATCGAAACGAGTGGTGCCGAAATCCTCGTTGATGTGCTGCGGCGGATGGCTGAACGCTTCCGCAATGCCGCTGGGGCTACCGTTCGAGAGAAGCTCGGGTCCGTTCTCAACGGGCCAAAGGTTCAGCAGTGGGGCCACGGTCGAGTTCACGCCCACATTGGCCAGCCCTGAAGCAGGGCATGGGCTCGGCGCCGGCGTGACCTGGCCGCAGGGCAGGTAGCCCAGCCGCGCCTCGTTGTCGGGTACGAGCGTGACGGCGCTCAGGCCCCAGGCCTGACGGAATCCCTCATAGTTGCCGAAGAGGAAGAGCTTGTCTTTGCGGATGGGGCCGCCGAGTGTTCCGCCAAACTGGTTTCGCTGAAACTCGGGAATGGTCGCCTGGTCAAAGAAGTTGCGGGCGTCGAGCGCGCTGTTGCGGATGAATTCGAATGCCGTGCCATGCAGAGCGTTGGTCCCCGAGGTGGTGACGATCGAGATCTGCGCGCCGTTGCGCTTGCCGTAGCTGGCGCCATAAGTGTCGGAGACGACGTTGAACTCGCGCACTGCGTCGACGCCGAGCAATTGGCCGCTGGTTCCGCCGGGCGTGACGTTAATGAGCGAGGCTCCGGTGTACTCGATTCCGTTAAGGAGGAAGAGATTGTCTTGCGGGCGGCGGCCGCCGACGGAGAACATGTTGCCCACCGAGGAGTTTGAGGTGCCGATGCTGCCCGAACGCTCGCCTGTGTAGTTCACTGTGGCCGGATTAAGGGTGAGCAACTGATCGTAGCTGCGGCCGTTGAGAGGGAGCTCCTTGACCTGGCGCTCGTCAATGAGGCCTGCGGTTTGTTGCGATGTCGTGTTCACCACGGGATCACCCGCGTTGACGACGACCGTTTCGCGGACTGCGCTCACTCCCAGCGAGAGGTCCACCTGCACGCTCTGCCCGATGACCAGCACGATGCCGGTCCGCTCCTCCGGCTGAAAACCGTCGTGCGTGACAGAAATGGTGTAGTGACCAACGGGCACGCTGGGCGCGGCGTAGCGGCCATCCGAGCCAGTGACGAGCGTGCGCGTGTAGCCGGTGTCGGTTTGGCGGACGGTGACCGTGGCGCCGCTCAACGCGGCCCCGGTGGAGTCGTGAATCTCGCCGCCGACGTTGCCGCCGACAATCTGCGCACTTGCCGGCAACGCGACCAGGGCCGCGAACGCGAGGGATAGAACTAGAAGAATTCGATAGAGCTTTTGCTGAAGGGTCATCTGCGTCTCTTGAAGGTTTTGCCAAGCCTGCTTATGCGGGCTCTGGGGTATGAGCGCGCGTTGGGGAAATGCCCCACGCGGGGTCTGAGCGCGCCTGATGATGAAATTGGAAAATGGAAAACGGGCTTTAGCGGCAACGACAACAACAACGACAGCCGGCCTGCGGGGAGGCAGGTATGGGGCGCCGAGCTTGGGGAAGAAATGTCATGGTTCCGTCAAAAGGTTTTGATTGGGAGTTTGATTTGAATTCACCGGCCAGAAACACGAAAGCCGCGCCAGCAACTCTGCTGTCACGCGGCCCTAAGGTGAATCGGCTGAGTCTGAAATCCGCTCAACAACAAGGGCCGCGTGACGTTGAACAACACGCCCGACACGCCGACTTGGTGAGCATCAAACTCATTGCTTTTAACATACCGAAGGTCCGGACCAAGGTCAAGTCCTGAGAGATCGTTGTGTTTATGGGGGTTATTGCTCGATCCTGCGTGGGCGGCCGAGAAAACGTGCACCAAGCGCGCCGCCGGCGACGGAAAAGCCGAGGAGAATGAGCACTAATACGGAAGTGTCCATGAGCATGGCTCCGGCGTGGCCTTCGGGCGAGACCATGATGGCTCGATTCATCGCGATCTGCTGGGCATCAACGCCCCAGGACGCCAGTAACTGGGTGGAGAGATTGATCTGGGAATTCCAGGAATCATCGATGGCCGGGCCTTGATGCAGCCAGAAGCGCATCGCGTACAACGAAACAGCGGTGGTGAAGGCTGCAGTCCAACCGGCGAGGATGCCGATGACAAGGCCGATGCGCGCGCCGGCTCCAATCGTGATCCAGGCGGGACGGCGTCCGCGCATGTAGAGGGCAACCGCCCAGGCGCCGGCCGCAGCCATCAACGGCAATCCAAGGATCCCGGCCGGAGAGTACAGGGAGCAAAGCGCGCCGGCCGGAATGGCCAGCATGAGAGCCAGGCGTAGAACTGGTTTCCAGTCAACGGTGCCCGCGTCGCGGACCGGCTCGCCGACGCGCTCGGGCTGGCCCGGCGTGGCTGACCCGTCCGCCGTGTAGACGAGCTGAGGCAGACCGCAGAAGGGGCAAAAGCAGTCCTCGGGCTGGATGGTCTGGTGGCAGCGGCTGCAGGTGAGCTCCATACAATTAAGAGCCTAATGCATGGGGCGCAAGAGTGGAATCAGGAAGCTCGGTCCAGATTTTCCGCGACGATGGCCTCGGCGGCGGCGAGCGCCTGCTCCAGCGACATATTTGTGGAGTCGAGGATGACTGCGTCGGTCGCAGGCTTCAGGGGTGAGTCCTTGCGATTGCGGTCGCGCTCGTCGCGGGCCCGCAGGTCGCGAAGGATTTCATCAGGAGGCGGCGCGACTATCATGCCTTGCCGGCCGATCTGCTCGTAGCGGCGCTGGCCGCGCACCTCGGGCGCAGCATCCAAGAAGATTTTGACCTCGGCATGCGGAAACACGACGGTGCCAATGTCGCGGCCTTCCATGACGACTCCGCCGCGCGCTCCGAGCTGCTGTTGCAGGCGGACCATCCAGGCGCGCACCGCTGGGAAGACGCTGACGCGCGATGCGGCTTCAGTGACCAGCGGGTTGCGGATGAGGCCGGTGACGTCCTCGCCATCGAGCAGGACGAGATTCTCCAAGTCACCGGGCTCGAGGCGGATTTCGGTCTCGTGGGCAAGTCCCTCAAGAGCCTTGGCGTCGTCCAAAGCTACAGCCGCGCGCAGGGCCTTGAGGGCGAAGGCGCGATACATTGCGCCCGTTTCAAGATTGAGGAGGCCGAAATGTCGGGCCAGGTGGCGGGCGATGGTGCTTTTTCCGGCGCCGGCAGGGCCGTCGATGGCGACAATGATCTTGCGGTCCCGGTCAGGAGCAGAAGTGCGCTTTTCGTCCGGGGTCATTTACTTTCGTTCATCCGCGTTTCTTCGATCGCCGATTGGTGGAAGCGGTAAAGCCATAGCGCGAGCGGTTGCCGGCCTTTGTTGAAGCCGTCAGCGCCGGTTTGCGGCTGCCGCGCGCATCCGGGCGCGAACCAGGACGGGCACTCTTGCGGGCGGCCTCGGCGCGCCGGCCGGAATTGGCAGCAACTTTTCCATTGCTCGAGTGGCCGCTGCGCAGAGATCTCGATGCGGAGGTCTTCGCTTTATGCAGGCCGTTGGCAACCTTGCCCTTGCGGGAGTGGCCGTTCGAGTGGAAGCCGTTCTCTTTGGAAGAGCTCTTCGTGTCATGAGACGCATGGCGTTTGCTGTGACCGTTGCCATGGCCATTTGTTGAAGCGCTTTTTGTCCAGCGCGAAACTTGCGCATGTCGCGAGTTGCCAGTGGCGCGCGGTGAAGCGCCACGCGCGTCGCGGCTGGGACGGCGAGTGATGCGGCCTGTGGCGGACTTCTGCGCCGGTTTGCGGTCGCGGGTCAGAGCGGGTTGATGGCTGAACCGCGGCCGCGAAGCCGGCGCTCTTTCGCTTGATGGCACAGAGCGCTCGATGACCGGCTCCGCCGGCTTGGGAGGCGGAACAGGCGCCGATGCAAACTGCGGAGCGGGCCGGGGCGCGATCGGCAGGCGAACTGCCTCCTCATGCTCGTAGGAGCGCAGGAAGTGCGATGACGCAGGCATGGACGAGCTGGCATACATCGTGGGAGCTGCAGCGAACTCAGGCAGAGTTCCGGCGACGTAAAAATGCGGAGCATGGCCGAGCGCGAGCGAATGCACCTGGCGAGTGGCTACCAGCCCACGCAGAACTTCACGTACCTTGCTGCGTGCGGTCAGCGGAGCCAGGAACATCTCCACTTCTTCCATACTGGCGGCAATCACTGCTTGCAGGTAGATGGAGGCGAGAACCGAAATTGCGGTGACTTGCGATGTGGATGCGCCCTCGGCGATAGCCTTCTGGTAGCGGGTGCGCAGAAGCTGCCATTGCGGTGTTTTGTTGGGCGCCGAGATGACGGGGATGATGCGCAACTGCTGCCAGAGCTCGGTAATGGCGCGCAGGACAGCGGACTCCGAGACCTCGCGGCCCAGCGAATGCTTCAACTGAGGGATGGTGGCGTCGCCGGCTTCAAGATGCTTGTAGGCCTGAACAGCGAGCGGCGAGACCTGGCGCGATCCGGTCAACTGCGGGCTGCGCCGCCAGTCGCGATCTCCGCGGAGAGCGTAGACGTAGGGCAAGACCCATGCCGCGACGACGAAGTCAGGTTGCTCACCTGGCTGGCCCAGTAGATTGAGCCGAACGGCCACGTTTTCCGATTCGAGCCGAATCAGAAGATCTTCAGCAGTGGCAACGAGCTTAACTCCGGGAGACGGTGTGTGCTCACCGGCTACGGCTTCAACGAAGGTAGGGGCAATAAACGAGGCGAACTGTCGCCGCGGTAGGAAGAGACACAATCCCGTCTCCTCCAGCCAAGTGCGGGCCTCATCAAGAGTCAACTGCCCGCGTCCGTTCAGGCGCATCCTTTCGGCGCGCGATGCTTCCAACTGTTCTGCTGTCAAAGAAAACCTCGCTTCCAGGTTGGCGATCACGGCCAAAATCCCGCGCCCCTGAGAGCGCGTCCGGCCACCTTCCAAGCGCCGATGGGTCTCTACCGGACCCTAAATTCGGTGGAATGCCCGCTGAATTTCTTTCCAAGAGTACAGAAGAGCGATTGGACGTCCATGCGGGCAACTGGTTGGGTGACTGGTCTTTGCAAGCTCTAACAATAACCATTCTATACGTTTTGGATCAAGATGTGTATTGACCTTGATCGCAGAATGGCAGGCAATGGAGGCGGCGATGCGCGAGCGAAGCGTATTAAGTGCTTCATTTTCAGTTGGTTCTCGTGAATCAGCGGAGGATTGATCGATGACTTCGGCCAGGGTGCGCTCGAGCTCGGCACCCTCCAGGCCAACGGGTGCCGATTTTACCGCAAGTGTTTGAGGGCCAAAAGGTTCCACCTCAAAACCATTCACTTCCAGCTCCTCGGCAATGCGGGCGAAGACGACCATCTGTTCCGGCTTCAATTCCACAAGCATCGGCATGAGCAGGCGTTGCCGCTGCACGCGTTCGACCTGGCGGTCGCGCAGGATCTTCTCAAAAAGCACTCTTTCGTGTGCAACATGCTGGTCAATAATCCAGAGGCCATCGTCGCCGGCCGCAAGAATGAACGACTCCCGCAGTTGGCCGAGTGGCTTGAGCGAGCCGAGATGGTTCAAGGAATTGGCCGCCTGCTCAGCTTCGACCATGGCCGTGGCTGCGGCTGAATTGCTTCCGTAAGCCGTTGCTCCATTGAGGTTTGGGCTGCAATCTCCGGCGTTGGCATTCGATTCCGGCGCCAGAAGCATTTCAGCTGCCGCGCCCCAAGTCTGAAGATCGAGATTACGCGTGGACTGCTCGTCGGGAAGGTCTCTACCACCGAAAGGAAGCGTGCCAGGAATGGGGGCCCGAACCCGTGGCGTGAGGTGGAAAGCCCCGGCATCGGCGAGTGCGTTTGGATCGGAGTCTGGAACGCCGGGCACCGGCGACGCGGCCTGGGGCATGAGCGACGGGCTGGCCGTTGGCTGCGAGCCGATTGCGGCGATGAATTCAGCAGCTGGCCGCGCATTGATGAGTGCGGTGCGCAGGCTGTCGCGTACAAAGTCGTGGATATGACTCTGCTGGCGGAAGCGCACCTCAGTCTTGGCCGGATGAACATTGACGTCCACCTCTTCGGGCGGCATTTCAAGGAACAACAGAACCACGGGAAAACTCGTCGGCGGAATCACGTTGCGATAGGCCTCGGTGATGGCGTGAAGCAGAAGCCGGTCGCGAATGAGCCGCTTGTTGATGAAGATATAGATGGAATTCCGGTTGAGCTTTTGCAATTCCGGCTTGGAATAGAAGCCGGTCAGGCGGAGTGATCCGGGCTTCCGCGGAGGCTGGTCGGGATCTTTCTTCCAGGGCGGCGGTTCGGGCAAGCCGGCACGCTCCAGTTGAGCCTCGGCGGCGACGGGCAGCAACTGGCTGAGCGTCTCCTTGCCGAATATCTGAAAGATACGCTCGGCGGTGCGCGTGGCGGGAAGCGCGGAGAGAATGGTGTGACTCGCGGAGAGCAACTCGAATTGCTTTTCAGGATGCGCCAGCGCGTAGTGCGTAACCAGAGCGGTGACATGTGCGAGCTCAGTCGATTCGGCGCGGAGAAATTTGCGCCGCGCGGGAGTATTGAAGAAAAGATCGGCAACAGTGATCGTGGTTCCTCGCGGCAAGGCCGCGTCTTCCACACGATGAATCTTGCCGCCGGCAATCTCGATGCGCGAGCCCGCTGCTTCGTCGCCCGTTGCCGTCTCAAGCGTGACGCGCGCCACGGAAGCGATGGACGGAAGCGCTTCGCCGCGGAAGCCCAGGGTGGCGATGGAGAGCAGATCGTCCGCGGTGCGGAGTTTGGAGGTTGCGTGGCGTTCGAAGGCCAGCAGAGCATCGTCTCGATTCATGCCGAGCCCATCGTCGGAGACGCGGATCAGCTTTCTTCCGCCTCCTTCCACCTCGACGCGAATGCGCATGGCTCCGGCGTCCAGCGCGTTCTCAAGGAGTTCCTTGACCACGGAGGCGGGCCGGTCCACCACTTCGCCAGCGGCGATCTGATTGGCTACTTGATCGGGAAGGATGCGGATCTGGCCCATAAGACCTCAGAGTAACGCAAGCTGATGGACCAGATCTGGAGTGAATTACCGCGCCAAATCGTGCAAAATCCGCACTTATTGTTTCTTGGTGTGCGCAGCGGCAGTTTTTGATTTAGGCGAAGCGACGGCCGCTAAAGCGGGCGACGAACTTTGTGTCGTCGCCGGTCCCTCGAGCATGGTGGCCTTGCGAATGACGGCCTCAGGAGAGGTGGTGGTGAAGCCGGGGTTGTTGGTCAACTGGGCGTCATACCACTGTGGAGGCAAATACCACCGAGGGTCGCCGGAGGCAGTCATATAGTCGTAGATCAAAGGCATATCGGCGGGCAGTCCGCCATGATCGCGCTCCGAGAGGACGACATAGGACTTGAGCTCGCTCGAGATCTGATCGTGGTTAGACGGGTCTTCCGCCTCCATCAACGCCACAGCGTATTCGAGATGAGCCGAGGGGATCGCGCCCCGATCCGCGTCAAGCCGCAGCGCAGTAGTCAAATGATTGAGAGCGTCTTGCCGTTCGTCGGGAGTGCGAGCGGTGAGGCGCTCGAGCTTGGCCAGATAGAAGTTCGCATAAGGATCGTCGGGACGATCGGTTACCGCGCCCTGCAGGTTTCGCTTGGCCACGGCAAAGAGATCGTAGTCCATGGCGAGAATCCCGTTATCGCGCTTGACGGAGGAGCTTGTTGGCCCGAAATCGGGCGAATTGGAACTGAATCCCTTGCCCTTAGTCCGCAGCTCAATTTCGGCCTTCAGCTGTCCGCCCAGGAGTGAGTCCAGGTGGGCTTGGCGCTCCTTGATGCGCGGCGCGCTGCCCATGAAGCCGAGTCCCATGCGCGAGTCGGCGGTGACAACCTGATTGAGCGAAGCGAACAGGCGAGCGACCTCGCGCGGGTCGTAGCCTTGCTCGAGCATCAAATTCACCGACATATCGTCGGCATCGTCCTCTTCCTTCGAGGCCCAGAGCACCGGCTCAATTTGGGGATGAATGAAGTAGTGGCCCACTTCCATTCCCGTGGCAAGGCCGGCGCTACCGCCGAGCAAACCTCCGAGGCGGAGCGGGATCATGGCGCCGCCCAATCCGGCTCCCATGACCATGGAGCCGACGTCGGTGATCATCTTTTCCTTTTCGGCCTTCTCCTTGGCCAGCTCCTCTGCAACATGCTTGTCGCGAATGCGCAGGTAAGCCTGCCTTAGCTCAACGTGAGCAATTTCGTGCGCCAGTACGTACGCCAATTCAGATTCGCTGTCGAGCATGGAAACCAAACCCGTAGAAAGGTAGATGGTTCCCGTGGAGAGGGTGAGAGCCTTGGGGATGGGATCGTACAAGACGCGGAATGTATATACGTTGGCAGAGTTCTTGGGAACAAGCTTTTGCCCGATGTGGTTCACGTAGCTCTGCACCACGGGATTGGCGTAGAGACGCTGCCGGTCAAACGAATCACCGGAAGATGCGTCCTGGGACAAGCCCATGTTCTCTGTCAGGTTGATGCCGTAGGCCAGCTGCATATCGTTTCTGCGCAGCGTATCCCATTCTTGCTGAATAGCGTCCTGCACCTCGGGCATTTGCTCGACCCGGGCAATCTTGTCCTTGTCGACGTTGCTGATGTCGTTCGGGTCCTGGCCCTTTTTCTTCCCCGAAAGCGCGTTGGTAATCTGGGAAACCTGGGCTGAGGATGTGGGCTCCAAAACCCCGCACAAAAGCAGAGCACCAAGGGCGATCACGAGAAGTCTTTTCATAAGACTCTCCTTTATCAATGTGGGCGTAAGGGGGACGCCGTTCACCGTTGATGGCTTGGGGGGAAGGCCCGGTATCCCCGAGTATAGGCCCGAATTTCGTGCAGAGTCAACGGGACGGGCGGGCGTAAATCGCCGCGAGTGGAGCGGGGATTCTGGAATCGGCAAGACGAAAAGCGGACGCTTTGGCCGAGTCTAGAGGAACAGATGGTTTGTAGGCGAAAGATACCACATGCAGGGATTCCAGTTCGAAGTGTGATCGAAGGCACACGCGGTTCGTGGAATGCACGCGACAATATTATTTGAGTAAGGCCGGCAAGTTGTTGGCTCCGCCGGCCGGAAGAGGCAATTCATGAGCGACCTTGCGATGTTGGCTGAGGCTGTTGCCGTTGACCCACTTGTCGGCCATCCGCCGGATTACCACGTCTTTCACAAGTTCATTGAGCGCTGCAAGAATCTCCCAGCCATCACGACCGCTGTGGTTTGGCCTCTGACCGAGGTGGCCCTGAGCGGCGCGGTGGAAGCCGCGGCTGCCGGGCTGATCGAGCCCACGCTCATTGGACCCGAAAAGGCCATGAAGGCGCTGGCGGCAAAGATCGCCGAAGACATCAGCGCATTCCCGATCGTCGAGGCCGAAACCGAATCGAAGGCCGCCGAGGCTGCGGTAGTTATGTGCCGCGCAGGCAACGCGCAGGCTCTGATGAAAGGCAGCCTGCACACCGACGAGCTGTTGAAGCCGGCCATGCAGCGCGATACGGGGCTGCGTACGGCCCGGCGCATCTCGCACGTGTTCATCATGGACACGCCGGCCTACGCGCGCACGCTGCTGATTACTGACGCGGCCATCAACATTACGCCGGAGCTCGAAGACAAGGTTGACATTGTGCAGAACGCCATCGATCTGGCGCACGCGCTGGGCATCCCCGAGCCCAAGGTGGCGCTGCTTTCGGCGATTGAAACCGTCAATCCCAAGATCAAGTCGACGCTCGATGCTGCGGCGCTATGCAAGATGGCCGAGCGCGGCCAGATCACGGGCGGCATTCTCGACGGGCCGCTGGCCTTCGATACGGCGGTAAGCCAGAAGGCGGCGCAGATCAAGAAGTTGGTTTCGCCGGTGACGGGCCAGGCCGACATTCTGGTGGTGCCCGATCTGGAGAGCGGCAATATGCTGGCCAAGCAGCTGGAGTACCTGGGCGGAGCACAACTGGCCGGAATCGTCCTCGGTGCGAGGGTGCCGACGATCCTGACCAGCCGCGCCGACTCCGCAGAGACTCGGCTTGTGAGCTGCGCCGTAGCTGTTCTGCTGCACTACGCGGCGCATCCGGCGGTGAAGGTGTAACAACCGAGGTGGAGAATATCGAAAGACTCAATCGGGCGCCATCGAACTTGTGGCGCCCGCTCCGCGTCTGTGGAATTCTCCACAACTTTTCATCTCTGGACTGTCGCTTCCGCGGAACTTGCGGTCTATTCTGGGCATCAAACGGGAGTACGCGAGCCACGAAGCGGATCCCGCCCGTCTCTTCCCTTCATCGGGTCCGAAGTTGCGCTCGCCAAAAGGAGATCAGATGCCAACACACGCAATCCAATCGAATAAGGCAGCCAAGGCCAGCAATCGGGATGACTTTGCGCCTGAGCAGATCAAGGAACTGTCGGACGCACTTAATCCGCTTCTGGCGGACGTTTTTGCTCTCTACATCAAGACGAAGAACTTCCACTGGCACATGAGTGGTCCGCATTTCCGCGACTATCATCTTCTGCTCGACGAGCAGGCCGATCAGATCTTCGCCATCTCCGACGCGATTGCGGAGCGCGTGCGCAAGATTGGCGGGCAGACGATTCGGTCCATTGGACACATTGCGCGTTTGCAGCGCATTAAGGACAACGACTACGAGTTTGTTCCGGCGCACGGCATGCTGGAGGAACTCGGAGCCGACAACAAGGCGCTGGTGAAAAGCCTCCGCGAGGCACATGAGGTCGCGTCCGATGCCAACGACTACGCGACCACCAGCTTGATCGAGGTCTGGATCGACGAAGCCGAGCGCCGCGCCTGGTTCCTGTTCGAAGCCACGCGATAGCTGCGTGACGGTGACGGCTGGTTGCATAGACTTGAGGCGCGGGCGTAAGGTTGGCGCATTGGGCCCGCCTTGCAAGGAGACTCCTCAAGCCAATGGACGCCGTCACCGCATCTCCCATTGCTGCCGCCGCCGGCGGCAGCTTTCTCGTCGGATCATGCACGCCGGATGAAATCTTCACTCCTGAAGATCTGAACGAGGAACAGCGGCAGATCGCGGCGACGGCAGAGCAGTTCGCGCGCGAAGAAATTCTGCCGCGTGTGGCTGCGATCGAGGCCAAAGAGCCGGGCGCAATGGCGGCGATGCTGCGCAAGGCCGCGAAGCTTGGGTTCACCGCAATCGACGTTCCCGAGGAGTACGGCGGCCTGGGGATGGACAAGGTGAGCTCAACGCTCATCACCGACCACATCTCTGTGCTGGCCAGCTTTTCGACGGCCTTCGGCGCGCACGTCGGCATCGCGACGCTGCCGCTGGTCTGGTACGGAACCGAGGAACAGAAGCAGCGCTACTTGCCGAAACTCGCGACCTGCGAGTGGATTGGCGCGTATGGATTGTCCGAGGCCAGCTCCGGCTCGGACGCCATGAACATCCGCACGCGCGCCGTGCTTTCGCCTGATGGAGCTCACTACATTCTGAACGGCGAGAAGCAGTGGCTGACAAACGGCGGCATTGCGGACCTGTACACGGTCTTCGCAAAAATTGACGGCGAGAAGTTTTCGGCTTTCTTGATTGAGCGTGGCACACCGGGCCTGACTGTCGGCGCGGAAGAGCACAAGCTGGGGATTCGCGGCTCGTCGACGTGCCCGCTGGCGCTCGCGGACTGCAAAATTCCGGCGGGCAATCTTCTGGGCGAGGCCGGCAAAGGCCATCACATCGCGTTCAACGTGCTGAACGTGGGCCGCTTCAAATTGGGAGTGGCGTGTATTGGCGGCGCACGGCACGCGCTCGCGCGCACGATCCGATACGCCAAGGAACGCCGCGCGTTCGGCAAGTCGATCGCCGAGTTCGGACTGATCCAGCGCAAGATTTCGTCTGCGGCGGCGCAGCTCTACGCGGCGGAGAGCATGGCGTACCGCACGGCGGGCCTGATTGACGCGAAACTAGACGCAGCAAACGCGAAACAGATTGGCGGACCGTCGGGCCAGGCCATCGATGTTCTAGGCAGGCCGAATATTCCCAAGAGTATCGAGGAATACGCCGTTGAGTGCTCGATTTTGAAGGTCTACGGCTCGGAGATGCTCACGCTGGTGGCGGACGAGCTGATTGCCACGATGGGCGGATACGGCTACGTCGAGGAGTATCCGGCGGAACGGACGTATCGCGATGCGCGGATTAACCGCATCTTCGAAGGAACGAATGAGATCAACCGGCTGATCATCACGGGATGGATGATGAAGCGCGCGATGAGCGGAAAGCTGCCACTTCTGGGTGCGATCAAGCGCGTGATGGACGAAGTGATGGAACCGCCCGCCTTCGGAGGCGATAGGGATGCGGGCGAGCCTCTGGCGCACCAGATGGCGGTGCTGGCAGCAGTGAAGAAGATGACGCTGTTTACAGCCGGCGTGGCCAGCCAGCGATTTATGACGGCGCTTGAAGAGCAGCAGGAAATCATGGCCGACCTGGCCGATATGATCAGCCAGGTTTTTGCACTCGAGTCGGCTTTGGTGCGGGCGCAGAAAATTGCCCGCACCGGACGCGGCTCGGCAGAAGTTGCAGCGGCCATGACAGGACTGCTGGCCGAAGAATCGATGGCGCTGGCCGAACAAGCTGCGCGGCGAGTGCTCGCGGCGTGCGGCGAAGGCGACGCGCTGACGACGCAGTTGGCGATTCTGCGGCGGTTGGCCCGAACGACGCCGGCCGACATGGTGGCTTTGAGCCGCGCGGTGGCCCGCCAGTGCATCGAGCTTGAACGCTATCCTGTGTAAGGCGAGCGTCCGGTTCTTATGCAGCCTGCTTCAAATGATTCGGAGACAATTCGTGCTCTGCTGTCGGTGGCGGAAAGCTCGCTGGCGGAAGGTGCGCAAGCCGAGCGCGCGCGCCGCGACGCGGAGACGCTGCTGGTCCGTGCGATCAACAAAGACGTGCCGGACGCAAATCTGGCCTGGTTGATCGCGCACGGACATGAAACGCTGCCCGCGTATGCGAACGCCATTTTTCGCGCGGGGGTCGAGCGCCGCCGTGCCGGAGAGCCCATCCAATACATTACGGGCGAGGCAGAGTTTTACGGGCTCAGTTTCAAGGTCAATCGCGACGTGCTGATTCCGCGGCCCGAAACCGAACACCTGGTGGAAAAAGCCATCGAGCTGGCGCGCGGGTTCGAGCGGCAGCGCATTGCCGACATTGGCACCGGATCGGGAGCCATAGCCGTCGCGCTGGCGAGCCAACTACCGAATGCGCGAATCCATGCGACAGAAAAATCCACCGCAGCATTGAAGGTAGCGCGGGCCAATGCGACGAGAAATGGAGTTGCGGAGAGAGTCCGGTTCCACGAAGGCGATTTGTTGGCGCCCGTGGCGGGCAAGCTTTTCGATCTCATCGTCTCCAATCCGCCTTACGTGCCGGAGAGCGATCGCGATTCGCTCGCGGTGGAGGTGCGCGATTACGAGCCCGCGCAGGCCCTGTTTGCCGGACCCGACGGTCTCAAAATCTATCGCCGGTTGATTCCGGTGGCGTTTGGCGCGTTGTTTCACGGGCGCTATCTGGCGTTGGAGATCGGGTTTGGCCAGGAGGTTGCGGTCAATGCTTTACTTGCCGCCGCCGGGTTCATAGGGATTGAATTCACGAAAGATTTGCAAGGCATTCCCCGCGTGGCAATCGCGCGTCGTCCATAGATTCTTTGATAGGCGAAGCTGTTCTGCACCTGCTAAACTTCGCTGCATCCGGGCTTTCCCGCTCCCCCAATCCATGTCGCTCTAAGGAGATCGAATGGCTACCACTGCTTCCCCATCGGCATTGCGCGCCAGTGCCTTCCGAGTCCGCTACGTATGGTGGACTGTGTTTGCGCTCATGGCGGCGCTCGTCCTCTTCACCCGGGAGCTCACACTTCTAGATCCGAATTCGTTCTTGCGCCAGCGTTATGCGCCGTTTGCGGTGCTGATGTTCCTGCACGGCATTCCCGGCGCAACTGCGCTGCTGATCGGTCCGTTTCAGTTTTCCACCTGGCTGCGGCAGCGGTTCACAAAGTTGCATCGGGTGTCGGGCCGCATCTATGCAGGGTGTGTGCTGATTTCCGCGCCGGTGGCGATTCTGGTCGCAATCAATCTTCCTGTCCCGACGCTGCTGTCGGCTTCGATCATTCAAGCCAGCGGATGGATTCTGACAACCGGTACGGCGATCTACTGCATTTTGACGGGCAGGGTGCAACCGCATCGCGAATGGATGATGCGCAGTTACCCGTTTGCGGCTGTCTTCATCGTCGCGCGCGCAGTTGACATGATTCCCGCGATTGACCGCATGGGCGTGGTTGGCCTTGAGGCGACCGTTTGGTCCGCCATTGCTTTAGCCGGCATGTTGCCATCATTTGTAATTGCCTGGCAGGCGATACCGCCCAGAAAGCGTGCTGCGAACCCGTCGGCGATTTCGTCTCGCGGTTGATCGTTCATTCGGCGTACGCATCGCGGAGAACGATACGGTCGCTTCTCACGAGGCGCGGCCGGTTTTATTCAGCTCTTTATGGAAGCCGAGGTCTTTGGCGAGCAGGCTCTTTGTGATGTAGACAATCTGGCCGTAGTGCAAGCCGAAGTGCTCGACGACCTGGTAGACGGCGTCGATACCGCGCACATGGTAGCCCTGAATCTCGTAAGGAGCGAGCAATTCGTCTACGGTGAGGCGTTCGAGCACTTTGGCGGCTTCATCGAGCGTGCCGCCGAGCCGGCCAAGCAGGTCGGCGGCAGAGAGCCCATCTTGCGCCGCGAATTCCGCAGGACGATTGCGCTTGTCGGCTTCTTCTTTAAATGAAGCCACCAGCCACTGGCGCACGTTGCCCTCGAGATGCAACAGCAGATTGCCGATGCTGTTCGAGGCATCGTTGGGCCGCCACCAGACTTGCTCCGTGGTGAGCGGCGTGACGCACTCCTTCATGCGCGGCCAAAACTGCTCGAGCAGCTTCTGTCGCGAGAATTCAAGGAACAGCGCGGCGAGTTGGTTGTCGTTTGCGGTCATTGCCGATGCATCCTCTGTCCGCCCGCTAAATCAGTTCATAGCCGGCGAACCAGTAGCCAATCTCGAAGGCGGCCGTTTCTTTCCCATCCGAGCCGTGAATGGCGTTTTCCTGAAGGGAGCGTGCAAACTTCTTGCGGATCGTTCCTTCTTCGGCATTGGCGGGATTGGTGGCACCCATTAGCTTGCGCAGGTCAGCAATCGCGTTGTCCTTCTCGAGAACCATGAGGAAGAGCGGGCCTGATGACATGAAGTCCGTGAGGCTCGAAAAGAACGGTTTCTCGCGGTGAACGGCGTAGAAGCCCTCAGCTTCCCGTTTGGTGATGAACTCCTTCTTGATGGCGACGATGCGGAAGCCGGCCTTGTCGATCTCACTGAGGATCGCGCTGGTAAGTCCATCGGCTACCGCGTCCGGCTTGATGATGCTGAAGGTTCTCTCGAGCACTAGGGGGCGGCTCCTTTGCAAATAGATCTTCTGTATTCCATTGTAAGGGAAGGCTTTCGACGCGGCGCGGCGGACTTCGAACGTGCGAATTCGAGCGCGAATCCTGCTGCGACGAATTGACTGTTCCCTTGATTCAGTGCCCGAGCTAGGGTCAATTTATCCCCCAAAAGTGGTATGCCGGCACCCCTTTTTGCCGGCGACAAACCATTTGGATTCTGCTACAAGTAGTGGTGTACAAAGAATTGTTCAGGGCTCGGACAGTAGAGCACCAAGTGCCGAAAGACTGAATTTGGGGATCTTTGATGGCCTTGCTTGTACTCCAAATTGCTGCCGTGGTTGCGATCGCTTTGATTCTTGTAAAGTGGCGCAGGAGCGTGCAGCGCCGCAACGCGCAAACATGGGATTCGTTGCTGGCCCGGCTTCGCCCTGAGTGGAGCGCGCGCGAGTTAAGCGACCATTTCTTATGGCAGGAAGGTCTGAGCGCTACCCCTGAAGATGCCTGGCACCGCATGGAAGGTCCCAAAGGATTGTGGGTGATCTACCAGAATGCGCGAGTCATGCAGGAGATGGCGGACTTTGCAGCCAAGAATTGCGATACGATTGATCGCCTGCTCATCGAGACATTGCACAGCGACGCCATGCAGATTCGAGTTTGCGTGTTGGCAGCTCTTACGCAATATGCATTTCGGCACGCTAGCGAAGGTGTTCGCGTGAATGCGTTCCGCGCCGCATCGATGTACACGGGCATGGCGGCCCGCATGACGCAGTTGCTGCAGGAGCACGCACCCGTCATGGTTCCCGACTTTGTCGCCGCGATGTAACGTAGATTCTTTTTTCGAAAACAAAACCCCGGCTTCGGCCGGGGTTTTTGTTTGTTGAAGCGTAAAGCCCGCCATGCTCAGGACTGCATCGTGGCCAGAAACGCAACGATCTTTGCGAATTCCTCTTCGGTCAAACGGAAGGTGAGCGCAGCGGCGGTTTCTTCCACCTGCTTTTGGCTCCGCCCGCCGACGATTGCGCCAGTGATGGCGGTATTGTGCAGCACCCAGGCAATGGCGACCACTCCGGGTGTTACGCCGTGCCCGTTGCCGATCTCACGCAGCAACTCGACGAGGCGCAAATTCTGAGTCAGTCTCGGCTCGTTGAATTCCTTGTTCTTGCGCCGCCAGTCGTCCGGAGCGAGGTTTGCCGCGCGCTCAGTGGTCATTTTGCCCGTGAGCATGCCTGAGAGCATGGGCGAGTAGTTGATGACGCCGATGCCGTTGGCTTGAGTGAAGGGAAGAATCTCCGCCTCTATGGCGCGGCGCAGCATGGAGTAGGGCGGCTGCAGGCTCGTGATGGGGGCAATCTTCATCGCGCGCTTCATCTGGTCGACAGAGAAGTTGGAGACGCCAATCCATCGAACTTTGCCTTCTTCCTGCAGACGCGCCAGTGTCTCCCATCCCTCCTCGACCTCATCCTCGGGCTTGGGCCAGTGAATCTGGTAGAGGTCGATGGTGTCGACCTGCAGACGCTTGAGCGAAGCTTCAACCTCTTCGGCGAGCGAGGAGGCTTTGAGCGAGTTGTAGACAGAGCGATCGGCGTGCCAGCGCAGGGAGCACTTGGTGAAGATGTAGGGCTTGCGCGATAACGATTTTATCGCGCGCCCAACCATTTCTTCGGAATGGCCGAGTCCGTAGACGGCCGCGGTGTCAATCCAGTTGACGCCCAGATCGACTGCGCGGTGGATGGCGGCGATGGAGTCGGCGTCGTCCTGAGGGCCCCAGGCGTTTGACCAGTCGCCGCCGCCGATGGCCCAGGTGCCCAAGCCGATCGGGGTGAGTTCAAGATCGGAGTTGCCGAGGGTGCGGAGAGAAAGCGAAGCAGTCTGTGTCATGTCCTAAGCCTAGATGCATTGTCGGGGCCGGGCGCTTCGAAAAAAGCTGCAAACTGGTCAAAATTGCACAGTATTCGTCCCGCCGGGATCTTACCGTGGGGGCCAGTGCACTCCCCAGAGCGGCGGCAGCGCCGCCGGAACAACCGGCCCTCCCCTTGAGGCTCGCACACCCTTAATTCGCTGCCGCCGTACTGCTTTCATTCTGCCGTTGTGAAGAATCCATCGACAGGATTCTTCGCCAACCAACTGTCGTCGGAATTCGGCGCTAATTCAAAAACATTGTGCGGTAGAGCGTGTCGCGCTGTACAGGCTTGAAGCCGGCATCGCGGATGATGCGGCGGAGTTCTTCTTCAGTAGTGCAATTCGAAGTGCCGGCCGCGCGCACGACATTTTCTTCGAGCATGACCGAGCCCACATCGTTGCCGCCGAAGTGAAGGCCCAGCTCGAGCACCTTCAAGCCCTGCGTGACCCAACTGGCCTGCACATTTTCAATGTTGTCGAGATAGAGGCGCGCAATGGCGAGCACTTTCAAATATTCGACGCTCGTCGCTTCGTCCCAGCCGCGGCCACCCAGCGCCGTGTTTTTCGGCTGGAAGCTCCAGGGGATGAAGGCGGTGAATCCGCCGGTCTCTTCCTGAAGGCGGCGCACGACATCAAAGTGGTTGATGCGCTGGTCAAAGCTCTCACCCACGCCGAACATCATGGTCGCTGTGGTGCGCATGCCGAGCTGGTGCGCCGTCCGGTGCACGCTCACCCAATCTTCGGTGTCGCACTTGAGGCGCGCAATGCGATGGCGGACCTCGTCATCGAGAATTTCGGCGCCGCCGCCGGGAATGGAGTCAAGGCCGGCGTCGCGCAGGCGCGCGATGGTTGTGCGCAGGTCAAGACCGGAGTACTCCGCAATCGCGAGCACTTCGGAGGCCGACAGGCAGTGCAGCCAGATCTCGTGAAAGCGCTCCTTGATCCCGCGGAAGAGGCGCTCAAACCAGTCGATCTTGAGATCGGGATGAATGCCGCCCTGCATCAGAACGCCGGTGCCACCCATTTCGAGAGTCTCGGCTATCTTTTCGTAAATCTTTTCGAAGTCGAGGATGTAGCCCTCATCGGCGCGTGGATCGGGCTTGCCGGCCCGGGGCAGCGGGCGATAGAAGGCGCAGAACGTGCAGTACTCGGTGCAGTAGTTGGTGTAGTTGATGTTGCGATCGATGATGTAAGTGACCACGCCCTCGGGATGCAATCGGCGGCGCACAGCATCGGCCTCGAATCCCAGACCGATCAGGTCAGGGGATTGAAAGTAATCGAGAGCCTGCTGGCGCGAAATCGGCATAGTTCGATTCTAGCAATTCAACTGCGCGGGGTTGCATTGGCCCGAGGAGCTTCCTTGGCGCGGCGGAAGAGGAAGATGCCGCGAGTGCGCAGCGGGCGGCCCTGCGTGCGCGCCAGATTGGACGCGGTGGAGACGCCACTGAACAGAACAAAGAAATCGAGGAATGCTCTTACGAAGCCTTTTCGACTCTTCACGGCCATTCGAGATCAACCCTTGACTCGACGATCTGCTTTTGAGATGCGAAACCGGGCGGGCGGTTGCAGGAATCCGCCGAGTGGGCCGGCCTATTCCGCATAGCGCTTTTGGTGCCAGGTCCACGCGGTGCGGATGATCTCGTCGAGCTTGGTGTAGCGCGGGTTCCAACCTAGTTCACGGATGGCTTTGCCAGAGCTGGCGACGAGCACGGCGGGGTCTCCAGGCCGCCGGGGATGAAGCTCGGCCGGGATGGGGTGACCGGTGACACGGCGCGCGGACTCGATCACTTCCCGCACGCTGAAGCCTTGACCATTCCCAAGGTTGTAAATCAGCGGACCCTGTTTTCCGGGCTGGGCGTCGAGAGCCGAGAGCGCGAGCAGATGCGCTTCGGCGAGGTCGGAGACGTGGATATAGTCGCGAATGCACGTGCCATCGGGAGTGGGGTAGTCCTCGCCGAAGATGCGGATGGATGGGCGGCGTCCGAGCGCCACGTCGAGGACTAGAGGGATCAGGTGGCTTTCGGGCTCGTGCGCTTCGCCGCGGGTGATGCCTGCAGGACCCTCATGCGCGCCAGCCACGTTGAAATAGCGCAGCGACGCGTAACGCAGGCCATGGATGCGATTGAACCAGACCAGCATCTGCTCCACAAGCAGCTTCGATTGGCCGTAAGGATTGGAGGGAGCCAAACGCGCATCCTCCTGAATCGGAATGGCTTCCGGCTCGCCGTAGACGGCCGCGGTCGACGAAAAGACCAGCCGCTTGGGCCCGCAGGCGAGCATAGCCTCGAGCAGCGCGAGGGTTGAAGCAGTGTTGTTGCGGAAGTAGATCTCAGGCCGCACCATCGATTCGCCCGCCTCAATCAGCGCGGCGAAGTGAAGAACAGCGTCGAAAGGCTGGTTTTGCTTTCGCGCCGTATCAAAAATGTTTTCGATGGCCTGCCGGTCGGCCAATTCGCCCTCGACGAAGTCAACTCCCGCAGGAAGCAGTCTGCGCCGGCTATGGCTCAAATTATCGAAAACGACTGCTTTATGGCCATTTTCGACGAAGAGGCTCGCAACAGTACCTCCGATGTACCCGGCCCCACCCGTCACCAAAATCTTCACAAAAAGACTACCCTCGCTAGACCAGTTTGGTTTACCTTGAGTCTATAAGAGTAGTGCCTGACTGTGCGGACAATCGAGCCGCATGGCCTGAATACCCCGAGCGGACGTGAAGCAGCGCCGCGAGCTTGAATACATCGCCTTGGGAATACGATTGAGGGGTCGCTCAAACGGTCCCATTTGGCGTTCCCGGAACGCATCTGCAGTCGCGAAACCGGCGGCCGATTCCTTTTGAAGTGCCTTGGATTGTGAAGGAAAGGAACGGAATTAATGCGGGCGGGAAACCCGGCTCGGGTGAGTATTCAGGCGGATTCCCCCCGTGCCATTGGTACCTGTACATACACATTTTGGGTGATCGGTGAGTAACCAACCGGTCCGTATACTGGTAATGGTTTTTTTCCAATTTTCCCTCAAGGAACCCGGAAAAAGAGGCGATGGGAGGGATAGGCGGAGCCATCGGGAATAAGGGAAAGGCAGATGGCGCTGCAAGGCCCATTGTGTTCGGCCGCCAGGCGCCAGGTCATCTCCAAATCCCGATCGGGACATCAAACCGAGTTGGTGCACGATTGAACGTTGTAATTCAGTTGGAAGAACGCAGCAGTAAATTGGATTCGAGGTTTGCGTTCCCCGATTTTGCAAGACTTCCCAAGGTGGTCCCCACAAGAGTGGGGGCGGCCGCAAGCGAGGTTTAGAGAAATGGCGACGTCGTATACCCCTGGACAAGGCACATTCGTCGGTTTGCTTCCCGAGCCCGAGACCCGTCCGCTGGCCTTTTTAATGAGCGGCGGCATCAACGTGGCGATCGCCGTGACCGCCATCGTTATCGGCATGACGGCGCAACACGTGCTCCAGCAGCATTACGAGATGACGGAGCTGGTCGTCCCGAACACACCGCCTCCGCCCGCGGTCAAGATCAGGCAGCCACCTCCGCAGGAATTACCGCCGCCGCCGGAGCCGCCCAAGGTGGAGTTGCAACCGCGCCAAATCGAGATGCCGAAGCCCAAGCCGGAACCAAAGCCCGTCCAGATGGAAGCCAAGGTCAATTTGCCGGTGCTGCAGCCGAAACCGCAGACGGTGATTATGCAGCCGCAGCCCAAGGCTGCCCTCACGGCCGCGATGCCTGCGCAGAACAACATGGTTAAGCCTTCCACCGCACCCGTGCATCTTGGCGAGACTTTCGGCGCGACGCCCAATCCCAACGCCACTCGTCCGGCCACGGTGGCCGCGATCGGTAATCCGTATGGCGGCATGAATGGACCGGCTGTGGCCCCTCATGGAGTGGTTGGATCGACCGGTCTCGGCAATGGAACCAAGTACGGCTCCAGCGCCGGCAACCTCGGCAAGGTAGCTTCTGCGGGTATTCCCGGAGCCACAGGCACAGGCCCGGCGCATTACGGCAAAGTGGGCTCGGCAGGAATTCCGGCCATGACACAGGCCGCACCGGCTCCCAGGATGAATACGCAGGTGGTTCATTCCACCGAAGTGGAAGTTCTTTCCAAGCCCCCGGTGCAATATACGAGCGAAGCGCGGCAGTTGCGCGTCGAAGGTGATGTAGTGCTGAGCGTGACGTTTCTCGCCAATGGACAGATCGTGGTCCACGGCGTGCTTCAGGGACTGGGCCACGGGCTTGATCAGGAAGCCGAGCGCGTCGCGCAGCAAATCCGATTCCGCCCCGCGACCAATAACGGCCAGCCGGTGGACGTAACGACCAAGATTACCATTACGTTCCAATTGGCGTAGAACCGCGCCGCAAGTGTCGTAGCCTTACCACAGGTAAGGATGAAAATGGCCCATACTCAGCCGCTGCGCCCGGTAAGGCTCTAGAGGCCGGGAACAAAGCCGCAAAGAGTTCAAACTAGGAGTTACAAATGAAGTTTTGGAAGATCCCCCTAACCTTCCTCATCCTGGGCATGGGCGTCGCGTGCGCGCACGCCAAGAAGCAGCCAAAGTACGAACAGGCGCGCCAGCTTACCCCCGAACAGGCTGCATTGGTACAACGGGCCATCGCGCAGGAAAAGGTGCTCATCAAGAACATCCAATTGCGCACCCCGCTGGTAGAAACCTACATTCAGGACAACCGCCCGGATGTGAAGCTCTACGAGGTTCCGACCGACGACCAGTACATGCTGAGCCGTGTGGACTTCAGCAAGGGGTTCTTCGACAAGAGCTACGAGCCCAAGGCGGAGGTCCATCACGGATTTTTTAAAGGCTCGCTGGCGGCGATGACGGGCCTCAGCAGAGCGCTGGGCCTGGAAAAGTTTACCTACCAGCCCAACGGGTTCATGGAAATGATGTTCATCGACCCGAACGGATTCGACCAGCAGCATTATGTCTTCAGTTTTGTGCGCCGCGAGTTTCTGGGCTCGGTGCGCACCTGGGTCTACGACGTGCACCCCAAGGCCGATGTCAAGGGCATAGGCCGGTTCTACGGGCGCATCTGGGTTGAGGACGACGGCGGCAACGTCGTCCGCTTCAACGGCACGTATACCGGACCCACGTCTGAGGACGACTCAAGGCATTTCTTTCACTTCGACAGTTGGCGCGTGAACGTGCAGCCCGGAATCTGGCTGCCGGCAGCCGTATACGTCGAAGAGACGCAGCGCACCGAGACCGAAAAGTCAGTGGGCCTGAAGGCCCAGACGCACTTCTGGGGCTACTCGCTTAAACTGCCCACGCGGGAAAGCGAGAATGTGAGCGTAAAGGTTGACGAGGCCGTGGACAAGAGCGACGACTCGCAGGACGTGGGTCCGCTGCAGGCCTCGCGCATGTGGATCACGCAGGCCGAGAACAACGTGATCGACCGCCTGGTCGAAGCCGGCCTGGTTGCGCCGCTCAATGCCGGAGGCTATGAGAACAAGGTTCTGGACCAGATTGTGATCAATCTCGTGGTGCCCAATAATCTGGCCTTCACCGACCAGATCCATACGCGCGTGCTTCTCACGGACACCGTGGAAGCCACGACTGTGGGCAATACGATTCTCCTGAGCAAGGGATTGATCGACAGCCTGCCGAGCGAAGAAGCGATCGCATCCGTGGTTGCCATGGAACTGGCGCATATCGCCATGGGACACCACATCGACACCCGCTATGCATTCAATGACCGGCTGTTATTTCCGGACACGGCCACGTTCCAGAAGATCGACATGAACCACTCCGATGTGGACAACGAATCTGCGTCGAAGCGGGGGATGGAGTATCTGGAGAACTCGATGTACAAGGACCGGCTGGCGAATGCGGGTCTTTACTACGAGCAGTTGGCGGATCGGGCGCAGGTGCTGAAGGCGCTGAATACGCCGATGCTGGGCGACTCGCTGATGCGGCCGGACGGCACGCCGTGGATGGCGGCGCTCGAGCACGACGCTCCCAAGCTGAACTGGGACGACCTGGCGCAGACCCCCGCATTGCCGCTGGGAAGCTGGCTGAAGACCGATCCCTGGGACGACTCAGTGCACATGCTGAGCGCCAAGCGCTATGCGCCGATGAACGCCCGCGACAAGATGCCGTTCGAGGTGACGCCGATCTTCTACAAGCTGCAGCACTATGAAGAGGCCAGCGTAGAGCCGACCCCGACCGCGCCCGCCGCTCCGGCGCCCGGTGCGCAGCCGGCGAACGATCAACCGGCAGCCGCACCCGATAATGCGCAACCGGCTCCGCCGGCGCAGTCAGGCAGCAGTAGTGCCGCTGCCGCACCCGACCAGCAAAACACTGCCGGCGGCGCCGACGCCGGCGCAGCAACCTGCCGCGGCACAAAACCCGCAGCCGTAAGCTAGAATGAGTCCCGCCGAGACCGCGTGCGATGCGCCGATTTCGTAAGCACATGCAAGGCCGGTCCAGAGTATGAGTCCGGGCTGCGTTGTTTGGCTCGATCGAAGAATCACAGGAAGTGGATACGCTGTGTTTATGAAGAGATCGACCCTGGCGTTGTTGTTCATCGCGTTCTTCCTTTGCCGTCGTTTCCGCGCGGGCTCAGGTGGTGCCATCGGCAACTTCGCACACCCTCAGCATTTCCGCCGGCGCTCTGGGCTCGATGTCCCAGCCTGATTACGCTGGCGAGGGCATTGCGCAAACCAGTCCCAACCGGTTATACGGCCTCGGCACGTACGTGGACGTCCATTTCAGCCGCTGGGTCCAGGTGGAAGCCGAAGGCCACTGGATGCGCTTCAACCAGTATTCCAATGATGGTTCGGCGCCCAACGGCGAGAGCACTTACCTGATCGGTCCGCGCATTCCCATTGTCACCTTCCACCGCATAACGCCGTATGGCAAGTTTCTTGTCGGCCTCGGCAGTGGCGGTTTTCTCACCGGAAATACGTTCGTGCTCGATTATGGCGGCGGCGTGGACTACCGGCTCACGCGCCGGCTCACTCTGCGCGCGATTGACTTCGAGTATCAGCAGTGGCGCGTCAATCCCACACTCTACCCCTACGGCGGAAGCGTGGGCATCAGCTACAAAATCTTCTAAAGAGAGAGCAAGGGAATGCCTGAGTTTCTCAGGCCAAACCTTGCTCGGCGGACGATGGTCGCCACGCACCTACGGCGCGACGTGCAGCGGCGTCGCCTTGGCCGTGGGCATTGCCACGTGCAGGATTCCGGCCACGGTGGGCGCAATCTGCCGCATATCAATGACGCCGAGATCGCGATGGTGCGCAATGCCGGCGCCGACCGCAAAGAACGAAGCGCGCATTTCAGGATACTCGGGCGAGAACCCATGCGAACCGCGATGGCCGGGAACAGGCGTGATGAGGTCGCCGGTGAGTCCGGGACCCTCGTCATAGCCGGGCTTGAACACGACAAGGAATGCGGCATCGGGGAACGCACCGCGCTTGCGGATGGCGTCGTGATCGAGGACCTCGGCAATGCCGTTGTCAGCATTCGCAGCGAGACCGTCGAGCATGGTCTTCACTTGCTGCTCTGTCGCGTGGTCGTTAGGATCGTGCAGCATGATTGCGGCCATGCCGCCTGCCATCCATGGCTCGGCCTTCCACGAGCTGACTTGGGGGGCTTTGCCGGGGGCCAATGTCACATTGATGAGCCTGGCCTGCAGAAAGGGAACGGCGAGATTGACGTAGTGCGAAATATCCATGAAGCCGTGATCGGAGACGATGACGAGTACTGCCCCAGGGCTGTTGGCGAACAACTGATGCGCGAGGCGCGCCACCATGCCGTCGATGGCCTCGAGATCGGCGCACGCCTCGGGACTGAAGGGCCCGTGCGCGTGCTGCGCATCGTCAAGCGAGCTCAGGTGCAGCGTCATGAATGCCGGTTTGAATCGCCGCAGAATTTCGAGAGTGTAGCGGGTCTTGGTTTCGTCGCCTTCAGGCGTGGTCACATTCCCGTTCATATAGGGGCCGGCGGCAGGCTCAAGCTCCTGGATCAGCGTGGCGGGCCGCGCGAGAGCGGCCATCAGCAGCTGATCCACGGAGTTGTATGGGCTTGATGCTTCGGGGCCTCGCCAGTATTCGGGGATGAGGTAGTCCACGTCCGTCGCGCCAACGCTGACGGGCCATCCGATGCTGGCTGTACGCAGTCCGGCTTTGTGAGCGGCCTGCCACAGCGTGGGCACGCGAATCTGTGAAGCGTACCAGTTCCACGCTTCGAAATAGCGCTGGAAGGGGTCGAATTCGTGATTGTTATAGATGCCGTGCTCGGCTGGCCAGACGCCCGTGATCAGTGTGGTGTGACTCGGGTAAGTGACAGTGGGCCAGATGCCGACCACGCCGTCCGCATAGGTACCGTTCGCAAGCAGCGTTCGCAGGTAGGGAATCTTCATCCCATGTGCGTCGGCTTGGGTGATGTACTCGGGCTTGAGGCCATCGATCGAGATCATCAACACCGGCGCGGCGTGGGCGCCCAATGCGAACAGGATCGCGAAGACCATGAAGACCAGCGGCAAAAGCAAAAATTGGCGAGCGAATCGGTGTGCGGCAGCGTTCATGCGATGTGCTCCTGGAAGCATTTTGATGGGAAGCGACGAAGCCGTCCGCACTCTCAAGTTAAATTCACAAGCGAGCGGCAATGAAGCGTGCTGGGGAAGTATACACGACGCTGAATCGTGGACCGTGAACCGTGAATAGCGATCCGTGAACGGCGGCGGTGAGCAGTGGCCCGGGGTTAGACTTGGCGCTGGCCGTCTGTTTTAAGCGAGGCCTGCAATTCGAGGATCTGAAGCTGGACCTGCTTGATTTCCTTGAGCGTGGCGACCTGGCTGGCGTAGACCTGTGTAGTCGCACATGGTAGATCGCACCCACGAAGTAAAAGAGGGCGGCGCCGAATTGAAAGCTATGAACTCCTTGCGCGCCCAGGCGACCGGGGTAGCAGCTCCACCAGAACAGCGCGACAGCAAGGAATATGAGCGTGTTTGCCGCGATTTTGTCCCAGCGAAGCGCCTTTGCATGCTTCGTCAGCAAAGCAGCGGTCTCCTCGCGATAGGCGGCGAGGTTTTCCGGCTGCGGCAGGGCCGCGAGCAGACCTTCGCGCAGGTTATTCGTTTGCTGTGCCATATTTCACTCCTTCGAGAATCTGTTTCATTTGCCGTTTGGCATAGTGAATTCGCGACTTGACGGTGCCCTCGGAGCAACCGATGACCTTTGCAATCTCCGCAAGCGACAAGTCTTCGAGAAAATGCAGGACCAGAACCTCGCGATGATGAAGGCCGATTTGATTCAGCGCCGTATGAATCGCCGCGGCGTCCTCTCCGGCAAACGACGGTTCCTCGGCCTCCTGAAAATCCTCGTATTGAACTTTCTCCGCCTGCTCGCGCGAGTAGTTTTTTCGGATTCGATCCACCGCGATGCCATGCGCGATCGAGTACAGCCACGATCGCAAAGCTCCAGGGTCTTTCAGCTTTCGAATTCCTCGAAATGCTTTGATCCAGACTTCCTGTAGAACGTCGAGCGCACTGTCCATGCTGCCGGTCAGGCTGGCGGCGTAGTAGAGCAGCGGCCGCTCCATTACCGCGATCAGGTCCTCGAAAGCACCCCTCTCGCCGCTCTGGCAACGAAGCGCAAGCCACTCGTACGGCGCTCGATCCTTGCTTTCCATGTGCGTTCAATCATTATGTCGAAGCGACAGGGCAGAAGGTTCAAAGAAGCGGAAGATTCTCTTCGAACAACAAAAAAGGCCGCTCGCGAGAGCGGCCTTTCTGTGAACTGCGAACTATGAACTGCGAACTGTGTTTACGCTGGTGAGGGTGAACCTTCTGGTAAGCCGCCGCCGGTGCCAGTTCCGCGGCCTTCTGGTTTCAGGACCTGCTGTGGCTGGCCGCCGTCGGAATCTCCCCCTCCGGCCAGCGATGACCGCATCGCAGGCAGTGCCTTGCCCTCAAGCAACAGCTTCAGCTCATCGGCGTCGATGGTCTCACGCTCCAACAGCGCGGCGGCAATACGGTGCATAGCGTCCGCGTTGGTCTCAACAAGGTTATGCGCAGCCTGGTAGGCCTCGTCGATCAGGCGGCGGACTTCGAGGTCGATCTGCCGTGCCGTCTCCTCGCTGAAGTCGCGGTGTTGCGCAATCTCACGTCCGAGGAAGATCTGCTCTTCCTTTTTGCCGAAGGTGAGCGGTCCAAGGCGGCTCATGCCGTATTCGCAGACCATGGCGCGTGCCAGTTCCGTGGCACGCTCAATGTCGTTGCCCGCGCCCGTTGACATCTGGTTGAGGAAGATCTCCTCGGCGACGCGGCCACCGTAAAGCATGGCCAGCCGTGTCTCCAGATACTCGCGGGTGTAGTTGTGCCGGTCGTCGGGCAAATGAACCGTGACGCCCAGCGCCATGCCGCGGGGAATGATGGTGACCTTGTGCACCGGGTCAGAGTGATCGCGCTTGAGCGAGACCAGCGCGTGGCCCGCCTCGTGATAGGCGGTGACACGCTTCTCCTCGTCGCTCAGGATCATCGACTTGCGCTCGGCGCCCATCAGCACCTTGTCCTTGGCCAGCTCAAAGTCGTACATCGTGACTTGCTTGCGGTTCAGGCGCGCTGCGTTTAGCGCCGCCTCATTCACCATGTTGGCAAGATCGGCGCCGCTGAAGCCGGGCGTTCCGCGCGCGAGCACGTTCAGGTTCGTGTCATCCGACACGGGAACCTTCTTGACGTGAACCTTGAGAACTTCCTCGCGCCCGCGAATGTCGGGCAGGCCCACCACTACGCGCCGGTCAAAGCGGCCCGGCCGCAGCAGCGCGGGGTCGAGCACGTCGGGGCGGTTAGTGGCCGCCACCAGGATCACGCCATCATTCGACTCGAATCCGTCCATCTCGACGAGCAACTGGTTCAGCGTCTGCTCGCGCTCATCGTGACCGCCGCCCAGGCCTGCGCCGCGATGGCGGCCGACAGCATCGATTTCGTCGATGAAGATGATGCAGGGCGCGTTCTTTTTGCCCTGCTCAAAAAGGTCGCGCACGCGGCTTGCGCCCACGCCGACAAACATCTCCACGAAATCCGAGCCGGAGATTGAGAAGAAGGGAACGTTGGCCTCGCCGGCCACGGCGCGCGCCAGAAGCGTCTTGCCGGTTCCTGGAGGCCCAACGAGCAGCACGCCCTTGGGAATGCGCCCGCCCAGCTTTTGAAACTTCTGCGGCTCGCGCAGGTATTCGATGATTTCCTTCAGCTCTTCCTTGGCCTCATCCACGCCGGCCACGTCTTTGAACGTGACTTTCTTCTGCTGCATGGAAAGCAGGCGCGCGCGGCTCTTGCCAAACGACAGTGCCTTGTTGCCGCCCGATTGCATTTGTCGCAGCATGAAGAACCACACGGCAATCAGCAGCACGAACGGGCCCGCATTGATGAGCAGGGGAATGAGGACGTTGTTCTGCGGCTCCTTGATGGAGAAGTTGACCTTGGAGGCGATCATCGCCTTCAAAAGGTCCTCGTAGTTGCTCGGCAGAGTGGTGTGGAACTCGTCTTTGGGCGAGACCTTCAGGTGGCCCTTGAGTTCGTCGCCCTGAATCGCGGCGTCAAGCACCTGGTTGTTGACCACCTTGTCATAGAGGTCCGAGTAAGCATACTCCGGCTCTTTTGCCATGCCGGTGCTCTTCTCCACCACGCCCCACAACAGCACGAGGCAGATGAGGATGAAGAGCCAGAACATGATGGTTTTAACGCTCGAGTTCACCAACGTCTCCTTTTCGCGGTTAAGGAGAAAGACCCACCGCGACCTCCACGATCAATCCCTGGCCAAAAGCCACCATTCCTTAGACGCCCCCGCGGCCGGTAAAGTGGCAAAAACCACCAAACACCCTCAGAGGCACGCAAGCCGTGCCGCCTGAGAAGCAGTATCCCGATTGTACTCCGGGGCCGGCGAAAGTTGGAGGGCCAACCATAGTACGAATGGGGCAGGATATTGTGCGTTAACGGCTTCCTGGGGTGTCCGAAAGGGGGACTTTAGTGCCCTGAGCGAATTAAGAATCAGCCGAAATGACCAGGTCCGGATCAGGTTCCAGCTCCACGCCCCGCATCCAGGCGATTTGGCCGTCGATCTCGAGGACCGGCCAGAGTGTGCGATCGCTCCCCGTAACCCGAAGTCGTTCCAGAACTTCCTTTACCTTGCGAAGACCACTCGAGTAGCGGAGCCTCACTCGGTCGCCCGCTTTCCAGTTGCGTAGGATGGCCCTCTTTGCCAGCGTGCCGCGGCCGTTCGGGGTTCCACGGGCCGTCGCGGCGTCGCGAACCGCGTTGCGAAATTCGATGCGGAGCCGGAGCCCGAAAGCAGGCGCATCGATTTCGCCGGGAATTGCCACTTCATAGGCGGGTGCTCCCGCACTTTCACCTTTTGGAGTGGGGTTGGGGTCAGTCGACAACCGCAGTTCCCGGGCCGTTCGTCTCGGCGCGAAGGCCTGCGGCAGAGCCAGCTTCTGGCCTGCCCGGCCGCCGAGCGCCAGCGATCGCACGACTTCGGTCGCGGGAAAGTCGAGCGCAGCGCCGAACTTCTCCGCGGCATAGCGAACAAGCCGCCGTTGCAGCGCCGGAGCAAGCGCGGCCAGCCGGCTCACTTCGATGGCCAGGCCGGAATCGAGGCCTGAACCGGCAGCGCGGCCGCCTCCGCGAACAGGACGCCCCGGCAGCAAGGTCGCCGCGGCGACCGGAGCCAGTGTGGTTTGCCACCATGCTTCTTCGTCGCGGCCAACGCCGCCATCTGCGCCAGATGCTCGCGCATCCGTGGATTCCAGCCCTCAAGCAGCGGCAGCAGCTCATGGCGGATGCGATTGCGGGTGAAGGTCAGGTTGCGATTCGACGAATCCTCGCGCCAATTCTGGCCCAGCTCGCGCAGGTATGCCTCGATTTCAGCGTGCTTCACAGCCAGCAGCGGACGAAGGATGCTGCCCCCTCCGGGGTTTCAAGTCTTGGATGCAATGCCTGCTAAACCCTCAGTCCACGCTCCGCGCAGAAACTTAGCCAGAACGGTTTCGGCCTGGTCGTCGAGCGTGTGCGCCGTCGCGATGGCGTCAACTTCGTCTGAGGCCATAAGTTTCCGAAACCACTGATAACGCAGCCGCCGCGCAGCTTCTTCGATGGTTTCAGCCGCTTTGCCCGACTTTAGTTCGGCTTGTGTTTCCCGAGTGGTGTCTACGCGCGCTTCGTGAAAGGGCAGCCCAGCTTCGCCGTCGAGCTCGCGGCAGAATTCCAGGTCGCCGTCGGCCTCAGCACCTCGCAAACCGTGGTGCAGGTGAGCAGCATGGAGCACGAGTCCCAGCTCTCCGCTGCGCGCGGCCAGAATGCGCAAGAGCGCCACTGAATCCGCGCCGCCAGAAAGCGCAACCGCCAGCCGCATGCCGGGCTTTAGCAGCGCGGTATCGAGAGCTAGAGATGGAGGCTTCGTGCGACTCACGGAACGATGATACGGCGTTGGGGATACGGGCAGGGATACGTCGGTGCGCGTGCCGCATGTCGGAGAACTCCGCCAAACTTCACGAGCCTGCGCACTGCCGCGCGCCTTTATACTGGCACGATATGGAAATCCGCACCGCTGAAACCACCGACGCCACTCTTATTTCAGCGCATCGCCGGGCAATGTTCGCAGAGATCCACCCCCTCGACGAACCCCTTATGGATTCGCTGGAGCGCCGCTCCGTCGCGTGGACCGAGCGCATGATCCGCGGAGGAAAGTACTACGGATGGATCGCGATCGACGCGGGCCGGCCTGTGGCTTCCGCAGGCCTTTTGATTCTCGACTGGCCGCCGCACCCATTCGATCCGGAAGGCGAGCTGCGCGGCTATCTGCTCAACATCTACGTCGAGCCCGAATACCGAAAGCGCGGGCTTGCGCATGAACTCGTTGAGCGGTCGATGGCCGAAGCGCGACGGCGCGGAATCCGTGTGGTCACGCTGCATAGTTCGCAAGCCGGAAGGCCGATCTATGAACGCTTTGGATTCCACGCGACAAACGAGATGATGCATACAGAGCCAGCCAAAAGCTGAAAGCTCGCACGGTGCTATACTCCACGAGTTATGCAAGTCTTTGCCATTCTTCCGGCTGCGGGGTTGGGCACGCGGATGTCCGGCCCGCAACCCAACCCGCAGCCCAAGCAGTTTCTGGCGCTGGACGGCGTTCCCATCCTCATCCACTCGCTGCGCGCTTTTGCCGCGGCGCCGCGGGTGACGGCGATGTATGTGGCCGTCCGCAAGCCGGAGATGGAGCGCGTGGAGGCCCAGGTGGCCGAATATGGCTTCGTGGGCCGAGTTCATGTGGTTGAGGGTGGCGAAAAGCGCCAGGAATCGGTGGCCAACGCTCTCGACGCCCTGCCGGCAGAGCCCGACGACATTGTGCTGGTTCACGATGCTGTGCGGCCGCTGATCGACGCAGCCACCATCGAGCGCACCATCGACGCTGTGGCCGAGTACGGAGCGGCCATCGTGGGAATGCCTGCTACTGACACCATCAAGCAAGTGGAGCGAACCGCGCACGGAGCGCTGGTGACCGCGACCATTCCGCGCGAATTTGTGGTCCAGGCACAAACGCCCCAGGGATTTCGCTTTGGGCTGCTCAAGCGCGCCTTTGCCGAGGCCAATGCCGACGGCTTTGTGGGCACTGACGAGGCTTCGCTCGCCGAGCGCGCCGGAATTCCGGTAGCCGTGGTGCACGGTTCTCAGGTTAATCTGAAGATTACGCAGCCGGGCGATCTGGCGCTGGCCGAGTTCTACCTCCGGCAGCGGGCGCACCAGGGCTAATTAGTAGAAATCGGAGAAGCCTCGATCAAAAAGCCGGATCGCGGCTGCTGCGCTGGGCAGAACATCTTCGGAGAGCTACGCGGATGATGGACACACGCATCGGATTTGGCTACGACTCGCACGAATTCAAGCCCGGTGTGCCGTTGCGCCTTGGCGGCATGACGCATCGACCACCCCGAGGGCCTGGCCGGCCACTCCGATGGCGACGTGCTGCTCCACGCCATTACCGACGCGCTGCTGGGCTCCGTGGCCGCGGGCGATATCGGCAGCTTTTTCCCGCCCGGCGATCCACGCTGGAAAGACGCCGACTCCGCCATTTTTCTCAACCTTGCTCTTGAAGAGTTGCAGCACGCGGGCTACTGCAATCGTCAACGTCGACACGACGCTGGTTCTCGCCGCGCCCAAAATCGCGCCCATAGCTGCCGAAATGAGCTCCCGCGTCGCCGATCTGTTAGGTGTTTCAATCGATCAGGTGAGCATTAAGGCCAAAACTCCTGAGGGCCTGAATCTCGATCATGTGGCCCAGTGCCACGCCGTTGCGCTCGTCGAGCGCGTGCAGGAGCCGGAAGAGCTGAAAAGCATGAGCGAAGTGGTCGAGAGCCAGCGCCAGCTCGAAGATGTGGTCGAAGATTTGCTGAGCTCTGTGCACGGCGTGCCCAAGAAGCGAACCATCACGCCGGTCTACGACACCGAGGACATCACGTAAGCTTTCCGTTCTTTCTGAGTCTACGGGTTGGCTGGATTCATCGTTTAAATCCTTTCAGCCGCTCCGGCTACGATGACGCGTGAAAGAACCTTGAATCAGGAGATGATGATATGGGTGAGTTACTTCAGCCTTGGCATCTCATCGTTCTTGCCCTCATTGGGTTCGTGATGCTTGCAGTCGTTCTTCCGCCCTACTGGATGATCTTCAAAAAAGCGGGATATCCGCCCTGGCTCTCGCTGCTGACTCTGTTTCCGCTGGTCAAGTACATCGTGCTCTGGATCGTGGCCTTTTCCGAATGGAAGACTAGTCCAGCCGAGAAGGCCTAGCTCCTCCGATTTTTATTGAAGATTCACAGGTTTAGCTGTACCTTGGCTGCGAACTCAATTCCACATTGGAGCGCTTCTATGTTGAACCTCGCATTCCTGCTGCAACAGGGCCCCAGCGCCGATGACATTCAGCACATGGTTGTGGCCATGATGGCGATCCTGCCGCTGATCATTTTGATTTGCCTGGCCATCATCATCATTCCCTTCTGGTTCATCTGCAAGAAGGCCGGCTTCTCGCCCTGGCTTTCGCTGCTGAACGTTGTGCCTTTGGGCAATCTGATTCTGATCTACGTGCTGGCGTTTGCGCAGTGGAAAGTCGTGCCCGCCCCGCAATTGGCCTATGCGCCGCCGTACCCGCCACAACCACCGTATCCGCAACCGCCGCTGCCGCCTCAACAGTGAAGTGCTGAACACCGCTCGGCAGGGGAGCCTTGCGATAGCATCGTGAATAGAAAGTAATTGTCACGATGACCGATTCAGGCTCCCATCGCGGCCCCACTCCGCGCGTTCGCTTTGCGCCCTCGCCCACCGGCTTTCTGCACGTGGGCAGCGCTCGCACCTTTATCTTCAATTGGCTTTACGCGCGCCACAATCACGGCACAATGGTGTTGCGTCTGGACGATACCGATGTCGAGCGCAACACCGACGCCAGCGTGCAGTCCATCTTCGAGGGGCTGCGCTGGCTGGGTCTCGACTGGGACGAGGAATACAAGCAATCCGAACGCCTCGATCTTCACCGGGCCGCAGCGCTCAAGATCCATGGAAAAAACCTCGCTTATCGCGACTTCACTCCGGCGCACACAGCAGATGAAGAGCATTCTTCCTCGCAGGGAGCATGGCTCTTCAACCCCGGAATGCGCGAGCTGTCACGCGAAGAGAGCGACCGCCGCGCCGCATCGGGCGAACCCTTCGCGCTGCGCTATCGCGTGCCGCGCGGCGAGCACTTCGTGCTGCGTTTTACGGACGCAGTTTATGGACAGCAAGAAAAGCCGGCCGACGAAGTAGAAGACTTTGCGCTGCTGCGTTCAGACGGCATGCCGACCTACCATCTCGCATCCTGCGTCGACGACGCCGATCTCCGCATCAGCCACATCATCCGCGGCCAGGATCACCTGACCAACACCTTCAAGCACCTGCTGATTTTTGAGGGCCTGGGTGCGGAGCCGCCTCAGTTCGCGCATCTTCCTCTGCTCGTTGCTCCCGATGGCGCCAAGCTCTCCAAGCGCAAGCACGGACCTGTCGTCAGCGTCACCACTTATCGCGATGCTGGCTTTTTGCCGCAGGCTTTCGTCAACTTCCTCTGCCTGCTGGGCTGGTCGCCGAAAAACGACCGCGAGTTTCTGTCTCTGGACGAGATTCGCGAGCTTTTCACTCTCGAGGGCGTCAACCGCGCAAACGCTGTCATCAACTTTACGGACGAAGACCCATTTGATGCGAAAGCGGTCTGGCTCAACGCCGAGCACATCCGCGCCCTGCCCGTGGAAGAGCTCAGCCGCGACCTCGAGCCGTTTTTTCTCGCGGCAGGATTCAATCCAAAACCCGGAAAACTGGAAGCCGTCACGCCGCTCATTCGCGAGCGCATCAAGCTGCTGCGCGATGCGGTGCCCGCGGCGGATTTTTTCTTCCTCGACAAACTTCCGCCGTACGATCCAGCCGAGCTGATTCCTCAAAAGGGAGACGCCGCGATGGCACGCCGCGTTTTAGAAACCGCGCTTGAAGTTTTGCCGGCAACCACCTTCGATCACGATTCGCTCGACAAAGCTCTTCGTTCTGCCGCAGATCAACTTGGCTTAAAGGCTGGGCAAGCCTTTCAGCCGATTCGCGTGGCCGTCTGCGGACGCAAGAACGCGCCGCCGCTTTTTGAAACGATGGTCGTCCTCGGCCGCGACGTGTGCCTTGAGCGCATTCGCCAGGCTGTAGAAAACCTCCCAACGCTTGCTTGAATCATCCAGTTAACCAAAGCTAGTCAGGAATCGCCAGCGATGACCAACTCAAATTCGGAAAGCCCAGACGCTTCAAATCACGATGCTCACACTCCCACCAACTTTCTCCGCGACCAGATTGCCGAGGACGTACGCACAAAAAAATACGGCGACGCAATCGTGCAGACGCGATTTCCTCCCGAGCCCAATGGCTACCTCCACATCGGCCACGCCAAGGCGATCTGCATTGATTTTGGGCTGGCGGATGACTTCGGCGGCAAAACCAACCTGCGCTTCGACGACACCAATCCAGAAAAGGAGGAGCAGGAGTACGTCGACTCCATCATGGCCGACGTGCACTGGCTGGGCTTCGACTGGGACAAGCTCTGCTATGCGTCGGATTACTTCGGCCAGCTCTACGAGTGGGCGCTGAAGCTCGTCAAGGCCGGCAAGGCCTACGTCGACGACCTCACGGCCGACGAGATTCGCCAGCACCGCGGCACGCTCACCGAGCCCGGCAAGGACAGCCCTTATCGCAGCCGGACGATTGACGAGAATCTGGACCTGTTCGTGCGCATGAAGAAAGGCGAGTTCCCCGATGGTTCGCGCGTGCTGAGGGCCAAGATCGACATGGCCTCGCCCAATCTGAACATGCGTGACCCGGTGATGTACCGCATTCTCCACGCCGCGCACCATCGCACCGGCGACGATTGGTGCATTTATCCCATGTACGACTTTGCCCACGGCCAGTCGGATTCAATCGAGCATGTGACGCACTCCATGTGCACGCTTGAGTTCGCCGACCATCAACCGCTCTACCGCTGGTACATCGAGCAACTGGGAATCTTCCCGTCGCAGCAAATTGAATTCGACCGCCTCAACCTCACCTACACAATGCTCTCGAAGCGCAAGCTGCTTCAGCTTGTGCAGGAAAAGCACGTGAACGGTTGGGACGATCCGCGCATGCCCACGCTCTCAGGCCTCCGCCGCCGCGGTTTTACGCCTGAAGCCATTCGCGCTTTCTGCACGGCGATCGGCGCCTCGCGGACCAACGGCAGCACCGACGTTGAAATGCTCGAGCACTTTCAGCGTGACGATCTGAACCACCGCGCCAGCCGCGCCATGGCCGTGCTTCACCCGCTCAAACTGGTCATCGACAACTACCCCGAAGGACAAAAGGAGGATTTCGTCGACGTCGCCAACAATCCCGAAGATCCGTCGGCCGGAACGCGGCAAGTTCCGTTCCGCGCGAGCTCTACATCGAGCAGGACGATTTCCGCGAGGTTCCTCCGCCCAAGTATTATCGGCTGTCGCCTGGCAAGGAAGTACGCCTGCGCAACGCCTACTTCGTCACCGCCAAGAGCGTAGTGAAAGACGCGGCCGGCAACGTGACCGAAGTGCACTGTACTTTTGATCCGTTAAGCCGCGGCGGCAACTCGCCCGATGGCCGCAAGGTGAAATCCACCATGCACTGGGTTTCGGCCGCGCACGCCATCTCCGCCGAAATTCGCCTCTACGACAAGCTCTTCTCCAAGCCCGATCCCTTCGACCTCGAGGAAGGCCAGGACGTGCTCGACAATCTCAACCCCAACTCGCTGGAGGTTCTGACAGGCGCAAAGCTTGAGCCGTCGCTCGCGAGCGCCAAGCTCGAGGACCGCTTCCAGTTCGAGCGCGTAGGCTATTTCTGTCTCGATCCGGATTCAGCGGAGGGCAAGCTGGTCTTCAACAGAACGCTGGCGTTGAAAGATTCGTGGGCGAAGATTGAGAAGAAGGCAGGCGGGTAAAGCCGCCGCTGGCTCGCAGCCGCTGTCTTGCCGTAGAGTTGTTCCGTCCACAAGGGAGACTTCATCGTGCATCGGAACAAAAGTGTGACCGTGCGATTCGCCGCCATCACAGGGCTGGCTATTGGCTTCATTTCATCAGGCTTTGCCTCCGCCCAAACAGCCGGCAGTTCGCTGGGCATCTTTGAGAGCCAGTCCGACGTGGGCAGCGTTGTGCCGCCGGGAGCTGCAACCTTCGACGCCGCAACCGGCGTTTACACCATTCGCTCGGCGGGCGCGAATCTTTGGGTCAACGTCGACGCATTCCACTTCGTCTGGAAGAAAGTCTCCGGCGACGTCGTGCTCACCGCCGATGTGAAGCTGGCCGACCCCGGCCCCACTGCAAGCCCGCATCGCAAGGCGCTGCTGATGTTCCGGCAGACGCTCGACTCAGATGCCATGTACGCCGACGCGGCGATTCACGGCTCAGGCGAAACGGCGCTGCAATATCGGCGCAACAAGGGCGACACCACGCAGGACATTGCCTTCAACATTGGCGCGCCCGAGCGGTTGCGCCTCGAAAAGCGCGGCGACACGATCACGCTTTTTCTGAGCGCGCACGGCGAGCCGCTGCACCAGGTGGGAGCATCGATCAGGCTGCACTTCGACGGGGATTTCTATGCCGGCCTGGGAGTTTGCGCGCACAACCCGAACGCCATCGAACAAGCCACCTTCGCGCATGTGGAACTGCAGCCGCTCACGGCGCCGTCAACTCCGGCGACCATGGCACTCTACAGCACCCTCCAGACCATCGCCGTCGACAACAGTGCGCGCATGGCCTTCGTCATCCAGACGGGCAAGGGACAGATGGAAGCGCCCAACTGGAGCCGCGACGGCAAGACGCTGATCTTCGACCGTGCGGGCAAGCTGTGGAGCGTTCCCGTGGCCGAAGGAGATGGCTCGATCGCCGAGGCTACGCCGATCGACATCGGCAATGCCAGCGATTGCACCGGCAGCCACGGCCTCTCGCCCGACGGCAAAGGTCTCGCGATGACCTGCACAACGCCGGACCATCCAGGCCGGCGCGTCTATATCGTCCCTGCAACGGGGGGTGCGCCGCGCATGGTCACAACGAATCCCAATTCCTACTTCCATAGCTGGTCACCGGACGGAAAGACGATTTTATTCACGCGTCCCAGCAACGGCACGCTGAACATTTTTGCCATTTCGCCCGACGGTGGAGCGGAGACCGCGCTTACTACAGGCACCGGCGTGAGCGATGACCCGGATTTTTCAGCCGATGGGCAGTGGATTTATTTCAACTCCGACCGCGCGGGCGGAATGCAGATCTGGCGCATGCATCCCGACGGCAGCGGGCCCGAACAAGTAACCTTCGACGAGAAGCACAACTGGACGGCGCATCCCTCGCCGGACGGAAAATCGATTCTGATCCTTTCCTACGACAAAGACGTGACCGGGCACGCGGCCAACAAGGACGTGACCTTGCGGATCATCAATGTTGCCAACGGAAAGATTCGCGACCTGGTCGAGATTGTCGGCGGATCCGGAACGGACAATGTGCCCAACTGGGCGCCCGACGGCGCGCACTTTGCCTTTGTGAGCTACCAGTTTTTGCCCGCAGACGACAACGGCTCAACGCAGTAGTAGGTGCAAGTCAGCGAGTCAGCAGGTTGGCGAGTCAGCAAACCGGCGGGTGCTCGATTGCTTTCCCAACTCTTCCGGCGAAAAAGCCGGAAAAATGTGGACCAGACCGACCATACTTGTTTCCTGATCTCTGCTATTTCCCAATCACATCAATCGGCACATTGATCGTTTTGGGCGGGAGGCACTCGTTCTGGTCGCAGGCCTGGTAGTGCAGCTTGGCCTGGACAAGGTGATTGCCGGGGGTGGCCGTGATTCGCGCCAGAATGTCGAACTCGCCGGTGTAGACGCTGAGCTTTGTTTTGGGATCGAAGGCCAGCGAGATGATGGTGCCGGGCGAGTAGATGACCGCATTTAGCCGAACACCCGTGGTATCGGGAATCGAGAAATCCGTTGGTATAAGGAATTCGTCGCTGGGCGTGTGCGAGTTGATGTGCAGTCCTTGCGCGACGCGAAAGTGCAATGTGATCGGGGTCGGCTTGCCCGCGGGAACGCTCACCTGCTCTGGAAAGAGGTACTGCACAGCCTCTGTCTTTAGCGCAGAGCTGTTCCGCGGCGAATTAGAGACGAACTGGCCGTGGGCCACTGCAACGAGGGCGCCGAGCGCAATCACGGGCGTCGCCGCTATACAAATTCGTCTTTTCATTTCCGTCATCATAAGCAGGTCCCACCGTGATTCACAATCTGTCCAACAGCTTGCTAGCTCCGCTCGCTCCGCTAACCCCGCCAACTCCGCTGCACTTACTCCGACAGCGCCTTCTTGATGTTGCCTTCAATGTCGCCTTCCGACGTGAGTCCCACAGTCGCCACGACTACTTTGCCGTTGCGATCGACGAAGAACGACGCGGGCAGATCGTCGAGCCCTCCGTACTCGCGGCTGATGCTGTCGCCGTCAAGCAGCACAGGGTAGGGCACCTTCATGTCTGAGACGAACTTATCGGCATTTGCCTTCGCCTTGGCCCATCCGGCCTTGTCCCCAGGCTCGAGATCGTCGCCCTCGGTGTCCACGCCCAGCACCTCAAAGCCCTGCGCCGCGTATTTGTCTCGCAGCTCGACGATCCACGGCGTTTCCACCTTGCACGGGCCGCACCACGTGGCCCAGAAGTTGATCATCACGGCTTTGCCTTTGTAGCTCGTCAGCGAGACCTTGCTGCCGCTCAGGTTTTCAAGCGCGAAAGGGGGTGCTGGCTTGCCGTCGAGCGGTGAAACAAAGTTCATCGCATCGCCGCCGGGAGCCGGAACCAGGTCACCCTGCCCCGCGTGAGCCAGCAGTTTCTCCGCGGCCTGCTTGCGATACTCCCAGTTGGCCCAGCCCGCCCAGGCAAAGACAGCCAGAAGAAAGAGAACGGTAATGAGAACAATGGTGTTTCGGCGCAACGGAATCGACCTCGTACCTCTATTGTACGAGCGTGGCAGCTGGGGATTCCGGGTCGCTGGCATTGCTGTTAGCATGAAATGCCAATGAGCCCCATTGGGAAAGACGAGCCGTTCCAGCCCGCAGTCGCTGGTGCGCACCGAAGCCGCCGCGCTTGAGGCCCTTGCCACGCGCCTTGACGGGCCGATGGCCGATTCCTTTTGGCAAGCTGTCGACATGATCGTCCGCTGCGGCGAGCAAAACGGCCGTGTAGTGGTCACCGGTATGGGCAAGAGCGGCATTATCGCGCAGAAAATCGCCGCCACGCTCAGCTCCACCGGCTCGCCGGCGCTGTTTTTGCATCCGGCTGAGGCCGTCCACGGAGACCTCGGTGTTTTGATGGCGGGCGACGTGGTGATTGCGCTGTCTGCATCGGGCGAAACCGAAGAAATCCTGCGCCTGCTGGCCACGGTCAAGCGCAAAGGCGACGCATTGGTCAGCTTTTGTTGCAATCTCCACTCGACTCTCGCCGCCGCGAGCGACGTGGCCCTCGATTGCTCTGTTGAACGTGAAGCTTGCGGGCTGAATCTTGCCCCGACGGCATCGACGACGGCAATGCTGGCGCTAGGCGATGCGCTGGCCGTAGCAGTGAGCCTGCGCAAAGGCTTCCGCGCTGAGGATTTTGCCGAGCTGCATCCCGGCGGCAAGCTGGGAAAACAACTCGCAAAGGTTCGCGACCTGATGCACAGCGGCGATGAAGTTCCCGTCGTTGCGCCCACAACGCAGATGGCCGACGTGATCTACGAAATGTCGTCGAAGAAGCTGGGGATGACGACGGTGCAGGAGAGTGGACGGCTGCGCGGCGTGATCTCGGACGGCGATCTGAGGCGATTATTGGAGCGCGAAGGCGGCGCGGCGCTCGGCAAGACGGCCGGCGAAGCGATGAATCCGCATCCACGCACGATTGCCGCCGAGGAACTGGCGGCCAAGGCGCTGGCGATTCTCGAAGAGCGCAAGATTACCTCGCTCATCGTCGTCGATGCCGAGGATAAGGTCGAAGGCGTGGTGCATCTGCACGATCTGTGGGGCGTGGAGCTGATCTGAATTCGCGAGGCACCGCGCCCTTCACCGATACTGCGGCGCCAGCAGCGCAATCAATTCCAGGTCGCGGTCCAGAATCACTGACTTGTCAGGATTGGAAGCCTCGTAATGGACCTGAACGTGTTTGTCCTTCACTTGCCGAGCAAATTCATCGGCCTCTTCTTCGCGGCGAAAATGGTGGACGTGCTTGCCCGAACGGTACTCGCCAACGTAATACGTGTAGGTAAGCTCGACCCAGTAGCGCATCCCTTGCTTATGAACTTTCCCGCTTTGGATTGTCCCGTCGGTAGCGGGCCATCCGGCCACCGCTTTATTCTGCCGCCATTTCTGGTATAGCTTGCGCACGCCAAACGCCGCCAACGCGCCGGGAATAATCCCGCCCATCTTGAGGAGTTTGACCAGCACAAACACGATCTCTCCCCAGGGGATGTGGTGGAAATTCATGCCTGAAAGTATGCCACACGGCCGAGCAAGGAGATGTTGAGCCACAAGTGAGCCTTCTCAAACAGACCTACACGCCGGACATTTAGAATGGAAGCTGCTTCTGTTTGCCTTGCGTTCGCCCACGCGAACGGGAAAGCACGTTCAAAATTCCTATGCATCGTTGGTCGAAGCTTTTTATTCCTACTCTGCGCGAGGCCCCGGCGGATGCCGAAGTGGCCAGCCATAAGTTTCTTCTCCGCGCAGGCTACATTCGCCAGCTCGGCGCCGGCATTTATAACTACCTCTTCATGGGCCAGCGCTCTCTCAACAAGATCATCGCCATTGTGCGCGACGAGATGGACCAGATCGCCCAGGAGTTCTACCTGCCGGGGATTGTGCCGCGCGAGCCGTGGGAGGAGAGCGGCCGCTGGACGACGATGGGCGAAAACATGTTTCGCCTCAAAGATCGCAAGGGCGCGGACCTGTGCCTGGGTATGACGCACGAAGAGGTCATGACCACGATCGCGCGCGGCGAGTTGCGCAGTTACAAGCAATTGCCGCAGATCTGGTACCAGATTCAGACCAAGTTTCGCGACGAGCCCCGGCCCAAGGGGGGCCTGCTGCGCGTGCGCCAGTTCATCATGAAGGACTCGTATTCCTTCGACCTCAACAAGTCCGGTCTCGACCGCAGCTTCGACCTGCATGACCGCGTTTATCGCTCCATCTTTTCGCGCTGCGGGCTCAAGTTCGTCGCCGTCGAGGCCGATTCGGGCGCCATGGGCGGCTCGCAGTCGCAGGAGTTTATGGTCTACACCGACGCAGGCGAGGATTTGATCGCGAGCTGCGCGGTTTGCAAGTACGCGGCAAACCTGGAAAAAGCAATCTCGCGCCTCGACCCGGTCTTGGAGATGGCTCCGACCGGAGGTGGAAGCCCGGAGCTCGTGTACACGCCGGGATGCGCCTCGATTGTCGATGTGGCCGCGTTCTTTAAAATCTCGCCGGCCTCCGACATCAAGTGTGTCGCCTATATGGCGTCCATCGCCGGTGAATGGAAGCCGGTCGTCGTGTTTCTCAGGGGAGACCATCAAGTCAACGAAGCAAAACTTGCGGCAGTTCTGTTTGCTTCAGAACTGAGGCCGATGCAGGCAGAAGAGATCGAATCTGTCTTTCATGCGCCGGCCGGTTTCCTCGGGCCCATTGGCCTCGTACCGGCGAGCAAAGAAGAGTATAAAGTGGCGCTGGCTCAGGATGTTCTCGGAGCCGAACACGGCGAGGCCTCGAGAAAGCATCGCCTCGGATTCCTTCATTCTGACGTCGGGGAGCGGTCACCTGTGGTCATCCTCGATCGAGCGTTGGAAGGCCGCAGGAATATGGTCTGCGGCGCAAACAAGCTCGACTACCACCTTCGCAACGTGACGCCGGGCCGCGATTTTACCTGGACGCTCACCGCCGACGTTCGCAGCGTGAACCAGGGTGAGGGGTGCCCGACAGAGGGATGTACGGGCAAGCTCGTTGTCGGCAAAGCGGTCGAAGTCGGTCACATTTTCAAGCTTGGCTACAAGTACTCTGAGTCGATGGGCGCGCGCGTTCTGGACGAAAACGGAAAAGAAGTGACGCCGATCATGGGCAGCTACGGCATCGGCATCGAGCGCATTCTCACGGCGGCGATCGAGCAATCGAATGACGCCAACGGCTTCTGGCTGCCGGCCTCCATCGCGCCGTTTACTGTTGTCGTGACCATTACGAACGTGGGCGATTTTTCGCTGCGTGCCACTGGCGAAAAGCTCGCCGTTGACCTGGAGTCGGCAGGGCTGGATGTGCTGCTCGATGACCGGGACGAACGCGCCGGCGTCAAATTCAAGGATGCGGATCTGGTTGGCATTCCGTATCGCATCAACGTGGGCAAAAAGGCCGCGTCGGGCCAGGTAGAACTGGTAACGCGTGCGACGAGCTCCAGCGTGGATGTAGCGTTGAGCGAGGTAGTGGCGCTGGTGAGAAAGCGTGTCGAGGAAGAAAAGCTGCTGGCAACGAGCCTCTAGCTGTTCCGAAGGAGCGGTAATGGCATTACGAGTCCGAATCCCGAGTTCCCAATCGGGACATCATCTCAGGTCGCGGATTCTGCTGGGACTGCTCGTGGTCATTTTGGTCGTCGCGGCAACCGGTGCTTCGGTCTTCGCCTATTTCTACGTCAAGTACGAGGGAATTGTCGATGAGCGGCTAAAGCAGCCAATTTTTGCAAGCACCGCGCAAATCTACGCCGCGCCGCGCGAGGTGCGCCCGAAGCAAAAGCTCACCGTGCGCTGGATCGCCAATGAACTGCGTGAGGCCGGCTACACAGGCGACGGCGCGCCGCAGGCTTCGCAGTTGGGAACCTATAGCGAAGGCGTGCAGCAAATTACGGTGCAGCCCGGCCCGCAGTCTTATCACGCGCCCGATAGCGCCACCATCCACGTGAGCGGCGGCGTGGTGGACTCGATCACCGACGCGCACGGCCAGCAGCTTTCCAGCTACGAACTCGAGCCGCTGCTCATCACAGGGCTGAGTGAGGGCGCGCAGCGAACCAAGCGCCGCCTGCTCACCTACGACGAAATTCCACAGAATCTCGTGCAGGCCGTCATCGCCATTGAAGACCGCCGATTCTTTGAGCACGGCGGCATCGATTATTGGCGCATCCTCGGCGCCATGCGCAACGACATCTTCCACCTTCACCGCTACGAGGAGGGCGCGTCCACGCTCACGCAGCAGCTTGCGCGCGGATTCTTCCTCACGCCCGAGCGCACCTATTCGCGTAAGATGCGCGAGGCCGTGATCAGCATCATCCTCGAGCATCGCTTCGATAAGAAGCAGATCTTTGCCATGTACGCGAACGAAATTCCTCTCGGCCAGATCGGGAGTTTTTCCATCGATGGCTTCGGCGAAGCCTCGCAGGACTACTTCGGCAAAGATGTAAGCCAGCTAGACCTGTCGCAGTGCGCGTTGCTCGCCGGGCTCATCCAAAGCCCCAGCCGCCTGAATCCCTTTCATCATCCGGAGCGCGCCATCGAGCGCCGCAATCTCGTCCTCGACTCGATGGTTGAAACCGGCGCCATCACCAAGGATCAAGCTGAGGCCGCAAAGTCCGAACCGCTCCATTTGGTGTCATCCAGCGTAGATGAAAGCGAAGCGCCGTACTTTGTCGATCTGGTGCACGATCAACTGACGCAACGGCTTGGCGATCGTGATTTCAACCGCGAAGGTTTGCGCATTTACACTTCACTCGATCCCGATCTGCAGCGCCTGGCAACGCAGGCAGTCAACTCCACAATCCATGTCGTGGATACGCAGATTGACGCCGTTCACGCCCGCGACAAGAAGCTCGGCAAGCCTTTCATCTATCCGCAAGTGGCGCTGATCGCGCTCGATCCTCATACCGGCCAGGTGCTGGCCTTGGTGGGAGGGCGCAGCTACGGAACGTCGCAGGTCAATCACGCCGTGGCGCACCGGCCCACGGGATCGATCTTCAAACCGTTCGTCTATGCGGCTGCGTTCCAGACCGCCGTTGAGGGCACGATGCTGCCCGGCCAAACCAAACTCTTTTCGCCTGTGACCATGCTCGACGACGCGCAACAAACCTATGGCGCAGGCACCGAATACGAGTACACGCCGCACAACTTCCAGAGCGAGTTTTACGGCGAGATGACTGCCCGCCTGGCTCTGATGCGATCGGACAACAACGCGACCATCGGCCTGGCCAGCCTGGTGGGTTTCGATCGCGTTGCCGCGCTCGCCCGCGACGCCGGGATCAAGAGCGCGCAAGGCACGCCTTCAATGGCTATCGGCTCCTACGATGCCACACCGCTTGATATGGCCGGCGCGTACACCGTTTTCTCCAATGGCGGCGTGCATATCGATCCGTGGATGCTGGCGAGCGTGCGCACGCCCACCGGCGACATTGTTGAAGACTACGCGCCCACCACAAGGCAGGTACTCGATCCACGCGCCGCCTTCCTCACCACCTACATGATGGAAGCTGTTCTAGGAGGCAATGGGAGCGACCCCTGCACGGTTGGAGGACGAGACTACTGCGGAACCGGAGCCGGCGTTCGCAACATGGGATTCACCGCTCCGGCCGCGGGCAAAACCGGCACCAGCCACGACGCCTGGTTTGCCGGCTTTACTTCGAACCTGCTGTGCATCGTGTGGATAGGCAACGACGATTACACCGAGCTTGACCCGGAAAACCGCGGCCGCATCCAGGGCGCGCGCGTCGCTGCCCCCATCTGGGCTGAATTCATGAAGCAAGCGGTGCAATTGCCGCAGTACTCTGACACCAATGACTTCACGCCGCCAGACGGCGTCCAGATTCAGACCATCGACAAGGCAACTAACCTGTTGGCCGACGCCTCCTGTCCCGACGACTTCTCCGCGGCATTTCTCGACGGTACTGCGCCCACCGATACCTGCGACCACAAGGGTCTGAACGGCGACGACCACCGGAACATATTTCAAAAGATCTTTGGACTCGGTAAGCCGTCCAACTAAATTCCACGCTAGTTCATCCGTCTACTTCGGAGCCATCGGGCATGGACTGGCAGAGCGGGCACCAGAAAGTCACGCGCGCATCCTCACCCTGAATGCGGCGGCGAATCGGCTCACCGCAGCGCCTGCATGGTTCGCCCGCGCGGCCGTAGACCCACAGGCTCGCGCTGGGATCGGATGCGTGCGTCGTGCGCCGCTGTTGCCCGCGAAAAGTCACGATCAGGTCGCCGGAATCCTCAAGCACGTTCGCTCTGAGCAGCTTCTGCGCGCAAGCAATCGCCGCCGCCGCTTCTTCGCGTGTCAGCGTTCCCACCGCGCGGAATGGATGAAGGCCCTGGACAAAACAGATCTCCGATTTGAAGACGTTGCCAACGCCGGCCAGAACCGACTGGTCGAGCAGCACATCCGCCAACGCTTCATGCGGGCGGCCCAACAAACGCGCAACAGCAGCTTCGGCGTCGAATTCCCCGGCGAGCACATCGTTTTCCACGCGAGCAACATGCAGATCGCGTGCGAGCGACTGCTCGGTGTGCATCCGCGCCACCGGCACGCGAAAGCCGACAGCCTGGTACTCGCTGTTTTCGATCACAATGCGCATATTAAATCGCGGCGCCTGCCAGCGCTCGCCCTGGCGATAGATGTGCCAGCGTCCATTCATCAGCAGATGCGAGGTTAGGATTCCCCCGCCGGAAAAATGAATCAGCAGCCATTTTCCGCGCGCTTCCACTTGATCCACTGTCTGGCCAATGAGCGGCGTGTCGTCATTGAAGCGCGTAAGGAGCGGAAACGTCGACCGGAAGCCGATGATCGGCTTGCCGATGAGCGCGCGGCCCAGGTTGCGCGCGGTGCGAAAAATGGTATCGCCTTCGGGCATGTCTTCGTCGATCTCCCTGGGATCTGTCGCGCGTTTCAAAAATCAATCGTGACAAAAGGATACGGGTTCGCCAAGTCGAAAAGATTACTGGACCTCGGGCCTGTTCGGTTCGGAATGCGTAACGGGCAGAAGGATGCGCCGCAGATGCATCCCCAGCGGCCCGGGATGAAAGCCAGCATCCATCAGGAAATGCGCCATGGAGTGCGCGGCCACCGGTTGGCCGTTGATCGTGGTGATCAGCACGCCTTCGTGATTGCTCCCACGCATGCGTTCTTGTCCGCGTGAGCAGAGAAAATGCGCCAGCCCCGCGGCGGCCTGCGAACGTTCCGGCTCCTCGGCCGGCAGAAAGACCAGCAAATTTGGATTGCCGCGCTTGAGCCACGCCACAAGCTCGCCATTGCGCAGAATCACTTCAGCGTATGCTGCGCGCGTGAGGATTCTTGGAGCCGATTCAGAATCTTCATCCGCAACCGGCAAATCGGGCCAGCGCAGCACCGAACCATAAGGATTTGCCGGATCGGTCGCTGCCAACTGCACAAACTCGGGCTTCTCAGCTGGTGGCTCGGTACGCAACTGCCGCAGCAAGTCAACGGCGGCGGGTAGCGCAAACTGCGTGGCGCCCAATCCGCCAACGAAGTAGCCGCGGCGAATCCGCCCGCTCTCTTCGAGAGCCTTCAACACGTCATACACAGCGCTGAATCCGCCGGGAACGTTTTCTGCCGCAACGTGCTCGCGCAGCAGCACGCCATAGCGATTAAGCAGTTGCAGTGCCAGCGCATGGCTGCGCTCGGTGGTTGTTTGCCGCAGATCTTCGGCGCTTTGCCCCGCAGGGCGAAGCGGCAATAACGACCATCGTCCCTGTGCCGTTGGCGGCGTAGTGCGCCTCGAGCGGAATACGGCGCCGGTTTGATAGCGTCGCGGCGTGCGCGCACTCTCGGGCCGTGCGATGTAAGCGCGCAGAGCATGCAGCGAGTCATTGGTGATAAGCCCGCGCCACACAAGGCTCCACAGCGCTTCGATTGTTTCGCCGGGATAGCCCGAGCCCGCAGCTTCATGCAGCGAATCGAAGAAGCTCGCGCCCGTGGATTCGAGCACTGCCAGCAACTTTTCTTCGCGTTCTGTGAGCGGTTCCACCAGCGGGCGCTGTTGCGCCAGCAGTGGCAGCTTGTCGGCAAGAAACAGCGCAATGCGCCCATCGCGTTCGCCAATCGGCTCAACGCCGGCCCACGCCACTTCGCCCGCGGCAATCAGCGTGTCGAGCCCCGCGGATGTGAAGTCGGCGATACGCGCAGGCAGGATCGACGATTCAAGCAGCGATGCAGGCAGCGGCGCGCCCTGCAGGCTCTCAATCGCGTCCAGCAGTGCGTCTAGGTGCGCGGTCCCTGTGCGGCGCGGGGCGAGCACGCCCTGCCAGTGGGTAAGGAAACGCGCCAGCGTGTGTTGCTCCACCGGCTCCACTTCGCGGCGCAATTTAGCCAGCGACTTGCGGCGAATTTGCCGCAGAATCTCCGCATCGCACCATTCACGGTGTAGCCCGCCGGGACGGAAACCGCCCTCGAGCACGCGGCCCTCGTGCGCAAGTTGCCGCAGCGCGCTCTCGACCGCCTCAGCATCCAGCGCAAATCTTTCCGCAGCTTCGCGCAGCGTGAACGGTCCGTGCGTGCGCGCGAAGCGGCGCACCAGTTCAAGCACCGGATGGGCCACCGGCTCAAGCAGCGCGGCCGCCAGGCCGGGCGGCAGCGGAATGCCAAGGCCATCGCGGTAGCGCGCCGCGTCTTCAGCTGCAATCAGCCGCTTTTCGCCGGCGATGCGCAGCTCGAGCAACCGCCGTGAGCGAACCAGCCGATCGATACTCGCCAAAAGCTCAGCCGAAGTAACGCGTCGGCCCAGCTCTTCGCGCGAAAGATCGCCGAGGCGCAGGCAGAGATCGTGGATCCCGTCGGCGGAACGCGCGCGATAGTTCTCCGCAAGGCACTGCGCGGCCTCTTCGACAGCGGCAATCGCGTCCGCATCAAGCAACTCTCGCAGGTCGGCCTCACCGAGCAGCTCGCGTAACTGATCCTGATCGATTGTCAGCGCCTGCGCGCGGCGTTCGGCAAGCGGCGCATCGCCTTCGTACACGAAGTTGGCTACGTAGCTGAAGAGCAGTGAAGCGGCAAAGGGCGAAGGCTTGCGCGTTTCCACCACTTGCACGCGGAGCTTCCGCTCTTCTACTTCCTTGAGGATTTCAATCAGGGAAGGCATATCGAAAACATCGCGCAGGCACTCGCGATACGCCTCGAGCAGCAGCGGAAACTGCGGGTAGCGCGAGGCTACGCTGAGCAGATCGTAGGAGCGCTTGCGCAACTGCCACAGTGGCGAGCGCTGGTCGGCGCGGCGGCGCGGCAAGAGCAGCGCGCGCCCCGCGGCCTCGCGAAAGCGCCCGGCAAACAGCGCCGTTGATCCCAACTGTCGCAGCACAAGCTGCATGGCTTCGGCCGATTCAACCAGAATCCAATCGGAGTCGGGTGGCTCGTCGGTGTCAGGGAAACGCAGCACGAATCCGTCGTCGCCCCAAAGCGTTTCAACCTCCGGCCCACCCGCCGCACGAATGCGCGCAGCCACCGCCATTGCCCACGGAATATGGATCCGGCTGCCGAAGGGCGTGAGCACGCATACGCGCCAGTCGCCCAGCTCGTCGCGGCAGCGCTCGACAACAATCGTCCGGTCGTCCGGAACCTGGCCGGTCGCCTCAGCCTGGTCGGCCAGAAAGCGCAGCAGATTTTCCGCGGCGCCCGGATCGAGATCGTGCTCGTTGACGAGGCGCGTGAGCGCGGCGGCCTGCGGCAGAGCGCGCAGCTCGCGAACCATGGCGCCGATGCGCCGTCCAAATTCGAGTGGGCGGCCGGGACCGTCGCCTTTCCAAAAGGGCATCTTGCCCGGCTCTCCGGGAGCGGGAGTGACCAATACGCGGTCGTGCGTAATGTCGGTGATGCGCCATGTGGATGCGCCGAGGATGAACGTTTCATTGGGGTGCGACTCGAAGACCATCTCTTCGTCGAGCTCGCCCACGCGCACCGATTTGCCCTCAGTGAAGGCGAGGAAAACACCGTAAAGTCCGCGATCGGGAATGGTTCCGGCGTTCAGGATCGCCAGCCGCGCTGCGCCGTCGCGAGCCGTGACAACGTTGCGCACCCGATCCCAGGTCAAACGCGGGCGCAGCTCGCCAAACTCGTCGGAGGGATAGCGGCCGCTGAGCAGGTCGAGAACGCCATCGAAGGCCGAACGCGACAGCGAGCCAAACGGCGCCGCTCCGCGAACGAGATTAAAGAGGAGGTCGACGGAGACCTCCGGCTTCGGGGCTTCGGCGCTGGACAATTCGCGCGAATCGAAGCCGTCAAACTGCAAATTGGCAGCAGGATTCTTCCCCCGACGAGACGCTTTTCTTGCCTTTGCTTGGCGCGCAGCTTGCGGCGGCCGCGCGGACGCGACGATAGCCACCAGTTGCTGGCACAGCACATCCAGCGGATTGCGCGGAAAGCGAGTCGACTCAATGTGGCCCTCGTGCATGGCGCGCGTGACCGCGGCGCAAGCAACCAGGTCTGCGCGGTACTTGGGGAAGAGAATTCCCTCGCTCACCGCGTCCACATGGTGGCCCGCACGGCCAATGCGCTGCATTCCGCTGGCTACCGAAGGCGGCGACTCGATCTGCACGACGAGATCGACCGCGCCCATGTCGATGCCCAGCTCGAGCGTCGAAGTCGCGCACAGCGCCTTAATCTGCCCGGCCTTGAGCTGTTCTTCGATGACCGAGCGCTGCGCCGCTGCCAGCGAGCCATGATGCGCGCGCGCGATCGGCTCGCCGGCCAGGTCATTGAGCGCTCCGGCAAGCCGCTCGGCGGTTTGGCGCGCATTGACAAAAAGAATCGTCGAATTGCGCTCGCGAATAATCTCGAGCAGGCGCGGATGAATCGCGTTCCAGATCGAAACGCGCCGAGGCGTCTGCGAGGCCGGCCCCGAAGGAATCTCTTCCATCTCGCCCAGCCGCGCCATGTCCTCCACCGGAACCTCGATGCGCAACTTGAGCTGCTTTCGTGCGGCGGCGTTAACGATGGTGACGGGCCGATAGCGCAATGTGGCTGAATTAGCCAAGTCTCCCATCTCAGCGTTGTCATCCTGAGCGACCGAAGCCACAGCGCAGGGAGTCGAAGGATCTGCGGTTGCCTTCAGCTTGTCTGCCGACTTGCCGGCTTGCTGACTCGCCGACTCGCTTTCCGGTCTCGGCGCAACATCGATGCCGCCAAGGAACCGCGCCACTTCTTCGAGTGGTCGCTGCGTAGCCGAAAGCCCGATGCGCTGCAGCGGCTTCGCGGTCAGCGCCTGCAACCGTTCGAGTGTCAACGCCAGATGCGCGCCGCGCTTGGTCGGCACCAACGCATGAATCTCGTCGACAATCACCGTCTCAACCGTGCGCAGCGCCTCCGCCGCCTGCGAGGTAAGGATCAGATACAACGACTCCGGAGTGGTGATCAGAATCTCAGCCGGATGGCGGGCGAAGCGGGCCCGCTCTCGCTGCGGCGTGTCGCCGGTGCGCACGCTGATCAGCGGCTCATGAAAGGGAACGCCCATGCGCCGAGCCATGTTGGCCATACCGGCCAGCGGCGAGCGAAGATTCCGCTCCACGTCCACGGCCAGCGCCTTGAGCGGCGAGACGTAAACGATGCGGCAGCCTTGAGATGGCGGGTGCCCCACCCTCGCGACGTTCTTGTTTTTGTCGCTAGGGTGGGTTGACTGTAGCATCAGCCGGTCGAGGCACCAGAGGAACGCGGCCAGCGTTTTCCCCGTGCCGGTCGGGGCAAGGATCAGCGCATTCTCACCGCGAGCGATGACCGGCCAACCCATCCGCTGCGGCGCGGTGGGCGCGTCGAAGACGGCCTTGAACCACTCCGCCGTCACAGGGTGAAAGCAGGCGAATGGGTCGGAGATTTCGGGCGGATTGGGCTTGGTCGGGGACATGCTGCTCTCAAGAGAGTAGCGCAAAGGCCTTGGCGAAGACAAAGCGAACAACAGGTGTCAGGGATCAGGTGTCAGGGGTCAGAAAACCTGACCGAAACCCTACGACAGTCGTTTCTTTTGCATCCGCCCAAGGTTCTCAAAGCTGGCAAGCGTTACTTCTTTGCGTCGCCCAGCCGCGCCACGCTAAACTGCGCTCCGGCGAACAGAATAAGGCCCGAAAGATACGCCCAGAACAGCAAGCTCACGGAGACATAGAACGGGCCGTACATGCTGAGATCGATGTGAGGAATTGCCAGGGCAAAGAGGAACCGCGCGAGCAGCCAGATGGAGCCCGTGATAATCGAAGCGCGTAAAACCGGTCGCCACGGCACCTTGCGGTGGGGGAGCACGTAATAGACCGAGAAAAGGAACAGGATCGCCGCGACGCCGCTGGAGACTGACAGACAAACAAAGGTGATTCCATCTGTAGTCCAAGTGATGAAGCCATTCGTGCTGTGGAAAGTGACGAAGCCAAGAGCGCCCTTCACCCACACGGTCACACTCATGCTGATGAGCGCGAGCGCGGCCATCAAGATCGCCAGCCCGAAGGCGATGGTCTGGTTGAAGAGGTAGTTGCGGCTTTTGCTCACACCCCATGCTTGATTGAGAGCCACCTCCAATGGCAGAAAAATCCCAGTACACGCGATGAGAATCATCACCAGCGAGAGGGCTTGCGCGCTCTTATGGTGCAAAATCGGCAAAACGGCTTCACCGAAGATGGTGTCTACCAGCCATTCCTTGTTTTTTGCCGCGGAAGGAAGATAGTAATTCACCATCTCGTCGACCACGCCCTTCATCGCTTCGGAGTGAAAGACTGAAAGCGCGAGCGTGTAGAGCAGCACGACAAAGGGGATAAACGAGATGATCGCGTTTGCGGCCACGCTGAACGCAAAAGTGTGAACTTCGCTGTCGAGCAGATACGCGATGAGGGCGGTGCCGCTTTTGCGCCAGCGGTACCACTTGGATTGTGCGGCGGGTTGCTTGGGACCGGTCGCGGCGGCAGCCACAGCGGCCCCGGCGCTCTCGATGTCGGCTGCAACGCCGGATCCGGATTCCAAACCATCAGACATGGTTCAACCCCTCGTAGGGCCTTCTACGGCAATGCGCGCCCGCCGTTCCCGCGGTTCGATGTTCCCATTATTGACGCGAGCGGATAAAGGAGGGTGCTGCTTCAAGAATAGTCCGTTCGGCCTGAAGTCGCTGGGCCGCGATCGGCACTGACTTTCACTTCAAAACGGTTGGATGCCGTCGGGGATCAACCGATCATTCGCGGCGCAACCGCGTCAGCGCCCACCGCGCGGCCTCGCGAAGGCCGTCGTCGGCCGCCGCGGCCCACGCTTCAAGCGGCTCGGCAAACCGACTCTCCCCGCTGTTTCCGATCGCAATGGCCACGTTACGCCTGAGGCCCATGAATCCCGTTCGGCGCACTGGCGATCCGTTGAACTCGCGCTCAAAGTTTGCCTCATCCAAATCCGCCAGCCATTCGAGTGAAGGATTCACGAGCCCCGGGCGCGGCTCCAGCTCGGCGTCTGTCACGATCGGCCCGCTTCGCCGCGTCTTTTGATTCCAGGGGCACACATCCTGGCAAATGTCGCAGCCAAATACCTGCCGGCCCATGTTCTCGGCGAGATTCTCCGCGATGGGACCCTTGTGCTCAATGGTCAGATACGCGATGCAGCGCGTCGCATCCATCTGGTAAGGAATGTCGAGTGCATTCGTCGGGCAGGCGTCGATGCAGCGCGTGCAACTCCCGCATCGATCCGCCGCAACCTCCGGCGTTTTGTCCTTTGCAGTGACTTCGAGGGACGTCACGATTACCGCCAAAAATCCAAACGACCCCAATTTTGGATGAATCAGGCAGGTATTCTTCGCTGCCCACCCAAGCGCCGCCGCAACCGCGAGCGCGCGCTCGACAATGGGCCCGGTATCGACATACGCGCGCGACTCGAACTCGCCTAGCTCTTCGCGCAAACGCTCCTCAACCGCTCGAATCCTCTTGAGCAGCACTTTGTGATAGTCGCTCGGCCGCCGCTCGCCCCGCTCATTTGTTCTGCTGCTCCACGCGTACCGCGCAATCCACCCACTCCGTGGGTCTGGCGCTTCGGTCGAAAGTGGTGCTTCACAAAACGCATAGCTGGCAAAGCAAACCAGCGCAGACCGCGCCCAGGGGAAGGGAACGGCCGCCTGTTCCCGCAGCAGTCGCCCATTCTCCGCTTTGCGTTCAAGGTAGCCCATTGTGCCGGCGCGGCCCGCGGCAACCCATTCGCGAAATCGTTCCGCGTCGCGCGCTGCCGCCGCATAGGGCAGCGCCACCAGCCCGGCCTCTTGAAAGCCCGCATCAAGCGCAAAGGTGCGCGCCTGCTCCAACGTGAGCCCGTGGAGCGTTGCCGCCGGTTCTTTCCCGCTTAAACCGGCCCCGCGCGAATTGGCCGCATCGCCCGTCACGGAACTTTCCTCTCCACGCCTGCGTACCGAATCTTGTTGTTCATTTGCGGACGCGCTCGTCGAAACCGCACAGTTGCTGCCGCGTTTGCTGCGGGCAAGGGCGCACAGACGCCCTGCAGATTCAGCATATTCCCCAGCCGCGGCGTTGTTTCGTTTGGTCCGTTGCTTGCTCATTTCTGGGCCAGGCAGGTCAAGACTCAGCTGGCCGGCAAGCGCGGCGAGTTTCGTTGCAAGGGTCCGCGGATCATCGCGGGCGAGGAGAATCTTATGAATACCAATCGGGTTGAATCAGCCAGGAATGTTGTCCTGCGGATCAAAGAGCTCGTCAGAGGTCAGGAGCACGGGTTTCTTGAGGAACTGGCGCCTGCGGTCGTCCGCGAAAACGTGGCGCTCGACTTCGGCGAGGTGGAGCGCATTGACGCCGCTGGTCTCGCCGCTCTCATTACGCTCTATACTGACGCCTGCAAGGCAGGCCACACGCTCACCGTGTCGCGGCCCAACCGCCACGTGCGCGAAATCCTTCAGATTGTCGGCCTCGACCGCATTCTGGTCGCGCAGCTGGGGGAAGAGCCGGGCCTTGGGTGCATGCAGCTGCAGGGGTCCGCTGCCTGAGCGGGCCGGAATCTCCCGACGGCTCACTCCGGCCTGCCAAGCCTAGTCTTAAATTGTGGGATTCGTCCCAAATCGGCGTTGCGGCCCAACCGCCGCTTTAGCCCCCTGTGACCAAAAGCACAGGCAATCCTAGCCCCTAGACGTTATTCCTATTTATGACTCAGAAGAGCCGTTCGTCGCAGTCCTCCAAGCGAGGGCCGAACCCCGCGCAACGTTTCATCCCATCTTGATTGGCGCGCCGGGCCTCCGTTCCTTTACCCTTGCCTATGGACCGCATAACGGAATCCGACAAGAACCTACAAGCAAGGGAGACTTTAATCTCATGGCGCAGGCAGTAGTGGAGCAGTCGTCTGCTGAACCGGCAGGCTCAACAACAACCAAGTATGTGTATTTCTTTGGCGGTGGCAAGGCTGACGGCAACGGCAAAATGAAAGACGTTCTCGGCGGCAAAGGCGCAGGCCTGGCCGAGATGACCAATGCCGGTTTGCCCGTGCCTCCCGGATTCACCATCCAGACCGAGGCCTGCCGCGAGTATATGCGCGGCAAACTGAGCCCGCAGATCGAGACCGAGATGCTCGACGCGCTGGAGAAGCTGGAGAAACTGCAGGGCCAGAAGCTCGGCACGGGCGAGAATCCGCTGCTGGTCTCGGTTCGCTCGGGCGCAAAGTTTTCCATGCCTGGCATGATGGACACCATTCTGAATCTCGGCCTCAACGATCAGGCAGTTGAAGCGCTGGCCAAGCGCAGCAATAATCCCCGCTTTGCTTATGACTCCTACCGCCGCCTCATTCAGATGTTTGGCGACGTGGTCCTCGACGTTCCGAAGAAGAAGTTCGAGCACATCTTCGACAGCGTAAAGGCCGCGAAGAAGGTCAAGTACGACTACGACCTCCAGCCCGACGCGCTCCAGAAGATCATTGCCGAGTACAAAAAGCTGGTGAAGAAGGAAACGGGCAAAGACTTTCCGCAGGACCCGCTGGTGCAGCTCGTTGCCGCCCGCGATGCCGTCTTCAGGAGCTGGCAAAACGATCGCGCCAAGACCTACCGGCGCATCAATCACATCGACGATTCGATCGGCACCGCCGTCAACGTGCAGGCCATGGTCTTCGGCAACCTGGGCGAAAACTCCGGCACGGGCGTCGGCTTCACGCGCAATCCGGCCACCGGCGAGCACGTTTTCTTCGGCGAGTACCTCATGAACGCGCAGGGCGAGGACGTGGTTTCCGGTGTCCGCACTCCGCTCCCCATCAGCGAGCTCGAAAAGGCCAATCCGAAGGTCTACGAGCAGTTAAAAGACATTACGCGGCGCATGGAAAAGCACTACCGCGACATGCAGGACTTTGAGTTCACCATCCAGGATGGCAAGCTCTACATGCTGCAGACGCGCAATGGCAAGCGCACCGGTCTGGCTGCGGTTCGTGTCGCCATCGACATGGTTCGCGAGGGCCTCATCACGCAGGAGGAAGCCGTCTTCCGCGTCGAGCCCAACCAGCTTTATGACTTCCTAGTTCCGCGGCTCGTGGAAAAGGGCGAGAAGATTGAAGTGCTCGCCACCGGACTGCCGGCCTCGCCCGGCGCGGCTGTCGGCCAGATCGTCTTTACCGCCGAAGAAGCGGTTAAGCAGCACAACAGCGGCGCATACAAGTCCGTCATTCTTGTCCGTGGCGAAACCACGCCTGAGGACATCGCCGGCATGGAAGTGGCCGACGGAATCCTGACTTCGCGCGGCGGCATGACCTCGCACGCTGCTGTCGTCACCCGCGGCATGGGAAAGTGCTGCGTGGCCGGCGCCGGCGACTGCGTCGTTGACGAAGCCAATAAAGAGCTCCGCGTGAAGGGCAAGACCTTCAAGCAGGGCGATTACATCTCGCTCGACGGCACCACCGGCCGCGTCATTGCCGGCAAGCTCAAGACGCTCGATGCACAGCCCAACGATCCGGATCTCGTGAAGTTCATGAGCTGGGTCGATCCGGTTCGCCGGCTGCGTGTCCGCGCCAACGCCGACATTCCACGCGACGCCAAGAATGCCATCGCATTCGGAGCTGAAGGCATCGGCCTGTGCCGCACCGAGCACATGTTCTTTGCCGAGGACCGCATCGAGCACATGCGCACCATGATTCTGGCCGACAATGAAAAGGATCGCCGCGCCGCGCTCAAGAAACTGCTGCCCATGCAGCGCGCCGACTTCGTCGGCCTCTTCAAGGCGATGGGTTCGCTCCCGGTCACCATCCGCACCATCGATCCGCCGCTGCACGAGTTCCTGCCCAAGCGTGAGGACCTGCTGGTCGAAATTCAACACCTTGAAGACACCAAGCCTCGCTCGCCCAAGCTCAAGGAACTGCGCCCGCTGCTGGCCCGCGTGGAAGAGCTGCACGAGCAGAACCCGATGCTCGGGTTGCGCGGATGCCGTCTCGGCATCACGTTCCCTGAGATTACCGAGATGCAGGCACGCGCCATCATTGAAGCCGCGGTCGTCGTCAAGGCCAAGGGAGGCAATCCGCATCCCGAGATCATGATCCCGCTCGTTGGGTCGATCGAGGAGATGCGCAACCAGGCCGCGATCGTTCGCCGCGTGGCCGACGAAGTGTTCGCAGAGAAGAAGGACGCAAGGTCGACTACATGGTGGGCACCATGATCGAGCTGCCGCGCGCGGCCCTCACTGCCGATCAGATCGCCGAAGAGGCCGAGTTCTTCTCGTTCGGCACCAACGACCTGACGCAGACTACGTTCGGCATCTCGCGCGACGACATCAACAACTTCCTGCCGGCCTATCTCAAGCTCGGCATCTTCAAGCAGGACCCCTTCGCCACTCTCGATCAGGCGGGCGTCGGGCAACTGGTGAAGATGGCCGTGGCCAAGGGACGCAATACGCGCCCGAAGCTCAAGGTCGGCATCTGCGGCGAACATGGCGGCGATCCCGAATCCGTCAAGTTCTGTCACAAAATCGACCTCAACTATGTCTCCTGCTCGCCCTTCCGCCTGCTCACGGCGCGGCTGGCAGCGGCGCAGGCAGCGCTCGAAGATAAGCTCGGCGCCCAGGGCGGCAGCAAGTAAACGCAGTCCTCTCCCAAACATCAAGGGCGTCCGCGACAGCGGGCGCCCTTGCTGTTTGTAGCGCCGGCGTCCTCGCCGACTGTCGTCGTTCCCCCCATGGATGTGTCATCCTGAGCGAAGGTCGCCGCAGCGACCGAAGTCGAAGGATCTGCGGTTGTTTTTCGCGATGCTCACCCGGCCCCTCGGGATTGAGGGATCTTGGCAACCCAGAAAGGAAGCACGAGGTGGCGATCAAAATAAGAAAGGTCGGAGCAGGCTTGTACTCGGCGGATCTAAAACTGCCCGACATGCCAGCAGTGAAAGCCGATTGGTCGACTCCTGAACCATTGAATGCGGATCAATTGTTCAAAGAACTCGTAAATCGAGGCGCGCACCAGGTCGACATTGGGGACGTATTCTACGTTGCAGACCCCAATTGGCTGAATAGATAGCACCCCTCACCGGCCGGGTGCCCCCGGTCCCTCGTCCGCCGTGGCGGAGGGACCGGGGATCCCCCGCAATTTTCCTCCACCCACCTCTTGACAAACCATAACCAATTGGTTATGGTTTTTCTGTGGCGTCCTTGAACCCCAATCCCGTCTTCCGCGCACTCGCCGATCCCACGCGCCGCGCCATCTTCCAGCAGCTATCCCGCCACGGCGAGCAGACGGTCCACGGTTTAACCCGCCACGCCGGCGTCTCTCAGCCCGCCGTCTCCAAGCATCTGACCGTATTGAAGCGGGCAAAGCTGGTGCGCCATCGCCGCGACGGGCGCGAAACGCACTATCGTGCACAGCCTGAAGCGCTGGCGCCGATGATCGATTGGCTCAACCTCTACGGCGCGTTCTGGCGCGACCGGTTTGACCGTCTTGAAGATCTCTTGGGAAGGATGGATCCATGAGCAACCCTGCAGAGGCTTCTCCTGCCCTCGTCGTCGAAAGAGTATTTCCCCATCCGCCGCAGAAGCTGTGGCGGGCGCTCACGGATGGTTTCCTCCTCGCGCAATGGCTGTTGAATAACGATTTCGAGCCGGTCGTCGGGCGCAGGTTCCAGTTTCGCCGCGAGCCCATGCCCAATTGGAATGGAGTCATCGACTGCGAGGTGTCCGTCGTCGAGCCCTTCAAAGAGATTTCCTATAGCTGGGTAGCTATGGGCCTTGAAACCGTTGTGCGGTGGACCTTGACTCCGGCAGAGGGCGGCACTCATCTGCGCATGGAGCAGTCCGGCTTCGGTCCCGGCAGGGAAGCCAACTACAAGGGCGCGAAGTACGGCTGGCAGAGTTTCTTCAATGCCCTCGAGCGCACGCTCGCAAGTTTCGATTGAAATCCAAATGCAACAAAAACGACGCGGCCCATCCGCGAAACCAACTGAGGAGGATCACCATGAAAATAAAACTCACCAGCGTCTATGTCGACGACCAGGAGAAAGCACTGCGCTTCTATACCGAAGTGCTCGGCTTCGTGAAGAAGGCCGACTTCAGCAATGGACCCTATCGCTGGCTCACCGTGGCCTCGTCCGAAGATCCCGACGGCACGGAGCTTCAACTTGCGCTCAACAACAACCCGGCGGCCAAAACCTATCAGCAGGCTTTGTTCCAGCAAAGCCAGCCGGCGGCCATGTTCTTCACCGACGACGTGCAAGCCGAATACGAGCGTATGAAAGCGCTCGGCGCCCAGTTCGCCACACCGCCCACCGACGTGACTGCTTCAAAGATCGCCACGGTCAACGACACTTGCGGCAATCTTCTTCAGCTCACGCAGTTGAAGAAATGGTAGTGCCGGTCCGCTTGTAAGTCACGCCAAGTGCCCCTCGCAGAAGTTGCGGGCGCCCTTACGGTTTCTGCACCGGATCTCAGCTGCGGATAGCGAACTCAACACCTTTTCTTCGCTACGAGGATGTTTCACCGGAACGATGCGGTGATACTATCGGCTGTCATCAGGAAATCTTCGCTTCGCGCGATTGCAAAAAAGGGTTTATGAAGAAGCTTTTGCTGTGCGTCTTCGCCGCATCCATCTTGTCACAACCGCTATTCGCAATTGATTTGCCGGCCCCACCGGCTGGATTCACGTGGCAGCAGGTTCCCGACCTCAAAGCAGCATTTCTCAAGCCGGACGGCTGGTTCTTCAGGCATGAGGAACAGAAGGGGACTCTTGCCTACTTCATTACCAAAGAAAGCATCGAGCAAGGCGGCGACTTTAGCACGGGACTGACCATCAACGTATTTCGGGGACTCAAAGAGCCCGCTGTCGGGCATGGCGAGAGTCTTATCGAGCAGATCGCTTCGCAAATGCACGGAGAGAAATGGGCGCGAACCGTAGGCCCATTCCAGGAGTTTGGCTGCGATGCCGCGGATTCACAGTCGGTCATGCGCTATCTCGCCGTCGCGAATCCCAAAACCAACACCCTCTACTTATTCATCTTCGAAAGTCCCGTATCTGACTGGGATTCCGCCCGGAAGCTAGGGAAGCAGATCATGGATAACCTGGCAATCGACGACGGAGTGTGAGGCCCTAGCCTCAAGAACCTTCCAGCCCCCGTAGGGGCGAAGGAGCCCCGTCGGCAGAACCAATGCCTAAAACCCGTTGTCAACCCCCGCAGGCGCGTCTCGAGCCTTCATCTCTCTCATTCCACGTGAAATATTTCCTTCCCCAGGTTTGCCGATCATTTCCGCCCTTTGGCGCACAATGAATCCAAGTGACCAAGAAAGGCGGATTCCAATCGCTGCTCGATCCGGGCCCCCTAAATCCGGCTCCTAACTCCTTTGGATGGAGGAACTTAAAGAATAAACCCTTTAGAATGAAAGGGTTAGGAGAAATGATCAAAGGTATAAACATCTGAAAATAAACCACTTAACCCCAAAATGGGTGGGGGGGGAGGCGGGTAGGTACTCAATAGTAAACATCTCGTCAGCCGGGCACCATATCGGCTTGCAAACTTGTTAACTCGCCGACTTGCTGCCCTCGAAGTGCGCTTCAATCTCTTCCAGCGTTTTGCCCTTTGTCTCCGGCAGGAAGAATGCGGCCACGATGAAGTAGGCAACGGTGAAACCGGCGAAGAGGAAGAACATCGACGAGTAGCCGTGCTTGCTCACGAAGGGGAGAAAGATCGCGGCCAGCGTAGTCGAAACCAGTTGATTGATGACCAGTGCAATGCTCATTCCGTTCGATCGAATGCGCGTAGGCATTAGCTCGCTCAGTGCAAGCCATACCACCACACCCGGACCCAGCGCATAGAACGCGATGAACAGATAGATTCCCAGCGCCACAAGCCATCCGTGACCGGCGTTGGGCACGCGGCCAACGAGCGCTTTTTGAATCAAGAGCGGCGCGGTCCGGGCGGCTGCAAGATCGGCAAATGGATTCCGGAACAGCGCCTCAATTCTGTTTGCGGGCACGCAGCTTGCGCGCGTGATTTCGATTGGCGCTGAAGCCGCATCGTCCGAGCGAACATAGTTTGTCGCAGCAGTAAATCCTCCGTAGGAGTAAATGATGGCCAGCGACGCACGACTGCTGTCGATCCCGCGGCCCGCGTCGCGCTGCGTGGCCAGCAGACTGCTCGCAGTAGCCGGATCGAATCGCAGCGCCAGTTCCTGGTCGGGCGAAACCAGCGCTTGCACTGCATCGCGGCAATCCACACTCAGTTTTTCCGTAGATCTAAAGAGCAATGCCACGCAGACCAAAGCGAAGATCACGCCGCTTGTCCCCATCACCAGGAGGAATTTCCTGCCCTTGCGGTCCACCAGCATGATGCCGATCATGGTCGCGAGAAAATTCACCACCGTAAAAATCACGTAGCCCCAGTGCGCGTGCAGGTCGCTCAACCCGCTCTGCAACAGAATGCCCGTGTTGTACCCGATGATCGAGTTCACGCCCGTGGCCGTGTTGCAGAACAGAATCACGCAAGCCAGCAGAAACGGAATCGCATACTTCCGCCGCAACAGCGAATCGCGAACTTGTTGCCCAGCGTTCGCCCGCGCCACGTGCGCCGTCGCCTCCATCTCCGCAAGTTCCAGCGTGGCCTGCTCGGGGCTGCGCGACTTGAGCAGCGCGGCTTCCGCCCGATCTTTTTGTCCCCGCCGAAAAAGCCAGCGCGGCGACTCCGTAACGAACAAACTGCCCAGCACGAACACGATGCCTGGCGGCAGCGACACCCAGAAGATGCTTCGCCATGCGTGATCCTTGAATCGGAAGAGCGCCGCTGCATCACCCAGCTTCGCGACAGCGTCCACGCGATAGCTGAAGTACATTCCCATCAGTGCCGCGGCCACGATGCCAAGCGTCAGCATCCACTGAAAGATCGCCGTGCCTTTGCCGCGGCTCGACGCGGCCAGGCACTCGGCCAGGTAGAGCGGAACCACCACGCCGATTACTCCGCCGCTCGCGCCTTGCAGCAGCCGCCCTGAAAGCAGCGGCCCATAGCCTTGCGAGAGCGCAATCACCGGAATGCTCACAACGAATGCGCAGCCGCTCGCAATCATCAGCGGCTTGCGGCCCATCCAGTCAGCCAACAGTCCTGAGAACAGCGTGGAGAACACACTGTCCGAGCAGTACCGCGGCCACGATGAACGAAAGCTCGGACGCGGTCAGCCCCGAAGTAGCCTGCAGGTAGGGAACTGCTCCGCCGATGATCCCCACATCGATGCCATAAAGCAGCCCACCCAATCCTGCAACCAGAAGCAGGAACGCGTTGTAGCGGCGCAGTGCGGCGGATACAGTCGTGTCCGGCAATCTGGAGGAGTTCACTTGAAGTTTTTCCTCTTGCTGATTTGCATTCGGCAGTCCCGCGCAACGTTGCGTCAAGCAAATTCGTTCGACGCACCAGTCTACAATGATCGCATCGCATACTAGAGCTCCAAGACCCGAGCCGGAGGCAGACGCAGTTGCACAGCTTCGTACGATTGACCTCACGTGCTTTGACGCGCGTGGCTCTCACCGCGCTCCTTGCCGGTATTGCCTTGGCCGCCGCTCAAACCAGGCCTGCCCTGCTTCCTGCTCCACGCGAGGCAAGTTTTGAGCAGACCACTCCGTTGCCCGACAGGATTCTCGTCGTTGTTCCCGGCCACGACGCGGAGGACGAGTTTGCCGCGCGCGACCTCGAGGACGCGATGAAGCGTATCGCGCCGCGCCGACGATCAATCCCGCGTCGCACATCCGCCGTATCGCATCACGCTTCTCCGCAGCGGGTCCGAAGCGGCGAAGGCCGGCCTCGCCGCCAACAACCTCACCTTCGACCCGGTCATGGAATCGGAAGGCTACGTCCTGGTGATCGGTCCGCACGAAGCGGCAATCGTTGGCGCAACCGGCTCGGGCATTTTTTACGGCGTGCAGACGTTTAAGCAGCTGCTGCCCTTGCCCGGAACGCCGCGCGTGCTTTTCACCGGCACCGTCCGCGACTGGCCGGCCATGAAATACCGTGGCATCAGCGACGATCTTTCGCGCGGCCCGTTTCCCACGCTTGACTTTCAGAAGCATCAGATTCGCGTTTTTGCTTCCTTCAAGATCAACATCTACTCGCCTTATTTCGAGAACACACTCTTTTATCCTGACGCGCCGCTGGCCGCTTCGCCCGGCGGTGCGCTCACTCCCGAGCAGGTCAAGGAACTGGTCGCCTACGCTCGCGAGTACCACATCACCGTCGTGCCCGATCAGGAGTCCTTCGGCCATTTGCACAACGTGGTTAAGTGGGAGCTCTACCAGGATGAGACTGAGACTCCTCACGGATATATGCTCGCGCCGGGCCCGGACGGCACGCTGCCCCTCATCAAGGATTGGTTTGCAGACATTGCGCAGGAGTTCCCATCGCCCTTCATTCACATCGGCGCTGACGAAACCTTCGACCTGGGCATGGGCCGGACGCACGATGCGGTCGCGCAGCAAGGCTACGGCACGGTATACGTTGCTTTCCTTAAACAGATTCACGATGCGCTCGCGCCGCTCAATCGCCGCCTGCTTTTCTGGGGTGACATGGGCGACGCCAACCCTGACGCTGTTGCCGGCCTGCCCAAGGATATGATCGCTGTGCCTTGGAACTATCGGGCCCAGGCAGACTTCGGCAACCTCATCCAGCCATTTGCCAAAAACGGCATTGAAACCTGGGTTGCTCCCGGCGACTCGAATTGGAACGAGGTTTACCCGCGCGACAAGACAGCTCTGTGGAACATTCAGGGCTTCATCGCCGCCGGGCAGAGTCTTGGGTCGACCGGCGCGCTCACTACGGTCTGGAACGACGATGGAGAAGGTCTCTTCAACATGGATTGGTATGGCGTGCTTTTTGGCGCGGTCGCCGCGTGGCAGCCGGGCCAAAGTTCTATCGCTGACTACCAGGACTCCTACGGTCAGGTCTTCCATCTCGACACAAATGCCAGAATCAACGCAGCTGAAAAGGAACTCATGGCCGCTACGGAGGATCTCACAAGCGTTCAGACAGGCATGACTACAGACCAGGTTTTCTGGCTCGATCCCTGGACCGCGGAAGGTCAAGCAGTTTCGGCTAAGGTCCTGCCCGTCGCGGCCGATCTGCGGCTGCATGCCGAACGAGTCATCGTGTTGCTCGACGATGCGCGCCGCAACAATCCGAAGCTCGCCGAGCCCGATGCCATTGCCGCCATGGATCTGGGTGCGCGCCGCCTCGATTTCATCGGCCTCAAGTTCCAGCTTGCGCAGGAGATTCCCGCCGCATACGCCCAGGCGGCCGCTCAGCAGCACGACAAAACGCAGAGCAACGCCACCTACAATCTGCTCAGCGAGATCAGCGGCATGAACGGTCGCTGCCAGGATCTGCGTGACGGTTTTTCGGCCTTGAAGAGTGAATACAGCCAGGTGTGGCTCACTGAAAATCGCCCTTATTGGCTCAACAACGTGACCGTCCGCTATGACCTGGAGATTGAACGGTGGCAGCGGCGCAGCGACCAGTTTTCGGCAGCCATTTACGACTGGCAGAACGGCCAGGATTTGCCCGCAGCTGTTTCCCTTGGGCTTCCGTTGCCAGCCGCAAATGGGCACTAGAAAGGTCCACGAATCCCGGCCGCGCCGTGCGTCTCCGCGGCCGGCGACTGAACCAATCCGATTACCGGCGTGAAGATTTCTCACCTCAGCCGCACTCGGCAGATGCAAACTAGATGCATGCTGGAGCGCTCCAACGAAAGGCGTCTGCCCGTCGTTCTTTTAATTGACGATGACCTGATCAGCCGCGAAGTTGCAGCTACCATGCTCACCATGGCTGGATTTACAGTCCATACGGCCGTAGACGGAGATGCCGCGCTGGAGATGCTCGCCAAAGAAGTGTGCCGGCCGGGCGCGATCCTCATGGACGCGCAGATGCCCGGCCTGAGCGGAATAAAATTGATCGCGGCGCTACGCAGCCGCTCCAGCGCCCGAATCTATGCCATCAGCGGCAGCAACGCGCCGCCTGAAGTCGCCGGTGCAGCAGACGGTTTTCTGCTCAAACCCTTCAATGCTGAAGGTTTGAGTAGGCTGATCGAGGGTTGTCAGCCGGAAGCTGTTCCTTCGCTCCTCGATCCCAATGAGCCCGTCATCAGCCTGGAGGTTCTCTCCCAATTGCGCAAAATCATGCCCGAGCCAGCTGTTCGGCAAATATACTCTGCTATCGTTACCGATCTCAGCGGGCGGATTGATGCATTGGGAGCCGCAATAAACAAGGGCGACACCACAGAGATTCGGCGTATCGGTCACGCCATCAAGGGCGGTTGCGGCATGGCCGGAGCCCTTCAGGCTGCCCGCCTGGGCGCGCTTTTGGAGTCGACACCGCTTAACTTCAAGGATAACCAATTGGATAACAGCGCCGTTCTGCTGAACGATTTGCGCGCCGCTGCCCAAGGGTTGGAGCGTATGCTGAATGCTGAATTGCCTGCCTGATCTGCCGCGTCTCCGGGCGCTCGGATCTGGAACAGCGGAGGCGTGTGGCTGAAATGGAACGAACCATTCGAATCGTGCTGGCGGACGACCACCCGGTCGTGCGCATTGGCGTGCGCAATATGCTTTCCAAAAACGATGGCTTTGACGTAGTCGGAGATGCCACGGACGGCGACGAAGCCATCACGCAGACCCTCGAACTTCAGCCGGATGTTCTTCTTCTCGATGTTGCCATGCCGCGCCTGCCTGGTCTTGAGGCCATGCGCGCCATCATGAGCGGCCCCTCGACGGCCAAGATTCTTCTTCTCACATCGACCATCACCACGCAACAGATCATTGAGGCCCTGCAGATCGGCGCGCGCGGCATCGTGCTCAAGGACGCTCTCGCCAGCCACCTGCAAACTGCCATCCGCACCGTCCACGCAGGCGATTATTGGATCGGCGGCAAACGCGTCGTCAATCTGGTTTCCGCACTCCACGAACTCATGCAGCAGGCCGCCGTGCCCCAACGCAAAACCTATGGCCTAACGCCGCGCGAGCTTGAAGTGGTCGGTTGCATCGTGGAAGGCTGCAGCAACCGCGACATCGCCAAGCAATTCTCGCTGAGCGAAGAAACGGTTAAGCGCCATCTCTCGAATATCTTCGACAAGACGGGCGTCTCCACGCGCCTCGAGCTTGCACTCTTCGCCATCGCGCACCACTTGATAGCGCCGCAGTAGTTGGATCCCGCGCCGCGCGCTATTCTGACACTGGCGGTTACGCCGACTTGCAGGTAGGAGCGCGCATGGGAGAGCTAAGCAGAATCGGCATTGCCCTCGATTCCGAGCTGTTGAAGCGGTTCGACCTTTCCATTGAGAAGAGCGGATACACGAATCGCTCCGAAGCCTTCCGCGACCTGATTCGCGACCGGCTGGTGCGAGAGCAGACTGCCACGCCCGATGCCACCGTCGTCGGCACCGTCACTCTCATCTACAACCATCATGCCTTTGGGATCACCGAGAAGCTCACTGAAGCGCAGCACGAGCACCACGACCTGGTCGTGTCGACGAGCCACGCGCATCTGGACCATGATTCCTGCCTCGAAGTGCTTATCGTTCACGGCAAGGCGGGCCGCGTGCAGCAGTTTGCCGACCTGATCATCGGCCTCAAAGGCGTGCAGCATGGCCGCCTGGTGATGAGCGTGCCCACGCATGCGCTCGATTCAAAGCATGGCCACTCGCATGAGGATCCGCACAGCCACTGACGCGTGAGATTCTGATCGAATCAAATTCTATCGCTCGCGCTTAATGCCAAAGCGATAGCTCAGGTTCAAGCTGGCATACGAGGGAATCCTCACTCCCACAACTTCGCTGACCGGATTCGCGGCAACCAATCCGTTGCTACCCAGGCCGACGAGCCCCGGACCAAAAACGCCCGCAGCCGCGAAGTTCTCTACGGTCTGCCCCGTCCAGCCGCTAGCGATCATCATGTTCACGCCCACGTTGATTCGGCCGTCCATAAATGGCCGCGCCGCCGCAAAGCGAAACTCCTTGTTCGGAATGCCCAGGCAATAGTAGTTGAGCGCATTCGGGTCGCCGCTCATGTAGCTGGCTTCGTTGCAGCCGTTGCCCACAACCTTTCTGCCCACATATTCGAATTCGCCCTTCGCCTGCAAATGGAAAGGCAGCTTCTCGTAGGTCCCGATCAGATCGCCAATCAGCCGTGGAGCTTCCGGCACGAGTGAGAACGATGTGCCCACAAGCCGAGCATCCGCCTGCTCGAATGTGGCCTCAAGCGAGCCATACGCAAGTGTCTGCCGCACTGTCGCCGCCAGAAATCGAATGCGCCCTGGCCCCAGGTTGTACTGCAGTCCCTGGTCAGGATCGATCTTGCCGTACTCCGCGCTTTGAGTCTCGTGGCCCAGCGTCAGCTTCACGTCGGTTTTGTGAAATGTCTTGCTCGCCACCAGTTGATACAATCGCGCGGTTTCTATGGGATCGAAAGTGGCCGGTCCGTTCAAGGCCGTGCCCTCTCGCGGATCGTCAGTGAAAAAAGATTTGCCGAAGCTCACAGAGACCATCGGCGCAGGGGACGATAGTTTGGGAACGAACGACAATGTCGCTTTCGGCGAATTCAGGCCTACAAGCTTGCTCCAGGAGTTCGATGGCGTGATCAGGTCTTGATTGTCGATCCAGATTTCGTCACGCCGCCAACCCGCGTAATAGTTGAAGTGGCTGCCCAGCGCGCCTTGTGCGGCCACGTAAGGCGTAACTGGCGAAATTGTCACGTTGTTGCCGTCGATCTTTACGAACGGCCCATAGGAATTCGGCGCAGCGGGATCGAAGAAGTTGTAGTGGTCCAAATCGTCGCGGCGCGGCGCCTCGCGCTCATAATCAATTCCAGCCAGCAGCGTAAGTGCCTTCGAGATTTTGTTTACATACGCCCCGCTGGCGCCGCCCACGGTTCGAAATTCGCTCTGCCGGATCAGTCCCAGCCCGAAGTCCGAGAATAACGACAGATTGTAGGTGCGGAAAAACCCGGAGAGCTGCACTTCCCGGCTCTCGTCCAATTTCCACTCGTCGTTCAGCGCCGCAATCGCGGTGTGCGTCTGGTCCTTCTGTCGCGAGTCGATGGTATCGGGATACTCTGTCCATCCCGTGGCCGCATCCACGGCATTGAATCCAAAGATCGGCCTCAATCCTGCCACGTAGCCGTAGCCAAGGTAGCCGATTCCGAACAGCGTGAGCGTATGGCCGCCAGCATGAATCACGCGGCCACCATTCAATTTGAATTGCTTGCGGTGTTCCAGCCGATCAAGAAAGCCGTTGCCGTACGAGCCCTCCATCGCCGCCCAGGAATCTGGCGAAGGGCTCATGCCTGCCGTGGCCGTCAGGTCCCGCGAATCACCCGTGAGCGTGAAGAAGGGAGCCGGGTGCGCGCGCAGCCCGTAGATCGCCGCCAGGTTCAGCGCATGATTGCCTTCGCGCACGTTGTATGCGCCACCGTCCACCTGCACACTCTCAATTTCTTCGGCAATAAAGATATTCGGATCGGCGTAGCCGTTGCCATGCGCATTCGCCGACAGATTATTCGGCAGCAAGTAGCTTCCAACCTGGACGTACTGCGCAATCGGCTCGCCATGGTCGCCAGCCACGCCGGGCGCGAAGTATTGCGGCGCCTTGATGCCGCTTGATGCCGTCTCGGTCGGATACCCGGGAATCGAGATCGGCGCGCCTGGTCTTCCAGGATTTGCGTCCAGCAGGTCCTCAGTAGCAAAAACCTTCACCGCCGGATCGGGCGACATCACATCTTCACCGGTTACATCGGCCGTAACCACAATCGTCTGCGAAATCACCGGCTCCAACCTGATTTGGAAGTCGCAGCCGCCCGCCGCGACCACAACGACTTCGTCGAGGGGCTGGAAATGTGCCGCACTCACGCGGAGTTCGTAAGTTCCAGGCGCAGGCGTTTCAACGGAGAAGCTGCCGTCATAGAGGCTCACTGCGCTTTGCATTGTGCGGCTCGCGGAGCTCAGCTGCACCACGGCGCCCGCAATTGCCTCGCCCGCGCGTCCGGTCACCTTGCCCGAGACGACCGCGCCGTCGGGCGCGTTTGCACGCGCCAGCGATCCGGCGAGCATTGCCAGCATGCATAACCATCCGATTTGCGCTTTTCTGCGGCGCATATAAGCAAACTATTTGCGGGCTCGCACGGTTGCCTGTGCGCTTTGTCACACGATTTCCAAAATCGTGCTACTCGATTGACTGGATTGGACATAGAATGACGCGGGCGGAATCTTCAATTTGATTTTTCGAGTTTTAGGCTACTTCGCCTAAGCCTCGTGCCGTGCGGCCCTGGACTTGCGTTTTTCCATGGCGGGCAATGTGCCCCGCGGAAAGTCTGTCGACCGTCGCACAACAAGCCGCGTCGCGATCGGCCATTCCTTCTGCGCGGAATGCGGATGGCCCGGCTCAATGCCGGCGCGTAGAGCCTGCACAGCTGCCTCGGCCAGCTCCTTGCACGACATTCGCACCGTCGTGAGCGGCGGCAACATGAACTGCGCCAGGCGAATGTCGTCGAATCCGACAACCGAGATGTCCGCGGGCACTCTGTGCGTGGTCTCGTCGAGTGCGTGCAGAACGCCGATCGCGGTCATGTCGTTGGAGCAGATCACCGCGGTCGGCAGCTCCGCTCGCGCCATTAGCTTCTCCATGGCGGCCTTGCCTCCTTCCATCGTGTGATCTCCTTCAACGATAAAAGTGCTGGGCACGGTCAGGCCAAGCTCGGTCATTGATTTACGGAAAGCATCGCGGCGCGTCACAGCTGTGCGCATGCGCAATGGTCCGCTGATAAATGCAATCTGGCGATGGCCGAGCGCTGCAAGGTGCTGTACCGCCTCGCGAATGCCCTCGCCGTAATTCACCTTCAGCACGCGCACGTTGGGCAAGTCAGGTCCTGCATCGGCAAACACCAGTGGAAACTCATGTTCCACCAGCTTCTGAACTTGCGCCTCTTCAATGCCGAAGGTCATCACGGCCACTCCGTCCACGTTGCGTTGCAGCATGCGGCGAATCAGAGCTTCGGTGCGCGCGGCATCGTAGTTCGTCGATCCGATCATTACCTCGTATCCCTGCGCCACTGCCAGGTTCTCGAACTGCTGCACCAACTCAGGGAAGAATGGATTGGTGATTTCAGAAACGATCAGGCCTAGAATGCGGCTGCGCCCGGAAACCAGCGCTCGCGCCTGCGTGTTGGGCAAGTAGCCCACTTCGTCCACGGCTTTCCAAACTCTCTTCGCCAGATCCGGATCGACGGTGGAGATGCGGTTCACGACGCGCGACACCGTGGCGATGGAGACGCGCGCGTGCCTGGCCACGTCGTGAATATTCGTGTTGGTGTGGCGGCGTTTTTTACGTGCTCTGCCGGGTTGGCTCATGGGCAAGTGAATTGTACACTTTCCCCGGTTTTTCTCACGAGCCGCGAAGGGTAAAAGCGTGGAGAACCCGTCTGAATTCCGCACTTTGGATTTACTGCGGGCCGGCTTGCTGTACGGTCAGGGCAGGGAAGAAAGTGATTTTTAGAAAATGTTTACTCGGATTCGCATTCGTGCCAGATACTTGGTGTCTCTTGACTCGCGCAGAATCTAGATTAAGGGTGATTCTGCGCTCCCGCGATAACCTCAAGCCCGTGGCGCAACAACGGCAAAATCGCCTCAAGGTTCTCCGATGCGCCGCGTTTGCTGCCGGGCAGGTTCACAATCAGCGTCGTTCCTCGCATTCCCGCCACGCCGCGCGAGAGCCATGCGTAGGGGTTGCGCTCCGCGCCATTCATGCGCATCGCCTCGGCCAGCCCCGGCGCTTCCCGGTCGAGCACTCGTCGCGTCGCTTCCGGCGTCCTGTCGCGTGGACCCAGACCGCTGCCGCCGACGGTCAGCACCAGCTTTGCATCCTGCTCAGAAAACTTTTCGAGTGCCGCCGTAATCGCATCTTCGTTGTCGTTCAGGAGTGCCGTCCGGATCTCCGCCTGCGGCCACTCGCGCTTGAGCAGCTCCGCCACAGCAGGACCGGCCGTGTCGGCCATAAGACCCTGCGAGCAGCGATCGGAAATGGTTATGACCGCAATCAGCATGCACTGATTCTATTTCCTGACCACCTTGCCTCCTATCGCGCGGATGGTGTCCCGTGTGATTTAAATCACTTTCCGCGGTGCGCTCTGGCACATCACGGCCCTTCCCCCAGTGACACGCTTGCGAGTATGAGGTGTCTGCCATGCGGGATTCCGATATCGGCCGCTGGACGCATCCGGCCACGATTCTTGTCGCCACAGACTTGAGCGATCTGGACCATCTCATGCCCTTTGCTCTTGAGCAAGCGGGCGAAACCGGTGCACGGCTGATCCTTCTCCATGTTCTTCCTGCTTCCGTCGCGGTTATCGCTGCCGACGCTTCCGGAATGCCGTACTACGATACTTCCAGCGCGCTGGAGACCGCTGAACAGATGCTGCGACCATGGTGTGAAGTCGCCGCCAGGCGCGGGATTCGTTGCGAAGAGCAGGTGCGCGAGGGCCACCCCACGCAGCAGATTGCAGCCGCTGTCCGCCAATTTCAGGCCGACCGCGTGCTGCTGGGGACGCGGAGTCGAAGCAAGCTCGGCAAGTTGCTTCTTGGCTCCGTGGCAGAACAAGTGCTGCGCTCGGTCTACCTCCCGGTCATGACCGTGGGACCCGAGGCTCATCTCCCGGTGGCAAGCGGCGAGGAACGCGTCGTCCTGCATGCCACCACACTTCGAGAGACCTCTCGCCCGAGCGCAGCGCTTGCCTGCCGGATTGCCGCCACACGAAACGCAAAGCTAATCCTGTTGCACGTGCTTCCGCCCATCGACGTGATGCAGCGCAAAGGTATGCCCACTGGCCTGGACTCGAAGGCAATGGTTGAGCTGCGCATCCTCGCTGAGGAAACGGGCGCCGGATGCTGCTCTGCTGTCGAGCCCGTGATCGCACACGGCAATCCATTTATCGAGATTCTGGCTTTGGCCACAACGCGCCATGCCAACCTGATCATCCTCGGAGCGACGCGTCGCCTGGCCTTCGAACACCTGACGCGCGAACGCACCGTTTATCGCGTGCTCTCCCACGCCCGCTGCCCCGTCCTCACGCTGCGCGAGCCGCAGGCCATGCCCGAAGAGGTTCGGGCAAAGACAGCCTTCGCCCATCATGAATGAATGCACAGGTGGCTCCTTGCGCAGCAAGGGGCGGCTTGGTAGATCAAATTGTGCTTCGAGAAATAATCAAGCGAAGGTTTTCAGGCGCTTCAGGCACTTGTCCTGCAGGTAGTGAAGTTGGCGTAGGCTTGCCGCGCCCTCGGGATTAGGTCCATCGGCCTTGGAAGCAACAATTTCCGAGGCCAATTCGTGGATTTGCCGATGCAGGGACTCAATCGCCAGTACCGCGGAATCTGTGCCGCGCGATGATCGCTTTTCATCTTCGAGCCACATACCCACGCGGCACACACTGGCATCGAGTGGCGGAGGAACGGCGCGCTTGCCTTGCAGGCTTGCTTCCAGAGCTCCCAGCCATGCGCGATGCTCGACAGCGGCAAGCAGCACCGGCCGGTTCTCCGCGCGAACCACGGGTACTTCGGCCCATCGCGGATCGGGCCGCCATGTTGTCGCCCACCCTCGCAGCTCCCGCGCCGGCATTGAGGCGGCAATGCCGAAACCCTGGGCCAGATCGCAACCCATTTGCAGCAGCATCAAGCCGTGTTCCGGCGTCTCAACTCCCTCCGCGATCACCGTCCTGTGAAACGCGGCGGCCAGACCCAGAACTCCCTCCAGGATGGTCAGGTTTTCCGGCTCTTCAAGCATGTCCCGAACAAAGCTTTGGTCGATCTTCAAAACGTTGGCGGGAAGACGTTTCAGGTAGGTCAGCGACGAGTAGCCGGTGCCGAAATCGTCCAGGCCGATGGCGACACCGATTTCTCGGCAGGCCGTGAGCACCTGGGATGTTCGCATGACATCCTGCACGGCATTCGTCTCCACCACTTCCAATTCAAGGTTCGCGGGCTTCACATGGGGATGCGCCGCGAGGTGTGCGCGGACGCGATCAGCGAAATCCGCCTGTTGCAACTCGATTGCGCTTACATTCACGCTGACGGGAAGCTCGAAACCTTCCCCCAGCCACGATTCCATTTGCGTGAGCGCACTCTCGATCACCCACTCCCCAAGTTGGACCGCCAGAGGGTGGTCTTCAATCACGGGAAGAAACATGCCCGGCGGCAAAAGTCCACGCTCCGGATGCTGCCAGCGGATCAGTGCTTCGGCGCCGATCACCTTGCCGGTGCGCATGTTCACCTTGGGCTGGTAATAGAGGACGAACTGGTGGGCAGCAAGGGCCTGGCGAATGTGCTCGATATTCTCGAGACGGCCGCGCACGATCTGGTCCTGGCCGGGATCGAACATGCGGAAGCAGTTCCGGCCTGCCAGCTTGGCCTGGTACATCGCTTGTCCTGCCTGGCGCAGCAGCACATCGGCGTCTACATCTTCGTTCTGCGGATAAAAGGTCACGCCCGCGCTGGCTGAAACGCGCAACATGGCCTCCCCAATCTGTGCTTCTTCGCCGGCGGCTGCTAGCAAACGGTTCAGCGTTGCCAGGCACGCATTACTGTCGTCCAGATCCAGGATCACGGCGGCGAACTCATCTCCGCCCAGCCGGGCCAACATATCGCCTTCCCGCAGGGCCCGCTTCATCCTGAATGCCAGGGCCGTCAGCAGCCCGTCGCCAGTTGCGTGGCCGTAGCGGTCGTTAATGGCCTTGAAGCCGTCGACGTCGAAGCAGGCGACGGCCAGCATACCTTTCTTCCAGTGCGCATGAACCATGGCTTGGCGCAACCGGTCACCGAGCAACGTCCGGTTGGGAAGCCCAGTTAGCGCATCGTAACGCGAGATGTGTTCCAGCCGCTGTTCCTGTTCTTTAAGTTCCGTAATGTCCGTGAACATGCCAACATACTGCTCAACGTCGCCCTTGGCGTTGTGGATGGCATTGATGGTGAGCATTTCGGCATAGATGTCTCCGCTTTTGGTGCGGTTCCAAATCTCCCCAGACCAATGTCCCTCGCGATTCAGCGAGTTCCACATGTTCTGATAGAACTCCCCGCTGTGCAGGCCCGACTGGAGCACGCGCGGATTGAGCCCGAGCACCTCTTTGCGCGAGTATCCGGTGATCCGGGTAAAGGCGTCGTTCACTTCGAGAATCTTCCCCGTGCGATCGGTGATGGTGATGCCTTCGCGCGCACCGGTAAACACGGTTGCGCCCAGGCGCAACCGGTCTTCGATCGCCTTTCGTTCGGTGATGTCCTCCGCGAAAAGGACGATTCCGCCAACGGAGCCATCGCCAGTCCGCCAGGGGATTACTTCCCAGCGGCTCCATTCCACTGTGCCGTCGGCATGATCGAATCGGTCTTCTTTGACGTGCACCCGCTCCCCTGCCAGTCCGCGACGGTGCCCTTCCTTCCACCGTTCCGGCATGTCCGGTACCACTTCGTAATGCGACTGCCCGATCACCTCGTGGCCCACCAGCCCGTAGTCCTCCAGCCATTTCCGGCTCACAGACACATAACGCATCTCGCGGTCGAACATAGCCAGTGCCACTGGCGCGTTCTCAATGAAGAGTTGCAGCAAATGCTGGCTCTCTCGCAGCGATTCCTGGGCCTGCCTGGCCCCGGTTATGTCCTGGATGGTGCCTGGCATCTTCACCGGGCGCCCTCTAACGTCGAACTCCAGCCGGCCCATGCCGTGCACCCAGCGCACCGCTCCGTCTGTCTGACGAATCACCCGATACTCCCTGTCAAAGGGCTTGCTTTGGCCAAGAACCTCATCGTTGAAATAGGCGAGCATCGACGATCGATCGTCGGGATGAATCAGGGCGGCCCATCCCTCAACGGTGCGCTCGTATTCCTTATCGATTCCGAAGATCTCGTCCATGACATCGGAACTTGTCCAGATTCCAGCGTCGATATCGAGCAGATAGCTGCCCAGGCCGGCGATTCTCTGCGCGTCTTTGAGCGATTCCTCGCTGTCGCGGAGCGCCGTATCCGCGCGCCTGCGCTCGGTGATGTCCTCGGTGAAGATGATGATGCCACCCACCTGGCCGTCACCTCTAAGCCAAGGGCGAATTTGCCTGTTCATCCATTGCACGCTGCCGTCATCTCTCGGCAGTGCAATTTCGTCCAGCGTCACCACTTCACCCGATAGCGCTGTGCGATGCATTTGCTTGAAACTTTCCGGAAGCTCCGAGAAGATCTCGTAATGAGAGTGCCCGATCAGCTCGCGGCCGTCGAGATCGTGTATCTCGAGCCATCTGCGGCTTACGGCAACATAGCGCATCTCCCGATCGAGCATGGCCAGCGCAACGGGCGCGTGGTCGATAAACATTTGCAATAAGTCTTGACTCTCGCGCAGCTTGAGCCTTCCTTCAATCTGCGGGGTGATATCCGGCGCAATACCGAGTATTCCGGCAACCTCGCCGTCCGGCCCCGTGATCGGATACTTGCGATTGTCGATCCAGCGGCTCGATCCATCCTGTGCTGTAAGCTGCTGCACCTGGTTCACACGTCGGTTTTCGGCGATCGCCTGATTCTCCATTTGATATGACAGATCTGCGATCGATTCGGAATGAAAGTCATAACCTGTCTTTCCCACCAGTTCGGCTGGGTCCTTCGCTGTTTCCGTCAGGAACGGGACCCCGCGGCTCGCCGAAAGGATCACGTGATTGCGGTTCTTGACATAGATATAGTCGTTTGTGTGCTCGATGAGTGCTCTGAAGCTTTTCAACAGAAAGGCGTCGCCGGGTTCGGCCACATTTCGCGCGTCTTCGAGCGTCAGCTCGAGAATCACATTGTCTCCGGTGCGGGCTGGCTTCTTCGTGAAGCATCCTTTCACGCAACGGATGCGCCCGTCGGCGTGGCGCAGACGTACGTTGAAGCAGCCGGTTCGGACCTCGATACAGTTCGAGAAAATGTTCTCTGCTATCCCGGCATCGTCCGGGTGGATCAAGTCCTTCAAATTGACCTTGGCTGTGAGGAGTTCGTGCTGGCTATATCCGAGCATAGCTTCGGTGCCACCCCGGACAGACACCAGCCGCGGCGGATCGCTTGATGCGAAGCAGAAGGTTGGGTTCGACATGGGGCCCGGTGCCTCTGCGTCCGTACATGCTCGCGTCCGGGAGCCTAACATACCGTAAATTCCACAGGCAATGAAAATCGTAGTACATGGCGCCGATCAACGCATCGCCTCACCTATGCACGGCAGTACAACTTTCCGGCAGTGGTACATGGTGGATGGCTGTTGACCATTTTGGGTCACTTCTCCACGCGCCTGTTCATGCGTCCTTGCACACGCGTTCTTGTGACCGCTCCTCATCTTCCCACATTCAGACGAAATCCACCGGGTTTTCAGTAGTCCCGCTTCAGCAAGCGCTGCATGAACCAAATCATGTACTCGTTATCCACGAGTTTTTAGTTACTGCATCGGTTCCAGTGCGTTTATAAGCACGCAGTCTTGGCATAATCGCATTGGGAAAGATTCCTCCGTAACTGTTCCTAGAGCTGCGGTCTGTATCTGACCTGTCGTCCGGAGTCTGACCTGCGGTCCGGATCTTGGCTGGAATTCAAAGCTCTGCATCCGCATTTTGGATCAGAGCGCGCAACCGAGATTGAAAGGTTCACCTGGTGGAGCATCCAAGCGTGACCACTTATCGCCGTCAGGACGTTCTGCGCATCCTTGAAATCAGCGCCCGCCAACTGCAAGCCTGGGAACGAGCCGGGCTGATTCCTCAACAGGAGCTTTATACCTTTCAGGATCTTGGACAACTGCGCACGCTGCGCTCGCTGCGCGAAGATGAAGTGCCTGCGGCTTCAATCCGCGAATCCATTCTGGCCATGAAAGCCGTTGCAGGCATGAGCAACCCTCTGCTTGAGGCCTGCGTCGTGCGCACGGGCACGCGTCTCGCCTTCCGTCATCGCGGCGCTATGGTCGACCCCGTCCGCCGCCAGTTGCTCTTCGACTTCGAGCGCATGGGCGGCTCGCAAAACGACGCCGCAGGTTTGTCTGCTTTGCGCCGCATCGGTACACCCGATCTGCGCGGCTTACAGGAGCGCTTCCACGCCGCGGTTCAGGCCGAGGAAGCCGGCGAGAAGCAGCGCGCAATCAATCTCTACCAGGAAATTCTGTCCATCGATCCGCAGTATGCCGCAGCCTGCATTAACCTGGGCACGCTGTTCTTCCACTTGCGCCAGTTCGGCCGCGCAGAGGAACTCTACCGCCGCGCCACCGAGGCCGACCCCGGATATGTGCTGGCCTACTTCGATCTCGGAAACGTGCTCGACGAACTCGAGCGTATCGACGAATCTATCGCCGCCTACCTGAAGGCCGTCACCCTCTCGCCCCGTTACGCCGACGCCCACTACAACCTGGCCCTCGCTTATGAGCGCACCGGCGAGCACCGCAATGCCCTGCGCCACTGGCGCGCCTATGTCAAGCTCGATAATTGCGGTCCCTGGGCTGACCACGCCCGCGGGCAGATTCGCAAGCTCCTCAACCGCGAAGGCCTCGCCATTGCCTCCCGCGCCGACCACTTCGTCGCGCCCCGCAAGGGAAGAGCCGCACTGGAACTCGTCTAGCGGTATCGCCTCAGGCAGAATCACATCATTTCATCCGCAGCAAACCCACTTTGTGTTGTCCCTCCTGGTTTTCGGCAGGTCCGGCGCTATACTGCGGCCATGAAAAACACAGCACTCTTGTTGCTCTGTGGATTGGTGGGCGCACCCGGTGCTGTGTCCCAGCCGCAAGAATCGCCTGCGATCGATGGCTACGTAACCCGCGTTGTATCGAATTCCGATTTCGATGTCAACGGATATCACGTGCTATGCGGTCCAGATACTCTAAGCCCGTCTCGTTCCGGCTCCGGCGAAACCCTGAGCAATTTCGGCTGCCCCGCGTACGCTCTCTACCTTGGGGAACCATTGATTGTTTACGGCGCAATGAAAAAATTGGCGGTGCGAGCGGAGAAAATCGAGACCCGGCCGCCTCCACTTCGCCCGGTCCAGGGCTCCGCAGTCATTGATGCGGTGCTCTCCGGCGGTTCCAAAGGCGCGTCTCCCGACGAATTCCTAGTCCGAGCCGACGGCTACCAGATCCTTTTCGGGGGCAATACCCACCTGAGCTGGATCCCGCCGCTCCGTGCGTTCGCCGACTTGAAGCCCGGTGATTGGATTGAGTACAGGGGTAAGCTCGGCGGTGACGGAGTGTTGCGGGCCGAAGAAGTGCGGCTCAGTCCGAATATCGTTTCCAAGGCTGAGGTCTATGCGCGAAGCGATCTCGTTCACATTGCTGCAATCGCCGATCCTCTTCAGCCTGACAAAATCGTGCTGAAATATGTCTCCCTTGACAGTCCCGCGCCATCGTTTTACTCCGATCCCGTAATGCAGGCTCGCGTAGATGGCATTCTGAAAACTCTTGTTCCGCCCTTCCAGAGGAACTTGCCCGACGATGACCCGAGGAAAATCAATTTTCGGGTTGAACTCACTGTGGACAAGAAATGGAATCGGGTCACACCTTTGCCCAGCGGAGTCATCCTGATTCCCCATCAGGTTGTCGAGCGCCTGAACAACGATTCCCAACTTGCGGCCGTGCTTGCCGACGCCATCGCCTTCACCATGGAAAACGAGGCTTTTCGGATGCGTGGCGTTGTCCCTGGTGTTGCGGTGGCCTCCTTTGCCTACCTCAACCCTCTCACTGCCCCCCTCCTCGCGTGGGGCGCCGCAGACATTGCCAGATCGCAGGTCGAGCGGATACGTGATGAGCAAAGCGATCGTGTCGGCCTTGGCTTGTTGCGCGACGCCGGATACGACATCAACCAGGCGCCGGTTGCGTGGTGGCTCCTCGCTTCAAGAAAGCCCCAACCAATCAACAGGATTCCGATGCCTGAGCGCGCCGCGTACCTCTATCGCATCCTCGGTGAGATCTGGAACAATCCTGGCGCACTCGAAGCGCATTAGTGGTTCGCGGCGACACGTGCCACCGCTGCGATATGCGCCGGCCGCGTGCGGCAGCAGCCGCCCACTATCTGCGCTCCCTCTTTAAACCATTCCGCCGCGCAAGCGCCGAAGTTTTCGGGATCCGTCACGCCCGTCCACGAACGCCGCTTCGCATCCCATCCCTCGCCGGAGTTCGGATAAACCACGATCGGCTTGTCTGACGCGCTGCGCAACTCTCCAATCAGCGCGGGAATCCACTTCGGCGGAACGCAGTTCACACCGATAGCCACCGTCTGTGGAAATGAGGCAACCAGCGTGGCGCATTCGGCCACTCGCTCGCCGTGGGACACGTGACCAGAGTCGCGGCAGGAAAAGCTGAACCAGGCTCGCAGCGAAGGCCAGGGCGCCATCGCCTCGCCCACCGCGCGCGCTTCTTCGAGGGAAGGAAAGGTTTCAAACGCGAGCAGATCGGGAGCCTGAGTGCCTCTGGCATTGGCGAAGATCGCTATGCGCTCGCGGTGAAAGCGAACCAGGCTGTCGTGAGAGCAATCGTAGTTCCCGTGGTACTCGCCGCCGTTGTGAAGCGCCGCGCCGTAGGGACCGAGCGAGCCGGCCACCAGAACGCGCCGCTCCGGAAACTCCGCAGCGACCGATCGCGCCAACTCGACGGAACGCAACAGCGCCGCATCGGCCTGTTCGGCGGTCAATCCAAGCTCCGCGTAGCCCATCCGCGAAACCTGGTAACTGCATGTGGCGATGCACTCGGCGCCCGCTTGAATGTATGCGCGATGGGCAGCGAGCAGCTTTTCCGGCTCGTCCTCAAGCACATGAGCGGACCACAGCGGCCCGTCGATCCGCGCGCCCGCATATTCGAGTTCCGTGGCCAGCCCGCCATCGATGACGTGAATGCCGCGCAAGATCGAATCGCGGTTTTCAGCGCCCTCTGTCATGAAACGATGGTAACGCCCGGCGAAAGGAATTCGAACTGCTTCGCGTGGGTGGTCATTCTTGCTAGCTCGCGGCGTCTTTTTGGCGCGTCGCCTTTACAGCCGACAATAGCCCAATGCCGATCATGACGATCGCGCCGACAAGTATCCAGTGCGAGGGCATATGCACCAGGTGCGCGACGTATACCAGCCCGGCAATTACGATTGCGTAGCCAGCTGCATAAAGTCCGAATGACATAGGATCTCCTTGGCCAGTTCTGTGCGGTTTCGCGGAATCAGGCACTCGATTACACCCTCGCACGGCAATCGGCAAGAGTCTGAGCAGTTCAGACCATCATTAGCGTTTTCGGAGCAAGCACGTCGGGGCGGGATGCAACGGAAGACCGGCGGCTGAATACCAATCAAGAAATGTTTTTGTGCGGGAAGTCGATTGACCGTTGGAGAAGCTGACACCCGAAACCTGATCCCTGTTTCTTAAACCTTCTGCGTCCTTGTTACCTGGCGCACGCCGTCGACGCGCCGCAGTCCCAGCACCATGCGGTTCAGGTGGCGCACGTCTTCGGCTTCCACCACGAACTCGATGATCGCTTCGCCCTCGTCGTCGCGACTCAAATCCACGGCGCGAATGTCGGTGTTCTCGTCGGAGATGACGGCGGTCAGTTCCTTCAGCATGCCGGTGCGGTCTTCGCAGTGGACGATGATCTTGACTGGGTAGCGTAGCGGTTGTCCGGCTCCCTCCGCCGCGCGCGACCATTCTACGTTGATGCGCCGGTCGCTCTCGTAGAGCAGGTTCTGCACATTGGGGCAACTGCGCGCGTGCACGGCCACGCCCTTGCCGCGCGTCACATAGCCCACAATCTCTTCGCCTCGAATGGGGTTGCAACATCGCGCGCGATAGACCAGCAGATCGTTCTGGCCCTCCACCTGGAGCGAATCGGAGCCGGTAAGATGCAGCCTGCGCACCGCATCCGTCATGCCCGCTTCGCCCGATTTTGCCCGCCGCTGCGGCGGCTCGCTTCAGGCGGAGCGGCGAAGCCCGGCGCAAGCTTGCTCAGCAACTGGTGCGCGGTATTCTTGCCCTGCCCCAGCGTGGCCAGCAGATCGGCGGCTGTGGCCACGCCGAATTCCTGCGCGATGCGTCCCAGATCCTGATCGCCGATCTGCGCCATCGGCACTTTGAACTTGCGGGCCTCGCGCTCCAGCAACTTGCGTCCGATGTCCACGGCCCTCAGCCGCTGATCTTCATTCAGCCAATGCTTGATCTTGTTGCGCGCGCGCGGGCTCTTGACGAAGGTCAGCCAGTCGCGGCTCGGCTTGTGATCTTTCTGCGTGACAATCTCGACGATGTCGCCCGTGCGCAGCTTGGTGCGCAGCGGCACCATGCGGCCGTTGACTTTTGCGCCCACGCAAGAGTGGCCTACGTCGGTGTGAATGGTGTAGGCAAAGTCCACTGGCGTCGCCCCCGCCGGAACCACCACCACTTTTCCCTTCGGCGTGAAGGTGTACACCTCGTCGGGATAGAGGTCCATCTTCAGGCTGGAGAGGAATTCGTTGGGATCCGTCATTTCCTTCTGCCACTCGACAAGCTGACGAATCCAGTTCAGCCGCTCCTCGTCGCGGGCCGTCACCACGCCGCCGCCCGCCTTGTACTTCCAGTGCGCCGCAATGCCTTCTTCGGCAATGCGGTGCATCTCTTCGGTACGAATCTGCACTTCGAATTGGTGTCCGCTGGCGCTCATCACCGTTGTGTGCAGTGATTGGTACCGATTGGCGCGAGGGATGGCGATGAAATCCTTGATGCGTCCCGGTACTGGCCGCCACAGCGTGTGGATCAAACCGAAGACCGCGTAACACGACGCCACGTCCTCGGTGATCACGCGAATCGCAAGCAGGTCGTACACCTGGTCGAACGAAACTTTGGTTCGCTCGATCTTCTGGTGGATGGAATAAAGCCGCTTGATGCGCCACTCCACGCGCGCCTTGATGCCGTTCTCCCTGAGTTGCTCCGACAATGTGTCGTCCACGGTGCGCAGGAATTGCTCACCGTCCACGCGCCGCGCTTCCACCGCCGCTGCAACCTGCTCGTAGCTCACCGGATCGGTGTAGCGGAAGGCCAGATCCTCGAGTTCTCCGCGCACCTTGCCCATGCCCAGCCGGTGAGCCAGCGGAGCATAGATGTCCAGGGTTTCGCGCGCGATCGCCTCCTGCCGTTCCGGCTTCAAATGTTCCAGCGTGCGCATATTGTGCAGCCGGTCTGCCAGTTTGATCAGCACAACGCGCACGTCCGACACCATCGCCAGCAGCATCTTGCGCACATTTTCGGCCTGGCGGTCCTCGCGATTGGCAAACTGGATCTTGTCGATCTTGGTTACGCCTTCAACGATGTGCGCCACTTGGTCGCCGAACTTGTCGCCGATCTCTTCGTTGGTCGCGGGTGTGTCTTCCACCGCGTCGTGCAGCAGCGCCGCAGCCACGGCGGTCGCGTCCAACTTCATCTCCACCAGCACTTCGGCCACTTCGAGCGGGTGCACAATGTAGGGCTCGCCCGACGCGCGTGTCTGTCCCTTGTGATGGGAAACGCAGAACTCCCAAGCCTTTCGAATCAATGAGATATCTTCATTTGGCCGGTTGGCATGCGCCTGCTTCAGCAGTGCTTCGATGCGCTCGTTCATAGAGCGTTCGTCTGTCGGCCGGGACAATGCTTTTGGGGCGGCGAAAACTGCCTGCGCAGGGGACACCCGTGTGCTCGAATCCTCTGCCGGAACGGTCTGCCGGACAGTCGCCATGCTTTATTATAGGCCGCTTCGTTTCGGCGCGAATGAATCGGCCCGCCAGCTGACCGCTCGGCCGGTCGCGGCAAGCGATCCATCCCATAGAGCCGGTTCAATTTGGTCAGGACGGTGTTCCCGGAAGCACTCTGGTAATCAATCAAGCCGTTCGATGTGCCACCCGTCACATCCCGGTACGCAAAAAAGGAGGAAATTAAGCTCCCCCGGAGGTTAAGAACCGAGGAAAACATGGTGAGAAACCTCTTTTTCGCCGCGTTGGCCGTGGCCCTCCTAGCTGGCATCGGATACGCGAATCAATCGACCTCAAGGAAGGTCGTCATTCCGATCGGCAGGACTCCCGCCTCCAGCGGCAAGCAGATGTACGTGAACTACTGCGCCCCGTGCCATGGAGTGGACGGCAGGGGACAAGGCCCTGTGGCCGCAGTTCTAAAGAAGCAACCCGCGAACCTGGCTCTCCTTGCCAAGAACAACGGAGGGAGGTTTCCCTCCACGCACATCATGTCCGTGCTCGAATTTGGTGCGGCCAATCCGTCGCATGACTCGCTCGATATGCCCGTGTGGGGCCCGATGCTTGGCAATATCGACACCACTGGTGCCGAGCCAAATGTGCGAGCTCTCAGGATCGGCAATCTGAGCCAGTACGTGCAGTCGTTGCAGGCAAAATAGTTGCCGCCATCCCGCTCCCGTTCTCAGGCCCATTTCGAGGCCTGATACTGGGAAGAGAGCCGATGGCGAAACGGGACAATTCGAAGGCCGGCGCAAAGCTGAAGGCGCCTCGCGATAAACGGTCCGTCAGGGCCGAAACTCCGGGTGAACGTGCTGTTGCGTCTGCCGTGCATCCATCGCGGCCCAAAGATGCGCAGCATGCGTCCCGCATTGTTTCGGCAAAAGCCGCAAGCACGCAACGCAAATCCGTGGCCGCACCAACTCACCACAGTCAGGCCAACTCAGCACCGCTCGGCGTCACCATAACTCGCCGCGCTGCGGACCGTCTCCGTGCCGGCCATCTTTGGGTCTACGCGTCCGACGTTGTCTCAGTGACGCTGCCAAATCCGGAAGAAGCTTTGATCCCGGTCGCCGATCAGCGCGGACTGCTTCTGGGCACGGCGCTCTACAGCCCGGCGTCGCAGATCGCGCTGCGCCTCATCTCACGCGAATCCCTGGACGAAACTGCGTGGCTTGGTCTGCTCGCGTCGCGTCTGCGCGCGGCCATTGCCCGCCGTAAGCCGCTGCTCGACGCCTCCAACGACGCCTGCCGCCTGTGCTTCAGCGAGGCCGACGAGTTGCCGGGCCTCATCGCCGACAAGTACGGCGACCTCGTGATCCTGCAGTTCCTGGCCAAAGGCCTGTTGGCCGACGGATTAAAGGAAACCTGCGTGCGCGTTCTGCGCGAGGAGCTTTCACCCGCGGCCATTCATGAGCGTCCCGACCCGCGTATCCGCGAGTTGGAGAGTCTGCCCGCGCCGAGCCTCGATCCGCTCTGGCTCGCCGACCCTGAAAAGCCGCTGGCCGCAACAGCGTTTCACTTGAACGGCCTCGCCTTCAGCTACGACGCCAACGCAGGACAGAAAACCGGTGCATTCCTCGACCAGCGCACTAATTACGCCGCTGCGCGTGATTGGGCCCAGCGCCTGGGTGCCTCGAGATCCGCATCAGGACTCCGCGCGCTCGACGTCTGCTGCTACCAGGGCGGATTTGCTCTCCATCTCGCTCAGGTTTGCCGCCAGGTGACAGGCATTGACGTCTCGCGTGCCTCGCTTGAGGTGGCGGAATGCAACCTCAAGGCCAATCGCTCTCGGATCTCCGCCGAAGTCGACTGGATTGAGGCCGACGCGTTTGAGATTCTCCGCGACTGGTCGCAGGCGGGCGAACAATTCGACGCCATCGTCCTCGATCCGCCGGCCTTCGCCAAAACCAAGCGAGCAGTTGACGGCGCGCTGCGCGGCTATAAGGAACTCAATCTCCGCGCGCTGAAGATGCTGCGCCCCGGCGGCCTTCTCATTACCTGCTCTTGCTCGCATCATGTGTCCGGGGCCGATCTCGAGGGTGCAGTTGCCGCTGCCGCAGCCGATGCATCTCGGCGTGCGCGCCTGCTTGAGCGCCGCGGCGCCGCTCCTGACCACCCCGTCGTGCTCAACCTGCCTGAAACCGAATATCTCAAGTGCCTTGTGCTCGAGGTGGAGTAATGGTGCGCTGTTGGCGGGAATACTCGCCAGCTTTCGGCTCAGCAGGCTTGGCTCGCTAGGCGCGACTCGCTGAATGCCTCCGCGGAAGAAACCGCGCCAAGCATCCGAACACAATCCACTCCAAGAATGTCCGCCTCTGTTTCGCGGGCACAGCCGGCGTGTCCTTCAATGCAGCCGATCTCAGCTCAGCCAGCGCCGTTTTGACCTCCGCGCGCAGTGCTTCGGCCTCAAAGGTGCAAGATCGCAAATAGGCCGACACAGTCACTCCCGCTTCGGCGGCGTGTTCATGTAGCCGCGCGCGCTCGGCTTTGCTCAGGCGAATCGTCACGCTCGCAGAGCGTAGATCACCGTCGTCCCCCGACATTTCGCTCGCTTGCGAGTTCAAGCTCCGGCCCGCCGTCGGCATTGCAGACGCGTCCTGCGCAATACTCACGCTAGTCCGCGTTTCCCGCGTCAACGGCCAATCGTTCTTGTTCGCCGGTTTGTAGCGGCCATGTGCGCGCAAGGCGCGATCATAGCTCAGCGTGACGACATCGTCGCCAAGATCGTTCTCACTCGATGTTTTCGCAAGGGCCGCATCTTCGGGTGGAGGCGACGCCAGCGCGGCCAGTAGCCCAGCAAAGCTTGCGGGAGCGGGAGAAGGCGGGCTTTGCGCGAGTTGCTGCATGCAACGGAGCATACGCCGTCGCACACCCGCAGCTCTGAGAATCCTCTCATCCAACAGTCACGCTATTCCCAGTTCAGGAGCGATCGAGTGCCAATCCCGTATCGGCAGCTCCTGCGGTCGAACTTCCGTCGCGCCCTAAATTGGGTCGGCCGTGAAATCCGCCGGCTCGGGCAGAATGCGTCCGGGCAGCCGCAGCATGTGGCTGATGGCTTCTGCCGTCACGGGGCGAGAGAATAGGAATCCCTGTCCAAATCGGCAACCCAGCTCCCGCAAAAGCGCATACTGCTCCTGCGTCTCGATTCCTTCCGCCACAACGTCCATGCCCAGCACGCGCGCCAACTCCACGATGGTGCGCACAATTTGCAGGGGTTGTTCGCTTCCACCCGTCATGCGCGAAACAAACGATCGATCGATCTTGAGCACATCGAAAGGAAGGGAGTGCAGGTGATGCAGTGAGCTGTAACCAGTGCCAAAATCGTCCATCAGCAACGAAACGCCAAGTCGCCGAAGGCTGATCAGCACCTCCAGCGGCGTGCCATTGTCTGAGATGAGGCTGGACTCGGTCATTTCCAGGCCCAGAAGCCGGCTCGAAATCCCGGATAGCCGCAGCAGCGCTTCTACGTGGTCAGCCAGCCCTTCGCGCGCGAACTGCCGAGCGGAAAGGTTCACGCAAACCCGCGGCGCGCCATTCTCCGGGTCCTCGCAGCACCACTTCTGAATCTGGCCGCATGCCTCCGAAAGTCCCCAATCGCCGATGGGCAGGATCAGCCCACTCTCTTCCGCCAAAGGAATGAAGTCCATGGGCGGAATCAATCCCCGCTCGGGATGTTGCCAGCGAATCAGCGCCTCTAGGCCCACAACTCTGCGCGTGGATAACTCGACTTCCGGCTGATAGAAAAGCACAAACTGCCGCTTGTCCAGAGCCTGCCGCAGATCTGACTTGCGCGGCCAGATCCCGGTCACTTGCTTGGCGTGGCGCGTGTGTTGCCCGCGGCCACTCCGGAAGGTTCTGCGCATTCTGCGCAGTTCAAGCTGGCTGGCCGCAATATCAGCCAGGCTTTCCAGCATGCGCAGCTCCTCTGCCGCCATTTGGCGCCGCGGTTGACACGCGAATACAGCAAGCGCGCCCAGAATACTGCCGTCACCCGATCGAATGGGAACGCCCGCCACCGAAGCGACCTCGAGCCGCCGAAGTGTCAAGCGCCTGCCCGCAAAGTGTGGATGCTTCGACACGTCGGGCACCACCACCGGCCCATCTTCGGCCAGTACCATTTCAAACACGCTTCGCTTGCGAGGCAATTCGCGGACCGGTTCACCCCAATAGGACTTGATCCACACGCGGCTTTCGTCCGCAAATTCCAGCAGCACCGTGTCGGCTTTGAAGTATTCAGCGGTCAGGCGCGTAATGGCGTCGAAGCTTGCTTCCGGCGCCGAGTCGAGGATTCCCGTTGAAGCCAATGCCGAAAGCCGGGCGTCCTCTTCGTGCCAATCGATTCTGCCGTTCTGCAATTCTGCTTGCGGCATTCCTGCTCCGGGCCCCTTAGTGCCTCCGGCAACGATTTAGCCGGTCCGCGGCAACCCGCGAATAGCGTTTCCGAAAACTGCCGATGCCGATTGCGGCACTTCCCCCGATTCGCCGTCAAAGATCCACTATTGGCGAAGCCAGGACGCGCGTGCCTCTGGGCATGCTTTCCGGATGTGTACTCTACATATCGGAGAGGCCGCCCGTTGACATGAGGTTACGCGCGCACAATTACCGCTCGCGTCCCACCTTATCTCGGTGCATCAAAACGACTACCTCTGCGCGGAAGGCTGTCCCGTTTCCGTCCACAGAAACGTCAACTGGTCGGTGACATCTTGAATCTTCTGTTCCACGCCCACCCCGGCCGAGTGCCCTCCAGACACGCTGTAATGCAAAAGCACCGGTCGTCCGCTGGTTGAGTCCGCCTGCAAAAGCGCCGTCATCTTTCTCGCGTGCAGCGGATCCACTCTCGTGTCGCTCGCTCCGGTAAAGAACAGCACCGCCGGGTACGCCGTGCCCGTTTTTACGTTCTGGTAGGGCGAGTACTTGAGCAGATACTTGAACTGATCCTCTTTATCCGCCGATCCATACTCCGTCATCCAGTGCGGACCTTGCTCGAACCTCTGGTAGCGCAGCATATCCAGCAGCGGATACGCGCAATCCACAGCCGAAAACAGATCCGGCCTCTCGGTAATCGCCGCGCCCATCAGCAACCCGCCATTCGATCCGCCATAGACGGCGAAATGTTCCGGAGAAGTGTATTTGTTGGCGATCAGGAACTCGGCCGCGGCGTAAAAATCGTCGAATACATTCTGCTTTTTCTCGAACATCCCCTGCTCGTGCCAGCGCTCGCCGTATTCGCCCCCACCGCGCAAATTCGGAAGCGCAAACCAGCCTCCCTCCGCGATCCACCATGCGTACATCGGTCTCCACTCGGGCAACATGCTTAGGTTGAAACCACCATAGGCGGTCATCAGCAATCGTTCCGTGCCGTCCTGCTTCAATCCCTTCTTTCCGGCAATGAACATCGGAACCCGGGTGCCGTCTTTCGATGTGTAGAACACCTGCTTCAATTCGTATTGGTTTGAATCGAACGGGACCTTGGGCTGCGCAAAAATCTCCTGTTTGTCCGTTACCGTGTCAAGCCGGTAGATGGTGGGCGGCGCGATAAACGATTCAAGGCTGTAGTAACCGTATCGGCTATCAGCGCGTCCGGCGAGAGTGGTCACCATCCCAATTCCCTCGTGCTCCAACCTGCCCGTCGGTTTGCCATCCAGCGTATAGACATCGGTTTCCGTCTTTACATCGTGCATGCGATCGACGTAAATTTTGTCGCCCACGATGTTGAAGCCTTCGATCGCATCCGGCCCTTCGGGCACAATCGTCGTCCACGCATCGGGCATGATGCCGGGGTCGGCCTTCATGATCCTCCAATTGGGTGACTTGTAGTCCGTGCTCACATACCACGCTCCCTTCGCATAGTCGGCTGAAAACCGCGAGTCCACACCCCAGATCAGAACTTCAAAGTAAGAGCCCGGCTTCGTCAGGTCGCGATAAACAATATCCACGCGCCTCGGCGGCACACCTCGGTCGATCTGGACCACCAGATAGCGATAGTCGTCCGATAAAAAGACCTCCATCAAATCGCTGGGTCCTAACTCCTCACCGCGAAACTCCTTCCCGAACACCAGCATGTCGTGCGAGATCCTCGCTCCCAGCTCGTGCTCGTAGATCAGCGTGCCCTTCTGGTCCATCCGCGAATAGTAAAGACCCTTGCCATTCGGAGTGAAGGCAACGCTCAGATAGATCCCGCTGGGCAGCTCATCGTCGAGCGTCTTTCCCGTTTTTACGTTGAAGACGCGCACCGTGCTTTCATCCGCGCCGCCCTGGCGCACGTCGTAGGCCACAAGTGTTCCGTCGCGCGATACATCGTCCAGGTTTACTGACGTGTTGGGATCGCGACTGAACTGCGCCGGATCGATAAGCCGCTTGTCTTTCTCCGCCCATCCGTGGCGGACATAGATCGAGGATTGCTCCTCGCCTGCCAGCATTTTTTCGAAGAACAAATCATTCCCGCGCTCGATCGGAATCTTCCAGGAGCTCACGTGCTCCAGCGCTCCCATATCGTCGTTAATCTGCGGGCGGATGCGCGCCTGCTCCATGTAGCGCTGCGAATAGGCGTTCTCGGCGTCGATGAACGTCTTGGTCTCGGGGCTGCCGGCGTTCTCCAGCCAGCGGTAATTGTCTTGAAGCTTTGTCCCGAAATAATCGTCCGTTACCGGAACGGCCTCGGCATCTGGCGGAGGCGGAAGAGTGAATCCGTCGCGTGAGTGAATCGTCTGGCTCGAAGCGATCACTCCGGAAAGCGCCCCTAACAGGACGCAGGCAAAAATCCGGCGCACGCAGTAGCACATGGGAACAGGATACTCGCGCCATTTGACCATCCGCATCCTCGCCGCCCCGACGCCCAGTAAAATCGACAGCAGTGACCACCCTGCCTTCAGACCGCGATCCTGAGCAGTTGGAACTCGCCGCTGGGGTTGTAACCCAGCCGGCGCCGCGCTCATCGTGGCAGCGCCTGCGCGGGCTTCTCCATCCTTCTCACAGGCACAGCGTTTTCTCCGCCACCGTCGTGCTCATGGTGTCCACTTTTCTCTCGCGCATCATCGGGCTTGTGCGGGTTAAATATATCGTCTGGCTCTTCGGCCGTGGCATCGAGGCTGACGCTCTCAACGCCGCCTTCGTCCTGCCCGACATGATCTCCTATTTCCTCGTCGGTGGCGCCGCATCCATCACGTTCGTCACCATCCTTACCCGTTATCACGAGCAAGGCCGCGATGCCGAAGGCGAGCGCTCGCTCTCCGTCATCCTCACCACCATGTACCTGGTCCTCGGCACGGCCATTGTCTTGGCCGAAATCTTTGCGCCCTGGTACGTGCGCTGGTGGTTCAACGGCTTCGATTCGCACAAGGCCGCAATCTGCGTGTTACTCACACGCATCCTGCTGCCCGCGCAATTGTGCTTCTTTGCCGGCGGGGTCTTCGGTGCGGTCCTCCTGGTGCGCAAGCAGTTCAACGTGCAGGCCGTCGCGCCGCTCATTTACGGTCTCGGCACGATCGTTGGTGGCCTCATGCTTGTCAGGAAAATCGGAGTCTCATCGCTTGCCATCGGCACTGTAGGCGGCGCCATATGCGGGCCCTTCCTCCTCAACTGGTTCTATGCGCACCGCACCGGTACGCGCTATCACTTCATTCTCGACTGGCACGACCAGGGCCTGCGCGAGTGGGTGCGTTTGTCTCTGCCGCTCATGGCCGGAGTCTCGCTGGTCACCGCCGACAACTGGATCATCGCCCACTTCGCGTCGCACATCGGCGGAGCGGTCTCGCTGATGAGCTATGCCAAGCAGGTTTTCACCGCGCCCATGTCCGTTTTGGCTCAGGCCGCAGGCGCTGCCTCCTTGCCCTTTTTTGCCAGTTTGTGGACTCGTGATCGTCGGTTCGAGTTCGCTACCGGCGTTGCCGATTCCGTCTCTCGCGTGGCTGCACTCGGTCTTCTCTCGGCATCGATCATGGTGCCGCTTGGCTGGCCGGCCATTGATCTGGTTTTTACAGGCGGCCGCTTCTCGCCGGACGATGCTCGCCTGTGTTCTGCTTATTTCGCGGTCTTCTCGGTTTCTCTTTTCCTCTGGTCAGCGCAGGCCATTTACTCCCGCGCCTTTTACGCCGCGGGAAACACGTTCGTGCCAATGGTCGCCAGCACCATCGTCACGGTCGTATCTCTGCCCATCTATGAGTTGCTCTTCCACTGGCGCGGCGCCATGGGCCTGGCTCTTGCCTCCGACATCGGGATCGCGCTGCAGACCCTCACCATCGCTTTGCTTCTGCACAAGCGCCGCATGGTCTCTCTCGCCAGTCTCGATTATGCCGAAATGGCCCGCTGTCTGCTGGGCTCATTTGCCGGTGGCGCGGCCGCGTGGGTCTTCGCCTGGACGATCGCCGGGCTGTTCCGGCATCTGCCGCGGTTGGCTGCGCTTCATCATGTCCGGTCTATCGCAGACACTGCAATCCTCATCGGCGGCACAGCGGTCTGGACTACTGTCGCCATGTGGGTCCTCGATAAATCCGGCTCGGCGCTACCTCGCGTCGCCATGCGCCGCTTGCGGCTCATCTGAATTCCCGGCATTCAAAATCCTGCCGGGTTACTGGCGAACGAACCCGCTCTCAGCAGCCCGCAAAAACGCAAGCGCTCCCTGTCACGCGGAAGCGCTTGCTCTCAACGTAAAAATTCTTGCTGCGCGGCCAACCGCCGCTCTAGGTGTTGTGCGCCTCGTGAATTGATGGCGCCGGGCTAGCCACTGCAACCGGACCCGAAGTGCCGGTCGCTTGCAACGGCTTCGAATCGGGCTTGCGAATATCGATGCCGCCTTTGAAGAACGCGCCGTCTTCAATGCTGATGCGCGCCGCTGACACGTCGCCGTGCAGCGACCCTTCCGCGCGAATGTCCACGCGGTCGGTGGCGGAGACGTTGCCCTTCACCTTGCCCAGAACCACAACTTCGCGAGCTGTGATGTTGGCCCCAACCTGGCCGTTGCGGCCCACCGTCACGCGGTTACCGGGAAGGTTGATTGTGCCCTCCACTTTGCCATCAATATATAAAGATTCCGAACCTGTAATCTCGCCTTTGATGAAGAGGCTCTTGCCGAGCGTGGCTTGCTCGGCGTTTCCTGCCTGCATTCTGGCGGGTGTTTCAGGCACGTGCGCCGGGGGCGCCGCGTGCTGCGGCTCCGGCGTGGGATTCGGGATCGAAGATCCAGTCTGACTTGGTTTCCACATTGCGCTCAAGGTACTCTTCCTATTCTGTCCGCTTCAGGACTGGGGATGCCAAGGCAAGGCCAATGGCTCGAACCCAAAATGGATAACTCCGCCTGCCGCTGCTCGCGCCGCGGCCCTCTCCTGCGCGGCCGGGAATCGGTCGAATCAATCTTCCGGCTCCGCCAGGATGATGCGCAAACCCATTCTACGGCAACTTCGTGATTTCTGTGCAAGCGCCGCACTCCAAAGTCACGGTAGCTTTCAACTTGGCTTAATCTTGGCATATGACCGATCGCGAGTTGCTCGCCCGGATCGCCGCCTCCCCGGGCCAAAAGGCCGGATACAAGCAGCTGGTCCGCGAGCTTTCGCTCCCCGGCGGCCGCGCGCGGCGTCTTCTCCTCGAGCAGTTGGCCCGCCTGACCGTCCGTGGCCAGCTCATTCAACCCGACCGTGACCACTGGACCCTTCCCCACGCGGCATCGCGCGAAAACCTCGTCGCCGGCCGCCTCGATCTGCACCGCGACGGCTACGGCTTTGTCCGCCCCAATCGCAAACCCTCCGCCACGATTCAAAGGTCGCCTCGACCGCACAGGATATCTTCATTCCGCCCAGTGAGATCAACGCCGCCATGCAGGGTGACCAGGTTCTGGTCGAGCTCGACCCTCCCAAGGCCGATGGCCGCCAGCAAGGCCGAATAGTACGCATTCTCGAGCGCCGCAACCCAACCGTGGTCGGCACGTTTCGCCTGGCGCGCGAAGATCGCGGCCGCAACAATGTTGTCATTCCCTTCGACGACCGCATGACGCAGCCCATCGTGATTCCACCCGGCGCGGAAATCCCGCTCGCCTATGGACCCTCCAACCCGCACCGGGTCCTGGGTCATGAAGCAAAAGTCAGTCCAAAACACGAAAGCGCGGAGGGCCTGGAAGGCATCGTCGTCGACGTCGAAATCACCAGTTGGCCCACTCCAACGCGCCCTCCCATTGGCCGCGTCATTGAAGTCCTTGGCTCGCCTGACGACTTTGGCGTCGATGTGGAGATGATGATCCGGAAGCATCAGCTCCCGCGCATCTTCCCCGATGCTGTCCTCGCGGAAGCCCGCCGCGTCGCGCACCTCGATCAGGACATTGCCGCACGCAGGGCCGATTTCCGCTTGCTCCCCATCGTCACCATCGACGGCGAAACCGCGCGTGACTTCGATGACGCAGTCCTCGTCCGCAAACACGCCGACGGCGGCTACGAGCTTCAGGTCCACATCGCCGATGTATCCGAGTACGTCCTTCCCGGCTCGGCCCTCGATCTCGAAGCCCGCATCCGCGGCACCAGCGTTTACTTTCCCGATCGCGCCATCCCGATGCTGCCCCAGGAGCTTTCCACGGACATTTGCAGCCTTCGCCCCAACGAGGATCGGCTCGTCCTCAGCTGCATCATGCAGCTTGACGCCGCAGGGAATATTGAGAGCTTCGAGGTCGTCGAAGGCGTCATCCGCTCCGCCGCACGCATGACCTATACGGCAGTCTCCGCAATCCTCGACCGTGCCGACACACTTGTCCAAAACCCAGAGGCGCGTGAGCGCTTCGAGCGCATGAAAGAACTTGCCGTCCTCATGAATCAGCGGCGCGAAGAGCGAGGCTCCATCGATTTCGATTTGCCCGAGCCGGTCATAGAGTTTGACGAGCACGGCCAGATGCGCGGAGTTACCCGCGCCGAGCGCACCTGGGCCAACCGTCTTATCGAGGAGTTTATGCTCGCCGCCAACGAGTGCGTCGCCGTCTGGCTCGAAGATCTTGGCGTCCCTTCGCTCTATCGCATCCACGAGAAGCCCGATCCGCGACGTGTCGTTCAGTTTGAGGAACTCGCCGCTGGTTTTGGCTATTCGCTTGGCCTCGGACCGCTTCCCGTGAAACGCATAGTCACCCGCGCTGAGCGCCGCGAATCGCATGGCCAGGGCCGCAATCCCCGCCAGCACGAAGTGCCTGAGGACATCGCCGTCACCCCGCGCATGTATCAAAAACTCGCCGCTCGCATAGAGGGCAAGCCGGAAGAACGCATCCTGAGCTACCTCATGCTGCGCTCCCTCTCTCAGGCCCGCTACTCCGAGGTCAACGAAGGCCACTTCGCCCTCGCTGCGCCAACTTACACCCACTTCACTTCGCCCATTCGCCGCTATCCCGACCTTATCGTGCACCGCATTGTCAAAACTCTTCTCCGCGCCGGCGTCCCGGGCCATCGCACCATCACTGCCTCGCGCCTCGCCTCGCCCTGGTCGCACCCGAATGAGGGTCAAACAAGAATTGGGGTGCTCCCAGTCCCTCGCGCTTGGGGACCGGGGAAGGGAAGCCCCTCCGCCATCCCACCTCCCATCCCCGAACCAGAACTCGCCGAGATCGCCGAAGAAACCAGCTATACCGAGCGCCGCGCCGCGGAAGCTGAGCGCGAACTGGTCGAATGGAAGAAGGTTCGCTTCATGCAGGACCGCGTCGGCGACGAGTTCGCCGCTCTCGTCCTGAACTCCGCCAAATTTGGCCTCTTTGTCGAGCTCACCGATCTCTTCGTCGAGGGCCTCGTCCCCATCGACACTCTGCGCGCCGACCGCTACACCTGGCGTGAGAACACGCACGAAATCATCGGCGAGCGCACCGGCCGCCGCTTCCGCGCAGGCGATCGCGTCCAGGTCATCCTCGACCGCGTTCTCGCGCAGGAACGCAAACTTCAATTTGCTCTGGTGGAAGAAGAATTGCCGCTGACTGGAAAGAAGGGTACGCCGCGGTCATCGAGATCGAAGAAAAGACGCAAAAACGCATCGCCGCCGTCCCCCGGCGGGAACAAGCGGCGATTCAAAAAAGGCAGAAGGCGATGAAACCAGTAGCCTTCGGGCTTATGCGCGCGTTTGCGGCTGCTGCTTACACGCCCGCTTGCTTCGCTGCCAGAGGCCCAATCACCGGGATGACGAATCTCTTCCCCTGGAACGCCTGGATGATGGCGATGAGCCAGATAATGAACAGTCCCAGAGCCAGGACTATCATCAGGAGCCATCCGATAATCGGGATAAACGCGAGCACGATGTTGAGGACCCACAAGACGATCCACGCGCAGCCCAGAAAGATCGACTGCCATGCGTGGAACTTGACCTTCGGATTTGTGTTGTACGGCGCGACCACCAGAAAGATGATCGCCGGGATAATCGTCAGATAGGCAAGGCCGCTGGCGGCATCCTCTGACAGTCCAGAGCTGGCTGGTGCTGCTGTGTTGGGTTCATCGGCCATAGCAACTTCTCCTTTTCAAGGAAAACGGTTGAAGGGGAGGGGTTTCTTCGCTTCTGTGCGCTCCCCGCGCTTCGGGGAGTTGAGCTCCTTCGGCCACGGGCATCAAGCGGGGTGGAGATAGAACAACCTGCCGCCCATCTCCTTGTCAAGAGAATTTACGTTCTCCTCACATCCAGCCGCCGCCCTGTTCAGCCAATTACAATGGCATCTGGGAGCAATTCTCATGGCGCACATGGTTTTTTGCGTTCGCAATAAAAAGGAAATGGAGGGCCTCGACGAGCCGCCGTTCGACTCGGAGTTTGGCCAGAAAATCTATAAAAACGTCTCCAAAGCAGCCTGGGACGAATGGCTCGCCCGCCAAAAGATGCTGCTCAACGAGTACCGCCTCCAGCCCTGGCTGCCGCAGGCGCAGCAGTTCCTCGTCGAACAGATGGAAGAATTCTTCTTCGGCTCAGGCTCAGCCCTGCCGGCCGACTACGTTCCCCCCGCCCACTAATCCCCCGGCTCCAACTCGCTGGTTGCCCCAACCTTTTCGCGGTTTCATCGCGGAAAGGTTGGGAGACCTCGCTGCCGTCCGTATTTGTCGACACAGTCTAGTGGCTGGTCGCCCCGCTGTCGTTCGAAACCATCAGGCTCGACACGTTCACCGGCTCAAAGTCCGACAGAATCAGGCTCGTCAGGCAGGACAGGTCCGCGTCGTTCCACCGCGCGTCGGGTGTCCCGATCAGCCCTCCGCTGTCTCCGTTGTCGGCCAGAATGATTCCGTAATTCCTGAACCCCGTGATGATGATCGCCGCCTGCGGGCTCGTCGCCGCGCAAGCCGGAGTCGCCACCGAAGCCTTCAGCCGGTAGATTTCGCCGGCCGCCCCGCTCATCGTGCAGCTCGACGGCGGAGTAGCCTGCGAAATCTCTGACTCCACAGGAATTGAGCCGCCGCTTCCGCTCGCAACGCAACTCCCCACGCCCGCCGTCTGCGTCGCCGGCCACACCCAGTAATTCAGCATGTGATTGAGCGTGAATCGAATCGGATGCTGGATCGTTCCATTCGGCGACGTCGGCGTCCCCGTCCCGATCACTTCATCCGCATTGGCCAGCAGCGGCCCCACCGGCAATCCCGCGGCGTCTGACGTTCCCTGTCCCTGCGGCGTCAGCGCATCCGTCGCCACATTCGGCCACTCCGCGTTCGAGGAATCGGTCCACGGCCCGTCCAGATAAATTCCCTGCCACATCTCGTAGAGCGCCGGATTGCTTCCGTTGCCCGGCTCCAGGTACACCAGCACATGCCGGTCTCCGTTCGAGTTGCTCGTGCCTTCCACTGGCGCGTAGGCCGGAATCGGTCCCGAAGTAAAGTACTGCTGATACACCGTTGTCGAGACCGAAACATCCGGCTGGTTCGCCGGAACCTCGATCGCCGGAATCCCGTTCGGGAACGGTGCATTCGAATTGTTCCCGAAGAACGGCTTGATCGTCTCCGGCAGATAGCCGCTATACATCGGTGCCGCGGGAGACGTGTCCACGGGAAGATTGGTTGTCGCCGCATCCACGCGATGATGGAAGATCGATGCAGACGTAAAGACATTCGCCAGGAACGCGTTGCTCCCGTTCATCGCGAAAGCGATCTGCGCCTTCGCCGTCGCGCCCGTTGCATCCGTCACGATGATCTCGGGCGTGTACGTTCCCTGACCGCCAATCAACGGGCTCGTGATCTCTCCCGACGACGCATCCAGCGCCAATCCTTCCGGCAGCGGAGGATAGTTGCCGCTATCGTCGACCGAGAAAGTGTACGGTGGATTCCCACCGGTTGCGGTGATGGTGCAGCCCGCGTAAGCCGTGTTCTGCGTGCCGCCCGGGCAGCTTGTCATCGTAATCGATAACGCCCCGCCCGATGACGTCAACGTCACCTTTGCGGACGCCGTCACCGATCCCGCCGCATTCGTTGCTGTCAGCACGTAGGTAGTCGTTGTCTCCGGGCTCACGTTCACGCTTCCGCTCGCGGAGGTCGAAGCAAGATTTCCCGGTGCAATATTCAGCGTCGTCGCGCCCGATGTTGTCCAGCTCAGCGTGCTGATCCCGCCCAACGTAATGCTTGTTGGGCTGGCAGTGAACGAGCTGATCGTCGGCAGCGTCGGCTGCGTCACGGTCACCACCGCCGTCGCGGTAACAGAGCCTGTGGTGTTCGTCGCCGTAAGTGTGTACGTCGTGGTCGCCGTCGGGCTCAAAACCACTGATCCGCTCGCGGATGTCGATGCAAACGTCCCCGGCGTTATGGCGACGCCGGTCGCTCCCGCAGTGGTCCAGCTCAATGTGGTCGTTGAGCCATTGATGATCGACGCCGGGCTCGCGGAGAAAGAACTGATGGTGGGTGCTGCAACCTGTTTAAGGGTCGGAAGCTTCTGCGTGCAACCCGCGAGTCCCGCGAAGGCGGAAAGAAGCACGAGCGTGCGGACAACGCCGTTGCGCTGGTTGATGCCGGATTGCATACCGTGACGCGATTGGGGGGAGTGCATGTGCCGCCTTTCCCTCGATGATCCTGTCGCCGATCCGGTTGGCCGCCGGTCGCCGCAAGTCCTTTCGCGGCAGCGTTTTTTTGAATCATTCGAAGATGCGCAGCCCTGGGAGAAAATGTTTCGCTTCAAATCTGTACATGCTTCATGAACCGGCCAAAAGCGGTCTCAAGCCCATGCTGGGTTCTTTGCCCTGTCTCTCCACAATGCGCGAAGAATCAGCTTTTGGGTACATGACAAAAGTCATGTTGGTGCCATGGTCAACAACCCGGGCGGTGCGTTCAGGCTCCTGATTGGGTTGTGGCAGCTTCCTCGCCGCCTGCCTCGGCGGACGGCCGGATTACCTATAATGCAATCAGGCGACGTCTCCGGCCAAAGCTGTTCTGCCGCGAGATTTCTCTGTCCTTCCCGGTGTGGAGCGCGTGCAATGTTCCAGTTTGATTGGGCCTCGCGGGAATTGTGGTCCCAGGAGACGCAAAGGCTCGAATCGGAGAAGACCGGACCCCGCGGTCAGGTTCGTGGCGCGATGGTTCTCCAGTGGCAGGAACACTGCATCGAATGCGCGGTACCGCTCTGCTATTCCACTTGTCCACTGTATGTTCAGCGCCGCGACCGGAAGTGCGCGCGGCTGGTTTACGGGATCGTAAGGAATCCTGAGTTCAGTGGATTATTGAATGCGGGGGCCGATCTGCGTTTCCGGCGGTGGGGCAAGATCGAGACCACGCTCACTGGACGATTCCTGTCGCTTCGGGCGATTCGGTTTCTCGATAAGCTGGACCGCGCGCTGACCGCGGTGGTCAATTCCTTCTCCAATCTACTGAGCGGCATCAGCCCAAAGCGCCGGCTCAACGGGGCCTTGACCCTCTATAGAGCAATGCTGCTGAACCATATTGGAAGGCGAGCCGTCCGATTCGACGCCTTTGCCGTCGAATGCTACAGCTTCGAGAGCGCGCCGTGTCGAGTGATCGTGGAACTTGTAAAAAATGACTCTCCCGTTTACCGGGAGGGACTCGATCTGCATTTCGGCTACAACTATTTTCAGTTGCCGGTCCCTTTGCCGCCGGAATTCGGGCATAAAGATTGTTACCGCCTCCTGGTATTCCCTGACGCGGACAAGGAAATCCGCCTCGTATTCACGTGGCTTGACTTTGTTGCCTTCAAGACGCCGGCGAGCGAGAAGGCGCCCCAGGTGTCGACCAGGCCGGCGGACATCGTGCAGCCCGCCGCAAAAGTGAAATGCGTTGCATGGGATTTAGAAGTGTCTCATGAAAATCATCATCAACTGCGACGACCTGGGAGAGAGCCGGCAAGTGAACGACAGCATTTTCGGCCTGATCCAGCAAGGGCGGGTGACGTCTGCCACGCTGATGATGAATGGTCCGGAGATTGCCGATGCTCTTGCGCGGATTGTCGATCACCCGCGAGCTTCGTTTGGTGTGCATCTGAACGGAACGCAATATGTCCCTCTAACCCGGCATCCCGGCCTGGAGCCTTTGCTCGATCAAGAGGGGAACTTTCAGGGAAACCTCCGGAGAATTCCTCTAACGCGCGGCATACGAGAAGGTTTGTTTGCGGAGTGGTCGGCGCAGATACAGGCTGCCCTCGACGGCGGAGTGCCGGTCAGTCATTTGGATTCCCATCATCACGTTCATACCGAGCCACGGTTGTTCGGAATCCTGAAGCGCCTGCAGAAGAAATTTCATCTCCGCAGGGTGCGGATCACGAAGAATGTCTACGGTGCCGATCATCACGTCGGCAAAAAGCTTCTTGCTTCAAAAGTCGCGTGGAACTTTGCGCTGAGGCACTATTTTGCCACGGAAACAACGGATGGATTCACCTCGTTCATCGAGTTCTATAGCCGTCTCCGCGCCGGGCTGGCGTGGAAGGGTTCCATCGAGCTGATGTGCCACCCGGGCGGAGAACTCTTTGTTGAGGAAACCGCCTTGCTTTGGGGAGATTGGAAGGAAATACTTGCGCCAGCCGCCCAACTCATCAGCTTCAACGAGCTCTGAAAGCCTGCCGCGCGCTTCCGGTCGAATCAACAGTATCCATGGTTGAAACTGATGTGCCGCGCCGGCACCGTAGACTTATTCCGGTAGGAGGCAGGACGTGGCAAAGAATGATTCCGCTCAATTTGCTTCGGCACCCGATCGTGCTGGGTTGAGGATTGCTGCTATGCGGCACTTGTTTCTCGCATCTGTGGTGGGCATCTGCGCGACTTGCGCCACAATTGCGCAAACGCCTGACGCCCAACCGGTCAATCCGGATGCAACACCGGCCGCACGGGCCCTCCTGCACGATTTGGACACAATCTCGGGTCACGCCACGATCAGCGGACAGCATAACTATCCAAACACTGTCTCCCGCTACTCCGACCGCGTTTACGATTTGACTGGAGAATATCCGGGCATCTTCGGACAGGACTTTGGCTTTTCGGGCGGAGACGATAAGGATTCCGCGCTAGGGCGTCCGTCCATGATTGAGGAAGTGATTCGCCAGTACCGCAATGGCGCCGTAATCGCACTCACATGGCACTCCGTTCGGCCGACGGATGACGAACCCGTCACATTCCACGACAGCGTGCAAGGGCACCTGACTGACTGGGAGTGGCATCAGGTCCTTACACCGGGTACGGATCTCTATATGCGCTGGTGCCGGCAGGTGGACCGAATCGCGGGCTACCTCAAAGAATTGCAGGACGCAGGAGTGCCTGTGCTCTTCCGCCCCTACCACGAGATGAACGGCAATTGGTTCTGGTGGGGCGGCCGCCCCGGCCTTGAGGGCTCGGCGGCACTCTACCGCCAGATTTATGACCGCTACGTGCACGTGCATCATCTCAACAACCTCGTTTGGGTGTGGAACGTGAACAGCCCCAGTGCGAGCGCCGGCCCAGTTGCCAGCTATTTTCCTGGCGCCGCCTATGCCGACGTGCTCACGATGGATATCTACGGACCGTTCAGCCAGGAGTTCTATGACCAAATGGTTGCACTTGCCGATCCCCTTCATAAGCCGATCGCTCTGGCCGAAGTCGGAGCCATGCCGTCGCTGACCACGCTCGCAGCGCAGCCCCGCTGGACATACTTCATGATGTGGAGCGGTTTGGAAGAAGGCGCCAACAGCCTCGACCAGTTGCAGACGATCTTTCATGCGCCGAACATCATCAACCGCGGCGATTCGCGTCTTTCCGCGCCGCTCGCAGCTCCAGCGACGCCCCCGGCATCGGGAGACATTAGTGCTGATGCTGAAGTGCGCGCCCTGCTCGATAAACTCGCTGACGCGAAGGGAAAGGGAGTTCTCAGCGGGCAAAGCGTCGTCGAGTCCACTGCCATCACTTTTCCCGAGGCGCAGGCGGTACTTACCGCGACCGGCAAACAACCGGCGATCGTCGAAATCGATCTGACCGGAGCCACGGATCCGGCAATGCTTCTCGCGCAGGTGCGGGAGGCGACACGGCAGGGCGAGTTGGTCGCTATACGCTGGATGCCACCCCGCCCAACCGACGGCGCCGCTTCGGGCGTCCTCACCAGTTTTGAATGGCATCAGTTGCTCGAGCCGGGAACAGATCTGAATCATCGTTGGGCAGCGCAGGCAGACGCCGCAGCCGCTCTGCTGCGCCCGCTGGCAGATACGCATCTCGCCGTACTCTGGAGTCCATATCCGGCGATGAATGGTGATGGCAATTGGTGGTCAGGTCATCCTGGGCCTGAGGGTTCCGAGGAGTTGTACCGAAGGCTCTATGAGCGCCTCACCGGTAATGGGAACCTTCACAACCTCGCGTGGGTCTGGGAAGCGGCGCCTCCCAGCTTCAATCCTGGAGGGAACAACGGTTTGGATGATTACTTTCCCGGGCCGCTGCACATCGACGCGATCACGCTGGATGCAGATGCACTTGCGGGACGCCGCTTCCCGCTCGACCGACTTGTGACTCAGTTTGCCGGCGGCAAGCCGTTCGGTGTTCGCATTGCCTCGGGCGTACCTACCACGGACGTGCTCGCGAGAGAGGTGAATTGGCGGTGGATGCTGCTGTCTCCCGCTGCTGTGTCTGATTCTGACGCGATCAAGGCCTTCTACGCGAATCTGCATGTGCTAGCCGCACCGCAGAAATGACCGTGAGCGGCCCAGAACCCCGTAGGAGGAGCCGCAGCGCGCGAAGCACCCGCAGCCTGGCAGGATCACGGCTCTCTCTAAGATCAGCAAATCGGAAACTGCCGCGATTTCGGCTCAGTTTGCACACTGATGCTGAATTGGGGGCCCCACAAAATCCCCGCAATTTCAACGAAACACTCTCAAGTGAGTCTGCAGGTAATTGATTTGATGGTCGGGACGGGCAGATTCGAACTGCATCTCGCTCGGCTTCGCCTCGCGGACCCCTCGCGCCTGAACCCGCGGCGTTCGCTGCGGCGACCGCCGAATTGGGGTACTCGTGGGTCGGCCCCGAAAGACAGAAATGCGGCCGTGAGGCCGCGTCTGCTCCATGCAATGGTCGGGACGGGCAGATTCGAACTGCCGACCCCTCGCACCCCAAGCGAGTGCTCTACCAGGCTGAGCCACGTCCCGACATAACGCTGCCGGTCCGCAATCGCGAACCGGCTCAGGGTCTTCGTTAGTTTACACTGCTTCGCGTCCTCGCCGCATCACGCCTCAAACGCCTCTCGCGCCTGGTCCAGAATCGCGTCCGCAATCGCCAGCGACGCCGTCGCCGCGGGGCTCGGCGCATTCAGCACGTGCAGCGCGCCCGCTCGCTGCACAAAATAAAAGTCCTGCATCAACTCGCCCTCGGGCGAAAGCGCTTGGGCACGCACTCCCGCTCCTCCCTCGGCTAGATCCTCCATCGTGAGCTCCGGCACCAGCCGCCGCAACGACCGGCAAAAAAGCTTTTTGCTGTATGAACGCTTGAACTCCTCCCAGCACATGCGCGGGTAGCGCACAAAAAATCTCCAGAACCCGGGATAAGTCATCGTCTCCAACGTGTCGCGCAGCGAAAAATCGGTGTGCCGGTAGCCTTCGCGCTTAAAGGCCAGCACCGCATTGGGGCCGCACTCCACCCCGCCTGCAATCTGCCGCGTAAAGTGCACTCCTAGAAACGGAAAACTAGGGTCCGGCACCGGATAAATCAAGTTCTTCACCAAATGTTGCCGCTCCGGACGCAGCTTGTAGTATTCGCCGCGGAACGGCACGATCTTCGCTCGATCCCCGCTCCCCGCGATGCGGCCCACCCGGTCGCATTGCAATCCGGCGCAATTGATCAGAAAGTCGGCCTCATATTCTCCATTCCCCGCATCGCCCTTTGCCTCGATCGTCCACGCCGCAGCCTTCTTCGCCCGCGTCACTTCCGATGAGAACCGGAGTTCGCCGCCTCTTGCGCCAATCTCCTTCACCATCTCTGTGCAAACCGAGCCGTAGTCCACGATCCCTTCCTGCGGAACGCGGATTCCCTCCAACCCAGCCGCGTGCGGCTCATACTCGCGAATCTGCTCCGCACTGAGCAGTTGCAGCCCTTGCACGCCGTTGGCTTTCCCGCGCTCCATCAGCGCGTGCAATCGCGGAATCTCCTCCGCCTCCGTGGCCACCACCGTCTTGCCGCACAGCTCGTAGGGCACGCCATGTTGCTCGCAGAACGCCGTCATTCTGCGCAGCCCCTCCACAGCCAGCCGCGCTTTTGTCGAACCCGGCTTGTAATAGAGGCCGCAGTGCAGCACTCCGCTGTTGTGTCCGGTCTGGTGACGGCCCGGCCCGCTTTCCTTCTCCAGCAGGAGCACCTTCACCGACGGGTGCCGCTCAAGAAGCTGGTGCGCTGTCGCCAGCCCCACAATGCCGCCGCCAATAATCGCAACTTTCATGGTTTTGACAAGAATACTCCTCGTCACGACTCACGCCCACTCCCCCGTGTACACGCACCGCTCCGCCTGTTATTGTTTTCATTTGCTTCCCGTGGAGCACTCAATAGCAGCCATGCCCGATTCCGTCATCAAATTCGGCACCGACGGCTGGCGCGGCGTCATTGCCGACGACTTCACCTTCGCCAACGTCCGCATCGCCGCCGAAGCCATCGCCGCCTACATCCACTCTCAGAAAGGCTCGGCGCAAGAGGATCCTTCGAAAGGCCTTTGTATCGGCTACGACACGCGCTTCGGATCGAAAGATTTCGCCCATACCTGCGCTCAAGTCGCTGCGGCCACCGGAATTCCCGTCTTGCTGGCTAACGCTGTCACGCCCACGCCGGCCCTGAGTTTCGGCGTGCGCGAACGCGGCGCTGCGGGCGGCATCATGATCACCTCTTCGCACAATCCCGCGCAGTGGAACGGCGTCAAGTACAAGGGTTGGTATGGCGGCTCGGGCAAGCCCTCCATGATCGCAGCCATCGAGTCGTTTCTCGGCAAGCCCGTCCCGCGCGCCGCTCAGCCCGCGACCATTACGGAAGTCGACTTCCTGCCCGCCTATCTCAAAGCCATCGAGAGTTTCGCCGATCTCGATCTCATCTCGAAATCCGGCATGAAGTTCTGCATCGACTCCATGTACGGCGCCGGCGGCACAATTCTTGCTGACATCTTTGCCCGAATCGGCGTGGCTCACGTGCAGATTCGCTCCAACCCCGACCCGCTTTTTCCCGGCATCAACCCCGAGCCCATCGAGCCGCACATCCGCGCCCTCGGCGAAGCCACAGTAGCCAACGGCTGTCAGGCCGGCCTTTGCACTGACGGCGATGCCGACCGCATCGGCGCGACCGACGAGCATGGCAACTTCGTCGACCCACACAAAATCTACTCCGTGCTCTTGAACTGGGTCTTGAAGTACAAGGGCTGGCCGGGCGCCGTCACTCGCGCCTTCAACACCACTAAAATGCTCGACCGTATCGCCATGAAATATGGCCGCGAGCTTATCGAGCACGGCATCGGCTTCAAGTATGTCGTCGACCTCATGCTCGAGCGCGAAATCGTCATGGGCGGCGAGGAGTCGGGTGGCATTGGATTCCAGCGCCACCTGCCAGAGCGCGACGGCCTGCTCAACTGCCTGATGCTCGCGAACGTCATGGCCCAAGAAAAGAAGACGCTCGGTCAACTTGTCGCCGACTTGCAGGCCGAGTATGGCGAACATCAGTATGGCCGCATCGATCTCCACCTGCCTGAAGCGCAAAAGAACGCCGTCATTGCCCGCGCCCATGCCCTCAAGCCGGGCGACCCCGTCTTCGCCGGCATGGGCATCTATTGCCAGGAAGATCTCGACGGCGTCAAGTTCTTCCTCGACAACCCCGAAGCCACCACCAAGCCAAAAGCCGCCGAAACCTGGCTGCTCCTCCGCGCCAGTGGCACCGAGCCCCTCCTGCGCATCTACGCCGAGTCCTGCTCAAAGGAATCCGTCGCCAAACTCCTCGACTCCGCGCGCGCGTTTGCGCTTGGCTCATAGCCCTTACGTTGAGCAGTTAGCAATGTAGCGCCGGCCTCTTGTAGCGCCGGCGTCCTCGCCGGCTGTCGTGCGGGCGTCCCCGCCCGCACCTTCGCTCTTGGCAGCTGACGCCCCGCCTCAAAACTGATTCGTCATCTTGAGCGGAGCACGTTTGGGGCCCCACGCCAGTGGGGTCGCGGCTTGCCGCTTGGGGGAGCGAAGGATCTGCGGTTGCCTTTCCCGCTCCCAACTTAGCAGGGAAATGGGTGCCCCACGTCCCGATCCTGGGACGTGGGATAGCACAACAGTGAATGTGACGGAGGAGCCGCCTACCCGACCACCGCCACCTTGGCCCTTTTTCCCAGCCGCACCACGATCCGCGCCGGCAAGGCTTCCACCGAGATCACCGCGCCGCTCACGGCTTCGCCGTCCACCTTCACGGCCTTTTCCGTAATCTTCCGGTTGGCCTCCGCTCCGCTTGCCGCGAGTCCCATCGCCACCAGCAGCTTCGGCAACCGAATCTGATTCGCTTCGGCTCCGGCGACGTCCGCAAAAGCGATCGCAACTTCTTCGAGATCCTCGCTCTCACCCTTCTGCTGAAACATCCGCGCCCAGTTTTCGTCCGCGCTCTCGGCCGCAGCCTCCCCGTGGAACCCCGCCGTAATCGTCCGCGCCAGTTTCTTCTTGGTTTCCATCGGGTGCAGCTTACCAGCCGCCACATCCGCGCTCATCGCGTCGATCTCACTTTGCCTCAAATCCGTCAGCAGCACCCAATATTTCCACATCAGCTCATCGCTGATGCTCATTAGCTTCCCGTACATCTCGCTCGCCGGCTCGTTGATCCCGATTGCGTTGCCCAGCGATTTCGACATTTTCTGCGCGCCGTCCAGGCCTTCCAGAATCGGCGTCATCAGCACGATTTGCGGCTTCTGCCCGTAGTGCCGCTGCAACTCGCGTCCGCATAGCAAATTAAACTTTTGGTCCGTCCCGCCCAGCTCCACGTCGCACTCGAGGCACACGGAGTCGTATCCCTGCATGACCGGGTACAGCAGCTCGTGCAAGCTGATCGGCTGCTCTTCCCGGAATCGCTTGTGAAACTCGTCGCGCTCGAGCATCTGGCTCACCGTAAAGTGCGCCGTCAGCCGGATCGTCTCTTCGTACCCCAGCTTGCCCAGCCACTCCGAGTTGTAGCGAACCTCGGTCGTCTTCTCGTCGAGAATCCGAAATACCTGCTCTTTGTAAGTAACTGCATTCTCGTCAATCTGAGAGCGCGTGAGCGCCTTGCGCGTCACGTTGCGCCCCGTCGGGTCGCCGATCAGCGATGTGAAGTCGCCGATAAGGAAAATCACCGTGTGCCCCAGCTGCTGAAAGTGCCGCAGCTTGCGCATCAGCACGGTGTGCCCCAGGTGCAAATCGGGCGCAGTCGGGTCGAACCCGGCCTTCACCCTCAGCGGCCGCCCGCTCTTGCGGCTTTCTTCCAGGCGCTCCCTCAAGTCGGACACGCGGATAATCTCCGCCGCGCCCTTCTGGAGCAGGTCCATCTGTTCGTCAACAGGGAGAAACTTCTGTGGTTGAGGTTCTTGCATGTCCCAACAAGTATAAATTTCTAGGCCGGGCGCACCGAGGACAAGCGCCGGCTCGACCCTTTATTCGCCGCTCGTTCGCTCCGCCAGCATCTCCGCAGCTTTCGCTGCCTTCGTCGCTTTGTCAATCGCTTTGCCGAGCTTCCGTGTCATCACCTGGAAGTGATGTCCCATCACCGCTAGCGTCATCGCCGCGCCAAAGCAGCGCCGGTATTTCGTCGCCGCAGCAGCAAGAAACTTCCAATAGCTCCACTGATGCCGCCCAAACACTCCCTGCCGCACAATCGAATTCACCAGCGCGCGCATATTGCCCCGCGTCACGAGCGCCGGCGTTCTTTGCCCCGCTAGTTTCTTCTCGCCCTTCGCAGGCTTCGGATTCGCCCGGTTCAGGTAGATCTTCACCCGCTCGTAGTAGGCTTCGCAGTTGTAAATTCTCTTCATCACGTCGCGGTAGCCTTCCACCAGCTTGGCCGAATCCATGCGCGGCAAAAAGTTCAGCTTGTCGCAAAACGTATTGTTGCCGCCGCCCGCATCCACAATCCGTCCCTCGGTCCGCAAACGCCGGAACAATTGCGTCCCCGGCATTGCCTGCAGCAGTCCCACCATCGCAATCGGAATCCCGCTCTTCTGGATGAACTCCACCATGCGATCGAAAATGTCTTCCTTGTCCGTATCGAATCCCAGGATGAATCCGCCCATGACCTGCATGCCGTAGCTCTGAATCGTCGCCACACTCTCGAGCAAACTCCGCCGCGTGTTCTGCAACTTGTTGCTCGCAATCAGCCCCGACTCATCCGGCGTCTCCACGCCCAGAAACACCGATCTGAAACCCGCGTCCTTCATCAACTGCATCAGCTCCATATCGTCAGCCAGGTTCAGCGAAGCTTCGGTAATGAAGTCAAACCGCGCCCCGGTACGCACGCGCCACTCCGCCATCGCGCGCAGCAGGTCCTTCGCCCGCGCCTTGTTGCCGATAAAGTTGTCGTCCACGATAAATACCGATTCGCGCCAGCCCGCGGCCAGCAACTGGTCCAGCTCCGCCAGCACCTGTGCCACAGCTTTGGTCCGCGGCCGCCGCCCGTAAATCTCAATAATGTCGCAGAACTCGCAATTAAACGGGCACCCGCGCGAGTACTGTACCGTCATGGTCGAGTAGCGCTTCATCTTGATCAGGCTCAAATCGGGCAGCGGGCTCGACGCCATCTCCGGCCGTTCCGCCGCCTGATACACCGGCCGCGCCGCGCACGCCTCCAACTCCCGCGCCAGATCGCCGATCAGGCTCTCCGCTTCGCCAATCACCACGTGGTCGGCCTTCAACTCCGCCGGCGTCACGCTGCTCGTAATAGGCCCGCCCACCACCGTCCGCAATCCGCGCGCCCGGCATCGCTCCACAATCTCTTTGAGCGACTCCAGCTGGATGTGCATCCCGCTCACGAACGCCACATCGGCCCACTTCAGGTCGCGATCGCGCAGCCGCTCCACATTCGTATCCACCAGCCGCTTCTTCCAAGCGCCGGGCAACAGCGCCGCCACCGTCATCAGGCCCAGCGGAGGCTGTGCCGCTCGCTTGCCCAAAAACTTGAGCGCGTGTTTGAAGCTCCAAAATGTCTCAGGGAATTCCGGATAGATCAGCAACGCATTCATCGGCCATCTCTCGGCAGGAAGAGTGGCTGCGCGGGCGCGATCAGCAGATTCAGGCCGTGCTTCCCCCGATGGAAGCAGTGCGGCCCTGCTCGGAGCGGCGAACTGGTCCTGCATCCATTCTCCCACCAAAAGGGTCAAAAACTGGTCAAAAGTGAACACTTTCCCCTGGAGCCGCGCGCACCGTGCGCCGAAACCCGCGCCAAACCCGCTCATCGCGCCGGGTTTATGATGGCCACGTTGGAGGAAGCAATGAAGATAGCCCTGTTCGCAATTTTTCTCATGGTCCCCGCGCTGGCCTTGGCTGACAAGCCCAATCCAGCGGACTACACCATCGCCGTTCATGTGCAATCTTCTCGATTCGTTGACCAGTGCTCGTCTGATGACAAGGGGTCGATGTGCTTCTCGATCTTGTCATTGTCAGTATCGATTGACGGGAAGAAAGTCGAACTCGATGACCAAAGTCCCAGCAAGGAAGTGATTGTCCCTGGCGACTACAAAGCGAAAATCCTCAAAGAGGATACTTCGCATTCCTACGAATACTCGCGCACTTACGAGATCCTCTTTCCCGACGGCACAACGCGCAAATACAACGTCGTTGGCGAATCGGAATAGCCGAGGCCAGGGAAGCACAGCAGCCCCCGCCGTAGCTCGATGAAGGGCCTGCGTCCATGAAGTGGCTTCGCGCCTGCGTTTCGCTATAATGGAACCCATGCAGCACCTCGCCACTCGCCGCGCCTTCATCACCGCCGCCCGCGCAACTGCGGCTGCGGCGGCTCGCGCCGCCTAGACTCCCGCCTCACCTCATCCGCAAATCTCAGCTCTTCGATCGCAGTTAACAGTTATGGTGTCCGAGCCGCAATCTCGCCGCTCTGACCCCTGACCTTTGATCTCTGATCCTTGTATTCTGGAGTCATCATGGACGAGTTTTCACGCATTCAGCGCCTCCCCGCCTACGTCTTCAACATCACCGGCGAGATGAAGATGGCCGCCCGCCGCCGTGGTGAGGACATCATCGACTTCGGCATGGGCAACCCCGACGGCGCCACACCCAAGCACATCGTCGACAAGCTTATTGAGGCGGTCAGGAAGCCCTCGACGCACCGCTACTCTGTCTCCCGCGGCATTCCGCGCCTGCGCAAGGCCGTCTGCAACTGGTACAAGACGCGCTACGACGTCGATCTCGACCCCGACTCCGAGGCTATTGTCACGATTGGATCGAAAGAGGGCATTGCCCACCTGTGTCTCGCCATTCTCGACTCGCGCGACACTGTTCTTGTTCCCAACCCCAGCTACCCCATCCACATTTACGGCCCGGTCATCGCCGGCGCGCACATCGTCAGCGTCCCCGTCCACAACCAGGAAAGCTTCCTGGCGCAGCTTGAAGAGATCATCCCGCGCATGACGCCGCGCCCCAAGGCGCTGATCGTCAACTTCCCTTCGAACCCGACAACGGAGTGTGTTGAGCTGCCTTTCCTCGCGCGACTCGTCGCGCTCGCCCGCGAACACGGCTTCTGGCTCATTCAGGACCTCGCCTACGCCGACATCGCCTTCGACGGCTACAAGCCGCCCAGCGTCCTTGAGGTTCCCGGCGCCAAAGACGTCGCCGTCGAGTTCTTCACGCTTTCGAAGTCCTACAACATGCCGGGCTGGCGCATCGGCTTCATGGTCGGCAATCAGAAGCTGGTCGGCGCGCTCGCGCGGCTCAAGAGCTACTTCGACTACGGCACCTTCACGCCCATCCAGGTCGCGGCGATTGCTGCATTGGAAGGGCCGCAGGAGTGTGTCGCGCAGATTTGCGACAACTACCGCCGCCGCCGCGACGTTCTTGTCGAAGGACTCAACAAGGCTGGCTGGGCTGTCGCCAAGCCCCGCGCCACGATGTTCGTCTGGGCCGAGATCCCAGAGGCCTACCGCGATCTGAAGTCGCTTGAGTTCTCGAAGCTGCTGCTGACGGAAGCCAAGACCGCCGTGAGCCCCGGCATCGGCTTTGGCGACTACGGCGACAACCACGTCCGCTTCGCGCTCATCGAGAACGAAGAGCGGACGAGGCAGGCGTTGCGCGGGATCAAGGCGATGCTCGCGAAGGGCGTCGTGCCGGCGTAGCCCAACTCAGTCAGTCGCCTCTCTTGAAGGTGTCGGAGCCGCTGTGGGGCTTATTTATGATGCAAGACCTGCAGAATGAGAGAGATGTGGAGTGATTTTTCCAAGCGCCGATTTGCGCGATGGAAATGCTCATTCTAAAGGGGTTGTTGGCCGTTAAATCGACCCAATTCGACGCCCTTTGTGGCAGTTTCAGAAGTCGATTTATTGATTCTAAACGAGTTAAATGGCGAAAATTTGGCGAAATGTCCCAAATTTTTTTATTTAATTATTTTCCGCTCTCGGAAAAGGCGAGTTTTACGAAACCAACTGCTTGAACCACCTAAGACAAGTATAGAGATTTGGAGGAAATAATCGGCAAACTTGAAAAGAAAAAGTGAGGGAGTGAAGAAGTGAATAAGTGAAGGGAAGCCAACGAGTTGGCCGGCGGGGTGATTGGGAACAGGTCGAGGCGAGGACTTGACACGTCGCGTGGAGCCGCGCCGTCGTCGCCTTTGTCGGCAGCCTCAGACCGATCCCTGATCACCGACCCCTGAATCCTGCAATTGTGCCCTCCGCGGCATCAAGGCCATGCTCGCCAAAGGCGTCGTGCCGGCGTAGCTACGAGCAGGTCCAGACGACCTCACCGGAGATGGTGACGCTGCCAGGATCCTGCAAGCCGGTGAACTGGAACGATCCCGAAGCGTCCGGCTTGACGATCATCGTGCCCACGCTGGTTGGAAACGCGAAGATATGAGTGTCCTGTGAACCGGGTGGTGTGTCCACATCCATCTGTGTCGCGTTCAAGGCGGAGCCCGTGTATGTGCCTGGGCCGTGGTAAGGCCCAGCCGCGGCATCGGTCGAGAAGGTGTGGCCGCCGCCCACCGGCCCGGGATTGCCGCCGGGGTCTTGAGGTGGTATCGGCACATAGAACATCCTACCGCCCGTGCCGCCGGTCTCGCCTGTTCCGATCCTTGCGACATCGGCACAGGTGCGGACTGACAGGCGATCGTCGTAGGAACCGGTGAATGCCAGGCCTCCGGTGATCGTGACGGTCGCGTGCAAAACTGCCATCTTCTGCGAGTTCGCGTTGGGCGTTAACTGTCCCGGCGCTGCTGCCGACACAAGCAAGACCACGGCCGCTGCCGATGCTGCACCCGTCAATACCTTCCGTACAATCGCGAGGTCCATATCTGCCTCCCTTTGCCATGACTGGCCGAGCCGCGTCCGGTAACCAGTTGCTCCATCTGGGCCATCATACGATCTTCAGGCCAAACCACGTCCGCTTCGCCCAGATCGAGAACGAAGAACGGACCCGTCAGGCGCTACGCGGAATCAAGGCGATGCCGGCCAAAGGCGTTGTCGAGGAGTAAGGCTCAGGAAGCTCCCGTAGGGAGCGCAAGAGACTAGCCCAGGACAAGCCCGACGCAAATTTGCGCGGGCGCAGTCCCGGGAACCGCGTCGTTCAGTTCGGAAAGCAAAGTACGCGGTTTGAGCCGCGCCGTTAGCTCCTACTCGGGATCGAGACCGTGCTCGCCAAGGGCATGGTGGTGAGCTAGCGCACAAACCCCACTCAGCGACGCCCAAGAAGTCCTCTGGATGGAAGCCACGCGGGCGTAAAATCTCCCCATGCCATACACACCACAGGGATTAGTAACTGTCGCATTTCTTAAAACCCAGCTCGACGCAGGTCGCGATCATTTATCCCTTTTCGAACCACTCGTGCTCGACGCGCTAAACCAAATCCAGAATTCAGATCTTGCCGCAGGGGAAGTCCGGGACGTTGTTTTCGAGCGGACGAATCTCAAGGTTCCTGTTCCGACCGTGCAGACGATACTGGGCAGATTCGCAAAGAGCGGGTACCTTACACGCAGCGGAGGGAGATTCCACAAAACTGCAATATCCATCCCGCCCTCCGACTTGGCCGTGGCATCGGAGGAAATAAAAAAGGGGCAAACCCTCCTCGGAGAGGCGCTAGCCGAACATTCCCGAGGTGGAGGAATCACGTTCGGCTCGTCCGACGAGGCTGTCCAGGCACTTGCGGGCTTTATTTCCGCGCACAAACTCGAGTTGCTGCTCCAGCACTCTCCCACCGAACCGAGGTCCGGAGAGCTTAAGACGGCTAGGAATTTCGCGCGATTCATCACGGAACGGTGCATCCCAGAGGCAAGCCTGAACGGTCCCCTGAGGTCACTCCTCGAGGGGATTCTGCTTGCAGACGTCTTGCTCATGCGGGACGTGCAGAGCTCCGAGCTCAAATTCTCCGGGTGCTGTGTGTTCCTCGACACCCGCATACTCCTCGCAGCTCTCGGCCTCAACGGTGCGGCCGATGAGCTCGCGACGAAGGAGGGGCTGGCCGCTATCCGGAATGCGGGAGCCCAGACGCTGGCGTTTGAGGGAACCGTCACGGAGATTCGGGGCATCCTCCATGTTTACGAGGAGAAGCTCGCGACAAACGACGGTCGCCTTTCCCTCTTCCCTACGAGTATGACGTCCTACATGATCGCTAACCGATATACGCCAGCTGATGTGCGGGTAATCGCTTTGGAACTTGAACAGAGGTTGCGGTTCATAGCGATTAATATTCAGCCGTTCCCGAAGCATATTGCCGAGCACACGCTTGACGAAGCCTCGCTCACCCGCATTCTGTCGAAGACGAACGGCTCAGGGTACGGTCTCGAACCACGTGCAAAGCACGATGCGGATTGCGCCGCCGCGATACTCACCCTGAGGGCCGGCAATGTCGCGTATGAAATTGAACGGTGCGCCGCGATGTTCTCGACCACATCGGGGCTCGTGGTCAAGAACGTTCAACAATGGTACAGCGAACAGAATGGTGAGGGCATCCCCCCAGTTATTCACCACGCGCTTTTGACAACATTAGCTTGGCTTAAGAAACCCGCGTTTTCGCCGGACCTTAAATTGCATGAGCTTGCCGCAGTCTGTCTTTCGGCAATGCGACCCACCGAAGCGGCGTGGAGCAAGATGCTCTCCGCTCTTCGACAATATGTGGCGGAAGGCCGGATGTCCGACGACGAAAGCGTAGCAATCGTGGCAAACGGATTAACCGAGACCCTCTTATCGCGCTTCGACGACGACTTCGAACCGGACTCGGCGAGCATTTCCGAGGCAATCGAACGAGTCCGCGAGGAGCTGCGACGCGAACATGTTATCGCTGCGCAGGCCGAGGTTGCCAGGGTCCGCTCGGAAGCTGAAACCCAGCTGCACGAGGCGTACAAAAGTGAAGCACTTGCAAAGGCCGAGGCGCTCCAAGCTCAGAACGCTGCCACGGAAGCGCGCGCCAGCGCTAGCCAGGCAGCCACGGAGGTAGACCGGCTGGTTGGCGGTATCGCCCACCTGATTGGGGGCCTTGTTCGAATGTCGACCATCGCTGTGCTTCTGACCGCGCTTGCGTTTGCCGTGATCAGCGTGCCCCATGCCAAGCATCCGGTGATGCACTGGATTGCGGCGGGAACACTTGGAGTAGCCACATTATTGGGGTTCCTAGGCTCTGCTTGGGGAATTAGCGCAAAATCGATCGGCGACCTCGCCGAGAAGTGGATGTCGGCGCGCCTCAAACGCAAGAGCCCGGATCGCTGAGGAGCGAAGGGCCCGGACCTAGATGCCTGTCCCCGCTGAAACCGCACCGCACCTTCGCGCAGGTGCTGCCGATCTTCACCCCAGCTACGTTGAGGAATTCCTTCCCAGTTCCCGCTCCCGCGATATACCCTTGAGCCCGCTCTCCTTGGCCCAAGCTGAGCCTCACGGGCCAGGCAATCCAATCACAAGAAACCAACTTTCCCCGAGGAGGAGAAATCATGAAATTCATGGTGGTATGGAAGACTGTCCCCGGTAAGTACAAGACTGCAGTTGAGCAATTCCTGAAATCGGGTGGACCGGCGCCCAAAGGAGCCAAAACACTCGGCCGCTGGCACGTTCCAGGATCAATTCTCGGCTGGCACCTGATTGAAGCGAGTGACGCGGCGGCTCTCGCAGAGCACGCCGCCGAATGGGCAGATGTTCTGGAGCTGGAAATCTATCCGGTGATTGAGGACGCCGCCGCCGGAGCCGCCGCGAAAAAAATCTTCGGCAAATAGCCCTAAAACCAAATAGCCTTGCAATTGAACGCCCCATCCCGGCTCAGCCAGGGTGGGGTCAGCCCCTCGTTCCCCTGGTCCCGTAGTCCCGGGTCCCCTGTCCGACAATTCGGCGTGAGTGAGTGTGTTCCTTAACGTTGGAGTCAAATCGCTTCGCGCCGGGAGAACAGGAATGCGCGCTCGGCTTTTACTCTGTTTGCGATTTGCTTCTATCCGGTTGCCTTGACCGCCCAGGTTGAGCCTTCCGCCACCTACGAAATCTTCGGCGGATTCACTTCTCTCTCCAATTCTTTCAACGGGATCCCCGGGGCCCGTCAGCCCTTACTCGGCTGGGAAGCAGCCGTTGCTTTTCCCGCCTGGCATCATCTGCGGCTGAAGTTTGACTCTTCAGATTTCAACGGAACCAATCTCGGCGCTCCGCAGCATGCCTATTCCTTCATGGTGGGCGGCGAGTACGAGCACTATGCCGGCAAGGAGAGGCTCTTCGCCGAGGCTCTCTTTGGCGAAGTAGGTCTGAATCAGAATTGGGGTGCAAACGGTTCGCCTGGAGGCACCGCCTCCTTCTCCACCTTGTTCGGTGGTGGTGCGGACACTCCGGTAGGCAAGCATCTCGCGATTCGTTTCGAAGGAGGGTACCAGTACACGAATTTCGCCTTGTACCAGAGCCTCAGCTATAAGCTCCCGTACCGGATTCCGGGGCTGCCCAGCAACTTCGGGCGGTTCTCCACGGGATTGGTTTGGACTCCACATCTCAAATCCGCGTCCGGCGGCGTCGACGGCGGCAACCGTCATGAACGCCGACCGGTTGAAAGCGAATTGGTCTACGAAGATATCGGCTCTTTCGGTCACTTCCACATCTTCGCCAAATCCTGGTGGAGCAATCTCCACCTGGCAGGGGTGGAGTATGACCGGAACTCCTGGGGAAAGTTCATCGGAGCGCGAGTTGACTATGCCGCCGATATCCTGCCGGTGGCAATCCTCACCCAACCCAGCAAAACCGACGAGTGGGGAACTCCGCTGACAGCGGATCGTGAGCACGTTGCGGGCTTAGAAATCTCGCCCATCGGGCTGCGCATGATGTGGAGAGACGGCGAGCGCATCAAGCCTTACTTCCTGATGAAAGGCGGCATCATCGGCTTCACAAAAAAAGCGCTCACCGAGGACGCGTCGTACGAGGATTTCACGGTTCAATGGAGCCTGGGTGCTCAGTTCAAGCTGACCGATCGATGGGATTTTCGCGCCGGGTTCCTTTTCATCCATTTTTCGAATGCGTGTGTTGTGCCGATCAATCCGGGACTCGACTCGATGACCTATAACGCCGGACTCAGCTATCACCTAAGCAAACAGAAGGCCGGCCGATGAAGCACGAGCGTTACGTTTACCGGAGCCGCCGCGAAAAAGGTCTTCGGCAAATAAACCCGCAAGTGTGTGCCCCATCCCGTCGATGCCGGGGTGGGGTCCGCTCACGGTCCCTCGGTCCCTTCGTCCCTAGAGCTAGTTGCATAAATCCCCTAAGGCGGCTTCAAGACTTCCCTCAGGGGCTAAAGCCCCGCTTTTTATGCGCCTTAAGCGGCACGACTGAAGTCGTGCCCTGATACAAAGCCATACGCGGCACGACTGAAGACATGCCCCGACACAAAACCATATGCGACACGACTGAAGACATGCCCCGACACAAAACCATATGCGACACGACTGAAGTCGTGCCCTGACACAAAGCCATTTGTGCAGCCAGTTCTAGTCCTTGGTCTCGAGTCCCCCTGACCCCTTACCCGCTCACCAGACCAGCGGCACAATCCGCCAACGCGTTCTCTGGCAGTATTCCGTGTAGCCGGGCAGCTCTGCGCGCAGAACCTTCTCCTCATTCAGAATCCGCAGCACATAAATTGGCAGCAGCAGCGCGAAGGCCGGCAGCGCAACATACGACCCCAGCGCGAGCGGCGCGAAGATAAACATCACGATGGTGAACGCGTACATGGGATGCCGCACCACACGGTATGGACCGCTGCTGATGACAGTCTGTCCCTGCTCCACGCGGATCGTGCGGCCGGCATAGCGGTTGGTCCAGATCACCCAGACCATCGCAAGCTCTCCCCCGAGCGCCATGGCCAGCGAGAATATTTCGAACCACGTTGGCTCCGCGCCCAGCCACGCTCGCGACCATCCCAGCCGATGGTCGAAGCCCGGCAGCGTGAAGAGGGCCACCAGCAATACGGCTCCGAACCGGATAATCTGCCTCTGCTCTGGCACCGGCTCTTTCGCCTCAAACCGCCGCCGCACAATCTGCGGGTCGGCCTTGAGAAAGAAGAGGAACGCGGCGATGGCGAAGCCGATGTATGCGGCCAGGAACGCCCATCCCTGCCACCACCGCACTGTCCCCGCGGGCAGAAAGATGATGGCGATCACCAGCGCGACCATCACGACAAAGCGCCCCGCGACCTTCGCCGCCAAGTGGGGAATTGCGGAGTTGGCCGGCATGGTGGAGTTGGCTGAAGAATGGATCTCCGGGGAGGGGTGTGTTGCGCTCGCCTGTTGCATCGCTGGACTCCCCTTGCTGAGCCCGCTCAGACTTCGCTGCCAGCATACCTCTTTTCTTGCCGCGGTGCGATTGCCCCGATGAGCGAAGGGTGCTCCGACTCCGTGGTTCAATCATCCGGCATTTATCTTTTGGGGCGATCCGCCTGTGCAAATGTGGGCTGGAACACACGACCATCTTTAGAAAATCCTGATTCTGCACCAGCCTTGGTGAAATCCACAAATTTACTTGTTTTTTGCACTTGCATCCACAGATTCGGCGGACGTACTGTCACTTCAACTGATGAGCCTCGTAGGGCATCGGGAGTTGGTTGCCGGAACGGTTGGTGGAACGAAAAGCCGATGAGAATCGGAAAATCGCCGCCAGCCCAGCCAGAGGGTGAAACCTGAGGCGAAAGCCGAAGAGGGATCGCTGGCCGCGTCAGAAGATGCAAAAGTCGGCGCAAGCCGAAAGTTGTTTAGCTGACAGATCCGGAAGATACGCGAACCGGCGGAAACGGAATACTCATCGACGGCTCAGCCGGCGATGCAAGGTTCGGTTGAAGTTAGGGGCGTATCGAAGGCCCAGCCGGAGGTATGAAACGCCAGGCGCAAGTCCGGCGAATCGAAACCGGTAAAGCCGGAGGGTGACACAGCCGATGCGAGTCGGAGGATCACCACCGGTTTGGCAAATGGGGGCAACATCCAGCGCAAGCTGGGGAGTTGCAGCAGCGGAAGGCGCAAGCTGGAAGCTGCAACAACCGACGGCGAGAGCCGAAGGTTGTTCGAGCCAGCCGAGCTGAAGGACGACGCCAGATGTGAGTCGGGAGTAATCGCAGGCCTAGCTGGAGGCTGGACACCAACGTGAGTTGGGAGGTTGGCAGCCAGTCGGCAGGAAGTGCGTAGCACACGGTGCGAGCCGGGTGCTTGCCACCGGTCGAGCCAGGCGAGAAAACACCGATCCGAGCCGGGGAAGTCGGCCTTCGGTCGAGCCGGAGAGCGGGCAAGTAAGCGCAAGCTGAAAGCAGCGCGTCGGCGCAGCCAGAGGAAGGAACGGCAGCGAAAGCTGCAGGTTCGCCACTGGGGTAGCCGGGGGACGCGACAGCCGGTTGTACTACCTGATCATCAAGATTGAAACGCCAGAGGCTTCGGTCTCTGGCGTTTTCAATTTGCGGGCATTTTTTCGGTGCTCACAGTCGCCTGCGTCCCGGCGGCGGCCCTGCAATGCGTGCTTCGGGGCTACACTGGGTACAGAGAATCCTCCATGTCATCCGGTCTCATAAAAACGGCGGTCCTTGCCGCCGGGGCGATGTTTTGTCTGGCGCTGCAGCCGGCTCAAGCCGCGGGCCAATGGGCAGAGCCGCAGCCTACGAGCGCATTCACTATTCCCACGGCACAGCTCATCCAGCCCGATGAACTTAACCGGCTGCTTCGAGCGCACGGAGCGGAGAAACCGCTCATTCTGCAGGTGGGCTCGCGCATGATGTTTGAGCAGGCCCATATTCCCGGCGCGGAGTATGCAGGACCCGGCTCGCAATCTGCAGGGATCGAACGGTTGCGCGGCCGCGTCGCAACACTGCCGCGAACGACCCTGATCGTCATCTACTGTGGCTGCTGTCCCTGGAATCGCTGCCCCAACGTTGGCCCAGCTTACAGCCTGCTTCAGGAGATGAGATTTACTCGCGTGAAGGTCCTCTATCTTGCCCAGAACTTCGGCGAGGATTGGGTCAGCAAAGGGTTTCCAGTTGAAGGCATTCATTAGGCCGATCTTCTCGTCGCGCACGCATGCCCGCGCCCTGTACCGCACGCTGATCGCCTGCTGTATCGCCGCACCTCTTGCCGCAGCTGCCGTGCCTGCCGGCGAGACCCTGCTGAATAAGCAAGCGCCTGGTTTCGCAGTCAACGACCTGGAAGGGCGCACTGTGAACCTCGCTGCCTTTCGCGGAAAAGTTGTATTGCTCAACTTCTGGGCCACATGGTGTGCGCCGTGCCGGTTGGAAATGCCTGTCTTCGCCGCGTGGCAGAGGCAACACGCACAGCAGGGATTCCAGGTGATCGGAATCTCCATGGATGACGACGCTGCTCCTGCTCGCCGTCTCGTCGAGAGGCTCAAGTTGAACTACCCTTCAGCCATGGGCGATGAACGGCTCGCCGCGCGCTATGGTGGCGTGCTCGGGCTGCCGCTCACCTTCCTCATCGACAGGGATGGCGTGGTGCGCGCCCGCTTCCAGGGTGAGACGGATGTGAAACGCATCGAGAGGATGGTAAACGCACTTCTCGTCGAGCCGCGTGGTCATTGATCACGGTCACTGAGATGACGTCAGATGCAGGCGGTCACTTGCGCAGTTCAGATGATGCTGCATCCAGCCTGCGCTAGCCTCTTACGAGCGGAAGTCCTGCGCACTCCGCAATCATCCGCGCAACTCTTTTAGGCCGATAGAAGCTGTACGACGTGAAGGTCACGATGCTGGTGTCTGAAGCGAGAATCGTGAACTTCTGCTCATTCTCGATCCGCTTGTAGTGCACGGCCTCGATCCCATTCCACGGCATAAACACTTCTTTGCCGTTGTTCGCGTTGGCGATCCTGAAGTGCGCTCCCCGCGGGTCGAGGAGAACCGAGCAGCTCGCCATGAGCTTGCCCTGTCTCCACAGGTACACCAGCGACATCGCCATCAGCCACGCGCCTAGCCCCCAAAGCGCGCCTGCGGCGGATCGGTCCAAATTGAGTGCGCCGAACGGGAAGAAGCAGGTCAAGGCGACGATCGCCATGCACACGGAAATGCCGAGTGCGGCAGCGCTGCCCAGAAAGGTGAGGAAGATCAATACGCGGTTGTTACGCAGCAGCATCTGCTGCTCGCCTACCAAATGCATCGGTCGGCTGGCCCCCGTTGAAGGCGACAGAAACTGTCCCTGCAATTCGATCACACAAGCCTCCTCCACGATCGCGTCCTCGTGCCTACGGGGGAAGCAGGCTTGCTGGTGCTTCGTGGTGCGCGCCGCCGCAACAAGTACCTGGCGCAACGCGCATTTGGCGCGCGGCCTTCGTGCCCATCTGACCTGAACAGGGAAGTCTCAGACAGGCTCACCGGCGAGGGAGGCCGACGGCCGGTATTTGACAATACACGAACTTTTTAACATTTGACAAGTATTTGAAACATAAATTTCGCTGGCCTTTCGCCGCTATTTTTGCCGCCTGAACTACACTGGCTCAGGGTGAATATGAAGCTCGGCTTGGGGCTCTACCGGCACATGTTGAACGACGAATATTACGCGTTCGCCGTGCAGGCCGGCTGCACACACGTCATCGTCCACCTCGTCGACTACTTCCGCCAGGGACAGGCCAATCCATCGAACAATCAGCCCACCGGCGGCAAAGACCAGCCGTGGGGCGTGGCCGGCGATCCCAACCGCCTTTGGACAGCCGCCGAACTCATTCAGCTGCGCAAGCAGGTCGAGGGTGCCGGGCTCAAGCTTGAGGGCATCGAGAACTTCGACCCCGCCCACTGGTACGACATTCTCCTTGACGGCCCCAGGCGCGCCCAGCATATGCAAAATGTGTTCGCCATTCTGCGCGCTGTGGGCGAAGCCGGTATTCCGATCTTCGGCTACAACTTCTCCATCGCCGGAGTTGCCGGCCGCACCAGCGGGCCCTTCGCGCGCGGCGGAGCCGAGTCCGTCGGCATGGACGGCACAGTCGACACTCCGGTCCCCAATGGCGTTGTCTGGAACATGATCGTCGACCCCAACGCGCCCCCGGGCAATCTGCCCACCATCACCCACGACGAACTTTGGCGCCGCCTTCAGCGGTTCCTTGAGGAAGCTCTTCCCGTCGCGGAAAAAGCCGGTGTCCGCCTAGCTGCGCATCCTGACGATCCGCCCACGCCGACCATGCGCCGCCAGCCTCGGCTCGTCTATCAGCAGGCCATGTATCAGCGACTCATCGACATCTCTCCCAGCCCGTCAAACATGCTGGAGTTCTGCCTGGGAACGCTCGCGGAGATGACGGAAGGCGATATCTACGAGACGGTCGACCGTTACAGCCGCCAGCATCGCATTGCCTACGTCCACTTCCGCAACATCGCCGGCAAAGCCCCGCACTATCACGAGACCTTCATCGACGACGGCGAAGTCGACATGCTGCGCATCCTCTATCTCCTCGACAAAAACGGCTTCGACGGCGTTGTGATTCCCGACCACGCCCCGCAGATGACCTGTTCCGCTCCCTGGCACGCGGGCATGGCGCATACCCTCGGCTTTCTGCGCGCCGGCCTCATGGCCATCCAGCGCGGCTTCAAGCCTGAGCCGCTACCACGCGATGCCAATTTATCGTCTGTCGCCAAATCGCGCGCCTGACTTTGCGACTGGCCAAACTATGAGGACGGCATCGTGAATCAGTCCAGTTTCGATGTCCTCATCCTCGGCGCCGGCGCAGCGGGCCTGATGGCCGCGATCGAGGCAGGCCGACGCGGACGCCGCGTCCTGGTGCTGGAGCGCGCCGAGCGGCCGGGCAAGAAAATCCTGATCTCCGGCGGAGGCCGTTGCAACTTCACCAACCTGCACACCGGGCCGGACAATTTCCTTTCTGCCAATCCCCACTTCGCGAAATCGGCGCTGGCTCGCTACACGCCCGCGGATTTCATCCGCCTCGTCGAGAAGCATGGCATCGCTTACCACGAAAAAACGCTAGGCCAGCTTTTCTGCGACGGATCGGCGCAGCAAATTGTCGACCTGCTCATGAGCGAATGTGTGGATGCCGGAGTGCGTGTGTTTCTCTCCACTGCGGTTGGCGAGGTGCGCCGCAATGAATCTTCCGGAGCGTTTGCAATCGTAGCCGGCAAGGATGTATTCACGGCGTCGGCCCTCATCGTTGCCACCGGCGGCCTGTCGATTCCAAAGATGGGCGCGACAGGATTCGGCTACGACATCGCTCGCCAGTTTTCGATACCCATCGAGCCCTGCCGCCCGGCGCTTGTTCCGCTCACGCTGTCCAGCGCGGAACTTGCGGAGTTCGCTCCTCTCACCGGCGTTTCTGCATCAGTCGATGTGACCTGCGGCAAGCGCCGCTTCACGGAAAAAATCCTGTTCACGCATCGCGGGCTGAGCGGACCGGCCATCCTGCAGATCTCGTCCTATTGGAAAGAGCATGATGCGATCCAGATTGATTGGGCGCCAGGCCAGCAGTTGCTTGCGCCGCTGCGCGCGAGGAACGCGACCCGCGATCCAGCCGCAGCGAAGGCCGCGCTGCGCGCACATCTGCCGGCTCGGCTAGCTGACCGGCTGATTGATGTTGCGGCGCCGCAGAGCTGGACGAATCACGCGCTCGATCAGTTGGAGCGCGGTCTGCACTCTTTTGCTTTTAAGCCCAGCGGCACGGAGGGTTATGAGAAGGCGGAAGTGACGGCGGGCGGGGTGAGCACGAGCGCGCTTTCGGCGCAAACCATGGAGTGCCGCAGCCTGCCCGGGCTCTACTTCATCGGGGAGGTGGTAGACGTCACGGGCCAACTGGGCGGATTCAACTTCCAGTGGGCGTGGGCATCGGGCGCAGCTGCGGGCCGCGCCGTCTAGCCGAATTTCGGCGGCGATTGTTTCAGCGGCTCGAACTCACCACAGATCGAGCTTAGGGCCGATAGAGGACCAACCCTTTCAAACCGCCTTACCACCGACTTTGTTCCTTCCGCATTTCGTTCACCGATAATAAGAACAGTTAGAATTACTGTCTGGCTCAGGCCGGAAAGGAATAGAGGCCGTGAACCGCTCCGCAACGATCCTCGATCAGTTCAGCCTCAAGGGAAAATCCGCTCTCGTCACGGGCTCGTCACGCGGATTAGGCGCGGCCATCGCCGTTGCTTTGGCCGAGGCTGGCGCCAACGTCGCCGTGCATGGCTCGAGTTCTGCTCCCACAGCGATGCAGCAAAAGCTGATTTCTCTCGGCGTCGATTCCATTGCTCTCGCTGGCGATGTCGGCGATGCAGCCGTCTGCACGCGCCTCGTCGACGAAACGGTCCAGCATTTCGGAACCATCGACATTTTGGTCAACAACGCCGGCATCATTCGCCGCTCGCCAGCCGCGGAACATTCCGAGGAAGACTGGAAAGCCGTCATCGATGTCGACCTCTCCAGCGTCTTTCGCCTCACCCAGCAAGCCGGCCGGCACATGCTCAAGCGAGGCTCAGGCAAAATCATCAACATCGCCTCGCTGCTCACCTTCCAGGGCGGAATCCTCGTGCCCTCCTACGCAGCAGCCAAGGGCGGTGTTGGCCAGCTCACAAAAGCTTTTGCGAACGAGTGGGCCTCGAAAGGGATCAACGTGAATGCGATCGCGCCGGGCTATATGGATACTGACAACACCGAAGCGCTGCGCAACAATCCCGAGCGCGCTCGCCAGATTCTGGAGCGCATTCCCGCTGGCCGCTGGGGCGATCCCCAAGACCTCGCCGGCGCTGCCGTCTTTCTTGCCTCCGCGGCCAGCAACTACGTCCATGGCCACATTCTGGTGGTGGACGGAGGCTGGCTCAACCGGTGATTTTCGCGATCTCCGGCTCCGACTATAATTCTCGTCGCAGTCGGAGGAAACGATATGCAAGATTGTGCAGCGCAAGTCCACGCTGTGCTTGTTTCCATCAACAGCGCTTGGCGTGAAGGTCACCCCTCGTCCATGCGCGAGTATCTTCACCCCGAAATCATCATGGCTCTACCGGGGTTCAAAGAGTCGATTCATGGCCGGGAAATCCTGGTCGGCAGCTTCGAAGAATTCTGCAAGAACGCGAAAGTCATCGAGTACGAAGAGAGCGACGAACACATCGATGCCATCGAAGGCTGCGCCATTGCCACCTTCAAATTCAGAATGCTCTATGAGCGCGCCGCCTATCGTGAGCTTTCGCAAGGTCACGACATGTGGATATTCCAGCAACAGCAAGATCGCTGGATTGCAGTTTGGCGTGGGATGATTGAACTGTCGGCGGAACGATTGCCTAAGCAATAGCTCGGTCTGTTCGGGGCGTCCCCAGATACCAGGTTTGCCTCGTACGGCCAGGTGTGGCCTCTGCGGATCGATGTCTTATAAAAGCTTTCAGGAGAGAGAGATGAGCGAGCCGGAAGTCATCTACAAAGCTACTGACGCCAATCCGACAACGACGCCCGAGCCGGGCGTGGTCCGCCAGGTACTTGCGTACAACCCGCACCTCATGCTCGTGCGTCACACCTTTGACAAAGACTGGAAAGGCGCGCGCCACAGCCATCCGCATCATCAAATGGTTTATGTCGTTCGCGGCCACATCCGCTTTCAGGCCCAGGGCAAGAGCTGGGAGATGCGCGCAGGCGACAGTATCGTCGTCGATGGCGGCGTTGAGCACGAGGCCTCCGCAGTCGAGCCTTCCGAGGTTCTTGACGTCTTCACCCCATACCGCCAGGAATACACTTAGCCTTCGGCTGTTCCACTTTTTCCCTCTTTGCCTTGCTTTCGCCCCCAATGGGCTTTGGAGGTTTTTTTGAGAATTTCGTCCAGATTCTGTCTGTTGTTATCGCTTGCCGTCGTTTGCGCCGGCTCCGGGATTTCCATCGCGCAGCCGCCCCCGCCCAATCAAGGCATCATCGGCATCGCGCACATTGCTTTTCGCGTCAGCGACCTTGACCGCGAAATCGCCTTCCTCGGCAAGCTGGGATACGAAGAAGCTTTTACCCTCACCTACGGCAAAACTCCCGAGGTCTTCATCAAGATCAACGACCACGAGTTCATCGAGCTGTACCCACGGACCGATCCCTCGCAGCCTCTCGGCTGGATGCACGTTTGTTACGAGGCCGGGGACCTCAACGCCCTCCAGCACTATTACGCCGCTGAAGGCCTCAATCCCACGCCCGTGCGCAAGGCCGCTGCCGGAAACCTTATCTCTTCCTTCAACGATCCCGAAAACCGCGTCACCGAATTCACGCAGTACATGCCCGGTTCGCGCCACACTCTGGACATCGGCCAGCACCTCGGCGCGGGCCGCATCTCCACTGAGTTGATGGGAATCGACCTGCCGGTACGAGAAGGCGCCGCAATGAAGGAGTTCTACACCGATCTCGGCTTCGAAGCGGAAGATACCAATGGCAACGTGCGCCTCACGACTCCGGGCGCGCCCGATCTGCATATGGAACTGCGCGCCGCCACGCCGGGCTCGCAGCCGGAGTTCCTGTTTCCCGTACCCGACGCGAAGCGTGCTTATCAGGCGCTGGAGTATGCGGGCGTAAACGCTCAGCGAGACGGTGGTCTCGTCTTCGCCAAGGATCCTGACGGCAACGTCTTTGTCTTCCTGGAAACCAAGCGGTGAGCAAGAGGAGAGCTTGAGCCGGCTACCCGGGAAGCGAAAAAGCGGTCGTGCCTGGCGAGATTTGCGCCGCACGCGGCAAAGTTAATGACAGGCTCTAGTGGATGGTCTTCGACTTCCGCTGCATGTAGTCCATCATCACGTACTGCCCCAGCGTCGCCGGCGTGGTGAAGTATGCTTTGCCTCGGCACATCTCCGAAACCCTGTGCACGAACTGCACCAGTCCATAATCCTGCGCCAGCATGAATGTATTGATCATGACGTTCGACCGCTTGCAGCGTGCCACTTCTTCCAGCGTTTCGCTCACCACAAGAGGATCCAGCCCGTAGGCGTTCTTGTAGATTCTTCCATCGGGAAGCGTCAGCGCCGAGGGCTTTCCGTCCGTGATCATTACAATCTGCTTCATATCTTTGCGCTGTCGCGACAGCACGCGTTGAGCCACGCGCAATCCTTCGCGCGTATTCGTATGCCACGGCCCCACCTTGACCCGCGCCAGCTGCGACACCGGCATCTCCTCGGCTGAATCGTGAAACAGCACCAGCGAAAGCGAATCGCCCGGGTACTGCGTGCGGATCAAGTGTGACAGCGCCATGGCCACGCGCTTGGCCGGCGTGAACCGGTCCTCGCCGTACAGAATCATCGAGTGCGAGCAGTCCAGCATGACCACGGTTGCGCACGAGCTTTGGTAGTCGCACTGGTGCACCTGCAGATCGTCATACTCCAGGTTCAGCGGCAGCTCCAGTCCTTCGCGAGCAATCGCCGAGCTCAGCGTGGCCGTCGTGTCCAGGTTCAGGGTGTCGCCGAATTCGTAGCGCCGCGAACCGCCGCTCGTCTCAATCCCCGTCGCCCAATGCCGCGTGTCGTGGCGCCCATAGCTCGACTTGCCCAGCGACCCCATCAGATCGCGCAGCGTCTTGAATCCCAGAAAGTCCAGGCTCTTGTCGGTCACCTCGAAGCGCACGTTTTCGCGATCGCGGCCATCGGCATTTCCAACCTGCCCGTTGGCTTCGTCGATGCGAGTCGGCCCGTTCTGCTGCATCGCGGAAATGTAGTTCTCCCGCTCCATCCTCTCCATGAGCTTGTCGATCAATTCGTTCAGCGTGCCTTCGGCCATCATCCGATCAAGCAGCTCGCGCGTCTCGCCGTCGAAGAAATCGCCCGACTCCAGGACACGCCGCAGCGCTTCACGCAGATCGTCCATGTTGTGGTCGAGATCCTGAAATCCATTGAGAGGATCGTAGTAGCCGGAATCAAGCAGATAGTCCGACAGAGCCTGCAGCAGGCTCTCAAGATCGATCTCCGAGGCCAGATCGCCCGTGTACTTTGTATATCGAACGCGTTTCATTCAGCTTCCTTGTCCCGATCTCCCCGCTTCAATTCAGGCCCCCGCCTCTTCGCGATCGCCGCGCGCGTTGCCAGTCTTCGTACTCCATCTCCAGATCTTTGCGTTCGGGCATCGCTTCCCCGCGGTCGCGCGATCGCACGCTCTTCTCCGCGCTAAATCCGTGCTGCTCCGTGCGGCTCAGCTTGCGATGCGCCACCATCCCCTCCAGCAGAAACTCCGCCGCGGCTACCACCTTCGGTGCCGCATCGCCGGACTTGACGCCCAGCGGCGTCAACTTCTCCAGGAGCCCTTGAATCCCTTTCAATTCCTTGAGCACCGCCGTCGCCGGTTGATCTTCGTCCATCTTGACTGTTCCGCCCAGATTGAACCATTGTTCGATCTGCTCGGTGTCCTCTCCGTCAAAGTAGCGATCGTAAACTTTGCCCACCGCTGTGCGGATCAGATCGCGCACCACGGTATCGGCGCCCTTCATCTCGCCTTCGTATTCGAGTTCAAGTTTGCCTGTGATTCCGGGCATCGCCGCGTAGATGTCGCTCACTCTCGGAAGCACCGGCGTGTCTCCGGTGCCGAGCGCCCTTCGTTCCGCGTTTGAGACCACCAATTCCAGCGTCGAAATCGGCAGCCGCTGGCTCACGCCGCTGCGCTTGTCTACTTTCTTGTCTTCGCGCGCGCTGAACGCTACCTGCTCCACTACCTCGCGCAGGTACTGCGGAATCTCAATCGCGTCTTCTCCGCGCGCCGCCCATGCTTCCTGCGACGTAATCGCCACACCCTCTTCCAGTGTCTCCGGATAATGCGTCCGAATCTCCGATCCGATGCGATCCTTCAGCGGCGTAATGATCTTGCCCCTCGCCGTGTAATCCTCCGGATTGGCGCTGAACACCAGCGCCACATCCAGCGCCAGGCGCACCGGATAGCCCTTAATCTGAACGTCGCCTTCCTGCATGATGTTGAACAGCGCCACCTGAATCTTTCCCGCCAGGTCAGGCAGTTCGTTGATGGCAAACAATCCCCGGTTGGCGCGCGGCAACAAGCCGTAGTGCATGGTCAGCTCGCTTGAAAGATCCTCGCCCCCGCGCGCTGCCTTAATGGGGTCGAGATCTCCGATCAAATCCGCCACGGTTACGTCCGGCGTTGCCAGTTTCTCCACATAGCGTTCATCGCGGCCGAGCCACGCAATCGGCGTCGCGTCTCCACGCTCCGCAATCAGATCGCGGCATCGCCGGCACAACGGCCGGTATGGATTGTCGCGAATCTCACAGCCCGCCACATACGCCATGCGCTCGTCAAGCAGCGCGGTCAGCGCACGCAAAATCCGGCTCTTCGCCTGCCCGCGCAGCCCCAGCAGGATAAAGTTCTGTTTCGACAGAACAGCATTCACAATCTGCGGGATCACCGTATCCTCGTAACCCACGATGCCCGGAAACACCGTTTCCCGCGCCTTCAGCCGCGCCATCAGATTCGAGCGCATCTCGTCTTTCACACTGCGCGTCTTCAGTTGTGCTTCTGAGAAGGTTTTGCTGGCGCGCAGTTCTCCCAGGGTCTGGGGAAGAGTAGCTGCTGGCATTTGTGGCCTCCTGTCCGGTTCTTTCGGGGAAGTGCCGGCTGTATTAAGAAAGACGTGCGCCGCGGGGAATTGCTACGGCAATCCCGTGAATGTTTTTGCAATTGCTAAGGCTTGGCCGCCCATTTTGCCGGCTCTGGTGAGGAAATCCCGGGGGAGCTAAATCTAAGATCGAATCCTGCCTGGCGTCAGCATCAAAAAGGGAAGATTTCTCGTTCATTCAGTTAGACGTGGAACGCCGACCTTCAGGCAGTATGCACCCGTTTTCCCGATTCGCAAAATCCTGCCAGGGACTTCGCTCGCAATCAGAGCTTTGCGCCCTTTGGACAAACCGGGAGAAGGGAAACAAGTCCCACCGATTCAGTTCCGCGCCGAGTGCGCCACCGCCGCCCTTTCCTCGGAGAGCAGTTGCGCCAGCACTTTTTCCGGGCACAGATGATGCGCCTCGCGCTCGTCCAGTTCTTTTTCCGTTTCCACGCACGAGGCAATGGTCAAAAAGCAATCGAGACAGCGCGAGTTGAAACTGCCATTTTCGTTTTGTGTGCGGCTATACATGGCGATCTGAGGAAATACCGTATGATCCTAGCCGCGATTTGTATTTTCTGGTCGTGACTCGCATCACCAACGCATGTTCATATGCGCTCGGTAGCTGCTCTCTGGGCGGCTTTTTCGGTGCGATCAGTATGCAGGCGCGCCCGCATTATCCCACTGGTTAGGGTTTCGCCTGAGATACCAGCAGGGCTCCTGCCCGCCCTGCGGGAACAGCGAAATGGAGCAGGAAACGTCAGCCGAACCGAGATAGTCGTACTCGGTTTTCTGGCCCTTTAGCGGAACGGAGAGGAATTCGCTGACGGTCACGGTCGAGTGAGGCGAACCGCGCAGCTTGTAGACCGTCCAGTCGATTGCAAATGCCACCAGCGAGATGGCCGCAAACGCTACAACAACCCGCAGAAGCCACCGTCCAAGCCAGCGCATCATCTTTCCACTTCCTAAGGGTGTATATGTCGATACACCCTTCAGTGCCAGCTCTCAGACTCAAGTCGCTGGGCCTCCGCTTTTAGCGCTACGCCGGTCAGGCTCAACCGTCGCGCTTCGTTCAGAGTATACGAGCGGTAACCAAAAACGCTCCTCGCAACCTTGATAGAATTCCTTGTCGCCGCTTAGCCTGTAGGAGGCATTGTGTTCCCTCCGGCTTTTTTCTTTCGATCCTATTGGACTTCCGCCGCAAAGCTCTTTCTTATAATCGTCGCGATCGCCCAATTCGCCAACTCGTTCCCGGCTGACTCACAGGCTGCGGCTTCTCCGCAAAACCCCGCGGCCTCCTCACAAAATGACCCGCTGGTAGTCCGCACCTCCACCGGGCTCATTCGCGGCATCGCCCGCCCCAACGGCGGCGCGCAATTCCGCGGCATTCCCTACGCCGAGCCGCCAGTCGGCTCCTTGCGCTGGCATGTGCCCGTGCCCAAAAAGTCTTGGCCCGGCGTTCGCGACGCAAACGCCTACGGCTCCGCCTGCTCACAGCCCCTGCTCGGCGGCGCATGGAACCGCTACGACGCCGAGCACAGCAGCGAAGACTGCCTCTATTTAAATGTCGACACGCCGACCTGGCCCGCCCAAAAAACTTTGCCTGTTATGTTCTGGATCCACGGCGGCGCCAATGCAGGCGGATCCGGTTCAGGCGGTCTCTACAACGACGGAACGCTGACGCAACACGGCGTCGTGATCGTCACCATCAACTATCGCCTGGGCATCTTCGGCTTTTTTGCGCATCCCGAACTCACGCGCGAATCGCCGCACCACGCGTCCGGTGATTACGGGCTCATGGATCAGATTCTCGCCCTCCGTTGGGTGCGGGACAACATCGCCCGTTTCGGCGGCGATCCCGGGAATATCACGGTATTCGGCCAGTCCGCCGGGTCGATGGATACGGGAATGTTAATGACCTCGCCGCTGGCGCGCGGGCTCTTTCAACGCGCCATCGGGGAAAGCGGAGCGCCGTTTTCTCCGCAAGTGGCATCGTTGGCTGACGCGGAGAAGCAGGGCGTGCAGGTCGCCGCCAAATTGAACGTGCCGCCCGGGGCCGAAGGCATTGTCGCGCTGCGCAAAATTGCTGCAGCCGACCTAATCCAGCAGATTGGAGCCCTGGCGCTCGCATGGCCGGGCATCGGTCCCGACGTCGATGGATGGGTGTTGCCACGCTCGCCGGCCGACGTCTTCAAGGCGGGCGACGAGGCGCAGATCCCTTTGCTGCTCGGCACCAACTCGCGCGAGTTCGGCGATAGTGGATCAGGAGATCAGCTCCGCGCCGCCATCGAACAAGATGCGGGAGACGAGGCGCCGCATGCGCTCGCGCTTTACGGTCTCGCCAATGGCGGCCTGGGCGCAACGGACCCGCTCTACGGAACCGCCGGCCAGCAGTGGGGCGCAGACACTATCTTCCATTGCCCCATCACAACCGAGGCGCTATGGCATTTTGCTGCGCATGACGCGACCTATGAGTACGAATTTGACCATGCGATTCCCGGGCAGGAGGCGCAGGGGGCTGTTCACTCCGCCGAGCTGCCGTATGTCTTTGGCCAATTCCCAACCACAGGCAACATCGCCGGCAACTTCGGCCCCGTCGATGTTCATCTCGCCGATCTGATCGAAACCTACTTCACCAACTTCGCGAAGACAGGTGACCCGAATGGCATCGGCCTGCCAATATGGCCGAAACTGGACGCGTCAGGGCGCTATTTGATTTTCACGGAAGAGGGCCAGGCGGTGGTTAGCTCAGGTCCGTTGCGTGGTCCGCAGTGCGATCTCTACCGGGGAGTTCTGGCCGAGCGGATGAAGCCTGGGAATTAGCGGCCTTGACAGATAGTACGGCGCGTACTATAGTACGAATCGTACTATGAGCACGAACTCCACCCTCGAATTGGCCCTTCTTGGCCTCCTTAATCAGAAACCGCAATCGGGCTACGATCTGCGCAAAACCTTTGCCACCACAGCGATGCGTCACTTCAGCGACAGCCCGGGGTCGATGTATCCCGCGCTGCGGCGGCTTGAGGCGCGGGGCTGGATCGCGAACGACCCCCAAACCGACAAAGTTCCTGAGAATCGCCGGGGGCGGCAGGTCTTCCATCTGACCCCGGCCGGAATAACCGTGCTTGTCGAATGGCTCGAGCGGCCAGTCACCCGTGATGACGTCATTTGGCGCATGCCGGAAGTGATGCTTCGCTTCGCTTTCATGGACACCAACGTGCCGCGCTCCACAGCCATCCGATTTCTCGGTGAATTCGAGCAATCGCTGGGCACCTATGTCGCGGAGCTGCGCATCGATCTCGAGCGCATGAGCTCCAAGATGCCAATCAACACCGGCCTTCTCGCCTTTCAATCGGGGATCGAGGGGTTTGAAGCTCAACTCAGCTGGGCACGAAAAGCTCGTGCGCGGCTCGCGGAGGAAGCAAGATGAGAACGATTCTTCGCATCGCGGTTTGTTGGGTTGCTTTCGTGGCGGCCCTGTTGGCTACTGGCATGATCAGCGGGCTTCTGCACCTGTCCGCTGTCACCATGCCGGGCAACACGCCGGCTCAGTCTATGTTGCTTGCTCAGCTTGTCGCCGGCCTTGTGCTGGTCGTCGGGCTTGTCCCGATTTCACGCGGCCTCGCCGCTTCGGCCCCGCTTCGCGCTGGCGCCGTCGGCGGCTTCCTCCTTCTCGCCCTCGGACTTAACGGCATGATTGAAGCCAAGGTGTTTACTCACTTTCTCGATAACGGCATCGCCTCCGCATCCGTCTTCTACGTGGTTCTGGCCGCTGTTCTCGGTGCCGCCTTTGGATGGTCCTTTGGCGCGCCGACGCACGCTGCCGGCCTTCCGCATCGCAGTTGGCTCGCCTGGATTCCGCGTGTCGCCGCCGTCTGGCTTGCCTGGCCCTTCATCTACTTTTTCTTCGGCAGCTGCGTTGCTCCCATCGTGGTTCCCTACTACAACGCCGGCATCGCCGGCCTGCGTATTCCGGCGCTGAGCACGATCCTTGTTGTCCAGCTCGTTCGCAGCGTCATTTTCCTCGCCGCGTCACTGCCCTTCATTGCGCTCTGGAAAAGCTCGCGCCGCGGCCTCTGGCTTGCGCTCGGAATGGCTCACGCATTCACCGTCGGTTTCTATGGTCTCGTGGGCGCAACGTTCCTGCCCATGGTCCTTCGCGTTGCCCACTCAGCTGAAATTGCCGGCGATTCCTTCGCTTACGCCGGTCTGCTCGTGCTGCTCTTCGCCGCGCCGTCTAAGATTGCGAATTCGACCACGGCAACGATCGAAGCCGCGACCCTTCAGCCGCACCCTCTTCGCTAGCCTTCAGCGGCGCAAAGAGACTGCTTATTTTGAGTTGGAGCACCGGAATTCTCGCGCTAACAAGAAAGGAAGACCATCATGAAATCCGTCGCAATCTTTATCGGTCTCGTATTCTCTGTAACTCCCGTGCTTCTCGCAGCCCAGCCTTCGTCGACGGCTCAAAACCCTCTCCACAGGCAATATCACGACGGAGAAACGCTGATCTACAACATGACTGGCCTTAACGAGTCCTGGCATTACACCATTCAAGCCGATGGAATCGTCAAGAAAGACGCAAGCGGCGCCTGGTTTGAGGAGTATCGCTGGACGAATCTCGTCTCCGACGGCCAGCCCACTGCGCTTTCGCCCGGGAGCGACGGATTCCGCCAGCGCCTCTCGCTCGATCCGGATCAAAACCCAACTCCGCCCGATTTAAGCAAAGCCGATCCCAAACTCGTTGGGCCTGCCCTCGACCTAATGACCTTCTACGCCGATCTCTGGCTGGCCAATAAAACCGGCCAGCTTACTCATCCCGGGGATCATTTCTATATGAAGGTTGGCACACCCAGTTCCTGGGCCAACGGGTCACAGGTCGTACTGGGCCAATCGTCGATCGATTTCGATCTCACGTTGAGGAGCGTCAATCCATCCGATCAAACCGCTGTCCTCATCGTGCGCCACGTTCCGCCCGAGAAGTCCCAGCTCACACTCCCCGCCGCATGGATGCAAACGCCGGTCTCAGGCACTCCCAACAACTGGGTACAAGTGGTCAAACTCCCTGGCAAGTTTCTCGCCTCGGTCGGCCAGGAAACTTTCACTGACGAACTTACCGTCAGCCTTGTCGACGGGAAAATTCTCTCGGCCACCATGGACAACCCCGTCAAGACCGTTGCGCGCATGTGCACCGATGAGGCATTAACGCAATGCGACCCACCCCAGCCTCACGAAATTATCAGGAAGATTCAGATTGTTCTGGCGAAATAACTGCACTCGATAACCGTGAGCGCTCCAAAACAGAAAGGGCGCAGCTCGCGCTGCGCCCTCATCGTGAATGGTCTTTAGCTAGGAGCTAGAGGCTTGCAATCAGAACTTCACGCTCGCGGCCCTCGGCGAAATTCCGCTCAGCTCCGCGGCCCGCGCTTCGGCATACGCCGCTGCGCCCATCAGCGCCGTGCGGCTCTCCAGGATCACGCGCACCGGCATATTCACCAGCAACTGGCTCAGCCGTCCCTTGTCGGTGAAGGCCTTCATGAACGTTCCGTCCTTCAGCTTTTCGAGGATGCGCGGCGCGATTCCTCCGCCCACATACAGTCCGCCGACCGACAAGACCTTCAGCGCCAGGTTGCCTGCTTCGGCCCCGTATGCCGAGACAAACATGTCCAGAGCCTTCTCGCAAATCGCGGCCTTTGCTTTCATCGCGGCCTCGGTAATCGCCGCATTCGGATCTTCCTGCGTCAACTGCTCCGCCAGCCACGCCGGCTCTTCCATGCCGCGCACCTCGCGCAGGAATTCGTAGCAGTTTGTAATCCCCTGTCCGCTCACGACGCGCTCAAAGCTGATGCGCCCGTTGTACTTCTGCTTCAGGAAGCGCAGCAGGTCGATCTCATCGTCGTTGCGCGGCGCATAGTCCGAGTGCCCGCCCTCCGATGGATAGGGAACATAGTCGCGACCATCCCACACCAGAAACGCTTCGCCGAGCCCCGTCCCCGCAGAAATCAGCGCCCGATTGCCCACTTGCCGGGAATCGCCCTCGCTCAGCGTAAAAATCTGGTCGGCCGCGAGCTCCGCGATTCCGTATCCGTTCGCCTGCAGATCGTTGATCAGGAAAACGTAGTCGATCTTCAGATTGCGCGCCAGTTCACGGCTGTCGAGTGTCCACGGCAGGTTGGTCAGGCGCAGCCGCCCCTCCCGCACAGGGCCCGGCACGCCGAAACATGCTGACGTCACTTTGTCCGTCAGCACAAACTCTTTCACGATCTCTTCGAGGCCCGAATACTCCTTGGCCGGGAACTGCTTATCGCGTGTGTGCTTCAGATTTCCGTCGGTAAAATCGAACAGCGCCAAGTGAACCTTGGTGCCGCCTACATCGCCTGCCAGAATCATTCAGTCCTCTCGATTACTCCGTAACCTTGCGCGTCCGGCGCGGGCAGCAGCGCGGCCGCGGCCTGATCCAGAAGCAACGTCAGTATACCGTTCACAGGTGCTATAAACTGGCTCGGCAGACGCTCCGGATCGCGCTGTCCCTCCAATACTTCGTTTAGGATCATTGCCTTATCCGTGCCCGCAATCAGGAAGAACACCTGCCTCGCGTGATTGATCACCGGCCATGTCAAGGTCACTCGCCACATGTCCAGTTTTTCAACGTAGTTGGCTGTCACCAGCCGATCGACCACGCGGAGAGCATCGGTATATGGAAAAAGAGAGGCAGTGTGTCCATCCGGTCCGATCCCCAGCTGCACCAAATCGAATCGCGGCGTCTCCGCCCCGGTGAGCCCGAAGCGCTTCCTCAGATCCGCCTCGTACCGGGCCGCTGCGTCATCGGGCTCGAGTTCCCCCTCCATGCGGTGAATCTGCTCCGGTTTCAATGGCACGTGGTCCAGCAGCGCCTCGCGCGTCATGCGGTAGTTCGATTCGGCGTCATCCGGCGGAACGCAGCGCTCATCCACCCACCACAGGTCGAGTTTGCCCCACGGCATCCTCTCGCGCCACTCCTCGCCCTGCTCGGCGAGAGTGGCAAATGCCGCCTTGGGCGTTGATCCGCCACTGATGGCGATTCGCGCCACGCCGCGCGCCGTTACTGCCTGAACCGCCTGTTCCACAAAGAAATCCGCGGCCCGGCGCGCCAGCGCCGCAACATTCGGCTCAACGTAGTAAACGATCTTCAGATTCTGAGGCATGAGCGTGCACCTACCGCTTCTACGTTACATCGGAGCGAGGCGAGAATTTGGGGTAGATTGTTGAAACCCCCTGGGAGCTACTGTCCCAGATACGATCGGTACTGTTGCTCAAGCACGCCTGCGGCTCTCGCCAGCCCGATCTTCGAAACGTTATAAGCGTACAAACTCTCCACCAGGTTGTTCTCGGCGGAGGCCAGAGTGGCCTGCGCTGTCACCAAGGGGAGGTTGTCGTCAACACCGGCGTTCACGCGGTCAATCTCGTCGCTCAACGCGCGCGTCGCCAGGTCCACGTTCGATCGCGCCACATCCACAAGTTGCTTGTTCGCGCTGACGTCCAGCAGCGCCGCTCTCACCTGCTCATCAATATGATCGCGAAGATCGTCGAGCTGTGCGTTCACTGAATCCAACTGCGCCTTTGACGCGTCCGCGTCGCCTCGCAGTTTGGCCTCGCGAAAAATCGGAAAGTTCAAAATGCCCATGGCGATGAAGTCGCCGTGCGTGCCCGCGCCATTCACGGTGCTGGTACCGTAATTGCCGTAGAAACTCAGCGTCGGCAGCCGCTCGCTGCGGTACACCTTGTTCAGCGCCCTGTATGCGACCACCTGATTCTGCAGGTTCTGGTAATCCTGCCGGTTCTGGTAGGCCGTCGCCCTCACCTCTTCCGGCGTTTGCTCGGCCAAATCGCTATACGGAGCAGGATCAGTCAGCTCAATCGCCTGTTCGGGATCGACGCCGATCTCCCGCTTCAGCAAAATCAAATCCTTCGCCTGCTGATTTTGTACCGCGATCAGCGTTTGTTGCTGCGATTGCAGTTGCACTTTCGCCCGCAGCTCGTCCAGATTCGCCGCCGTTCCTGCCTCGTGCGCCTCATGCGCGTGATTCTCGAACACCTGCGCCTGCTCGACCAGCGCCTTCGCGTTCTCCACTTCGCCCTCGTCCGCGATCACCCTCAGGTAGCCCTCGGCCACGTCCTGCACCACCTGGCCGCGCGCCGTCATTTTTGCGAAGTGCGCTGCACGCTCTGCTCCTTTCGCCGCCTTCCACCCCTGGATGACCGGACCTGAAAACAGAATCTCGTTGTACTGGATCTTGCCTTCGGTCAGATCATCGCGCGTAATCAGCGAAAGTCCCGCCGGAACCTTGCCTCCAGGAAACAGCGACGTGAACTCGTCAATCGTCTTCGGGCCGAATCCCAGCGCCGCAAGGTCGTGCATGTAGTAGCCGGTGTCGCCCGTCAACGTAATCGTGGGCAGAAACAACTGGATCGCCTCATTCACCTCGGCGTGATAAACCTTTTCTTCGTTCACCACTTCGGTTAGCCCAAGGTTGTTTTTAAGGCCTCGCTGAATGGCGTCATCGAGCGACAGCTTCAGCGGCTCGCCCGTCACCGGCTGCGCCGTCACGCTGCCCCAGAAGGGATTCTCCGCCGATGAAGGGTTCTGCGCCCGCGCGACAATGGCAACGCTCCCGGCCAGAACCACAATGGCAAGAAGTCTCCCGCGCGGGACAAAATGTTTCTCTCGTTTCACTTCCATTATTTTCTCAGATGAGGCGGAATGGGCTCGGGATTCACTTGCCGTGGATTTCTTGAACGCCCAAGTGGCCCGCGGTTGGTTCTTGAGTGCCTGCTTAATGAGATATCCTCCTTGCGATTGAGAACTGCGCCGCATTTTGCGCGGAAAACTCCGCCATTGGGCGCCGTGCATTTTGCCCACGTTCCGTCGCTATCGAATGAGCTCGCGAAAGGTCTTCCATGCCGCAAAAATCCCTGTTGTCTGCGGTCACACTTGCAGTCGTCGCCATTTGCGTTGTCACATCTAGTTCAGAGCTGGTTGCGCAGGCCGGCTCCACAGCGCCGCCTGACATCGTCGCCGGGCCGTTGGTCATCTTTGAAGGCCAGCAGGACGTGGGCACTGTCCTCCACCCCGGCTCCGCCCAATATGACAGCGCCAGCGGAACCTATACGGTCAGCGGCAGCGGCGAAAACATGTGGTTCTCGAGCGATGATTTCCACTTTGTGTGGACTAAGGTCTCGGGAGATGTTGCTCTCACCGCCGACATCGCGATCCTCGGCTCCGGCGGAGATCCCCATCGCAAGGCGGTTCTCATGATCCGCCAGAACCTGGACGGCAATTCGGCGGCCGTGGACGTGGCCGTGCACGGAGTCGGCCTCACATCCTTGCAATTTCGCGACGCGGCCGGCGGCATCATGCACGAGGTGCAGGCCCACGTCACCGCGCCCAAAACGGTGCGCATCGAGAAACGCGGCGATTATTTCTACGCCTTCGTCTCGGGCGACGATGGCAAGCTGGAACCGGCGGGAGCTTCCACCAAGGTGGCGATGACCGGCCCTTTCTATATCGGCATCGGCGTCTGCGCGCACAACAAGGATGTGATCGAGCGGGCGACGTTCTCCCATGTCAAACTCGATCATCTCGCGCCCGCGAGCGGGTGCGCCGGTCCTGGTCAGCGCGCTCGAGACGATCCCCATCGCTTCAACAGACCGTCATGTCGAGTATGTTGCGGCCGCCCACTTCGAAGCTCCGAACTGGTCCCGCGACGGTTCTTCGCTTCTCTTCAATCAGGACAGCAGGATCTTCAAGCTGGCGCTCGCCGGCGGCCAGCCTACAGCAATCGACACCGCTCCCGAGTTGCATGTGCAACAACGATCACGGCATTTCGCCGGACGGAACCATGCTGGCCATCAGCGACAACTCCAACCCAGACCATCAATCGCGCGTCTACGACGTTTCCATCGCCGGAGGCACGCCCCGCCAGCTCACGCCCGACGGCCCATCCTACTGGCACGGTTGGTCGCCGGACGGAAAGACGCTTGCCTTTACCGGCCAGCGCAACGGCAACTTCGACATCTACACCATCCCCGTCGCGGGCGGCGCGGAGACGCGGCTAACCACCGCTCCGGGCCTCGACGACGGCCCCGAGTATTCGCCCGACGGTGCTTGGATCTACTTCAACTCCGAGCGCACGGGCCACATGCAGATCTGGCGCATGAAGCCCGACGGCAGCGGGCAGGAACAAGTCATCTCCGACGACACCAACGACTGGTTTCCGCACATCTCGCCCGACGATCAATGGATGGTCTTCCTTGCCTACGCCCCTGACGTCACCGGCCATCCGCCCGGCAAGGATGTGGAATTGCGATTGATGTCGATGGCGGACAAACAGGTCCACGTTCTGACGAAGTTATTCGGGGGCCAGGGAACCATCAATGTTCCGTCATGGTCGCCCGACAGCAAAAAGCTCGCCTTTGTCAGCTACGAGCTTCTGCCGCAGGAGAGCCTGAGCCCGCAGTAGACACGAGCCGGAACGCGCCGCGCCGTTGTGCGCCGATTAGCTTGCGGCGCCGCCGCTCGAACTCCGTCCAGCCGCAGCCGCTGATCGTGGTACACGACCGCAAACAGCGTTGTATAAGCGGCCCAGATGCACGCGTACCAAAGAACGTAAATGCAAAGGAACACCAGTGCGCCCGTGCCGATTCCGATATAGCCCCACGGAGCCATGGCCAGGTGCAGGAGCATTCCCACGAGCGCGACCATCGCGCCCACAAAGAAGATCATCACCTCAACCACCAGAAATGCGGCGTAAGCGATGGCATAAATCAGCAGGACCAGCAGAAAGATACGGCCCTTGGCGCCGTAGGTCAGTTGGTTGCTGCGGCGGATGGCATGTCCATGCGCTCACGTTCTCCACGACACATGCCGGCACACACAGGGCCAGTCGCAACAGTACCAGGACGGCATAGACCATCGCTCCCAGGTAGAGCAGCATGAACAAAGGGGGAACCGCCATCGCCTCGTAAGGATTGGAGTGCGCTCCACGCAGGATCGCGAGTCCCACTGTCCCAACAATCACCGCGGCAAAGACCAGAATCGGCAGCATCACAATGAGCGCGCGCAGAAGATTCAGCCAGATGTAGCGCCCGGCCTTGCTCCACGCCACCCCCCAGGCCTTGCGAAACGTCACCCGCGTTCCCGCGTTTGCCTCGAGCGCGGCGTAGACACCCGCGGGCTCATAGAGCGCGAAAATCACAATCATCAGGGCAACGCCGAGGATGTACATCCCCCCGAGCCACGCTATCGTCACCGCAGAAAAATTCGGCGTCTGGTGCAGAAACACCGGTTTCAGCACCGGGAAGATCGCTGCAAACATAAGCCCGAAGTAGGCAATCACCGACGCGGCGGGCACCAGCGCAATTCCGACAAAGAGCCGCAAATTCGCCCGAACCAGTTGAAACATTCGGTCCAGAATCTGTCCGAAGGTCATAGGTCCACGAGGCGTGGCCCCGGCGGGAGGCGCGGTCCGGGCCGGTGGCACAGATGGAAAGGATGGAGCAGGAAGGCCGAAGTCGTTCATTGGATCCCTCCGATGGTCTGGCTAAAGACTCGCAGGGATGCTAGCACAGGCCGGGAGGCATTGCGGCTTTCGGTGATCTGGCTTTAAAGATTGACGTCGGCTTGGATACCTGCTGTCGGGAGCAAGGTCAGCCCCATCACCCACCCATGAACATTCCGCCGTTCACGTCGAGCACAACGCCGGTGATATACGACGCAGCATCCGAGGCCAGGAACTTCACGGCCTGCGCCACGTCCTTCGGCGTCCCGCGCCGTCCGAGCGGAATCGTCGCCAGCATCGCCTTGGTCTGTTCCTCGCTCAGCACCGCCGTCATCGGTGTCTCAATAAAACCTGGCGCCACGGCATTGACCGTAATGCCTCGCGACGCAACCTCGCGCGCCAGCGAGCGAGTCAATCCGATCAGCCCCGCCTTCGACGCCGCGTAGTTCACCTGGCCCGCCTGTCCCGCGCGACCCACAACGCTGGCGATGCCAACAATCCGTCCCCAGCGGTTCTTCAGCATCGGGCTCAGCAGCGCCTGCGTCAGCAGGAACGCTCCCGTCAAATTGATGCTCAGCACCAAATCCCAATCCGCGCGCTTCATGCGCAGCATCAGATTGTCGCGCGTGATCCCGGCATTGTTCACCAGGATCTCCACCTTGCCGAATTTCTCCAGGATCGCTTTCGCTCCGGCCTCAATTGATTCCTGGCTCGACACATTCACGGTGAACGCCGTTGCATCGATTCCCTGGGCCTTCAGCTCGCCGACCGTCTCGGCCAGCTTGGCCTCGTTCACATCCGCAAGCGCTAATGTTGCGCCCGCCGCGGCTAGCTCCTCGGCAATCGCGCGCCCAATCCCCTGCGCGCCGCCCGTCACCAGCGCAATTCTTCCCTGCAAGTCTCCCATGATTTCTGTTGACCTCTGCGCGCTCTTGATTGCGAGCCGCGCCTTTCCATCGCTCATTATAGATGGGCGCAGCAACGCCATTCGCGAATCTCGGCAGGCTCAATCAGTTGAGCCGGCCATCCGATTCGGTCAGTCCTGGTGCAAAACCTTCGTTGACTTTTGGAGGGCAAGTTCATACAGTCTAATCACCTAGAGTGTTCCCACTGCGGTTCATTGCAGTTCTCGCAAGCGTAATTGCAATTCCTTCCAATTTCTCGGGAGAAGGCAAGGGCCTCACCATTCACCGCCTGCAACTGATCGTTCCCCGCGGCGGGACCGGTGAAACCGTTTCTCCCAAAGCGACAAAAAACATGCTGTAGGTTCTCTCGAGGCCCAGCGTATGCCAGGCGCTTCCTGTACAAGACCACCTCATCCGAAAGGGGTTCGAAAATGAAAAGCATTAAGATCGGCGCGAATTGTTGCAGATTTGTGAATTCTCCGGCCAGGACAAAATCTCTCAAAACTATTCTCCTCAGCACAGTCTGCGTACTCGCACTCGGGTTCGCTCCCGGCCTGCGTGGCCAGGCCACGGGGAGTTTCAACGGCAATGTCGACGACAAATCCGGATCGGCGATCCCCGGCGCCTCCGTTGCCGTCACTTCCCAAGGCACTGGCCTCGTGCGCGACACGAAGACCGACGGTGCCGGGCACTATCTGATACCGCTTTTGCCGGTGGGGACATACGACATTAAAGTCGATGCACCCGGATTTCAAAGCGCCGCGTCGAAAGATCTGCGGCTTCAGGTTGATGAGGCCCGCGAGTTCGATTTCACGCTCTCGCCTGCGAGCGTAACCACGACCGTAACAGTCTCCGGCGAGGCGGTCGCTGTCGAGACGACCAATCCGTCACTCGGCCAGGTGATTACTTCGCAGCAGGTGTCGCAACTCCCATTGAACGGACGCGATTTCGTGCAGCTCGCCACGCTCACCGCCGGCGCCACGGCGGAGACTAGTCCCGGCAGCTTTTTCAACTCGGAGCCACCGACAGCGAAGTTGCCGCGCGCGGTTCGTACTCGCTGTCGGTGGGCGGATCGCGCCCCAACAGCACGGATTGGCTGCTTGACGGCGTCGATAATAATGAGCTCACGGCCGGCGGCATCGGCATTTTCTCCTCGATCGACGACATTCAGGAGTTCAAGGTTCTCACTTACACCTACTCCGCCGAATACGGCACGCGCGCCGGACCTACCGTTCTGGTCACGACGAAATCGGGAACGAACGACTTCCACGGCTCGCTCTATGACTTCGTGCGCAACACCGACCTTCGACGCCAGAGGCGATTTCGACACTTCAACACGCGAAGTTCAACCTGAACCAGTTAGGCGGCTCCGTCGGCGGCCCCATTCGGAAGAACAAGACCTTCTTCTTCGTCGATGGCGAGCAGAAGTACAAGCGTGAGGGAATTATCTACACCGGCCTCGTTCCTTCGGCGGCCATGCGCGGCGGCGATTTTTCTGCCGACGCTTTCGGCAACACCCTCTCCGGAATCGGCTCCGCATTCGTCCCGGAAATTGCCAATCCGAACATGGTCGGTGCGGAGAATCCCTACTTCCAGTGCAATTCATCGACGGACACCCCATCCCGCGAACGCCGATGGAAGCCAGCCCAAGGGAACCAACTGCAACAAGATCCCCTCCAATCTTATGGACCATGTGGGCCAGTCCATGATCAATCTCTATCCTCCGCCCAACGTCAATGCGGACGTTGCCGCCGCAAGCTACAACTACGTCACCGAGCCTGTCCGCGTTCTAAACGAAACCAAATTCGACGGTCGGCTCGATCAGGCGTTTACTGCCTCGGACAATCTCTTTGCGCGGTTCAGCTACGATCAGGCGCGATTCTCCTTCGCCCCTGGCGGCGCACCCGCGCCGTACCTCGCTGAAGGCAATGCATTCGGCAGCAATGAGACTCTGATCAACCACGCACGCAATATCGCCATCGGCGAAACCCACGTGTTCTCGCCCAACACGCTCAACCAGGCCACAGTGGGATACGACCGCATCTTCGACTACATTGCCTCGCAGGACAACTTCACGTGCGATGCGGCCAAGCTGGGAATTCCCGGCGCGGATCTTGACTGCTCATCCGGCGGGTCCCCGACCGCTGGCGGTTTATACAGTCAAGGCCTGTCTCCGCTATCGTGAGGGCGGTTATTGGTCTCTCGGCGATCGCGGCTACTCCCCGTTTCAGGGTGGTACCGACATCTACTCCTTCAAGGACGATCTCGACCTGATTCGCGGCAAGCATGAAATTCACGCCGGCATCGATCTTCGCGCCAATCAGATGAACGTCGGCACCGAGGCCTTCCAGGATGGCTTCTGGATCGTCGGCCTCTTCGGAAACTTCACCGGTGCGGGCGTTGTCTCCGGCAGTTCCGAAGCGGACCTTCTTATGGGAATGACCGGATTGAGCGAACATGATCAGACATACGACGGCGCCATCACCGGCCGCCGCTGGAAGATCGTGACGGCCTTTCGTCGAAGATGACTGGCGCATTACTCCGTCGCTCACTCTCAACCTCGGCCTGGCTTGGGATATGACCACGCCCGTCACTGAAGTGCACAACCGCATGGCTGACTACATCCCATCAACGGGCGACCTGCTCATCGCCGGCAAGAATGGCGTAAGTAATTCGGCCGGCATCAAAATGTTTTGGGGCGCATACGAACCTCGCGTTGGCGCCACCTGGAAGGTTCTCGGCGGCGATAAGACCGTCGTTCGCGTCGGCTTTGGCATCTACCACGATTCCTCTTGGAACCAGGGCGCGCAGGGCTTGTGGCAAAATCCGCCTAACCTCGGCGAATCCGATGAACTTCCCGCTACCTATTCGACCGGCTGTGCCTTACACCACGTCCTACTGCGCCATCGCCCTCGACCAGACACCCGAGCTGGTGGACTACGACGGTGGCCCATTTAACCTCTCCCGCGGCTTTGAGCCTCTTGCCCACGCCGCAAAACGTGGCCAGCTTTGTCGGCACATACGCTTACCAGCCAACCAACTTCCAGCCGGGCAGAGTTCACCAATACAACGCCAACGTCGAACGTGAATTGCCCGGCGATATTCTGCTCACGGCGGGCTATGCAGGGTCAACCGGCGGCCATCTGACGGTTATCGGCAACGATCTCAACGTCAACAGCCCCACGGGATGCGGATCCATACCCAGCTACACGATCGGTTGCCTGCCCGGCGGCGCTCCCTACTACTATCCCTACAATCCTCCGAACTTCAATGCGATCTTGCTCTACGGCGACCCAGGCAAGACGAAGTACAACTCATTGCAGATCAAGGCGGAGACCAAGACCGCCGAAGCACGGCCTCTACGCTCTGATTGCCTACACGTACTCGCGCACCTACGACAACGGTCTCTCCGACGGCCTGGGCTCGGAACTGAGCGCACCCTACTTCCCGCTGCCCAACTGGCAAAAACTCGATTGGTCGCTGGCGCAGATCAATCTCGATCACAGCTTTACCGGCAGCGTCATCTACGACCTGCCCTTCGGCAAGGGCAAGGCATTCGGGAATGGATGGAACCCTGTGACCAACACACTAATCGGCGACTGGCAGTTGACGCTGATCGAACGCGTCTCTTCCGGGTTCCCCGTTCCGCTGATCGACAGCAATAATACGTCGGGGACTACCTTCAATGCCGGCGGCAACGACAATAACTACAACCGGCCCGATCAGGTCTCCGGCTGCAACCCCTACGCCGCCGATCACAGCCAGCATCAGTGGATCAACGAAAAATGCTTCGTCGAGCCTGGCTTGATTGTCGGCGGGGTAAACATCGGTGAGAAACTCGGCAACGCCGCGCGTGTTCCGGTCGTGGGTCCCGATTTCGTCAATTCAGACTTCTCGGTGATCAAGGACTTTCCTTTGGCCCGCGAGGGGATGGGCTTGAACTTCCGCGCCGAGTTCTTCAACCTCCTCAATCACCCCGAATTCGGTAGCCCGGTGAACGACAAAAACTCGCCAGGTTTCGGCGCCGTGGGCTCCACGGTGAACAATCCGCGCCTTATCCAACTGGCCCTCAAACTGACTTTCTGAGGCGGGTGCCGCACAAGGTGCTTCTTCTGCAAGTAAGGCTTCCGGTCTACAGCAATTCGAAAGAGCTGTAGACCGGGGTCCCCTTCCGACGCTACCAGCCGCCCTCCTGGTTCGCCGGACACGCCTGCTCTTCCGGGTGCTCGTGTATTGTCCACGGTGTTCAGCCCGCGTGGAAAAAATTGCCAATGGAGGTTGCTGACTGTAGATTCGCCCATGCCTGAGAGGTAGAATGGAATCCCCGGTTGAAACCAGCGTCCCCGCAGCGCTTTCGAACGTCTGATGAAAAGTGCAGCCACCCGAAATTTGGCAATGCGCGCGACGGAGAAGCTGGGTTTAACATCACAGTTGCCAAGTCGCCGGTGGAGGAAGAGTGAAAGAGCGGCACTGGAACAATCTGGTTGGTTCTCTCCGGCATGGCAACTGCGTCCTCATGCTCGGCTCCGAGATTCCCGTTAAGGCGCCTTCTGCCACGAATGGATCTCAGAGCGGCAACACGCTGGCCGAGGAGCTCCGGCTCCGCCTCGCACGCGAGCTCGAAGAAGATGACCGCTCACCCAGCGGGAACACTCTGGCGGCCCTTGCCCAGCAATACGAAGACACAGAGGGATTCGGGCCGACCACTTTGCGCGCCACGGCGGAGATGGTTCTGACGTCGCGCCAATATAGCCCCTCTTCCGTACATGAGCAGTTGGCGGCGCTTCCGTTTTCGCTCATCGTGACCACTGGTCAGGACACCATGCTGGAGCAGGCTCTTAAAGCGGCGGGAAAATCGCCCATCTCACACCGCTATCATCTGCGTGGCGATAAGAGAGAGAACCCCGAGTTTGTGCTGCCCGGTACTCCGGCTTCGCCCGTCGTCTTCCATCTGTTTGGGAGCGCCGAAGAACCATCCTCTCTCGTGCTCAGCGAAAACGACGTTCTCGACTTTTTGATCAGGGTCGTTTCCGAGCGGCCGCCGCTTCCCAATAGCCTGTTGCGCGTGCTCAAGCGCGTGGGCCAGAGCTTTCTGTTCGTCGGCTTCGGAATCAGGCACTGGGATCTTCGCATTCTTCTCAAAATCCTTCTCCGCGCGCTGGAGCTCAATCGCAGCGGCCCGGCCATCGCGGCTGAGCCTCTTGACGGCCTGATCCAATCCGATCGCGACGAGATGATCCTCTTTTATCAGCGCGGCACCCGTGTCGAACTGGAAGACGATGACGTAGGGGATTTTCTGACCAAGCTTTCGCAAAGACTGGAGGCCGACGGCGGCTTTGTTGGGCAAGCCATGCCGCTGGGTCCTCGCCCCCGTGTATTTATCAGCTACGCGCGGGAGGATGCGGCTCTGGCCTCGAGGGTATTCGACGCGCTGCAAAAGGAATATTTCGAGCCCTGGCTCGACCAGGAGTCCCTGCAAGGCGGAGACGACTGGAACAAGCGCATCGAGAATGATCTGGACGCATCGGATTTTGTGCTGGTGCTTTACACGCCGGCTTTCTGCCAGAAGACCGACAGCTACGTGAACAAGGAAGTAGCCTTGGCGTGCGAGCGCGCACTTCGCGTCCGAGGCTCGTTTCTGATTCCTGTTCGTACCGCGGTACTGTCCGAGGATGACCGGGTTGACGCGCTTCGCAAATTCGATGAAATGGAACTGCGGGACACGGCTTTCGACGAAGACTTCGCAAAGATCATTTCAACCTTGAAGCGCGAATATCAGCGACGCAACCGATAGAGAGATCTGATGGAAACACTCCACCGCTATCCCGGCGCTCAACCGTTTCGCGACGACGAATTCTCTCGCCGCACATTCTTCGGGCGCGAACCGGCCTCTGTCGCGCTGACTGACCAGATCCTCGCCAATCGCCTGGTGATTGTCTATGCCAAGTCCGGTCTTGGGAAGACCTCGCTGCTGAACGCAGGCGTAGCGCCCCGCCTTCGCGAAGCGAACAGCCTGCCGATTTTTGTTCGGGTCAACGACATTAAGAACGGTCCGCTGTTTTCGGTTTTGGAAGGAATAAAGGCCGAAGCCGAGCGGCAGCAGGTGGAATACGTTCCCGGAGATTCCACTTCTCTCTGGAGCTTTTTTAAGACCGTCGAATTCTGGCGCAATGATCTCCTTCTGACGCCGGTCCTGATTCTCGATCAATTCGAGGAATTGTTCACGTTGCAATCGCAGGAAGCGCGGGAGGGTTTTCTTTCCGAGCTGGGCTATCTGATTCGCGGTATCGCCCCGCCGACGCAGCCGAAGATTGAGTCAACCGCCAGCGAAGGCCCTCCGTCAATTCGTGTGGTGCTATCCCTGCGCGAAGACTTCCTGGGGCTGCTTGAAGAAGCTTCCGATCACATACCGGAGATCCTGGATCACCGCTACCGCCTGGCTCCGCTGACGTACGAAATGGCGTCGAAGGCGATTACCGGGCCGGCAGCAATCGAGGCCAGAGATGCTTCTACTCGGGCTTTCCGTCTGGAGCCCGATGTTGTGACCTCGATTCTTGCCTACTTGACCAAGTCAGCTTCTGGCGCTCGCAGTTCAGGCGGGCGGCAGGTAGAACCTTTTCACCTGCAGTTGATTTGCCAGCGCATTGAGAGCATTGCCGCATTCAAACAAAAGCAATCCAGTGGAGAAATTGTCGTCAACTTCAAGGACCTGGGCGGCGATGCCGGTCTGGCCCAGACGCTGGAGAATTTTTATACCGATGCGATCCGGTCGCTTCCGGCCAGATATCTGCGCGGCGCGGTCCGGGTTCTATGCGAGCAATACCTGATCAGTCCTGAAGGTCGAAGGCTCAGCGTTGAGGAGCGCGAACTGCTTCGCCAACTGAAATTGCCCCGTGAAACCATGAGCCAACTGGTCGAGCGGCGCCTGCTGCGAACAGACCGGAGGTCGGACAGCACTTACTACGAACTGAGTCACGACGCACTGGTGCAGCCCGTGCTGGCCAGCCGGCGGGTGCAGGCCATGGTCGTCAGTTGGGCTGCGGTTCTGGCCGGCACCATTGTCTGCGTCGCTGCGGCCGTGTTCATCATGCTTTGCCTCTACACGGTCTTTGCGGGTACGTCGAATACAACCAGCACCTACATTGTCCTGCCACTCTTTGCGGTTCTTTCGCTGTTCGTGGGCGCCGGCGGCCTGGCGTGGTTCCGCTCCGGCCTGCAGCGGCTCAGACGCTATCGCCGCCACACTCCCAGCGAATCGACTGAAGTGCTGCCGACGCTTCAGCCACTCAAAATGAGAATGCTGGGCTGGGCCCTGTTGGGTACCGGATCGGCTGTCATCACGGTCTGGGGACTGGTCGGACTTTTTGGGTTGGTCAAATACGGCACTCCCATCATCACCAACGGCGTCACTCCCAAGTGGCTGAGCTGGATGGGTGCAGACGTTGATTCGGCGTGGATGATCGTGCACGACCATCCTTTCCTGGAAATGATTTGGTGGATTGCAGAGCACGCCGTCATCATTCTCTTCGGCTACCTGATTCTTCGGCTCGGGATGCGCGCGCTGTGGCCGCATAAATTCAGCGGCAAGCGCAAGGCTGTGCCAGGCTTCGGCTACCTGTCTGAGGGCGTACTGGCATTCGTCAAAGGTTTTTCCGGCTGCGTTGCCCTGGTTGCGGTGACCATTGGCTTCTACACGCTACGAAGCTGCGCCACTCAGTGGCACGGCATTGCGCCATCCTGGCTCACCGGAACCCTTATCAGCTACCGCTACACAGATTCCTGCCAGGCATTCTCTCAGAAGGTTGATTGGGGCGCATTCAGCTTTGCCGCATTCTTTGTCTCCCTGCTCGTCCTTTCGATTGCCTGGATCAGTAGCGCGGTTCTTGAGGTGCGCGCGGCGCTCCGACAGAATGGCCCTGCGCTGCCGGGAAAAAAGCTCCCGCTGGTTTTAGTAACCGCGGCGGCGTGCCTGATCGTCGTTATTGGAGCGTTTCTGTTCTGGACGCACGTCGTCTCACCGCCAGGTGGCGAAAGTGGAAGTGACCATACCAATCAGGCTCCCACCGTGAATACGAATCCGCCGCTCGCTGGGCCCTGGTCGATCTGGACGGTGGGCGAACAGGCGAAAATGCTCGAGACAGAAGACGGCGGCCTCACATGGACCACAAAGAACACCAGCACGGGAACGTTTTACTCGGTCGCATTTCCGACCAGGCTATCGGGCTGGGTAGTGGGCAGCGGAGGCGCCGTCTTTCACACGGACGACGGCGGCGCAACTTGGAGCCAGCAGGGTAAGGGTATAACCAGCGGCGACCTCAGCGAAGTAGCCTTCATCGAGCCGAATCTTGGTTGGATCGTTGGAGACGGAGGCACAATTTTCCATACTGAAGACGCGGGAAGCACTTGGAAACCACAGAATAGCGGGGCACCCGGCTTCCTCTCGTTCGTGACCTTCATTAACAAGCAAACGGGCTGGGCGGCGGGATCTGACGGCGCGATTGTCCACACCGAAGACGGCGGCAGCACCTGGAAACGGCAAAACAGCCCTACCATCCGGTACTTGATTGGGATGTCGTTTCCCACGGCGTCCTTCGGCTGGGCCGTCGGCAGAAAAGGCACGATCCTGCACACCGAAGACGGCGGCAGCACGTGGAAGATTCAGAATGGCGGCACCCGGGTTGACTTGATGTCGGTAGCGTTTGTGAGTCCGCAGTCAGGATGGATCGCGGGCCGCGACGGCGTCATTCTGCACACCGACGACAGCGGCGCCACATGGAAATTCCAGGCCAGCGGCACCAGGGAAGATTTGGATGAGATAAACTTCGTCACTCCGCAGTCGGGTTGGGCGGTCGGCCATGCCGGCATCATCCTGCACACCGACGATGGCGGCAGCACCTGGTCGCTGGAGAAAAGCGGCACCAATGTCAACTTGATGTCTGTATGTGTTGTTAAACCGTACGGCGTGATTGGCCTTCAGCTACAAGACGTGACAAGCGGGACCGGGGCGCAAGCTCACGTTGTCAGACCCGGAGCGAAGATTGGCGCCGTTGTCCCAGCCGGTCCCGCCGAACAGGCTGGATTGAAGATTGGCGACATCATCGTGACCCTGAACGGTAGCCCCGTGAAGAACACTGCCGGGTTCGTCAGTTCGATCTTTGTATTGAAACCGGGGACCGTTGCCAAGGTGGGTTACATTCGCAACGGCAAAGACGAAACGGCGGATGTGATCGTTGGCGACGGATCGAAACCGTTTCCGCCCGCTGCCCGTCATTAGACCTGAGCCATCAGCGAGCCACTACTATCCACGCGGCATAAAAAAGCAAGCAGCTAAAAGCTGCTTCTACGTCGGCGTTGCCGCGACAGTCACCGGCCGCGCCGCCAGCGCCGGACGCGCCAGCTCCGCAGGCCACACATAAACAGCCAGCCGCCGCGAGTAGTGCAGCACCGGCTCCCGGTCAGGCAGCTGCAGTCCCACCGCCGTCGCCAAATCGTTGCGCTCGATCTCTGCCTCCGCCTCTTCCAGCGGCCACGAAATGTGGTGCAGATTCGCCTTGATCGGCTCTCCCGCGCGGTTGGTAGAGAACACGCATGGCCGCTCCGTAAAGAAGTATTCGAGCGATCCCGGCCGCATCTCCGCCGTCTGCCGCGTTGGTCCCAGGCCCCGGTACCTTGCCTTGAAGATCACCGGCTTGCGCGAAAATCTCCGCCGGCTGTAGAACGCAAACTCGCGGTCCGACCGCGGCTCCAGGTACATCTCTGCCAGCGAATACGGCAGGTGGTACACCAGGTGCGCCGCCGCCACCGCCAGCAAGTTGCTTGAATCCACGCTGAAGCAATAGAACCCCGGCGTTCCCGTGAACCGATCTCGCACGTAGGTCCGCAAATTGAGGTCAGGAAAGTTTCTCAGCCCAGGAATCGCCGGCATGCCGCGGACTTTGATGCGATCCAGCCAGAATGGCACTGCGCCCAACCACGCCGACCCCTCGATCGTATCTGCTTCCAGCCAATCCGGCAGCAGCGACTCCATCTTCGCCGTCGCAATGGGCCAGTGCGCAAACAGCAGATCGTTCCAGCGCTGGGTCATCGCCCAGCGTCCCGCTGGCAAGGGCCGCGGTTTGTGCGACGTTCGCACCAGATACTCCCGCATGGCTGCTCCCGTGCTTCCGGGGTTGCGCTCTCTTGTTGCGCTCGCTCCCGTCAGGGCTCCCCCTCCGCCGCTGCGCGCGGGTGCTCCCTTATGACGTATTCTGTCCGCGAGACCATCCTCATGTCCAGTGAATCTTCGCTTCCCGCCTCCGCGCGCAATCAAACCGAAGTCATCGCCATCCACGGCGCTGACCCCGAAATCCTCGCCTTCGCCATGGCCAAGTATTCACGCTCGGCCCTTTCCATGCGCGATTCGCTCGCCGAAATCAGTGCCCAGCGTGCCGAGCAGTTCCTTAACACCTTTTATTTTCAATACGGCCATCGGTCAATCGCCGATCTCGCCCACATCGCCTTCGCCGTCGAGCGCCTCTCGCTCCTTGCCGCCATCATCCTCGTCGACGAGACCCGCTGGGACGGCCAGGAGCGGTCCACACGCTATCAAAACTTCCTCGAGTCCGGCTTCTACTACCCCGATTTCGCCGGCGACACCCACTGCGAGGAGCTTTACGAGCGGACCATCGACTCGCTACTCGGGGCCTACAAGCGCACCACCGTCGCCGTCGTCGACCTCCTTCGCCGCCACGTCGCCCGCCCTGATGGCCTCAAGCCCGACGCCTACGAGCGCACCCTCCGCGCCCGTGCTTTCGACGTCGCGCGTTACCTGCTTCCTCTGGCCACCAACACTTCGCTTGGCCAGATCGTCAGCGCACGCACGCTTGAAACCCAGGTCTCGCGTCTGCTCTCCCACCCCGCGGCCGAGATTCGCCTGCTCGGCGAAAAGCTTCGCGAAGCCGCCATTGGGCCGGCCTGGAACCTGAACGCCAAGGCTGCCCAGACCATCATCGACAAGATCGAAGCTCTCAATGACGAAGCCGCGCCGGATCTCGCCGCTCAGGCCGCTGCGCTCTTCACGCGCGAAGTCCGCACCGCGCCCACTCTGGTCAAATATGCACAGCCCAGCGACTACCTCATCCAGACCCGCGCAGAGCTCACCCGCGCCGCCGCCGAGTTGCTCAAAGGGCTGCCGCCTGCCGCGGCCCCGCTCGTCGATCTCGTTGAGCGCACCGAGTCTCTCGAAATCGAGCTCGCCGCCACACTCCTCTACTCCGTCAGCCGCCACCCTTACCGTCAGATTCGCGACTTTGTCTCCGGCCTGCCCGCCGCCCGCACCACCGAAATCATCGAGCTCGGCCTGAAGCACCGCGGCCGGCACGACGAAGTACTTCGCGCCTTTCACGCCGGCGCCGGCCTTCGCTTCGACATTCTGATGGACATCGGCGGTTTTCGCGATTTTCATCGCCATCGCCGCTGCACGCAGATCATCCAGGACTTCACCGCCTTGCACGGCTATGAAACTCCAGGCTCCGGAGACCTGCCCGCCGGCTCCGATATCCTCGCGGAGGCCGGCATCCTCTCCGAATACCGCACCGCGATTGACGCCGCCCATCGCACTGCCAGCGTCATCGCCGCCGCCCCGGTCGTCGAAGCCGCGCAATCCGCCACCTATCTCTACCCTCTCGCCACGCGCATCCGTGCCCTCTTCAAAATGGACTTTGCCGAGGCCCAGTACATCTCCGAGCTCCGCTCCGGTCCTGCCGGCCACTTCAGCTATCGCCGCGTCGCGTGGGAGATGTATCTCAAGCTCCAGAGCCAATACCCCACACTCGCAGCTCACATGCGCGTCACCGACTTCACCCAGCCCATCGACATCTTCCAGCGATAATCAGCCACAAGTTTCATATTTCGTTCTATTTACTCGATTGAAAAGATCGCTTCGGTATAATTCATCAGATTGATGGAAGTGCTCTGCAATCTCGTTTGGGTGGCCGTCACCATCGCTCTTTGGAGCAGCTGGCACGTTCGCCGGCGCCATGCGAGAACCGCGTCCATTCTTCCCGCGATCGCAGTGCAGCTTATCTCGCTCGCGGCGCTCACGGCAATCCTCCTGCCCGTCATCTCCATTACTGATGATCTGCAGGCGGCCAACAATCCTGCGGAAGTTGAGCGGAGCGCAGGCAAGCGCGACCACCTTTTTTCGTTCCAACAGGACCATCATGGTGCGCCCGGCATCGTTGCGCTCGTCGTTCCAATTCTGCGTCCCAGTCTCCTGATCAGGTTCTCCCTCCTGCCCACCGATTTTGCCGTTCCCACCCAGGGCACAGCACACGCATTCACGCTGTGGTCCAGGCCCCCTCCTGCCGCGTAAACAGCGCTTCCCCTTTTTGCTCTCATTTTTTCGCTGTTTCTAGCCAATCGCACTCGTGCGATGAATGGACTTTGCATGATGAAACTCAGCCACTCCAGGTCCGGGTCGACCCTGGTTCTGCTCGTCGCGTGCGCCGCGGCTGGCGCCCAGACGCCTGCTCCGCTCACATTGCAGCAGGTGTTGGATATTGCGCGCGCGAAGAACCCCTCGCTTCTTGCCGCCCAACAGCATGTTGCCGCAACTCACGCATCGGAAATCACCGCGGGACTCCGCGTGAACCCGAACTTCACGCTCTCCGGAGCCGATGTAACTCTGCCCGCCAACAATCCCAGCAGCCCCTACACCTATGTCGCCAATGTGTCCCGCCTCTTTGAACTCGGGCAAAAACGCCGCTGGCGCCTAGACATCGCGAGAGCCACCACCGGCGTTACCCAGAGCCAGTACAACGACCAGGAGCGGCAGACTGTTCTTCAGGTCAAGGACGCGTTCACCAATATGCTTGCAGCCAAAGCATCTCTAAAAGTGGCGCAGGATAACCTCGACGGCTACCGTCAAACGGTCAAGCTCAGCCAGGCCCGCCTCAATGCCGGCGACGTTAGCAAGACTGACTTTGAGCGCATCGATCTCCAGCTCGCTGAGTTCGAGTCCGATTTTGACAGCGCGAAGCTCGACCTTGTTCAGGCCAGCGACTCTTTGCAATTGTTGATGGGCGTCGAAAAACCCTCCGCTGATTTCGACATTGCGGGGTCGCTCGACCCGCCGGCGATTGCGATGACTCTCGACCAGGTGGAGCAGCAGGCTATCGCCTCGCGCCCCGACTACCGCGCCGCCCTCCAGTCGGTCACAGTGGCCGACGCCAATGTGAAGTTGGCCAATGCTGACGCCACAACCGATCCCACCCTCGGCGGCGAGTATGAACGCGCGGGCGTTTACAACAGCGTCGGATTCCAGGTTTCCATTCCACTGCGCATCTTCGACCGCAATCAAGGCGAGAAGGAGCGAACGCAATATGAAGCGCAGTCCGCGCGTCTCTCCCAGACGGCTGCTCGCAACCAGGTTCTCAATGACGTGGACCAGGCGTGGGCCGCTTACGATGCCGCGCAGGATCTGGCCAAGCGCTACAACGGCCACTACGTTGACGAAGCCGACCGCGTGCGCTCCAACCTCGAGTTCAGCTACCGAAACGGCGGGACCACGCTGCTTGATTACCTCGACGCATTGCGCGACTACCGTCAGATCCATCTCGACGCGCTCGCGGCCAACCAGCAGGTATGGCTCAGTGTTCACCAACTCAGCTTTGCCGCCGCTACGGAGATCGTGCCATGAAACAGCTTCTCCTTTTCGTTTTCGCTCTTCCCGTGCTGCTCGTGCCTGTCGCGTGCAAGCGCGACGAATTGCCGCAAACGCCCACTCCCCAGCAGCAGGTCATCCAGACCGTTGTCGTTCATCGCCAACCTGCAGCCACCCAACTCGTGCTGCCCGCGCGCATCGCGGCCAATCCGACGGAGATGGTTCATGTTTACCCGCTCATCAGCGGCCGCGTTCTCTCACTCCGCATTCTCCCCGGCCAGCAGGTCCGCAAAGGAGAAACCATCGGAACCATGCAGAGCAGCGATGCCGCGCAGGCGCGGTCCGATTTTGAGAAAGCCAAGATCGAGGCTGCTCGCGCCGACTTGCAGCTCGCCCGCGCCAAAGAGTTGCTGGCGCACGACGTCATGGCACAGCGCGATTACGACGATCTCGTGGCCCTCGACGAATCGGATCATTCCGAGCTCGATCGCGCCCGCCAGGCGCTGCACGTTCTGGGCTTCAACGAAAACTCAACGTCTGACACGGTTCCCATCTTCGCGCCCATCTCTGGCGTCGTGCTCGATGTCGGGACCGGTCCCGGCGAGCTCCAGCGCTCGCTCGACAACGCAACCCCCATCGCCACGATCGCCGATATCAGCTCCATCTGGGTCGTCGGCGATCTCTATCCCCGCGATCAGGCAGCAGTTCACGTCGGACAGCAGGTGGGCATTACCGTCAACGGATATCCCGGCGTCACCCTGCACGGCAAGGTCGACAACATCTCCGACGCTGTCGATCCTGTCACCTTCACGCTCAAGGTTCGCGTGGTGCTGCCCAATCCCGGCGATCGCCTGAAGCCCGCAATGTTCGCGAACATGGCCGTCAGCGGGGCTCAGCGCGACGCCATCGTTGTTCCCTCTGCTGCCGTCATTCAAAACGGTCAAAGCGTTTTCGTCTTTGTCGAGACATCACCCGGAAAATACGCGCGCCGCGACGTTACGCTTGGCGAGACGCACGACAACAGCGACGAAATCGCCCAGGGCCTCAACGACGGAGACAAGGTCGTCACGGTTGGCGCCGAGCTCCTGCGCGAATCCGAGGACCAGTAGCCATGCAGCCTGTTATTCGCACGCTTCTGCGCTACCGCAACGTCGTTTTCATGGTCTTTATCGCAGCTCTTGCGGTCGGCGTGTATGGCTTTTTCCAGCTGGACATCGAGGCCTACCCCGATCCCTCGCCGCCCATGGTCGAATTCATCACCCAGAATCCCTCTTGGTCCGCTGAAGAAATGGAGCAGCAGATCACCATTCCGCTGGAAACGGAATTGAACGGCACGCCGCGTCTCGACCAGATTCGCTCCATCAGCATCTTCGGGCTCAGCGACGTGAAAATGTACTTCGATTTCAATAGCGACTTCTTCGTCGACCGCCAGGAAGCACTCAACCGCCTTCAGTCAGTTACATTGCCCGACAATCTCCAGGCACAGCTCTCTCCTGAGTCTCCTGTGGGAGAAATCTATCGCTACCAGCTCACCGGCCCCGGCTACTCGCTCAACGACATCAAGGCCGCACAGGATTGGCTCGTGGTGCGCGAGATCAAACAGGTACCGGGCATCATTGACGTGGCCACTTTCGGCGGCACCACGCGCCAGTATCAGGCTGAAGTCGATCCCGCCAAGCTGCTGGCCTACGGCGTCACCATGACCCAGGTCGTCACCGCCGTTCAGAACAGCAACGCCAACGCGGGCGGCAACTACCTGACCATGGGCAGCCAGAGCGTCAATGTGCGCGGCATCGGCCTGCTCCACTCGCTCTCCGACATGCGCAACATCGTCATCGCCGAGCACAGCGGCGTGCCCGTCCTTCTCAGCGATGTCGCCAACGTCAGCGAAGGCCATCAACCGCGCCTGGGCAAGGTCGGCCGCAATCAGGACCCCGACATTGTGGAGGGCATCGTCCTGCTGCAGAGAGGCTCCAAGTCCCTTCCTGCACTGGCCGCCCTGCGCCAGAAAATCGACGCGCTCAACCACGGCAATCTCCTGCCGCCCGGAATGCGAATCAGCACCATTTACGATCGCACCAAGCTGATTGACGTCACCACAACCACAGTCCGCACTGTCGTCGTCATCGGGCTTACGCTGGTCACGCTCGTTCTGTTAAGCATGCTGGGCGACTGGCGCATGGCGCTCATCGCCGCCACTACCATTCCCTTCGCCGTGCTTTTTGCATTCAGCCTCATGGTGCTCACCAATCAGTCGGCGAATCTTATTTCAATCGGCGCCATCGACTTCGGCATTCTCGTCGACGCCTCCATCGTTGTGCTTGAAAGCGTCTATCGCCGCGTTTCGCAGCGGGTGGAAGGCCAGGATGTCTCTCAGCTGATTCTTGAGGGCGTTTCGGCCGCGGCCAAGCCGGTTCTCTTTGCCACGCTGATTATTCTCGTCGCTCTCATCCCGCTGTTCACCATGCAGGGTGTTCCCGGAAAAATCTTCGCGCCTATGTCCGTCACTTACGGCTTTGCGCTCACCGGCGCGCTCATCTTTGCGCTGGTCTTCGCGCCGGCGCTGGGCTCGTTGACGATATCCAAAGCCGTGGGCAACGCGCACAGCGAAACCTGGCTCAGCTCATTCCTCCGTCGCCGATATGCCCGCGGTCTTGCCAAGGCGCTGCGCTTCTCCCGCATTGCCTGGATCGTCGCCTTCATCGCGCTCGCCGCCGGCATTTTTCTCTTCCAATCCCTCGGCGGAGAGTTCATGCCCGCGCTTGAAGAAGGCAATCTCTGGATTCGCGCCGACATGCAGCAGGACATCTCCTTCGACGCCTCGGCAAAAATGGCTGACGACATTCGCGCCACTCTGCGCTCGTTCCCTGAAATCACCCAGGTTGTTTCGCAAATGGGCCGGCCCGACGACGGCTCCGATGTGAGCACCTTCAACAACATCGAGTTCCTCGCTGACCTCAAGCCGCGCTCATTCTGGCGTCCGCAGTTTCATGGCGACAAGAATCGACTCATCACGGCCATTCAGCAGAGCTTTCAGCAATACCCCGGCGTCGATTTCAACTTCTCGCAGAACATTCAGGACAACGTGGAAGAGGCGATGTCCGGAGTCAAGGGCGAAAACTCCCTCAAGCTTTTCGGCGACGACTTCGGCCAGCTCACCCGGATCGCCGATCAAATTGCGGGCATCATGAACCAGGTTCCCGGCATCACCGACGTCGGCGTCTTCGACGTCACCGGGCAGCCGAGCCTCCAGATCTCCATCGACCGCGACAAAGCCGCGCGTTACGGCCTGCAACCGCTCGACATCAACAACGTGGTGCAGGCCGCCGTCGGCGGCGCACCCGTCACGCAGATCATCGATGCGGATCGCCGCTTCGATTTCGCAATTCGCTACTCACCCCAGTTCCGCAGCACCCCTGAAGATATTTCCCGCATCCTGCTTCCCACTCCCGACGGAAATCAGGTTCAGCTCGGCGCGGTCGCCGACGTAAGCATTCAAAATGGCGCGTTCATGATCTACCACGAGGGCGGGCGCCGCTACATTCCCATCAAGTTCAGCGTGCGCGGCCGCGATCTGGCAGGCGCCATCCAGGACCTTCAGTCCCGCCTTGTTTCAACCGTTCAGCTCCCCAGCGGCTACGACTACACCTGGGCTGGCGAATTCGACAGCCTCAAAAAAGAGCAGCATCGTTTTCAGGTCATCCTTCCCGTCAGCCTCGCTGCCATCTTCGTTTTGCTTTATATTCAGTTCCGCACTTGGCGCGACGCGCTGATCGTTCTCGGCACTCTCCCCTTTGCTGCCATCGGAGGCGTTGCAGCTCTCTCCCTCACCGGCACGGACTTCAGCATCTCGGCAGCCGTTGGTTTCGCCTCGCTCACCGGCGTGGCCACGCTCGGCGCTGTCGTCTTTCTTTCTGGAATCCGCCGTGCGCAGCTCGACCTGGGCCCTGAAGAAGGCCTGCGCAAAGGCTGCCTTGAAGAAACCCGGCCCGTGCTCATGACCTGTATGGCCGCGGGCATCGGCCTCCTCCCCGCCGCCGTCTCCACCGGCATTGGCGCGCAGGCGCAACAGCCTCTGGCGCGCGTCGTGGTCGGGGGCATGATTACCACCGTCTTTGCCGTTCTCTTCGTCATGCCTCTCCTGGTCCGCCGCTTCACCGCCGGCAAAGATCTGGATCGCGTATCGGAACTATAGCCTTCCGTCGTATACTCACCGAGTCCGAAATTCCCTCACGGACTTCGCACTTCAAATCGGAAGACCCCGCACGTTCCCCTTGCTCGCGAAGGCCTTCATCCCAATCACGCCCGGCTGCGATGCCGGACCTTCAAGTGTCGGGAGCGCGACTCCCGGCCTGCACCAAGGAGGTTTTTGATGATCTCGATCAGAAAGGCAATTCTCTGGCCATGCCTTGCCGCAATTTTGCTGGCGGTGGCGGCGCTCGCCTCACCCGCGTCCGCGCAGGATGCCAACATCCGCAGCGTCACCTTTTACACCGTCAAGCCCGACCGCATCGGCGATTTTCAGGCTGAAGTCAAGGAGTACAACGCGATCCTGGCCAAAGCCGGCTCCGACCGTTACAGCAGTATCTGGGTTTCGCTCACCGGACCCTACGAATTCGCGCGCGTCCAGATGTATTCCAAGTGGGCCGACCTCGACTCCACCGTCGGCAACGATCCCAAGCTGAAGGATCAGGCCGCCGACCTCGCGCGCGCCAGCTTCCGCATCGTCGAATGTACTTCAAGCTGGCGCCGCGAAATCCAGGTCGTCGACCCCGATCGCAGCCTGCCCGACAGCGGCGATGAGCCGAAAATGATTCGCGTTCTCGTCACCCAGGTGCGCCCGGAAAAGTACCGCGAGTATCTCGACTTCCAGAAAAACGTGATCCTGCCCGCGATCAAGAAGAGCGGGACAAAGGACTACAACTTCGCCGATGTGCATTTCGGTGACCCCGGCCCCACATTCGTTTCTGTCGTCGGAATCAACAACTGGGCCGATCTCGACAACGGCGTCGGCGCTGAAAAGGGAGTCACCAAGGACGAATACAAGGCCATTGTTGACCAGGCGCATTCACTCATCGTGTCAGAGCAACTTCCTCATCTATCGCTACGAGGCGGACCTTAGCTACCTGCCGGCAGCTACGCCGGCACCTGTCGCGAAATAAGCCCGTTGGCGTCGGCTGAAAGCTGAGAGCTGATCGCCGAAAGCTGAAATCGCTGCCCCATCCTTCGCTTTTTATCTGGCGAAGGGTGGGGAGAGCTCCAGCTTCAACGACGCGCGAATGAGCCAGGTGTCCGCCCTCGTAGCGCATTTGTTGTTGCCTCCAGGGTGGATGGACGATTCAGTGCCGGCTATACACATGCACCGAGCTCGGCTGTGCGAAAATCAAACTTTGCACACGCAGTCCAACTTCCGCCTGCTCATCGTCCGTTTGGGCGCAATGGGCGATATTCTTCACGCGCTGCCTGCGGTTACGGCGTTGCGCCTCGCGCATCCCGACTGGCAAATCGGCTGGGTCGTCGAGCCCCGTTGGCAGCCGCTTCTCAAGGCAGGGAACGGGGAGCTAAACGCAGGGGACAGGGAACAGGGAACAGGGAACAGGAAAGAGCCCGGTTTCGCGATGCCCGGTCGCAATTCAGCAATGCCTGTCCGCGACGCCGCAATGCCGGTCGTCGATCGCCTGCACTTCGCTCCCAGTCGGGAATGGAAGCGCCATCCGCTGAGTTCCGCCACGCGCCGGGCGATCGGAGCTTTGCGCCGCGAGCTTCGCGCCGCGGAATACAGCGCTGTTCTCGACCTTCAGGGCGCAATCCGCTCCGCACTCATCTCTCGCATGAGCGGCTGCCTGCGCCGCATCGGCGAAGCGAGCCCTCGCGAGTGGCCTGCCCAGTGGCTTTTCACCGAGCGCGTCGTTACCCACGGCGCGCACGTCATCGAGCAGGACGTGGAACTCGCCTCGGCCGTCGCCGGTGACGCGCTATCCGCTGTTGACGCGCAATTGCCAATCGATCCCCAGGCCGAAGCCTGGTGCGCCGCTTGGCTCGCAGACACATTTCCGGGAACCTCGCGGCCCATCGCTCTTATCACTCCCGGAGCCGGTTGGGGCGCCAAACGCTGGCCGCCCGAGCGCTACGCCGCCGTCGCCGAGGGGCTTGCGCAGCGTGGATTGCATGTAGTGGTCAACGCCGGTCCCGGCGAAGAGTCGCTCGCCGCTACGATCGCTTCCGCTGGCGCAGTTGCGCTCACTGCAACTCTGCCGCAGTTGATCGCGGTCACGCGCCGCATCGCCCTGTGCATTGGTGGAGACACAGGACCGCTTCATTTGGCCAGCGCTCTCGGCCGACCGGTCGTCGGTATTTACGGTCCCACCGATCCCAGTCGCAATGGCCCGTACGGCGCGCGGGCCCGCGTCCTCCGTAGCCCCGACAGCCGTCGGGACCACTCGCGCCGTTCCGAACCAGAGCCCGGCCTTCTCACCATTGCGCCAGACGACGTCCTCCGCGCCGCTGACGAGCTGCTTGCCGAGGAGGGTGCGCGATGACCGAGCAGACTAGCCACAACTCTCCTCCAAAGGTCCGCCCCACGCAGTGGTGGCAGAGAGTTGCGCGCCGCATTCGCGTCCCTTTGGGATTCCTTACCGCTGCCGTCTATCTCGTCGAAATCGTTCGCCGCGCATCCCATCCAACGGCGATCGCATGGAGTCTTGCGCTTATTGTTCCGGGATTAGCCCTGCGCGCGGCCGCTTCCGGCACCGTCAAGAAGAATCAGGAACTCAGCGTCACCGGACCTTATGCCTACACGCGCAATCCCCTCTATCTCGGATCCACGCTGATCGCTGCCGGGTTTGCAGTGGCGTTGCTCAGTTGGCCGTTGGCGTTGTTGCTTGCGGTCGGATTCGCCGCAATCTACGTTCCGGTCATCGCGTCGGAAGAGCAATTTCTTCACGCCGCATTTCCCGAGTTCGATAACTATTGCCGCACCGTTCCCCGATTTATTCCTCGCCTCACACCCGCCAGGTTGCCGCGCGAATTGGACTCGCCCGCTGTTTCCCAGCCAGTTACCAAAGCAGCTACGGGTGGCTTTTCGTTCGCCCTTTACCTCAAGCACCGCGAGTACAATTCTGCTTTAGGGGCCGCACTGCTGTACCTGAGCCTACTCTACCTGCGACCGGTGCTGGAGATTTTTCTGCATCGGGCCTGGTAACCGTTTTGAGCAAGTGTGAAGTCCAAAGAGAAGGGGCCAGGTCAATCCATCAGATTCCGTGCCATCAGGAGCCGTGCCGACCATTGAAGACACGCGCCATCGCAAAACCAGAGGTGCGCTATCTCGAAGCCACGGCGCGAAGTCGCCGCGACCCCAAGGAGCGGCGACCTCCATTGAAACTCGACACGACACGCCCACTCTGGTTTTGCCTTAGTGCCGTCACCCTATTGTTCGCGATTATGCTAGCGGCCACAGCCCTCGGCCAGGATCCCGCTATCCTGGTGCCGCCGCGCCCCGGCTTCAGCTTTCCGCAGAAAGAGACGCTCACCTATTCAGTCGATTGGCGTGTCTTTCCCGCCGGCACAGCCGTTGTCCACTTTGAGGCGGCGGGGGATCGCGAGCGCATCATCGCCTCGGCTTATACGAGCGGCGCCATCAATCTTATTTTTCACGTTGTAGACAACTTCCAATCTGATTTCGACCTCGCAAAGGGATGCACAGACGACTTTGACAAGCAGACGGTTGAAGGCCGGCGTCAGTTCAACTCCACGCTGCACATTGACTACGCGGCGTCCAAATCGATTCTCGACGAAAAGAATATGGTGACCGGCCAGGCCAAGCACGCGGAATCTCCGGTGAAGGGCTGCCTCACCGATCTGCTGACCGGCGTTTTCTACCCCGGCTCGCAGCAACTGGTTGTGGGCAACAGCTTCGTGCTTCCCGTAGCCGACGCCCAGCGCACGGTGCTCGTCACGATGAAGGTGGAAGGGCGCGAAGAAATCAAAACCACGCTGGGCACCTTCAAAACCATCCGGGTGCAGCCCACCGCCGATGCGGGCGTGGTGAAGAATCGCGGCAACATCTGGATCTGGTATACCGACGACGACCGCCATCTCCCTGTGCAGATGCGCGCGCGGCTCTTCTGGGGAACCATTACCTTCCGGCTCACCGGCAACGAGAACAAGTAAAGCCGTGGACGGTGAACGGTGGACAGTGAACAGTGGGCCGGCAGATCATCGTTCACGGTTCCTGGTTCGTGATCCTGCGCTCCTTCATCGCTATGAAAACTCCGCACTGTGAATGACCACCGTTCACCGACCACCGTCCACTGTCCTTCCGGTGTACACTTTCTCTTCGCGTGGATGGTTCGTTTGCGTCGCGCGGTAAGGAATCCCATGCGCCCATCTGTGTCCTTCGAATCCCGGGTGCCCCCGGTCTCGATCTTGAGACCGGGGACAGCACGAACCCAAACCATCCTCTGTCATCCTGAGCGAAGTCTCGCGTCAGCGAGACGCAGTCGAAGGATCTGCGGTTGCTTTTCTCTCCGGGTGCCCCAGGTCTCGCATTTGAGACCTGGGATCGCACAAGCGATCGCGTTTCTCGCCTCCGCACTTCTTGTCGCCCAGGTATGCCCCGGTCAATCCGCGCCCGCCAAGCGGCCCATGACCTTTGAGGACATGATGCAGATGAAGCGGCTCGGCGACACGGCCGTTTCGCCCGACGGGAAGTGGCTGGCATACTCTGTTACGACCGTCGATCTCGACCAAAGCCAGAAAAAAACGGAGTTGTGGCTGCAGGCGATTGGGGGCGGAGAACCCATGAAGCTGGCGGTCGCTCTGGCTGGCGATGCGGGGCTGCAGTTCTCTTCTGACGGGAAACGGATTCTGTTCTTGAGCGGGCGCGATGGCGGACAGCAGGTGTGGGTTGCGGACTTTGATCCGGCGACGGGCGCGGCGAGCAACGCGAAGAAGCTGACGGCGATTGCGACCGAGGCCGATAACGCCAAGTGGTCGCCCGACGGGAAGTCGATTGTGTTCACGTCGACGGTTTATCCAGATTGTCAGGCAATCACGACCGCGGACTTCGACACCGGGAACAAGTGCAATGCGGGCCGCGATGCTGTGCAGGCAGCGAGCAAGGTGAAGGCGCAGATCTGGACGCATCTGCTTTATCGGCACTGGGACCACTACACCGGGGAGAAACGGGAGCATCTATTCCTGGTTTCGGTTGACGGCAGTGGAATGCGCGATTTGAATCCTGGCGACACGCACGATGTTCCGCCGTTCTCGCTAGAGGGATCGAGTTGCGGCTGCGATTTCTCACCCGACTCGAAGGAATTGGCGTTTACGGAGAATCCTGATCCTGTTCCCGCCGTTTCGACCAGCGCGCAGATTTACACGCTCGACCTGACGAACCCCGCGGCGAGACCGGTGAAGGTGAGTATCTCGGCTGGCGGCAACTTCAACCCGGCATACTCGCCAGATGGGAAGTGGCTGGCCTGGAGGTCGCAGGCGCGGAATGGATATGAGAGCGATCGCTTCCGGCTGTGGCTCTATGACCGCGCAACGAAAACGGGCAAAGATTTGCTGCCACTTTTTGATCTCTGGGTGGATGAGTTTACTTGGTCTCGAAGCTCGCTCGAGGTTTTCTTTACAGCCGGGAAATTCGGCGAAGAGAACATCTTCGAAGCGTTCATTCCTGATAAAAAATCGAACTTCATCAATCCCTGGGGCGCGGAATTGAGCCTCGCGGCCTCGGTGCTGAATTCAGCAATCTCGCTATAACCAGCCCGCAATCGCAGCTTGGGACTTTCAACGTTGATACCGAGTCAGTTATTGCAACACGGATGACGGTCCGCCAGCCGAGTGAGGTTGTGGTCATTCCCCTCTCCGACGAACGGCTTCACCAGAATCGAGACGCACTCGGCGTCACGTCTATCAATAATTCAGGCACGAGCATTCAGCAAATCACTCATCTCAATGACGCCCTTCTGGCCCAGCTTGACCTGCCCGCAATGGAATCCTTCTGGTTTGAGGTGGACAGAAACGACAAGCCACCAGGCAACAAGCTTCCACTTCCATGCTTTATCACCTCCCCGAGGGTCGGTCTTGGTTCATGCCCCACCATGCTTGAAGGGTTCCTGATTCGGCCGCCGGGGTTCGATGCTGCGAAGAAGTATCCGGTGAAGTTCCTGATTCACGGCGGACCGCAGGACGCTTGGGGCGACGACTGGAGCTACCGCTGGAACGCAGAGCTCTTCGCCGCCAACGGCTACGTCGTCGTCATGATCAATCCACGCGGGTCGACCGGATATGGGCAGGCGATCGTGGAAGGCGTGAGCGGCGACTGGGGCGGCAAGCCTTTTACCGACCTGATGACCGGGCTGGACTACGCGGAGCAGCATTACAGCTTCATCGACAAGGACCGCGAGTGCGCGCTGGGCGCGAGCTACGGCGGATACATGGCGAACTGGATCCTGGGCCACACGGACCGGTTCAAGTGCATTGTGACCCACGACGGGATGTTCAACGCCGAGTCGGCATTCGGAACCACGGAAGAAGACTGGTTCAACATCTGGGAGTTCAAGGGGCATCCGTGGGACTACTACGGCAAGCCCGACGATGAGAATCCGTTCCGCAAGTGGTCGCCGTCGCTCTACGCGAAGAACTTCAAGACACCGACGCTCGTGGTCCACGGGCAGCTCGACTATCGTCTCGACGTGAGCGAAGGACTCCAACTGTTTGATACGCTGCAACTGCTCGGCGTGCCGAGCAAGATGCTCTACTTTCCCGATGAAGGACATTGGGTGCTGAAGCCGCAGAACTCGCAGCTCTGGTGGAAGACTGTGAACGACTGGGTGGATGAGTGGACAAAGAACAGCCGCTAGCTGCTAGCTTCTAGCTGCTAGCTTGTGTGTCGGCATCACGAACAGCCTTGCGCTTAGCACGATCAGCTAGAGGCTAGAAGCTAGAGGCTAGAAGCTCGTGTCGCGAAGCACATCCCGCAAGCCGCGTGAGCCGCTGAACGAAGCGGCGCTGTACGAGTACGCGGTGAAGGCGCTGGGCCGGCAGATGCGCACCGAGGTTGAGCTGCGGCGGCTGATGAGCGCACGGGCCGAACAGGGCGAGCGCGGCGAGCAAGCGGTGAGAGCGGCGATCACGCGGCTCAAGGAGCATGGGTATCTCGATGATCGGGCCTTTGCCGAGACTTACGCGCGGCTGCGCCAGGAGAACGAGAAGCTCGGCGCTCGGCGCGTTCAACAGGATTTGCAGCGGAAGGGAATCCGCACGGAGCTTGTCAAGGAAACGGTGGATGCCCGTTACGGCGAAACGAACGAAGAGAAGCTGGCGCGCGAGTACCTGAGCCGAAAACGCATTCCAAAACCTGAGAGCCCGGAGGGCACGGCAAGGGTGATGCGGCGGTTGGTGGCGGCAGGCTTCTCCACGGGGACGATCTACAAGGTGCTGCGGCGGTGGGACGTGCCGGAGGAAGAGTTGGCGGCGCTGGAAAACGTGGACACCGAACCGCACGAGGAGTGACAACTTTTTTACCCGCTCGTCCTCTCATTCACCCGTTCAGTTTTTCACTCCTTCTGTTGTCAAGAGCCTCGTTCCCGAGGATTGCCGTAAATCGTTGATTTTACGGCGTAAATTCTGTGCGCCAAGTTTGCCGGTAATTCCCGCCTTTTGGCGCATACTCGATCTATGGTTGCTCAAACCACCCTTCGATTGCCGCGCCATTTTCGCGCCGGTCTTCGCGCGAACCAACGCGCATTTGCCATTGCGAAAATTTTTCGAAAGTTGCCCAATTTTCGGTGCAATTTCGGGTCATTTTCAGCACCCATTTAATAGAATCAATAAGTTAGCTATTTACCTATCGATAAACAATTTGTGGCCTCATCGCTAACTCTGTCTTGATCGGCCCCGTCCGGAATCAATCGGATTTACGGAGTAGAAACTGGCGGCGAAGGTCGGGCGACGATCGCGTGGATCGGATTTCCCTCCGCCTTTGTGATTGCCTCTCGAACCGCGGCTAGCGGCGCCGAATCGGAAAACTCAACACCGTCCGGAGTGGTGCGAATCCCGAGCTGGGCCCAGAGCGCAGGCAGATCGTATTGGACTGGAGTGTCTTTCCACTGAGCGTAGAGGTCGGTGAGAACGTGCGTGTTGGTTGCGCGATCGCCGACTGCGAGCGCCTGCGGCAGCGTCCAATCGTGGTCGATGGTGCCGCCGGCGGCGACGATGGCGCGCAATGCGTCTTGAAGGCCGAGGCGGTTGTGGGTTTGCTGGCGGATTTCCACGTCGGCAACGAGGCAGAACATGGCTCCGCCCCAATACGTGCGTCCCCAGGTGTGCGTGTGGTCGAGGCCCTGGTCGCCGGGCGCGGGTTCGCCCTGCGGCATGTCGCGCACCATGTCGTGCCAAATCTTCGGCGCGGTGAGATCGCCGATCATGACGCGCTCAACGGGCTCGATGTAGGTTGCGAGGCCTTCCTCGATCCAGTGCTGGGCGGACTCGTCCCGATCGGAATCGGAGGGCATGTCAGGAAAGGCCATGTGGGTGAGCTCGTGGGTGATCATCCAGTCGGCTGCCAGCTCGGCGGCGGTGGTGTGCTCGCCGATGCGGAGGCGCGTGAAGCCGGGCCAACCATGCATATCGCCCCACGTGGTGCCTTGCAAAATGCCGTGACGTTCGGGAACTGGAATGACGAGGATGCGTGCGGTGGCAACGGGAAATCGTCCGTAGTAGGTGGCGACTGCGGAAGCGGCCGTGGCGATGCGGGCGAGAATGGCGGATCTTGGAAGATCGAATGCGCCCTCGGCGAAGTCGACCTGGAGCGTGGACGAGCCGACCTGGATGGAATCGGTTTCGGCAATGGGAAGGTGGGAGCCGGGTTGGGCGTGGAGGGGCGAACCCCACCCAAGCAGAGCTTGGATGGGGCACCCAAATAGCACGAGAGCGAGAGAAGTCGCGTGGAAGCGGAAGGCCATGTGTTGGTTGGACGAGTGAGAGGCGGTTGCGGACTCTTCGCAGCCCTCGGGGACATTACACTGAGAGAGCTATGCAAATGCGCTCGGGAAATGAGATACGCGAGCTGTTTCTGCGCTTCTTTGAGACGAAGGGGCACCGGAGGGTTCATTCGTCTTCGCTGGTGCCGGCGAACGATCCTACGCTCCTGTTTACCAATGCCGGGATGAATCAGTTCAAGGATTTTTTCCTGGCTTTGGACAAGCTCAGTTATGTGCGAGCAACCAGCTCGCAGAAGTGCGTGCGGGCGGGCGGCAAGCACAACGACCTGGAAAACGTGGGCTTTACGCGGCGGCATCATACGTTCTTCGAGATGCTGGGGAACTTCTCGTTCGGCGACTACTTCAAGCGCGATGCGATCCGGTTTGCTTGGGAACTGGTTACGAGCGAGGAGTGGTTCGGGATTCCCAAGGACCGCTTGTACGTGACGATTTTCGAAGGGACGGCCGACGTTCCCAGGGACGACGAGGCGGAGAAGTACTGGATGGAAGTGGGCGTGCCGAAGGAGCGGATCGGCGAGTACGGGGTGAAGGACAACTTCTGGCAGATGGGCGAGACGGGGCCGTGCGGGCCATGCTCGGAGATTTTCTACGACATGGGGCTGGAGGCGGCGGAGACGCCGGGCGTGGATTTGCCTTTTGGTAAAGACGATGCACGGTACGTGGAGATCTGGAACCTCGTCTTCATGCAGTTCGAGCGTTCCACGCTTCCAGGTCTTGGAGGAGAGCCGGTGCGATATCAGCTCACTCCGTTGCCGAAACCCTCGATTGATACGGGGATGGGCCTGGAGCGCGTGGCAGCGGTGCTGCAGCGGAAGGTGAGCAATTTTGAGACGGATTTGTTTACGCCGCTGATTGCTCGCGCTGAGGAATTGACGGGCAAGCAAGTGAGCGAATCGGCGATCGAGCGCGAGAGTAGAACGGCAGATGATGCAGCGGCCAGCTTGCGGATTATTGCGGACCATGCGCGGGCGGCGACATTCCTTATCAACGATGGTGTGGTGCCGTCGAATGAGGGACGCGGCTATGTGTTGCGCAAAATCATGCGTCGCGCGATAAGGCACGGGCGGCTGCTGGGACAGGAGAAACCGTTTCTGTTTGAGATGGTCTTCGCCGTGCGCGATCTGATGAAGGGTGCTTATCCGGAGTTGGTGGATTCGGCGTCGCGCGTGGCGAAGGTGGTGGAGGCGGAGGAAAAGCAGTTTGATCGTGTGCTGAAGATCGGGCTGACTCGGCTCGACGAAGAGATGAAGAGCGGCTTCACTGGCGACAAGGCGTTCCACTTGTACGAGACGTTTGGTTTGCCGCTGGACTTTATGGTGGACGCGGCGCGGGATGCGGGAATTGCATTCGATCACGAGGGGTTCGAAGCCGCGCGCGCGGAGGAGCAGGCGCGGGCGCGGGCTAGCTGGAAGGGCGGAAGCCAGAAGACGGCAACGCCGGCGTTCCGCGATTTGCCGAAGACGGTGTTCGAAGGCTACCGGCAACTGACGTCGACGAACTGCGAGGTGTTGGCGATTGTGAAGGGCGGCATGGGCGTGCCGGCGGCGCAGGCGGGCGATGAGGTTGAAGTGGTTCTCGACCACACGAGTTTCTATGGCGACTCGGGTGGGCAAGTTGGGGACCTGGGTTTTTTCCTGACTGTGGATGGAAATTCAGTTGTCGCTGACATAGTCGGCTGCGTGCTGCCGGTGCAGGGAGTGCGGGCGCACAAAGCGATTCTGAAACAAGACCTGGCCGTAGGCGATCGCGTGAATACAGTTGTGGATGGAGTCAGGCGCGACGCAATCCGGCGGAATCATACGGGCACGCATTTGCTGCACGCGGCGTTGAGGCAGGTATTGGGCACGCATGTAAAGCAGGCGGGGTCGGCGGTGCATCCGGACAGACTGCGGTTCGATTTTTCGCATTTTTCTCAAGTCGCCGACGAAGAGTTGCAGGAGATTGAGGACATTGTGAACCGCGAAGTGCTGGCCAACGCGAAGGTCGAAACGCTGGTGGATGTTCCTATTGATGTGGCCGTGAATGAGTACCACGCGATGGCGCTGTTCGGAGAGAAATACGGCGACAAGGTGAGGGTGGTGAAGCTGTCGGACGGGTTCTCGACGGAGCTGTGCGGCGGAACGCATACGGCGGCGACGGGCGAGATCGGGCTGATGAAGCTGACCAGCGAGGAGTCGGTTTCTTCGGGAGTGAGGCGCATTGAGGCGATCAGCGGGATGGGGTCGCTGGACACGTTCAGGAAGGATTTCGAGTTGGCAAAAGTGGCGGGGCAATATGTCCCGTCAACAGAGAATTTGCCGGAGGGCCTGAGGGCGAAATTTGCCGCCCAGGACGACGAGCTGAAGAAGCTGCGGCGCGAGATTGAAGAGATGCGGATGAAGTCGGCTGCCGGCGGGTTGGATGATGCGGTTTCACGGGCCGTCGAAGTGAAGGGCGTGAAGGTGCTGACGCATCGTGCGGATGAGCTGGAGCGCGGGCAGTTGAGGACGCTCGTGGACAACTTGAAACAGAAGCTCGGCGAGGGCGTGGTGGTGCTGGGATCGGCGCAGCCTGAAGGACGGGTCGCGATTATCGCAGGCGTGACGCCGGGCCTGGTGAAGCGCATCCAGGCAGGCAAGCTGGTAGGCGCTGTGGCAAAGATTGTGGGCGGATCGGGCGGCGGGAAGCCGGAGATTGCAGAGGCCGGAGGGAAAGATCAGACGCAGATTGACGCAGCGCTGAAAGCGGCGGCGGGGATTGTGGGAGAGATGCTGGGTTAGTGGATGGTGGTTAGTGGTTAGAAAACAGAATCCGGGCCTGACGGCCCGGATTTTTGTTGGAGTTTGCCGGCGGTTTAGTGAAGCTTGAAGTTATAGCCGATGCCGAAGGAAAAGATGGGGTAGACCGGGAGCACGTTGAGGTCTTTCTGGTATTTGGCGACTTCGGCCGCGACGTTTGTCTGCGCCGTAGAATCGGTGGCCATGTTGACGCAGGAAGGGCCGTTATCGGCCGCATCGGCGGCGGTGAGGCAGGCGTTACCGGTGGGATTGAGGGCGAGGGTGGGCGAGCCTGTGAAGACTGCGCCGATCTCAAGGGGGAAAGACCAGTGGCCACCCCTGCGAGAGATGAGGTTTCCCCAGCCTGTGGTCATAGAGAAAGCGGTCTTATTCTTGTTGAGTCCGAGAGCGGCAGTGATGTTAAGAGGGTCGACGGTGTCGGAGTAGTACTTTTGCGAACCGAAGGTAAAGCTGGTTCCGGCGGCGGCGATACCAGTCGCCGTGACAGCATTCTGGTTATAGAAGACGGCGCCGGGACTCAAGCGGAATCCGTGGTTCGGGAACGGATAGAAGTCCAATGCGGCTCCGGCGGTGGCGAATTTCAAGTTGCCGCTGACACCGATGCCGCTTGACCCATTGTTATTGTCGATGGTGACGTTTGAGACGTTATAGCTGAAGTAGTTGCCGATGCCGCGAACGTTGATGTAGCGGTTCGCCTCAACTGCAACCTGCATATTGATGCCGTTGGCGCCGATGCCGCCGGAGATGCCGAGGCGAGAGAAGGGAGCCGGTGCAACCCCTTTTTCGGCTCTGGACTGGGGCGGAGCGGGCTGGTCGGAGTTTTGGGCGAACAGGCCCGCAGGTGCGGGCAGCAGAGTGAGCGTCAAAAAGCAAGCAAGTCGTTTCACAATTTCTCCGATCGATTCGCCAGCTGATCGAGCAAATGCACTGGCGACCCATCAGCGTAGAAGAGGCGGGGTCATGTGGCACACAAAATCACCAACGGCCTGGCACGCCTCTGCCAGAATGGGAATTTGAGTTCAATCTAGCAATGCACCTTATGCGGGGCAATACACATTTCTGGTCAGGGAAACGGATTTGTCACCGGTGAGTGCGGCTTGCACGTGCAACGCAGGGCAACGTAAATGCCGTAATCTGAGCGCATGGCACGGGCAGACGAGGGGCGCGAGAAGTTGAGAGCGGCGAGCGCGCGTTTACTGGATTGGTACGGGCGCAACCGGCGCGACTTGCCATGGCGGCGCAGCACGGATCCTTACGCGATCTGGGTTTCGGAGATCATGCTGCAACAAACCCGCGTGGCGGTGGTGGTGGAGCGCTACCGGGAATTTATGGGGCGGTTTCCGACGGTGGTGGCCTTGGCGCTGGCGCCTGAGCAGGACGTTTTGGCGATGTGGAGCGGGCTGGGCTACTACCGGCGGGCGCGCATGCTGCACAAGGCAGCGGAGTTTGTCAGCGCTAACCTTGGCGGCAATCTGCCGGTGAAGGCGGAAGAGCTGCGCGTTCTGCCGGGCATTGGCGTTTACACGGCCGCGGCGATAGCGAGTATTGCGCACGGAGAGCCGGTGGCCGTGGTGGATGGAAATGTAGAGCGGGTACTTTGCCGCTTTGCGGGCTGGGGGGCGGGAAAGGGCGGCCGCACGGCGCTGCGGCGCAAAGTGGAGGACTTGGCGCGCAAGCTGCTGGACCGGGCGCACCCGGGCGATTCAAACCAGGCAATGATGGAGCTGGGAGCAACCGTTTGCACGCCGCGGAATCCGCAATGCGCGGCATGCCCGCTGACGACGGACTGCAAGACGCGCGGCGAGCACAAGACGCTGCAACGCGCGCCGATGACCAGCAGGATTGTGGCTTACGCTCTGGCTGTGCGGACAAGCACTGCGGCAGGCAAGCGGCGGGGCCCAGGCACGCGCGAGGTGCTGCTGGAACAGCGGCCCGCGGATATGACGGTGATGCCGGGGATGTGGGAGCTGCCGACGCTGCGTCATCAAGAGGTTCCCGAGAGCGAGCTGCGCATGACGGTGCGGCACGCCATCATGCAGGTGAATTATTACGTGCGCATTCGCACGGTTTTTGAAGACGATGTGGAGGCGGCAACGGCGGACGGCGGAGAGCGGCGATGGGTTCCGCTGAACGAAGCGGCGGGCATGGCGTTGACCGGGCTTACCCGCAAAGTTCTGGTGCGCGCGGGGCTATTGGCCTTGCCGGCGGCGGATGCAATTGCGCAGCGGCGCAGTGAAGCCGTAGTCTGACGTGTCAATCCGGCAAGAGTTTTTGACGCATTTTGCGGATCGTGATGGATTCGGAGGGAAATCGCATGCATTCGAGATTTATTTTGGCTTTTTTGACTGCAGCCGCTTTGGCCGCAGGTGTTTCAACAGCGCCGGCGCAACAAGCGCCAGAGAATACCGTACCGGCAATTGCCGGGCTGCCCGCTGGAGCGCGCGCCGCAGCGGCGGCGATCGATGGTGAAAAGATTCGCGCGCATGTGCGGTTCTTGTCGCTCGACCTGCTGGAAGGGCGCGGGCCGGGGACGCGTGGAGGCGAGCTGGCCGCGGAGTACATCGCAACGCAGTTTGCGCTGGCGGGCGTTGAGCCGGCCGGGGATAACGGTACGTATTTCCAGCACGTTCCGCTCTATGCAGTCCACACGGTGGAGGACAAGACGAAGTTCAGCTTTGTGCCGGCCGATGGAGCGGCGCTGGATCTGGCATATGGCGACGAGATCGTGGCCAAGGATCAGACGGGCGAGGCGACGGCTGACATTGACGCGCCGATTGTATTTGTGGGATACGGCATCGACGCGCCGGAGTACCACTGGAACGACTACGCAGGCCCGGGCGGAAAAGATATCGACGTGAAGGGGAAAGTGGTGCTCGTGATTGTGAACGAGCCGCCGTCGAACGACGAGAAGTTCTTCAAGGGCAAGGCGCTCACTTACTACGGGCGTTGGACGTACAAATACGAAGAGGCTGCGCGGCGCGGAGCCATTGGCGTTCTGATCATTCACAGGACCGATCTGGCCAGCTACGGCTGGGCCGTTGTGCGCAACTCGCAGGCGGTGCAGAAGAGTTACCTGGAAGGCGATCCGAGTGCGACGCTGCGCGCGGCTGCGTGGATCCAGCACGATGTGGCGCAAAAGCTGTTCACGATGGCGGGTCTGGGCGATCTGGACAAAGCGATCGACCGCGCCGGAGTGCCGGGGGCGTTCCGCGCAGTGGAATTACCGGTGCGACTCCATGCGCACATCGAAAGCCAGGTGCGCCACTACGTGAGCGCGAATGTGGTGGGGCGAGTGAAGGGCGCGGACAGCGGCGGGAACGCGGTGCTGTACACGGCGCATTACGACCACCTGGGAATCGATCCCGATATGAAAGGCGACAACATTTTTAACGGCGCGGCAGACAACGGGACGGGATGCGGAATTGTGATGGAGATGGCGCGGGCGTTCGCGCAGTCGCCGGTGAAGCCGCCGCACGACGTGTACTTTGCTTCAGTGACGGCCGAGGAGCAGGGGCTGCTCGGCTCGCAATTCCTCGGAATGCATCCGCCGGTTCCTGCCGGACAGATGGATCTGGATTTGAACTACGACATGCTGCTGCCGATCGGGATTCCGCGCTCGGTGAATCTGGGCGGCGCGGAGCGGGTTGATTTTTTCCCGACAGTGGAGCGAGTGGCAAAGTCGTTCGATCTGGAATTGCTGCCCGATCCAACGCCGATGGCCGGCCACTATTACCGGTCGGATCACTTTTCACTGGCGCGCGTGGGGATTCCGGCGTTTTCCATCGACCAGGGGGATTTGTTCGCAGGGCACGACCTGGCATGGGGTGAAGCGCAGACGGCGGACTACGTTGCGCATCACTACCACCAGCCTTCCGACGAATATAGGGCAGACTGGGACTTCCGCGGCAACGCGAAGCTGGCGCGGTTCGGATTTGTGCTGGGCTGGCTGGCGAGCGAACAGGCGAAGCCGATTGAGTGGCTGCCGGGCGATGAGTTTGAAGCGGCACGGAAGGCGAGCGAAAAGTAAGAGCAGGGACGTAGTTACTGAGGGACTGCGGGATTGCGGGGCTGGGGGGCTACGAGAACGCTGCCGGAATGAAGCGCAGTTTCTGCGGCGGGATCAATAGTAGTCGGCGCAGCTTAGGTAGTAGCCGCAGTGGGTGCAGACCAGCTTGCAGTGGTGGCCGGTGAGGCGGTGGTTGCAGTTGGGGCAGACCTGGCAGTGGTGGTTGATGGGAAGAACTTCCTCAGCAGCGCAGAGCGCACCACTTTGTGAGATTTCCGCGGCGGAATTGCCTCGAAAGCCGGAATTCAGGGCGCTGGGAAGCTGCGGCAACATGCCCGACAGATTAGCATGGAGGAGTGGCCGCCTGCGTTTTGAAATTTCTGTGGGCGTCCGAGAGATCAACAGGAACGCGGCGCAACGGTCTTCCCCGAAGTGAAGCGCCCGAAAAATCCACTGAAAACACAGAAACAATGCATCCCAAGGAGGGACTATGGCAAGCAAAGCGAGTGCGGTTTGGACTGGATCACTGAAGGAAGGCAAGGGCACGATTTCAACGGCGACAGGCGTGCTGAAGGACGCCAACTACTCGTTCGCCACACGGTTTGAGGGCGCAGCAAGCGGGACGACACCCGAGGAGATGATTGCGGCGGCGCACGCGAGCTGCTTTTCGATGGCGCTCGGCGCGCAACTGGGCGGAGCGGGATTGACGCCAACGAAGATCGAAACGCAGGCGGCGGTGACGCTGGCCAAGGTGGACGCGGGCTTCGCGGTTACAAGGATTGCGCTGACCACGACGGCGAGCGTTCCGGGCGCGACCAAGGAAGTTTTCGACAAAGCCGCGGCCGACGCCAAGGCAGGCTGCCCGATCTCGAAGCTGTTCGCTAACAACACGGAGATCACGCTGGACGCGAAGCTGGTGTAGCCGATTTATCCGGCTCCCTCCGATCACCCCGTTTCATCCTCGCGCTGCACTAGCGAAGCAAGCGCGCGGGATGGGATGTTCGTTTGCCTTGCCTGAATGCGCGGAGAGAACCGTGCGAGATTCAAGACAGTTGAAATCTTCGGGAGCGCGTGCGATCATGAAGAAATACAAATTCAAGGCGAAGATCATTACGGGGATGGGCGGAGGCGCCGGCGTCCTCTTTCCCTACGATGTCGAGAAAGAATTCGGCACAAAGGGAAGCGTGCCCGTGCAAGCAACGATTGGACACGGTGGCCTATCGCGGCTCGCTGATGAATTGCGGCCTGTCGCATCACACGCTTGGCGTGCTCAAAGGCGTCCGTGAACAGATCGGCAAGGGGCCGGGCGACATGATCGACGTGGTGGTGTGGAAGGACGAGAGCGAACGCAACGTCGCGATTCCGGCTGCATTCAAGGCGCTGCTGAAGAAGGAAGGGCTGCTTGCCGGATTCGAGAAGCTGAGCTACACGCACCGCAAAGAATATGTGAAGTGGATTGAGGAAGCGAAGAAGGAAGAGACGCGGCAGCGGCGGGTGGAAAAGGCTCTGGCGATGTTGAAGAAGGGCGTGAAGACGCCGGGGTGAAGTGCGTTGGAGCGGCGGCAGAATTTGACACCGCAGAGCGCTTTTGCGAGACTCAGAATTGCTGCCCGCTCGGCGGAACCCGCCTGAGCAGTCGCATGTGCCGAAGTGGCGGAATTGGCAGACGCGCGTGGTTCAGGTCCACGTACTCGCAAGGGTGTGGGGGTTCGAGTCCCTTCTTCGGCACCAACGTTTTGCTATCTTTCTGAAAACAAACGCAAACATATCAAAATAAGTGATTTAATGAGTTTCACATCCGTCACATGCTTCACCATAAATTCCTTCCAATAGCTCAAAATCTGCGCGAAAACCATAGCAACCATAGCAAGCTCATCGAAGTCCAAACCGGCCTTCGTGGATCATCGCCATCGCGAAGGGAAGAGGCGGAGTATTCCTCAAACTAATGTCTGATCAGCATTCCAAGCTGAAGGCTGAGATCCCCGTCAACCCGCATGACCGCTCCATCGTTTCGCTCAAATCCTGTTCGGAGCCTTTTGTCACGCGCCTGCAGGCCGTTTTAGGAGACGTTGCACGTCCGATGTGCCATGAGGTTGGCCGATTTCTGAATGCACCAGGATGGAACTTCAAGGCCCGAGGAAATGATCTGGGTCATCGCCTTGATCGTGTCTGGATTCTGTGACGGGTCCGAAACTCCATAAGGGTCGCGAATTCGTAGCGGACTGGCCCATTCTCCCCGTACTGAATGTACTTCGGTCCCCAGTTGCGTTGCCGCAACTTCTTTAACAGCTCGGGCGAGACACCCAAAAGGACCGCAGCACTCCGTTCATTCAGAAGTGGGTTCTCATCGAGGACCTCCTCCGGAATCGACTCATATTCCAGTAGAAACTTGGGAATCTGCTTACGGCGATCAGCCGAGAGGCCAGCAGAAGGAACTGGTTTCCCCACGGGGGTCGGCTGCGGCGATGGAGCTGCCGAAGAGGGCTGAGGTTGAGCTGATGCAGCCGTTCTAGTTTGCGGATGAGGCCGGGCGGCGTTCGGTACTACCGGTAGCGTGGGCATTTGGCTCCGTTTGATGAGTTGATTCCATGGATGCGTACAAAGGTAGCCGAAGTGTTCCTTGAGAGAAGGAGAAGGGCCTAGACCTGCACCTAGTTCCCGTTCGTAATAACGAGAAGTTGTCTTGGACCTTTGGATCTGAACCACACTGAGTACATACTCACCGTGTAGTTAAATCTATCTGGACCGGGCTTGACATGCCGGCCTTTCAGGAGCAATGTGTATATGAGCACGCAAGCAAGATGTTCGAATCTCTTCCGCCCTTCTATCCATCAGAACAACGCCACACGGTCCGGAGCTGCCTGGTCGGCCGTTCTATCTCTGAGACCCGCAAGAGTGTCGGCCTCTCCCTCGAAGAAGCTGCCCATCTATCCGGCATGGAGGCCTCGGAATGGCTGGCCGTCGAGGCGGGCTATGCCCCTCAGGATGTAAATCGGCTGCGTGCTATGGCCGACACCATGGAGATCAGCTTCGACCGGATCGCCATGGTGGTCCTGTTCTGCCGGGAGGCGGGGGAGCTCTGAGGCCGCCGTCGCTGGCGCGGCTTACTCATAACCGGATAAGCTCATCTCTGAGAGAAAGGAGGTGAGTCAGATCAAAACGAAGGAAACATCTGGAGTCAAGAGAGTGAACATCAATATCCCAACAGGGCTTCACAACTCGTTCAAGGCCGCGGCTGCGGCGCAGGGTCTGGAGATGACAGAAGTGTTGATGGCGTACATCGAAAGCTATGTTGCCAAGCACGGATACACTGCACAGAAGAAAGGACGGCGCAAATGAAACGCGCCGCGATCTACTAACGAGTTTCGACGTATGACCAGCATCTCGAAACGCAGATCCTCGACCTGCGTCAGATGGCCGCCCAGCGCAATCTCGAGGTCGTCCAGGAATACGGCGACAAGATCAGCGGCACGAAGGCGAAAAGACCAGGCCTCGATCGGATGATGACCGATGCCCGTCGCGGACGCCTCGATGTGCTCCTGGTCTGGGCCTCGGACCGGATCGCCCGGTCAGTGAAGCACTTCCTCGAGGTGTTGGACGAGCTGAGCCGGCTGAACATCGAGTTCGTGTCGTTCCGCGAACAAATCGACACCGCCGGCCCGTTGGGCAGAGCCATCGTGGTCATCATCGGCGCGATCGCTGAGTTGGAACGAAGCTTAATCGTCGAGAGGGTGCGCGCCGGCATGCGGCGCGCCCGCCTCGAAGGAACGCACATCGGACGCAATCCTTTAGTCCTCGACCATGACGCCATCTGGCGTGAACGCTGCCAGGGGCAGAGCATGCGCCAGATCGCCAAAGGCCATCGAATCTCGACGGCTACCGTGCAACGTTCCCTGCGAAAGCATCCGACCCCGGTCCTGGTCCAGAATCTCCAGAAAACCGCCTGAACAGCGCTCCACTGCCCTGTGACAAAAGGTTTCAAAAACTCCACTCACTAACTTCAACAAAACAATCGGCCGGACGTCTCCGATCCGGCCGTGTCAAAAGGTGTACCTTCTGTTACTAAGCAATCCAAAAAGCCGACAGTGGCTCATCCTCCTTTGATACAGTCGTTCGACGCGTCCCAATTGATATAGACGGGATTGCCGATGAGCCACAGTTTTCCGTCGGCGCCCGTCACCTGCGTGCGAAACCAGTGACGGCGCCCATCGCTCACCCACGACAGCGCAAAACTCTGATCCGCGGAGGAGGCTTTGGCGTTGCTTGGGGAAATTACTTCCTGACCATCTTCGATCCAATGCACTGTCCCGCCGTCAGCAGCCGTCAGCCGCGCTTCGAAATCGATGCTCTCGCCCTGCGCTGCGCTAAGTGTGTCTCCCGCGTGAACAGTTTGGGTTCCGGCGAGAGCGCTTAGTTCGAGAAGCCGGTCGCGCGTCCCAGCAACGTCGATGAAGACGTGGCCAGCACGAATGGCCTCGAGAATGGCCGGTGTAGAAAGCTCTGTTGCGTAGACGACGGTCGTGGGGCTTCCAATGGAGCCGAGTTGATCGAGCGGTTGCATGGGACGGTGATTGTCGCTGCCGCCAATGCCGGTCAGTCGGCAGCCGCGATTGAGTTCCTTGTTCCAGAAGGGGAGGTCGGATATGCCGTACTGCTCTTCACCTCCATTCATGACCTCGACGCCAGTGAGTAAACGCATATCGACCGGCGTGGATGGCGTCCAACCGCAGCCCATGCAGATCTCGCCACTTGGTGATGCGGGGTGGTTGATCGAGGTGATCGCACCCACGCGAGCGGCGCTGTGCAGCAACGTATTCACATCGGGAACGTTGCGGCCGTCAAGTCGGAAGTCAATGTAGTCAGTGCTGCCGAGGAAGTTGATGTGACCCTGGAAGGTGGTGATCTCGCGGCCGGGAATCAGGAGTACCTTGTCGAAATAGGGCTGCAGCTCGCGCATGGCATTGTATTGCGAACTCGCGTTGTGATCGGTGATCGCAATGAAGTCCAGACCTCGGCGCGCAGCGGCTTCGACGGTGAAGTAAAGCGGGCACGGAACCATCTTTCCGGTTTGGCTGGGACACTGGCCATCGCTATGCGCTGTGTGCATGTGGAGATCGCCGCGGAACCAGGCCGCCGGCCCGGCGCGCAGCGGCTGGAGCAGCACCGCCGGTTCTTGAGCCACTGCACCCGTCCGCGAAAAGTACACATGAATGGTGTAGTGCGAAACCACGCTGGCGCGAATGTTTGGTACGCCGATCAGAACATTCCATGTGCCTTGAGGAATGGCTCCCGGCAGACAGGAAGGAGTGGCGTCCATCAGGCCCACGGTAAGTGTCGATTTATTTCCGCCGCTCCAGCAGCGAAGCTCCGTGGGGTCGAGCAGGCCGAGATCGAGCGCAGTATGTTGGTCTTTGCCGGTGTAGTCGAAAGTGATGGTCACGCGCTCGGTGCCAGCGGGAACGGCGAAGGGCGCCTTCACATAACTGTCATTCTGCGCGCCGCGCACTGTGCCTTCAAGAGTGAGCTCGGTACGAGGACGAGGCGTGACGTGGTCAGACAATTGCGCTCTTGCGCTGAGTGGCTGCCAGAGAAAGGGACAGAGGAGAATAGCGGATCCAAGAGCCGCTGTCGCGGTGCGCAAATATTTCTTGACCATGAATACCACTTTCGAGTTCAGGTTCCACGCCGTGAGGGACGTGGAAAGCATCGCCATGATAGCGCGCCGCGGTAGTTCGTTTCGAATCCTGTCGAAGAAAATACCCGCACCCGGAGCGAGAGGCTGCGCCGGGTGCGGGTTGGTCTGAGCTGAACAGGGTGCAACAGCTCCGGACCTCAGAAGACCAACTTGAGCGCGAGCTGCAGAGTGCGGGCGCCATTGTTCTGGTTGCTGTTCTTCGTGGCCGAAATGTTGCTAAAGCTCGTTGTTGTGAAGTTCAGCTGTCCCGGCTGCGCAAAGGGCGGCGTGTTGGTGGTGTTGAAGGCTTCTGCGCGGAACTGCAAGTAGTCAGTTTCCGTGAAGTTGAAGTTCTTGAGGATTGACGAATCCAGGTTGGCAAAATGCGGTCCGCGCACCTGCTGGAGGGGGCCGCCAAGCGGGGCGATGCTGGACTGCCCGATGGCGGTGGCTACTGGTGGCTGTGCAAACGCAGCGGGGTTCATCCATTGCGTGTAGTTGTGCGGGCCGGTGTAGAGGCCTTGCCCGGTGAGATTGGCAGCGCAGCCAAAGTCGGCAGACGTCGCATTCGGGCATGTGACTGTCAGCGGCTGCCCGCTTTGGAACGTGTAGAAGCCGTTGATCACCCACCCGCCCACGATGAGATCCGCGGCCTTGTTCATTGAGGCTCCGAATTGACGTCCGCGGCCGAAGGGCAGGTTGTACGTGCCGGCCAGGTGGACGAGGCCGGCGGCATCGCCGTCGCACAGCGCGTAGTCGCCCTTGATGCCGAACCCGGGCAGCCACTGGGCGCGGTAAGCTACGTTGTACTGCGAGTTCTGCGGCGCGTGCTGGTCGCTCAGGCACTTGGACCAGGTGTAGTTGCCGAGCAGGGAAAGCCCAAAGCTCATCCGGTGCTGATAGGTGACCTGCAACGCGTTGTAACTGCTGGCGGCGTTGGTGGTTTCGTAGGTGCTGTTCCGGCTGAAGTACGGATACGGAATATAGAGTTGGGTGTTGGTGCCGCTAGGCAAGATCTCGGAGTTGGCGTTCGTGTTCCCCAGAATATCCAGGTGACGGCCCTGGGTGGCGACATATCCCACCTGGATCGCGTCGTGGTTCGTGAACTGATCCTCGACGGTCAGGTTCTCGGTCTGTACCAACGGCGTCTGGTAGTTGTTCTGGCGGGCATCGAAGGGAAGGCCCAGATAGTCGCTACCGATGTATTGACCGCCGTCGCAGGAACTGCCGGCCGGGCAAGTAACCGGTGTGGTTGTGTACGGGGTCGGGCTTTGCAGCACGGCCGGACTCTGGAAATTAAAGTAGGTGAAGGCCGTCTCCATGGTTGCCGCCTGACCAGGAGCCAGCAGCAGCGGGTGATTGGAATCGGGAGCGGGGACGGTCTGGGTGTAGACGAACGGGTAGTTGAATCCCAGCGTGCCGCCGTAACCGAGATTGGCCAGTGCTCCAAAGGCCGTGCCGAATCCTCCGCGCACCACCAACGTAGGCAGGATCTTGTACGCGAACCCGACACGCGGGGCGTAGTCGTCCTTTGGGGTGAGACCAGTGTCGAGGCTGGCGTTGCAAGAGATGTTGACATTGCTGAGAGCGGCAACGGCATTGAAGATCGCCGCCCGCGGTACGTTGCATCCCTGGGGGGACATTTCGTAGGTGGCGGTGGGCCCGTTGCCGCCTCCCGAAGCGATAAAGTTGGCCTGGTAGCCGCGGGTTTCTGCGTAAGGAGTGAAGAGATCCCAGCGCAGGCCAAGATTCAGCGTCAACTGGGGATTCACCTTCCAGTCGTCCTGGAAGTACGCGCCAATGTACCAGCGATGGTCGTCGGTAGCAGCGATATTGGAGCCGGAGAAGCCGTTCATGCCGCCTACGTAATCCACTCCCGACGCGCCATTCGGCGTGACCAGCGAAGCGACCGGCGAAACCAGGATATCTCCGATGCCGTTCAGGCCGGTACCAGAGACGGCGATCCGGTTGGGAATATCGGTGTACATGCCGTTGAAGCTGAAGTCGCCGCGGCCCTGCGGCGGCTGCGAGATATCGGCTTCCATGTCGTCCACATCGATTCCAGTCTTGAAGGCGTGGTTGCGCCAGACCTTGGTCACCGCATCCACACCCTCGAGGCTATAGACGGTTTGAATGGTGGGGGTGTAGTTGCCAACGCCGATGCCGCGAAGGCCGGCGATGTTCATGTATGGAAAGCCGCCATTGTTGGCCACCTGCGGAATTCCCTGGATGCCGAACATCGCGGGAATTCCAAAGGTGTCGCCGTAGATCGACCGTTGAAATTTGTCACTATGCACCATGCCCACGTGCATATCGTTGGTAAGTGTGGGAGTGAGGATTCGCGTATAGCCGACCGCCCAGGCGTAGGCAGGCAGACTGTCATTGCGTGCGTCGGTTTGGCCCACGGCATACCCGGGAAAGTATCCTGGCAGGTGCGCGTTGAGCAGGCTGCGGTCATAGACGCCGAACAGGACATCCTTGGGACTGATGTTGGCGTCGATACGAATGTCCCAGGTGTCGGTGTTCTTGTCCTCGATGGGAATGTAACTGGGGAAATTACTGCTAAGCTTGTTGATCACCGTGGGCAGCGGAAAAAGGTTGAGAACCTTGACCGCGTTGGGATCGATTCTGGAGGTAGGCAGCACATTCAGAGACGATTTCAGGGTGGTAAAGTTCGTGATTCCTGAGAGCGGTCCAGCAGGTCCGTAGTTGGCCGGGCTGCAGCCGCCCGCCGCAGTGCAGTTGAAGAACGGGTCACGGACAAAGACTGCGCTGGATGAAGTGTTGGTGATTCCGCTGATGGGATCGGTTCCTCCGGCCGCGATCGTACGAGTGGTCGCCGGATCGAGGATGGTGCCGTTGGGAAATACCCGGCCCAGGGCATCCGTCGCCGTGCCGCTGTTGAAATTGATGTTGTCCTGCAGGTTGGTAAAGCCGCTGCCAAACTCGCTGGCGGCGGTGCATTGCGATGCCGATGTCGCGCCGGCCGTGTCGCAGGTAGGGACGTTTTGGCCGCCCGGCGACTCGGGCAGCACGTACCGTCCGCCCTGATAATCGGCGAACCAGAAGAGCCGGTTCTTACCGTGTACAACACCGGGAATGATGACTGGTCCGCCGGCCGTGAAACCGAACAGGTTCTGGTGGTAGTCGGGAATCTTACCGGCGACGCAGGCGCTGCCGCTGCAGGTTCGGTTGAAGAAATAGTTGGCGTTCAAATCGTCATTGCGCACGTACTCCCAAAGGTCGCCGTGCACTCCATTGGTGCCTGATTTGAGGGACGCGTTGATGATGCCGCCGGTGGAGTGCCCGAATTCGGCGCTGAAGTCGCCGCTTTGCAGTGTGAATTCCTGAATGGCATCAGGCGGCGGGACGATGGCGGCGTTGGTCAGGGTATAGTTTCCGCCATAAATCTCGATATTGTCGTTAATGCCGTTCAGACGAAAATCGTTTTGCCATTCGTCGACGCCATTCACCCTGAAATAAGCAGACTCAGAGCTGCCCGCGTCGGCGGTGACGCCTCCGCCGCCGGACCCGGTCGGTGTAGTACTGACGCCGGCGGACATTTGCGCCAGCGAGCCCCAATCGCGGGTGGCAAGGGGCAGATCGTTCACGGCCTCGTTGGTGATGGATTGGCCAACCTGGGCGTTCTCCGCTTCGAGCAAGGGGGCTGCGGCGGTTACGGTGACGCTCTGTTGCACGTTGCCAGTGGCAAAGTGGATGTCAACAGTCAACACTTGCTGCACTTGCACGTAGAGGTCGTGCACCACATACTTTTCAAAGCCGCCCGCCTCGGCTTCAATCTCATATTTGCCGGGAATCACGTCGTCGAATACATACGTGCCAGTACTGGTGGATTTGGTTGCGGTCTTGACGCCGGTGTCGTCATTCGTCAGCACGATGCTTGCGTTCTGCACCACTGCATGGGATGGATCTTCGGCGGTCCCGGTGATTTCTCCTCGATCCAGCTGAGCGGCCAGCCTTCCAGGGACGCAGAGCAGAACGAACAACCCGATCACCGGAAACAACGAGGCTGCGATTCTGTACCGTAATGTCGCTTTCATATGCCTTAAGAACCTCCAAAGTTCAACGGATTTTCACACGTGTGCATTGGGCCACGCACCGCGAGCAGCGCAACAATACTGCGCTCACGACCGGCACGGGAGTGTTTACCCTAGGTGGAGACCGGTGTATACACAGGTGTGAAGCCGACACAAGTGACTGAGCAGCAGAGAATTGTTGCTCTCTTGAATTGTTGTTAAACTGTGGAAAGCGTTTGAGCCTTGACCCCAATATCGAGCAATATGCTGCCTTTCGGCTCGATTGAAGACGTGCTTGATTGAACTCGGGCGCTCGGGCCGGCCACGCCTTGCAATGGGGTCGAAGTACAATCGGGTATTCAGATGCGAGTTCTCTGCCTGCTGTGTGAGTACAGCGTTTGATCTTGTCAACGATTGATACATGTGGGTCCCGCACGGAAGCTAACAGAGGCGAAGTGGTGAGCGGCCGCGTTAGTTCAGTTCATTTGAAACACCTCAGTCACGCCGGAATGTCCGGGCGGAGATGACGCAATGGGACACTCTGCTGCCGTCCAATCCAGACCATCAGTGCCGCCGGAGACGGCGTGGCCGATGAGTTTTCACGACGACCCGCAGTGGGAACTTGCGCAAAGAGTCGTCGCGGGAACGCACTTTTGCCGCTCTCCCCTGCTCTCGAAGTTTCTCCTCTTCGTTGTTGCGGAAACCCTCGCGGGTCGCGGAAACGACATTACGGAGCATCAAATCGGCGTACAAGTCTTCGATCGGCCGCCGGACTACCGCACACTCGAAGACAACATTGTTCGCAACTACGCCCGCCAACTGCGTAAGCGGCTCGCGGAGCATTTTGCTGATCAGGGCAATGCGGAGCCGCTTCGCATCGAAATCCCGCTCGGTGGCTATGTGCCCGTTTTTGTTCCCTCAGAACCATCTTGCAAGGAAGAGGCAGCTGCGCTTCCATCCTCACAACTTCCTCGAACGAATTTTGCCGAACAGTCCAGGCAGAGCGCGGGCCAAGTGGCGCCCATTCGATCAAGAGCTTTACGCATCGCGCTGGGAGTGGCGCTGGCCGCAACTTACAGCGCAGCGTTGATCGGCATCACGTGGTACCTTGCCACCCGCCCAACTCCACTGCAACAGCCAAAGGAACCGGCTCACGCGCTGTGGTCGGCAATGTTTGGTGGTCCCGCAAGCTGCTACATCGTGCCGTCCGACGCCGGATTCAACCTGCTGGAGGACCTTTCGCGGCGTCCGGTACCGCTCGCGGAATACATCGCAGGCACCTACCAGAAACTGCCTCTTGGAGGCGTCGATCCGCACAGTGCGGAAGACCTCCGGTCGCAACAACTCACTCCATTTGTCGATCTGCAGATTTCTTCCGCGTTGGCCCATTTGACCGCGGACGATTCGCAGCGCGTTTTCGTCCGCTTTCCACGCGATATCCGGCTGGACGATTTGAAAAGCGCCAATGCGGTGATTATCGGTTCCGTCGGCAGCAATCCATGGGCCGCGATTGCCGAGCAGAACGCCAACTTCCGTATTGTTGACCGTCCCGGAATGGAAGGTGCGTTCATCGAGAATGCAAAGCCGCGGCCGAGCGAGGCTGCGACCTACGCCAGCCACTGGAACGAACCAGCACACGAAACCTTCGCGGTGGTCGCATTCCTGCCCAACCTCAGCGGCAACGGTCATTTGCTTGTGCTGGAAGGGTTGGATGTAGCAGGCACGCAGGCGGCGGCCGAAATACTCCTACATCCTTCCGCCATCGACCCGATCCTTAAGAGTGCCACGCGACCTGATGGATCGCTTCGCAGTTTCGAGGTCCTGCTTCGATCCACCAGCATCGAGTCAAACGCTACCGGCACGCAGGTGATTGCCAGCAGGATTTACTAGCGCCATCACGGTCCAGGCGAGAATACGTTGGCTCGCCGAGCCCGCGCCTCTAATTGTTCCGCTGAATAGCGGCCCTTTTGCCGCACCAAACCGTAGCTGGGATAGACTCCTGGTTAAGCGGCTACATATGAGTCATCGATCATTTCCCCTGATCAGTACCCATAAATGCCGAAAGATTAATGAATTCTTGCCAGAGCTATTATGGGTGGTCTCAAATTTGTTCCATGGGGGGCTTGTATGTCAGTTCCAGTTCACCCTCAATTCCACCTTCAGCACCAAGCTCGGAAAGATGTTCAACTGGGTGACCACCACGACGAATACCTCCTTTCTGATGCCGGATTCGCCTCGAAGCGACCGGCAATATGCCAAGAAAGCTGCCTCTCAACACCTGCTTGCAGTCGATGGACTTAGCGCCAGGGTTGTCTGAGGAATCTTGGGATAAATCAAACGAATAATCCGATGTGTACAGATGGTATTTTGACGAGAGACCCCGTCAACGGTCCGACGGCACTTGAGTTGGGGCCGTCCACCAATAATGCGGGTTATCATGCCAACATGACAAGCGCCGCATTTGACCGGCTCCCACGGTTGACGATGGAACATGGCATAAAGCCGGCGGCCATCGCGGTCGTCTTCGTGCTCGTTGCGCTCTTGTGGACATTTCCGCTCCAACACGTGATCGCTTATCCGTTTGTGTTTCTGTTCTTCGGCGCAATCATGGCCAGCGCATGGTTCGGAGGCATGGCTGCTGGATTTGTCGCTGTCATTCTTTCGTCGCTGCTGGTCGCATACTTCTTTATCCCTCCGCTCTATTCGATGTCGATTGCAAAGGAATCCCAAAGCTTCTTCACTGCATTCATCCTTTGTGCCATCGCCATTACGGTTGTAAGCTCCGCTAGGAAACGCGCCGAGTCCGCCGTCCGAACGGCCCGCGACGAGCTTGAAGTGCGGGTAAGCGAACGAACGGCCGAACTGGAGCAATCGAATCGTGAGACGCAGGAGAGCGAGCGCCAGCTGCGCCAGCTTACGGAAGCAATTCCGCAACAGATCTGGCGTGCGGACGCGGTGGGGAACGTTGAGTACTGCAATGGACACCTGCTTTCCTACTTAGGCCGACCCACAGAGCTTCTGCTAGGCGAGTCATTTTTCAGTATTTTCCACACCCTCGATGAGCCGGTAGTTCGCCAGACATGGCGCACCGCATTGGAATCGAAAAACAGTTTTGAAGCAGCGGCGCGGGTTCGCAACAACGCCGGAGGCTACCGATGGTTTCTGATTCGCGCAATCCCGCAACTCGCCGGAGACGGCGCGGTTGCTCGATGGTATGGGATTCATATCGACATTGAGGAACAGCGCTTGGCTCAGCAGAGCCTTGCCGAAGCCCAGGAAGAACAGTCGCGTGTTTCGCATCTGCTGAGCATGGCGGAAATGGCAGCCTCAATTGCGCACGAGCTGAACCAGCCGCTCACCGCGGTAGTAACCCATGCCTATGCCTGCCGCGAGTGGTTGCGCGAGGACGGTCCCAATATCGCCAAGGCTTCGGCAACCGCCGAAAAGATCGTCTAGGAAAGCACACGGGCAAGCGCGGTAGTCAGCCGGGTCCGCGCTCTTTTCCGCAAGGAGGCCCAAACGCGCGAAACGAAGGACATCAATGGACTCATCCGCGCCGCTGTGCGTCTTCTGCGCGATGAAGCCATAAGGCGCGACCTGTCAATCCGGCTGATCCTCGCCGACTCATTGCCGAAGCTTGATGTGGACCCAGTTCAAATTCAGCAAGTGCTCATGAATTTGGTGATGAACGCGATGGATGCGATGGCCGCGAATACAGGACAAAGGGAACTGACCATCCGATCGCGCCACAAGAACAATGACGAAGCGTGGATATCGATCGAAGATCATGGGACGGGCATCGCGGAAGATACTCTAACGCGCATCTTCGATCCGTTCTTCACGACGAAACCTAACGGCGCTGGCATGGGGCTGGCAATTTGCCGTAGCATTGTCGAAATGCACGATGGGCGTTTGTGGACAGAGAACGGTCCTGAAGGCGGAGCAGTTTTTCACTTTACAGTGCGGACACAGGCATGAGCGAAACTGCCAACGCGGAATCGGAAGCCACGCAGACTGTCTTCATCGTCGATGACGACCCGTCGATCTGCGAAGGGCTCTCAAACCTCCTTGAATCTGTCGGCATTCCAACTGAATCCTGCCCATCTGCGGAAACCTTCCAGGATCGTTGGGTTCCTGAAAGTGCGGGATGCCTGCTGCTCGATGTGCGGCTGCCCGGAATCAGCGGCGTAGCATTCCAGGAGCAGATGCGCGCAACTGGCATCGATTTGCCGATTATTTTCATGACCGCGCACGGAGATATTCCAATGGTGCGCAAGGTCATGAAGGGGGGCGCGGTGGAATTTCTCACGAAGCCATTTCAGAAGGAAGAGTTGCTCCAGGCAGTTCGAGAATCCTTCGCGCTCGACCGCGCAAAACGAGCGAAGGAGGAAGGCTTGCGCGAAATTCGCAGCCGCATCGACTCACTGAGCCCGCGAGAACGTGAGGTAATGCAAAGGGTGACCGCAGGGTTGCTCAACAAGCAGATTGCTGCGGAACTGAATCTTAGCGAGATCACGGTAAAACTTCACCGCCGGCGCGTGATGGAAAAAATGCAGGCGGATTCGCTCGCAGAATTGGTCAAGTTATGCGAGAGAGCGCAGGAATTAGTACGACGAGGCCTCTCCTCTTCCGTCAATCAGCCGGGTGTCCGCTAAATCTTTATAGGATCCTTAGTTTGGCCGTATTTTTATACCAAGGTATAGGTTGCTTTAGTACTTATCCCTCTCTACACTCCAATTACTCGAATTAGAAGTCAGCGGCACTTTACTCCGCCGCTCCACTGCATTTGTAAATAACCAGGGCCCGGTGACCTGAGCAGCATTTCTCACGCCTCCCTGCGGCGCTATTCCCTCGTTTTCGATTCGCGCAATTCAGTCATCAAAGACATTTCTCACATTTAAGACGGAGGGCACCATGATCAAACGTGGCGTGCGGCAAAGAAATCTCCTATCTTTTTCACAGAAGCTTTCGCGCTTGGCATCACGACTTCGTGAGCGGGAGTGGCGGCGCTACGGAGCAACCTTATTCGCCGGCAAAATGGCGGGGATCGGCATCACGTTGCTCGTCATGGCGGCGGTCAGCGGCTTGTTCTTCGCAAAGGTGTACGCCGCTGACACCCCCGTCACCGTAACCGACGTCGCCAACCCGGTCAATACCGCATGGACACTGGTCGCAGCGTTCCTGGTCTTCGGAATGCAGGTTGGTTTCACTATGCTCGAGGCCGGATTCTGCCGCTCGCGGGAGACTGTCAACGTGCTCATGGAGTGCATTGTTGACACCTGCCTCTGCGGCATCCTCTTCTATGCGATTGGCTTCGCCTTCATGTTCAGCCACGGCAATGGATTTATAGGCTATCACTGGTTTTTCTTGCAAGGCGTGCCTGAGACATACGAGTCCACCGGAGTTGCATTTCTCGCCGTGTGGATCTTCCAATTCGCCTTCGCAGACACCTGCTCAACGATTACTTCGGGCGCGATGATCGGCCGCACCGGCTTCATTGGCGATCTGCTCTATTCCGTCGGCGTGTCGGGATTTATCTACCCGATTATCGGTCACTGGGCTTGGGGGCCGGACGGGTTTCTTGCGATGATGGGATCTCCTGGATACTTTTTACCCAACCTCGGCCAGAGCTTCCACGACTTCGCGGGTTCGACGGTCATCCATACCATTGGTGGCTTCATCGCTCTTGCTGGATCAATCGTTCTCGGTCCGCGGTTGGGCAGAAGGTTCAAGCGGGACGGCGGCGGGCCCATGCTGCCGCACGATCTGACGATCGCGGCCTCAGGCGGTTTGATTCTCTGGTTCGGATGGTACGGCTTTAACCCTGGCTCTACACTTTCGGCCATGGACTTCGTCGGCATTGGCCGCGTTTCAACTAATACGACACTCGCGGCCTGCGCGGCTGGACTTACAGCGATGTTATACGCGTACACTCTCACTAAGAAATGGGACATTGGTTTCACGGTCAATGGGTTCCTCGCTGGATTAGTTGCGATTACCTGCCCTTGTTACTAGGTAAGTCCAACAGGAGCAATCATTCTTGGCGGCGTGGCCGGAGTGATTGTTTGCCTGGGAGTGGAGTTGCTCGAATGGCTGCGCATCGACGATCCAATCGGCGCCGTTCCAGTGCATGGCTTCTGCGGCATCTGGGGCACATGGTCGTTGGGTCTTTTTGCCTGCGGTAAGTATGGGGCGAGCGGGCCGGCGGGCCCTGATAACTCCGCGGCGCTGAACGGGCTTTTCTATCATGGCGGATTTACGCTCTTGAAGGCCCAGATCATCGGCAACGGCATCATTACACTGTCGACGTTCGGCGTCGCGCTGGCTCTGATGTACGTCGTAAATCTCACCGGCACACTCCGCGTCTCGGAGGAAGGCGAACTATACGGGCTCGACCTTCACGAGCACGGAATTCCGGCTTACCCCGAGTACGTTATCTCGTCGCTGGCCGCGCCTGCGGGCACGCCGAAGGACCTTACTACTGGGGTGCCTCAGGCAGTACGTGCCGCGCATTCCAGTGCCGACTGAGCGAAATCGCAGACAGGTTGCACGAGGAGGAGGATCAGATGATCAAGATTGAAGCGATAATCCGGCCGAACAAATTCGAATCCGTAAAGACGGCGCTCATTCAGATCGGCGTTGAAGGCATGACCGTTTCAGAAGTCCGCGGTCACGGCCGCCAAAAAGGTCATACCGAGGTCTTCAAGGGGCGGGAATACGAGGTAGACCTGCTCCCTAAGATCAAGCTCGAATTGGTTCTGCAGGACGAAGTGGCCGAAAAGGCAATTGAATCCATCCTGGCTACGGCCTACACAGGATCGATTGGAGACGGGAAAATCTTTATGTACAAATTGAGCGATGCTATCCGCATTCGCAGTCGCGAGCGTGGAGTAGGAGCAATTTGAGCTGCGATTCTTACAGGTGCGCAGGAGAATCCTATGTCGTTTCTACACACCGATTTCCCTTTTGACGGGTATCGACAGAGATGGGAATCGGGGAACGGAATGCGGCTGACGGAGCAGATCTGCAACGTCAGCCAGTTCCTTGACCGTTTCCGAGTGCAACTACGATATGGCGAACTGACTCGCGCCCCATTGAAACTCCTGCGCCTCGCAGTGCTCGTGGACAGCTTGGAGTGTGACTGGCTTGCGCGCCCGCAAGACCCATGGGATGCGGATCTTTCACCAAGAACGGGGTTGCGCCACGCTTCCCTCCAGACGCTTCGTGATGCGATTGACGTTCGTTCTCTCGTCTTCCGCAGTTTTTCCACCTTGGAGACTGCGCAATTTCGCATTTATCGGGATACACAAGATGAGAAACGGGAGATGATCGTCACCGGCTACGTGCAGCGCAACGACCATTCATCTCGTCGGTTGCACTCGCTTTCCATGCGCGCAAGGGTGCTCGGATTTCGCTTTCAACTTGAAGACGATATCCTGTACGCGCTTCCAAAGGGTGGCAGTCGGGTTCTCGCGTCGAATTTCTAAGCAAGTTACAGGCCGTTGGATGCTGAGAATCCGCCATCGATGGCCCTGCCACGCCACTACCATTCGGACCATGCGCCGCGATGGCATCGAACTTGGAGGACTGAGCGCCATTCTTCTCCGATGGGTTCTCCGGGGCCGCAAACTCAGACGGCGGGAGACCGCGCCGGTTCTGGCCTGGTTCCAAGTGGGAGCGGATGTCTGCGACTCTGCAACTGGCGCTGCTGATTGTCGTTCTTCTTCCCGCAAGCAAGCTTGCAACTTCGCTCTGCATGCCCTTGGCGTTCACGCAATTCTAGGGGAACTTCTGGTGGGTGTCGCCGCTAGTCCAGGTGCATTCGAACTGTTGCACTATAGCCTTTTTGAGGGAGGCAAAGCTTCTGAGTAACTTTCGACGGATTGGTTATTTTCGACCAGTCCTGTATCAAAAGGTGTGGGTTACAAGACAGCACAGATGCAGCAGGCATGCATCGAGTCTCGCAGCCCAGGAGAAACAGCACCCAAGTTGTCAGGGAGCGGAAGCCAAGGATGCTGCCGGCGTCATAGGGACCGCACGATACGGGCCAGGGTTCCGAGCGAACGTTGCCAAAGTGACTGATGCCAGAGGTAGTCTTCAGCGGAGATGAACGCGGTCTGGCGGAGCTCGAGAACGCTGCTGGCGAAGTTACCCCGAATGCGGAAATCGAGCAGGCTTTCGGCAAGGTTCGGTCTGCATACGTTGTACCAGGAGAGGCGCATCTTGCGCCGGTGGCAAAAGAGGAAGGCGCCCACAATGCTTGTGACGACACGGCCCGCGCGCCAATGATCGAGCTCGTAGCCGTTTGGCCTTTTCGAAATCACAATCGACGAGCCTTCAGTCTGATCGGGCATAGATATCCACGCCTCTAAGTATTCGGGCTCCGTCAGAGCCTGCGAAATTCGGCGCGCATCCGCATCGACAGCGATCGAAAGTTCGATGGCCCAGTTTGATCTTCGCGCCGAAAGGGCGGGAGAATTCAGTCTTTCTTTCGCCTGCTGTGGGGAAGCTGGCAGCGTTTCTACCACGACGATGACCTCACTCGTGACAACATGCATGTCGCAGACCAGAGTGCGGGTTTGGACTGGCAAAGTGATGGACGACTTCGCGGATGGGACCAGCTGCGGCTTGCCGGGAGGAGGGGCACGAATGGATGAATGCCGTCAAACTGCCGCAAGCTGCTGACTTCCTCCATTTAGGAGATTCGAGAGCCTCGCCTTCCAATAGGGGGATTGAGGGTTGAATCGCCGAACAAGCGTGATGAACGGCCAGGGACAATCGCGAGAATGCAGATTGAGCGAATGAACGACCCTTGGAAACAGGCCAACCCCCTCCAAGAAACGGAAGGTTCAAGAGCGATGGAGGCGATCGCCGAGGGATGACCTGTAACTTCGGCCCATGGCAACCTTTTGGCCGTTGTCGAGGATGACTACGGAGTCGCCGTTCGTTTCCCTGCGCACTTCCTTCACATACTTCAGATTCACAATGAAGGAACGATGAACGCGAAGGAATCCCCGAGGGTCCAAACGATCCTGCAAGTGCGCCATAGTCTCGCGAAGGAGATGCGTTTCAGTAGCCGTGCAAAGGCGGACGTAGTTGCCCTCGGCGCCGATCCAGCGAATATCGGAGACGGGAAGGAAAAGAATGCGTCCGCGAGACTTAAACACAATGCGATTGGTATACAAGTTGAGTGCTGAAGCAGAACCGTTGCTTGAACTTGCATTTTGCTGCGGCAGAGCAAGCTGCTCGCGGACACGCTGAATCGCGGCGCATAGCCGTTCGCGCGTAAATGGCTTCAAGAGATAATCGACCGCATTTACCTCAAAGGCCCGCACAGCATATTGGTCGTACGCGGTGGTGAAAATGATGCGCGGGACTTGCGCCGCCGGCTCGCCGCTGAGCGCTCCCACGACGTCAAATCCGTCCATTCCGGGCATATGGATGTCGAGAAACAGAAGCTCGGGATTAGCGGCGCGCACCAGCTCGATGGTCTCGAGGGACGTCGCGGACTCGCCAACGATCTCGACGTCGTTTTCGTCTCGGAGCAACTGGCGCAGCTTTTGGCGGGCCAGGACTTCGTCATCTGCGATGACTGCGTGGATCATCACACACCGAACCTTGTGACGGTTTCAAGAACGCTTTGCGAGAGCTGGAGCGGAAATTCGATGGAGACCTGCACACGGGTTGGATCAACTTCGCTGATCAGGAAAGAGCCGGCCTCTCCGTAATGCAGGCGCAGCCGGTTTTTCACATTGGATAATCCAACGCCATGGCCGGCGCAGGAACCATTCGTGGCCTTCGAGAGACCCACGCCACTGTTCGTGACACAGGTCCTTACGTGGTCGCCGTGCCTGGAGACCTTAACCGTCAATTCGCCGCCGCGGTCCAGTTTCGACAAACCATGGACAAAAGCGTTCTCGACAATCGGTTGCAGAATCATGGCTGGAACCAATGCGTCATGCAGTTCCGGATCGACGGAGAGCGTCCGGACGATTCGTCCCGCATAGCGCCTCTCTTGCATAGCGAGGTAGGTCTCAATGAATTCGATCTCATCGTGCAGGGGTATCAGCTGAACATCTCTTCGTTCCAGTGTCATACGGAGCAGGCTGCTCATTTGTTCCAGCATGGAGTCGGCGGCGTCAATGTCGCTCCGCATCAGGCTTGAGATGCTGTTCATAGTGTTGAAGAGGAAGTGCGGATTCAGCTGCATCCGCAACGCAGCAATTTGCGCATTGGCCAATTGCGCTTCAAGCCGAGCGGCGAAGTTCTCCTTCTCGCGGAACTGCTGATAGTAGCCGAAACCGCGAAAGAAGAAGAACGCCCCCCAGAAGATGACCATGCTCTCCACCAGGTCACCTTTGAAGTTGAATGAAACCCTTTGCCAATAGGACATCGGCGGCCGGTCGATGGGTATGGTGGGGAAAAAGATGACCCAAATCATCTCCTGGATCAAGCACGTAACCAGGCTGACCGGGAAGACGATCGCCAGAATCTGGACGACACTTGCCTTCTGGATGAAGGGCCGGTACAGGCGCCAAAGCAGCCACGAGATGATTCCCCAAATGAAATACTGCGACCCCCAGGACTCGAAGACAAGGGCGGCGCTGATGCGATAACCGGAGTGGTAAAGATGGAGCCACTCCTGCGCGGCGAACAGCATTCCGATGAGTGTGAAAGCTGCAACAAAAACGACCGGATGAGTCAGCACCGGTCGGCCCGGAGAATCAGCGGCTGCTATGTTGCCTCCGGAATGAGACCCAAAAGTCCTGGGTGTTGCCACGAACTTGCCTCCCTCACAAGAAGATTGGCGTTGATTGCATTGTCACCGATCTGTCGTTCCATCGATGTAATTCTGCAGAATAGCTGAGTGGACGCTTAAATCCGCCGGTGCAATGATTTTTTGAGAAGGGCAACGCTTGGAGGTCGAATTCGAGTCGCAGCTGTCTTTTGCCGTTGCTAATTGTCCGGAGATGTCAGCAATTGCGCCGCGTGCTCACCGCTTCCAGGTTCTGCCAAGGCAAGCCCGGGGAGCCCATTCGGAATCTTTCCTTCTCTATCGACGAACGCAAGCACAAAATGGTGCTTTGTAAACCATTGCTCAGCTTCGGATCCGATGGTCTGGGCCTGGAACGAACCCAGCTTGGCCGAGAGGAGCTGCAGATCGGTCGCAAGGAGCTTCTTCGCTTCGTCCCCGCCTTGCAGGCAAGCAACGCGGAAATGATAGTACGCGGCCTCGCTGTCCTTGGGAACTCCATTGCCGTCCCGCGCCAGGATGCCGAGCAGCATTGACGACCTCCAGTTGCCTGCATTTGCCGCATGGTTGAGCAGTTCTGTCGCCTCGCCAGGAGACTGCGCAAGCGCGGGGTTGCGAACCAGAAGCAGCCCCAGGCTGTGCATGGCAGGAACATAGCCGGCCGCGGCAGATTCGCGGAAGAAGGATGCGGCGGCGCTAAGGTCGTGCGTGTGGTTTGGGCTGCTGAACAGAAGCGTACCCAGGTCGAATTCCGCCAATGGATCGTGCAGAGTTGCACCTTTCCTGTACCACCGCTCGGCGGCAGCTTGATCCACGGGCACACCGACTCCGAAAGCATAGAAATCTCCCAGATAACAAGCTGCCAGCCCGCTGCCGTCGGCGGCAGCCTCATTCAAGAGTTTCAAAGCCAGCCTTTTGTTGGTCGGGACACCTGTGCCCCACAGGTAGGCCACCGCAAGATTCACCTTGGCGCGAATCAGCCCTCCGGAAGCCGCGAGTTGATACCAGTGTGCGGCGCGCGCCGGATCCTTGGGAACGCCGATTCCAGCCTCATAGAAGTATCCGATCTGCAGTTCCGCCTGCGGATCTCCGGCACCTGCCGCTTTCTCATACCAATAAGCTGCCAATTTCAAATTCTGCGCAACGCCGCGGCCAGCGAGGTAGTCGCCGGCGAGTTTGATTTGCTGGTCAACGTTGCGAGGCTCGGGCGCAATCGTAGTGGTGGAGGGAATGTCCGGCTCGGCAGCAGGGCTAGCCATGATCTTCGTTGGTGCGGAGAACAAGACGCAGCAGGACGCAAAGGTGACGGCAAAGGCGAGGCGACGACGGCTTTGTTGAAGCATCATGGGTCTTCCTCCGATTGTGAGATCGTGATTCGGGGACGGCCGATGAGCTGGCCGGTCAGCAATGACTGATACGCATTCGACTTTGATTATGATCCAATGTTATTTACTTTGAATGAGTTACGGGAACATCCCGCACCGCGAATCAGCCATCACAAATCCATCCCGTGGCGCTCGGTCACGGGATGGGTGCTGTTGGTCACAAAAAATTTAATTGGAATCTGGATGATGAATAACGGCAACGCAAAGTCAGGCAGCAGCGATGCTCTTAGCGAGCCTTGGGTGGCGCCGCCGCGGGGATTCCGCCGTGGGTTGAAAGCAAGGTCGCGCGTCGAGCAATCAGAAGACGACTTTGCCCCCCAGAATCACGAATCGATTGCCCGAGGTTGAGCCGGACACGCTGCCCGAAGTGTTCTCAGCATTGCTTGTGAAGTTGCTTGCGCCTACGAAGGCATTGCCGACTCCGCGGAATTGCTGGTTCAACACGTTGTAGGCTGCCATGGAGAGTTGCAGGTTCACGCGCTCAGTGATGGGGAAGGTTTTCACAACGGTTGCGTCGAAATCGCTCAAGGGCTGCCCACGAAGCAAGCTTCTGCTCCAACCCGGATAGGGATTGTTCACCGAAAGCGCATAGGCCTGGTTGTTGATGATCCAGTGCGTGTTCGCGGGATCGACAGGCGTGCCCGGCGAATAGACACCGGTGGGGTACACCGAGGTGTCGTTATTGAAACCGTCGCTCCCATAGATCACATATTCCGGCGTGCCCGGAAGCGGCGCCCCCTGGGTCGGCCCCGGCGTAGGGTTCTGACCTCCAGTGTACGAATTCAGGTAGGCGACTGAATTGATGGGCGCTTTCTTGTTCGAAACCACAAGCCGGCAGCTATCAATCCCAGTTACGTCCTTGTTGAAGGCCCCATCGCAGAAGCTGGTGTCACCGGTGTTCGAATCGAGATCGATAGGTTGATACGGAGTGTAGACCTGGCCGCTGCGATAGCGGTAGATGCCACCCAGCAGAAAGCCGTTCGCGAAACGGCCGAGCAGGGTGTCGCCTTTCACGAATTTGGGAACGTTGTAAGTGAATCCAATGCCAAGTGTATTGGGGAAGTCATTGCCGCTGAGCCCGCGCTCGGCAACGCCGGGGTCAAGTGGGTTCTGAGAAAAAGCGTTCGTGCTGCCTCCGGCCCCGGTGCTGCGGAATCCGTCGGTGGCGTTGTTCATGGCCTTGTTAAAAGTGTAGGAAACCGTCGAATTGAGACCGTGGTAGTTTTGCGTGGTCAGGTTCAACTCGAGCGCGTTGTAGTTAGCCCATCCGCCGTTACTGGTCTGAATAAGATCCCCGAAGTTGCAATTCGGGCGTCCGTATCCGTCGGCTGAAGGGTTGGAGCAAAGCGACACGCCGGAATAGAACTTGGGGAAGGCCGAGACTACAGGGAGCAGGAACGGATTGGCGTCGATCGATTGAAAATCGTCGGTAGTCTTGGAACCGACGTAGCGCACCTCACCAACAGCAGCATTGCCTATCTGATGTTGGATTCCGAGGGTCCAGGTTTGCACATATGGCGTACGGAAATTGGTTGGGAAAGAGTCTACGACATCCTGGCCAGGGTCTCCGCCAGTGGGTAACGAAGGCAAGTTGAGCGTGCGAAAATCCGCGTTGAAGATTGAGCCGTTTGAAGGGAGGCAAGCATTGGAGCCACAAAGGAAAGCGCCATCGTTGGTCACCGGCGCTCCATCGGCGACCAGCAGAGCAAGGTTATAGTACGCAGGGTTCGCATTGATGGCGTAGCCAGAGCTGACGACCAGTTTTTTGTCGAAGTCCGGATTCCAGGCCAAGCCGATGCGAGGCTCGAAGTTCGTATAAACCTGAGGAACATAAGGCACGGTGCGAACGCTGAGCGGCAGCGAAGGATCCCAAAACGCTGTGGCGGGGTTGCTTTCGCGGGCGACGGTTTGTGAGTGCAGCTTATCGATCACATCGCTAAAAAACTCCCAGCGTATGCCGAGATGCAGAGTCAACGTGGGGAAGGCCTTCCAGTCGTCCTGGAAGTAGGCGGCAACGTCCGGTTCGGTGAAAGGGACGGTCAGATCGCCGTTCGCCAGATAAGCGAAGCTGGATGCGCCCGGCGGAAGTGATGCATCCTGGGCGCCCAGCAGGTTGCTGAGTGTTGCGTAGTTGGGTTGGCCGTTGTAGTAGAAGATGCCGGTGTCAGGTGAGTTCTGGTAATCGAATTCGCCGCCAAACAGGAGCGTTTGATGGCCATGAGTCCAGGTAGCGTTGTTTTGCACTTGGGTGACCTTCACCGTGTTGCCTTGCGGGAAATCGGCATCTCCGCCGAAATTCGACTCATCGAGTCCCCCATTGAAGTTCACTTCCGCAGGACACACGCCGAAATTCGAGACCACGCAATTGGGAAATGAGCCACTCTGGAAGTCGACTTTGGAATCCTGGTAGCTATAGCGCAACTGGTCGACGAAGTTGGCGGTGAAGCTATGTGTCCAATCGGCGCCGATGTCGTAAGTCTCCGAAGGTTCGCTGATCCAATCGCCGGCGGCGATCCCATCGGGGCCCGCCAGCCCCAAGGCAAGCTGTTTCTGGTAAAGGAATCGTAAGAAGAAGCGATCTTTTCCGGTGGGCTGCCAGTCGAGTCGAGCAAGTTGCTCCTGGTCGTTGGTGGGACTGGTAATGGACCGTGTAACGCCGGCAACTTGAATGTTGGCGGTGGCGCCATTTGCGTCGGTAACACTTTCCAGGCAAGCACCGCCACCCGTATAGGTGTCACCGGCGGGGCATAGGCCGGCTGGAACCGGAATGGGCTGTGGATTGCCGGCCGCAATGGAATATGGGCCAAAGCCCGCGACCGTGGCTGCGCCAGGATCGCTGGCAAATGTCGAATGAATGGCGCCGAGGCCAGCGGCGCCGGGAACAGGAGTAAGAAAGGGGAAAGATTCGGAGGGCGCCATACCGGTGCGCACTCTGTCCCAATAGGTACTGAAAAAGAAAAAGAGCCTATTTCTCAAAACCGGACCGCCAATGGTTGCTCCGGGGCGATTCTCCACGTAGCGCGGAAGTACCAGGGTTGCAATCAGGAGTGGGTTCTTTTCGCCGTTGCTCATCGAACTCATGAATTGGCTTTGATAAAGATCGAAGCCGTCGCCATGGAACGAGTTAGTTCCGGATTTTGTGATGTAGTTCTCTACCGCGCCGGCGTTGCGGCCATACTGTGCGCTGTATTGGTTGGTAATGATCTGGAGCTGCTCAATCGCGTCCTGGTTGCCAAAGAAAACCAGCGTTCCGCCGACTGAGTTGTCGTTGTTCGACTGGCCGTCGATTTCGTAGTTGTTGTAACGCGAGCTCTGACCGTTTACCGAATAGTCGTCCCCGTTGGAGTTGGAAAAGTTGTCATCGCCAACACCGGTCACACCTGGAATGAGCTCCACGATGGTATCGAAGCCATTGTTCAGGGGAAGATTCTGCACGGTATTAGTATCGAAAGTCGTCGTCACCTGCGAATCGGTTGTTTCAAGCAAGGCGGCGACGGAGCCATTGACCTCGACCTGCTCTGCAGTGCCGACGTGAAGTGTGACAAGGCCCAGGTTGGTTGTAGCTCCGGCCTGCACCGCAACATTGTCGACGATCTCAGGCGAGAATCCTGGTGAACTTATGACGACCTTGTAGACCCCGATCGGGACGTCAAAGAACTTAAACGTGCCATCAGAAATTGATTTGCTCTGCAGCGTCAGCCCGCTGGAGTTACTTTTCAATTGCAACTGCGCCCCGACAATGACCGCGCTGGAAGGATCCGCTACGGTTCCTTGAACGGTTCCCGTGGTGATGCCCTGGCAAAGCGCAAACGCGCTGATGGTTAATGCAATCCAGCTCAGAATCAACTTCTTCACAATTCGCATGTGGCCTCCACCTCGCATGTGCAACCGATGTCACTGACCGACTCCCCTCGCAACAGCACGCATGATTCCTCTTGCAGGGTTTCGGGAATTTTTGTGATGACCGTCTGCAATTGCGGGACGAATGGAGGTCTGCTTTGCTTTGACCAGAGTTTGGGCGATCTCAAGAGATGAGAGGACTCAGGATCTCTGCATCAGCTGGAATCCGATCTACTGCATTACGGAACTGGTACGAAGCGGTTGGAACCAGGGATAGAACGCACACCAGTTTGGCGAGATGCAATCTGCTGGTGCGTTTTGGCGATCGAATTTCCAGCGCACATATGAAACAGCGTAGATGACCGAAATGGCGGCTCCGGTGCACCGTCTCCCGGCCAATGGTCACCCATCTTGCAGTTGTCTGAGGAGGAAGGGCTGTGTGGAGGTCTCAACAGGCACCACGAGTCCAGGGATTTGTCCGACATATGATCTGCCAATTCCTGGATTCCTTCACCTCGTATCGAAACCCACACCTTTTGACACGGCCGGATCGATGAGATCCGGCCGATTGTTTTGTTGAAGTTAGTGAGTGGGTTTTCTGAACCCTTTTGTTACAGGGCAGTGGAGCGTTGTTCAGGCGGTTTTCTGGAGATCCTGGACCAGAACCGGGGTCGGATACTTTCGCAGGGAACGTTGCACGGTGGCCGTCGAGATTCGATGCCCTTTGGCGATCTGGCGCATGCTCTGCCCCTGGCAGCGTTCACGCCAGATGGCGTCATGGTCGAGGACTAAAGGATTACGTCCGATGTGCGTGCCTTCGAGGCGGGCGCGCCGCATGCCGGCGCGCACCCTTTCGACGATCAGGGAGCGTTCGAGTTCAGCAATCGCGCCGATGATGACCACGAGGGCTCGGCCCAGCGGCCCTGCGGTGTCGATCTGCTCACGGAACGACACGTACTCGACGTTGAGCCGATTCAGTTCGTCGAGCACTTCAAGGAAGTGCTTCACCGACCGAGCGATCCGGTCTGACGCCCAGACCAAGACCACATCGAAGTGTCCGCGGCGGGCATCGACCATCATCTGATCGAGGCCTGGTCTTTTCGCCTTCGTGCCGCTGATCTTGTCGCCGTATTCCTGGACGACCTCGAGATTGCGCTGGGCGGCCATCTGACGCAGGTCGAGGATCTGCGTTTCGAGATGCTGGTCATACGTCGAAACTCGTGAGTAGATCGCGGCGCATTTCATTTGCGCCGCCTTGTTGGTTTCGATGAGTGCTTATCGACGTAGCTGCGGATGAACTTCAGCAACTCGTCGGTCATGTTCTGGCCTCGGACGGCCGTCGCCGCCTTGAAGTCGTTGTGCAACTTGACAGGAACGTTCAGATTCATGCGTTTGACTTCCTCATTGTTGACTGTGACGATCGGACTCACCTCCCCTCTCCAGAGATGAGCCTATACGACTATAAGTACGGCGCGCCAGTGGCGGCGCGCCCCGATTACAACTCCCGGGCTGCCTGGCAGACCAGGACAAGCGTGCCGATCTTGTCGAAGCTGATCTCCATCGCATCGGCCATGGCCCGCAGTCGGTTGATGTCCTGGGGTACGGTACCCTCCTCGATGGCCATCCACTCGCTGCATTCCATGCCGGACAAGCGGGCAGCTTCCTCGATGGAGAGGCCGACGGTCTCACGGATTCCACGGATGCAGTGGCCGAACAACCGGCCCATGCTCTGGCGCTCTAGATAGGAAGAGGGAAGGGGTGTGAACATTTTCAAGGTCGTGCTCATATACTTATGCTCCTATTGGCCCACACTGTCAAGTGACCAGGGCCACAACCACGTAAATTTGATTACATGATGAGTATGTACTCAGTACGGCTCAGGTCCAAAGGCTCAAGACAACATCTCCCGTCGTTATTACGAACGGGAACTAGGTGCAGGTCTAGGCCCTTCTCCTTCTCTCAAGGAACACTTCGGCTATTCAGAACCTCTCCGCCGCTTCATCCAGCGCGCAAGCTTCGAGCCCCAGGCCAACGAGATCCCCAACACCATGCCGTCGTGGCTGCCCGGCGACGATTACATGACTAACTTCAAGGTCGGTGATCCGTACGTCGGGATCGACGACGGCTATGCCCGCCTGCCTGGCGCCGGCTACGAGGCACTGCATCCGGAACTGAAGGGGCTCAGCCCGGAGGACTATCCGGACATCCACAAGCTGCGCATCCTGGGCGACGTCGCTCCCTATTCACGGGAATACAACCAGGTGTCGCCGTCCTGCCTGACACAAAAACTCGCGCGCGCGCGCGCCAGGCCCAAGCTCCGCTGCTGCCCCGGCGCTCACACTCATATTTTCGACCGAGCTCGAGCCCGCTCTCTCGTTCCACGCAACGCGGGCAAGCTCGAGCCCGCTCCCTGACATCAGCGCCGGACGCCTGACTTTATCCGGGCGCCTGATATGAGCTCCAGGTTGAGTAATGGATCATGTCCAGTCGGACTGTCTGGTTGTTGCTGATGGCTTTGTTTTGCTCGTGAGTTGTTTGCAGGATTTGCTTCCGGTCCGGCCGGAGGAAAGTGTGCGTGACAGGCCTTCGCTTCCTTCTTTCTCTATCTATATATATGACCTGATCTTTTTTGCCTGATATGGAGGTTGATTTCATGCTTTTCTGCCGCGCCCGCCGACGTCCTTTTTTCCTTGGCCCGGGGCCTCTGCGCCAGGGGCGCGACGGCCCTCTTACGCCATCATCCTGTCCCCGCTGTACCCCTCAAACTCGACCCCGCAAGTGGGGTTGTGAAATCTGTATCCCCAAGGTAGGGGATTCCATTTCCCCTACGTTTTCTTGCGACTTATCAGGCATGGCCGGGGGATATCGGGGACAAATGACCCCGTAGTATAGCTCAACACGAACTATTCGCGTATTTCCCCTCTGACACACGGCAACTGTCACCAATGTACCCCGATACTACCGGCCCAAGCGCCACCGTTGCGCAATTGCCCGGGAAGAAAGGTGCGCAACACCGGGGAGATGCACCGGGTAGTTAAGAAGTAGTAACTGACGAATAGCCGGTCATACGCCCTGAGCAAAGTCTGAGGGTCGAGGCAGTCTTCGGCGGAAATTATCAAGGGCCGGTCCTATGAGCGCTGAGGAGGAGCGATCTACTTGGCCTGATTAAACCATGCAGTCGCTCCCTCTTCAAACTTGTCGTCTGTAAGTTGTCGAAGCCCGGTCCCATCGGCGCGGATCGTGAAAATCTCGCCATACGGCTGATGATCCATCCCAACTGCTCGTTCATCCTTGAAGCCCATCCGCGCACTGGAGAAGATCAACTCGGTTCCGTCCGGCGACCAACTCGCATGCGCGTCGCCCGGCGAGTCCGTCAGCCTGTGCAGGCCACTCCCATCAGGCCGAATAAGATAGATGCGGTACTCCTGGTCAGCCTCGCGGTTGCTAGTAAAGGCGATCGAATCCCCCCTCGGCGACCACCGGGGAAAGTTGTCGCGCTGCCCTCCGGGGTTCGTCAGGTTCACACACGCGCCCGTCGCCAGCGTCTGGATCACCAGGTGCCCATCCTGTTCATACACAATCTTTAGCCCATCAGGCGACCACGAAGGGAATCCACTGTTACTGCCCACGGGCGTGATCGTCCTAAGCCCGGTCCCATCGCTATTCATCACACCCACTTGCGCCGTAGAACGGTTCGGAGGGAAGTAGGCGCCCTCCGAAAATGCAATACGACTGCCGTCCGGCGACCACGCCGGAGCCAAGGCTAGACCATCCTTCTTGTCGAACAGGATCCTCTGGTCGCTGCCGTCCTGCTTCATCAACGCGATCGTTTTGAAATTGATCGACACCGCGAAATCGTCACTCTTCGGGGACCTCGCTGGGAAAAATATATTGGCAAGCTCAACGAAGCGGAACTTTGTATCTCGCGAATAAGCCGGCAGCACTTCGGCCTTCTGATCAGAATATTTGCAGTACACCACGTACTTTCCGTCCGGGGTCCATGAAGGCCCCTGGATCAAACCTGGTTCACTGTCCACAAACGTGCCATCAGCATGCTGTACCCGGATCACACGCGATCCGTTCGAATTGACGAGGTATCCCAGTGCATTGCCCGGGAAGGGTTGTGGAGTAACACGCACGCCGTCCCCGGATGTGTACTGCTTGAATCCGCCAGTTGAGATATCTACAGAGACAATCTCGGTACGTCCTCCGGCCTCATCACCGGTCTCTGCGTGGTAAGCTCCGACTTCCGTAGTTTCGTAGTAGAAGATTCGCTTGCCGTCCGCCGACCAGCGGGGCGAACCTGCGACGCCGCGGCCTCGTGTGATCTGACGCAGTCCCGAGCCGTCGGGATGAATGACGTACACCGCCAGAGATTGCAGCTTTTCGAACTGCCCGGGAACATGGCCCGCGTGGCTTCCACGATCGGAGGAGAACGCAATCCACGTGCCATCAGGCGACCACGCAGGGCGGAAGTTGCCTCCTTCGCCCGGGGTAAGAAGACGCGCGCGCCGTGAGGCCATATCCATGACCCAGAGCCGTGCCCGTCCAGTTCCACGCGTGGAAACAAAGGCCAAAGATTTGCCATCTGGTGAGAGCACAGCCTGGTCATCGAAGGCCGGATCGTCCGTGAGCCGTTCCAATCCGGTGCCGTCGGGGCGCACGCGATAGATATCCGCCGACCCGTCGCTCTGTGAGGTAAAGACTACCCACCGCCCGTCCGCAGAGAACGAAGGAGAGTAGTCCATCCCTGAGGATGGCAAAAGAACGCGCTGCCCGGTGCCATCACCGTTAGCGATAAAAAGCTGGCAGTGCACAGGCGTCCTGTCCATGCTGAACATGACGAGTTGCTGCTGCGCGTAAGCGAGAGGGAACACAAAAAGCGCGATAACCACAAGAAGCAGGCGTACGTCGTTCTTCATCGATCTTCCTTTGCGGAAAGGATCCGCCTGAGGCTCAAAGTCAGATTTGGCTGAAGGTTGGCGTAACGATCGCACAACCGACTCGTCCGGAAGAATAGCAGCTCCGCAGCGAGTACAAGGGATGTGCGTTTCGGGGTTGCGGTCGGATGGTCGCCAAACCGGACATTACCCCATTTTCGGGTTCTGTCCGGTTTGGCGGTCAACCGCCCGGAACAGATCAATCACCGTGAGCCGACATCTCGGTACCAGCCGTTCCAGAAGTATCTGGCCCGTTCCAAATTCCGCGGGTTGGGTTGGCATCCATAATCTTTTTGGTCTGGATCGAAACTGAGTTGATCTGCGCCAGTGGACATACGCTACTTCATATTCCAACATTGCCAACCAGTTGGTTCAGTGCACAGGGTTTTTCATATCTCGATACTTCCTGGTTGTTTTCCATCCGCCGGCTCGGGTGCGGGATGACACAAGATAATTGCAGAATTTAACGCCTGTTTCCGATCCTTAGGAAATCATCGTGCGACTATGGATCAGTTTGGCAGAGTGACCGCGGCGCAGGTACCGAATAGGGCCCGGGTTCCGGACTGGCCGAGACATCCATTTGTTTGATCGTCGCGGAATCGTGCTGCGAGCTGAAGGAAGGTTAGGCCCTCGCTCATCGGGGGTTGTCAAAGCTCTGTCATTGGATTGTCATAAGCGGAGTGCGCGGCTCGGCCACTGATAGCGTCTACGCGGATCGATAAAGCGCAAACCTAATACGTGGTTTGTGACTTCGTGTCGTAGGCTTCGCCAAACTTGTTCATATGCGGCCTGTCATGCGGCTGTGCAATCGGCGCACTCATGGTCCCGAGATCCAGGTCGTGGCCGAAGACGCGCAGCGTTCTTCCCAGGCCTTCGAGAATGGATTGCGGAACACCTTCGATCCAGATATGCAGCCTGTAGGCGCCCGGAGGAATTCCGTGCAGCACAAATGCATCGGCAGAGTCGGCAATGGCGTAGAGCGGTGATGACAGAGTGACGACCACAGCGCTCATCTCCGGGTGAATATTGCAGAAAATATACGAGACGCCTTCGCGCTGAAATGTGACGGACTTGCTCGATCCGGCTTCATAGAGTCCCAAATCGAAGCGCTTGCCTTCAAAGAGCGAGAACACATTGTGATAGAACGGATCGGCGTTGGGAAATTGGACTACGGCGCCAACAGGGATCACCTGCAAATGCGGAATGAACATGCGGTTCTTTTGCAAGAGTGTGTAGTGCGCCTGCGGGGTAAAAGGCGGAACACTTGTTCCCGCAAGCGGCGTGAGCCATGCGACAGCGGGCACCGCGCGATGATTTCCGGGGAGCGATGAGGCCACACGAAAACGCAGATCGACCACCAATTTTCCGGGCGGATTATCTTGCGCGCGTGCCACTCCCGGTGCTGCAAGTGCAGCACACAGAAGCCAGCGCGACCATGTGCTCCGAGGCATCAAAACCTATACCCCGCGCCCACGCCAATAATGTTGCTCGCAGCACCGGGGTCTTCGACTGGCGTGCTCAGCAATCGTCTGTATTCCACCGAGAGAAGCAAATAGGCGCTCGGGCTATAGACCACGTTGCCGGTAAAAGTGCGATTCTGCGCAAGATTTTGAATCATCGATCCCCCACTCACGTAATACCGGCGAAGCTGTCCCGCGAAAACGCTGTCCATTCCGTAGGCGGCATTCAACTCAAGCCGCTCGGTGGCTCTCGCTTTCAGTTGCGCCCATCCGCCTACATCGTCCAGCGGCCGAAAATAATAGCCCCCAGTGTTCATATTTGGACTGTAGACGAAGTCTTTGTAGCCACCCGCGCCCAGGCCGCCGAGGGCCGCGCCTCGGTAGAAGTTTCCGGTCAACTCAAGGTGTGACCCCAGCGACAGCCGCGCATCAAGCGTCGACGCCCAGGAATCGTAGTTTCGCCCGATCGCACTGTCGTGCTCGGCGAAGTAGCCTCCAACGCCGATGTGCATGCGGCTGTCGTCCTGCCCCGGACCGAACCATGCGACGCGCGCTTCAACTCCAGGTTTTGAGCTTTGCTCCGCGCTTGTCGGAGGCACGTAGGTGACAGTTGAGGAGGGCGCAACGGCGGGCGTGAGCGGCGCGTCGCCCGTGTCAATGAGTGCAGCCTGGAACTGTACGCCTGAGGAGCCACTGTGCGCGAAGCTCGTGGTGATGTCGACTTGCGGATTCCACGTCCAAAGATTCCCCGACCAAGCAAGTGCCGGCACGGCTGTCGCCGTCAGAGATGTTGGCGCATCGGGATTGATTATGGGGTGGTCGAGAGCGAAGTAAACCTGAGTTCGAGCCCAGTCGAGTCCAGCATGAGCAGTACGCAACCGCAGCGCGGAGTTTGCGTTGAAGTAGCCCGAATAGCTTGATGTGGGCGCGCCTGCGGCTTGGCTACCGTAGAAATCCACACGAAGATCGGCGAAGCTGCTGGCGCCGAAAAGGTGCGGCCCGCGCGCGTCGAATCCGAGAACCGTCTGGCGGACGGTTGCGCCTGCGGTGCCCAGACCGCCGACCGCGACTGACGGGGTCGCGGCCGCGTCTACCGCGCTCGTGTTTATGAAACCGCTCATGAGCAACATCCCCGTAACTTTCACCGGATATTTCGACTCGCTCTCGACTTTGGTTTGTTCCTGAGTCGCAATCTCAGATTCCTGCATTGCCAGGCGCTCGCGGAGATCGTCAATGGCGCCCGCCGTTGATTCGGATGTGTCTGCTGAAGACACGGCAGGCGAGCCAGCCTGATCGGGCGCAGCGGGTGAAGTTGCCGAGGCCGCAGTTCCATTCGCCCCCATCTCGCGTTGCAATTCAACCAGTTGCTGGCGCATTTGATCGAGATCGTGCTGCGAGCGCTCCAGCTGCGCCTGCGTGCGAGCCATGGCGTCGGTCAGTTGCGCTACCCTCTCTGCGACGTCGGCCTGGGTTGCGGTCTGCGCGTCGAGCATCGAAGCCGCGACCAAGACCAGCGGAACGAGCGCCCCCACTTTGCTGAGAAGGCCTATGCCTGGATGCGAATTACGCTCCTGTTCGAACCTTTTCATTTGGGACCACCTCTTTTTGTGGGCCGCGCACCGATGTGTCCGTTCCGTCCTGAATCGAAACTGCGCGGGCCACCTTCATCTGAAAGATCGTTTCGCCGGGCTTGCTGCTGAGCAAAACCACTTCTCCTCCGTGCTCCAAAGCGATGCAGTGAGCCAGGGTCAGGCCAAGGCCTGTGCCTTTTTGCTTTCCCTCGCTCACAAACGGTTCGAATAGACTCTCGCGGATTTTGTTTGGAACGCCGGGGCCATTGTCGGTTACGTTGACAAGAATTTCACGAGCGCGAGACTGGAGAGTTACTGCAACGCTGGCCGTGGCGCCGACGAAGCGCGCCGATTGACATGCGTTCAAAAGCAAATTGGAGATCGCGCGTTCAATCTGCTTGCCATCTACTTCCGCGCCTGATTCCAAAGGCTCACCGAGGCTCGTCACGAGTTTTACGCCATCAGCGTCCGGATGCGTTCGCACCAGCGCCGTCGCTCGTTCAACAAGCGCCGCCATCAGTTCGGGCTGACGCCTGACGTTTGCGCCCGTGCGGCTGAAGATAAGCAACGACTCCAGCATCTCGGTTGTTCCTCCTACCGCTGCGCGAATCTCGCCGAAAATCTCGGCGCGCTCTTTCGGAGAGAAGCGGTCGGACGCGAGAAACTCCGCATTGGCATAGATAGCCGCGAGATAGTGCCGCAGATCGTGCGATACCGAACTTGCCATGCGGCCAATGGTTGCCAGGCGCTCCGACTCAAGCACCGCATGGTTGGCTTTCTGGATTTCGCTGCGCATCCGCGAGAAGGCCGCACTTAGCTCGCGCACCTCCTGCGTGCCGTGGCCCGGAACCGTGTGCCTCACATCGCCGAGCGCAAATGCATGAACACTTCTTGAGAGCTCCTCCAGCGGGCGCGTAACCAGCCGCGAAACGACGATCATCAACGCCGTACCCGAAAGGAGCGCGAGCAGACCGACGATCATCACCATGCGGTTAATGTCGTTGATGGTGCGCTCCGCGGGCTCGAACGACTTCATCACCACGAGCTGCAAGGGAGACGTTGCGGCAGCAGAGAGATCCTCTCTGGCATAAAGAAAGCGCGCGTCGCCCAGCATCAGTGAAGCGGGCGCCTGGCCGGTTCCCGAAAGAGAGGACGATTGATGCGCCAGACTCGCCTGATCGGCATCCGCCAGAGTGCTGGCGACAACCTGACCGCCGCTCAGGAAGGCGGCTTCGGCGCCAATGGGCTGGCTGATTTCACGCACCGTTCGCTCAATGGAAACGCCGCTGACAACAAATCCCAGGAGCGTTCCATCCTGATCGTTTCCGAAATACAAAGGCCGCAGCGAGCATGCGTAGAGCGATCCGCCGTCGATGAGGAAGTGCTTGTCTGGCGATGCCAGCAGTGCCTTCACACCGACGCGAAGCGGCGCGTCCACCATTGCATTGCTTGTGTACCCCGCCACAACACGGCCGCTGGGGTCGGCGAGGACAAAGAGATCCGCCCCGCTCAAACGCCAAAACTCCGCAGATTCATCTTGAATGGTCAGGTCGTCGCCGCTCGTCATCAATGCCTTGAGGGTTGGCAGCTGAGAGAGCAACTCGTTTTCGTGTTCAAGTGTTCTGAGGCGCTCCGCCTGAAGATTCTTGAACGCGACGACGGAGTGACCGAGATCCGTCGAAAGATCGGTAGTCACCTGATTGCGCAGGTGATGACGAATGAGCAGGAGGCTGAGGCCGGTGACGACCGCAATGATCACGGCCATCGCCACCACCAGCAAAATGTGCGTACGGACGCCCAGTTTTTCGCGCACGAATTCTACTCCCGCGGAAGTGTCGGTCGCCCGGGGGACGATCGGCCGGTTAATCAAGGTACTAATTTGTATCCAGCGCCGTAGATCGTCAGCAGATGCTTCGGGTTTGCGGGATCCGGCTCCAGCTTCTGGCGCAACTTCAGAATCTGATTATCTACCGTCCGTGTGGTCGGATAGAAGTTGTACCCCCAGACTTCGTTGAGCAGGACATCGCGGGTGAGCACGCGCTCGGCATTTTCCGTGAAAAACTTCAAAAGTTTAAATTCATGGGCCGTAAGCACAACTGGTTGGCCGGCTCGCAGCACCGTCATTTTCTTGAAGTCAACTTCGCACTCGCCGAAGCGAAAGGTATCTTGCTGGGAAGGCCTGCGCTGGCGGCGAATCGCCGCCTGCACACGCGCGGTCAATTCGCGCGGGCTGAAGGGCTTGGTAACATAATCGTCTGCGCCGAGCTCAAGCAGGAGGACCTTGTCCGCGACCTCGCTGATCGCGCTCAACACGATGATCGGTGTCTCGCTCGAAATCTGCCTGAGCTGGCGGCACAACTCACGCCCGGAGATGTTGGGCAGAATGAGATCGAGCACCACTGCATGCGGGTGTTCGCTGCGGAACAAGTCGAGCCCGCTCTGCCCGTCGCCGGCAATTACCGTTTGGTAATGCTCCTGCGCGAAGGTGCGTTCAAGCGTTCGCTGCATACGCGGATCGTCTTCGACGATAAGGATCAGGCCCAGGTTGACGATTGGAGCAGTACGGCTTTGCGTTTCCGGCGCCATTTCCATGGCATTAACCATAACTGATGACCTTTCTGCCTGTATTGTCGACGATCCAAAGACATTTCGGGCGGCAAGCCTCCAGAATTGACAAAAGGATGACAATTTATGGAAGAACCGGAGACAATCGCGGTAGCCTGATGCTTCGGGGCGATGTTTCTTCCGGGCTGAAGACAATCGGACGCAATGAGAGATCCGCGAATTAGTCCGCAGAAGCAGACCGATCGACGCTGGGCGGCATCAGCACACGCTTCGTGACGGCTTTCGGATCAGACGCTGCGGAGAGCGACAATTCGTCTTCTGCCTCGAATGCTCCGATGTTGAGCAGCCCTTCCATGAGAGAGCTGTCCCAACGGCGCAATACAGTGTCGACAATAAGCCTTAAATCGGAAAGAAACGTGGCGTGGGCCATGTACTCAACGTCAATCCGGCATTTAGCTGGAAGAACGACTTGGTGATACCAGGATTCCAAGCAATGCATGGGCACGCGATCGAGAAGCTCTTCCTCGAAAGCGAAAGCGATGGTGGCCGCGCCCGTGATCCCCGGCCGACACGTGAGACTGGAAATTACATGTTCTGGAATTTTGGGACGAGGCCCTATCAGGCTCATATCTCCCCGAAGCACATTCAACAACTGGGGTAGCTCATCGAGCTTCCAGCGGCGCAGAAAAGAGCCTGCCGGAGTGAAGCACTGGTTGTAGGCCGTGGTGACCGGGTGATGAGCTTTGTGCGTAGCGTGGATCATGGTTCGGAATTTCAGAATGGTAAATGCCCGGTCGTGACGGCCCATGCGCTTTTGCAAAAAGAAAACAGGACCCGAAGATGTGAGTCGCACTAACAGTGCGATCGCCAGGAAGAGCGGAACCAGCAAAGGCAGCGCCAATAGAACGCAGACGCAGTCGAAGACGCGCTTGGCGCTCGACTGCGACCACGGGCTCGGCCGCTTTGGGGCCAAGTAGGGCGAAGAACGTTCTGCTAATTCAAGCTCTTGAGCAGGCGTCAGCTCTTCGATCCCCTCCGCGCCGTCGCGGGCACACTGCTGCGCAGATTGATTCATCTTAGTAATCCCTTAAACTTCGAGGCAGATACTTCGGCGCTCAAACGACCCTCTCATTGATGGAGCCAGTGATTGTGCGACAGATTCCCTTGGGTAGAAAAGCTGTCGAGTGGTTCTCGATTTGTATGCTCGCGCCGTCGTCCATTACGAGAAGTAACTCTGCGATCTTTGAGACTTGCTGCACCAGGAAAAAAAGAACGCGTAATAACTTAAAGCGGTTCCATCTGAACAATCTGACTCACTATAACCGGAAGAGAATCGATTCAATGTCAAAGCAGATGAGTTCAGACAAGAAGATGACATTTCAGTTACAAAACTCTTCCTACTCTCCCATCTACTAATGACAGCCTGATGCCAGGCTTTCGAGTGGATGCGACAATGGCGCCGCTGCTGGCATTCCCTGGCCAGTGCAAGAGTGGGTGATCCGGTTCATCCTCCCTTGTCTGCATACGAACGAAAAATGACGCATTGGTAACTTGGATATGGGTGATTGTGAGCGCGAAAGGAGTATGGGAGTTTGCCGTCAAGGCTCTTCCAACGATCGCACCGCATCGCGGGCCGGCAGGATGAGGCAGATAGGACGACTTATCCTCATGTCTTGTCTTGCGACGGCGTCGTACGCGCGGCTGCCATCCCAGAATGGCAATCCGGCAGGAGTGCAGAGTCCGGGTTCGCCTGACTGTTCCGATCCTCTGCAGGCTGCTGCGCCGGAGTGCTCAGGTCAGACTCAGCAGGAGACAGGTCCGATGCTGCCTCCGCGAGCGCGCTCCTTGCAGCCTGGGGAATCCGTCGATCAGTACCCGAGTCCCAGTTACAGTTATTCGGATGTTGAGCAGCTATCCCGGCAGGCTCCCGTCCGCAGCCAGTCTCTGCCGGTCAAGCCCCCTCTCGAGCCATTGACCGAGTTCCAAAAGTTCGTTCTCTCAACCACCGGCCAGATTTTACCCATCTACGGAGCAGACCTGTTCAACAGTTTGCCGTCGACCTTTGCGCCGCTGGACATGAGTCCAGTTCCATCCGATTACATCATCGGACCGGGCGACGAACTGCGCATCCGAGTGTGGGGGCAGGTGAGCTTCCAGATCAACGTGCGCGTGGATAGATCGGGCGAAGTATTTCTTCCCCAGATTGGTCCGGTGCATGTGGCTGGGATGCCGTTTGCGGCGCTCGACGCGCATCTGCGCGACGCCATCGGGCGCGTCTATCATAACTTCGATCTGACCGCCGATGTAGGCCAGATTCGCGCCATCCAGGTGTATGTCTCCGGAGAGGCGCGCCGGCCCGGCGTCTATACAGTGAGTTCGCTTAGTACGCTGGTTGACGCGTTGTTTGCCAGTGGCGGTCCCTCGGTGCAAGGCTCGATGCGGCGCATTCAGTTGCGACGCGGCGGAGCTGTGGTGACTGAATTCGATCTCTACGGGCTGCTCGTTCACGGGGATAAGTGGAAGGACGTGAAGCTGGAATCCGGCGATGTCATCTTCATCCCGCCGTCCGGTCCCCAGGCGGCAGTAACTGGCAGCGTACGCAATCCCGCCATCTACGAGTTGCGATCGGATGAGCCGCTGGCAGGCCTCCTCGCCAACGCTGGGGGAGTTTCATCGGTTGCAGCGCAGGCGCGCATCTCGATTGAGCGCATTGAGGATCATAGCGGCCGGCGCGCCATGGAGGTGGCTTACGACGATGCCGGCCTGGCCACGTTGCCGGTCGACGGCGACCTGGTGCGCGTCTATTCCATGACGCCCATCTACAAGAAAACCGTCATCCTTCGCGGAAACATCGCCAATCCGGGTAGATTCGCCTGGCACCCCGGCATGCATGTCAGCGATCTGATTCCCGACAAGGAATCGCTGATCACACGGGATTACTGGTGGAGGCGGGCGCAGCTCGGACTGCCTGCTCCGGAGTTCGAGCCGATACCAGGCATCGACAATCTGCGGCAACCCACGGAGAACCGCGCCATACCATTGCAACGTCCCATGCAGGAAAGCAGGAGCGCATCGAATCAGCCCGAATATCAGCAGGGACAAGCCGAATATTCGCAAGGAGCGCCCGGATATCAGCAGGGGCAGCCGGAGTATCAGCAAGACCCATCAGGTTTGCAGCAGAACCAAAATCTGAGCGCACAGCAGCGCGCAGGGAACTCTTCCCTGGCATCCGCGCAGTCTTCTTCCGCTGGCCGATTCCTTCCTCCAGCGCAGCGCACCGAGGTTCGGGTGCTGGCGCCGGAGATCGATTGGGATTATGCCGTCATCGAACGTCTCGAAATGGATACCCTGAAGACCGTCCTTCTGCCGTTTGACCTGAGCAAGCTGGTGCTGCAGCATGATCCGTCTCAGGACATCGAACTTGAGGCCGGCGACGTTGTCTCGATCTTTTCCGAGGCTGATATTCGCGTGCCGGTGGCCCACCAGACCAAGACAGTGACGCTGGACGGTGAGTTTGCCCACGCCGGCGTTTATACCGTCCTGCCCGGAGAAACGCTGCGCGAACTGGTGGAGCGCGCCGGAGGCCTGACACCCAACGCTTACCTGTATGGATCGGAGTTCACACGCGAGTCGACGCGCGCGGTGCAGCAGGCCAGGATCGACGAATATGTGCAGGGCCTGGGCATGGAAATCCAGCGCGGCAATCTAGCCGCAGCCTCCTCGTCGGTGAGCTCGGCGCAGGATCTTACGAGCGCCGCCTCGGCCCAGAGCAGCGAACAAGCTCTGCTGGCAAGCCTGCGGCAAATTCGAGCAACGGGTCGAGTGGTGTTGACGTTTATGCCCGAAGCTGGCGCTGGGAGCAGCATCCCCAGCATCCCGATGGAGGACGGCGACCGCTTTATCGTCCCGCCCGTTCCCTCGACGGTTAACGTGGTCGGCGCGGTCTACGATCAGAACTCCTTTCTGTACGCGCCGGGCAAGAGAGCCGGCGCATACCTGCAACTGGCCGGCGGACCCAACCGGGACGCTGACTGGAAACATGCGTTCATCATCCGCGCGGACGGCGAGGTGGTGAGCCGCAACAAGGCAATGTCAGTCTGGGAGGGCAGCGAGTTCAACAACCTGCGCATTAATCCAGGCGATACCATCATTGTCCCGGAGAAGACTTTCAAGCCGTCAGCGTTGCGCGGCGTTCTCGACTGGTCGCAGGTTTTCTCGCAATTCGCGCTGGGCGCCGCGGCGCTGAGTGTACTTCGATAGAGGGGATTTGCCGCTCGGCGCCTGAGAAATGCAGGGACGCGCGGGAGTCGCCGATCCGGCAGGAGCCGATGACTACCGAAACTCCATTTCGCGAAATGAATGAGCAAGCCGATTCTGTTCCGGCCGTGCCCTTTCATGGGCGCGACGCGGAGGAGAAGGATGAAATCTTGCTGCTCGATCTTCTGATCGTCGTTGCCGAGCGAAAGCGGGTCGTCTTCTGGGTCACCGCGGTCTTCGCTTTCCTCGCCGTCGCGATTTCGCTGCTTTTACCCAAGCGCTACACGGCCATCGTTACCCTGCTAACGCCACAACAAAATACTTCGATTGGTTCCGCGCTGGCCGGACAACTGGGCGGCATCGCCGCGCTGGCAGGCAGCACTTTTCGCTTGAATTCCGGCCCCAACGACGCGATCGTCGGCATGCTGAGAAGCCGAACAGTTGAAGACGCCATGGTCCAGCGTTTCGGCCTCATGCAGGAATACAAGGCACGCTATCCATCTGATGCTCGCAAGAAGTTTGAGCACCGCGCCACCGTGGACGGCAGCGGCAAGGATAACCTGATCCGCATCTCCGTGGTGGATGAGGATCCGAACCGCGCCGCTGAACTGGCGAACGGCTATGTCGAGCAGTTCCGAGCTCTATCTCAGAATCTGGCGATCACTGAAGCCTCGCAGCGCAGACTCTTCTTCGAGCGGGAGCTGGAGCAAGCGAAGGACAAGCTGGTCGACGCCGAAGAGGCCCTGATGCGCACTGAACAGACTACCGGGGTGATCCAGCTCGACAGCCAGGCACGCGCGTTGATCGAATCTGCCGCGGCTCTCCGCGCGCAGATCACTGCGAGGGAAGTACAGATTCAGGGGATGCAGGCCTACGCCACCGGCGAGAACGCCCAGTTGGTGCAGGCACAGCGGGAGCTCGATGGCCTGCGCGCGCAGTTGGCCAAGCTGGGCGGTTCCGAAGATAGTGCCGGCAACGAACTCATCGTCCCCGAAGGCAGGGTTCCAGAGGCCGGCATGGAATACGTCCGCAGGCTGCGCGACGTGAAATACAACGAAGCAATCTTTGAAATTCTTGCGCGGCAATTCGAGGTAGCGAAGCTGGATGAGGCCAAAGAAGGTGCGATCATTCAGGTCGTCGACCCTGCCATTCCTCCCGACAAGCGCTCTTTCCCGAAGCGCAGCTTGATCGTGATCGGAGCCACAGTGTTGGGATTCTTCTTCGGGGTCTTGCTCGCACTGGCGCAGGCCGGTTTCGAACGCATAAAGGACGATCCCGATACAGCTGGAAAGATTGCACTGCTGAAGCGAGCTCTGTCTGTGAAGAGACCGCGCACAACCTGAAGACGCGATGGTCTCCCACGGGGCGATGAAGGACCCAGGAGACATTTCAGAAGAAACAAAGGGGTCAATATGCTGGGCGCGACCAAACAGAGGCATCTCGCCGCGACTGAAGACGCCGAGGATACCGCGGTCGCGAAGCTGACGCACGGATCGTTGCTGGCTCGCAATACGGTCTGGAATCTGGTTGGGCAGGTTGCGCCGATGGGAGTGGCCTGGTTCGCCATTCCCTTGCTGATTCGCCGCACTGGGATGGATCGCTTCGGAGTTCTTACGATTGCCTGGATGGTCGTCGGATATTTCAGCTTTTTCGATCTTGGACTTGGACGAGCCATGACCAACCTGATCGCTCAACGACTGGGACGAAGCCGCCAGGACGATTTGCCGGCCATTGTCTGGACAGCCAACGGCATCATGGCGGTGATGGGCCTGGTCGGCGCCGTTGCGCTTGCCGCGATCTCCCCCGTGCTCACACACACTCTGCTGAAGATTCCGCTCCGCCTGCAAGAGGAGACGCTGCACTCACTGTTTCTTCTTAGCATCGCAGTGCCGCTCGTCATCAGTACTGCGGGATTCAGAGGGATTCTTGAAGCGCAGCAGAAATTTGGTTTGCTCAATATCGTGAGGGCCCCGATGGGCATTGCCATGTTTCTTGCTCCCATCGCGGTGTTGCCGTTTACCAACAGCCTTACGGCGCTTATTGGCGCCATCGTCTTCGCGCGCGGCCTTTTCCTCATCGCCTTCGTCGCCCTGGCCCTGCGCGAGATGCCGGCGTTGCGCCATCGATTTGCTTTCGATAAAGCGCTGCTCAGTCCTCTTTTTACCTTTGGCGGGTGGATGACGGTGTCGAATATCGTTTCACCGTTGATGGTCTACGTGGACCGGTTCTTGATTGGAAGCATACTTTCTCTCGCTGCTGTGGCCTACTATGCGACCCCGTTCGAGGCAGCCACCAAGTTGCTGATTGTGCCGGGCGCGCTGGTCGGGGTCATGTTTCCCGCATTTTCGGTGGCTATGGCGGCGGACCGGATTCGTGGAGCAATGCTTTACCGCCGAGCGGCAAAGTATACCGGGCTGTTTCTCTTCCCTGTCTCTCTCATGTTGATCGTATTTGGCCAGAACCTGCTCCAGGTGTGGCTGGGGCCCGATTTTGCCGCTCATAGCACGCGGGTGCTGCAAATCCTGAGCCTGGGAGTATTGGCGAACGGATTGGCGGCGGTCCCTTTTGCGTTGATTCAAGGCAAGGGGCATGCGGACATCACTGGAAAGCTGCATCTGATGGAACTGCCGCTTTACCTGGTCACAGTTTGGCATCTGACAGTGCACTACGGAATCGTAGGCACGGCTGTTGCATGGCTGGTGCGCGTTACCGTCGATTGCATTCTGTTGTTTGCATTCGCGGATCACTTGATTGGCCTGCGAAACCGCATCTTGTGGCCTGTGGCCGGTACGATTTGCGCGGGTGCTGGTGCGGTTGCAATTGCGCCGATGCTCGGCGGATTGCCAACGAGATTGCCCGTTGCGGGCTGCCTGCTTGCATTTTTTGCATTGATCGTATGGCGTCACGCTCTATCCGCGGAAGAGCGTTATGCCGTGCATCGCGCGCTCACGAGCGCCGCTTAGCCGTGGGGGCCAGCACGATGAGACCGCTCTCGATTGAGTTTGTGCCAGACCCCGATGTTGTGGAGGCGATTTGGTAGCCGCAATTGTTGTCCTTTACCGTCCGGATCGTGACGCACTCCAGGACCTGATGCGGAGTCTCGAAGATCAGGTCAATGTCATCTTCGTCATCGACAATACGCCGGCCAATGATCTCGTCCCCGAGGAGGAACTGTTCCCGTCCAAACTCAATGTCCCGCTCCATTACACTGCGCAGGGCGAAAATACGGGAATTGCGGCTGCGCAGAATTTAGGCGTTCGCCAGGCCCTTGCCGCGGGGGCGTCGCACGTCATCCTTTTCGATCAGGACAGCGTTCCAGATGCCGGAATGGTCCAGACACTCCTATCCGCCGAGGCCACACTCATCAACGAGGGATTGCGCGTGGCCGCGGTCGGTCCCGTCTTTATCGACGACAGAAGCGGTTGGGTCTCTCCAGCTGTTCGATACAGCTATCTAGGCCTTCGGACTATACCTGTTGACCTCTCCAAGTCCACTGTGGTCGAGTCCCATTTCCTCATCGCTTCAGGTTGCCTTATTCGGGCATCGGTTCTTTCAGCTGTGGGCGTGATGCGTGAAGACCTGTTCATCGATTGGGTTGACAACGAGTGGGGGCTTCGCGCGCGCAATATGGGCCTGCGATGTTATGTCGTACCCGAGGCCAGAATGACACACCGAGTCGGTGAAGGCGTAATCAGCCTTTTGGGAAAACCGGTGCACGTCCACACGGAAACGCGAAACTATTACCTGTTGCGCAACGCCATCTACTTGATGCGTGTGCGGACCATGGGGCTCCAATGGAAGCTCAGCTTTCTGCCCCGGCTGCCCTTCTATCTCGTGATCTATCCGCTTCTTGCAGAACATAAATTGCGCCACTTTGCCACGCTTCTCCGCGCCCTAAATGACGGAATGTGGGGACGACTCGGGAGGTTGAACCGTTCATGATGGAAGGGCAAGATATCGGCCTGGATATTCTGATCTGTACACTCACGATCGTCGCGCTCGCGAACTATCGTCTCCGCCGTTCTGTCTTATATCCGCCGTTTCTCTTTTGCGGGATGTGGCTTCTCGATGCCGCCGTTTTTCGTCTTCACCTGGTTGACGTTAACCCGATTCATCCGATTACGTTGTGTGTGATTGCTGGCGGTGCGATCCTGTTCTCTCTCGGCGGACTCTGCGCATTTCTTGTCCCCGAAACAATGATTGCTACCCGACTTACGCTCATAGGGAAACCCAAGATTACCGGAAACTGGATGAGATACCCGATCGTGCTCTTCCTGGCGGTCTGCGTTTGTTTTGCGATACACGCGATGATGGTGATGGCAGCCGGAGCCGGCGGCATGGGTGGCCTGTTCTTCGCGGTGGCGCGGGAGACCGTGATTGAAAGCATCAACGAGGGCCACGAATCGATCCCGTGGTATTCATATGCTGCAACGTGGACGATCTTCGCAGCAACCTTGTTTCAAGTCGAGCGAAGAGATCGAGTTTCATGGATCGCCGCGGCCATTGCCTTTGTCAGTTGTGTTCTAAGCGGAGGCCGAGGAGGATTTCTCTTTCTCTTTTCTTCCCTGATCTGCGTTTATCTTGTGAAAACTAGGCGCGAGAGATTTGCAGTCGCTATGCGATTCGCGCGCTGGCCCATCATGGGCTTCTTTCTTCTTTTTGCAGGTCTGCTTTTTGTGGACAAGAATATATCGACGACGACCAATGCGCTCACCTTTACGGGAAGGTCTGTGGTTAGTTACATCGTTGGCCCGGTCGCTGCTTTGGACCAGGTGCTATTGCATCCGCTCGACTACGCCGGTGCGCCGAACCATACGTTTCGGTTCTTTTTTCGTATTGGTTCGTGGCTTGGATTGTTTACCTATACCGCCGCACCGGGACTCGATAAGTTTATCTTCATTCCCTTTGGGACGAATGTTTATACGGCCTATAAGTTCTTTGTCACTGATTACGGAACATGGCCGTCTACGGCAATTATGGGCATCATCGGATTCCTGCATTCTCTGCTCTTTAGAAAGGCCCATTCAGGCAGCGTCCTGGGGTTGTATTTGTTTGGTCTGACAATCTATCCGGTGCTGATGGTGATCTTTGACGATCAGTATTCGCAATTTGGGCTCTACCTCGATGCTCTTGTCTTTGCCACCGCCTATCTGACAATCAAGTCAATTCCTTGGCGCATTTTCAGAAGTGAAGCGACAAGTCATGCCTCTTTCGCTCAGACGTCAATCTGACGCGACCGGATATCGGCGCATATCCATACAAACGAATGACAATTCAGCAACAAGTCAGGGAGCCGAGTCTCTCTAAACTTCCTCCATGCAACGCGAAACATCGAAGGAACGATCCGAGTGACAACGGCGGTGGCCCGGGCCGAGAGTTATCGGGCGGGTGAGTTGCATATGCGCCCTGTAAACGACGGCAATAGAGACTCCTCATACGGCGAAAATCGCTACAACATCCTGCACGTCGGGAAATATTATCCGCCGCACATGGGTGGGATTGAAATATATCTCCAGAGCCTGGTGCGGCACCAGGCGCAACACTGCTGGGTCAAAGTGATTGTTGCAAACGATGGCATTCGCACCGTCCGTGAATGCATGGATGGTGCGGAGTTGGTTCGCCTGAGTTGCATGGGATCGATCAAGTCAATGCCGATCTGTCCCGCATTGCCGTGGCGTCTGGGCCGAGCGCGAGCGGATATCGTTCATATGCACATGCCGAACCCGGCAGCGGCGTTCGCCTATATAGCGAGCGGCTGTCAGATACCTCTTGTGCTCACTCATCACTCCGACACGATGGGGCGAGCGAAGATCAGGAGGCTTAGCGAGCCGTTTGTACAGGAAACGATGCGCCGGGCATCTCGAATTATTGTTTCGTCGAGGCGATACGCGGATACATCGGCGGAGTTGGAGTCTCAGCACGACAAGATCGAGGTCATTCCTCACGGCATTGATCCCGCGAAGCACGCGGTGGCTGAACCGGAAGCAGTCAGAAGAATTCAAAGCAGGTATGGGCCACGTATTGCCATCGCGATAGGGAGGCTCGTTGCTTTCAAGGGATTCGAGATTCTGATCCGGGCGATGCAGGCGGTGCCCGGGAATCTGCTGCTCATTGGAGAAGGGCCACTTCGCAAGCATCTCGAGGCGGTGGCGAAAGAATGCGGCATTTCGGAACGTGTCTTCTTCATGGGCAAGATCGACAATTCGCAGATTGCGAATTATCTCTCGGCGGCGGATGTCTTTTCCATGCCGTCGATCTCCCGTGCCGAATCCTTCGGGATTGTGCAACTGGAGGCGATGGCCGCAGGCGTTCCAGTCGTAAACACCAGCATCGATTCAGGCGTTCCCGAGGTTTCTCTGGATGGAATTACCGGGATAACCGTTCCGCCCGGAGACGTACATGCCCTTGCGCACGCCATGACCACACTGCTCACCGACGGGGAAGAACGATTGCGGATGGGCGAGGCTGGAAAGGCCAGAGTGCGCAGAGAATTTTCGGAGGCGCGCATGTCGATGACGACGATGCGGGTCTATGACGAAATTTTGAGCGTAAATGCCAACTGGAGTGCAAGCCTGCCTGCCCGGTGGCATCAAGGTTCAGGCTCAGCCGCACACACCCATACAAAAGAATGACAAGCCGGCGACAAGTCGCGAAGCCGATTGTCCCCAAAATTCTTAGACGGAACAGGAATTGTCGAAGGAGAAATTTGAGGGACAACTGCATGAAGAGCGATTTGCTGCGACACAATGCTGCTGCATGGGCGATGCTCCTGTTCGTCCTGGTTGGGAAGGCCTTCGGGCAGACGCCTGGGACGGGCGCCATCTCCGGCGTGGTGTATGACTCTTCCAATCGAGTCATTGCCAATGCCGAGGTGCTGACGGTCAATGACGGGACCCATGCATCGCGTTCAGCAGTTACCACGCCAGAGGGCGTCTTTCGCGTGCCGCTGTTGTCGCCGGGAACCTACACGGTGACTGTAAAAGCTCAAGACTTTCAAGAGCACACCTCGCAACCGATTACCGTAACGGCGAGTGAGACAAGCTCGTTGAATGTGGCGCTGACGGTTGCGGGGGAGCGCACGAGCGTGCAGGTGACAAGCGATGCGGAGACGGCCGACCTGGAGAGCTCGACGCTGGGCGGTCTGATGAACGACAAGGCAGTTCAGGCGCTGCCGCTGTCGAGCCGCAACTTTACGCAGATTATGGGTCTGGCGCCGGGCGTAGAGGCAGACCTGCCGACCGCAACGGTGCTGGGAAACGGGACGCAGAACGTGGCTTCAAATGGGGCGACCCCGACGGCAAACAATATCCAGTTCAATGGCGTTGACGCCAACAACCTGGTTGAGAGCTCGGCCGCTACGGCCCAAACCTTCGAAATTGGCACCGCCATTCCAGCGCCGGACACGATCCAGGAGTTTCGAGTACAAACGGCGAACTTCGATGCGGCCTATGGACGCGGAACAGGAGCTAACGTCGATCTGGTTAGCAAGAGCGGAACGAATCATTTTCACGGCAGCGCGTGGGAGTTTGTGCGCAACAACCTGTTCAACGCCAACGATTTCTTTTCCAAGACGGACGGGCAGCCGCGTGCGGAACTGAAGCAGAACGAGTTTGGCGGAGCACTCGGCGGACCCATTCGGACAGACCGAGCGTTCTTCTTCGGGGCGTACCAGGGCTTGACTCAGGCGAATGGCCTGGGCGATCTGGTGACAACGACTTTGCCGATGCTGACCTCAGACCGCTCCGCAGGCACACTGGGCGCGCTGTTCTGTCCCGCGGGGCATCTGGACAGCGCAGACCAGCCAGCGACCGGCTACCTGACGGTGGCCGGCGGAACCCAGGTGGCGTGCGATGGATCCAACATCAATCCGGTGGCGCTGAAGATTCTGAACACGAAGCTTCCGAGCGGGCAGTTTGCCATACCGAATCCGCAGGTAGCGATACCGAACACCGGCGCGGATGCCTCCGACCAGTTACCCGAGGGACAGTCGACGTATTCATTCCCGGCTCACTATCGAGAAGATCAGTTCACAGGCAACATGGACCAGACTTTGAGCCGGAAGAATACTTTGGCTGAACGGTTCTTCTATTCACGTTCCACAACATCTTCCGCATTCACGCCCGGCGGGGCCAACGTTCCGGGGTGGGGCTCGAGCGACCGGAGCCGCAACACGATGTTCGTGTTGGCGGACACGCATGTCCTGAACCCGAGTCTCGTAAACATCGGGCGGTTTGGTTACATGCGTTTCGATGGGCTCTCTTCTGTCGAGAACCCTTTGACCGCCGAGGCACTTGGAATGGGCATAACAACGGGCCCGGCAAATGCAACAGCCAACATGCCGGATATAGAGGCGGGTCCGGTAACCATCGGCGACAGCGGCACACCTTCGCAGTGGCAGGTGACGAATTCATTCATCTACCAGGACACAGTCGCATGGACTCGCGGCCGGCATAATGCCCGCTTCGGAGTTGAACTCAAGCGGCACGAGGTCGACGAGACTCAGCCGATCCTGATCGATGGAGCAGCGATCTTCTTCACTTTCGCCGACTTCCTGCTCGGCCAGAGCGCGGCGGAGAACGGCAGCCCCCAGGGGCTTAGCAATGTGTCGCTCAGCGTAGCCGGAGGAGGCATCTTCCGCCGGAACACCCGTTACACGGACTACGCGGGCTTTGCGCAGGATGACGTGAAACTGACCAACCGGCTGACGCTCAACGCGGGCCTGAGATACGAGATTTTTGCTGCGCCGACCGATACCACCGGGCGACTGGCGAACTTCGATGCGAGCACCGCCCTCCAAGGGCCGATTCCGAGCACAGGAACATTCAGTGGATTTACCGTACCTTCGAATTTTCCGGGCGCAGTGCCGGAAGGAGTCACCAGGACTTCGTATCCCGGATATTACAGGACATCTTACGGGGACGTTTCACCGCGGCTTGGGTTCGCCTGGCAGGCCATGGAAAGGCCGGTTGTGGTGGTGCGTGGCGGCTTCGGTCTCTATTACGATCAGCACTCGGGCAACATCGTGGAACAAACGCTTTCGCAAGACCCATTCGCGCTGTTGCAGATTCAAGGGGGATCGCCGAATGGGGCGGCAACCTTGCAGAGCCCGTTCTTTCCTCTTGTGCCGCCGAGTTCGAGCTTTCCGCTCTTTACCCCACGCACACCCAGCTCAACGCCCGTCATCGAGGGCACCGACCCAAATTTAAAGGACGGCCTGACGCAGGAGTACAACCTGAACGTGGAATACGCCATGGGGCGTGGCTATTTGCTGGATGTTGGCTATGTGGGAACGCGGTCCCTGCACCGACCGGGTTTTCTGCAATTCGACCAGGCATCACTGGCCAGCCCTCAGAATCCGGTTAACGGAGAGACTACGAATTCGATCGGCAATGTGCTTGCCCGGATCCCGATCCAGGGCATCAACCCGGGTTCGATGTCCGCCGACTCGATCATGATCGGAAACTTCAACTCGCTGCAGACAAGTCTTACCAAGCGGATGGGGCATGGCTTCCAGTTTCAGGGAAACTACACCTGGTCAAAGAACCTGGACGAAGTGAATGGGGAAAATGGGAGCGATGTCTTCGAGCTGGCATTGCCAACCAACGACCAACACAATCTGCGCACGTCGTCGTACGGCCCTGCGAACGACGATCGGGATCAGCGCGTGGTCGCGAATTTTATCTGGTCCGCGCCCAAATTCACATCGTTTCCCGCGATCGCGCGGCATGTGCTTGGCGACTGGGAGTTCTCGGGCATCGGCGTCGTACAGTCTGGAGCCGCGTTCAGCGTCTTCGACAGTAATGCGGGCTCCATCTACGCGCTGATCGGAAATGTGACCAGAGCGCAGGCGACAGGGAAGAATCCTTCGACGCGCGGATCGCTGTTCTCGCGGGTGACGAATGGCTACCTGGACCCCGCCGCATTTACGCGGGCGCCCGAGGCGCCGTTTGGGACGAGCCTGGCGGACCAGGACTTTGGTATCAGCGGTGTGGGCATGGTGCGCGGGCCAGGGCAGCACAACGTTGACATGGCCATGGAGCGGATTTTTCCGGTGACGGAGAACAATGGATTCCGGTTCCGGGTGGAGTTCTTCAATATGACGAACACGCCGCAGTTCGCCAATCCGAACAACACGCTGGGCTATACAGACCCCACTCTGCCAAACCCGTCTGCCAGTCCCTCGTTCGGCAAAATCACGGGCGGAGCTGGGCGGCCCGCATCCGCGCATTATTCAGTTCGCAGCGAAGTACCAGTTTTGATTCGGAGCGGCGCGGACCCGTTCCGCACTTCTTCTGCAGATCACGGAGACGAGCGTAGATGATGACGATCGAAGAGATCGAGGCCGCGTACGACCCATCGCAAACGTTGAGCTTCCCCAGGCATGGGATTGAGGCGCCTGAACTCACGCTTAAGAAAGTCTTCTACCCATTAGGGTTTCCCACGGAGGTTTGGTCTAACTCGGCGGAGATTCTTGCCCAATGCGAGGAAAGGTGGGGGGCATTCGAGAAGAGGTTCGATACGAAGACGATCCGGGTGGACGTGCATGTGGTGGAGAGCGACTCGACAGAGTGCCCTCCGATGCCTGTTTACCGGATGATGAGGCCGATGGTAGCCTCCGTGGCCGATGTGAACAACTACATCATCTACGATCTGGCGCAAAGCAGGACGCATATTTCGATCTCTCGTGCGACCGAGAAACACCCGTTGTATCTTCGGTATTTCTTTCTGGACGGGATGGTCACCTTCCACCTTGGAGCGCGGTATACAAAGGGGGTTCATGCCGCCTGCGTAGTTCTCGATGGGCATGGGGTACTACTTTGTGGCGACTCCGGCGCGGGCAAATCGACTCTTTCGTACGCATGTGCGCGGGCGGGATGGACGTATGTGACCGACGATTTGTCGCACCTGGTAGGCGGCGGAACGCCCCGGATGGTGGTCGGCAATTGCCATCAGGTGCGTTTCAGGCCGACGGCGGCGAAGTTGTTTCCCGAGTTGGAAGGGCTGGAGCTTACGCCGCGCGCGGCGGGTCAGCCATCGATCGAGGTTCCGACATCTTCGATGCCGCACCTGGCCTGTTCACAGGAAGCTCGGGCGGACTTCATGATTTTTCTGAACCGGCGCGGAGAGGGGCCTGCAGAACTTGTGCCGTATCGCAGGGACGTGGCGCGAAATTTCATGCGCCAGGGGGAACTGCATCTATCGGAAGAGTCACTTGCCATGCACGATTCGGCGAGGGAGGAGTTATTGAAAGTGAAAATCATGGAACTCCGCTACTCCGATCTGGATTGGGCCGTCGAGCGCTTGAAAACGCTGGTGCGGGAGGGATGGTAGTGGCGCAATTGCTACAGTCCGACGAGGCCGTAGCAAGCAAATCGAGGAGCGCTTTCTTCTGGAGAGATGCAGTTGCATGGCTGCGCGAGAAAAAGCTGAGCCACGATTACTGGGTGTTGTACACAGCTTTCTTCTTTTTCCATTGCGGCATCGCAGCTTACTATTTTCTCTTCAATTTGTACCTGCTGGATTGCCATTTCAATGATCGGGTGATCGGGCTGGTGGGCGGCGCTCTCTCACTGGGCACGGCTGTTGGAGCGCTGCCGGCAGGCTTGTTGGCGAAGAAGGTCGGGCTGAGCCCGCTGTTAGTCGGTTGCTTTGTCGCGACGCCGGTCATCGGCGCGCTGCGTGCAGTCATGATGTCGCAGTCGGCACAGATCGGTCTGGCGTTTCTAGCCGGTTTAGCGTTATGTCTCTCCGGCGTGTGTTGTTTGCCGGCCGTGGCGCGGCTTTCAACGGAGGAGAATCGCGCGGCGGCATTTGGTCTGATCTATTCAACGAGCGTCGGCATGAGTGCGCTTGGCGGCATTGTGTGCGGTTATCTGCCGCTTTGGATGCGCCATGCAGGATTTGTGATGGAGCCGGCGCAAATGAAGCGGCTGATGCTCCTGACCGCCTGCGGAATTGCCGCGACAGGGTTGTTTGCCTTGATCCGCTTGCAGATACCGTCACAGAACGGTGAGAACTCCGGGCTGAAGGGGATTCAGAAAGCCGCTGTCCACCGACGCTGCAGACTCCATCCGTTCTTACTGCGATTCTTTCCGGCGATGATTCTGTGGACGGCAGTACTGACTTCATTTGCTCCGTTTTCCAGTGTGTATCTGTCGCAAGGCCGGCATATTCCGCTGGCGCGGATCGGATTGATCTTCTTCGTGGCTCAGCTTGTGCAGAGTGGCCTGGGGCTGCTATCGCCCATCGTGTTCCGCAGGATGGGGCTCCTCAATGGGATTGTTGCAACGCAGGTTGTGACCGCTGTGGCTTTGGGTGTTCTGGCGGAAACAAAGGACGGTTGGCTGGTTGCGCCGCTCTTCATCGCATTCACCGCAATTCAATGGATGAACACTCCAGGGTTAGAGAACCTGCTGATGAGCGGAGTGCCGGATGAGGATCGCAGCACTGCGTCATCGATGATGATGTTCTGCAACGCAGTAGTGGCGGCCGGAGCCACGAGTGGCGCTGGGATTCTGTTTGGGCAGTTCGGATATCCGCGCGTGATGCTGGGCATTTCGGCGCTGGCGGTGACCGCGGCGATTCTTTTCGGAGCTTTGATTTCACCTGCACGCAGTCACGCCGAGGTAGAACTCTAGCCGGGCGTAGGTACCGCGAATCTATGGGTTCAAGAACTGAAGCAGTTGCTCTTCTTCGCGCTGGCTGAGCGAAGCGCGAACGCGCATGTGGCGCACGATGGTGCCGGATATGCTGGGCGAGAATCCCTCAGGCTCGGCATGGCAGCGAAAGCAGTTCTGTTTGAAGACGCGCTCGCCGTCGATTTGGGGTTGACCGGCCTGCTTGTGAGCAGCGGGCTTCCCGGCTGGCACGGTCGCCTGCGTGCCGTTCTGTGCGGCAACCGCGAGCACCGACAACGAAGCCAGCAGAAGGACGCCGAAGAGGAATTGCCTTGATCTCATTGCTGTTTTCCCTTCCAGGTTGGGAAGAGGAAGCGATAAACGATCCCTGTTTCCCAGACATTGTGATTGCCAATTGCTGAGAATTGCCGCGCATAACTGCTAAGAATCCTGGCGTTGTGCGGCAAGTTGTAATCGAGGCCAAAGTCGGCTCGCTGCGTATTGACTGGAGGCAGTCCGTCGCTGGCGATGGTGTCGCGGCGGAAGGTCTGCTGGATACGGAACAAAGGTTCGAGGCGGCCGACCACGCTGTCGGCACCGCCGAATGCTCGCATTCGATAATCGGCCTCGATCCAATAGCCCTGGGCATGATGGCCGCGGGCAAACTCGGAGCGCAGGCGGAAGCCAGTGTCACTGGGCTCCCACCAGGCATAGGCGCCATAGAAGTTCTCATGCGTCCCTTGCAAGAGACGATCGTAGGAGAGCCCCAATTCCAGGCGCTGCTCGGGCAAGTAAAGGTTGGCGCTTCCTCCAGTGCCACGACGAGCGCCGAACTGCTCATTGGCGCTGCGGGCCGAATAGAAATAGCTGTAGCCGATCGAATACTTTTCGCGTTGGATGGCATTGCCGCGCAGCATCCCGCCCAGGCCGCTACCGCTCGACAAAATGCCAAGAGGCAATATTAGAGGAACATCCTGGAAATTCCCGATCCAGATTGGAGTCAGTCGATCGTTGTAGGTGTTGAATGGAATGAGATAGTAGCCGGCCACGGCGGTCAGGTTAGGGGATGCAATGTAATCGCCTTGCAGATAAGTGAGGCCAATGAAGTGCGAATGGTCGTAGCCCGGCTGGTTGCCGCCATTTGGCGCAAAACTCTCCAGCAGAGCAGCGCGCGACTCGACGAGGATGTGCTGGCCGAGGGGAGCGGCAAGCAGTGGCTCGGTAATGGGCAGATAAGAGGTGCTGCCGGCGTTGGTACTGGTGAAGAAGCCGACGCCTCCTGAGATGAGGGGTGTATTTTGCGCTGAGCCATGATGCGAAATCGCGAGGGCAGCCAGCGCGAATAAGAAAGCGTGGATTGCGTATGCCGATGCGCCAGGTTTGCAGTAACGAGTCACGCGTAACATTCAAATAAATTATCGAATGCTGCGGGAACATGTGTCGCTCGATTGTCTGGCGGTTGTCGATAGCTTGTCATTTCGCAAAAGGTGACCCGAATCGAGCTTCGTTTTTCCGCTCCACAGAGCGGCGTTCTCAAAGAGTGATTCGGTGCCTTCGTCATCGCTGATCCAGCGAATGAGAAAAACAACAATGCGGTGACATTCGACTTACAGACCCATGACAGCTTGTTGTGGAGACCTGTCTAAAGTCAGAACAGATTGTTGCCCGGCGTCGATGCCCGCGCAAACGGGTCAGATGCGGATCGGAACCTGGTTTGCACAAAGGCCGCAGGGCAATGAGCGAGGGTTCACGATGTCACGCCACTCAAGACTCCTGTCGATGAGGATTCCAATGAAGATGAAATCCACTTTGCCCGCTGTCTTTGTCGCAATGCTGTTTGCGGGGCAATTGTTCGCTGCGTCAGCCTCTGCCGAGAGGCGCTCCGCGCCGCATTGAGGTGACGGCGAAAAGATTCGTATTCACACCCGGCGAGGTCACGTTGCATAAGGGCGAGCCGGTTGTGCTGGTGCTGAGGAGCGCTCGATGTAGCGCATGGCCTCCGCTTCAAGGAACTGGGGGTCGATGTCAAAGTGGGCAAAGATGGGACCGCCGAGGTTGCTTTTACCCCTGATAAGACCGGTACGTTTGTCGGCCACTGCTCGGTGTTTTGTGGATCGGGCCACGGCGAGATGATGCTTACTCTGCACGTTGTGGAGTAAACGCGTGTTGCGAGCTTTTCTTACCACCGTCAGCGCGTCGTTGTTCGCCATCCTGCTCGTCGGCTGCAAGGCCAATCCGCCGGGGAAGGTTGAGATCGCGGTCATGCGCTGGACCAAGCACAAAATCATGGTGCAAAACAAAGCGGAAAAGAACCCGCTTCAGGACAATGCTGCCGGGGTTGCCGACGGCAAGGAAGCGTTTTCGCATTACTGCGTCGCATGTCACGGGCTGGATGGGCAGAACACAGGCGTTCCCTTTGCAGATCGCATGTCACCGCCGGTGCCGTCGCTGGCGGGAGAGGATGTGCAGTCCTATACCGACGGTCAGTTGAAGCGGATCATCGACGACGGCATATGGCCCTCCGGCATGCCGGGATCGAAGAACATCCTGAGCGACGACGAGATCTGGTCGATCGTTCTCTATTTGCGTCACTTGCCGCCGGCCGGCAGTCTGGGCGAGCCGGAGATGTACACCCACTGACGCCGGAACGGAAGACCAGGCTCTCGATGAACCTATCCAGTCTTGAATCCGGAGGGACCGCGCTGCGAATCCCACCTGAGGTCAGGGCGCTGCTCCGCGCGCTTCAGTTGCGCATGCCAGACACCGCCTCTCTCGAAAGGCTCTCCGACAAAGAGTGGACCAGGCTGCTCGACTTCTGCGACATCGCCCACCTTACGCTACCGATTACCCAGCTCCCCATGAATGGATTTCCGAACTGGGTTGTCGAGCGGCTCAGGACCAATCTCGCTGACAATGCTCTCCGCTACGAGCGCGTCAAGGCAACCTACCGTGAAGCCGCCGACGCGCTCGACCGGGCAGGCGTGGAGCACATCGTGATCAAAGGCTTTACGCAGTCGCCGGACTTTGTCGCAGACCCACGACTCCGGAGGCAGTCCGATATCGACATCTTCTGTCCTCCCGAAAGCATCGATGTCGCCAACGGTGCTCTGAGGGCCATTGGCTATAAACCGTCGGACGCAGAGATCAGCTATGCCATGGCCGACCATGATGCAACTCTAGTTCGACCTGGCGACTGGCATTGGCGGAACAACCTATTCGACCCTGAGATGCCGCTTGGGATAGAGCTGCACTTTTGCCTCTGGAACGAGCGCGTCTCGCACATTCGCGTTCAGGACACTGAACTCTTTTGGGAGCGGCGCACGACGCGAGAGGTCAATGGGCTCTCGTTTCCTTGCCTGAACCCCGTCGACCACCTCGCCTACTTCACGCTTCACATCCTGCGCAATCTCTTTCTTGGAGATTGGATCGTTCATCACGTTCGCGAGCTGGCCTTCTTCCTTCATTCCCGCGCAGACGACGAGAGCTTTTGGCAGACCTGGAGCCAGACCCACTCTCCTTCTCTGCGATCCGTTGAGGCAATCGTCTTTTACTATGCTAGAGCCTGGTTCGATTGCCATCTCCATCCGCTGGCCGAACATGAGATCAACATCCTTCCCTCAGCCCGCCGAAGTTGGCTCCGCCGTTTCGCTGGCTCTGCACTCGAGTTGATGTTCGAGCAGAACAAGGACTTCTTGTGGTTGCAGCTCAGTTTGCTCTCCTCAGGCAGAGAGAAACTCAAGATACTCAGGCGAACCTTGATTCCGACGCAGATCTTGTCCATCAACTCTCCCTATATTCAGATGCACAACAAGCGGCTCCTTCCGCCCGGCGAAAGTCCTCTCTGGCGGCAATACATCTCGTATCTCATCTCCCGGGCTGCTACCCATTGCCGCGTCAACATGGCCACTCTCACGCGAGGCCTACGCTGGCGTCTTTCCCTTCTTCTCACACGTTAGGTGTATCAATGCGTGGCTGCAGCGAGGATCGCTGGAGGGCGTTTTCGGATTGACTGGCCGAGGACGAATCGCAGGGAATGAAGAAATTGCGGAGCGTATAATTGATAGTGGTGCCTACCTGCCCAATTTGCTAGACCACGGACATTTCTCCCACTTCTGACAATTTCGCAACGTACGCACCAATCAATGCGTAGATGGGAGTTTTGTATGCGTTCTGATAAGATTCGCGGCATCGTTTCCCAAGGCATAAATCGGTATGAAGTCTGCCAGCTTGTTGACAAAGGTGTGAAAGTTTTCCATCGGAACGGGACGCGGTTTGAAGATTCAATCAACGATGTATTGCAATACTTGAGCACCCACAAAAAGCCCGAAAAGGGGATTCACCCGGCGCTTCCGCCGGATAACAGGAAGGCGCTCAAACCAGCGGCGTAGTAATACATAATTTGATTTTGTAGCTTGCGTCAGTGGTTGCTCTCTTTAGCATAAGCTCGGTCAAGAAACCGGAACAATCAAGCTTGGGTCATTGTTGCGCGTATTGCCGACAGCGCGGCTCACTTTCCATGCCTTCATCTCGTTAGCCGGGTACGGCCTGAGCAAGTCAACGGGCAATTGTGCCGGGTCAGCGGGAGTCATCCAGCGGCTACGCGCACAAATACACCATCCCCCGGTTGATTCGCGGCAGGTGAGCGTCGGGGTCGAACATGTAGTGACCTCAGCCTATCTGACAGTGCTCCCCGAAATACTTCTGTAGGCAGGTAGCGCCTCCTCGTTTCATACAACAGACTGTCGGCAACAACCCAACTGTTCGGCTTCCCAGCATTTCCTAGCGTTTTTGCAGGAATCGAGCACCTCAAGAACCTCATTGTTGTTGGAAAAACTTGAACCCAGTGCGCTAAACCCTTCCTTTTGGCTTGCTTCCGAGACGCCCACTTTTCCACAGTATTGAAGAGAAAACTTCAGGCTGTCCGAAGCGGATTCCTTTCTTCGGCACCAAACTCCATTGAGCAAATTGGAAACAGAGGTCCTTCTTCCGCGGAGGAGGACTCAGGGTTTCGGCTGGAGACTGACAATTACCCGAAATATCCTGCGCCTCTGCCTTTCCGCAGTTTTGCCCTGACCATGGCTGCCGCCTCTTCCTTGGTTACATGGCCGTCTTTGTTTGTGTCGAGGCCGGAGTTTCGATCGTAATGGGCACTCGGTTTGCTGAACAGGATCCATGAGTTGGGCTTGCCGATCGCGGCTGGCCAAAGGATGGCCATGTAGACATCCTCGATGGTCGCGAGCATGTTCTTGTACGGTTGAAAATATTTCTCGACATAGTCCATCTGGTCTTGGGCAGACATGGCGGCCAGCTCGTCGGTGCTGGTGCCGAGCTCGATCGCTGTGGCGGGCGTGAATTGAATCAGGCCGGTGGCGCCGTTGCGGTTCTTGATCGATGGGCTGAAAGTTTCGCCGGTTTCAAAGGCTATGGCCGAAATGAGGTAGTTGGGATCGACGCCGATGTTCTGGGCAGTTTCAATCAGCTTCGCCTTGAACGCGGCGTTGACCTTTGCTCCCCAAGCGATCTGCTCGTCACCGAGAGCACTGGGCGCGATGTCGCGTGCGAGAAAGTCGAATGTGTGGTCGCTCGGTTCGACAGTTCCAGTAGGCCGTTTCATGAGGAGATAATGGCGCTGGACGGCTTCGATCGCGGAGATTGTCGCCGGCCCGCAAAGTCCATCGACGTCGATCAGGCGCTTCGGAATCTTCAGGTTAAGAAGCCGCTGAATGATTGTCACGTCGCCGAAGAGGTTCGCGCCATTCCGTCCAACCGAACCGAAGATGCTGATCTTGCCAGGCATGGTTGACGTCTTTCACCTTCCGATGACACATCCGAGGCATGGCCGAGGTGCGCTCACACAGTCATTCTATGAGAGTAAATCACGATGAAATGATGCGTGACCTGCGTAAGCCCTTTGGAGAGCAGTCGAGCCGCCGGCGAAAGAAGATGAAGTGTATATTGATTGCATCGGAAGCCAAAAAAAGGACTTATGCGTCGAGGCGCTCGTGCAGGGATGCCTGGGCGAGGCGCAGGTTGAACGCATGAGCGATTTCTGGGCCAAAGCGCGACAAGTGAAACCACCGATCAAGAGTTTTATCGAAAGCCCGAATTCCTCGTCGCGCAACGGGGCCGAGATCGACATGATTGTGCTGCACTGTAGCACAGCAGCCACGGTCGAGGGCACGATTCATTGGTTCCTGAATCGCCAGTCGCGAGTATCGGCTCATTACGTTGTCGATAAAAACGGCGATATCTACCAAATGGTCCGCGATGACTGTTCCGCGTGGCACGCGAAGACCGCTAATTCACGATCGATCGGTATCGAGCATGTGGGCACGGCAGCCGACCGGCTGACAGATGCCCAGAGCATGGCGAGTGCAGAGCTGGTTCGCTGGCTCGCCGCGGAATATGGAATCCCCGCGGCGAACGTGGTAGGACACAAGTTTGCGCCGGGTAATGAAGGAACCACCGACTGCCCGAATCATCTTTTCGGCGAAGAGACTGCGGACGCGGTTGTGGGATGGGTGACGGCGAATGTTGGGGACGCCGCGGGATCGAACGAGCCGCGAAAGAGGCGAGGGGTTGCGGCTCAGGATGTTCGGCGGCGGCCGCTGCGACTACCGAAATGGGCCACGCCTGCAACGTGGTTCGCCAGGCTGCGAAGCGATTTGCGGAGCATCGATCAAAATGTCCGGCTGTTGGCCGATTCCTCCGCGGCCGCATTGACAGCTCTGGAATTGATGACCATTGCCCTGGAAGACAGAAGGTTTTTTCATCATCCCGGTGTCGACGCGCGATCCGTTTTGCGGGAGACTCTCAGGGTGCTCACCGGCCGGAAGCATGGTGGGGCAAGCACGATCGATATGCAGTTTGTGCGGACCGTGACGGGATTCAGGGCGCTGACGGTGAAGCGGAAAGTTTATGAGGCATTTCTGGCTCTCGTAATCCAATTCCGCCATAAGAAACTTGAGATTCTGCGGTCTTATCTGGCGTGCGCGTATTTCGGGTCCGGGCTGATCGGCGCGAATGCGGCGGCGCAGAAGATTTTCAACAAGAACGCAGATCGATTAAGCACCGATGAGGCCGCGCTTATCAGCGCCATGCTGGCGTATCCTCGGCCACTCCATGGATTGCCGCGCTGGGAGCAGCGAGCGCGACGCCGGGCCGCTTATGCTGTGACGGTGTTTGCTCGGCGCAAGCGCCGATTGGCCGGTCCCTACGAGATGGCCGCGATGGATGTCGGGGCGAGAGAAACAGAAGACTGCGCGCTGCTGCCGCGCTAAAAGCGGCACGCGAAAGCCTCAATCGTGGGTGCGCTTCAGCGCCTGTTGAATTCCCGCCTCGGCGAGCGGAGCCATGAGGTCAAAGCCAGCGGCAATCGGATGAACGCCGTCGTCGCTGAGATTGGGTGGAAGGCCGCCGCGATCATCCGTCATGGCCGAATAGTAGTCCACGTAGATATAGCCCTTTTCAGCCGCATATTTCTTAATCCACGCATTCAACTCGACGATCTTCGGCGTAGGCTTCAGATCCGGCGACCATGCGAATTCAGACGAGGGCAGCACCGAGCACAGCACTACCTGAATGTTGTTCGCCGTGGCCAGGTCGGCCATGGAAGCGATCATCGCGCCGATCTGCTCGGTCGTCATCGGACCGGTGTTTTCCATGATGTCGTTGGTCCCGGCGAGAATGAGCACGACCTTCGGTTTTAAAGCGATGACGTCCTGGCGGAAGCGCACCAGCATCTGCGGCGAGGTTTGGCCGCTGATGCCACGGTTGATATAGGGCTTGCCCGGGAACGATTTTTCGAGGCGCCAGTCCTCAGTGATCGAGTCACCCATGAAGACGACGCGGTTCTCGCCAGGTCCGGGCGCAGGCAGCGCGGCGTCGGCCTTTCTAAAGCGATCGAGCCCGCCGAAGTCGACCAGGAGCTGCGCGTCGTGCGCTTTTTTCCAAGCGTAGTATGCGGGCGGATGGGACGCTTTAACCGACGCCATCTGCTGGGCCGCGGGCATTTCTAGGGCCGGTGAAACGGCAGGTTGCTGCGCTTGCAGGACGGGTGGAGTCGAGATTACGGCGGCTGCAGCCAGGAGGAAGATCGCTTTCGAGAGATTTCGTCGATTCACTGAAGTGCTCCGTTCCCAAGCGAACCTGAGTGAGTGGGCTGCCGACGGGGGATGCCGCGCGACCCTGATTATAGGCAATGGTGCCTGCCGCGCGCGAAAAAGTCGCGCGACGATGAAAGGCGATTATGATGGCGTTTATAGCGATTCTCAGCATCGGGCGAAGCTCCGTTGGCGAAGTTCTGTTTTGGGGAGTGGCGTGGCGCAGATCTTTATCAGTCATTCGAGCGTGGATGGCACGGAAGCGGCAGAGCTGCTGGAGTGGCTGCGCGCACAGGGATTCACCTCGACATTTCTCGATTTCGACGATGAGCGGGGCATCGCTCCGGGAGAGAAATGGGAGAGCACTCTGTATCGCGAGATCTCGGCCTGCGATGCGGTGATCCTGATTCTGACTCCGAACTGGTTCCAGAGCAAGTGGTGCTTTGTGGAGTTTGCGCAGGCGCGGGCGCTGGGCAAGGCGATTTTCCCGCTGGTGGAGACGCCGACCAAAGAGAAATTCATCGGCGACGATATTCAACTGCTGGACCTGGTGAAGGACCGCGAAGGCGGGATGGATCGTTTGCGCTCGGAGCTGACGCGCATCGCATTGAATGCGCGCGGCGGGCTGCACTGGGACAACAAGCGGCTGCCCTATCCGGGATTGATGGCCTTCGAGGAGGCTGACGCCGCGATCTACTTCGGGCGCGACGATGACATCCGGGCACTGATTCAACGGCTGGAAGCCAGGCGCGTGCAGGGCGGCGAGAAGCTCGTGGTCGTGCTGGGCGCATCTGGATCGGGCAAGTCGTCGCTGCTGAGGGCGGGAGTTGCGCCGCGGTTGAAACAGGACCAGCACAACTGGATCGTGCTGCCGCCGTTTCGCCCCCAGGGAGAGCCTTTGGATGAGCTGGCGCTGGCGATTGCCTCGGCGCTCGGCGACGCGAAGAACTGGCGGCAGTGGCGGACCGAGCTAGAAGCGGAAAATCCGACGCGCGCGCTGAAGGATCTGGCGCGAGACCTGCGCGCGGCGCACGGGCAGAACGAAGCGCACATTCTGATCACGATCGACCAGGGCGAGGAGTTGTTCAGCGGCGCGGACGCTGGACAGACAGAGCGGTTCTTCGCGGTGCTGAACGCGATGCTGAGCGCGCAACTTCCTTACCTGGCAACGATGACGCTGCGCTCGGACTACCTGGGCCATTTGCAGCAGGAGACGCGGCTGGCGGCGCCGTTCGAGCAGTTCGGGCTGAAACCGATGCCGCTGGAGCGGGTGCGCGACATCGTGCTGGGACCGGCCAAGCTGGCGGGCGTGACCGTGGACGACGCGCTGGTGACGGAGATGATGGCGGACGCGCGGACCGACGATGCGCTGCCGTTGCTGGCGTTCGCGCTGCGCGAACTGTACGACCGGTCGGTTTTCAACAAGACGGGCGGCACAAAACATATGACGGTTGACGCCTATCGGGCGATGGGCGATGCGCAGGCGCAGCTTTCGCCGGTGGAAAATGCGGTGCGGCGCAAGGCGGATGAGGTGCTGGCCCAGGCGAATCCGACGACGGAGGATTTGCAGGCGCTCAAGGAAGCGTTCATACCGGGCCTGGTGCGGGTAAACGCGGAGGGCGAGTATGTGCGGCGCGCGGCGGAGATGGCGAAAATCTCAAGCCGCGCCATGCCCTTGGTCGAGCGGCTGACCAAAGCCTACCTGTTGACGGTGCGCTACGAGCGCGGCGTGGCGCTGGTGGAAGTGACGCACGAAGCGTTGCTGCGCAAGTGGCCACGACTGAAAAACTGGCTGGACGAAGAGAAAGAGTTCCTGACCGGCAAACAGCAATTGGACCAGGATCTGGCGGACTGGGAAGCGGCTCCGGAGAAGCAGAAGACGCAAGCGCTGTTGTGGGGACTTAAGCTGGCGCGAGCGCAGGCGTGGCAGACAGCAAAGCCGCGGCAGCTGAACGAAGCGGAACTGAGATTCATCGACGCTTCAACCGCGCATGTGGAGGCGTTGAGAAGGCGGGAGTTGGTACGCACCGCGGGCGCGCTGGCGGTTGTGCTCTGCCTGGTGTTCAGCTTTGTGGCCGCATACCTGGTGAGCAAGAGGCGCGATGCGCAGGCAGCGGCGGCAAGCGCGCGCATGGCGGCGAGCGAAACGGACTCAGAGTTTGCGGCCACGGAGATGATGCGGAACGAGGAGCCGGTGTCACTGGCATATCTGGCGGATGCATTGAATAAGAACCCCGGAAACCAGAAGGCGATTGCACTGGCGGTGTCGGAACTGCGGAACGCGGCGCTGCCTCTGGAGACGCTGCATTCTGGAGGCGGGGTCCAGGATGCAAGCTTTAGTCCCGACGGGTCGAGGGTTGTGACCGCCTCAGAGGACGGAACTGCGCAGGTGTGGGACGCAGCGACGGGGCAGAAGATCGGTCAACCGATGAGGCACGCGAATTGGGTGCACACAGCGGAGTTCAGCCCGGACGGCACCAAGGTGGTGACCGCGTCCTGGGATGGGACGGCGCGTGTGTGGGACGCAAGGACCGGCGTGCAGATCGGCAGCGCCATGCAACACGACGTGTCGATTGAAGGCGGCAAGGTGAACTGCGCGCACTTCAGCGCAGATGGAACGGAGATCGTGACCGCGTCGTGGGACCACACGGCGCGCATCTGGGACGCGACGAATCCCGCCCATCCGGAGATTGGAAAGCCGCTGGTGCATCTGCTGCCGAGTGCAATATCGGAGACGGTGTGGACGGCGGAGTTGAACCCCCAAAACGGGCCGCAGGTGGTGGTGACGGCTTCGGCTGATCACGAGGCGCGGTTATGGGACTTGGCGACGCACACGGAGAAGGCGCACAAGCTGCACAACGACGAGGTGAATGAAGCAGTGATCAGCCCCGACGGGCGATGGGTGGCCACGGCCGGCGATGACGGTACAGGGTACATTCTTGACGCGCGGACGTTTCAACCTGTGGGCCGGCCTCTGCAACACGAGAGCGGCAAACCGATCAGCACAATCGCCTTCAGTCCGGACAGCAAGACCGTTGTGACGGCGTCTTACGACAAAACGGCGCGCCTTTGGGAGGTGCCCTCGGGCAATCCGATCGGGCAACCGATGCCTCACGCGGATTGGGTAGAGGCGGCGACCTTCAGCGCCGACAGCAAACTGGTTGTGACGGCCTCATACGATCGGACAGCGCGAGTCTGGGACGGGCGCACCGGGCAGCCCCTGAGCGAGCCGATGCGGCACAGCGGCGGCGTGTACATGGCGCGGTTTAGCCCGACCGATTCGTCGCTGGTGGTGACTGCATCGTTTGACCACACGGCCCGTATCTGGAAGTGGAATCGTGTTGCAGGGTTGCCGGAAATCAGCGGCACGGGCGCGCTGAAAACCGTTTGCCTGAACGCAGACGACGAGAGACTGGTGACGGTTACCGAAAGCGGCGCGCAAATCTGGAACGCGCGCACAGGACAAGCGGCGGGACAGATGTCAGTGACGGGACCCGTGATCCTGGCATCGTGCAGTGCCGACGGAACGTTGATGTTTACGGCCTCAGGCAAGCAGGGCCAGCTGCGTAATGCAATGACAGGTGCACCGGTGGGAGACGCAATTCCGCTGACGGAGACACCCAATGCGGCGGTTTTCGATGCGCACAATCGCCGGCTAGCCGTGTTGGCGCCGGACCAATTGCGACTATGGGATGCGACCACAGGACGGCAGCAGGGAAACCCAATCCGGCTTGGCGGAGATGCGACCGGTGCGGTCTTCAGTAGCGATGGAAGCATGATTGCTACCTGGTCGCATGGTGGAGTGGTAAGCGTTTGGGATGTTGCGACGGGCGCTGCAATCGGCAAGCAGATGATCCACCAGGGAGAAGTGAAAAGCGCGAATTTCAGCCCAGATGGCCGTCTGCTAGTTGTCTCTTCAACGACCGGTCACGCGTCGAACATGTGGACGGTGCAAACGGGCGCGTCAGCGGGGGTTCTTGAAGAGGATGACTGGGTGCCTGATGCAGAGTTCAGTCCCGACGGACGATGGGTTGCAACCTCCTCCGGCAACACCGCGCAGGTGTGGGACGTGGCGAGCAAGAACCGGTTGAGCCAACTGATGCAGGAGAAGGACACGGTTCTGATTTCAACATTCAGCCCCAATAGCGAGTGGTTGCTTACCGCGTCGCAAGATGGAGTGGCGCAGGTGTGGGACGCGCGGACCGGGGTGGAGGCAGGCATGCCGATCAAACGGACGGCGGCGACAGCGCAGAGCCTGCCGGTTCGCGCGGCATTCACGAGCGATGGCAAGTGGATCCTGACGGCGTGGCAGAATGTCGACCAGAATGAAGCGCCGACGGGGTGGGAAGTGCGCCTTGATGAAGCTCCCATCGTGACTAGCAGCGCGCCCGCATGGTTGATTCAACTGGCGGAGCTTGCGGGCGGCGAGCAACTGGACACTCACGGCGTGTTGCAGCCGACGCCTTCAGACAAGGACTCCACGCAACTGCGCCAGAGTTTGCTCGGGCTGAGCGGCAGCGATCCGGTGGATGAGTTTGGAAGGTGGCTGGCATCCGATCCGAGCTCGCGGGCGATTTCGCCGCTGGACGCGAGGTAGCGAAATGTTGAAGCAGACGGCTGTGGTCGCTTTGCTGGCCTTTGTTTTGGCGGGAATGGCGGCGGACGCCAGCGCACAGTCTCTCCATGAACTGCGCGTGGATGGGCAGAAATCGCCGTCTGAGCAGCAGCCGCTCAATACACATCCAGTTGTTGCAATCACGTTCGACGACTTGCCGGCGGTGGGCACGCTGCCACCTGATGAAGGCTACGTCGATGTAGCGAAAGCGCTGGTGAGCGAGTTGAAAGCCAACGGGCTGGAGGGGACGTACGGGTTTGTGAACGGCGACAAGCTGGCGAGCCGCCCCGGAGCGCCGGAGGCATTACGGACCTGGCTCGATGCGGGCATGAATATAGGGAATCACAGCTGGTCGCACATGAGGCTGACCACGAATACCGCCGAAGCTTTCGAGCAGGACATTGCGCAGAACGAGGCAACGCTCATGCAGTATGGCGAGGTGCGCGACTGGCGCTGGTTCCGCTACCCCTACCTGGAGGAAGGCGAAACGGTGGAGAAGCGCCGCGCGGTCCGCGCCTACTTGAGTGAGCACGGATATCACATCGCCCAGGTGACGCTGCAGTTTGCGGATTACGAGTGGAACGACGCGTATTGCCGGTGCCGGGCCAAGAAGGATGAAGCGGCGATCGCGCGGCTGAAGCAGAGCTACCTTGATGCAGCCGCGGAGGACATCACGCTGGGGCGCGAAGAAGAGCAATTAGTGTTCGGGCGCGAGATTCCCGATGTGATGCTGCTGCACGAAACGCCTTTCACCACGCTGATGCTTCCGGATCTGCTTGACCTGCTTCGTAAGCAGGGATTCAGCTTCGAGAGCCTTTCGCAGGTCGAGAGCGACCCGGCTTATGCCGAGGATCCAGATGCGGGCTCGGAGTCGGGCGGCACGTTTCAGGGGCAGTTCATGGATTCACGCCACCTGCCGTATCCGCCAGTCGAGCCCGATCCGTACCAGCAGGTTTCGCAGCTGTGCCAATAACGCGTGCAAACGGCGCGGCTCTTCTTGGCCGCGAAGGGCGTAGGCGAAGATCGCCCCGTAGACTTATGAGAGAGGTTGTCCGCGATGCGATGGTCAGCACAGTTTCTGCGTCCGGCGGTTTCGGCGGCGGAGTTTCCCAAGGCGAGCGTACCGGAGATCGCGTTTCTGGGGCGGTCGAATGTGGGAAAGTCCAGCTTGCTGAACGCGCTGGTTGGCGCGAAAGCGGCGAAAGTCTCGTCCACGCCGGGGCGGACGCGGGCGATCAATTTTTTCCTGATCTCAGACGGACGCCGCGGGAGCGAAATGATCTTCGCGGACTTGCCGGGCTATGGCTACGCCAAGATTTCGAAGTCGATTTCGGCGGAGTGGCCAAAGTTCATCGAACCCTACCTTGCGATGCGCGAGACGCTGGCGCTATGTATCTGTTTGGTGGATGCAAACGTGCCTGCGCGGCCGAACGATCGGCAGTTGTTCGAGTGGCTGCGCAGCGCGGGCTGCGAGTTCCTGGTGGTGGCGACGAAAGCGGACCGGCTCAGCGGGAATGAACGTACGCGCAACCTCGCGGCGCTGAAGCAAGGGCTCGACGTCGAGGAGATTTTGCCGGTTTCGGCCAAGACGGGGTTGGGGATTCCAGAGTTGTGGGGAAAGATTGCAGAAGCCTCGGACCGAGGGACCAGGGACTGAGTGACAAAGGACGCTGGTCAGGGTTTGGCGTGGGCGATGCGGAATTCGTCGCGCTGGCCGCGAGAGTAGGAATGAATCTCAACTGCGGACGCGATTTCGCTTTGCGTGGCGGCTTGGCGGACGCGCTCGCTGAAGCGAGCGGCAAATTCACCGTCCGAGTCGAGAAGGTGCAGGCCATGCGCCATGCGGCCGAGATAACGCGGGGCGAGGCGCAGCCATCTGCGGGATTTCCAGTCCTCGGGGTGAAGGCAGGCGACGGCGATTTCATCGAGTCTGGCAAGATCTCTTGGTAAAGCCGAGTCGACGCGCCAGGTGACGAGAGTGCGTGTCTTGCTGGAATGGAGTTCCGTGGGGGCCTCATCTCGACCGACGACAACCCCTGCGTTCTCCTGAAGCATGAGCGCTTTGTGGAATCGAGCTACAGAGACATCGCTGCGCAAGAGATCGGGCAAGACACCGCGCTCGTTCATCTCACTCTCGACATTTGATGGCGGCAGGGCGACGCAGACCGCGACGGTTTCGCGCTTGCGGAGTTGATTTTTCAGGATGCGCAGGGCTTCGTCGAGATTGTTGACGACGAAGTCGGCGACGCCGTCGCGGAGGGCCTGTTTTTGCGCGGCGCGATCGGCGGTTGCGGCGAGCGTGGCAGCGCCGGCGATGTTGGAGGCGACGACGATCGCACGGCCCTCTTCATCAAGCTCGCCGGCGTAGAACAGCTTGCCTCCGAGGCCGGTCTCCGGATGAGCGTGCGGAGACTCGACGAGCGAATCGTAGGCGTTCGCGACACGCACGAGGAATTCGAATGCCGACGGAGATGGGGTTTCGAGGGCCAAGACTTTATTATCAGCTTTCGGCGATCAGCGCCAACTGCCGCCAGCACCTATCCCGGGTCCCCAAATGCGAGGGACCCGGGGCACCCCCTTTGGGCCGGGTTTCAAAGCTATTGTTCGAGATTGTCGTGCCAACTGCGCTTGCGGACAAAGAAGAGCAACTCGCCGGGCTTGGGTTTGAAGGCGGTTTTGGCACACTCGTCGGGCGCGACGATCCCGGTACTGAGAATGGTCGCGATGGAATACCAGATATTCCGCTCCTTATCGTTCTCCCTGGCGGCGTCGCAGTTGACGTAGGTGTCCATACCCATGTCATAGGTGGCCTTGACGGAGATTTCCTTGGCGTCAGCAGGGAGGGTGACGATCACGGTGCCATCGTCGTTGATTGTGACCCAATCAGGGTGCACGGTGTCATTGTGATCGACGCGCACGAGGAAGTTTGAGGCCTTGACGGAAAGGCCTGTCTTGCCATCAAGCAAGCGGATGGAGACGGACGTTGTGGACTGCGCGTGAAGAGATGCGGCTAGCAAGATGAGGCAAAGAATCGCGAAATTGCGAAATGCCGTCATGGCGGCGTTCCTCCATCGAGAAGCAAATGCAGGTCCTTCGACTCGTCCCGCTGAAGCGGGACTCGCTCAGGATGACAGCTTTCGATTCAGCATCTATTCAGAATTTACCAAGCGGAGTAAGACTGGCCGTCGGAACCTTGCTCATCGGAACCAGAGTGGACATCGTTGATTCCGGACTCGGTCTCGTCGATGGAGTACATGGCGTCGCTGGTGTCGGTCACCCAGGTATCTTTGCTGTGGGTCATGGGGTCTTCGGGGATGGCCCTGAGGTAGCCTTCCTGGACGAGATCGTCGAGCGACTGCGGGGCCTTCTGCTTGTCCATGGTGTAGGAATCGATGGCCATGCGCATGGTTTGCAGGTCTTCGCGCAGGACCGCTTCGCGCGCGTGCTTGATGGCGGCGGCGAAGTAGGGGACAGCGAGCGTGGCCAGGATGGCGATGATCGTCATGACGATGATCAGCTCGATGAGCGTGAAGCCGGATTGTGTGCGTCGGTTGCGCATTGGGTTCAGCGTTCAGTGATCGGTGGTCAGTCTGTTCGTGCCGGTTCCTGCCGGTCTGTGTTTTCGTTCCTTCAGCGCTGAGCTTACAGCTTATCTTCTCACCACGTTGAGTATTTCGTGCCGTCCAGGGCGGTGCCTTGGGATTTGGTATAGACGTCGAAGACGCTCTGGCCGCCCCAGGAGTCGGAATCCGGGTCGTCCTGCATGGAGCGCATTCCCCAGTCGGTGTTGCCCGTCATCGGATCAACGGGAATCTTACGCAGGAATTTTAGCTTCTTGCCTTGCACGTCGACACCGTTGACCAACGTATCCAGATCGGGAGGATAGTTCTGGCTTTCGACCTTGGTCTGGAATGCGCCTTTGTCGGCCGCGTCCTTGTATTTGTCGATGGCGTCGCGCATCTCCCACAGATCGAAGCGAAGCTCGCGCTCCTTTTGCCGCTTGACCTGGAAACGGACGAGCGGAAACGCGGCCGTGGAGAGAATGGTGAGGATGAAGACGGTGACGATGAGCTCGACGAGCGTGAGGCCGCGCTCGCTCCGCCTGCGAACGGCGACCAGTTCGCGGTGGATCGGAATGGGGCGGCGGATGCTCATCGGCGCTGTTTCCTACTTGACGACGATGCTGGTTTGCGCGCTTGCGACCGGCAACTGCTGTTGTGCGCCGTTGACCACCGAGGCGCGAGTCATGGCTAGATCGCTCGCGCCCGAAGCCTTGGCCTGGAAGGTGAGAACACAGACCACGCCAGTGCCGGAGATGCCGTGTGTTCCCGGCGGGCGGGAGATGCCGACGACAAGATTTCCGGCGGGCTCGTCGGCGTGAATGGGAGGCGCAGCCTGACCATCGCGGCTGAGGAAGTCGCCGGGAGAGACGTTGATGAGTTGGAGTTTTGCCGAATCGTAATGGAACTGGAGGGCGACGGAAGCGACGTCAGTTGCGCCGTTCAAAACGACGGGAACCTGGAAGGTTGCGCCGGATGCCGGCGGAGCGGAGGGCGCATTGAGCGCAAAAGCGGCACCGCTGGCAGGAGGCGCGGTTGGCGCGGTGGCTGCGGGTGATGTAGCCGGAGGGGCAGCCACCGGAGCGGGCACGGCAGCTCCCGGAGGCGACGCTGCGGTAGCTGGTGTAAGAGCCGGTTGTGGAGCGGGCGTAGGAGCGACAACTTGTGAAGCTGCCTGCGAAGCGGGATTGGGCGCCGTCGCGGCGGACTGGGCGGTGGATTGCGGGCCTCCACTGGAAGCCATATCGGCGCGTAACTGCGCCAGCATCGCCGGGGCGGCCTCGACGGCGCTCCCTGCCGGAATCGAACCAACGGCAGGCCGATCCATCGCGGTGGGCCCGGCTGTGGGAGCAGCGGACGGAGCCGTAGCGCTGGCGCCGGAATACCGCAAGTCAATGGATTGTCCCGAGCCGGTGTCGATCTCACGCAGATTGGACTGATCCATTTCCTGCGAGCGGACGATGTGCGGCACGACAACGAAGACGATATCGTCATCCTGGATGATGCGGTCCTTGGAGCCGAAGATGTACTTGAGCACAGGAATCGCGCTCAGGCCGGGGATGCCGCTCCAGTTGTTCTGTTCCTGGTTGTTCTGGATTCCGCCGAGAATGCTGGCCTCGCCCTCGCGCAGGCGGATGACCTGGTCGACGACGCGCTGGCTAATGATGGGCTCCGTAACGCCTTCGATGTTCGTCGTACCGCTTTCGGCCGAAACCTCGATCTTGATCTTCAGCGTCACGTCGTGATCGAAATGAATGCTGGGAGTCATCTCGATGTTCACACCGACATCGATGTACTGGAACTGGGTCTGCGCGTAACCGATGGCCGCGCCCCCGGCAAGGCCCGGCGTCGAGTAAGACCCTGTGGCCTCGGGAATCTTCGAACCGATCTTCATGGTGGCTTTTTGATCGTCGGTAGCGCGGATGCGCGGGCTCTGCAGGACCTTGGTGTTGTTGTCGGTCAGCAAAAGGTTCAGCGTGGCCGAGCCGACGGTCACGGCGAAATCAGTGGAGTTGAGGTGGGCAAGATTGTAGAGAGTAGGGCTTACGGTGGAGGTGGAGGTGGAGGTGGAGGTGGAGGTGGAACTGGTGGTGGAACTGCACGAATTGGTTGCCGCGCAATTAGGTTGCAGAGAGACGCCGAAGCTGCTGGGCCACTGCATGCCCAGCGACCGCTCCCAGTTCTTGCTGACCTCGAGGACAGCGATGTCGACCACGACTTCGCCGCGGGCCTTGTCGAGGTCGTCAATAAGCTGCTGCGCGAGCAAAAGTTCGTCGGGCGTGCCGCGCATGACGATGGCGTTCTGGCTCTGCACGCCGTAGACCTTGGCGTTGGGCATGACGTTGCGCAGAGCGGTTTGCACGTCATTGAGGTCATTCTGCTGCCAGGCGTTACTTAGATAGAAGGTCTGCACCGCCTGCTCGTCCAGCTCCTGACGCTTGGTGCGGGAGTTTTGCGCGATGAAGATGGTGTTGCTGGTGACGGGACGCCAGAAGGTGTCAGACATGACGCCGACGATGCGCAGCGCGTCGAGGAGGGAGACGTTGTTGAGGTCAACCTGGATGCGTTTGGAGTTGAAATCGGGATCGAAGAGCACATTGACGCCGGCTGCTTTGGCGATGGCCTGGTAGACGACTTTTGTGTCTTCGGCCATGTGCAGCGAGAGCGGCTCGTTGGTCAGGGGGCGGAGCACCGGTGGGGCTTGTACCTGGTCGAGCTGCTGTTCTTCGCCGGTCGGCGGTGGCAAGCCGATTTCGGACGCCGGCGCGCTGGTACCTTGCCGCTCGCGCACACGGGCAATCTCCTGCTGCGCGGCTTCGTTGCCGGGGTCGATCTCAGCGGCATGAAGGAACTCAGAAAGCGCGCCCTGCACATCTCCAGACTGGAGCAGCTTGCGGCCTTTGGTAATGTGCGCCGAGGAAGCCGTGGTGCGAATGCGCGCGAGGGAGATCTGGAAACGAGCGTCTTTGGGGTCGCGATTATAGGCTTTCTGGTAGAGATTGAAGGCCGTATCGTAATCGTCGCGGGCCTCAGCGGCCTGGGCCTGCTTGAAGTCTGAGTTGGCAGACTCGGCATACAGGCGAGCTGCAGATATGCTGAGGCTGGCCACAGTGCAAGAAATTGCAAGCGCCAGGAACCATCGCGAGGCCATGGCTCGAACAGCGGCTTGTCGAAGGGTGCGATGGCGGTTCATACGACTCCAAAAAACGGCCAAAGGGCGACTCCAAAACACGGCAAAGGGGGCATGGCCATAGACCCGGATTGGCGCGCGGCGGCAGGCCTTTGAGGGCCGCTGCGGACGTCCGGATGCGATTCATTTTGCCGGACTTCCCGGAAAAAGCGCTTTCCCATTCTAGCAAAGCTCCGTTGCATGCGATCCCTCGCGGCTGCCAGCCGCACCGATGCTACGATGAGAATTCAAGGATGCCTGCCAATGGCCCGCCAAACCAGTCATGTTATCGCCGCGAAGGGCACTCCGGCGGCCAAAAACCCAACGAAACCCCGCGATCCTGTGGCCAGCGGCCAACGCGATGCGGCGCACAACCGCGCTGCCAGCCATAACTATTTCTTGCTGGAGAAGTTCGAGGCCGGCGTGGCGCTGCGCGGGACGGAGGTCAAATCCATCCGCCAGGGCAAGGCTAACCTGAAAGACTCCTATGGGTTGATCAAGGATGGCGAGGCGTTCCTTTTGAACATGCATATCGGTCCGTACTCCCACGGCAACATCGCCAACCACGACGAAACGCGCACACGGAAACTGCTTCTGCACCGCGAAGAGGTCCGCAAGCTACTCTCCAAGACGCAGATCAAGGGGCATACGCTCATTCCGACGCGGCTGTATTTCCGCAACGGGCGGGTGAAGTGCGAGCTGGCGGTGGCCAAGGGCAAGCAGGATTGGGACAAGCGGGAGACGGAGCGGCGGCGCGAGGCCGACCGGGAGGCAAGTGCGGCGATCAAGGCGAACAAGCATAGAGGCGGCCGGTAGCTCTTAGCCGTTCGCTCTTGGCTTGACGGGAGGGAGCGGGTGGCAATTCGCTCCTGAGGTTGGAGTGGAGGAGAAGGCCGCACGGAGACGGCTCTGATTCGTGCGGATTTGCCACAAGCCGAGCGTTCCGTGAAGAATAGGCACTATGCGGACAGAGCTTTCCTATGCCCCGATTGCGGGGATCGCCACCGAATTGCTGGCTGTTTTAGCCGCCGACACCCAAACTGCCAAAGGCCCCGACGCTAAACCGCAGCTCACGCTGCTGACCGCCGATCCGGCTGTCCAAGCCGCAGCGGCCGGAGTGCTCGAGACCGGCGAGTACAAGGCCGGCGCCAACGAAACCGTGCTCCTGCACGCTCCGGCAGGAATGGCAGCCAAGCGACTGCTGATTGTGGGGCTGGGAAAGCTGGCCAAGGCGACGGTTCACTCGGTGCGCGATGCGGCGGGAACGGCGGTTCGCTTTGCCAAGCCACGAGCCATTCGGGAGGTCGTGCTCTCCCTTCCGACTTCCGACGGTCTGCGCAGTGCAGCCGCCGTACGGGCTGCGGTGGAAGGCGCGTTTGTGGGCGACTTCGACGCCGACACGTACCGAAGCGATCGAAAGGACCAGAGTATCCAGACATTCACGCTTGCGGTTGCGGGGGAAGCGGAGCGCGCGGAAGTTGAGGCGGCGTTTGCCGAAGGCATCGTAATCGGCGAGAGCCAGAACTTTGCGCGCTCGCTGGTAAACGAGCCTGGCAACAAGCTGACACCGACGATTCTGGGGCAGCGGGCCGCGATGATGGCGCAGGAGGTTGGGCTGGGTTGGGAAGTACATTCCACGGAAAAGCTGCACGAGCTGAAGATGGGCGCGTTCTGGAGCGTATCGCAGGGATCTGCTGAGCCGCCGGCGCTGATCGTGTTGCGCTACGAGCCTGACGGGCTTAAGGATGGTCCGGTACTCGGGCTGGTGGGCAAGGGAATTACGTTCGATACCGGGGGCGTCTCGATCAAGCCGGCGGACAACATGGAAAAGATGAAATACGACATGGCCGGCGGAGCGGCGATGATCGGTGCGATGCGCGCGATTGCGCTGCTGAAGCCGAAGGTGCGGGTCATCGCAGTTATTTGCGCGGCGGAAAACATGCTTTCGGGCACGGCGCAAAAGCCAGGCGACGTGCAGACGGCGATGAGCGGGAAGACGATCGAGATCATCAACACTGATGCCGAGGGCCGCCTGGTGCTGGCCGATGGGCTTACGTACGCGCGTCAACTGGGCGCGACGCATCTGATCGACGCGGCAACGTTGACGGGCGCTATCTCGGTTGCGCTGGGCAAGATTACTGCGGGCGCCTTCTCAAACGACGATGCGGCGTACAGCAAATTCGAATCGGCCCTGGCGATTTCCGGAGAGAAGTTCTGGCGGCTGCCGCTGGGCGACGCCTATGCGGACTTGATCAAATCGGACATCGGCGACATCAAGAACACGGGCGGACGATGGGGCGGGGCCATCATCGCGGCCGAGTTCCTGCACGTGTTCGCCGAAGACACTCCGTGGATTCATCTCGATATCGCGGGAACGGCGTGGGTGGAGGATTCGCGGACCTTCATCGCCAAAGGTCCGAGCGGGATCGGGGTGCGGTCGATTCTGGAGTGGGTTCGAAGCTACGAGTAGTGGCGTGCGGCAGCATTTCAGCGAATTAGCAACGTCGGCGATGGCCGCAGATGCCGCGCGGCGTCGGATCCAAAGATTCCTTTCCTTTTCCACATTTGAGTTCTCTTATTGCGGAATGGCTCCTTGAAGTCAGGCGGATTTGCGCCGATTTAAGAAGGAGCAGCCGAACTGCGAAGCGGTGTGCGCGAAGGCCAGGTGCGTGGCCAGAGCCAGCTGCGATGGAGCATGGATACGGGCGAGAGAAGAGATTTGATGGGCCACTGCAATGAACTGCTCGAAGCCGCGTTCGACGCCGTCCCCGAGGGCGTTGCCCTGGTGGACAGGGAGGGCGAGGTCGTGCTGTGGAACCAGGCAGCGCAGGAGATCACCGGCTACGCGGCGATCGGTGCGCTGTCGCGGCGGATTCCCGAGGGGCTGGAAGCTCTTTTCGAGGAGGAGTCAGTAGACAGAGGAACGACGGGAGCGGGCCGGCGGGCACTGGTCCGCGCAAGGCACAAGCTGGGCCACGAAGTTCCCGTGATCGCGCGATTCCTGATATTGCGCGACGAATTAGGGGAACGCATCGGCGGCGCGGCACTGTTTCATCCCGCAGAAAGCCTGGACGCGTTACCGCACGGAGAGAGCAGCAACGCGGGCCCGGATGAGGCCCGGGAAGAATTCGAGGAGCGGCTGCAAACGGAGTTTGACGACTTCAAGCGCGGCGGGGCGCCGTTCAGCGTTTTGTGGATTGGAGTGGATCAGGCAGAGGATTTGCGCAAAACGCACGGCGCAAGCGCCTGCAACGCGATGCTCGAAAAAGTGCGGCATGCGCTGGAGCACGGATTACGCCCGGCGGAAGAGATTAGCCGATGGGGAGACAACGAATTTCTGATTGTGGCGCACGAGCGCAGCGCGGAGATGCTGGCGTCACACGCGCATACTTTGGCGGGCCTGGCGCGGACGGCGGACTTTCGCTGGTGGGGCGACCGCGTGTCGCTCACGGTCAGCATTGGGGCGGCACAGGCCGACGGCGACAGCACTGAATCGTTGGCGCAAATGCTGGGGCGCGCGCGGCAGGCAATGGAAACAAGCAGCCGGACGGGAGGGAACCGGGCGACGGTTGCAGCGACGAATGAAGCGGCGCCGGCCTCGGTGGAGGATTCGACATGTTTGCCATCATAGGCATCGTTGTGGTGTTCGCCGCGATCATCGCAGGCTTCCTGATGGAGAAAGGTCACATTCTTGTCCTGATGCAACCTGCCGAGCTCCTGATTATTGGCGGTGCGGCCGCAGGCACGCTGCTGGTGGCGAATCCCGTGCGCATCCTGAAGGACATTGTGGCGGGGTTGCTGGCGTCGCTGAAGGGCTCGCCGTTTACCAAGGCGCGCTACCTGAGCACGCTGAAGATGATGTATCAGTTTCTGAGCAAGGTGCGCAAAGAGGGGTTGCTGGCGGTGGAGATGGACGTGGAGAAGCCGAGCGAGAGCACGATCTTCAAGAACTATCCGGAGTTTCTAAGCGATCATCATGCGCGGGACTTTGTGTGCGACACGCTGCGCACGGCGATAACCGGTGGCGTAGAGCCGTTCGATATGGATCAGATGATGGAACTGGACATGGAAGTGCACCATCAATCGGCGGTGCAGCCGGCCGATTCACTGAACACGGTGGCGGATTCGCTGCCGGGGCTGGGCATTGTGGCGGCGGTGCTGGGTGTGGTGATCACAATGGGCTCACTGGGCGGCCCGCCGGAGGAGATCGGCAAACACGTGGCCGCTGCGCTGGTGGGAACTTTTCTCGGGATTCTGCTTTGTTACGGCTTGGTAGGGCCATTGGCCGCGAGCATGAAGAAGCTGGCCGACGAGCACAACGACTACCTGCACGTGCTGCGCGTGCTGTTGTTGGCGTTTCTGAAGGGCTCGGCGCCGATGATTGCGATTGAGATGGGGCGGCGCGCGATTCCCGCCTATGCGCGGCCGGACTTCGACGAGATGGAGAAGAACTGCAAGAACAAGACCGAGCCGGTGGAAACAGCGGCAGCGGCGGCGGCGTAGAGAGACTAGGGACCAGGGACTAAGGGGCTGAGGCACTGAATGACGACGAAAGCACAACCCATCATCGTGGTCAAGAAAAAGGGTGGTCACGGCGGCCACCACGGCGGCGCGTGGAAGGTTGCGTACGCCGACTTTGTGACTGCAATGATGGCCCTGTTCATCGTGTTGTGGCTGATGGCCCAAAACGATCCGGTGAAAAAAGCAGTGGCTGGATACTTCAACGATCCGAGGGGAACCGCAAGCCTGCTGGGAACGACGATGGCTGGAAACGGCGTCGCAGTGACGCAGAACGACCAGAACACGAAGCGGTTGGAGGAGTTGAAACAGAAGCTCGAACAAGAGATCAAGGCCAAAAAGGAATTGGAAAAGCTTAGCAAGCAGATTGAGATCACGATCACGCCCGAGGGGCTGCGCATAGAATTGATCGAAGACAAGAACGGAACGTTCTACCAGAGCGGCAGCGCACAATTGAGCCCGAACGGGCAGGAACTGCTGGCACTGCTTGCCGCGGAACTGAAGACGCTGCCTAATCAATTGCTCATTGAAGGCCACACGGATGCGGCGCAGTATTTGACCGATGCGAACTACAGTAATTGGGAGCTTTCGGCAGATCGCGCCAACTCCGCGCGGCGGCTATTGCAACAGAATGGCGTGCGCAGGGACCAGGTGACGCAGGTGCGGGGATTCGCGGACCAGATGCTGCGCGTGAAGAACAATCCCTTTGATCCGTCGAACCGGCGCATCACGATCCTGGTGAAGAATCAGGACAACGCGCAGCCGCCGCAATTGGCGCACGCCGCGGTCGTCGACGGAGGGCCGAGCGGGGCAGTTCCGGGCGCAGGTGCGCCGCCTACAACGCCCAAAACGCATAGCCCACCGGCAGCTCCGCCGGCCAATCCGGCGATGCCAGTTGCGGCGCCAACTTCGACTCCGGCGAAACCGTCGGCCGGGACGCCAGTTGCGAACCATGGAATCATGGGCAAGTGACCTCGATGTTGCCTGGCTCTAAGAGATGAGCGCATAGAGCGTGACTCGCGGCGGTGGGACGGGCGATGGTGTAGTCTGAGGTGCGGATCAGGAAGCGTTTACTTCGAGCGGTTTCAGAGATTAAACGCCCTCTCTTGAATAGTGAAGGGTGGCATTTACTTCCACCCCCGCGGCGAGGACCCGCCGCCGGGGACCTCGGTTAAGGAAAATGCCACTTCGCACAATGGTTCCGTAGTCGATCAATTCTGAAACCGCTATGAGGAGAAATTGCAATGGTCATTGTTGCCGGAGTCGATTTCGGCACGCTCAGTGTTCGCGTGACTCTTGTTGACAGCAAGAATGGGCCGATCGGGACCGCGTCGGCCAGTTATCCTCTGCACCGCAAGCGAGAGGATCCGAACTACGCGACACAGTCGCACGCCGACCAAATGGCCGCGCTGGCTGCGGCGACGAAAGATGCGCTGAAGTCGACGGGCATCGACGGCGCGCAGGTGGCGGCGATTGCTTTGGACACGACGGGATCGAGCGTCATTCCAGTGGGCGAGGGGCTGGAGCCGCTCGACGAGTATTACCTGTGGTGCGATCATCGCGCGTTCGCCGAGGCCGAGGAGATCACGCGCAAGGCGCACGAGTTGGGGTTCGAGGGGATCGAGTGGTGCGGCGGCGTTTATTCGCACGAGTGGGGATTTGCGAAGCTGCTGCACTGGCTGCGGCACAACCCCGAGAAACGCGCGCGGCTCAAGACAGCGCTGGAACATTGCGACATGGTGGCGGCGACGTTGTGCGGCGTAACGGGGCCAAGCGCGGTGAAGCGCAGCGTTTGCGCGATGGGCCACAAGTGGATGTGGAATCCAAAGTGGGGCGGATTGCCGCCTGAGAAGTTTCTGGTCGCGGTTGATCCGTTGTTCGCAGGTGTGCGCGCGAAGATGGGCGGCGAGTACCTGACCAGCGATCACCTGGCGGGAAAACTTTCGGCGAAGTGGGCGGCAGAGTTGGGGCTGCGCGCGGGAATTCCGATTCCGGTGGGAGCTTTCGATGCGCATTGGGACGCGATCGGATCGAATATTCGCGAGGGCGATGCGGTGAATGTGGTGGGCACCTCGACGTGCATCATCGCCATGGCGCGCGAGGCGGAACTGGTTCCGGGCGTGTGCGGTGTGGTGCCGGGAAGCGTGCATCCCGATTACACAGGGATCGAGGCGGGTCTCTCGGCGGTGGGCGACATTTTTGACGCCATCGCCAAGCGCGCGGGAACCACGGTGGCGGCGCTAAGCGAGGGACTTGAAAATTACAAGGCCGGACAAACCGGGCTGCTGCGGCTGAGCTGGGACAACGGCGACCGCACGGTGCTGGTGAATCCCGAGCTAGGCGGCGTCACGCTGGGCTGGAACCTGGTGCACACTGCGCAGGATGAGCTATTCGCGGCCATTGAAGGGACGGCGTTCCACACGCGCATCATTCTGGAGCGGATGGCGGAACATGGCGTCCGCATCGATCGAGTGATTAACGCGGGCGGCATTCCGCAGAAGAACGAAGTGTTGAACCGCGTGTATGCAAATGTGCTGAACAAGCCGGTGCTGGTGCCGGCGGGAATTCCAACGAGCTTGGGATCGGGGATTTTTGCGCTGATTGCGGCCGGCGCGTACAAGACCATCGAAGAGGCGCAGGCAGCGGTTTGCCTGCCGCTGCGCACGGTTGAGCCGGACGAAAAATCGGTTGCGGTTTACGAGAAGCTTTACCTGCACTATCGCGATGCGTACTTCGCGCTGGGAACGCGCGATGCGGCTCCGGTGGCACTGGGAAAGATTCTGCCGGAGTTGAGGAAGATTGCGGCAGAGGCGCGGAAGGATATCTAAGGAAGCGAATTGGGGTTAGAATGCTGCGTGGCAGGAGAATGCCATGAAAGCCCTTGGTTTCTTCGTACGTCTTGTCCTGATCGTAATCACCTTTGCCGCCTTCATCGTCGTTTGCCATGCGCATGCCAATCAGCCGCAAGGTCCGACGATTGCCAGCGATCTGAACGGAGTCTGGATCAATGTGAACCCGAAGACGCGCGGACTCGTCCGGATTGAAATTCAAAACAAGAAGATCCATCCTTATGGTGCTTGCCATCCGGATCCGTGCGACTGGGGTGTACTCAAGGTGAAGGGCTTTGCGTCGACCGTCGATTCGGGCGTTGCCGTGGCGCTGACGGCCAAGCAGACTACAAGCTTCAGCCATTCGGAGATTACGCTCTCGCTGGAACATGACGGAAGGCTGCGGGCCGAGGTGTTCACGCACTTCACCGACAACAGCGGCCGGGCCGATTACCGTTCTGTCGATTACTTTGAGCGCGTTCGACCCGCGTATGCGCCCTAGAGATTGATTTCGCCATTGACGAGGCGACTACACGACCAGGCTAAAACTTGTTCCCGCACTGTAGACAGGTCGCGATCATGTTGCCGCTGCCGATCATACCTGTTGTCCACTTCCATCCTCGCTTCGCAGTCTGGACTTGCGTGGAACCGCAGCGTGGACACTTCAGTCCTTGCGGGTTCGTCCCAGCCATGGGGGCAGAAGACGCGGCGGCGAATTGCTGCGGAGGCTGAGGAGCCGGTGGCATTGGCGCTGGGGGAACCGGCTGGGTCGTCATCGGCTCGACATGCTGCCCACACGCAGCGCAGAAAGCTGCGTTCTCAACAAGGGGCGCGCCGCACTTGGCGCAGAACCTGTTTCTGGCGGTGCCGCTTTGGTTGTCCATGGTCGACCTCGGGGAACAGTATGGCCCAGGGTGAAAAGCCGAATGGACTGAAATTCGCCGTGGGGCGCAACGCTTCGGGTCTGCTTGCGCTCCGGCCCCGCGCAATTTACCGTTGTGTTCACAATCCATTTTTACGGGTGCCCTGTGTCCAGTCTCCGTGCGCGACCTTTCTTCCACAGCCTATTGATTACGTTCATTGCGTGCGTGATTGGCGCCGCTGGAAAGGCACAATTGCCGGAGGCCCCGGCTCCGGCCGCGAGTGCGCAAGTTGAGCCGTGGGCCGCGCCGGACTTTTCCGTCGATCCCAAAACGCTCTACGAGGCTGCTTCGGCGGTGCCTGTGCCTGACGGCGCCAACGTCGTCGAGTTGGTGGAAGACGAGAGCTACACCTTCGATGACGCCGGGCGCATGAATCATGTGGGTCGCATCATCTATAAGGTCCTGACGCAGAAAGGAGCCGAGGGCTGGGACTCTCTTTCAGTTAGCTGGGAGCCATGGCATGAGGCGCGGCCCGTGATTCGCGCACGCGTGATTGCGCCGGACTTCACCGTTCACGAACTCGACCCCAACACCGTGACCGAGGCGCCGGCGCGCGGAGGCGACTACAAAACTTACAGCGACGGCAAGCGGTTGCATGCGCCATTTCCAGCGATTGCGCCGGGTGTGGTGGTGGAGGAGGAGTACACCGAGGCGGAGACGGCGCCGCTGTTTGCTCAGGGCCGTGTGGGGCGCGTGGAACTTGGGCAGGAAGATGTGATGGTGGCGCACAGTCGGGTGGTATTCGACGCCCCCGCGACGCTGCCGCTGAAGACCGAACAGCTTCTTCTTCCGGATCTGAAGCCGGTGCGCACGGAGACGGCCGGACGCGTCACTCTTACTTTCGATGTGGGGCCGATTGAAGGCGTCGATTCGCGCGAGCCGTATCTGCCGCCGGACGTGGTGCATTTCCCCATCATTGCCTTCGCTACGGGCGCATCGTGGCAGAGCATAGCGGCCGCGTATGGAAAGATCGTCGACGATTTCTCTGGCTCTGGGGCGGTAAAGGCAGTGGTGAACCCGCTGGTTGCCGGCAAGAAGACTGTTGCCGACAAGGAAGCGGCGATTGTGGACTATCTCGATCGCGAGGTGCGGTATACGGGGATCGAATTTGGCGAAGCGGCGATTGTGCCGCACGATCCGGCGGAAACCCTGGCCAAGAAATACGGCGACTGCAAAGACAAAGCGACGTTGCTGGTGGTGATGCTACGGGCCGCGGGAATTCCGGCCAACGTGGCGCTACTCAGCGTTGAATCGCGGATAGATGTACCCGCTGAACTGCCGGGCATGGGCATGTTTGACCACGCCATCGTTTATGTGCCGGGGAAGAATCCGATCTGGATTGACGCCACTGACCGCTACGCGCAATTGGGACAGATTCCGATGGGGGATCAGGGTCGGCTTGCTCTGATCACCAGCGCAACGACGACTGCGCTCGAGAAGACTCCCGAGTCAACGTCGAAAGACAACGGCCTGAAGGAGACCCGCGAGTTCACGCTGGCGGACAACGGTCCAGCCAACGTAGTGGAGATTACCGAGCCGACTGGAATCTATGAGTCAGGCTATCGCGGCTACTATGCGGACAAGCCCGACAATGACACACGCGATGGCCTGCGCGGATATGTGCAGGCGGAGTATGTTTCAGACGATTTGACGAAGGTGGATCGCACCGATCCCGCCGACCTGTCGCGCCCATTCGAGTTGACCCTCGCGTGCGACAAGGCCAAGCGCGGGTTTACGAATCTCGAAGATGCGCAGGTTGCCATTCGCGTCGACCGGATGTTCCAGATGTTGCCCGACGAACTGAAGCGCAAGGACGACAGCGACGAAAAAAAGGCGACCGGAACCGATAAGCCTAAAACACCGCGCACAGAAGACTGGTGGCTCGACGCTCCCTACAACATGGAGTGGAATTACCGTCTCATCCCGCCTGCCGGTTTCATTCCCAAGGAACTGCCCAAGGACGCGACTGTCCAGATTGGGCCGGCGGTACTCACGGAGAATTTTTCCGCCGGCAAGGATGGCGTGGTGCTGGCGCATCTCGTCTTCGACACTGTGAAGCGGCGCTACACGGCGGCCGAAGCAACGGCGCTTCGCAATAAGATTCCCGACCTGATTAACGGGCCGGCGATCATGGTGAACTTTGAACCGCAAGGGGCGGCGCTGCTGCGCGATGGCAAGGTAAAAGAAGCGCTGGCCAGCTATCGCGCGCTGATCGCGCAGAATCCGAATTCAGCGGTGCACCATTTGCAGGTAGCCAATGTGCTGCTTGAAGCGGGCATGGGCGAGACTGCGCGCACTGAAGCGCGGCTTGCGGTCAAGCTCGATCCGACGTCGGCGGTTGCTGAACGCACGCTGGCGGAGATTCTGAAGCATGACCTGGTGGGACGGAATTTGCGCGCGGGCAGCGACATGGCCGGCGCCGCGGATGCGTATCGCGCGGCGATCAAGCTCGATCCTGACGATCATTCGGCGCAGGGCGACCTGGCCATTCTTCTCGAATACGATTCCGTGGGCCGGCGATACAGCGGCCAGTCGCACATGAAAGAGGCCATTGCGGAATATGAGGCGCTGGGCGAGGACAAGCTGGCCGATCTCGGCATCGGCAATAACCTGGCATTCGCGCTTTTCTACGGCGGCGATTATGCGGAAGCTTACAAGGCCGGGCAGACTCTCAATCCAGAGCCACAACAGCTGCTTTCCGCGAGCATGGCCATGATCGCAGACAGCAAAGCGGGACTGGCCGAGGCCAACAAGAGGTCGACCGACGATGCGTCGTTCAAAGACACAGCGGGCACCGCGGGCGAGATGCTCATGAACAGGAGGGAGTACCCGCAGGCGGCCGACTTTTTGCAAGCGGGCGCAGCGGGCGACGATGCCGCGCGCACGCTGGGCCTGGCGAATATGCTGCGCGGCGCGGTTCACCACGAGGATGTGAAATTTGCCAATACACCCGAAGACGTGGTGAAGCGTTTCGCGCTGGTTCCGTTCGACGCCAACATGACGAAAGAAAAGCTCGCGGCAATGCTCAGCCACAACGGGCTCAAGGTCTTGAACGCCATGGATGCCGACGAGCTGAAGGACGAACTGAATTCGGGCAAGCAGATGAACAGCCAGCTGGCCCGGGAAGAGAGTTCGCTCGATGTTACGGAGGACATTCTACTCAAGATGCTTGATCCCAAGGGCGAAGGCGACGACGCCACGGGTTATCGCGAGAAGGTGGAGATGCTCGGTGGAACCACGATGACGGTTTTCGTGGTGAAGGAAGATGGGCAATACAAGCTACTCGACACGATGGACAAACCGAATTCAATCGCGCTGGAGATGGTGGACCGCGTGAACGCGGGCGATCTGAAGGGAGCCAAGGCGCTGCTCGACTGGATGCGCGAGGATCAGCATCTGGAGGGCGGAGACGATCCGCTGGGCGGGCCGGTGTTTCCGCGCTTCTGGATCAAGGGAGAAGCGGCGGATGCGCGCAAGATGAAGCTGGCCGCTGCGGCCATAATGGTCGGCACCAAGCCGACGGTCGCGGATGGCGTCGCAATTCTCGAGGCGGGCCTGAAGGACGCGGCAGGCGATCGCGAGCGCACCAACATCGAACTCGCGCTTGCCGAAGGCTACTCAGTGCAGGACAATTTTGCACGGTTGCTCGACGTTGCCTCTGCGCTCGAGAAGGATGAGCCCGAATCGAAACAGGCATTCGAATACAACCTAGAAGCACTGATGGGACTGAACCGCTTCGACGACGCATTGGCGCTCGCCGACGCGAGACTCAAGCTGCTGGACAACGACAGCGATGCTTACGCAGCGAAGATGGAGATCGAAGCCAATCGCGGCGATTTTGCCGCAGCGCATGCGTGGGGAGAGAAACAGTTGGCGCTGGGCCAGGAGAATGCGGAAATGCTGAACGGGCTGGCATGGGACGCGCTCTTCACCGGCAAAGTGACGGACGACGATGTTGCGACGGCGGTGAAGGCGACGCAACTCCAAAAGGACGCTCCAGACATTCTGCACACGCTGGCATGCCTTTATGCAGAGACAGGCAAAACAAAGGAAGCACACGATCTGCTGCTACGCGCCATGGATGTTTGGAATCTCGATGAGCCTAACGACGAGGTGTGGTATGTGCTGGGCCGCATCGCCGAGCAGTACGGCGAGCGTGATATTGCGATTGCGGATTATCGCAAACTGAAAAAGCCGAAGGAGATTCTCGCTGTTCCGACATCGACATGGCGGCTGGCGCAGATGCGGCTGACGGCGATGGGGGCGGAAGACGCGGCGGCGGCGAAATAGGCCCGAGACCGGAGCCGGATTTGATTACTGCTGCTGTTGTTGCTGCATCTGCTGCATGTCAATGAAAGGCACCGGGAGCTCGGGCGGCTGCTGGGCGCGTTCGACGAGCACGCTCCAATCTTCGGGGATGGGAAGCTTGCGGTCGAGGGCCGGCGCCTGCTCATTGGCTTCCACTTTCACAGCGACATAAAGCTCGCTTGCGGTCTTGCCGCGGAAGACGCCATGCGTGGGCGGAACGTCGGCGTAATCGCGGCCGACGGCGGTGCGGATGTGGCGGTGTTGCGCAACCAGGTTGTTGGTGGGGTCGAGCCCGACCCAGCCGAGATGCGGCAGCAAAGCTTCAACCCAGGCGTGCGTGGCGTCGGGCGTGGAGCGGTCGTGATCCTCGCTGCCACGATATAGATAACCCGAAACGTAGCGCGCCGGAATGCGCACGTGACGCAGCAGCGCAATCATGGTGTGGGCGAAATCCTGGCAGACTCCTGCGCCGCTCAGGATCGCCTCGTCGATGGGCGAGTCAACGCGCGTGGAGCGTGGCACGTAATCGAAGTAGTGGAAAAGGCGCTGGTTCAGTTCCAGAACAAGATGCAACGGATCGTCGCGGCGCACCACTTCCATTTTTTTCGCGAGTTCGACGAGCGCCGGCGTCTCCGCAGCGAAGGCGCTGGGTAGCAGCATTTCAGAATAATCGCCGGCTTCGACCAGCTCATCCAGATCTTCCCAAGCATCGGGCGACAGAAAATGCGGCACGTCGGGTAGAGGCTGCTGCTCGACGACGGATTCGGCCACGATGACGAGCTGGTTGTGCTCTCCGGGAATGTCAAAGTGCTGGACGTTGTTGCCGAGGTGGTCGCGATAGCTGAAGACGCGGCAGCGCGGGCTGACGGAGAGCGTGAAGGTCAGGCAATGCTGGCTGGAGTCGGAGCGCGGGTGCATGCGCGTCTCCATGATGCTCTCGCTGATGGGCTGCGAGTAGCGGAAGCGCGTCAGGTGACGGATGGAGTAGAAATTCATGATTCCGGCAATTCCTCAGGGGCTAAAGCCCCTCCTATTTTGATCCTCTTTCGGCACGACTAAAGTCGTGCCCTGATACAAAAACTCGCTTCGAACGGATTGTTCTGCAAGATGTGAAATCGTGTCCTTTCAAAACATTCGGTACGAATCGATCGTTCATGCTGCCAGTATTTCTCGTTCAGGTCGCGAGCGCGGATTGAATGGAGTATTGCACATAGTTACGGTAAACCAGCTCATGAATGCGCAGGCATTGCTCGCGGATGTTGTGCAGGAACGCAGCCGCGTCACCGCTCAGAATCTCATGGATGGTGGTATAGCCGAGCATGGCATGGAGCTTTCCGACTCCGGCAAAAACCTCATCGGGCGAGCGGCGGCCGCCGGTACGCTGAATGGATTCGATGGCGGTGCGGATGTTGTCAACGCAATAGCGAATGGCGTGCGGAAAATCGCGATTCAGAACAAGGAATTCAAGGATGCGTTCCGGCGAAAGATCGGCAGTGTAAACCTGGCAATAGGCCTCGAACGCCGTGCAGCAACGCAGCAGACCGACGAGCTCGAGGTACTGATAGCCCGAGTTTTCGCGCTCGTGGGCCTGAAAAAGCTCGGACCGGTAAACCTCAAGCAGGGTGGCTGTGGCGTAGGCGCGCTCAAGGGAGCGGCCGAGGCGAATGAATTGCCAGCCTTGGCCGTGAATCATTGTTGAATCGCCGACACCCTGAAATAAGTGAATGCCGTCGACAACCGAGGCCAGCATATCGCTGGCGCTCGTAGCGTACTGAGCCTGCGCGCTCGGCGAGTGAATGTGGTGAAAGAGGCGATTGAGGCGCTGCCATTGCTCGGTGGAGATTTCTTCACGAACCTGGCGGGCATTTTCGCGCGCGCCGTTGATGCAATAGGTGACGGAGGATGGATCGAGATGATCGAAGACCAACTTGCGCGCCATGGCTTCGAGCGAGCCGTTCCACTCAATTCCCGCAGGCCTGCCGAGGGCAGCGGTCATTCTCTTCCATCGATCTTCGGCGTTGGCGCCGCCAGGGTCGAGCATCAGACTCATGGTGACGTCGAGCAGGCGCGCGGTGTTCTCCGCACGCTCAAGATAGCGGCTCATCCAGTAGAGGCTGTCGGCGACGCGCGATAGCATCGTGCTTCTTTCACCTCCCGCCCGATGTTCCTGAATCAGACTTATTCCAGAACCCATGTGTCCTTGCTTCCGCCGCCTTGCGAAGAGTTGACTACGAGCGAACCTTTTTCGAGCGCCACGCGCGTGAGTCCGCCGGGCACAATGTTTACTTTGTCGCCAAAAAGGATGTAGGGGCGCAGATCGACGTGGCGCGGCTCGAGCCGGTCGTCGACCAGGCAGGGCGCGCGCGAAAAATCGAGCGTGGGCTGCGCGATATAGTTGCGCGGGTTGGCCTCGATCTGGCGGGCGAAGTCCTCGCGCTGCCGAGCCGAAGACTTGGGGCCGATGAGCATGCCGTAGCCGCCGCTTTCGCCCACGGCCTTGACCACGAGCTTGTCGAGATTGGCCAGCACGTGCTTGCGTTCGTTCTCCTCGCTGAGTAGAAATGTTTCGACATTGGGCAGAATCGGATCTTCATTGAGGTAGTAGCGAATCATCTTCGGCACGAACGCATAGACGGCCTTGTCGTCGGCGAGGCCGGTGCCGAATGCGTTGGACACGGTGACGTTACCGGCGCGGTAGGCATTGAAGAGGCCAGCACAGCCAAGGGAAGAGTCGGAGCGGAAGACAAGAGGGTCGCTGAAGTCGTCGTCTACGCGTCGATAGATGACGTCAACGCGCTTGAGCCCGTCAGTGGTACGCATGTAGACGATGTTGTCGTGCGTGACCAGGTCGCGTCCTTCCACGAGATCAATGCCCATCTGGCGGGCGAGATAGGTGTGCTCGAAGTAGGCGGAGTTGAAGACACCGGGGGTGAGGAGCACAATGTTCGGCTCAGGCCGGCCTTCGGGGGCGAGCGAGCGCAGCGTGGACAAAAGAACCTGCGGGTAGTGCTCGATGGGGCGGACACCATAGCTTGAGAACAATTGCGGGAAGGTGCGCTTCATCACGCGGCGGTTGGTAAGCATGTAGCTCACGCCGGAAGGCACGCGGAGATTGTCTTCGAGTACGACGAATTCGCCGGTCGACAAGCGGAGCAGATCGGAGCCGACAACCGCGATGTAGACATTTCTCGGCACCTGGAGCCCGCGCATCTGCCGCCGGTAGTGCTTGCAACTGTAAACGAGCTCGCGCGGGACGATGCGATCGGCGAGAATTTTGGCGTCTGAGTAGACGTCGCGGAGAAACAGGTTGAGGGCGGTGATGCGCTGCGTGAGCCCTCGCTCGATGCATTCCCATTCCCGTGCGGTGATCAGGCGAGGCAACAGATCATACGGGAAAATGCGTTCGGTGCCTTCTTCGCGGCCGTAGACGGTGAAGGTGATGCCCTGGGTGAGGAAGGCGAGATCGACCGACTGCTTGCGGCGGCGGAGCTCGTCGGCGGGCAGGGCGGCGAGGGTCTCGGCGAGTGCGCGGTACTGCTCCCGCACTTCTCCGCCGGGCGCGCGCATCTCATCGTAGGCCTGGTCGAGCGGGTAGTCTCCGAAAAGCGGTTCCAACTCGACTGGATGGCCTAAGGTCATATTTTCTTTGGCAAACTTTCCTGGCAGCGGATTCAGAACAATGGCAGCTAAGTTAGGAGACTCAGGCCAATGCGCTCCATCGAACTTCACTGGACTAAGGAGGGCTGCGCCCCGTTCTGTTCTCTTGTTTCTAACACGCCGGTTATAAAGGAGCCATTAGAAATCGCGCCACACGAGTGCGCTCTATGAAAGAAAAGCGGCGCAGCCACTGGATTGGCGCGCCGCTTTTCTGGTTTGTTGCGATCGGTCTATAAGGAGCTCCGAGCAGCCGAACGCAGAACGTTGTTACTGAGCTCGAACCAACCTCGCTTTATGCAGGAACGAGCTCCTTGACGGACACGGTGTTCACGGTCTTAAGGATGCGCGCGACGATCTGGTAGGGATCAGCTTCGGAGTTCGGACGACGATCTTCAAGGTAGCCCTTGTAGCCGTTCTTGATGAAGTTCACGGGCAGCCGGATGGATGCGCCGCGGTCCGAGAGGCCGTAGCTGAACTTATCGATAGCCTGCGTTTCATGGAGGCCGGTGAGGCGCAGATGATTATCCGGGCCGTAGACCTCGATGTGCGCGGAGATATTGTTCTCGAAGGCTTTCATGAGGCCCTCGAAGTACTCCTTGCCACCCACGTCGCGCAGGTGCTTGGTGGAGAAGTTGGTGTGCATTCCTGAGCCGTTCCAGTCACCCTTGATCGGCTTGCAATAGAGCTGGACGTCCACTTCGTACTTCTCGCAAAGACGCATCATCAGGTAGCGGGCAACCCAAACATCGTCCGCGGCTTTGTGCGAGCCTTTACCGAAGATCTGAAACTCCCACTGGCCCTTGGCCACTTCAGCATTGATGCCTTCGTGGTTGATGCCGGCGGCAAGGCAAAGCTCGAGGTGTTCGTCAACGATCTGGCGGGCGATGCTGCCCATATATTTGTAGCCGACGCCGCAATAGTAGGGACCTTGCGGGCCGGGGAAGCCTTGTTCGGGGAACCCAAGCGGACGGCCATCCTTATATAGGAAATATTCCTGCTCAAATCCGAACCAAAGATCCGGGTCATCGGGGGCAGTCGCTCGCATATTGGTGGAATGCGGGGTGCCGTCGGGATGCATCACTTCGCTGAGAACGATGAACCCGTCTTTGCGGCTGGCGTCGGGGTAAAGCGCGACAGGCTTGAGAATGCAGTCGGACTTGCTGCCCTCGGCCTGCATCGTGGAGCTGCCGTCAAATCCCCAGAGGGGCATGTCGGCGAGAGTCGGCGTCTTGTCAAACGACTTGATCGTTGTTTTGCCGCGCAGTTCAGGTATGGGCTTCTTGCCGTCGAGCCAGATGTACTCCAATTTGTACTTTGACATAGGTCTCCTCATGCGTTGGGAATTGTAGGACAGCCCGGCGGCGAATGCGCCTGTGGCCAATTAAGGGATCAAGGTCAGATTAAACCGGAAAATCGCGAATCACATAAGGATGGCATAAGGAAACGCAGAAATTCTGTGGAAGGGAGATCGGAGCGGAAAAACGGCATTGAAATCAGCGGATGCGAGGGCTGCAAGCGGTTGCGACTTACGGCAATATCGTAAACCGCGCGGGCAGGAAAGACAGGAGACTGGAGTTCACTCGACCTTACATTTTGTCCCCTCGTCACATACTGGCAGCGGTTCGCGGAGTCCCTGCGCCGTCCAGGAACCAAACCCGTCCGGCTGCGTTACTCTGGATGATCAGGAGTTTCGGGCCACAATGCACACACCGCGACTCTTCGCTTTCGGCATTCTGGCGGCGCAGCTTATTGCATTGCCGGACCTGCGCTCGCAGCAGCCTGCACAGCAGGCTTCCGGCGAGGATTATGTTCGCGCACACTACACCAAATACGAGTACCGCATCCCCATGCGCGATGGCGTGCGGCTGTTCACCGCGGTCTACGTGCCCAAAGCCTCCGCGTTTGCTGACGATCCAGGGCCGTATCCGTTCCTCATGGACCGGACGCCTTACAGCGTGGAACCTTATGGGGAAGACCGTTATCCCGCGCAGCTCGGACCTTCAGACGAATTTGAGAAGTCCGGCTACATCTTTGTCTATCAGGACGTGCGCGGCCGCTGGATGAGCGAGGGCACGTTTGTGGAGATGCGGCCGCACATCGACCAAAAGAAATCGCCGCAAGACGTGGACGAATCATCAGACACCTACGACACGATTGAATTCCTGTTGAAGAATGTGCCCAACAACAATGGCAAGGTGGGGATCTGGGGCATCTCGTATCCAGGGTTCTACACGTCGGCGTCGATCATCGACTCGCATCCGGCGATCGCCGCGGCCAGCCCACAGGCGCCCATGACCGATCTCTTCCTGGGCGATGATTCCTATCATGGCGGAGCCTTCATGCTCGCTGCGGGATTTGAATTCTACGCGCCGTTTTTCCATCCACAACAGAATCCCGTTCTGCCAAAGCAGGAAGCACCGTTCGATTTTGGCACGCCGGACAGTTACAAATTCTTTCTTGAGGCTGGAAACGTGGCCAGCCTGGATAAATACCTGGACGGCGCGAGCTGGATGTGGGACGACCAGTTCAAGCACGACACCTACGACGATTACTGGCAGTCGCGCGATTTATCGCGGCACATGAAGAACATCAAGTGCGCGGTTCTTGTAGTGGGTGGATGGTACGACGCTGAAGATCTGGAAGGGCCGTACCGGACTTTCTACGCGATACGGAAGTTCAATCCCGATACGCCAGTTACGTTAGTCGAGGGGCCCTGGGTGCACGGAGGCTGGGCGCGCAACGATGGCGACCACCTGGGCGACGTGCAGTTCAACGCGAAGACATCGCTTTACTTCCGCGCCAACATCCAATTTCCCTTTTTCGAGCATTATTTGAAGGGCGGTGGCAAAACGCCGCCCTCGGCGATCGTTTTTGAGACCGGAACCAACGTGTGGCGCCGCTACGACGTATGGCCGCCGAAGAACACAGTTGCGAAGGCGCTTTACTTCCACGCCGGTGGTAAGCTCAGTTTCGATCCGCCGGTTGAAACTGTGAGCGTCGACGAGTACCTGAGCGATCCAAACCATCCGGTGCCGTTCGTGGGTTACACCACAGACACGGTGCCGCAGCGCTACATGGTGGATGACCAACGCTTTGCCGGCTACCGGCCCGACGTGCTGACGTACGAGACCGACCCGCTCACCGAGGACGTGACGATCGCCGGGCCAATTTCGCCGCATTTGAAAGTGGCGAGCTCCGGCACCGACTCCGACTTCGACGTGAAGCTCATCGATGTCTATCCCGATGAGGATCCCGCCGATGTCTCCAAGCCCAACAAGCGCGTGATTGACGAAGCGCCTGTGCACATGGGCGGCTACGAAGAGTTGCTGCGCGGCGAACCATTCCGCGCGAAATTCCGTAAGAGCTGGGAGAAGCCGGAGCCGCTTGTGCCGGGCAAGGAAACCGATATCGACTTCAGCATGCCCGATCTCTATCACACATTCCGCCGCGGCCACCGTATCATGGTTCAGGTGCAGAGTTCGTGGTTTCCGCTCACCGACCGCAATCCGCAAACCTTCACCGACATCCCATACGCCAAGCCCGAAGATTTTCAGAAGGCCACCGAACATGTGTTTCACCAACGGGACGCAGCTTCCGGCGTAGAGGTGTTGGTGCAGCAGCAACCATAACCGCAGGGCGTCAGACGGCGCTCTCGAATCGTGAGGACACAATGACCGTTCGAGCTCTTCGCTCAACATTACTGATTTCCGCATTGCTTTTCGCGACGGTGGCGCCGATGTGCGCCGAAGAGGGCATGTGGACGTTTGACAACCCGCCGCTTAAAGCCCTGGCGGAGAAGTACAACTTTCACCCGACGCAAGAATGGCTTGATCATCTGCGGCTTTCGAGCGTGCGGCTCAACGATGGCGGCTCAGGATCGTTCGTGAGCGCCAATGGCCTGCTGCTGACGAATCACCACGTGGCGCGCGTCCAACTGCAGAAGAACTCAACGGCAGACCACGATTATCTGCGCGACGGGTTCTACGCCGCGACGCAGGACCAGGAGATGAAGACTCCCGATCTTGAAATCAATGTTCTGGTAGCCATGCAGGACGTGACGACCCGGGTGCAGGGCGCAGCCAAGGGCGCCAAGGATGATGCCGAGGCGTTGAAGGCGCGCGATGCTGAGATTGCCGCGATCGAGAAGGAGAGCAAAGACAAGACCGGCTTGCGCTCCGATGTGGTGACTCTCTACAACGGAGGCGAGTATTGGCTGTATCAATACAAGGCGTACACCGATGTGCGCCTGGTGTTCGCGCCCGAGGAGCAGGCTGCCTTTTTCGGCGGCGATCCGGATAACTTCACCTATCCGCGCTACGACCTGGACATGGCGTTATACCGGGTGTACGAAAACGGCAAACCGTTGCACACGGAGAACTACTTGAAGTGGAACCCGAAGGGTGCGGCTCCGGGCGATCTGGTTTTTGTCTCAGGCCATCCAGGTTCGACATCGCGCGATGACACCGTGGCTCAACTGACGTTGGAGCGCGAAGTCCGTGGGCCGGCGATCGTCGAATACCTTCAGCGGCGCATTGACGCGGCTCAGGAATTCGGGAAGCAGAGTGCGGACAACAAGGAGAAGGTTGAAAGCACAATCTTCTTTCTGCAGAACAGCCTGAAAGTCTACGTGGGCCGCCAGGAGGCACTATCGGATAAGGCGATTCTGGCCAAGAAGCAGGCCGAGGAAGACGACCTGCGTGCCAAAGTCAAGGCGAATCCAGACTTGGAAAAGGAATATGGAGACGCGTGGGACGAAATCGCGAAGGCCGTGGAGCTTGCCAAGCCCGAATTCAAGAAGCAACTCTTCCGCCGCGGCGACAGCCAGCTTTTCACGCTCGCCATGGAGATCGTGCAGTATGTCGCTGAAGTGAAGAAGCCTGACGGCGAGCGGCTGCCGCAGTACCACGAGGCAGGACTGGATTCTCTGCGATACCAGATGCTGTCTCCGGCGCCCGTCTATCCATCGGTGGAAAAGATGTTCATGAAGAATGCCCTGAACCTGGCGAAGGAGCAACTTGGGGCGGATGATGCGTACCTGCAAGCGATCGTGCAGGGCGGCGACATCGATAAGTCGGTGGACGGGCTTGTTGATGGGACCAAACTCGCCGATCCGGCATTCCGGAAGAGCCTGCTCGATGGAGGCGAGGCTGCAGTCGCGGCCTCAAATGATCCGATGATTGCGGCAGCGCGCCGTGCGGACCCTGTGTGGCGCGCCAATTACGTGTACATGCGCGACAAAGTCTCAAGCGTGTTCGATGCCGGAGGCGAGAAGCTGGGCAAGGCTCGCTTCGCGGTCTATGGCAAGAACGCGTATCCCGACGCGACATTTACGCTGCGGCTGAGCTATGGCACGGTCGATGGATTTCCGTACAACGGAACGATCGCTCCGCCGTTCACGACGTTCTATGGGCTCTACGATCGCGCGGCGAGCTTCAGCGACAAAGACCCGTGGAACCTAACGCCGAAGGAAGAGGCGGCGCGTGACAAGCTCGACTTGGCGAAACCGGTCGATTTTGTCACCACGAACGACATCATCGGCGGCAACTCCGGCTCCCCAGTCGTGGATCGCAACGGTGAGTTAGTCGGGCTGATCTTCGACGGAAATATCGAGTCGCTGGCTGGAGACTTCGTTTACGACGGCACAAAGAATCGCGCCGTTGCGGTTCATTCTGCCGGGATGCTCGAGGCCCTGCGCAAGATTTATGGTGTAGGCGCACTGGCCGATGAGCTCGAGGGTAAGCAGTAGATCCGGAGCGTGAAATGAGCGGGAGCCGCGTGCTCCCGCTTTTTCATTTGAGGGCCGGATTGCAGCCTGGAGTCCCTGCAATCGGCTGAATTCGACGTACAATCTAGAGAGGTCCGGCAGACCGCGGAGAGGTGGCCGAGCGGTTGATGGCTCCGGTCTTGAAAACCGGCATACCTGAAAGGGTATCGGGGGTTCGAATCCCTCCCTCTCCGCCAGCATTGCATGCGGCAGACGATCGCTTTTCGTTCGCACTGGCATCTTGCTTCACCAACCTGAATCCGAAGTCCTTCGTCCGCCGGGGCAGATGCAGGTTTTTCGCCAGCACTGGCCCATACGATCAATCTGAAGAGCCTGAATCATGCAAAAACTAGGCGGCTCGCGCATGCGACTTACGTGTGCATGATTTGCCCAAGAATCGCTTGGCTTGACGCAGGATTGGTGTCTCAGCTCTCGATGGTCACGAACTTCGCCTTCAATTGCGCCTTGAGCACGAGCTCGGCGGCGAGCAAGGCTTCGTCCTGGTTCTGCGCTATGTGCGTGCGGTTCACGATGTCGGCCACAAATTGCGGACCAAACGGTAACGGCATCTTGCTGCAGTCGATGTACCGCGCCCCCTTGCTGTCGACCACAAACAAATTGTTTCCTTGGTGGCTGACGCCGACGTTGGTGTACTTGCGCACTTCCATGTAGCCGTCGGTGCCGAGAATGAAGAGCCGTCCATCGCCCCAGGTTCCCAGGCCGTCGGGCGTGAACCAGTCGAGGCGCACATAGCCGAAGCCGCGGTTGCCGCGCAGAACCATGTCGCCAAAGTCCTGGAAGCGCGGGTACTTGGGATGGCGCACGTTCGCGATTTGCGATTCCACGACTTCCGCCTCGGTGCAGCCGGTGTAGAACAGGAATTGATCCACTTGGTGCGAGCCGATGTCGCACAGAATTCCGCCGTATTGATCCGGATTCCAGAACCAGTCGGGCCGTCCTCCGCCTCCGCCCGCGTCCCCCGCATGCTGGAAGATTTGATGCGGAGCAATGTTGATGGTCTGGATGACTTTGCCGATCGCGCCCTGACGAACGAGATCACCCGCGTAGACCGCGGCCTTCACTTCAAGCAGTTCGCTGTACATGATCGCGTAGATGCACTTGGTCTCGGCAATGGTCTTGCGGACTTCGGCCAGTTGCTCGAGTGTCGTCAGTCCCGGTTTGTCTGAAAGAAAATCCTTGCCGTGCTTCATGGCGCGTACGGCGATTCCCGCGCGCTCACTGGCGATTTGCGAGGTGAGAACGAGCTGCACCGAAGGATCGTCAAGGACCTCCTCCTGCGTAGAGACGATCTTGATTTCGGGATATCGCTTGCGAAAAGCCGCGAGCTTGTCCTGCTCGCTACCCCATGCAGCCACCAGTTCGCCTCCGCCGCGCTGGACGGCTCCGATCATGCCATTAATGTGATCGTGACTCATGCCGCACACGGCAAACCTGATGTGATGTTTCGGCAGCTCTTCGGATTGCGCAGGGGCAACAGCATCTTGCACGATGCGCCCGCCGCCGCCGAAAGCCATCGCGCTCTCAGGCAGACAGGCCATCATCGCCGCCGATCCCAGCGTGCTCACCTGCTTTAAGAATTCGCGCCGCTCGGTCAAATTCGTTGTCATGTTTCCTCCGCGTTTTGGACCTTCTACAGCCGTCGCTGCACTTGCGCTCAACCATCATAGTCGCCTTGGTGGTCGAGAGTGAACCGCCGAAGGCAGTGGCGACCCTTTCGGGCGAGATAACTGCTTTGACGTAGACAGAGGAAGTCTTCCATGTGGACGGAGACAGAGTCTTTGTCGCGGCCTCCGTCCCAATCAGCGCGCGCTCATTTGCGACAATAGACTTTCATGCTCACGCTTCAACATGCCGGCAAGCGGTTCGGGCCGCGGATCCTGTTTCTTGAGGCCAACTGGCTGATTCGCAACGACGAGAAAACAGCGCTGGTGGGCGCCAACGGCACGGGCAAATCTACGCTGATGAAGATCCTCACCGGCTTGGAATCGCTGGACTACGGTTCGCTCGAAAAGACGCGCGGGATCAGCATTGGCTATTTGCCGCAGGAGGGATTGCAGCTCGCAGGCCGAACGGTTTTCGAGGAATGCCTGACTGTTTTCGACGAACTCCACGAGATGGAGCGCGAGATTGAACAGCTGGCCGGGCAGATGGCCGAGTTGGATCACGAGGGCGCGGGGTACCAGTCTGTTGCGGAGAGGTATTCGCTGCTGCAGGACCGCTTTCACGCGCTCGAGGGCTACGCGCTCGATGCGCAGGTCGGCAGCGTGCTTACGGGACTGGGATTCGACAAAGAGGATTGGGCGCGGCAGACGGATGAGTTCAGCGGGGGATGGCAGATGCGCATTGCGCTGGCCAAGCTGCTGCTGGCCAAGCCTAATCTCCTGCTTTTAGATGAGCCCACAAATCATTTGGATCTGGAGACGCGCAACTGGCTCGAGGACTACCTGAAGAGCTATCCCTTCGGCTACATCCTTATTTCGCACGACCGCTATTTTCTCGACGTGACGATCGACCGCACGGTGGAGATCTGGAACAAACGGCTGAACCTCTATCAGGGGAACTACACAAAATACTTGAAGCAGAAAGACGAGCGGCGTGAACAGCTCATGGCCTCCTTCCGCAACCAGCGCGAACGCATCGAGCATCTTGAGGCTTTCATTAATCGGTTCAGGTATCAGGCCACGAAGGCCAAACAGGTGCAGTCGCGGATCAAGGAGCTGGAAAAGATCGAGCGCATCGAAGTGCCCGAGGAAGAGCCCGTCATCCACTTCAAATTTCCGCAGCCGCCGCCCTCGGGTCACATCGTGGCTGAAGCTGAGGGGCTTGGGAAGAGCTACGGGCCGAAGCAGGTGTTCAGCGGCGTGCGCTTCACGATTGAGCGCGGTGATCGAGTGGCGCTGGTGGGCGTGAACGGAGCGGGCAAGTCTACGCTGATCAAGTTGCTGACCGGCGAGGAATCGCCGACCGTGGGATCGATCCGCCTGGGCCACAATGTCGTCGCCGAATATTTTGCGCAGGATCAGTACAAGGTGCTCGACCCTGAATCGCGCATGCTCGACGACATGAATCGGGCAGCCGTGCGCGTGCCGGAGGTTCAGCTTCGCTCGCTGCTTGGTTGTTTTCTCTTCTCCGGGGATGACGTCTTCAAGCCACTAGGTGTTCTTTCGGGCGGCGAGCGCAACCGATACGCGCTGGCGCGGATTCTTGTTTCGCCGGCAAACTTCCTGCTTCTCGACGAGCCCACCAACCACCTGGATATGCGCGCCAAGGACGTGCTGCTGGAAGCACTGGCCAGCTACAGCGGCACGGTTGTTTTTGTCTCCCACGATCGCTACTTCATCGATCGGCTGGCGACGCGCGTGCTCGAAATCGAAGGCGGCGCGGTGACGGCATACGAAGGCAACTACGAAGATTACCTGCGGCGCAAAGCGGCCCTGGCCGCGCCTGTCCCCGAAGCGCCTGCACAGCAACTCGAAAAACCTGCACCGATTGGAGCCACGATCATCATCGAGGGCGGCTACGAGGAAACCAATGGGGATGCGCCATCGACTGCGCCTCGCACCCGCCGACTGAATCCCATCAAGCAAAAACAGATGCAGGACCGATGCACTTTTCTCGAAGAGGAAATCCCGCGCATTGAGAGCGCCGTTGCGCACACCAATGAAGCGCTGGCCGTTTATGTATCGGCGGCCGAGACCGAACGGCTGACCAGGCTCGCGGAAGAGCTTCGCGGGCAGTTGGCCGCGCTGACCGATGAGTGGGAAGAGTTGACGGAGCAGTTGGAAGGCAAGACGGCCTGATCCCTGAGGCGATCCCCGAATCCTGTCGTGCATAATCGAATTACGATGGCTCTTTTGTGGAATCCCGAGAGCTGGACCCAGCGGCTAGCCGAGCTTGAGGCGCAAACCGGCGACCTGAAGGAGGCTCCGCTGCGCCGCGACGTGCGCTCGCTCGGCACGCTGCTGGGCGTGGTGCTGCGCGAGCAGGCTGGCGACGAGCTCTTTGCGCAGGTCGAAGCGCTGCGGCAGGGAACGATCCGCCGGCGAGACGCCGACGCGCACGGAAAAACCGAGGAGGCCGCGCGCCAGGACTCTGCCGCGATGGCGCTTGTGCACTCGCTGCCCGTGGAGCGCGCCATTTTGCTTACGCGGGCCTTTGCGTTCTACTTCGAGCTCATCAACCTGGCGGAGACCAACCATCGCAAAAGGCGCCGCGTGGCGTTGCGCCTGAGTGGCCAGGCCGGCCGGCAGCGCGGGTCGCTGGCAGGCACATTGAGCGAAATGCGCCGCGTGGGAATCGGCGCGAAAGATGCGCTGAACTGGCTGCGCCGAGTGCTCATTGTGCCGGTATTCACTGCGCACCCCACCGAGGCTGCGCGACGCACCGTGATGTTCAAGCGCCGGCGCATTGGCGAATTTCTTGAGGCGCTCGATCGCATTCCGTTGCCGGCGCAGGACATGGCGCGGCTCGAGGAATTGGTGCTGGCTGAAATCACGGGCCTCTGGCAGACCGACGAAGTGCGCTCGCGCCGGCCAACAGTCTTCGACGAGGTGAAGATGGGCCTCGACTATTACGACGTCTCCATCTTCGAGACTTTGCCCGAGCTTTATCGCGAGATTTCGGCGGCACTGAGGTCGGCGTACGATCTGGAGATTGAGCCGCTGGAGCTGCCGCTGGTGTTGCGCTTCGGCTCGTGGATCGGCGGCGACCGCGACGGCAATCCATTTGTTACGCCCGAAGTGACGCGCGCGGCGCTGCAACTCGCGCGCGGGCATCTGCTGCTCTACTACCAGCGCCAGCTCGACGGAATCATCGATCTGCTCACCACGAGCGCCCAACAGCGGGAAGTGAGCGAGGCGCTTCTGGAGCGCCTGCGCGCTTACGTGGCGCAGGTGCATACGCAGGAGGCAGAAGTCTTCGGCTCGCAATACGAGTTTGAGTATTACCGGCGCTTCGTGATCTGCCTCAAGGCGCGCATCCAGCGCACGCTGGAGCGGGCGAGTGAAGGGATGGGTTCTGGCGGCGGGCTGCCTGTGACGCCTTTCACGCTGGCTCGCGGGCACGACAAGCTCACCCAGGCGCTGCCCGCTTACTGCTCGGTTCAGGACTTTATCGACGACCTGGAGACGCTGCGCGCATCGCTGGCCGAGCATGAGGGCATCCGCATCGCGCGCACGCTCATTGATCCGCTTATCTTGCAGGTGCGAACGTTTGGCCTGCATCTTCACACGCTCGACATCCGCCAGCACGCGCGGGTTCACTCGGTAGCATTGCGCGAAGCCATCAGCGACACCATCGCGCCTTCGCTGCAAAGCGGCCTGTCCCATGAAACCGCCAGCGTGCTGGAGACGTTCCGCGTGGTGGCCGAAGTGAAAGGGGGCTGCTCGCCGGAGGCGGTTCGACAGTATGTGATCAGCGGCGCCTCTTCGGTAGAGGATGTGCTGGCTGTGATTCGCCTGGCCCGGCTGGGCGGTGTGGCGGTGGAGGGTGCGGGCGAAGAGCCCGGCAGAGATCCGGGACTGATGCCGGTGCCGCTGTTCGAGTCCATCGAAGATCTGCGGAATGCACCGCAAATTTGCCGCGAGCTGTGGAGCCGTGCCGACTACCGCCGGCTGCTTGAGTCGTGGGGCAACTGGCAGGAGATCATGCTCGGCTACTCCGACTCGAACAAGGATGGCGGAATGCTGACCTCGACGTGGGAGATTTTCCGCGCGCATCGCGATCTGCATGTGGTGGCGCGCGAGGCAGGAATTAAACTGCGCATTTTCCATGGCCGAGGCGGCACGGTGGGCCGCGGCGGAGGGCCGACGCATCGCGCAATCTTCGCACAGCCGTTCGACTCCTTCGATGGCCAGTTGCGCATCACGGAGCAGGGCGAGGTTCTCAATTTCAAATATGCCGACGAAGTTCTGGCCGAGCGCAATCTGGAGCTGATGATTGCGGCGTCACTCGATGCGTTGGCACGGCCCAATGCGCGCGACCCCGAAGGCCACTTCACCGGCGTGCTCAAGCCGGAGTGGGAGTCCGCGCTCGACGAGCTGTCGAGCCTGGCTTACGACTCATACCGCGAATACATTCTTGACGACCCGGGCGTGGTCACCTACTTCGAGCAGAGCACGCCGGTAGGCGAATTGGAGAACGCGAAGATCGGTTCGCGCCCGGCGCGCCGCAGCGATTCACCCAAACTGTCGGATTTGCGCGCCATTCCCTGGGTTTTCGGCTGGACGCAATCGCGGCTGCTGGTGCCGGCGTGGTTCGGCGTGGGATTTGCCGTCGACCAGTTTCTCGCGCGGCCCGGCGCACTCGAACTCCTGCAAACCATGGCCAAAGAGTTTCCGCTATTCATCGACCTGCTGCGCAACGTGGAGATGGCATTGGGGAAAGCGGACTTGGGTACGGCGCGGCTTTACTCCACGCTGGTCAAGGATGAGAAGCTGCGCGAGCGCATCTACGATATGTTCGAAGCCGAGTTTCATCGTTCGGTGCGCGCAGTACTCGCGGTCACGCGCCAGAAGGAACTGCTTGAGAGTAACCAGGTGCTGGCTCACTCGATCAAGCTGCGTAATCCCTACGTCGATCCGATGCATTTGATCCAGGTGGATATGCTGCGGCGGAAGCGCGCCGGCGAGGATACTCCCGATGTGAATCGGGCGATCGCGGCGACGATCAACGGAATTTCGGCGGGCTTGCGCAATACCGGCTGAGTCAGACTTTCGTTGGTCGGGCGCAAGCCGGCGGCTGGGAACAATAGCCCTTGCAATCGCCGGGGCGTTGGGTCTACGCTATGTATATGCATCGATGTCGCTAACGCCGTCCCTGGTGCCAGCTCCGATGCCGAAGTGCGCTTGATGGCGCGCGAATTTTCCCTCCAGACAAGCTGCACCGTTCCCCATGAATCCGTTTCACCAGCAATCCGGGTCAATAGCCCCGGGAAAAGGAGATCATTATGGCGCGCATTGCCGCGAATGTTACTGAATTGATTGGCCGCACTCCACTGGTGCGGTTGAACCGCGTCTCGGCCGGGCTCCCCGGAATCGTGGTTGCCAAGCTCGAAAGCCAGAACCCCGCATCGAGCGTGAAGGACCGCATTGGCTTCGCCATGATCGACGCCGCCGAGAAGGCCGGCAAGATCAAGCCCGGTGTGACCACGCTGATCGAAGCGACCAGCGGCAATACCGGCATCGCGCTGGCGTTTGTGTCTGCGGTCAAAGGCTACAAGCTCGTCCTGACGATGCCCGAAACGATGAGCCTGGAGCGGCGCGTTACGCTGCTGGCTTATGGAGCGGAGATTGTGCTCACGCCTGGCCCCAACGGGATGAAGGGCGCCATCGCCAAGGCCAACGAGATCCTGGAGAAAACGCCCAACGGCTATATCCTTCAGCAGTTCGACAACCCGGCCAACCCAGCTATTCACCTGAAGACGACCGGCCCGGAGATCTGGGACGACACGGACGGCAAAGTGGACATTCTCATCTCCGGCGTTGGCACCGGCGGCACTCTCACCGGCGTTTCGAATTACATCAAACCGAAGAAGCCATCGTTCAAGGCCGTCGCAGTTGAACCCTCTGACAGTGCAGTACTTTCAGGCGGAAAACCCGGCCCACACAAGATCCAGGGCCTGGGCGGCGGGTTTATTCCCAACGTGCTCGATACCAAGCTCATTGATGAAGTTGTGCAGGTGACCAACGATGAGTCAATCGACATGGCGCGGCGCCTGGTACGTGAGGAGGGTCTCTACGTCGGGATCAGCTCCGGCGCGGCGGTCGCAGCGGCGCTCAAGGTGGCCGCACGGCCCGAGAATGCAGGCAAGCTGATTGTGGTTGTGCTGCCTGACTTCGGCGAGCGCTATCTGTCGAGCATCCTGTTTGAGCCGCTGCGCCAGCAGGCATTGGCGTTGCAGCCCGAGCCGATTGCGGTAACGGCGTAAAAAGGCAGGGATTAGAGACTAGAGGCTAGGGACTAGGGACTAGGGACTGAGGGACTGAGGGACTATGCCCCTAGTCCCTGTTTTCCTTGAGAGTTATGTCCAGTTTTTGGCCGAATGCGCGATGAAATCAGCTCCATCATGGAGCGCGATCCGGCTGCGCGCACGCGCCTTGAGGTTCTGCTCTGCTACCCAGGCCTCTGGGCGGTGTGGATTCATCGCGTGTCGCACTGGCTTTGGCAGTCACCATATGCGCCTTCTCGCTCGCGTGCTCTCGCAGGTGGCCCGCTTCTACACCGGCGTAGACATTCATCCCGGCGCGCTGATTGGCGAGCGCTTGTTCATCGACCACGCCACTGGGGTGGTGATTGGCGAAACCGCCATCGTGGGCAGTGACGTGACCATGTACCAGGGGGTAACACTGGGCGGCACCGGCAAAGGCCACGGCAAGCGCCATCCTACGATTTGCGATCGCGTTTTTATAGGCAACAACGCCAACATCCTGGGCAACTTGACCGTGGGCGAAAATTCGCGCGTGGGCGCGGGCTCCGTGGTCCTCTCCGATGTGCCGCCGAACTCGACCGTCGTCGGCGTTCCGGCTCACATCGTCTATCGCAATGGCGAGCGCGTGCTCCTCACCGATCCGCACGACATCAAGGACCCGCTGTCCGACGCGCTCATTGCGCTCTCAGCGCGCGTGGAGGAATTGGAAGAACGACTGGGCGCCGAGCCATGCCCGCCGGATCCTTTTGCAGCCGAAGAGGCCGAGCGCACAGCGTATCGGGTGGAGCTGGAACGCATGCGGGTATACGTCACCATGGGGGAAGGCATCTAAGACCCTCAGGCGGCGCATTGCAAGCCGGACTGTAACCTCTTATGCTGGGGGACGGGGCAAGTGAACGTTGCCGTGCTCACCGGGCCTGCTTTCTTTGCCAATCATTGTTCCACAGGATTCGCTCCGGCTTGATGGCCACTTCACTCTCGTTTACGAAATTTGTCTGGAAGAATCTGCGGCGTCGACGTCTCAGAACCTTGCTGACCCTGGGCGGAATCAGCATGGCTGTGGGTGCGTTTGTCGGCCTGGTGGGCTTTTCCCGCTCATTTGAGCAGCAATGGATCAAGATCTACTCCAGCAGCCGCACTGACATTGCGGTGATTCGCGGCACGTTTCTGAACACCTCGCTCGATGAATCCGTTACCGGCAAACTGAAGAGTATTCCCGTTGTAGCGCAGGCCGCGCCCGCAATCATCAACGAGATGGACCTGACTTCGGATGAGAATGCCCTGGTTTACGGCTGGCTGGCGACCGGATACCAACTCGACTCGTTGCAGATTCTTTCAGGAAGGCGATTTCGCGACGGCCAGCCGGAGGTGATGCTGGGCGATGTTCTGGCGCAAGGGTTGAAGAAAAAGCCCGGAGACGCCTTGGAGATCGAGGGGTCGCCGTTTACGGTGACGGGCGTCTACCACGGCGGTTCGGCGCTCGAAGCCGATGCGGTGATCATGCCGCTCGACCAGCTGCAGCAGTTGAGCAGCGTGCAAGGGAAAGTGTCGACGATCGACGTGCGCCTGCGACCGGCCCCGCAAGGCGAGGCGTGGGAGCACTACATCAAGCGCGCGCAAGCGCAGATTGAGGCTGCGTTGCCGGGCCTGAAAGCGATTCCCGCGGCCGAGCGCGCCAGCGACAATCAATTCGTCAAACTTGCCCAGGCCTCCGCCTGGGGCACGTCGATGCTTGCACTGGTGATCGGAATTCTGGGGATTGCAAACACCATGGTGATGAGCGTCTTCGAGCGTACACAGGAGATCGGCACGTTGCGCTCTATGGGATGGAAACGAGCGCAGATCCTGCTGCTCATCGAGCTTGAGGCGGCCATTCTCGGGTTGGGCGGAGGAGTTCTAGGCCTGCTCCTGGGATGGATCGCTCTGCGGGTTCTTGCGAGCCTGCCGCAGACCGCGACCTTCGTCTCAGATTCCCTTGAATGGCCGTTGCTCTTGCAGGCGATGGTGATCGCCCTCATCGCAGGACTGATCGCCGGCGCCGTTCCGGCCTGGCGAGCGGGGAAGCTATCTCCAGTCGATGCGCTGCGCCACGACTAACCATTGCAGAAAATGCTTTAGGCGATTTTTTCCGAAAATCGTTCGCGGAGAACCCGCCTGAGAAACTTGCCGTTGTGGTTCTGCGGCAAGCCTCCGGGATCGAGAATCCAGATGTGTCGCGGCGCTTTGTAGGCGGCGAGATGATTCCGGCACCACTCCAGCAGGTCGGTTTCACCTTCCGGCGAGCCAGGCAGCAACTCGACAGCGACAGCAGGTACTTCGCCTTTCTCCTTGTGGGGCAGGCCGAAGGCAATGGCGCGAGCCACCGAAGGATGAGCCAGGATCGCCTCTTCCAATTCGCGCACGTAAACCGAATATCCGCCGGATTTGATGACGTCTTTAATACGCCCTACGATGCGGATCAGGCCAAAGTGGTTACGGGTGGCAAGATCGCCGGTGCGCAGCCAACCATCGCCGGTCAAAAGGCCATTGTTGCTTTCTTTGTCTTGCCAATAGTGCGGCGCAATGCCGCGCCGGCGAATCTGGCACTCCCCTGGATTGCCCGCCCGAACGCGCCGGCCGTTTTCATCGGCGATGCGAACGCGAAACGGCGGAACGGGAAAGCAGAGTTGGCCACTGCCGGGAAAGAGCGACAATTCGACGCCCATCATGGCCAGCCCCCCGAGCTCAACCATCCCGTAACCATTCAGGATGACGGGAGGAATGCGCCGCCCGCCTGGCAGCCGAAGCAATGCTCCGAATTCGCGCACGCGCATGCGAACCTCAGAGGGCAGGTAGTCACTTGCGGAAAGCCACACGCGCAGGGTGGCAAGGCGGCTCGGGTCGGGATTGCTGTTCACCACCTTCGCGAGCATGGCAGGAACGCCAACAAAGGCGGTTACGCCAAATCGCTCGACCAGATCGAGGGCATCTTCGACGTCGAAACGCTCGAGAAAGCATCCGCGGATTCCGGCCATCAAGCCATAAAGCGCAATGCTGACGGCCATGATGTGCGACCAGGGCAAGGCAACCAGCGCGAGATCTTTGTGGCCGAGAAAAAGCCCCGCAAATACTGTGGAGGAACGCGCTCCGAGAAGAGCACGGCTTGAAAGAGCCGCTCCCTTGGGAAAGCCCGTGGTGCCGGAAGTATGGAAGACGGCGACGGTCGCCGCAGGATCGATTCTGGCCGGCGGAAACGGCGCGCCACTATTTTGAATGCGCACAAATCCGTCGATGGTTTCCGGCTCCTGGCCCGCCTGGATCCAGGCGCGTACATTCAGTTCGCTGCGGTCCCTTATGCTGCGCTCGAAGACCGTTTTGTCGGTGACAAGAATTTGGGTCCCGCTGTCGGCAAGGATGCGCTTCACTTCGCTGAGGGAGAGCTGCGGATTCAGCGGAACGGCAATACCGCCGGCGCGGATGATGGCCAGGAACCAGTGGAAGCAGTGGTGATCGTTGGTGCAATAGATCGCAACCGGTTCGGCGGGGCGCAGGCCGATGGATCGGCGAAGGAAGCCGTCGATCTCGCAGATTGCCGCGTGCAGATCGGAAAGCTGGAAGTTTCCATTGACGCTCACCGAGACTTCGGAATCGCCCTTGCGCCGCAGCAGTTCGTCTACCAGATTGGCGACGGTAATGCTTCGGTCGCGAGCAAGCCGAACTTGGCGAAGGAGATTCATTGTGCCGTGACTTCCTTGCGTCCCCAATCGCTGGCCACGCAATAGTGCAGCAAGCGGTCAAGATACTCCATGACGGGCGGTGGAGTAATTCCCACGGGACCGAGCAGCCGCTCGGCGTTCGTGGTGTCGAACTGCATGCGCATGGTGAAGTAGTCGCGGTACGCGGCGCCGTCAACGAGCACGCGCCGCTTGCGCCCCCAGAGCGCGAGAGAAAGCAGTGGCCTGATGGCAGCAAAGAAGATTTTGGGATCGACATAACGCGGCTCGCGAACCTTGAAGTACTCCGCGGCACGCCGCGCGACGCGCTCAATCGTGGCGCTGCCTCTGGGTCCGGCGCATAAGTGAACGGTGACGCCCAGTGCCCTTTCGTCGAACGCGAGCTGCACGACGGCCTTGGCCACATAATCGACGGGCACAATATCCAGCACGGCGTCGCGGAAATCCCGGCACGGTGCGCCAGAGCCTTCTCGAGTAGATCTTGAGCGGCCAGTACAGCATTTTGAAGCTTGAGGTGACGCCGGTCTGCGAATCGCCCACGATAATGCTTGGACGCAGGATTACGCAGGGAAGTGAGCCCATGCGCGAACGCACCAGCGCCTCGGCTTCGGCCTTGGTTTGCTCGTAGGTGTTGCGAAAATGCTGGCCGACGTCGAGTTCATCTTCGCGGATCAGTCCTTCGCGCTCTCCCGCCACATATGCAGTACCGACGTAGATAAAGCTTTTGAGCGACGGCATGGACGCGGCAAGGTCCAGCATCTTTCGCGTACCGTCTACATTCATGTGCCGGGCCTGCTCCAGCGAGTGGTCAAAGCGCACGGTTGCCGCGCAGTGAATCACCCGCGTCGTCTCCGCAGCCAGGTGTTCCAGGGTCGAAGCATCCAAGCCGCAATTGGGCTCGCTCACGTCACCGGCATAAACCTGCACGCGCTGCGAGTCCGCCGCTTCTACGATCGATTCCGCGCGTTGCACAGGCGTCTGGCCGGGACGTGGGCGGATGAGCAGGGCAAGCCTGGCGTGTGGTTGACGCTGGAGCAGTTCACGGACCACCTGCACGCCCAGAAAGCCCGTTGCGCCGGTCACCAGGATCAGTTCTTCTTGATTCATGTAGAAGCCAGCACCTGTGCTCGGTTCACGTACAGACCGTTGCGAAATAACGATTCGCGTTGCGGCGAGTGGAGAACCTTAGAAGATTATATTTGGAAATCGCCCGGGCGCGTAAGTTTCCAGGCCATATGGCGCCGCTCCCGGGTCTGCTAACAGACCCGGGATTAGGATTTGTTCATGGGGCCGCCCTGCGTGTGCCCTAATGAACATCCACTGAACGGTCGCCCTCGTATTTCATGATGTGGAAGTATCCCTCCCACCCGCTCCATGAAGCCGGCGCGGGCAGCTTCGCCATCGGGTCCTTCAGATGATCGGCATAAGCCTGAACAAGCTCGTGTGTGCGATAGACTCCCGTCAGCCAGTCGCCGCGATACCAGTTTTTCCACTTGCCGTACTCGGCGGCGCGCATGGATGCCTGAATCTCGTCCAGTGCCCGGAGCGCTTCGGCGGTCTCGTTCTGAGCCTTTGCGTTGTCGCCGGCATTCGCGTCTTTCACGGCGCTTGCCACCTCAAACAGCATATGGTTGCTCTCGCGGTTGATGGTGATCATGGTCAGGACCGCTTCCTGGTAATAGTTGCTGGATGCCGGATCAATCAGGCTTTTCGCGGCGCCGGCGTCCTTCCATGCCGCATCCCAGCGCGGCTGAGCATCGGCGCAGTCCTTGATGTCGCGATCAATCAGGGCGGCGCGCATCTCCGGATTCGATTGCGGTAGCACGCGGGGCTGCGTCCATTTGGGCGATTGGGCGGGAATGGCAATGACCTGGTGCTCGCTCAGCGTGTCGAGAATCAGGCGGCGCGCCTCGGAGTGATAATGGTTATCGCCCTCGACGAGGGGAACATCGCTATGCGGCATCGGAGGAGGCACGTTGCCGGCCGACGTGAGTCGCGGCGGTCCGAACGGCGGCCGCAACGAAGGCGCAGCAAAGTAATCTTTGTAGGTCTTGGTTAACGCATCGACGGAGCGAGGACCGAATTCATCGGTGATCCAGCGGCGATAATATGCATCTTCGTTGTCGCTGTTCGGCTCGTTCTGCGCTCCCGCGGTTGCTGGTACACCAGTCAAATTTCCGGCCCATGCCATATTCATCACCGCGCGCGTTGTCATCACATAAGGCCGAATGTCGCTCGTGTTCACAAGGAAGTATGAAGTTGCGCCGGCCTTGATGTAGCGCCCGATTTCGGACTGGATTATTTTCACCGAGACCATCTCAGAGAGCTGATTTGCCTGGCCGTTCATCATGGCCACGTGAAAATACATTCCTTGTCCTGGCCCAACCTTGCCGCCATCCTGCATGTCGCCGTAGCCGGTGTCGGCCCACACCAAACTAACCTCGGGCGGAATCTTCAGATAGCCCTCCTGCTTGAGCCGCGCGCCCTCCTGCCATAGATCGGTAACGAACTGCGCGTTGGGATATTTGGCGCGCACAATCTTCATCTGGTCGGCGATGGCATCGGAGATTCGCTGGCCGAGAAGCGGATCGTTGTTGCGCACACTTTCATCGAGCGACGCGTAGCTCGAATCCGAAAGTCCCCGCAGGCCGACGCTCCACAGGATTTCTTCGTCGGGCTTGTACAGGTTTACTGCGTTGGTCCAGGCGCGCTCCAGAATCTCGGGGTGCGTGGAATAGTTGTAGGGCACATCGGCCGGCCAGCGCGCCACGTTGACGCCGAGCGGGATGGCGTGGTGCTGGTTAATGATCAAACCGCGTTCGGTGGCCGCATGCACCTGCGCGTCGTCGGGAAAAATCCAAGTGCCCGGCACCACCATGTTGCCCTTCAGCCGCAAGGTGGTTTCGAAGACCATGTCCCAGGCCTTCAGTGAGATTCCTGTTTGATCGCCCTTCGCCGGAATGATCCATCCACTTAGGAGGTCTTCGTCGTTGGTGAAAAAGCCACGGTATTTGAAGACCGGGCTCGGATAGGTGCGGGCGAAGTCCGCGGGCAGAGTAATTGACGCATGTTTCGCGGGCTGTTTATCCGTCCACAAGTACATCGGGTCTACGCCGAGGATGCGCTGCGAGAACTCGTAGATGGCGTAAATGGTGCCGCGCATGTCTGTGCCGGTGAGGCAGATGATATTGGCTGCTTTTGGCTCGTTCCCGAGTCGAGCGATTGAAAGGGCAAATGCCTCGCGGTCCGTCGTCGTCGCGCAGTTCAGCCCCGCAGGAATATGGTCGCGCTGGCCGATGAAAATGGCCAATGGGCCGGCATCCTGAAAACCATCAACGATCTGTGGAGTGCGGCCCAAGACTTTGGCAAAGTCACTCTGCAGGTCCTTTGCCGCTCGTTGCACTGCTGGTGGCTCCTGCACGCTAACAATAATTCGGCTGAACGACCCATTGATCGCGACTCGCGATGAGGCCTGCGCATGACTCGGCACGGTCCCCACTGGCGCCAGAAGACCGAGCGTGACGAAAAAGGGGAGGGAAGAGACAAAGGATGGAACAAGACGGGACAGCGACATTGGGGCCTCCTGGCGCAGAATCTTCGGGGCTTGCGATATACTTCGCGTCACGAATTATACAGACAGGCGCAGCCTCGCGTCGCTCGAACCCCGCTCCTCAGGCCTGAGTGCTACAGTGGTCTGGATTCCTGAATCCATTCTGAGGGTTTTTCCCCTTGCCGGGTTTTCGCGCGTTCTTCGTCTTCCTCCTGGTGCTTGCAAATGCTGCGTGCGCCGCCGCGCAGGTGCAGGCCGCGCCCGTCCCCGATGAGATGCGCAACAGCTTCTTCGCTATCACGGTGAACAACCAGCGGGTTGACGTAGCGCACGCCGCTTCAAACTACGAATTCATCAGCTTCGACACGACAGGGCCCGCGGATATTTCGATTACCGCGGCAGACCCGCATTTCTGGGACAGCGGCGTCGACATTGAGCCATGGCGGCTGGGAATTCGTCCGACGCATCCGGAAGGAGAGCCGCAGACGATTCGCTTTCGTCTTTCCGGTCCGGCCAAGCTCTCTATCTCGCGGCCCGGCGATTTCCTGAATCAGGCGCGCATGCTGTTTCTCTTTGCCGGCTCGCCCCCTCCGCCGCCGCCGAGCGGACCGAACGTCACTATCGTGCCCGCGGGTGTGCACCATGAGAGCCTCAACCCCAAAAGCGGCGACACGATCTATCTTGAACCGGGCGCATTCGTGTTCGGCAGCCTGAACCTGTGGCAAGTGGACAACGTGAAGGTGCTGGGGCGGGGAACGATTGTCTATGACGGCCCTCAGGACCCAAACGGCGACACGGGCTGGTTGCACCAACCTGACTGGCATTGCATCGTCGCGGACCAGGCGCACAACATCGAGATCGACGGGCTCACGTGCATCATCCGCTCGCGGACGTGGTCGATCCAGATGACGAATTCGACCGGGTTCCGCATTGATGATCTGCGCGTGATTGGGGGCGACGCGAGGAACGCCAACCAGGACGGCATGGATTGGCTCGGCGGCGGCGATAGCATTGTGAATCATTCCTTCTTTCGCGCCTCCGATGACGACCTGGCGGCGCTGGGTAATTGGGATGGCTACACCGAGGCTGCCCTCACAGCGCCCGGCGCCGACGTCAACAACATTCTGGTCGAGAACACAGAATTCTCCACCAGCATTTCCAATGTGGTCAGACTGGGATGGCCGCAAAAAACCTATAACCTGCACAACTTCACGCTGCGCGACTCCGACATTTTGCACGGAGGCATCGGGTCATGCGGTCAAACGTTTGGCCTGCTCGGCTTCTGGGGCGCGAACGGAGCCGGCGGCGATCACTCCGGCGTGACGTTCGAGAATCTCGTTCTCGACAACTGGTATTCGCTGGCGCAGATGGAGCAAGAGAAGCCCAGCCTGCACGGATTCACGTTCAAGAACATCTGGGCGCTCGATCAGCCGCCTCTAGCCGAGTCAACAATCACCGGCGATGTGAGTGACGTGACCTTCGACAACGTGAAGTACAGGCAGACGCGCGTGACAAGCGACGCGCAGATGCCGTTAGTGGTTTCAGGCGGAGCGGCCCAGCCTACGTATGCACCGGCGCCCGCGCTGGTTGCGGCTTTCTCGGTCGATCCACAGATCATAGCGCCGCGCCTGAAAGTGACGCTGACCGCGCAGGACGCGCCTGGAGCGCAGTACACGTGGCTCTTTGGCGATGGAAGCTCGGCGCACGGGCGGCGTGTGCGGCATCGCTTTCCCGACGCGCTGGGGACTGAGCTTGATGGAAGAAATGGCGCGGGACGATTCCGCGTGCTGCTGCATGTGACGGACAAGGCCGGCCATCAGGATTGGGCCGCGCAGGGAATCGTGGCTGTCGGGCAATTCCACGATGCAATGAGCGCAGCTGCGTCGGCGTCGCCGGGCCTGAGCTGGAAGATTTTTTCCGGTACATGGACCGCGCTGCCGGATTTTTCAACGCTTGAGCCAGCACTCACTGGCCAGTCCGCCGATCTCGCTGCCAGCGCGAAGGGGCCCATACATTACGCGACGGTCTGGAACGGATTCATCAAGATTCCCACCGACGGCGGTTACACCTTTCACCTCATCGACCGCGACGGCGCACGGCTGGAGGTAGACGGCATGGAAGTGGCGAAGACTGGACCGCCGTTCGGGCTGGTCTGCGGCTCGCCCGGCAACGCGGTGCGCTACGACCGCGGCTCGCTAGGCCTGCGCGCCGGCTTGCACGCGATTCACGTCGAAGCCCTGAATACGGCCAGCGACGGCGCGCCGCGCATGATGTGGGAAGGCCCGTCTACGCCGCTCGCCGATGTGTCGACGGCTGCACTCTCGCATTAGCCGCAATTGGCAAAGCGCAATCCTGCGCCAAGGGCGCTCGCGGCTCCAGGATCCTGCCGAAAGACCGCAGTGAAACGATTCGACATTGGTAATCTAATCAACCCCGAAAATTGGTCGTTGTGGTACCTAGAATCGACGAAATGCGACGAAATTTGTCGACGGTTTTGAGACTGATTCATTGATAATAAAAGAGTTAAGTTGGAAAATATACCCCCAGGGGGCATAAAAATCATTCATTGACTGTTGTTGGGGTCCATCCGGCTGGAGGATGAGGAGTTTCGATCGCCGAAAAGAGCAACGAATTCTGGGGCGGCGAGCTGGGGTTGATAACGGCCGGGGTCTTCTGTTCCCAGCGAGTTGGCCGCGCTTCAAGCGCGTGTTGGCGAGCTGGCAGGTTGGCTGCATATGAGACCAGTGTAGCCACTTTGCGGAATTAATCGGCAAACTTGGCGAAAAAGGGGATCGGGACGTAGTGGCCAGGGAGATAAGGAGTTAGGGAGAATTGGCGGAATTATTCTGATGCCCAGGGACTTGACAACTTTTCGGGGTGCAGTCGGGGCCGAGGCCCCCAATTCAGGCGGCCATGGAACACTCGCAGCGAGCGGCCACCGGCGATCATCTTCTTGCCGACTTCAACTTCAGAACATGCCAAGGCCGCCGGCAGAGACTTATCCGGCGGCCCGAAAGCAGCTCCACAGTTTGGAGGCGGGCGAGCGGGTTACGGTATGCGGATGACGGTGCGGATCTGGAAGTTCGAAATGTTGGCGAGGACGTAGTAGCCATCAACCATGCGCCATTCGTAACCACGTGGCGGGGCACTCAAGTGATATTGGCGGTAGTCGACTTGATCGCCACGATTCCAGTCATCGTGATCGATGCGTCCGCCTTTTCTCCAATCCTTGTGTTCGACGTAAGAGTGGTTGTCGTGATGATCTTGGGCGGTCGCGTGGTTGTCGTGATGGTCGTCCTGGGCAAGGGCGACACCTCCCATAAGACTAGTGGAAAGGAACGTGAACGCTAAAACCGTGTGCAGCTTTTTCATGGAGTTGACCTCATTGACTACGATGCCGCGGGCGCAGGGAGCGTTGTGTGGATTGCGGTTAAATTACCGGGAACACGGAGATGGTCGTTTAGTAATCCAATTCCTGCAATAAGATGACTCCAGAAGTCGCTCGCCAGACTCAGGCTTAGGAGGCACGAAATGCCGCGAAAACTTTTCCTCATGCTCTTGTGTTTCGCAATCCCGGCGACCGCTTTGAGCCAGACGACCCCATCCGACTCCCAGACGCTCCAGTCTCTGCTAATCGAAGTCCGCGGACTGCATCAGGAATTGCAAACCTCTCTAGCGAGGATGCAGAGAGCCCAGATTCTCCTCTTTCGGCGGCAAACCCAGCAATCAGCCGTGGAGCACGCGTCGCAACGCCTGGAGGACGCTCGCGCAAAGTTGGCAGGCGAACAAGACCATCAGCGGCACATCGCCCTTGACTCCAAGCGTGTGGAAGAAGAGCTGAGCGCCGAACAGATCCCCGCGCAGCAAAAGGCGCTTCAGGATGAGGCAGACAGGCTAAAAGCCGACCTTGAAACCTCGACAAAGATGATGGATCAGGATCAACAAGCAGAGATTGATTGCGAGCAGAAGCTGCGCAACGAGCAAGACAAGCTCGACGCCCTCGACGCTGAATTGGACGATATCGTCAAGAGCATGGGCGGTGCAGACGGGCAACCGGCTAGCGCTCCACGTTAGATTTGGCATCAAGTCAGTTGCGGCGCGTTCCTTGCTCTTACGGCAGCTGCGTCGCATCCCAACCGCCGCCAAGCGCGCGCACCAGGCTCACGCTGGCCGCGAACTGCCGGCTCACGATGTTGATGGCGGTGACCTGGTTCTGCAAAAGCGTCTGCTCGGCGGTAAGCACCTCGAGATAGCTGGTTGCGCCGCCTTTGTAGCGCGCGTTGGAGAGATCGAAGGAGTGCTTCGCGGAGTCGACAGCCCTTTGCTCGGTGGCCGCTTCCTGCTCCAGAATACGCAGCGCGGAGAGTTGGTCTTCAACATCGTCGAAGGCCTGAAAGACCGAGTTACGATAGGCGTCGGCCTGGGCTTCGAAGTTGTGGCGGGCGGCATCGGTGAGCGCGTGGCGCTGGCCCGCGTCGAAGAGCAGTTCGGTGGCCTGCGCGCCGAGGCTCCAAAGCGAGCTCGGACCCTGAATCCATGTGCCGGGGTTGGTGCTCTCGAAGCCGCCTGATCCGCCGAGCGTGATCGTGGGATAGAACGCGGCGATATTGATGCCGATCTGCGCGTTGGCGGCGGCCGCGAGGCGCTCGGCCTGGGCGATGTCTGGCCGGCGCTCGAGCAATTGGGAGGGAACGCCCAGTGGGACTTGCGGCAACTTGAGATCGAGCGGCGATGGCGGGATATTGAAGTCCGGCAGGTTGACGTTGGCGAGGGTGCCGATGGCGTGCTGGTACTGCGCGCGGGCCACACCGAGGTCGACGAGCTGCGCGCGAACGGTTTCAAGCTGCGTTTGGGCCTGCGCCACGTCCACCTCCGTGGAAACGCCTCCGTGAAAGCGCTTCTGCGTGAGGTCGAGCTGGTGTTCGAGATCGGTGACCGTTTCGGTCAAGAGCTGAATTTGGGAATCGAGCCCACGGAGAGCGAAATAGTCGGTGCCCATCTCCGCATGAAGTGTGAGAGCTACATTGGCCTCGTCGGCAGCATTGGCTTGCGCATTTGCGTGGGCCTGCTCGACGGTGCGGCGAATGCGACCCCAAAAGTCCGGCTCCCAACTGGCCTGGCCGGCGATGACAAAGTCGCCGTAGGTGGTGGTACTGCCCGGCGTGGCGAGAGGACGACTAGCCGAAACGCGATCGCGGCTGATGGAAGGGCCGGCTGAGAGCGTGGGATAGAGATTGGCGCGCGCGGCTCGCACCTGGTCTTCCGCCGCCAGGTACAGCTCCATTTGCTGGCGGAGCTGCACGTTGTTTGTATCGATGCGTTCCTCAAGCTGGTTGAGCTGCGGGTCCTGGTAAATCTCCCACCATTTTCCCTTCAACATTCCATCGGAGGGATTGGCCGGCTGCCATGCGCCACCCTGTGGATTGGGCGGAGGAGGCACCACTGTTGTCGCGCCGGTCTCTTTGTAGGCGGCGGGGGCGCTATACCCGGGGCGGTTGTAATTGGGGCCGACGGGTTTGCAGCCGGAGAGGAAGGAGGCAGGGAACAAGGGACCAAGGGACCAGAGACCAAACCGGCGAATTGCGCGCGGTGATGGTGCGCGATTCTTTGGCGATCGCTTCGACATGGTCACATTGCCCCCGCGCCAAACGCACTGCTCTGGGACGATTCCACGGTGACCTTTTCTCCGTCGATCAGCGAGTCTGGTGGATCCTGGATGACTTTGCTGGCGGAATTGAGGCCGCTGACGATCTGCACCGTGGCGCCGTCGTCTTCACCAATCACCACAGGAATCAAATGTGCGACAGCTCCTCCGCTGCTCTGAGTCACAGTCGCCACTTGCATCCCCTCGCGCCTGAAGATCAGCGCCGAAGCAGGCACGATGTACGTTTGCGTGGCAGCCTCGGTCCTGAAATGAACCTGCGCCAGGGAGCCGGGCATCAACTGGCCGGCGCGGTTGTCCACGTCGATCTCGACCAGCAGCGTACGGCTTACAGGATCGATGGCGTCCGCCGTGCGAACGAGGGTGCCCTGGAAAGTCTTGCCGGGGTATTCGGGAAAGGTGAGGTCGACTTTCATTCCGCGCTTCATGGTTTGCGAGAAGAGCTGCGGAATATTTGTGTAGATGCGCAGAGTCTGGAGCGCCTGCATGTGGAAGAGCTCTGTGCCGGCGCCCTGGCCGGTGCCGGAGTTGATGAGCTGGCCAGTGTCGACTTCGCGCGCCGTTACCACTCCATCGAAGGGGGCATAGACTTTCTCGAACGATTGCAATTCAACCAGGCGCTCGAGGTTGGCCTGGGCCGACTTGACCGTGGATGCCGTGGCAGCAGCCTGGTTCACAAAAGTGTCGGTGTCCTGCTGCGAGACGGCGTTGGATTTGACGAGATCGGAGTAGCGCTCGGCCTGAGTGCGCGCGTTGTTGGCGGTGGCCTCCGCAGTCGCCAGGTCGGATTCGGCCTGCGCCACCTGTTTGTCGAGTTCGGGCGTGGAGATGACGGCGAGCAGCGCGCCCTTCTTCACCCTGGCGCCGATGTCGTAGTACCAGCGGTCGAGGTAGCCGTCAGTGCGTGCGTAGATGGGCGAATCGGTATAGGCAGTCACGTTGCCGGGGAGCACAAGCGTCTCCGTCGGCGCGCCTGCTTTTGCGGGAGCAATATCGACCGTAGGGGCGGCCAGCGCGTGCGTGCGCTGGGCGAGAACGGTGTCGGCATGCAACCGGCGAAGGATGCCCACTGCCGCGAGGACCAACAGAATGAGCAGAACGATGCCCACGCCCACCAGGGCCTTGCGCGGCGAAAGAGGAGTTGCCTCGGGGGCGGTTTCGTGGCTGGCCGCGGCGGAATGAGAACTTGGATTGGGTTCCTGAGTCATAAGCACCTACTCCGGTCTGGCGTCGAACTCATCAAAGCGAGCGGCATCGGATTCGTCGTCGCGCTCGCGCTGCCGCTCAATGCGGCCGTGAATGAACGAGAAGAAAGCGGGCACAAAGAATAACGTGGCCACCGTGGCCAGCAACAGCCCGCCGATGACGGCGCGTCCCAGCGGCGCGTTTTGCTCGCCGCCGTCGCCCAGCCCCAGCGCCATGGGCACCATGCCGATGATCATAGCCAACGCGGTCATCAGCACCGGGCGCAGGCGGACGAAGCCGGCGTTCAGCGCGGCGCGGCGCGCATCGCCCACCAGGATTTCCATCTGCTCGCGCGCAAAACTCACCACGAGGATGGAGTTGGCCGTGGCCACGCCCATGCACATAATGGCTCCGGTGAGCGCGGGCACGCTGAGCCGCGTTCCGGTTAGGAAGAGAAACCATACGATTCCCGCCAGCGCCGCCGGCAGCGCAGCGATGATGAGAAATGGATCGAGCCACGATTGGAAATTGACCACAATGAGCAGATAGACCAGCAGGATGGAAAAGGCCAAACCGCCCAATAAGCCGAGGTACGACCGATACATCGTCTCGCTCTGGCCGCGGAGGATGAACTGCGAGCCGCGGGGCAGGTCCTTCTGATGAGCGTCGACGATTTTTTGCATGGCGCGGGTCACGCTGCCCAGGTCGGTGCCTTCGACGTTGGTGTAAATGTCGATCACCGGCTGTACGTCGTAATGGCTGATCGTACCCTGCTCGTCGCCGGGGACTATGGAGGCAAGATTGCTCAGGACCTGCACGGGTTTGGGCGCTCCAGGCGCGGCGGTTGTGGCGCTGGATGTCTCTGCGGGAGCAACGCTGCCCAAAGGCGCAGCGCCCGGCGCACCCGTTGAATTGCTCGTTGAGGGTCCGGTCATGGCCGCGGTTGTTGCCGAACTGGTAATGGGCAGGCTTTCAAATGCCGCCATTGTGTCGAGCCGGTATTGCGGCGCCTGGATGGCAATGTTGTACGAAACGCCGTTGCGCGGATCGAGATAGAAGTTCGGACTGGTCTGGAAGCTGCCGCTGAGCGCCACCAAAAGACTTTGGGCCACGTTCTGCTGCGTCAGTCCGGTTGCCTCGGCGCGCGTGCGATCAACGTTCACGGTGAAGTTGGGATAGTTGAACGGCTGCTGGATGCGTACGTCGGCCGCTCCGCGAACGTAGCGGAGCTCATTGAGCATGCGCTCGGCCAGGGCGCGATTGGCGTAGAGATTGGGGCCGACGATCTGAATATCAATCGGCGATGCCAGGCCGAAGTTGAGAATCTGCGTAACGATGTCCACGGGAACCACGTAGAACGTGACACCCGGGTATTCGCGGGCCAGCACTTCGCGCAGACGCTCGACGTACATCTCGCTGGGATGATGATCGCGGGTCAACTGGACCTGAATGTCGGCATCGGACGGGCCCACCGGCGCCGAGGTGGAGTAGGAGAGATTCAGCGATGAATAGGGCAGGCCGATGTTGTCGAGGATCGTAACCAGCTCGCGCGAGGGAATCTCCCGCCGGATGGTTCCCTCGATGTGGTCGCAGAGAGCGGCGGTTTCCTCGATACGCGTGCCGGAGTGCGCGCGCACGTGAATCATGAACTGGCCGGAGTCAACGGAAGGGAAGAAATCCTGCCCAAGGAATGGCGCAAGTCCCAGTGAGATGAGGGCAAATGCGAAGAAAAAGATCAAGAAAGCGCTCGCGTGATCGACGCACAGGGTGAGAAGGCTCAGGTAGCCGCGGCGAAAACGGTCGAAGCCGCGCTCGAATCCGTGCTGAAAACGCGTGAACGGGTTGCGGCTTGCTTGCTTGCGCGCCGTCTCCGCATCGTCGTGCTCCTTAAGCAGGTACTTGGCCATCGTGGGGACAAGGGTGCGCGAAAGGAAATAGCTGGCGAGCATGGCGAAGACCACGGCTTCGGCCATGGGCACAAACAGATAACGGGCGACGCCATTCAGGAAGAACATGGGCACAAAAACGATGCAGATGGCGAAGGTAGAGACGAGCGCGGGCGTGGCGATCTGCGCAGAGCCTTCGAGGATGGCCGCCTCCAGCTCGCGTCCGGTTTCAAGAAAGCGGTTGATGTTCTCGATCGCCACGGTGGCATCGTCCACCAGGATGCCTACGGCAAGCGCCATGCCGCCCAGGGTCATGATGTTGATGGTCTCGTGCAGGGCGCCGAGGAGAATCAGGGAACAGAGAATCGAAAGCGGAATGGAGACGGCGATGATGATCGTCGACCGCCAACTGCCGAGGAAAACCAGAATCATGATCGCGGTGAGGCAAGCGGCGATAATCGCCTCGCGTACTACGCCGCTGATCGCGCTGCGGACAAAGATCGACTGATCGGAGAGCGCAACGATCTTGAGTTGCGGAGGCAGCTGGCCCTTCAAGCTCGGGCTGGAGATGATTGCCTGTACGTCCTTGATGATATCCAGCGTTGAGGCCGAGCCGGTCTTCATGACGTTCATCATGATGGCGCGGCGGCCGTCGACGCGGACGATGTTGGTTTGCGGGGGGCTGCCGTCGCGCACGTGCGCCACATCGCGGATATAGACCGTCGCCCCGTTCACGGTCTTGATGGGCATGTTGTTGAGGGCATCGAGAACCGTAGGCGCGGAGTTGGTCTCCACCTGGTACTCAAATCGGTCGAGCTTGATGGTGCCCGAGGGCGCGATCACATTTTGAGTCGCGATCGCGTTCACGACGTCAGAGGGCGATAGACCTCTCGCCTCAAGCGCGTTCAGGTCGAGATCGACCTGGATCTGGCGCTGCTTGCCGCCGAATGGAAACGGCGTCTGGGCGCCTTCGACGGTGGCCAGTTGGATACGGATAGTCTGGGTAGCGATGTCATTCAACTGCTGCTCGTCCAAGCCCGGGCCGGAGAGGCCGAGTTGCAGGACGGGGACGCTGGAAGCGTTGTACTGAATGATGAATGGCGGCGTGGTGCCCGGCGGCAGAGAGCGCAACTGCACCTGGCTGATGGAGGTTACCTGGGCGACCGCCTGACCGATATTCACGTTGGGGTGGAAAAAGATCTTGATGATCCCCACGCCTACCAGCGACTGCGACTCGATGTGGTCGATGTCGTTGACCGTGGTGGTCATGCCGCGCTCGGCGTTGGTCACAATGCGATTGGCAATCTGATTCGCCGACAAACCGGTGAAATTCCACACCACCGTGACCACCGGAATATCGATGTTGGGAAAGATGTCCGTAGGCATCGTTTCGATGCTGTAGGCGCCAAGAATCAAAATCAGCAGCGCGAAGACGACAAACGTATATGGCCGCCGCAGCGCAAGCCGGACAATCCACATCATAGGGCTGGTATTCGCTCCTCGGCCGGCGATCTGGCGGTGCACGAGCCAATCAATGGCCTGCCATTAACCGCAGCCGCATAACGGGGCCGGTTTTGAGCTTGATTGCGGTGCGCGCCGGCTCTCGGGCACCGTGCCGGAGGGCACCGAAGTGTAACTCCAGCTAGCGTTTCACTAGACATACTATGGTAGCTGATCGACGATGACGGTGATAACGAGCACGGGGAGCCTGTCGCCCGAACGGAGCCCCACTTTCTATAGGACGCTAGTTGGATCGATAAGGATTCGAACCTTGAAATCAGTCGCTTGAGAGAGGCTGTCCTCATGGCGCGAAGCGCGTCTAAGGGGCATATCGCCAAGAGCGCGGCGGACCCCTGGTTCCGTTAGACTGTGAGATGAATCTCAAACAGGGATTTAACGCTATCTCCGGCGGCGAGCGCGGCAGGAGATTCGTGGCTGGGACCGGATTTGACGCTTCCAATTTGGCGCCAATGACGAAGACCGGCGTGGGGGATTCCGGGAAGTTTCCACCCCAACGATGAGGACCTATCGTTGGGGACTCCGGGAAGTTTGGGGAGGGTGGGCATGGTCCTGTAGAATCGATCTTTCCTGTAGGAACGATCAGAATCTCCGACGAAGGACCGGATGTTCAGCGAATGAGGGTGTGCAAATTCTTCCTGTGAACCCGAACAATGGCAAGAAAGAGTTTTTGTGCTCGCCGCAGGGCTCAGACCCGGTGAAGATCAGGCACACTTTCTTTGGCGCCGCTTCCGTGATGGGACGCGTGGCGCTCTTCCTCATTTTGGCGGCCCTCGCAGCAAGCGCCGGCGCAGCCATCGCGCAGACTTCCGACACCATCGACCAGATTCGCGTCATCGGCAACCGGCGCATTCCCAAGGAAACCATCCTGGCCCGAATGTTCACTCATCCGGGCGACACCTACGATCCGATCTCCATTGAGCGCGACTTCAACTCCCTTTGGAACACGGGCTACTTTGAGGATCTGCGCATCGAGCGCGAGGATTCAGAAAAGGGCATCATCCTCGATGTTTTTGTCCGCGAGAAACCGACGATCCGCGACATCATCTATAAGGGCAATAACTCGGTCACCAACTCCGACATCCTGGATGCCTTCAAAAAGGAAAAGGTAGGGCTGTCGGTGGAGAGCCAGTACGACCCCACCCGGATCCAGCACGCGGAAAATGTGATTAAGGAGTTGCTGGCCGCTCATGGTCACCAGTTTGCGACGGTCAAAACCGACGTTAAAACCGTTCCCCCGGCATCGGTGCAGGTTACGTTCAACATCAAAGAAGGCCCGGTCGTGAAGGTAGGCAAGATCAGCTTCGTGGGGAATCAGCACCTGAGCGCCCTCGACCTGCGGCGCGCCATGAAGAACCTGAAGCCCATCGGTATTCCGTATTCGATCGTCTTTGAAGACCTGTTTCCTCAAACCTACGATTCCTCGAAGCTCGAGGAAGATACTGAGCGGGTTCGCCAGGCCTACCGCGACAAGGGCTATGCCAATGCCGCCGTGGAGCAGCCCAAGACCCAAATTCGCGACGAGGGCGGCCTCAACTGGTTCACCTTCAGGCCGCGTACGGGCAAGCGCATCGACATTTCGATGACCATTGAAGAGGGCGGCCGTTTCCGTCTTGGGACCATCACGTTCTCGGGCAACAAGCAGATCAACAACCCGAAGGCGTTGCGCGGCACCTTCCCCATTAAGGACGGGGACTGGTTCAGCGCCACTGAAATCGCCAAGGGCCTCGACAACCTGAAGAAGGCATACGGCAGCCTGGGCTATATCAATTTCGGCGCCATCCCCAAGATCACGTATGACGACCAGAAGAAGACTGTCTCTCTGAATATCGACATCGACGAGGGCAAGCAGTTTTTCGTCTCGCGCATAGAGTTCACCGGCAACTCCATCACTCGCGACAAAGTCATCCGCCGCGAACTGTTGCTCGACGAGGGTTCGGTTTACAACTCGCAGCTTTGGGAGTACAGCCTGCTGCGACTCAATCAGCTCGAATACTTCGAGCCGTTGAAGGTCGAACAGGATTCCGAGGCCCACCAGGACCCGGATAACGGCACAGTCGAGTTGCTTTTGAAGGTCAAGGAGAAGGGCAAAAACTCGATCGGTCTCAATGGCGGCGTCAGCGGGCTCTCCGGCGCTTTCCTGGGACTGAATTACTCAACCAACAACTTTTTAGGATTGGGAGAAACACTCAGCCTGCAGGCCAACCTGGGCAGCACCAATCGCACATTCCTGTTTGGATTCACGCAGCCCTATTTCCGCAATCGTCCCATGAATATGGGATTCCAGATTTTCAACAACAAATCGGACTACAACCCGGCCAAGACTTACGAGGCGACCACCGGTGCCTCGGTCAATCTGTCCGCGGCGGAGAAGAGTCTCACGCAGAACTACAACGTAGGATCTGACGGCCTCAATTTTTCTCTCAGCTATCCGCTGAGGAAACATGCCTTCCAACGCGTGGGTATGACATATTCGTGGACCAAATCCACGATCACTGCTTTCAGCACAGCCTCGTCAACCTTTTTCCAAACCATCGCCTTCCGCTCCGGCGTGGAGGGATCGAACCCGCTGGCCGGCATCATCAACAGTTCGCTCTCACTTACCTATACCTACGACACGGTCAGCAATCCGTACCGCCCGCGCGAGGGCAAGCAATACTCGGTTTTTGTCCAGACTTCAGGCCTTTGGGGCAGCGTTCGGTATGTCAACCCGGTGGTGGCATACAAGCAGTTCCTTCCCATGCACTACCTGAGGTTTTCAAAGGAAGGACGCAACGTGCTGGCCCTGCGCGCGCAATTGGGCTATATCCAGGGCTTTGGCGGCGAAGTGGCTCCGCCCAACAATCGCTTCTTTGCCGGTGGCGAGCAGGAGTTGCGCGGCTTTGATGTCCGCGGCGCCACGCCCTACGGCTATGTGCCGAGCCGGATCAACTTCGAACTCACCAATCCCGACGGCAGTTGCGTTCCCCGCGATCCAACTAATCCACAGGACAACCAGTGCATCCAGGTGCCGCTGCCGGTCTACGGCATCGCCTCGATCGGCGGCGATTCCGATCTGACCACCAACATCGAGTACCGCATTCCTGTCGTCGGCCCATTCATGTTCTCGTTCTTCGATGACTTCGGCCTCGATGTGGCGACCAATCACGGCCAGTTGAAACAAAGTCCCCAGGGCTTTGCCAGCCTGACAGCTCCGCTCTATGGCTGCCCGGTCTACAACAACGGATCGTGCCAGGGCGGCATCCCGGGCAAGGACGTGGGTTTCCGCCAGGATATCCACCCCGTCGCCGGCACCAATTTCGTTCCTCGCATGTCGCTGGGAGGTGAGCTTTCGGTAATCATGCCGATCATCAATGCTCCCTTCCGCCTCTACTATGCCTATAACCCTCTCCGCCTGTATGAGACGCCTTTCTGCAACGACGTGAACCAGGGCCAGAAGCAGTTGAGCTGTTCGGCCGAGTTGATCACGCGGGCGATGTTCCCGCCAGGCGGCGCGGGCGATTACAGTTACCAGGAAGCGATCGAGTCCTATGGGGCACAGAACATCTTCCGCGAACCGCGCAAGACGTTCCGGTTGACGGTGTCGACGACGTTCTAGCAAAGACAGCGGAGTTGGCGTGGTCAGCGGAGCTAGCGGCGCTAGAAAGACAGCACCAGCGGATACGCCATCCGCGGCCCGGGTTTTGAGTGCATTCCGCGGCGGGTTTGACGCTCGGAATTCCGGCTCCTATAATCCCCTCTAGTTCCCGGCGATGCCACGGTGCCCATGCTTTGTGAGCAGGTTACGGGCCGGACCGGAGCCTCAAAGACGAACCAAGAGATCATGGGTTCCGAGGCTGCCGCGCCGGCGGGACCGGCACGCGGGAACTTTCGAAGGAGTCGATAAATCGCATGAAGCGTCTGCCATTTTTCTCCCTTTTGTTGGCCGCGGCGTCGGTGCTACCAGCCGCCAGCCAGACATCCGCCCCAGCTGCGCAAAGACCCGCTTCAGCCGTTTCCACCGGGCCAGCCAAGGTCGCGGTCATCGCCTTTCAGGCAGCTGTGAGCCAGACGAACGAATTCCAGCGCGATTTCGCCGACTTGCAGAAGAAGTACGACCCCAAGCGCCAGCAGTTGAAGGCGCTCTCCGACCAAATCGACACCCTCACGAAACAGTTGCAGGATCAGGGGCCGCAGCTCGGTGAAGCGGAGCGCATGAGCCGCGCCCGCGTCATCGACGACAAAAAGAAGCAGCTGGACCGGGACACCCAGGACGCGCAGAGCGACTTCCAGGGCGACCTGCAGCAGCTGATCAACGGTGTCGCCGCCAAGGTGGGCGCGCTGATGACCGACTACGCGCAGAAACAGGGCTACACTCTGGTGCTCGATGCGGGCGACCAGCAGAACGCAACGGTGCTTTATGCGGTGCCACAGACCGACATCACCAAGGCCATCATCGACGCTTACAACGTGAAGTCGGGCATACCAGCGCCGCCTCCCGAGAGCTCGGGTGCGAACCAGCCGGGCGGCGTGGATGCGCCGCAGCCACAACCGGCACCTGCGCACTGAGAGCGTGGACGGTGAACGGTCGGCGGTGAACGGTGGACAGTGGGCGGTGAACCGTGTCGACGCCCATCGGCCACCGCCCACTGTATAATTCTCTTTAGTTCCTGCTGACGTTTCCAATCGCGTTCTTTTCAAGCCCTGTGCCAGCCGGCGCGGAGTTCCCGTGAAAAAGCCGTGAGGTTGGTCAGAAGAGTCAGGCGTGTTATTGCGTCTAACCGGGGAGCGGAACAGGAATTCCGAAGGAGTCTTCGAAACCGATGAAACGTCAGCTAGCATTTGTTCTCCTGCTGGCCTCAGGCATGGTCCTGAGCGCCGGCGCTCAAACCCCGGCCGCGCCAGCCGCAACGGCCGCGCCAGCCGCCGCTCCCGCAGGTCCCGCCAAAATAGCTGTGATCGCCTTTCAGTTGGCTGTGGCCCAAACGAACGAAGGGCAGCGGGATTTTGCAGATCTGCAGAAGAAGTACGCGCCCAAAGAGGCCTCTCTCAAATCTCTCAGTGATGAGATCGACGCTTTGAACAAGTCACTGCAGGACCCGGCAGCAAACCTGAGCGATGTGGAGCGCGCCAATCGCAGCAAGTCCGCCGAGGAGAAGAAGAAGCAACTGGACCGGGAGACCGAGGACCTGCGCAACGATGGGCAGCAGGATATGCAGGATCTGTACACGTCGCTGGCTTCAAAGGTTTACGACGTGATGCAGAACTACGCCGAGGGACAGGGGTTCACGCTGGTTCTCGACATTTCGCAGCAGCAATCGCCTGTACTCTTTGCCAGCAGCGGCACGAACATTACCAAGCAGGTGATCGACGCGTATAACGTGAAATCGGGTGTTCCGGCACCACCAGCGCAGCCTTCGGCACCGACAGGCGCCGCACCGACCGGCGCGGCACCTAGGCCGAGGGCGACCCCGCCGGCCCATACACCTTCCTCAGCGCCGTCCAGCCACTGAGGAATTGCTCTATCCTTGCGTGAAGGCCCCGTTCCTCGGGGCCTTTGTGCTGTGGTTCCGCAACCTGCCGCGGCTGTGGAAAATTTTGTGGATATTTCCCGGAATCCCTTCGAATGAGCGCGCAATTCTCCGCTTGTCAGCGTCAGCCTGATTCTGATAGAAGGCGTAACTCTATGTTTCTGAACGGGAGTTTCGCGGATCGCCCTTTGATTGCGCGGAAGACTGTGGTCACGATCGCCTCCATGGCCGTTTTGACCAGTTTCCACAGTACGTCATGAAATTTATTTAACAAAGATTGCAGACATGCAGAAGTTTGGCATCATTTTTGCTGCTCTTCGCCGACGCGTAAGACGGCCAGGAATGCCTCTTGCGGAATGTCCACCTTGCCGATCCGCTTCATGCGCTTCTTGCCTTCCTTTTGCTTCTCCAACAGCTTGCGCTTGCGGGTGATGTCGCCGCCGTAGCACTTGGCCAGGACGTTCTTGCGGAGCGGGCTGACGGTTTCGCGCGAAATGACCTTGGCCCCGATCGCCGCCTGAATTGCGACTTCAAATTGCTGGCGGGGGATGAGTTCCCGCATCTTGGAGACCAGTGCGCGGCCCCGCTCGTATGCGTGGTCGCGGTGCACGATGATGGAGAGCGCGTCGACCGGTTCACCAGCGATGAGAATGTCGAGCTTGACCATGGGCGACTCCCACTCGCCGGCGAGCTGGTAGTCGAGCGAGGCGTACCCGCGCGAGATGGACTTGAGCCGATCGTAGAAGTCGAGCACTATCTCGTTCAGGGGAAGCTCGTAGGTGAGCATGACGCGCGTCGGCGTTACGTACTCGAAGTTGATCTGCTTGCCGCGCTTCTCCTCGACGAGCTTGAAAATGCCACCGACATACTCCTCGTTGGTGAGGATTTTGGCGGTAATCACGGGCTCGCGGATGCTCGAAATGCTCTGCGGCTCGGGCCAGCGCGAGGGATTATCGACGTCGATCTCGTTTCCGTCGGTGAGCGTGATGTGGTAGCGCACGCCGGGCGCGGTGGTAATCAGGTCCAGCTCGTATTCGCGCTCCAGGCGTTCCTGGATGATCTCCATATGGAGCAATCCCAGGAAGCCGCAGCGAAAGCCGAATCCCAGCGCGACGGAGCTCTCCGGCTCGAAGAAGAAGGATGAATCGTTGAGCCGCAGCTTCTCCAGAGCGTCGCGCAGGAGCGTGTGCTCGTGGGAGTCCACGGTATAGAGGCCAGCAAAGACCATGGGCTTGATGTCTTCAAAGCCGGGAAGCGCATGCGGGGCGGGATTCGCGTCGTCGGTGACGGTGTCGCCAATCCTGGTGTCGGCGACATTCTTAATGGTGGCGGCGAAGAAGCCCACCTCGCCTGCAATCAGCTCGCCGATTTCGACGGGCTTGGGGCAAAGCACGCCCATCGACTCGATGTCATGCGATATGCCGTTGGACATGAACCGGATATGCTGCCCCTTGCGCATGGTTCCCTGCATGACGCGCACGAGAACGATAACGCCGCGATAGGCGTCGAACCACGAGTCGAAGATGAGGGCCTGAAGGGGCGCATCGGGATCGCCTTTGGGGGCGGGGAGACGATGCACGATCGCTTCCAGCACTTCGTCCACTCCCTGGCCTGTTTTGGCGCTCACGGGGATGGCGTCCGTAGCATCCAGTCCGACGGCCTGCTCGATGTCTTCCTGGGTGCGGAGAATGTCGGCGGACGGCAGGTCGATCTTGTTGATCACCGGAATGATTTCCAGACCGTGATGGATAGCCAGATAGGCGTTGGCGAGCGTTTGCGCCTCGACGCCCTGGCTCGCGTCGACCACCAACAGGGCACCCTCGCACGAGGACAGCGAACGCGAGACCTCATAGCTGAAGTCCACGTGGCCCGGCGTATCAATCAAATTGAGCTGGTAGATGTTGCCGTCGCGCGCCTTGTACATCATGCGCACAGCATGGGCTTTGATGGTGATGCCACGCTCCCGCTCGAGGTCCATGTCGTCGAGGATCTGGGCCTGCATCTCGCGATCGGTCACCGATCCGGTCAATTCCAGCAGCCTGTCGCTGAGAGTCGACTTGCCGTGGTCGATGTGCGCGATGATGGCGAAGTTGCGAAGGAAACGGGCGTCCATGGGAGGGCTTTCAGAGGGTTTGTTCAGGGTGTCCTGGAACCGGTCTCACAAGGCATAGTCGTCGATTCGCTGGCACCATGGGACCCGCCTTGTTGTTGGGTTCCATCCGTGCCCATTTCGCAGCAGGGGCATTTATGAGACCGGTTCTATGCGCGATTTACGGCGCTCGCGAAGCGTTTAGCCCTCCATGGCATAGCTTATCATTCGCATAGTGCTCATTGCGGCCTCACAGTTGCGCGGCTGGTTGCGTCTTATCGTGCGTATGCATTGGAGTCGACTACCGGCGCCGCGCTTGATGGTGGGGGCCGCAGTGGTTGCACTGGCTTTGACCGGATGTACGCCCACGGACCCTGCAGGAAGTCCGGTTGCGCAGGCGAGGCAGGCGACCGCGCCGGCATTGCCAGTGGCCGCTCCAGCCCAGGCCGCAGCACCCGCGCCGCCACCGCCCACCCCGGAAGAGCAGCACGTCAGGGTACTCATCACCCAGGTTGAGGCGGCCTATGCGCGCGGCAGCGCCGACTACCAGAGGGGCGCGCTGGCGGAAGCCAAGGCGGAGTTCGACCGCGCCGTCGATTTGATGCTATCGAGCGGCATCGACATCAAGGCAAATGCGCAGTTGCAGGACGAGTTCGACAAGATTGTCGACCAGGTGAATGCCCTGGAGATGGAGGCGCTGAAACAGGGCAACGGCTTTGTGCCCAAGGAAGAGATCACGCCCTCAGAGGCCGCCAGCGACATCACCTTTGCTTCCGACCCGAACCTTGTTGCCAAGGCCACGGCCGATCTGGCAACTACGAAGTCGGACCTGCCATTGGTGGTTAACGATTATGTCGCGACGTACATCAACTTTTTTGCAAACACGCAAAAGGGCCACAACACACTGCTCCACTCTTTCGAGCGCAGCGGCCACTACAAGGCGATGATCCAGCGGATTCTGGCTGAAGAAGGCGTGCCGCAGGACTTGATCTACCTCGCCGTGGCGGAATCAGGGTTTCAGCCGCAGGCGGTTAATCGCCGCTCCCGCGCAGGCGGCATGTGGCAGTTTATGCCCGGTCCGTATTACGGCCTGAAGCGCGACGCGTACGTTGATGAACGCTTCGACCCCGAAAAATCGACCCGCGCGTACGCCCGCTACATGAAGTTCCTGTACGACCAGCTGGGCGACTGGTACCTGGCAATGGCTGCGTACGACCATGGCGCCGGCAACATCCAGCACGAGGTAGCCAAGACCGGCTACGCCGACTTCTGGGAGCTTTACAAGCGCAATGAGCTGCCTCGCGAGACCAGCAACTACGTACCCGAGATTCTGGCCGCCATTATCGTCGCCAACCACCCCGACCAGTACGGTTTTACCGATGTGACTCTCGACCCGCCGATCCTGACCGACACGGTGACGATCAACTACTCCATCGACCTGCGCCTTGTTTCGGACCTCGTTGGCTCCCCTGTCGATGAGATTGAGGCCCTGAATCCGAGCCTTTTGCGCATGGTGACGCCGCCGGACGGTCCCTTCGATCTGCACCTGCCCGCAGGCACGGCCACATTGTTTGACCAGCGCGTGGCGCTGATTCCGGAGGCGCGACGGAACTCGTGGCGCTACCACCCGGTGGTCGCGGGAGATACGCTGGCCTCTGTCGCCGAAGAGTACCGGGTATCGGCCGCCGAACTTGCCGCGGCCAACCAGCTTGAAGCAGGCGACAGCATCGCCAGCGTAGAAGCCCTTGTCGTCCCGGTGCCACCGGCAGCCGAGCCATCGGCCCATACACGGCTTTACACCGTTCGCAGGGGCGATACGCTGGTCACGATTGCAGATCGTTTCGGGGTCTCCTTGAGCCAATTGCGGCGCTGGAATGCGATCCCATCGGGCGTTCGGGTGATCCCAGGGCGACGGCTCCGGGTGGCCGAGCCCGCGCCCGTCAGCACGTCCAGGCATCGGCACAGGACATCGACCGAGGGGTCAAAAACTGGGCCGGAGGGTGGATCGGCCCCGCGGAAAGGGACCGCTGGGTCCAAGTCGGGCGCGCCGTCTCCGGCGCATCGGGATTCCAGCAGGGCAGCCAGTCCGGGGACCAGGAAGAACTCCTCCCAAACCGCAAAGACCAGTTCCGGGTCGGGGAAGAGCGCCGCGCACAGGCCGACTCACAAATCGAGCAGCACGGCCAAGGCCTCGCAGTAAAAAACGGCCGTAAAGCCCATTTCCAGCTTGTGTTTTTCTTGTAATTCTGGGCAAGCTAAGGCTACAATCGCTTGCGCGAGCAAAACCGTTTTGTCTGCTCTGCGATTAGCGAAACATACTGTGAGCAGCGGCAATCCGCTGGAGGCAATCGGATGGAAGATGTGGTCAGGATGTACGCCATGAGTGACGGCGACCCGTTTGGGAAGCCGGGTGACCTAGACCCCGGTCAGGTCGAAGCCTTTGCCGAAGAGGAAGACGAGTTGGAAACAGCCGGCATTCTTACCTCCTCAGATGACGACGAAGTGATTGCCGAAGAGACGGTAATCGCGATTGTCGCGAAACCCGCTGCCCCGCCCAAGAAGCCCGCGGCCAAGAAGGCAGCCAAGAAAGCTCCCGCCAAGAAGGCCCCTGCCAAGAAGGCAGCAAAGAAGAAGGCGCCAGCCAAGAAAGCCGCCAAGAAGGTAGCCAAGAAGAAGGCTGCCAAGAAAGCTCCGGCCAAGAAGGTAGCCAAGAAGAAGGCTGCGAAGAAGGTGGCAAAGAAGGTCGCGAAGAAGAAAGCGCCGAGCAAGAAAGCAGCGAAAAAGGCCGCAAAGAAAGCCAAGAAGGCTGCAAAGAAGAAGAAGAACAAGAAGTAGCGCGGCAGTGCCCGTTCCGGTGTTCGCTTGAACACCGGAGCTCAGGCGAGCGCGATGAAGGAAAAGCAACCGCAGATCCTTCGCTCCGCTCAGGATGACAAATCCAGGGTTGGTTTTATCTAACGGAAACAGTTGCTTTTTGCTGCCGTCCACGTTGGTGGCTTGGAGAAGAAAAAGGCCCGGCTAAGAGCCGGGCCTTTTTGCGTTCGAACTTCGCATTTCGGTTCGTGGTATCCCAGGTCTCAGAATCGAGACCTGGGGCACCCATTCTTGCGTGGTGGTACTCATTGTTTTGGTTGGTTCGGCGCGCGAAAATCAGCCGCGGGTCCTTCGCTCCGCTCAGGATGACACCCGGATAGGTGATCAGAATCCTGTCGCCGAATCAGACGGCCTGAAGTTGCCTGAAGTGACCCTGTTGGTGACGAACGTAGTCCTCGATCAGGAAACGAAGCGTGACCGGCGCGTCGTCGCCGACCTGGCAACTTGCTTCCAGCCGCTCCTCGGAAATCCGATCCACAGCGGCCACCAGGATTTCGTGTTCGGCCTGCCACCAGCCCAAAAGCGTTTCCCACGGCACGTCGCTGTATCCATGCGCTGCGACCCAGGCGTCCTGCGCGTAACTGGGGCCTGCGTAGCGGCCATCAATTGTTGCGCGGATGAAGCGCTGGCGATTGTTGGAGGATGAATCCAGCAAATGCCCGACAATCTGCTTGCGGGTCCACCCGCCAACCCGCCATGGAACGTCGGCAAGCGCGGTCGGAAGCGCGAGGAGCGCCAGGCGCAGCTTTTCTAAATCCGTCCTGAAGTTGCGCGCCGTTTGCGTTGGCATAGTTTTCCTTTCCCGCGCAGGAACGAACGGAGGCGGCCAATCATAGGTGGAACTGAACAGTGGTTGGACGGGCGGCCAGCTTACGGAATGGCCGCCAGCACATCTGAAGCCGCGGTATTTGGATTCACCTTGACCCATTCCTGGGCGATCTTGCCATGCGGATCGATCAGGAACGTGTTGCGATTTGCTATCGTGATTCCGGCAAATCCGCCCAATGAACCATAGGCGCTGACCACTTTATGGTCGGGGTCGGCAAGCAAATGGAAGGTCAGCGAATCCTTCGTGCAGAACTGCTTGTGGCTGTCGACGGTGTCTACGCTCACGCCCAGGATGACGGCGTTCTTGGCATCGAATTGCGGAAGGGCATCTTGAAATTTGTGCGCCTCAATGGTGCAGCCGGTGGTCATGTCCTTAGGATAGAAGTAGAGGACGACCCACTTGCCGCGAAAGCTATCGAGCGAGATCGGCTCGCCGGTTTGCGAGGGGAGAGTGAAGGTGGGCGCCATTTGGCCCACCGCCGGCATCGTGGAGTCGTCAGCGTGGGCGGTAATAAAGGGCACGGCGGCAATAACAAGCACCAACGCCGCCACAATTCCGATAAGCAGAAACTTGTTCATCTCAAACCTCCAGGGGAGCAGGGAACTGAAAACGGGGAGCAAACCAGATGGAGAGTGCGGTCACGGACCGCTGTTCACTGTCCACTTTTCACTCTATCACCGCGGCGCCGCAACAATGGCAATCCCGGCCTCGCTGGCGCGCTTGAGAAGTGTCTCGCGGTCGAAGAGGAGCGTGCGGCCAGCTTCGATCGAGAGGCAACTGGCCCCGGCTCGAAGCATGGTATCAACGGTCGAAATTCCAATCACAGGCACGTCGAAGCGCATGTCCTGGTTGGGCTTGGCAACTTTGACGACGGTGAGGCGGCGAGCAAGGAGCGACGGGTCAGTTGCCGCAGGCTCCGCTGCGGCGTCGCCCGCCCCGGAATCGTCGAGCGACCGCATCACCTGTCCTGCCCGTTCGATGGTTGCGTCAGTGCCCTCCATGGCCTCGACGGCTACGCAAGCCTGCGCCGCGACGACTACCGTTTGCCCGATGTCGAACGCAGCGAGGGCTCGAGCAACGCCGAGGCCGTATTCGATGTTGCGACACTCCTCGTCGTCGGGCGCACGGCTGGTGAGCGCGCCCTCTTCGGCGAGCAGCGGCTCGAGGAAGCTGGTGGAACTGATCAGCTCGATGCCCTCGTCTTCGAGCACCTTGGCGATCGCGCCGAGCAGGGCGTCGGTCGAGCGGGTGCGGAGGTTGAGGAGCAGCTTGGCGAGGCGCCAGTCGGGGCGGATGCTCGAGAAGATTTGTTTGTGCTTGACCTGGCCGGCCATCACGGCCTTGGCGACGCCTGCCTCTCTAAAGGTCTCAATCAGGCGCGAAAGCTCGCCAAGCGAGAGCCAGTGCACCGTGACGCCGGAATCCGCTTCAGTGCGGCGGTTGATTTCGGGGTCGGTTTCTTCGCGAAGTGCCGCGACGACGACCGAAAAGCCCTGAGCCCGCGCCGCATCGAGGAGCAGAAAGGGAAAGCGGCCATTGCCGGCAATGAGGCCGAGGGTCATTGGTGGCACCTGAATGCGCCCGGTCGTGAATCTGATCGTCTCATTGGCTAGTTGTACTTTGCTGCCTCATCCAGCTTCTTTTGCGCTTCGTCGAGCTGTCCCATGGCCTGGAGTACTTTTGAGTGGAACTTCAGGTCACGCACAAAAGACTTTACGTACTCTGTTCGCAAGCCCGGCGCCTCCTTTTCAGTCCACGCGATTCCCTTGCGCTCGAAATCTTCCGCCATCGTTAGATCACGGTCCGAGCTTGTCAGGTCACCTGTCATCCCTTCAATCGTGCCTTTTGTGGAATAGGCGGCGCCGCTGCCGGAATTATCATCGTGACCGAGCTTTACAACGTCGACTGCTTTCCCTGCCCAAGCCAGTGCGTCTGGCAGATCTCGGTTGTTGGCACAGGCTGTGGCAGCATAAACAAATGCGGATCGTTTTTCGATGAAGCGCACCTCGGAGCCAAACTTCTCAGCGGTTTCTGCGGCCTTTTCGCAAATACCTTCCGTACTTGCTGCGTCACTTCGCGCACGAACGGCCGCACCGCATTGATCGAATAGCGGGAAATACTGCGCCGCTATCTCTTCATCGTCAGGCGCAGGGTGATAGTCCGACAGGGCAAAGATGATTGACACTTGGCCGGTCGCCGCGATGGGAACACCCTCCTTCTCAAAAGGACGGTAAGTCCACTGCTTCAGACAATCCGTCGCAGCCTGTTGCAGCATCGCTGGCCCGCTGACAACCTTCATAGCCTCAATCTTCCCTGAAGCCCCGACACGAATTTCAAATGTTACCGTGCCCTGAATGTGCGCAGCCTTGGCGATAGGTGGGTAGACAGGCGCAACTTGTCGATCGATGTGTTGTGCCAGAGTCTGCTCGTCCACGGTGAGAGAATCCTGTGGATGCAGTAGCGCCGCGAGAATCGGCAAGGTCAGGGCGAGCAAAAGAGTTCTTTCAATGCGCATTTGTCTAACCCTTTCCGTCAAGGCCGCTACTTAATTACCCCGCGCTTGCTGTGTTCGATGAAGCTAACAAGCAGGGCCACGTCGTCGCCGGGAAGCGTGCGCATTTTTTCGAGGGCCTGCGTCGTGTTGAGCTTGGCTGCAAGCAGAACGCGATACGCCTTCTGGAGTTGCTGGAGCCGTTCCGGTGAAAATCCGCGGCGCTCAAGTCCGATTTTGTTGATGCCGAAGGCGCGATTCTCACGCTTCGACGAGGTGAGCGAAAAGGGAAGCACGTCCTGGGTGACGATGGTGCCGCCGCCGATGAAGGAGTAGGCCCCGACGACGCAGTGCTGGTGGACGGGACAAAAAGCTCCGAGGGTCACGTGGTCCTCAATGACGACGTGGCCTGCGAGCGTGGCGTTGTTGGCCAGGATGCAGTGGCTGCCCACCTGGCTGTCGTGGCCGATGTGGGCGTAGGCCATGAGGAGGTTGCCCGAACCGAGGCGCGTTACGCCTCCGCCGCCGGTGGTGCCGCGGCTGATGGTGACACATTCCCGAATCGTATTGCCGTCGCCGATCTCAGTCGCGGTTGGCTCGCCGGCATATTTCAGATCCTGCGGAGCTAGGCCGATAGCGCCAAAGGGATAAAAGATGTTGCGTGCGCCGATGCGCGTGCGGCCGTCGATCACAACATGCGAGATGAGCGTGCAATCCTCGCCAAGCTCGACCTCCGGGCCGATGGTGCAATAAGGGCCGATGGTGCACGACTTGGGAATTCGCGCATCTTCGGCGATTACCGCGCTGGGATGAATGTTCACTGGGCTGCCTCGGAAGAACCCGCTCCCTCCTTCGATTCCTGCCTGCGCGGCACGATCATGCAGGTCAGGGTCGCCTCGCACGCCAGCTTGCCGTCAATGTACGCCTTGCCTTCCATTTTGCCGGCGCGCGGCCGGAAGCTTACAACGCTCACTTCAATACGGATCTGATCGCCCGGCGTAATCGAGCGGCGGAACTTGGCGCCGTCAATACCGGTAAAGACCGCCAGTTTCGAATGCCGGTCTTCGAGCTCTGAAAGCAGCAGCACCGCCCCGGCTTGGGCCATCGCCTCAATCACCAGGACGCCGGGCATGATCGGCGCGCCGGGAAAGTGGCCCTGGAAGAACGGCTCGTTCATGGTCACATTCTTGATTGCCACGACGCGCTTCTGCGGCTCGAACTCGAGCACACGGTCGATCAGGAGGAAGGGGTAACGGTGGGGCAGGAAATCCATGATTTCCTGAATGGTGAACGTCATTCTGCGGCTCCTCGGAGCGCTGGGGATGTGGGTTGAACGCTCGTTCGGATTATAAATATCTGCGCCGCCCCCGAATGCATCGTTTGTGCGCTCGCCCGGCCCGCCGTTACTTCTTAATCTTGCGGGCCACGGCGTCGGGGTCCCAGAAATCGGCGGCCAGGTTTTGGTTGTAGCTCACGCGGTCAACGAAGTATTGGCGGACAGGGTCGCCGTTCTTGAGACGGGTGACGGTAAAGGGCGTGGGGAAGCCCTGAATGGTGTGATAGTCGTCGTACTCTTCGGTGTCGGTGTTCTTGTCGTGGTAGACGGGGTCGCGCCATTGGAAAGTGCGAGCGAGCGGCAGATGCGTCTGGAGGTCCATGAGGATGGTGATGGACTCGTTTTGCGGCGAGATGAGCGTGATCTGCTCGCCGAGGTGCCGCTCCACCATGTGCTGACCCTCGTAGAGCAGAATCGTGTTGGGGTCCTTCATCCAGACCTTCACGGCCGTCTCAATGGAGTGGTCGCGGCGGCGCAAATAGTCCTCGGCAATATCCTTGTCGAGCGGCTTTTTGCCGCGGTAGGTGACCTCCCAGGCCTGGCGGCCGAGGTAGAACTGCACGACGTCGCGGTGGCTGGTGTATTCGATGCGGTCGTGGTCGGGCCACTGGTGGAACTCGAAGAACTCCGTTGTGCCTGGATCTGGATTGCCCTGATAAAAGGCGGCGATGTGGCCATGGCGCTCCATGTTGTTGATGTTGAGCCAAAGCTGGCCGCCGAGCGCCTGCACCATGGCGTCGAGCGCGGCGTGGGCCTGGGCCGCATTTTTGGCGGCATCCTGGTCGCCTGCCTGTGCAGGCGCCAACGTCGGCGCCATGAGCATCAGCACCGCCAAAGTTGCAGATGCAAGGGCTGCCGGCAAGAACTTCCGCATGAATCCTCCGAACTCGAGTCTCTGCATAGAATGACGCAGATGGGGCACTCTAGGCGCTTAACGGCCTAAGAAAAAAGCGTCAGGCCAAAGCTAATTCAACGACGAAGGGGATGTCGAGGTGGACTGCGGCTTCAGACTGCGCGGAGGACGCGCGCCGGGAGGAAGATGATGGCGCGGACAAGGTCAAGCACGCCGCCCACCGCGATGCCAACCACACGAAACGGCAGCAACAGCAACCAGACGATGGGATAGAGCACCAGAGCCAGGAGCGCGAGCGGCCAGCAAATGACAAGAAGAATGCACCAAAGAAGGAATTTGACCATAGGTTTATGCGCCTCGGTCGCGCGGGATGCTTCATTTATTGTTACGCAGACGCGGGTCGATGAGTTCCGCCGGGTCTACGCAGATCACTGGGCCTTCTTCTTGGGGCGGGGCGCGAGGCTGCCGCCGATTTGGGAGGCTTGGATGGGGCCTTTCTTTTAGCGGCGAGAACCTTTTTGCGGTCGCGAATCGCCTTGATGCGATCCTTCTCAGCCATGGCCAGGATGGCTTTGGTCTTCGGAGCCAGCTTTTCGAAGATCAGTGTGTGCGCACGCTTCAGTTCGTCTTCGATCTCGCGCGGGCGCAGAATATCCCAGCGCTCGACGGCAATCCAGTGCGCTCGCGCCAAGTGCGGAGCGGGAATAATTCCTTCACGCTCCAGTAGCTCATGAAAGCGCTCGGCTCCGCAGTGGAACCAGAGAACGCCAATTCCGGTGCCATCGAGATCGGTCATGGCGAACATTTTTCCGCCAATGTCGCGATCGCCGGCCCAGTAGACAAGGTGATGGCCCCAGTTCACGGTTTCCCTGGCATGGGGCAGCGCCAGGCAGATTTCGCGAATGCGCTCGTTGTCCATAGCAACAGTTTAGGGGCAAAAGTGCAGGACGCGGCCGCCCGGGCGCGGCAGCGGTCAGTGGCCGCGAAGCAGCCGGTCGAAGGCCCGCCCCTGGAATCTGGCTTCAAAGTCCGTGAGGCGACGCTCCAGCTCCCATTGAGCCGCGGCCTTTTCGTTGCGATCGAGGAATTGTTTGCAATTGCCGGAAGGATTGTCGGCGCCGAGGTTTTCGCCTTCGCACACGCTCGCCGGTGCGCGAAAATCGTCAGGGCTTGCCCACAGACTCGCGCCGGGCAGGAAGTCGTGCTCCATACCGGTGCGCGCCAATTGCTTCAAGTCCCTATAGGTGAGTCCATAGTCGATGGCAGCGCGCACATACTCGTGAGTCAGGTCGATGCGGCTCACGCCTTCGTCGTCTGTTGAAAGCGCGACGGGGACGTGCGCTGCGCGATAGACCGGGAATGGATGGGCGTCGCCTTCGACGCCGAGGATTCCTTCATTCGAGCTCAAGTTGATCTCGACCATGATGTGGCGGGCGGCCATCTCCGTGAGCAGATCGCGCGGGTGATCTTCGACCATCACGTCAACGCCGTGGCCGATACGTTCGGCATCGCCCAGCTCGATGGCCTGGCGTATGTGAAAGCGCAGCCCCTCCGGGGGCACCATGCCGGGCGCGAGCTCACCGGCGTGCAGCGAGATGTGAACGCCGGGATAGATGGAATGCAGGTAGCCGACCATCTTCATCTGCAGCGTGTAATCGCGCATGGAGACAAGATCATCTTCGGGCCGCACGAAGTTGATGCCCACCCAGGTGTCGTCCTTCGCATTCATGCTCGCCTGCACGGTTTCAAAACCAAGCAGAGTTTGCGCAAACACCTGCTCTGGCGCGAAATCGCGCAGCACCTGGTAGATGTAGCGGATCTCGACCTGGCAGGCGGGGGCAGCTTGCGGCGTCCCGCAGTGCTCCATTTGCTTGCGGCCGGTTTCGGCCTGCAGCACTTCGCTGCGGTCGGCTTCCACTTCGTCACGCAACCCGTGATCGAGGAGTTGTTGGCGGAATTCGGCGAACGCCTGCGGGTCAGCCTGGGCCAGCTTTGCATTCCAGCCGACCTGGTGGGCGATCTGCGCCGCGTGGCTGAAGGCAGGCGTGTGCATCAGCTCGAGATACTGGTTATTTTCAGCGGCGGACCGGCTCGCCACTTCGTCTACCCACTCGGCAACGTGTGTTTTGTTGAGCCCGCCAAAGCGGTCAAAAGTGGCAAAGAACTGGTCGTGTCCGCTCCAGGCCGGTGTCGGCACGAAATCGCGCAGCGAGAACGAATCGATCAGCTTGTCGTAGAGAAGTTCGCTCGGCCGGTCGATGTCGCCTGTGAAGGTTGTTGCCGGGACCAGGTTTCCGCGGCAGGGCGGCTTGGCGAAGCTCAGGCTGGTCTTGTCGACGCACAAATCGTCCTCTGCGGCGTCGCGGATGAACGTTTCGGCGTAGACCGCGCCCGTGAGATGAACGTGCAGGTCGGCGCCTTTGGGAAAATCGTTGAGGAAAGCTCGGAGTGTCTCGGGGCCCTGGTGCAGGTTGGCTTCGTAGATGAGGGATGTGCGCGCCTCGGCCTTTGTGGGTACCCCCTGTGGTGTGGGCTTTTGGCCGCAACCGGCAAGTGCCGCCAGGGTAACGCTTGCAGCAATTTGCAGGAGACGAGAAGCGATATTGCTCCGCATGATTGCTCTCCAGTGTAGTCCAAAGCGGCGGCTTGGCCCTGCACTGACGGCTTGGTATACTGATCAGGTTGTTTTGAGCGCACGGCACGTGGATTTACCCACCTCACCCGGCACCGCCGGAACCCGCGCAGATTCATGCAACTCTTGTCTCGACTGAGGCCAGGTAGCTCAGTGGTAGAGCGCGGCCCTGAAAAGGCCGGCGTCGGCGGTTCAATCCCGTCCCTGGCCACCATCTTTCCCATTCCCTCAACCATTCGTCCGCGAGGGCCGCGCTCGCGACCTTGAGCGAAGCGAATTGGTATGGCCTGGTGCGATCCGATGTTGCTGCAGATCTGCGGTGGGTCATTCCTTGACAACGCACCGCGGTGCACCCTTGTGGGGGACAGTTTGGATTTGCGCCGGAGTTGGAGAGATCGGCGCTTCCAACCCTCGCGTACAATAAATCTTACCCAGCCGGGAGGCTGAAGCCCCTTTGTTTGCGACTCTTACCCCTTTGTTTGCTGCCGTCAGCCCGCACGGGGGACAGTTGCGTTCGGCTGCTGTTTTCCTCGCCCTTGGCGAGGAGAGTGCTCTTCACCGCTACTTCAGAACGCAGTACTCCGACCAGACCTTTAAGGGGCTATACCACTGGAATTTCTTCGATGCGGCGGTGCTTTTGCCATACTTCGCGGTGATGATTGTGTTGGCCCTCTACGGCATCCACCGCTACACCATGGCGTACCAGTACTTCAAGTACCGCAAGAACTACAAGCCGAACCCACCTAAGCCTTTCGACGAACTGCCGCTGGTAACCGTCCAACTGCCCATCTTCAACGAGCAGTTTGTGATCGACCGGCTGATTGAGGCGGTGTGCGCGATGGAATACCCGCGCGAGAAGCTCGAGATTCAGGTGCTTGACGACTCCACCGACGAAACCTGCGAGGTGGCCGCGGGAATTGTTGACCGCTACGCCGCTCTCGGGCACAACATTGTTTATGTCCACCGCACCAACCGGCATGGCTACAAGGCCGGGGCCCTTGACGCCGGACTCAAAGTGGCGAAGGGCGAATTCGTTGCCATCTTCGACGCTGACTTTGTTCCTCCTCCCGAATGGTTGATGAAGGTGATTCACCATTTTGCCGAGCCTGAGATCGGGATGGTTCAGACTCGCTGGACGTACCTTAACCGCGACTACAGCATCCTCACCCAGATTGAGGCCATTCTGCTCGACGGCCACTTTGTCCTAGAGCATGGAGCGCGCGCCCGGACCGGTGAGTATTTCAACTTCAACGGCACGGCCGGCATGTGGCGGCGCCAAGCCATTTACGATGGCGGCGGCTGGCAGCACGATACGCTCACGGAAGACACCGACCTCAGCTACCGCTCGCAGATGGCCGGCTGGAAGTTCAAGTATCTGCCCGACGTCGAGTGCCCTTCGGAGCTGCCTATCGAGATGACCGCGTTTAAAACGCAGCAGGCGCGGTGGGCCAAGGGCCTGATTCAGACCAGCATCAAGATTCTGCCCAGGGTCTTCCGCTCCAAGGCTCCGCGCCGCAACAAGGTCGAGGCGGTCTACCATCTGACGGCCAATCTCAGCTATCCGCTGATGGTCATTATGTCGGCGCTGCTGATTCCGGCCATGATCTGCCGCTTCTACCAGGGCTGGTTCCAGATGCTGCTGATCGATGTGCCTCTTTTTACGGCCTCCAGCTTTTCAATTGCTGTTTTTTACGTAATGAGCGAGCGCGAAATCTTCCCGAAGAACTGGAAAAAGACGTTCTACTATCTCCCTTTTCTGATGGCGCTCGGCATCGGACTAACGATCACGAACACCAAGGCGGTCATCGAAGCGCTGCTTGGCATCAAGAGCGCATTTGTGCGCACGCCGAAATACCGCGTAGCGCGCAAGGGAGAGAAATCTCAGGCCGCAAAGTACCGCAAGCGGCTGAAGCTAGCTCCATGGATCGAGCTGCTGATGGGATGTTACTTTGCCGGGGCCATCTACTACACGTTTACCAATAGCAACTTCTTCACGGCGCCGTTTCTGATCCTCTTTGTGGTTGGATACTGGTACACCGGCCTGATGAGCCTTCTGCAGGGCCGCTTTGAGCGCTGGCGGACCGGCGTCAACACCGACGAATCTAGCCCCAAGCCGTTCCCGGTCGGCGTGTGACGGCGTTGGCGCAGCGTTAAGTCAGCGCGCGCAGGCACGCCGAACGATTCACGCAACAGGTGCACGATGCACGGCAATTCACTCAGCGAATTCTTCGCCACACCACTTGGCCTTGCCAGTTACGCGATTTTCTTCATAGCGGTTTGGTATGCGGCTCTCTCTTTGATCGGCATTTTGAGCGGATGGCACGCTCTATCAGAGCACTTCAAACAAGAGACAGCGCCGTATGGCGAAATCAGGACCGTTGGGCCTTTCTTTTACTCGATCTACATGCGTTTCTGGTGTCACTATTCAAGCGTGATCCGTCTGACCGCAGCCAGCGACGGGCTCTACGCCTCGGTATTGTTTCCGTTCCGAATTGGGCATCCTCCGCTGCGCATCCCGTGGGACGAAATCCAAATGCGGAGAACGAAGTTCCTTTGGAGGCGGCTCGTCCTGCTCACGCTCGGCAACGAGGAGCAGATTCCCATGCGCATATCGGAACGCATGGCGCGCAACCTCGGCATCCTTGATCGCATAAGCGCCTGAGTTCGCCATCAGTGACCGAAGATTATCTTCCTTGCTACCGCCTACCAACTCGCACGATGCATTGTGCTACATTGGCGCCATGGTGTTGAAAAATTTGGGCGTAGCGGCCATTTTGCTTTGCTTTGCGTTTTCTCCCGGGACAAGTACAGCACAGACTGGCAAACCTCCGGCGCCGGCCGGGGGCGCGGCGAATCCAGCTGCTTCTCCCGCAACGACGCCTGCCACGGCAAATCCCATCCCGCGCAGCGACTGCGAGGGGGCAGCGTGCGATGCTACGCCGGCACACATCACCATTGCCACCCCAGCGCCGGCCCCCGCCCCGTGGCCGTTACAGGAGCGCATCACGTGGGCAGCCAACCTGATTCTCGTTCTGATCATTTATGTGGGAGCGACGCTTGGTATTCCTGCTCTGCGCAAGATTGCGCGGCAGATGAAGTATGTGGAAGTCACCGCTCAAGCGGCTGCAGATAGCGCGAAAGCCTCGCTGATGTATGCCGAAGCGCAGGCACTTTCCCAACGGCCGTGGCTGGTTGTGAGCGCGGAGGCGGAGCCCGGCCCCAACAACAGATTTACGATCGTGGCCACGAATCGAGGCCGCAGTCCGACGCGCATTGTCACGCTCATCGATACGATCGTGATCGCGCGGGATGAGGCTGACCTGCCGGCCGCCCCGATTTTTCAAGGCGAGCCGAAACCCCCGCGCATTCCAATCATCCTGCTGCCGGGAGAATCGACAGAATTGAAGACGTTCAGCCGCGAGGAAGTGAAGTCGATTTGCGAAACCGCGGAAGAACTGCGTCGCGTGGAGCAGTGGGAAGCCAAAGTCTATCTCTGCGGCGAGATTACCTATGTGGACTTGCGCGCGCCGGCAGACAAGCAGCCTTACGAGACGGGGTGGTGCTGCTGGTATATTCACGGCCACCAGAAGAGCGGCATGGTTATCGCGGGTTCGCCGGAGTACAACCGGCATACGTAGAGCAGGGAGCGTGGGATTGCCCTGAAGGCCCACTGCCAGAAACGGCGTAAGGCAACCGCAGATCCTTCGACTCGTCCGCCGCGACGGACTCGCTCAGGATGACGGTTTTTGTGGCGGGAAGCTGAACTGGCCGTGTGAATGACAAAGTCGCCCTTACCGGCCCGTGCCGCCCACGGTCATTTTGTCCAGCTTGATGGTCGGCATGCCGACGCCGACGGGAACGCTCTGGCCATCTTTGCCACAGGTGCCGATGCCTTCATCGAGCTTGAGGTCGTTGCCGACCATCGAGACGTACTTGAGCGCTTCCGGCCCGTTGCCGATCAGGGTCGCATCGCGCACCGGCGCAGTCACCTTGCCGTCTTCGATGAGATAGGCCTCGGAGGCGGAGAAGACAAACTTGCCGTTGGTGATGTCCACCTGGCCGCCGCCGAAGTTCACCGCGTAGAGGCCGCGCTTTACACTGCGCAGAATGTCTTCCGGCGCGTCGTCGCCAGCCAGCATATACGTATTGGTCATGCGCGGCATGGGAATCGACTGGTAGCTTTCGCGACGGCCCGATCCCGTGTTCGCCACGCCCATGAGGCGGGCTGAAAGCTTGTCAGATAGATAGCCCTTGAGGACGCCATTTTCGATCAGGACCGTCTCCTGCGTCGCCGATCCCTCGTCGTCAACGTTGAGCGAGCCGCGCCGTCCGGCAATCTTGCCATTGTCCACGACAGTGACTTTGGGGCTCGCGACGGGCTGCCCGATCAACCCCGTGAATGCCGAGGTCTTTTTGCGATTAAAGTCGGCCTCAAGTCCGTGGCCTACCGCTTCGTGCAGCAGAATTCCGGGCCAGCCCGGGCCGAGGACCACTTGCATCTCGCCTGCGGGAGCGGGCACAGCGCCCAACTGTAGAATTGCGCCTCGCGCGGCCTCGCGCGCCAGGGCCTCCGGCCCCTTGGAGCCTTGGAATTGATCCAGTCCGGCGCGCCCGCCGCCGCCCGCCGCGCCCTTGGTTGTGACTGCGCCTTCCTTTGCGATGACCCACACATTCAGCCTGCACAAGGGCTGCGTGTCGCTGGCGAACGCGCCATCCGATGCGGCGATAAGAATGCGGCGCAGCTCCTCGCTGTACCCGGCTCGCACCTGAACGATACGCGGATCGAATGCGCGCGCGGCGCGATCGGCGCGGAGAATCAGCTCCAGCCGCGCGGCCAAGTCGAGATCGAACCCGCCCAAAGGCACGGGATAGAGGTCGGCACCGCGCGTCTCAGTGAATCCCTGCACGGGCTGTTTCGCCGGACCGGAGGCAATTAGCGCGGCCGTCCGCGCGGCATGCAGCAGGCGCTCCGGGCTTAAATTGTCGGTGTAGGCATAGCCTGTCCGCTCGCCGCTGAGTACCCGGATGCCGCAACCGGCGCTGGTACCCTGGCTGGCAGACTTTACGATCTGCTCGTCCACACCCAGGGACGTGGCCGTAACCGACTCGAAATAAAGGTCTGCGTAGTCGCCGCCGGCGCTCAGAGCCTGGCCGAGGCAGCGTTCAAGAAGCCGCTCGGTGAGGCCGAATTTCTCAAAAAAGTAGCGCCGATGGCTCGAACTTGGGGAAGCTTCCGGATGCGTCATCGTAATCCAAGTGTACCCTTGTTGCGTCTGATTCAGCGATGCTCAGGGCGTTCTAGTCGCACCTCGTTCCCCGCCGTTTGATTGTGGGTACGCCGGGCTGTGAGCGCCGCAGCACGCACGAAAAAACCTGCTAGGATTCGGCCATGGAGAGATTTCTTGCGGCAGCTCTGTTATTGATGACGTTCGCAAGTCCGGCGTTCGCATACGGCCAGCACCATCACCACCATCACCATCATCACCACCACCCAGCTTAGGTTGCGTTTCGGGTCGCAGCGCCCCGCCGCAACCGCAGGGTTTCTTTCTGGGTACCATAGTCACCGAGGTTCCGCGCTCAACGGTCGAGTCCATGTTAGGATTCGCGCATGAGCAAGTTCCTCGCAGTAGCTCTGTTCTTGATGGTGTTTGCAGGCCCCGCGTTTGCGGCCAAACACCACCATGCTGCTCGCCAGCATGTTGATTACCGCTACCACGCGCCGAAACACTACAAAGCGCAGCACCACGCCCACCACCAGAAATCTCATAACCACCACCCGGCCTAACCCGCGTACTCTGCATTTGCGATCGCTGTCTCGATTTCGGAGTCAGTCCCGCATCCTCCTTCCTCGAGTTTCAGCCAGCGGCTCCATCCATTTAAGATTCATGCCATGGCCGATCAAGAAGATCTGCGTTATCCCATTGGAAAATTCAGGCCGCCGGCGGAGAACACGCCGGCCGTCCGCACCGAGCAAATTGAAACCCTGCGCCTGCTCCCGGAGCGGCTACGCGCGGCGGTGGCCGGGCTGAACGATGCTCAGCTCGACACTCCGTACCGCGAGGGTGGATGGACTGTGCGCCAGGTAGTTCATCACTTTGCAGACAGCCACGCCAACAGCTACGTCCGCTTCAAGCTCGCGCTGACCGAGGATTGGCCCACCATCAAGCCTTACGACGAAGCTGCATGGGCGCGGCTGCCGGATTCGAGCCAGGCGATTGAGCCGTCGCTGGTCTTGATCACGGGCTTGCACCAGCGCCTGGTGGCGCTTCTCGAGTCGATGTCGGAAATGGATTTTGAGCGCGGCTTCAACCATCCCGAGCGGGGGCGCATGACCCTCAGAGCCAACCTCGCGCTTTACGCCTGGCACTCGCACCATCACACGGCCCACATTACCAGTCTTCGCGCCCGCAGGGGCTGGTAGAGACCCGCGTGGACGCGGACGCTCGGGCCAATCGGCAAAAGGCCGCCATTGGAGGCTCTGGTGCCGGACCTGTGCCGCCTGCGCGGTTGGCCGAGATCATCGAATCCTATCTTGCTGATCACCCATTGGCAGTGCTGCTCGAGGATGGCCGCGCTGCTTTCGATATGCGCACCGCTCACTACTCTGTTGGCGAGTCGCACGGCCGTTGCCTGCTGGAAGTGTGGAGCGAGGAGCGCAACCTAGTGCGAACCGTCGTGGATGCACACGAGCGCACGCAATGCCTGCGGCTAGTCACTCGCCGAATGGGAACCGCCAAGGCGCAAACGCTGGAGCTTGTGCCCACCAGCGATCGAAGGACTCCCACCGCACGAGGCACCGCGCGCCAAAATTACATGCGGCTGCTGGAACGCGTTCTCTCTCGCCACTTCATCGGCGCCAAGGTTGACGGCATGCGCACCGCGATGGATCTTGAGCACAGCTTCGGTCCAGCCTATGCGCGGGGCCGATTGCTCAAAGGTAGCGCAGCCGACGCGGTCATCGGTGTTGGCGACGCCGAACCGGCATCTATGATCGACGGCGTCCTTACTCTGGGAATCCTGTGGCTCGATTACTGCCGCAACCATGGCGACGCGCGGCGCCACTTCGGCGGCCTGAAAGTCGTGGTTCCCGCGGGAACGTGGCGTACTACAGCAGAGCGGATGGCGTGGCTCAATCACTCGACCGCGGACCTTCAATTATTCACGCTCGACGAACGCAGCGAGGAACTGGTGGCGGTCGACTTTCGAGACATCGGCAATTTCGATTCGCGACTCGTCCATGCATTTTCTTCAGCAGCAGCCCTCGAACGATGCCAATCCGGCATCGATCGGCTGCTCGCGCTCGTTCCCAGTGCGGCGCGCGAGCGGGTCGAAATCCGTCCGCATTCCGCGACGGAAGTGGGACTGCTGGTGCACGGCCTTGAGTTTGCCCGGATACGCCACGGCGCATCGGCACATTCTTTTGCGCGCGAGGATGAGGTCACCTTTGGCGCAGGCGCAAACGAGACGCCGCTGAGCGAAGAAAATGAACCCCTCTGCCGCAATCTTCTTGAGCGCCTCTTCTTGAGCCGTCACGCCGATGGCGCGCATACCGATCCTCTTTTTCGTATGGCGCCCGAGCGGTGGCTCGAGTCGCGGATGCGGTCCGGCATTGTCGAGCTTTTGCCTGAGTTGCGCGGCGAACAACTGTACACACAGGTTCCCGCGCTATCTAGCGGTGACCGGGGCATGCTCGACCTGCTCACGCTGGACCGCAACGGCCGGCTGGTTGTTTTGGAACTAAAGGCCAGCGAGGACCTGCATCTGCCCTTGCAGGCGCTCGACTACTGGGTTCGCGTGAGAGCACTCAATGCGGACCGCCAGGCCGCTCCACCAGCGAGCGTGCCGCTCTCGGCCTTTGAGCGAAACGGCTACTTTGCGGGCACTGAAGTTTCGCCGCTTCCTCCCCGCCTCATCCTTGCTGCGCCGGCACTGCGCATTCACCCGGCGAACGAGATGGTGCTGCGGTATTTTTCGCCAGAGATCGAGTGGGAATTCATCGCTCTGAGCGAACATTGGCGCCGGGAACTCAGAATCGTTTTTCGCAAGCGCAGCAGTGACCGGCCGGAACACTGATCGGAGCCGACCCGGAGATTTTCGTATAGGGTCGGCGGGGAAGCCTCGTTGGGTCGAGGCGTGCAGCTCTCGCCAGATAAAAGCCCAGCCCCTGCCCCCATGAAAGCGGGCAAGAGCTGGGCCACGAAGCTTTAAGTTATTGATAATATATCCCGTTAAAACTGATTGAGTTACGACTTGCTGAGAGAATCACCGGCCTCAAAAGTTTGTCCCATGTCCACTGGTTCCGCGGCCGTCAACTCTTTTTCTTGTATTGCCCGCGCCGCGAGGGCAAGATCTGCAACTGTTCAAAGGGGCCGCTTAGTTTTTGATTTGCGACCTTCTGCTCGGGCGGCGATTGTTCATTCTCTTCCCTGCGGTTCCTCTTGCTTTTCGCGAGCGGCCCGGTCATGGACGAAACGGAATTCGAATGCAAATGACTCGCATTTGCGGCGGTGCCCTCCGCGGCGACTCCGCCCTTTACCTCAGACGAAACCCCCGTTTCCGAAAGCGGAATGAAGCCCAGCAGCGAAGCCGGCAGATCAGATTGATCGGGCACTGTCTCGGGTGAATCATCGTTCTTCGCCGATGCAGGCTCCATGTGCTTGAACATCGGCTCAAAGGGCGCAATCGCGCTCATCAGCATCTCAATACCGGCACTTGGCGATGCTGGATGCCTCGCGAGATCCAGCTCTTTGAGAGCCTGCGAAAAGCGCATGCCCCTCAAGTCGCTCAGCCGAGGCAGCGAGACGTGGCCAGTCTTTTCCGTCGCCGGCTCATAACTTGTTCCGTTGCTGTTTGGATCGCTCGGAGTCGCAGGCGGGGCGTCGTAGTGCTCAGCCTTCGGTTCCGGGAGATCCTGATCGAATTGCGGCGCAATCTCAGCCAGTGACAATGGAATCTCCTCACACATCTGATTTGCAGGCTCCGGCAGCGAGCGCGGGACGAGTTGAATACCGTGGACCGCAGCCGGCCCCGCAGGCTCAGTTTCCTTTGTGGAAACGGGTCTGTTGGCGTTGGAGGATTCGTCGAATAGGGGAACGCTTGGAACGATCGCTTCGGGCGGTTTCTCGGCTGGCCGAATCCGTGAGTCCGCGACATCAAGGTCAAGGCTGGCACGGCCCTCCTCGATCGCCTGTTCGAGTGTCCGGAGCATTTGCCAGTCCGTAGCGTGGCCTTGCTTGCGGAGCTGCTTTCCCATTTCCCTAATGGAGCGGCGGAATTCAGGATCGGCCGTTGCCAAACGCACGCGGTTGAGGACGAACCCGACAGCAGGCGCTTTAACGCGCTGGAGAATGTTGGCCACGGTACGCAACTGCGCACGCGTGGTCACGCCGGACTCGATCACGACGATGGTGCAGTGAGCGGATTGGACCAGCCGCTCCGTTTCTTCCGAATCAGCGAGAGGTAAGGCGTCGACGAAAATGATTTCCTCTTGAATGCCTTCCGCCCCATTCGAACTTTCCGCGGCATTCAAAACCACCACCGCTCTTCCCATGGTCTCCAGCAACTGTTTCAAACGAGTTGCGACTGTTGTGACGCCGACTTCAGAACCAGTGCCAGTCAGGACACAACGCCTGAAGCCGCGGTCTCTGAAACCGAGATCGATTCCGGAGGCCAGCCGCAGAAGATGTTCTTCGGAGATTTCATTTGCGACTTCGGAAAAGTCGGGCAATTGCGCCATGGGCGGAAAACCCAGAAGTTGCTCGACATCGGCAGCGATATAAACCCGCGGGTCCGCTCTGTGCGCGACCACCGCGATCGCGCCTCCCAAAAACACGAAACTGAGAAGGAGCACGAGGGCATTGCGGATGACGCCGGAATCGGCGGAATACCAGGGAATGACAGCGGCGGCGGCCAAGCCAGGAAGTCCGGGACCGTTTCCGATGTGGATGGAGCTCTGGAATTGACGGCCTACAAGGGGATCTCGGCCAGAAAATCGGGCGGCTATGTCCGTTCGCCGAAGTTCAAGCAGTGGGCCGAATACAGTCATCGGCTTGAGCGATGACTGTTCGATGTTGCTGGAACGCACATGCTGGGGTCCGAGCAGACTTGGAGCGGTGCGAATGGACCAGGAATTGAGCAGGTAAATCAAGGCGAGGGCCAGTCCGATCAAGGCCAGCCCAATAGCGAGACGGCGATGCACTTGCAAGCTGCGGCGAATTTCGAGGGGGAGAATCGACCGTACTGTCTCGCTGGTCTGATTCAGACGAGGCGCCGAAGCGAAGTCTCCAGAGACGCCGACAGGCGGCCGGGTCGAGTTTACCGGAACGAATTTTGGAAAAGTCTCGCTCACTGAGCCGCTCCAGCGATTGTTCACTCGGAAACCCGCAGAAGGTTCTGAAATTTAACTCGCGGGGCGTTGCATTTTCCCGAACCTGTTCATGAGCAATGGCGATGCGAGGCCCGATTTTCAGGGTGGAAGCATGGGGTCAAAACGTCGACCATTTGCATGCATTCACGTTCCCCCTGGCGATGAACCGGGATGTTGCCGCTGCATTTATCGCGCCGAACTGTTGAAGCAGTTTTCGGTTGCGTTGCAGCCGTCAATGAGGTTCATTGGCGCCAAGGTCTGTGGTATCGAAGCTATCGGTTTGGAACCTTTCGAACAATGCCGCAAAGGTGGGACTTGCAGAGGCAGGCGCTGCATCCTTAGACACATGTCCAATCAACAAGTTGGTAACGGCGGAAGATTACTTTGGTCGTGGACGCTCAAGGGGAATCCGACGATGTTGGCGGGCGGCCGAAGTCAGGAATGCCATAACCCAGAGGGATTATCAAAAGCGCATGACAGGAGCGGTTTGGGCAGGATTCATGCGTCGCGCATTTCACGGCCCCGGGCTTCGCGTCCCAGGGCTGCCAAAGCCGCGAGCGAAAGCGCGACGACGACGACGGTGATGGCAAGGACGGCCCGATAGCTACCCCATCGCTCAGCTGCGAGCGCCTGGCCTCTGCCATTCCACGAGGTGACGAGCCCGCCCAGTTGATAGGCCAAGCCGGGCGCGGTGGCGCGCACAGGAGCTGGCGACAACTCCGTGAGATAAGCCGGAACGACACCCCATGCCCCCTGCACCATGAACTGCATCAACACCGCGCCGATGCCAAGCGTGACGGCTGAATGGCCAAAAGCATAGAGAGGGATCACGGGAATGGCCAATAGCGCTGCAGTTACGATGGCCTTTTTGCGGCCCCATCTTTCAGAGAGCGTGCCGAATACAATTCCACCCGCGATTGAGCCAATGCCGTAGAGAACTCCGATGAGGCCTATGGTCTGCGGAGATAGCTTCATCTGCACAGCGAGGAAGGTCGGGTAAACGTCCTGCGTACCATGGGAGAAGCTCATGAAGGCTGTCATGAGAATGACGAGGAATAGAAAAGTCGGGATGAAGTGAAACAATTCCCGGGGCCATGAAAGCCCGGCATGAACCGCAGTCCGCGCCATCCGCTTGCGGGCTCCGGCGAGCCAGACCGGCGATTCGGGTACGCGAGCCTGGACATAAAACGCGAGCAGTGCGGGTGTTGAGCCGAGGATGAACAATCCTCTCCAACCGATCGCCGGAGCAATGATGCCATGCCAATGGAAGCCCGCAAACAGCAGCCCGAAGGCTGCTGAAGCCAGAATCGATCCGAATGCGTACCCTTCCTGGAGGATGCCGGAGAATGTGCCGCGGCCCTCCTTGGGGAGGGATTCAAATGCCAGAGCGGCGCCGACGCCCCATTCGCCTCCCATGGCGATTCCGAACAGGGCCCTTAATACCAGCAGGACATTGAGCGTAGGCGCAAAGGCGCAAGCCAGCTCGATGACGGAGAAGCTCAGGATATTTGCCATGAGCACGGGACGACGGCCATAGCGGTCTGCCAACATGCCGAAAAGCAGCGCGCCGGCGGGACGAAAGGCCTGGGTGAGGAATACGGCACCTAAAACGGTGGAGGGTTTGGTGCGAAACTCACCGGCGATGGCGTTGACGCAAAAGACGAGCAGAAAGAAATCAAGGCTATCCAGCGTCCAACCGAGGAATGCGGCTAGAAACACATGGCGCTGAGAGCGGGTGAGATGTCGAAACGGACCGAGAACAGACACAGGCGGGAGCATAACAGACCGGCAAGGAAGCGAACTGCGCATCCAACCGGATTCAAGTTTTTCAACGAAGGCGCCGCAGCGAATTTACACTCGTCCGCTGGGCCAAGCTGAAGATGCGTGCTCCAGCACATGTTTGTTGCAACGACTATCCTGCTCCAAGCATCTTGAGATGTAGATCATTGTGCTTCGTTGATCGGGTTGGACCGGGACGGGGCGCGGAGGATTTTTGAATGGCAAGCCTGAAGTCCGAGATCGCACAGGCAACGCCTTTTTCGAGCGTCGAGGAAGAGGCGATCCTGAATGTGATGCGCACTTCGGATTACCTGCAGCGCGCGTTCCAGCAAAAGACTCGTGAATGGGGCCTCACCCTGACACAGTACAACGTGCTGCGGATTCTGCGCGGTGCGCGGCCTGATGGGCTAACCTGCGCGGCCATTGGCGAGCGAATGATCGCCATGGAGCCCGATATTACGCGCTTACTCCGCCGGCTGAAGCTCCTCAAGCTGATCCGCCAGCATCGCGACCGCCAGGATCGCCGCGTGGTTTGGACTCAAATCTCTGAAGCGGGCCTGGAATTGCTACGCGCCATGGATCCAGTCATTCAGAGGATCCCGCTGGAGCTGCTCGGGCATATCGGCAGCGGAGAACTGGCAGAGATGATCCGGTTACTCGAGAGCGCACGCCGATCGTGCGCTGACACGGGCTTGCCCGAATAGGGCTGCACAACCGGAGATTCCGGGAGTTCTTGCGGAAAAAAAAGGAGCAGGCGTTATGTGGCGACAATCTTCTGAGCCACAGTCTCCTCGTCCAAGTCCGACTGAATGATCTTGTTGTGCAAGCAATAAAGTGCAAGTTCCAGCCGGTCCGATACTCCGAGCTTGTCGTAGATCTTGCGCAGATAGTTTTTGATGACTTGCTCAGTGGTGCCCAATTGAAAGGCGATTTCCTTGTTTCGCTTGCCTTGCGTGATGCAGGTGATGATCGACATCTCCTTGGGCGAAAGGCGGGGCTGGTTGCGCGGACTGACGAGCGCGGCAGCCTGTGCGCGATAGGCGTCGATAACCCAGTTGACGGACTGGTTGTCAATCCATGTTTCGCCGGCGGCAATACGGCGCACGCAGCGAACCAATAGATCCGGCGAAATGGAGCGGGAGACGATGCCACGAACACCGCGCCGGTAGAGTTCGACCGTATGGTTTTCATCGGCTGCGACGGCCTGAACGATTAGTTTTACATCGGGTGAGAGGCGCAGGATTTCGGGGATCGCATTGGCCGTTCCGGCCAGCATGCCGCCCTCCAAAAGCACAATGTCGGTGGGATAACGCTCGATTGCCGCGCGCAGATTCTCCAACGAGTCAGCCTGTGCGACGACCCGGATGTCATCTTCAAGAGCGAAGACCTTCCGAATCCCAACTCGGTAGATCGCCTGGGAATCCGCGAGTATTACGCGAATGGTACCCGGCTTGACCGGGGTATCAACGCTTTCACCTTCAGAGTTATCGTCGAGGATTTCCATAGTCGGCTGCCGTCAAGCCAGCCGCAACCTCAATGCTCCGCGAATCGATAGTCATCAATTGTGGCAGCAGCGAGGTGCTCATTGTGGCTTGAGGAGCAGCGTACCACACGTCCCTTGCAGTGGACTAGAACATCCTGAGCGGCGCCTAGAACGGCACGTGGCATCCGCATAGAGAAGTTGACATCCGTTCCAACCGGCAAATCCTCGCCAAGAGCGAAAAGAACACCGCTTGCGGAGATGTTCCGAGTGAGGCCCGCAATCTCATTTTCGCCGGCTGAGAGCACCACTGGCAGAGAAAGAGGAAAACGCACGGCACAGCGAACTTCTTGCCGACCATGAGCTGTCGATTGCTCACCAGATGACAGCGGCGATTCTGAATTAGAAGGGTTCATAGATCGTGCCCAAATGAGAATGGCTTCACTGTCAATGTACCCAGTTTTATTGATTTGGCCCACGGCACCAAAGTTTTCAGTCTAGTAACCGGACGAGGATGCAATGGCCGAAGGGCGGTAACTTGGGCTTCCCTGGTTCCTTCAACCTGCAAGTTCGGGCCGGATCCGGCAGAACTTGAAGCCTTCTTGGTGGGCTGCTCGAGCCCCATCGATGAGGCGAAATCGATGCGTCAAGTGGATCTGATTTTGGCCAAGGAATGGGCCAGCGAGGCATCTGCTGGGGAAGAAATTGGCCCATAAAGCGAAGAGAAGGGGAAAAATCAGGAGAAAGTACTCATTCTTATGTTACTTCTGCGCTCTGCAAATGAGTACTTCTGTTAAAAAAAATTCCTCATGCAACTTTTGTTGTAGCGCCTCTACACAATTTGGGTTACTCTAACAAAGCAAAGTTCTAAGGCGGTTGTGTCTACCGCCGGGAGAAAGAAAGATGAGTCCGCGTAAGTTGGGTGCCTTGAAATTCGGCGTATTTGTTGTTCTTCTTGGGTCCGTGTGTGCTGCCAGTGCGGCGCCATGGGGTCCGACCAAGCTTCCGCCTCCGCGCATTGCAGTTTTGGCGCCATGGGGTCCGACGAAGCTTCCGCCTCCGAACGTTGCTGTGACGGCGCCATGGGGTCCAACGAAGCTTCCGCCTCCGAACGTTGCTGTGACGGCGCCTTGGGGCCCGACGAAGCTTCCGCCTCCAAACGTTGCTGTGACGGCGCCTTGGGGCCCGACGAAGCTTCCGCCTCCGAACGTCGCTGTAATGGCGCCTTGGGGCCCGACGAAGCTTCCGCCTCCGCAGGCCGCTTAAAGAAGCCTGCAGCCATTCGTGCTGATCGAAGAAGTTCTGTTTATCAAAATGGGCCTGCCTTCAATGGGCAGGCCTTTTTGCGTTCCATCGAGTTGGCGAACCTCGTAAACTGTCCTCAGGCTTTTGACCTCACGGCCTCCCCGAGTTTGTGAGGGTGAAGGCGAGTGGGGGAGAAGTTGGGCAGATGATTATCAATAATCTCGATACTGTCATCTGGATTGCGTGTCTCCTGGCTTCCGGAGCGGTCATTGCCATGCTTTTCTTTCGGCACATCTGGCGCGTTCTGCCGATCTTCTGTGTGTACTGTGTTTGGGATTTAGTGAGTAACCTTGGACTCTATTTCGCGAGCGGGCATCTCAAGGACAGCGTTTTCTTTCATGTTTATTTCGCGCGGGCGATCATCGATTCCGCTCTCATCTTCTGTGTACTCGTAGAACTCGCCTGGTCAGTGTTGCGGCCGGTGCGGGCGTCTCTGCCTCGCAGCGCCATGGTTCTGCTGGGACTATTAATTCTGGTGGCAGGCGCGGCGATCTGGCCTTTCGCGGCCCTTCCCGGTATGGCACATGCCACGACGCAGGAGGGCCTCATGTTCCTTCAACTTCAGCAGACCACATGGATCGTCCGCATTCTCGTTTTCCTAGTCCTTGCCGGTGCGAGCCAGCTTCTTTCGATTGGTTGGCGCGACCGTGAGCTGCAGGTCGCAACGGGGTTTGGTCTCTACGCCATCGTCGGACTCACCGTGGCGGTTCTGCAGACTCACCAGACGATTGAGGCGCAGTACCAGCAATACGAAAGGATCGCGGCGGCGAGTTATTTTTGCTGCCTGTTGTATTGGGTTGTCAGCTTTGCGCAGAGAGAAGCAGAGCGCAGAGAGTTCACGCCGCAGATGCGAAGTTTCCTGCTGGCTGCTGCCGGCGCTGCGCGCAGCACGCGCGTGTCGATGACAGAATCGCGCAAAGAGAAGTCGGATCGAGACGAACGCTAGCGCGATATCTCGGACCTGCGCGAATTTCATTGCACCTAGTCCCCGCGCTGGAATTGCGCGGGCTGTCCCATCCCGGAGCCGCATTGACAAGTAGCGCAATTCGCGGTTGACGAGGAAGATTTTTCCGGATGGCCAAGCCAGCGGACCGCAACAATCAACCAGAAAACGCATCTAACCAACAGGCGCCAAGTCTCAGCCGGTAGCGGGAATTGCCGGCGCCAATCCCCGCGGAAGAACCCCGGATCGTCAACGATCTGAAGTCCCGACGGGGGACTTTTGATCGGGCCTTCACTGCAGTTGGTGCATACTGAATGAGAGAGAACCAGGAACCTCAACCCAAGGGGAATCCGATGCTCTCGAAAGTTCGGAACATCACGTTGTTGCTGCTTGTTCTGGCTGCAGGTTCCTTTTGCGCGCACGCGCAGGCGGCTCTGCTGATGGAGGAGCCGTACGGCTTCTTCGGCGCGCTGAATCCGACCGGGCATAACGCGATCTACTTTGAGCGGATTTGCGCCGAGACTCCGGTGCAGCTACGCCGCTGCGGGCCTGGCGAATTGGGGGCGGTGATTGCGCGCTATCAGGGCATCGACGGATACGACTGGGTGGCCATTCCGCTGATCGCCTACCTGTATTCGGTGGAGAACGCCGCCGACGTTCCCGCGCATGTGGATCACGACACGGTGGTCGAGTTGCGCGACCGCTATCGCGAAGAGCATCTTCAGGAACTGGGGGCAAATTTGTCGCCGGGCAATCTGGTGCGCGGCGGCTGGACGCAACTGCTGGGCGCGGCCTATGAGCGGCGCATCTATGTATTTCGCTTCGAGACGACGGAGGCGCAGGACAACGCTTTGATCGAGAAGCTGAATGCCTCGCCGAACCGCACCCGGTTCGATCTCTTCTTCAACAACTGCGCGGATTTCGCGCGGGTGATGCTGAACGAATACTTTCCCCGCACCTTCAGGCGCAGCATCTTCCCCGATGCAGGCGTGACGACACCGAAGCAAATCACGTACAAGCTGGTGCGGTTTGGGCGCAAGAATCCGGGGGCGGCCTTGACGGTTTTTGTGATTCCGCAGATTCCGGGCTACAGGCGCCGGAGCCACTCGGCCAAGGGCATCGACGAATCGTTCGTGACGACGATCTATGCGATCCCGATCGCAATGATGAATCCTTATCTTGCGGTCGGTATGTTCGTTGACTATCTGGTGCGCGGCCGGTATCACCCGGTTCCCAGAAACCCGACAGTTCTGGGACCGGACAATTTAACAGCGTTGACAGCGCCAAGCTTGACCCCAGAGAATTCGGCCAGTGCAGGTGAACAGGCCGCGAGTGCTGCAGGCGCAACGCCAACAGCCGCGAGAGCCAATCAAGACCTGCAGGGAACGAGCGCACCAGATGAGTGAGCCGCAAAGTTTCAAGAGTCATGCCCGGTTCGATCCCCCGTATCATTTCTTCCTGACCATCGTTTCGCTTGCCAGCGTCATTATCGCGATCATCTACTGCGTACACCACTTCTGCTTCAACTCCGTGTGGCTGGTAGTGGTGGCCCTGGCGGCTGTTGTCGCGCTGTTCCGGATGCGCGGGTATCCACTGAAGGTGCAGGACCGCGTGATCCGGCTTGAAGAGCGGCTGCGGCTGCAGGCATTGGCGCCAACAGAGTGGCATTCGCAGATCTACCGGCTGACAGAAGACCAACTGATCGCGCTGCGCTTTGCCGCCGACGATGAAGTGGTGGAGCTGGCCAAGCAGGCCCTCGAACATAACCTAAACCGCAAGCAGATCAAAGAGCGGATCAAGAGCTGGCGGCCTGACAACTGGCGGGTGTGATGACGGTGGACGGTGGACGGTGAACGGTGGACGGTGGACGGTGGGCGGTGGACGGCGGGTCGTAAGTGAAACAAGATTCATGAAATGAGGCAGTTAGGGTATGTGTGCGCACACGTTGTAAATGAGCACGTCGCGTGTTCATTCTAAATGGGTTGTGGGGCATCAATGCCACATAATTAGGTGTACCTTTTCGAGATTTCTGAAAACGATTTGTTGATTCTAAATGAGTTAGATGGCGAAAAGTAGGCGAAACATCCCAAATTTTTTCTTTAATTATTTTCTTTGAGGAAATCCGCGTGGTTAGCGGAGCCGGCGGAGCTGCCGAAATCAGCGGAGTTAGCGCCGTTGGCGGTTTTAGCGGGGTTGGCGGAGCTTGCACGGGCCGCGACGCGGCTGACGATTCGAATTGTTCTGGATGAATCCCCATACAAGTTCAAGTGTAGAGATTTTGCGGAAATAATCGGCAAACTTGGGCGGATATATATTCGGTGTGGAATGAGCGGGATGGATGGCGGCGGGTGGGTTGGCCCTCTTGACAGGGCGGTGGGGACGTCGGGCTGGCGGCGGTGCTGGGTGGTGAGAAGCTAATTTGTCGCTTGTGATATTCTGCCACGCCAGATTCGCTCAGGTACGCAGGGATTTCCATGCGACTAGAGCGCGTAGAATCTCATCGTGCTTACGCCCTGTGAGAGTTCTGACCTGAAGTACCTGCTCTGGTCCGGCACGGCAACCCTTCGATGTGAGGGCACGAATGCCACGCTCAACTGTAAGGTGTATCAGCAGTCTACGGGCGAAGGGGACCTGATCATCGAAGGTGAAGATGTTTCAGGGAGTCTGCCACCATTTATCCCAAGCAAAGATTTGCAACTGGATGTTCCGGGGGTTCGCGAACCTTTGGATGTCATGGTCATCTCGAATACCTGGAATTCCGAAGGCCATAGCTCTCTAACATTGCGGCCGCTACGAACTCCCTGTTGGTTCTCCAAATCAAGGTCTCTTTGGTCTGGCAGATTTGCCATCATCAATTTTGCACCTTATTGGATGGGGAGTCCCCGAAACCTTAACTTCGAATTGAAGGCCGTTGGTTGGAAAGCCCAGTTTATCGCCATTACGGATAAATCCCTCGAGATCCAGCAATTCAAGAACGATAGCAACTTCAGGGCCACCCATCAAGTGGAATTCTCTCGGGAGGATGGATCACCTTTCACGGACTTGGAAGCGCAAGACTTCCTTTGGAAATTGTCACTCTTCCTCTCCTTTTGTCGCGGTCGTTGGGTCGCTTGTTCTCTCATGGTGGGTCTCGATGAGAACGGCGAAAAGGCGCTCGAGCAGTGGGGAACCGGGCGTGTCAGTTTTTGGCGTGAGCCCTCTGGTTGGCTCGACGAGCACAACGGAGATTGTATCGGCCAGCTCTACGAGAAGTTTTCGGCGAAGCTCCAGCAGGAGCCTTGGCTAGACGTTATCAAGACTGTTGTTTACTGGTTCACGCGAGCTGACACAAACAACGTTGGGCCTGACGGAGCCTGCATCCTACTGCAGGCTGCTCTTGAGCGTCTTGCTTGGCACATTATTGTGCGAGACCGAAATTCGATCTCGGCAAAGAGCTTTAAGAATCTCGCAGCCGCCGATCAGTTGCGGCTAATGTTAAAGATGTTTTCGATTCCGACGACGATCCCCAACGACTTGGCGAAGCTACAGGCCCTAGCAGGGTCAACGACATTGGATGGCCCAGGAGTGTTCACCCATATTCGAAATCGCTTGACCCATCCTCCCAAGGCCTCTACTCCTAGCCAACAGCTGCCCTGTTATGAAGCGTATTGTCTCGCGCAATGGTATGTGGAGCTCGTAGTTCTCGCCTCTTGTGGTTACACCGGTAAATACGGGAATCGCACGATTATGAGACGCTGGGCGGGCCAAGTTGAAACGGTTCCATGGGCGTGAGTCGCGAGGGACTCTAAGCCACGTACCACTTCCGACAATCGCCGTTGCCTCCGTCCCTGCCGTTTATAGACAGCATTCGAAGCCGGTGGCGAGGTAGCCCGGGCCTGAAGGCCGCGGTGTTTGATGAACTGGAATTCAGGAGCCTAAAGGCTCCGGAATCGCTGCGCGGGAATTCAGGAGCCTGAAGGCCCCTGCTCCTTCCGGCGGCGTAGTTTTTGCTATCCCCGGTCTGAAAATCCAGACCGGGGGCACCCATTCATTTTGGAACAGCGAAGGGCGCGAAAGGCAACCGCAGATCCCCGTTCGACTCCGATTGCTGGCGCAATCTTCGCTCAGGGCAGGCTTTCGGTCGCCGCGTCGACCTCAGGATGACAACTTGGGAAGAAGCGAGTCAGCTCAACTTTCGGGGTCTTCGAGTTTGTCTTTGACCATCTTCATGAAGGCGGACATGGCTGGAGAGATCCATTTGTCTTTGTGCCAGATGATGCGGGTGGCAATGTCGAGGGATGAGCCGGCCCAGTTGAGCGCTTTGAGATGATGCTGGCGGAGTTCGCGGGCCACGACGATGGCGGGCAAGAGTCCGACGCCCATGCCGAGGGAGATGCACTCCCGGATTGCTTCAACGCTGGAAAACTCGGTGATGTTGCCGGGGCGAATGTTGGCCAGGGCGAGAATGCGGTCGAGTTTCTCCCGGTAAGCGCATCCCGATTCAGTGAGCAGCAGATTCTGTCCCGCCAGATCGGACGGCTTTACCGATGGTTTGGATGCAAGCGGGTGGCTGGGATCGGACAGCAGAAAAACCTGCTCGGTGCGCAAGCGGACGGACTTGATGTTGGCTGAAGGCGTGGAGTCCGACATGGTGATGGCCATGTCGAGCTTACCGGCCTCGAGCTCCAGCGCAAACGGCGTGCTCATGTAGGGGACGAAGATGAGTTCGACGTGGGGAAAGTGCCGGCGGAAGGCGTGCAATACCTGGGGCAGACGATAGGTGAGTACGCTCTCGGGAGCGCCGACGCGCAGCGGACCGCTGGGCTCGGCGCCGGTCTCGATGGCGCGCTGACCCTGGTCCATGGCGGCGAGGGCCTGCGACGCGAAGGGCAGGAAATTGCGGCCCGCGTCTGTGAGAGTGACGCGGCGGCCGAGGCGATCAAAGAGCGGCGTACCGAGCTCTTCTTCGAGCGCCTTGATCTGCGCAGTCACGTTGGACTGCACGGTGTGCACCTTTTCAGCGGTGCGGGTGAAGCTCAACTCTTCAGCGAGGGTGCGAAAGATCTGAAGCTGCCGGACTTCCATGCGCGAATCTCCAATAGAGATTCAATGTATCACACCAATCTATTGGACAGATACAAAGTCCTGCGCCAGACTGAAAAACAGATCGCGGCCGAGTGGGAGACCACGAGGATTCCCCGAGCGGATAAGCATTCTGCCGCGGAACAGCACTGGAGGGAATCACATGAATCGCATCATCGCAATCGCGCTCCTCGCAACAGCAACCTTGATGACGGCCGGAAGCGGAAACGCACAGAGCGCTAGTACTGAAGGTCAACGTTCCATTCAACTTCACGGTGAACAGCACCGTTCTACCGGCCGGGAACTACACCTTCAGCTTCGATACCCTGCTTCCCAACACGATCATCATCCAGGACCGGGCGAAGAACGTGAGGGCGAGGGCCTATATCCTGCGAGGTTCAATCGGCGCAGGGCGGGAGGACAGTCTCATTTTCCATCGGTTTGGCGGGGAGTATTTCCTGAGCGAGGTTGGCTTCGATTCCGCCTTGGATGGGCTTTTCTTGCCTGAAACAAAGCTCGAGAGCCGAGCGAGAGCGGGCCGGAAAGAGGAGCTTGCTTTTTTGGCGGGTCACTGATGGCGCTGGGCAGGTGGCCAGATGAGAAAGCTGCATGGCTGCTTGGCGCGATCCTCAATCATCCTGGACTGGCGTTGTTCGTGTCGGGCTTGAGCCCTTATCTGCCGCAAGGCTTCCCACAGCAGACCCGCGAAGACAATGGCTGCCTTCGCGGGTCTGACGGGTTCCAGCAAGCTGGGCAACAGCGGCAGTTCCCCTTGGATCTCGAGTTTCTCGCGGCGCTCATCATTTTCGGTTTCGTCTGCTGGGGTGGAGCGGAATGGATCGCCAGGCGCTGAGTTCCGGGCGGCGTGCGGACGACAGAGGCATGCAGGGGCCGGTTCGTGGTATTCCGGGTCTCAGAAGCGGGACTCCGGGGCACCCCCAAATCTTGGCGAATGGGCGTCAATGAATCCTGGGCCAGCCATCCATAGGCGTGTTCTTTCGCCCCTACGGGGCTTAACACTCATTTGGACGCATTCCCCCGGGTTGCGTTCGCCGCGTTTCGCGGCTCACTTCACCCGGGGCTAACTTCCACGCCCCCTCCGGGGGCGAGCGCAGTGCGAAGCGAGCTGCGCGTGGCTTCAGAGTTAATCCTTAGGGGAGTTTCCTGGGGTTGAAGCTTCCGCCTTCGCGACAGACTCCACGTCGAGCTCATGTTCGTGGCGGTAGTGGTCGACGGGCATTTTGCCGTCCCACCAGGCCCAGTTCATGGGATAGACATCGGGATCGAAGAAGACCTGGTAGAAGTGCCAGACGAGGATGGCGAGCGTGGCGAGGATGGCCTCGTAGAAGTGGACGGCGGTGGCCACGTCGACCCACCAGCGTGCGAACAGATCGCCGACCCAGACCTTGGCCCAGATCATGATGCCGGTGAGGCCCATGAGGGCCGTGCCCCAGACGAGGGCCCAGTACTCAGCTTTTTCTGCGTAGCTGAAGCGGCCAAATTTTGGTTTCTCGCTCGAGAGGCCGAGGTAATAGCGCATCGTTGCTAGCGCATCGAATGCGTCTTTGGGGCGCGGCGCGATATCGCGCAGCAGGCGGCGGCCTTCGCGCGCGGCGGCGAGATAAAAGACGTGATAGATGCCGGCGGCGATGAGAATCACTCCCGCGACGCGATGGATGATGCCGCGCAGGTTCTCGCCCATGCCCAGCGTGTGGGCGAACCAAGTGTCAGGGAATTTGAGCGCGAAGCCGGTGATGACGAGAACGATGAAGCTGGAGAGCAGGATGAGGTGCTGCCAGCGCTGATTGACGGTCATGCGCGTCATGAAGGGGTTCAACATGCGGCGGCGGGCGACCGCTTTCGAGCGCCAGATGATGGCGTTGTGCAGGAACATGGCGCCAATGACGAGAAGGATGAGGGGAATGTAAATCCAGCGCACCCAGCGGACGGCGACGGAATCGATATCGCCTGAACGCGAGCCGGACTGGAGATGGACGGGCGTGCGCGTGAATTTTTGCGTGACGCCTTTGTGGCACTGGCCGCAGGTCGCGTCGAGATTGGCGCGATTGATGGTGGAGCGGGGATCGCTTGAGGGGAGAATGTTGTGCACGCCGTGACAACTGGAGCAGTTGGCGGCGACGACCGAACCGCCCTCGGCGGCGAGACCGTGATAGCTGTCGAAGTAGCTGGTGACGCGATTGCCGGGGACGCCGAACTCCTGCGAGAGGCGGACGCCTTCGTGGCAGCGCGCGCAGATGTCGCGCGAGACATTCTGCTCGGCGACGGGCGAGTTGGGATCGGTGTGCCGCTTGATGGAGTGGATGCCGTGGCAATCAGTGCAGGTGGGCGCGAGCATGTTGCCGCGCGCGATTGCCTGGCCGTGAATGCTGGCGGTGAAGGTGTTGGCAACGTCAGTGTGGCACTTGCCGCAGGTGGATGCGACGGTGACTTTTGAGATGGGCGACTTGGGATCGCTGGCGGGGAGAATCTGGTGGACGCCGTGGCAATCGGTGCAGACGGCGGCCTTTTGCGAGCCGTTGGCGACGGCGCGACCGTGAACGCTGGATTGATAGGAGAGGAAGGGCTGCGCGGTTTCGCCGTTCGACTCCATGAGGAACTTTTGCCCGTGGCAGCGGCCGCAGGTGACGGGAATGTTGGAGCGATTGACGGACGACTTGGGATCGTCGCCGGAGACGATCGCATGCACGTCACCGTGGCAGTCCTGGCAGGTGGCGGGGATTTTTCCGGCGGCGGTGACCTGGGCGTGAATGCTGTGCGCGTAGCCTTGGCCTTCATCGGCATGGCACTGGTCGCAAGTGACTTTTTTGGGCGTGGTGTCGTGCGGGATGCTGCGAATGTCGGCGTGGCAATCGACGCATGAAAATGTGCCGTGGACGGAGTGCTTGAATTTGGCGGCGTCGACGGCGATGCTATGGCCGTCGCTCGAGGTCATGGAGGCGTCGGCGTGGCAGGTGAGGCAGTCGGAGTCCTTGAGCTTTTGCGCGGAGGATGGGGAGGAGGCCCAGGCAAAACACAGAAAGACGAACGTAAGAGGCGCAAACCGGCGAACGAGGTCCACGCTTTGAGAAGACGCCTGGCGGAGAATCCGCGCCGTGATTGCAGTCACAGAGACGGCTTGGAGCCGGTAGCTTGTAGCTGGATTGGCGGCGAGGGGAGGGGCGTGAGTAGACAGGGGCTAAAGCCCCGAAATTCATTGGGAGTTCTTGCGGCACGACTAAAGTCATGCCCTGATACAAAACCAACAGCAACCGCAGATCCTTCGACTCGGCCGTCACGCATAGCGCGACGGCCTTCGCTCAGGATGACAAGGTGTAATTGAGCACGAGCGCGTGCGGGTCTGGAGACCCGCACGACAGCCGGTCTGGACAGACTGCGGAAAAAAGTCGCCGCGAAGAAGAGAACCATCCCTCAGCGGCTAAAACCGCGCTCAATTCGCAACACGTAAGGCACGACTGAAGTCGTGCCCTGACACTTCGTGCTTCTCCGAAATAGTTTTCCCGCAGCCTGTGGAGACCGGTGCAACACGGGATCTAGGCGATAGAAGGGGCCTAGTGGAAATACGCGGTGAGCGTGAGCACGAGAAGCGTGAGGCCGATGAAGATGGCGATGGCTCCGACGGCTTTGGAGAAGTTGAGCAGCCACAGCGGAGGCGCAATGCCGAGGCGGGATTCGGCTTTGCCTTCGGAGATCATGCGCTGGTATTCGAGCGGGCGCTTGTGCTTGAACTCTTCTTCGCTCTCGACACCGGTGAAGATGACCATGTCCATCGGGAAACTATCAGGCCGCAGGTGCGTGTTGACGAAGTGAATGGCAAAGATAAACAGGATCGCAAGCAGTCCCTCTTCACTGTGGATGATTAATACGGCGTTCAGCGCCCATCCGGGCAGGAAGTGGGCGAAGAACGGCGCGAACCACATGGCGTAACCGGAGAAGCCAATAATGATCATTCCCCAGAACACCGCCCAGTAGTCGAACTTCTCCCAGTAGGCGTAGCGCTCGAACTGCGGCTTGGGGCCGAGGCCCAAGAACCAGCGCATGTGGCCGAAGAGGTCCTTAACGTCCTTCCAGTTGGCGACCATGGAGGTTGAGCCCCAGAAGATTCCTTTTTCGCGGCGCAGGAGGCCGCGCTGGAAGACTTCTTTGACGTGGATGAGAAAGGCGATGGTGAGGACGATGGCGCAGACCTTATGGAGGAAGAGGATGGCTCCGAATCCGCCGACGCCTGCGGCGAACTTGCGCGCCCAGAAGCTCTCGCTGAAGCGCATGACCAGGCCGGTGGCCGCGAGCCCGAGAAATGTGGTGAACAAAACCGCATGCATGTAGCGCTGCTCGCGCGTAAAGCGCACGAAGTAGCGGCCCTTGGCGGCAGGTTCCTTTGTCGTATTTGCCGTTTCCAACTCAGGCATTCTTTCCTCCATTGGCAGCACGGCTCTTCACCTGGGAATACCGCGAGCGGATCACCCACAAGATGGTGTGGATCATGAAAAAGATGAGCACACCGGCCAGCAGCAGGTTCATGAATAGCCGAATGTAGTAAAGTGCCGGGCTGAGCTTGCGGTCGCGCGCGTTGGCGTGGGGCTGATACTTTACGAAGCTCGCGTTGGCGCCGGCGTGGCAGCGGCCGCAGGTGGTGACCAGGTTGGCCTGGTTGATGGGCGAAGCGGGATCGGAGGCGGGGCGCACATCGTGGGCTCCGTGGCAATCCCAGCAGCGAGCCGTTTCAACGTAGCCGCCGAGCGAGCCTAATTGCGAGTGGAAAGTATCGCGATAGGTGGAGAACTTGTCCTTGTGGCAGTTGCCGCAGATGGGCGTGGACTGCATGCGAAATTCTGCTTCAGTCGGCTGCAGAATGGCGTGGGCAGTATGGCAATCGCTGCAGACCGGAGCGTTGAGATTGCCGCCAGCGACGGCTTTGCCGTGCACGCCCTGCTCGTAATCGGCTTCAATTTTGGCGTGGCAGTTGCCGCAGGTTTTGGGGACGTTGGACTTGTAGGTCGGGCTTTGCGGGTTTGTGTGGCTGAGAATGTTGTGCGAGCCATGGCAACTTTGGCAGTTGGCCGCGACCAGCAGGCCTTCTTTGCTGAGCGCGAAGCCGTGAATCGAATCCATGTAGAGGGGGTAGACGTTGGGCAGGCCGTGCTTCTTGGCGAGATCGGGGCTTCCGTGGCAGGTGCCGCAGGTCTTGGGAACGTTGAGCGGGTAGACGTTGGAGCGCGGGTCATCTTTGGGGTAGATGTAATGGGCGACGCCGTGGCAACTCGTACAGGGGTGGTCAGACGCGTTGGCGTGAACGCTGCCTGAAAGGCTGGAGGCCTGATCGGCGTGGCAAGTTTTGCAGTCGACAGGCGCGATTTTGTCGGGATGCGGATAGGCCTTGATGTCTGCGTGGCAGTTTGTGCATTGCAGACTGCCGTGAATGCTCGAGCCGAATTTCTGGCCGTCGACGGCGATGCTATGGCCTGAGCCGTCTGTCGCGGTGGCATCGCCGTGACAGGCGAGACAATCAGCCTGCGCGCGGAGGGCGATGGGCGCGAGAGCAAAGGCGAGAACGGCAACGCAGACTGCAATGATTCCGCTTCGAAGGTTCGAAGGTGCGTGTTTCCGTGCGGCGAGATTCATCCTGCCGTCTTCTTTCCCCAGGCAAAAGAGGATTGACCCAAGACTTTCCCTGGTCTCGTACATCCAAGTCCGCTGCGGTTGGGAAAAGACTGGCCGCAGAGGTCACATTCCAGAGATGCGCTTTTGAGCGGGAGGCTGGCAGTGATAGGTGTCACAAGCGGCGCGATGTAGATCACAAACGCAACTTTCAGGACTCAGCCCTCAGCGACTAGTGGCGAGGGCCGGGGTGATGCGGGTCACATGCCGCGGTGTGTCGAGTTGAGGACAATGGAACCGCTGACCAAGGAGTCACCCTATGAGCACCGTTGCGGCCACAGTTGCAATTGCAGGAACGAAGACGATGCTGACGCTTCCCGGAGATGCGGTGCGGCAGATTCAATGGCGATTTGGCGACCGCTTTGATTTGCAGATGCTGGTGGCATCGGCGCGCGGCGTGGCGCGAGGAACGGTGGCGCGGCTGGTGGCCGCGGGCGAGCGCAACACGCACGAATGGACCGCAGCGAAGACCGGGATGATGGACGCGTTTGACCGCGCGGGAATCACGGCGGCGTTTATGGAGCCCGAAGAGGGCGGATTCATTGTTGGTCCGAAGAACCTGGCGCTGGGGCTGGCGGCTTTCGAGCTGGCGTGGGTGGATGGCGGCGCGGCGACGGCGAGTCTGGCGGGATTCCTGGCGTTGTCGCCGATTCACGAGCGCGGCACCCAGGAACAAGTGACTCGCTACAAGAAGCTGGCGGCGCCACCTCAGGCAGGCGAGGATCGCAAACCATGGCGCGGGGCCTTTGCGCTGACCGAACCGATTCCGTATGTGGGCGTGGATACAGGCATGCTGAGCGGAAAGATTCGCGTGGCGGAGTGGAAGGACGGCGAGGAGCCGTGGCTGCAGGTGGACAAGCGCGGAAGGTTCATCACGGGAATTGCGTTCGCGAATTTTGTGACGGCGGCGGTGAACTCCGATGATCCGCGGATCAAGGGAAGCTGCGTGGTGATTCTGGAAGAGACGGATGAAGGCACGTTCGATCGCGGCACACCGACGAAGAAGCTGGTGCACCAGCTTTCGTCGACGGGCGACCCGGTATTTAATTTGCGCGTGCCGGCGAGCCGCATTGTGGGCGGATACACGGTGAAGGACGGCGTAATTGTGCCGAACTTCAACCACGGCGAAGTAATTGATGCGGTTTTCCGGCGGACACGCGTTCCGGTGGGGTTGATGACGGCGGCGAAACTGCTGTCGGCTGCGGAGCCGGTGATTCGCTACCAGCGGCAGCGATTCAGGGGAGCCGAGGGCGCGAAGCCGGGGTCAGTGCGTTACGAGCAGGGAATTCAACAGCGCGAGGACGCGCTGCACAGGCTGGTGGATGTGTGGGCCGCGGGAGAAGCAGCGGCTTCAATGGGGTTTGCTGCGGCGCGGTTGTTCGACGAACTTGATCCGCTGGAAAAGCAGAAGACGGCCATGATGAAAGAGCGCGGCATCAGTGGCGGACGTGCGGAGATGAAGGCGTTGAAGGAGAGCGAAGAGCGCGCGATCGAAATGCTGAAGTTGAAGGCCGGAAGCGCGCGGAGAGCGGAGTTGGAGGCGGATCCGCTGGTGCAGTATGTGCTGAAAGACGCTGAGGCCAATGTACTGTGCCCGGCGACGAAGCTATGGAATACCGGCCACGGCGCAAACATGATGCGCGAGGCGGTAAGCCTGATGGGCGGGTATGGAATTACCGAAGACTGCCCAGGGTTCCTGGCGAACAAATGGATGGACGCGCAACTGGAAGCGACGTACGAGGGCCCGGAAGCGGTTCAGCGGCGGCAGCTGACTGTGACGATGACGAGCGAAGTGTTCCTTGCGCAGTTTGCCGCGTGGACCACGGAGATGCGGCACATTGCGTCGTCGCGTCCGGGAACAGGCGCGTGCACGCTGGCCTCGGCGATGACGCTGTGGGCGTGGACGCTGAATTATCTGCAGAATGCGACTGATCCCGCGGGTGCGAAGCTTTATCACGGGCAGCGGCAGGGCGTGACTTTTGCGCTGGCCGATGCGCTGAGCTGGCTGATGGCTTCGCGCTGCCAGATTCTGGATGTGATGGAACTGGAAACGCGCGGAGCCGCGGATACGGTGGCAGCGGAAGGTTTGGCGGGGACCGTGCAATTCCTGAGCGACCTTTGCCACACGCAGGCGGCGCAGGCGGCAGGCGAGGTTTCGCGCATTTGCGCCGAGCTCGTGTTTGGCTACAACCGGCATCCGGCGTGGGACGAGGAAGAGCATCGCAGCTGCTTCCTCGCGGCGGAGCTTGAAGAGCTGGAAGAGACGATGCCGGGGATCATGGCGATGGCTGTCGATGTTCTCAAGGCCGACGGGAGCCATCCTGCAAAAGCGGGGCCGTGCGCAGGCTGCGCGGGATCGAGCGAGTTCCTGCGGCTGCAGAGCAAACTGACGACGTGCCTGACTGGCTCGCGACTGGCGAAGGACCGGGCGGCAGAGACGGTAAGCAAAGTGATGATTCCCGAAGCGCTGGACTATCCCGCGGCCGGAGGGGCATGAGCTCGGCACCACAGCCGATCGAAGTTGACCGCCAGACGATGGAGGTTGACATTGCCTGCGCCGGCTTTGGCCCGGCAACTGGCGGATTCCTGACGACGCTGACCCGAGCGTGGAGGGAGAACCCTGGCGATCCCGCGTTTGAAAGCAAAGTTGCGCCGGGTATGCCACTGCAGGTGATGTGCTACGAGCGCGCTGACGATCTGGCCGCGGGCGTGAGCGGAGTAGTGACGCGCGGCGAAGGCATTCGCGCGAGCTTTCCCAAGCTCGATCCCGCAGAGATTCCGATGGCAGTGCCGGTGAAGCAGGAGAGCGTTTTTTATTTGCTCGATCCGATCGGGGCGAGGCGCTCCGCGCTTTGTCGTTTTGGAGATTTTTTTCTTGGTCTTGGATTGAAGCGGTGGGTTAGAGACTATGCATTTGAATTGCCGTGGACGCCGGCGTTTCTGCATAAGCACGGAGGGTTGGTTCTCTCCATCGGGCAGTTCAACCAGTGGGTGGGATCGAACCTGATGGCCGAAGGGCTGGCGCAGATCTGGCCCGGGACGCCGGTGAGCGGCCCGATCTTCGATGGGAACAACGGAAAGGAAAAGAGGACCGTGCTCGGTTTGCGCCTTGCCGACCAGGGAGTAGACAAACACGGAGTTCAGGCGGACGGTTACATGCCGGGGATGGATGTTCGCGCGCGTCTGACGGTTGTGGGCGATGGTCCGGTTGGCGCGGTGGGACAGAAGCTCGACGAGCGATTTGGCTTGCCCGCTGGACATGCGCGGCGCGAGTGGGCGCTAGGCATGAAGATGGTGATCGAGCTGCCGGAGGATTCCGCGCTTGAGGCCGGCACGGTGTGGCACACGTTTGGATTTCCCGAACCGGAGATCTTCGGGTTTCTCTATGTTCATCCCGAGCGGCTGGTTTCCGTGGGGATTTTTGTGCCGTCGTGGCTGGGCAATCCGCAACGCACGGCCTATCGATACTTGCAGCACTATATTCAGCATCCACTGCTGTGGCGGCATTTGCAGGGCGGTACGCTGCGGTCGTGGGGAGCGAAGTCGCTCGAAGAATCAGGCAAACACGGCGAGCCGTTCCTGTGCGGCGATGGCTTTGCACGCATCGGCGAGGGTTCGGGATCGACGAATATGCTGACGGGCTCTGGCGTGGATGAGGCTTGGACCACGGGCGCGCAACTGGGCGAGGCGGTCCTGGAGCTATTGCTGGCGGGTCGGCCGTTTACACAAGAGAACCTGGCGGCGACATACGAGACGCGGCGACGAGCGAGTTGGGTGGAACGCGGAGCGCGGGAAGCGAAGGACGCGCGGAACGGATTCCATCGGGGGTTCATTCGCGGCATGGTAGGCATGGCGCTCGTGGGGCTGACCGGCGGGCGGCTGGCGCTGAAAGGAAAGATTCCGCCGGCGCCGAGGCAGATTCGGCGGTTTGGAGCACAAGGAAAAGCGGGACTGAGGCTGAGGGAAGCGGCAAAAGTTGCGATGGCCGACGGGCGGCCATTGCACGACGCGCTGATGAGCGCGCGCGGTTGGCCGGAGATTCCTTTTGACGGGCGATTGTTGGTGACGCACCAGGATGCGCTGTTGATGGGCGGCAAGGTGCAGGCTATACCGGGATTCGCGGATCACGTGGTGTTTCTCGACCGGCAGAGATGCATTGCGTGCGAGGAGAAGACGTGCGTGGCGATGTGCTCGGGGCAGGCGATCACGCTGGGAGCTGATGGCGCGCCCGAGTTTGAGCGCGAAAAGTGCGTGCACTGCGGCGCGTGCCTGTGGAACTGCGCACAATCTCCAGACGGTGAGCGGGGCAGCATTGAGTTTGTGGCGGGGGCGGGCGGGTTGCACTCAGCCGAAAACTAGAAGCTCGAAGATTCAAGAGGAAGAACTATGGCAAACGCATTCCACATTGTTGTTTGCGCGGGGATCGTGCCTGATCCCCTGCAGACGCTGGAACCGACGACGGGGCCGAGCGGGCCGGGGATCAAGAACGAGATGGTGCTGCCGGCGGTGCTTGATCCGTGGGCGGCGAGCGCGTTGTATGAGGCGGCGAACCTAGCCGCGAAGAATCCTGGCAGCAAGGTCTGGCTGGTTTCGCTGGGGCCGAAGGCGAAGTTGCAGCAGGTAATGATGAGCGTGGCACAGAAGGTGAGCTTCGAGCTGGTTCCGATTGATGGGCCGATCGGCGGATTCCCTGATGCGCAGGCGACGGCGGCGGTGCTGGCGGAGGCGATTGCCGCGATTCCGGGGCTGGAGCAAGAGCGGCTGCTGGTGTTCGGCGGTTGGGAGTCGGCGACGCGGGGCGCGGGCGTGACGCTGCAACTTGTTGGCGAGCGACTGAGCATTGCGGATCAATTCCAGGGCGTGGACCAGATTGAGTTGCGCGAGGATGGATCGTTTGAGGTGCTGGAACGCGTGGAAGGCGGCAAGCACCAGGTGAGCCTGTGCGCGGGCGCGCCCGCGGTGCTCGGCTGGGCGACGGGAAACCTGGCGGAGCCGCGGAACAATCCGCAAGTGGGCATGGCGAATATGCGGACGATTATGCCGGCTCTGCAAAAGGCGAAGACGGCGGCGCTCGATGCGAATGGTTTGCGCTACGTTTCGGTGAGCCTGCCGAAGCAGCAGAGGACGACGCGGGTCGAGAAGAACATGAGCGCGGACGAGATTGCGCGGGAGGTCATCGAATGGATCGGAGCGGAATGATGGAATCCATTCTCGTACTGACGCATGCGGATGAAAACGGCGTGGCGCTGAGCAAGGGGTCGCTGGAAGCGGTAACAGCGGGCCAGGAGCTGGCGACGCGAGTGGGCGCGGAGTTGACGATCGGCATCGTCGCGAAACACGCAAGCCACGCGGCGGCGCAAGTGGCTGACGCGGCAAAGAGATTGCTGGCGGTGCAGGGAGAAGCGTTTACGCAGGCGAGATTTGCGAGCGATGCGGCGGCGTGCGAGGCGTTGTGCCGTGCGGTGCTGCCGACAATTGTAGTGGCTCCCCAAAGCTCTCGATTTGCGCGGGTGATGGCCGCGGTTGCGCACCGACTTGGCGGTTTCATCGACACTCATGTCACTGCGCTCGCCACGCACATCACGGCGATCGGCGGCTCGGAAGCCGTGGAAGCAACGCGATGGTTCTATCGGCAGCGGATTGAAGCGGTGGTGAGCCGGGACGAGCGGCCGTGGTTTCTGTTGGTCGACCCTGGGACTCATCCGGCGTTCGCGGCCGCGGCGGGAGCAGCGAAACCGGACGAGATTGCGATCGCGGTGGAGTTGCCGGCTCTGCGCACGCAGGTGATGGGATTTCGCTCGCCGAAAACCGATCAGCAGACGATTCGGCCGGACGCGAAGTTGCTCTTTGTTGCCGGAGCGGGATGGACGAAGAAGCAGCCGGACGGACAGATTCACGTGGAGCAGGCGGGCGAGTTGATTTTGAAATTCGTGAATGCGTCGGGCGCGTCGCTGGGCAGCAGCAAATCTCTCGTGGACCAGGGAGGCGAAGGGAACTCGGTGCTGCCATTTCTGACGCATCTCAATCAAGTGGGACAGACGGGGTCGACACCGAGGCACGCGAAAGGTCTGGCAACCTGTTGCCATGGCGAAGAGCCGCACGTGGTGGGATGGCGGTTCGTTGGTGAGCGGAGAGCTGTGAGCCTCGATCCAAATTGCGGATGGACGCGTGGCAAGGCGGATGTGGTGTACGTCGCGGATGCGTTTGAGGTAATGGCGAAGGTGAACGCGCTGCTGGAGAAGACAGCTTCCAGCTCCTAGAGCGGTTCTCCAGTATCTATGGGGCATTTTCAGCGGCGTACAGGGTGGCCTTTCCTTGAGGGAAAAGCCACTTGGCCTTCGCGGCTTCGTCTTACAGCAACTGGAAAACCGCTGTCGCTTCCAAATCCCGGCGAGTTCGACCCATCAGGCATCGAGGTGCAGTGATTTCTTGATGGCCTGGAGTTCTTTGAGGGTCTGGATCGCATCTTCCGTGCTCTCCTCGTCATCATCAAGCCCCAAAAAGGCGGATGTCCGTGGGTTCTTATGCGTAAGCAAACGCCGGGAATCCTTTGTGGGGCGTGTGAGTTTGAACGCGGCTTCGCCGCGAACGTCGTTTTTCGAAAGAGATGGGGCGAGGATCCAGAGACCTGAAGGCCTCTGCTCCCTCCGGGCGTAGCCTCGCCGAGTCGCTTAGCGAGCATAGTGAGGAATAAGATTGCTTCGATGGCAAAACCAGAGTTGCTCTGGCTTTGCGGTGGATGGGGAGAAGAAGACATGAACGTTAAAGAAGCAATCCAGACACGGCGAAGCGTAAGGAACTATCAACCGAAAGCGGTGGAATCGGAAAAACTGCAGGCCTTGATCGAGGCGGTGCGCCTGGCTCCATCTGCCAACGATACCCAGCCATGGAAGTTGATTCTTGTGGACGATCCGGCGATCCGAGAGCAAGTTGCCAGAACGACTTTCAGTAAGACGGTTTCATTCAATAAATACTCACTGGAAGCACCTGTGCTTGCGGTTCTGGCCATCGAGCCGGATGCGATTGCTACGCAAATTGGCGGCTGGCTGAAAAATCACCCATTTTCCTTGATCGATATTGGCATTGCCGCCGCTCATTTTTGCCTGCAAGCGACCGATCTGGGCCTGGGAACGTGCATTATGGGATGGTTTAACGAATCGGCCATCAAGAAGATTCTGCACGTTCCGCGCGCGGCGCGCATCGGGGTGGTGATCGCACTGGGATACGGCGTGGAGCCACCCGGGCTGTACCCCAAGACGCGGAAGGCGGCGAGCGAAATGAGCAGCAGGAATCACTATTAAGGGAAGGCCGAACGCAAATCAGCGAGTCAGCAAACCAGCGAGTGCTTGCGATTCACAGGGCTCTGATTTCATTGTGTTAGGTTGGGAATTTGGAGTGAAAAAGAGAGATATGGCGCCGATTACTGAGTTCATCAAGCATCATTACCGTCATTTCAATGCCGCGGCGTTGGTGGATGCGGCCGAGGCTTACAACAAGCTACTGGCCGAAGGCGGCAAGATGTTCGTGACCATCGCCGGAGCGATGAGCACGGCGGAGCTGGGGCTGTCGCTGGCCGAAATGATCCGGCAGGACAAGATTCACGGGATTTGCTGCACGGGGGCGAACCTGGAAGAGGATGTGTTCAACCTGGTGGCGCACAACTTTTATGAGCGCGTGCCTGGTTATCGCGATTTGACTCCGGTCGATGAGGCGGCGCTGCTGGCGCGGCACATGAATCGCGTGACGGATACGTGCATTCCCGAGATGGAGGCGATGCGGCGGATCGAGAACGAGGTGCTGGCGGAGTGGGTGAAGGCGGACCAGGCCGGTGAGCGGTGGTTTCCGCATCAATTCATGTACAAGATTCTGCTGTCGGGAGTGCTCAAGCAGAGCTACCAGATCGACCCGAAGAACAGCTGGCTGCTGGCGGCTGCGGAGAAGAATCTGCCGATGTTTGTGCCGGGGTGGGAGGACGCGACGCTGGGGAATATGTACGCGGGCCACTGCATCACGGGCGACGTGAAGAAAGTGCACACGGTTCGCACGGGCATTGAATACATGATGGAGCTGGCGGAGTGGTACACGGAGACGACGAAGAAGTCGCCGCTGGGATTCTTCCAGATTGGCGGAGGGATCGCGGGCGACTTTCCGATTTGCGTGGTGCCGATGCTGCACCAGGATTTGCAGCGCGAGCATGTGCCGCTGTGGGCGTACTTCTGCCAGATTTCGGATTCGACGACGAGCTACGGGTCGTACTCAGGAGCGGTGCCGAACGAGAAGATCACGTGGGGCAAGCTGGGCGAGAAGACGCCGAAGTTCATTATCGAGAGTGACGCGAGTATTGTGGCGCCACTGGTGTTTGCTTATGTGCTGGGGTGGTAGGAAGGCTTGCTGTTAGCCATTAGCCTTTAGCTGTTAGCTTGTAGCGGTGAGTTAGCGGCTGCGGTATCCCAGGTCCCCAAATGCGAGGGACCTGGGGCACCCAAGGGCGGTAGTGAGTCAACAAAGTTCGCGGGAGCGAGAGATCAGAGAACAGAGATCAGAGATCGGGATGCTTAAGTGGATGGTGCTGGCGGCAGTGGCTGGGGTGCTGCTGGCGGGGGCGTGTGCGGCGCAGGCCAACGCGCAGGATCGGGGCGGGTGGTACGCGGCGAGCACGAACGCGATCTCGATCACGGGCGACATTGCGATTGGGAAAGACAGAGTATCAATCGACTTCATCTCGTATCCGCTCGCGCCGATTCGGCCTTTGAAGCCGGTGGAGGTGAGCGCGGTCTTTGATGCGGACGTGAATGCGGGGATCAGCGGGATGCTTTACCGGCTGAAGATTCCGGCGGGGCAGCGTTTTCTGAAAAAGAACACATTGTGCGGGAGCGAAGATACGCAGTGGATGGCGACGTACGTTGCGGGGAAGACGCTCGAGGTGGCGTTCTTCTCGGGGGACGACATGCCGGTGTTCACATTTGAGGCGATCTCAAAGTCGACGGCATTGTGCGGGACGTTTGCGTACGCGCGGTGATGCAGTGATCAGTGGTCGGTGATCAGTGGTCAGAACGTCGTGCTAATTTGGCGGCTGCGGGATCCACAAATCACAGAAGCGAAATTTGGGCGCCCAAAGAATCGGCGCTGTGACGGAAAAGCAACCGCAGATCCTTCGCTGCGCTCAGGATGACAAATTCAACCGGTGACAAATCCAACTTCAGGTAAACCCAACAATCTCGGGTCGTCCTAGTTGTCGGGCAGGACTGCGAATGGGCCGTTGATTTCGCGCCCGCCGACGCCTTCAAATGCGGCTTGCCCCAATGAGGGCAAGCCAATCTCCCACTTGGGGCCTTCCAGCTCCGGCATGGGGCGAGCCTGGAAGAGCTTCTTGCATTGCTTGGCGGTCCACTTGGCCCATCGTTTCGACTTCTTTCTCCGCGCGCTGTCGGTGGAGATACCGGTGCCGGCATACATCTGGCGATAGAGCTTGGAGAGGAAGATGAATCCGAGGCGGGCGCGCAGAGTCGGCGTGCATGCGGACCGTTCCCAGATGGCTCCCCACGTGTAGAAGCGGTCCCACACTTTTTGCGTGCGCTCGCGAATTTCGTCGGAGCTCATGGTGGGATGCGGCGTAAACATTTTGGGGCGCACTTCGGTAGGAATCATCCAATAGCGGGTGATGGGCACATCGCCCACCATCATGGGATCGACGGACTGCTCCTTTTCCCAACGCCCGAAGTCGACGGTGCCGGGAAACGGAGTCATCATGACAAATTGGGCGAAGGTTACGCCGGCCTTGAGCGCCATTTCCACCGTCGCGTCGAAGGTGGCAGGCCGATCGGTGGGCAGGCCGAAGATGAATGAGCCGAGGACGTGCACGCCGTGCTGCTTGAAAGTCTGAAGTTGCTTGGCAAGGGCCTCGCCGGAGTAGTTCCAGTCCTTATAGACAGCCTTGAGCCCTTCGGGAGTGACTGCTTCAACGCCAACGAGAGCGCCTTTGATGTTGGCCTTGCGCATGGCGTCGAGATAGCTTCCGTCTTCGCCCGCTTCCATGGTCATTTGGGTAAAGAACACCATGTCCTTGGGCAGCTTGGCTAACTCCTCCATCAACTGCAGGCGCTCGTTGCGAATCGCGGTGAGCTCGTCGAGCTTGGCGGTGTTGCCTTGCTCGCGGGCGAGACGAAGATCGGTGAAGGTGACGGGATAGAAGTTGTCATCGGCGAGCGCGATGAAACGAAAACCGAGTCTACGGAGCGCGATAATTTCGTCGACGACGTTCTGAAATTTTCTCTGCCGGGGTTTCTGCCCATCGGTGCGCCAGACGCTGCAAAAGGAGCAGTGCTTGGGGCAGCCGCGAATGGTTTGCACGGAGGCCCACATATACTTTTGGGGATCCATGAGATCCCAGCGCGCGGAGATGAAATCGCTGCCTTCGATGCGGCCGCCTTCATAAACTTTTTCAGGCTTGCCTGCGATGCAATCGGTGACGACCTTGCCCCAGGCAAGATCACCGTCGCCTTTGACTACGGCGTGGGCTTCGCCGCGCTCGAGGGCTTCGTCAGGAAAAAGCGTGGCGTGAATTCCGCCATAAACTACCCAAGCGCCGCGACTGCGGGCCATGCGGCCGACCGCATATCCGCGGAGTGCATTGCCGGTGTGCACGCTGATGCCGACGATGTCGCCGGGCTCGATGCTCTCCGGCACAATTTGCTCGAGAGACTCATCGACGAGGATGGGATCGCCGACGGACCGGGGTGTTGCGGCTGCGAGCACGAAAAGCCAACGCGGCGTGATGACCGCGGTGCCAAAGGAATTATCGCTTGGATTGACCAGATGAACGCGCAATCGTTCCAACCTTTCGCCTTACTGGTGCGGTTGGCCTCACAGCGATTGCGGGATTACCGAAATGAGGGGGCGATGATGGGAAGCGGCACCTTTATAAAAATGATGCCGTACTGAAGTTCGAAACCGGCAAAACTGCTCTGCGATCGAGCGTGCGTTTCTTGAAACCGGTGCAATGACCAAAAGAGCCCTTAACCAGCATAGCTGGCGGCGCAAGTTCTTTTCGGACAATTACTTCCTTTACCAAGTTTCGCTCATCGTACAGGTATTTCGCGGAACAAAGTGGTCAATATTGACCACTTTTGAAGGAAATAAACAAAAGGTCATGGGAAACGAAAGGAATTGAGTGCCTGAAGGCCTTATCCCACACGGGAGCACTCCTCGATAGGGATGGGAACCTGCTCGACGATTTCGAGGCCGAATCCTTCGAGAGCGGGGATGTGCATGGGGGTGTTGGAGAGCAGGCGGATGCGCTGGATGCCGAGGTCGGAGAGGATTTGTCCGCCGAGGCCGATGGCGCGAAGGATGCGTCCGGAGCGGTCCTGAGAGCCTTCGCGGGCGCGCAATTCCTGATGGAGAACGATACGGCCGGTTTCTTGCGGCGAGGCAGTGGCGGGGGAGGCGGAGCCTTCCGGGTTGAATGGGGCGACTGGAGTGTGATCAATCGCGAAGCCGCGCGAGGTGTTGTGGAGATAGAGGATGACGCCGCAGCCCGCTTCGGCAATGATGCGCATGGACTGGTCGAGGATTTCGCGGCAATGGCAATCGGCGGAGAAGACGTCGCCGGCGGTGCAACGGGTGTGGACGCGGACGAGGACAGGATGCGGGCAGATGGGGCGCGGGGCGGTAGCAGAGGTTGCGGCGGCGCCGTTGAGGCCATCATTTGGTCCGCTCCGGATGGGGATTGCGCCGGGGACGGGTCCGGCGGGACCCAGATGGAGGGCGTGGCAATCGGGGCAGAGGTCGCCGCGGATGAGGGCGATGTGGCTTTCGCCACCCTGGACCTGGCTCTCGTAGGCGATCATGCGGAACTCACCGTAGCGGGTTTGCACGAGGGATTCGCCGGCGCGGACGATGTAGCGCTCGTTGCGGAGACGGTAACGAATGAGCTCGGCGACGGTGATCATGCGGAGGCCGTGCTGGCGGCAAAAAGGGATGAGGTCAGGAATGCGGGCCATTTCGCCGTCGTCGCGCATAATTTCGCAGATGACGCCGGCGGGGGTGAGGCCGGCGAGACGAGCGAGATCGACGGAGGCCTCGGTTTGGCCGGCGCGGACGAGGACGCCGCCGCGGCGAGCGCGGAGCGGGAAGACGTGGCCGGGACGGACGAGGTCGGCGGAGGTGGAGCGTGGGTCGATGGCGATGCGGATGGTGCGGGCGCGATCGGCGGCGGAGATGCCGGTGGTGACGCCCTCGCGAGCTTCAATCGATTCGGTGAAGGCGGTGCCGAAGCGGGAGGAATTTTGCTCGGTCATGGGCGGCAGGCGCAGGTGGTCGGCGCGCTCCTCGGTGAGGGTGAGGCAGATGAGGCCGCGACCGTAGCGGGCCATGAAGTTGATGGCCTCGGGGGTGACGTGCTCGGCGGCCAGGGTGAGGTCGCCCTCGTTCTCGCGATCCTCATCGTCAACCACGACGACCATGCGGCCGGCCTGGATATCGGCGACGGCGCCGGGAACGTCGGTGAAGGGCGGCTCGGGAGTGCGGGAGGGTTGAGGCATGTGCTGGACTTATTTTCGCTGATATGGGGAGGGAATGCCAGAAAGGGCAACTTGAGGTTCGGCGGTCGTGAGTTTATATCGCCGTTTGAGTCTATACTTTGGGGCACGGACTGAAATGATCTTGTTGCGGTGCGCACTGATTTGCATTGTCCTGCTCTCGGCTTTGGCAGCCGGCCAAGCTCCGCAAGGGCAACGCTTTGTCATTTTGCCGCCCCAATCGCAAGCGACTATTCCGCCAGTTGTCCTTTGGGACAAGGGCAGCTATGCGAGTTGGACTCCAAGCCAGACGGATATCGAGGGTCTCGAATCGAGACTCTCACAAATCTCCAGGCTCAAGATCAGGGGCTGGGAGTCGACACCTATCCGCATCGACCACCCAGAAAAGTACTTCCGGCAATACGTCGGGGTGAAGCATAACGGCAAGCGCGAGATCTACATTAACGCCTTCGATGATGATCCCCCGCCGCAGGACTGGCGAACGCGGCTCTACGTCGTGAGCGACGGGGACATAGGCTATTGGCATGCGTTTTACGACCCTGATACAAAGATCTTTTCAGACCTAACGATCAACTACCGAGCCTGATTTTTGGTGGTTCTGCCTTTTGGTTTGGGATCACAATCTGTGATCCCAAGTCGAGCTTGGCTCGGCGTTTCCCAGGTCCCCAAATGCGAGGGACCTGGGGCACCCATGTTCGTGCGTGGGGTGAGGATTGGCGAGCAACAAAAACGCCGCCCGAAGGCGGCGTTTCTGTTTGAGCTGGCGAAAGTGTTACAACGTGGATTCGATCTCAAAGCCCCAGGCCTCGAGGAGGGCCTCAGGGATGTACTTGGAGTTCTTGTTGCGGCGCGCCCACTCGCGGAGGCGGGTCGACCGGATGTATTGGTCCGGGGGCAGCTTGAACTCCTTGGTAATCTGCTCAAAAGACGTAACTGTGGGCACAACCGGGCCAATGGGCTCCGGCTTGCCCCAATTCGGATTTCCACGACGCTTTGCCATTGATTTGTTTGTCCTTATCCTTGGAAAGGAGAGTTTTTCGTGGTTCAACCTCGGACGTGGCTGGGGATGCGAAAGGACCCGAGGAACGTACATTCTCATTCTAGGGGTTTTTCGTTGAAAAATCAATAGGAAAGGGCTTTTTCGTTGACGATGAAACGGCCAGACTTTGGCATTTATTCTATTTGGAATCAATCACTTATGCGAATCGACCAGGATTCCCACAAGAAACGACCAGGGCCGGTGTGATGTGCGACGTTGGCGGTAACCGGGAGGGGGATGGCAGGATACTGCTATGAGATCAATTTGGCGCGTGATTGCAGCGGGTTTGGTGCTATTTGGAGGGGTAGCCATGAGCCGCGGAGTGGAGTTGACAGTGAGCCGCGACGCCCTGGAACGGACCCTGAAGCAGGAGCTCTTCAGCGGGCCGGACGGGAGGTACTACCTGAAAGGCAACGCGCACTCGGCGTGCTTTATTTCGACCGAGGACCCGCAGCTGCGGTTCGAGCAGGACCGGATTGTGGTGCGGGTGAAGACGCGGGCGCGACTGGGAGTGGGCGGAGTGTGCCTGGCGACGGTGACGCTGCCGGCGGAAGTTTCAATGGAGCCGGATGCCGAGGGAGAGACGATCGGGTTCCGTGACGCGAGCCTGGACAAGGTTTCGGACCGGAAGGAGATCAACTTTGTGCTGGCGCCGTTTTTGCGTGGCCAGGTGCCGAAGAGCATGAAGGTAAACGCGGCGGATTTGTTGCGCGCGGCCCTTGCGGGATCGACGGCGACGTCAGGATACAAGGTGAGCCTGGGGCGGCTGAAGATTTTGTCGATTCAGATTGTGGGCGACAAGCTGGTGGTGGAGGCGGACGGGGATTTGAGCGTGGAGTGAGAAACGCAGGGACCAGGGACCATGGAACAGGGAACAGAAAGCCGAGAAGAGAGAACAGAGAGCAGAGTACAGAGAACAGAGAACAGAGAATGAGGCAGGAAGAGAGATGACGAAAAGTCTGAATTCGATGCGAGCTCCCAACGGCAGGGGATATTTGTCGCAACCGCTGGTGAAGGACATTTACACTGCGGACCCTTCCGCTCATGTTTTTGAGGGCAAGATTTATGTTTATCCGAGCCACGACATCGACGCAGGAATTCCCGATGACGATCTAGGTAGCCAATATGCCATGCGCGACTACATCGTTTTGTCGATGGCGAAGCCTGGAGGTCCGGTAACTGCCCATCCAGTCGCACTGAAAGTGGAGGATGTGCCGTGGGCGGAAAAGCAGATGTGGGCGCCCGATGCCGCGTTCAAGAAGGGCACGTATTACCTCTACTTTCCGGCGCGCGACCGCAAAGGCGTGTTTCGGATTGGTGTGGCGACATCGAAGTCGCCGGCGGGTCCGTTCAAGGCCGAGCGGAAACCGATCAAAGGCAGCTTCTCCATCGACCCCGCGGTGTTTGTTGACGACGGTGGGAAGGCGTACATGTATTTCGGCGGCATCTGGGGCGGCCAACTGCAACGGTGGGCGACCGGCAAATTCAATGCGAAAGGCTCAGACACGGATTTAGGCAAGGACGACAAACCAGCGCTGTGCGCCCAGGTTGCCAGGCTGACCGCCGACATGAAGGAGTTCGCGCATGGGGCGCGCGACGTGGTGATTCTGGACGAGGGCGGGAAGCCGGTGCTGGGCGGAGATCACGACAAGCGATTCTTTGAAGCATCATGGATGTTCAAGCGGGGGCGGAAGTACTACTTCACGTATTCGACCGGCGACACGCACTATCTGGCTTACGCCATCGGCGACAATCCGTACGGGCCCTTCCGATTCAAGGGGCATTTTCTCGAGCCGGTGCAGGGTTGGACGACGCATCACTCGGTGGTGAAGTTCAAAGGTAAGTGGTGGCTGTTTTATCACGATATTCAGCTTTCGGATAGGAACCATTTGCGCTCGGTAAAGTTGACAGAGTTGAAATTCAACGCCGACGGCACGATCCCGATGATCGACCCGTTCACGGATTAGGAAGGGAAAGTGGGTGATCTGATTTTCCCGCTGTTTTCTTGTGAACGGATTCGGGGACCGGGGGTTTTCTGAGGTCAGACCACTGGGATAGAATTGTCATCAAGCGCAGATTTCGCAGTGATAGAATTTCGATTTTGGAGAACGTATGGCGGAAGCAGTGTGTGATATCGGCATGATTGGGCTCGCAGTGATGGGACAGAATTTGGTCCTGAATATGAACGACCATGGATTTAAAGTGGCCGTGTTTAACAGAACCGTTTCGAAGGTGGACGATTTTATCGCGAACGAAGCGAAGGGAACCGAGGTGGTGGGCGCGCACTCGATTGAGGAGCTGACGAGCCTGCTGAAACGGCCGCGCCGGGTGATGCTGATGGTGAAGGCCGGCGACACCGTGGACCAGATGATCGACCAGATTGCGCCGCACCTGGAGGCGGGCGACATCATCATTGATGGCGGCAACTCGCTGTTCAGCGATTCAACGAGGCGCACGAAGGCGCTTGCGGCGAAGGGGATTTTGTTTATCGGGACGGGCGTTTCGGGCGGCGAAGAGGGCGCGCGGAACGGACCGTCGATTATGCCGGGCGGAAATCCGGCGGCGTGGCCACATGTGAAGCCGATCTTCCAGGCGATCGCGGCCAAGGTTGAGGACGGTACGCCGTGCTGCGACTGGGTGGGCGAAGAGGGCGCTGGGCACTTTGTGAAGATGGTGCACAACGGCATTGAGTACGGCGACATGCAGTTGATCTGCGAGGCCTATGACCTGCTGAAGCGCGGACTGGGATTGACGGCCGACGAACTGCACGATGTGTTCGCGGAATGGAACAAGGGCGAACTGGACAGTTACCTGATCGAAATTTCAAGCCAGATCTTCGCCAAGAAGGATGAGGACGGAACACCGCTGGTGGACAAGATCCTGGATACGGCGGGACAGAAAGGGACAGGCAAATGGACGGTGATCAGCGCGCTCGATACCGGCCAGCCGGTGACGCTGATCGGCGAGAGCGTGTTTTCGCGCTGCCTGTCGGCGCTGAAAGAGGAACGCGTGGAAGCGGAGAAGGTTCTGCGCGGGCCGAAGTCTCTGCCGAAGGTGGGAGATCGAACGAAGTTTATCGAAGACGTGCGCAGAGCACTGTTCTGCTCGAAGATCATCAGCTATGCGCAGGGGTACATGCTGCTGCGGGCCGCGGCCAAGGAGTATGGCTGGAACCTGAACATGGGCGGCATCGCGCTGATGTGGCGCGGCGGCTGCATCATTCGCAGCCAGTTCCTGGGCAAGATCAAGGACGCGTTCAGGAAGAACAAGAAGCTCGACAACTTGCTGCTCGACAAATATTTCTCGCGGCTGGTGAATAAGTACCAGGCATCGTGGCGCAAGGCGCTGGTGCACGCGGTGAAGCTGGGAGTGCCGACACCGGCGTTTTCGACGGCGCTGGCGTTCTTCGATGGCTATCGCGCGGGAAGGCTGCCGGCAAACCTGCTGCAGGCGCAGAGAGACTTTTTCGGAGCGCACACGTACGAGCGCGTTGACAAGCCGCGCGGCGAGTTCTTCCACACCAATTGGACGGGACACGGCGGAAGGGTGTCGTCGGGAACGTACAACGCATAAAGGCAGCTGTCAGCCTTCAGCTCTCAGCCTTCAGCTTGGTCGCGGTGGGTTGGCTGTGGTGGTATCCCAGGTCTCAAAATCGAGACCTGGGGCACCCGGCTTCTAGCCGCTAGCTTGTTCGTGGTGGGTTGGCTGTGGTGGTATCCCAGGTCTCAAAATCGAGACCTGGGGCACCCGGCACCCGGCGGGGAACAGGGATTAGGGAACTGGGGACAGGAAGAACGGAGCGGCGATTTCCTAAGTGGAGATCGCCGCTTTTGATTTGCGCGGGGGCCGAGCAGGTTGCAGAAAGTAGAGTCAGCGGGTCGGTTGAAGGACGCAAGAGCAACCGCAGATCCCTCTCCTTCGCTGCACTCAGGATCGGGATGACACTTCATTCATGACCAGTGCCGCTAGCGGAGGGATTCGACGGGTGCGGGATCCATGTCGGCGTAGTCCTGATTCTCGCCGCCCATGCCCCAGCAGAAGCTGTAGGCGCGGGTGCCCACGCCACAGTGGATCGACCAGCCGGGTGAGATGACGATGCCCTTGTCGGCCATGACGATGTGGCGGGATTCGGCAGGCGGCCCCATGAAGTGCATGGCGCGCGCGTCGGCGGCGAGGTTGAAGTACATATAGATTTCGCTGCGGCGCATGTGGGTGTGCGGGGGCATGGTGTTCCAGTTGCTGCCGGGCGCGAGATGCGTGACGCCCATGACGAGCTGACAACTGCGCGCGCCCTGGAGATGGATGTATTTACAAATCGTCCGCTTGTTGCAAGTTTCGAGCGATCCGAGTTCAGTGGGGCTGGCGTCTGCCTTGCGGACGAGGGCGGTGGTGTACTCGGCGTGGGCGGGGTAGCTCAACAAATAGAAGATGGCCGGCGCGGATTTGTCTCTTGAGGCGAAACTGACCTGCTTATTGCCGCGACCGATGTAGAGCACATCGAGATTGTCGAGGTCATAGCTCTTGCCTTCGACAGTGATGGCGCCCGCGCCGCCGATGTTGAGCGCGCCCAGCTCGCGACGTTCAGTAAAGTAGGTCGCGCGCAGATCGGGATCGGTGGGTAGGGCGATGGGAGATTCGAGCGGAGATGCGAAACCGACGACGGCGCGATCTAGGTCGACGTAATTGAGATGGAGCTTGCCTGGCTCGCAAAGGGCGCTGAGCAGAAATGTGTCGCGGAGCTCGTCGGTATTCATGCGCGGGTAGCGGACGGGGTCGGCCATCAGTACGGTCTTCATGGGATCTCCTTAAAGCAGCCTTCAGCCATCAGCCTTCAGCTTGGAGTGCGAGAACGAGAGGTTGCGGTCAATTCAATTTTACGGCGTGGACGGCTCAGGAAGCTGGAGCGGATCCCAGTTGTCGGCGCCGCGGAGAAAGACAGATGGCTCGTATTGCTTTGCTTCGTCGGGCGTGAGGAAGTGAGTGTGCGGGTCTCGCTGATCGTGGTGCGCGCCGGGACCGGAGGAGTCGAACTCGGCGTAGAAGGTGGTGTCGAGCATGTGAGTTTGTTCGGCGTGCCATTCGCTCCAGCCGGCAGGGGCGATCTTGTCGTCCATCCAGGTGTGCATGTAAATGACTGTTGAATAGGCGCGCCAGGGACGGCCGAGAAAGACGTTGCCGACGACACCGGGGTCGGCGGTGAGCTTCGAGTGGTCGATGACGAAACCGGAGTCCTCATCAGGATAGTGCTTGGATTGCGCAGTGATGAAGCCGCCGTTGTGGGGCGTGGAGTGAATCTCGCAGTTCTCGAAGACGGCCTTTGAGTCGCCGAAGATGAAGTCGACGTTGCCTTCAACGTAGCAGTCAGAGAAGTACTGGCGGGTTGGCGTGCACCCTTGAGTGTTCTGCGTGCAGCCGCGGCTGCCGAGATAGACTGTGTCCTGATTGCCGAGGAGATGCACGTTGTGGAAGATGGCGCGGTCGCCGGTGACGAAGAGGGCGAGCGCCTGCGAACCCTGCGGCATCTGCTCGTGGGTGCGATTGAAGTCGTTCTGGAAGGTGATGTTTTCGGCGAAGAAATTGTCGGCGGTGACGTTGACGGTGGCAGAGTGAAGGGTTCCGCCGTTTTGGCCGGCGCTACGATCGTTGACGATGACGGTTTTGCTTGCGTCAGGGTTGGCGCTGCGGATGGTGATGTTGGGCTTGTCGATAGTTAGCACTTCGCGATAGACGCCTGGGGAGACGGAGAGAACAGCGCCGCCGGTTTTGGGTGCCATATCGAGAGCGCGTTGGACGGAGTAGTAGTCTCCAGTGCCATCGGCTGCAACGTAGAAGGTTTTGTCTTCGGGCGGAATTTTGCCTGCCATTTCGGGAGCGGTTTTCTCTGAAGGGAAGGGAACGAAGCGGGCGTCGCAGGAGAGCGGCTGGCCAGGCGTGGAGCCGGGTGCTTGCGTGATCGCAACGTCGTCGCCCTTGGGTTGAAGATCGCCGAGGCTGGGACCGATCGTGATATCGGCGTCCTTGTCGTAGAAGAGCGAGTCTTTCTGATCGTCGGCGAAGACATTGTCGAGTCTGATCTGGAGCTTGTGATCGGCATCGAGGCCGTAAAACGTGAAGGCGCCCGGCGTGAGCACGTGCACGTCTTGAAGCGTTATGTCCTGGTAAATGGGAAGATGGTCGCCGGTGAAGTTGGTGTAGTGCGGCGTGAAGACCAGCGGGTTGGGCACGTTGCGGATGCAGACGTTGCGATAGAGGACCTGATGGACGAGGCCGCCGCGGCTGGGATCGGATTTGATGCGAAGGCCATTGTCGGCTCCGTCGATGGTGAGGTCGTCGACCAGAAGGTGATCCACGCCGCCGTAGGTGCCGCTGCCGATGGACATGCCGTGGCCGGAGTAAAAGTGGTTGTGGAGCACGGACATATTGGAGACGGGGCCGGCGGCGCTGGGCTTGAGGCAAACATCGTCGTCGCCAGTGTGGATATAGCTGTAGGCGATGGTAATGTTGCGCGAGGAGCCGGGATCGATGCCGTCGGTGTTGCGCGCGGTTTTTGGAGTCATGATTTTGACTCCCCACGCCGTGAAGCCGTCGGTTTGATTGACGGAGACGTGAAAGCCGGGCGAATTGCGCAGAGTGATCTTGTAGAGAATGAAGTTGTCGACGTGGCGAAGGGCGATCATGGCGGGGACGCTCTGCTGCTGGTCAGTGACTTTGGCCTGGTGCGCAAGATCCCACCAAGTGACGTCCTGGCCGAGAAGATTAGCGCCGCCGCGCGCGTCGATGGAGCCCTCGCCCATGATGCCGGCGTTCTTTGCGCCGTCGGCAGAGATGAGCGGCTTGCAACCGCGGCCGTGCTCGGAGACGATGCCGCAGGAGCCGGGCGAGAGATCGTAGACGCGCGGATCGCGCGAGGCGACGAGCGCCGTGTTCTTGCTGACGACGAGAGTGACGCCGGGACGAAGAGTGAGCGGGCCGGTGAGTAAAACGTTCATCTTGCCGTGGGAGCGGAGAACGACGGACTTCGATTCCGACGATGATCCAGCGTCGGGCGCCGCGCAGTGGTCGAGCGCGTCCTGGATGCGGACGGTGGAGAGTTTTTGCTCATCGGCGAGGGCGATGACGCCGTGGTTAGCGGCGACGTCGGCCTGGAGAGTGATGCAGGCGGGAGGGATCTTCGGCTCGGTGACGGTGCGGGTGTCCTGGGCCGCTAATGCCGGCGCAACGAAAAATAGAACGGGAACAGGCAGAAGTCGCATCGAGACAAAACGCATTTGGGTTTCTCCGGTTATGGACGATTATGTGGATCGTCAAGCAATGCCCGGCTCCAATTAGTCAAGAGCCGCGCCGGTTTTGCTTAGTGCGGAATTTGCTCGAGGACCCAGCGGACGAGCTCGTTGCCGGCGGCAAAGTTGTCGTAGACGGTGGGTAGCTTGCGGCCGTCGGTGTACTCGTTGTAGAGCCAGGGATCGACCATGGCGTAGACGGTTCCCTTGCCGTATTTGGCGGTGGCCATGAAGATGTCGGGACCTTCGGTAAGGACCGCGTGGGCCGGGCCACTGACCGAGATGGTGCAAACATCCTTGACGTAGATGGTGTGCGGGCGATGGAAGATGGGGCCGGTGCCGTCAATGGCGATTTTGCCCTGATCCCAATTGGTTCCGATGACATGCTTACGCAGAATGCTGTTGAAGTGGATGCCGAATTTCTCGGAGATGACGTTGAAGTGATCGAGGTCGGCGTATGAGGTGTCGTTTTCCATGATCATGAGGACGCCACCGGCTTCGACCCACTTGCGCGATCTGAGTTGCGTCGTCGGCGTTGGCAAAATGGGGATGGGGATTTTTATCGAGGTTATCGGGCGAAGCGATGACGTAGACCTGCGCGTTGCCGAGATTGGCGGCCGTGGGCTCCGCGTCGAGTTCCGCTGTGTTGGCGCCGTAGTTGCGGAAGATGTGGCCGAAGAGCGAGTAGCCGGGCTCGTCCCAGGTGTCCCATTTGTAGTGGAAGTAGACCTGCTGGCCGAAGGCATCGGTTCGCTGCTGCGAGTTGAACCAGCCGTCGACGAGGACCGTGCGGCCGCGGCCGAGCTTCGCATTTTGCGCGGTTTCCATTTCCGAGGCGGCGAGGAGAAAAGAGCCCACACCTTTGGGATCGTTGGTGGCAACCTTTTCGCCGATGTAGTAGGCGTAGGAACCGTCGCGATAGGGGTCGCCGCCGAGGCCGGAGGCCTTGACGGTGCCGGACAGCGAAACGTCGCCGCCAGGTCCTGTGGTGATGAAGTGCGTGAGGATGCCGTGATAGGCGCGCTGAGCATTGGGGACGTAAGACGCGGGCAGATAGCCGCGGCGAACGCCTTTGGCGAGAGCGTATACGAACATGCAGGCTGCGGAGGACTCGAGGTAATTCCCCTTCTCATGGGGCTTGTTGAGCACGTCGTACCAGAGTCCGGTGTTGGGGTCCTGGTAACGCGCGACGGCAGCTGCTGCGCGACTTAGGATCGCGAGAAGCTGCCTACGGCCGGGGTCGTTCGCGGGATAGTAGTCGAGCGTATCGACGAGTGCCATCATGTACCAGCCCATCCCGCGCGCCCAGAATTCGGATGAGTCGCCGGTTTGTTTGTTGGCCCAGCGCTCCTGCCTCGATTCATCCCAGCCGTGATAGAGGAGGCCGGTCTTTGGATCGCGCGCGTGCCGCTCCATGAGGACGAATTGATGGGTGATGTCGCTGAAGTCCTCCGGGTGATGGGAGACGGAGGCATACTCGGCGCGAAAGGGCTCGGCCATGTAGAGACCATCGAGCCACATCTGGTTGGGATAACGCTGCTTGTGCCAGAAGCCGCCGGAGGTATTTCGAGGTTGTTGCGCGAGCTGACTGTAGAGAAGGGTGGCGGCAGCCAGATAGCGCTGGTTGCGCGTGACGCGGTAGAGGAGGAGAAGCTGGCGGCCGAGAAGGATGTTATCGAGCTGATGTTCCTCAGGCTTTTGCGTGGGGATGGATCCGTCAGGGGCAAGAAGGGCATCGACCGAGTTTTGGATGTAGTGGAAGTAGCTCGCATCGGCGGTGTTCAGCCAAACAGAATCCATTCCTTCAAGGAGGGTGCCAAGCTCGTAGTTCCAGGCCCATGGTGCGCCAGGAGCGGCGAATCGGCCGTCGGGCCAACGGGCAATGGCGGCATTGGCGGCGCGCTGTGACCAAGGGATCTCATTGTCTGGAGTAGCGGCGCGCAGCACTAGAGTTGCGGCGGCTGTGAGCGCGAGAAGAGAGAAAAGAATGCGGAGGATCTTCATCATTGCTCCGAGGGACGTGATGCCGTTACCGCCAGGAAGCGGGAGACTTCATTCAATCATCACGCAAAAGAGGCTGCCGAGTTTGAGCGGCAGCCTCCTGAGCGATTGCAAGTGAAAAGCCAGCTCAGAAACTGATGCGAGCGGAGAACTGAGCAGACTTGCGGTTGAGGTTGCCAGTCTGGGTGACCTGTCCAAAGTTGGCGTTGCCGACCGCGGTGCTGGCAACGGCAAACAACGTGTGATTGGTGACGTTGTACCATTCAGCGCGGAAGTCGAGCTTGGTGGATTCTCCGAGATGCAACGGGAAGCTGCGCACCAAGGCAAGGTCTAGCTGGTAATTGCCCGGTCCGACGAGGTTATAAGGCGCTGTACGAGCCGCATCTCCGAAGGTGTAGTCGTACCCGCCGCCTGTGGACAGAATCGACTTCTGGCCGGTGGGAGCAACGGGGTTGATAAAGGGACCCGTAGGCGCAACCGTCTGGCTTCCGGCGCTGGGCACGATGTAGGTGCTGGCAGGGGTGGGGCCCGCTGCTGTTGTCGTGGTAGCCGCTGTTGTCGCGTTGTAGGTAGCCCAGGTCTGTCCTTTACCCCACTTGCCGTTCTGGCGCGCCACACCCGAGAAGTTCGGATTGAGGGTTGGATTACAAGTGCTGTCGGCCTGATTGGTCTGGCAGGACGAACCGGTAACGGCGAGAGGCGAGCCGGAATAGGCCTGAAAGACGCCGGAGAACGAGAATCCACCCATGATTGCACGCTCGACTGCACTGTTGGCGAGCACCGTTTTACCGAATGGCCACGCCCAGACACCGGTTACGACAAAGTGTTGGGGTTGGTTGGAAGTGGAGACCGACCGCTCAATGCGGTCGGCGGGATACGAAGTTGAGGGGTGATTGGCGAGCGTGCCGGCGGGAATTGCATAGCCGGTGCGGAAAGTGCCTCCGTCGTCGATGGCACGGGCCCAGACATAGTTGGCATTCATGGTCAAGCCATGCCATGTGCGCATACTTAACATCGCCTGGAGTGCGTGGTAATTTGCGTTGCCGACATAACCGTAGTTGTCAGAAGGTGTTTGGAATGGGAACGGCTTGAGCAGTGTGGAGAGTGACTGAGACGTAGTGAAGTTGCTGAGCCCGGGGCAGGAGATGGCAAAGGCCGTGTTTGCGCAATCTGCCGTTACTGTTGTGGCTGTCGTTCCAGTATCGGAGAGATGTGTTCCGAGGAACAGGTACTTGGGATCGAGATCATTGGCTGCGAATCCGCGCGCGTGGAAACTATCCAGTTGCAGGAAGTGGCCCTCCGATCCGACATAGGTGATATTGAGCGCCATGGAGTTGGTGAGCTGCTGTTGGATGCCGAAGCTCCAGTTCTCGAATTCCGGGGCACGGCCGCCATAGTACGGATCGTCGTACGTCATGGACGATGGTGTACCGGTGGTTGCTCCCAGGGTGGCAGTCGCGAGGTAGCCTGTGCCGTACGCCGGACCGGATGCGACGCCAGTTGCTCCTGTAAACGCAGGAATGGCGCCGCTGCCGCCAGCGAGCAGACCGGGCATAGTGGTGACATCCGAGCCGTTGACGGAGAAAGCGGGCGCGGCAGAAAAGCCGAGCGTTCCGATGCTGGTATTCAATCCGCCCACCGCTCCGCCATGCGAGAACATGATGCCGTAGCTAGCCCGGATGACTGTTGCCGGATCGATCTGGTAAGCAAAACCCAGGCGCGGTCCGAAGTTTTTGTAATAGTTGTTCGCCGGCGTAGAGCAATTGCAGGTGCCTGCGCCAGATCCTGTGTAGGCCAATGCTCCGTTGAGACCAGTAGCGGGGTTGGCCAGGTTTGGATTGAAGAAGCTCTCCGCGTTGTGAATCTCAGTGACGGTCGGATAAAAGTCATACCGCAGGCCGAGGTTGACGGTGAGCTTGTTGGTCATCTTCCAGTCGTCCTGCACATAGGGCGAGATGGCGCGGAAGCGCGCACCGAACTCCTGCTGCAGGTACTGGGTAAAGCTACCCTTGTCGATCTGGCCGAGAAGGAAACTGGCGTAGGCGTGCCCCGTGCCGGTGGAGGCTGTAAAGGCGTTGTTCAATTGTGCAGTCTCAGTCACTGCGGCGGCCAGCGTGATGGGAGTGGATCCGCCATTAGTGGCGTTATTGACGTTGTAGAGCATCCACGCGAGGTTTCCGCCGAAGGTGAAGGAATGCTTGCCGACGTTCCACTGCAAGTTATCGAGAAAGGTGTAATTTTCCGCCGTAGTGCGATTCTCGGTGGCGCCATTCCAGTTTGTAGGCTCGGCCGTTCCGGAGGGAAAGGTGACGAAGGGGAACATGTTCGAAGCCTGACCGGTTGGGAGCCCCGACATTCCCATCGTGGTTGCAGCGTACTTCGAATTGTCATTGGGGTTAAAGGTGGGCCCGTTATAGCGGGCATAACCCCACTTGGCCTGGTTGAGAATGTTCGGAGTGAAGACGTGCGTCTCTTCGATGGTCCAAACCGCGGTCTTGGGGGCGTAAGCCTGGCCATAGTTGTAGGGCAGAGGGCCAATGTTGCGCCCTGCTGTGGTCTGGCCGACGGGGATCGAGCTAGCCTGCCGGCCCACCGCGCCGAGTGCGCTGAGTGTGTCATGCGCACTAAGAATGTAGTCAACCCGCGAAGTGGTGGACCAGTTGGACAGGCCGGTGGCGTTCGAGGCGACATAGTTGCTGCTGGTCGTGTCGCTGGTGATGCTAGGCAAGAAGGCGCTCATTGCCTTTGCCACCGCAGAGATCTGGCTGGACGGGATGACATTGACCGGAGAGCCAGGGCCGAGCGCTACAGGATTTCCAAACGCACCCACTGTTCCGCTTGGGCCGTAACCGTACTGATACCGGCAGGGCTTGCCGCCCGTATTGAAGGAGGCGCAGGTCTTTTCAGTACCGGGGTCGTAGATGGCGATGCCGTCCGCGCTGAAGTCGCCCGTCCGTTCCCTGTTGGACGGGAACCGCATTGGCGTTGGGGTAGCGCTGGCGTAGCGGAAGCCGTCGTAGTTGGTGAAGAAGAACAGTTTGTCTTTCAAGGAACCGAAGGGAATTAGCGGACCGCCGAGGACGATGCCGTATTCGTTGTTGTGCTCAACAGGCTTGACGGGCTTGTTAGTTGCCACATTGGGTATCTTGCCGAACCAGCCCCAGGTATCGAGAGCGGTGTTGCGGAAGAACTCATAGATGGAACCGTGGAACTGGTTGCCGCCGTGCTTGATGGAGTAGTTCATGAGGCCCTGACCTTCATACATGGCCCCATAGCCAACGGTCTGGACCTGGAATTGATCGACTGCATCGACGGAAATTGCGGTCCAAACGTAGCGCGGATCGCCATTGCCGCCGGCGCGAACAAAGGGAATGCCATCGACGTAAACATCGGACACGGCGCCGCGGCTGCCTGAACCGTTGACGACGCCGGTGTTGGTGGTGGCGTTGCCGTTGGTTTCATTGCCCTGCACGCCAGGCATTAGATATGCGAAGTCCGTGGCGCGCCGCTGGTCGGCCTGACCGTAGGCGTTCATCTCGATGGGCAGGGCCGCATAGGTCTCCTGCTCCATGGTGGCACCCAAGGTTGCGTCGCTCGTCTCAAGTTGCGGAGGCGCGGCGGAGACGGTGATTTGCACGTCGGCAGCGCCGACCTGGAGCGCAGGATTATAGGTCTGCGTCGTCAGAGCGTCCACATGGATGTTTTGTTGGGTGAGCTTCTCGAATCCCGGGGCGACGGTGGTCACGGTGTAAATACCGGGGTCGAGGTCGGGAAAATTGTATTCGCCAGCGCCGTTCGATTTGGAAACGGTGGCAACTCCATTCGCGGTGTTGGTGGCAGTGACCGTGGCATTGGCGACGACCGCGCCTGTCTTATCTTCGACGGTACCGGTGATGCCGCCCTTCCCAGCCAACTGCGCCATAGCGCTGGCGGACATCATCGTGGCGACGATGACAATCGCCACCGGGCCTAATGCACGTAAGCGGAAGAAGCCGACTGGCATTCCACCGACAATTCTCTTCATCATCAATTGGGCTTTTGCGGCCAATTGCGTCATATTTTTCCTGCCTCCAATAAGTATTGCGTTTTCGCTAGGTAACGCGTCCGCCCATGCCAAGGCACAGGTTTCACGCACGTGGTCTGACCACACTTTGAAGCCCGAGTAGTTTCATATACGGAGTGAGGCCCTGTCAATAGGGAAATTCGCGGAGCATTCGGAAAATAGAATCCCGGTTCTGCGCTTCTATGAGAACACGGAGAGCGCGGGAATGGATCGCGTCTCGAACAAGTGATGGTCAGACCATGCGCAAATATTTGAGTGTAGTCAGGAGCAACAAGGCAAAGGACATATAGACTGGCGAATCCTGTAACGCGGGCGTACGCCAGGAGGCCGGCCCCTTTCGATTCGAAATCGAGTGCATGAGGGTGCGAAGAACAGTTAAGCGACGGATGCGGAGCGGGCATGCTTCTTTTTTGACACTGGGGGCGAGCCTTTGCGGCCCGTCGGCCGCTCCATTCCCTGCGCGATTTGCGCCATGCGCAGGTGCTGCTCCATCAGGTTGTGCGCTTCTTTTGCGTTGCGCGTGCGGATGGCGCGATAAATCTCGCGGTGCATCTCGGCGGATTCGCGCATGTCGGTGGAGCGCTCGACCGTCTTGCGGCGCGTATCGTAGAGCGCTGAAGTGATGGTCTCGATAATTGCGGCCAAAATTGGGTTCCCGGAAGCCTGGGAGATAATGCGGTGAAAGAGCAGATCGTGGATGAGGTACTCGGCGGGACTGTCCATTGAAGCGAACATGTCGGCGACTTCGTCGGCGAGCGCTGAGAATTGCTCCTGCTTGCCGCGCTCGGCGGCCAAGGCGGCCAGATGGCTCTCAAGGATGATGCGGGCTTCAAACATTTGCCAGGACTGAAAGCCATGCAGGGCGCCGATAAGACTGAGCGAGGCGGTTCCGAATTGAGGAGGACCGTCGGCGACGAAGGTGCCGACGCCGTGGCGGATCTTCATGACGCCCATGGCTGCCATGTACCCGATGCCGGTGCGGAGGCTGGCGCGGCTGATTTTGAGGGAACGGGCGAACTCGCGTTCCGGAGGTATTTTGTCGCCCGGCTGGAGGGTTCCGCTCTCAATCAGGGAGCGAATGTGGTTAACCACTTGCATCGTACGATGAGTGTTCGGCTCTTCTTCTTTCACCCTAGGCATAAGCAGCACAACCCTCTTGCGATACTAAAAATCAGCGTCACAGGGAGATTACCACTGATTGCGGGTGTCTGGTTGGAGAATCATTCAGGTGGCGCGAAAGAATCCGCGGCGAGGCCGGCAGACGGCATTACCGTGTATACTTCCGGTCTGACCTCTCATTCGGGCGGTGGCTTCGTGAGCCAGTGCGCGAGACGATTAGAATGAAAGCCATGTTGCTCCACGAAGACCGATTATTTCCCGCTGAAGCAGATGCTCGTAAAGTAGCCCGCTCCTTATATGAGCACGTCCGCGGGCTTCCGATCATCAGTCCCCATGGACATACGCAGGCGGCGTGGTTCGCCGACAACGTGCCGTTTCCAGATCCGGCGACGCTTTTCGTGCAACCCGACCACTACGTGTTTCGCATGCTCTACAGCCAGGGAATCTCGCTGGACGACTTAGGCATTGGGCAGCCGATGATCGAGGATCCACGCAAGGTGTGGCGCATTTTCGCAAAAAACTATTATTTGTTCCGGGGCACACCGACGCGGATGTGGCTGGACTACGCGTTTCAGGAGTTGTTCGGGCTGACGGAGCGGCTGAGCGAGAAGACGGCCGACCACTCCTTCGACGTGATTGCAGAGAAGCTGGGCACGCCGGAGTTTTTGCCACGGGCTCTGTACGAGAAATTCAACATTGAGGTGCTGTCGACGACCGAATCTCCGTTGGACGAGCTGAAAGCACACCATGCGATTCGCGATTCGGGATGGAAGGCGCGAATCGTTCCCGCGTTTCGCCCCGATCCAGTGGTGGACCCGGAGTTCAACGGGTTTGCGGGGCTGGTGGCGAAGCTGGGTGAAATGCATGGCGAGGACAGCTCGACGTGGAACGGCTATTTGAAAGCGTTAATGAAAGCGCGAGCGCGATTCAAGGCGCTGGGATGCACCTCAACGGACCATGGACATCCGACTGCGCAGACGGCGGACCTATCGCAAGCCGAGGCGGCAGCGCTGTTCGGCAAGGTGGTTACCGGCAAGGCGGACGCAGAGGAGCAGGAGCTGTTCCGCGCGCAGATGCTGACGGAAATGGCGCGGATGAGCGTGGAAGATGGCCTGGTGATGCAAATTCATCCCGGGTCGGTGCGCAACCACAACCGTTTTGTCTACGAGCGGTATGGCCGCGACATGGGCGCCGATATTCCGCGGGCCGACGAATTATGTAGACGCGTTGCGACCGCTGCTCGAACCGGTTCGGCAATGAACGCAACTTGACGATCATTCTGTTCACGCTGGACGAGACGACGTATAGCCGCGAGCTGGCGCCGCTGGCCGGTCATTATCCGTCGTTGCGTCTGGGACCGCCATGGTGGTTTCATGACAGCCCCGAGGGGATGATGCGGTTCCGCGAGCAAGCGACGGAGACGGCAGGGTTTTATAACACGGTGGGATTTAACGACGACACGCGGGCGTTTCTGTCGATTCCGGCGAGGCACGATGTGGCGCGGCGGGTGGATTGCGCATTTCTGGGCAGGCTGGTTGCCGAACACCGGTTGGACGAAGATGAAGCGCACGAAGTGGCGCACGAATTGACGTATGGGCTGGTAAAGAAGGCGTACCGGCTGTAGGGCCTATATGGGCCTAGTGCCGGCATGGCGTGGTCTCCCACCCTAGCCGGAAAAACAAGAACCCGGCTAGGATGGGGCACCCAGATCGCGAGAAAGCGGAGTTTGGCATATGAGTCTTTATTGTTCCGTGGGAAGCACCGAAACCGATCTCTCGGAGAAAGAATTAAAGGAACTGCTGGTGGAGAGCCTGGCCAAGTTGGGCAAGCGGACCAGCGTGCTGGCTGTGCCGCCTGACCAAAGCCGCGAGCACTCGCGGGCCGGCGACCTGACACGGTTTGCGTGGGAGCACTATGGCGAGCGGCTGAAGGCTGTGCTGCCGGCCATCGGAACGCACACGCCGATGCGGCCGGACCAGATTGCGCACATGTTTGGGGAGATGCCGCTGGAGTTGTTTCGCGTGCACAACTGGCGGACGGATATCGAAACGCTCGGCGAGCTACCGGCAGAGTTCATTCGCGAACAATCGGACGGCAAACTGAATTACACGTGGCCGGCGCAGGTGAACAAGCTGATATCGCAGGGCGGGTTCGATCTGATTCTTTCCATCGGGCAGGTTGTGCCGCACGAAGTGATCGGGATGGCGAATCACTCCAAAAATATTTTGATTGGCACAGGCGGGCGCGAGGGGATCAACCGCAGCCATTACCTGGGCGCGGTTTACGGCATGGAGCGGATCATGGGGCGCGCCGAGAACCCGGTGCGCAACGTGCTGAACCGCGCGTGCGAAAAGTTCCTGCGGCACCTGCCGATCGTTTATGTGCAGACGGTGGTCGGGCGTGGCAAGAACGGCGGACTGGCAGTGCGCGGGCTGTTCATTGGCGACGATCTGGAATGCTTCCTTAGAGCGTCGGAGCTGAGCCTGAAGGTGAACTTCGAGATGCTGGACGAGCCGATCAAGAAGGCGGTCGTGTACCTGGACCCGAAGGAGTTCCACAGCACGTGGATTGGTAACAAGGCGGTATACCGGACACGGATGGCGCTGGCCGACGGGGCAGAGTTGATTATTCTTGCGCCGGGCGTGAAGGAATTTGGCGAAGACAAGGGGATCGATGCGTTGATTCGCAAGTATGGGTATCGCGGCACGCCGGCCACTCTGAAAGCAGTGGAAGAAAACGCCGATTTGGCCGCGGACCTGAGCGCGGCGGCGCACCTGATTCATGCTTCGTCGGAGGGGCGGTTCACGATTCGCTGGTGCCCTGGCGAGTTAAGCCGCAAGGAAATCGAGGGCGTCGGATTCGAATATGGCGATTTGAAGGCCATGACCGCGCGCTATGACCCCGAAAAGCTGCGCCACGGCTGGAACCAGGTGGGCGGCGAACGAATCTTCTTTGTGGCGAATCCGGGGTTGGGTTTGTGGGCATACCGCAGCCGGTTTGAGAGCTCAGGCACACCGGCACTGGCGCACAGTCACTCGCAATAGGGATCTGACAAAGGGCAGTTGAAGAGAGATAAATAGGTTCGCAAACGGGGCGAATATGGGGACCGAAGGATTAACGCTGAACAAGTACTCGGTTGGCACGGGCGACCGATTTGCGCACCAGGCCAAGGCGCAGTTGCAGGCTTGCGTGAAGGCTTTGGACCATGGGATTGAAGTGGTTCCGGTGTGGAATAAATCGAATCGCGAGCACTTGATCATCGGCTCGGGCCCTGAGTCTGTTCGGCAGGCGGCCGATGCAGCGGTGAAGGCGCTGGGGTGGAAGCTGCCGTACTTCTGCGACGCGGACCACATCACGGCCGCGACGGTGGATCGCTTTCTTGCGCCGTGCGATTTTTTCACGTTCGACGTCGCGGATTTCATTGGCCATCCTGCACAGGTCGCGGACATTGAAGACTTTGTGAAGCGGCATCTGGAGTTGCAGGGGAGCATTGAACTGGCCGGAGCCGACGACGCGTTCGAGATTACGCCAGCAGTTCTGCGATCTACCGCGGAGAAGTTTCTGGCTGCGGTGAAGCAGGCCGGGGATGTGTATCGCCGGGTGCTGAGCGCTCGCGGCGCGGGGAACTTTATCCCCGAAGTGTCGATGGACGAGACCGATCGCGCGCAAAGCCCGGTGGAGTTGCTGATTATTCTGGCGGCGATCGCCGACGAAGGCATTCCGGTGCAGACGATCGCGCCAAAGTTCAGTGGGCGGTTCAACAAAGGCGTGGATTACGTTGGCAACGTGGCTCAGTTCGAGCGGGAGATGGCGCTGGACGTTGCGGCGATCGCCTACGCGGTGAAGCAATATGGTCTGCCGGGGAATCTAAAGCTGAGCGTGCACTCGGGCAGCGACAAGTTTTCTATCTATCCGGCGATTCACGCAAACATGAAGCGCTTCAACGTGGGCGTGCACCTGAAGACGGCGGGAACGACATGGCTTGAGGAACTGATCGGGTTGGCCGAGGCGGGTGGAGAAGGATTGGCGCTGGCCAAGGAAGTGTATGCCGAAGCATTGGCGCATCGCGAAGAGCTGTGCGCGCCCTATGCCACGGTCATCGACATCGATCCCAAGAAACTGCCTTCGGCCGATGAGGTGCGAGGATGGACCTCGGAGCAATACACTTCAGCTTTGCGGCACGTGGAGTGCTCGCCGGCTTACAACAGCAGCGTGCGGCAGCTGCTTCACGTGGGCTTCAAGGTGGCGGCGAAGATGGGGCAGCGCTATCTTGACGCTGCTGGAAGCGAACGAAGCGGTGATCGCAAAGAACGTGACAGAAAATCTCTACGCCCGGCACATTGCACCGGTATTCTTAGGAAGCAGCGCCTGATGCGGGCGTGAACCCTTCGACTTCGCTCAGGGCAGGCTCTCGCATGACAGCCGGCCAGAGGCCGGCGCTACAATTCCCCACGGAGATCGCATGAAAGATTCGCTATTTAGCCTTGAAGGCAAGGTTGCGGTTGTGACCGGAGGGACCTCCGGCATTGGCAGGGCCTTGAGCCTTGGTTTAGCCGATGCCGGGGCCGATGTCATCGCCACGGCGCGCCGCAAAGAGCAAGTGGACGACACGGCAAAGGAGATTGAGGCGCGCGGGCGGCAGACGCTGCGCATGGCCTCGGACGTTGGCGATCGGAGCACCTTGGAGGCACTGCGGGCGGCGGTGCTGGAGCGGTTCAGCAAAGTGGACATCCTGGTGAACTGCGCGGGCATGATCAAGCGGACGCCCACGCTCGATTTGCCCGAAGCCGAGTGGACGAACATCCTGAATACGAATTTGACCGGGACGCTGCGGGCCTGCCAGGTATTCGGCAGGCACATGCTGGAGCGCGGGTACGGGCGGATCGTCAACATTGCGTCGCTGAACAGTTTTGTGGCGCTGAGCGAAGTGGCGGCGTATGCCGCGAGCAAGGCGGGAGTGGCATCGCTGACTCGATCACTGGCCGTGGAGTGGTCAAAAAAAGGCGTGACGGTGAATGCGGTGGCACCAGGAGTGTTCCGCACAGATTTGAATGCGCAGTTGCTCGACAGCACGCCGCGCGGGCAGGAGTTGCTGATGCGGACACCGATGGGGCGATTTGGGAAGACGGATGAATTGATCGGCGCGACGGTTTATCTGGCATCTGACAGTGCTTCGTTTGTGACTGGGCAGATTCTGGTCGTGGACGGAGGATTCCTGGCCAGCGGGGTAAATCAGTAAAACAGTTCACAGTTCGTAGTTCACAGTTCCAAAACGAAAAGGCTGCGCCGATAAGCGCAGCCTTTTTTATTGCAGATAGGGCACGTCACTTGAACGTGACGCTGGCGCCTGCCATCTTGATGATCGCGTCGCCTTGTGTGGCCACGACCTTTACGTTTTGTCCCGTCACGGTCGCGTAACCGATGGACAATCCCTTTTCGCCGCTGAGATTGACGTTCTGTCAGGACAATGTCCGTGACCGGCGCTTCAGGCAGGCCGACGATGGCGCCAGCCATCAACGCGCCGGTTGCGGTGACATTTTGAAGCACGATGTTGTGGAAGTGAGGTGTGAGTCGCGTGACAGGCGCGGGCTCCACGGCGCCTTCAGGCGGCAGGATGCGGGGATAGTACTCGCTGATCACGAGCGGGTTCTTCACGTCCTTCATGTCGATGTCGCGGAAGACAAGGTTACTGACGTCGTTGCCGCGATCGCGATTAGCCTTGACGCGAATGCCGTTGTCGGTGCCGTCGAAGTGAATGCGCTCGGCGAGAATGTTGCGCGCGCCGCCGGCGATCTCGCTGCCGATGGAGAGGCCGTGGCCGTGCATGAAAGTGCAATCGGTGATGGTGATGTCGCGGCTGGGATCGTCGCCGCCGGGCGAGTTGATGGCGCCGGATTTGATGGCGATATCGTCGTCGCCCGTGTCGGCATAGAGGTGATCGATGCGGACATTCGATGAGGAGAAAGGATCGACAGCGTCGGTGTTCGGCGATGGATTCGGCGCGAGAATGCGGACATTGCGGATCAGCACGTCGTCACAGTAGTAGGGAACGAGCTGCCAAAAGGGCGAGTTCTGGATAGTGACGCCTTCTACTCGCACGTGCTTGCAGTGGTCAAAGACGACGAGGCGCGGACGTGGATGGGAATTGCCCATGACGCCGAAGTCGTGGACGCTGCGCGCCATCTGCCACCAGCTTTGGCCCTGGCCGTCGATGGTGCCCTCGCCGGTGATGGACACATTCTCAGCATTGGTTGCGCTGACAAGCGATTGCAGCGCAGGGAGGCGGAACTCGACCTTGGCCGGATAGTCGGCGTGATCGGGCGAGCCGAGAAGCGTTGCGCCTTTATCGAGTTGGAGGGTGATGTTGCTTTTAAGGACGATGGGAGCGCTGAGATAGGTGCCCGCGGTCGAGGCGGACAGTACCGCCGCCTTTGGCCGCGCAGACGTCGATGGCCTTTTGAATCGCTGCTGTGTCCTTGGTGGCTCCATCCGCTTTGGCGCCGAAGTCGCGTGGATTGCAGGTGCGGGCCGCGTGAAGCGTTGGGGCGGAGGCAGCGATGAAGACGATTACAAGCGAGAAGTGGGTAAAGGATCAGGTGGTTGGCGGGATTGTTCAATTGCAACATCGGGAAGCCCGCGGGATGGATTTCTGCGCCACAACATCATAACGCCAAGGCGAGGCCAGTGGTCCTACCACTTGAGAAGCAAGGAGCAAGGGGCAAGGGAGCGAGGGAGTGGGTCGGCGGCTGAAGGTGGAGCGGCTGAGAAACGAAATGCAGATCCTTCGACTTCGATCGTCCGCCGCGGCGGACGATCTTCGCTCAGGATGACATCACAAACGGGAACGAGGAAACAAGGGACTGGGGGCCAAAAGGGCAAAGCTGTCAGCTTTCAGCTCGGGGAGTGGCCTTGGAGGCGTTCAGGGGCAGGCGGACGATGAAGCGGGTGTCGCCGGGTTGGGATTGGACTTCGACTTTTCCGGAGAATTTTTGCGTAACGATGCGGTGAACGATTTCGAGTCCGAGACCGGTTCCGGAGCCCTGCGGCTTGGTGGTGAAAAATGGCTCGAAGATGTGGGGAAGAACTTCGCCGGAATGCCGGAGCCATGATCGCCGATCGCAGACGACGAGCCAATCGGGCTCCGACCATGTGGAGATTTCGAGCTTTGCACCCTCGGGAGAAGCATCGGCGGCGTTGTCGATGAGGTTGGTCCAGACCTGGCTGAGGGCGGAGCCGCGCGTGCGGATGGTGGAGGGCGATGCGGCGAAACGTTTTTCGACCTGAATCTGCTTGAGGCGCAATTTGTGGCCGAGGATGGTGAGGGTGCTTTGCAGGCTGTCGTGGACGTCGAGGTCCTTGTCGGGAGTGCGCTCATCGTAGGCGAACTTCTTGACCGCCATTACCAGCTCGGAGATGCGCGAGATGCTTTCTTCGATGGCGCAGACGAGCGAGACGCTTGAGACGAGAGCGCCGAACCAGTTGAGAGCGTCAGAGAACGAGGCGGGATCGAAGTGCTCCTGTGCACAGGCGATTTCCTCGTGGTCGATGCCCATGGAGACGAGGACAGGACCGATTGTGAAGGCATTCTCGACGCCGGCCTTGTCGAGCCATTGGCTCATGGCTTCTTCCGCGTCGGCCTGTTCGAGGCTGCTCATGGCAGGAAGATTGCAACCGCGGAGAGCGTGTTCGAGGAGATCTTTCATGCACTGAAGCTGGGCAGGGGTCTTGGCCTTGCCGCTGTTGCGCAGGCTGAGTTGCTGCAGGCGAAGGAGATTTTCGCGGAGTTGCGCGGCAGCGCGCTTGGCTGCGGCGCCGGGGTTGTTGAGCTCGTGCATGAGGCCGGCGGCCAGGGTGCCGAGGGAGACGAGCTTTTCGCGATGCAGCGCTTCAACCTGATAGGCCTGAAGGCGCTGGGCGCTGTCGGCCAGGACGACTTTGCGAACGGCGGGGCAGCAGGCGAGGAGCGACCAGAAATCCTGTTCGGTGAATCGGACGAGGACGGAATCCTGCGATGCGAGGATGCGGAAAGGCGACTTGCCGCGCCCAGTGAGCAACGGCACTTCGCCGAATCCTTCGCCGGCGTGCGCGATGCCGACGAGTGTCAAGGTTCCGTCGGCTTCAGGGCGCTTGGCGTAGGTTTCGCCCTGGAGCACGAGCCAGTAGTAGAGCCATGGCTCGTTGGGCTCGACGAGCACCGAGCCGGCCTTGGCGGTTACGCGTTCGATATGGTCGACACCGGCAATGGCGTCGAAGGGGGTAGAGGCAAAGATGCGCGTCTGCGGAAGAACGTCGGCGAGATCCTTTAACTGGATCGGCTCGACGCGGATGGGTTGTATGCCTTCGGTCATCTTGCTCATTGCACTCAATCCAGGATCTAGCAGCTGGGTCTAAAACCCTGCCAGATACTGGTGCATAAACTGCACCGCGATGGAACCCTCGCCTACCGCGGAGGCGACACGCTTGACGGAGCCGGAGCGGACATCTCCGGCGACAAATACCCCGGGAACGCTGCTCTCAAGCAGGAACGGGTCGCGCTTTTCGTTCCAGACTTCGGGCAGCTTACCGTCGTGGCGCAAATCCGGCCCGGCCAAGATAAAATCCTTTCTCGTCACGCATGATGCACGGCGGCAGCCACGTGGTGACGGGCGCGGCACCGATAAAGACAAACAGTGAGGACGCAGGTACCCGAGTTTCACCTGACGGGCTGCGCAACCTCAGCTCGGTGAGATGATCATCGCCGATGGCCTCAAGGATCTGGGTGCGCGCCTCAACCACAATATTGGATGTACGGGCGATCTCATCGATCAAGTATTTCGACATGGTGGCGGAAAGTCCTTCTCCGCGCACCAGCATGGTTACTTTGGTGGCATATTTGGCGAAGTGGAGGGCAGCCTGGCCGGCGGAATTGGCGCCGCCGACGATAAAGACATCCTCGTCCTTGCAGGCCAACGCCTCGACGAGTGCGGCTCCATAGTAGATGCCGCGGCCGGTGAGGCGGTCGGCACCGGGAATATCGAGCTTACGGTACTGGACGCCGGGAGCGAGAAGGACGCAGTGACTGGAAACCTCACGGCCATCGGCAAGCTGGAGAAAGCGGTACTGGCCGTCGACGCGCATGCCGGTGGCGCGCTGGGTAACAAACTCGGCGCCGAAGCGGGAGGCCTGGGCGTAGGCGCGGCGGCCGAGGTCAGCGCCGGTGACACCGGAAGGAAAGCCGAGATAGTTCTCGATGCGGGAGCTGGAGCCGGCCTGCCCGCCAGGAGCTTCAGGCTCGATGACAACGGTGCGGAGGCCTTCACTGGCGCCATAAACGGCGGCGGCGAGGCCGGCAGGACCGGCGCCGACGACCACGATGTCGTAGAAATCCTGAGCAGCCTGAACGCGGAGGCCGACGCGGCCGGCGAGCGTCTCGAGATCGGGATCGACAAGGACTGAACCGTCGGATAAGAGGACGACGGGGAGCTTTTCGGGATCGAGGCCACGGTCCTTGAGGAGCGTAAGCGCTTCATCGCCGACGGAGACATCGATCCAGCGGTAAGGAACGTGATTGCGAGAGAGGAAGTTACGCAGACGGTGATCGTTGAGCGACCAGCGATGGCCGATGACGCGCAGGCCCTCAAATGGCGGGCTGAAGCTAGCCTGCCAGTCGTCGAGGAGGTCGGTGACGACGGGGTAGAGCTTCTCCTCGGGCGGGTCCCAGGGCTTGTTCAGGTAGTAGTGGATGCGGGCAGAGTTGATGGCACGAATGGCGGCTTCCGTGTCGGCATACGCGGTGAGAAGGATACGGCGCGCATCGGGATAGATCGTGCGCGCGCTCTCGAGCATCTCGACGCCGCTCATTCCGGGCATGCGCTGGTCGCTGATGATCAAAGCGACAGGCTCATCGCGGGTCTTGAGCTGGGCGAGCGTGTCGAGCGCGGCCGGGCCGCTGGCGGCGCGCATGACGCGATAGGTGGCCCCGTATTGGCGGCGCAGGTCCTGGACCACGGCTTCCAGCACGCTTATATCGTCGTCAACCGCGAGGAGGATGGGCCTTGCCATAAAGAGAGTGTAGAACCTGAAACCGGTCTCATCATCAAGCTGCTTCCCTCGACGCTCAGGCAGGGCCCCGCCTTGTTGCCGGGTCCCATGCTCGCCCTGGCGGAGTGCATTTCCATGGGTGAGACCGGTTGGGCGGGTCCCAATTTAGTTAATGGTCTCCGGAACCCCGCCGAAGGGATTTTGATACCCTATTTTGACCTGAAGGCTGTAATCTCAGACATAGCCGGGCCGGTGCTCGTAGCCGTAGGCACCAGCGATTAAAACGGGGCCGGTGTTGCGAAACAGGCCGGCGAGGGCCAAGATTGTAGCAATCAGATACATTGCCAAGACTTTGGTGATGACGCCGATAGGGACAAATGTGGGCGGAGTTTCTCCCGAGAGGGCGGGGTAGGCAGGAAACAAAATGAACAAGATCATACTGGCTGATTCGCAGGCGATCTTCCGAGCCGGCACCGCCAAGGTCCTGGCCATGGACGAGGACTTGCGCATCATCGCGCAATGTACAGATCTTGAGCGTATGTACCACGCCATTACCACATTTCCGAATTCCATTGTTCTGTTTGCGGCTTCGTTGCAACCGGATTTCACGCGGCTGGGCATGTTGCTGGAGACGACAAGCAGCCGTGGCATCGTGATCGCCGAGAACAATGAGAATGCGGCCTCGTATATGCAGCAGGGTTTTCGTGGAGTTGTATTCCGCAGCGTGACCGGGCCGGCTCTGGTGGAATGCGTGCGCCGCGTTGCAGCGGGAGATTCATGGTTGCCGACGCAGTCAGCGCCTCCAGAAGCGATTGAAGAGGACCTGGTGGGAGCGCGCGTGCGCGATCGGCTGACGCCGAAAGAGATGCGCATTGTGGCGCTGATCGTGCAGGGCTGCAAGAACCGCGAGATCGCCACCCGCCTGAAGACGACGGAGCAGGTGATCAAGAATTATCTGCGGTCGATTTACGACAAGACCGGTGTAGGCGACCGGCTGGAACTGGCGCTGTTCACGATTCATCACCGGGTGCTGGCCAAGGCCGCCGCCGAAGTGGGAAGCAAACTGGAAGCCGAGACTCAGGCTGCAAACCAGGCCGCAAGCCAATCCGCTTCCGGCGCCGTTGCGTTATAGTCCCGATCCGCGAGCCGCGAAGCAAATCCAATCGACAATTTCAGTAAAGGCCCAGGCGCGGAGTGGCGCGAGAGGCGATGCCTTTTGCGCGTCAGGTGGCGTGAATCAGGCTGAAGGCCAGGATCGCGAGGACGATCAGGCTGACGACTGTGTAAAGGCGATCGCGCTCGAGGGCGAAGCCGGCGACGGCCATGGCGACCCGCGCGACGGGCGTGGCAATGAGGAGCAACAGTCCGAGTTGAATCAAGCCCAGGCTCTGGAAGTGTGCCGCGGAGAGGACGATTCCGGAAAGCGAATTGAGAGATGGGTTGCCGTGAGCAAAGGTGCGATAGTTTACGTGGCCTGACGGGCTCTGGATGAGATAGAGAATGCCACCCGCGAAGACGGTTGCAGCGGCGATGAGAACGCCGATTTGCAGGAGGCGGCCCATCATGGTCTCAAGGCGGCGATCATTCATTCGAGCAGGCATGTGGGTTATACCTTACCTGTAAGGCCGTTGACGATCATTTCGATGGCGAGCGCCAGAATCACGACGGCAAAGACGGTCCGCAGCGTCCGCACGCGGGCGTGCACGAGAACTTTGGCGCCGAGCAATGCTCCGGCGAGAACGCCGAGCATCACGGGCATGGCTACACGGGGGTCGATGAACCCGCGGCTGAGGTAGATGCCCGCACTGGCGGCGGCGGTAACTCCGATCATGAAATTGCTGGTGGTGGTGGAAACTTTGAAAGGGATGCGCATGATGCGATCCATGGCGATGACTTTGACTGCGCCGGAGCCGATACCGAGGAGGCCAGACAGCGTGCCAGCACCGAACATGAGGCCAAAGCCCGCAGGGACGTTACGCACACCGTATTCCTGCGCGTTGCCATCGACGGGATAGGAGCTACCGAGCCGCAGACGTTGGCCGAGCGAGTCGGATTCGATGGGTCGATCGCCCTCCGGCGATCCTTTGAAGGAATGGTAAGCGGCCTGAATGAGAACCAGACCGAAGATGATGGCGAGGGCGTGGGCGCCGACGCGTGCAGCGAGAAAGGCGCCGAGGATGGCGCCCAATGTGGTGGCGATCTCAAGAAACATGCCAATGCGGATGTTGGAGAAGCCCTCGCGTACATAGCTGGCGGCCGCGCCGGAAGAGGTGGCAATGACGGAGACGAGTGAGGCGCCGATGGCGTACTTGATGTTGACGCCGAGCGCCAAGGTGAGCGCAGGGACAACAACCACGCCGCCGCCGAGGCCCGTGAGCGCGCCAAGGAAGCCCGCCAGGAAGGAGAGACCCCAGACCACCGCTGTGAATTCCCACGCTGTCATCGGGTCTCCGGAAAGTTTGATGCGGCGCGGACGCCGGTATAGCGACGCGGGACGGAAGCTAGTGTCCTGAGTCAGCAGTTCTTTGAAGATTTAGGCGGTGAAAATACAGGTCCTTCGACTCCGTTTGCCGCAAAAAGCGCGACAAACTCCGCTCAGGATGACCCCCCATTTTCAGGATGACCGCACAATTGTTGCATAAATGAACGACTCAGGACACTAGAGTTTTTCAGCGACGCTCTTGGCCTGCGTGAAGAGGTAGAGGTAATCGGGGCCGCCGGCCTTGGAGTCAGTGCCGCTCATGTTGAAGCCTCCGAAGGGATGCGCGCCGACCATGGCGCCGGTGCACTTGCGATTGAAGTAGAGATTGCCGACATGAAACGCACTGCGTGCGGCAGCCTTTTTCGCCGGATCGCTCGTGTAAACAGAGCCCGTAAGGCCATATTCGGTGTTGTTGGCGACGCGCAAGCCCTCTTCGAAGCTTTCGACTTTGATGACGGCCAGCACCGGGCCGAAGATTTCTTCCTGCGCAAGGACGGCGTTGGGAGCGATGTCGGCGAAGATGGTTGGCTCCAGGAAGTATCCGGCGTCAGGCGTGGTTGGGGCGTTTCCGCCTGCGACCAGCCTGCCTTCTTTCTTGCCGGTTTCGATGAACTTCAACATGGAGTCAAGCGCAGCCTGGTTGATGACCGGACCCATGTTGGGATTGGAGACGGGATCGCCCAGGGTAAGCGTGGGAACGCGTTCGCGCAGGCGCTCGACAAAGGCATCGTAGATGGGAGCTTCAACGATGGCACGGGAACAGGCGGAACACTTTTGCCCGCTGAACCCGAAGGCCGAAGCGATAACTCCCGCGATGGCAGCGTCGGGATCGGCATCGGCGCAGATGAGGATCGAGTCCTTGCCGCCCATCTCGAGGATGGTGCGCTTGATCCAGATCTGACCGGGTTGCGCATGGGCCGCGCGCTCATGAATCTCGAGGCCAACGGATTTGGATCCAGTGAAGGCGATGAAGCGGGTCTTAGGATGCTCGACGATAGCGTTGCCAAAGGAAGCGCCGGAGCCGGGGCAGAAGTTCACCACGCCATCAGGAAGGCCAGCTTGCTCAAGAACTTCGACGAAGCGGGCGGCGATAGTGGGTGAATCGCTCGAGGGCTTGAGGATGACGGTGTTGCCGGCGACGATGGCGGCGGCGGTCATGCCTGCCATGATGGCGAAGGGAAAATTCCAAGGCGAAATGACCGCTCCCACGCCGAGCGGGATGTAGAGAAGCTCGTTGCGCTCGCCGGGATACTGAATGGGCGTGGTGGCGGCGGCCAGACGGAGCGCCTCGCGTGCGTAGAACTCGAGAAAGTCGATGGTTTCGCCCACGTCGGCGTCGGCTTCAGCCCAGTTCTTGCCGACCTCGTAGGTGAGCCAAGCCATGAATTCGAACTTGCGCTCGCGGATGATGGCGGCAGCGCCTAGGAGCAGAGAGACGCGCTGTTCAATTGCGGTCCGGCTCCAGGATTCGTAGGCGCGAAGAGCGGCGGACATGGCGGGTTCAACCTGCGCGGCTCCGGCTTTCTGGTGAATGCCGACGATTTGTGCCGGCCGCGCGGGATTGATGGAGCGGATTCTTTCGGCTGTTTTGAGACGCTTGCCGCCAATGATCAGGGGGTATTCCACGCCGAGGTGCGAGGCCACGTGGTCAAGAGCGTGGCGCATGGAGCGCGCGTTTTCAGGATTGTTGAAGTCAGTAAACGGCTCGTTCGAGAACATGCCTTGAGGCGAACGAGGCTGTATAGCGGGAGAGACGCCTGCGATTGCCATAACGATTTCAGTTTAGTCCAGAAAGCTGCAGGCAGGAATGAAAGCGGTGCCCCAGCAGTCGAGCGTGTTCGGATTGCGAACGGCCGTTTTGCCGGGGGCGCAGGAGTGGGGCTAAGATAGCTGCAAGCGCTGCGGGTTGACCTAAAATAGGCGGCGATGCGGTTCCAGCAGCCGCGGAAGCGCGATATCCGCCATGCGAAAATGACTTCCCGGAACGATTCTGAAGCTGGAGAAATTGTCATGCCGGAAGACTCAATGACAGGCGAAAGCAAAGCGCAACAGATCACCCGGCGCCGGTTCATCCTGGGCGTAATTGCCGGCGGCGCGATGGTGGGCGCGGCGAGCTACAGGATTTTGTCGCCGGGCGGAGCCGTTCGCAACGCGGGCGAGCGGCTGATCACGCTGAATGTGAACGGAAAGATGCGGCGCGTGGAAGTGATGAAGCAGGAGACGCTTGCCTGGACGCTGCGCTACAAGCTGGGACTGACGGGGACGAAGCTGGGCTGCGACCGGGCGGAGTGTGGAGCATGCACTGTGCTGATCGACGACGTGCCGCACTACAGCTGCTCAGTGCTGACCAATACCGTGCGCGGCAAGAGCGTTACGACGATTGAAGGCCTGGCGGCGGCTGACGGGACGCTGCATCCGGTGCAGCAGGCGGTTGTGGATGAACAGGGATTCCAGTGCGCGTTCTGTATGTCAGGGTTCATCATGTCGGCGGTCGGGTTCCTGAAGACGCACCCCGCACCGACGCGGACAGAGCTAGCGCATGGGATCAGCGGCAACCTTTGCCGATGCCAGGACTACACGAAAATTCTAGACGCGATGATGCGCGGTGCCGAGTACATGAAGAACGGGGTCCCGGCGGCTTCGCAGAGGAGGGCCTGAGCCATGCCGGATAACGCGCAGGAGAGTGCGATGAAGGCCGAGCAGGAGCAGCCGCGGCCGTATGGCACGGGGTACAAGCTGATTGGCAAGGATTACTCGACCAACGACCAGGTGGCGAAGGTGACGGGGAAGGCGAAGTTTGCGGAGGATTTCCGCGCGGAAGGGATGCTGTTTTGCCGTCTGGTGCTGAGCCCGATGCCGCACGCGCGCGTGAAGAGCATCCGCGCGGAGAAAGCGCTGGCGATGCCGGGGGTGAAGGCGATTCTGACGCCGTCCGATGTTCCGGGGCACGCGGCGTATATGAACGACAACGGAACCATGATCAAGGCCGACAAGTGGGGCGAATTGGCGCTGGCGGACGAGCCCATGTACCAGGGCGAGCCGATTTTGGCAGTGGCGGCCGTGGACGAGCTGACGTGCGCGGAGGCGATCGAGAAGATCGAGATCGACATGGAGCCGCTGCCCTTCGCGACCGATCCGCTCGAGAGCCTGCGCCCGGGCAGCTCGAATGCGCGCGAGGACGGCAATGTCTGGGTGAGGCCGGCTTCAGGCCGCGGGCCAGAACAACTCACGGTGTTGAAATGGACTAACGAAGATTTTGCCGCGGAAAAAGACGGCCGCCTGCCGATGGGTTATGCGCCCGATGAGTGGTCCTATGGCGACGTAGAGGCGGGGTTCAAAAACGCCGCGCTCGTGCTGGACGAGACGTTCATGACTCCGGATGTGAGCCACCAGTGCCTGGAGCCGCGCACAACCATGGCTTATTGGCAGAATGGCAAGCTCTTCCTCTATACGGGCACGCAGAGCACTTTCCAAACCGTTGCCGCGATTGCGCGCTGGATGCACATGGACGAGGACAAAATTGTCTTCATCAGCGAATATACGGGCGGCGGATTTGGCAGCAAGATTACCGGCGCACTGACCCTGGTGATTCCTGCGCTGCTGTCGCGGAAGCTGAATGCTCCGGTGATGATGCGCGTGAGCCGCGAGGAGGAACACTTTATCGGGCGCGCGCGGCCGGGAATCCGGTCAAGGACGAAGGTCGGTTTTGCGAAGGACGGCCGGATTACGGCGGTCGACATGTTCCTGGTGAGCGATGCCGGATCCTACGGCTCGAGCGGAGACGGCGGCTCGTGCGCGAGCATCGCTTCATTGCAGTACCAGCCGCCCGCCATGCGCTACCGGAATGTGACGGTTGCGACGAACACGCCGCCGCGCAGCGCACAGAGCGCGCCGGGTGGGATGCAGGCTATCGCGATCATGGAGCCCATCCTGGCCAAGGCGGCGCGGCAACTTGGTGTGGACCAGGTTGCGCTGCGGCGGATCAATTGCCCGGAAGGCAAGGCGGAATACGGCCCTCCGAACAAGGAGGGCAAGCGCGCGTATGTGACAAGCTGCTTCCAGAAGCAGGCGCTGGACCAGGGCGCAAAGCAGTTCAAGTGGAATGAGCGAGTGGCGCGCCAGCCAAAGCAGATTGGAACCAAGGTGCGCGGCGTGGGCGTAGCGCTCACTGTCTTCCACGGCGGCAGCACTGGATTCGATGGACTGATCGTCATCACTCCGCAAGGCCGCGTTCAGATTCAATCGGGGATTGGGAACCTGGGAACGGAAGCAGTGATCGACGTACATCGCGCAGCGGCCGAGGTGCTGAACATACCTTGGGATGCCTGCGACATTGTCTGGGGCGATACGTCGAAGCATTTTCCTTACACCTGCGATTCGGGAGGCAGCCAGACGGTTCACGCCATGACCCGGGCAGCGCACGCAGTCGGCCTTGAATGTGTGCAACGGCTCAAAGAAGTAGCGGCGAAGAAGCTGGGCGGGCAGCCGGCAGAATATGAAGTGGCCAACCTGCGTGTGACACGCAAGGGTGGCGGCGCCGGCTTAAGCTTTGCGGAAGCTGCGCAACACGCGATCACGCTAGGCGGAATTTACGATGGCCACGATGTGAACCCCGACGTGAACAAAGCCACCAAACAATCGGTGGGTAATTTGGCCGGCCAGGGCCTGGTGGCGTCAGCGAAAGACAAGTTTCCGCACGATGGAGACTCGTATTCCTATCTTGCGTGCTTTGCCGAAGTAGAAGCGGACGTGGAGACGGGCAAGTACGAGATTGTCGACTACCTGGCTTACGCGGACGTGGGTACAGTGCTTCATCCTGCCGCGCTGGGCGGGCAGATTCTGGGGCGGTCGACGTTGGGCATCGGTCACGCCATCGGACAAAAATGGGTGATCGATCCGCAATATGGAATCTCCGTCGCTCAGCGCTTTTACCAGAACAGGCCGCCTACGATATTGGATGTGCCGGTGGACATGCAGTGGGCGGCGCTGAACATTCCCGATCCGGAGACGCCAGTAGGCGCTCGCGGTTGCGGGGAGCCGCCGGTGGGCGGAGGATGCGCGGCGATTCTGAACGCGCTTTCAGACGCGCTCGGAGACAACATTTTCCAGCGCGCGCCGGTGAACCTAGACACGATTCTGACGTCCTACGAAGCTGGGCGTCCAATGCAGAACCCTTTGCTGGCCCACATCTGACACGGGATGTGAAACGGAGAGAGTTATGGCGGTCATTCGAGACGTAATGCCAGCTTTTGATCTGCTGCAGCCGGAATCTGCCGCGGAAGCGCAGAAGCTGCTGGAGCAGCACGGCGAAGACGCGTGGGTGATGGCCGGCGGGTTGGACAGCTTTGACTGGCTGAAGGACCGCATCAAGAAGCCAAAGCTATTGGTAGACCTGAGCGGTGTTGAGGAGCTGAAGGGTATCCGCGCGATGAGCGATGGCGTGGAGATCGGCGCCATGACGACGCTGACGGAGATCGCGAATCATCCGGCTATTCAGAAGGACTACGGCGTGCTGGCGCAGGCAGTGGAATTGGTTGCTTCGCCGCAGATCCGCAACCAGGGCACACTGGGCGGAAATGTGTCGCAGGATGCGCGGTGCTGGTACTACCGCGGCGGATGGCCGTGCTACCGAGCTGGCGGAAACATTTGTTACGCCGACACTCCTGTGGGTCGCAACCGGGAGCACGCGATTTTTGGCGCGGACCGGTGCGTGGCGGTGCACCCGTCGGACTCGGTACCGGCGTTGATTGTGCTGGACGCGAAGTTTGTCATGCAAACGCCGAAGGGCGAGCGGGTGGTGGACGCGGAAGATTATTTTGTTGGCCCTGAGCTGGACATTACTCGGCTGAACATTCTGCGGCCGGGCGATCTGCTGACGACGATTCGCATTCCTGCGACGTGGGCGGGCGCGAAGTTCTATTTCGAGAAGGTGCGCGATCGCAACGTGTGGGACTTTCCACTGATGAATGTGGCGTCGGCGATGAGACTCGAGGGCAGCACGATCAGCGACGTCAGGATTGCGGTGAGTGCCGTGGCTCCGAAGCCGATGCGGCTGAAAGCTGTGGAAGATGCAGTACGCGGCAAGCCGGCAGAAACGGAGACCGGTGAGATGGCCGGCAGACTCGCGGTGGAAGGCGCGGTGCCGCTGCAGTTTAACGCTTACAAGATTCCGCTCATGAGGAATCTGGTGAAGCGCGCGATAAGCGGGGTTGGGGAGGCACGATGGAGTTAATCCAGTGGGCGACAAGTCCGTGGGGACAATCGGTGCCGACGCATATCGCGTGGGGGCTCATCTGGGTCGCCGTCATTGCGGGATTGTTTTTCATGATCGTACATTCGCTTTACCTAATTGTGGTGAAGCCTCCGAAGCGATTTGCGGAGCGGGCCACAGAAACGAACGCCGCAGGAATTCCGGAGCGGGTGCCAAGGCACTCGCTGGCGGCGAGGCTGTTTCACTGGATCATGGCCGCGACCATGTTCACGCTGCTCTTTACAGCGTTCCTGCCCAAGGCGGGAATCCAGTTCAACTGGGTGTTGTATCACTGGATTGCGGGATGCGTGCTGACGGTTTCGATTCTCTATCACATTGTTCATGCATCGTTCTTTCTGGATTTCTGGTCGATCTGGCCGGATAAGACCGATCTGCGCGACGCCATGAACCGCGTACGACGATTCTTCGGCAAGCAGGCACCGCCGCCCAGAAAATTCGCGAAGTATCCGCTCGAAAACAAGCTGTACCACGGCGTGATCATGTTGGCTGGCCTGGCAGTGATCGTAACTGGGCTCTTCATGATGAAGCGCGTGCAGACGGGGATCTTCACACGGAATCCATATCTCTTCAGCGACATGACATGGGGTCTGATGTACGTGCTGCACGGGCTTGCCGGAGTTGGATTGATCGCTTTGGTGATGGTGCACGTTTATATGGGAATTCGGCCGGAAAAGCTGCCCATTACGAAGTCGATGATCTTCGGCTGGATGAGCCGGGATTTCTGCTTAGAGGAGCATGACACAGGGCGGTGGGCGGTTAAGGGATCGGGCGCAAAAACGAAAGAGGGTTATGCCGCAAGCGATGGCGACTGAGATTGAACGGCAGTGCGAGGCGATTGAGGCGTGCTACGAGTACACGCTTTCCTACGCTGCACGCGGATTGCCGAATGACGATGGGAATGATGCAGGGCGGCAACTCCGCGACCACCTGACGCGGGCTGCGGCGGCGATGCGCGGGCTGGAGCAAAGCTGCTCGGATTTGCTGGAGCAAGAGCAACTTGCGAACGCGGAGAAGTACGAAGCGTTTTTCGAAGTGCTGAAGCGCGATGCCAAGAGCGCGGTTGCAGCGGTGGATTTGGTGCTGGCTCAGGCGGCGATCAGCTCGCAACTCATCGACAATTTGAATGCGTCGATCCATCTGCGCGCGCTGCTTGCGGATCTCTTTTTGGTGACGGAGATCCTGGACGCGCGCCAGATGCAGGCCGGGGCCGCAGGCGGAAGCGCCGGTACTCGCTGAACCGCGAGACAAGACGCATGTATTCTTCCCAAGTTCTCGATCATTTTGAGCACCCGCGCAACGCGGGAGCGCTGGCCGATGCGGATGCGTCCGCACGGGTCGAGAATCCGGCCTGTGGCGATGTTCTGGAGCTGACGGTGAAAATTGCGGATGGACGGATCGCAGAGATTCGCTTCCGCGCGAAGGGCTGCGTGGCGGCGATGGCATGCGGATCGGCGGTGACGGAGCTGGTGAGCGGGAAGACCGTGGCCGAGGCGAGGAAGTTAGGCCAAGAGACGCTAGTGCGCGCGGTGGGCGGCCTGCCCGTGGCGTCATCGCACGCCAGTCACCTGGCGGTGGACACGCTGGCGGCCGTGCTCGGGAAGTTTGCCGAAAAATCCTAGCGTGACGACAGTTGGGTTTTCGAGGTGAGTGTCTCGTAGTCTTCAGGCGTGTTGAGGCCGGATTTTTCCAACGAATCGGGAACGGAGACATAAGCGACGCGCTGTGCGTGCGCGTGCAGGACCTCCCTAGCGTTGCCGGTGACGGGTGCATCAAGAAACCGCACGATCATCTCGTCGGTGACCAAGAGGGGGTGTCCGTGCTTGCCGTCGTTCTCGGGGACAACGGCCCAAATGCCTTGAGAGCGCGCGCGCTGAAACGAATCGCATAGACGCTCGAGCGAGACGGCGCTCAGCGGGGGACAATCGACGGGAGTGATCATCACGGAATCGCAGCCACGCGACAAAACTTCGCGCAAACCCACCTGAAGAGAGCTGAACTGACCAAGCTCAGGATGAGGATTGGCGACTGTGTGCGCTCCACATGCGCCGGCTGTGATTCTTATTGCTTGAGCGTTGTTGCCTGCAACGACGATAACGAGACGCGTTAGCGGCTCAAAAGCTAGGATGGCCGCGGAGAGAAGCGTGGGACCGGGCGGCTGGATTGTTCCTGGCGGGGACGGCGGCCAGGGAAGCAGCGCCTTGTCTGACCCCATGCGCGAAGACTCGCCGGCCGCGAGGATCAGGCCGCAGAGATTGGGCACAGCCGCCATAAAGAATAAAGATAACAGGGAGAATTGATGGCAGAGTGCGTGAAGGGCTGAGACTACTTTTTCGCGGGGAGGGGGAGGGTTTCGCCGGGTACTGTGGATTCGGGAACGGCAGCGTGCTTGCTGTTCTGGAACCAGCTCATATGGGGCAGGGCCGGCTCCGCATGACGACGCGTGCCAACGAGCTCGGCAACGATGGAGACGGCAATTTCTTCCGGCGTTACTGCGCCAATGTCGAGTCCAACCGGCGAATGGACTCGGCTAAACAACTCCGGATTGAGGCCTTCGCGCGTGAGCTCGCGAAAGACCGTGATGGCTTTGCGTTTGGAGCCGACCATGCCGATGTAACGAGCCGGCGTTTGCACTGCCCAGCGCAAAACGCGCATGTCGTCGCGATGGCCACGCGTGGCGATGACGATGTAAGAGGATTCCGCGGGAGCGAGATCCTTCAGCGCATCATCGAAGTCTTTGGCGATGACCTGAAGCGCATTGGGGAAACGCTCGGCGTTGGCGTAGGCCTCACGGTCGTCGGTGACGATGCAGTCGAAGCCCGCGTTGCGCGCGGCCTTAAAGAGCTCGGCGGCGACATGGCCCGCGCCGAAGATATAAAGCAGCGGCACGGGAAGCACGGGCTCGACAAAGATTTCGAGCGTGCCGCCGCAAACGAGGCCCGTGTCGTACTTGGGGTCCTGATTGAGATCGAAGGTTAGCGTACGAGGCTTTTCCTGGGCGATAACCTCGCGTGCAGCCTGCCAGACTTCGGCTTCGACGCAGCCGCCTCCGATGGTGCCGGCGATGGATCCGTCGTCACGGATGAGCATCTTGGCACTTTGGAACGAGGGGATGGAGCCGCGCGAGTTCACAATGGTAGCTACAGCGCCACTGCGGCCCTCCCGTTGCAGCTTCACGATCTCCTCATAGATGTTCATCTTCATCGATTATTGGATTGCTCGGGAGCGAAGTCAAACCGGGGAGGGAGAATGGTGGCGAGAGAGCGAAAGAGTGAAGCAGTGACGGCTTTAAGGGAGTCGTTGCAAGGGCTATTGCCGAAAGAGCTTAATTGAGCTAATTTCTAAGACTCACACTCTTTTTGGAGGTGGCGAGCCATGCCCCGAGTTGTTCGATGTTCGATTATCCAGGCGTCGAATGCAGTGCCTGCGACGGAACCTCTGCCAGCGCAAAAGAAGGCAATGGTAGAGAAGCATGTGGGGCTGATTCGGCAGGCGGCCAAGCAGGGAGCGCAAATCGTATGCCTGCAGGAGATCTTCAATGGGCCGTATTTCTGCGCGGAACAGGAGACGAAGTGGTATGAGATGACGGAGGCGGTTCCCGATGGGCCGACCGTGACCCTGATGCGCGCGCTGGCGAAGGAATTACACATTGCGCTGGTTGTGCCAGTTTATGAAGTGGAGCAGGAAGGCGTCTTTTATAACACCGCGGCGATGATCGCGAGCGATGGGGCTTATCTGGGCAAGTATCGCAAGACGCATATTCCGCATGTGGCGCCCGGATTCTGGGAGAAGTTCTACTTCCGGCCGGGGAACCTGGGATACCCGGTCTTCGATCTCGGCTTCGCCAAAATCGGCATTTATATCTGTTATGACCGGCACTTTCCAGAAGGTGCGCGGTGCCTGGGATTGAATGGCGCCGAGATTGTGTTCAATCCATCGGCGACTGTCGCGGGCTTGAGCGAGTATCTGTGGAAGCTGGAGCAGCCGGCGCACGCGGCGGCGAACGGATACTTTATCGCGGCGATCAATCGCGTGGGAACCGAGGCGCCCTGGAATATCGGGGAGTTTTACGGGACGAGCTACTTTTGCAATCCGCGCGGAAAGATTATTGCGGAGGCGGCGCGCGACAAAGACGAAGTGCTGACCGCAGACCTGAATCTGGACGAGATTGCCGAAGTGCGGCGGACGTGGCAGTTCTATCGCGACCGCAGGCCCGATTTGTACGGTCCGCTGGTGGCGTCGTAAGGCGATTTTTCTGAGGCCAAAGCACCGGGGTTTCCGGACGTGAGTTGGGGCACGATTCGAATCGTGTTCCTGCATTCATGAGGTTCTGATGAGCACCGCAGCACTACCGGACGACGAGCAAATGCGAGCGCGGTTCGGCGAGCTGAAGCCGCGGCTGGCGGCGCAGGCCGCGGTGATTGAGGCGGATCGTTGCCTGAATTGCTTCGACGCGCCGTGTACAGCGGCGTGTCCCACTCACATCGATGTGCCGGGGTTCATCAAACGCATTGCGTCGGGGAATCTGCGCGGTTCCGCGCTACGAATTCTGGACGCGAATATTCTGGGAGCGAGCTGCGCGCGGGTTTGTCCCGTGGATGTTCTGTGCGAGGGCGCTTGCGTGTTGCACCGGCAGAACCGGAAGCCGATTCAAATTGGGCAATTGCAACGGCACGCAATGGATGCATTCTGGGCGTCGGGTGAAAGAGTGCCGACGGCTGCGCCGGGTACGCACAAGCTGCGCGTGGCATGCATCGGGGGTGGGCCGGCTTCGCTGGCGTGCGCGGCGGAGTTGTGCCGCCGGGGTGCGCAATCTACTGTGATTGAGCGGCGCGAGCTGCCGGGCGGATTGAATACCTATGGCGTTGCAGAGTACAAGCTGCGCGCTGCCGATAGCGTGCGCGAAGTGGAAATGATCCGGCGGCTGGGAGTTGAATTTCGCTGCGGCGTCGACGTGAGCTCGGCTGCGGCGCTCGAGGCGCTGGAAGCAGAGTTCGATTTCATCTTTTTGGGGCTGGGTCTGGGTGCGATGCAACGGCTTAACATTCCCGGCGAGGAAGCAGATGGCGTGATGAACGCGCTGGAACTGATTGCTGCTTACAAAACGGGGCACCTGCGCGAACTGCGCGGGACAGTGGTAGTAGTTGGAGCGGGAAACACGGCGATCGATGCGGCCAATGCTGCGCGCCGGCTGGGCGCGTCCACTGTGTATATGGTTTACCGGCGCAGTGAGAGCGAGATGTCGGCGTTTGAATTTGAGTACGAGCATGCCAAGCAAGAGGGCGTGCAGTTCTTGTGGAACCGGTTACCAGTGGCAATCCGCGAAGAAGCGCACGGACGTTTGCTGCTCGACACGGTTCAGGTGCGGCACGAGGATGGGAAGCTTGAGCGCGTTCCGGAGTCCCAGGCAGAGATTGTGTGCGACATGGTGGTGCCGGCGATCGGGCAGTCGCCGCTGACGCAGTTGCTTGAAGAACTGCGTGGCGTAGAGGTACGCGACGGAAAGATTGTTGCGGATCGCGTGACGGGCCAAACGGGAAATCCAAGATATTACGCAGGCGGAGATTGCGTGAACGGAGGGCGCGAAGTGGTGGATGCAGTGGCCGGGGGCAAGCGCGCCGCGCTCGGCGATGCTGAAAGCTGCGGAGGTAGCCCATGCCTGACATTGGCGTGCGGAATTTTGCGGGGAAGATCAATTCGCCGAATCCGTTCTGGCTGGCGTCGGCGCCGCCAACGAATACGGGCGAGATGATCATGCGCGCATTCGACGCAGGCTGGGGCGGTGCGGTGTGGAAGACGATCGGCGAACCGATCACCAATGTGAGCTCCCGCTATTCGGCGACGGACTGGAACGGGCAGCGGATCATGGGCTTCAACAATATTGAACTGATCAGCGACCGGACCGTGGAACAGAATCTGCGCGAGATGGCGGAAGTGAAGAAACGCTATCCGAAGAATGCTGTGATCGCGTCGCTGATGGTGGCTTCGACGCGCGAAGCATGGCACGAGATCGTAACGCGCACAGAAGATGCGGGCGCGGACGGGCTGGAATTGAACTTCGGCTGCCCTCACGGCATGAGCGAACGTGGAATGGGCTCGGCGGTGGGGCAGGTTCCGGAGTACGCGGAGATGATTACCGCGTGGGTGAAGGAAAAGGCGCGCACGCCAGTGCTGGTTAAGCTGACGCCGAACATCAGCGATATTCGCACTGTGGCACGCGCGGCCAAGCGCGGCGGAGCAGATGGTTTGTCGGCGATCAATACGATCAATTCGATTACGGGGATTGATCTGGACACGTTTGTGCCGCGGCCAAACGTGGACGGAAAAAGCTCGCATGGCGGCTACTGCGGGCCGGCGGTGAAGCCGATCGCGCTAAACATGGTGCAGCAGATTCTGGCCGATCCTGAGGCGGCGCTGCCACTTTCCGGGATCGGCGGGATTGGGACGTGGCGCGACGCGGCGGAGTTTTTGCTGCTGGGATGCGGGACGGTGCAGGTGTGCACGGCGGTGATGCACTACGGCTATCGGATTGTCGAGGACATGGCCGAGGGACTGGACAACTGGATGCGCGAGAAGGGCTTCAAGACGCTCGAGGATTTTCGCGGGTTGTCGCTCAATCGCGTGACGGAATGGAAGCACCTAAACCTGAACTACAAGATTGTGGCGCACATTGACGAGCAGAAGTGTATTGGGTGCGATCTGTGCCACATTGCGTGCTGGGATGGCGCGCACCAGTGCATTCATTTGGATCGCGTGACCGGGCCGGTAGATGGGCACGTGGAACTGCATCCGATCCCGGCGGTGAAGGAAACGGAGAGCCGGACGGCGATTGCGGAGACGCCGGTGACGCGCAAAGAGCGGGCGGCGGCTTTTGCACAGGGGCCGTACCCGACGCCGCTCGAAAGGATTCCTCGCGTGGACGAGACGGAGTGCGTGGGGTGCAACTTGTGCTCACTGGTTTGCCCGGTGGATGGATGCATCACGATGGTGCAGGTGGATACGGGACGGAAGCCAGAGACGTGGGACGAGCGGACGCGGGGAGCGGCGTGCGGAGCGGAGTAGCGAGGCAGCGAGTTAGCAATTCAGCGAGTCAGTGAAGAGCGAGGACGAGAGTTTATGTCCACTGTTTTGATTCAAAACGGAACGATTGTGAATGCCGATGCCAGCGTGAAGGCGGATTTGCTGATCGATGGCACGGTGATCAAGGAAGTGCGCGCGGGGATTCCAGCGAGCGCGGCGGACAAAGTGATCGACGCGACGGGGCTCCTGGTGTTGCCGGGCGGGATTGACGCGCACACGCATCTCGACATGCCATTCGGAGGGTCGAAATCGGCAGACGATTTTGAGACGGGGACGAGGGCCGCGGCGATTGGCGGGACGACGACGATTGTGGACTTCGCAATTCAGGCGAAGGGCACCAAGATGCGGACGGCGCTGGACACATGGTGGAAGAAGGCCGAAGGGAAAGCTTGCATCGACTACGGGTTGCACATGATCGTCACGGACCTTGGAGACGCGGGCCTGGAAGACATGGACGACATGGTGCGCGAGGGCGTGGCCAGCTTCAAGTTGTTCATGGCGTATCCCAACGTGCTGATGGTGGATGACGCGACGATTTTCAAGGCGCTGAAACAGACGGCGAAGAACGGCGCGCTGATCTGCATGCATGCGGAAAATGGATCGGTCATTGACGTGATTGTGCAGCAGGCGCTGGCTGAGGGCAAAACCGCGCCGATTTATCACGCATTAACCCGGCCGACAAAGGCCGAGGCCGAGGCAGTGCATCGCGCGATTGCGATGGCGGAGATTGCAGGCGTGCCGATTTACATCGTGCATCTTTCGAGCGAGGACGCGCTGAACCAGGTGCGCGAGGCGCGTGATCGCGGGCTGCCGGCGTTCGCCGAGACTTGTCCACAGTATTTGCTGCTCTCGATCGAAGACAACATGGAAGGCAAGGGCTGGGATGGCGCGAAGTACGTCTTCACGCCACCGCTTCGCGAAAAAAAGAATCAGCCGAAGCTGTGGGAGGGTCTGAAGAAGGACAATCTGCAGGTGGTTTCGACGGATCATTGCCCGTTTTGCTTCGAAGACCAGAAGGCGCTGGGCAAAGACGATTTCACGAAGATTCCCAACGGCGGACCGGGAATTGAGAACCGGCTGCAACTGCTGCATCATCACGGCGTGGGACAGGGAAATTTCTCGATCAACCGATTCGTCGAACTGGTTTCGACGGCACCGGCGCGAATCTTTGGGATGTATCCGAAGAAGGGCGTGCTGGCCGCGGGAAGCGACGCGGACCTGGTGCTGTGGGATCCCGACGGAGGATTACACTATCAGCGCGAAGACGCACCACATGCGCGTGGACTACTCGATGTTTGAGGGATTCAGGGTGCGCGGAAATGCGCGCGACGTGTATTCGCGCGGCGAATTGATTGTGAGCGGCGGCAAGTTTATCGGCAAGCCGGGGCGAGGAAAATATCTGCGGCGCGAGGCGCGCGGCGGGGCGTGGAAGTAGGCGATGGCTGCTGCGCGACGATCGCCTGGCTATCGCTTCTAGCTTCCAGCGTTGCTCTCCGTGCGAACGTCAAGATTCGATGCTATCCCGGGTCTCAGAACACGAGACCCGGGGCACCCAATTGTCTTACTTTAGATGAGATCCGTCCCCAACTTCACGGAGGAGGTCCCGTGAGCACCGTCGATCCATCCCTATCGAATCGCGACCTGACTCCGACCACACCGGCGCAGCGCACATGGGGTTTCTACAATTACACGGCGCTGTGGTTTTCGATGTGCATGGAGATCACGACCTACCGGCTGGCGTCGGGGCTAATCGCGAAGGGGATGGATTGGAAACAGGCGATCGGGACGGTGCTTCTGGGGAACTTGATTGTGCTCGTTCCCATGCTGCTGAACGCTCACGCGGGAGCGAAGTACGGAATCCCGTTTCCGGTGTTCCTGCGCGCTTCATTTGGCGTGCGCGGGGCGAATCTGGCGGCGCTGCTGCGCGCCGTGGTGGCGTGCGGCTGGTTCGGGATTCAAGCTTGGATTGGCGGAAGCGCGATTGACGCGATGCTGATCGTGATCTGGCCAAGCACTGCTGGAAACAGCGGTGTGCTGTGGGCGTGCTTCCTGGGCTTCTGGCTCTTGAACATGGTTGTGGTGTGGCGGGGCGTGGAGTCGATCCGGCGGCTGCAGGCGTTTGGCGCGCCGTTCATGTTCGTAATGGCGGTCGCACTGCTGGTGTGGGTAAGGATGAAGGCCGGAAGTTTCGGTGCGATGCTATCGACGCCAAGCACTTTCCATTCGAGGGGCGAGTTTCTGAGCGTGTTTTTCCCGTCGCTGACCGCGATGGTGGGCTATTGGGCGACGCTCGCCTTGAACATCCCCGACTTTACGCGCTATTCCAAATCACAGAGCGCGCAATCCTGGGGACAGGCATTCGGGTTGCCGGTGGCGATGGTGTTGTACACGTTTCTGGGAATTGCAGTGACTTCGGCTTCGGTGGTCCTGTTTGGCAAGCCGATCTGGGACCCGGTGCAATTGATCGGAATGTTCCACCAGCCGTTTGTCGCGTTCCTGGCGCTGATTGCGGTGCTGGTGGCGACGCTGAACGTGAATATCGGGGCAAACGTGGTGTCGCCGTCAAACGATTTTTCAAATTTGTATCCGCGGTTGATCAGCTTCAGAACGGGTGGATTGATTACTGGGTTTCTCGGGCTGGCCATGTGCCCATGGAAGCTGCTGGCCACGCCGGATGCGTACATCTTCGGATGGCTGGTGGGCTACTCGGGGCTTTTGGGTCCGGTAGCCGGGATCATGGTGTGCGACTACTTCTTCATACGCGGGACGGAGCTGGATGTGAACTCGCTGTATCATCGCGAGGGCGTGTACCACTACACCAAGGGCGTGAATCCGCGGGCGCTGATTGCGCTGGGACTTGGGGCAGGGATCGCGCTCATCGGCGTCTTCGTCAAGCCGCTGCACTTTCTCTACGATTACGCGTGGTTCGTGGGGTTCTTCACGGCGGGAGCGTCGTATTTGGCGATGATGAAGCTTGCGGCGCCGGCCGCAGTGCCGGAGAGCGCGGAAGAAGTGGCTTAGAAGCAGTTCACAGTTCGTAGTTCGCAGTTCCCAGAGTTTGTGCCGTCCCACCCAACCAAAGCTTGGATGGGCACCCCAATCTATTCGCAGCTTGCAATTCCATTTGGCCCGGACTCTAGGCTTCGACGAGGGCGTCGGCGATGGCGAGGTGCTCGTCGAGGGCCGCGATACCCAAATCCAACTCTTCCTTGGTGACGATGAGCGGCGGAGCGATGACGAAGTGGCTGACCCAGGCCTGGATGGAGACTCCCTGCGCCATCATTTTGGCGGCGATTTGATCGACGACGAGCGGCTTACCTTCCACCTTGTCGCGCATGGTGTTGAAGAGCTGCTTGGTCTTGCGATTCTTCACAATTTCGACGGCGAAGAACAAGCCGAGGCCGCGCACGTCGCCGACCGATGGGTGCTTTTCCTTGATTTGGAGCAACTTTTCGCGAACATACGGCTCCAATTCCGCGGCACGCTCGACGAGCTTGAGGCGCTGCATTTCTTCAATGGTGGCGACGGCGGGACCGAGGGTGAGGGGGTGCGCTTCGTACGTATGCCCATGCGAAAAGTAGTGGTCCTCGAAGTAGTCGGCGATTTTGGTGGTGGTTGCGCAGAGACCGAGAGGGACGTAGGCCGACGTGATGCCCTTGGCGGTGACAAGGATGTCGGGCTTGAGGTTCCAATTGTCGACGGAGAACCACTTGCCAGTGCGGCCCCATCCGGCCATGACTTCGTCGGCGATCATCAGAACACCATGCCGGTCGCAGATTTCGCGCAGCCGAGGGAAGTATTCGGGCGGCGGAACGAGGACGCCATTGGTGCCGACGACAGGCTCGAAGATGATGGCGGCTACATCGCTCTCGTTGCGGATCATGTGCTCGATGTAATCGGCGCAGGCTATGTTGCAGGCCGGATAGTTGTGTTTGATGGGGCAGTCGTAACAATTGACCTCCGGCGCGAAGACAACGTTAGCGATCTTTCCGGCCGGTTCCATAGCCCAGCGGCGTGGATCTCCGGTTGCGGCGATCGATCCAGCGGTTGAGCCGTGATAAGAGCGATAGCGCGAGATGATCTTGTTCTTGCCGGTATACATCCGAGCGATTTTGAAAGCCGCTTCATTGGCTTCAGTACCGCTGGTGGCAAAGAAGAACTTTTCTATTCCTTTTGGAACAACTTCGAGGAGCTTCGAACTTAGGCGAGCGCGCGCGGCGGTGGCGTATCCCGGAGCGACGTAGCAAAGTTCGCGGGCCTGTTCGGCGATGGCCTCGACGACGCGGGGATTCTTGTGGCCGAGGTTGACGCACATGAGCTGTGAGCTGAAGTCGAGATAACGCTTGCCCGCGCCGTCAATGAACCAGCAACCTTCGGCGTCAGCGATGTACAGCGGTTTCCAGGTTTTCTGAAAGCGCCAGGTGCCGTAGTTGTTCTGGCGCGTGAGCGAGGAAATCTGTTCACTGGTGAGCGCTGCCGACGCAGAGTTTTCGTTCATGGATGGTTGCCTCCCATGCGGATGGAACTTATCGTACCATTCGGAACGCGTGACGAAGGCGGAGGAGCTGCACGAGCGGAATTGAATGGCGACCGAGCGAATCAGGCCGCGTGACGCTCGCCGATGAGACGTTATGTGTTCGAAAATCGGACAAAAGTGATGCGAGAAGATTAAAGAGTTTACTCGCGTTGCCGATATAGAGCGACAGAAATCGGGATGTGAAGATGGAGATCGCCCCTATTCCGGGAATTCGCGCATTGCCCGCAGTAAGGGCGCCACAGACGGAGATGCGTGCGCCTGCAATCTTCGATATCGACCCTTCGTCGAGGCCAGGCGATGACGCGGAGCAGCGGAACAGGAGAAAAGCCGCCGGCGCAGAGGAAAACGAAGAGGACGATCTGGTGCCTGAGAGCGAGACCGCGGTCGATGGGGTGGGAATGGAAGAGGCGCGCGCGAGGCAAGTGGATTACTTCGCGTGAATCGAGGCCCGAGAAGAGGCCAGCGATTGAAATTCAGGCTATAAGCTCCCGAACGATTGCAAAGAAGCTCGGAGCGTCAGGCGGTGACGGTCTCGCGCAGTTTATGGTCCTCGAAGAGGGGATCAGAGACAGGCAGAGTGTCGCCCTCGGCGAGACGCAGGAGACGGTGCAGATACGCACGGGATATGGAAAGGCTGCGCGCCGCCAGGGTCTTGTTTCCGTTGTTCTCGCGAACGGCTGCGACGGCAAGCCTGATTTTGTAATCGCGGAGTTGCCGCTCGAACGAGCCGGATGGCTGGTAATCGGCAATGTCGACGATCTGGTCAAAGGCGGCAGCATCCTCTTCCGGTTCGTGGTTCTTGATGTTCAGGTCTTCGGTGCGTACGACCCGCCCGGGCGCGAGGATGATGGCGCGCTGCATCACGTTTTCAAGCTCGCGCACGTTTCCGGGCCACGAGTAGCTCTGGAGCATCTCCATGGCCGCCGGCTCGATTGAGTCCATTGGTTTTTGGAAGACGTTGGCATAGTGGCGCAGGAAATGGCCAGCGATGAGGGGAATGTCCTCGGGCCGCTCCTGGAGCTGCGGCGAATCGATGCGCATCACGTTAATGCGATAAAAGAGATCCTGACGGAATTTACCTTCCGCGACCAGCTTGCCGAGGTCCTGATGTGTGGCGAAGATGAGGCGAGCGCGCAAGGGGATGAGCTTGTTGGAGCCGAGACGGCTGAATTCCATCTGCTGCAGGACGCGAAGGAGCTTGACTTGCGTGAAAACGCTGAGGTCGCCAATTTCATCGAGGAAAAGGGTGCCATCGGCGGCCTGCTCAAAGTAGCCTTCGCGCGAGCCGACGGTGCCCGTGAAGGCCCCCTTCTCATGGCCGAAGAGTTCAGCTTCAATCAAAGTTTCGGGAATTGCGCCACAGGAGACAGCCACAAAGGGCTTGTTTGCGCGGCTACCTAGATTGTGGATGGCGCGCGCGATAAGCTCCTTGCCGGTTCCGCTGTCGCCCGTGACCAGAACAGCGGCATTGAGATTGGTTACGCTGCGAACCAATTGATACACGCGCTGCATGCCGGGGCTCGACCCGATGATGCGGTCGCAATTACCGGGCTCCTCGATGCGCTGCTGCACGTTGTGCAACTGCTGTTTCAGCGATGAAGTTTCGCACGCCCGGACGAGCATGGTCTTGAGATCGCGAATCGATGGCGGGCGTCGACAGTAACCAAAGGCCCCGGAACGAACGAGTTCAAAGGCGGTGGAACGCAGGCTGTCATCGGCCATGAGGATGGCCGGGACGCTGGAGCCGATCATGCGCCTGGCAAATTCAAGGCGACTTTGAAGTGTGTCCTGCGAGGAATAGAGGTCGAGGATCATGACATCGCAGGCGGCTGGGGACGCGAAGGCGTCCGTTCCATCTCCATCCGGCTGGAGCAGGACCTCGAAGTCCTTACCAAGGGCAGAAGAAAGAAGCGGGTGCAAGGAGCGGTCTTCCGAGTACAGTCCAATTCTTGTCATTGGCGGGCGATCTACCATCTCGCCGATATTTAGAAGCTAGGGCGATGTGAGTTCATCATCGGCAAACGCGGGCGTAGGGAACATTCCTCTTTCGTGCTACAAGGATGGGACCTTGGTAACGGCGCGGAGGAAGGATTGGGTGTCGGAAGTTATGGAAAAAAGACAGCTTATTACCTACTGACCCAGAATCGAACAATGGCGTTGAGATTCCTCTCACAATGACTCCGGAAAAGAATCGCATTTTCCATACTTTCAGACCGGGCTTACGTTCGTAACCGAACTCGTAATCTTTTGATTTAGCAATAGGTTACATGTGTGATCGTTCTTGTTTGATGGAGAGGCGCAGGTGTAAACGCGCCGATGCGGGGCAGAGACCTGGCGTAAACAACTGTGCACACTGAGGGGGGCAATTTGGAGTCATCTATTTGAATCAACAAGGCTTCATAGTCTTCAAAGTTTGGCGTGGGAATTGCTCTGAGAGGGGTGGTTCGGAATGCCTTCGGGCAGGGAGCAAGCGTAATGCACTCGTTCGCGTGGTGGCCGACGGTGGTCGTTCTCGGTGTGGCGACCTTCACAGATCTTCGCAGCCGCCGAATTCCGAATTGGCTTGTGTTTCCTTTTTTTGGATGCGGAGTCGCGGTTTCGATTGCGCTGCACGGCTGGCACGGCGCGGAACAGAGTTTGAGCGGAGCGGGTCTCGGGCTGCTGATTTACGGGTTTCTCTTCTGGATGGGCGGAATGGGCGCAGGCGATGTGAAGCTGTGCGCAGCCATTGGTGCGTGGATTGGCCCACTTCAGCTGTTCTACGCGCTCGTATTTACCGGCTTGGTAGGAGGGGCGATTGCTCTTGCCATTGCGGTTTGGGGTGGATTCCTGAAGGAGTTATTTCAACACACAGGTGATTTGGTTTTCAGCGCGCAGGATCGCGGAGAAGCGGTTTTGAACAATCCGCTGCGGCGCAAGATGCCGTATGCACCAGCAATCGCGATCGGGACATTGATTTCGTTTTTCGCACGTTAAAAACGGAGCACGGCAGTGTCGAGCTCGGAGCACGGCAAGTTTGAACTTCCTCCGGATTGGGAGTCTGTGCCTCCCAATCTGCGAACGTATCGCACAGCAAGGAGCGCAGACGACGTGGCCACGAATTCTTCCCAGTACTCCGCCAGTCAGTTTCCCGACCCCATCGGCGTTGAGGATCTCTCCATCGCGGTGATCAGTCCCAGCGATGAGAGCCGGCTGGAGGCGATGCACGCCATGAGCAGGTGCACGGGCGCTTACGTCAGCGAGTTTTCCAGCTATTCATTGGGAACGGGCGATCTTCCATCGACGCTGGATGAGGACCAGGACGTCATCCTCATCGATCTGGACGGTGACGCGGAGCTTGCACTGGAACTGGTAGAGAGTATCTGCGCGAACGGCGTGGCGACGGTAATGGTGTACTCGGAGAGCTCAGACCCGGAGTTGCTGGTGCGCTGCATGCGCGCCGGTGCGCGCGAGTTCCTGACGCTCCCGTTTTCGCCGGACATAGTGGCAGATGCGCTGGTGCGAGCTGCGGCGCGCCGACCGACGACGCGGCCGGCAAAGAAGCCGGCGGGCAAGCTCTTCGCGTTCATGGGATCCAAAGGCGGCGCCGGAACGACGATGATGGCTTGCAATTTTGCGGTAGCGATGGCCAAGGACTCCGGTGAGAGAACCCTGCTGATCGATCTCGATCTGCCGCTGGGCGATGCTGCGTTGAATCTTGGAATCGCGGCGGAGTTTTCAGCCATTGACGCGTTGCAACAAGTGGAGAGGCTGGATGCGAAGTTTCTGGAGCAGCTTCTGGTGAAGCACAGCACGGGCTTGTGGGTGCTGGCGGCGCCGGGGCGGTTCATTCAGTTCCAGGCCGACAGCGAAGGCATCAACCGGCTTTTGCAGGTTGCGCGACGGGAGTTCGACAACGTGGTTGTGGATCTTGGATCAAGGCTGGAGCTGATGGGCACGACTGCGTACAAGGAAGCGACCACGGTCTATCTGGTCACGCAGGCGAGCATTCCCGAGTTACGCAACTCCAACCGGCTGATCACGCAATTCTTTTCGGCGCCCCAGCCAAAACTTGAGGTAGTAATCAACCGATTTGAATCGCGCGTTCTGGGCGTTTCGGAGGAGCACATTACCAAGGCCCTGACCCGGGCGGCAAATTGGAAGATCCCCAACGACTACGAGTCGGTTCGGAACATGCAAATCAGCGCCAAGCCGTTGGTCCTTTTGGATTCGGCCATTTCGAGGCAGATCCGGAAGATGGTCGATGCGGTGACGGGGAAGAGCGAAGCCACTGGCAAAAAGAAGAAGGGCTTCATCAACCTATTCGGATGATTTTTCAAAGAGCGGAATTCTCCAACTGGAGTGAAGGTACAACGTGGAAATACTTAACTTGGAATCGTACAAAGCAGAGATTCATCGCACGCTGATCTCGAAACTGGATCTGGAAAAGCTGTCGCGCGTGAACTCCAGCCAGGCGCGCCAAGCGGTCTCGGGCCTGGTGAAAGAGATCATGTCGGACCAGCGCGTGCCGCTGAACTTCGACGAGCAGGAGAGGATCCACGCCGAGCTGCTGGACGAGGTATTTGGACTCGGGCCGCTGGAGCCGCTGCTGAGAGATCCGAAGATCTCCGACATTCTGGTGAATGACAAGGACCACGTGTTCGTGGAAAAGGGCGGCCTGCTGCAGCGGGTGGATACGACCTTCCGCGACGACCGGCATCTGATGCAGATCATCGATCGCATCGTTTCGCGCGTCGGCCGCAGAGTGGATGAGTCCTCGCCGATGGTGGATGCCCGCCTGCCCGATGGATCGCGCGTCAATGCGGTCATTCCGCCGCTGGCGCTGGACGGGCCATCGATGTCGATCCGGCGCTTTGGAACCGGCCCTCTGGCCGCGAACCAACTGGTGCAGTTGAAGAGTATTTCGGCGGAGATGATGGAAGTTCTTTCGTCAGCGGTCCGGGCGCGCATCAGCCTTCTGGTTTCAGGAGGCACGGGCGCCGGCAAGACGACGTTCATGAACATCCTGTCGCAGTACATTCCGAACAACGAGCGGCTGGTCACGATCGAGGACGCCGCCGAATTGAGATTGGCGCAGGAGAACATCGTGCGCCTGGAGACGCGGCCGCCGAACATCGAAGGACAGGGGGCGATCCGGCAGAGGCAATTGCTGATCAACGCCCTGCGTATGCGGCCCGACCGCATCATCATCGGTGAGGTGCGCGGCGAGGAAGCGTTCGACATGCTTCAGGCAATGAATACCGGCCACGAAGGCTCGATGACCACGATTCACGCGAACACGCCACGCGACGCATTGTCCAGGCTGGAATCGATGGTGGCCATGACCAACATGAACCTGCCGGAGCGCTCGGTACGGCAGCAGATGGCTTCAGCGCTCACCATCGTGGTGCAGGCCACCCGCATGAGCGACGGCACGCGCAAGATCACCAACATCTCCGAGATTACGGGCATGGAAGAGAACGTGATCAGCATGCAGGAGATTTTCACATTTGAACGGAAAGGCATCGGCCAGGACGGCCGCGTGATCGGAGTCTTCAAGCCTACACGGATTCGTCCCCGATTTTTGGAAAGGCTGCGCGTGTCGGGCATCATTCTGCCACCCAGCCTGTTTGAGCGCGAAACAGTGGTTGGCTGAGAGGGAAGGAGGGAACCTAAATGGGATTGATCATCGGTTTGGTTTTTGTTGGCGTGTTCGCGCTAATTGCCCTGCCGCTGGCGGCGATGGGGCCCTCCAGCAGCGCCAAGCAGGCTTTGGCCACGCTGGACTCAGCAATCAAGGTCGACCGGCGGGATTTGTTGCCGCAGAAACTGAACGTGCGCAAGAACGAACTTCTCAGCAGCATTCCCTGGCTGAACCAGAAACTGTTGAAGTTCGAACTGACGCCCTATTTGCGCAGGATGCTGAGCCAAGCCGATCTGGATTGGAGCGCAGGGCGGTTGATGCTGTTGTGCGCGGCCGGCTTCGTCGTCCCGACCTACGCGCTTCTGGAAACGACCGATAGCACCTTACTGGCGTTTGTGACGGGCGGAATACTGGGAGTGCTGCCGTTTGCCTTTGTTCTGTTCAAGCGCCAAAGGCGATTCAGCGCATTCGAAAAGCATTTGCCCGAGGCGCTGGACCTGATGGTCAGCGGCCTGCGCGCCGGACACAGCTTGCTTGCAGCGATGGCGCTGGTGGCTCGAGAGTGCGCGCCGCCGGTGAACACCGAGTTCAAAATCTGCTTCGAGGAACAGAACTACGGCCTGGAGATGAAAGAGGCTCTGGGAAACCTAATCACGCGGGTTCCGGTGCAGGATCTCAAGATCGCGACCACTGCGATCTTGATTCAAAAAGAGAGCGGAGGCAACCTGGCCGAGGTGTTGGATAAGACCGCGTATGTAATCCGGGAGCGTTTCCGGCTCAAGCGCCAGATCATGGTGCATACGGCACAGGGGCGTTTTACAGGGTTGATTCTTACGTTGCTTCCGGTGGTGCTGGGCATAGGCATTTATTTTGTAGACCCTGGAATGATCAGCATTCTATGGCATCGCGACATCGGCATCAAGCTGATGTGGGGTGCGGCGGGGCTGATCACGGTTGGCGGATTTGTGATTTGGAGAATCGTCGATATCGACGTGTGAGGAAGAGTCATGATTTTTGCGATTCTGGCGTTTGTAGCAGTCTTTGTGCTGATCGGGAGCATCGGGGTGCTGATGTTCTATCGCGAGGCGGCACTGGACCGTATCAGCCAGGTGATCAACCCGCGGCGCGCCAAGCAGAAGACGCTGGTCGAGACTTTCCAGAATACGGGGTCGTCGATCGGCAATGTGGTGAAGAAGTTTGAGAACCTGATGCCGAAGAGCGAGAAGGAAGTCTCGGTCATCAAGATTCGGATGCAGCGGGCGGGATTCCGCGGCGAGAATGCGATCAAGATTTTCTACGGCTGCAAGGTGTTGTTGCCGCTCACGCTGGCGGCCATCGCCGCGGTGAGCGGATTAGCGGACATGGGACCGTTCTTCGTATACCTGTTGGCGCTGGGCGGAGGATTTCTGGCGCCGGACTTCTGGCTGGGCAAGCGCATCGAAAAACGGCAAAAGAAGCTCACGCGAGGCTTGCCTGACGTTCTCGATCTTCTGGTGATCTGCATGGAAGCTGGCCTGAGCCTGGACCAAGCGACGGCGCGCAGCGCGGAAGAGTTGAGGTCATCGCAGCCCGAGATTTGCGACGAACTGGCAGTTGTGGTGCTGGAACAGCGCGCTGGAAGGGCTCGCTCAGAGGCATGGAAGACCATGTCGGAGCGCACCGGGGTGGAGTGTCTGCGCAACCTGGTTTCGATGCTGGTGCAGACGGAACAGTTTGGAACAAGTATTGCCAAGATGCTCCGCGTCCATTCGGACACGCTGCGCGTGCAGCGTGTGCAAATGGTCGAGGAGATGGCGGCGAAGACCTCAGTCAAGCTAGTGTTTCCGCTGGTGCTGTTTATTTTTCCTGCGCTATTTCTGGTTACACTGGGACCAGCCGCGATCATGATGGCTGATTCGTTCAAGTCACTAACCAAATAACTGAGGCAGGAAGAGGGGAGCATCGATGAGCAACGAGATGATTATCAGGGTTGTTGCCGCGGCATTGGCGGTTGTCATTCTGGTGATTTTGATTCAGCGCCGCCGGACGCGGGTGAAGTAAGAGCCGGAAGGCAAGAAGCCGTGGCGTGAAGAAACACCCGTTCAAGCCACGGCTGGAGTACGAAGCTTCCGTTGCCGGGTTGCATGCCGCGCAGGCGGCAGGTGCCTCAGTAGGCCGCCTGGGCAGGGGGAACAGGTGAAGTGTTCCCTTCGCAGGCTTGAGTGCAGGCGAGGAGAAAGGGCAGAGCCGCAGATGGAATTAATGGAAAGAGCCGAACCGGTGAAAGGAACGCCGGGAAGTGAGGGAGCCGCGGCACTGCCGCCAGGGGCCCAGTTAAAGATGGAACCGCAAACATATTGTGCTTACAACCAGACGCGGGAATGTTTCTTAGGTTTGAAGGTAAAGGCCAGCGAACTTGCTTCGAATCAGGTCGCGGAAATGATGCTGGACAAACCGCTGAAGTCGGGCGAAGGCTTGTGGATGAAGCCATTCCGGGGCATTACGGCGACGGCGATGCCGGCGCCGCTGGATCTGATTTATCTGGACGAGGATTGCCGGGTAATCGAGATGGCGGAGTCGTTTCCGACATTTCAGGTGAGCTCCGCAAGCCCGAGGCCGGAGAGCGTGCTGGCGTTACCGGCGCACTCGATTTACTCGTCGCAGACGCAGTCGGGCGATCAGCTTGTGCTCTGTGTGGCCGAAGAGATGGAGCGGCAATTGGAGAGGCTGACCAACAAAGCCGACCAACCTGAGCCAGGGCCGGAGATAGCGGGCGCTGCGCTGCTGCGCGAAAAGCCATTGTGGAGCGGAGGCCCGGGATTGCTCGAGCTGGAAGACCGCAATGGACACGACAAGCCCGAAGCACGGAAGACGCACAGTATGGACCTGACGCCCCCAAGCGCCAAAACCAAGAGTCAGTTGCGGTCCTGGTTTGATCGTTGGTGGTCGCCGGATCCACGCAAGGCTCCGCGCGTGAAAGAGCCGGGTCTGGCTGCCTATTACTGGAACGGCGCTGCGCCAGTGGCGCACGGAGTTCGAGACATCAGTTCATCAGGACTCTATGTGGTCACCGAGGAGCGGTGGTATCCGGGCACTCTGGTTCTGATGACGCTGCAGAGGACCGATCACGGCGAGGAACTGGCGGAGCGGTCAATCGCTGTGCAATCTCGAGCGGTGCGTTGGGGTCCGGATGGTGTAGGGTTGCAGTTCATTTTGGCCGACGAAAAGGACATGCGCAGCGGGAAGACCGCGATCCTGGACGCGGCCACCCGGGAAGAGTTCGAACTCTTCCTGGCGAAGTTGGATTTGCAAGTGTAACAGGCGCACTGGTGCGCCAAGGAAGTCAGTCTCTGGGCGGGCGCGGTTGAAATGCGATGGCGAAACCGGCTGCGCCGTGAGGTGGAACGATGACGATTGAAAATGGCCTGCGAAAGATCGGTAATTTATTTGGCCAGCGGGGCGAGGAAGGTTCGGCCCTGGTCGAATTCGCGTTGACGCTGCCGATGCTCTTTGGGCTGATATACCTGTCGGCAAGTTTGACGCTGGGCATGTACAACCTGCAACAACTTGGAAACGCAACCTCTGCCACCGCGATGGCAGTCGGAAGCGACGCCGGCTTGTTTCCGGGCAACGACCCGTGCGCTTATGCCAAGAGCACGATGCTTGCGTCACTTCCCACCTGGACGGCTGGGAATTTCAGCTACACGCTTACGATCACGGATACCAGCGACGCTACGCACAAGTACACCGGAACCGGAACATCGTTCTCGTGCAGCAGCGCGCCGGCGATGGGGCCGAACTACCCTGTGACTCTGACTGTGACCTACACGTACGCATGGCTCGGGATTCCCGCGATGCCATTCTTCAACGCCGGGACCAAAACAGCGGGAAGTTTGGCTTCGAGCGAATCAGCGATACAGATGTGAACGGAGGAAAACCTTAAATGAACCGGATTGTGTCTCGACAAATTCGCAGGCTCATAAAGAGTCAGCAGGGCCAATCCATCGTGATGGTCGTAATTAGCGCCTCGGCGATTCTGACGATGGCTGTAAGCTCGGCAGAGGTCGGCCATGTCTACTACGCCTACCGGCAACTGGTAACGTCGACGGACGAGGCCACGCTGGCGGGTGCGCAAGCCATGTCCGACGCACTCCTTAATACGAGTTCGAGCGGTGCCTACACAGCAGAAGTGACGGCGGCAGTGAAGCAATTCAGCTCCGTATCGCCTGGGGGATTAAACGCCAGCAGCATGCTGTCGAGTGACCAGATTTCGTCGCAGACTCTCTTCTGTTCGTCCACGATGTCAAAGGCGCCATTCTATGTGGAGTGCCAGACTCCTCCGGGGAGCTCCACCGGTTACAACGCAATTACAGTGAAGCAGACAGCAGTGGTGAATCTATGGTTTGGAAAATTCATTGGCATTCCGTTGATGAACCTGTCGGCTACCGCGAGCGCAGCGATGAAGGGCGGATCGGACATCCCTTATAATCTGGCCGTCATCATGGACACCACGGCTTCGATGAAAACTACCATACCGGGCGATAAGGATTGCACGACGTCGCAGATTGTGTGCGCCGTTCAGGGTCTCGAAGTCATGCTGCAAAATATGGATCCGTGCGCGCAGAACACGACCTGCAGTTCAAGCACGCCATACGTGGACGACGTGGCCGTATTTGTGTTCCCCCCGGTGCCCTATAGCTCAACGGGCAACTATAAGCCGCAATACTGCGGTACCGGAGTCAGCAGCGTGCCGTACAACTTCGTCAACGTGACTCCGGGGTCAAGCCAGAACCTTGCCATCGAGACGACGGGCACGCATGCTGGCACGTACGAAATCATCCCCTTCAACGACGTTTATAAAACCAACGATACGTCGGGCCTTGCGGTCGCGTCAGCTCTGGCCGAGGCAGTCGGCTTCACCGGTTCCGGGTGCACGGGCCTTTCGGCACCGGGTGGGCAGGGAACATACTATGCACAAGTCATTTACGCCGCGCAGGCGGCGCTTGTCACGCAGCAGACCGCGAATTCGAGCTCAAAAAACGTCATGATCATTTTGAGTGACGGCGACGCGACTGCCTGCGCTTCCGGCGCGAACACCACGGCCGGCGGTTGCAACACCGCGAGCAATATTGTTGCGGATAATAACCCGAGTTGCGGCAGCAGCGGCGGCAGCTGCCTGAATGGAACAGGAACGGCCACCACGAATTCGACAGGCTACCAATCGCCGACCTATCCATCGGCGCTGGGCGAGTGCGGGCAGGCTGTTCAGGCGGCACAATTGGCTACGGCCGCGGGAACTGTTGTTTATACGATCGGTTTCGGGTCTGAGACTACGGGGTGCACAACGGACAAAACATACACCACAACCGCTGGCAGCACCGATGGCGCAGAAGCGTGGCCGAGCGGCCCCTATTCAAAGACGCCATGCAATGCGATTGCGGCGATGGCATCCAACGTGAACACCTTTTATTCCGACAATTCGGGCGGGTGCCCGGCGCTCTCGCCTGCTAACGCGAACTTCACCAGCCTGGCGCAGATTTTCCAGGCGATCGTGAACGGCCTGAGCACTCCGCGGATGATTCCCAACGGGACGACGTAGAGCATCTTTGCAAACGAAGTGGGATTTAGCAGGAACATCTGAAGGGTACGGGCAGAAAGCCTGTACCCTTTTTTGCGAAAGCAGCCGGAGAAAGCAATCAAACGGAGGGGTGGGGGTTGGCTCGGACTTAAGCAATGCGCTATTTATCTAATCATTTGTTTAACTTACGGCCCACGGTTCTTTGAGTACTCTGGTCACCGCCGCATAGCACGAAAGTGCAATTCTCTCATTACCGCCGAACCAAGATCATTACATGAGACCCCCAGTTTCTGGGAAGGCCGCCGTGGAGTCGACGAGATCACACGGTGACACAATTCCCGGGACGAAAGCGGAATCCAGTCTGTAAGCAAAGTGCATGACTTCCCCAGCGACGCGGCTTTGCCCTTGAGAGTTTAACCAGCGGAAGTTCGATTCCCTGTACGAAGGGATTTGGGGAAAGGGAAACGAACACATCCGCGATGTTCAAGGCCAAGGTTGCGAAGTGGTGGCTCCCAGCACTGCAAGCCAGCGTGATGGACGGGTTGGCGCTGACATTAAAAAGCGGTGACTGTGCGACAGGAGGGATTTGAACCATGGGTATGAAGCGAATAGGGAAATTGTTCAAGCGCCGGTTCCTGAAAAATCAAAAGGGCCAGGCGGCGGTTGCCGTGATGATCACAGCAACCACAATGATGGCGCTCGCCGCCGCTTCGATCGAGACGGGTCATGTGTATTACGCGTACCAGAAGCTTGTGGCGTCGACGAATGCGGCAGTGATGGCAGGCGCGTCAGCCATGCCGAACACGACCACGGCGAAAACCTACGTGACCGAATACAGTTCGCAGTCGGGTCAATTGAACGCGAACGCTATGTTGACGAACGATACGGCCACACCGACTTTCAAGTGCTTGAGCACCGTGTCAAATTCGCTGAATGTGCCGTGCCAAACCTCGACGGGCGGCACCGGTGGATATAACGGGCTGGCGGTTACGCAGACGGCGACGGTTCCTCTGTGGTTTGGCGGATTGGTCGGCATGAAGCAGATGAACATGTCGTACACGGCAGAAGCGGCGATGGCGGGCGGTCAAAACTCGCCTTGGAATATTGCCGTGATTGTAGACACCACCGCTTCGATGAATGACACCGATAGCGGCGTCCAGTGCAGTGGAACGCAAATCACCTGCGCCCTGCTTGGCGTGCAGGCGTTGCTGAACGATCTGTATCCCTGCGGGCTGGGGCAAACCTGCACGACCAGCACGACATACGTAGACAGCGTGAGCCTGTTTGTGTTCCCGGCAGTTACGGGCACGACGGCGTCGAAAGATTCCACTTGCCCGACCGCCAATCCGACGATCGTGGCCTACACGTTTCCTGATCCGCCCTCGAATACAACGCTACCCACGGCGGATACCTACCAGGTGGTTGCGTTCAAGAACAACTACAAGACGACCGACGCAGCGACGAGCCTGAACCAGGCTGCGCCGATCGTGATCGCGGCCGGAGACTCCGGACAATCCAACTGCACCGGGATCAAGGCGCCGGGTGGCGAGGGAACCTATTACGCGCAGGTGATCTATGCTGCGCAGACGGCGCTGCTGGCGCAGCAGGCGTCTAATCCGGGATCGCAGAACGCGATCATTCTGCTGACCGACGGCGATGCAACCGCGTGCGCATCGAACGCCAACACCACGGCCGGCGCATGCAACTCAAGCAGCCAGCTTGTGGCGTCGGAGGGCACGCTGAACGGAACGGGAACTCATACCAGCAATCCCACGGGCTATCAGTCCTATGCTTATCCGTCGGCGCTCGGGATGTGCGGTCAGGCGGTGCTGGCGGCACAGGCCGCGGCAACTGCAGGAACCACCGTATACACGATTGGGTACGGCGCCGAAACGTCGGGTGGGTGTCTGTCCGACAAGACATATAGCGCGAACCTGACAACTGAAGGCGGAACCTGGGGACCGGGTGACCAGCCCTGCGCGGCGATTGCAGCGATGGCCTCGACGACATCGAATTTTTACTCCGATGACGCACACGGCTGCGAAGCGACGGCGCCTAGCAACCAAAACCTTACCAAGCTGACTGCAATCTTCCGCGCGATTGTAGACAACATGGGCGAGCCGCGGCTGATCCCGCCCGGAACGACATAGGGCGGGGTGAAGCAGCAGGAAGTGTGGTTTTTCGAAGGGTACGGGGGAAGGCCCCCGTACCCTTTTTGCTTTTGCCGCCGCGGGTCCTTTGCCGCTTCCGGCCGGTAAATCGTGACCAACGTAACAATTCAGTAGCACGAAAGTGCAATAGCCGGTAACGACGCAAGGCAAGATGATGGCAACAGTAACCCCTTCCCCAAGAGGTCGCAGGAGTGTCCGCGAGCGCGCACGATGGCATCGCAGAGGGACAAATCCGCTGACCTCTTCGCGCTGACGGCGCGATCCAGGAATTGTCTCTCAAGTTATTGCGAACCAGCCGGCGCGGCCCTCCTCCACCAAGTTCACAAGCAAAAGACGGTCGAAATCACGACCGGCCGAGCGGGCAGAATCGTGTGCCGGCTCCGCGCCGCCGCGTGGTTTGCAATTCCGTGGCGGAAATCCGAGAGCGCTCAAGTTTGCCGTGCCGCCGATGGCGTAGCAAGGGCGTCGTACGAATCCACGTTCCACAAACTTCAAATTCAACCCATCGAGCAACCGAACGCCGAAGATTTCGGTGGCGAGGCTGCATGAAAGGAGGAATTTGCAAATGAAACGGCTTAGAGTTCCGTTCTTACGCAGGTTCCTTAAGAATCAACGGGGTCAGGCGGCGGTTGCCGTGATGATCACAGCAACTACAATGATGGCCCTTGCCGCAGCTTCGATCGAGACGGGTCACGTTTACTATGCGTACCAGAAACTGGTGGCGTCGACGAATGCGTCGGTGCTGGCCGGCGCGGAAGCCATGCCCAACACAACGATGGCGACAACCTACGTGACCACGTACAGCTCGCAGTCCAACGGGATGAACGCGACCCCGATGTTGACGAATGTAACCGCGACACCGAAGTTCCTTTGCCTGAGCACCGTGTCAAATTCGCTGGATGTGCCGTGCCAGACGTCCACGGGCGGCAGCGGCGGTTACAACGCAATGTCTGTGACGCAGACCGCGACGATTCCTCTTTGGTTCGGGGGTTTGGTTGGGATGAAGCAGATGAACGTTTCCTACACCGCGAAGGCGGCCATGGCGGGCGGTCAAAATGCGCCGTGGAATATTGCCGTGATTGTGGACACGACCTCGTCGATGAACGACTCGGATAACGGCGTCCAATGCACTGGAACGCAAATCACCTGTGCGCTGCTGGGTGTGCAAGCGCTGCTGAACGATTTGTATCCCTGCGGGCTGGGGCAGAACTGCACTACAAGCACGAATTACGTGGATAGCGTGAGCCTGTTCGTTTTCCCAGCGGTGACTGGTACTACTGCGTCGAAGGATTCGACTTGCCCGACCAGCAATCCGACGATCGTCGCGTACACATTTCCAGATCCGCCTTCCAACACGACGTTGCCAACGGCGGACACCTACGAGGTGGTTGGGTTTAAGAACAACTACAAGACGACCGACGCAGCGACGACCCTGAACCAGGCTGCGCCGATTGTGATCGCGGCAGGCGACTCAGGGCAAAGCAACTGCACCGGGATCAAGGCGCCGGGCGGTGAGGGCACCTATTACGCGCAGGTGATTTACGCGGCACAGACGGCGCTGCTAGCGCAGCAGGCGGCCAATCCGGGATCGCAGAACGCCATCATTCTCCTGACCGACGGCAACGCGACCGCGTGCGCATCGAACGCCAATACGACAGCCGGCGCGTGCAACTCAAGCAGCCAACTTGTGGCGTCGGAGGGCACGCTTAACGGCACGGGAACCCATACCAGCAACCCCACGGGCTACCAGTCCTACGCCTACCCATCGGCGCTGGGGATGTGCGGCCAGGCGGTGCTGGCGGCACAAGCTGCGGCGAATGCCGGGACGACGGTGTACACGATCGGTTACGGCTCGCCGACGTCGGGAGGATGCCTGTCGGACAAGACCTACAGCACCTCGGTGGGGACCAATGGGGGGAGCTGGGGACCGGGTAAACAGCCCTGCCAGGCATTAGCGGCTATGGCTTCGTCCGCGGTGAACTTCTACTCCGACGACGGCCAAGGCTGCGAAGCGACGGCCCCGAGCAACCAGAACCTTACCAAGCTGACGGCGATCTTCCGCGCGATTGTAGACAATATGAGCTCGCCCCGGCTGATTCCCAACGGCACTACATAAAAGGTGGGCTTGACTTCTGTCCGAGAATCCGGTAACAACGTCTGAGAAAACCGGGTAACGACGCGACTCGATCGAACGAAGGGAGTTCCCCCCGTGCGTATTTCCTGGACGATTGTACTGGCAACGTGTGTTCTCTCGATTTCCGGCTGTTCCGGAGTGCCGGGAACATCGCCGACACAGACGGCGGGCAGCTCAGTTCCGGGAGCCGCGCTGCACGGCATGGTGCATGGCGGACAGCAGCCGATTGTGGGTGCGCACGTGTACCTCTACGCGGCCAACACGACCGGCTACGGCAATGCGGCTGTTTCTCTGCTGCAAAGCGCCGGCGGCACTGTCTCTGATGGCCACGGCAACTACTACTATCCGACACAATCCGGTGGCACATTCAGCATCACGGGCGATTTCACCTGCCCCAGCCCGGGTTCGCAGGTGTATCTATATGCGGTAGGCGGCGATCCGGGATTGGGAGATGGGGCGAATTCGGCTATTGGCTTGATGGCAGCCCTTGGAACCTGCGGCTCGCTTTCGTCCGCGCCCTATGTTGTCATTAACGAGATTTCGACCATCGCCACGGCGTATGCAATCTCCGGCTTTGCGACCGATTCGACGCATGTGTCGAGCTCGAGCTCACCGCTGGCGACGGCGACGGACGTGCCCAACGCATTCGCGACCGTGACGAACCTCGAGTCATTGGGTAGAGGCGTGGCGCTACCGACCACGCCCAACGGCAACGGAGTGGTGCCGCAAGCCACGATCGATACCCTGGCGGATATTCTGGGAGCATGCGTCAACTCGGCCGGGCCGTCTTCAACGCCATGCAGCATACTCTTCGCCAACGCGATGAACGGAAATTCGCAGCCCATGGAAACAGCGACGGCCGCAATCAACATCGCGCATAGTCCGGGAGCGAATACGGCGACGCTTTACGGGCTGCTTCCGGCGAATCTGCCGTTCCAGCCGACGTTGCTGTTCCAACCGAATGACTTCACAATCGCGATCACCTACACGGGGGGCGGGCTGGACGGAACCGGACTGGCCCCGCAAGGCGTCGCGATCGACGCTGCAGGCGATGTCTGGGTGCCGAACTTTACTTCCAGCAGCCTCAGTGAATTTAATTCAAACGGAGTTCCCAAGAACGGCTCGCCCTTCATCGCGGCCGGGCTCGACAACCCTACCAGCGTGGCAATTGATACATACGGGAGCGCATGGGTTGCAAATTACAACGGTAATGACCTCAGCGAATTCAATGCGCAAGGGCTGAAAATCTCCGGACCTCCGGGTTTCATCGGCGGTGGGCTGAATGAGCCGTATGGAATCGCCATCGACAACGTGGGCAATGCTTGGGCGGCGAACTTTGGCGGCAACAGCCTCAGCGAATTCGAATCCAACGCGTCGGGCGGCCTGGCGCTCTCCAGCAGCAGCGGATATGGATCCGACGTGCTTGCCGAACCCGCCGGCATTGCCGCCGATATTAACGGCAATGTTTGGACCGCGAATTATGGCGAGGCGGGGTCGCCCATCGCGGAAGCCGTTCCCAGCAGTCTGCCCGGCCAGCCGCCTACGGTGACTCTCTTCAAGGGCGGCGGACTGAACGCTCCCTATGGCATCGCGATTGATGCCGCGGGCGATGTGTGGGCCGCAAACCGCGGCGGTTCCGGCAGTGTGAGCGAATTCACTTCGACAGGGACACCCATCACCGGGACAGGCGGGTACAGCGGTGGCGGCCTGAACAACCCCTATGGGATCGCGATCGACGGCGCCGGCAACGTGTGGGCCGCGAACAATGGCGGCGACAGCGACAGCATCAGTGAAATCAGTTCAGGCGGAACCGCGATCTCCGGCCCCAACGGTTTCGTAAATGTGGGAATGTTCTCTCCGTACGGTATCGCCGTCGATGGATCGGGCAACGTGTGGGTCGCAAGCGATGACAACGTTGGCCCGCTTACAGAGTTTGTCGGCGTTGCCGCACCGGTGGTGACACCGATTTCAGCAGGTTCGACCTACAACGAGCTGGGAACCCGGCCTTGATTGAGGCTCCGAATCGGCCGCAGAACGCGGCCGACGGTTCGGAGAAGATTACTCAAGCTGCTCAGGAATAATCAAAAGCACTTCGACTTTGGCAGACTGGCCCTGCTGCGTAGCGGGACGGAACTGCCATTTCTCAAGCGCAGCGAGGACAAACTGAGCCTGAGGAAAGGCCTGTGGGAAGACGATGGAGAGGGTTTCGAAGCGTCCCGATTGATTCACGTATCCATGGATCATGAGCGCGTCGGCGTCGATTGATCCAGGATCGAGATTAGGGCGCACGATGTTGTAGGGCCAGGGAGCTTCAAGAGTTGCCGCGGCGCCAGCTTGCGGGGCGTCAGGAGCACGCGGAAGCGAATACTGCAACACCCAACTCCGCGACAACCCAACATGCAGATAAACGGTGTACGCCATTCTGCCGTTCCACACGCCGGAGGTTTCCGGATACTGGTCCTGAATCGAGTTTCCGATGATGATGGCGTTGAAGTGCCCGTCCTTCGGTACGGATAGGGCTGTCGTCGACGGTTGAGCGTCGTCAAGGCTGTCTGGCCCAGTTCCAGCTTCGGGTTCCGGTGTTTCCCGGCTGCCGTTGGGAGCTACGCCGGGGCCGGAGATCTTGAATGCCAGGCTTTGACCAGGGCCGGAGCCTTGATTGTTCGGGTTGCCGCCCGGGCCGGGGCTTGATCCGCCCTGACCAGGCTTTGGCAGACGAGTCGGCTTTACCGGGCGAGGCATCTTTTCCCTGCGCCGCGAGAACACCAGGGCCACGCACCACCACACTCTCATTCACCGGTGGCAGGGTCGCGGTTCCTTCCTTCATGCGCAAATTGGATAGAGACAGGATCGTGGCTGGAGTGGGCCGCGTAATTGATTTCGAAGACATCGCCGGAGGCAGCTGGACCTGTTGCTGCGTTTGAACCCTGACTGGCGAAGTCGTAGACGCATTCACTATCGGATGGGACGTGGGATGAAAGCTGGACGCAACGTTGACGTCGGCCAGAGTGAGCTCTTCATTGGGACGCTCGACAGAGGGCTGGACGTCGGCAGAAGTGGGCTTCTGCGGCAGCGGCGGAGTGACCTTCTTAACCGTGACCTTGCTGGGTGACCAGATGGCCACTTGAGGGACGGGAATTGGAACCGGAAGCGTGATCGGCTTTTCTACGTCAGGCTGGAGAAGCGTCTGCGGCCCGGGCGGAGCTTGGGCAACGTCGCGCAAAGCGGGGACAGTGAGCGACGGCTTGCCCGCGGAAGCGAGGGCGCGGGCGCCGGGACTCGACGCGGGCTTCGGGTATGTGCGGCGGATAAAAGCGCGCCTGCTCGTCGGGCATGTTCAGATCGAGCTCTCGCACGCGATAGTGGTCCGTAGAAACCCTGGCATACGGGGGCTTGTATGCAATGCCGAACAAGATCACGGCTAGAGCCACAACGTGAAGAAGGGCGGAGGCCGCAATGGACGTGGGCCGCGGACCGAGGTCGGAGCGCTCGCTGAAGAGCGAAATCGTATACGCAGGTGTCATCAAAGGTTGGGGCCCCCCCTTGAGATTCTGTGGACGGGTGATGACTTTCGGACCGCGAGCAGGAAAGATTTGTTCTGGGGACCATCCCACTTTGGCACACGAAATCCGACGCGGATATAACACGGAAGATGCAAACGCGACCTCAGATTGCCGAGTAAAATCACGGTAAACTTAGCGAGGAACGGCCCTTAAAAACGAGTGCGGCGCGAGCCGAATGGATCCGTTCCGAGAGCACAAAATTGCCTAATTCAGAATCGCTCATTGATGCGTTTTCCCCCATAGCACTTTTGGTACCTCATCGAAAGATCTGAGAGATTCTGATGCGATTTGGAAGGCTTTCAGGGAATACACTGAAACCGCACTGCGAGCCGAACTCGATCAGTATGAAGGGAGTGGGCGCGTGGTGCGCGGCATTTTCGGAAATGGGAATCGAAATTGGAAACCATTCTCAGCGGCCCGGTCCCGACGCAAGGATGGATGACCAAAGGCACCTGAATTGCGGACCTGATTGCCAGGAAGAAGCTGAAGGCGGAATTGCCGCACGCAGCGCGTGAGGCAGGGAATGCAAGGCGGAGTTGGCGAGAGCCGGCCCCATCGGAGCAGCAATGAATCGAAGACTCATGACGATCTTCCTTGTCGCAGCGGTGATTGCCGGCGGGTGCTGCTGGCTGGTCTATCGCCTTGTGAGCAAGGGGATGGCAGCCTCAAAGCCTGTGTCAACGACTCAGGTCATTGCGGCGGCGAAGGACATTCCGCTAGGCGCAGTGTTAACGACGGCGGACCTGACTACGATGACGTTGGGGGGCACGCCACCCAAGGGCGCGATTTTGAAGCAGGAAGATGCGATTGGCCGGGGCGTGATTACTCAGATCTCCCAAGGTGAGCCGATTCTAGACAGCCAGTTGGCGGGTATTGGCTCAGGCGGCGGATTGGCACCGACGATTCCAAAGGGCATGCGGGCGTGTGCAGTGCGAGTGGATGAAGTTGTGGGTGTGGCGGGTTTCGTAACTCCGGGGATGCGAGTGGACGTGCTGGCCTCGGGCAATCCGCCGGGCGATGGCAACCAGGGCGTGGAGACAAAGACGATTCTGCAGAATATCCAAGTTCTATCCGCGGGCACCGACATCCAGCGGGACGCCGAAGGCAAACCGCAACAAGTGCAGGTGGTGAATCTGCTGGTGACGCCGGAGCAGGCCCAGCTGCTGAGCCTGGCGGCGAATTCGCTGAAGATTCAACTGGTGCTGCGCAATCCGCTGGATACACAGACGACGAAGGTTCCGGCGACGGCCATGAACAACCTTTTTGACATCGAGAATCCGCCGGCACACGAGAAGGCTGCCAGAGGTCCGCGCAAGCCCGAGGCGAAACCGTATTCGATGACCATCATCAACGGCAACCACACAACAGACGAGAAGTTTGGATCACCTGAGGGACAGCATTGAGAGCGAAGGCAGTGGTCACCATCGTATCTTGGAGCGCGCTGGCCTTGGCATTGTTCGCCGGACAAGCCGAGAGGGCACATAGCGCCCCGGCTCAGGCAGCGAATGCTTCCCAGCCGCCGGCAGCCGAATCCACCTATGAGGACTCGACGAACGAGCTCTCTGTGGCGGTGGGAAAATCCGTGCTTGTCGATTGCGCACAGCCAATTCAGCGGGTTGCCATCGGACTTGGAGACATCGCGGAAGCCAGCGCGATCAGCCCCACGGAGATCATGGTCGACGGGAAAACCCCAGGCGAAACGAGCCTGATCATCTGGGACATTCATGGCGGGCGGCAATTTTTCAACGTGACGGTGAGACAGCAGGCGACGGTAACAGGCGACAGCCTGGATGCGATCCGGCGCGAGCTGAGGGCAGAGCTGCCGGGCCAGTCGATCCGAGTAAGCTACAGCAACAACGCCATTTTTTTGCGCGGCACGGTCAACGATCTGGTGGCCTCATCGCGCGCGGTGCAGATTGCATCGGCGGCCGGCAAAGTGGTGAACCTGCTGGATGTGAATGTTCCGAAGTCCGATCCGCAAATTCTGCTTAAGGTGCGTTTTGCCAGCGTGGATCGCAACCGGGCACGTCAACTGGGCATCAATCTGTTCAACCTTGGCCTGGGGAATGCCGTAGGTGGAGTGACCACCACGCAGTACTCGCCGCCATTTATCACGAGCGGTGGTTCCAGTGGCGGCAGCGGAGGGGCCACCGGAGTGGGCGGGACGGCGACGTTCTCCAATGAGTTCAACCTGCTCGCATTCTTCCCCGGCTTGGGCGTGGGGGCGGACATCTCGGCGCTGGAGACCAAAGGCATCGTTCAAGTGCTGGCGGAGCCGAACCTGATGGCGACCGACGGCAAGGAAGCAAGCTTCCTGGCGGGTGGAGAGTATCCGTATCCAGTGGCGCAGGGGTCAAGCGGCGGTTTGACGACGGTGACCATCGAGTTCAAAGAGTATGGCATCCGACTGAACTTTATTCCCACGATTACGCCGCGGGGAACGATCCGGCTGCAAGTGGCACCGGAAGTGAGCGCACTGGATTACACGAATCAAGTGAACATTTCAGGGTTCGAGGTGCCGGGAATCACGTCGCGCAAGGTGAATACGGAAGTGGAGCTGGCCGACGGCGAGAGCTTTATGATTGGCGGGCTGCTGGATAAGAGCACGAGCGATACCTTCGAGAAGATTCCTTTCCTAGGGGACATTCCGATCATCGGAAAATTGTTCCAATCGGAGCTGAAGACCAAGAATGACACCGAGCTGATCGTGATTGTGACGCCGGAGATCGTGTCGCCAATGGCGGCAGGCGAACCGCTGCCGGGCCTGCATTATCCGGAGCCGTTCATCCCGGCGAACTCGAATATCGCGATGCACCAGCCGGACGCGAAGACGCCGGCAAACACAATGCCTCCTGCCCCGGCATCGTTACCTGTGGAGACCCTGATCCAAAGCATGAAGCCGGAGAAGCCGTTGGTGATCGAGAATTCCACGGGCGCATTCGGCTCGACTGGAGCGCCCATTAACTCGGGCAGTAGCGGCTCGGGCTACAGCGGCGGCGCAGCAACGCCGCAGCAGTAAAGGCCGCGCAGCGCGCACGGCAAGACCCAGAGGCAAGCGGATGAATCCGTTTGAGAGGTTCGCCAAGGGCGTGGTGGAGTTTGTCTCGCCGCCCGCGCAGGCGGGACCGCAGGGACCGCTGCAGGTCACCAACGTGACGCGCGGAACGGTGCTGGCTACGCGGCTTGAGGCCGCACACACAGGAGCAAAACGCAGGAAAGGGTTGCTGGGCCGGGATGGCCTTGCGGCCGGCGACGGATTGTGGATTGCGCCGTGCGAATCGGTGCACACGTTCTTCATGCGATTCCCCATTGACCTCGTCTACCTGGACCGAGAAAAGAAGGATCAAGAAGGCGCGCAGCGCCGTGGGACCGTGGCGTTTGTCGGCGTGCCTGTCGGCGCACAGCATTCTGGAGCTGCCCGCCGGAACGATCGAGAAGACGCGGAGCGAGCGCGGAGACACGCTGGAGATTGAAGAAGTGGAACGGTGAACGGTGGACGGTGAGACGGTGAGCGGTGAGCAACAACGTTAATAAACTGAATGAGTTAAGGGGTGAAAATGCGCAGACCACATTTCAACTGTCTGCGTGCTGATTCCAAAGGAGTTGTTTGTCTCAAATCCGGCATAATCTGGTGCACATTTCCGACCCTTCCCGGAAGCTATTTATTGATTCTAAACGGGTTAAGTGGCGAAAATTTAGCGAAAAGCCCTAATTTTTTTATTTAATTATTTTTCGGCTTTTTGCGGGCGTCTTTCTCGCGGCCGGAATTGCCCTCGGCGATGGGCTTTGGCTGGTGGTAAATAGCGGATAGAGCGATCCGGGCATTGGCCAGGTAGTGCGCGGCATCATCGTGCGAGACGACGCCGATCATGGACGCGTAGTTGATGCAGGCGATGAAGTCGCAGATGTTCTTATAGCCGGAGAGTGAAGGCACGGCTCTGAGATAGGCCTTGTTGCCGGCTTTCTCGCAATCCCAGTTGGATGAACCCTTGTGCTCAGCCTGCTCGTCGTGGGCGCGGCTCCACGCGTTCATGCAAGCCTCGATGGTTTCTTTGCCGGAAACGTCTGAAGAGAGTTGAAGCGCGCCAGCGGCCTTGGTGGTGATTATGGAAGTGAATGCCATGAAGATTCCCCTTTCATCTTCAAGGCTACAGATTTCGGCTTTTTGCGGGCATCTTTTCTGGCGTAGGAATTGCCCTCGGCGATGGGCTTTGGCTGGTGGTAAATAGCGGATAGAGCGATCCGGGCATTGGCCAGGTAGTGCGCGGCATCATCGTGCGTAACGACGCCGATCATCGAGCGTAGTTGATGCAGGCGATGAAGTCGCAGATGTTCTTATAACCGGAGAGTGAAGGCACGGCGTTGAGATATGCCTTGTTGCCTGCTTTCTCGCAATCCCAATTGGATGAGCCCTTGTGCTCTGCCTGCTGGTCGTGGGCGCGGTTCCACGCCCTCATGCAAACCTCGATGGTTTGTTTGCCGGAATCGTGTGCAGAGATTTGAAGCGCGCCGGCGGCCGTGGTGGTAGTCATGGAAGTGATTGCCATGAAGAATCCCCTTTCATCTTCAAGGCTACAGATTTCGGTGAATTAATCGGCAAACTTGGGGAGAAGAATTTTGCGAATGTTTTCAGAGAGTTAGGTGGATTTTGGGGTGGGAAGGGGCTTGACAGGTTTTCGGTTGCCGGCAGCCACGGCCTGATTTGTGGGTTTGGTTCGTGCTATCCCACCCTAGCGAAGCCAGGATGGGGCACCCATTTTTCGTGGTGGATCAGGATCGCAAAAAAAAGCAGATGCAGATCCTTCGGCTTGCGTCCGCGGCCGGTATCGATCCATAAACAACCGAGCCGCGGGTTCGATCAGCGTGGTAACAACACCGCCAAACCGTCGGCCAGTACGTGATCGCTCCGAAATACGAAAATCCACCTCAAAAGAATTACGGCAAACAGAGGACAAAGATTGGAACGAGCCGAGCGGTCCGGGCTACGTGGAGGAAGGCGCCGCTCCCGTGACAGTCGGAGCGCGGGCGAAAAGGTACCACGCGAGCCAGGCCGGGCCGGTCCAGAGCCACAGGTAGGAGGAAAGAGGTGAAAAGGAATGGACAGCGCCGAACTGAAGATCGGCCAGGAGGATCAGCAGCGCGAGCGCGGTTATGAGGCTGCGTGCGCGCGCGGTGTAAGCTCCATGCAGAATCGCCGGCAGCGCGCAGCACTGATCGAATAGCCAGCCATAGGGTGCAACGACCAGAGAGACAAGGAGCAGAAGACTTCCATGGATGTACCACTGCCAGGAAGAGCGGTGCTGCCAATAATAAATGGGCGCCCATACGCAGGCCGCGGCAGCGGGCAGGAACCTAAGCCAATTGGCATGTGGATCGATCCAATGGCACAAAGCATCGGGAAGGGAGGGAACGAATGCACCCTGAACCGCGGGCGCGTTCGCGATCATCTGGAGATATTCGTGCCAGGCCCGGGGATCAATCATGTAAGCAGCCGCGGTATTTACGAGGAGGGCCATGGCTGCGCCGGCAAGGACTTTGTAGCTGCGCGTGGCCACGATCCAGGTGATGAGAGCGGCGGCGAAGGGCAGAAAAAGATGCGGCTTCAGGGCGCAGAGCCAAAGCGCCGCGCCGCTGACCATTGGCCGGCTCCCTTGGAAGTACATGAATAAAACGACCCCCAGCAGAACCAGGATGGAGAGCTGTCCCATGACGAGCCCAAGAACTATGGGCGTAAAACCAACGCTCAGCCAATGGATGCGACCAGGCGGAGAGCCGTGCATGAGATGAAGAATGTGCGCGGAGAGGAGAATAGAGCCGAGGAGCAGCAGATTCCAGACCAGATCCGCCCACGCCAAATTGAAAAAACCGAGCGGGTAAACCAGCGGCAATGTCCAGGGAAGGTTGAGCATCACAACCTCCGTCCCGGAGCCGGAAGACAGTTCGAGCGCGCCGATAGCACCCGGATCGTATGGGTTGGCATGTCGCACGAGTTGGTGGCCCGAGGCCCAATATTCGACAAAATCGCGGGTGGCGACCGAGCGTCCGGAGAACGGGACACCGAAGACGGCAAACAGAGAGAAAGCAAGTCCCAGACCAACGACAATGCCGGTCAATGCTTCGGCAACGTCGCGGTGTTGCTTCGAGACGGGCAGGTCAACCGTTGATGGCATGAGAGCATTCTAGCGAAGTTGCGGCGGAAGGCGGGTTAGTTGGCTGGTGTCGCGAATGATGGTGTTACGAGGTATGGCGCGACGGTGAAAGAATCCGCCGCGCTGCCGCTTATTGCAGGGACGGTGCCGCGGTAGACGAAAACGGCTCGCGAACGGCAGAGGCGCGCGCGAAGAGATACCAGATGAGCCACGCGGGCGCGACCCAGATATAGAGAGCGGAGTGCAGGCCGAAGGGCGAGATGATCTGAATCTCGATCAGGACATAGATGAGCGCAAGAAGAGAGAGCATGGTCTGCGAGGCGTGGCGCGAGACGGCGTAGAGGACGGCGGGAAGAGCGAGAGACTGATCGAAGATCCAACCGAACGGGGCGACGAGTAGGGAGACGAGCATGAGCGGGCTGCCGTTCTCGAGCCAATCCCATGAGTGGCGGCGCGGCCAGAAGTAGGCGAGGGCCCAGATGCAGCCGAGGACGGCCGGAATAAAGGCGATCCACTCGGCGGAGGGGTTGATGCGGTCGCGAAGAAGGTCGCCGATGCAGGGAGTGAATTCGCGCGTAATAACCGAGGTGCGCATGTAGTAGGCGTACTGGCTCCAGGCCGCTGGGTCAATGAGCGAAGTGAGGAGCGCGCCCAGCGCGAATGCGGTTAGAGATCCGGCGAGGATGCGGTAGCTGCGCGAAACGAAGATCCAGGCGAGCAGGACGAGGGCGAAAGGAAGAAACAAATGCGGCTTGAGGGTGCAGAGCCAGAGCGCGGCGCCGGCTGCGAAGGGGTGCGACTTGTGCAGGCGGAGGAAGAGGGCGAGGCCGAAGAGCACGAGGATAGAGGTCTGGCCGAGGATGACGCAGAAGAGCGCGGGAGGAAAACAGTAGCCGAGCCAGTCGAGGTGAGTTCCGGAGTGGCCGAAGAGGTTCCACAGAATGCGCACCGAGGCGATGAGGAGGGCGAGCATGAGGAGCGACCAGGGAAGCGCGGAAGCTACGGGCGAGAAATAGCCGAGCGGGTAGGCAAGCGGCAAGGCCCAGGGAGTGTTGCGCATGTAGAAGGCGCTGGGACCGCGGAAGCCGGCAGCGCGCTCGATGCGGTTGATGGCATCCGGGTCATAGGGATTACCGTGCTGGACGAGCTGGTGGCCGGTGGCCCAGTAGACGATGAAGTCTCGTGCGGGCAACGATGGCGGGATTGAAGGACATGATGGAGAGAAAGAGGGTGGTGAAGACGACGCCGAGCGCGCAAGCAATTCCGATGAAGAGAGCGGTGAAGTCGCGCTGGCTGGCCACGGATGAGGCGCCTTTCTGGAACGGGTCATGGCAATTATAGGTGCGGCGTGTGTGGGGGTTGCGGGGGAAGCAGTGCGGTTGCGGGGGAGCGCGAACCAAGACGGTGAACGGTGGGCGGTGGGGGGTGGACGGTGGATCGTGGATGGAGGAGTGGACGTGTGCGGGCGAGGACGCCCGCACGACAGCCGGCCTGGAGACCGGCGCTACAAAGAGCGGGCGCTGCGAATTCTTTGATGCAGGGTCAGGCGGAAGGGGCGGGGAGTTTTTCTTGGGCTGTAGCGCGGGCGATGAGGTACCAGAGGAGCCAGGCGGGGATGGTCCAGAGGAAGAGGGTTGAAGCGACTTTGACGAAACAGATTTCGACGTCGGCGGCAAGGATGAGGAAAGCGAGAGCCGCGAGGACGCTGCGGGAGCGGGTGGAATAAGCGCCACAGAGCAGTGCGGGTATGGCGAGGCATTGGTCGTAGAGCCACAGGTAGGGGGCGGCGAGAAGCGAGACAAGGATGACGGAGCTGGAGTTGGAGAGCCAGTCCCAATGAGCGCGGCGGCGCCAGAAGTATGCGAGGGCCCAAAGGCAGGCGAGAAAGACGGGAAGGTATTCGATCCAGACGGAGTGAGGACGCAGCCAGTGGCGCAGGGCTCCGGCGAGGCAGGGAATGAACTGGTTTTCGACGGAAGGCGAACGCATGAGGCGCGCGTAATCAGTCCAGGACGAGGGGTCGATTAAGGTGGCGAGCGCGCTGGTGAATGCAAGAGCGACGGCAAATCCAGCGAGGAGCTTCCAGGCGCGGGTGAGAACGATCCAGGCGGCGAGCACGGCAGCGAAGGGAAGGAAGAGATGCGGCTTGAGGGCGCAAAGCCAGAGCGCGGCTCCCGCGTTGAACGGGTGGCAGCGATGGAAGCGGAGAAAGAGGACCAGACCGAGAAGGGCCAGGAGCGTGGTCTGGCCCATGGTGAAGCAGATGATGGCCGGGGTGAAAGCGAAACCGAGCCAATGGATGCGGGTGGGCGGTGAGCCATGAAGCTTGTGGAGGATGCGGATGGAGACGAGCAGGCAGGTAAGAAGGAGGAGCGACCAGAGGATTCCGGCGAAACGCAGGCCGAGAAGACCGAGGGGGTAAGCGAGGGGGAGGGCCCAGGGCGGGTTGCGCATGATGAGGACGGTGCGGGGGTCAAGGCCGGCTGAGTGCTCGATGGCCCAGATGGCGTCGCGGTCATAGGGATTGTGGTGGTGGACGAGCTGGAGGCCGGTGGCCCAGTAAGAAAGGAAGTCGCGATTGGCCGCCAATTTGCCTGCGACAGGGACGGCAAAGATGTAAAGGATGGTGACGGCAAGCGCCAGGCCGGCGACAGTGGCAATCGCAACTTCAGCGACGTCGCCGCGGTGATGTGCTGGAGGAAGATCCAGCTTGCTGACCATGGTAGCTATTCTATGGCAGCCGCAGAGGTTGGGGATGAGTGCGGATTCACTAGAGGTTTCCCGGAATTCGTGAAGATGTGGCGAAGGGAGCGGAAAGGCGCGAAAGGAAGGCGTATTTGCGGGTATTGGGGAGGGGTTTGGAGGGAGCTGAAAGAGGTATCCGGACGGGAAATGTAAACACAGAATGCCGGTGAACGGGCGTTTGTAAACGCAGGTAGACAGTGTCCATGGTCACCATTTGGGAAATCTCTTGTAAGGCATTGAATTTAAAACGATGGTGTAGCTGCCCGAGAATGGCACGCCAGATGCTATTTAGAGTGCGCCCGGCTGAGGCTGGGACTTTGCACCCTCGGAGAGGAAAACAAATGAAAAACCTGTTTCTGTCACTTTATGTGAGACTTCAGACCCTGATGGCCCGCGAGGAAGGTCAGGATCTGGTCGAGTACGCTCTGCTGGTTGCCCTGATTGCTCTCGTTTGCATCACGGGCGTCAACCAGGTAGCCTCGGCCGTGAACGCGGTCTTCAGCAACATCAGCGGCTCGCTGTAAATAGTTTCCACAACCGCAGAACACCCAGAACCTCAGCCCCTTTGCGGGAAGGCGCGTAACCGGCAAGGCGCCGAACCCGCTTTCTCGCGCAAAGGATAACTGTTCGTAAGAAGAGCTCAAACAACTGGGCGAAAACGAACAACCTAAGCACGCAGCCTCGTCCGTAATGCCACGGGTGATTTTGGTGGCCCAAATTCCCCCGGCGCAGGCCGGAAAATCACAAAGGAGAACAAAAAATGCGGAACACACTTCTGAACCTGTATGTGAAATTCCAGGGCCTGAAGAACAGCGAAGAAGGTCAGGACCTGGTAGAGTATGCGCTGTTGGTTGCCCTGATTGCACTTGTGTGCATCGGCGGCGTCAAAAGCGTCGCGTCGGCGGTCAACACGGTCTTCAGCAACATCAGCGGCTCGCTCTAACGGTTGCCGGCAGCACAACGCACCCGGGTGAATTGAGCTTTGGATCTTTGCGGGGAGAGCACGCGCCCAGCTGAACCCTGGACGCGTGTTCTCCCCGCAAGGCTTGTGGGCGCCTCCCTCTGACGTAGCCGAGGGCCCGCACAAGCGGCCCAGTACGCAGGCCCCAGAGCATGAAGCGTCGTCAACCTGCCGGGCGCCAAAGACGAGACTCCTTTCGTTAAGTTGGGCGGAGACGGTCCTTAGAGTTCGGCCGGTGTCCTGAGCGGCCGGAATGACTTGAGTAATGAGGCTAAACCTCACATCGACGCAGCGGACCGCCCTGCTTTGCCTGCTGGTCAGTAGCGGCATTTTCATTCTCTGGGGATTTCATCGTGCGTCACAGCGCCCAGTGGGCAAGTGTGACTTCACGGCGATCTACTACGGCGCGCGCTGCCTCATCGACCACCGCGATCCCTACAAGCCAATCGAATTCGAGAGCGTGTACAAGGCAGAAGGAGGGGAAATGCCCTCTGACTTGCCCACCTTGCGCATGTTCAGGAACGCGATATTCCAGTGCATCAATCTCCCAAGCTCGCTGTTGCTGGTCGCTCCCCTGGCAATGTTGCCATGGGGGCTTGCGTCCGTGCTGTGGCTGATGTTGATCGCGGGATGCTTTACGCTTGCTGCCTTCCTGATGTGGAACGCCGCGGGGAGCTTTGCGCCCAGGTTCGCGCCTCTGCTCATCTGCTTTGTGCTTGTCAACGGGGTGTTTCTGCTTGAACTGAGCAACGCCGCAGGAGTCGCGGTAGGTCTCTGCATTGTGGCGGTCTGGTGCTTCCTCAAGGAGCGGTTTGTGCCGGCGGGCATTCTCGGCATGGCGGTTGCCCTTGCACTGAAGCCCCAAGACGCAGGGCTGGTCTGGCTTTACTTCCTGCTGGCCGGTGGCGCCTGCCGGAAGCGCGCGCTGCAGACTCTGCTGGTGGTTGGCGTACTGATTCTGCCATCGGTCCTTTGGGTTTCTCATGTCGCGCCGCATTGGGCGCAGGAGCTGCACGCGAATGTGCAGGCGGGCGCAGCCCGAGGCGGCGTCAACGACCCCGGGCCGTCGACCGAGACTTTCCGAGGCACCGCTATGGTGATCAACCTCCAATCGCCGATCGCCATTTTCCGTGACGATCCCCGCGTCTACAACACCGCCACCTATCTCGTGTGCGGTGCGCTTTTGTTGCTCGGCGCAGTGCGAACTCTCCGAGCACGGTTCTCGCAATCGAACGCGTGGTTCGCGCTTGCGGCCATAGCGGCCCTTTCGATGCTGCCGGTCTACCATCGGATGTACGACGCCAAGCTCCTGCTTCTCACCCTCCCCGCATGCGCCATGCTTTGGGCCGGCGGCGGGCCTTTGAAGTGGCCTGCGGGATTGCTGAATACTGCCGCAATCGTTGTTACCGCAGACATCCCATCGACGATTCTCATGATGATTGACAAAAGTTTGAGCGGGAATGTGACCGGGTTCACGGGAAGATTGCTGGACTTAATTTTGCTGCGGCCCGCCGCGCCCATCCTTCTGGCGACAGGAATTCTCTATCTTTGGGTATACCTGCGGAACACAGCCCCTAACCGAGAGTGGAAGGAAGCGGGAAATTTGGCTGAAACGCCAAAACATGAAGCAGATCGAGCAATTTCATTGGCAAGCGCATGAAGGCGTGGCGCCTCTTCCAAGCTTTAGAGATGCTGGCGGCTCGACCCCTCCGCCGCAAGAACTTCTCGCTTTTCAAGAATTGAAAACTCTGCCCGTTCCCGGGAGATATGAGCTGGCAATGTCTTCCATTGCCGAGCTTGGCTCTCCCGTGTTCTTCAAGCGCCGATAGCGGCGAGAGGGGCCGCTAAAATGAGGCGGGAGGACTCGCATGGGAAATTTGCGTCGCCAAGGCTTGATCTGGGTCCTCGTGAGCATCGGGATTTCGGTCATAGGGGGTATCGCCATTGGGCGCCGAACCGACGCATGGATTGATTTCCGGGCCGTGTACGCCGGCACTCGCTGCCTGATTCACGAGCATAATCCATACAACGTAGGCGACCTCGAACGCGAGTACCGATCAGAGGACGGGCAACGCCCCAAAGACTCTCCGTCCGTCCACCAGGCCATAACGCTCTTTGTGAATGTACCCACCACATTTGTTTTTGTGGCGCCATTTGCACTGCTTTCGTGGGGGCCGGCGCACATTCTTTGGGTGCTGCTGACGGGGTGTGCTTTCATTCTCGCGATTCTGCTGATGTGGAGCGCGGGCGCGAACCACGCACCGAAGGTTTCGACCTTCCTGGCCTGCATTCTTGCGGTCAATTGCGAATCGATTTTTTCGGAGGGCAACACCGCAGGAATTGTAGTGGGGCTTTGCGGGATCGCGGTGTGGTGTTTTCTCGAGAATCGATTTGTGTGGGCCGGAATTCTATGCCTCGCGCTCAGCCTTGCGGTGAAGCCGCATGATTCAGGCTTTGTGTGGCTCTATTTCCTTCTGGCGGGCGGAATCCATCGCAAGCGGGCATTGCAGAGCGTCGTCATCACGGCTGTCATTGGCCTGATGGCGTGCCTGTGGCTTTCGCACGTGGCGCCAGGGTGGATGCACGATTGGCACGCTAATCTTGCCACAATCTCGGCGCGCGGCGGCATCAATGAGCCTGGTCCCGATTCTGTCTCCGGCCGTTCCCTTTTTATGGTTGTCGATCTCCAGGCAGCCGTCAGCATTTTCCGCGATGACCCAGCGTTTTATAACGCCGTAAGCTACGCGATTTGCGGGGCCTTTTTGCTGGCGTGGGCCGCCTGGACGCTGCGAACGCGGGTTACGGTCGAGAAGGCATGGCTGGCAATGGGAGCGGCGGCAGCGTTCACGTTGTTAATCACCTATCACCGGCCGTGGGATGCCAAGCTGGTAATGCTCGCTATTCCTGCCTGTTGCCTATTGTGGGCTCGGCGCGGACGGGTGGGGAAGATTGGATTCCTGATCACGGCCGCAGCGGTTCTGTTCGCAGGCGATGTTCCACTGTCGGCTATCACAATCCTGGCTAGTTCCCTGAAGCTGAGCACGGCTGGGCTTGGCGGACAGCTACTGGCTCTTGTGCTGATACGTCCGGAATCGATTGCATTATTGGCGATGGGGATTTTCTATCTTGGGGTGTATCTACGGCGCGTCCATCCGTTGAACGCTTGCGCATCCGTGGTCGAGGAGATAAAAGGTGTTTCGGAATAGCGGATATGCTTGCATGTGCAGACAAGAATAGTGAGCGCGGGCTACGAATCCGAGGGGACCGGACATTGATCAACGGAAAGCGGATCGCAGTGGTGATGCCGGTGTACAACGCCGAGAAGCCGCTGGAGCAGACCGTGCGCGAGCTTTCCGACGTGGTCTTTGGCTCCCTCTACGTGACCACAAATGGGATTTTGGCATCGGCGACGCCGTTGTACTCACACGGCCGGCTTCTCTCGCGCTGCTAGCAATTGGGGGATTTCTATCTTTGGGCGTATTTGCGAAGTGTCTCCAGGCTTCGGCCAGCTCCTCAGGCGGTTAACGATATAGAGCCTGATTCGAAATAAGCCTTGCTTGATCTTCGACTTCTTTCTCCCAGGCATCGACGGGGCTGCATCCCAAATTGTGGGGTATTTCCGAGGGCGCTATAGGAGCTGAACCTTCTGCCCTAGTCTGGTGGGGTGCAGCGCAACAACCGCAAGGAAGAATGCTTGTCCGGCGAGGAAGTAGTAGTTTGGGAACGCCTGCTTGCTCGTGAGGAAAAACAGGAGTAGGACCACTCCGTAGGCCGCCGGGAACGTGGCCGCACTTCGATTTCCGGCTCGCGCTGCCCAGACGACGAACGCGAGAACGAGCAAAGGGCCGACCTTCATGATCCACGGGAGTGGAACAGCGAAGCTCAACGAGTCAAGGCGGTATGGCTGGCTTAAATGGAAGAGGACCGCGTCATGCCAAAGCGCCCCCGCATTCCAGACGGCGAAAGGCAGTATCGTCGTGGCAGCCGTCGCCAACGACAATCCGGCCAATTTCCAGTAGGTCTTCCACTGGAAAGAGTGAAGCAAAGATGCGATGAGCGGCAACGCCCAGAAATTGTACTGCTTGCTCGCCAGAAATAGACCGAGAGCGATTGGCAACCACCAGCGTTTCTTGACGGCTGCGTAAACGGTCGCGCAGAGAGTCATGTATACGAGGGGCTCCGTGAAGCAATTGTATTCAACCATGAAAGTGAGTGGGCTGAGCAAAAGAACGCTGGCAATCCCGAGACCTCGATAATCCGGGCATAGAGCAAACAGAATCCAGGCCGAGACGATCACCGCGAAGATGTAGCTGATTCGCACATCTCCGAGGAGATATCCGGGTAGTGCCCAGAAGAGGGTTAAAGGTGTGTACTGAAATCCTTCAAGCACTCTCCCGCCGATGACTAATCCAGGTGCGTAATAGAGGGAGGAATCGCGGGCGTCGTAGATATCGGCCTGGGTCGCGCCGAACGGGTCAATACCACGCAGCAGATTTTCGCAGGCGTGCTTCTGAAACGTGTAAACATCGATATGGGGCACCGTGCCGGGACGAACGATCAAGAATGCCAGCAGGAGATGGACCACCACCAGGAGCGCGAAAGCCAGCCCAAAAAACTTACCTGCGTCTTCAACTCGATCTTGGGACAGGTTTCCGGAGGCGGGGCGGACCAAGGCCGCGGTGGCGAGCGCAGTTGCAAGGGATAGCGTGCCAAGCAGGATGAGGAGTCTCGCTTCGAAAGCGCGCGGACGATACGCCTCGGCGGCCGCAGCGTTGCTCAAGAGTTGGCTGGAAAATGCTGCGGCAATCACAACGCAGCCGGCGCACGCAAGGAGAAGAGCAGGCGACCATTTTTTCCCGGGGTTATGCACAGCGGTGGAGTCGCGTTCGATGGTGGGCACCTCAAACGAACCTAGGAAGAGACTTACGAGCTTCTGGCCGCCGCTCCCAGCGCTTTTTGGAAGCGGAATCGTTCCAGACGCAAGATGATTGCTCACCTTGGGTAAGGGCAGAGCCGCAACAAGATTCTAAGGCTGATGGACTTCCGCAGTCTCATAGGTTTCAGGCAGTAGCCACGGTGGGGATACTCCAAGGTAACTGGCGGTAGCGCCTTGAGGGGGGATTCATGATTGATAATTTAGGCGGAGCTTGAATGCCGCCGTGCGGGCTCTGTGCAGGTTGCCGCTTGTTTCTGCGCTGACCTCTCTGCTAGCCGCGCTGCACCGATCTGGCTACGGGTTTTTTGGGCAACGGCAGTTATTTTGGGACGTCTGGAATGATTAACGGAAAGCGGATCGCGGTGGTGATGCCGGCGTACAACGCCGAGAAGACGCTGGAGCAGACCGTGCGCGAGCTTTCCGACGTAGTGGACATCAAGATCCTGGTGGATGACTCGAGCAAGGACAGGACCGCGGAGCTTTCGCGTGAGCTGGGCGTGACGACATTTGTCCACGATGCGAACTACGGTTACGGACGCAACCAGCAGACTTGCTATCGCGAGGCGTTGGCGACGGGGGCGGACATTGTGGTGATGGTACATCCCGACTACCAATACACGCCGATGCTGGTTCCGGCGATGGCGGGAATGATCGCGAGCGGCGTGTACGACATGGTCCTGGGATCGAGGATTTTGGGCGCCGGAGCATTGAAGGGCGGAATGCCGTATTACAAATACGTTGCCAACCGCGTGCTGACTGCTTTCCAGAACCTGTTTCTGGGCGTAAAGCTTTCGGAGTATCACACTGGATTTCGAGCTTTCTCGCGAGAGCTGCTGGAGACGCTGCCACTGCTGGAAAACTCGGACGATTTTGTCTTCGACAACCAGATGATTGCGCAAGCGGTAATGTTTGGATTTCGCATTGGCGAGATCTCTTGCCCGACGAAGTATTTTGAGGAAGCATCGTCCATCAACTTCAAGCGCAGCGTGGAGTATGGGTTCGGAGTACTGGCGACGACGGTCAGCTATCGTGCGCATAAGATGGGCTTGATTCGCGTGGCACGATTCGGGAAGACGGGTCGGAAGGTAACCCAGCAGTACTACGCGTAGGCGCGGCGAGAACCCCGTCGAGATGTTCAGGCGGTCGAACCGCCCGAATTTGCCGGCGCGGGAGAAAACGCGGCTTTGCCGGTCGCGTAGAGAAACCATCCCAACCACGCAGGCGAGGTCCAGAGATAATACGGGGAAATGATATTGACGTTGGAAAAGACTTCGGCCAGCGCAATTGTATCGATGATGATGAGTAGCACAAACGCGCGTCCCGGCTCGACGGCGCGATACAGGCCTGCCAGAACAAGTGGAAGCAGGATGCATTCATCCGTAAAAAAGCCATATGGGGAGCACACGTCAGAAACCAAGAGAAGCAGTAAACCGTGTTCTGTCCAGTCCCACCGTGTTCTGCGCGTCCAGAAATACCAGATTGCCCAGATGCCGCCGATGACTTCCGGCACGAACTGCAATCCCACGGCATTGCGGTCGATAAGAAACCGGAGCGCTTCACCGAATGTGGGGATGAACACCTTCAATATGCGGATACCGTTCATCATGTGAGCGTATTGGGACCAGACATGAATATCGATGCCGAGCGTCATGGCGCAACTCGCCAGCAATGCTGTGACAGCCCAGAAGAGAAGTCGGAATGTTCTTCGGTGAATCGCCCAAAGAATCAGCACGCACCCAAAAAGAATAAACAGGTGCGGCTTAAGCGCACAGGGCAGCAGGGCTGCGCCGGCAAGTCCGGGCCGTGTTCGGTGTAGGTCGAAAAACAGGACGAGGCCGAGCAGAAGAAATATGCTGAGTTGCCCCGCCATCAAGCAAACGCTCACGGGAGCGAAGACAAATCCGAACAGGTGGACGAGATTGTGTGGGCATCCATTGAGTCGCCAGAGCAGCCACACGGACCACGCAAGGCAACCAATCAGAAGAAACGTCCACAAGATAAAGCCGATCTTGGGGCTGACCCAGCCCAATGGAAGCAAGGGCCAAAAGACCGTGGGTGGACTCAAGGAAATTTTGGGCTGCGATGCGCCGAGCCCCACCGATCGCTCAAGCTGCACTATGGCGGTCACGTCGTATGGGTCTGTGCCGTGCGCGAGTTGCTGCCCGATTGCCCAGTATTGAATAAAGTCCTTCTGGGTTATGTCTTGATCGCTCAATCCGAAAAACAGAACGCCGGCGACAAAAGCAGCCCCAGCCGCGGTGATGAGCACAAGCGCAACGATTCGCGATAGGCCCTTTGGCGATGAAGTGTTCTGCATTGGCTTAGGACCGCTCCGTGGCTTGTCCATTCGAAACAGGCCGAAAAATTCCTGACTTCTTCTCAGGTTGATGTCGATAGTTCTCGACCCTGAGCCGAAGGCGGGCGAAGCTACAGATGAGAGCTGACACCTGGTATTGCCCAGGCTTTTCGGGTCCGTTCATCGCTTTTGTCCACTGTATCACTCAAATATTGGAGCGCGCATGCGAGCCGCCTACTGCCAAGGCGAGTCCTCGAGCGACCCTGATTGCCCGCAAGCTGCTGAAAACACGCTGCCAAAAATTTCTGCCGGATGTTGCAGGGGATTTCACCCCATTCGGCGCACAATGAATCTATAAGCGTTCATCCGAACTTTTCGGCGTGGCGGATATTCCGCCGCATTTGGGTTCCTGCGCCAATTCTTAGGTGAGATTGACGCCGCCGGCCCCTGAACGCCCGGAAGAGCGCCGCTAACTCATTTGTCAGCAGGATTCTGCCAGTAACTTCAACAGATTCATCGATCTGGCCCGGATCGATC